>NZ_CP192240.1:4800000-7037580 GCF_050780145.1 Verrucosispora sp. TAA-831
CTCCAGTTCCCGGTCGGCCACCGTACGCCGCACGTGCGCGGTGGTGGTCCGCGCGGTCACCGGCCAGTCCATCCGACGGACGTCGTCACCGGGCCGGTACTCGCGCGACTCCCCCGCCTCGCTGCCCGGACCGGGCAGCAGACCGGCGTAGTCGCCCTGTAACAGCCCGTCCAGCTTCCGGGTGACCATGAGCTGCAACCGGGACAGCACCGCGCCGGAACGATTGTCCGCCACGGTCGGTGGCTGCTGGGGTGAAGGGGTACCCGGGGTCACGGCCGCTGCCCGGGCCACCCCGACGTCGGGGCCACCGCACCCGGTGGCGTGGCCTGCTGCCGGGGTGCCACCGACGGCAGCGGGATGGTCGACATCACCCGGTGCACCACGTGGTCGGCCGGTACGTCGTCGGCGAGCGCGTCGTAGCTGAGCACCAGCCGGTGCCGCAGGATGTCCGGCGCGATGTCCTGCACGTCCTGCGGCAGGGCGTAGTCCCGGCCGCGCAGCAGTGCCAGTGCCCGGGTCGCCCGGACCAGCCCGAGCGAGGCGCGTGGGCTGGCGCCGTACTGGATCAGTTGCGCCACGTCGGGCATGCCGTGCTCGGCCGGCGTACGCGTGGCCAGCACCAGCCGGACCGCGTAGTCGACCAACGCGTTGTGTACGAAGACCTGGTCCGCCTTCTGTTGCAGGGCGATCAGGTCGGCGGTGTCGAAGACCGCGGTGGGTTCGGGCGGGGCCACCCCCATCCGGTAGACGATCTCCCGCTCCTCGGCGTCGGTGGGATAGCCCACCACGATCTTCATCAGGAACCGGTCCCGTTGCGCCTCCGGCAGCGGGTAGACGCCCTCCTGCTCGATCGGGTTCTGCGTCGCCATCACCAGGAACGGGTTGGGCACCCGGTGCGTCTCGCCGCCGATCGAGACCTGACGCTCGCTCATCACCTCCAGCAGCGCCGACTGCACCTTGGCCGGTGCCCGGTTGATCTCGTCGGCGAGCAGGAAGTTGACGAACACCGGCCCCAGCTCGACGTCGAACTTCTCGCTGGACTGCCGATAGATCCGGGTACCCATGATGTCGGCCGGCACCAGGTCCGGGGTGAACTGCACCCGGGCGAACGACCCGCCGACCACCCGGGCGAGCGTCTCCACCGCGAGCGTCTTGGCCACGCCGGGTACGCCCTCCAGCAGGCAGTGCCCCCGGGCCAGCAGCGCCACGAACATCCGTTCGACCATCCGGTCCTGCCCGACGATCACCCGCTTGATCTCGAACAGCGCCCGTTCCAGCAGCGTGGCGTCCTGCGCCGGAGTGGTCGGCGGCGGGACCGCCGAGGGCGTTGCCCCGTTCGGCGTCGGAGCGTCGGGCGTGGTCGGCTGGGCCACCGGTCCTCCACAGCGTGCTCGGTCGTTGCGTCGTGTGCGTCACCAAGCCTCGCATGCCCGACTGAGTACCGACTGTGGGAGCGACCGATTTCCGCCACGCCGTCGCGCGCCAGGCGAATCGCCGATCGCCAGTGGACAGATGCCGCCCCGGCGTGTGTACCATTCTCCCGTCGCCGGGCGGCTTCCCCCGTGGCCGCCCGGCGCTCACTCTCTCCCGTCGCCCTAGACTGGGTGCGATGGACGATTCCGACACTCCCGCCGAGGCTCTGCTCTGTTCGGCCCGAGGGTGTCGCGCCCCTGCCGGGTGGGCACTGCGCTGGAACAACCCCCGCCTGCACACGCCGGAGCGGCGCAAGACCTGGCTCGCCTGTGAGCTGCACCGCTCCTCGCTCGGCGACTTCCTCACCGCGCGCGGCTTCCTGCGCGAGGCCACCCCGCTCCCGGGATCGCCTACGCTCGAAGAGTGAACGCCAACAACGGACTCTCATGGTGAGCGCGAGGAGTGAGCTTGCGAGCCCCGCAGTCGCGAACGAGGCCAGCACCGTGAGCGCGACCAGTGAGCTTGCGAGCCCCGCAGTCGCGCACGAAGGATCAGCACGGTGAGCGATGACGCCCCGGTGTCGGCCGGTCCGCTGGAGCCCTGGCCGGACACCGTTCGGTGGCAGTCGATCTCGTCCGACCTGATCTGGGTGGAGCTGCTGCGCCTGTCCGCCGTGGTGGCCGTCCTCTCGGCGGGCATCGGCATCGGCTGGGCGCTCGGCGGCACCTGGCCGTTCGGCGTGGCGCTCGGTGTCGTGCTGCTGTTCGCGACCTGGCGGGCGGTGACCATCGTCCGCGCGGTACGCGCCTGGGGCTACGCCGAACGCGAGGACGATCTCCTGGTCCGGCACGGGCTGCTGGTGCGGCGCCTGTCCATCGTCCCGTACTCCCGGATGCAGTTCGTGGACGTCAGCGCCGGACCGCTGGAACGCGCGTTCGACCTGGCGACCGTGCAGTTGCACACCGCTGCGGCGGCCAGCGACGCCCGGGTGCCGGGCCTGCGTCCGGCCGAGGCGTCCCGGCTGCGGGACCGGCTCACCGCGCTGGGCGAGGACCGGGCGGAAGGGCTGTGACGGGCCCGGTCGGGGCGGCACCGGACCGACCCGAGCCCCGCACCGGCGACACGGCGCCACCGGTCACCGCCGCCGGAACGCCGGGTACGGACACCTCGGCGGCACCTCCACCGGAGCAGACCCAGGGCGGACCACTGGCTGGGCTCGCGCCGAATGCCCCGCCAGTCGCCCCCGGCACGCCGTTCCCGCAGGCGACGCCCCACCGACCGGGCACGCCGTATCCGCCCGCGATGCCGTACCCGCCGGGAGCGCCCTACCCGCCCTATCCGGTCGGGCCGGGCCACCCGCCCGGCGGGTCGCCGGACCCGGCGCAGGCGCGGCAGCGGCTGCACCCGCTGAGCCCGGCGCTGCACGGCGCGAAGTCGCTGGTCGTGGTCATCGCCGGGCTGTCCTGGTCGACGCTGTCCCGGGTCGGGTTCGGGTGGTTCGTGGCCATGGTGATCGTGCTCGCGCTCGGTGCCACCGTGCTGGCCGTGATCAGTTGGTACTACACGGGGTACCAGGTGGTGGGTCGGGAACTACGCATCCACGAGGGGCTGCTCTGGCGGCGGACCCGCGCCATCCCGCTGGAGCGGCTCCAGGCCGTCGAGGTGGTCCGACCGCTGCTGGCACAGCTCAGCGGCCTGGCCGAACTACGGCTGGAGGTGGTCGGGGGCGGCAAGACGGAGGCGCCGCTGGCGTACCTCAGCGTCGCGGAGGCGTCCGCGTTGCGGCAGCGTCTGCTGGCGCTCGCGGGCGGACCGGCCGTCGCCCGGGCCGCCACCGGCGCGGTGTCGGCGGGCGGGCCGGCGGATCAGCAGGCGGAGACGACGGCCGGCGAGGCGGCCGTCCCGCCGCCGGGACGGCCGTTGCACGCGGTCGAGAACCGGGACCTGCTGATCAGCCAGTTGCTGACCCCGCAGGCGTTCCTGCTGCCGTTCGGCGTGGCCTTCGTCACCGTGCAGTTCCTGTCGGAGGGCTCGTGGTCGTTCATCGCGGTGGCGAGCACGCTGACCGCGATGGCGGGCATCCTGCTGCAACCCGTCCGTCGGGTGCTCGACGACTGGCGGTTCCAGCTCGCGCGGGACGCCGACCGGCTACGTATCCGCAACGGCCTGCTGGAGACGCGGGTGCAGACGGTGCCGCTGCACCGGGTGCAGACGGTCGGGATGACCTGGCCGTTGCTCTGGCGGATGAAGGGCTGGCTGCGGATGCGCCTGGAGGTGGCGGGCTACGCGGCGGGCGAGCCCGACCAACGCAACCGCCCGGACCGCCTGCTGCCGGTGGGGGACCTGGCGACCGGCGAGACCATCCTCGCCGAGGTGCTGCCCGGGGTCACCCTGGCGTCGTTGCCGCTGGTCCCGCCGCCGACTCGGGCCCGCTGGGTCAATCCGCTGAGCCGTCAGGTGCTCGGTGCCGGACTGACCGACGAGGTCTTCGCCGTCCGGTCCGGGCTGCTCACCCGCCAACTGACCATGGTGCCGTACGCCCGGTTCCAGAGCGTCCGGGTGGTGCAGGGCCCGATCCAGCGGCTGCTCGGCCTGGCGACCGTGCACGTGGACACCGCCGGTGGGGCCGGCGCGGCGGCGGTCGACCGTGACCTCGCCGACGCCTGGGCGCTGGCGGCCGAGCTGACCGCCCGGGGTCAGGCCGCCCGTCGCGGCTGACGGCCGCCGGTCAACGGGTGGCCGGGACCACCGGTGGTTCCGCCGGTGCATCCCGGTCGTCCGGAGGTGGGTCGGTCGCGGCCCGGCGGGCCTTGCGGCGGGCCCACCACCGCTCCGCCGCGCCGACCGCCAGGAAGGTCATTCCGACGTACGCCCAGCCGACCAGGACGTCGATCACATAGTGCTCGCCGCTGTAGACCAGGGTGAAGGTCATCGCCAGCGGGTACGCCAGCAGCAGCGGCCACCACCGACGGCGCACGCTGTTCAGGAAGAACAGCACCACGAACAGCGCGAAGGCGGTGTGCAGCGACGGCATCGCGGCCACCGGGTTCGAGGCGAGCTGACCGGCGTTGAGCAGGTTGCCGGCGCCGTGCATGCCGAACGCCCGCCAGCCCCGGGTGGAGATCCGGGCGACCTCCTCGATCAGCCCGTTCTGCGCCGCCCACCACGGCGGCGCGGCCGGGTAGAGGAAGTAGGTGACCAGGCCGGTGGCGCAGAGGAAGAACCAGCGCCGCATGAAGGCCGCCCAGCGGCTGCGCTCCCGCATCCAGAGCACGGTGGCGGCGGCCAGCGCGGCCACGAAGTGCGAGAAGTACACCCAGCTCACCAGTACGTCCCACCACCGCACCTCGGGGTGGTAGAGGTGCTGCTGCAACCAGACGGTGGGCACCTGACCGTCCATCGCCCAGCCGAACATCAACCGGTCCGCCAGGATCAGCTCGTACGCGTGCGGGATCGTCCCGTCGTGGTAGGCGAAGCCCCGGGACAGGTTGTAGGCGACCAGCAGCAGCACCACCGGCACCCAGTCCCGGGCGAAGCGCAGGTGACTGCGCCACGGGCGGGCGGAGTTCCACGCGATGGTCCCCGCCCAGATCCAGAAGAACGCGTACAGCGGGTCGGTGGGCAGGCCGATGACGAGCCAGCCCGCCACGAAGGCGACGCTCCACACCGACATCGCGATCACGCGGCGGCGACCGCCGTCGGGCGAGGCGGACGGCTCGGTCGGGGCCGGGGGCTGGGGGTCGGTCACGGCAGACATCGCGGACAAGGTTAACGGCGCACCCTGGGGCGTCCCACGCAGGACCACCTGCGTGCCGCGCCGCCGTGCCGGGACCACTGGCAGCGTGACGGACCGGGCCATCCGGCGGCACGCGTCGCCGAGGACGCGGCGAGCCCATACGCTGTGCCCATGCAGGTGCAGTCGGATCTCGCCCTGACTCCGGGTCTGTCCGCCCGGGTCGAGTTGACCGTCACCGACGCCGACACCGCCGAGGCGGTCGGCTCCGGTGACGTACCGGTGCTCGGCACTCCCCGGGTGCTGGCGCTGGCCGAGGCGGCGACGGTGGCGGCGAGCGCGTCGCACCTGCCCGCCGGCGCGACCAGCGTGGGCACCCGGGTCGCGTTGACACACCTGGCCGCCACGCCGGTGGGCCGCACCGTGGCGGCGCAGGCCACCCTGACCACGGTCGACCGGCGGCGGCTGGTCTTCGACGTCGAGGTGACCGAGGGCGGACAGCGGGTGGCAGAGGGCCGGGTGGAACGGGTCGTGGTCGACCGGCAGCGGTTCGTCGAACGCGCCGGCCGACCGTCATGACGGTCCGATTCGTCGAGATCGCCGACCGGGTGCACGTGCTACGTGAGCCCCTGCTCGCGGTCAACGTCACGCTGGTCTGCGGCGACGGCGAGGCGCTGCTGGTCGACACGCTCTCCAGCGCGCGGCAGGCCACCGAGCTGGCCGCCGCCGTCCGGGCGGTCACCGGTGCCCCGCTGACGATCGTGAACACCCACCACCACTACGACCACTGGTTCGGCAACGCCACCTTCGCCGCCGCCCCGCCCCGCCCGGTCTGGGCGCACCATCTCGCCGCCGAGGCGATGCGCGGCGATCCGGACGGGCTGCGCCGCCAGGCGTACGCGGAGCTGCGCGACGAGCATCCGGAGCTGGCCGCCGAGGTGGCGGACACGCCGTTGTCGGCCCCCACCGACACGGTCCGGACCGAGGCCGTCGTCGACGTCGGCGGTCGACGGGTGGTGCTACGGCATCCCGGGCGCGGCCACACCGACGCCGACCTGGTGGTGCAGGTGCCCGAGGCCGACGTGCTGGTCGTCGGTGACCTGGTGGAGCAGTCCGGGCCACCGGCGTTCGAGGACTCGTTCCCGTTGCAGTGGCCGGACGCGGTGGCCGAGCTGCTGCGGTGGACCAGCCCGGCGACCGTGGTGGTGCCCGGACACGGTGATCCGGTCGACCCCGAGTTCGTCCGGGCGCAGCACGCCCGACTGGCCGAGTTGGCCTGGCTGATCCGGGCCGGGCACACCGGCGGCGCGCCGCCGGAGCGGGTCGCCGCCGAGGCGCCCTTCCCGGCCCGCCCGGCACTGATCGCGGCCCGCCGCGGCTACGCCGAGCTGGACGGCACCGCCTGATCCGGCGCCCTCAGTCGGCGAAGCGCTCGCGCACCTCTGCCCGGGTCGGCATGGCCACGGCCCCGCCCGGCCGCTCGCAGACGAGCCCGGCGACCCGCAGCGCGAACGCCACCCGCTCGGTCCAGCCGTCCGGCTCGGTGGGCTCGCCGTCGACGAGCAGGTCGGCGACGAGCGCGGCCATCACCGAGTCCCCCGCGCCGGTGGCGTCGACCGCGTCGACCCTCGGCGCGGGCACGCGTACCGGATCGGCACCGGCGGCGGCGACCACCGCGCCCTCGGGCCCCAGGGTGACCACGACGGTGCCCGCGCCCACCTCGCGCAGGTACGTCGCCACCGACTCCACCGGCTCGCCCGGGTAGAGCAGCTCCGCGTCGGCGGTGCTCAGCTTGACCAGGTGCGCCCCGGCTGCGAACTCGGCGACCACCCCGCGCAACTCGGTCAGCGCCTGTGCTCCGTGCAGCAACCGGGGACGGACGTTGGGGTCGAAGACCCGCAGCCCGGACGCCAGCGACCAGGCCCGGCGGCCGGCGGCCAGGGTGGTCGGCTCCAGCAGCACGATCGACCCGCAGTAGAGCACGTCGGCGCCCTCGACCAGGGCCGCGTCGACGTCGTCGGCGGTGAGCAGCGCGTAGGAGGGCGGGTCGCCGTAGAAGCGGAAGTCCGGCTCGGGGCCGGCGAAGGTGGTGACGGCCAACGTGGTCGGCCCCGGCACGGTGCGCGCCCCGGCCGTCCCGACCCGTTCGGCGGTCAGCAGGTCCCGGATCCGTCCGGCCAGTACGTCGTCGCCGAGCGAGCCGACGAACTGCGCCGCGCCGCCGAGCCGGGCGATGCCGACGGACACGTTCAACGGGCCGCCGCCGACGGCCTGCCGGAAGACCGGCCCGCCCTCGCTCTCGGTGTCGAGCAGGTCGACGAGCGCCTCGCCGAGCACCACCGCGTATCCCATCCCGGTCCCTTCCGTCGGCCGTCCGCTGCCGCCCAGGCTGGCACAGCGGTCCGCCGCCGGGCGTACACGCCACGGTATTGGCGTGCACCGGCGGACGCGAACCGGCGTCGTGCACATCGAGGAACAGCTATTGCGTCGACGGCGGTGACGTGCTGGGATGGTGGTGCCGGATGGCGCGGGGGCTGCGCGTCATCGGTGCCGGGTCATGGACACGCGAGGGCATACACAACGCGTCGACATATCACCGGCGGCATCGTGCCGGGAGGGCATAGACCCCGTGCACGCGTCGCCGCATCGTCGCATTCGCCCCTAGCTGCGGGAGCGGACTTCACCCTCCCGCGCGCTTCGGCGGGGCCACCCCGCACGGTGTGCCCCGCGAGTCAGGAGAACCTGTGCACCGACCTCGTCTGGCCGCGATGTTCTTCGCGGCCGTCACCCTCGCCGCGAGCGCGGTCGTCGCCGTGACGGCCAGCCCCGATCCGGCCGCCGCGCACGGCGCGGCGATGACGCCGGGCGCCCGTACGTTCCTGTGCTGGCGCGACGGCCTCTCCCCCACCGGTGAGATCCGGCCGCAGAACCCGGCCTGTTCCGCCGCGGTCGCCCAGTCCGGTGCCAACTCGCTGTACAACTGGTTCAGCGTGCTGCGCTCGGACGCCAACGGGCGGACCACCGGCTTCATCCCCGACGGCCAACTGTGCAGCGGCGGCGCCACCGGCTTCCGCGGCTTCGACCTGGCCCGCAACGACTGGCCGATCACCCACCTGACCGCCGGTCGGTCCATCGAGTTCCGGTACAGCAACTGGGCGCACCACCCGGGCACGTTCTACTTCTACGTGACCAAGAACAGTTGGAGCCCGACCCGGGCGCTGGCCTGGAGCGACCTGGAGGAGCAGCCATTCCTGACGGTGACCAACCCGCCGCAGCGCGGCGCGGTCGGCACCAACGACGGCCACTACTACTTCACCGGGACGCTGCCGGCCAACAAGACCGGCCGGCACATCATCTACTCGCGGTGGGTCCGCTCGGACAGCCAGGAGAACTTCTTCGGCTGCTCCGACGTGGCCTTCGACGGCGGCAACGGTGAGGTGACCGGGATCGGTGGCGGCACCACGCCGCCGCCCACCACCCCGCCGCCCACCACGCCTCCGCCGACCACCCCGCCGCCAACCACGCCTCCGCCCACCACCCCGCCGGCCGGCACCGGCGGCTGCGCTGCCACCCTGCGGGTGACCAGCACCTGGTCCGGCGGTTTCCAGGGCGAGGTCGAGGTCAGGAACAACGGCACCGCGGCGCTCAACGGCTGGACCGCGAGCTGGACCTGGCCGAGCGGCCAGCAGATCAGCCAGGTCTGGAACGCGACCCAGACCTCGTCCGGGTCGACGGTGTCCGCGACGAACGTGTCGTACAACGGAAGTCTCGGCGTCAACGGCAGCACGACGTTCGGCTTCCTGGCCAGTGGTAGCAGTTCCTCGCTACCGACGGTCACCTGCGCCGCCCGCTGACGCGGTCGCACGCGAAACGGCCCCCCTGCGGACAGGCGCAGGGGGGCTCGTTCGTGCCTCGGGTCAGCGGACCATGGAGCCGACGACGGGCTTGGTGAGCAGCGCGGACTGGTTGCGCTGGATGCCCGGGTCCAGCGTCTTGGCCACGAAGATGGCGTGCCAGATGCAGAAGATCAGCACCGTCCACACCTTGCGGGAGTGGTCGGCCTCCTCGCGCTTGTGCTCGTCCAGCAGGCGCAGTGCGTACGACAGGTCGAGCAGGTCACCGGCGCCGGAGGTGCTCAGCACGTGCCGGGCCCACTCGTACATCTCGCCGCGCAGCCAGACCCGGGTCGGGGTCGGGAAGCCCAGCTTCTTGCGGTTGACGATGGCCGGCGGCACCACACCCTGCAACGCCTGGCGCATGGCGTACTTGGTGGCGTCGGAGCGCGGCGGCAGCTTCAGGTCGACCGGGATCTTCGCCGCCACCTCGAAGACGTCGCGATCGAGGAACGGCACCCGGACCTCCAGCGAGTGCGCCATGGAGATCCGGTCGGCCTTGACCAGAATGTCCCCGCGCAGCCAGGTGTAGAGGTCGACGTACTGCATCTTGGTGACGTCGTCCAGCTCGGTGCACTCGGCGTAGATCGGCGCGGTGACGTCGGTGTAGCGCACTGAGGGGTCGTAGCGGCGCAGCAGATGCTGCTTCTCCTCCTCGGTGAACATCCGCGCGTTGCCGTAGTAGCGCTCCTCGAGCGGCGTGGTGCCGCGCTCCAGGAAGCTCTTGCCCTTGACCCCCTGCGGGATGGCCTTGGAGACCGCCCGCAGACCCTTCTGGACCCCGCCGGGCAGCCCGTTGACGCTGCTCAGCGACAGCGGCTCACGATAGATCGTGTACCCGCCGAAGAACTCGTCCGCCCCCTCGCCGGAGAGCACCACGGTGACGTGCTCGGCGGCCTTCTGGGCGACGAAGTAGAGCGGCACCAGCGCCGGGTCGGCCACCGGGTCGTCCAGGTGCCAGACGATCTTCGGCAGCGCGTCGATCATGTCCTGCGGCCCGATCTTGGTCGGGATCGTGGTCACGTCGAGGTGGCGGGCCGACTCCTGGGCGACGTCGATCTCCGAGTACCCGGGCACGTCGTAGCCGACGGTGAAGGTGAGGATGTTCGGGTTGAACTCGCGGGCCAGCGCCACCACCGCGGTGGAGTCGATGCCGCTGGACAGGAACGACCCGACCGGCACGTCGGAGCGCATGTGCATGCGGACGCTCTCGCGCAGCGTCTCGCGGATCTCGTGGTAGAGCTTCTGCTCGTCGGCGACCGGGCCGGGCCGGAACACCGGCCGGTACCAGCGCCGCACGTCGATCCGTCCGCCCGGGGTCCAGGTGAGGTACTCGCCCGAACCGATCCGGCTGATCCCCTTGTGTAGGGTGCCCGGCTCGGGGACGTACTGCAGGGTCAGGTAGTGGCTCAGGTTCGCGGTGTCCACCCCGGCGTCCCCGGCGTACGCGGACTGCGCGAACGGCAGCAGCGCCTTCTTCTCCGAGGCGAGGTAGAGCCCGTCGGCGGTCTCCAGGTAGTGCAGCGGCTTGATGCCGTAGTAGTCGCGGGCACCGAACGCCCGCCGTTCCTGCCGGTCCCAGATGACGAAGGCGAACATGCCGCGCAGCCGGGTGAGCACCTGCTCGCCCCAGTAGTGGTAGCCGGCGACGATCACCTCACCGTCACCGTTGGTGGCGAACCGGGCCCCGTAGTCGCGGATCAGCTCCTCGCGCAGCTCGATGTAGTTGTAGATCTCGCCGTTGAAGGTGAGCAGGTAGCGGCCGTCGGCGTAGGGCAGCGGCTCGTGGCTGAGCGCCACGTCGATGATCGCGAGCCGCTTGTGGGCGAACACCCCGTCCGCGTACCGGCCGGAGGCGTCCCCGACCACTTCGACGCCGGTCTCGTCCGGGCCGCGGTGGTGCAGGCATTCCAGCGCTGCGGCGATGTTGTCGCGGTGGGCGGCGGCGTCGCCGCGGGCACTGAAAAAGGCCAGGAGTCCGCACATGGCCGTCATCTTTCCACGCGTCCGGATCGGGCGTCGCGGCACTGCCGGGCTCTGGACCGGAAGGGGTTTCGGGGTACCGTCGGCAGCAGCGATGCGGCGAAGGGAGCGGGGAATGACCGAGGAACGCACCGACGGCAAGCCGGCCGACGGCACGGAGTCGCACGACCCGGACTTCCCACCGGCGTTCCTGTCGTTCATGCGGCAGGGCTGGCGGGACACCGGGCTGCCGGTCGGTCCCCGACCGGAGGTACCCAACTACGCCAAGCGCCGCGCGGAACTCTCCGCGGCCTTCCCGGGCGAGACCCTGGTGTTCCCGACCGGCGGGGAGAAGGTCCGCGCCAACGACACCGAGTACCGCTTCCGTCCGGGCAGCGACTTCGCGTACCTGACCGGGGACTACGACCCGGACGGCGTCCTGGTGCTGCGGCCCGACGGCTCCGGGCACGACGCCACCCTGTACATGCGGCCCCGCTCCTCACGGGAGACCGACGAGTTCTTCCGCAGTCGTCACGGTGAGCTGTGGGTGGGCCGTCGGCACACCCTGGCGGAGAAGTCGACCGAGCTGGGGCTGCCCACCGCCGACCTGGCCGAGCTGGAGGCGGCGCTGGGCGACCTGGCCCCGGCGCGTACCCGGGTGCTGCGCGGGTTCGACGCCGCGGTGGACGCCGCCGTGCGCCCGTACGACGGACCCCGGGCCGACGGCCAGCCGTCCCGCGACCGGGAACTGGCGATCGCCGTGTCGGAGTTGAAGCTCGTCAAGGACGAGTGGGAGATCGCCCAGCTCCAGGACGCGATCGACGCGACGGTACGCGGCTTCGAGGACGTGGCCCGGGTGCTGCCGGCCGACCGGGGCGTCTCGGAGCGGCTGCTGGAGGGCGTCTTCGCGCTGCGGGCACGGCACGACGGCAACGACGTCGGGTACGGCTCGATCGTCGGAGCCGGTGAGCACGCCACGATCCTGCACTGGGTGCACAACCACGGCGTCACCCGTCCGGGTGAGCTGCTGCTGATGGACATGGGCGTGGAGGGACAGCACCTCTACACCGCCGACGTGACCCGGGTGCTGCCGGTCGACGGCCGGTTCACTCCGTTGCAGCGCCAGGTCTACGACATCGTCTACGCCTCACAGCAGGCCGGCATCGAGTTCATCAAGCCCGGTGTGAAGTTCAAGGACGTCCACCTGACCTGCATGCGGGTGCTCGCCGAGGGGCTGGCCGAGCTGGGGCTGCTGCCGGTGAGCGTGGACGAGGCGATGGACGAGTCGTCGACCGTGTACCGGCGCTGGACGCTGCACGGCTTCGGGCACATGCTCGGCATCGACGTGCACGACTGCTCCCACGCGCGCAAGGAGAAGTACCGCGACGGCGAGCTGGGTGAGGGCTACGTGCTCACCGTCGAGCCGGGGCTGTACTTCCAGCCGGAGGACGAGCTGGTGCCGGAGGAGCTGCGGGGCGTCGGCATCCGGATCGAGGACGACATCCTGGTCACCGCCGCCGGTGCGGTGAACCTGTCGGCCGGCCTGCCGCGTCGTGCCGACGAGGTGGAGACCTGGCTGGCCGAGCAGCGCGAGGCGGGCCCCCGCCTGCCGGGCTGACCCGTACGACCCGCCGAAGGGCGGGCCTTTCCCCGGGGTGGACGTCCACCGCTGAGGAAAGGCCCGCCCTTCGTCGTGTCCGGGAGAGGGCGCCCGGCACTTTCGGTGCCGCTCTCCCCGATTGGCAGCCGCACGCCCGAACTGGGGCAGTTATGGGGTTTTTTCGTATTAGTCATCCTCGCGAAGATGCTTCTCATACGGTGGTCATCAGAGGCTACAGGCTGTTTGTAGCTACTCGCACTGCTTCGTACTGGTGCGGGTCAGTCTGGTAGGAGGAAAGGGCGGAAGGCTCTGATGTCCAATGACGAGTTGACTTCGTACGGCGGGCCGCCTCCGGTCCCGCCAGGTCGACGCCGACGCAAGATATGGGTGGCCGCCGGAGTCGCCGGGCTCACCGGGGTGGTCGGTCTAGCCGCTCTGGGCGGCGTGGCCGCTCGGGACCAGAAGTCCGGCGACCGGAACAACACCTCGGACGCCCAGCCGGCGGCCGCACCGAGACCGGAGGCTCCCGGTCCGACCGCCGAGGCGGGCGGCCGGACCGACGACAAGGCCACCCGGAGTGGCGAGGAGCAGGGCGCGGACCGCACGGGCCACGAGGCGTACTCCGGCGAGCAGCGCCGCGACGACAAGGAGCGGGGACGCGAGGTGCCCTGCGACAGCGACAAGCTGATCCAGGCCATCGAGTACGCCAACGACAACCGTGGCGGCACGCTGGAACTGGCCAAGGGGTGCACCTACGAGCTGACCCGCTCCGACGTCGGAGACGGCACCGGCCCCAACGGTCTGCCGGTGATCACCCAGGCGGTCACGCTCGCCGGCCACGACACCACGATCGTCCGGGCGGCCAACGCCGAGGCGTTCCGGATTCTGAACGTGGGTCGCAGCGGTCACCTGACCCTGAAGAACGTCGTCGTCAAGGGTGGGCTGACCGAGGCCGACGCGATCGCGGCGGCGAGGGCGAAGGTCGACCTCTCCGCGAAGGTCGTGGCGAAGCCGACGAAGGCGGGGGCGGGCGCGAACGGCGCGAAGGCCGCCAAGGCCGCCACGAAGGCCCCCGCCGCCACGAGCACCACCGCACCCGGGGCCGGCGGCGACACCACGTTGGTGGACGTCGAGCCGGGCGACGGCGCCGGTCTGCTCGTGCAGCGGGGTGGCCGGGCCGACGTCGAGTACAGCGAGTTCCTGCTGCACCACGCCGGCGGCAACGGTGGCGCGATCGCCAACTTCGGCACCGCCCGGTTGGCGCACAGCCGGGTGGCGACCAGCAGTGCCGGTGGCGTCGGCGGCGGCGTGTTCAACGCGGGGGTGTTCCGGGTCGAGGAGGCCACGATCACCGACAACAGCGCGGTCGACGGCGGTGGCATCGGCAACGGTGTCCCCGGTCTCGGGTTCCCCGGCGGCGGTGGCACGCTCTGGGTCTGGAAGAGCACGATCGAGCGCAACCGGGCCACCGACAACGCAGGTGGCGTGCTCACCTACCGGGGCACCGCGACGTTGACCGAGACCAGGATCGTCGGTAACCACAGCGGCGAGGACGGCGGCGGTCTGCTCGCCCTCGGCGACGGACAGCTCGCGTTGGAGAAGGCCCTGGTGGCCCGGAACTCCGCCGACGACACCTCGGGCGGGCTGGGCGTCGGCCCGGAGAGCACTGCGGTGATCGACCGCAGCGAGATCACCGAGAACGTCGCCGAGCGCAACGGTGGCGGGCTGACCACCTACGGCGGCACCGCCGTCGTGCGGGACACCGCGATCGTGGCCAACCGGGTGGTCGGCCAGAACTCGGTGGCCGGCGGCATCTACAACGACGGCGGCCAGGTCCGGTTGGAACGTTCCACGGTCAGGGCCAACTTCTCGGTGCTGCCGCCCGGTGGCATCTGGACCAACAACGACGACGTGGAGATCGACCGCAGCTCGGCAGTGACGGCCAACCGGCCGACCAACTGCGTCGGCAGCCCGGTCGTCCCGGACCGCTGCTTCGGCTGATCGTTCCTTCTGCGCACGGATGAATCCAGAGCACGACCACATAGACGGGCTCCTCCGCCGCGCGGCGGAGGAGCCCGGGTCGCGTACCGCCCGCTCGGGCCGTAGCGGCTGATCGCACCGAGCTTGCCCGTATTGCACCCTTCCATCACTCCCGCGCAACCCGTACCGAATGTGGGGTTGTCTCGGATATGGGCGCGAAGCGAGGAACACTCTCATACGGTTCATGTGGGAGCTACAACCGATTTGTAGCAGGGGAAGCTCACCCGCGTGTGACGACCCTGTCTGGTACGACGAGAGGGCAGAGAGCTCCGATGTCCAACTACCAAGCTAAGAACAACGCCGCGGAGCCGGAGGTGGCGCCGAAGCGGCGTCGCGCTTTCTGGCTCGCCAGCGGCGTCGCCGGTCTCACCGGTGTGGTCAGCATCGCCGCCGTCGGGATCGGCGCCGGCGCGGTCAGCGCCGACGGTCTGCGCTGGTCCACCGCGCAGCAGGTCAGCTCGGACAGCGACCGGGGCCCGGGTGCCGCCGAGGGGCACGAGGGCAAGAAGCGGGACCGCGGTGGCGACCAGCGCGACGACCAGCGCAAGGACCGTGGCGGCGAGTACAAGGACCGTGGCGGCGACGAGCGCAAGGACCACGAGAAGGAGGTGCCCTGCGACTCCGACAAGCTGATCCAGGCGCTGGTCTTCGCCAACGACAACCACGGCGGCGTGCTCAACCTCGCCAAGGGGTGCACCTACACGCTGACCCGTTCCGACCTGGGTGACGGCACCGGCCCCAACGGCCTGCCGGTCATCACCGAGAACGTCGTCCTCAAGGGGCACGACACCAAGATCGTCCGGGACGCCACGGCCGAGGAGTTCCGCATCCTCAACGTGGGTCGCGGCGGCAACCTGACCGTCAAGGGCCTGACCATCAAGAACGGCCAGACCCGGGCACTGCCGGTCAACGGTGACACTCCCGAGGCCGTGTGGTCGCGGTTCTCCAACTCGGTGGAGGCGACCAAGGCCGCCGAGGCCAAGAAGGAGTACCTGCCGCTGCTGCAGGCCGCACCGAAGGGTGCCGCGCTCAAGGCCGCCCAGGCCAAGGCCGCTCCCTCGGTGCTGCTGGAGCCGGAGTCCAACGACGGTGGTGGCGTGCTCGTGCAGCCCGGCGGCACCGTGTCGTTCTCCGACACGCACATCGTCGCCAACCAGGCCGGTGGCGTCGGTGGCGGCGTGGCCAACTTCGGCAAGGCCGACCTGCACCGCACCACGGTCGCCGACAACACCGCCTTCCTGTACGGCGGCGGCGTCTTCAACGCCAGCGTGCTGCGGGTGGCCGAGTCGAGGATCATCAACAACGACGCGATCATCGGTGGCGGCGGTGTCGCCAACGGCGCCGCCTTCATCTTCCGTGAGGACATCGACGGCGGAACCGCGCTGATCGAGAAGAGCGAGATCACCGGCAACGAGGTGCTCGGCTTCGGCGGTGGCCTGCTCGACATCGAGGGCAACACCACCGTGCAGCACTCGAAGATCCTGCACAACACGGCGGTCCTGGCCGGCGGCGGGGTGACCGCGGCGGGCGACGACAGCACCCTGGAGCTGGCGCACGTCGAGCTCGCCCAGAACACCACCGTCGGTGTCGGTGGCGGCCTGGCGCTCGGCTTCCGGGCGATCGCCAACGTCTCGGACAGCAAGATCGTCGAGAACAAGGCCGGCTTCTTCGGTGGCGGTGTCTTCAACGGCACCGGCGAGGCGACCTTCCGCAACAGCGAGATCAGCGGCAACCGGGCCGTCGGCCCGCTGGGTGTCGGCGGTGGCATCTTCACCGTCTCCGGCGAGATCGACCTGGAGCGGACGAAGGTGTCGCACAACTTCGCGACCCTCACCGCCGGCGGTGTGTTCAGCTTCGTCGGTCAGGTGAACGTGGACGACAAGTCCGCGATCACCGCCAACAAGCCGACCAACTGCGCCGGAAGCATCACCGCGATTCCGAACTGCTTCGGCTGAGCACCACGCCGAGGTGACGACCCGGCCCCGTCGGACCGATCCACGGATCGGACCGGCGGGGCCGGACCACGTGTCACCGCTGCACGAACACCGCCACACTGCGCGCCGGCACCCGGAACGTGCCGCTGGCCCGTTCGAACGCGGCGGTCCGCAGCACCGGGTCGGCCGAGGACCGCAGCACCGGGTGCAACGACACGTCCGCCCCGCGCAGCGCGTCGACCCGCTGCGTCGCCGCCTGCGGGGTGCCGTTGAAGACCACCGTCACCGACCGCCACTGTCCGCCGAGGCCACGCGCGTCCAGAGTCATGGTGAGCACCCCGGGCGTCTCCTCGGGGCCGGAGAGCGGGAAGGCGACCCGCCGTTGCACCTCCTGCGCCGTGGGCAACCCGAAGACCGGCGTGGACGCCCGGATCCGCAGCAGTTCGGCGTACCGGGCGTCGGTCAGCGCGATCGCCGCGCAGTCCGGGACCAACGCCGGATCCGCCAGCAACGGTCGGGCGTACGGCCACTTGTCCCGGTTGTCCTCGGCCGGTGGGAGCCCGATGCCGAACCCGTTGCCCTGGGTGCAGTCCCAGCGGATCTGGTTGAACCAGTCCCCCGAGTTGTACGAGTTGCGGTCCAGCGACTTCGACCGCAGCCGCTCGGTGCCGGTGGTCACGAACCCGGCGCCCTGCCCCATCACCACCGTGCTCAGCGCCAGCACCTGCATCCGGGCCCGGTCGGTGGCCGAGGTGCCCTGCGGCAGCTTGTAGGCCAACGCGTCGTACAGGATCTCGTTGTCGTGCGCGTCCACGTAGGTGATCGCCTCGCCCGGGGCCTCGGTGTACCCGGCCGGCGAACCGTTGTAGTCCACCTGGGCTCCGGTCACCTCCCGGCCGCCGGAGTCGGTGAACCGGTAGCCGCGCAGGTTGCCGGTCAGGCCGACCTTGACCAGGTCGTGCTGGTGCAACAGCCGGGTCCGCTGCTCGGCCGCCGAGCCGTTGACCGGGTCGCCGTTGGGGTCGGTGAACAGCCCGGAGGCGAAGCCCTGGTGGCGCGGGTTCTCGTCGAACGGGCCGCCACCGCGCACCGCGTCGCGCAGCCGGTCGTTGAACGTGCCGATCCCGGTGCCGGCCATGTTGGCCTGCGTCGCCTGCACGAACCGCGCGTCGTCGGCCACCTCGCCGAAGTTCCAGCCCTCGCCGTAGAGCAGGATCTTCCTGCCGTCCACGCCGTCACGGGCCACGGTCAGCCGGTCCAGCGCGGCACGGGCGTCCAGGATGTTGGCCTTCGGGTGGTGGCCCATCAGGTCGAAGCGGAACCCGTCCACCTTGTACGCCTTGGCCCAGGTGACCAGGGAGTCGACCACCAGCTTGCCCATCATGGCGTGCTCGGGCGCGGTGTTGGCGCAGCAGGTGGAGGTGGCCACCGCGCCGTCGTCGAGCAACCGGTGGTAGTAGCCCGGGACGATCTGGTCGAGCACCGAGCGAGGGTCGGTGCCGGCGGCCGAGGTGTGGTTGTAGACCACGTCCAGCACCACCCGCAGGCCGGCGCCGTTGACCCCGGCCACCATCTGCCGGAACTCCACGGTCCGGCGCGTGCCGTCCGGGTCGACGGCGTACCCGCCCTCGGGGACGGTGTAGTGCAGCGGGTCGTACCCCCAGTTGTAGCCGTCGGTGTCCTTCACCGCCGCGACGCACTCCTGCTGGCGTTCGGAGTCCGGGGGCGCGGCGGTCAGGTCACAGTCGGGCTGACGCTGGTCGGCACGCCGTTCCGGAATGGTGGCGAAGTCGAAAACGGGCAGCAGGTGCAGGTGGGTCACCCCCGCGTCGGCGATCGACCTCAGGTGCCGCATCCCGGCGGTGCCGGGGTCGGTGAAGGCGAGGAACGTGCCGCGACGGTCGGCCGGCACGGTGCCGTCGGCGATCGAGAAGTCCCGCACCGACAGCTCGGAGATCTGCACCCTGGCCGGCGGCACCGCGCCCGGCTTGCGCAGCGCCGACCAGCCCGCCGGTGCCCACCTCGGGTCGGTCAGGTCGGCGATGAGGCTGTGCGTGGAGTCCGCCGCCAACGCCACCGAGTACGGGTCGGTGACCGAGGCGGTCACCACCTGCTGGGCCGCCGGCTGCCACGCCTGTACCCGGTACCGGTAGTACCGGCCGGTCCAGTCCCGCGCCCCGCGCACCGACCACACGCCGGTGCGGTCGTCGCGGCGCATCGCCACCACGCGCGGCGTGGCGGTCGGCGAGTCGAACAGCTCCACCGACACCGTCCGCGCGGTCGGCGCCCACACCGCCAGGGACGGCACGCCACCGGTGAAGGTGGCACCCAGGCGGGCGGTGGTGGCCGGAGCGTAGACGTCGTCGAGGACCCCGGGTATCTGCACGCCGGTGGCACCGAGCAGGGTGCCGTCGGCGGCCCGCTCGGTCACCAGTACCTGCCCGCGCAGCGCCGCCGGCACCTTCGCCAGGTCCCGCTGGTCCAGGGTGAAGGCGCGCCGATCCCACAGGTGCGGGAACCGGTCGCGTTGCGCCTCGGTGAGCCCGTTGCGGCGCGCGGTCAACGGCACCGAGGTGTACGTGCCGACCAGCTCGCCGTCGACCACGCGTACCCCACCGGCGGGAGCGGTCACCAGCGCGTACGCCCGGCCGTCGGTGGGACCGGCACGCCAGGCGACGGTGCCCCGGTCGATCCAGTGCGCCGCCTGCCGGGTGATGTCGGTGTCACCGCCGCCGTCGCCGCCGGCCATGGGCGGCAGCAGCCGTCCCGGTGTCGCCGCGAGCAGCCAGACCTCCCGCCCCGCCTCGGCGAAGTCGAGCCGCTGGTCCTGCGGCAGGTCCTTGGCGTCCCCGGAGTGGATGATGTAGCTCAGCCCAGTCGCACCCTCGGCCAGCGGCACCCGGAACTCGGCACCGTACGGGCCGACCCGGGTCGGCGGCATCGGCCGGGCCCAGTCCGTGGGCGTGGCCGCGCCGTCCCACAGGTGCAGTCCCCAGCCGTCGTAGTCGCCGTCCGGCCGGTGGTAGTGGATCACCGCCACGCCCTCCTCGACCGGCGGTGCCGGTGCTCCGGCTGCCTCCTCCCGGCTCGGGTAGGTGGCCGGGTCACCCTGTTTGACCCAGACCTCGCCGGTGCGCGTCACGTCCACCGTCCGGTCGTTCTCGACGTCCTTGTTACCGTCCGCGTCGACCACCAGGAAGCCGACCGACTTCGCCCCCGGCTTGAGCTTCACCCAGGCGAACCGCCCGTACGAGTCGGTGCCGGTGAACGGGCGGCCCTGCGGCCACTCGGTCGCGTACGCCGGATCGATGTCGCCCCAGGCGTACAGGCCCCAGTCGTCGTAGTCGCCGTCCGGGCGGTGGTGGTGCACCACCAGCCAGTCGCGGGACGCGCCCGTCGGCGGGGTACCCACGGTGGCGGTGGAGCGGGCGGTGGCGGTGCGGCCCCGGTCGTCCCGCACCGCCGCCTTGTACTCGATCTTCGTGCCGGCGGCCAGCCCGGTCAGGTCGTGGTGCACCGTGTACGGCGCCCGGTGCGCCGAGCCAAGCAGCGTCCACCGGCCGCCCGCCACCCGGGCCGCCACCGTGACGGTGGCCAGCGGATCCCCGCTGACCCGGGCGGTCACCTCGGCCCGGGTCGCCACCGGCGTACCCGTCGGGTTGGTGATGGTCAGACCCGGCTTGGCCGCGGGCAGGGCGACCGGCCGACCGGCCCGGTGCACCACCGCCGACAGCGGGGGCACGGTCACGGTCAGCGTGCCGTCGGCGGCGGCGGCCCGCCGACCACCGGCGCCGTAGAGGGCGGTGAAGGTGGTGCCGGCCGACCAGGTGTCCACGGTGACAGTCTGCGCGGTCGGCGCATTGTTCACCGCCACCACGTACTCGGTGCGGTCGCGCGGGTCGAACCGGGAGAAGGCGAAGACGCCCCTGCCGTCGGCAGCGTGCCGCGTCACCTGCACACCGTCACGCAGCGCCGGATGCGCCTCACGAAGGTGTCCCAGCCCGGCGATGGTCCGGTACAGCGGGTGCGCCCGGTCGAACTGGTCCCGGGCGTGGGTGCGGTCGGTGCCCAGCAGGTCGTCGTCGAGGTAGTCGGCGATGCGGGTGGCGAACATCGGCTGCCGGGCGTCCTTGTCCCCGCCCGCGCCGGTGAAGCCCTGCTCGTCGCCGGAGTAGACGACCGGCTGGCCGCGGGTGAGGAACATCAGTTCGTGGGCGAGTTGGTCGCGACGCAGGTGGGTGGCCGGATCGGTGTCGCCGTTGACGATGAACGAGCCGATCCGGCCCATGTCGTGGTTGCCGAGGAAGGTGGGCAGCCGGCTGGCGTCGGTGTCCCGGGCGGCGTACAGGTCGTCGCGGGCGTACAGGTCGGCGAGCGCGGAGGCGGAGCCGTCGGCGGCGGTGAAGCCGCGCGCCGCCTCCTGGAAGCCGAAGTCCAGGGTGGCCGGCAGTCCGCCCTGCCGGACGTAGCGGGAGGCGATCTCCGGGTCGGCGCTGTACACCTCGCCGAACATGAAGAAGTCCGGCTTGCCGGCGCGCGCCGCGGCCTGGTTGACGCCCTGGCTGAACTGCGGCCAGAAGTCCATGTTGACGTGCTTGACGGTGTCCAGTCGGAAGCCGTCCACACCGGTGGAGCGCACCCAGTCGGCGTAGATCTTCGTCATGCCGCGGACCACCTCGGGCCGCTCGGTCCACAGGTCGTCGAGCCCGACGAAGTCACCGTACTCGCTGTTCTCGCCGACGAAGGTCGAGTCGCCCCGGTTGTGGTACATGGTCGGGTCGTTGAGCCAGGAGGGCACCTTCACCGTCGCGTCCGCCGGGGTGCGCAACGTCGGGGTGTAGGGGAAGGATTCGGTGTTCACCTCGGGGAACGGCCGGGTACCGTCGGCGAAGTTGCGGTCCTCGAAGGGCCGGCCCTGCGCGTCCCGGTACGGCGTGGTGGCCTTGTCCACGTAGGTCTGTCGGTTCTCCGTGTAGCTGATGACGTCCGCGGTGTGGTTGACGATCACGTCGAGGTAGACCTTGATACCGCGCCGGTGCGCCGACTGGACCAGACGTTGGAGGTCGGCGGCGGTGCCGAAGTGCGGGTCGACCTGGGTGAAGTCGGTGATCCAGTAACCGTGGTAGCCGGCCGACGCGTCAGCGCCCTCGCCCTGCACGGGCCGGTTGGCGAAGACCGGGGCGAGCCAGATGGCGGTGGTGCCCAACCCCTCGATGTAGTCGAGCCGATCGATCAGGCCCTTGAGGTCACCGCCCTGATAGAAGCCCTTGTCCGTCGGGTCGTACCCGGTGCTGAGGCGGTCGCCGGTCAGGCCGCCCCGGTCGTTGCGGGGATCGCCGTTGGCGAACCGGTCCGGCAGTACGAAGTAGAACTGCTCCGCCGTCGCCCGCTCGTCGGTGCCCGCCGCCAGCAGGGCGGCGGCGGACGGCTCGGTGGTCCAGGTGACGGCGCCGGTGACGCTGGGCGCCCCGCCGGTCGGCCGACCGGCGGCGGTGGCGCTCCCGGGTACCGCGACCGGCGCGCCGGCCAGCGTGAGGGTGAGCAGGAAGACGAACGCGAGCAGGGCCTTACGCGATAACGGCGGGGGTTTCATCGACGGCCTTCCGCTGGCTGCTGATTGGCCCGCACGCTAGCCCTTGCCGAAATACTTTGCAATACCTTGCAAACATGGCGGCAACAGAGCAGTCTCTTGCGTAAGGAAGAGGTCGACGGCGGCCCGCGATCGGCGGACCGGGAGTCACCGACGGCTACAGGCACGCCCCGAGACGGAGCAGTTCCTCGGCGACGGATCGGCGAACTCGATGTGGAAGCGCAGCGCCACCGAGGCTTCCGCCGACAGGTCGGGACCGCTGCGATACGTCAACGTGCCCCGGCGACCGTCGAACGTGCCCTGCGGAACCCCCTCCAGCCACGCGGTCACCACCCGGCCGCCCGCGTACTCGACCCGCGCCACCCACCCCAGATCGCTGCGCGAGGTGTTACGGATCAGCACCTCGGCGATGAAGCCGCCCTGGAAGGTGTCCATCACCCGGTACCGCGCCTCGATCGGGGCGGGCTTCGCCGCCGGAGCGGCGCTGCTGCGCGGCGGCGACGGCGCGGACGGCGACGGCTCCGGGGTCGACACAGCCGGTGGCGACTGTTCCGGCGAGGCGGTGTCGGCCTCGCCCGGCGGGTCGGTCCTGCGTGGCGAGAGGCCGGGCACCGCCGGTGCCGGCGGGCTCGCGGCCTCCCGCCCGGCCGAGGACGCGCGCTCGGGGATGGGCGGCGCGACGGCCGGTCCCGGCGGGGCCGAATCGAACTCCGGACCCGGCCCCCGGTACGCACCGATCGCGATGACGAACAGCATCACCATGGCGAGCAGGCCGATCGACATCAGAACCCAGGGAGATGACGCGACGGCGGGACCAGGGGATGAGAGATGACGCGGAGCGCGACGCATACCGGACATGAATCTCCTCAGCGGGCAGCCGGGCAAGCGTAACGATCTTCAGCGAAAGGGAAAAGTCCCCAGGGAATCACCGAACCGTCCTAACAGTACGGTCATCACACGCCGCAGGTGGAACCGTTGACCACACAGTGGGCGGGGTACTCCCCGCCACCGGTGCGAGTGAACCGCAGGTCGACCGTCTGCTGTGCGCCGGCGGCGAGCGGCACCGTCCCGCTGAGCAGGTACCATCCACCGCCCTTGATGCTCACCGAGACCCCCGGACCGCTGGACGCGCGGACCCCGGTGACGTCACCGGTGAAACGCAACTCGACCTGCCAGTCGCGCGCCTCGGCGGTGCCGTTGCGCACCACCACCTGGGCCCGGAAGGAATCCGCCTCGACCGCGCCGCTCACCCGGTAACTGGCGGTGAGCACGCCGGATGCGGCGGGTGGAGACGGTGGGACGGACGTCGGTCGACTCGGCGACCGACTGACCTCCGACCGCCCGGCCGGGGAGGCGGTCCGCGACGGCGGGGTCGGCAGCGCCGACGACCCGGGCGACGCGGACGTGACGGAGCCGCCCGGCGCCGGGCTGAGCCGCTCCGGCGCGGACGGGACCGACGTGCCCGAGTCCGAGGTGGACGGTGTCGGCAGCGCCACCGCCGGCCCCGGCTGCCACGCCGACGGCTGCTCCGGCCCCCGGAAGGCCAGCGCCGCGGCCACCAGCAGCACCGCCAGCACACCGACGCCGACCGAGACCACCACCCAGGGCGCCGAAGCGATCATCCGAGCCAGCGCCCGTCGACGGGCCGGCTCCGTGGTCTCGGCACCCGACGGCCGCACTGCCATTGAGGTCCCCCCTCGTCGCACCGACGCGACAGCCTAGTCACGGCGCAAGCGGAGACGGAACGGGTGGGGCCGGGTCGTCCGACCCGCCGGGCCGACTCCCCGCCCCGGCCGGGCAATGGGGACCGTGCCGCGCCGCGACTCAGCCGGTACGGATGACCGTGCAGATGACCGGGCCCTCCGTGGCGGCCCGCAGCAGATAGCGGTACCGCTCGCCGGGCACCTGTCGGCCCTGGCTGTCCAGGAACTCCCACCGCACCGCCACCTCGGTCAGCAGCGCGGAGACCTGCTGCACCTCCTCGATGTCGGCGTGCGCGGCGACCAGCTCACGCTCGGCGTAGTCGGGGGCCGCGCCCACGAAGGACAGCGCCACCGCTGCCGGGGAGGTGAACGAGAAGCTGTAGGTGTCCGCGACCACCAACCCCGGCAGGGCGTAGCAACCGGCGATCGCGGGCAGGTCGCCGACGGTCAGGGCCACGCCGTACCGGTCGAAGAACTCGGTGAGCGTGTCGAGATCGGTGGAAGCATTCACGTGGCATGCAATTGCCACCACGCCGGTCGGCGAAACCTCAGCGCTCCGGGATCCGTACCTCGATCTCGCTGCCCAACCGGGCACCGTCCCGCAGGCCGAGGTCGTCACCGCTCCAGAACCGGCCCGGGTCGTACCAGTTCGGCCGCTTGCCCGGAGGCAGCAGGCCCATCGCCTCGTAGGTGACCGCGACGACCTCCGCGCAGTAGGCCGTCTCCAGGGTCCGCTCCCGCTCCGTACTCCGCTCGCGGTCGCTGGCCGCCCGCTGCCGCCGCACCGCCGGCAACCGCACCGCCGGCACCCGCCCCCGCATCCACCGCCAGGCGAGCTGCGCGGTCGACGGGAACGGCGTCCCGTCCAGCCGGGCGATGGTCCGCAGCACCGACCGCTCCATCTCGGCGTCCGCCGACGGGTCGAGCTGACGTAGCCAGGCCCGCTGGCCGTACCGGTTGGCCCAGACACAGACCGCGTCACGCAGGTCGTGCAGTTGCACCCCGCGCTGGTGGGTACCGGTCCACATGTCCGGCAGCGACCGACCCAGCTCGGCGTGCCACATCAACGGCGGCATGTCGTCCAGCACGACCGCCATGCCCACGTGGTTGACCGGGCTGTTGGTGATCGACTGGATGGCACGGTCGGGCACGCTGCGGCCACGGAAGACCCACACGTCACCGGTACGCGTCAGCTCCACCGCCTCGTCCAGGCTGATGCTCATGACGGACTACCCTATGCGGATGCGGCAACGGATGCGGTGGTGGAAGGTCCTCGGGTTGGCCGGTCTGGCCGGGGTCGCGGCCTCCGGCGTGGTCATCGCCCGGGCGGAGCGGCGGCGGCGCGCGTACACCCCGGAGGAGATCCGGGCCCGGCTGCGCGACCGCCACGCCGAGGCCGCCCGGCCCGACGACGCGGGCTGAGAACCGCTCAGTCGATCTCGACGTGGTTGCGGTCCCAGCGACCGCCCACCGGCGGGCTGTCCAACCGCAGCGCGCTCTCGGCGTTGCCGGCGAGGTCGTTGTCCTCCACCCGGCAGGACACGCAGGAGCCCCGCTCGGTGATCCACAGCCCGTGCGTCTGGGTCGGCTCCTCACGGTTGTCCCAGATGCGGTTGCCGCGCACCGACGCGGAGTCGAAGTGCGCGTTGACCACGATGCCGGCGCGCACCGGTGCCGCCGCGGGCAGGTGGTACGTCGTACCCGGGGACGGGACGTCCTGGTTCCACGCGGTCGCCGCGTCCGGTCGCAGCTCGGCCAGGTCCAGGTCCGTGTCGCTGTTGCCGACCACCACCGCGATCCGGGAGCCCACCCGCAGCACCTTGCCCCGGTGCCCGTTGGTCGGCCAGTCCGCCGACCGGTCGGTCACCGCCCGGCGGCCGTAGCGCACCGACTCGCCGGAGCCGGTCGACTCCGGGGCGCACTGCCGACCGTTGTTGCGGATCCGGTTGTCCACGATCGCCGCGTCGACCATCGGCCGGTCGATCCGGATCGCGTCCAGACCGTTGTCCCAGAACTCGTTGCCGCTGATCACCACGTCCGACGACGGGCCCTGGTACCCGGCGCCCAGGTCGTGCTGGTGATAGCCGTACCAGCCGTTGCCGCTGATCCGGTTGCCCCGGATCGCGTACGGCCCGGGGGTGTTGCCCATGCTGATGCCGTCGCGGACGTTGCGGTCGATCACGCAGTCGCTGAGGATGCCGCCCCGACCGGCGATGCCCGCCGTGCCGTTGGCGGAGACGTCGAAGCCGGCCTCCAGGTTCCCGGTGATGGTGCAGGCCGAGACGATCAGCCCGTCGGCACCCCAGTCGGAGATGCCGAACCGGTTGGCCTGGCTGTGACAGCCGAGGATGCGGTAACCGCGCGGGGGTGTCCAGTACGACTTCTGCAACTCCAGGAAGATCCCGTTGGTGCCGTTGCCGAGGGTGGTGCAGTTGGCGATCGTGCAGCGTTCCACCTCGCCCCAACCGCCGATGCCGATGCCGATACCCGCGCCGCCCATCTCCTCGCCGTTGTCCAGCCGTCCGCAGCCGACCACCACCACGCCGTCGATCAGGCTGTCCTGGAGGAAGTCACACCCCAGCCCGGTCGCACCGGTGTGGTGGATGTAGAGGTTGCGGAACACGCCGCGCACCACGTACTGGAGACCGAGCCCCTTGGCCAGATAGCTGTACTCGGCCATGGCCACGCCCGAGCCGTCGATCTCGAAGTCGGCGAAGGTGCAGTCGGCGATGTGCCGGTCTCGATCGGCGCCGTGCTGCACCGTGGTCCAGAAGGCCAGCGGCGTCGGGTCCGCGCGGTTGCCCTCGTTGCTCAGCAGGAAACGGGTGGCGCCCGGTCCCGCGCCGATCAGCGAGACACCGCTGCGCCAGACGGTGCCCGCGTCCCGGATCGAGTAGATCCCCGGCGGGCAGTAGATGACCCGGGCCCGGCCGTCGGCGGCGTACCCCTCGCCGAGCCGGTCGACCAGGGCGGACAACGCCGGTTGGTCGTTGGTGACACCGTCACCCCGGAGGCCGAATTCGTGCGCGTCGCACCAGAGCGGCGCCCCGGCCACCGGGGACAGCCGCTCCCGGGTGGCGATGTACCGGCTCTCCTGCCACACGACGCGCTCCCCTGAAGTCGACGGCCTCCTCGCGAGCCGGGCGCTTTCCCGCTGCGTTGTGCCGGAAACGCGCACCCCCGGGGCGTCGGCGGTCGACGTGCACTCACCGCCGCCGTGGTCGTCGCCGACGCCAGGTCGACGACTCGGAGGTTCGTGCCCGTCTGCCCGGTTCCGTGGGCGCTCGTCGGATGGCCGTGGCCCCCTGCGATCGCGGAATCATCGGCCGGGGCCGGGGGTTGTACATGACATGACCGCGACGCCTCCCCCGGCGCCGCACCCCGGGGACCGGGTCGGAATGACCCCGCACCCCCCGGCGTTACACCTGGCCCGGACGTCGTAGGCAGTCCCCACCGCGCGGACCCCGACGGCCCGGCACATCCCCCGCGGCACACCCGTCCCCCACGGGAGATCGCCGCACACCCCCGACGAAAGGTACAGA
This sequence comes from Verrucosispora sp. TAA-831, assembly GCF_050780145.1. Classification (NCBI taxonomy): domain Bacteria; kingdom Bacillati; phylum Actinomycetota; class Actinomycetes; order Micromonosporales; family Micromonosporaceae; genus Micromonospora; species Verrucosispora sp. TAA-831. The sequence goes on from NZ_CP192240.1 coordinate 4,827,411, forward strand.
TCATCATGCGTACCACCATGCTGCGCAAGACCGCTCTGACCATCGCCGCTGCCGCCGCCACCGCCGGAGGCATCGCCGCACCCGCGATCGCCGCCCAGGCCACCCCGGGCGTCCAGGCCGCCGCCGTCGTGCAGGCCGACCGTAAGGGCCACGGCGAGCGTCAACTCGACGTCCGCTACGAAGCCCAGCCCAACTTCTACTACTGCGGCCCCGCCGCCGCCCGCAACGCCCTCAGCGTCCAAGGCAAGAACATCGACGTCCACACCATGGCCAAGGAAATGGGCACCACCGAGAACGGCACCGACTCCATCAACGACATCACCCCCGTCCTCAACCGCGAAACCGGCAAGGACGTCTACAAGTCCGTAGAAATCAGCACCCCCACCGCCGACACCCACCACACCGACAAGCTCCGCCAGGACATCGTCCGCACCATCGACGACAGCCGCGCCGTCGTCGCCAACATCGCCGGCACCACCACCGACACCACCGGCACCACCCACAGCTTCGAAGGCGGCCACTACATCAGCGTCACCGGCTACACCGACAACGGCAACACCGTCACCATCGCCGACTCCGCCAACCCCGACCACGCCCGCTACGACCTCCACATCAACAACCTCGCCAACTGGATCGCCACCCGCGGCTACGCCACCACCCACTGACACCCACAACCACCGACGGCCGGCCCCCACACCAGGGGCCGGCCGTCGGTGCTTGCAAGGAAGGGCCCCCGCCTAACGCCCCACGCATAGCAGGGGACCCCTCCTAACACCCACACCCGCACCCCCGCGTCCACTCTGCGACCGACGGCTTGCACTCATAGCAAGACGGACGTACGGTTTTGTTGACGGCGCGGATCGGCGGTAAGTGTTGCCTAACCACGGCGACCCTCCGGCCGGTGCGACAGACTGCTCAGGACTACTCACGGTCGCTGGTGTGAAGGAGTACGACGTGGCGAGCCTCGACACCTTCGGTGCGAAGACCCAGCTACGCGTCGGAGACGCGAGCTACGAGATTTTCAAGATCAGCCAGGTGGAGGGCCACGAACGGCTCCCCTACAGCCTGAAGATCCTGCTGGAGAACCTGCTGCGGACCGAGGACGGCGCGAACATCACCGCCGAACACATCCGCCAGCTCGGCGGTTGGGACCCGACCGCCGACCCCAACGTCGAGATCCAGTTCACCCCGGCCCGGGTGCTGATGCAGGACTTCACCGGCGTACCGTGCGTGGTCGACCTGGCCACCATGCGTGAGGCCGTCCACGAACTCGGCGGCGACCCCACCAAGGTGAACCCGCTCGCCCCCGCCGAGTTGGTCATCGACCACTCGGTCATCGCCGACCTGTTCGGCCGTGAGGACGCCTTCGAGCGCAACGTCGAGCTGGAGTACACCCGCAACAAGGAGCGCTACCAGTTCCTGCGCTGGGGCCAGACCGCCTTCAACGAGTTCAAGGTCGTGCCGCCCGGCACCGGCATCGTGCACCAGGTCAACATCGAGTACCTGGCCCGCACGATCATGGAGCGCGGCGGCCAGGCGTACCCGGACACCGTCGTCGGCACCGACTCGCACACCACGATGGTCAACGGCCTGGGCGTGCTCGGCTGGGGCGTCGGCGGCATCGAGGCCGAGGCGGCCATGCTGGGCCAGCCGGTCAGCATGCTGATCCCCCGCGTGGTGGGCTTCAAGCTCTCCGGCGAGATGCCGGCCGGCACCACCGCCACCGACCTGGTGCTGACCATCACCGAGATGCTGCGTAAGCACGGCGTGGTCGGCAAGTTCGTCGAGTTCTACGGCCCCGGCGTGAGCGCCGTGCCGCTGGCCAACCGGGCCACCATCGGCAACATGTCCCCGGAGTACGGCTCCACCGTCGCGATCTTCCCGATCGACGCGGAGACCGTGCGCTACCTGGAGCTGACCGGCCGGGACCCGCAGCAGGTCGCGCTGGTCGAGGCGTACGCCAAGGAGCAGGGCCTCTGGCACGACCCGGCCGCCGAGCCGCAGTACTCCGAGCACCTGGAACTCGACCTGGGCACCATCGAGCCCTCGCTCGCCGGACCCAAGCGTCCCCAGGACCGGGTGCCGCTGGGCAGCGCCAAGACGCTGTTCCGCGCCGCGCTCACCGACTACGTCGCGGCCGACGAGACCGGTGGCGACCTTGGCCGTCGTCCCGGCGTGCCGCAGCAGGACAAGCCGTTCGGCACGGCGGGCCCGGCCGACGAGGCCAGCGCCGAGTCCTTCCCGGCCAGCGACGCCCCGGCCAACGAGGTCAACGACCCGGCCGACGCCCCGCGTGACCTGGTCACCGCCGCCGTCGGCTCCGGCGGGCGGGCCAGCAACCCGATCCGGGTCACCGGCTCCGACGGCAGCGAGTACGAGTTGGACCACGGCGCGGTGGTGATCGCCGCCATCACCTCCTGCACCAACACCTCCAACCCGCAGGTGATGATCGGCGCGGCGCTGCTCGCCCGCAACGCCGTGGACAAGGGCCTGAACCGCAAGCCGTGGGTGAAGACCACCCTCGCGCCGGGTTCGAAGGTCGTCATGGACTACTACGAGCGCGCCGGCCTCACGCCGTACCTGGAGAAGCTCGGCTTCCACCTGGTCGGCTACGGCTGCACCACCTGCATCGGCAACTCCGGCCCGCTGCCGGAGGAGGTCTCCGCCGCGGTGAACGAGGCCGACCTCGCCGTGGTGTCGGTGCTCTCCGGCAACCGCAACTTCGAGGGCCGGATCAACCCCGACGTCAAGATGAACTACCTGGCGTCCCCGCCGCTGGTGGTGGCGTACGCGCTGGCCGGCACGATGGACATCGACCTGGCCAGCGAGCCGATCGGCGAGGACAGCGCGGGCCAGCCGGTCTACCTGCGCGACATCTGGCCGAGCACCGCCGAGATCCAGGACGTCATCGCCTCGGCGATCGGCGCCGGCGGGTTCAGCTCCGCGTACGCCGACGTCTTCACCGGTGACGAGCGCTGGCAGTCGCTGCCGACGCCGACCGGGGACACCTTCGCCTGGGACGGCGAGTCCACCTACGTGCGCAAGCCCCCGTACTTCGAGGGCATGCGGCGCCTGCCGACGCCTGTTCTCGATATCGGTCCCGCCAGGGTGCTGGCGAAGCTGGGTGACTCGGTGACCACCGACCACATCTCCCCGGCCGGATCCATCAAGGCCGACTCCCCCGCCGGCGAGTACCTGGCCGGGCACGGCGTGCCGCGGCACGAGTTCAACTCGTACGGTTCGCGTCGGGGCAACCACGAGGTGATGATCCGGGGCACCTTCGCCAACATCCGGCTGCGTAACCAGCTCGTCCCCGGGGTGGAGGGCGGCTTCACCGTCAACCACCTGACCGGCGAGCAGACCTCGATCTACGACGCCTCGGTGGCCTACCAGGAGGCGGGCATCCCGCTGGTCATCCTGGCCGGCAAGGAGTACGGGTCGGGCTCGTCGCGGGACTGGGCGGCCAAGGGCACCATGCTGCTGGGCGTCAAGGCGGTCATCGCCGAGTCGTACGAGCGGATCCACCGCTCGAACCTGATCGGCATGGGTGTGCTGCCGTTGCAGTTCCCGACCGGCGAGAGCGCCGACTCGCTGGGGCTGACCGGCACCGAGACGTTCACCGTCACCGGCGTCACCGCGCTCAACGACGGTTCGACCCCGCGTACCGTGCGGGTCAGCACCGACAGCGGCGTGGAGTTCGACGCGGTGGTGCGGATCGACACTCCGGGCGAGGCGGACTACTACCGGCACGGCGGCATCCTGCAGTACGTGCTGCGGCGCATGATCGCCGGCTGACGCCACGAACGCCGACGGGCGCCCTCCCCGCTCGGGGAGGGCGCCCGTCGTTCGTCGGGCCGAGAGCGCGGGACCCGCCGTCACTCGACGGTGCGAGCACGGGCCTCCCGGATCTTCATCGCGTGCTCCACCACGGTGATCAGCACCTCCTTGACCGACTCCCGGTTGCGAGCGTCGCAGAGCAGCACCGGCACCTCGGGGTCGAGGTTCAGCGCGGCCTGCACCTCGTCGAGGCGGTACGAGCGCGCCCCCTCGAAGCAGTTGACCGCGACCAGGAACGGCGTGCCGCGCCCCTCGAAGTAGTCGATCGAGGGGAAGCAGTCGGCGAGCCGGCGGGTGTCCGCCAGCACCACCGCGCCGATGGCACCGAGCGCCAACTCGTCCCAGACGAACCAGAACCGGTCCTGACCCGGCGTACCGAACAGGTACAGCACCAGATCCTCGCTGACCGTGATCCGGCCGAAGTCCATCGCCACCGTGGTGGTCTGCTTCGCCTCGACGCCGGAGAGGTCGTCGATGCCGACCCCGGTCTCGGTCAGCACCTCCTCCGTGCGCAGCGGGCGCGTTTCACTGACCGCCCCGACCAACGTGGTCTTGCCGACCCCGAAGCCGCCGGCGACCAGGATCTTGATCGCGGTGGGCAGGGCGACCGCACCCGACGGCCGCTCAGAGTGCCCGTAGTCCATTGATAACCGCCTCGAAAATGCTGTGGTCGGGTATGCCGACGGTGGTGTGCGGCTCCCGGATCTGCACCAGACTGCGTGCCACCAGATCGCCGAGCAGGACCCGCACGGTGCCCACCGGCAGGTCCAGGTGTGCCGCGATCTCGGCCACGGACTGGATCCGCTGACAGAGGCCGACGATCGCCAGGTGCTCCGGGCCGAGACCGAGCTCCGGGGAGACGTCCGTGCGGGTCGCCGTCACCAGGGAGATCAGGTCGAACGTGCCGGTGACCGGGCGGGCCCGGCCGCCGGTCACCGCGTACGGACGGACGACCGGACCGGCGTGGTCGTCCACCCACTGGTGGTCCGCGAACTCTCCCTGCACCGTCATCCGGCTACTTCTCCTCGCCGGCCTGCTCGACGGCCCGGGACGGTGACGCGACGTACTTGCCGACCCTGGTGACCAGCATCGCCATCTCGTACGCGATCAGGCCGACGTCGGCGTCCTCGGTGGCCAGCACCGCGAGACAGGCGTTACGGCCGGCGGCTGTGACGAACAGGAAGGACGACTGCATCTCGATGATCGTCTGCTGGACCTGTCCGCCACCGAACCGCTTGCCCGCACCGCGGGCCAGGCTCTGGATACCGGCCGCCATCGCTGCCAGGTGCTCGCCGTCGTCGCGGCTGAGCCCCTGCGACGAGGCCATCAGCAGACCGTCGGCGGACAGCGCCACCGCGTGTTCGGCCTGCTTGACCCGGCCGACGAGGTCGTCCAGCAACCACGTCAGGTCGGCACTCGAAGCCGTCTTCTGCGCCACTTCGTCGTCCTCTTCTCCCCGGCTCTTCGCCGTGCTCATCTGGGCCTGACCGGCGTCGACCCGGGCAACCGGGCCAGCGACACGGATCAGGTCGCCTGTTGGTCGGCGCCGTCGGACCCGTCCTCGGCGCGCCGGCCACCATCGAGCAACCTAGCGGCGTCGGAGCGTCCGCGCCGGGTGCCCGTCTGGTACGAACTCATCATGCGTCGAACCTGTTCTGGTTCGCGGATCACGTCCTCACCGCCGTCGGTCGCCCCGGGCTCGTCGCGCAGCGCCGGGGCAAGACTGGCCTGCCGTACCCGCACCGGCAGACCCGACTCGGTACGCCCCAGGTCGGGCTCGGGCGCCGTCGGCGTACCCGGCTCGGGTGGGGCCGCCGCCGAGGTGGACGGGCCGGTCGGCGCTCCGGGCGCGGCCACGGCGTCGGCCGGCATGCGCAATGGCCGTGCCGGGCCCTCACCCGGCACCGAGGTTACCGGCACCTCGATCGGGATGGTCGGTCCGTCCAGTGCGGACTGGCCGGGCCGACGACGGGACCTGGTCGGCAGACCGGTCGTCTCCTCGGCGGGGGCGGCCGAGGTCTGCACGGCCGGTCCGACCGCCGTCTCCTGCAGCGCGGCGGGCGACGCCACCGCCACCGCTGCGGGTGACCGCTCCTCGCTGCCGGGGCCCGGCCCGGCGGGCAGCGCCGGAGCCTCGTCCCCGGAGTCCGACGGCGGTACGGCCGGCTGTGCGCCGTCCACGATGATCAGATCGCTCGGGACCAGCACCACCGCGGTCGTCCCACCGTACGGCGACTCCTTGAGCTGTACCCGCAACCCGTGCCGGTCGGTCAACCGACTCACCACGTAGAGGCCCAACCGGGACGCGTCGGCGAGGTTGGGTTCGGAGCGGTCCACGATGCGCTGGTTGGCGGCGGCCAGGTCCTCCTCGGTCATACCGAGACCACGGTCCTCGATCTCGATGGCGAACCCGTTGGCGACCACCTGTCCCCGCACCTCGACGATGGTGTGCGGCGGCGAGAACGACAGCCCGTTCTCGATCAGTTCGGCGAGCAGGTGGATGACGTCACCGACGGCCCGTCCGGCCAGCGACACCCCGCTGATCGGGAGCACCTGGACACGGGTGTAGTCCTCGACCTCACCGACCGCGCCACGGACCACGTCCACCATCGGCACGCTGCGGCGCCAGGCCCGGCCGGGCGTGGAGCCGGCGAGCACGATCAGGTTCTCCGCGTTACGCCGCATCCGGGTGGCCAGGTGGTCGACGTGGAACAGGTCCTCCAGTTCCTCCGCGTCCTGCTCCCGGCGCTCCAGCGAGTCCAGCAGGGTGAGCTGGCGGTGCACCAGGTCCTGGGTACGTCGGGCCAGGTTGAGGAAGACGTCGCGCACCGCTCGGCGCAGCTCCGCCTGTTCCACCGCGGTCCGGATGGCGGTCTCCTGCACCACGTTGAACGCCCGGCCCACCTGGCCGATCTCGTCGTCGCCGAAGCGCAGCGGCGGCGCCTCCTTGGCCACGTCCACCTGCTCGCCACGCCCGAGCCGATCGACCACACTGGGCAGTCGCTCGTTGGCGAACTGGAACGCGGCGTCCCGCAGGCGCTGCAACTGCTGTACCAGGGCGCGGGCGGTGGTGACCGAGACGACCACCGAGGCGATGACGACGAGCAGGCCGAGGCCGGCGGCGAGCACCAGCCGGACGATGACGCCGACGGCCACGGGGGTGGCCCGTTCGACCACGTCGTCCCCACCGATGACCACCACGTCGCCGATGTCGATCAGTGCCGGACCAGTGGCGTCGCCCCACGCCTCGGCGCTGAACGGCACCCGGGTGCCGTTGCCGGCCAGCATCACCTGGTTCTCCAGGTCGGCCAGCCGACGGAAGTTCGCCCCGGAGGACACCTGCTGGTACCGGGCCTGGTCCGCCTCCGGCAGCCGGACGACCGCCTGCTCGGCGACGAACCGGCGGGCACCGACGATCCGGGTGAACTCCGCGCGTTCGCTCGAGGTGATCCGGCCGGCGGCCAGCACCCCGGCGAGTAGGGCGTCCTCCTGGGACAACAGTTCCCGGGCCCGATTGAGCTGGATCAGTTGGGTGATGTCTTCGGCGACCTGGTCGTCGTCGAGGTTGCCCAGTTCGTCGTAGACCCGATAGATCGACTCGATCACCTGGGTGAACGCCCCGCCGGCCTCGCCGCGACCGATGTTGCGACGGTCGACGGCGGTCCGGGTGTCCGACAGCGCGGCGAGCCCCCGGTTCAGGTCGCCGATCCGTTGCTGGAGGGAATCACTGCCGAGCAGGCCGACCTGCCAGTGCCCGGCCGACTCCTCGAACTCGGCGGCCAGTTCGTCGGTGCGCTGGCGTACCTGCACGAGTTCACCACGCCCGCGGTCCTCGGGGCGTCCGAGATACGCCAGCGAGGTCCGGCGTTCCAGTTGCAACTGCAACAGCAGCGGCTCGGTGGGGTCGAACACCCGCGCGTCGAGCGCCTGCACGCCGACGAGGTTGACGCCCTCGCGGATGGTCACCCAGGCGGTGAAGCTCCAGAGTGCCACCAGCGAAGCCAACAGGGCCACGATCTTGGTACGCAGATTCGAACTGCGGGAACCCATTACACCGTCCCTGGCCCGGAGCGAGTCGATCGGTCAGTCAGGCGGGCGACACACGCACCGACCCCGGCGCACGCTAACAGCGTCGTCGGAGCAACTCAAGCGCTCGTGATCATGCCCTGGTGGGTGGCCGCGGAGCCCGCACCGCCACGTCCTGCCACACCGGACTCGAACGCCAGACGCCGTGCCGCGAGCACTGCCGCGCGTACCACCAGGACCGGGGTGTAGAGGTCCTTGTCGTGCCACAATGGAGGGTCGTCGACACCCTCGACCTGCAGATGCGGCAACGCCCGGGTGGCGGCCTGCACCGCGCCGGGTCGCCGGGCGCCCGCGCCGAGCAGGACGTGCACGGCGTACGCCGTCTCCTCCGTGGTGGTCGACCACCGTCCCCATCCACCGTCGTCACGCTGGGTGTCGAGCACCCAGCCAACGGCCCGGTCGACGGCCTCCCCGGCGACCTCCGGCGGTGCGTGACCGGCCAGCGCCAGGGCGGCGCAGGAGGTGGCGTAGTACGGCGAGGCGTGCCACCGGTCCGTCCAGTGGCCGTCCGGCTGCTGCACCTCACGCAACCAGCGACCGAGGGCGTCCACCCGGGCGCCGTACCGGTGTGTTCCCTGCCGAGGGTGCCGGGCGTGCCAGCCCAGCGCCTCCAGCACGTGGGCGTTGGTGGTGATCGAGTCGCCGTCCTCCCCGCGCCAGGTGCAGAAATGACTGCCGAGGTCGTAGCGGAACAGGCTGCTCGGGTCGACCGGCCGACCCAGTCGGGCCAGGGCGTACAGGGTGGCCGAGGTGGTGTCCGCGTCGGCCGGCAGCCCCGGCCCGGTCGCCGCGCCGTCCGGTCCGAGCGCGGCGGCCAGCCCGGCCACCAGTGCGGGCGACGGTCGGACCGGTACGCCCGCCCGGATGAGCGTGCCGAGCGTCCAGGACCGCTCGAAGACGGTGATCGGGGTGCAACACGGCACCGGGCCGTCGTGCCGGGCAACCACCTCGTCCAGGTACGCCCGGGCGGCCCGGTCCGGCGTCCGCTGGTGGTTGAGCCACCCGGCCGTGGCGGCGGGTGAGGCGCCCACCGCGCCGTCGATCGGGCGGACCTCCTCGCGGGCCGCGGCGTTCGGTCCCAGCACCTCGTAGGCGTGCCACAGCTTGCGCGGCATCGGGCGGTCGGTGGCGAGCAGGGCGGAGACCGCGTCGAGGCGTCGCCGATCCATTCGCGGTAGCGGAGGCAGGCCGGGCAGCGCCGGGGCGCCCCGGTCGCGCAGCCGGGTCAGGTGCGCGTCGATGCGGCCGGTCAGCGCCGGCACGATCAGGTCGGCGGCCGGGGTGTCCGGCAGCGGCGCGCCGGTCTCCAGCCGTGCGGCCAGCGCGGTCAGCCCACGCGTGGCGGCGTCCACCAGGTCGGACCGCGCCGGGCCGACACGGTCCGCCGGCTCGTCCCGGACCAGCACCGCGATCAGGGCCTCCACCGCGCTCGCCGTCGGCACCAGGCCGTACCCGCCGGGCAGGCCCCAGGCGCCGTCCGCCCCCTGTCGGCCGAGCAGGTACGCCAACCGTCGGCCGTGGCCGCCGAGCCACGGGGCGTCGGCGACCAGGCGACCCGTCTCGTAGACCGAGGCACTCACCTGCCCGGCCGGGACCCGGTCGAGGTCCGCGACCAGGTCGGCGGCCTCATCGGTGAGGCTCTGCGCCGTCTCCGGCCCGGTCACGCCGGTCGCCGTCACGGCGTGCCCCAGAAGTCGGTGGACCGGTGGAAGCCGCTGCTGAAGCCGATCTGCCGAGCCAGGTGGTCGACCGCCACCGGACAGTCGACCCGGAGCGTCGCGAGCTGCTCCCGGGCCTCGGCGACCAGTACGGCGATCCGCTTCTCCACCTCGGCGCGGGACACCAGCAGCAGGGCGTTCAGGTCGCCCCGGCGCAGGTCGCGCTCGTACGTGCCGAGGTCGTCGACCAGGCGCAGGATGCGCTGCACCTGGTCGCTCGCGGCCAGCAGCGCGTCCAGGTGCGCCAGGGTGGCCGGATCGTCGCCGTGGATCCAGTGCACGACGTTGACCACGGTGCAGGCCAGGCTGGCGGCGTTGTCCAGGTACTCCGCGAAGCCGGGCCGCGTGTCCGGCGACTGCTGCCAGTCCCACTCCCGGGCCATCGCGTCGAGTACCTTGCGGGTCTCCTCCCGCCAGCGCTCGCGGTGTGCGGCGAAGGCGGGCACCGTGGCGAGTTCGTCGCGCAGCTCGGCGAGAAGGGCACCGAGTTGGTCACCCTCCTGCGGCGTCGCGCCGTCGACGACCGCCAGGCAGCGGACGGCCAGCCGGTCGATCTCGTCGCGCGAGCGGGCCTCGTGGTCGATCAGCCGGTCCACCGCGAAGCCCCACAGCACCGCCCGGTGGGCGGCCCGGAGCCGATCGAGGTCACACCAGGGCGCGCAGAAGGCGATCGCCATCGCCACGTCGCCGAACAGGGTGGCGTCGAAGGGCCGGGGCGGGAACAGCTCGGGGTACGCGGCGGCCACCGCCGTCAGATCACGCTGCCCCTTGGCGGCGCGGGCGCAGATCCGGCCCTGTTCGGCGGAGTCGGTCATCTGGTCGCCCGGGCCGACCGGCGACACCTCGGTCTCGGCACTCACGCCGCGACACCCTGGGCGGGCCGCAGAATCACCTCGGCGATTCCCGCGTGGAGCCGAACGGCGATCTCGGGAGACGTGCTGAGGTACGGGCGCGGCGCGCCGCGATCGAGCCGGACCACCGCACCCGCAGACTGTTCTCCGAAACCGACCAGTGCCTGACGCAGCAGACTCGGCAACGCACGTCGCAGGGGTATCGATGCCGCTCTCCGGCGTCGGGCGCAGTTCACGTCGTCGGCTCCCAGTTGCACAGGCCCCCGGGGTGGAGGGGCGTCACTCTTCGAAATGCCTCGGTTGCGATGAGCATGACATCGCAATAGCAGTCCTCACTAGTCGCGTGGCGAGGAATGTTCATGGTGGAAATTCCCGGTGTCCACAGAGAAGAGAGCGCTCCGGCACGTCGTCGTCACCCACCGCCGCAGGCGCCCCGGTCCACAGCGGGCCGGTGACCGACATCGACCGCCGGCGCATCGTCCCTGCTCAGTGGGGTTCTACCGCCCCGAACAAGCCGACCGGGCGGACCTGCGGCCCGACTCCTTACGCCGGTGGGCCGACGACCCGCCAGGTGATCTTTGTCATGGCCGGTCCCGACCTCGCGATATAGCCGAGCGCGATCATCCGGCGACCGGACGACACCTGCTCGGCGGGCGCGACGACCGGCCGCCCACACCGGCGGGCTCCGCCCGGAGAATGCGGGCACGACCCGTCTCGCTGTGCCAGGCTCAGGGCATGGACGACAAGACCATCCTGAGCCGGATCTCCGATCTGGTCGACGAGGAGCACCGACTGCGCGCCGAGGCGCAGGCCCACGAGGCGGGCACCGACGACGAGGCCCGTACCCGGCTGCGTGCGCTGGAGGAGTCCCTCGACCAGTGCTGGGACCTGCTCCGCCGTCGACGCGCCGCGCGGCAGGCACACGGCGACCCCGACGCCCAGGGCGCACGCCCGGTGCCCGAGGTCGAGCGGTACCTCCAGTAGGCACCCGCCGGGCTCCGGGTGGCGGCGGGACCGCCACCCGGAGCCCCGTCGTCCGGGCCGACCGACGTCAGTCAGCGCAGACCGGCCTCGCGGGCCAGCAGATCGGTCAGACCGTCCGGCTCCTGAGGCAGGCCCCGGGCGGTGAACCAGGTGGCGACGACCCGTACGTCCCGGGCCAGGAAGTCCCGCCCCTGCGGGTTCGCCACCACGTCGACCACCTGCGGCAGGTCGATCAGGACCAGCCGCCCCTGGTGCACCAGCAGGTTGTACGGCGACAGGTCACCGTGCGCGTAGCCGGCGCGGGCCAGCACCACCAGCGCGTCGACGAGCTGCTCCCACAGCCTGCGCAGCTCGCCCGCCTCGGGGCGCAGCTCGGCCAACCGGGGCGCGGCCCGCCCCTGGTCCGGGTCGCCGAGGAACTCCAGCATCAGCTCGGTGCCGCGCAACTGCACCGGGTACGGCACGGCGACCGTGCCGTACCGTTCGCCGATCTCCCAGAGCCGGGCCAGCGCGGCGAACTCGGCCGCCGCCCACTGCCCGGCGACCATCTGCCGGCCGAACGCGGTCCGCCCGGTCATCGCGCGCATCTCCCGGGAACGACGCACCCGCCGTCCTTCGAGATACCCGGCGTCGCGATGGAAGAGCCGGTGTCGGGGATCGCGGTAGCGCTTCGCCGCCAGCAGGCAGGCCCGATCGGTCTCCGGCACGGCTCGGCGGACCAGATGGACGTCGGCCTCCTTGCCGGTCTTGAGCACCCCGAGTTCGGTGTCCTTGGCGGCCAGCTCGGTGACCAGCCATGCGGGATGGGGTTGCGGGCCGTGCACCGCGTCGTCCCAGGAGGACCAGACCTCGCCGGTCTCCGGGTCGGGCTCGTCGTCCGGATCGGTCGGGGCGGGGCCGGACGGCCGCCCGCGCTTCAGGAAGTGTGGTTCGTCGTCGTCGAAGCGGCGCTTGCCGCGGGCTCGGCGCTGCGGCACCGAGGAGTCGTGATCGCGCACTGCGCTGGTCGTCCCTTGTTCGAGGTGGATGGAGGCAGGAATTGACCTGCGAGAACGGCCATGACCGACCTCCTCTCCTCGACCGGGCGCACGCCCGGCAGCACGATGCGCGGACCATGCTCGTCGCGTCGGCGCGCCGCGGCAACCGGTTTTCGACGTCAGGCGCGGGTACGCCCCGCCGCGCCACCGGTAGCGCCCATGATCGCGGCGATGGCGGCGATCACCGTGTCGACGGTGACCGTCGGCGCGAACCGGGCGTCCGTCCAGGGCCGCCCCCGGTGCAACCAGATGCTGGGCAGACCGACCGCGGTGGCGCCGCCGATGTCGGCCTCCGGACCGTCGCCGATCACCCAGGCGCCGCGCAGCGGCATCCGGGCCCGTTGGGCGGCCAGCGCGAAGATCCGCGGGTTGGGCTTGCTGACCCCGGCCTCCTCGGAGATCACCCAGTCGGCCACGTACCGGTCCAGGCCGGTACGTCGGATCTTGGTGTCCTGTTGGCGGACCGCGCCGTTGGTGACCACCACGGGCATCCAGCCGGCGTCGTCGGCGATCCGCAGCGCGCAGGCGACCAGCGGATCGAGCCGGGTGAACTCGACGACGCCGTCGTGCAACTCCTCGACCAGATCGATGGAGGGCATCCGCAGGCGGTACCGGTCCCGGATGGCGTCCGCGACGTCCCACCGATCGGTCAGCCCGTCGGCGTCGATCGACAACAGCCATTCGATGTCGTGTGCGGGCGCGCCGATGCCGTCGAGGAAACGCTCTGCCCAGGTGCGGAACGGCCCGGCCCGGTCGAGCAGGGTGTTGTCCAGATCCAGCAGGAGCAGCGGCACTCGGGCACCTTACGGGAATCCGGTACCCGCCCGACAGGCCCGGAGGTTACGCGGTGATGTCGTACCGGCACCGACCCTGACCGGAACCCGATTTCCAAGCCGTACGTACGGTTTGCGTTACCCCGGGTGAGCTGACACGATCGTGACGTGCCCAGAGTAAGTCAGGACCAGCTCGACGCCCGTCGACACGAGATCCTCACCGCCGCGCGCGCCTGTTTCGCCCGGCACGGCTACGAGGGCGCGACCGTGCGGCGGCTCGAGGAGGCGACCGGACTGTCCCGAGGTGCGATCTTCCACCACTTCCGCGACAAGGACTCGCTCTTCCTGGCCGTCGCCGAGGACGACGCGGCGACCATGGTGGAGACCGTCGCCCGCAACGGTCTGGTCCAGGTCATGCGGGACCTGTTGGCCCGCGCGGTCTCCCCGGACACCACCGGATGGCTCGGCAGCCAACTGGAGGTCTCCCGACGGCTACGGACCGATCCGGCCTTCGCCAAGCGATGGGCCGAGCGTTCGGCGGCGATCGCCGAAGCCACCCGGGAACGCCTGGCCCGGCAACGCGAGGCCGGAGTGCTGCGCGAGGACGTACCCATCGACGTGCTGGCCCGCTTCCTCGAACTCGCCTACGACGGCCTGGTCCTGCACCTGGCCATGGGGCGACCCGCCGGTGACCTCGGTCCCGTCCTCGATCTGGTCGAGGAAGCCGTCCGCCGCCGCTGAACGGCCGGTAACGGCGCGATAACCCCGCCGTCCCGGCCTCGGCACGGTGGCGTCCGCGCTCCACAATGAGTGCGCGTCCCCTTCGCGCGACAGGAGCAGGCCATGACGGATCCCGTGGCGGACTTCCACACCTGGGGCATTCCCAGCCGCACCTTCCTGTTTCTCTACCTGGCGGCGGCGCTCGTCCTCGTCGTCGGCACCCTGATCCACCGCCGGGCGGTGCTGTCCGGCCGCTCCTCGCCCCCCGCCGACCAGCTCGGCCCACAGCAGGTCGCCTACCTCAACGGCGGCGAGAACCTGGCGGTCTGGACCGCCATCGGCGCGCTGCGCGGACAGGGCGTGATCGGGGTCGACAAGCAGCACCGGCTGACCGCCGACGCCGCCCTGCCTCCCGGCGCGACCCCGCTCGACCGCGCCGTCCACCACGCCGCCGGTCAACGCCTCCCCGCCCGCCGGGTCATCGCGACCGAGTGGGTGAGCCGGGCACTCACCGAGCTGCGGGACGACCTGGACCGGCACGGACTGCTGGTCACCCCGGAACAGCGGACGGCCCTGCGGATCGGCCCGCTGCTGATGGCCGCGCTGTCCGCAGTCGGCATCGCGCGCATCTTCGCCGGCGTGGCCAACGGGCGACCGGTCTGGTATCTCATCGTCGTCGTCCTCGCACTGAGCGTGCTGAGCACCCTGCTGTTCGCCCTGGTGCCCCGACGGACCAAGGCCGCCGACGCGGCGCTGCGGTTGCTCCGCATGCGCAACCACCACCTGGCACCCCGCAGCAATCCGTCGTACGCCACCTACGGTGCTGCCGGCACCGCGATGGCGGTGGCCCTCTACGGCAGCGCCACGATCTGGGCCATGGACCCCACCTTCGCCCAGCAGGCCGAGCTCCAGCGCCAGGCGGCGACCGGCACCAGCGGTACCGCCGCCTGCGGCGGTGGCAGCACTGCGGGCGCGAGCGACAGCGGCGGCGGCTGCGGTGGCGGTGGCGGAGGCGGCGGCGGGTGCGGCGGCGGTGGGTGCGGCGGATGACCGGCCCGCACGGGGTGGGCATCGGCTGGCGGCCGGAGATCGCCGGATTCGTCGCCGATCTGCCCGGCCTGCGTTTCGTCGAGGTGGTCGCCGAGGGGGTGTCCCCCGCCGACCCACCGGACGGGTTGGTCGCGCTGCGTCGACGCGGCGTGACGGTGGTGCCACACGGGGTACGACTCTCCCTCGGCGGCACCGAACCGGTCGAGCCGGCCCGGGTGGGCCACCTGGCGGCGGTCGCCGAACTGGTGTCAGCGCCTCTGGTCAGCGAACACATCGCCTTCGTCCGGGCCGGTGGGCTGGAGGCCGGGCACCTGCTGCCGCTGCCCCGCACCCGCGAGGCGGTCGACGTGGTCTGCGCCAACGTCGCGCGAGCCCGGGCCGACCTGCCGGTGCCGATCGCGCTGGAGCCGATCGCCGCGCTGTTCGACTGGCCGGACGACGAACTCGACGAGGCCGACTTCCTCACCGAGATCCTGGACCGCACCGACGCGCTGCTGCTACTCGACATCGCCAACGTGCACGCCAACGCCCGTAACCGGGCCACCGATCCGCTGGACCTGCTGGACCGGCTGCCGTTGGAGCGCGTCGCGTACGTGCACGTCGCCGGTGGCGCCGACCACGGTGGCTTCTACCACGACACCCACACCGACCCGATCGGTCAGGACGTCATCGACCTGCTCGCCGAGTTGTGCGCACGCCAGCGGCCACCGGCGGTCATGCTGGAGCGCGACGGGCACTACCCACCCGCCGCCGAGCTGCACGCCGAACTGGACGCCATCGCCACCGCCTGCGGATTCCCGGTGGTGACGTGAGCGCCGACGCCGACGAGCCGCCCACGCCGGGCGACACGCTGGCCGAGCGACAGGCACGACTGGTGGCCGCGCTGGTGGCCGGTGGCCCGCCGCCTCCGGGGTTCGCTCCCGCACCGCTGGCCGCCGCGCGCGCGGCACTGCTGCGCAAGCGGGCCGGTGAGGTCGCCCGGCACTGGCCGCTGCTCAGCGCCGCCCTGGGCGCACGCTGGCCGTCGACCTTCCTCACCTGGGCCGCCGACCGGCCCACCGGTGGCGGCCTGCGCGACGGTTGGGACCTCGCCCGCGCGTTGCGCGACCGCGCCGAACTGCCACCGCTGGGCGCCGAGGAACTCGCCGTGCGGGAGGCCACCCTGCGCTACGACGGCCGGCGGGCACCACGCCCCCGCCGATCCCCCGCACTCGCACGCGTCGACGGCGCTGTCGCGGTCCAACTAGCCGGCCGCGTACGCCTCCTCCGGACGTAAGGAAGGGCACCCTGCTAACGCCTGCGGTATAGGAAGGGCCCCCTCCTTACATCCGGGCCAGCGGCGGTGCGCGGACCCGGGGATGCCGGACGTGCACCGGCTGCGGCAGGATCGGTGGCATGGATCTAGGACTCACCGACCGGGTGTACGTGCTCACCGGCGCCTCGCGCGGCCTCGGTCACGCCACGGCACGGTGCCTGGTCGCCGACGGCGCCCGGGTGGTGCTCTCGGCCCGGCACGCCGACACGGTGGCCGCCGCCACCGCCGCCCTCGGCGGACCGGAGCACGCCGTCGGCATCACCGCCGACCTCACCGACCCGGATACGCCCGAACGGCTGGTGCAGGCCGCGCACCAGCACTTCGGCCGACTCGACGGCGCCCTGGTGTCGGTGGGCGGGCCGCCTCCCGGCAGCGCCGCCTCGGTCGACGACGACCAGTGGCGAGCGGCCTTCGAGACCATCTTCCTGGGCAGCGTACGAACGGTGCGCACGGTGGCCGGGGCGCTGCCCGGCGGAGGCGCCATCGCACTGGTGCTGTCCACCTCGGCGCGGGGCCCGGTCACCGGGCTGGGCATCTCCAACGGGCTGCGCCCCGGTCTGGCCGGGGTCGCCAAGGACGTCGCCGACGAGTACGGCCCTCGGGGCGTACGGGTGGTCGGGCTGCTGCCGGGACGGATCATGACCGACCGGAACCGGGAACTCTTCGCCGCCAGCGGCGACCCCGAACGGGCCCGTGCCGAGGCCGAGGCCGGCATCCCGCTGCGCCGCATCGGCGACCCCGACGAGTTCGGGAGGGTGGCCGCGTTCGTGCTCTCCCCGGCCGCGAGCTACCTGACCGGGGTCACCATCCCGGTCGACGGCGGCGCGCTGCGGGGCCTGTGACCAGGCAACCGGAGAGCGGCCAGCCGGAGACCGGGCGGCCTGGGGCCGGGCAGCCGGGCGACGGCCCGAGCCGGCGCACTCGCCGCGCGGCGGAACCGGGTCCCGGACCTGCGCCGCGGACCGGTCGCGTGGACCAGGGGTACCGGCCGACCCGCGAGGAGTTGGCGGCGGCGGTGGACCGGCTGCTGCCGGACGTCATCGTGCCCGGGTTGGACGTACTGTTCGTCGGGATCAACCCCGGGCTGTGGTCGGCCGCGACCGGCTGGCACTTCGCCCGCCCCGGCAACCGGTTCTGGCCGGCACTGCACCGGGGCGGGTTCACTCCGCGCCTGCTGCATCCCAGCGAGCAGGACGAGTTGCCGGGGCTCGGGCTGGGCATCACCAACGTGGTGGCCCGGGCCAGCGCCCGCGCCGACGAACTGTCCGCCGCCGAACTGGTGGACGGGGCACGGGAGCTGACCGGCAAGGTGGCCGCGTACCGACCGCGTTGGGTGGCGGTGGTCGGGGTGACCGCGTACCGGATCGGTTTCGCCCGCCCGAAGGCCACCTTCGGTCTGCAGCCCGAGTCGCTGGCCGGCGCCCGTCTCTGGGTGCTGCCCAACCCGAGTGGCCTGAACGCCCACTACACCCCGCAGGCGCTTGGTGCCGCCTTCGCCGAACTCCGCGAGGCGACGAACCGGCAGTGAACGGCGGTCAGTTGGCGGCGGCGGGCGGCAGCGCCTCGTCCGCGAGGTACTCCCGCGACGGGATGATCACCGGCTCCATCATGGCCTGGTCGGTGTGCGGGGTCGGCGAGTCGGCGACCGCGAACTGGGTGCGGTACAGCTCGGCGTAGAGGCCACCGACGGCGACCAGCTCGTCGTGCCGCCCACGCTCGACGATGCGGCCCTCGTCGAGGACGAGGATCTGGTCGGCGTCGCGGACCGTGGAGAGCCGGTGCGCGATGACCAACGCGGTACGCCCGGTCAGCGCCACCGCCAGCGCCCGCTGCACCGCCGCCTCGCTCTCCGAGTCGAGGTGCGCGGTCGCCTCGTCGAGGATCACGATCGACGGTGCCTTGAGCAGCAGCCGGGCGATCGCGATGCGCTGCTTCTCGCCGCCGGAGAAGCGGTAGCCGCGCTCGCCGACGGTGGTGTCCAGCCCGTCGGGCAGCGCCCGGACCAGGTCGGCGACCTGCGCGCCGGCCAGTGCCGCCCACAGCTCGTCGTCGGTGGCGTCCGGCTTGGCGTAGCGCAGGTTCTCGGCGATCGTCTCGTGGAACAGGTGCGAGTCCTGGGTGACCACACCGATCTCGTCCCGCAGCGAGTCGAGGGTGGCGTCGCGTACGTCGACGTCGCCGACCAGCACCTGACCGTCGCTGACGTCGTAGATGCGGGAGATCAGCATGGACAGCGTGGACTTGCCCGCGCCGGAGGGCCCGACCAGGGCGACCATCTGCCCGGGCTCGACCCGGAAGGAGACGCCCTTGAGCACCGGTTCGTTGACCGTACGGTCCAGCGTGGCGACCTCCTCCAGCGACGCGAGGGAGATCTCGGCGGCGCTCGGGTAGCGGAAGCGCACGTCGCGGAACTCGACCCGGCCGGCGTCGCGGGGCACCGGGACGGCGTCGGGCCGCTCCTTGATCGCCGGGTCCAGGTCGAGCACCTCGAAGACCCGGTCGAACGAGACCAGCGCGCTCATCACGTCGACCCGGACGTTGCTCAGCGCGGTGAGCGGACCGTAGAGCCGGGTGAGCAGCAACGCGAGCGTCACAACCGTACCGGCGCTGACCTCGCCGGTGACCGCCAGCCATCCGCCGAGCCCGTAGGTGAGCGCCTGGGCCAGCGAGGCGACCAGCAGCATCGCCACGAAGAACGTCCGCGAGTACATCGCGGAGGTGATGCCGATGTCCCGGACCCGCTCGGCGCGGGCGGCGAACCGGCCGGCCTCGGCGTCGGGACGGCCGAAGAGCTTCACCAGCAGCGCGCCCGCGACCCCGAACCGCTCGGTCATGGTCGCGTTCATCTTGGCGTCGAGGTTGTACGACTCGCGGGTGATCTCGGCCAGCCGCCGGCCCACCCGGCGGGCCGGGATGATGAACACCGGCAGCAGCACCAGCGACAACGCGGTGATCTGCCAGGAGAGGGTGAGCATCACGGCGGCGGTGAGCAGCAGTTGGATCACGTTGCTGACCACGCCGGAGAGCGTCGAGGTGAAGGCCCGCTGGGCACCCATCACGTCGTTGTTGAGCCGGCTGACCAGCGCACCGGTCTGGGTGCGGGTGAAGAACTGCAACGGCATCCGCTGCACGTGGTCGTAGACCCGGGTACGCAGGTCGAGGATGATGCCCTCGCCGATGCGCGCCGAATACCAGCGCTGCGCGAGGGAGAGCATCGCGTCGGCGACGGCCAGGCCGGCGATGAAGAACGCCAACCGGATCACCAGCGCGCCGGCCTCGGAGCCGCCCCGGGTGATCGCGTCGATGACCTGACCGGCGAGCAACGGGGTGGCCACCCCGATCACCGCCGCGACGATCACGGTCAGCAGGAACACGACGATGTCGCGCCGGTACGGCCGGGCGAACGCCACGATCCGCTGGGCGACCCCGCGCTGCAACCGGTGACTGGAGATCTCGTCACCGTTACGCATCGATCGCAGCATGCTCCAACCGCCCATGCCGCCGGCGGCCATCGGGTTGGACACACACACCTCCGGGAAGGGCCTCAGTACGCCGTCGGGTCAATTCTCCCGACAGCTACGACAACCTCGTGAGTAACCCGGATCTTCCCGAACGGTCCTTACTATTCTGCGTACCCGGCGAGATCGCGGATCCGTCGGGTCTGTGCCTCCCGCTCGGCCCGCTGCTGCTCGGCGTGCGTCCGCCCGGACGCACCGGCGAGCAGCGCCTTGATCTCCACCACCGCGTCACGCTGGTGCGCCACCAACCCGGCGGTGAGGTCGCGCACCGCGTCGTCCAGCTCCGCGTTCGGCACCACCAGGGTGGCCAGGCCGAGCCGGTCCGCCTCGGCGGCGTCCATCCGCCGGGCGGTGGTGCAGATCTCCAGCGCACGGGCGTAGCCGACCAACTCCACCAGGCGCTTCGTGCCGGCCAGGTCCGGGACCAGGCCCAGCGTCACCTCGGCCATGGACAGCTTCGCGTCCTGCGCCAGCACCCGCAGGTCGCAGGCGAGGGCGAGCTGGAACCCGGCACCGATGGCATGCCCCTGCACGGCCGCGACGGAGATGACGTCCGGACGGTGCAGCCAGGTGAAGCCGCCCTGCAGGGCGGCGATCCGGTCGGCACACTCCGCCTCCGGCAGCGCGGCCAGCTCGGCGAACGATCCCGGCCCGGTGGCGCCCACGACCGCCAGGTCGAGGCCGGCGGAGAACGCCCGCCCCTCACCCCGGACGACCACGACACGTACGTCACCGGGCAGGTCCCGGGAGAAATCGCTCATCGCGCGCCACATCGACGGGGTCTGCGCGTTGAGCACGTCGGGCCGACACAGGGTGACCGTGGCGATCGGCCCGTCACACTCCAGCCGGACCCCGGTCGCCTCGGTGGTCACCGGGCGGCCCGGGTCGCGGTGGTGGTGTACGACGCTGACGGGCGGGTCACGCCTTCTTGCGGCGCCGGGCGCCGCCGCGCTGCCGCAGCTGCACCCCGGACTCGGTGAGCACGCGGTGGATGAACCCGTAGGATCGGCCGGTCGAGGCCGCGAGAGCACGGATGCTCTCTCCTCCGGTGTACCGCTTGACGAGGTCCTTGGCGAGCGTCTGACGCTCGGCTCCGACGATCCGGCGACCCTTCTCAGTGCTGGTGGCTGTGCCAGTGGCTGCCATGCTGTGTCCTCACGTCCCAGACTGTGCGGTTCGGATACGGTCCCACCTATTAGACCGCCTCGAACGATCATGCGCCAGATATCAACTATTCGCCAACCGACACGCTATGCAATGTCAGCTTCCCGATAGGTGACGACAGTCGGCACCCGAGAGCGTGCCGGCACACCGGACCGGCCCTCGACGACCGCGCCCTCGCCCGCTGACCCGGTGCGGGTTAGGAAGGGACCCCTCCTATACACCGGGCGTTAGCAGGGTGCCCTTCCTTGCATCCGGTCAGGCCAGTTCGACCAGTTCCAGCAGGTCGTCGCTCCAGGCGTCCTCGTCGCCGTCGGGCAGCAGGATGGCCCGGTCCGGCTTGAGCGCCAACACCGCGCCCGGGTCGTGGGTGACCAGGACGATCGCCCCCGGGTACCGGGCGATCGCGTCGAGCACCTGCTCCCGGCTGACCGGGTCGAGGTTGTTGGTCGGCTCGTCCAGCAGCAGCACGTTCGCGCCGGAGCAGACCAGGGTCGCCAGCGCCAACCGGGTCTTCTCGCCACCGGAGAGCACCCCGGCGGGCTTGTCCACGTCCTCACCGGAGAAGAGGAACGCACCGAGGATCTTGCGCAGTTCCGTGTCGGTCTGCTCGATCGAGGCGGCCCGCATGTTCTCCAGCACGGTCCGCCCGACGTCGAGCGTCTCGTGCTCCTGCGCGTAGTAGCCCAGCCGCAGCCCGTGCCCGGGCCGTACCTCGCCGGTGTCCGGCTTGAGCAACCCGCCGAGCATCCGCAGCAGCGTGGTCTTGCCGGCGCCGTTGAGCCCCAGGATGGCCACCCGGGAACCCCGGTCCACCGCCACGTCGACGTCGGTGAAGATCTCCAGCGACCCGTACGACTTGGACAGGCTGTTCGCGGTCAGCGGAGTCTTGCCGCACGCCGCCGGGGCCGGGAACCGCACCTTGGCCACCTTGTCGGCGACCCGGACCTCCTCCAGACCCGACATCAGGCGCTCGGCCCGGCGGGCCATGTTCTGCGCGGCCACCGTCTTGGTGGCCTTCGCCCGCATCTTGTCCGCCTGGGCCATCAGCGCGCCGGCCTTCTTCTCGGCGTTGGCCCGCTCCCGGCGGCGTCGCCGCTCGTCGGTCTCCCGCGCCTCCAGGTACGCCTTCCAGCCCAGGTTGTAGACGTCGACCACGGAACGGGTGGCGTCCAGGAACCAGACCTTGTTGACCACCGATTCCAGCAGGTCACCGTCGTGCGAGATGACCACCAGACCGCCCTTGTGGTTGGCCAGGAAGCCGCGCAGCCAGGTGATCGAGTCGGCGTCGAGGTGGTTGGTGGGCTCGTCGAGCAGCAGGATGCCGCCACCGTTGTCGCCCGCGTCCCGGAACAGGATCCGGGCCAGTTCGATGCGACGACGCTGACCACCGGAGAGGGTGCCGATGGTCTGGGCCAGGGCGCGGTCGGGCAGCCCCAGGTTGGCGCAGATGCGCGCCGCCTCGGCCTCGGCCGCGTACCCGCCGAGCGCGGCGAACTGGTCCTCCAGCGCGCCGTACCGACGGACCAGCTTCTCGTCACCGCCGTCGGCGAGCTTCGCCTCCAGGTCCTTCATCCCGGCCATCAGGGTGTCCAGGCCCCGCGCGGAGAGCACCCGGTCGCGGCCGGTGACCTCCAGGTCGCCGGTACGGGGGTCCTGCGGCAGATAGCCGACGGGGCTGCGCCGGTCGACCTGCCCGGCGTACGGCTGGCCCTCACCGGCCAGCACCTTCAGCGTGGTGGTCTTGCCGGCGCCGTTGCGGCCGACCAGGCCGATCCGGTCCCCCGGCTGCACCCGCAGCGTGGTGTCGGACAGCAGGATCCGGGCACCGGCGCGCAGTTCCAGGCCGCTGGCAGTGATCATGTCGGGGTACTCGCTCTCGGGATCCGCAGGGCTGACTCAGGGCACACGAAAGCGCCGGCGGATCATGGTGACCCGTCGGCGCGGGGCGTTCAGCCTTCGCAGAGCAGCACAGCTCGATTGTACCGGGCCCCGGTGAACGGCGAACGCGGATTACCGAGCAAGATCGTCGGGTACCGATTCGCCGTCCGGAACGGTTCCGGCCCGCGAGCCACCGACTGATCGGGGTCATGATGGAGCTGAACGAGAACGCGCGGATCGACACCAGCCAGGTGGAGGACCGGCGAGGCGGCGGTGGAGGCGGCGGCGGGCTGGGCATCCCCATCCCGATCGGCGGTGGCCGCGGCGGCATCGTCGGGCTCGTCATCGCCGTGCTGGTGGCGCTGGTCGGTGGCGGCTTCGGACTGAACGCCATGACCGGCGGCGGCGAGCAGGGCGACAACACCGCGTTGGAGCAGCGCTGCGAGGCCCCGGACGCGCTGGAGCAGCTCGACTGCCGCAACAACCTCTACGTCAACTCGATCCAGGCGTACTGGCGCACCGCCCTGCCCGAGGCGTTCGGCGAGCAGTACCGGCCGACCCGTACCGTCTTCTTCGACCAGGCCGTCAGCACCGCCTGCGGTCAGGCCGACTCGGGCGTCGGCCCGTTCTACTGCCCGGCCGACTCGCTGGTCTACATCGACCTCTCCTTCTACGAGGTGCTCGCCACGCAGCTCGGCGCCACCGGTGAGTTCGCCCAGCCGTACGTGTTGGCCCACGAGTACGGCCACCACGTGCAGAACCTGCTCGGCACCAACGAGCAGGTCCGCCGCCAGCAGCAGCGCGACCCCGGCAACGCCAACGACCTGTCGGTGCGCCTGGAGTTGCAGGCCGACTGCTTCGCCGGCGCCTGGGCCAAGAACGCCACCGGTACCGCCGACGATCGCGGCCAGAAGATCTTCAACAGCATCACCGAGCAGGACATCGCCGAGGCCATCGACACCGCCGAGGCCATCGGCGACGACGCCATCTCCCGGCGCGCCGACCGACCGGTGAACCCGGAGGAGTTCACGCACGGCTCCTCGGCGGACCGCAAGCGCTGGTTCAGCCGCGGCTACGAATCCGGCACCCCGGCCTCCTGCGACACCTTCAGCGGCGCGATCTGACGCGGTGCGGACGGCCCCGGTCGACGCCCTTCGTCGGAGGCGTCGACCGGGGCCGGTCCGTGCCGCTCAGTCGGGGTCGCGGATCAGGATGTGCACGGTGCGGGCGGCGGCGGTCGCGGCCAGCAGCACCGTATACCGAGGCTCGGGTACGTCGAGCAGCCGGTCGGCGCGCAGCGCGGCGAGTGCGGTGAGCCGACGGTCGGCCAGCACGGTGTCCACGGCCCGCCGGTCGCCACCGGCCACCACCGCGTCCAGCCGCTCTGCCTGTGGCAGCAGCAGGCGGACCGCCAGGTCGACCGCGTCGGCGATCGCGGCCTTGGCCTGGTTGTCGCGCCGCCGGGCGAACCGCTGCTGCGACCAGCCACCGGCCGCGGTACGCCCCTGCACGTACCGCGTGTCGACCTTGTGTACCGGCAGCTCCTCCCCCTCCGCGACGCCGACCGCCACCGCGCCCTTGCGCGCCAGCAGCAGTCCGATCCGGCGGGGTACGACGGCCTCCGCGACGAAGGTTTCCAGGTCGGCGGTGACCGGCGCGCCCGGTGGGGTGTGCAGTTCGGCGGTGGCACCGTCCGGGGCGGCGAGCAGGAGTCCGTACTCCTGTGCGGTGGCGGCGAACGGGCCGTGCCGGTCGGCGAAGCCGGCCACCCAGCGTTCGGTCCGGGCCGGGTCGACCTCGACCCACCGGCCTCCCCCGGCGGCGGGTCGGCTGCTCATCACCCGACCTTACGGCAGGCGGGCGGGACGGCACCGCCGGGCGGGGACAGGTGGCGGCGGGACCCTCAGTCGCTCGCCGCGAGGTGGACCAGCAGGTCGGCGGAGCGGCTCGACTCGGCGATGACGGCCGCATTGGCCTGGTCGCTGCCCTTCGCCCAGGCCCGAGCCGCGTCGGGCGTCTTGCCGAAGGCGACGTGGCGGGCGACGAGCCGGTCGAGGCGTACCTCTTCGGCCACCTCCAGATACCAGGTGGTGTCGAGCAGGTCGCGGACGAACTTCCACGGATGGGAGTCGAGCAGCAGGTAGTTGCCCTCGGTGACGACGATCGGGGTGGTGCGGGGCACCGGGATGCTGGAACCGATCGGCTCCTCGATGTCGCGGCGGAAAGTCGGCGCGTAGACGACCTCGTCGGTCTGGTCGCGTAGTCGGCGGAGCAGGGCGAGGTAGCCGTCCGCGTCGAAGGTGTCCGCAGCGCCCTTGCGGTCGGCGCGGCCGAGTGCGGCGAGGACCTCGTTGCTCAGGTGGAAGCCGTCCATCGGCACCAGGACGGCGTCCGGACCGAGCAGCCGGACGAGGGCCTCCGCGACGGTGCTCTTGCCGGCGCCGGGCGGACCGACGATGCCGATGAGCGTCCGGTCGGCACCCGCCGACATCGCCCGGGCGCGGTCGGCGAGTCCGGCGAGCGTGAGCGTGTCAGCCGGCGGCCAGGACACTGTCCACGCTCCCCGGTGCCGGGTGGGTGCCGCGTCCGCATCCGCACGAGTCGCGGTGCCGGAAGGTGGCCGGCACCACCACGGACTGCGGCACCCGGTCCGGTCGCCGGATCCGGGCGAGCAGGAGTTCCACGGCGGTCGAGGCGAGCCGGGCGGCGTCCTGCGCCATCGCCGAGATCTGCGGGTCGAACAGGTCGGCCCACTCGAAGTCGTCGTAGCAGACCAGGGCGATGTCGTGGGGCACCTTCAGCCCGGCACGCCGGATGGCGCGCAGCGCGCCGAGGGTCATCTGGTTGTTCGAGACGACCAGGGCGGTGGCCGGACCGTCCGAGGCGAGGTGTTCGAGGAGACGCTGCTCGGTGACGCGTTCGTCGGACTCACCGGCGATGACCAGACTCGGATCGTCCGCGAGCCCCAACTCGGCGACGGCCCGGTGGTAGCCGGCGAGCCGGTCCTGGGCCGACATCTCCCGCACGGCGCCCCGCACGTAGCCGATCCGGTGGTGCCCCTGGGCCGCCAGGTGGGCGGTGAGGTGATGGATCGAGTCCAGGCACTCGGAGTACACCTGGTCGCCCGGAAGCGCCGACCGGCGGTCGAGGAAGATGGTCGGCAACTGATCGTCGAGCAGCTTCCGCAGGCACTGGGTGAGTTCGCTGTTGCCTTCGAGCGGGTTCACGATGAGGCCGCTCACCCGCCGGGCCAGCAGGTGGTTGATGACGTCCAACTCGACCTCGGGGTCGTCGTTGGTGTCGGCCAGGATCAGGGTGTACCCGGCCCGGCGCAGGTGCCGCTCGATGTCCCGGATGAGCGCGGCGAAGTACGGGTTGGTGACCACGGACATCGCCAGCCCGATGGTGTCCGTGGACTGGGTGGCCAGGGCCCGGGCGGCGAGGTTGTGCCGGTAGCCGGTCGACTCCAACGCCTTGCGCACGAGTTCCTCGGTCTCCGGGGCGACCTTGCGTGTCTTGTTGAGCACATGGGACACGGTCGTCGTCGACACCCCGGCGATCCGCGCTACCTCGGCCATCGTCGCCACGTCGTTTTGCACCCTTTCCCCCGGCTCGCGACCGGCCCCGCGACTGCGGGGACCACGGCGAGAAGGAGCTCAATCTAGCCAAAAGCAAGCCCTTGCGCAAGCGGTTGCGCGGGGGTAAAGTTCCGCCATCTTCGAGGTGCGCAAGCGGTTGCGCATCCATCGAAGCGCTGGTGGGGATGTCCGACGGCGCGACACGGCCCGGCAGGACTACGGGAGGCGGAACTCCCCTGAGGTTGGTCTGACTAGTCGACAAGGATCTGGTGGCATGAAGAGGACATTCCGGACAGTTATCGGTGTAGCCATGGCCGGCACGCTCGCCTTCTCGGTGGCCGCCTGTGGGAACGACTCCGCCGGGGACGGCGGCGAGGGGCAGCTCACCATCGGGTTCGTCCCGGGCATCGCCTCCGACCCGTTCTTCAAGGCCATGCAGGTCGGTGCCGAGGCGAAGGCACAGGAGCTGGGCATCAGGCTGCTGTGGCAGGGCGCGCCCGACGAGTACTCGCCGCAGTCGCAGATCCCGTTCGTCGACTCGATGCTCACCCAGCGGGTGGACGGGCTCGTCCTCGTCCCCACCGACCCGGACGCGCTACAGCCCAGCGTCACCAAGGCGCAGTCGGCGAACATCCCGGTCGTGACCGTCGACACCACGGTCACCGACCAGAGCTACCTCACCTCGGCGATCACCGGCGACAACCGCGAGGGCGGCCGGCAGGCGGCGCAGACCCTGGCCGAGCAGATCGGGGAGTCCGGTGAGGTCTTCCTGATGTCCGGCTCGCCGACGGCGACCACCAACCAGCTCCGCGAAGAGGGCTTCACCGAGGAGCTGAAGAAGTACCCGGGCATCACCCTCGTCGGCAAGGAGTACGCCAACAGCCAGCCGGCCCGGGCGACCTCCGCGGTCAACACGATCCTGCTGAAGCACCCGAACCTCAAGGGCATCTTCGCCGTGGACGGTACCTCCGGCTCCGGCACCGTGGCCGCGCTGCGCAACGCGGGCAAGGCCGAGCAGGTCAAGCTCATCGGCTACGACGCGTACGAGAACCAGGTGGCCGACCTCAAGGCCGGCATCTACAGCGCCCTGGTCGCGCAGAAGCCCGGCGACCAGGCCGCGCTCGCCCTGCAGAACCTGGTGGACACGATCCGCGACCAGAACGTCGACGGCATCGAGAAGGACGTCGTGATGGCGAACGTGGTGATGACCAACGACAACCTGGCCGAGACCGAGCAGTACCAGTACCCAACCCAGTAGCCGGCGACCAGGGGAATGCGGATCTCCAGAGGAGGAGCGCCATGACGGCCGACACCACACAGGCGGCGAGCGAGACGCGCGGCAGCCGCCTGCTGGCGACACTGATGCGGCAGGACGTGATCCTGCTCGGCGTCCTCGTCGTCATGGTGGTCTTCTTCACGGCGATGAACCCGCTGTTCTTCAGCCGGTTCGCCTTCGCCAACATCCTGCAGGACTGGGCCCCGGTCATCCTGCTGGCGATCGGGCAGACGTACGTCATCATCACCGGCGGCATCGACCTGTCGGTCGGGTCCACGCTCGGGCTGAGCGGCGTCGCCTGCGCGATGACGATGAGATCCCTGAACGAGGGTGGAACGGCCACCGCCACGACGATCGCCGTCGGCGTGGTGGTGGCCCTCGCCACCGGTCTCGCGGTCGGCCTGGTCAACGGGCTGCTCATCACCCGGGCCAAGTTGGCACCGTTCATCGCCACGCTGGCCACCATGGGCGCCGCCGCCGGGCTGACCCTGGTGCTGACCGGCGGGGTCCAGATCGCCGGCGGCCCCGCCGAGGTGATCCGGCTCGGCAACACGCAGTACCTGAACCTGCTGACCATCCCACTGATCGTCGTGCTCGCCGTGCTGGCGGTCGCGTGGCTGACGCTCAGCTTCACCCGGTTCGGCCGCTGGACGTACGCGGTGGGATCCAACGGCTTCGCCGCCCGGGGTGCCGGGATCAACGTCGAACGGCACCTGTTGAAGGTGTACATGCTGGCCGGGTTGCTGGCCGGGTTGGCCGGCGTGTTCGTCTACTTCCGGCTCGGCTCGGGCTCGCCCACCTCGGGACAGGGCCAGGAGCTGGCGGCGATCGCCGCGGCGGTCATCGGCGGCACCAGCCTGGCCGGTGGCATCGGGCGGATGTCCGGCACCGTGCTCGGCGCGCTCATCACGACGGCGGTGCTGAGCGGCCTGATCCTGATCGGCGTCGCACCGAACTGGCAGCAGGTGGTCATCGGCGTCCTGATCGCGGTGGCGGTCGGCGTCCAGCAGATCAACGTCCGTACCAGGAGGGGAGCCGGCCGTGGCTGACGCACCCATCTACGAGGCCCGCGAGGTCACCAAGTCCTACGGCAGCGTCCGGGCGCT
This sequence comes from Verrucosispora sp. TAA-831, assembly GCF_050780145.1. Taxonomy (NCBI): domain Bacteria; kingdom Bacillati; phylum Actinomycetota; class Actinomycetes; order Micromonosporales; family Micromonosporaceae; genus Micromonospora; species Verrucosispora sp. TAA-831. The sequence continues at coordinate 4,856,302 of NZ_CP192240.1, forward strand.
GACCGACGTCAACCTGTCCGTCCGGGCCGGTGAGATCATCGGGTTGGTCGGCGACAACGGAGCCGGCAAGTCGACCCTGGTGAAGGTCCTCTCCGGCGCGCACCGGCCGGACACCGGCAGCGTCTATCTCGACGGCGTGCCGCAGGAGTGGAAGTCGCCGCACGACGCGCTCCAGGCGGGCATCGAGACGCTGTACCAGGACTCGGGCCTCTGCCCCGACCTCACCATCAGCGGCAACGTCTTCCTCGGACGGGAACGCCGACGGCCGGGGCTGCTCGGCAAGCTCGGGTTCCTCGACAACAAGGCGATGGCCCGGGTCGCGCACGAGGAGTTGGAGCGGGCCGGGATCGGCCTGACCACCGGCGTACGTCGCAACGTCAACCAGCTCTCCGGTGGGCAGCGGCAGGCCGTGGCCATCGGCCGTGCCGTCGCCTGGGCACGCAAGGTGATCATCCTGGACGAGCCCACCAACCACCTCGGTGCCCGACAGTCGGGTGAGGTGCTGAAGGTGATCGCGGGAGCGCGGGAACGCGGTCTGGGCGTCATCTTCATCTCGCACACGCTGCCGCACGTGCTCCAGGTGACCGACCGCATCGTCGTGCTGCGCCTGGGCCGGGTCGTGGCCGACGAGCCGACGTCGTCGTTCACCCCGGACTCGCTGCTGAAGGTGATCACCGGTCTGCACGCTCCCGAGCCGAAGGGCTAGGCCGTGGCGATCCGACTGCAACTCGCCATCGACGCGCCGGAGCACTTCGCGCTCATCCCGCGCGTCGGCCGGTACTTCGACCTCATCGAGGTCGGCACGCCCGTACTCAAGCGCTTCGGGCTCGCCGCCATCAGCACCGTCCGGGAACTCGGCGCGGACACACCGGTGCTCGCCGACACCAAGACGGCCGACGGCGGACGCCTGGAGGCCGAGATGGTCTTCGCCGCCGGGGCCGCCATGATGACCGTGCTCGCGCACGCCTCCCCCGCCACCCGCCGCGACACCGACGAGGTCGCCCGGCGGTACGGGCGGGAGGTGGTGCTCGACACCATCCTCGACGGCGAGCTGGACGCGGAGACCCTGCTGGACGGCCGGGCACCACAGGACGTCTGGTTGGCCCTGCACGCCCCGTCCGACACCCGGCGGGCCGGACTCGGCACCGAGGACCACATCGACCGGGTGGCCCAACGCCGGGCGCGCGGATTCCGCGTCTCCCTGGCCGGCGGCATCGGACGCGCCAACCTCGCCCGCGCCCTGGCGGTCGCCCCCGACATCGTCGTGATCGGCTCGGGCGTCACCGAGGCCACCGACCCGGAAGGAGAAGCGGCATGGATCAGAGCACAGGTCGACCTGTCGACTCCTGGCACCTGAGCGGCACCGAGCTGAGGTCCGTCCTCGCGGCGCTGCCCGTCGACGAGTACGACCGCTTCGTCTCCTGCTTCGACGACGTGGCCGGCGGCCGACTGTTCCTCTCCGGGCAGGGCCGCTCCGGGCTCGCCGCACAGATGGCCGCGATGCGATTCATGCACCTCGGCCTGGCGGCGCACTTCGTCGGCGAGGCCACCGCACCGTCGGTGCGCTCGGGCGACACGTTGGTGATCGTGTCCGGCAGCGGGCGGACCCCGGTCAGCGTCGGCTTCGCCCGGATCGCCCGGTCGGAGGGGGCGAAGGTGCTGCTGGTGACCCACCAACGTCAGAGCCCACTACGGGATCTCGCGGACGGCTCGATCGTCCTGCCGGCGGACGCCAGCCGACAGTTCGGCGGCACGCTCTTCGAGCAGTCGGCACTGATCCTGCTCGACTCCGTCGTGCTGGAGCTGATGCGGGCGCTGCCGGACCCGGCCGGCACGATGAGCCACAACCACACCAATCTCCAGTGACCGCGTCGACCGGAGCCGGGACAGCACCGTCCGGCGTGGTCGTGGTGGGCGACCTGCTCGCCGACGTCATCGAGAACGCGGACGGCACCCGTGCCCGCCACCCCGGCGGCGCCGGATTCAACCTCGCCGTCGGCGTCCGGCGACTCGGGACACCGGCGGCACTGGTGTCACCGGTCTCCGCCGACGGCCTCGGCGACTGGTTGCGGGAGGCGGTCACCGCCGAGGACGTCACCCTGGTACCGCTGTCCTGCGCGCTGCCGACCGGAACGGCGACGTCCCGGCGGGTGGCGGGAGAGCCGGTCTACGAGTTCTCCGCGGCCATCCACGATCGGCGGTACGCGTACACGGCGGCGGACGTGGCGACCATGGGCGGCGGGGCCGTCCTGGTGGTCAACTCGTACCCGCTGGACGACCTCGACCAGGTGCAGGCGCTCGTCGACGTCGTCCGCCGGACCGGACGGACCTTCGTGGTCGACCCCAACGTGCGGCCCACGCTGGTGCGCGATGTCGCGGCCTACCGGTCGGGGCTCCGCCGGCTCGCCACCGTCGCCGACGTGGTCAAGCTGAGCCTGCAGGACCTCGCCGACCTGCACGTCGAGGACCCCGAGCAGTTCGTGGCCGAGCTGCTGCGATCGGGGGTACGGGTGGTGGTGCTGACCCGGGCCGCCGACGGCGTGTCGGTGCACACGGCCGACGGTGTCGTGGCGACCGCACCCGTACCGGACCGACCCGGACCCGTCGTCGACACGATGGGTGCGGGAGACGCCACCCTCGCCCGCCTGGTGTGCGGCTTCGCCGAGGACGGCGTCGACCTGGACGCGGCGCGGTGGCGCGATCTGGCCCGCGAGGCGATGGACCTCGCGGCCGACATCTGCCGGATCTCCGGCGGCAACCTGGCCGCGCTGCGGCCCACAGAACGGAAAGAGCGATGAGGGAACTGAGCAACGCGAGCCTGACCTCGCTGCCCACCGAGGTCGAGGCGCCCCGGTACGACCGGGCGGCACTGCGCGGCGGGATCGTGCACTTCGGTGTCGGGCACTTCCACCGCTCGCACCAGGCGATGTACCTCGACGAACTGCTGCGCCGGGGGCAGGGACTGGACTGGGCGGTGCACGGCGTGGGCGTCCGCCCCGCCGACGAGGGCACCCGCAACCGGCTCGCCGCGCAGGACCACCTCTACACGCTGACGGTGAAGGAGCCGGACGGCAGCCGGCGCAACCGGGTGATCGGCTCGCTGCTCAGCACCGGGTACGCCCCTCAGGACCCGACCGGCGTCGTGGAGCGCATCGCCGACCCGGCCACCCGCGTGGTGTCGTTGACCATCACCGAGGGTGGGTACGGGATCGACCAGGTGACCGGCGAGTTCACCGGTGACTCCGCCCCGATCCGCGCGGACCTGGACGCCGACGTGCCGAACGCGACACCGTTCGGGTTGGTGCTCCAGGCGATGCGCCTGCGACGGGACCGTGGCCTGGGCGGCTTGACCGTCATGTCCTGCGACAACATCCAGGAGAACGGCAAGGTGTCGCGCGCCGCGTTCCTCGGCTTCGCCGGGATGAAGGACCCCGAGCTGGCCCGGTGGATGGAGCAGGAGGTCTCCTTCCCGAACTCCATGGTGGACCGGGTGACCCCGGCGACGGTGGACGCCGACCGGGCCTACCTGGAGCGGACCTTCGGCTACCGGGACCGGTGGCCGGTCACCGCCGAGCCGTTCCACCAGTGGGTGCTGGAGGACACCTTCGTCGCCGGCCGTCCGCCGCTGGAGGACGTCGGTGTGGACATCGTCGGGGACGTCGAGCCGTACGAGCTGATGAAGCTGCGCCTGGCCAACGGCACGCACCAGGCGCTCTGCTACTTCGGCTTCCTACTGGGGCACCGGTACGTGCACGAGGCCATCACCGACCCGGACGTCCGGGCGCTGCTGCTGCGCTACATCGACGAGGAGGCGGTACCCACGCTCAAGCCGATCGCCGGGGTCGACTTCCGGGCGTACGGCCGCACCGTCGTCGAGCGCTTCGGCAACCCGGAGATCCAGGATCCGCTGACCCGGATCTGCGCCGACACCTCGGACCGGATCCCGAAGTTCCTGCTGCCGGTGGTGACCGCGCAGCTCGCCGACGGCGGGCCGGTGGGCGTCTGCGCCGCCGTGGTGGCGGCCTGGGCACGGTACGCCGAAGGCACCGACGAACAGGGCCGGCCGATCGACGTGGTGGATCCGCGCCGGGACGGTCTGATGGCTGCCGCGCGGCGCAACGGGGACGCCCCGACCACCTTCATCGAGGACCGGTCGCTCTTCGGCACCCTCGCGGACTCCCCCCGGTTCGTCGAGGCCTACGTCGAGGCCCTGCGTCTGATCCGGACCGGCGGCGTCCGGGCCGCCCTCCGGCAGATCGTGGCGACACCGTCTCGCTGAGCCTGTCGACACCGTCCCGCTGAGCCGGGGTCCGAGACGACGCCACACAGCCTTCCGGCCCGCCAGTGCGACGGCGTGGCGGGCCGGAAGGCGTACGGGCGGCGCGGCGTGCTCAGCCGACCTCGACGGGCAGCGACGGGTCGCTGGTCCACTCGCGCAGCGAACCGTCGTACACCGCCACGTCGGTCTCCCCGATCAGGCGCAGCGCCAGGGCGTCACCGGTGGCGGCGATGCCGCCGCCGCAGTAGGTGACCTTCCGGCCCGGCTGGGCCTGCACCTCCTGGAAGATCTCCCGCAGTTCCGGCACCGACCGGAAGGTCCCGTCGGTCGGGTCGAGCAGGGCGGCGACGAAGACGTTGCGGCTGCCCGGGATCCGACCGGGGCGGGCGTAGCTGATCGTCTCGGTGGCGTGGTGGTCCTCCGGCGACAGCGAGTTGATCAGGCAGGCTCCGCTGCCGCTCTCCACCACCTGCTTGACCTCGTCCAGATCGGCGAACAGCTCCGGACGGGGCGTACCGACGAACTGCGCGGGCGGGTAGCTCTCCTCGCCGTCACGGGTCGGCCGGCCCTCGGCGGTCCACTTGCCGAATCCGCCGTCCAGGACGGCCACCTTGTCGAAGCCGTTCGCGAGCAGCAGCCACCAGACCCGGGTGGCCCAGAAGACGTTGGCCGCGTAGACCACGACCGCCGTGTCCGGGCCGATGCCGAGTCGCCCCGCCGCCGCCGCGAAGCGTTCCGGGGAGGGCCGGGTGAACCAGCCGCCGTCCGGCTCGGAGAGGTCGTCGATGATGTCGGCGAACGCCGCCGACGGGATGTGGGCGGTCAGGTACTCGGGGCGGCCGGAGGTCTGGGACCAGTCCTGGCCGGCCTCACTCGGCGGGGCCAGGTGCACGGTCGCGTCGAGGATCCGCAGGTCCGGGTGGTCGAGGTGCTGGGCGAGCCACTCGGTGGACACGAGCGGGGTGGGCAGGTCGAGGGTGCTGGCCATGAGTCCTCCTGTCGCCGGATTTCCTATCTGGGCAATCGGGATTACCTTCGCGACAATACGACTCCGACCTGCGGATATTCCGACGAGTGGTGGAGCTCACCGGTGTTCTGGTGGTGGCAATCGACGGACGGCAGGCCGGGCAGGACGCACCTGCCCGGCCTGCCCGCCGCTCAGTGCACGGTGAGGTTGCCGCCGGTCAGCGCCACCTCGCCGGTCCCGGCTCCCGTCCAGTCGGACGAGAAGACCAGGGTGCCGCCCTGCCAGAGGGTGATCCCCACGGTGTCGTGCCGCCCGGGAGCACCCCGGTCGGTCACCGTCACGGCCAGGGTCAGGCCGGCGGCCACCAGCTTGCCCCGGCCGTCGTAGAGCGCGGCCTGGTATCGCAGCGACGCGAACTTACCGGCCGAGGTGATGCCGAGACCGTCGACCGCGCTGGTCCGCACCGTGTAGTCGGTGCCGCCGGACCGGTACGTGATCTCCGCGTGGCCCGACGCCGCCTTCTTCGCGGTGGCCGGCTTCGCGTTCAGGTTCACCGACACCTTCGACGCCCGGTCCGCCGGGTGGGTACCGGCCGACCGGGTGACGGTCAGGTGACCGCCCCCGGTGAGGAATCCACCGTCGGAACGGGCGACCGTCACCGTGGCGGCGGTGTTCCCGGTGTAGTTGCCACCGACCGTGGCGGTCACCGTGTGCGCCCCCGCCGGCAGGGTCGCCGTGCAGGCCGCCGTGCCGGTGGTGGTGGCCGGGGCGACCAGGTCCACGCGAGCGGTGCAGAGCGTGGCCCCGCCCGCGGTGAAGGTCACCGTGGCGGTCCGCAGGTCACCGCCGGTGGTGTCGGCCGACGACGGCAGCACGGAGCTGTCCCGCAGCACCGCCCGCAACAGGACGCGACCGGCGGCACCGGCGGTCGCGGTACTGACCAGGGTGTCCCCGGCCCAGGTCACGGCCGCGTTCTCCGGGGCGACGGTGACGGTGAACGTGGTGCTGCCGACCAGCCCGGTGCCGTCGGTCACCGTGACGGTGACCGGGTACGTGCCCGGGGCCGCCGAGGTGGTGCCGGTGACCGTCCAGCTCCGGGTGCCGGGACGGGTGTCCGGCCCGGAGGTGCCGGCCACGGTGAGCGCCAGACCGGCGGGCAGGCCGGTGGCGGTCGCGGTCAGCGCCGATCCGGCACCGTCGGCGTCGGTCGCCCGGACCGTCACCGTCGGCGCCAGCGCGTCGCTGTACTGCACGCCGACGCCGTCCGTCGGGGCGTCGGTGGACACCTCGGGGGCGGAGCGGACGCCGAACTCGGCGTCGTTGACGGCGAAGAAGACGTTGTCGACCGCCTCGATCCTGATCCGCGCCTCGTCGGTCGCCACGTTGGGCAGGGTCACCGTCGCGCCACCCGTGTTCGGCGTGCTCTCGGCCAGCACGTACGGGAAGCTGTCGCCACCGTTGACCGAGAGCGTGATCTTCACGTGGCTCACGTTCACCGGTGCCGCGTCGGTCCCGGCGACGTCCCAGGTGACGGTCTGGGACGTACCACCGTCGAGCACGGCGGCCTCCGCCTGCGAGGTGACCAGGAACGGTCCGGCGTCCGGAGCCAGCCGCAGCGCGATGTCGGCACTGCCGATGCCGCCGCCGCCCGGCCGACCGTCCCGGGCGGTGAGCTTGAAGTTCAGGGTCCGGTCGTTGTTCACACCGACCCAGTCCCGGGTGGGCAGGAACTCCGAGTAGCAGTCCAGGATCTCCGGCGGGACGTTGGAGGCGCTGCCGCTGGCCGGTGGTGCCGGCGGGGTCGGGCAGGCGCCCGTCCGGGCGTTGGTGTTGCCGACCAGCACCTGCGCGAGGTCCGGGAAGACCCGGGTCGAGTCGGTGGTGACGGCGTTCTGGCCCGGTGAGTGGTACTTCAGGGCGTCCTCGGGCGACACCCACGCCGGTTCGCCGAAGACCCGGAACAGCGGTCCGTTGGTCTTGGTGTTGTTCATCAGTGCGGTACCGGCACTGCCGCCCCGGTCGTTCTGCTCCCACAGGTAGGTGAGCGTGTCGCCGTCGACGTCGGTGGCGCTGCCGGTGAGCGCGAACGGCGTACGCACCGGGATGGTGAGGCCGTCCGGCACGGTGACCATCGGGGCGTGGTTGGTGGTCTGCTCGACCAGGTGGCCGCCGTTGTCGACGGCACCGCCCTTGGCGGTCTCGCCGACGAAACCGGTGACGCCGGTGAGGTCGCCCAGGGTCAGCGGGGCCACGTTGGTCGCGGCCAGGGTGCCGCCGAAGGTGACCTGGAATCCGGTGTCGTTGAGCGTGCCGCTGCCCCCGAAGGCGGCCACGGTGACCGTCGCACCCGCCGGCCAGCCCGCGATCGACTCGATGGCGGCCTTGATCCCGGCGGTGGTGTAGTTGGCCCCGCGCACGATCGGCGCCGAGGTCGCGGCCCCGTAGCCGAGGGTGAACGAGTCACCGGCGGTGTCGAAGTCGCGCAGCGAGACGGTCTGCACCTCGTTGATCGCCGGCCGGTTCGACGTCACGTAGTTCGTGATCTCGGTGAAGGTCCGGTGCGACCAGTACGGGTCGGTGTGCGGCTGGAGGTTGTCCTGCTGGCAGATGCCCGCGTACGCCATGATCGACGAGCCGCTGCCCGGCTCGTACGAGTTGGCCGCGCTGCGGTTGCCGCCCGAGCAGTTCCACTGGTTGCCGTTGAAGGTGTGGTTGCCGGCGAACTGGTGCCCGATCTCGTGTGCCACGTAGTCGACGGCGAAGTAGTCGCCGACCGGGTTGGGCAGGCCGGTGCAGCCGCGCGCCTTGCCGTCGCCGCCGACCACGCCGAGACCGGCGACACCGCCGCCGCTGAGGCCGAGACCGATGTGGCCGACGTCGTAGTTGCCCGCGCCGACGAGTTGGCCGAGCACGATCCGGTTGCGGTTGAGCAGACCGCTGCTGCATCCGGTGAGCTGTGCCGGGGTGTAGCAACCGGAGCTGCCACAGGGGCCGTTGGGCTCGGTGGCCAACGCCGGGGTGTTCAGGTTCGTCTTCTCGGTGTCGTTGACCAGGACGAGCCGGATCGCGGTCTCGTCCTCGTAGATCTGGTTCACCCGGTTGATCAGCGTGACCTTCGCGGCGGTCACGTTCTCCACGCCGAAGAAGGTGGCGTACGACGGGTCGGTGACGAAGGCGAGGCGGTAGGTGCGCAGGGTCACCAGCGGGCCGGCGACCGGCTCGTCGTGCGCCTCCTCGATCTCGTCGTGCAGGTGGTGCGCCGCCGACTCGACGTCCTCGCGCTCGACGAACTCACCGTTCTGGTTCGTCAGGTCGCGGGCGAAGTAGCTGGCGTACAGGCTCTGGTCGCGGTGGTAGTACGGGTCGATGTACCAGGCCCCGTCGGCGGACCGGACGGAGGCGTGGAAGCCCAGCGGGGTGAGGTCGGCCCGGATCGTCGCGGTCGGGTCGTCCAGGCCGGTGCCGGCATACGTGCTGATCTCCGGGTGGGCGGCGGCCAACTCCGGCTCCATCACCGGCGACTCGACCAGCGCGAACCGCTGGAACGTGCCGTCGGGAGCGGGCAGGGACACCACCTGCTGCGGCTGGCCCGCCGCGCGGCGCTGCTCCGCCGGTGCCCTCTCCAGCAGGCGCGCCATGCCGGCCCGGTCCAGTGTGTAGGCGGCCAGTCTCGTCGCCTCGATGGCCGCTGGACGGCCCGACTTGGTGGCGGCGGGTGTGCCGTCCACCTTGCGCCACGGGCCGTCGGCCGACGGGGCGGCAGCGGCCGGGGTGGAGGTGAGCAGGACCGGTGACATCGTCGCCACCAATGCCACGGCCAGCGTGGCGGCCAGGCGGGGTCGGTGTGACCGGGTGTGTCCGGACCGTCCGCCCGGTCGAGGGGTGAGGAAGCTCCTCAACTCGTCTCCCTGGTGATGAGGGGGTGCGACCGACCGCACCGTCCGGGTCGACGGGCAGTGCGGGTGATCGATGGATGGGGCAGACCCTAGACGGACGGCGGAGGACGAACATCAGCCGAACAGGGGAAGATCCTCTGGGAGAGGGCCGTCCGCGCTCGACGCAACGCGACCTTCACGAGATCGTCACACTGTCGACGGTCCGTTTCGGAGGGTCAACCGCCGAGCAGCAGGGCGACGGCGAGTGCCGCGATGATGGCGCTCGACAGCAGGGCGGTGACCAGTCGTCCCCGCGCGCCGGTGAGCGTTCGGCCGAGCAGCGTGCCGCCGGCCGCGACCACGAGTTGCCAACTGGCCGAGGCCATGAACACCCCGAGGGTGAACAGCGCCGCCGTGCCCGCCCCGGAACCGTCCCGGCCACCGCGACCGAGCACCAACGCGGTGAAGTAGACGACGGTGGCCGGGTTGAGCAGGGTCAGCGCGAGGATCCCGACGTACGCCCGCAGCGGGGTGTCCAGCCCGCGCCGCACCGCACCGGGGGCCGGACCACCGTCGGCACCCGGCGGCGGCCGGGTCGGGCCGACGGTGCGCAGCGCCCGCCACGCGCCGTGCGCGGCGAGGGCGAGCAGCACCGCGACGGCGACCAGCCGCAGCGGTGTGGCGAGCGGGGCGAGCCAGCCGACCACGACCGCGCCGCCGAACGCCGCGACCGCGGCGTAGAGGCCGTCGGCGGTGGCCACCCCGAGCGCGGCGGAGGCACCGACCCGGAACGAGGTGCGCGCGGTGAGCCCCACGATGAGCACCGCGATGGCACCGACCGGGACGGCGACGCCGTAGCCGGCGACCACGCCGGCCAGGAACGCGCCGGTCACGACGGCGGGTCGGGTGGCGGGGACCCGGGCGCGACCGGCTGTCGGCCCGTGGCGACGGGCACGGCGACCGGGCAGGGCATCATCGGGTACGTCCGCACGCCGCCATCCTTACGCCCCACGCGCGGCCGGTGCCACGCATTTACCGCGGCTCCCACCGGAGCCCCGGTTGACGAGCCGCAGGCTGTCTGTCCACGCGTCTCGTCAATGGGACCGAATTGCGAACATCCCCGCAACGAATTGCCGTCCGACAATCATTCCCGGTCGAATCATGTGGATCAGTAGCGGACACACCCGATTCGCCAGCCGACACTCGCCCTGACCACGGGACGTTTATGAGCATCCACAACGGACAACGCCCACCTCCCACCAATGGCCCACGTTTCCGGCTTGTTTCGACCAAATGATTCATGATCGTGGATGCTGAAATCCACCATGCTACGCGATTCGCGGGGCGAATTATATCTCTCAACATCGATGCGTTGAGGTCCTACCATCTGTGTCAGTCCGCTCCACGGTCACCGGTCGGCCCGTCACAAACGGGTCGGCTGCGCATCGAAAGGAGGCGGGAGATGCTCCTCTCCCAGCCGTCCCGGCGTCCCTGGCGCCTCGCCCTCACCGCTGCGGCGACACTCACCCTGGTGGCGGTCGCCGCGCCCGCCCAGGCCGCTCCCGCCGAGGGTGCGATCGTGCACGCCGGCGACGCCGCCGCCGTCGCCGACTCGTACATCGTCGTACTCAAGGACTCGGCGGTCAGCCGGGCACAGGTCGGGGCCACCGCCAAGACCCTCGCCGAACGGCACGGCGGCAGCATCGCCCGCACCTACCGGGACGCCCTGCGCGGATTCGAGGCCCGGCTGACCGAGCGGGCGGCCAAGCGGCTGGCGGCCCACCCGTCCGTCGAGTACGTCCAGCAGAACCGCACCGTCAGCATCGCCGACACCCAGTCCCCCACCCCGTCCTGGGGCCTGGACCGCATCGACCAGCGGGCGCTGCCGCTGAACAACAGCTACGCCTACCCCAACGACGGCACCGGAGTCACCGCGTACATCATCGACACCGGCATCCGCTTCTCCCACAACGACTTCGGCGGGCGGGCCGTCACCGGCTTCGACGCCATCGACGGCGGCAGCGCCGACGACGGCAACGGCCACGGCACCCACGTCGCTGGCACGGTCGGCGGCACCGCGTACGGCGTGGCCAAGGGCGTGACCCTGGTCGGCGTACGGGTGCTGGACAACGGCGGCGGCGGCACCTACGCGCAGGTCATCGCCGGCATCGACTGGGTCACCGCGGATCACCAGCCGGGCGAGCCGGCGGTGGCGAACATGAGCCTCGGCGGTGGCCGCGACCAGGCCACCAACGACGCGGTCGCCCGGTCCGTCGCCGACGGCGTGGTGTACGCGGTCGCCGCCGGCAACAGCAGCGCCAACGCCTGCAACTACTCGCCGGCCAGCACCCCGGAGGCGATCACCGTCGGCGCGACCACCAGCACCGACGCCCGCGCCAGCTACTCCAACTTCGGCACCTGCGTGGACGTCTTCGCCCCGGGCAGCGCGATCACCTCGGCCTGGATCGGCAGCGACACCGCCACCAACACCATCAACGGCACCTCGATGGCCGCCCCGCACGTGGCCGGTGCCGCCGCCCTGGCCGTGGCCGCCAACCCCGGCTACAGCCCGCAGCAGATCCGCGACCTGCTGGTCGCCGACGCCACCGACGGCGTGGTCACCAACCCGGGCGTCGGCTCGCCGAACAAGCTGCTCTACACCGGCAACATCGTGCCGCCCACCCAGGACTTCGCCCTCACCCTCGCCCCGGGCAGCGGCACCGTCGACCCGGGCGACTCGACCACGACCACGGTCGGCACCACCACCACGGTCGGTACGCCGCACAGCGTCGCACTCAGCGTCAGCGGCCTGCCGACCGGAGTGACCGCGAGCTTCAGCCCGACCACCGTCACCTCCGGCGACACCGCCACGCTGACCCTGAGCGCCGACGCCGGCACCGTGCCCGGTCTCTACACGGTGACCGTGCTCGGCACCGGGCCGGAGACCACCCAGGGCGCCACCTTCACGCTCACCGTGAACGGCCCGCCCGGCTGCACCCAGGGCAACGCCACCGACTACCCGATCAACGACAACAGCACCATCGAGAGCACCATCGTGATCCACGGGTGCGGGCGCGCCGCCAGTGCCACCAGCACCGTCGAGGTACGCATCTTCCACACCTGGATCGGTGACCTGACCGTCTCGCTGATCGCCCCGGACGGCACCGCCTACGTGCTGCACAACCGCACCGGCGGCAGCGCCGACAACATCTTCCAGACCTACACCCGCGACCTGTCCGGCAAGGCCGCCGACGGCGCCTGGAAGCTGCGGGTCCAGGACTCCGCCAGCGCCGACACCGGCTACCTGGACAGTTGGACGCTGACCCTGTGACCTGACGCGACGGCGGGCGGCTCACACCGTCCGCCGTCGCGAGCGACCGGGGCGCGCGTCGCCCCGGACACCCACCGCGCGCACGACGGCGCCCGGAGTCCCCGGCCAACAGCCGGGCTCCGGGCGCCGTGTCGTCAGCTCAGACGTTGAAGCCGAGCGAGCGGAGCTGGTCACGCCCCTCGTCGGTGATCTTGTCCGGCCCCCACGGCGGCAACCAGACCCAGTTGATCCGGATGTCGCCGACCAGGCCGCCCCCCGGACCGGTGGTCAGCGCCTGGCGGGCCTGGTCCTCGATCACGTCGGTCAGCGGGCAGGCCGCCGAGGTCAACGTCATGTCCAGGGTCGCGATGTTGTCGTCGTCGACGTGCACGCCGTACACCAGACCCAGGTCGACCACGTTGATGCCCAACTCCGGATCGACGACGTCCTTCATCGCCTCCTCGATGTCGGCGACGGCGGCCTTGCCGCCGGTCGCCGCGACCGGCGAGGCAGCCTCGGTGGCCACGGCCCCGTTCTCCGGCGTGCTGGTTTCCTCGGTCATGCCTTCACCTCCGTCGGGCTCGCGCCCACACCGGCGCGTGCCGCGGCGTCCTTGAACGCCATCCACGGCAACAGCGCGCACTTGACCCGGGCGGGATAGCGGGCGACACCCTCGAACGCCACCCCGTCGCCGAGTACCTCCTCGTCCGCCGTGACCTGGCCACGGCTGGACAACAGCGCCACGAACGCCTCGTGCACCTCGAACGCCGCCGCCGTGTCCCGACCGGTCAGCAACTCGTGCAGCACGCTCGCCGACGCCTGGCTGATCGAACAGCCCATGCCGTCGTACGACACGTCGTGCAGCACGGTGCCGTCGGTGGCCACCCGGACGGTCACCTCGTCGCCGCAGGTCGGGTTGACGTGGTGCGCCTCGCCGACCTGCGCCGCCGGGTCGGCGGCGTCCCGCAGGCCACGGCCGTGCGGGTGCTTGTAGTGATCCAGGATGATCTCCTGGTAGAGCGACTCAAGCTGCATCGGGCCGACCTCCCGTCGAGTCGCCGGACGTCGCCCGGCTCATCGGAACACCGTCCGCACCTGTTCCAGACCCGCCACCAGGGCGTCGATCTCCTCGGTGGTGGTGTAGAGGTAGAACGAGGCCCGCGTGGTCGCCGGGACCCCGAAGCGCCGGCAGACCGGGCGGGCGCAGTGGTGACCCACCCGCACCTGCACACCGAGCGAGTCGAGCACCTGCCCCACGTCGTGCGGGTGCACGTCGGCCAGGGCGAACGAGATCGTGCCACCCCGACCCACCGGCACCTCCGGACCGAAGATCCGCAGGCCCGGCACGGTCGCCAGAGCGTCCAACGCGTACGCGGTGAGCTGCTTCTCGTGCCACTGGATCGCCCGCATACCGAGGCCGGTCAGGTAGTCCACCGCGGCACCGAGCGCGACCGCCTCGGCGATCGGCGGAGTACCCGCCTCGAACCGGGCCGGCGGCGGCGCGTACGTCGAGCCGTCCATCGACACCGTCTCGATCATCGAGCCACCGCCGAAGACCGGCGGCATCGCCGCCAGCAGCTCGGCCCGCCCCCACAGCACCCCGATGCCGGTCGGACCGCACATCTTGTGCCCGGTGAAGACGATGAAGTCGGCGTCCAGGTCGACCACGTCGATCGGCATGTGCGGCACCGACTGCGAGCAGTCCAGCAGCAACAGCGCACCCACCTCGCGCACCCGTGCGGTGATCCGCGAGGTGGCGTTGACCGTGCCGAGGATGTTGGACATGTGCACCAGCGAGACGATCTTCGTCCGCTCGTTGACCAGGTCCGTCAGCCCCGACTCGTCCAGCCGGCCGTTGTCGGTGACCGGGAACCAGCGCAACGTCGCGCCGGTCCGCTCGCAGAGCAACTGCCACGGCACGATGTTCGAGTGGTGCTCCATCTCGGAGATCACCACCTCGTCACCGGGCCCGAGCCGGAACCGCGGGTCGCCGTCGGCGCGCAGCGAGGCGTTGGAGAAGGCGTACGCGACGATGTTGATCGCCTCGGTGGAGTTCTTGGTGAACACCACCTCGTCCGCGCTCGGCGCGTTGACGAACGCGGCGATCCTCGCCCGGGCCCCCTCGTACGCCTCGGTGGCCTCGGTGCCCAGGGTGTGCACCGACCGGGACACGTTGGCGTTGTGCCGACGGTAGTGCTCGTCCAGCACAGCGAGCACCTGACGCGGCTTGTGCGAGGTGTTGGCGCTGTCCAGGTAGACCAGCGGATGCCCGTTGACCTCCCGATCGAGGATCGGGAAGTCGGCACGTACCGCCGCCACGTCGTAGCCGGGCACGTCGTCGTACTGCGGCATCCCGGACGGGATCGCGATGGTGGTCATCGTCGTGACCGGCCCTTCCCTCGGCTCAGGCCCGCGCCGACCCGGCTCCGGCGACGTACCGCTCGTAGCCCTCTTCCTCGAGCTTGTCGGCCAGCTCCGGGCCGCCTTCCTCGACGATCCGGCCGGCCACGAAGACGTGCACGTAGTCGGGCTTGATGTAGCGCAGGATGCGGGTGTAGTGGGTGATCAGCAGCAGGCCGGTGTCACCGGTGTCGCGGACCCGGTTGACGCCCTCGCTGACCACGCGAAGCGCGTCCACGTCGAGGCCGGAGTCGGTCTCGTCCAGGATGGCGATCTTCGGCTTGAGCAGTTCGAGCTGCACGATCTCGTGCCGCTTCTTCTCACCGCCGGAGAAGCCCTCGTTGACGTTGCGCTGGGCGAAGGCCGGGTCCATGTGCAGGCGCTCCATGGCGCCCCGCAGCTCGCCGCCCCAGGTACGCAGCTTCGGCGCCTCGCCGTCCAGCGCGGTCTTGGCGGTCCGCAGGAAGTTCGCCACCGACACACCGGGCACCTCGACCGGGTACTGCATGGCGAGGAACAGACCGGCACGGGCCCGCTCGTCGACGGAGAGCTCCAGCACGTCGACGCCGTCGAGGGTGACCGACCCGCCGGTGATCTCGTACTTCGGGTGACCCGCGATCGAGTACGCCAGGGTCGACTTGCCGGAGCCGTTCGGGCCCATGATCGCGTGCGTCTCACCGGAGCGCACGGTCAGGTCGACACCGGCCAGGATCGGCTTGAGCTCACCCTCGGGCAGCTTGACCGACACCTGCAGGTCACGGATCTCCAAGGTGCTCATTATCGGGTCACTCCATTACTCGGCGTCAGGCTGACGTAGATGTCGCCGTCGCGGACTTCGACGGGATAGACGGGTACGGGTTCGGTCGCCGGCAGCCCGCTCGGCTCGCCGGTACGCAGGTCGAAGCGGGAGCCGTGCAGCCAGCACTCCAGGGTGCAGCCGGACACCTCCCCCTCGGAGAGGGCCACCGCGGCGTGCGAGCACTCGTCGTGCACGGCGTAGAACACGTCGTCCTCGGCGTGCACGAGCGCGATCGCGGTGCCGTCGATGTCGGCGCTGACCGCGGTGCCCTTCGGCACGTCCTCGACGGCGCAGACACGGATCATCAGGCGCCGGCCTTGGTCAGGCGGGCCTCGATGGTCGCCCCGAGCCGCTCGCGCAGCTCCTCGACCGGGATCTTGTTGAGCAGCTCGGCGAAGAAGCCGCGCACCACCAGGCGGCGGGCCTCGGCCTCCGGGATGCCCCGGGCCATCAGGTAGAACAACTGCTCGTCGTCGAAGCGGCCGGTGGCGCTGGCGTGCCCGGCACCCGCGATCTCGCCGGTCTCGATCTCCAGGTTCGGCACGGAGTCGGCCCGGGCGCCGTCGGTGAGCAGCAGGTTCCGGTTGATCTCGTACGTGTCGGTGCCGGTCGCCTCGGCGCGGATCAGCACGTCGCCGACCCAGACCGTCCGGGCGCTCTCGCCCTGCAACGCGCCCCGGTAGCCGACGTAGCTGCGGCAGTCCGGCACGGTGTGGTCGACGAGCTGGCGGTGCTCCAGGTGCTGGCCCGAGTCGGCGAAGTAGACGCCGTACAACTCGGCCTCGCCACCCCGGTCGGTGTACTCGACGGTGGTGAACTGGCGCACCAGGTCGCCGCCGAGCGTGGCCTGGACGTGCACCACACGGGCGTCCCGGCCCAGCTTCACCTTGAGGTGCTGCGCCTGCACCGCGTCGTCGGCCCAGTCGGAGACGGTGACCAGGGTCAGCTTCGCGCCGTCGGCCACGGTCACCTCGACGTTGTCGGCCAGCGTCGCCGAACCGACGTGCTCCAGCACCAGGGTCGCCTCGGCGAAGCGCTCCACCTGCACGACCGTGTGCCCGAAGGCCACGCCGTCGGCGCTCTCGCCGACCACCCGCACGGTCACCGGCCCGGCCGGTACGGCCTCCCGGGCGACCCGCACCAGCAGCGCCTGCCCGGCACCGCCGTACGCCAGCGCGCTGACCCGGTCGAACGGGGTCAGCACGCTGCCGACCCGCTCGTCGTCCCGGTCGACGCGCTGCACCGTCACGCCCTCGGGCAGGTCGGCGTACTCGTGCCGGACCGTGCCGGTCGCGGTGCGGTCGTCACCGACCAGCCCGCGCAACCGCTTGAGCGGGGTGAAACGCCATTCCTCCTCCAGGCCGGTCAGGGCCGGGAAGTCGGCGACGTCGTACGAGCGCAGCGCCTGCGACTTGGTGCTCGGCGGCGGCGCGGAAGCCTGGGTAGTCATCTCGTCCTTGGTCTGTTCTCACGACGACGGTCTGTGGTGCGAGGGTGGCGGGCCGACGCGAGCCGGCCCGCCGGTGGGCGGGTCAGCCGACCGCGCCCTCCATCTGCAACTCGATCAGGCGGTTGAGCTCCAGGGCGTACTCCATCGGCAGTTCCTTGGCGATCGGCTCGATGAAGCCGCGCACGATCATCGCCATCGCCTCGTCCTCGCTCAGGCCCCGGCTCATCAGGTAGAAGAGCTGGTCCTCGCTGACCTTGGAGACGGTCGCCTCGTGCCCCATCGACACGTCGTCCTCGCGGATGTCGACGTACGGGTAGGTGTCGGAGCGGGAGATGGTGTCCACCAGCAGGGCGTCGCACTTGACCGTGCTGGCGCTGCTGTGCGAGCCCTCCAGGACCTGCACCAGGCCCCGGTAGGAGGTCCGGCCGCCGCCCCGGGCGATGGACTTCGACACGATCGTGCTGCTGGTGTGCGGCGCGGCGTGCACCATCTTGGCACCGGCGTCCTGGTGCTGACCCTCGCCGGCCATCGCCACCGAGAGCACCTCGCCCTTGGCGTGCTCGCCGGTCATGTAGACCGCCGGGTACTTCATGGTCACCTTGGAGCCGATGTTGCCGTCGATCCACTCCATGGTCGCGCCCTCGTGGCACACCGCGCGCTTGGTGACCAGGTTGTAGACGTTGTTCGACCAGTTCTGGATGGTCGTGTAGCGGCACCGGGCGTTCTTCTTGACGATGATCTCCACCACGGCGCTGTGCAGCGAGTCCGAGGAGTAGATCGGCGCGGTGCAGCCCTCGACGTAGTGCACGTACGCGCCCTCGTCGACGATGATCAGCGTCCGCTCGAACTGGCCCATGTTCTCGGTGTTGATCCGGAAGTACGCCTGCAGCGGGATCTCCACGTGCACGCCCTTCGGCACGTAGATGAACGAGCCGCCGGACCAGACGGAGGTGTTCAGGGCGGCGAACTTGTTGTCGCCGACCGGGATCACCGTGCCGAAGTACTCCTTGAAGACGTCCTCGTGCTCCTTGAGGGCGGTGTCGGTGTCCAGGAAGAGGACACCCTGCTCCTCCAGGTCCTCGCGGATCTTGTGGTAGACCACCTCGGACTCGTACTGGGCGGCCACACCGGCGACGAGGCGCTGCTTCTCCGCCTCCGGGATGCCCAGCTTGTCGTAGGTGTTCTTGATGTCCTCCGGCAGGTCCTCCCAGCTCGCGGCCTGCTTCTCGGTGGAACGCACGAAGTACTTGATGTTGTCGAAGTCGATCCCGGTGAGGTCGGCGCCCCAGGCCGGCATCGGCTTGCGCCCGAACAGCCGCAGGCCCTTGAGCCGCAGGTCGAGCATCCACGCCGGCTCGTTCTTCTTGGCCGAGATGTCCCGCACCACCGCCTCGCTGAGGCCACGCTGGGCGACCGCCCCGGCGACGTCCGGGTCGGCCCAGCCGTACTCGTAGTTGCCCAGGGCGGCGAGCTGCTCCTCCTGGGTCAGGGGCTGGACGATCTGCTCGGTCATCTATCTGTCCTCACAGTGGTGACGGTCTTACCGGACTGGGCAGGCGACGAACCCGGAATGTGCGTGGTGCACACCCCGTCGCCGTGCGCGATGGTGGCCAGGCGCTGCACGTGGGTGCCGACCAGGCGAGAGATCACCGTGGTCTCGGCCTCGCACAACGCAGGGAACTCGGCGGCCACGTGCGCCACCGGGCAGTGGTGCTGGCAGAGCTGGCCGCCGGAAGCGATCGTGGACGCACTGGCAGCGTATCCCTCGGCGGTCAACGCCGCGGCGAGTGCCTCGGCACGCGCCATCGGATCGTCCCCGGCGTCGCTCAGGGCGGCCCGACAGCGTGCCTCCAACGCGGCCACCTGCTCGGCGGCGAAGTCCTCCACCGCGCGGGAGCCGCCGGTACGGGCGATCCACCGCAGCGCCGCGGTGGCCATGTTGTCGTAGTGGTGGGTGCCGCAGCGGCTCCGGGCCGCGTCGGTCAGCAGGAACACCTTGGCCGGGCGTCCCCGACCACGGTGACCGCGTACGGTCTGCTCGCGGGCCACCACGTCACCGTCGGCGAGCATGGCGTCCAGGTGCCGGCGGATCGCCGCCGGGCTGAGCCCCAGCGCGTCGCCGAGCTGGGCGGCGGTGGCGGCGCGACGCTCCAGCAGCAACTGGGTGACCCGGTCCCGGGTCGACAGGTCGGCGGCGGGCGCATCCGGGGCGGACGACACCGGGCCACCGGCGGCCGAACCGGCTGCCGGCGGGTGCCCGGGGAGCCCTGCCGCCTTTTTCACAACGCCCACGTTACGTAATTCGCCAGGCGCCTGCAAACGCGGGGTCCGGTGATCCGAACCACCGAGCGGGCGGAGTCACCCGATCGGCGTCAACTACGGTGCGTAGGATTCGCTTCGTGAAGCGACCCGCCCGATTCTCGGTCTCCACCACCCTGCTGCGCCGACTCGCGTACGCCAACATCGTCGCGAACACGGTGATCGTCGTCACCGGCGGGGCGGTCCGGCTCACCGCCTCGGGCCTCGGCTGCCCCACCTGGCCCCGGTGCACCGACGACTCGTACACCACCACCGCCGAGATGGGCGTGCACGGGGTGATCGAGTTCGGCAACCGGTTGCTCACCTTCGCGCTGGTGTTCATCGCGGGCGCCACGCTGCTGGCCGTGCTGGCACACCGGCCGCGCCGCCGGGGCACGGTGCCGCTGGCCCTGGGCGTGGTGCTCGGCATCGTGGCGCAGGCGGTGATCGGCGGGATCACCGTCCGCACCCAGTTGCACCCCTCGGTGGTCGGCATCCACTTCGTGGTCTCGATGGTGCTGCTGCTCGTCGCGTACGCCCTCTGGCGGCGGGTGCGCGAGCCGGACGGGCCGACGGTGCCGGTGGTGCCCTCCGCGCTGCGGACGCTGACCTGGCTGACCGTGCTGGCCAGTGCCGCGGTGATCGTGGTCGGGGTGGCCGTCACCGGCAGCGGCCCGCACGCGGGCGACGCGAACGCCGTCCGCAACGGCCTCGACCCGCAGACCGTCTCCCAGGTACACGCCGACCTGGTCTTCCTGCTGATCGGCCTGACCGTCGGCCTCTGGTTGGCGCTACGCGCGGTCGGCGCGCCGGCCCGCGCCGTACGGGCCGCCGGAGTGCTGCTCGCGGTCGAGCTGGCCCAGGGTGTGATCGGCCTCGTGCAGTACCTGACCAACCTGCCGGTGCTGCTGGTCGGCGCGCACATGCTCGGGTCCTGCCTGGTCTGGCTCTGCACGCTGGCGGTGCTCTGGTCGATCCGGGAACGCCGCCCGGTCGGCCCGGCACCGGACGAGAGGTCCGCGGCGGCCGAGCAGCCGGTAGCCGCGCACGCCTGAGAAGACACCCGCGGGCCCCGGCCGGTGCGACACCGGCCGGAACGGGAACGATCAGCCCATCCGGGCGAGGATCGCGTCCGCGAGGCGGTCGGCGGCACCGTCGGCGTGCCCGAGGAACAGCAACGGCTCGGTCAGCTCCAGCTCCACCAGCACCGGCGCCCCGTCCGAGCCGGGGATCAGGTCCACCCGGGCGTAGAGCAGGCGCTCCGGTCCGCCGGGCACGGCCGCGAGCGTCCGCTGCGCCACCGCGAGCTCATCGGCACCGGCGGTGCGTGCGGCGATCTCCTCGGCCCGGTACAGGCCGCCCACGCCGAGGTCCGGCCCGGCGAGCATCGGTCCCTTACGGATGGCGTGACTGAACGTCGGCCCGTCCGGACCGGCGAAGTAGAGCAGCGCGGTCTCGCCGGCCGAGTCCACCGCGCTCAGGTACGGCTGGATCATGGCGACCCGGCCGGCCGCGCCCAGCCGACGTACGTGGGCCACGGCGAGGTCGCGGTGTTCCGGGTCGGCCAGGTCGTAGCGGCCGGTGTCCTGGCTGCCCGCGCTGACCGAGGGCTTGACGACGTACTCGCCGGTGTCGGCCGGTGGTCGCCACTGCTCGCCGGGGGCCACCCAGGCGGTGGGGACCGTCGGCACACCGGCGGCGGACAGTTCGTCGAGGTAGCGCTTGTCGGTGTTCCAGCGCACCACGTCGGCCGGATTGGCCAGTCGGGGGACCCGGGTCGCCCAGGCGACGAACTCGTCGCGGCGGGATATGTAGTCCCACGGCGAGCGGAGCATCGCCAGGTCGTAGCCGGACCAGTCGACGGCCGGGTCGTCCCAGACGACCGGCTCGGCGGTGACCCCGCGGTCGGCGAGCGGGCCGATCACGAGGCGGTCGTCCGGCTCCAGGTCGGCCAGTTCGGTACAGGTGACGAGAGCGACCCGGGGTTTCCCCCGGGTCGACTGGTGGTGGTTAGTCAATCTATCTCTATCTATCTGTAGTGCGGCTTGTCTAGCGGGCCATGGTGCGGCGGGCCATCGAACGCCAGAGGTCGTTGCTGGGCCGCATCTGGTCCATCAACTCCCGCTCCCAGGCGTTCTCCACGGCGACACCAGCCGCCGCGCACGCCTCCCGGGCGACCCCGGTGTCCTCCGCGAACTGGTCGCCCCACGCACCGTCCGAACCCACCAGGACGATCCGCGCCCCACGCTTGCCGACGTACTCGATGACCGCCTTCGCCCCGCCGTGCCCGGCGGCGAACGACTTGATACCCGCGACCAGCCCGCTCGGGGCCACGCCGGAGGCGGTCTGATCAGCCGTCAGCGTCGTATCGGAACCATCTGCCATAACGCGAAGCCTAAGCAGAGATGCAAGCGAAAGGGCGAGAACAGGGAAGCTTTTGTGATACCGATTACCTGCTGGTTTAAGACCCCCACCAGGAGTTTTGACCGAATTTATCCGGTCGAATCACCCTAATCGGCGCCGCAGAGCGCCATCAATGCCATCAGGCAAGGTCGGATCAGACCGATCATGCGGTGGGTGTCAATAGTGCGACAAAGCAGACAAACGACATTCGTTCGTCGCAGGCCGATTGTTAGGAAGGGACCCTTCCTATACGCGAGACGGTAGGAAGGTGCCCTTCCTTGCGTCAGATCAGGGCGTCGAGCGCGGCGGCGGCGAAGACGATGGTCAGGTACGTGGTGGACCAGTGGAACAGCCGCATCGGCTTGACCGGCTCACCCCGGCTGGCCCGACCGGCCAGCTTGTGCGCCTCGACCAGGAAGATCGCGCCCACCACCAGCGTCGGCACGCCGTAGACCGCGCTCAGGCCCAGCGCCCAGACGGACAGCGAGGTGAGCACCGTGAGCCAGGCGAACAGGATGATCTCCGTGTTGACCCGCCGCACCGACGCCACCACCGGCAGCATCGGGATACCGGCCCGGGCGTAGTCGTCCTTGTACTTCATCGCCAGCGGGTAGAAGTGCGGCATCTGCCAGAAGAAGACCACCGCGAACAGCGCCCAGGCGATCGGCGACAGCGATCCGGTCACCGCCGCCCAGCCGATCAGCACCGGCGCCGCCCCGCACGCGCCGCCCCAGAACGTGTTCGCCGCCGTGGTCCGCTTCAACCAGAGCGTGTAGACCACGTCGTAGTAGACGATGGCGGCCAGCGTCAGACCGGCGGCGAGCAGGTTGGTGAACGCCGCCATCAGCGCCACCGAGACCACCGCCAGCACCAGACCGAAGACCAGCGCGTTACGCGGCGTCACCGTGTGCGCCGGCAGCGGACGACGCTTGGTACGCCGCATCACCTGGTCGATGTCCCGGTCGATGTAGCAGTTCAGGACGCTGGCCGCACCGGCGGCGAGCGACCCGCCCACCAGCACCACCGCGACCAGCCACAACGACGGCATCCCGCCCTGCGCGAGCATCATCGCCGGCACCGTGGTGACCAGCAGCAACTCCACGATCCGCGGCTTGGTCAGCGTCACGTACGCCGCCACCACCGCCCGCAGGTCGCGGGAGCGGACCGGCACCTCCTCCGTCGCGCGCACCGGCGTCTGCCCGGCAGGGTTGCTGACGGGGCGCTCGGTGATCATGCTCACGGATTGCCACCTTCCGGCTTCGGCAGGGGAGGTCACGGCGGCGGGGACCCGCCCGGGGTCCACACACCGCCCCACACACTACGCGTTGTCGTTTTGGCTGCCCGGGCGACCCGGTAACGGTGCGGGCCGTCACACCCGCGACTGAACCGCTGGGCGGAACGGAAACGTACAGACCAGCATGCTGAGATCCTCGGGCGCACGTTTAGTGGCGCTCGATAGGGTCACCTGTGAGGGTTCCGCCCATCTCGCCGAGGAGCACAAACCACCGTGGCTGCCAACCGACCTGCGCACCCCGCACTTGACTGGTCCGACCTCGACCGCCGTGCCGTGGACACCGTCCGCGTCCTGGCCATAGATGCCGTGGAGAAATCCGGCAATGGCCACCCGGGCACCGCGATGAGTCTCGCCCCTGCGGCGTACCTGCTGTTCAACCGGGTGATGCGTCACAACCCCGCCGACCCGAACTGGCCCGGCCGGGACCGCTTCGTACTCTCCGCCGGTCACTCCAGCCTGACGCTCTACATCCAGCTCTTCCTCGCCGGCTACCCGCTGAGCCTGGACGACCTCAGGTCACTGCGGCAGTGGGGCTCGCTCACACCGGGTCACCCCGAGCACGGGCACACCCCGGGTGTCGAGACCACCACCGGCCCGCTCGGACAGGGCCTGGGCAACGCCGTCGGCATGGCCATGGCGGCGCGCCGGGAGCGCGGCCTGTTCGACCCGGAGGCCGAGGCGGGTGAGTCGGTCTTCGACCACCACATCTGGTGCATCGCCTCCGACGGCGACATCGAGGAGGGCATCACCCACGAGGCCAGCGCGCTGGCCGGGCACCAGCAACTGGGCAACCTCTGCGTGGTCTACGACGACAACGAGATCTCGATCGAGGACGACACCCGGATCGCGTTGAGCGAGGACGTCGCGGCCCGCTACGAGGCGTACGGCTGGCACGTGCAGACGGTCGACTGGCGTACCGGCGACGCCGACCAGGGCGACTACCACGAGAACGTCGACGAGCTGTACCAGGCGCTGCTGGCCGCCAAGGCCGAGACCGGTCGCCCGTCGTTCGTCCGGCTGCGCACCATCATCGGCTGGCCCGCACCGAACAAGCAGAACACCGGCAAGATCCACGGCTCGGCGCTGGGCGCCGACGAGGTGGCCGCCACCAAGGAGATCCTCGGCTTCGACCCGGCCGGCACGTTCGAGGTCACCGAGGAGGTGCTCGCCCACACCCGTGGCACGCTGGGTCGTGGCGACGCCGCCCAGCAGGAGTGGAGCACCGCCTTCGGCACCTGGTCCGAGGCCAACCCGGAGCGCCGCGCGCTGTACGACCGGCTGGCCGGGCGGATCCTGCCCGACGGCTGGGCCGAGGCGCTGCCGGAGTTCCCCGCCGATGCCAAGGGCGTCGCCACCCGGGCCGCCTCCGGCAAGGTGCTCGCCGCGCTCGCGCCGGTGCTGCCCGAGCTCTGGGGCGGCTCCGCCGACCTGGCGGAGAGCAACAACACCACGATGAAGGGCGAGCCCTCCTTCGTGCCCAGCCAGTTCGCGACGAAGGAGTTCCCCGGCCACGAGTACGGCCGGACGCTGCACTTCGGCATCCGCGAGCACGCCATGGGCGCCATCCTCAACGGCATCGCCCTGCACGGCGGCACCCGCCCGTACGGCGGCACGTTCCTGGTGTTCAGCGACTACATGCGTCCCGCCGTGCGGCTCGCCGCGCTGATGAAGCTGCCGGTGGTCTACGTCTGGACGCACGACTCGATCGGTCTCGGCGAGGACGGTCCGACCCACCAGCCGGTGGAGCACCTGACCGCGCTGCGGGCCATCCCCGGCCTGGACGTGGTCCGGCCGGCCGACGCCAACGAGACGGCGTGGGCGTGGCGGCAGGCGCTGGAGCACACCGACCGGCCGACCGCGCTGGCGCTGAGCCGGCAGGCGCTGCCCACGCTGGACCGGACGCAGCTCGGCGGGGCCGAGGGCACCGCCAAGGGCGGCTACGTGCTGGCCGAGGCGTCCAACGGCAAGCCTCAGGTGATCATCGTCGGCACCGGTTCCGAGGTGCAGCTCTGCCTGACCGCCCGGGAACGGCTGGAGGCCGACGGCACCCCCACCCGGGTCGTCTCGATGCCCTGCCAGGAGTGGTTCTTCGCGCAGGACGAGGCCTACCGGGAGTCGGTGCTGCCACGCGGGGTAAAGGCCCGGGTGAGCGTGGAGGCGGGCATCGCGATGTCGTGGCAGGCCATCGTCGGCGACTGCGGCGAGAGCGTCAGCCTGGAGCACTACGGCGCGAGCGCCCCGCACTCCGTGCTCTTCGAGCAGTTCGGCTTCACCCCCGACCGGATCGTCGCCGCCGCGCACGCGGCGCTGACCCGGGTCGGTGACATCACCGGTTTCACGACCGGCAACTGAGGGGAGCGCGTGAATGACGACCGACAGGCTGGGTGAGCTCTCCGCCGCGCAGGTGGCGGTGTGGCTCGACGACCTTTCCCGGGTACGACTGAGCTCCGGCGGGCTCGACCAGCTCCGCCGGGACAAGCACGTGGTCGGGGTGACCACCAACCCGACGATCTTCGCGAAGGCGTTGAGCGACGCCGACGAGTACGACTGGCAGCTTCGTGACCTGGCCACCCGGGGTGTCGAGGTGGAAGAGGCCGTCCGCATGCTCACCACGTACGACGTGCGGTGGGCCTGCGACGTCATGCGCCCGTCGTACGACGCCAGCGGCGGCGTCGACGGTCGGGTGTCCATCGAGGTGGACCCGCGCCTCGCCCACGAGAGCGCGAAGACGGTCGCCGAGGCCAAGGCGCTCTGGTGGCTGGTCGACCGGCCCAACCTGTTCATCAAGATCCCGGCGACCGAGGCCGGTCTGCCGGCGATCACCGCCGCGCTCGCCGAGGGGATCAGCGTCAACGTGACGCTGATCTTCGGCCTGGACCGCTACTCGCAGGTGATGGAGGCGTTCCTCGCCGGCCTGGAGCAGGCCAAGGCCAACGGGCACGACCTGTCCACGATCACGTCGGTGGCCTCGTTCTTCGTCTCCCGGGTCGACAGCGAGGTGGACAAGCGACTGGAGAAGGTCGGCACGGAGCAGGCCAAGGCCCTGCGCGGCAAGGCGGCCGTGGCCAACGCCCGACTGGCCTACGAGCGGTACGCCGAGGTCTTCTCCAGCGACCGGTGGCAGGCGCTCGCCGCTGCGGGGGCGCACCCGCAGCGTCCGCTGTGGGCCTCCACCTCGACGAAGAACCCGGACTACCGGGACGTCATCTACGTCGAGGAGCTGATCGCGCCGGGCACGGTCAACACCATGCCGGAGTCGGTCATCCACGCCTACGCCGAGCACGGGGAGACCCGGCCGGACACCGTCACCGGCGCGTACGACGACGCCCGGCAGGTCTTCGCCGACCTCGGTGCGGTCGGTGTCGACCTGGCCGACGTGATCGACACGCTGGAGCGGGAGGGCGTCGAGAAGTTCGAGGCGAGCTGGGGCGAACTGCTCGACGGCGTCCGTAAGTCGCTCGCCGCCGCCGGGCAGGGCAGCGGCCACCCGAGCGACGCCGCTCACGACAACGCCGACGCCGCCGCGCGTGCCGGAGGCAATGCGTGACCCTGCGACCAGACGTCTCCCACGCCGCCGCCCCATCCGGGTGGCGGCGTGGGTGACCTGCTGGCCGCACCCGCCGAGTCGGCGGGAGGTCTCACCGTGCACGGCGCACAGGCCGTGGACGGCAGCACGCCGACCTCGACCCGGCAGGCCCTGGTCGACGCCGACGTGCCGGCCCGGCTGGCCGCCCAGGACCCACCCCTGTGGGACCTCTCGGCGGCCGGCCGGCCCGGCCACGGGGTGGAGCTGCTCCCCCGCCTCGCCGAACTGACGGCGGAACTGGCCGACCTCGACCACGTGGTGCTGCTCGGCACGGGCGGCACCCCGCTCGCCGCCGAGGCCGTCGCCCGCACCACCGGTCATCCGCTGACCGTGCTCGACACCACCGACCCCGGCCGGGTCCGGGCCACCCTGGACGACCGACTGGCCCGCACCGTCGTGGTCCTGACCGGTGCCGCCGAGGCGACGCCGGAGGTGGACGACCACCGACGCGCCTACCGGCAGGCGTTCCTCGACTCGGGGCTGAGCGAGGCCGAGGCGGGCCGGCACTTCGTGGTGGTCACCGAGCCGGGTTCGCCGCTGGCGGACGCCGCCGCGCAGTGGCAGGCGATGACCGTCCCCGCCGACCCGCCGGTGTGCGGACGGTCCTCGGCGTTGAGCGCGTACGGACTGGTGCCCTGCGCGCTGGCCGGTGTCCCGGTGGCCGACCTGCTCGACCAGGCCGACGCGTTCGCGGAGTCGCTGCCGCTCCCGCGGGACAACCCCGCCCTGGCGCTCGGCGCCGCGCTGGCCGCCGCCGCGACGACGGGACGGGACACGGTCGCGCTGGTCGGCGACGGCACCGGCGTCGAAGGGCTGGGCGACTGGGTCGAGCACCTGCTCGCCGCAGCCACCGGCAAGGACGGTCAGGGCATCCTGCCGGTGGTGGTCGACTCCCCGGACGACCCCGGCCTGACCGGGCCGGACGTCCTCACCGTCGGCTACGGCGGCGCGCTCGCCGCCGGGGCGCTGCCCGCCGGTGGCGTCCGACCCGACGTGACGGTCAACGGCCCGCTCGGCGCCCACTTCCTGGCCTGGGAGTACGCCGCCGCCGTCGCCGCGAGCGTGCTCGGCGTCGACCCGTTCGACCGGCCCGACGCCACCGGGTCCGCCCGGCACACCGAGGCGGCGCTGGCCGACCCGACGCCGCTGCCGACACCGTCGTCCACCACCGACGCGATCGAGGTGTACGCCTCGCCCGGCACCCCGGACGACCTGCCCGACGCCCTGCGCCACCTGCTGACCGGCCTCGGCGACCACGACTACCTGGCGGTCACCGCCTACCTCGACCCGCACGCCGAGGCCGACGCCGCACGGCTGCGCCCGCTGCTGGCCGCGCTGACCCGACGACCGGTCACCTTCGGTTGGGGACCCCGCTACCTGCACTCCACCGGGCAATACCACAAGAGTGGTCCGCAGGCGGGTAGCTTTCTTCAGATAACCGGTACGGTCAGAGTTGATCTGCCGGTGCCCGGTAAGCCGTACACCTTCGGGGAACGACAGGCGGCGCAGGCCGCCGGCGACCGGCGCGCCCTGGCCGGTCGTGGACGCCCGCTGCTGCACCTGCACCTGACCGAGCGGTCGGCGGGCCTGGCCCGGTTGATCGACGCGGTCGGGTCGCTGCGGGCATGACGATGGACGACGTGGACGAGCGGAGCGAGGAGGCGGCGTGAACCCGCTGCGCGACCCGCAGGACCGGCGGCTGCCGCGGATCCCGGAGCCCTGCGCTCTGGTGATCTTCGGAGTCACCGGTGACCTGGCCCAGAAGAAGCTGCTGCCCGCGGTCTACGACCTCGCCAACCGGGGGCTGCTGCCGCCCGGTTTCGTGGTCGTCGGCTTCGCCCGGCGGGACTGGCGCGACGGCGACTTCGCGTCGCTGGCCCGCGAGGCGGCCAAGACACACTCCCGCACCCCGTGGCGGGAGGAAGTCTGGTCGCGGCTGGAACACAACATCAAGTTCGTCGGTGGCTCCTTCGACGACGACACCGCGTTCGACAACCTCGCCTCCTGCCTGGAGGGGCTGCGCGACAGCCACGGCATCCACGGCAACGCGGCGTTCTACTTCTCCATCCCCCCGGCCGCCTTCCCGGTGGTGCTCAAGCAACTCGCCCGCACCGGCATGGCCGACAACGAGAAGTGCGGCGGCTGGCGGCGGGTCGTGGTGGAGAAGCCGTTCGGGCACGACCTGCCCTCGGCCAAGGCGCTCAACGACCTGGTCGACGACGTGTTCACCCGACAGGACGTCTTCCGCATCGACCACTACCTGGGCAAGGAGACGGTCCAGAACATCCTCGCGCTGCGGTTCGCGAACAGCCTCTTCGAGCCACTGTGGAACTCGCAGTACGTCGACTCGGTGCAGATCACCATGGCCGAGGACGTCGGCATCGGCTCCCGGGCCGGCTTCTACGACTCCGTCGGCACCGCCCGCGACGTGCTCCAGAACCACCTGCTGCAACTGCTCGCCCTGGTCGCGATGGAGGAGCCGACCAGCTTCGACGCCGACGAGATCCGGGCCGAGAAGCTGAAGGTGCTCAAGGCGATCACCCTGCCCCGTGACGTCGCCGACGGCACCGTACGCGGGCAGTATCTGCCCGGCTGGGTCGGCGGCCAGCGGGCCAAGGGGTACCTGGAGGAGGACGGCGTCCCGCAGAACTCGACCACCGAGACGTACGTGGCGGTGCGGCTGGGCATCCAGAACCGCCGCTGGGCCGAGGTGCCGTTCTACATCCGGGCCGCCAAGCGGCTGCCCCGACGGGTCACCGAGGTCGCGGTGATGTTCAAGCGGGCCCCGCACCTGCCGTTCACCCCGGCCGACATGGAGATGCTCGGCAACAACCAGCTCGTCATCCGGGTCCAACCGGACGAGGGCGTGGTGCTCAAGTTCGGTTCCAAGGTGCCGGGGACCACGATGGAGGTCCGCGACATCGCGATGGACTTCCAGTACGGCGAGGCGTTCACCGAGTCCAGTCCCGAGGCGTACGAGCGTCTGGTCCTGGACGTGCTGATCGGGGACCGGACGCTGTTCCCGGACGCCGCCGAGGTCGAACAGAGCTGGGCGGTGGTGGACCCGCTGGTGGCGGCCTGGGAGGGCACCAAGCCCGAGCCGTACCGGGCCGGCGAGTGGGGTCCCCGGGCCGCCGACGAGATGCTGGCCCGCGAAGGCCGCGCCTGGCGGCGGGCGTGATCGGGCACCGCGAGCGAACCAGGAGGCTCCGTTGATCGGATTGTGGGACACCACCGGCAACGAGGTGGTGAAGGCGCTCGCCGCCGAACGACGCAGTGCCGGTGGTGTGGCCAGCGGCATGGCCCTGACCCTGATCGTGGTGGTGGACGAGAAGCGGGTCCGCGAGGCCGAGGCGGCGGCCACCATCGCCGCCGCCGCGCACCCGTGCCGGCTGCTCGTGGTGGTCCGCTCCGACGTCGACCGGGACCGTAACCGCCTCGACGCGGAGATCGTCGTCGGCGGCCGGTTGGGCCCGTGCGAGGCCGTGGTGATGCGGATGTACGGCCGCCTCGCGCTGCACGCCGAGTCCGTCGTGATGCCGCTGCTGGTGCCGGACGTACCGGTCGTCACCTGGTGGCACGGGGAGCCGCCGGACGAGATCGCCACCGACTTCCTCGGTGTGGTCGCCGACCGGCGGATCACCGACTCCGCCCAGGCCGCCGACCCGATCGAGGCGCTGCGGCTGCGGGCCCGCGACTACGCCCCCGGCGACACCGACCTCGCCTGGACCCGGATCACCCCGTGGCGCACCCTGGTCGCCGGTGCCTTCGACACCACCGAAGCGCAGCTCACCGAGGCGGCGGTGGTCGCGCCGCCGACCGATCCGACCGCCGCGCTGATGCGTGGCTGGCTACGCAGCCGGCTGGGCATCAAGCCGCGCTGGGAGCGGACCAAGGGGTTCCCCCGGATGCGCGAGGTGCAACTGCGCTGCGCCAACGGCGACGAGTTGACGCTGACCCGGGACGACAGCATGGCCGTCTTCCGGCGTACCGGTCAGGAGGACCGGGTGCTGCCGCTGGTGCGTCGCCCGCTCGGCGACGAACTCGCCGAGGAGTTGCGCCGGCTCGGCTCCGACCAGGTGTACGCCGAGGCGCTCGGCGCCTTCGCCGGGCTGACCAACCTGGACCGGCGCTCCGGCCAGCGGGTACACGTCTGGAAGGACCCGAGCACCGCGCAGCGCGCCGAGGCGGGCGTCACCGCGCACAACTCGACCAGCACCGGTTCCTGACCGTCCGGCCCGGAAACCCCACGACACCGACCGCCGTGCGGTCGCGGAAGGACAGCATGACTGAGGCGAGTGTCGCCGTACACGCCGACGCGGATCTGCTCGCGCAGGCGGTCGCGGCGCGGTTGGTGGTGAAGCTGCTCGACGCGCAGGCCGAACGGGGCCAGGCGGCGGTGGTCCTCACCGGCGGGCGGATCGCGGCGGCGGTCTACCGGGCGGTCGGCACCCTGCCGGCCAAGGACGCGGTGGACTGGTCCCGGGTGGACTTCTGGTGGGGCGACGAGCGGTTCCTGCCGGCCGGCGACCCGGACCGCAACGAGACGCAGGCGCGCGCGGCGCTGCTCGACGCGCTGCCGATCGACCCGGACCGGGTCCACCCGATGCCGCCGTCGGACGCGGGCGCCGACCCGGAGGAGGCCGCCGCCCTCTACGCGGCCGAGCTGGCCCGGGCCGCCCGACCCGGTACCGCCGTCCTGCCCCACTTCGACGTGCTGATGCTCGGTGTGGGCGAGGACGGGCACGTCGCCTCGGTCTTCCCCGAGCACCCGGTGCACTACGAGAGCCGTCCGGTCAGCGCGGTGCGGGGCAGCCCCAAGCCGCCGCCGGTGCGGATCACCCTGACCCTGCCGACCATCAACACCGCCGAGGAGGTCTGGTTGGTGGCCGGTGGATCCGACAAGGCCCAGGCGGTCGGCATGGCGCTGGCCGGTGCCGGGCCGGTGCAGGTGCCGGCGGCCGGCGTCCAGGGCACCAGCCGCACGCTCTGGCTGCTGGACCGCGCGGCTGCCGCCGACCTCCCGGCCCGCTTCCGCAGCCTGCGCTGACGCTGACGCGACGTCGCGCTGCCGCGATGTAAGGAAGGGTCCCCTGCTAACGCCTGATGCATAGCAGGGGACCCTTCCTTACATCCGACCGCGTGCTCGGCCCCGCCGGACTCGGTGGGCGCCGGGATTCAGCGGGTGCCGCGTCGGCGGCGCAGCGCCGCGAGGGCCTCGGCGAGGATCGCCTCCCCCTCCGCCTCGGTCCGCCGCTCCTTCACGTACGCCAGGTGGCTCTTGTAGGGCTCGGCCCGCACCCGGCCGGGCGGGTCGTGGGCGTCCGGACCGGCCGGTAGACCACAACGCGGGCAGTCCCAGGTGGGTGGGGCCACCACCTCGGCCGCCAGACGGATGTCGGTGCGGTGCCCGTTACGGCACCAGTAGCTCACCGACCGGCACGGAACCGGCTTATGGCGTTCGGGATGGCGTGGGGGCGCGGACCCGACCCGGGCGCCCCGGATGAATTGGCCGTTCGACACGGCGCTCGCTCCTGTCGTCGGAGGGGACCGCCGTCGAGGGGTGGACGGCGGGCGACGCGGTGCAGCGGGTGAAACGGACTGCGCGCGGCCCGTCGAGTGACGGACCGCGCGCAGATTGTACGACTGGAGTGGCCGCTCAGACCCCCGTGCCGACTTCGAGCCGGAGCCAGAGCCCGAGCCCGACGATGCAGGCGAACCACACGATGCCCACCAGGACGGTGTAGCGATCGAGGTTCTTCTCGGCCACCGACGACCCGGCCAGGCTGGAACTGACTCCACCGCCGAACATGCTGGACATCCCACCGCCCTTGCCCCGGTGCAGCAGAATCAGCAGGACGAGCAGCACGCTCGTGATGACCAGCAACACGATCAACGTGTAGGCGAACCAGATCGGCATGGCGGGGGTCAGTCCTCTCGTTACGATCCTCGCCCGGACAGGTCGGGCACGGCGGCACCGACCGGCGGACGGGCGGAGTCAAGGATAGCGAGCGATCAGCCGGTGATGTGCTCCGGGAACCGGCAGATCTTCGCGAACTCCTCGGCGTCGAGGCTGGCGCCACCCACCAGGGCACCGTCGACGTCCGGCTGCGCCATGATCGCGGCCACGTTCGACGACTTCACCGACCCGCCGTAGAGGACCCGGACCTGGTCGGCGGTGGCCTGGTCGAAGGTCTCGGCGAGCCGGGACCGCACCGCGCCGCACACCTCCTGGGCGTCCTCCGGGGTCGCCGTCTTGCCGGTGCCGATCGCCCAGACCGGCTCGTACGCGACGACGACCTTGGTGACCTGCTCGGCGGTGAGCCCCTTGAGGGCCGCGTCGAGCTGGTCGGCGCAGTGCGCCACGTGCCCGCCCTGCTCACGGACGTCCAGCCCCTCCCCCACGCAGAGGATCGGGGTGAGCCCGTTGGCCAGCGCGGCCTGCACCTTGGCGTTGACCAGCGCGTCGTCCTCGTCGTGGTAGGCACGCCGCTCGGAGTGGCCGATCACCACGTAGGTGCAACCCAGCTTCGCCAGCATCGACCCGGCGATCTCACCGGTGTACGCGCCGGAGGCGTGCGCCGAGAGGTCCTGCGCGCCGTAGCCGATGAGCAGCTTGTCGCCCTCCACCACGGTCTGCACCGTGCGCAGGTCGGTGAAGGGCGGCAGGACCACCGTCTCCACGTCGGTCAACTGCTTCTCGTTGAGGCTGGCCGCCAGCTTCTGCACCAGCAGGTTCGCCTCGAGGTGGTTGAGGTTCATCTTCCAGTTGCCGGCCATCAGCGGCCGGCGGGGAGCACTCGCCATCAGTCAGTTCTCCAGGGCCGCGATGCCGGGGAGGGTCTTGCCCTCCAGGTACTCCAGGGAGGCGCCACCGCCGGTGGAGATGTGGCCGAAGGACTTCTCGTCCAGGCCGAGCAACCGCACCGCCGCGGCCGAGTCGCCGCCACCGACCACGCTGAACGCCTCGGACTCGGCGATCGCCTCGGCGACCCCCCGGGTACCGCTCGCGAACGCGGCCATCTCGAACACGCCCATCGGGCCGTTCCAGAAGATCGTCCGGGTGCCGGTACGCAGCGCGGCGGCGAAACCGGCCACGGTCTCCGGCCCGATGTCGAGCCCGACCCGGTGGCTGGGGATGCCGTCGGCCGGCACCACGTCGTGCGCGGCGTCCGGGGCGAAGGCGTCCGCGGCCACCACGTCGACCGGGAGCATGATCTTGCCCGCGCCGCGCTCCAGCAGGTTGCGGCAGGTCTCGACCATGTCCTTCTCGAGCAGCGAGGTACCCACCTCGTGGCCCTGCGCCTTGAGGAACGTGAAGCACATACCGCCACCGATGAGCAACCGGTCCACGGTCGGCAGCAGCGCCTCGATCACGGCGAGCTTGTCGGAGACCTTGGAACCGCCCAGCACCACCACGTACGGCCGCTCGGGCGACCCGGTGAGCGTGGAGAGCACCTCCACCTCGCGCAGCACCAGGCGACCCGCGACGTGCGGCAGCCGCGCCGGCACGTCGTACACGCTGGCGTGCTTGCGGTGCACCGCACCGAACGCGTCGTCGACGTACGCGTCGCCCAGGGCGGCGAGCTGGTCGGCGAACGCGCCACGCTCGGCGTCGTCCTTGCTGGTCTCGCCCTTGTTGAAGCGGAGGTTCTCCAGCAGCGCCACCTCGCCGTCGGCGAGCGCCGCCACGGTGGCCTGGGCCGACTCGCCGACCGTGTCGGTGGCGAAGTGCACCGGCGCGCCGAGCAGCTCACCGAGCCGACCGGCGACCGGGGTGAGGCTGAACTGCGGATCCGGTGCGCCCTTCGGACGGCCCAGGTGGGAGCAGACGACCACCTTCGCGCCGGCCGAGACCAGCGCGCCCAGCGTCGGCAGCACCGCGCGGATACGACCGTCGTCCGTGATGGCCCCGGTCTGCTTGTCGAGCGGGACGTTCAGGTCGGCGCGCACCAGCACGCGCCGACCCGACACCCCCTCGGCGAGCAGGTCGTCGAGGTTGCGGATGCTCACAGCGACTTACCCACCAGCTTGACCAGGTCGACCAGACGGTTCGAGTAGCCCCACTCGTTGTCGTACCAGCCGACGACCTTGACCTGGTTGCCGATCACCTTGGTCAGCGGCGCGTCGAAGATGCAGGACGCCGGGTCGGTCACGATGTCGGCCGACACGATCGGGTCCTCGTTGTAGGTCAGGATGCCCTTGAGCGGACCGTCGGCGGCGGCCTTCAGCGCGGCGTTGACCTCGTCCACCGTGGTCTCCCGACCGACGGTCACGGTGAGGTCGGTGGCCGAGCCGGTGGGGATCGGCACCCGCAGCGCGTACCCGTCCAGCTTGCCCTTGAGCTCCGGCAGCACCAGGCCGATCGCCTTCGCGGCACCGGTCGAGGTCGGCACGATGTTCAGCGCGGCGGCCCGGGCCCGACGCAGGTCGGAGTGCGGCGCGTCCTGGAGGTTCTGGTCCTGGGTGTACGCGTGGATCGTGGTCATCAGACCCTGCTCGATGCCGAACGTGTCGTGCAGCACCTTCGCCATCGGCGCGAGGCAGTTGGTGGTGCAGGAGGCGTTCGAGATGATGGTGTGCTTGGCCGGGTCGTACTGGTCCTGGTTGACACCCATCACCACGGTGACGTCTTCGTTCTTGGCCGGCGCCGAGATGATGACCTTCTTGGCCCCGCCGTCGACGTGCGCCTTCGCCTTGGTGGCGTCGGTGAAGAACCCGGTCGACTCGATGACGACGTCGACGTTCAGGTCACCCCACGGCAGGGCGGCCGGGTCACGCTCGGCGTACGCCTTGATGGTCTTGCCGCCGACGGTGATCTCGTCGGCGGTGGCCTTGACCTCGTGCGGGAGGCGACCCAGAATGCTGTCGTACTTGAGCAGGTGAGCGAGCGTCGCGTTGTCGGTCAGGTCGTTGACGGCCACGACCTCGACGTCAGCGCCGGACGCCAGCACTGCCCGAAAGAAGTTACGGCCGATCCGGCCGAAGCCGTTGATGCCAACCCGGATGGTCACAGGTCCCATCTCCTCGCGTTCTGGTTCGCCGGCGTGGAGACCCTCGGCCGGCGAAGTGATGTGCGCCGACCGTTGGAGCCGGCCGTTGACGGTTCATCTCGGCCACCCCGCCGCGGTCCGAGGGACCTGACCGCCCCGAGGCGGTGGGTTCGGCGGGGAGCGCCGGTGCCGGCCCCCTTGCCGTACGCAGCGACCATATCCGAGCGCGGCGAGCCGTGCCGCGCCGGGTGGTTGCCCTCACCCGCACCGCCGGACGCCACACCGCCTCGACGACGCGCGGCGGCGAGGGCACGCCTCACCGGCCCGCCCGCGCCGGGACGACCCACCGTCCTATCAGACCACGAGCATGTCGGGCGTGACGGCCGCTTCGGTATCCGGGATGCCCAGGTCACGGGCCCGCTTGTCGGCCAGCGCCAGCAGCCGGCGGATCCGCCCGGCGATCGCGTCCTTGGTCAACGGCGGGTCGGCCAACGCGCCCAGCTCCTCCAGCGACGCCTGCCGGTGCTCCAGCCGCAGCCGGCCGGCCGAGGTCAGGTGCTCGGGCGCGTCCTCGGCGAGGATCTCCAGTGCCCGGGTCACCCGGGCGGCGGCAGCCACCGCCGCCCGCGCCGAACGCCGCAGGTTGGCGTCGTCGAAGTTTGCCAACCGGTTGGCGGTGGCGCGCACCTCGCGGCGGACCCGGCGCTCCTCCCAGGCCAGCACACTGGAGTGGGCGCCGACCCGGGTGAGCAGCGCGGCGATCGCGTCACCGTCCTTGACCACCACCCGGTCGACGCCGCGCACCTCCCGCTGCTTGGCGGTGATGCCGATCCGGCGAGCGGCGCCGACCAGCGCCAACGCCGACTCCGGCCCCGGGCAGGTGATCTCCAGGGCGCTGGAGCGACCCGGCTCGGTCAACGAACCGTGCGCCATGAAGGCACCCCGCCACGCGGACACCGCGCAGCAGACGTTGGCGGCCACCACGTGCGGCGGCAACCCCCGCACCGGTCGGCCCCGCACGTCCAGCAGGCCGGTCTGCCGGGCCAGGGCCTCGCCGTCCTTGACCACCCGGACGATGAAGTGGCTGCCCTTGCGCAGCCCGCCGGAGGCCAGCACGTGGATCTCGCTCGAGTACCCGTAGACCTCGGCGATCTCCCGCCGCAGCCGACGGGCCACCGCGCCGGTGTCGAGCTCCGCCTCCACCACCACCCGCCCGGAGACGATGTGCAGCCCACCGGCGAACCGCAGCAGCGCGGCCATCTCCGCCCGCCGGCAGCAGGGCTTGGGCACGTCGACCCGACTCAGCTCGTCCTTGACCGCAGCCGTCATCGCCATTGTGCGTCCCCTCACGGACCCGTTCCGGCGTGTCGCCGGAGATTACGTACGTGTCTAACGATCGGCGCCCAGTACGGGCACCAGGGCGGCGCCCAGGGCGGCCGGATCATGCCGGGGAGTGCCGTCATCGACCGCGACGGGAGCGAGGACCAGTCGGGCTCCCAGGGATTCTGCCGCACGGTCGACCGGCTCAGGAGCACCGACCGCCTTGGCGTCGGCGAGCACGACGTCGACCGTCAGCTCCGGCAGGTACCAGCGCAGCGCCGCCAGGTGATCGGCGACGGAGAGGCCGAGGGTCTCCTTCTCTGCGGCCAGGTTGAGGGTGACCAGGCGCCGGGCCGGGCTGGCCAGGATCGCCGCGGCCAACTGCGGCACCAGCAGGTGCGGCAGGACGCTGGTGTACCAGCTTCCCGGGCCGAAGATCAGCCAGTCGGCGGTACCGATCGCGGCGACCGCCTGCGGACACGCCGCCGGCGCCTGCGGGGTCAGTCGCACCGACTCGACCCGGCCCGTGGTGACCGCCACCTGGTGCTGGCCGCGTACCGTGCTCACCTCGTCCGGGCGGCCGGGGTCGGCGGCGCGTACCCGGGCCTCGATGTCGACCGGCTCACAGGACATCGGCAGCACCCGCCCGACCGCGCCGAGCATCGCCCCGGCGTGCTCCAGGGCCGCCACCGGGTCGCCGAGCTGCTCCATCAACCCGGCGATCACCAGGTTGCCGACCGCGTGCCCGCCCAGCCCGTCGCCCCGGCCGGGCAGACCCCGGGTCGCCGGTACGAAGCGGTGCTGGAACAGCCCGGCGCTGCGGCGGGTGGCCGGATGGTCGCCGGCCAGCGCGACCAGTGCCTGCCGCAGGTCACCGGGAGGCAGTCCGCCCCGCTCGGCGCGCAGCCGCCCGCTGGAGCCGCCGTCGTCGCCGACGGTCACCACCGCCGTGATGTCGAGGTCGAGTCCGGGGGCGCAGCGACGTAACGCCCGTAACGACACGGACAGCCCGTGCCCGCCCCCGAAGGCCACCACCCGGACCGTCATTCGCGCCCCAGATCCCGGTGCTGTGCGTTGGCGGCCAGCCCGGCACGACGCAACCGGGCCGCCAGTTCCTCGGCGATCGCCACACTGCGGTGCTTGCCGCCGGTGCAGCCGACCGCCACGGTCAGGTACCGCTTGCCCTCACGCTCGAAACCGGCGGTGGTGGCGCCGACCAGGTCCGCGTACCCGTCGACGAACGCGTCGGCACCCTCCTGGCTCAGCACGTACGCGCTGACCGCCTCCTCCCGACCGGTGTGCTCGCGCAGTTCCGGCACCCAGAACGGGTTGGGCAGGAACCGGGCGTCCATCACGAAGTCGGCGTCCGGCGGCAGGCCGTACTTGAAGCCGAACGAGATCA
The DNA here is from genome assembly GCF_050780145.1 of Verrucosispora sp. TAA-831. Taxonomy (NCBI): domain Bacteria; kingdom Bacillati; phylum Actinomycetota; class Actinomycetes; order Micromonosporales; family Micromonosporaceae; genus Micromonospora; species Verrucosispora sp. TAA-831. Next base: position 4,894,678 of record NZ_CP192240.1, read on the forward strand.
CGGTCAGCCGCAGCCGCCGCGCGTCCTCCCCGCCGAACAGCTCCTCGATGCGTCGGCGGAGCTGGTTGACGTTGAGGTGGCTGGTGTCGATGATCACGTCGGCCTGGTCGCGGGCCTCCTCCAGCAGTCCCCGCTCGACGGCGATACCGTCGGCGAGCCGCCCGTCGCCCTGCAACGGATGCGAGCGCCGCACGCTCTCGAAACGCCGGATCAGCACCTCGTCGTCGGCGTCGACGAAGACCACCCGGGGGGCGTAGCCGCGCTCCTTCAACTCCCGGATCGCCTCGGCCAGGTCAGTGGAGAAGGCACGCGAACGAACGTCCAGCACCATCGCCGTACGCCGGGCGGCCCCACCGGCCTTCACCGCCAGCTCGGCCATGTCCAGCAGCAGCGCCTGCGGCAGGTTGTCCACCACGTAGAAGCCGACGTTCTCCAGGGCCCGGGCCACGGTGCTGCGCCCGCCACCGGAGAGGCCGGTGACCACGACCAGGGTGGTGTCCGTCTCGCCGGCCACCATCCCGGACTGCGCACCGGGTACGCCGCCGTGGTGACCGGTCGTGTGCGCCTCGCCCACCCATCAACCCCCAAGCCGTGGCGCCGCGGTCGGAGCCGACCGGGCATGGTCAAGCGCCGACTCTAGCTCGCCGGGCCCGACCCGCCGGAGCGCACCGCCGCACCCGCCCACCAGCACGTCCCCGCGCGGCCTGGGAGGTAAGGAAGGGTCCCCTGCTATACACGAGGCGTTAGAAAGGGCCCCCTCCTTTCACGGGTCGTGTCGGCTGACTGACGGCACGTGACGCCCGAGGCCGTTATCCTCCGGAAATGGGGAGGCACGGGGCGCGGCTGCGCTGGGTGGTGGCCCTTGTCTCGGTCACGATCGCGGTGCTGGCCACGGTGGATCGTCTCGTCGAACGTGAACGTGAGTGGGCACACGGCGGCGACCAGGTCGCGGTGACCGCCGAGGCGCGCCTGCCCGAGCCGGACCGGGTGGGGCGGGCCGCCGCCGCGTTCGGCTGGCCGCACGCGACCGACCGGGTCCACGGCGATCCCGACCGGCAGTCGGTCGTGCTGCGACTGCGCTGGTCCGGACCGCCCCGCAAGGGCCACTACCAGGTCATGCTGCTGGACGACCGGAGTTCACCGCCCCGGGTGCTGCACCCCGAGGGCGGCTTCGACGCCGCCGGCGACGCCGGATTCGGCTGGTCCACCGAGTACGAGGTGCTGGCCGCCCGCTACGACTGGCTGGCCGACACCGCCGTCCGAGAGGAGCCCGACGGTACGCAGGGAAGCGCACCGCACGTCGGCGCGATCGGCACCCGGGCGACCGGTGACGGCAGCCTGATCGGGGTGTACCGCCTCGACCCCGGCGCGCTGCCGCTGGAGGATCCGACCCGCCTGGTGGTGGCCTTCTGCCACGTCGACGACGACGGCGAGGTCCGCTGGGCCAAACGTGTCCCGGTCCCCCCGAGCTACTGAACCCACCAGCCGTCGACGTGGCACCACAACTGGTCGACACGCCGGGTGGAGACCAGGTGTACTGCCACGATCCGGGTGCTGCCCGGCCAGTCGCGCAACGTGGACGGGGAACGGCGGTCCCGGCGGGCCGGCTCGTAGAATCCTCGGATGGTCTCCCCCGCCGACGTGAGCCTCACCGACCTGGCCACCTCCGACGCGCCCGTCGCCGAGAAGGTGACAGCGGCGCTCGACGTGTTGCGGCGGGTCTTCGGGTACGACTCCTTCCGTGGCTTCCAGCAGGAGGTCATCGAGCACGTGGCGGCCGGCGGGGATGCGCTGGTGCTGATGCCGACCGGTGGCGGCAAGTCGCTGTGCTACCAGATTCCGGCGCTGGTCCGTGACGGTGTGGCGGTGGTGATCTCGCCGTTGATCGCGTTGATGCAGGACCAGGTCGACGCGTTGACCGCCGTCGGGGTGCGCGCCGGCTTCCTGAACTCCACGCTGGATCTGGACACCCGCCGGGTGGTCGAGGCGGAGTTCGTCGCCGGGGAGATCGACCTGCTCTACCTCGCCCCGGAGGCGCTGGCCAGCCGGGCCACGTTGAGCCTGCTGGACCGGGGCCGGATCAGCCTGTTCGCCATCGACGAGGCGCACTGCGTGTCGCAGTGGGGTCACGACTTCCGGCCGGACTACCTCAACCTGTCGATGCTGCACGAGCGTTGGCCGGGCGTACCCCGCATCGCGCTGACCGCCACCGCGACCAGCGCCACCCGTACGGAGATCGCCAACCGGCTCAACCTGACCGACGCGCGGCACTTCGTGGCCAGCTTCGACCGGCCCAACATCCAGTACCGGATCGTGCCGAAGCGGGAGGCGCGCAAGCAACTGCTCGCGCTGCTGCGCGACGAGCACCCGGGCGAGGCAGGCATCGTCTACTGCCTGTCGCGCGCCTCGGTGGAGAAGACGGCCGAGTTCCTCACCGCCAACGGTATCGACGCGCTGCCGTACCACGCCGGTCTGGACGCGGCCACCCGCGCCGCCAACCAGCAGCGCTTCCTGCGCGCCGACGGCGTGGTGATGGTGGCGACGATCGCCTTCGGCATGGGCATCGACAAACCGGACGTCCGCTTCGTCGCCCACCTGGACCTGCCCAAGTCGGTCGAGGGCTACTACCAGGAGACCGGCCGTGCGGGCCGGGACGGCCTGCCGTCGACCGCCTGGCTGGCGTACGGGCTCCAGGACGTCGTCCAGCAACGCAAGATGATCGACACCTCCGAGGGCGACCTGGCCCACCGGCGCAACCTCGCCGCGCACCTCGACGCGATGCTGGCGCTCTGCGAGACGGTGCGCTGCCGCCGGGTGCAGTTGCTCGACTACTTCGGCCAGCGCCTGGACGGTGACTGCGGCAACTGCGACACCTGCCTGGCCCCGCCGGAGTCCTGGGACGGCACGGTCGCCGCGCAGAAGCTGCTCTCCACGGTGTTCCGGCTGGATCGGGAACGCAACCAGCGGTTCGGCGCCGGACACTGCGTCGACATCCTGCTGGGCAAGAGCACCGACAAGATCGTCCAGCACCGGCACGACTCGCTCACCGTCTTCGGCATCGGCGACGATCTGAGCGAGGCGGAGTGGCGGGGCGTGGTGCGCCAGTTGCTCGCCGAGGGCCTGCTCGCCGTCGAGGGTGACTACGGCACCCTGGCGCTCACCGACGCCAGCGCCGAGGTGCTCGGCCGCCGACGTACCGTGATGATGCGCCGGGAGCCGGCCCGCCCGGCGAAGACGGCCAAGCCCCGGGGCGCGGCCACCGTGGTCGCGGAACTGCCGGCCGAGGCAGCCGGTACGTTCGAGCGCCTGCGCGCCTGGCGCGCGGCCTCCGCCAAGGAACAGGGCGTACCCGCGTACGTCATCTTCCACGACGCCACGTTGCGGCAGATCGCCGCCGACGCCCCGTCGTCGCTGGCCGAGCTGTCGCGGATCAGCGGCGTCGGCGAGAACAAGTTGGCCAAGTACGGCGAGCAGATCCTCGGGGTGCTTGCCGACCCGGCCTGACCCGCCGCTCACCCGCCCGCCAACGGCACCCGTCCGCGCGGCTCACCCACCTGCTGCTCGGCTGCCCCCGCTCACCGCGCGCTGCACGACGCCCGTCGCTCATCGCCCGCTGCTCCGCTGCCCCCCTCACCGTCCGCTGCTCGGCGCCCGCTGCTGCTCGGCCCCCGGCCGGGCGATGTCGGCGGGCCCAGCGGGCGGTGCCCCCTCCTTCCCACCAGGTCAGCGCCTGTCGAGCTGAACCGTCCGTGCTCTCGGAAGGAGTGATCCGCCGACGCAGTCAGCTCGATAGTCGTGGTACCCCATCTGGCAGGCCCCGGCGGCGTGCCGACATCGACACCGCCGACACGGTCGCGCTCGCGCCGACCAGCCTGGTGCTCGACCAGTTCGGAGGGAACCTGACCACGCCCGAGATCGCGTAGAAGCCGACGAGGCGCCGACGACGCCCGCTCGGGCTGCCGCGCGGGTCGACGAGGCGGTCGTTGTCGGGACCGGCCGTCCGGATCAGTCGGTGGCGGCCGGACTGTCGGCGGCGCCGAGTGCGGTGAGGATCGCCTCGGCGGTGCGGCGGCCGACGCCGGGGACCTCGGTGATCTCGTCCACGGTGGCGGCCGAGAGGCGCTTGAGGGAGCCGAAGTGGCGCAGCAGCGCCTTGCGGCGTACCTCGCCGAGGCCGGGGACGCTGTCCAGCGCGGAGGTGGTCATCCGCTTGGAGCGGCGCTGCCGGTGGAAGGTGATGGCGAAGCGGTGCGCCTCGTCGCGTACCCGTTGGAGCAGGTAGAGCCCCTCCGAGGTGCGTGGCAGGATGACTGGGAAGTCGTCGTCGGGCAGCCAGACCTCCTCCAGCCGCTTGGCCAGGCCGCACAGCGCCACGTCGTCGATGCCCAGCTCGGCCAGCGCCTGCGCGGCGGCGGTCACCTGTGGTGCGCCGCCGTCGACCACCACCAACTGCGGCGGGTACGCGAACCTGCGCGGCCGTCCGGTGGTCGGGTCGACCAGCACACCCACCTTCGGCTCGTCCTCGGCGACGTCCACACCGCCGAGCGTCGCCGCACCGGGGGCAGCCGGGCCGGCGGCAGCCAGGTCGGCAGCGGACTCCACGCCCACCTCGCCGGTCTCGGCGCGGGCGTCGAGGTAGCGGGCGAAGCGGCGGCGCAGCACCTCGGACATCGCGGAGAGGTCGTCGGTGGCGCCCCGGATGATGAAACGGCGGTACTCGCTCTTGCGGGGCAGACCGTCCTCGAAGACGACCATGCTGGCCACCACGTCGGTGCCCTGGATCTGGGAGATGTCGAAGCACTCGATGCGCAGCGGTGCGGTCCGCAGCCCGAGCGCGTCGGTGATCTCGTCGAGTGCCTTGCCGCGGGTGGTCAGGTCACCGGCCCGCTTGAGCTTGTGCCGGGCCAGCGCGTCCTTGGCGTTGCGTTCGACCGTCTCCATCAGGGTGCGTTTGTCGCCGCGCTGCGGCACCCGCAGCGTCACCCGGGTGCCCCGGTGCTCGGAGAGCCAGTCGGCGAGGGCGTCGGCGTCGGCGGGCAGCTCCGGCACCAGCAGTTCGCGCGGGACGTCGGTCTCGCCCTGCTCGCCGCCGTAGACCTGGGTGCAGAAGTGGTGCACCAGGTCACCGGTACTGAGGTCCTCGGTCTTCTCCACCACCCAGCCGCGCTGGCCGCGTACCCGGCCGCCGCGCACGTGGAAGACCTGCACCGCGGCTTCCAGCGGGTCGTCGGCGAATGCCACCACGTCGGCGTCGGTGCCGTCGCCGAGCACCACGGTCTGCTTCTCCATCGCCCGGCGCAGCGCGGCGACGTCGTCGCGCAGCCGGGCCGCCCGCTCGAACTCCAGCGCCTCGCTGGCCTCGACCATCTCGCCTTCCAGCTTGCGCACCATGGTGTCGGTGCGTCCGGCCATGAAGTCGCAGAAGTCGTCGACGATCTCGCGGTGCCGTTCGGCGGTGACGCTGCCGACGCAGGGCGCGGAGCACTTGCCGATGTAGCCGAGCAGACAGGGCCGGCCGACCTGCCCGGCCCGCTTGAACACCCCGGCGGAGCAGGTCCGCGCCGGGAAGACCCGCAGCAGCAGGTCGAGCGTCTCGCGGATGGCCCAGGCGTGCGAGTACGGCCCGAAGTAGCGCACCCCCTTGCGCTTGGTGCCCCGCATGACCTGCAACCGTGGGTACTCCTCGTCGAGGGTGACCGCCAGGTACGGGTACGACTTGTCGTCGCGGTAGCGGACGTTGAACCTCGGGTCGTACTGCTTGATCCAGAGGTATTCGAGCTGGAGCGCCTCGACCTCGGTGCCGACGGTGACCCAGTCGACCGACTCGGCGGTGGTGACCATCTGCTGGGTGCGCTGGTGCAGGCCCCAGAGGTCGCCGAAGTAGGAGTTGAGCCGGCTGCGCAGGTTGCGCGCCTTGCCGACGTAGATCACCCGGCCGGTGCCGTCGTAGAAGCGGTAGACCCCCGGCGCCTCGGGGATGGTGCCCGGCGCGGGACGGTAGGTCGACGGATCAGCCACACTCCGAGACTAGTCGCCACCCCCGACAGCCCTGATCATCCCCACTCGCCCCTTTCTCCGCCCGCGTGGGGCCGGCGTACCGGGGAGTCGCGATTGACGCCTTCCAATCTCGGGTGCCGACGCCTACCATCCAGTAACCGAATGTTCTTCACGTAATGATCCCGCCCGATGGTCCCCCGTCCACAGAGGATCGCCATGCCTGGTCACACCGCCACCCGCCGGCTGCTCGCCGGTGCGACCGCCGCCGTCGCGGTCGCCACCGCGCTCGTCGGCGCGTCGTCCCCCGCCACCGCCACCGCGCCCGCCCCCGACGCCGGCACCCTCGCCGTCAACGTCGGCAACGCCTTCGCCGCCAACGACTACTGCCTCGGCGAGTGCTCGGAGATCCTGCCGCCCGGCCAGAACGGCAACGCCACCCTCGTCGAGGTCCTGGGCAACCAGGCGTTCGGCACACTGCCCCGACACTCCGCCGACCAGCTCGACACGTACGCCAACCTGGTCTACGGCTACGCCGGGCTGCGCGAGGACCAGGTCAGCACATTCTTCCGGGACGCCTCCTTCGGCGTCGCCCCCAGCCAGGTCGAGCGCGACTACTCCCCGCGCTCCGACGTCCGGATCGTGCGGGACCGGACCAACGGTGTCCCGCACATCACCGGCACCACGCGAGGCGGCACCATGTACGGCGCCGGGTACGCCGGAGCCGAGGACCGACTCTTCACGATGGACCTGCTACGGCACGTCGGCCGGGGCACGCTGACCCCGTTCGCCGGTGGCGCACCGGGCAACCGGGCGCTGGAGCAGAGCGTGTGGCGCACCTCCCCGTACACCGAGGCGGACCTGCAGGCCCAGGTGAACGCGTTGCGCGGCAAGGGCGGCGCACGCGGCGAGCAGCTCTACGCCGACGTGCAGGAGTACGTCGCCGGGGTCAACGCCTACATCCGGACCTGCATGGCCAACCGCAACTGCCCCGGCGAGTACGTGCTGACCGGTCACCTCGACGCGATCACCAACGCCGGTGGGCCGAAGCCGTTCGTGATGACCGACCTGATCGCCATCGCCGGGGTCGTCGGCGGTCTGTTCGGCGGTGGCGGCGGCACCGAGATGCAGTCGGCGCTGGTGCGCATCGCTTCCCGGGCCAAGTTCGGTCCGACCGAGGGCGATCGGGTGTGGAACGCCTTCCGGGGGCAGAACGACCCGGAGACCGTGCTGACCCTGCACGACGGGCAGAGCTTCCCGTACGGTGACGCCTCGCCGAACGCGCCCAGCGTGGTGCTGCCGGACGCCGGGTCGACCCGGGTCGAGCCGATCTTCACCGACCCGACCGGCTCCGCCACCGCCGCCACCACCTCGAACCGCAGCTCGGAGCTGGCCGCCGCGCTCTCCGGGCTGACCATCGACCCGGCGCACCGGGGCATGTCCAACGCGGCCGTGGTCTCCGCCGCCCACTCCGCCACCGGCCACCCGATCGCCGTCTTCGGGCCGCAGACCGGCTACTTCTCCCCGCAACTGCTGATGGTGCAGGAGTTGCAGGGACCGGGCATCAGCGCCCGCGGCGCCGCCTTCGCCGGACTCAACCTCTATGTCCTGCTCGGCCGGGGTCAGGACTACGCCTGGAGCGCCACCTCCTCGATCCACGACATCACCGACACGTACGCGGTGCCGCTCTGCGTCCCCGGCGGCGGTACGCCGACGCTGGCCAGCAACCACTACCTGTTCCGGGGCCAGTGCCAGGCGATGGAGGAGCTGTCCCGGGTCAACCGGTGGACCCCGACCGTCGCCGACGGCACCGCAGCCGGCTCGTACAAGCTGGTCGCCTGGCGTACCAAACTGGGCCTGGTGGGTTGGCGCGGCACGGTGGGCGGAGTGCCGCACGCGTTCACCCAACTGCGGTCCACCTACGGCCGCGAAGCCGACTCGGCCATCGGCTTCCAGATGTTCAACGACCCGACCCAGATGGGTTCCGCCGAGGCGTTCCTCACCTCCGCGCACAGCGTCGAGTACGCCTTCAACTGGTTCTACGTCAACTCCTCCCAGTCGGCGTACTTCAACTCCGGACTCAACCCGGTGCGGGCCGACGGCAGCAACCCGAACCTGCCGATGAAGGCCGAACGCGCCTACGAGTGGCAGGACTTCGACCCGGCGACCGGCACCGCCCGGTACGCGCCGCGTTCGGCCCACCCGCAGTCGATCAACCAGGACTACTACATCAGTTGGAACAACAAGCAGGCCAAGGACTTCGGTGCCGCCGACGGCAACTTCAGCTTCGGCGCCGTACACCGTGGTGATCTGCTGGACAAGCCGATGAAGGCGGCCATCTCGGCGGGCCGCAAGTTCGACCGGGCCTCGCTGACCGAGCTGGTGCAGCGGGCCGGGCTGACCGACCTGCGCGGCGCCGAGGTGCTCGGCGAGCTGATCCGGGTGCTGGAGAGCCAACCGGTCACCGACAGCGCACTGACCACCGAGATCAACCGACTCAAGGCCTGGCGGCAGGCGGGTGCGCTGCGGGTGGAGACCGCCAAGGGCGCCAAGGTGTACCAGCACGCCGAGGCGATCCGTACCTTCGACGCCTGGTGGCCGCTGCTGGTGCGGGGCATCTTCCGCGACCAGCTCGGCACGGACCTCTACCAGTCGGTGATCAACGCGATGCAGATCAACGAATCGCCGTCCGGTCTGCAACAGGGCGACGTGTCGAACCTGCCGTCGTCGGCGAACAGCGCGCAGACCCACAAGGGCTCGGCGTTCCAGTACGGCTGGTGGGGCTACGTCGACAAGGACCTGCGGGCGGTGCTGGGCGACCCGGTCGCCGGCGGCCCCGGGCGGACCTTCTGCGGCGCCGGCAACCTGGGCACGTGCCGTCAGGTGCTGCTGGACACGCTGCGCACCGCGTCGACGACCCCGGCCACCCAGACGTACCCGGGCGACGCCACCTGCGCCGCCGGTGACCAGTGGTGCGCGGACGCGATCGTCCAGTCGCCGCTGGGTGGGATCAAGCACGCCACCATCGCCTGGCAGAACCGCCCCACCTACCAGCAGGTGGTGTCGTTCCCGGCCCGGCGTGGCGACGCGGTGACCAATCTGGCCACCGGGCGTCCGGTGACCGCCTCCAGCAGCCAACTCGGCAACGGTGCCGGCCGTGCCGTCGACGGTGACCTGAACACCCGCTGGGCCAGCTCCTGGTCGGACAACCAGTGGCTGCGGGTGGACCTGGGCTCGGTGCGGCAGGTCGGCCGGGTGGTGCTGGCCTGGGAGTCCGCGTACGCCCGGTCGTACCGCGTCGAGGTCTCCGACGACGGCGGCACCTGGCGGACGGTCTGGTCGACCACGGCCGGCGACGGCGGCACCGACGTGCTGACCTTCGCCCCACAACAGGCCCGCTACGTGCGGGTGTACGGGCTCACCCGGGCCACCACGTACGGCTTCTCGCTGTGGGAGCTGTCCGCGTACGCGCAGTGACACACACGGGCGCGGCCGGGGCGAGATCGCCCCGGCCGCGCCCGTGTCCGCGTGCCCCGGTCAGGCCAGCGAGATCTGGTCCCCGTCGACCTTGACCTCCTTGGCCGGCAGGCCGGTGGTCGCCGGCCCGGCCTTGACCGAGCCGTCCTCGATGGAGAACTTGCTGCCGTGACAGGTGCAGTTGATCGTCCCGCCGTCGACGTTCGACACCGGGCAGCCCTGGTGCGTGCAGATCGGGTCGAACCCCTTGAACTCCCCGGCGGCGGGCTGGGTGATCACCACGCCCTGGGCGGCGAAGACAGCGCCCCCGCCGACCGGGATGTCGGCGGTCCTGGCCAGGGACTGGGCTCCCGCACGGTCCCCGCCACCGGGGTCTCCGGTGTTGGTGACCTCCGGGCCACCGCTGGTCGGGGCCGCGCCGTCACCGGAGTCGTCACCGCCGCCGCACCCGGCCAGCACCACCGCCGCGCCGACCGCGCCCACGCCGGTCAGCAGACTCCGTCGGGTACGCGTGTCCGCACCGGCCAGCACCTGTTCGTCACTCATGCTGCCTCGTTTCTCTGTTCGGCTACCACCGTGCATGATCCGTGGCTACGTCTCACGACACGCACCACTCTGCCCGGTGGTTCACCCGATCGGCCACTCCGGCGTACCCCGACGGGTGGACCCGACCGCCGCACGGGCGACGGTCGGGCCTGCGGGTCAGCGGGCGGTGGCCGCCTTGCGACCGCGCGTCTTGGCACCGTCGCCCTTGGCACCACCGGCTTTGGCAGCATTAGTCCTGGCACCGCCGGCCTTGGCGCCGTTGGCCTTGGCGGCCCGGGCGGTGGCCGCCTTCGCGCCCTTGGCCGTGCCGTCCAGCTTGAGCACACCACGCAGGAACTGCCCGGTGTGGCTCTCGGTGACCTCGGCGACCTCCTCCGGGGTGCCGGTGGCGAGCACCGTGCCGCCCCGGTGACCGCCCTCCGGGCCCATGTCGATCAGCCAGTCGGCGCTCTTGATCACGTCGAGGTTGTGCTCGATGGTGATCACCGTGTTGCCCTTGTCGACCAGACCCTCCAGCACCAGCAGCAGCTTGCGGATGTCCTCGAAGTGCAGGCCGGTGGTCGGCTCGTCGAGCACGTACACCGTGCGTCCGGTGGACCGCTTCTGCAGCTCGGAGGCGAGCTTGACCCGCTGCGCCTCACCGCCGGAGAGGGTCGGCGCCGGCTGGCCCAGCCGGACGTAGCCCAGCCCCACGTCGACGAGCGTCTTGAGGTGCCGGTGGATGGCCGGGATGGCGGAGAAGAACTCGGCCGCCTCCTCGATCGGCATCTCCAGCACGTCCGAGACGGTCTTGCCCTTGTAGTGCACCTCCAGGGTCTCCCGGTTGTACCGGGCGCCCTTGCAGACCTCGCACGGCACGTACACGTCGGGCAGGAAGTTCATCTCGATCTTGATGGTGCCGTCGCCGGAGCACGCCTCGCAGCGTCCGCCCTTGACGTTGAACGAGAACCGACCCGGCCCGTACCCCCGGACCTTGGCCTCGGTGGTCTCGGCGAACAGCTTGCGCACGTGGTCCCAGACCCCGGTGTAGGTCGCCGGGTTCGAGCGCGGCGTACGGCCGATCGGTGACTGGTCGACGCCGACGACCTTGTCCACGTGCTCCAGCCCACCGACCCGGGTGTGCCGGCCGGGCACCAGCCGGGCACCGTTGATCTGGTTGGCCAGCACCGCGTAGAGGATGTCGTTGACCAGGGTCGACTTGCCCGACCCGCTGACCCCGGTGACGGCGATGAGCTGGCCCAGCGGGAAGCTCACCGTCAGGTTGCGCAGGTTGTGCTCGCGGGCGCCGTGCACCACCAGCTCCCGGCCCGGCGTCTGCCCACGGCGTCCCGCCGGGATCGGGATCTCCCGGCGACCGGACAGATAGGCCCCGGTCATCGACTCCGGGTTGGTCAGCAGCTCCGGCACCGAGCCGCTGTGCACGATCTGCCCGCCGTGCTCCCCCGCCCCCGGACCGATGTCCACGATCCAGTCGGCGGTGCGGATGGTGTCCTCGTCGTGCTCGACCACGATCAGCGTGTTGCCCAGGCCACGCAGCCGGACCAGGGTCTCGATCAGCCGGTGGTTGTCGCGCTGGTGCAGCCCGATCGACGGTTCGTCCAGCACGTAGAGCACGCCGACCAGGCCGGAACCGATCTGGGTGGCGAGCCGGATGCGCTGCGCCTCACCACCGGAGAGCGTGCCGGCGGGCCGGTCCAGCGAGAGGTAGTCCAGACCGACGTCGAGCAGGAACCGCAGCCGGGCGTTGATCTCCTTGAGCACCCGCTCGGCAATCAGCTTCTGCCGGTCGGTCAGCTCGATGCCGGCCAGCAGGTCGGCGCACTCTCCGACGGACAGGTTGCACACCTCGGCGATGCTGCGCCCGGCCAGCGTGACGGCGAGCACCTCGGGCTTGAGCCGGGCACCGCCGCAGGCGGCACAGGGCACGTCGCGCATGTACCCCTCGTACTTCTCCCGGGACCACTCCGACTCGGTGTCGGAGTGCCGGCGCTCGATCCACTGCACCACGCCCTCGAAGCCGGTGTAGTACGAGCGCTCCCGGCCGTACTTGTTGCGGTAGCGCACGTGCACCTGATCGTCGGAGCCGTGCAGGATGGTCTTCTGCGCCCGCGACGGCAGCGCCCGCCACGGGGTGTCGACGTCGAAGTGCTCGGCCTCGCCGAGCGCCTCCAGCAGTCGCAGGAAGTACTCCAGGTTGTGCCCGGTGGCCCAGGGCTGGATCGCGCCCTCGCGCAGGCTGCGCTCCGGGTCCGGGACGACCAACTCCGGGTCGACCTCCTTCTTGGTGCCCAGGCCGGTGCACTCCGGGCAGGCGCCGTACGGCGCGTTGAAGGAGAAGACCCGGGGCTCCAGGTCCTCGATCGCCAGCGGGTGGTCGTTCGGGCAGGCCAGGTGCTCGGAGTAGCGGCGCTCCCGGCCCGGGTCGTCCTCGGCCAGGTCGACGAAGTCCAGCAGCACCAGACCGCCGGACAGGCCGAGCGCCGCCTCGACCGAGTCGGTCAGCCGCTGCTTGGCGCCGGCCTTGACGCTGAGCCGGTCGATCACCACCTCGATGGTGTGCTTCTCCTGCTTCTTGAGCTTCGGCGGGTCGGTGAGCTGGTGCACCACCCCGTCGACCCGGGCCCGGGCGTACCCCTTGGACTGCAGCTCGGCGAAGAGGTCGACGTACTCGCCCTTACGGCCGCGCACCACCGGGGCGAGCACCATGAAGCGGGTGCCCTCGGCCATCGCGAGCACCCGGTCGACGATCTGCTGCGGGCTCTGCTTGGAGATCCGCTCGCCGCAGACCGGGCAGTGCGGCACACCGACCCGGGCGAACAGCAGCCGCAGGTAGTCGTAGACCTCGGTGATGGTGCCGACGGTCGAGCGCGGGTTACGGGAGGTCGACTTCTGGTCGATCGAGACCGCCGGGCTCAGGCCCTCGATGAAGTCGACGTCCGGCTTGTCCATCTGGCCGAGGAACTGCCGCGCGTACGACGACAGCGACTCGACGTAGCGGCGCTGCCCCTCGGCGAAGATCGTGTCGAAGGCCAGGCTCGACTTGCCCGAACCGGACAGCCCGGTGAACACGATCAGGGCGTCCCGGGGCAGGTCGAGGCTGACGTCACGCAAGTTGTGCTCGCGTGCGCCACGAATGATCAAACGGTCGGCCACGGTCCGTGTACTCCCGGGTGAGAATGACGAAGGAAGATCTGTCCGCTTTCGGAGGAGAACCGGCCTTTTCGGGCTGGTTCCAGCGGTTGTGCCGGCGCGGAGAAAGCGCCCCGGCAACTGTAGACCCGCCCTACGACAATCTGCCCCGACGGCGAGGCCGGTGAGCCGCGCGGCGTCGGGTCTCGTGAGCGATCTCGCGGTGCAACCGCCGCCAGCTCTCCCAGCGCCGGGCGGTCAGCTCACCCGCCCGCAGCGCGTCCTGCACCGCACACCCCGGCTCGACCTCGTGCCCGCAGTCGCCGTACCGGCACTCGGCGGCCAGCGCGGCGATGTCGCCGAAGGCCCGGTCGAGCCCGGCCGCGCCGTCGAGCAGACCGACCGCCCGGACGCCGGGGGTGTCCACCACCGCCCCACCGCCGGGCAGCAGCACCAGCGCCCGCCAGGTGGTGGTGTGCCGGCCCTTGCCGTCCACCCGCCGGATCGCCTGGGTCGGCATCACCGTCGCCCCGGCCAGCGCGTTGACCAGGCTCGACTTGCCCGCACCGGAGGGTCCCAGCAGGCCCAGGGTGCGTCCGGCGCCGACCTCGGCGCGCAACGGCTCCAGCCCCACCCCGTGCTCGGCGCTGACCGGCAGCACCGGCACGCCGGGCGCGAGCGCCGCGAGTTGCCGCGCCACCGCGGCCGGGTCGGCCGCCAGGTCGGTCTTGGTCAGCACCACCAGGGGCCGGGCGCCGGACTCGTGGGCCAGCGCCAGCAGCCGCTCCACGCGGGCGGCGTCGGGCGCCGGGTGCACCGCCTCCACCACGGCGGCCACGTCCAGGTTGGCGGCCAACAGGTGACCGGCGGCGTCCTTGCCGGCGGTGCGCCGCACCAACGCGGTCCGCCGGGGCAGCACCGCCTCCACGGTGATCCGGGCGTCGGGCCAGTGCCCGAGCAGCACCCAGTCACCCACGCCGGGCAGTCGGGTGGGGTCACCGGCGGCGGCGACCAGCACCGCCCCACCGGAGGTGGCGCGCACCGGCCCCGCCTCGGTCAGCACGGTGCAGACCCCACGGTCGACCCGGGCCACCCGGCCCGGACGATGATCGGTACGGACACGTCGCAGATGCGCCGCCCGCTCGGCGTCCCAGCCCAGGGCGGTCAAAGTGATGCTCATGCTCGACCGCCACCTCCTCCACCCGACGCCGCGAACCACTGACGACGGTAGGCCCACGGGTGCCCCGCCGGAAGTGAATTCCCCGGCGACGCGGACCGGCGCGGCGGCTAGGGTCGGAACGTGACGACAGACCCCCTTTTACTCACCGGCGACGTGACCGACGCCACCGCTCGACTGCTGCGCACGGCGGCCACCTTCGACGCCGACGACCTGGCCGCGCCGTCGCTGCTGCCCGGCTGGACCCGGGGTCACGTGCTCGCCCACGTGTGTCGCAACGCCGACGGATTCGCCAACCTGCTCACCTCGGCGCGCACCGGCGAGTCGATCCCGCAGTACGCCAGCGCGCAGGCCCGCGACGCCGACATCGAGGCCGGCGCGACCCGCCCGCCCGAGGAGCACCTGGACGACCTGCGCCGCAGCGCGGACCGGTTCGCCGAGGCGGTCGCGGCGATGCCGGCGCCGGCCTGGGCGGCCACCGTCGAGACCCGACGGGGTCCCTGGCCGGCCGCCCTGCTGGTCTGGGGACGGCTCCGCGAGGTGGAGATCCACCACGTCGACCTGGCCGCCGCCTACCGGCCGGCGGACTGGTCGCCGACCTTCGGCCACCGGCTGCTGCACGAGGTGGCCACCGGCTTCGCCGGCCGCGACGACGCACCGCCGATGGTGCTGCGCTTCGACGGCGCCGGTCACGAACTGGTGGTGGGCGAGCGCGCGGGGGCGCCCGTCGTCACCGGTCCGGCGGCGGAACTCGCCGCCTGGCTGACCGGCCGCAGCACCGGCACCGCCCTGACCGTCGCTCCCGACGGTGACCTGCCCCGCCCACCGGAATGGATCTAGGAAGACGATGACCTACCGCGGAGATGTCACCCCCGGCGGCCCGCCGGCCGTACGCGAGCTCGACGCCCTGACCATCACCAAGCTGTCGGTCGGACCGATGGACAACAACGCGTACCTGCTGCGCTGTCGGCACACCGGTGACCAGGTGCTGATCGACGCCGCCAACGAGGCGCCCCGGCTGCTGGAGCTGATCGGGGACGACGGGCTGCGCGCCGTGGTCACCACCCACCAGCACATGGACCACTGGGTGGGGCTGGAGGAGGTCGTCGCCAAGACCGGGGCCCGCGCGCTGGTGCACGCCGACGACGCGGAGGGGTTGCCGATCGCGGCGCAGACCCTGACCGACGGGGACACGGTGCCGGTGGGCGACTGCGGCCTGGAGGTGATCCACGTCAAGGGGCACACCCCGGGTTCGGTGGCGCTGCTCTACCGCGACCCGGCGGGCACCCCGCACCTCTTCACGGGGGACAGCCTCTTCCCAGGTGGGGTGGGGAACACCGACCAGGACCCGGAGCGCTTCGCAGCGCTCATCGACGACGTGGAGCACAAGCTGTTCGACCGGCTGCCGGACGAGACCTGGTTCTATCCGGGTCACGGCCGGGACTCGACGCTCGGCGCGGAACGCCCGCAACTGGCCGAGTGGCGCGCCCGAGGCTGGTGAGGTTGTGGGGTCGCCGTGTCAGTGGGTGACCCCGCCCAGCCGACGACGCACGCCGAGCAGCACCAGGGCGGCCAGCAGCAGGCCGCCGACCATGGTGACCAGCATCGGGCTCGCCCCGCCGGGCAGCAGCCCGATCAGCGACCGCGACGCGGTGCCCACCAGCAGGTAGAGCCCGGCCCACGCGCCCGCGCCGAGCGAGGCGAAGCCGAGGAAACGCGGGTACGACATGTTCAGCCCGCCGGCGGCGAGCGGCAGCAGCGCGTTGAACACCGGCAGGAACGGGGCGACCAGCACCAGCCGGCCGCCGTTGCGGCGCAGGATGACCTCGGCGGTGGCCCAGCGGGTCTCGCCGACCCAGCCGCCGAAGCGACTGTGGCGCAGGTCCTCGCCCCACCGTCGGCCGACGAGGAAGGTCAGCGACCAGCCGGCGAGACATCCGGTGACCACGGCGACGAAGGTGGCCAGCCCGGTGGCCGGGGTGCCGACCGCCACGGCGGCGAGGATCGCCACGTCGCCGGGGACCAGGACGCCGAACAGCGGGACCGCGTCGAAGACCATGACCACCCCGAGCACCGCCATCAACAGGGCCACGGGGAGTTCTCCGACCTGGGCCAGCTGGTTCGCCATGCCTCGTACGCTATTGCCTGACCGTCGGTGTGAACATCAGGATTCCGCCCCACACTGCGTACGGTGTGCTCCGGGTCATCCCTGATCCGTCTCTCCACCGCCCGGCTCGCCCCGCCGCCGACTCCCTGAGGCGCTTCGCCCCGCAAATCCGCTATTCACCGGTTACTGTCGGGAAGGTATCGGGCGGCCACCGGCGTGGAGCCGGCGGTCGCCCGCCTGGAACAGGGAGAGAGAACGCATGGCAACCGGCACCGTGAAGTGGTTCAACTCGGAAAAGGGCTTCGGCTTCATCGAACAGGATGGTGGTGGCCCGGACGTCTTCGTCCACTACTCGGCGATCGCGACCAGTGGCTACCGGGAGCTGACCGAGGGCCAGAAGGTCGAGTTCGACGTGACCCAGGGGCAGAAGGGGCCGCAGGCGGACAACGTCCGACCGATGTGACCCGTGCCGGGGTGGCGGCGGCCGGCCGGCCCCCACCACACGTCCACCGATCTCGCCTCAGGCGGCCAGCCGCCGCCCGAGTTCCCGCACGACCTGCTCGGCCACGGTCGGCGGGATGGCCGCCGCGATCTCCTCGGGCGTCAGCCCGGCCAGCACACCGGTGATGATCGCCTGCTCGTCGGTGAAGTCGCGGTTGGCCAGCGTCTCCACCGCGGTCTGCAACGCGGTCAACTGCGCGCCCAGGCTCCGCAACGTCGGGTGCCCGACCTGGAACTTCGGGTCGGTGTGGTCCTCACCCGTGGTGGTACGGGTGTACGTCTGCCCGATCGGGTTGCGTCCGTCCAGGACGGTGAGGTTGCGGTGCACGGTCTTGAGCCAGTTGTGCTCCTCGGGGGTCATGTCCGTCTCCTCCTGCTCCAACGTGATGAGTCCGATGGTGGTCAGGTAGCGGCGGAACAGCGGCGTCTGGTCACGTCCCGCCTTGATCGAGTCCCGGAAGAAGCTGAAGTGGGTGTGCCACAGGTGGGAACTGTCGCCGGTGCTGCGCCGCCCCAGCCGGTCCCACCGCCGCACCACCTTGCCGTCCGGTGAATAGATGATCTCGCGGATGTCCCGGGTGTCCGCCGTGTTGGCGACGCACTGGGCCACACACCAGGTCGAGAACGTGGACAGGTCGTGGGTACGACCGCCGCTGGCGACCCGGAACATGCCCACGTCCAGCGCGGCCGCGTCCAGGGTCAGACCGTTGCGGTCCCGGGGCGACTCGACCACCGAGTAGTCGTTGGCGACCACCCGGTCGGACCCGGTGTGGTATCCGCCGCGATGGTTGGCGTCGCCGACGATGCCGACCTCGTTGGGTTCCAGGTCCTCGTCGCGTGCCCGGTTGGGATCGCGGTTGAGGTGCTTGAGCAGCAAGCTGCGGACGGCCATCAGGTTCGCCGGTGCCCGCGTCATGGTTCCCCCCTCTGCTGATTCGTCGGGGGCCGGGCACGGCAGTGACACCGCGTGCGCGGTAGGCAGGCTGTACAAGCGCTCCCGGCCATTGGTTGCACAGCGCCGGGCGTGTTCCCACCATAACCCCACTTCTGGACGAATGCCCAGCTCAGAGGCGGTTTATTCAGCTTGGAATAGGCTGTGAGGCAGAGTGGAGGATCGACAGGACCACTGCGGACGGATGTTCCGGGTCGTGGATGATCTCCCGACGTCCACCACGGAGAGTGACAGCATCACCGAGTGGCTCGCCGGTGCCCGGGTTGCGCGCGTACCGGGGATGGGCCCCGCCGGAGACCTGCAACCGCAACCGGTGCCCGGGGGCGAAACGGTGGGCGGTCGGCCACATCTCCACCGGCACCGTCACCACGCCCGAGGCGTCGCAGGGGAACCGGTGCGGGTCGACGCGGACCAACCCGTCGCACACGTTCCAGGAACGGCCCCGCCGGTCCACGTCGCACAGTCGCACGAAGACGTCCAGATGGTCCAGGTCGCTGCGCAGGTGGATCTCCGCCCGCACCGGGCCGATCACCTCGACCGCCTGCTCCAGCGGATCGGTGGTCCAGGTCAGCACGTCCGGCCGCGCCTCGACCGGACGGTTGTCGAACGGCCCGGCGCGCTGGGCCACCAGCAGCGGGCCACCCAGCGAGGGGGTCGGGTCGGCCGGGTCGTACCAGAAGCCGTCCGGCGGGGACGGCACCGGCGCCGCGGCGCGCAGCGCGAAGCCGGGGTGCAGGTGCCACCGGACGGATCGGGCCGGCGGCGGCCAGTCGGGCAGGTCACGCCACCCGCCGCCGACGCCGCCCACGTGCACCCGCACCGGTGCGTCAGCCGCGGGGTCGGGCGGGGCGGCGGCGGGGGCGTTCAGGTGCTCGTCGAGCCAGCCGAGCCCCTCGCGCAACGCGGCCACGAACAGGCCGGGACTGCCGTGGGTCCACGGCCCCACCACCAACCTCGGACGGACGCCGGTGGCGCGCAGCGCCGCGTAGTCGCGCAACTGGGCGGGCAGGAAGATGTCGTGCCACCCGCTGACCATCGCCACCGGGGTCCGCACCTGGTCGAGCCGGTCGTCGAAGATCCGGGTACGCCAGTAGTCGGCCTGCGGGGTGTGGTGCTCCAGCCACTCCTGGAAGAACGGCACGGTGACCCCGGTGGCGATCCGGTCCGCCTCGACCAGGGGCAGGTGTGCCAGGGCGGCGGCCAGCCGGGGTTGACCCCGTTTCAGCTCCCACTGCCGGGCCAGCCACGGCACGGTCTGCGCCTGGAGCAGCTCCACCCAGGTCAGCACCGTGTCCAGCGCGAAGGACTCGCCCGCGTACGTGGAGTCGCGGGTGGACGAGGCGGTGGCCACCGCGACCATCGCCCGCAGTTCCGGACCCGCGTCGGCGGCCAGCGCCCACTGCACGAAACCCTGGTAGCTGGCGCCGAACATCCCGAACGCGCCCCGCCACCAGGGCTGCCGGCGCAGCCAGTCGAGGGTGTCCAGCCCGTCGTCGCGCTCGAACACGAACGGGTCGAAGGAGCCGCCGGAGCCGAAGGTGCCCCGGCAGGACTGGATGACCACGTGGAATCCACGCTCGGCGGCGAGCCGGCAGAGCAGCCGCATCGGCCCACCCCGCCCGTACGGGGTCCGGATCAGCACGGTCGGCGCGTCGGCCAGGTCGGGGCGGTAGTGGTCGGTCCGCAGGATCACCCCGTCGCGGGTCCGGACCGGGACGTCCCGGGTGACGGTGACCCGACGGGTACGCGCCGGCGGCAACCGCAGCGCGGCCCCGGCGAGCGCCGACGTCAGTCGCTCCCACATCGGGTCAGTCCGTCCGGCGACGGGGCGGCTCGGGTCGGGCGCCGCGGACGGTGTCCCGGTGTTCGCGCAGCGAGACGCCCATCGCGGAGATGAAGCGGTACACCACTTCCAGCTCGTCGTCGCGGAAGCCGCTCATCACCCGGTCGGTGCGCTCGCCCAACGGCCGGAAGAAGTCCATCGCCAGCGCGGCACCGCGGTCGGCGTAGCGGAGCAGGATCTTGCGCCGGTCGGTGGGATCCCGGTCCCGCCGGATGTGCCCACCCCGTTCCAGCCGGTCGATCAGGGCGGTGACCGACCCGGAGGAGATGCCGAGGTGTTCGCCGAGCCGTCCGGGAGTGATCGGCGCGTCGGCCAACTCGGCGTCCATCACCGCGATCAGCGCCTGCAGGTCGGTGACGTTGAGCCCGTGCTGCCCGGCGAAGGCGTGCCCGACGTGCTGGGCGTCCACGCCGTAGCGGCGCAGCTCGGCGGTGATCTCGGCGATCAGCAGGTCCCGGCGGGTATCCCGCCGCCGGTACATCCCCTGAGCCGCCACGTCGCGCCGCTTCCCCTCCCGTACGCCCGCGTCGGAGCATACCCAGCCGGACGTCCACCATCGTTGTCGAGATTCTCACCCCGCCCGTGGTTGCCACTTCTATCTTGATGGGCAAAACTCTCGACTGTCTAGATATCTGTCTGTCGAGAGACCTGTTCGAGGGGCTTCCCGGATGTCCGTGTCAACCCGTGTCGCGCGCAGCCGCCGCGCAGCCTGGCTCACCGTCCTGCTGACGCTCGCCTTCGGGGCGATCGTCTTCGCCCTGCCCACCCCCGAGAACCCGGCGCCGGTCTCCGCCACCGGGCTCTCGGATAGCTGGGAGTCGACCCAGGTCGAGCTACTCCAGGACGAAATACCGCAAAGCGACGTCTCCGCCGCCGTGGTGGTGGTCAGCCGCGACGACGGTGCCCCGCTGACCGACGCCGACCAGGCCGCCATCACCACCGGATCCGCCGGTCTCACCGAGTTCGCCGTCGGCGGCCAGGTCGTCCCGCCCCAGGTCTCCCCCGACGGCACCGTCGCCCTGGTCGTGGTGCCAATGTCCACCGCCGACGGCCAGCAGGCGGTCACCGACCAGGTGGCCGAGCTGCGCGAGACGCTCACCGCACTGCCCGCGGAGCTGACCGTCGAGGTCACCGGCGGCCCCGCCTTCACCGCCGATCTCACCAAGGTCTTCGAGGGCGCCGACCTCACCCTGCTCGCCTTCACCGCCGCCGTCGTCGCGGTCCTGCTGCTGGTCACCTACCGCAGCCCACTGCTCTGGCTGGTCCCGTTGACCATCGTGGCGGCCACCGAGCAGCTCACCCTGCGCGCCCTGGACACCCTCATCCCGGCGGTCGGCATCAACTTCGCCGGTGGCGCCGTCACCGGCATCGCCAGCGTCCTCGTCTTCGGCGCCGCCACCAACTACGCCCTGCTGCTCATCGCCCGCTACCGCGAGGAACTCCGCCGCGAGGAGGACCGCTTCGTCGCGATGCGCAAGGCCCTGCGCCGCACCGCCGAACCGATCCTGGCCAGCGGCGGCACCGTCATGCTCGGCGTACTCACGCTGCTGCTCAGCGAGCGGGAACTCAACCGGGCCCTCGCCGTGGCCTGCGCCACCGGCATCCTGCTCGCGATGGCCTCGGCGCTGCTGGTACTGCCCGCCGCCCTGGTGCTCGGCGGACGCCGCCTGTTCTGGCCGCTGGTGCCCGAGGTCGGCAGCGTCGGCCGCGAAGGCCGGATCTGGGGCCGCCTCGGCACCGCCGTGATCCGCCGCCCGGTGCCCGTCGCGGCGCTGGCCACCCTGCTGCTGGCCGCCCTCGCCCTCGGCGGGCTGGGCCTGCGCACCGGCCTGTCCGAGACCGCGCAGTTCCGGGTCGAGCCGGAGGCGGTGGCCGGCGCACAGACCCTCGGCCGGGCCTTCCCCGCCGGCACCACCCAACCCGTCGCGGTGATGACCAACCCCGACGCCGTTGCGGCCGTCACCGAGGCCGCCACCGCCGTCGACGGGGTCGCCTCCGCCCGCCCCGGCCCGGCCGGAGACGCCGTCGCCCAGATCGACGTCGTCCTCGACGCCGAACCCGGCACCGCCGCCTCGAACCGCACCCTGGTCGCGCTGCGCGACGCCGTCGCCGCGGTACCCGACTCGGCACCCCCGGCCCCGTCCGGCGTCGACGACCTCTCCGGCGCCGTGGTCGGCGGCAGCCTCGCCGGAGACTACGACTCCGCCGCCGCCGACGACCGGGACCTGCGGATGATCCTGCCGCTGATCCTGCTGCTGGTCGGTGCGGTGCTCGTCCTGCTGCTCCGCGGCATCGTCGCCCCGGTGCTGCTGGTGGTCACCGTGGTCGCGTCGTACTTCGCCAGCCTCGGCGGCGCGTGGCTGCTCTTCGACCACGTCCTGGGCTTCCCGGCGCTGGACACCACGGTGCCGCTACTGGCCTTCGTCTTCCTCGTCGCGCTCGGCGTGGACTACAACATCTTCCTGGTCACCCGGGCCCGGGAGGACGCCCGCACCACGGGCACCCGGGAGGGCATGCTCTCCGCGCTCCGCGCCACCGGCGGCGTCATCACCAGCGCCGGCATCCTGCTCGCCGCCGTGTTCGCGCTGCTCGGCGTGCTGCCGCTGATCACGCTGACCCAGATCGGCATCATCGTCTGCCTCGGCGTCCTGCTGGACACCCTGCTCGTGCGCACGGTCGTCGTGCCGGCGCTGGCGTTCCTGCTCGGCGAGAGGTTCTGGTGGCCCGGCCGGATCACCCGCGATCAGAACCCCAGGCAGACGCACTCCGACATGAGCGCCCGTACGTTGCGCACGTAACCCGGATTCGGGATGGCCAGCGGCTGTCCCGGCCGGGCCACCGCCCCGTGACCGAAGTTGTACGCGGCGATGACCGCGTTGAGCAGACAGGAGTCCAGTACGCCCGAGGTGCACAGGCTGGCGTCCAGCCGGTAGTCGGCGTCGAAGTACATGTCACCGATGTACTTGGTGAGCCAGGCCAGATAGGTGCCGCCGAGGTAGGCGTTGTCCCGGTAGTCCCACACGTCGTAGTTCTGCCCGAACCGCTGGTTCATCCAGGTCGCGGTGTCCGGCATCACCTGCATCAGGCCGATGCCCTCGTCGCAGGCGACGATGTTGGACTGCCACCCGCTCTCCTGCCAGGCGGTCGCCTTGATCAGATCCAACGGAACGCGGATGTCCGGCGCGGAGGTCGGCCAGTACGTCCGACCTGCCGCGTCGGTCAGCGCCGCCTTGACCTGCGCCCGGCTGGCCTGCTCGCCCTTGTACGTGGGCCGGCAGCCACTGGGCGCGGGCTTCGGCTGCTTCGGCGGCACGTTGGTCTCCGTCGGCGGCTTCGGCACCCGGCGGGGCGCCGGGGCGCTGCGTCGCGGCGTCGGCCGGACACTCACCGACGGCGACGACGACGCGGCAGCCGACCGGGGCGCGGCCCCCATCGACTGAACCGCCTTCGGCGTCGGACTCGCCTCGTCCGGGCCTTCCGACCCGTCAGCCTCCGTCGGCTCAGTCGACTCCGTCGGCAACGCGACCGGCGCGGGCACCTCCGCAGCGGGAGCGTCCACTCTGGCGCAACCACCCCCGGTCGCCAGCAACAGCGCGGCGAGCAACGCGACGCCCAGCCTGGTGACGCTCCGTCCCATGTCGACCCCCTTCGGCAGTGACGAGCCCGCCGCACCCTAACAGCCACCGGCCGTGATCCGCGGCCCGCACATCCACCCCGCCCAGGTCAACCCCCTCGCGGCTACACCGTCGGGCCGAAACCCGGATCGCGCCCCGGCCCGGCCGTCACCGCCCGGTCCCGAGTGGCCCACGCCACCATGAACACCGCCGGCCACGCCGCCCCCAGCAACACCGCCCCCACCGTCCCGCTGGCCGTGCTCATCCCCAGATAGAGCCGCGCCCCGCCGATGGCGACCACCCCGACCGCCGCGACCGTCCAGGCCGCCACCGCCAACGGCCACCGCGCCCCCCGCGACAGCAACCACGCCAGCGTGCACAGGCTGGCGGTGACCACCACGTTCTGCGTGGAAAACAGCACCGTCCGACCTCCGGCGGCCAGGTCGGCCACCACCGCCAGCACCACCAACGGCACGAACGCGCCGACCGTGCCGACCACACTGAGCAGGTCCGCCTGCCACGGCCGGTGCCGCCACGCCTGCACCAGCGCCACCACCGCCACCACCACGATCAGCGACGACCCCCGAAGCACCGACACCGCCGCCTGCGTCGCCTCCACCGCGTCCGGCGTCCGCCGCGCCGCGAACCACCCCGCGATCGCCCCGTCCACCAGCGAGAGACCGCTGTGCCGGACCACCGTCCGCAACGCCCAGGCGATGACCAGACCGACCACGAACAGCAGCACCACGCCGACCGCCAGGTTCGCCAGCAACGCCCACGCCGGACCGAGCCGCAGACTGAGCAGGAAGAACAGCAGCCCGTACCGGGCCGACAGCCAGCGCAACGGCGGCAGCCGCGCGGCCCGCGTCAACAACGCCCGCGCCGGATCCGGATTACGCCCCAGCCACCGCCCGACCAGCACCACCGCGAGCAGCGCGGCGATCAGCACCAGCACCGCGCCGGTGGCCCGCCCGAGCAGCCGGGACACCGTCTCGTACGACTCGCCCGCCAGATGCCCGACCAGCACGGACCCACCCACCCAGGTCGCCACCCCGGCCAGGTTCCACGGCACGAACCGGCGGTACGGCATGCCCGCCGCACCCGCCAGCCGGGGCACCAGCGTCCGGGCGAACGCCACCCAGCGGGCGGTCAGCACCCCCCGGCCGCCCATCCGGTCGAGCATCGCGTCCGCCCGGGCCCACCGCTGCGGTCCCACCCGCACCCCCCAGCGACTCGCCCGCAACCGGGGCCCGTAGCGCTGCCCGGCCCGGAACGCCACCGCGTCCCCCGCCGCCGCCGCGACGACCATCGCCACCAACGCCGGACCGAGCCGCAACGTCCCGGTGTACGTGAGGAAGCCCACCAACAGCAGCGTGGCCTCCCCGGGCGCGACCAACCCGACGAGCAGCGCCGTCTCGGCCGCGACCACCAGCGCCGCCACCACGTAGATCAGACCCGGTGGCAGGTTCTGCACCGAGTTCAGCAGGTCGTGCACGGCGCCCCCGGATCACCTCGGCAGGACTGCCCTGCAAGTGTGACAGTGCTCTCCGTCACCGCGCGGCCCCACTCTCCGGTGACCCCGACGCCACGCGGCTACCGACCAGGCGGGAGGATGGAGCTCATGCAGCTGCGCACCGACCTTCGCAACGTCGCCATCATCGCTCACGTCGACCACGGCAAGACCACCCTGGTCGATGCCATGTTGCGGCAGGCCGGCGCCTATGGCGCCCGGGGCGAGGTGACCGAGCGGGTGATGGACTCGATGGACCTCGAACGCGAGAAGGGCATCACCATCCTCGCCAAGAACACCGGCGTGCGCTACCTGCCGGCGGACGGCTCCGACCCGGTCACCATCAACATCATCGACACCCCCGGCCACGCCGACTTCGGCGGTGAGGTCGAGCGCGGCCTGACCATGGTCGACGGTGTGGTGCTGCTGGTCGACGCCAGCGAGGGCCCGCTGCCGCAGACCCGCTTCGTGCTCCGCAAGGCCCTCAAGGCCCGGATGCCGATCATCCTCGTGATCAACAAGGTGGACCGCCCCGACGCCCGCATCAAGGAGGTCGTCGACGACACCTACGAGCTCTTCCTCGACCTCGACGCCGACGAGGAGCAGATCGACTTCCCGATCGTCTACGCCTGCGCCCGCGACGGCATCGCCTCGCTGACCCAGCCCGCCGACGGCTCCGTACCCCAGGACAGCCCCAACCTGGAGCCGCTGTTCCGCACCCTGCTGGACACCATCCCGCCGCCCGCGTACGACGAGCAGGCACCCCTGCAGGCCCACGTGACCAACCTCGACGCCTCCCCGTTCCTCGGCCGCCTCGCGCTGTGCCGGGTCCGGCAGGGCACCATCGCCAAGGGCCAGACCGTGGCCTGGTGCCGCACCGACGGCAGCACCCAGCGGGTCCGCATCTCCGAGCTGCTGATGACCGAGGGCCTGGAGCGCAAGCCCGCCGACTCGGCCGGCCCGGGCGACATCATCGCCGTCGCCGGAATCCCGGAGATCATGATCGGCGAGACCCTCGCCGACGCGGAGAACCCGAAGGCCCTGCCGCTGATCACCGTCGACGAACCGGCCATCTCGATGACCATCGGCACCAACACCTCGCCGCTGGTCGGCCGGGTCAAGGGTGCCAAGGTCACCGCCCGCATGGTCAAGGACCGGCTCGACAAGGAACTCATCGGCAACGTGTCGCTGCGGGTACTGCCCACCGAGCGCCCGGACGCCTGGGAGGTGCAGGGCCGAGGCGAACTGGCCCTGGCGATCCTGGTCGAGCAGATGCGCCGCGAGTCCTTCGAGCTGACCGTCGGCAAGCCGCAGGTGGTCACCCGCGAGATCGACGGCCGCACCTGCGAGCCGGTGGAACGGCTCACCATCGACTCGCCCGACGACTACCTCGGCGCGATCACCCAGCTCCTGGCCACCCGCAAGGGCCGGATGGAGCAACTGGTCAACCACGGCACCGGCTGGATCCGGATGGAGTGGCTGGTCCCGGCGCGCGGCCTGATCGGCTTCCGCACCGAGTTCCTCACCGAGACCCGCGGCACCGGCATCCTGCACCACGTCTTCGAGTCGTACGAGCCGTGGTTCGGTGAGCTGCGCACCCGCAACAACGGCTCGCTGGTCGCCGACCGGGCCGGCGCGGTCACCGCCTTCGCGATGACCAACCTCCAGGAGCGCGGCCAGCTCTTCGTCGAGCCCACCACCGAGGTGTACGAGGGCATGATCGTCGGGGAGAACTCCCGCTCCGACGACATGGACGTCAACATCACCAAGGAGAAGAAGCTCACCAACATGCGCTCCTCCACCGCCGACGAGACCGAGAAGCTGATCCCGCCGCGCAAGCTGTCGCTGGAGCAGGCCCTCGAGTTCTGCCGCGAGGACGAGTGCGTCGAGGTCACCCCCGTCGCCGTACGCATCCGCAAGGTCGTGCTCGACCAGACCCAGCGGGCGCGCACCGCCGCCCGCCGCAAGCACGCCGGCTGACCCCTGCCATGTCCGCCGACGACCTCGACGCGCGGCTGGACCGGGAACCCGGCACGATCTCGGTGTACGCGGGGCGCCTCGACGCCCCGCCCACCTGGACCCGACACGCCGAGGCCACCCACTACGCGGCGAGCACCATGAAACTCGCGGTGCTCGCCGCGCTGCACCGCACCGCCGAGACCGGACGGCTCGACCTGGACACCCCGGTGCCGGTCCGCAACCGGTTCACCTCCGCCCTGCCGGACGCGCCCGCGTACTCCTGCGTCCGGGAGTACGACAACGACCAGGACGTCTGGGACCGGCTCGGGCGGGAGGAACCGCTGCGCTGGCTCGCCGAACGCATGATCGTCCGGTCCAGCAACCTCGCCACGAACCTGGTCCTCGAACACGTCGGCCGTCCCGCCGTCGCCGAGGTCTGGGCGGCGGCCGGCGCCCGGCACAGCGTCACCACCCGGGGCATCGAGGACCTCGCCGCCCGTGACGCGGGCATCACCAACCTGGTCACCGCCGACGACCTGGCCGCCCTGCTGCGCGCCGTCGCCGTCGGCGCCACCCGTCCCGGACCGATCGCCGCACCCGCCGCCTGCGCCGCGATGCTCGACGTGCTCTGCGCCCAACAGGTCCGCCAGGACATCGCCGAGGGCCTGCCCGCCAGCACCCGGCTGGCCCACAAGAACGGCTGGGTACGCGGAGTACGCCACGGCGCCGCGGTGGTCTTCCCCGCCGATGCCGCGCCCTACCTGCTGGTGGTCTGCACCACCACCCCGCTGACCGAGGCACAGCCCAGCGGCCCGGCCGACGCACACGCCCGCCGACTGGTCGCCGACATCTCCGCCCGGCTGTGGCGCGACCGCCACCACCTCACTCCAACAGGTGCGCCCGCACCGCCGCCACCGTCTCGTCGGTGACCCCCAGCCCGGCGCGCAGGTACGCGTCGAACGGCCCGTGCACCCGCCGCATCGCCTCGATCAGCACCTCGCGCGCCCCCGACCAGAACTCCGAGGTCCCGCGCGTCGGGCGCACCCACGAGCCGCCAGTCCCGTTCCAGGCCCACGTTCTCACCCTTCCCCGCACGGTCACCGGCCCACCAGTGTGCCCGGTCCGACGATCACCGCGGCACGCCCGGTCCGGACGACCCGGCCGATCGGAGTAAAGATGCGGACTGAGGATTGTCGATCGGCGGAAAGTTTCCTATCGTCCGGAGCCAGGGGTGCAACCGGCCTGGGGGTGGGCGTGCGACACGGTGCCGAAGCGCGGGTCGCCGTCGCCACCCTCTGGCGATCTCCCGACGAGGTGCGGGCGGTCGACGCCCCGGCGCTCGGCACACCCGCCGAGGTCGGGGCGTGGGTCGCCGGTGTGCGTGCATCGGGTGGCCCGGCACACGCCGCCTACAGCTTCCTAGGAGGCTAGGTGTCGTGGGTGGCCGGGGCAGCGGATCGGCCAGGGACCACCCGACTCGGCGCCCACCACCGACGAACCAGGCCCGCACCGGCGGGCTCAGCCACCGCCAGTGCGCCACCGGATCGGCCCGGACCGCCGTGCCGGAGACCGGCACCGTGCGCCGGTCCGGGTCCACGCAGACCGCCACCGCGTCGAAGCGCCGGGCCAGTTCCGTGCCGTACTCCTCGGAGGAGAAGACCGCGTCCACCGGCTCGATGCCCGCCCCGGCGACGCTGAACGCCGTGCTGGTGAGCCAGTCGATCACAGGTCCTCCCGGTCCTTCGCGCGCTCACCCTGGAGCGCCGACCGGCGGCGGAACAGACCCCTGCGCCCACCGCCACCCGCCCGCCGTGCGAGGCTGCTGACATGGTGCTTGAAGTCGCGCTGATCGACGTGATCCCGGGGCAGGAGGACGAGTTCGCCGCCGCGTACCGCACGGCGCACCCGGTCCTGCGTGACACCCCGGGCTGCCGCTCGGTCCGGATGACCCGGGGAGTCGAGTCCCCCACCCGGTTCGTGCTGCTGGTCGAGTGGGACTCGGTCGAGGCGCACGAGGTCAACTTCCGGCAGACCGACCGCTTCGCGCAGTGGCGCGGGCTGATCGGTCCGTACTTCGCCGGTCCACCGCTCGTCGAGCACTTCGACGACGTACCCGCCTGAGGGCGCGCCGTCGGCGTCCCGGCGGAAATTGTCGTACCCCTCGTCTACCGTGCACCGCGATGCGCGGCTGCCGGTCCCGACGGGCTCGGGGGCGCGCCGGGCCCGGCGGCCGCGCGTCACCGCACGGTCGTCCGCGCCCGGCGCACCCCGTTGCGTCGTGGGCGGCGGCGCGGGTCAGCCGGCGAGCCGCTCCGTGTCGCGCTCCACGGTCGACATCTCCCCGACCGGGTCGGCGGGCCGGGGGATCTCCGGCCCCTCCGCCTGCCGGGCCAGCACCGACGCGGTCTCGACGGCCGGCAACGCCGCCGCGGAGAGCCAGTCGACCATCCGTTCGTAGCGCGCGATGTCGGCCTCGGCGACCAACCGCAGGTCGGTGGTGAGCGTCTCCACCATCACCGTGCGGGGATCCGCCGGATCGGGGAACACGTACCAGGAGAAGCCCGCCAGCGGATGCACACCCTCGTGCGGCGGGGTGTCGCCGGGCACCAGCCGGATCGTGACGTGCGGCAGCTCCGTCAGCGCCACCAGGTGCCACAACTGCTCCCGCCAGACGTCCTCCGGCAGACCTCCGGGGGCGCAGACCCGCTCGTCCAGCAGGGCCGTGTAGTGCGGCGGATCGGCCCGGCGCAGCACCTGCTGCCGCAGCCCCCGCGCCCGCACCTCGGCCTCCAGGTCCAACTCGGGCGCGATCAGCGCGGCGGCGGTCAGCCGCAGCCGGGCGTACGCCGGAGTCTGCACCAGCCCGGGCAGCACCGAGGGTTGGTATTCGACGATGCCGGCCGCACCCGCCTCCAGCTCCGCGTACGCGCGTTGTCGCTCCCCCATCTCACCCAGCGCGCGGGACCAGCCGCGACCGGCCGCCGCGTCCCGGGCGATGACGATCAACGCCTCACGCTGCGGTGCCGGCACCTGGTAGACGTCGAGAAGGTCGAGCACGTCGGCCAGATCCGGCCGACTCTGACCCAGCTCGATGCGCGACAACTTGGATGTGGACGCCCACCCGAGCTGGCCACAGACCTGCTCCAAGGTGAGCGACTCCCCGCGGCGAAGCTGGCGCAGCTCTGCGCCGAGCCGTACCCGGCGGATGACAGGACTTGCTGACAACGGCATCCCGGCCTCCCCACCGTGGGAGAGTACGCAGGACAGTCACGCACGGCAATACCTCGCTCGCGCTATGCAACGAACCGATATCGCCGCGCGCCACCACATCCGCCCCGGGCGTCAGGTCACCCCGGCGGCGTCCATCCCCCGCAACTCCTTCTTGAGGTCGGCGACCTCGTCGCGGATCCGGGCGGCCAACTCGAACTGCAACTCCCGCGCGGCGGCCAGCATCTGGTCGTTGAGCTCCTGGATGAGCTGCGCCAACTCGGCCCGCGCCATGCCCTCACGAGCCGGGGTGGCCGCACCGCCCCGGCTCCGGCTGCGGGTTTCCTTGACCGGCGCCTTGCCCCGCGACAACTGGCGCACCGCACCGCCGACCCGGGTCGCCTCGGTGTCCTCCGCCTCGCGATAGATGTCGTCGAGAATGTCGTGGATCTTCTTACGCAACGGCTCGGGACTGATCCCGTGCGCCTCGTTGTGCGCGATCTGCTTGGCCCGCCGCCGGTCGGTCTCCTCGATCGCGTCCGCCATCGACGGCGTGATCTTGTCGGCGTACATGTGGACCTGACCGGAGACGTTACGGGCCGCGCGACCGATGGTCTGGATCAACGACCGGCCGCTGCGCAGGAAGCCCTCCTTGTCCGCGTCCAGGATCGCCACCAGCGACACCTCGGGCAGGTCCAGGCCCTCGCGCAGCAGGTTGATGCCGACCAGCACGTCGTAGTCGCCCCGCCGCAACTCCCGCAGCAACTCGACCCGACGCAACGTGTCGACCTCGGAGTGCAGATACCGCACCCGGATGCCGTTCTCCAGCAGGTAGTCCGACAGGTCCTCGGCCATCTTCTTGGTCAACGTGGTGACCAGGACCCGCTCGTCGCGCTCGGTGCGCAGCTTGATCTCGTGCATCAGGTCGTCGATCTGGCCCTTGGTGGGCTTGACCACGACCTCCGGGTCCACCAGGCCGGTCGGACGGATCACCTGCTCCACGAACTCGCCCTGGGCGTGCTCCAGCTCCCACGGCCCGGGGGTGGCCGACAGGAAGACCATCTGGCCGACCCGCTCCAGGAACTCGTCGAACCGCAACGGGCGGTTGTCGGCGGCGCTGGGCAGCCGGAACCCGTGGTCGATCAGCATCCGCTTACGCGAGGCGTCGCCCTCGAACATGCCGCCGATCTGCGGGATCGTCACGTGCGACTCGTCGACGACGGTGAGGAAGTCGTCGGGGAAGTAGTCGAGCAGACAGTGCGGTGGGCTGCCGGGCAACCGGCCGTCGATGTGCATCGAGTAGTTCTCGATGCCGGAGCAGAAGCCCACCTGCCGCATCATCTCGATGTCGTACGTGGTCCGCATCCGCAGCCGCTGCGCCTCCAGCAGCTTGCCCTGCCGCTCCAGCTCGGCCAGGCGCTCGCCCAACTCGGTCTCGATGTCGCGGATCGCCCGCTCCATCCGCTCCGGCCCGGCCGCGTAGTGCGTCGCCGGGAAGATCAGCAGATGGTCGACCTCGCGCACCACGTCCCCGGTGAGCGGGTTGAGGTAGTAGAGCTTCTCCACCTCGTCGCCGAACAGCTCGATGCGGATGGCGAGTTCCTCGTACGCCGGGATGATCTCCAACGTGTCACCGCGGACCCGGAACGTGCCGCGCTGGAAGGCCATGTCGTTGCGGGCGTACTGGATGTCGACCAGCCGGCGCAGCAACTGGTCCCGGTCGAACTCCTGGCCGACGGCGACCCGCACCGCGCGGTCCAGGTATTCCTCGGGGGTGCCCAGCCCGTAGATCGCCGAGACGGTCGCCACCACCACCACGTCGCGCCGGGTGAGCAGCGACATGGTGGCCGAGTGCCGCAGCCGCTCGACCTCCTCGTTGATCGAGGAGTCCTTCTCGATGTACGTGTCGGTCTGCGGGATGTACGCCTCGGGCTGGTAGTAGTCGTAGTACGAGACGAAGTACTCCACCGCGTTGTCCGGCAACAGCTCGCTGAACTCCTTGGCGAGCTGGGCGCAGAGCGTCTTGTTGGGCGCCAGCACCAGCGTGGGCCGTTGCAGCCGCTCGACCAGCCAGGCGGTCGTGGCGCTCTTGCCGGTGCCGGTCGCGCCGAGCAGCACCGTGTGCCGGTCGCCACGACGGACCCGTCGCTCCAGGTCGTCGATCGCCGCCGGCTGGTCACCGGCCGGCTGGAACTCGCTGACGACCTGGAAACGGCCGTCCAGCCGGGGAATGTCGAGCGCCATGAGGTCAACCGTACGCCGGGGGACCGACACTGCGCCGCGACTACAGGCGGCACCTGATCGGCTTCGATATTCGCATTGTGTGGTTCTTCTCACCCGGCTACGCTTTTTCCGTAGGCCGCTCGCGGCGGCCGACCGGGCCGGTGGCGGGCCCCACAGGCCACGCCGCCCCCGGCACCGAAGGCCGCAGCACCCGGCATGCCCGGCGTGCGCGCCCGACGTGGTCGCGCCGAACGCGCAGACCGGCCGCCGCGAGCGCCGCCACCTCGTCACCCCAGCCCGGTCCGCCCCGTTCAACCTCCCGTGAAGGACACCTCACGACCGGCCTCCGACGACACCGGCCCCGACGACCCGGCCGACGCGCACACCCCGCCTCAGGCGCGCACCACCGACGCCCACACCCGGCCTGACGCGACCAACCGGCCCGGCCGCCCGACGGACGGCCCGACCGGGCGGGGCGACCGCCGCCACCGGGCCGGTGCCCGCCGGCACCGCGCCGGCACCGCCCCACCGGAGATCCTCGGCCTGACCGGGCCCGACCCGGCCACCGGTGCACCGCGACCGCGCCCCGGCGTGCGCCGGGCGGCCCTGGTGCACGGCATGCTCGACCCGGCGGCCGGCAACCCGGCCGAGGACGACGACCTCGCCGGGGCGCACCAGGAGGCCGAGCAGTCCCGGCAGACCGCCGCCCGGCGCCGCCGCGTCGTCCTGGCCGCGCTCGCCCTGACCGCCGCGGCCTCCGCCGTCACCCTGGTCGCGACGCTGGTGAACTGGGAACCCGCCGCACCACCCGCCCGCGCGCTGACCGCAGCCGAGCGGGACCGGTTGGCCGCCATGCGGGTCGTCAACTACCGGGACGTCCGGGCCGGGCTGCACCTGACGGTGACCGGCACCACCGGCCGCACCGACCTGCTCGGCTGGGTGGACTGGTCCCGCCGACTGGTCTACCTCGACGTCAGCGGCCCCGGCGCCGGCCCGCTGCGCGGACTGGTCCAGGCCACCCCCACGGTGACCGTGGTCCGCCCCGACCCGGAGGCGATGTCGACCCCCGCCATGCCACCGCTGCTGCCCCCGGGCGACGGCTGGCGACTGCCCGCCGACCGGACCCTCGACCCGGTGCTGGGCCTGGTCTTCGACCTGGCCCGCGACCGGCCGGAGCCCGCCGACGGGGTGTCCGGCCGCTGGCTGCGACGCGAGCAGGTCGGCGGCGAGCAGGTCGACGTGCTGGAGACGGCTCTGCCGCGCCCCGCCGCGTCCGGCACCACCGCCCCGACCGGCGACACCGCCCCGACCGGATCGCCCACCGCCGCGCCCCGCACCGCCCCCGGCGACCCCGCCCGGTACTGGCTGGACGTCGCGGGACGGCTGCACCGGGTCGAGACCGCCCTGCCCGGCGTCGGCGAGGTGCAACTCCAGGTGCACCGGGCCGACCGGCCCACGCTGCGCCCCGTCGACGCGCTCGGCGGTCGCCCCGGACTGCCCCGTGCCCTCACCACCGCCGAACGGAACCGTTGGCACCGGCTGCCCGCCCGGCTCCGCGCCGCCGGTGGCGCCACCGCCACCCTGGTCGGCCCGGTCGACATCGGCCTGGACCTGCGCGGCGCCGGCTGGTTGAGCTGGACGGCGGGCACCGCGTACCTGGGCGTCACCGCACTCGACGCCACGGACCGCCGCGTGCTGGTCCGGCACGACCGGCGCACGGTGGCGCGGATCGAGACCCGGTCCGCCACGGACCCGGCGGCACGGCCGCCGCTGCCGCCTCCGGCCACCGGCTGGCGGACCGGCCCGCACCCCACCTCGGCGCTGGACCCGCTGGTCACCGCCGCGCTGCGGGCCGCCCGAGGCACCGGCCCGCAGGGCGGCACCCGGCGGATCCGCGGCGACAGCCACGCCGGTGTGCCGGTGGACGTCGTCGAGGTCGACACCGCCCCGGGACCGACCCGCTACTGGATCGACCGCACCGGACTGCTGCGCCGGCTGGAGGCCCGTACGCCGGCCGGAGCCTGGGCACAGCTCGACCTCACCACCGGGCGGGTGCCCCGGCTGACCCCGCCGACCTGAACCACCCGGACGGTCAGGGACGCCACCCGGTCTGGGCGGCCCACTCCTCGGCCCGCAGGTGCTCCTCGTCGAACCACGGGTCCTTCGCCGTGGCGTACGCACCGCTCTCCGGCGCGGAGGCGGCCAACTCCCGCTTGAGTCCCAGGTACGCGGCCCGCCGGTCCGGATCGGCACGCAGGTGGTCACGCATCAGCAGGGCATACCGCCAGCCGGGCGAGCCGGCCTCCCGGATGTGCAGGTGCACCGGGCGGCCCGGGTCGGCGCTGCCGTGCAGCCGCTTCGCCCACCGGCCACCGCCGGTGCGCGCGGTGTCCCACCACTCGCCGGGCAGCCGGGGAAAACCGGCGTCGGCGAGCCGGTCGGCCATCGGGCCGTCCGCCTCGGCCAACGACGACACACTGAGCTGGATGTCGATGACGTCCTTGGCCGCCAGGCCGGTGACCGCGGTCGACCCGATGTGGTCCACGCGCAGGTCGGCGGGGGCGACCGCGTGCCGGATCCGGGCGGCGAGCCGCGCGTACTGCTGCGGCCAGGTCGGGTCGGGTTCGGCCAGGCGTGCCCGGTCCAGCCGGACCGGCCGACGCCGCCGCAGGTTGACCTCGTAGGGCACCAGCCGGTCGCGCCAGAGCGCGTCGACCGACGCGTGCAGGTCGTCGAGGGTGCCGTCGTTGCCGAGCAGCACGTCCGCCGCCGCCGCGCGGCGGGCGTCGTCGGCCTGCGCGGCGATCCGCCGCTCCGCCTCGGCCCGGCTCATCCCCCGGTCGCGGGCCAACCGGCGCAGCCGGGTCTCCACCTCGGTGCGCACCACGACCACCAGGTGGTACGTGGCGGCCAGTCCCACCTCCACCAGCAGCGGTACGTCGTTGACCACCACGGCGTCCGGTGGTGCCGCGGCGACCAGTTCCGCCGTACGGGCCCGCACCCGGCCGTGCACGATGGCCTCCAGGCGGCGGCGGGCCGACTCGTCGGCGAAGACCAGTTCGCCCAGGGCGGGCCGGTCCAGGGCGCCGTCGGCGTCGAGTACCCGTTCGGAGAAGGCGGCGACGACCTCGGCCAGCCCGTCGGTGCCGGGAGCGACGACCTCCCGCGCGATCCGGTCGGCGTCGACGAGCACCGCCCCGCGCTCGACCAGCCGACGCGCCACCGCGCTCTTACCCGAGCCGATCCCGCCGGTGAGTCCGATCTTCAACACGGCACCAGTCAACCTGACCAGGGCGGCTGCGCCAAGCCCGCGAGGCGGGGTCGCCTCAGCGTGCCGGTCGACGGCGAGGGCCCCGCCTCGACCCGGTTGATCCAGGTCGGGGCGGGGCCCGTCGTCGTCAGCAGCGGGTCACTTACCGCCGGCGAGCTTCTCCCGCAGAGCGGCGAGCGCCTCGTCGGTGGCCAGGGTGCCCGCGGGCTCCTCGGCCTGCCGGCTCGGGGCCGCGCTGGTCGAGGTGGTGGTGCCGGTCGGGGCGGGCTGCGGGTTGGCAGCGGCCTCGGCCTCGGCGGCCCGAGAGGTCTGCACCTGCTTCTGGTGCGCCTCCCACCGCTGCCGCGCCTCGGCGTACTGGTTCTCCCAGGTCTCGCGCTGCTTGTCGTACCCCTCGAGCCACTCGCCCGTCTCCGGGTCGAAGCCCTCCGGGTAGATGTAGTTGCCCTCGTTGTCGTACGTGGCAGCCATGCCGTAGAGGGTCGGGTCGAAGTGCTCCTCGCCCTCGACGAAGCCCTCGTTGGCCTGCTTGAGCGACAGCGAGATCCGGCGACGCTCCAGGTCGATGTCGATGACCTTGACCATGACCTCGGAGCCGACCTGCACGACCTGCTCGGGGATCTCCACGTGGCGCTCGGCCAGCTCGGAGATGTGCACCAGGCCCTCGATACCGTCGTCGACGCGGACGAACGCACCGAACGGCACGAGCTTGGTGACCTTACCCGGCACGATCTGCTGGATCGCGTGGGTGCGGGCGAACTGCCGCCACGGGTCCTCCTGGGTCGCCTTCAGC
The DNA here is from genome assembly GCF_050780145.1 of Verrucosispora sp. TAA-831. NCBI lineage: Bacteria > Bacillati > Actinomycetota > Actinomycetes > Micromonosporales > Micromonosporaceae > Micromonospora > Verrucosispora sp. TAA-831. The sequence continues at coordinate 4,930,981 of NZ_CP192240.1, forward strand.
GACAGCGAGACCCGCTCGCGGTCCAGGTCGACGTCCAGGACCTCGACCTCGACCTCCTGGCCCACCTCGACCACCTCGGAGGGGTGGTCGATGTGCTTCCAGGACAGCTCGGAGACGTGCACCAGACCGTCCACGCCGCCGAGGTCGACGAACGCGCCGAAGTTGACGATCGAGGAGACGACGCCCTTGCGGACCTGCCCCTTCTGGAGCTTGTTGAGGAACTCGGTGCGCACCTCGGACTGCGTCTGCTCCAGCCAGGCACGGCGGGACAGCACCACGTTGTTGCGGTTCTTGTCCAGCTCGATGATCTTGGCTTCGAGCTCGCGGCCGACGTACGGCTGCAGGTCGCGCACGCGCCGCATCTCGACCAGGGAGGCGGGCAGGAAGCCGCGCAGCCCGATGTCGAGGATGAGGCCACCCTTGACCACCTCGATGACCGAACCGCGGACGACACCGTCCTCGTCCTTGATCTTCTCGATCGTGCCCCAGGCCCGCTCGTACTGCGCCCGCTTCTTGGAGAGGATCAGCCGCCCCTCCTTGTCCTCCTTCTGGAGGACCAGGGCCTCGATGTGGTCACCGACCGAGACGACCTCTGCCGGGTCCACGTCGTGCTTGATCGACAACTCACGAGAGGGGATGACGCCCTCGGTCTTGTAGCCGATGTCGAGCAGGACCTCGTCCCGATCGACCTTGACGACGGTGCCTTCGACAATGTCGCCGTCGTTGAAGTACTTGATGGTCTCGTCGATCGCGGCGAGGAAAGCCTCCTCAGAGCCGAGATCGTCGACGGTGACCTTGGTGGCGCTCGAGGGGGCCTCGATGCTGCTCGTCATGTGGGCGGTTGCTCCGGTCGGATGGTGTGTCACAGCAGGCTGGTGTCGCGGTGACCTGTGCGCGCCAACGGATCCGCCGGCGGACCCACCACCCGGAAATCGCTGAACGAGATCTTGATGTGACTCCGTCGACCGCGCACCTGCTCCCTGCCGAGACACGCGATCCGCGAGCGCATCGTCTACCCTACCCGCTGCATTACCACAGCGTGCAAGCCCTCCCGTCTGCTCATCACCTCACCACCCGCGAAAGCGGAGATTTCGGCCAGCCGACACCACGACACCCCGGCCCACCGCCGTCCCACCCCTTCCGGACGCCTAGCGTGAGCGGGTGAACGACGACAACCGGGTGACCCGGCGCCGGGTCGGCGACGCCGAGATCCGCCGCGCCAACCGCCACTGGTGGGACACCGACGCCGACGCCTACCAGGCCGAACACGGGACCTTCCTGGGCGACGTGGACTTCGTCTGGTGCCCGGAGGGGCTGCGCGAGGCCGACGCCCGGTTGCTCGGCGAGACGGCCGGACGCCGGGTGCTGGAGGTCGGCTGCGGCGCGGCGTCCTGCGCCCGCTGGCTGGCCACCCAGGGCGCCCACCCGGTCGCGGTGGACCTGTCCGCCGGCATGTTGCGCCACGCCGCGCGCGCCGCCGACCGCAGCGGGGTACGCGTACCGCTGGCCCAGGCCGACGCGCTGGCGCTGCCCTTCGCCGACGGCAGCTTCGACATCGCCTGCACGGCGTTCGGCGCGGTGCCGTTCGTCGACGACTCGGCGGCCCTGATGCGCGAGGTGCACCGGGTCCTGCGTCCCGGCGGACGCTGGGTCTTCTCGGTCACCCACCCGATGCGCTGGATCTTCCTCGACGACCCCGGCGAGGGCGGGCTCACCGCCGTGCACTCCTACTTCGACCGGCAGCCGTACGTCGAGCAGGACGAGACCGGCGTGGCCACCTACGTCGAGCAGCACCGCACCCTCGGCGACCGGGTCCGCGAACTGGTCGGTGCCGGGTTCGACCTGGTGGACCTGGTGGAGCCGGAGTGGCCGGCGGGACACGAGGGGATCTGGGGGCAGTGGAGTCCGCTGCGCGGCCGACTCTTCCCCGGCAGCGCGATCTTCGTCGCCGAGCGGGGCGCCTGATCCTGCCCCGCCGACGTCGGGTCGAGCGTCGTTTCCGCCCCACGCCCGCGGGTAACCCGCGCCATGGCCGAGAAGGAGTTCCGCCGAGGCGACCACGTCTCCTGGGCCAGCCACAGCGGCCGGGCGCACGGCGTGGTGCAGGAGAAGCTGACCGGACGCACCCGGGTGCGCGGGCACACCGTGAACGCGTCGCCGCAGGCCCCGCAGTACCGCGTCCGCAACGACGACTCGGGCCGGGACGTCGCCCACCACCCGGAGGTGCTGCGCCGTGAGCGGGACTGACGACCAGCAGACCTACCGGGAGTTCACCGAGGCGGTGAACATGAAGCCCGGTGAACTCCAGCAGTGGCTGGAGACGCCGGAGTCCAAGCACGTCGGCTGGCAGAAGAAGGGGACCGAGGGCGGCGAGTCGGTCGGCCACGAGTCCGGCCGCAGGATCGTCGACCTGCTCCGCCGCAAACGCGACCAGCTCAGCGCCGCCGACTACAAGCACATGCGCAAGGTCGTCGGTTACGTCCGGCGACACATGGCGCAGCGGCCCAGCGGCGACGTACGCGACACCCGCTGGCGGTACTCGCTGATGAACTGGGGCCATGATCCGGTCAAGGCCCCGCTGCCCCCGCCCGGTGGCCCGTCCCGGAAGGCACTGGAACGACACGGCAGCCCACCGAAGAACCGGCGCGGCCCGGCCCGCTGAGGCGCGGCTTGACCCTGCCACTGACGGCAGGGTCCGACGATCGGCGGCATGAACGACCACCTGCCACGCCGAGTCGTCGTCGTGACCGGCGCCGGCACCGGAATCGGCCGGGCCACCGCCCGCGCCTTCGGCACCGCCGGAGCGCACGTCGTCGCGGTGGGTCGGCGCGCCGCCCCGCTGGCCGAGACCGCGACCTGCCACCCTCTGATCACGCCACTCGCCGTCGACCTCACCGCCACCGGCGCGCCCCACCGGGTGGTCCGCGAAGCCGTCGACCGGCATGGCCGGCTGGACGTCCTGGTCAACAACGCGGGCATCGCCGGCGGCGGCGAGTTGGCCGACCTGGACGAGGCCGCGGCCCGCCGGCAACTGGAGACCAACCTGCTCGCCCCGATCCGGCTGGCCCACGCGGCCGTCGCGGCGCTGACCGCCAGCCGGGGCGTGATCGTCAACGTCACCACCGCGGTCGGGCAGCGGGCCTGGCCGGGCTCCGCGCTCTACGCCGCCGGCAAGGCCGCCCTCGACTCGCTGACCCGGAGCTGGGCGGTGGAGTTGGCACCGCGCGGCGTCCGCGTGGTGGCGGTCGCCCCCGGCGCGATCGACACCCCGATCGGTACGCACCAGGGCCTCACCCCGCCGCAGCAGGCGGCGATCCGCGCCTGGCAACTCGCACACACCCCGCTGGGCCGGATCGGCAACCCCGACGAGGTAGCGTGGGCGATCCTGCGGCTCTGCGAACCGGCGGCGGCCTTCGTCACCGGGGTGGTGCTGCCCGTCGACGGTGGCGCGGTCGTGGCGTGAGAGGACGGTGCCCGGGGTGCGGATCGGGGAACTGGCCCACGCCACCGGCAGCACGCCCCGGGCGCTGCGCCACTACGAGGACCACGGCCTGATCGAGGCGTACCGGGCCGCCAACGGCTACCGCGAGTACGACGAGCGGACCGTCGTCCGGGTCCGCAACATCCGGCACCTGCTGGCCGGCGGGCTGACCCTGACCGACGTGCGGGCCTTCCTGCCCTGCCTCGACGGGGACGTGGCCGCCGCAGCGCCCTCCCCCGTCGGGCTACGGATCGCCCGGGAGCGCCTGGCCGTGCTGGACGCCCGCATCGCCGCCCAGGTGGCGCTGCGCGACCGGCTCGCCGACGCGCTGCGCGCGGCGTCCCCGGTCACCGGCCCCTCGCCCGACACCGCCCCGGCGGCCGGTCCCACGGACACCGCGATCACCGCCTGACCGTCGGCCGCCGGAGCCGGGCACACGGGGTCAGTGGTCGGCGCTGTTCCAGTCCCGGCCCTCGCCGACCGACACCTCCAACGGCACGGAGAGCGGATAGGCCGCACCCATCTCGCGGCGTACCAACTCCTCCAACGCCGTCCGCTCCCCCGGCGCCACCTCGAAGACCAACTCGTCGTGCACCTGCAACAGCATCCGGGAACGCAGGCCCGCCTCCCGCAACGCGGTGTCCACGTGCAGCATGGCGACCTTGATGATGTCCGCCGCCGAGCCCTGGATCGGCGCGTTGAGGGCCATCCGCTCCGCCATCTCCCGCCGCTGCCGGTTGTCGCTGACCAGGTCGGGCAGGTAGCGACGGCGGCCCAGGATGGTGGAGGTGTAGCCGTCCTGGCGGGCCCGTGCCACCACCTCGTGCAGGTAGTCGCGGACCCCGCCGAAGCCGGCGAAGTAGTCCTCCATCAGCCCGCGCGCCTCCTCGGCGGTGATGCCGAGCTGCTGGGACAGACCGAACGCGCTCAACCCGTACGCCAGGCCGTAGTTCATCGCCTTGATCTTGCGCCGCTGGTCCGGGGTCACCTCGGCGACCGGCACCCCGAAGACCGACGAGGCGGTGGCGGCGTGGAAGTCGGCACCGGAGTTGAACGCCTCGATCAACGCGTCGTCCGTCGACAGGTGCGCCATGATCCGCATCTCGATCTGGCTGTAGTCGGCGGTGAGCAGGCACTCGTATCCCTCACCCACCACGAACGCGCGCCGGATCCGGCGCCCCTCCTCGGTCCGGATCGGGATGTTCTGCAGGTTGGGCTCGGTGGAGGAGAGCCGGCCGGTGGCGGCCACCGTCTGGTTGAAGGTGGTGTGGATGCGCCCGTCGTCGGAGACCGACTTGAGCAGACCGTCCACGGTCGACTTGAGCTTGGCCACGTCCCGGTGCCGCAGCAGGTGGTGCAGCAGCGGGTGCTCGGTCTGCGCGTAGAGCCACTGCAGGGCGTCGGCGTCGGTGGTGTACCCGGTCTTGATCTTCTTGGTCTTGGGCAGGTTCAGTTCACCGAAGAGGATCTCCTGAAGCTGCTTGGGCGAGCCCAGGTTGAACTCCCGCTCGACCACCGCGTACGCGCCCTGGGCGGCGGCCTTCACCTCGGCGGCGAAGTGCGCCTCCAACTCCGACAGGTAGTCGGTGTCGGCGGCGATGCCGGTGCGCTCCATCGCGGCCAGCACCCGCATCAGCGGCAACTCCACCCCGGCCATCAGCCGCGCCGACTGCTCCCCGTCGCGGGACAACTCGGCGTCGATCGCCTCGGCCAGGTCGAGGGTGGCCCGGGCGTGCACCATCAGGTTCTGCTCGGCCTCACCGTCGCCGCCCAACCCGTCCAGCGTGAGCTGCCCGTCGTCCGGCGCGTCGACCCGCAGCTCCCGGTGCAGGTAGCGCAACGCCAGGTCGGTCAGGTCGTACGAACGCTGGTCCGGGCGGGCCAGGTAGGCCGCGATCTGGGTGTCCCGGGCGATGCCGGCCAGCGACCAGCCGTGCGCGCCGAAGGCCAGCACGGCCGGCTTGCTGTCGTGCAGCACCTTGGGCCGACTCTCGTCGGCCAGCCAGCCCGCCAGGGCCGTCTCGTCGTCCTGCGCCAACGCGCTCGGGTCGAACCACGCCGCCGCGCCGTCGGCGGTGGCCAGCGCCATGCCGGTGACCACGGCCGTGTGCCGCCGGTTCGGGCCGGTGTCCAGCTTCGCCGCGACGCCGACCGGGGTACCGGCCGTCGCGTGCGTCTCCAGCCACCCGGCCAGCGCACCGGGCGCGGCGAGCACCTCGCCGGTCAGGTCGAAGCCCGCCTCGGCCTCCGGCTCCACCGCATCGAGGTACTGGTAGAGGCGGTCCCGCAGGATGCGGAACTGGAGAGTGTCGAAGACCTGGTGCACCGCCTCGCGATCCCACCCCGACCAGCGGGCGTCCTCCGGCCGCACCGGCAGGTCGAGGTCGGTGACCAGGCAGTTGATCTCGTAGTTGCGGATCACGTCGGCCAGCCGCTCGCGCAGGCTGTCACCGGCCTTGCCCTTGATCTCGTCGGCGCGGGCGATGACACCCTCCACCCCGCCGTACGTGTTGATCCACTTGGCGGCCGTCTTCGGGCCGACCCCCGGGACGCCGGGCAGGTTGTCGCTGGTCTCGCCGACCAGCGCGGCCAGGTCGCGGTAGCGCTGCGGGCCGACCCCGTACTTGGCCTCGATCGCGGCCGGGTCCATCCGCGCCAGGTCGGAGACGCCCTTGCGCGGATAGAGCACGGTGACCTGGTCGTCGACGAGCTGGAAGGCGTCCCGGTCGCCGGTGCTGATCAGCACCGGCATGCCCTGGTCGCGGGCCTGACAGGCGAGCGTGGCGATGACGTCGTCGGCCTCGTAGCCCTCCTTCTCCACCACCGGCACCCGCAACGCCGCCAGGACCTCCTTGACCAGGCTGACCTGGCCCTTGAAGTCGGTCGGCGTCTCACTGCGGCCGGCCTTGTACTCCGCGTACTTCTCGGTGCGGAAGGAGCGGCGGGACACGTCGAAGGCGACCACGATGTGCGTCGGCCGCTCGTCGCGCAGCACGTTGATCAGCATGGAGGTGAAGCCGTAGACGGCGTTGGTCGGCTGCCCGGTCGTGGTGGAGAAGTTCTCCACCGGCAGGGCGAAGAACGCCCGGTATGCCAGGGAGTGTCCGTCGACGAGGAGCAGGCGCGGCGTCGTAGCTGTCACGGCAGCGACTCTAGTCCGTGCCCCCGACACCCCCGGCGCGGCGGCACCGGCGGCCAACCGGAAACGTCGACGGCCGCCCGCCCCCGGACGCGGGGACGGGCGGCCGTCGACGGCTCGCGGCGGCTAGGCCACGCCCAGGTACGCCTCCTTGATCGAGGGGTCGTGCAGGAGTTCCTGCCCGGTGCCCTCCTTGACGATCCGCCCGGTCTCCAGGACGTACGCCCGGTGCGCGCGGGAGAGCGCCTGCTGCGCGTTCTGCTCCACCAGCAGCACCGTGGTGCCCTGCTGGTTGATCTCCACGATGATGTCGAAGATCTGCTGGATGATCATCGGGGCCAGGCCCATCGACGGCTCGTCCAGCAGCAGCAGCTTCGGCCGGCTCATCAGCGCCCGACCGACGGCGAGCATCTGCTGCTCACCGCCGGAGAGCGTGCCACCGGCCTGCTTGCGCCGCTCACGCAGCCGGGGGAACAGCTCCAGCACCTTCTCCAGGTCGGCGGCGATGCCGGCGTGGTCCCGCCGGGTGTACGCCCCCATGTCCAGGTTCTCCAGCACCGTCATACCGGGGAAGATCTGCCGGCCCTCGGGCGACTGACACAGACCCCGGACCACCCGCAGGTCGGCACGGAGCTTGCTGATGTCCTCGCCGTCGAAGGTGATCCGGCCGCCGGACAGCGAACGGATCCCGGAGATCGCCCGCATGGTGGTGGTCTTGCCGGCGCCGTTGGCACCGATCAGGGCCACCACCTCGCCCTCGTTGACCGTGAGGCTGATGCCGTGCAACGCCTCGATCCGACCGTACGAGACGCTGACGTCGTCCAACTCAAGCAGCATCGGCGGGCTCCCCCAGGTACGCCGCGATCACCCGCGGGTCTCGACTGACCTCGGCCGGCAGACCATCGGCGATCTTGGTGCCGAACTCCAGCACCACGATCCGGTCGGTGACACCCATCACCAGCCGCATGTCGTGCTCGATCAGCAGCACCGTCACGCCCTTGTCCCGGATCCGGCGGATCAGCCCCAGCAGATCCTCCTTCTCGGCCGGGTTGAACCCGGCCGCCGGCTCGTCCAGGCAGAGCAGCTTCGGCTCGGTGCCGAGCGCCCGGGCGATCTCCAGTCGTCGCTGGTAGCCGTACGGGAGGTTGCGCGCCGCGTCGTTCGCCCGGTCGGCGATGCCGACGAAGCGCAACAGCTCCATCGCCTTGTCCTCGGCGGCCCGCTCCTCCAGGATGTGCCGGGACAGACCGAAGGTCTTGGCGAAGCTACGCCGCACCGTCTGCCAGGTCCGCACGATCCCGCCGGAGGCGGTGACCTGCGGCAGCTCCTCCTCCTTGGGCCGCACCCGGTAGAGCCGGAACAGCGCGCCGGGCACGCTCGTCTTGTGCCGGGAGTCGGTCCCGACCATGACGTTCTCCAGCGCGGACATCTCCGGGAACAACCGGATGTTCTGGAACGTCCGGGAGATGCCCAGCCGGCTGATCTGGTGCGGCTTGCGACCGGTGACCCGCTCACCACGGAACCGGACCGCGCCCGACGTCGGCTTGTAGACCCCGGTCATCACGTTGAAGCAGGTGGTCTTGCCGGCGCCGTTCGGCCCGATCAGGCCGAGGATCTCGCCTTCGTTGATCTCGAAGCTGATCCCGTTGAGCGCGACCACGCCACCGAAGCGCAGCGTGACGTCGTCGATCTCCAACAGCGTCTTGCGTGGTCCCGGCTGTGCCGGGATCTTCGGCGCCGCCGTGGTCTCGGTCGCGTCGGACGGGGTGTTGGTCTCGTCAGACATGAGCGGGCGCCTCCTCTGCCTCCGCCGCACGGTCCTTCAGTTCGCGGGCCCGTCGCGTGCTGGGGATCAGGCCCTGCGGACGCAGGATCATCACCAGCACCATGGCCAGACCGAAGGCCAACCACCGGTAGTCGGCGACCTCACGGAACCGCTCCGGAAGGTACGCCAGCAGCACCGCACCCACCGAGACGCCGACCATGTTGCCGGACCCACCGACCACGACCATCGCCACGAACAGGATGGACAGGTTCACGTTGAACTGGGTCGGGTCGATGAAGGCGTACCGGCTGGCGAACAGGAAGCCGGCGAAACCGCCGAGCGCCGCACCGATGGCGAACGCCCAGAGCTTGAACTTGAACGGGTAGACGCCCATCACCGCGGCAGCGTCCTCGTCCTCCCGGATGGCCAGCCAGGACCGGCCGACCCGGCTGTTCTCCAGCCGGCGCACCGCGAAGACCATGAGCAGTACGACGGTGATCGCCAGCCAGTACCACGGCTTGACGTCGACCAGGCCGAAGACCTGGTTGTCCGGCGAGGGCGGACCCTCCGGGCCGGGGATCGCCGAGATGCCCTGCGGACCCCGGGTGACGCCCTCCAGGTTACGGGCCACGATCCGGATGATCTCGCCGAAGCCGAGCGTCACGATGGCCAGGTAGTCACCGCGCAGCCGCAGCGTCGGCCAGCCCAGGATCACCCCGGAGATCAGCGACATCACCAATGCGATGAACACACAGATCGCCCAGGCCACCGCCCAGGTCGTCGGGAGGTTGAACTCCGCCTGGATCCACTTCACGACCGGCGAGTTCACCGAGCCGAACAGGGCCACCGCGTACGCGCCGATGGCGAAGAAGCCGATGTAGCCCAGGTCCAGCAGACCGGCCAGGCCGATCACGACGTTGAGACCGATCGCCACCAACACGTAGACGGCGCAGGTGAACAGCACACCGGCCCAGTTGCTACCACCCGAGATCGAGTCGGTCCGCAGCCAGGTCAGGCCGGGGATGCCGAGCAGCGGCAGGTAGTAGAGGAAGATCACGAAGGCCACGAAGGACAGCACCCGCTGCCACTTCGGCAGCGCCCGCCACCGGTCGCCGACCGAGTGCAGGGCGTTGGTGCGCTTACGGTCCAGGTCACGAATCTTGTCGATCATGCTCGGGCCCTCCCCAGCGACTCGCCCAGAATGCCGGTCGGGCGGAACATCAGCACGATGACCAGCACCACGAAGGCGATGACGTCCTCCCAGTTGGACGCGAAGATGGTGGCGCCGTAGACCTCGACGATGCCGAGGAACAGCCCACCCAGCAACGCGCCGCGCAGGTTACCGATGCCGCCGAGGACGGCCGCGGTGAACGCCTTGAGGCCGAGCACGAATCCGATGCTGTTCTGCGTGAAGCCGAAACGCATGCCCCACAACAGCGCCGCCGCGCCCGCCATGATGCCACCGAGCACGAAGATCAGCATGATCACGCGCTCCTGGTTGACGCCCATCAGGGCCGCCGTCTCCGGGTTCTGCGCCACCGCCCGCACACCCCGGCCGTACCGGGTGCGGTTGATGAACCAGTCGAGCACCGCCATCATCGCCACCGCGGACACGATCACGATCAACTGAACGTTGTTGATCTCCGTGTTGCCGATCGTGAACAGCGTCTTCTGCTCGATGATCGTCGGCATGCCGAGGATGATCCGGCCCCGGCCGAACATGGACGGCACCAGGTCGCCCAGCAGCTTCGGCAGCACCAGGCCGAAGATCTCCACCAGTACCAGCGACAGACCGATCGCGGTGATCAAAAAGATGAGGGGCGGCGCGTTCTTGCGCCGCAGCGGTCGGTACGCGACCCGTTCGATCGCCAGGGCCGTGCCGCCGGAGGCTATCGCCGCGACTATCAGGCCGAGTACCAGGAAGATCACCGCTTGGCCGAGCGGCGGGTTGTTCTCCACCCCGAAGGCCGTCCACAGGCCCAGCACCGCGAAGGTGCCGACCATGAAGACCTCGGAGTGGGCAAAGTTGATCAGGCGCAGGACGCCGTACACCAGGGTGTAACCGAGAGCGATCAGGGCATAGATCGCCCCCTTGGACAACCCGTCGACGGTGTGCTGACCGATGTGGCTGAAGAGGTCCGCGAAATTCACCAGGTCTCCTTGCATCGAGTGCGGCCGGGGGATCACCCCGGCCGCACCCCGATACTGTTCGTCAGCTGAGCTTGAGCTCCTGCAGCGGAGAGATCTCCGTGCCCTTGATCTGGTAGGCCCAGATGACAACCCTCGACGGGTCCACGTCGCCGTTGGCGTCGAACTTGATGTACTTCGACACGCCCTGCTTGTCGTAGTTCTTCACGAACTCCAGGATCTCGGCGCGGGACTTCTTGCCGTCCTTGAAGGCGTCGATGAAGATCTGCGCGGCGTCGAAGCCCTCAGCACCGTACGAACCCGGCAGCTGGCCGTACTCGGCCTGGTAGTCGGCGGTGAAGGTGCCACCGGCCTTGTCCGGCGGGAGGCACGGGCAGGTGATGATGGAGCCGTCGGCGCCACCGGACGCACCGGCCGGGAAGGCCGGGTCGTACAGGCCGTCCGGACCGATGAACTTCGCCTGCACACCGGCGGCCCGCATCTGGCGGACCAGCGGCGCGGCCTCCCGGGTGTAGCCACCGTAGAAGACGAAGTCGGCGTTCGCCGCCTTGATCTTGGAGATCGTCGCCTCGAACTGCGACTGCCGCTCCTGGATCTTGTCGCTGGCCGCGACGGTGGCGCCCAGGTTCTTGGTCAGCTCGGCGGTGATACCGGCGCCGTAGGCGCTGGCGTCGTCGATCAGGAAGACCCGCTGCGCGTTCTCGCCCTTGAGGTAGGTCGCCACGGCGCCCGCCTGGGTGCCGTCGTTGCCGACCACCCGGTAGAAGGACTTGTTGCCCTTCTGGGTCAGGTCGGTCCGGGTCGCCGACGGGGCGACCATCACGAGACCGGCGGCCTCGTAGACCGGCATGGTGGCGTCCGACTCACCGGAGAAGTGACCACCGATGACACCGAGGAACGAGGTGTCACCCGCAACCTGGTTCGCGACCGGGGTCGCCTGCGCCGGGTCACCCTGGGTGTCGAACTCGACCATCTCGACCTTGCAGTCGGCGTTTGCCTCGTTGTGCTGCTTGATCGCGAGCTTCGCGGCGTTCAGCGACGGCAGCACCAGACCCGCGTTGTCGCCGGTGAACGCGCCGAAGATGGCGATCTTGCCACCGCAGTCACCCGACGCGGTGTTGTCGCCGCTACCACCGGCGTCCTGACACCCGGCGGCGGCGACCAGCACCGCGGCGAGCGCGGCAGTACCCAGCGCCCTTGAATAGCTTCGCCTCACGGCTTCCTGACCTCCTCCAGAAGCAGGTGGGCATTGGGACCCGGCTCGGCGGCGACAAGGTGTGGCCCGTCCACCGCGTACCGGGCAGGGACGCCCCCTGCATTACGGCTCGTGCTGGCGGAGCGTACCCACACTCATTCGGCCAAGGAAGAGGTCGGAGCGGGGTCTGCGAAACCGTTACGAAGAGAGCCGTCAAGCCTGCCACTCCCGTAACAGGTCAATCCGCTGACCGGTCGTTAGCCGACACCTGTCCGCCTGTTGGAACACCCCGGAACACCGCCGACACGCCCGGACGGACATGCCGTGCGGCACCCTCGTGAAGATCATGTTTCCACTCCGAAAACCACCGAGAGTGACAGCGAACTCACTCCTACGGCGGGTCGGCGTGCCCCACCCACATCGAGGTCTGCGCCCCGTCGTCGACCGCCAACCACCACCGCCCACCCTCCGCCGCCAGCGCCACCGCCCGAGCCGCCCCGACCGGCGCCGCCACCGGCAACTCCACCGGCCGCCAGCCGTCGCCCCGGTCACCGGAGAGCCAACCGCCGTACCGCTCGCCGTCGGACACCACCGCCAGCACCTGCCCGACGGAGACGGCCACCCCACCGACCGACGGCACCCCACCGGCCACCTGGCCGAACCGGCCCGCCGCCGTCCACCCGCCCGGCTCCCGACGCCACGCGCCGAACTGTCGCCCGCGCAGACCCACCCCCAACGGCACCCCGTCGACCAGGACCACCCGCTGCATCTCCTCGTACTCCTGGCCGCCCGGCAGGACCGTCCGCTGCCAGGTACGCCCGTCCGAGGAGGTCCACGCCGCCGGATCCCGGTCGATGCGCCCCGGCGCCAACAGCCCACCCACCGCCGACCAGCCGGACGGCCCGGCCACCGCGTCGAACACCCACGTCACACCCTGACCGTCACTGGCCAGCTCCGGCGCCGCCTCGACGATCGCGAACTCCGCCGCGTCCGACGACACCCACACCGCCGCACCGCTGGCCCTGTTCCCGACGATCAACCACCCGTCCGGGCCACCGGCCAACCGGGACACGTTGACCGCCTTCGGGCCGCCGTACAGCTCGAACGAGGCCGCCACCTCGACCAACGTGCCGTCCCGACGCTGCCACCAGGTGCTCACCCGGGGATTGCCGTGCGCGCCACCGACCTTGCCGCCGACCGCGGCGACCGCGCCGTCCCGGCAGCCCACCGAGAACAGCACGCTCTGCCGCCCGTAGAACGAATCCGCGATCAACGGCACCGGCGTCCACGTCGCACCGTCCAGACTGGACCACACCGCCGGGCTGGTCGCTCCGGCCGGATCCGCCACCGCACCGGCCGCATACCAGTGCCCGGCACAGGCCACCAGGTCCCGCAGCAGGACCCGACCCGGCTCCGACGGACTCGGCAACTCCACCCGCTCCCAGCGCAGCCGCGCCGGCTCCGGACCGGCGTCGTTCCGCTGCGGTGCCGGGCACCCCGCCAGCACCAGCGCCAGCAGGCCGAACACCAGCAGGAACGACCGCCGAACCCGGGACACGCCCACACGAGGCGAACCGAATCGCCGCGTCAGCGTGGAACGCCGGGCACCCATGCCGCCAGATGCTAACGGCCGAGGGGCATCACGACTGCCCCGTGCCGGTGGGCGGTCAGGGCGCCGGGCGGGTGGCCTCGCCGCCACCGGCGGTCTCGGCGAGAATCCGCTCGGAGACCTCCTTCATGGTCATCCGGTGGTCCATCGCCGTGCGCTGGATCCACTTGAACGCCTGCGGCTCGGTCATGTTGTACGTGGTCATCAGCGCGCCCTTGGCCCGCTCGACGGTCTTGCGGACCTCCAGCCGGTCGTTGAGCCCGGCGACCTCGGCCTCCAACGCGGCGATCTCCGAGTAGCGGGAGAGGGCGATCTCCACCGCCGGCACCAGGTCGGACTTCTGGAACGGCTTGACCAGGTATGCCATCGCACCGGCCGCCCGGGCCCGCTCGACCAGGTCACGCTGGCTGAACGCGGTCAGGATGATCACCGGGGCGATCCGGGCACCGGCGATCCGCTCGGCAGCCGCCAGCCCGTCCATGATCGGCATCTTGATGTCGAGAATGACCAGATCGGGCTTGAGCTCCTCGGCCAGACGTACGGCGGTCTCGCCGTCACCGGCCTCCCCGACCACCTCGTAGCCTTCCTCGGCCAACATCTCGGCCAGGTCCAGCCGGATCAGCGCCTCGTCCTCGGCGATCAGTACCCGCCTGCGCGCGGCATCCGTCTGCGTCTCGGCCACGAGCCACTCCCACGATCGTTTTTGCACGGCTACCACCCATGCTCCCGCACGAGCGTAGTCGGGTACAGTAAGCCCCACCCGCCGGGATGGTGGAACGGCATACACGGAAGTCTCAAACACTTCTGCCCGAAAGGGCTTGCGGGTTCGAATCCCGCTCCCGGCACTCTTGTCATACGTGTGTTCGATGATGTCGTCGTGCATCCTCCTGAGATGCGGGCACATGTCCGCGATCTTCTTGCCCGGGGCCACACCATCCGCTCGGCGGCACGCGCCCTCTCGCTTCCCTACACCACCGTATGGCATTGGTGCGTCGATCGCCCGGAGCCGACGATGGCGAGCAGCGCTGACCGCTGCTTCCGATGCCGCCCCGGCCAGGAGGGTCCGGCGGACCCGGCCGCCTACGCGTACCTGCTCGGCCTCTATCTCGGCGACGGGCATCTCGTTACGACCGATCGGGTACCGGTGTTATGAATCTACTGCGCCGACGCCTGGCCGGACCTGATCGAGGCCTGCGACACGGCGATGAGGTCGGTGCTGGCCAACAAGGTCCAACGCGTCAAGAAGCAGGGCTGCGTGGCGATGCAGAGCGCCGGCAACCACTGGCCATGCCTTCTCCCACAACACGGGCCGGGCAAGAAGCACGAGCGCCCGATCGTCCCGGCATCCTGGCAGTGGGAGATCCTGACCGAACACGCGGGCCACTTCGTCCGAGGGCTCTTCCACTCCGACGGGACCCGCTGCGCCAACCGGGTCACGGTGCGGGGCCGGACGTACGTCTATCCGCGCTACATGTTCGTCAACGAGTCGGCCGACATCATGGGGTTGTGCCAGTGGGCGCTGGACCTGCTCGGCGTGGCCTGGCGGATGAACCGCCGCAACAGTCTCTCCGTCGCGCGTCGGGGAGGCGGTCGCCGTGCTGGACCGCTATGTCGGGCCGAAGTCCTGACCGTGGCCCGTGACTCAGGCGACGTCGAGGGCCTGGGCCAGGTCGGCGCGCAGATCCTCGGGGTCCTCCAGTCCGACCGAGAGCCGCAGCAGGCCACCGTCGGGTTTCGCGTCGCCGTCGACCGGGCGGTGGGTCAGCGACGCGGGGTGCTGGACGAGGGTGTCGACGCCGCCGAGCGAGACCGCGTGGGTGATCAGGCGGCAGGCACCGGCGACGGCCGCCGCGGCGGGTGCGCCGCCGCGTACCCGGAAGGCGAGCAGGCTGCCGGGGCCGGCGAGTTGGCGGCCGATGAGCCCGGCGTCGTCGTCGAGTCCGGGGTGGTGCACGTGTTCGATGGCGGGGTGGTCGGCGAGCCAGGCGGCGAGTTTCTCCGCGCCGGCCTGTTGGGCGCGGACCCGCAGCGGCAGCGTCTGGAGGCCCCGGTGCAGCAGGTACGCACCGAGCGGGTGCAGGACCGCGCCGGTGAGCGCCCGGACCTGGCGTAGCCGGGCGGCCCAGTGCGGGTCGCAGGCGACGACGCCGGCGAGGACGTCGCCGTGTCCGCCGATGCTCTTGGTGGCGCTGTGCAGCACGAGCGCGGCGCCGTGGCGGGCGGGTTGTTGTAGTACCGGGGTGGCGACGGTGTTGTCGATCAGCAGGGGCACGTCACCGGCGGCGTCGGCGAGGGCGCGGATGTCGACGAGGTCGAGGGTGGGGTTGGCGGGGGTCTCGGCGACGACCAGGGCGGTGTCGGGGCGGACGGCGGCGGCGACCTCGTCGGGGCGGGCCCAGGTGACGTCGGTGCCGAGCAGGCCGGTGGCGAGCACGTGGTCGGTGCCGCCGTAGAGGGGGCGGACGGCGACGAGGTGTCGTTTGCCGTCGCGGGTGGCGGCGAGCAGGGCGGCGGTGAGTGCGGCCATGCCGCTGGCGAAGGCGACGGCGTCGGTGGTGCCTTCGAGTTCGGCGAGGGCGGTCTCGAAGCGGGCCACGGTGGGGTTCCAGAGCCGCTGGTAGACGGCGCTGGTGCCGGGGGTCGGGGTGCCGCCGGTGGCGAGGAGTTCGTAGGCGTCGCCGCCGTCGTGGACCGAGGGCAGTGGGTTGGTGGTGGAGAGGTCGATCGGCGGCACGTGGACGCCGAGGGCGGCGAGGTCGTCGCGGCCGGCGTGCACGGCTCGGGTGTCCACGGTCGTCATGGCGGCAAGGATCGAACATAACGCGCCGTGATGACAATACTTCCGAAGATCATTCGCCATCAGCTCTATCCGTAGCGATGATGTTCGGTGGAGGATGGCTTCATGCCCCTCGTTCCGAACGATGTGCGGCCGTTCGCGGCCCTGGACGACACCGATCGCGCGATCCTGACCGAGTTGACCGCCGACGGGCGGTTGCCGAACAACGCGCTGGCCGAGCGGGTGGGGGTGGCGCCGTCGACGTGTCTGGCGCGTACCCGGGCCTTGCGGGAGTGCGGGGCGATCCGGGGTTTCCACGCCGAGGTGGACCCGGCGGCGGTGGGGTTGCCGTTGCAGGCGTTGGTGTCGGTGCGGTTGACCGCGCACGCGCGGGCGGCGGTGGACGCGTTCCGGACGCGTTCGGTGCGCCTGCCGGGGGTGGTGTCGGTGTTCCACGTGGCCGGGGCGGAGGACTACGTGCTGCACGTGCGGGCGGCGTCGGCGGAGGCGTTGCGGGACTTCGTCCTCGACTATCTGGCCGTGGATCCGGCGGTGCAGCACAGCCAGACCAGCCTGATCTTCGAGCAGGCGCGGGGAATGGGCTGACTCACGTCGGTCGTCGGTGGGGAACAAAGGTGGCCCCCGACGGGTTGGCCAGCCGTGTGATCGACGTACCGTTGTCTGTCCTCGACCTGGCCCCCGTCGCTGCCGGCGCCTCCGCGACCGAGGCGTTGCGGCACACCACCGAGTTGGCCCGGCGTACCGACGAGTTGGGCTTTCGCCGGTTCTGGGTGGCCGAGCACCACAACATGCCGGCCATCGCGTCGTCGGCACCGGCGGTGCTGCTCGCGCATCTGGCGGCGCACACCGAGTCCATCCGGCTCGGGTCGGGTGGGGTGATGTTGCCGAATCACGCGCCGCTGGTGGTGGCGGAGCAGTTCGGCACGTTGGAGGCGCTGCATCCGGGCCGCATCGACCTGGGTATCGGTCGCGCGCCGGGCACCGACCAGGTGACCGCGTTGGCGTTGCGCCGGACGATGGAGGGGTTGTCGGCGGAGGGCTTCCCGCGCGAGTTGGCCGACCTGATGGAGTACTTCAGCGAGGACGGGTCGGGGCCGATCACGGCCACCCCGGGGCGGGGGCAGCGACCGGCGGTGTGGTTGCTGGGGTCCAGTGGGTTCAGTGCCCGGTTGGCGGGTGCGCTGGGGTTGCCGTTCTCGTTCGCGCATCACTTCAGCGCGCAGAACACGCTGCCCGCGTTGGCGTTGTACCGGCAGAGTTTCCGCCCGTCGCAGTGGCTGGAGCGGCCGTACGCGATGGTGGCGGTGAACGCGGTGTGCGCGGAGACCGACGAGCGGGCCGAGTGGCTGTCCGGGCCGGCGGGGTTGTCGTTCCTGCGGCTGCGGTCGGGGCGGCCGGAGCCGCTGGCCACTCCGGAGGAGGCGGCGGCGTATCCGTACACGGATCTGGAGCGGGAGTTCGTGGTGCAGCGTCGGGAGGGTCAGGCGGTCGGGTCGCCGGAGACGGTCCGTCGGCAGTTGGGTGAGTTGCTGGCGCGGACGGGTGCGGACGAGTTGATGCTGACCGCGATGGTGTACGACGTGGCCGACCGGGTGCGGTCGTTCGAGCTGATCGCGACCGAGGTGGCCGGGGGTCTGCGCCGCTGAGGCAGTAATCCAGGTCACAGCGTTCCCGTGGACGCGAAACACGATCTTCACGGCAGCGTCACCCTCGCGACGCGGAGTCCGCCTAACTTTATTACCGGTGGTGGTACGGCACTCCCCGGTCGGGACGGGTCGGGGGTGCCGCGGTGTGGGGCACCGGGCTGCGATTGTGCGGATTCCGCGATCGCGGCCCGGTGCCTGTCCGTTTCTCTGCTCACCGCCTTCTCAGTCTCGCACGGCCGCTTGCCACCGTGCCCGCTTTCTTGATCGACTCATGTCATGGCGCGGCACATGACTCCCGACGAGTTCCGTCAGGCCGGGTACGCGGTCGTCGACTGGATCGCCGACTACTGGGCCACCCTCGACAAGCGCCCGGTCACCTCGCCGGATCCACCCGGCACCGTCGCCGCCCGACTACCGGCCGGACCGCCGACGCACGGCGAACCGGTGGAGGCGCTCCTCGCCGACCTGGACTCGGTGGTGACGCCCGGGCTCACCCACTGGCAGCATCCCGGCTTCTTCGGTTACTTCCCGGCCAACACCAGCGGACCCAGCGTGCTGGGCGACATGGTCAGCGCCGGGCTCGGCGTGCAGGGGATGCTCTGGGCCACCGGCCCGGCCTGCACCGAGCTGGAGACGGTGCTGCTCGACTGGCTGGCCGACCTGATGGACCTGCCGCGCAGGTTCCGCTCCAGCGGCCCCGGCGGCGGGGTCATCCAGGACTCCGCCTCCTCCGCCACGCTGGTCGCCATGCTGGTGGCGGTGCACCGGGCCGCGCGGGGACGGTGGCGGCAGGTCGGCGTGGACCGGCGGTACCGGGTCTACACCTCCACCGAGGGCCACTCCTCGGTGGAGAAGGCCGCCCGGATCGCCGGGCTCGGCGCCGAGGGCGTACGGCTGATCGAGGTGGACCCGGAGACCCGGGCCATGTCGGCGTCGGCGCTGCGGGCCGCGATCGAGGCGGACATCGCCGCCGGAGTGATCCCCGCCCTGGTGGTGGCGACCGTCGGCACCACCTCCACCACCGCCGTGGACCCACTGCCGCAGATCGGGCCGATCTGCGCCGAGCACGGCGTCTTCCTGCACGTCGACGCCGCGTACGCGGGCTCGGCGGCGGTCTGCCCCGAGCTGCGGTTCGGCCACGACGGACTGGAGTACGCCGACTCCTACTGCTTCGATCCGCACAAGTGGCTGCTGACCGGCTTCGACTGCGACGCGTTCTGGGTGGCCGACGCCGGTGAGCTGGTCGAGGCGCTGACCGTGCTGCCCGAGTACCTGCGCAACGCGGCCACCGAGTCCGGTGCGGTGATCGACTACCGGGACTGGCAGGTGCCGCTGGGTCGGCGCTTCCGCGCGCTCAAGCTCTGGTTCGTGCTGCGCTGGTACGGCGTGGAGGGGCTGCGCGCGCACATTCGCAGCGGGGTCGCCCTGGCTGCCCGCTTCGCCGACCGGGTACGCGCCGACGACCGCTTCGAACTGGTCGCCGGGAACCCGTACGCGCTGGTCTGTTTCCGGCTGCGGGGCGACGACGAGCCGAACGAGCGGTTGCTGGCGGCGGTGAACGCCACCGGTCGGGTCCACCTGACGCACACCCGGGTCGCCGGCCGGTACACGCTGCGGCTGGCCGTCGGTGCGCCGCAGACCACCGAGGTCCACGTGGACGGGGCCTGGGAGCTGGTGTCTCAGGCCGCGCGTACCGCCGCCGACTGAGTCAGGGGCGTCGGGCCACCCACGCGCGGGTGGTCCCTCGGTGGTCCGGGAGTCGGATCACCGAGGACGGTACGACCGGCGGGCCGTCAGCGGTCCGCGCCGGAGAGGGCGCGGGTGCTGCTGTCGGCGTCGGTCGGCGTGTCGTGGGCCCCGGTGGGCGACGCGGTGCGGTCGACCGGTGCGGCGGCTGCCGCGAGCGCCTCCTCGCGGCGGGTCCGCCGCAGCACCCGCACCGCCAGCACCAGCGCGGCCACCCATCCGGCGGCCAGCAGCACGTAGACCACCACCGGCACGCCGCTGGGCAGCTCGGCGGCGCCCAGCAGGACGCGGGCGTTGGTCAGCACGATCACGCCGCCGACGGCCGCGCCGAGCATCTGGGCCGGGATGATCCGCACCAGGTAGGCCGCGATGGGCGCGGCGATCAGGCCACCGGCGAGCAGGGCGAGCACGATGGGCAGCAGGAAGCCCTCGGTGCCGAGGCCGATCAGGAAGCCGAGGCTGGCCGAGGCGGCGACGACGAACTCGGAGGTGTCGACCGAGCCGATCACCTTGCGCGGCTCCATCCGACCGGAGGCCAGCAGGGCCGGCGTGGCGACCGGCCCCCATCCCCCGCCGCCGGTGGCGTCGACGAAGCCGGCGACCAGCCCGAGCGGACCGAGGAAGCGCCCGCGCAGTTGACCCGCGGCCGGGTTGCGGCGCAGCGGCCGGGAGAAGCGGACGAGCAGGTACGCGCCGAGGGTGAACAGGATGGCGGCCATCCAGGGGGCGGCCGACTCGGTGGAGAGCCAGCTCAGGAAGGTGGCCCCGGCGAACGCGCCGATCGCGCCCGGCAGGGCGATGCGGCGTACCACCCGCCAGTCGACGTTGCCGAACCGCCAGTGCGCCGCCCCGGAGGCGAGCGTGGTGCCGATCTCGGCCAGGTGCACCGAGGCGGACGCCGCGGCCGGCGCGATGCCGACCACCAGCAGCAGGGTCGTGGACGTCAGTCCGTAGGCCATGCCGAGCGCACCGTCGACCAGTTGCGCGGCCAGCCCGACCAGTGCGATGACGAGCAACTTGCGCACGGACGCCCCCTAGCTTTTTGGCATCTCCTATCAACTTGGTCGAGAATGCGGTACGGGGTGCCCTCCGGTCAACCCTCTGATCGGTCAGTGAGACGACGCGGGTCCGCGATCGGGGCGGCGCCCCCACACGACATGCCGGGTGGGGGCCGTCTGAGCCGCCACGGCCAGGGCCGACGGGGACTCCCCCGGGTCGACGCGGATCAGGTCCAGGCGCGCGGGTCGGCGACCAGCTTGGTGACCTGCTCGGGCAGGGTGCCCTGGGCCACGTCGGCGATCGTGACCAGCTCCAGGATCTGGCGTTCGCTGGCGCGCAGGGCGATCCAGACGTCCTGTAGGGCGCGGGCCGCCCCGTGGTAGCCGAGCTGTTCGGGACGCTGGCCACGGATGTGGGCCAGCGGTCCGTCGATCACCCGGATCACCTCGGCCAGGGAGATCTCCTCGGCCGGGCGGGCCAGCCAGTAGCCGCCCTCCGGTCCCCGCTGCGCCTGCACGATGCCGCCCCGGCGCAGTTGCAGCAGGATGCTCTCCAGGAACTTCGGCGGAATCTCCTGGGCGCGGGCGATCTGGTCGGCGGTCACCGGGCGACCGCGCCCAGCCCCGGTCACCGAGGCCAGCTCGGTGACCGCGCGGAGGGCGTAGTCCACCCGAGCGGAGAGTCGCATGCCGGACAGGTTAGCGGGCCACCCGATCCAGCCGGACGATCACCCCTTGACCGATCGGTTTACGCGGTCGCCCGGCGGCGCGACCGGCGGTCGCGGCTACTCGCCCACCCGGCGCAGCAGACCCTCCTGCACCACGCTGGCGATGTGCCGACCGTCGATCGTGAACAACTGGCCGGTGGCCAGCCCACGGGCACCGGAGGCGGACGGGCTGCCGCAGTCGTAGAGGAACCATTCGTCGGCCCGGAACGGGCGGTGGAACCACAGGGCGTGGTCCAGGCTGGCCCCGACCACCCCGCCCGGCCCCCACACCTCGCCGTGCACGGAGAGCACCGAGTCGAGCAGGGTCAGGTCGGAGGCGTACGTCAGGGCGCAGGCGTGCAGCAGCGGATCGTCGGGGAGTTTGCCGTCGATCCGCATCCACACCCGCTGGTGCTTCTCGGCCGGCCGGTCACCGGGGCGGACCCAACCCGGCTCACCGACGTACCGCACGTCGATGGGGCGCGGGATCTGCCCCCAGATGCCGAGCCGTTCGGGGTAACGGGCCAACCGGTCGGACATCGTCGGCACGTCGTCCGGGGCGGGCACGTCCGGCGGGACCGGCGTCTGGTGGTCGAGCCCCTCCTCGTGCCGCTGGAACGAGGCGGACATGAAGAAGATCGGCTTGCCGTGTTGCAGGGCCACCGAACGGCGGACCGAGAAGGACCGGCCGTCGCGGATGTTCTCCACCTCGTACGCGATCGGTTCGGCCGGGTCCCCGGCGCGGACGAAGTAGCCGTGCAGCGAGTGGACCACCCGGTCCGGGGCGACGGTGCGCCCGGCCGCGACCAGTGCCTGGCCGGCGACCTGGCCGCCGTAGACCCGCTGCGGGCCGACCAGGGGGCTCATCCCCCGGAACGACATGGTGCCGGTCGACTCCAGGTCGAGCACCTCCAGCAACTGGTCGACGGCGGCCTGGCCGACGATGGTCCCCTCGCCGTCGGTCACTGCAACGCCCTCGCGGTGGCGGCGTCGACGAGCGATCCGAGCTGGTGCACCCGCAGCGTGTTGGTCGAGCCGGGGCTGCCGGGCGGGCTGCCCGCCACGACCACCACCAGGTCGCCGGGGTTGCCCCGGTTGAGCCCGAGCAGCGCCTGGTCGACCTGCCGGAACATGTCGTCGGTGTGCTGGACGAACGGCATCAGGAAGGTCTCCACGCCCCAGCAGAGGGCGAGCTGCTGACGCACCTCGGGGACCGGGGTGAAGGCCAGCAGCGGCAGGTCGCAGTGCAACCGACTCAACCGACGCACGGTGTCGCCGGTCTGCGAGAACGCGACCAGTGCCTTGGCGCCGATGGCCCGGGCGATGGAGGAGGCGGCGACGGTGAGCGCCCCGCCGTGCGTACGCGGGTCGTGCTGGAGCCGGGGCACGGCGATGGACCCGGCCTCGGTGGTGGTGACGATCTTGGCCATGGTGCTGACGGTGAGCACCGGGTACTTGCCGACGCTGGTCTCGCCGGAGAGCATCACCGCGTCGGCGCCGTCGAGGACGGCGTTGGCGACGTCGGAGGCCTCGGCGCGGGTCGGGCGTGAGTTCTCGATCATCGAGTCGAGCATCTGGGTGGCCACGATGACCGGCTTGGCGTTCTCCCGGCAGAGCTGCACGGCGCGCTTCTGCACCAGCGGGACCTCGTCCAACGGCAGTTCCACGCCGAGGTCGCCGCGGGCGACCATGACGCCGTCGAAGGCCAGCACGATCGCTTCCAGGTGGTCGACGGCCTCCGGCTTCTCGACCTTCGCGAGCACGGGCCGGTGCACGCCGACCTCACTCATGATCGAGTGGCAGAGCTTGATGTCGTCGGCCGAGCGGACGAACGAGAGCGCCACCAGGTCGACACCGAGACCGAGCGCGAAGCGCAGGTCGGCGGCGTCCTTCTCGGAGAGGGCCGGCACGCTCACCGCGACGTTGGGCAGCGAGACGCCCTTGTTGTTGCTGACCGGTCCACCCTCGGTGACCAGCACCCGGATGTCGTTGCCGGTCACGTCGGTGACCTCGACGGCCACCCGGCCGTCGTCGATCAGCAGCCGGTCGCCCGGCTTGACCTCCTGCGGCAGGCGGCGGTACGTGCAGGAGACGCGCTCCTTGCTGCCCAGGATCTCGTCGCCGGTGATCACGACGGAGTCGCCGGTACGCCACTCGTGCGGCCCGTCGGCGAACCGGCCCAGCCGGATCTTCGGTCCCTGTAGGTCGGCCAGGATCGCCACCGGCTGCCCGGCCGCCTCGGCCGCCTCCCGGACGAGCCGATAGACGGCCTCGTGGTCGGCGTGGCTGCCGTGGCTGAAGTTGAGCCTCGCCACATTCATGCCGGCCTCGACGAGCCCACGGATGCGCTCGGGCGACGAGGTGGCGGGGCCAAGAGTGCAGACGATCTTCGCGCGGCGTGTCACGCCCATCAGGCTAGTCTCTCCTCCAGGTCGGACCACGGGCCGACCCCTTGCGCATTGCGGAACGATTGTCCAACGCTGCGCGCCGAACGCGCGCAGCCGGCGGGCGAAGCCGCACCGGACGTCGACGGCGGGCAACAGCGACCGCGCGCCGGAATGGTACGCCCCTGACACCAATGGCCGGTGAGGCGCTCCACTGCGGTGACCGAGGGTGCTCGCGCCATCACCGCACGAAGATCGTCCGCCGAATCCCGTCCCCGCCTCAGCTCTCCGTCTTGGCCAGCGGGAACTCCAGCGAACCCGCCGGGCAGAGGAACGTCATCACGTCCACCCGATAGAGCTCGGCCTGCACGGCCGGATCGGCCTCCATCACGCTGCGTACGTCGTCCACCGAGCCGGTGCGCGCCAGCCCGAAGCCGAGCGGCGGGTCCGGCTCCCGGGCGTCGTTGCCGTCCACCGCCCCGGCCACCAGGATGATCCCCCGGCGCTGCAACGCCGCCATGTGCTCGGCGTGCTCGGCCTGGAGGCGCTGGATGGTCTCGGCCGGCAACGCCCGCCCGGCGGTACCCGGATACAGCACGATGCACTCGAACGTGTCGAGCGCGAAGTCGACCCGCGGCTCTCCTGCCATCACGTTCCTTTCCGCAGCTCATCCACGCCCTGCGGCGGCACGCACGGCGGTACCCCTGAGCGTCTCACGCCACCGGTGACCCGCACCGGCCGCTGATCGGATTCGACCCGACCGCTCCGTTGATCATCTCCGCCGGGCGGACCACGATCGGGTACCCGCTCCCGGCGGCGCACCCCCGCGCCAGGGGGAAGGTGTATCCCAGGGTGACCAGCCCGGTCACCGACGAACGACACGAGGGGAACGGCGAATGGCGAGCGACACCGACCCGAGGCCCGCGAAGCACTCCGGCACCTACCGCATCGGCGGGGAGCTGGCCGTCGACCGGCTCGGCTACGGGGCCATGCAGATCACCGGCCCGGGCGTCTGGGGCGACCCGAAGGACCCGGCCGAGGCGGTCCGGGTGCTGCGCCGGGCGTACGAGTTGGGCGTCACCTTCATCGACACCGCCGACTCGTACGGGCCGTTCGTCTCCGAACTGTTGATCAGAGAGGCGCTGCACCCGTACGCCGACGATCTGGTCATCGCGACCAAGGCCGGCCTGACCCGCGGCGGCCCGGGCGTGTGGCGCCCGGTCGGCCGCCCGGAGTATCTGCGCCAGCAGTGCGAGCTGAGCCTGCGCCACCTGGGCCTGGAGAGCATCGGGCTCTACCAGTTGCACCGCGTCGACGCGAAGGTGCCGCTGGAGGACCAGCTCGGCGAGTTGGTGCTGCTGCGCGACGAGGGCAAGATCCAGCACATCGGGCTCTCCGAGGTGACCGTCGCGCAGGTCGAGGCGGCCCGCCGGATCGCACCGATCGTCTCGGTGCAGAACCTCTACAACGTGGCCGACCGCAGCGCCGATGAGGTGCTGACGTACTGCGAGGGGAACGACATCGCGTTCATCCCGTGGTTCCCGATCGCCACCGGCGAGCTGGCCCGCCCCGGCGGTCCGCTGGACGCCATCGCCACCGAGCACGGCGCGACGCCCGCCCAGCTCGCGCTCGCCTGGCTGCTGCGCCGTTCGCCGGTGATGCTGCCGATTCCCGGCACCTCGTCGGTGGCCCACCTGGAGGAGAACGTCGCCGCCGCCCGCATCGACCTCACCGACGCCGAGTACGAGTCCCTCGCCACCGCCACCTGACCCCGCCCCACGCCCCTCCCCACCGCGGCCTCTCCCCGCCGCGGCCTCTCCCCGCCGCGGCCTCTCCCCGCCGCGGCCTCTCCCCGACGATCATGGAGTTGTGGCAGTGACGAAACGGTTGTAACGCCACGTTTCCTTCACCACAACTCCATGATCGGCGGGGCCAGAGGGGCGGGCGCGGGCGCGGGCGGGGGCGGGGGCGGGGGCGGGCGGGTGAGTCAGAGGGCCAGGCAGGCGGGGTTGACGGGTTGGTCGCGGAGGGCCTGGCGGATCACCGAGTACGTGGTGCCGTCGGCCACCAGTCCGAGGTGCCCGACGACGCGCAGCGGGCACCTGGACTGGATCAACACGTTCGTCGCCCCGTCGGCCAGCATGGCGTTGTCGACCGGGCGGACCAGTTCGTCCTGCCGGGTACGCACGGTGGTCCACCGGACGTCACCGGGGGTGTCGTCACCGGCGTTGAGGGCAGTGAGGAACGACGAGCCGATCGTCATCTGCTGGCAGGCGATCACGCCCGCGCAACTACCCAGGCCGAGGAAGGCCACGATGTTGGCGACGTACGTGCCGTACTGCGGTGTGCCCAGGCTGACGTAGCGGCCGACCGTGTCCCCACCGCCCAGGTTCTTGATGTAATACCGGCTGACCAGGCCGCCTTCGGAGTGGGCGACGAGGTCGACCTTGGCCGCGCCGGTGCTGGCGCGGACCTGTCCGACGAAACTGCGCAGGCCACCGGCCGAGGCGCTGATGTCGCCGAGCCCGAGGTTCGGCAGCGGGTGGATCCAGACGCGGTACCCGTCGGCGCGCAACCGGGCGGCGAGGGGTTCGTAGACGGCGGCGAAGCCGCTGAGTCCGCCGACGACGATGACCGGGTTGGCCCCGGCCAGGGCCCGCAGTCCGTCGGTGGTGGTGGTCGTGTTCGCCGACGGTTCCGGGGCACCGGGGGCGGCGGTGGCGGCGGCCGGGGGCGCCAGGACGGCGGCGAGGGCCAGGGCCAGGACGGGGACAGCCTTTCGGAGCAGCATCGCTGCACCTCCCAAGGGGGATCCCGGGGTTGCCGGGTGGAGGTGGTGGGGTGTCCGATCGACCGTGCCTCGATGATGCGGGCCACGATCCGGAAACGTCAATGAAAAGTTACGCGCGGGTAGCGATCTCTTCGCGGTCCACACCGCCGGACGGCGAACGCCGCACGCACCGACCGGGTGCGTGCGGCGTCCGGACGGGTACGGGCGTCAGCCGGCCGGGGCCTTCTCCGGCTCGGGCTCGGGCCGCGCCTGACCGTTCTTGACGTACGTCGGGTGCAGTTGCACCGGCTGGTTCTCCTGACGGCGTCGCTGGCGCGACCGGACCCGCAGGTTGAGGAACTCCACGAAGATCGAGAAGGCGATCGGGCCGTACACGTAGCCCTTCGGAATGTGCTGGTCGAGGCCCTCCGCGATGAGGCTGGCACCAATGATCAGCAGGAACGACAGGGCGAGCATCTTGACCGTCGGATGCTGGTTGACGAAGTTGCTGACCGCATTGACCGAGACCAACATGATGATCATCGCGATCACCACGGCGGCCACCATGATGGCGAGTTCGTCGACCATGCCGACCGCGGTGATCACCGAGTCGAGCGAGAAGACGACGTCCAGCACCAGGATCTGCGCGATGACCACGCCGAACGAGGCGGCCTTCTTGCCGGACCTGGCGTGGTCGGATCCTTCGAGGTGCTCGTGGATCTCGTACGTCGCCTTGCCGACCAGGAACAACCCGCCGAGCAGCAGGATCAGGTCCCGCCCGGAGATCTCCTGTCCGAGCACGGTGAACAGCGGAGCGGTCAGGCCGATGATCCAGGACAACGAGGCCAGCAGGATCAGCCGGGTGATCAGGGCGAGCGAGATACCGATCATCCGGGCGCGGGCCTGCTGGTGCTCAGGTAACCGACCGGACAGGATCGAGATGAACACGACGTTGTCGATGCCCAGCACGATCTCCAGCAGGAGCAGGGTCGCGAACGCGATCCACAGCTCGGGACTGGTCAGGAATTCCATTCCATCCTCGACTTCCAGACCGCCGCCGGGTCGGCACCCGGAGCCATCGGCGGATCTGCGTACGCATGGCGTACCGCGCCGGAAGTCCCGCCGCAACCCCAGACGGGCGGTACCGGCGGACGGTGCGTGTCGATGGCATGCTGTGCGCGTACCTGCGGATGCCGCCGTCACACGACGACGCGCGCGAGTCGGAGGCCCATCGCCCCCGGGTCGACCGGGCCCGCGCGACGAGGTCCGCCGCCCACGTCTGGCCGCCGCACCCGGTTGGGACGACTGCATGAGCTGGATGCTCAGGACCGGCATTCGCCACGAAGACGACCAGTCGTACGACTTCGACCTGATCGTCTACAACCTGAGGTTCCCGGTCACCGAATCGGTTCCGCGGCTGTTCATCACTCATCGCGATCTCGTGGTGGAACTCGCGGAGGCGTTCGAGTGGAACGACGTCCGCAGGCTGCTGCGCGTCGGATCGCCGATGGACGAACTCGACGACCTGATGCGCGTGGCGGATCGACCGCTCAGCGGGTGGAAGGCACGTCGCCAACTCGGTTCGCTCCAGTCGGGACCCGTCAACCGGGCCTGGCGACAGGTGATCCGCCTCGTCGGAGCCCACGTACGCTGGCTGCGTTGGAGGACACGGCGACGCCACCGCGTCGATCGCTTCACGGCGTCGCAGGCGGCGACCACGTCACCGCGTCGAGGGCGGTGGTCAGGGGGCGGCGCGGACGGCCAGCGCGGTCGCCGCGAGCGCGTCGGCGAACTCCGGGATCGTCAGCACGGTGACGGCCACACCCGGTTCGACAAGCCAGAACGCCTGCGTGTCGTCGGTCAGCCCGGAGCCGTCCTCATGCGGGAACTCGGTCAGCCGCCACTGCGCCGGATCCCGCTCCAGGTAGGCGGCGAGGAAGTCGCGTACCGCGTCGAGGTCGGTGAGCCGTGGCCCACGCAGCACGTGGACGCGCAGATCCACCCGATGCCCATCGGCTGTCCGCCGTTCCCAGAAGCGGCTGGTGAGAGCGACGTCCTCCCACTCGCTGGAGAAGTCCGACACCTCGTCACCGACACCGGGCGGCACGTACCCGAGGTGGAACCCGTCCAACACCCCGCCGTCGCGGTCCATCCGCCACCCCCGTGATCGTCGATCGGCGCGTGGTCAGTTGCCCAGCGCGCGTACCTTCGTGATCGTCTCCTGGACGTGCTGCCGGGCTGGGCCACCGCCCTCAGCGGCCTGCGCGAGCGCCTGCCGGTACGAGTCGATCATCCCGATCAGCGGCCCGGCGGCCACCCCCTGCAACGCTCCCGCGACGAGCTGCCGCGCCTCGGCCGCGTCCTGGGCGGCGGCGGCCGTCTTGGCCTTCGCCTCGTCCAGCTTCTGCGCGGCCGCCGCCAACCGGGCGATCATTTCCGCTGCGCTCACATGCCCTCCCCGGCTCGACCGCCTCCGCGACCACACAGGAGCGTACGAGATCCGTCCGCCCACCGCGACCACCCGCACCGCGCACCCGAACCACCAGCTCGACAGCGCCCGAACAACAATCTTCGCGGCACCACGCCGCCCGCCGCGCCACGAGGCCGCCACACCCAACCGCGCCCCACGCTCCGCCGCCCGCCACGCCGCGAGGCCGCGGCCGGGTCAGCGCAGCGCGCGGAACAGCAGCAGGTAGCCGCAGTAGGCGAGCGGCACCGCCAGGAAGCAGAGCAGGAAGCCCAGCAGCGGGTACCGGGGCGGAGTGGCGGCACCGCTGGCGGGCCGCCCCCACTTGCCCAGCACCAGCCAGGCACCGATCAGGGCCGCTGCGGGCAGTCCGGCGCACATCCAGGCGATCAGGGTGCCGAAGCCGACCGCACCGACGCCGGAGGCGAGCACCATCACCAGCATGAGGATCACGGCGACACCGGAGAAGCCGAGGTACACGGCGACCGCCCGGGCCATCGGCGACCAGCTCGGCAGCAGCGCCGGCCGCTGCGCCAGCATCTCGGCCTGCTGGGCGTACCGGTCCGCCTCGTCCGCCCAACGCCGCGCCAGTTCCAGCTCCGTCGCCGGGTCGACCGTACCGGCCCGCTGGGCCGGTACCCCCACCTCCGTCGCGCTCACCGCCACCGGCAACGCCCGGTCCGTCCCCGAACTCCCCGGCTGCGGGTACGCCCCGACACCCGGCTGCCCCGGCGCGGCGGCTGCGCCGCCGGTCCCCACCGTCCCCGGCGAACCCGACGGTCCCCACGGTCCCCCGGCCACCGGCTGGTGACCGGCGGCAGCCGGCGGCTCGGGCGTCCCCGAGACCGACCCGGCACCCGGCATGCCGAAGGCCGACGTGCCGCCCGACGGGCCGGGATCGGGCGCACCGGAGACCGGCACACCCGACACCGGCGCGGCACCCGGCATCGGCGGACCGGACCCGGGCGGAAAGCCCGGCGGCGGTCCGGCGGTGCCGGGGTCCAGGCCGATGGTGCGGCCGAGGTGGTCGAGGCGCTGCCCCTGGGCGAGCAGGCGGCGGTGCAGGTAGTCCACGGTGGCGCCGAGGTGAGTGTGGCGCTCGGTCTTGGCGGCGGTGTCCTGTTCACCCGCGCGCTGCTGTGCGGAGAGATGCCGCAGCAGTGCGGCGTACTCGTCGAAGCTGGACACGCCTCACTCCTGCCCGTCGGGGGTGTGCCCGTCCCGGGCGAACGGCACGATCAACCGGACCCGCTGGTCGTGCCGGTCCACCAGCAGTGCCCGGTCGGGCCGGGGCGTGTACGCCAGGTCGTGCACGCCGAGGTGCAGACCCAGGTCCGCGCCGGGAACGTTCAACGCGACCAGGCAGGCGACGTCGTCGCGGTTCTGGGTTCCGCCGAGGTCGTCGGCGAGTCGACGCAGGCCACGCCACCAGCCGAGCAGGTGCACGCCGTGGCCGGGACCCTGGCGCAACAGGGTCCGCAGGTCGTCGTGGCCGCAACGGAAGGTCGCGGGATCCGTCTCGGCGAGTCGCCCGGCGGCGGCGTCCATACCGAACACCACCAGGTAGGTACGCGCTGCGCCAGCCGGTCCGTCGGACGACACCGCGACATCGGGCCCGTCAGCCCCGGGGCCGGAGTCGGGCGGGGACGTGGCGAGGGTGCCGATCCGGGCGCGCAGGGCGGCGGTGTCCAGCCGCTGCACCGGGTGTCCGGCGGCGGTCAGCGCGGCGGCGATGTCGTCGGCGGCCGAGTCGGCGGCGGCGACCAGCGGGGCGAGCAGGAAGGTCGCCTCGCCGGGGGCGTGCTGTCGGGCGAGGCTCAGGGTCGCGGCGCGCAGCACCTCGGCACCGGTGGGCGAGGTGCCCACCACGGCCAGGTGACGACCGGGCGCGGTGTCCATGATGAACATGGCCGTGGTGCCGTCCACGTCGACCGTGCGGCCGACCAGGGCCAGGGGACGCCGCCCGCCGGGACGGAGGCCGGTGAAGGTGGCGTCGGCCTCGACGCGCGCGGTGTCGTACCCCCGGAACACCGACGGCGTGCGCGCGCCCGGCGGACGGGCCTGCCACAGGTCGTGCCGCAGCCGGGTCAGCTCGCTCCCGGCGGCGTGCGCGTCGGGGAACCGGACGACGGTGTTCGCGCCGGGGGCGCCGGCGGCGGTGTTGATCACGGCCGAGCCGACCGGCAGGGTCGCCGCCGCGTCGTTGAGCTGGTCGAGCACTCCCCCGCCGCCGGCCAGCGCCACCCGCAGCGCGAACTGGCCGAAGACCGCGTCGGCCCGGCCGTAGAGGGCCTCGATCCCCGTCGTGCTCTGGCTGGCGAGCACCAGGTGCACGCCGTACGAGCGGCCCTTGCGGGCCAACTCCTCCAGCAGGTCCACCGATTCGCGGGCGAGCGGGTCGTTGCCGGCCAGCAGCACCTGGAACTCATCGATCACGGCGACGATCCGGGGCACCGGTGTGTCGGCGGGTAGGTCGGCGAGCTTGGTGACGCCGTGACGTTTGAGTGCGGTGGCCCGCCGGTGCAGTTCACGGCGCAGCTCGCGGAGGACGGCCACGCCGTACTCGCGGTCGCTCTCGATGCCGACGGCGCGGGCGTGCGGCAACCACGACGGGTCGTGCCCGGTCGGGACGAACTCGGTGAAGCTCACCCCCTCCTTGAAATCGAGGAGGTAGAGCTGCAACTCGGCCGGGGAGTAACGGTCGGCCAACCCGTAGAGCACGTCGAGCAGGAAGACCGTCTTGCCGGCACCCGTGCGTCCGCCTACCAGCCAGTGCGGGGTGGCGTCGTCGAAGGCCATGCGGAACGGATCGCGTCCGGCGCGGCCCACGACGGTACGCAGACCGGCGCGGGCCGAGGCGGCCCAGCGCTGCCCGGGCAGCAGGTCGGCGAAGGTGACCGCCGCACCGCGCCGGGCGGCGTCGCCCAGATGGGTGGCGAGGGCGGCGACCGAGGCCGGCGGCGCGTCGCCGTCCAGACGTACCGGAACGCGCAGTCCGCTGCCGTCGGCGCTGAACGGCGTCGCGGGCGGGTCACCGACCCGGGCCGACGCGCCGACGTACCCGGACGACGACGACCGGCCCGACGCGTCGCCGGCGCGGGCCTGGTCGTCGGAGAGTCGGACCACGGTGGTCGAGCCCAGCGGTGGCGCGGACTCCCCGGGGCCGGTCGGCGGCCAGCCGGCCAGCAGGACACAGACCGCGGCGGCGGGGCCGGCGTGGGTGAGCGCGGCGAGCCGGGCCGCCTCGCGGGGCGACGGGACGGACACGGCGACGACCAGCAGGAGTTCCTGGTCGGGCCGGTCGGTGCGGCGGGCGTCCCGGGCGTGCTGTTCGGTGGCGTCCAGCAGGGCGGTGACGTCCGCCTCGGTGGTGGCCGGTGGGTCGATCACCCCGGCG
The DNA here is from genome assembly GCF_050780145.1 of Verrucosispora sp. TAA-831. Taxonomy (NCBI): domain Bacteria; kingdom Bacillati; phylum Actinomycetota; class Actinomycetes; order Micromonosporales; family Micromonosporaceae; genus Micromonospora; species Verrucosispora sp. TAA-831. The sequence continues at coordinate 4,963,230 of NZ_CP192240.1, forward strand.
TCGACCAGCGGACGCAGGGGACCGAAGGTGGCGCCGAGAGCGGCCGTGTCCAGCCCGGCGACCCGGACGCCGCCGGGCGTGGCGGTGGCCAGCAGCCGCAGCACGAGTGCCCGCAGCAGGGCGGCCACGGCCGGGTGCCGGGCGTCGGTGTCGACCGCCAGGTGGTGCCCGGCACCGAGCGGGAGCAGCACCGGGAATCCACCACCGGCGACGACCGCCTCGCCGACGCGTACCGGCACGGGCTGGCGCACCAGGGGGGTGCCGGGCGTCGGGGTGGCCAGCGCGGTGCCGACCCGGGCCAGTCGGGTCACCAGGTCGACGTCGGCGGCCGGGGTGACCGGCACCGCGCCGCGCAACGCGTCACGGGCGGAGTCGAGGTGGGCCCGGGCGGCCCGGTGGGCGGCCATCGCCTGCCCGTACGCCGACGCGAGCCTGCCCAACGTGTGCCCCTCCGCCGACGGCCGCCTGGTCCGCTGAAACCCTAACGGACAGCGGCGATCCGGGCACGGTCCCGTCGCCCCCGTGTCGGCCTCGTCCCGGTACGGCGGCGGGCGAATGGGCGTGTGCTGAGTGCTGAAAGGAGGGGTCCCCTGCTAACGCCTCGTGCATAGCAGGGGACCCCTCCTTTCACGACGAACGGTCAGCCGGTGACGGCGTTGAGCGCGGGCAGGTAGCCGTACCGGTAGCCGTCGGCGTTGGGGTGGTACGCCTCGATCACGCCGGTGACGTCGCGGATCCACGGCTGGGCGCCGCACACGCCGTGGCCGGCGAAGGTGGGCCGGGTGTCGGCGAACGTGGCACCGGCTGCGGCGGCCCGGTCGGCGGTCACCTCGGCGAGGACGTCGGCCGCCTCGTTGAGGATGGTGCGCTTGTAGGTGCTCATCGCCAGCAGTCCGCAGGACCGGGTCTCGAACAGGCGGGGGTAGCCGAGCACGATCAGCCGCGCGTTCGGGGCGCGTTCGCGGATGGCGGCGTAGGTGCGGTCCAGCCGGGCCGGCAGGGTGCCGGTGGCGAACGCCTTGGCCTCGTTGACCGCGGTGGTGCAGGTGGACGTGCTGCCGAAGCGGCAACTGGTCATCACGTCGGCGAATCCGGCGTCGTTGCCGCCGACGGTGATGGTGATCATCGTGGTGGTGGCGCTGAGTGCGCCGAGTTGGTTGGCGAGCACGTCGGCGGTGACCGCGCCGCCGCAGGCCGGGAAGCGGAAGCTGGCCACCGCGTTGGCGGCGGCCCACAGTGGCGCGTACGACTTCTGGCTGCGTAGGCAGGTGGACAGGTCGTACGGGCCGGCGCCGACCCCGGAGGAGTACGAGTCGCCGAGCGCGACGTAGTGCACGGGCGCGGCGGCCTGGGCGGCGCCGGGTACGGCCAGTGCGCCGAGGGTGGCGGTGGCGAGGGCGACCAGCGTGGCGAGGGCACGGGCCAGCGGACGGTGGGACATGACGGTCCTCCACAGAGGGTGGTGGTGGAGCCCGTGGACCGCGCGCGTGGCCAGGGGTTGTTACTAGCCGGTAATGCTATCGAAACATGCAGATGAAGTGAATAGCCGCCGCCCCGCAGACGCAGCACGCCCGGCCGAGGCACGGCCGGGCGTGTGTGCGGTGCGCGGTTGTCAGCAGGGGTCCCCTGCTATGCACGAGGCGTTAGCAGGGGACCCCTCCTTACACAGCGAGCGGTTGGGACGCGGCGTGTACGGGTGCCGGGAGAGTGCCGACGCCACCGAGGTACTCGTGGATCGCGGCGGCGGCGGCCCGGCCCTCGGCGATGGCCCAGACGATCAGCGACGCGCCCCGGTGCATGTCACCGGCGACGAAGACCCCGTCGGCCCCGGTCTGCCAGTCACCCCGCGAGTCGATCGCGCCCCGGGCGTTGCGGGCCACCCCGAACTGGGTCAGCAGCGGCTGCTCCTCGGTGCCCTCGAAGCCGATGGCCAGCAGCACCAGGTCGGCGGGCAACTCCCGTTCGGTCCCCGGGACAGCGGTGAGGATCCGCCGGCCGTCCCGCTTCTCGACGGTCACCTCGGCGATCCGCACCGCGCGGACCGCACCGGTGCCGTCGTCGACGAACTCCTGCACCGCGACCGCGAAGACGCGCTCGCCGCCCTCCTCGTGCGCCGCGTACTCGCGCAGGATCCACGGCCAGGTCGGCCACGGGTCGCGTTCCTCGTCGCGGACCTGCGGCGGTCGCGGGTACAGGTCGAGCTGGTGGACGCCAGCCGCGCCCTGCCGGTGCGCCACCCCCAGGCAGTCCGCCGCGGTGTCGCCGCCGCCGATGATGACCACGTGCTTGCCGGCCGCGTCGATCGGCGTACCGTCCGGCAGGGTGGCCAGCGCGGGACGGCCCGCGCCGGCCGCGGCGACCACCCGGTTGGCGGCGACCAGGTGCGCCATCGCCTGGTGCACCCCGCGCAGGTGCCGGCCCGCGGTGTCGGTGTCCCGGCCCTGCAACGCCCCGCAGGCCAGCAGCACCGCGTCGTGCTGGGCCCGGAGCTGCGCGGCGGTGACGTCGACGCCGACGTTCACGCCGGTACGGAACACCACGCCCTCGGCGGTCAACTGCGCCAGCCGGGCGTCGATGTGTCGCTTCTCCAGCTTGAAGTCGGGGATGCCGTACCGCAGCAGACCGCCCGGGGTGTCGTCGCGCTCGTACACCGTGACGGCGTGCCCGGCACGGGCGAGTTGCTGCGCGGCGGCCAGCCCGGCCGGGCCGGAGCCGACCACCGCCACCGACCGCCCGGACGGGGTCGGACTCGGCTGCGGGGTCAGCCCCCGGGCCGTCGCGGCGTCGGCGATCTCCACCTCGACCTGCTTGATGGTCACCGGGGCGCCGCCACCGATGCCGAGCACGCACGCCGCCTCGCAGGGCGCCGGGCAGAGCCGGCCGGTGAACTCGGGGAAGTTGTTGGTGGCGTGCAGCGACTCCACCGCCGCGTCCCAGTTGCCGGTGCGGACCAGGTCGTTCCAGTCCGGGATGCGGTTGCCCAGCGGGCACCCGGCGGTGTCGCTGTGACAGAACGGGATGCCGCAGTCCATGCACCGGGTGGCCTGCTCGCGGATCAGTTCCTCACCGGCCGGTGGGTAGACCTCGCGCCAGTCGCTGATCCGCACCGGCACCGGCCGACGCGCCGGCATCCGCCGGGGGTAGCGCAGGAAACCGTTCGGGTCAGGCACGAGCCACCTCCTGGGCGACCGCCCGCGACGCGGACGGAACCGGCATCGACGCGGGTGCCGCCTGCGGCGGCTGCGCGGTCGGCGCGAGCGCACTCATCACCGCGTCGTCGACGTTCTGGCCGGCGGCTTCGGCGGCCCGCATGATCTCCATCACCCGGCGGTAGTCCCGGGGTACCACGGCGGTGAACTCCTCCACCGCCTCCGGCCAACGCTTGAGCAGCGCCTCGGCCACCGCCGAGTCGGTCTCCGCGAAGTGCCGCTGCACCAGCTCGTGCAGCCGGACCCGCTCCTGCTCGCCGGGGGCGGCGAGGTCGACCAGCTCGGTGTTGACCCGCCGCCGGTCGAGGTTCCAGACGAACGCGGTACCGCCGGACATGCCGGCCGCGAAGTTGCGTCCGGTCGGGCCGAGCACCACCACCGTGCCGCCGGTCATGTACTCGCAGCCGTGGTCACCGACGCCCTCGACGACGGCCACCGCGCCGGAGTTGCGCACCGCGAACCGCTCCCCCACCCGGCCGCGCAGGAACACCTCGCCCTCGGTGGCGCCGTACAGGATGGTGTTGCCGGCGATGATCTGGTCCTCGGCCCGCTGGCCGGGCTCGGCGCCGGTGCCGACGAACGGCGCCGACGCGTCCGGCCGGACGACCAGCCGCCCGCCGGAGAGGCCCTTGCCGACGTAGTCGTTGGCGTCGCCGTGCAGCCGCATGGTGACCCCGCGCGGCAGGAAGGCGCCGAACGACTGGCCCGCCGTGCCGCGCAGCGTGAACTCGACGGTGTCGGCGGGCAGCCCGGCGCCGCCGTACCGGCGGGTCACCTCGCCGCCGAGCATGGCGCCGACGCTGCGGTGCTCGTTGCGGATCGTCACCTCGGCACGGACCGGGCCGACCGGCGTCCCGTCGGCCGGCGCGTCCAGCACCGGGGCGGCCAGCGCGATCAGCTCGTTGTCCAGCGCCAGTTCCAGGCCGTGGTCCTGGGCCCGGACGCCCCGGCGCGCGGCGCCCTCGGGCAGCTCCGGCAGGTGCAGTACGCGTCGGAGGTCGATCCCGCCGGCCTTCCAGTGCGCGACCGCCGGGGCGACGTCGAGCAGCTCGGTCCGGCCGATCGCCTCGTCGATGCTGCGCAGACCCAGCTCGGCCAGGTAGCCACGGATCTCCTCGGCGAGGAAGAGGAAGAAGTTCTCCACGAACTCCGGCTTGCCGTTGAAGCGCTCGCGCAGCACCGGGTTCTGGGTGGCGATGCCGACCGGACAGGTGTCCAGGTGACACACGCGCATCATCACGCAGCCGGAGACGATCAGCGGGGCGGTGGCGAAACCGAACTCCTCGGCACCGAGCAGCGCCGCCACCACCACGTCGCGGCCGGTCTTGAGCTGGCCGTCGACCTGCACGGTGACGCGGTCGCGCAGCTTGTTGAGCAGCAGCGTCTGCTGTGCCTCGGCCAGGCCCAGCTCCCAGGGGGTGCCGGCGTGCTTGAGCGAGTTCAGCGGGGATGCGCCGGTGCCGCCGTCGTGACCGGAGATCAGGATGACGTCGGCCTTGAGCTTGGCCACCCCGGCGGCCACCGTGCCCACACCCACCTCACTGACCAGCTTGACGTGCACCCGGGCGGCCGGGTTGACGCACTTGAGGTCGTGTACGAGCTGGGCGAGGTCCTCGATCGAGTAGATGTCGTGGTGCGGCGGCGGCGAGATCAGGCCGACGCCGGGGGTGGCGTGCCGGGTCCGGGCGATCCACGGCCACACCTTGTTGCCGGGGAGCTGACCGCCCTCGCCGGGCTTGGCACCCTGGGCCATCTTGATCTGGAGGTCGTCGGCGTTGACCAGGTATTCGCTGGTGACGCCGAAGCGGCCACTGGCGATCTGCTTGACCGACGAGCGGCGGGCCGGGTCGTAGAGGCGCTCGACGTCCTCGCCGCCCTCGCCGGTGTTGGACTTGCCGCCGAGGCGGTTCATAGCGATCGCCAGGGTCTCGTGCGACTCCGCCGAGATCGACCCGTACGACATGGCGCCGGTGGCGAACCGCTTGACGATCTCGCTGGCCGGCTCGACCTCCTCGATCGGTACCGGCGTCCGCTCGCCGGTGCGCAGCCGGAACAGCCCGCGCAGCGACCCGGCCTTCGCGGCCAGCTCGTCGACCTTGGTGGTGTAGGCGCGGAACACGTCGTACTGCCGGGTACGGGTGGCGTGCTGGAGCAGGAACACCGTCTCGGGGTTGAACAGGTGCAGCTCGCCCTCGCGACGCCACTGGTACTCGCCGCCGACCGGCAGTCCGGCGGCGGCCTCGGCTCCCGGCGGCGGCCAGGCCAGTGCGTGCCGGGCGGCCACCTCGGTGTGGATGCCGTCCAGCCCGACGCCGCTGATCGTGCTCGGCGTGCCCCGGAAGTACCGCTGTACCAGCCGGGTCTCCAGGCCGACCGCCTCGAAGACCTGCGCTCCGCAGTACGACGACACGGTGGAGATGCCCATCTTGGACATGATCTTCAAGACGCCCTTGCCGAGCGCCTTGACGTAGTTGCGGATCGCGGTGTGCGGCTCGACCCCGGCCAGGGCACCCGTGGAGATCATGTCCTCCACCGACTCGAAGGCGAGGTACGGGTTGACCGCCGCCGCGCCGTAGCCGATGAGCACCGCCGCGTGGTGCACCTCGCGGCAGTCCCCGGACTCCACGATCAGCGCCACCTGGGTCCGCGTCTGCTCCCGGACCAGGTGCTGGTGCACCGCGGCGGTGAGCAGCAGCGACGGGATCGGTGCGAGGTCGGCGTTGGAGTCCCGGTCGGAGAGCACCAGGATGCGGACGCCGTCCTCGATCGCCTCGGAGACGTGCCGGCAGATCTCGGTCAGCCGGGCCTTGATGCCGGCGCCGCCGTCCCGGATCCGGTAGAGCCCGGAGACCCGGACCGCCTTGAAGCCGGGCAGGTCGCCGTCCTCGTCGACGGAGAGGATCTTGGCCAGCTCGTCGTTGTCGATCACCGGGTGGGGCAGCACGATCTGCCGACAGCTCGCCGGGCCCGGGTCGAGCAGGTTGCCCTCCGGCCCGATGGTCGTCGCCAGGCTGGTCACCAGTTCCTCGCGGATGGCGTCCAGCGGCGGGTTGGTGACCTGGGCGAAGAGCTGGTGGAAGTAGTCGTAGAGCAGCCGTGGCCGGGTGGACAGCGGGGCGATCGGGGTGTCGGTGCCCATCGAGCCGATCGGTTCCGCGCCGGTACGGGCCATCGGGGCGAGCAGGATCTTCAGCTCCTCCTCGGTGTAGCCGAAGGTCTGCTGGCGGCGACGTACCGAGTCGTGGGTGTAGACCTCGTGCTCGCGGTGCGGCAGGTCGTCCATCTCGATCAGCCCGGCGTGCAGCCAGTCCGCGTACGGCTGGGCGGCGGCCAGCTCGGTCTTGATCTCGTCGTCGTGCACGATCCGACCGGCGGTGGTGTCGACCAGGAACATCTTGCCGGGCTGGAGCCGACCCTTGGCGACCACGGTGGCCGGGTCGAGGTCGAGCACGCCCGCCTCGCTGCCCAGCACCACGAGCCCGTCGGCGGTCTGCCACCAGCGGCCCGGACGCAGCCCGTTGCGGTCGAGCACCGCGCCGACGATCTCGCCGTCGGTGAAGGCGACCGACGCCGGACCGTCCCACGGCTCCATCAGGCTGGCGTGGAACCGGTAGAAGGCCCGCTTGTCGGCGGCCATGTCCGGGTCGTTCTCCCACGCCTCCGGGATCATCATCAGCACCGCGTGCGGCAGGCTGCGCCCGGCCAGGTGCAGCAGCTCCAGGACCTCGTCGAAGTTGGCCGAGTCGGAGGCGGCCGGGGTGCAGATCGGGAAGACCCGGCGGATGTTGCCGGACAGCTCCGGGGTCCGCAGCAGCGCCTCGCGGGCCTGCATCCAGTTCCGGTTGCCGCGGATCGTGTTGATCTCACCGTTGTGCGCGATGAACCGGTACGGGTGGGCCAGCGGCCAGGACGGGAACGTGTTCGTGGAGAAGCGCGAGTGCACCAGTGCGATGGCGCTGTCCACCCGCTCGTCGGTCAGGTCCGGATAGAACGCGGGCAACTGGTCCGGGGTGAGCATCCCCTTGTAGACCATGGTCCGCCCGGACAGCGACGGGAAGTACGCCGGCACGCCGCGCTCGGCCGACTCCCGCTCGGCCTGCTTGCGGACGCAGAACGCGACCCGCTCCAGCTCGATGCCGCGCAGCGGGGAGCCGGCCGGTCCGGCGGGGGTGTCGGTCAACCGGTCCGCGGCGAGGAAGAGCTGCCGTACCCGGGGCATCGCCGCCAGGGCCGTCTCGCCGAGGTCCGAGGCGTCGACCGGGACGTCCCGCCAGCCGAGCAGCTCGGCGCCCTCCACCAGGGCGTACTTCTCGATCACCTGGCGGGCACGGGCCTCTGCGGCGTCGTCGTCGGGGAAGAAGACCAGGCCGGTGGCGTACTCGCCGGCCGGAGGCAACGGGAAGTCGACCACCGCGCGCAGGAACGCGTCCGGCACCTGGATCATGATGCCCGCGCCGTCACCGGTGTTCGGTTCGGCGCCCCGGGCACCTCGGTGGTCCAGCCGGCACAGGGCGCCGAGACCGCTGGCGACCACCGTGTGCGAGCGCCGCCCGTGCAGGTCCGCCACGAAGGCCACACCACACGCGTCGTGCTCGTGGGCGGCGTCGTACAGGCCGGCAGGGGACGCTACCTGGCCGTCGCGCGGTGCCGGCTGGGGGTGGTGTGGGTACGCAAAGGCCACCCGGGCCTCCTGTCGTCACTCAGGCGTGGATCATGGTCGGGACGACGTCGGCCCTGTATCGGACTATTGAGTCTACGTTAGGGCGCGGTGCGCAAGGCCAGTGCAGATTGATCACACCGTCCAGAGTCTGGGACGTGTAGTCTCGCGCGGTGGATAGACGGTACGCCGACCTGCTCGATCGGCTGGAGCGGTTCTACGACGCGGTACCCCGCGACGCGGCCCGCGCGGAGGAACACGGCGGGTGCGTGCTGTTCGTCCGCGAAGGCCCCGGATGGCCGTTCTATGCCCGTCCGCGCCTCGACGCGGACCATCCGCCCTCATTAGCCGATCTGACCACCGTACGCAACCGGCAGCGGGAACTCGGCCTGCCCGAGGCCCTGGAATGGATCCACGAGATCAACCCCGACCTGCTCGCGGTCGCCCGCTCGGCCGGACTCGCCGTACTCGAAGCCCCACTGATGGTGCTCGACCCGCAGGCCGTCGGCGACCCGGCGACGTACACCGACGTGCCGGTACGGATGCTGACCGCCGCCGCGCCGGACCTCGCCGCCGACGTGGCCGCCCGCCGGGCCGTCGCGGCCGTCGGCTTCGCGGCACCCGGAACCGGCCGAGGCCCCGGCGGCCCGACCGAACGCGACGCGGCCATGATCGGCCTCGACGTCGCCGCGCTGGACGAGGAACGAGCCCGGATCGCCGACGGCAGCCGCCTCTCCGCCCTGGCCGAGACCCCCACCGAGGGCGCGCTGGCCAGCGGGATGGCCATGCGGGTCGGCGACGTGGCCGAGATCGCCGGAGTGGCCACCCTGCCCAGCGCCCGCCGCCGGGGCCTGGCCGCCGCGGTCACCGCGACCCTGGCCCGCGCCCTGCTGGACGGCGGCACCGACCTGGTCTTCCTCTCCGCCGGCAGCGAGGAGATCGCCCGGGTCTACCTACGCGTCGGCTTCCACCGCGTCGGCACCGCCTGCATAGCCAACCCCCCCACCGTCACCCCCTGACACCCCCACCCTCGTCACCCACCCCGGTCCCCCGCGCCCGGTCGCCCGCGCCCGGTCGCCCGCCCCGGTCACCCACCCCGCCACCCACCCCGGTCGCCCACCCCGGTCGCCCACCCCGGTGATCAAGAATTTTGGGCGCTCGTGGTAATCAACTAGCACTGAAACTTCTTGATCAACAGGGATGGCGGCGGATTGCGGGTGGCAGGCCCCGGCCGGCGCGGCTCACGGCGGGGCAAGGCGTCGCGCCATGCCGCACCGTGAGGCATCTCCGCCGATCATGGGGTTGTGGTCGGTGATTTGGCATTTTTTGCGGCTTTTGTCTCCGCCACAACTCCATGATCGACGCGGCAAGGCAGGAGGCGCGCGCGGCAAGGCAGGGGGAGGCGCGCGGCGAAAGCACAGGAGGCGAGCGCGGCAGGGCACAGGAAGCGGCAACGGCGGCGAGGCGAGTGTGTGGCGCGGCGCGGGCGGGCGCAGCGGCGAGCCGGGGCGGCGCGGGCACGCTAGGGCGGGGAGGCGCGGGCACGCTAGGGCGGGGCGGCGCGGGCACGCTAGGGCGGGGAGGCGCGGGAGGGCGGGGGTTGGGTCAGGTTGGGGGGCGCCACTGGGCGGCCACCGAGGCGGCGCTGCCGAGGAGGCGGGGGGTGATGGTGCCGAGGGCGGCGTCGCGGGCGCGTAGGGCCAGCCGGCCTCGGGTCTGCAGGACCGCCGACATGCGGCGGGTCTGGCGGACCACCGTCGCCGCGCGGGGGCGGCGGGTCCGGTCGTACGCGAGCACCGCGTCCGGCAGCGTGGACTCGCGCAACAGGGCGGCGAGCGTCACGGCGTCCTCGAAGGCGAGGCAGGCGCCCTGCCCGAGGTGCGGCGGCATGGCGTGGGCGGCGTCGCCCAGCAGCACCACCCCGCCCGGCCCGACCGGGAAGCCGTACGACTTGGGCAGCGGGCGCAGTTCGCGGATCTCCTGCTGCACCAGGTCGGCCGGGTCGGTGGCGGCCAGCAGCTCGTCGACCGGTGCGGGCCAGCCCGCGTACCAGCGGCGCAGCAGCGCCAACTGAGTCTCCGGCGACTCCGGACGGGGCGCCCCGGCGGCGGTCGCCATCCAGTAGATGCCGCCCCGGCTGGACGCGCCGGAGGAGCCGCGCTCGCCCAGCGAGGCGGCGGCGAAACGGTAGCCGGCGCCGAGGATCTCCCCGCCGACGGGCGCGCCGTCGGCCAGATTCGGTGCGCGGTACCAGGGGATCACCGCGCGCCAGGCGGCACAGCCGGAACTGATGACGTTCGCCTCCGGGGCGAGCTGGCGGCGGATCACGCTGTCCGCGCCGTCGGCCGCGACCACCAGGTCCGCCTCGAAGGTCTGCCGTCCGTCACCGACCGCCGGCCGGGCCCCCGGGGCTGCGCGAACGGTGCGTACCGTCACGCCGGTCCGCAGCTCGACCCGCTCACCCAGGCCCGCGATCAGTGTGTCGTGCAGGTCCTCCCGGTGCACCACGACCGGCAGGCGCTCGGCCGGGGTCTGCCGGGGCTGCACCAGCCAGTGCCCGTCCGGGCGGCGTACCCCGCCGTCGGGCAGCGGGGTGGCGATGGCCTCCAGGCCGGCACCGAGGTCCAGGGCCCGCAGCGCCCGTACGCCGTTGGGCCAGAGCACCACGGCGGTCGGCTCGGGACGGATCCGGTCGGCCCGTTCCAGCAGGGTGACCTGCCATCCCGAGCGGGCCAGCGCACCGGAGACCGCCAGGCCGCCGAGCCCGCCGCCGACCACCACCGCGCTGCGCATGGCCTCAGCTGTCGCGATCGGCCGGACGTGCCGACGCGCCCTCGGCGGCGGTCGGGGTGTCCTCGTCGTCATCGGTCGAGGTGCCGGTGCCCGGGGCGGGGTCGGCGGGGTTCGTCACCTCGTCGGGGGCCTCGCCGGTCTGCCGCCAGTGCGCGAACTGTTCCTCGCTGACCACCCGGTAGCCCTCCGGCACCGCCGGTTCGGTCCGGCCGGCACGCGTGGCCGACAGGTCGACCTGGGAGACGTCGGAGTCGGCCGGTGCCGTGGTGGCGACCGGCAGCCCCACCGGGATCAGGTACTCACGCGGCCCGCGCACCCGCAGGAAGTAGATCAACGCGCCGACGAAGACCAGGGCCGCCGTCCAGACGTTGAGGCGTACGCCGAGGATGGTGGTGGCGTCGTCGGTCCGCATCATCTCGATCCAGAACCGGCCGGCGGTGTACCCCATCACATAGAGGGCGAACGCCCGACCCCGGCCGAGGCGCAGCTTGCGGTCGAGGAAGAACACCAACGCGGCGACGCCGACGTTCCAGAGCGCCTCGTACGCGAAGGTCGGGTGATAGAGCCCCTCCTCCAGGATCGGTCGGCCCGCCTCGTCGCGCAGCGCCTGACCGCCGTCCATCCGGTGGATCTCCAGCCCCCAGGGCAGGTCCGTCCGGCCGCCGTAGAGCTCGTTGTTGAACCAGTTGCCCAGCCGGCCGATCGCCTGTGCCAGCGGCAGGCCCGGTGCCAGCGCGTCGGCGACCACCGCGAACGGGATGCCGAGCTGCCGGGCGGCGATGTAGGCGCCGACCGCGCCACCGGCGACCGCACCCCAGATGCCCAGGCCGCCCTCGTGGATGAAGAAGACCTTGATCGGGTCGCCGCCGGTGCCGAAGTACGCCTGCGGGGAGGTGATGACGTGGTAGATCCGGGCGCCGATGATGCCGGCCGGCACCGCCCAGAGGGCGATGTCGAGCACCGCACCGGGGGCCACGCCACGCTGGCGCAACCGCCGCTCGGTGACCCAGCAGGCCACCACGATGCCGGCGATGATGCACAGCGCGTACGCCCGCAGCGGGATCGGGCCGAGATGCCATACGGCGTTGCTCGGGCTGGGCAGGGCGGCCAGGAACGTCGGCGAGGCGAGACTCACGGGTGCACACGCTACCGCTGCGGACCCCCGGAACGTCACCCCGGTCCGCCTCATGCGCCCGGGTTCCGTGGTCCGCTGGGCTATTTGTCCGCCGGATCGTCGCGCGCGCCGGGCCCCACCCGCAGATGGCGTACGGGTCGGGTCAGCGGGCCGGGTTGCGTACGCCCTCGGCCAGTTCCGCGCTGAGCGTCCGCAGCGCGGTCAGCCCGGCCTCCTGGTCGGGGGCGTCCAGCAGGCAACGGATCAGCGCGCTGCCGACGATCACCGCGTCGGCGTACCCGGCGACGGTGGCGGCCTGCTCCCCGGTGCCCACGCCCAACCCGACGCCGACCGGGATCTCGCTGATCTCCCGGACCCGCGACACCAGCACCGGCGCCGCCTCCGAGGTCTGTGCCCGGGCCCCGGTGACCCCCATGATCGCGGTGGCGTAGACGAAGCCACGACAGTGCTCCACGGTCATCGCCAGCCGGGCGTCGGTGGACGACGGGGCGACCAGGAACGTGCGGTCCAGCCCGTGCGCGTCCGAGGCGGCCAGCCACTCCTGGGCCTCGTCGGGGATCAGGTCGGGAGTGACCAGCCCGGTGCCGCCGGCCGCCGCGTAGTCCCGGGCGAAGGCGTCCACGCCGTACCGCTCGATCGGGTTCCAGTAGGTCATCGTCACCACCGGCGCACCGGTGGCCGCGACCTCCTCCACGATCCGCAGCGTGTCCCGGGTACGGACGCCACCGGCCAGCGCGATGTCGCTGGCCCGCTGGATCACCGGACCGTCCATCACCGGATCGGAGTACGGGATCTCCACCTCGATCACGTCGACGCCCGCCGAGACCATCGCCTTCATCGCGGCGATGCTGCCCTCGACCGTCGGGAAGCCGGCCGGCATGCAGCCGACCAACAGTGCCCGGCCGTCGGCCCGAGCCTTCTCGAACACCCCGCCGATCCGGCTCATGCCGTCGCTCCGCTTCGCTCCGCGCCGCCATGAGACACCAGGGCGAGATGATTCGCTCGCTGACGCTCACTCATGACACCGCTCCGCTTCGCTCCGCGCCGCCATGAGACACCAGGGCACGGAACCGATGATTCGCTCGCTGACGCTCACTCATGACACCGCTCCGCTTCGCTCCGAACCCAGGATGCCGAAGTACTCGCCGGCGGTGTGCACGTCCTTGTCGCCGCGCCCGGAGAGGTTGACCACGATGGTGGGCTCCCGGCCCAGCTCGGCGGCGAGCTTCGGGGCCACGGCCAGGGTGCCGGCCAGCGCGTGCGCGCTCTCGATCGCCGGGATGATCCCCTCGGTACGGCAGAGCAGTTCGAACGCGGCCATCGCCTCGTCGTCGGTGACCGGCAGGTAGTGGGCCCGGCCGGTGTCGTGCAGCCAGGCGTGCTCCGGCCCGACGCCCGGGTAGTCCAGTCCGGCCGAGATCGAGTGCGACTCGACGGTCTGGCCGTCCTCGTCCTGCAACACGAAGGTCCGCGTGCCGTGCAGCACACCGGTGGAGCCGCCGGTGATGCTGGCCGCGTGCCGCCCGGTGGTCACCCCGTCGCCGCCGGCCTCGAAGCCGTAGAGCCGCACCTGCGGGTCACCGACGAAGGCGTGGAAGATGCCCAGCGCGTTGGAGCCGCCACCGACACAGGCGGTGACCGCGTCCGGCAGGCCGCCGGTGAGGTCCTGGCACTGGGCCCGCGCCTCGTCGCCGATGCCGCGCACGAAGTCGCGTACCAGGGCCGGGAACGGGTGCGGACCGGCGGCGGTCCCGATCAGGTAGTGCGTGTCGTCGACGTTGGCGACCCAGTCCCGCATCGCCTCGTTCATCGCGTCCTTGAGGGTGCGGGAGCCGTTCGTCACCGGCACCACCTCGGCGCCCAGCATCCGCATCCGGGCCACGTTGAGCGCCTGCCGCTCGGTGTCGACCTGCCCCATGTAGACCACACAGTCCAGGTCGAACAGGGCGGCGGCGGTGGCGGTGGCGACGCCGTGCTGACCGGCGCCGGTCTCGGCGATCACCCGCTTCTTGCCCATCCGCCGGGTCAGCAGCGCCTGACCGAGCACGTTGCGCACCTTGTGCGCGCCGGTGTGGTTGAGGTCCTCCCGCTTGAGCAGCACCCGGGCGCCGACCCGGGCGGAGAACCGGCGGGCCTCGTAGAGCAGCGACGGGGTGCCGGCGTAGTCGCGCAGCAGGGCGGCGAACTCGGCCCGGAACGACTCGTCGGCCATCGCCGCGCGGTGCGCCGCGTCCAGCTCGTCCAGCGCGGCGACCAGCGCCTCCGGCACGAACCGACCACCGAACCGGCCGAAATGTCCGGCCGCGTCCGGGAATGACGCCTGCTCGCTCACGCTGACACTCCGCTCCGCTGCGTGCCCCCGTGAGGCACCACCGCACCGATGACTCGCTCGACAGGCTCGCTCATGCCGGCACGCCGCTCCGCTGCGCGCCGCCATCAGTCACCGCGTGGATGATTCGCTCGACAGGCTCGCTCATGTCGATTCCTCTCGCCGCGACGGCGTCAGCGCACCGGGCGGGGCGTGGCGGGGTGGTTACCGGCGTTGACCAGTTCGGCCACCGCCTCCCGCGGGCTCTTCTGGGTCACCAGACCCTCACCGACCAGCACCGCGTCCGCCCCGGCCGAGGCGTAGCGGATCAGGTCGTGCGGACCACGGACACCCGACTCGGCGATCTTGACGACGTTGCTCGGCAGACCGGGCGCGATCCGCTCGAACACCGACCGGTCGACCTCCAGCGTACGCAGATCGCGGGCGTTGACGCCGATCACCTGCGCGCCGGCCTCCAGGGCCCGGTCGGCCTCCTCCTCGTCGTGCACCTCGACCAGCGCGGTCATGCCCAGCGACTCGATCCGCTCCAGCAGCCCGACCAGGACGTTCTGCTCCAGCGCGGCGACGATCAGCAGCACCAGGTCGGCACCGTGCGCGCGGGCCTCGTGCACCTGGTAGCTGGAGACCACGAAGTCCTTGCGCAGCACCGGGACGCTGACCGCGGCCCGGACGGCGGCGAGGTCCTCCAGCGAACCGCCGAACCAGCGCCCCTCGGTGAGTACGCTGATCGCCCGCGCGCCACCGGCCGCGTAGTCACCGGCCAGGTCCGCCGGATCGGCGATGTCGGCGATCTTCCCCTTGGACGGCGAGGAGCGCTTCACCTCGGCGATGACCGCGACGCCGGGCCGGCGCAGCGCGGCGTACGCGTCCAGCGGCGGCGGGGCGGCGGCGGCGAGTTCGCGGATCCGCTCCATCGGGACCTGCTCCTGCCGCCGGGCCACGTCCTCGCGGACGCCGGCCAGGATCTCGTCGAGCACGCTGCCGGACGCTGCCGGGCCGGCCTCGTTCCCCTCCGCGTGCGGATGCTCAGCAGTCACCAACGGACTCCCCTCTCCGGGTGTCATGGGCCGATGCTAGGTGCCGCCACCTGGCACCGACCGGTGGGGGTATGGCGCGCCTCACGAAATGGGCTGCGGCATAATGACCGACCTGCGCGAACAGGGAGTGACGCTGCGTCACCCCCTTATCGACACCCACCCATATCGACGGCAGCCCCGACCTTACCGGTCCACTCCCGTCGAGGCCGGTCGATGCTGTGAGCAAGGTCAAGGCCGAACGGCCCGTTGCCTGCTCAGACCGCCTGCCGCAGTGTTGATGTCGTGGTCATCACCGCGAAACGTGAACCGAGCAGCATCGGACTCGGGCACACTCGATGACGCGCCTACCCCATCGCCACGACGATCTCTCCCCGGGGTGATCATGAACTCTTCCGCGCCGCAGCAGACCATCGGACTCACCACCATCTCGCGTACCGTCGCATCGCTCGCCGTCGGTGTCGTCCACACGGTGGAACGCGCCGTGGTCGGCCCGACCCGGATCCGGACCGCCCGTGGCAACGCCTGGGAGGCCATCTGCGCCGACCGGGCCCGCGCCGACCAGCGGGCCGCGCTGGACCGGCTGGTCGCCGAACTCGCCGCCGGCCGCGCCCGGGACCACCAGCCGGTCGGCTGACCCGCCGGCCCGGTCGTACTCAACGCTCGGTCGGGTCCTCGCCCCGGTCGAGCGCGTCCCACGCCTCGACGGTGCCGGCCCCCCGGATCGGGCCCGCCGCCGGTGCCGACGGCCGGGACCCACGCTCGTACCGGGCACCCATCGCCGGCCAGTGCCGCCCGCGTAGCGCCGTCAGCAGCCCACCGACCGCCGCCAGCAGCCCACCGAGCAGGGTGAGCGCCGGCCACTGCCGGGCCACCTGGTCGCCGAGGTCGGCGACCAGCCCGTACCCGCCGCCACCGGCCAGCATCAGGCCGAGCAGCGCCAGCAACCCGCCGAGGACCTGCCGCAGCCGGCCACGGGTGGCCAGCACCGCGCCACCACCGGCCAGCCCGACCAGGGCGAGCGCCGGCAACCAGGGCAACAGTTGCGTACCGGTCCGTCCCTCGTCCGCCAGCGGCGTCGGCACGCCCACCACGTCGGTGTCCACCGCCCAGGTGCGGGTCACCGCCCAGAGCGCCAGCCCCGCACCGGCCAGGCAGAGCAGCACGGCGTACGCCAACTCGCGCCGACCCGACACGGACCGGACCTGCTCACTCATCGGGCTGGCCTCAGTGTCTCGGCGGCGGCGATCGCGGCGAGCACCGCGGCGGCCTTGTTCCGGGTCTCCTGGTCCTCGGCGGCCGGATCGGAGTCGGCCACCACCCCGGCACCGGCCTGCACGTACGCCCGCCCGGCCCGGATCAGCGCGGTGCGGATGGCGATGGCCATGTCCAGGTCGCCACCGAAGCCGAAGTAGCCGACGGTGCCGCCGTACAGGCCCCGGCGTACCGGTTCCAGCTCCTCGATGATCTCCATGGCGCGCACCTTCGGCGCGCCGGACAGCGTGCCCGCCGGGAACGTCGCGGCCAGCGCGTCGAAGGCGGTGCGGTCGGCGCGCAGCGTCCCGACCACGGTGGAGACGATGTGCATGACGTGGCTGTACCGCTCGATGGTGGCGAACTCCGGCACCTCGACGGTGCCCGGTCGGCAGACCCGGCCCAGGTCGTTGCGGCCCAGGTCGACGAGCATCACGTGCTCCGCGCGTTCCTTCGGGTCGGCGAGCAGTTCGGCGGCGAGCCGGGCGTCGGCCTCCGGGGTCGCGCCGCGCGGACGGGTGCCCGCGATCGGGTGCAGCAGCGCGCGCCGCTCGCCGTCGACCTCGGCGGTCACCTTCAGGTGTGCCTCCGGCGACGAGCCGACGATGTCGAAGTCGTCGAAGCGCAGCAGGTACATGTACGGGCTCGGGTTGGTGGTGCGCAGCACCCGGTAGACGTCCAGCGGGTCGGCGTCGGTGTCGCGTTCGAACCGCTGGGCGAGCACGATCTGGAAGCACTCGCCGGCCCGGATCGCCTCCTTGGCCGCCTCGACCGCCTTGGGGTAGCCGCCCTCGGGGGTACGGCTGCGCACCTCGTCGGCGCTGGGGCGGCGGACCGTGGAGACCATCGGCGGGATCGGCCGGGACAGCGCGGTGGTCATCGCGTCCAGCCGGCCCACCGCGTGGTGGTAGGCGGCGGCCACCTGCGCCTCGCGGCCCGGATCGTCGAGCGGGGGCAGGACCGCGTTGGCGACCAGGATGGCCGAGCCGTCGAAGTGGTCCAGCACCACCAGGTCGGTGGCGAGCATCATGCCCAGTTCGGGTACGCGCAGGTCGTCCTCGGTGAGCGAGGGCAGCCGTTCGAAGCGGCGGATCAGGTCGTAGCCGAGGTAGCCGACCATGCCGCCGGTCAGCGGGGGCACGGACTGGTCCTGCTCTCCGGGCGGCCCGGCCAGCGCCGCCACCGTGGCCCGCAGCACCTCGACCGGGTCGCCGGTGGCAGGCAGCCCGGCGGGCGGCTCGCCGAGCCAGGCGGCCGAGCCGTCCCGCTCGACCAGGGTGGCGCTGCTGCGTACGCCGACGAAGGAGTAGCGGGACCAGGCCAGCCCCGACGTGCCGACGCCCTGCTCGGCGGACTCCAGCAGGAACGTCCCGGGTCCACCGGCGAGCTTGCGGTAGACCCCGACCGGCGTCTCCGCGTCGGCCAGCAGCCGTCGGGTGACCGGCACCACCCGCCAGCGGGCGGCCAGGTCGGTGAAGGTGGCCAGATCCGGGCTGACCGTGCCGTCGGTCACGGGCCCACCTCACGGGAAGTCACCGGGAGCTCGGTGGAGAAGCAGGTGCGCTGGCCGGTGTGGCAGGCCGCACCGACCTGCTCGACGCTGACCAGCACCGCGTCACCGTCGCAGTCCAGCGCCACGGACCGGACGTACTGGTGGTGGCCGGAGGTGGCGCCCTTGACCCAGTACTCGCGGCGGCTGCGCGACCAGTAGGTGGCCCGGCCGGTGGTCAGGGTGCGGTGCAGGGCCTCGTCGTCCATCCAGGCCACCATCAGCACCTCACCGCTGTCGTGCTGGCGGACCACGGCGGCGACCAGGCCGTCGGGGGTACGGCGCAGCCGCGCGGCGATCGCCGGGTCGAGTCGCGACGGCCGGTCCGGGCCGACCGGCGGCTCCGGCGGGGAGGGGTGGGCGCCGCTCGTCGGCGCGTCAGGTACGGGCACAGTGACCCATTGTCCCGCACGCGGCGCCGGCACCCCAGTGGGCTCCCGGCTGGCGGACGGCGCAGGGGCGACGGGCTGGCGCAACTGGGTGACGTACCGGTCCAGGCGTCCGTCGAGCAGGGCTTCGGCGAAGTCGTCACCGGCGGCCTCGGCCACCTCGGCGGCGTACGGGCGGATCAGCGGCAGGGTACCGGCGACCAGCCGGACCGCGGCGGCCCAGAGTTGCCCGATGGCCCCGGGCAGCAGGCCGAGACAGCGCAGCATGTCCTGCCGGTAGCCGGGCGGGGCCACCGGCAGGTCGAGTGCGGCGGCGAAGGCCGAGCGGCGGGACACCACCCGGACCGAGGGGTTGGCCAACCGCAGGACCGAGGGGCAGAGCCGGGCCAGGTCGGCGGCGGCCAGCCGGACGCCGAGCGGGTCGTCGGCATCGCGGGCGGCGGCCACCTTGCCGAGGGTGGCGATCAACTCCTCCAGCCGAGGTTCGTCGGCCGGCTGGCAGAGCACGGTCAGGTCGATCCGGTCCCGCCAGTGCGGATCGGCCCAGAGCAGCCGCGTCGGAGCGGTCACCGGCAGCCCGAACGCCCAGTCGGCCGGTTCGCCCAGCCGCGTCACCCAGGAGTGGATGTCGCGGGCGGCGACCGAGACGTGGGTCAGCCGTCCGGAGTGCTCCGCGAGGTACGCCCGGCGGACGGCGTACGGTGCTCCGCCGACGAGTACGTCGACGTCGACGTCGCTGTGCGGAGTGGCGGCTCGACGGGCGTGGCTTCCGCGCAGCAGGATGCCGACCACGGGCCGGTCGGCGCTCGCCCGCAGCCGCGCGGCCCAGTCGTCGAAGAACCCACTGTCCGGTGACGGAGCGTGATCCACTGCGCCATCGTGCCGCAGGTCCGATCCGGGCGCAATGCCCGACACCGGACACACTGTCCGATACGAAGGCTAAAGCCCGTGCTATGGCGAAATCGGGGCCTGGCTCGTCCGGTGAAATTCAACTACCGTTGATTTCAACAGGTGATGAGTTCTGGAGGTGGGCGATGGCGGAGGCGATCGCCGTCCGGGACCTGGTCGTGGACCGGGGCGGACGGCGGGTACTGCACGGGATCGACGCCGGGGTGCCGCGCGGCGCGGTCACCGGGCTGCTCGGCCCGAGCGGCAGCGGCAAGACCACACTGCTGCGCGCGGTCGTCGGGGTGCAGGTGGTCACCGCCGGCACGGTGACCGTGCTGGGGCACCCGGCCGGCGCGTCGGAGCTGCGCCACCGGGTCGGCTACCTCACCCAGGCACCGAGCGTCTACGCGGATCTGACGGTGCGCGAGAACGCCCGATACTTCGCCGCGCTGCACGGCCGGGGCCGGGCCGAGGCGGACCGGGCGGTGGCCGACGTCGGGCTGGCACCGGCGGCGGGGCAGATGGTCGGCACCCTCTCCGGCGGGCAACGGAGCCGGGCGTCACTGGCCTGCGCGCTGGTCGGCGAGCCGGAGCTGATCGTGCTCGACGAACCCACCGTCGGCCAGGACCCGGTGCTGCGGGCCGAGCTCTGGGCCCGGTTCCACGCACTCGCGGCGGCCGGGACGACCCTGCTGGTCTCCAGCCACGTGATGGACGAGGCGGCCCGCTGCGACCGACTACTGCTGATCCGCGCGGGACGGCTGATCGCCGACGACACCCCGGCCGCGATCCGGGCCGCCGCCGGGGTCGACGACCTCGACGAGGCGTTCCTGCGGTTGATCCGGGCGGGCGAGGCCGGCGACACGACCGGCGGGGAGGCGCGATGAACCCGCGAATCCTGGCCGCCACCGTCGGCCGCATCCTGCGGCAACTGCGCCACGACCGGCGTACGGTGGCGCTGCTGGTGCTGGTGCCCACCGCGCTGCTCACCCTGGTCTACTACATGTACGCCGACCAGCCCACCCCGCCCGGCCAGCCGTCCACCTTCGACCGCATCGCGCTGGTGATGCTCGGCTTCTTCCCGTTCCTCATCATGTTCCTGGTGACCAGCATCGCCATGCTGCGCGAGCGGACCAGCGGCACGCTGGAACGGCTGCTCACCACCCCGCTGGCCCGCACCGACCTGCTCTTCGGCTACGGCATCGCGTTCGGGCTGGCCGGTGCGGTGCAGGCCACCATCGCCTCGGCCGTGGCGTACCGGGTCTTCGGTCTGCAGACCGCCGGCAGCAGCGCACTGGTGATCCTGATCGCGGCGCTGAACGCCGTGCTCGCCGTCGCGCTCGGGCTGCTGTGCAGTGCCTTCGCCCGCACCGAGTTCCAGGCCGTACAGTTCATGCCGGTCGTGGTCGCCCCACAACTGCTGCTCTGCGGGCTGTTCGTGCCGCGCGACGAGATGGCCGGCTGGTTGCAGGCGGTCAGCGACGTGCTCCCCCTGTCGTACGCCGTCGAGGCCCTTCAGGAGGTGGGCGCGCACGCCGAGCCGACCGCGACGATGTGGCGGGACGTGGCGGTGGTCGCCGGTGCGGCGGTGCTGGCGCTGGTGCTCGCCTCGGCCACGCTGCGGCGGCGCAGCGGCTGACGGGGCACCGAGCGGGAAGAGAGGGCGATGGCACGGCGCAGCGGACGGCGACCCGGCAATCCGGCGACCCGGGACGCGATCCTGACCGCGGCCCGCGCCACCTTCGCGGAGCGGGGCTTCGACGCCGCCACCATCCGGGCCATCGCCGCCGCCGCCGAGGTCGACCCGGCGCTGGTGCACCACTACTTCGGCAGCAAGGAGCAGTTGTTCCTGGCCGCCGTGCAGGCGCCGGTCGACCCTCGGGAACTGCTGCCGGCGGTGCTCGCGGGCGACCGCGACGGGGTCGGGGAACGACTGGTCCGCACGTTCGTCGCGGTGTGGGACTCACCGGCCGGCGTCGCCGGGGTGGCCCTGCTGCGGTCGGCGGTCGGCAACGAGTGGACCGCCCGGCTGGTCCGGGAGTTCCTGACGACCCAGGTGCTGCGCCGGATCCTCGACCACCTCGACGTCGACCCGGCCCAGCTTCCGTTGCGCGGCGGGCTGGTGGCGACCCAGTTGATCGGGCTCGCCGTCATGCGGCACGTGGTCCGGCTGGAGCCGATCGCCTCCGCCGAACCGGAGACCCTGGTCGCCACCGTCGGGCCGACCGTGCAGCGCTACCTCACCGGCGAACTGGTCGACTGAGCCGCACTCAGGCGCCGGCCGCCGGATGCAGCATCTCGTCGAACAGCCGGGGAATCTCGTCGTGTCCGGCCACCGGACGCGTGAAGGCGAGCCGGGTCCGGTGCCGGGCACCCGCGTGTCCGAACGAGACCAGCATCCCGTACCGGTCGATCCGCTCCACCCGGGGCGTCACGTCGACGCCGGTGCGCCCCAGTCGGCGGCACAGGTAGGCGCTCAGCCGGTCGGCGTACCGGTCGGCCAGGTCGGCCAGCAGCACCGCCTCGACCGGGTGCAGCGGGTCCGGCTCCGCCTCCGCGTACGCCGCCGGGTCGATCCGGCGCACTGTGCCGGCGCGGTCCCACTGGGCCTGCTCCACCTCGAAGCGGCACAGCCGGAACCGGGTGCCGACGTCGAGCAGGTCCCCGGTGGGATCCGCCTCGGCGAAGTCCAGCGCGGCGGCGCGTTCCTCGGGGCCGGTCAACTGGCGTACCCAGCCGGAGACCAGCGCACGGCCCAGCGACGGCGCGCCCGCGGCGGGCGGCAGGTCCAGCACGTCCAGCGCCACCGCGAGCGGGCGGTCCGGACCGGTGGCGCGCAGGGCGGCGGTGAGGTCACTGACCACCGGGACCAGCAGCAGTACCCGGCCGTCGCGGTCGGTGACGTGACGGACGTGGTGCAGACCGGGCCGGCAGGCCACGTGGACGAGACCGGCCAACCGGCCCGCGACGAGGGTACGGACGATCTCGGCAGGACTCGGCCGCATGGCACGACCTCCTTCTAAGGTTAGGCTTACCTAACCCGAAGACTAGGGCATCGTGCCGCCGACGTCCACCGGATCCGGGCACGGCGTCGCCGCGCCACGTCCGCGCCGCTCACCGCGTCTGCTCCAACCAGGAGGCGTAGAGCAGGCCGTAGATCGAGTCCGGGTCCTGGACCAACTCCTCGTGCGGCCCGCGCTGCACGATCCGCCCCCGGTCCACCACGATCACCTCGTCGGCGCCCTGCGCGGTGGAGAGCCGGTGCGCGATCGCCAGCGTGGTCCGCCCCCGGGTCACCGCGTCCAGGGTCCGTTGCAGGCGTACCTCGGTGGCCGGGTCGACCGCGCTGGTCGCCTCGTCCAGCACCAGCAGATCCGGGTCGGCCACGTACGCCCGGGCCAGCGCCACCAACTGCCGCTCCCCGACGCTCAACGCCTCGCCGCGCTCACCCACCCCGGTGGCCAACCCGGCCGGCAGCCCGTCCAGCCAGTCGGCCAGCCCCAGGTCACTGAAGGCCGTGGTGAGCTGCTCGTCGGTCAACTCGGGACGACCGAACCGCACGTTGTCCGCCACCGAGGCGTCGAACAGGAAACCGTCCTGCGGCACCATCACCACCCGGGACCGCAGCGAGTCGAAGCGGACGTCGGTCAACGGCACCCCGGACAGCAGCACCGCCCCCGCCGTCGGGTCCATCAACCGGGTCAGCAGCTTGGCGAAGGTCGTCTTGCCGCTGCCCGTCTCGCCCACCACCGCGACCCGACTCTTCGCCGGGATGTCCAGGCTCACGTCGTGCAGCACGGTCGGCCCGTCCGGATAGGCGAACCGCACCTGCGCGAACCGGATGTCCAGCGGACCACCGGGCAGCTCCCGCCCCTGCGGGCCCGGGTCGGCCACGTCCGGCGCGACGTCCAGCACGTCCAGCACCCGCCGCCACCCGGCGATCGCGTTCTGCGCCTCGTTGAGCACCTCGGTGGCGATCTGCACCGGTTGGATGAACAGCGTCACCAGGAACAGGAACGCGGTGATCGCACCGATGCTCAACGTCTGGTCGGCGCCGAGGTACACGCCGAGCACCACCACACCGGCCAGCGCCACCCCGGCCGCCAACTCCCCCACCGAACTGCCGAGGATGCTGATCCGGATGGCCTTGCGCTGCGCCTGCTGCTGACTGTCGATCGCCGCGTCCAACCGCCGCGACGTCCGGCCGGCGATGCCGTACGCCCGGATCACCGGCGCGCCGACCACGCTCTCGCCGACCGCCGCCAGCAACGTGCCGGTCCGCTGCCGCACCACCCCGTACGCGGCGGCGAGGCGACGCTGGATCAACCGGATCACCAGCACTGCCGGCACGAACGCCGCGAAGACCACGAGCGTCAGTTGCCACGAGTACGCCAGCATCACCGCCGTCGTCACCGCCAGCTGCCCCAGGTTCACCAGCAGGATCACCCCGCCCCACTGGAGGAACTGGGTGATCTGGTCGACGTCGCTGGTGACCCGGGAGACCAGCGAACCCCGCCGCTCGGACTGCTGGTGCAGCATCGACAGGTCGTGCACGTGCCGGAACGCCCGCACCCGGACCCCGGCCAGCGCCGTCTCGCTGACCGTGAACAGCCGCCGCATCATCAGATAGCCGGAGGCGGTGGTCACCACCAGCACGGCGGCGGTGACCGCCACGACGACGAACAAGGCGTGCAGGTCGAGCCCACCGACGATGCCCCGGTCGATGCCCTGCTGCACCGCCACCGGCACTGCCACCCGGCCGACCATGTAGACCAGCGCCAGGGCGAGGGTGCCGCCCAGTCCCACCCGCAACTCCGGCGACAGCGCCAACCCCCGGCGCAGCGTCCGCCAGGTCGACTCCGCCGGCTCCGGCACCTCCGTCGTCACACTCGCGCTCACCGGTGCCGTCCTTCGTTCGCGACTGCGGGACTCCGCTCCGCTGCGTTCCTCGCGCTCACCGGTCCACCTCCAGGCCGGAGGTCAGCGGGGTGACCTCGTCGTACGTCGGTTGCCGTTCCTGGTCGACCTCGGCCTGCTCGTACGCGGTGACCAGGTTGGCGTAGCCGGTCACGGTGTCCAGCAGCGTGGCGTGTGTGCCGCGGGCGACCACCCGCCCCTGCTCCAGATAGATGACCTCGTCGGCGAGGGCGATGGTGGCCCGGCGGTAGGCCACCACCAGGATCGACGCACCGGAGCCGCCCGCCTCGGGCGAGCGCAGCCCGGCCAGGATGGCGGCCTCCACACGCGGGTCGACCGCGCTGGTGGCGTCGTCGAGCACCAGCAGCCGGGGGCGCCCGGCCAGCGCCCGGGCCAACGTGAGTCGCTGCCGCTGCCCGCCGGAGAGCGAGGTGCCCCGCTCGCCGACCATGGTGTCCAACCCGTGCGGTAGCGCGGCGACGAACCCGTCGGCCTCGGCCAGGCGCAACGCCGCCCAGACGGCCTCGTCGTCGATACCCGGCCGGTCCAGGGAGACGTTGGCCCGGACGGTGTCGTCGAAGACGAACGGCACCTGCGCCACCAGTGCCACGGTGCCGGCCAACGAGTCGGCGGTCAGCTCGCGCACGTCCACGCCGTCGAGGCCGACCGTCCCGGCGCGGGGGTCGACCAGCCGCACCGCCAGCGACGCCACGGTGGACTTGCCGGCACCGGTCGGCCCGACCAGCGCCACCGTCTTGCCGGCCGGCACGGTGAAGGTGACCTCGCCGAGCACCTCGGCGCCGGGCAGGTGCGCCTCGGCCGGCTCGTAGGCGAAGGCGACGTCGGTGAAGGAGAGCGTGGCGGGCGCCTCGGCGTCCGGGTCGAGCCGGGTGCTGCCGTACGGCATCTCGCCGGTGGCGTCGAGCACCCGGCGGACCCGGTCCCACCCGGCGACGCTGCGCGGCAGTTCGGCCAGGACCCAGCCGATGGCCCGCACCGGGAAGGCCAGCACGGTGAAGAGGAACGCGACGCTGACCAGCTCGGCGACCGAGATCGCGCCCTGCTGCAACCGGTACGCGCCGACCACCAGCACGGCGAGCGTGCCGAGGCTGGGCAGGGTCTCCAGCATCGGGTCGAAGATGCCGCGCAGCCGCCCGACCGAGATCAGGGCGTCGCGCAACTGACCGGCGCGGGCCGCGAACCGGTCGGTCTCCTGCGCCTCCCGACCCATCGTCTTGACCACCAGCGCGCCGTCGAAGCTCTCGTGCGCGATGCCACTGACCTCGGCACGCAGCCGCTGCGCACGGGCCTGGCGCGGGGCCATCCGGCGGGAGTAGGCCACGTTGAGCGCGAACAGCGCCGGGAACACGGCCAACCCGACCAGGGCCAACGCCCAGTCGGTGACGAACAGCGACGCCACCGCCCCGACCAGCATCACCAGCGTGCCGACCGCGAACGGCAGCGGCGCGATCGGGTGCCAGGCGGCCTCCACGTCGGAGTTGGCGTTGGACAGCAGGGTGCCGGTGGCGTTGCGGTGGTGCCAGGACAGCGGCAGTTCCAGATAGCGGCGGGTGACCCGACGTCGGTAGTCGGCCTGGAGGCGGTACTGCATGTATCCCGCGCCGAGCCGTCGGCCGAAGATGCCGACCACCCGCAGCACGCTGATCCCGAGCAGCGCGGCGGCGGCCAGGGCCAGTGCGCTCACACCGACCGCCCCGCGTTCGATGGCCGGGACGACCACGTCGCCCACCACCGCGCCGACCACGAACGCGCTGCCCACCACCATCACGCCGAACAGCACACTGCCGCTGACCGCGACCGCGAAGATCCTCGGTTGCTCACGGATGGCCCGCCACAGGACGGCCAGCCCGCGACCGAGCACCTCCCGACTAGTCCCGCTCGCCACGTATCTCCCCCGCCGTAAGCCACCACGATCCTCCCTCATCCTTACCGCAGCGCGCCGGTCCCGCCGACCCGCCGGGATATGTCCGACGTCACCCCGCGAGTCGCCGCCGACCGGGCGGACCGGGCCCGCTGCGCCTACGATCACCACATGCCGCGCTACGCCCGGTCGGAGCGCGAGGCGCTCACCGACCTGATGTCGACCCTGGGTCCGGACGCCCCGACGCTCAACGAGGGCTGGACCATCCGTGACCTGGCCGCGCACCTCGTGGTGCGGGAGCGGCGGCCGGACGCCGCCGCCGGCATCCTGATCGGTCCGCTGCGCGACCGCGCCGAGCGGGTCCGGCTCGAGATCGCCGCCCAGGACTGGGCCGACCTGCTCGGCCAGGTACGCCGGCCACCGGTGTGGAGTCCGGTGAGCAACCCGCTCACCGACGAGCCGGCCAACCTGATGGAGTTCTTCATCCACCACGAGGACGTCCGGCGGGCCCAGCCCGAATGGCAGCCTCGCGTGTTGCCGACCGGCCTGGACCAGGCGTTGTGGCGGCGGGTCTCCACCCTGGCCCGGATGACGCTGCGTCGCTTCCCGGCCCGGGTGACCGTCCGGGCGCCCGGGCACGGCGAGGTGACCGCCGGACGCGGCGAGGAGGCGCTGGGGTTGATCGGCGCGCCGAGCGAGCTGGTGCTGTTCCTGAGTGGCCGGCAGCGGGCGGCGCGGGTGCAGGTCGAGGGCGGTTCCGAGTCGGCGGAGCGGCTCCGCGACGCCAACCTGGGCTTCTAACCGTCTGTGCGGAACCGGTCACGGCGATATCCGAAACGTTATTCGTCCGATCGCCCGGCCCTGCGCACTGCTCCCGTACGCTGTCCGCGCTGCCTCGTGGGGGGGCGGCGTGACAGGGAGCCCGATGCGAAGCTTTGCGGTCTCGGCCCTGCGGGAGCCACCGTTCTCCGGCGACCGGCATCACGACACCGAGCAGGTTGCCCGGGAGAGTACGGACTGGGCGCAACACCTGGGTCTGATCAGTAACGGGCAACGCCTGCGCCGGGCGGACGCAGCCGGGCTGGCCGGCCGGGCCTGCCCGGAGGCGTCGCTGGACGGGCTGCGCCTGCTGGCCGACCTGATCTCCTGGCTGTTCGTCATGGACGACGCCTGCGACGAGGACGGCCTGGGCAGCGACCCGACCCGACTGGCGCCGACGGTGGCCGCGCTGCTCGACGTGCTGGACCGTCAGGGCACGCCGACGGAGGCGGCGGTCGACACGGCCGGGCCCCTGGGGCTCGCGCTGGCCGACCTGTGCCAGCGGGTGCGGGCCCGCCGACGACCGGCGGTGCTGCTGCACTTCACCGCCGCCATGCGGGGCTACCTGCTGGCGCTGCTGTGGGAGGCGGCGAACCGCGAGCACGGGCGGGTGCCGCCGGTCGACGAGTACGTCCAGATGCGCCGACACACCGGCGGCGTCTATCCCAGCATCACGCTCACCGATCTGGCCCTGGACGGCTTCCCGCCGGTCGACCAGCGGGCCGATCCCGACTGGGCCGAGTTGGACCTGCTCGCCGCCGACCTGGTCTGCTGGTGCAACGACGTCTTCTCCTACGGCAAGGAGCACCGGGACGGCCCGGACGCGCACAACCTGGTCACGGTGCTGACCGGGGAGACCGGCGACGAGACGGCGGCGCTGCGGGCCGCCGCGGAGCGGTTCAACGACGGCCTGAGCGCGTACCTGACCGCCGAGAACGGGTTGCTGGCCAGCCACGGCGAGGTGGTCCGTCCGGCGCTGAAGGCCCGCCGCAACTGGATCCGGGCCACCTACGACTGGTCCCGAGCCGCCGAGCGGTACGCGTAGCACGACACCGGCATCGGCCGGTACGGGGGCCGTGGATGATCGTCAGGGCTAGCCGATGCCCGGGCGCAGGCAATACTCTTCGGTAACGAACACCGACGTGACGACCGTCACGCCTCCACCCCCGAAGGCGGCTACAGCGATGGCTCTCGATGTACCGTACCGTTCCATTCCTGACATGTTCCTCAAGCGTGTGGCGGCCACCCCCGACCGCCACGCTTTCGCCCACCCCGGTCCGGACAACACGCCGGTCTGGCTGACCTGGACGCAGGTCGCCACGCGGGCGAAGGCGGTCGCCGCCGGTCTGCACGGCCTGGGCGTCGGCCAGGAGGACCCGGTGGCGATCCTGGCGAACACCCGGCTCGACTGGGTGATCGCCGACTTCGGCATCATGTGCGCCAGCGGCGCGACGACCACGGTCTACCCGACGACCGAACCGCAGGACGCCACCTACATCCTCGCCGACTCCGCCTCCAAGGTGCTGTTCGCCGAGGACCCGACCCAGGCCGCCAAGATCGTCGGCGCGGACCTGCCCGCACTGACCCACGTGGTCCTCTTCGACGGCGAGCCCGACCCGGCGGCGGCAGTGCCCCAACTGACCCTCGCCCAACTGGAGGAGCAGGGCGCCCAGCGGCTCGCCGAGGACCCGGAGCTGGTCGACCGCATCGTGGCCGGCATCGGTCCGGAGCACCTGGCGACCCTGATCTACACCTCCGGCACCACCGGCCGCCCGAAGGGCGTCGAGCTGCTGCACGGCGGCTGGTGCTGGGAGGGGGTGGCTCAGGAGGCGGTGGGCCTGCTGCGCGAGGACGACCTCCAGTACCTCTGGCTGCCGCTGTCGCACTCGTTCGGCAAGACGCTGCTCTGCGGCACCACCCACGTCGGCATGCCGACGTACGTGGACGGGCGGGTCGACAAGCTCGTCGAGCTGCTCTCGGTGGTCCGCCCGACGCTGATGTGCGGCGCGCCCCGGGTCTTCGAGAAGGTCTACAACAAGTCGGTGACCACCGCGCAGGACGCCGGCGGCGCGAAGGCGAAGATCTTCGCCTGGGCGGTCGGGGTCGGCAAGGAGAAGGTCGCCCTCGACCAGGCCGGCAAGCCGGTGCCGGGTGGGTTGAAGCTCAAGTACGCGGTGGCCGAGAAGTTGGTCTTCAGCAAGCTCCAGGCCCGCCTCGGCGGGCGGATCCGGGTGCTGGTGTCCGGTGCCGCGCCGCTCAGCCCGGAGATCGCCACCTTCTTCGCCGCGGCGAACCTGCCGATCTCCGAGGGCTACGGGCTGACCGAGAGCAGCGCCGGCAACTTCGTCAACCCGCCGGGGCAACTCCGGATCGGCACCGTCGGCAAGGCCATGGGCGACCTGGAGTGCCGCATCGACGACGACGGCGAGATCCTGATCAAGGGACGGCCGGTCATGCGCGGCTACCACAACCTGCCGGAGGAAACCGCCGCCGTCTTCACCGAGGACGGATTCTTCCGGACCGGTGACATCGGCAGCCTCGGCGCCGACGGCTACCTGCGCATCACGGACCGGAAGAAGGACCTGGTCAAGACGTCCGGCGGCAAGTACATCGCGCCGTCGCACATCGAGGGCATGTTCAAGGCCACCTGCCCGTACACCTCGCAGGCGGTGGTCGTCGCGCAGGCCCGCAACTTCTGCACCCTGCTGGTCACGCTGGATCCGGACGCGATCGCCGGCTGGGCCGCGGGCACTCCCCTGGAGGGCCGCCCGTACGGCGAGATCGTCTCCTCGCCGGAGGCGCAGGCCATGGTGGAGCAGTACGTGGCCGAGCTGAACACCAAGCTCAACCGCTGGGAGACCATCAAGAAGGTCACCATCCTGCCGCGCGACCTGACCATCGAGGACGGCGAGATCACGCCGTCACTCAAGATCAAGCGGCGTGGGGTGGAGAGCAACTTCTCCGCCGAGATCGACAAGATGTACGCGGGCACGGTCGCCGAGATCTGACCGCCCTCGCCTACCGGCCGCCCGTCGTCGGCCCCGTGCCCAGCAGTGGGCGCGGGGCCGACGCGTACCCGCTCACAGGTGGCGCCCCCGCCAGGTGGTCTGCTCGGCCTCGGTGGCGAGTTGCTCGGCCATCGCCACCTCCCGGACCTGGTGGCGCAGCGTCGCGTCGGTCAGCGTCTGCACCACCGCCACCGCCAGCACGACCACGGTGAGCAGCGTCAGGGCGACCAGTTCCGGCACCTGGGCGGCGACCGGGACCAGCAGCACCAGCAGACACACGCCACCGACGGTCGGCCACCGGATCGTGTGCAGGACCCACCAGCCCAGCGCCACCAACGTCACCAGATAGACCGCCACCCCGCCGTGCAGCACCAGCAGGTCCCCGCCGGGCAGCAGGCTCCCGGCCGGGGTGGCCGGCTCGGCGGCACCGCTGAGCACCCGTTTGAGCCCGAGCGCGAACAGGATCGGGCCGGCGACCAGCGGCAGGTGCAGGTAGGTGTAGGCGTCGCGGGCCAAGGCCGACCGCGCTCGCGGGTCCCGGGTGCGGTGCAGCACCTGTTCCAGCGCCAGCGCCAGCGTGTCGAAGTACGCCCACCAGAGCGCGGCGACCACCGCCACCGCGAGCATCGCCGAGATGATCACCAGCCAGGTCAGCGGCAGCTCGACGACGAAGCCCGCGCCGAGCCCCAGCGCGATGATCGTCTCGCCGAGCGCCACCAGCACGATCAGGGCGTGCCGCTCGGCCCAGTGCCCGGCCGAGAGCAGCGTCCAGTTGCTGCTGCCCAGGGCCACTGCCGCTCCGTACTCGACGACGATCGCCGCGATCCAGAGCAGCAGCCGCAGCCCGACCTCGCCCGGCTCGTCGGCGAGCCGCTGCGGCAGCAGCGCGGCGGCCAGCACCAGCGTGCCGACCACCGCCGCCCGTCCCGTCGCGGCCAGGAAACGGCGACGCAGCTCGGGGTCGCCCCGGGCCAGCCAGCCCAGGATGCCCACCTGGACGGCCCGGACCAGGAAGTAGCAGATCGCGAAGACCAGCGGCCCGGACAGCCCACCGGCCTCACTGCGGAACGCCTGCGGCATGGCGAGCGCGAAGACCAGCGCCCCGCCCATGGTGGCGAACGCGAGGAAGGGCAGCACCCCCTGGTCGGTACGGACCAGGTTGCCGATCACCGCGAAGCCGGTCCAGGCCCACCACAGCAGCACCAGCACGACCACGCACTGGAGCAGGCCGCGCGGCGTGAAGTTGTCGGCGGTGAGCGTGGTGACCTGGATGAAGGCGAAGACGAAGACCAGGTCGTAGAAGAGTTCCAGGCGGGTGGCGCGGGACCCGGGTGCCCCCGGCCGCACCCCGCGCGACCACCGCACACCTCTCAGTCCGTCCACCTCGGCAGTCTGCCCGCCACCGACCGACGGGCGAGGTCGATCAGCCGGATCGGCACCGGCGGGACCCCGGTCAGGCGATGACGCTCGGTTCCCGCCACCGGGGCAGCCCGGTGCGGTCCAGGTCGTACCGGACCGCGGCGATCCGACCCACCGCCTCGACCAGATCCGCGGCGGGCAGGGTGAAGGGCAGCCGCAGGAAGCGTTCCAACGTGCCGTCCAGGCCGAACCGGGGACCCGGCGCCAGGCGTACGCCGACCTCCTCGGTCGCCCGGGCCAGCGCGCTGGAGATCGGGCCGTCCAGCTCGGCCCAGAGCGTCACACCGCCGCGCGGCACGGTGACCCGCCACTCCGGCAGTCGGTCGGCCAGCGCGGCGAGCAACGCGTCCCGTTGCGCCGCGAGTTGCGTACGCCGGGCGGCGACGATGCCCGGCGCGGCGGCCAGCAGGTGCACGGCGACGAGTTGGTCCAGCACCGGACTGGACATGTCGACGCCGACCCGGGCCGCGGCCAGCCGCTGCACCTGCGGCGCGGACGCCCTGATCCAGCCGATCCGCAGGCCGCCCCAGAAGGGCTTGCTCATGCCCCCGATGCTGACCACCCGGGAGTGCCGGTCGAAACTCGCGGTCGGCGGCGGCAGGGCGGTGCCGTCCAACGGGAGGTCCACGAAGGACTCGTCGATCACCAGGTCGGTGCCGACGGCGTGGGCGGTGGTCACCAACCGCTCACGCAGCTCCGCCGCCATCAGGTGCCCGGTCGGGTTCTGGAAGTCCGGGATCAGGTAGGCGACCCGGGGGCGTACCTGTCGGAGTGAGCCGAGCATCAGGTCGGCGTCCCAGCCGGTGGCGTCGGCGGCCAGGCCGTGCGTGGTGATCCGGGCCCGCCGGGCGGCCAGCGCGGCCAGCGCGTTGGGGTAGCTCGGCGACTCGACCAGCACACCGCCGCCCGGTGCCAGGGCCAGTCGGAGAACCAGGTCCAGGGCGTGCTGGGTGCCGTTGGTGACCATGATCTGATCGGGCGAGGTGGGCAGTCCCCGGTCGGTGTAGCCCTGGGCCACCGCCTCCCGAAGCTCGATGATGCCGGTCGGGTGATAGCCGGCGCCGCCGAGATAGCGGGGCAGATCCTCAGTGGCGGCCCGGGCCGCCGGCAGCAGCTCCGGTGGGGCGGCCAGCGCCGCCACGCCCAGGTCGATCATGTCCCGGTCGTCCAGCGGGATCCACAGCCCGTTGGGCGCCACCCGGTGCGTACCGGGCAGCCGGGTCCAGCTCCCCGCACCCCGGCGGCTGGACAGGTGCCCGCTGTCGCGCAGTTCGCGGTAGGCGGCGGTGACGGTGGTCCGGCTGATCCGCAGCGCCTCGGCCAGGTCCCGTTCCGCCGGCAGGCGTACGCCCAACGGCAGTCGACCGTCGGCGAGCAGGCCGCGTACCGCGCCGGCCAGCGCGGCGTAGTCGGGACTGCGTCGTCGCCCGGGCAGGGCATGCCACTGGCCGAGCAGTCGGGCCAATTGCACCCCACGGACCTGACTCGCCATGGCCACTCCCCGAAAATTGGCTCTATGCGCGCCCAGATTGGCCCCTAGAGTGGCACGCGTGACCCTGATTGGCAACCTCCGCCACCGGCCGGTCCGACGACTGACCCAACTGCACGTCGGCCTCCTCCTCTACGGCTTCAGCATGGCGCTGATGATCCGTTCCGAGCTGGGCCTGAACCCCTGGGACGTGTTCCACCAGGGGCTGTCCCGCCTGACCGGGATGACCATGGGCACCACGGTCATCCTGGTGGGCGCCCTGGTGCTACTGGCCTGGATCCCGCTACGGCAACGCCCCGGCATCGGCACCGTGGCCAACGTGGTGGTGATCGGCCTGGCCGTCGACGCGACGCTGGCCGTGCTGCCCACCGGCGGGCCGCTACCGCTGCGGATCGCACTGCTGGTGGCCGGCATCGTCGGCAACGGCGTCGCCACCGCCCTCTACCTCGGCGCCCGGCTCGGCCCCGGGCCCCGCGACGGGCTGATGACCGGCCTCGTCGCCCGCCGGCCCGGCTGGTCGCTGCGCCTGGTCCGCACCGCCATCGAGATCGGCGTGCTGGGCGTCGGCTGGCTGCTCGGTGGGACGGTCGGCCTCGGCACCGTCGCGTACGCGCTGACCATCGGCCCGCTCGCCCAGTTCTTCCTGCCGGTCCTCGACACCCCCGAGCCGGGTCCCGCCCCGGTGGAGACCGCGCCCGCCACCTGACGGCGCCGCCACGCCACCCCACGCACCGGTGGCACCGGCGACCGACACACCACATCGACCCTCGGCTATCGGACAGTGACGCAGAGTCGCAGTAGGTCGGGTGGTGTTTCCTTCCCGCCGGGCTGACGGCAGAATCTCCACATGGGGGAGAACGCCTGGCGTCGGACCGATGCGTGGATCTTCGTCTCGCTGGTGATCGCCAGCGGCGCGGGGAGGCACCGGCGTTCCCCGACAACACGCAGGCCCGAGGGCGTACGCCTGGCCGACGTGATCTCCACCGCCGACCACCTCGACCGGACACTGCCCGAACGACACGACATCGAGGGTGCGATCCGTCGACTGCTCGGCGCCGGCCTCGTGGACGTCTCCGACGGCTGGTTCCGGCTCACCGCCGACGGCGAACGGCTCTGGCGGACCCGACCCAGCGCCGGGCTGGCCACCACCGTCGACACCGTGCAGGGCGTGCTCAGCCGACGACACCCGCCCGGCAACGCCGAATGGCACCTCGACGAAGCCGAGCACGCCGCAGCCGTACAGGAATATCTGGTTCGCTCGATCCCGATGCCCCGCCGCTCGCCCGAGGGCCACTCCGGCCGGGGCTGACCGCCGGGTTCGACGGCCCGCGCCGCGCGGCCGGATCAGCGTCCCGGGCGCGACGCCGGGATCAGCGGACGGGGTGACCCGCCCCGCGCAGGGCGTCCTTCACCTCGGTGACGGTCAGCTCGCCGAAGTGGAAGACGCTCGCCGCGAGGACCGCGTCGGCACCCGCGCCGATCGCCGGGGGGAAGTGCGCCACCTCGCCCGCGCCACCGCTGGCCACCACCGGCACGTCGACCACCCGGCGCACCGCGGCGATGAGTTCGAGGTCGAACCCGGCCTTGGTGCCGTCGGCGTCCATCGAGTTCAGCAGGATCTCCCCGGCGCCGAGCTCCGCGCCGCGCGCCGCCCACCACACCGCGTCCAGCCCGGTCCCCCGCCGTCCGCCGTGCGTGGTCACCTCGAAGCCGCTGTCGGTGGTGCCGGCCGGTGCCCGCCGTACGTCCAGCGAGAGCACCAGCACCTGCCGGCCGAACCGGTCCGCGATCTCGGCGATCAGCTCCGGCCGGGCGATGGCCGCGGTGTTCACCCCGACCTTGTCGGCCCCGGCGCGCAGCAGCGTGTCCACGTCCGCCACCGCACGCACACCACCGCCCACGGTCAGCGGGATGAAGACCGACTCGGCGGTACGCCGCACCACGTCGAGCATGGTGCCCCGGTCGCTGGAGGAGGCGGTCACGTCCAGGAAGGTCAGCTCGTCCGCGCCCGCCCGGTCGTACGCCGCCGCCAGCTCGACCGGGTCACCGGCGTCCCGCAGGTCGAGGAAGTTGACCCCCTTGACCACCCGACCGGCGTCCACGTCGAGACAGGGGATCACGCGCACCGCCACCGTCATGCCGGAAGCCTATCGCTCGGTGCCGGTGCGCTGACCGGCCGTACCCGGGCTCCGGCCGGGTGAGGTGTCAGCAGGGGACCCTTTCTCTACCGCAGGCGTTGGCAGGGTGCCCTTCCTTACCGCTCGGCGAGGGTCTCCAGGGCCTGGGCGACGGTGAACGCGCCCGCGTAGAGCGCCTTGCCGGCGATCACGCCCTCCACCCCGATCGGCTCCAGCGTCGCCAACGCCCGCAGGTCGTCCAGGGTCGAGACACCCCCGGAGGCGATCACCGGGGCGTCGGTGCGTCCACACACCGCCCGCAGCAGGTCCAGGTTCGGCCCGCGCATGGTGCCGTCCTTGGTGATGTCGGTGACCACGTACCGGGAGGCACCGGCCTTGTCCAGCCGCTCCAGCACCTCGTACAGGTCACCGCCGTCGCGGGTCCACCCGCGCGCCGCCAGGGTACGACCCCGCACGTCCAGCCCGATGGCGACGCGGTCGCCGTACTCGCCGCAGATCCGGTCGCACCACTGCGGGTCCTCCAGCGCCGCGGTGCCGATGTTGACCCGCTCGGCACCGGTGGCCAGCGCGGCCCGCAGGGACGCGTCGTCACGGATGCCGCCGGACAGTTCGACGCGTACGTCGAGCCGGCGCACCACCTCGGCGAGCAGCGCCGCGTTGGAGCCCCGGCCGAACGCCGCGTCGAGGTCGACCAGGTGGATCCACTCGGCACCGTCCTGCTGCCAGGCCAACGCGGCCTCCAGCGGATCGCCGTAGGTGGTCTCGCTACCCGCGGCGCCCTGCACGAGTCGGACGGCCTGGCCGTCGGCGACGTCCACGGCGGGCAACAGGGTGAGGCTCACGAATCTTGGTCCTCTCAGATCAGGAACGGCGGTTCAGGGCGATCACCACGATCACCGGCAGGACGAGCAACAACAACACGATCAACAACAGCCGCAGCCCCGGATCGGGCACGAGCAGCCAGATCAGGACGACCGCAGCCAGGGTCAGCGCCACGATCGCGGCGCGTTCACCCCGGGAGTACCGGAGCAACCGGCCGGTCCGGCCCCGGCGGACGGTGGGCACGAACCGGCGGACCAGCGCGCGACGCCGGGCCCGACGGGCCATCGCCCGTTCCCGGACCACCTGACGTCGGGCGGCCTCCGCCTCGCGGACCGCGCGACGGCGGGCCCGTTCCTTGCTCACCGGCGCCCCCGCGTCCGGCCCGGTCGCCGGGCCCCGCCCCGGTCAGTCACCGACGGGCACCGTGGCCAGCCAGTTGCGCAGCAGGGCGGCACCGGTGTCGGCCGACTTCTCCGGGTGGAACTGGGCGGCCGACAACGAACCCCGCTCCACCGCCGCGACGAAGTCGCCGTCGTGGTGGGCGGTGGTCACCTTGGCGCCGGCCTCGGTGAGCGCGGCCACGTCACCGGCCGCGTACGAGTGCACGAAGTAGAAGCGGCTGTCGGCGGGCAGTCCGGCGAAGAGCACCGAACCGACCGGCGCCTGCACGGTGTTCCAGCCCATGTGCGGCAACCGGGCGGCGGGCAGCCGACTGACGCCACCCGGCAGCAGACCCAGCCCCTTGGTGACCACCCCGTGCTCGTCGCCGGACTCGAAGAGGATCTGCATACCCACGCAGATGCCCAGCACCGGACGACCGGCGGCGACCCGCTCGGCGACCACCGGACCCGCGCCGATCTCCTCGATGCCGGCCATGCAGGCGGCGAAGGCACCCACCCCGGGCACCACCAGACCGTCGGCCTCGGCGGCGGCGGCCAGGTCCCCGGTGACCACCACGTCGGCACCGGCGGCGGCCATCGCGCGTTCCGCCGAGCGCAGGTTGCCCGACCCGTAGTCGAGCACCACGATCCGACGCATGCCCTCGTCACCGCTGTTCACGTCGGCCACTATCCCTCCCCCGGCAGCAGCCACAGCACACCGGCGACGCTGGCCAGCAGCGCCAGCAGACCGCAGACCACCACCGCGCCCCGGGGCGCGCCCTGCCGGTGCAGGGAGAGCGTCCCGCCCACCAGCACCCCGGCGAAGATCAGCAGCAGCGTCGGCAGCACCGCGCCCATCAGCGGCACCCCCGCCCGCGCGCACTCCGGCCGGTCACAGCGCGCCCTTGGTGCTCGGGATCGCGCCCGCGGAGCGCGGGTCCAGCGCGGTCGCCTCGCGCAGCGCCCGGGAGACCGCCTTGAACTGCGCCTCCACCACGTGGTGGGCGTCCGGGTGCCCACCGGGGCGGGCCGCCCGCAGCACGTCCACGTGCAGCGTGATCCGGGCCGCCTGACCGAACGACTCCCAGATGTGCCGGGTCATGCTGGTCGGGTAGACCGGCCCGATGTACGGCGCCAGCGCCGGCTCGTCGTGCACCACGTACGGCCGGCCGGACAGGTCGACGGCGGCCCGGACCAGCACCTCGTCCATCGGGACGACGGCCGAGCCGTACCGCCGGATGCCGGCCTTGTCGCCCAGCGCCTGGTCGAACGCGGCGCCCAGCGCCAACGCGGTGTCCTCCATCGTGTGGTGGGCGTCGATCTCCAGGTCACCCACGGTCTGCACGGTCAGGTCGAAACCGCCGTGCCGGGCGATCTGGTGCAGCATGTGGTCGTAGAAACCGACCCCGGTGCTGATCTCGACCGCTCCGGTGCCGTCGAGGTCGATCTCCACCAGGACCTTGGTCTCCTTGGTGATCCGCTCCACCCGGGCGGTCCGGCTCATGATGTGGTGCCTTTCGGTCGCGGCGGGGCGGCCTGGCCCTCGCGCTGGGTCTCGTCCACGGCGGCCAGGAAGGCGTCGGTCTCGGCCGGGGTGCCGGCGGTGACCCGCAGCCAGCCCGGCAGGCCGACGTCGCGGACCAGCACCCCCTGCGCCAGCAGCGCGCGCCAGGCCACACTCTGGTCGCCGCCCACCTGGTAGAGCACGAAGTTGGCGTCGCTGTCGGCCACCCGCAGGCCCCGCTCGCGCAGCGCGGCGACGATCCGGTCGCGCTGGCGCATGATCTCCGCGACGGTGCCGAGCAGCGTCTCGCGGTGCGCCAGCGCCGCCCGCGCGGCGGCCTGGGTGAGCGCGGAGAGATGGTACGGCAGGCGCACGAGCTGCACCGCCGCCACCACGGCCGGGTCGGCCGCCAGGTAGCCCAGCCGCCCACCGGCGAACCCGAACGCCTTGCTCATCGTGCGGGTCACCACCAGCCGAGGGTGCCCGGGCAGCACCGCCAGGGCGCTGACCGTGCCCGGCCGGGCGAACTCCGCGTACGCCTCGTCGACCACCACCATGCCCGGCGCCACGTCCAACACGGCGGTGACCACCGCCGGGTCGAGCGCGGTGCCGGTGGGGTTGTTCGGCGAGCAGAGGAAGACCACGTCGGGCCGGTGCGCGCGGACCTGGGTCACCGCCTCGTCGGCGGTCAGCCCGAAGTCGGCGCCGCGCCGGGCCGGCACCCACCGGGTCCCGGTGCCCAACGCCAGCAGCGGATGCATCGAGTACGCCGGGGTGAAGCCGAGCGCGGTCCGCCCCGGCCCGCCGAACGCCTGTAGGAGCTGCTGCTGGATCTCGTTGGAGCCGTTGGCCGCCCACACGCCGTCGGTGGTGAGTCCGTGGCCGAGGTACTCGGCCAGGTCGGCGCGGAGCGCCACCGCGTCGCGGTCCGGGTACCGGTTGAGGTCCCGCAGCTCGGCGGCGACGGCCTTGCCGATCGCCTCCACCACCGGCTCCGGCACCGGGTAGGAGTTCTCGTTGGTGTTCAGCCGCACCGGCACGTCGAGCTGCGGGGCGCCGTACGGCGACAGCCCGCGCAGATCGTCCCGGATCGGCAGGTCGGACAGCTCGGTCATGATGCTTCCCCGGCGAATCGGGCGGAGACCGCCTGGCCGTGTGCGGGCAGGTCCTCCGCGGTGGCCAACGCCACCACGTGCGGAGCCACCTCCCGCAGCGCCTCCTCGGTGTACTCCACCAGGTGGACGCCGCGCAGGAAGGACTGCACCGAGAGCCCGGACGAGTGCCGGGCGCAACCGCCGGTGGGCAGCACGTGGTTGGAGCCGGCGCAGTAGTCGCCCAGCGACACCGGCGAGTACGCGCCGACGAAGATCGCCCCGGCGTTGCGGACCCGCATCGCCCACTCCCGGGCGTCGACGGTCTGGATCTCCAGGTGCTCCGCCGCGTACGCGTCGACCACCCGCAGCCCGGCGGCCAGGTCGTCGACGAGTACGACGCCGCTCTGCTCCCCGCCCAGCGCCGTGGCGACCCGGTCGGCGTGCTTGGTGGCCGGCACCTGCCGGGCGAGTTCGCGGTCCACCGCGTCGGCCAGCGCCACCGACGAAGTGACCAGCACGCTCGCCGCCAGCGGGTCGTGTTCGGCCTGGCTGATCAGGTCGGCGGCGACGTGCGCCGGGTCGGCGGTGTCGTCGGCGAGGACGGCGATCTCGGTCGGACCGGCCTCGGCGTCGATGCCCACCACGCCGCGCAGCAGCCGCTTGGCGGCGGTGACCCAGATGTTGCCCGGCCCGGTGATCATGTCGACCGGAGCGCAGTGCGCGCTCCCGGCGGCGTCCACCGCGCAGCCGTACGCCAGCATGGCCACCGCCTGCGCCCCGCCGACGGCGTAGACCTCCTCGACGCCGAGCAACGCGCAGGCGGCCAGCACCCGGGCGTCCGGCAGCCCGCCGTTCTCCTTCTGCGGCGGCGAGGCCACCACCAGCGACCGGACTCCGGCCGCCTGGGCGGGCACCACGTTCATCACCACGGTCGACGGGTACATCGCCAGGCCGCCGGGGACGTAGAGACCCACCCGGTCGACCGGCACCCAGCGCTCGGTGACCGTGCCGCCCGGCACGACCTGGGTGGTGTGATCGGTGCGCCGCTGGTCGTCGTGCACCTTGCGGGCCCTACTGATCGACTCCAGCAACGCGGCGCGGACCTGCGGGTCGAGGGTGCCCTCCGCCTCGGCGATCGCCTCGACCGGCACCCGGAGCACCTCCGGGGCGATCCCGTCGAACCGTTCGCTGGCCTCGCGGACCGCCGGGTAACCATGCTCCCGGACCGCCTCGACGATCGGGCGGATGCGCTCGACGGCCACCGACACGTCGAGTTGGGCACGGGGCAGCAGGTGGCGTGGGTCGGGCTCGCCACCGCGCAGGTCGATCCGGTTCAACACCCCTGCGAGTCTAGGCGGCCCGTCTCCGGGCCGACCGACGCCGCCCGCTGTCCGGGACGGTGAGCCGGGACACGCCGGTGGCACCGGGTGGGGCTACGCTCGATCACGTGACCGCACGGCTGCCGGTGTTCCCGCTCACCACGGTGCTCTTCCCCGGTCTGGTGCTGCCGCTGCACATCTTCGAGGAGCGCTACCGCGCGCTGGTCCGCCACCTGGTCGACCTGCCGTCGGGCGCGCCCCGCGAGTTCGGTGTGGTGGCCATCCGCAGTGGCTGGGAGGTCGCCCCCGGCCCCGGCCGGGTCACCCCCGGCACCGGCGAGGTGACCCTGCACGAGGTGGGCTGCACCGCCGAGCTGCGGGAGGTCGCCGAGTTGCCCGACGGCGGGTTCGACATCGTCACGGTGGGCAAGCGACGGTTCCGGGTCACCGAGATCGACTCCGCCTCCGCGCCGTACCTGACGGCCGAGGTGCAGTGGCTGCCCGAGCCGAGCGGCCCGGACGAGGCCGCCGCGCTGCTGGCGGCCCGGGTCACCGCCGTGTTCCGGCAGTACCTCGGGCTGATGCGGGCCGAGCCCGAGCAGCTCAGCGAGCAGTTGCCCGAGGACCCGACGGTGCTCTCCCACCTGGTGGCCGCGACCGCCGCGCTGACCGTGGCCGACCGGCAACGGCTGCTGGCGATCGACGACACCGCCGCCCGGCTGCGCGCCGAGCTGACGCTACTCAACCGCGAGGCGGCTCTGCTGCGCCAGGTGCGGGCGGTGCCGGTGCCGCTGGCGGAGCTGGCCACGGCGCCGCCGACTCCGAACTGACCGGCGGCTGCGCGGTGCCGCCCAGGTAGCCGACGGTGCCGCCCGGGTGCCCGGCTGACGGCGGCACCGGCCCGCCCGGGTGGTCGAGCGGCGGCCGTGCGACGCCGCCCGGGAAGCCGGCCGGCGGTACGAACCAGGCCGGGTCGGGCTCCGGCTCGGGCCGCAGCGACGGCCACCGGGACCAACCGGCCAGCAGGGTGTACGCCACCGCGGCGCCGAACGCCGGCAGCAGCAGGTTGCCGTGCGGCACCGGCAGTACGCCGAGCACCATCTCGATGCCACCGGCCCGCAGGTCGGCGGGTTTGGCCAGCCGGGTGCCGTCCGGCGCGCCCTCCAGCAGCCGCTCGTAGCCGCCCAACCCGATGCGGCGCCCCACCTGCCAGGCGACCAGGGCGGCGGCCAGGCCGCCGGTCACCACGACGACCAGTCCGACCGGCCCTCGGTAGTGCCGCAGCACCAGCCAGACGACGAGCGCGGCGAGCACCCCGAAACCGAGGCCGAGCAGGCTGAACCAGCCGTCGGCGGCGATCGGCTGCTCCGGTTGCGCCTGCCCGTAGACGGCCTGACCGGGAGCGCTCTTGATCACTGGGGTGGCCGGGGCGAGCGCCGCCCAGAGCAGCCCCAGCGGGACGCCCAGCAGGCCCATCACGAGCGCTGTCAGCGCACCGACCCGCAGCGTACGGGCGGGACGGCGCGGCGGTCCGGGCGGCGGCTGCGGGACGGCCGGCGGTACCGGCGCGGGCGGTTCGGCGGCGGGGGTCTCCGGGCTCACCCGATGATCCTCGCAGTTGCCGTCGGACGCCGCGCACGGTGTCGCCACTACGCCACTCCCGTCGGTGGTGAGCCGCCCCGACGCGTCACCGGCCGAAGGGCTCCAGCATCGCCGCCGCCGCCCGCAGCCATGCCTGCCGGGTCTCACCCTGGAGCTGGTGGTACTCGATCGAGGAGCCGGTCTCCAGCGCCGGGTCGTACGGCACCACGGTCACCGCCCGGGTGCGGGTCGCGAAGTGCCGCTCCAGATCACCCTGCAACGGCAGCCGACCCGGCGTCGGGCAGGAGATCAGCGTGACCGCGTTGTCGGCCAGCTCACCCATCCCCTCCTCGTGCAGCAGGTCGAGCATCCAGTCGGCGCTGAACGCGGCGTCCTCGCGCGGCACGGTGGTGACCACGAGCTGGTCGGCGGCCTGCATGACGGTGCGCCAGTTCGGGCTCTCCACGTTGTTGCCGGTGTCCACGCAGATCACGTCGTGGGTCCGGCGCAGCAGTTCGAGTACCCGCTTGACGGTGAACTGGTCCAGCCGCTGGGCGAACCGGGGGCTCTCCTCACCGGCCAGCACGTCGTACGAGCCGTCGGAGGCGTGTCGCAGGTAGTCGTCGAGGATCTCCAGCAGCTCCGGCCCCTCGCGGATCTCGATCTGCACCAGGTCGGAGACGAGGTGCCGGATCGTCCGGGCATGTCGGGCGCTGCCGGCGCGCAGCCCGAGGGTGCCCCGCAACTCGTTGTCGTCCCAGGCGAGTACGCCTCGCCCGCGTACGCTGCCGACGGTGGCGGCGGCCAGCACGGTCGCGGTGGTCTTGTGCACGCCGCCCTTGGGGTTGGCGAAGGCGACCACCCGGGGGGTGCCCAGGTCGCGCCGGAGCACGGCGGCGGCTCGTTCGAGGTCACCACCGGCGTTCTGCGCCCGCCACTCGAAGCGTCCCGGGCGACCGCCGACCCCCGCGCCCGGCGGCCCGGTGGGGGACCCCTGGGCGGGCGGCCCGGGCGGGGCCACGGGCGGTGCGGGTGCCGGCGGTACGGGCGGCTGGTAGCCGCCGTTGTCCAGCAACGCGTACCGCGACTCCACCGGCGGGGCCGCGTGCCGGTAGCCGTTGTCCAGCAGCGTGTACCGCGACTCGGGCGGCTCGGCACCGCGCTGGTCGGGGCGGCGTGGCTCGGGTCGGCGCTGCTCGGGCACCGGCGGATACCCCGGATCGCCCGGATACCCCGGATCGCCCGGGTAGCCGGGCTCGACCGGGTGCCCGCCGGGCGGCCCGGAGTAGCTCGGCGCGGGACGCGGCGGCTCGACCCGGTAACTCGCCTCGGCCCGGTAGCCGGGCTCCACACCGTACGGCTGCCGGTGTGGCGGCGGAGGTCCGACCGGTGACTGTCCGACCGGAGGCGGCCCGACCGGCGCCACCCGCCCGGAATAGCCGGGGCCCGGCCCGCGGCGCGGCAGCGGATCGGGCGACGGTGGCGGCGACTGTTCCTCGTCGGCGCGCCGGTCACCGGGCTGGTCGCTGCCGCGACCACCCAGGCGGGCTCGATCCAGCAGCGCCCGCCATCGCGGTGCCGGTTCGGCGGGCCGTCCCCAACCGGTCTCGCTGCCGTCCACG
This sequence comes from Verrucosispora sp. TAA-831, assembly GCF_050780145.1. Classification (NCBI taxonomy): domain Bacteria; kingdom Bacillati; phylum Actinomycetota; class Actinomycetes; order Micromonosporales; family Micromonosporaceae; genus Micromonospora; species Verrucosispora sp. TAA-831. The sequence goes on from NZ_CP192240.1 coordinate 5,006,461, forward strand.
GCTCGCCCTCCCAGCGCTTTGGTTTCCGTCTGACAGGCTACGAACGAAACCTCGTTCAGGCCACACCGGGCGGCGTACCGATGTGTCCGCAACCGTCACGGTGTCGGGCTCGCTTCGCTCTCCTCGGCACTGTCCACCGAGGTGGAGGGTGTCTCACGTGGGATGACGGGGGGTGCCGACGACGGAACCACCGGTGATGGTGACGAATCCGTCACCTCCGGCGAAGCCGACGTGTCGCGCTCCGCAGTCGAGGACGGCGCGGGCGAGCCCGTCGCGGTGGTCGGCATCGGCGACGCGGTGTGACCGTGGTCGATCGGCGGCCGGACCACGTCCCGCTGCTCGGGCAGCGGCGGGGTGAAGACGGCGCGCTCCAACCGCCGTACCTCCGGGGCGGGGTCGACCACCCGCACACCCGGCCGGGCGGCCACGCCGCGCAACTGCGCCGGTGCGGCCCGGACCACCAGCGCGTAGAGGCAGGCACAACCGGACCGGTAGGCGGTGGCCTCCGCCGCCGCCACCTGCGCGCCGCTCTCGTAGAGCTCACGCAACTCGCGCTGCTGCGGTCCACCGCCGCCGAGCGCGGCGGCCCGCGCCCGGTAGTCGGTCGCCTCCCGCTCCTTGCGCTCGGCCAACCGGGTCATCCCGGCGGTCACGTCCTCCGGCAGCCGCTGGGCGGGGATCCGGACGATCTCGGTCTGTCGCTCCGGCAACGGCACCCGACCGAAGACCACCGCCACGCCGACGTCGCCGACGACCGCCGCCAGCGACTGCGGGGTGCGGTACTCGGTCAACGAGACCAGCGCGTACGTGCCGTCGGTGCGGGACGCGCCGCCCAGCGCGGCCAGGTCGGCAGCGGCGGTGCGCTCGTAGCCGGGGATGGAGTCGCCGTCGGAGACCCCGACCCGGGTCACCTCACCGACGGTGCGGTCCGGCACCGGCGGGCCATTGGTGGCGAGCACGGCGGTGGTCAGCACGGCGGCGCAGGACAGCACCGCCACCCATCCGAGCAACGGGACCCGGGTCGGCCCCTGCCCGAGCCGGGTCGTCGCGGCGGCGATACGGGGCAGCAGCCGCTGGTCCAACTGCCGCAGCAGGTCGCCGGCACGCACGGGCAGCCCCCTCGTCGGGTGGGTCGGGACGGGTGGGGCGCGTCAGTCGCGGAGGAGTTCCAGCGCACGTCCCAGGTCGTCAGGGTAGTCGCTGACGAAGCGGACCTCGTCCCCCGTACGGGGGTGCTGGAAGCTCAACTCTCTGGCGTGCAACCACTGCCGATCCAGCTTGAGCCGGGCGGCGAGCGTCGGATCCGCACCATACGTCAGGTCACCGACGCAGGGATGCCGCAGGGTGGAGAAGTGCACCCGGATCTGGTGGGTGCGACCGGTCTCCAGCCGGACGTCGACCAGGCTGGCCGACGGGAACGCCTCGATGGTGTCGTAGTGGGTGATGCTCGGCTTGCCGCCGGAGACCACCGCCCAGCGGTAGTCGTGGTGCGGGTGCCGGTCGATCGGGGCGTCCACGGTGCCGCGCAGCGGGTCCAGGTGCCCCTGCACCACCGCGTGGTACCGCTTCTCCACCTCGCGGTACTTGAAGGCCCGCTTCAGCACGCTGTACGCCTGCTCGCTCTTGGCCACCACCATCACGCCGGTGGTGCCGACGTCGAGCCGGTGCACCACGCCCTGGCGCTCGGCCGCGCCACTGGTGGCGATGGTGTGCCCGATCGCGGCCAACCCGCCGATCACCGTCGGCCCCGACCAGCCGGGGCTCGGATGCGCCGCCACGCCGACCGGCTTGTCCACCACCACGATGTCGTCGTCGGCGTGCACCACCCGCAGTCCCGGCACCGCCTGCGGCACCACCACCGGCGCGGTGGCCGGCGGCGGCAGCGTCACCTCCAGCCAGGAGCCCGCCCGCACCTTGTGCGAATTGGCTCGTACCGCGCCGTCGACGAGCGCGGCCCCGTCGTCGACGAGCGCGGCGGCGGCGGTGCGGGAGAGGCCGAACAGCCGGGCCACGGCCTGGTCCAGCCGCATCCCGTCGAGGCCGTCGGGAACGGGCAGGCTGCGGTGGTCGCCGCCGGCGGCGAAGGTGGCCGTCACGCCCGCTCCCGCCGTCCGTCGTCGGTCGTCGGCGCCTCGGCCCGGGGACCGGCGTCGGCGTCACCGACCGGCGTCGCGTCGTCGTCTGTGGCCGCCGGTACGGGCCGCTCCTCGCCCACGGCCCGGGTGCCGTCGCGCTGGCGGCCGGTGAACTCCAGACCGACCGCGAGCACGACCCCGCAGACCAGGGCGCTGTCCGCGATGTTGAAGATCGGGAAGACCCGGCCGTACGGGTCGAAGACGCTGATCATGTCCACCACGTGCCCGACGAACCAACCCGGGGCGCGGAAGATCCGGTCGATCAGGTTGCCGGTCACGCCGCCGACCACCAGGCCGAGGGAGATCGCCCACGGCACCGAGCGCAGCGTCCGCGTCATCCAGGCGATCCAGCCCAGGACGCCGACCGCGATCACCGGGAAGACGAAGGTGTAGTCCGAGCCCATGCTCCACGCGGCCCCGCTGTTGCGGGTCAGCGAGAGGTACAGCGCACCGCCGAGCAGGCGTACCGGCTCCCGGTCGCTCAACTCCTGCAGCGCCAGGTGCTTGGTGAACAGGTCGACCGCCACCGCGAACAGCGCCAGGCTGAGCAGGAGCGTGACCGGCCGGCGCCGCGACTTCGTGGCGGCGTCCGGCTCGGCGGTGCCGGGTCCCGCGGGCGGTGCTGCGCTCATTCGCTCCCCATCGACGATCGCGGCGGTGCGGACGCACCGCCGCGCACCAGTGCCGGGGAGACAGCCTTCAGCGCCGCTCCTCCAGCTGCTTGCAGGTCACGCAGAGGGTGGCCGACGGGAACGCGGCCAGGCGCTCCACCGGGATGGGGTTGCCGCACCGCGCGCACCAGCCGTAACCACCCTCGTCGAGCCGCTCCAGCGCGCGCTCGACCTGCGTGATCCGTTCCAGGATGCTGTTGGCGAGGGAGATCTCCTGCTCCCGCTCGAGCGTCTTGGTCCCGGTGTCGGCCTGGTCGTCCCCGGCCGAGTCGGTCAGGCGGTCGCGCTGCAGCTCGGTGATCTCGCTCAGCGTCTGATCGTACTCGGCGCGCAACTCGTCATGGCGGGCCGCCAGCGCGGCACGGATCTTCTCGGTCTCCGCGGCACTGCGGGTGGACTTCGGCGCCGGCTTGCGGCCTGCGGTCCTGGTGTCGGCTGGCTTGGCCATAGTCGCTCCCTCGGCCACGGCGCCACGGGAAGTCCGCGGCACCTGAACAGGGGCCGCCGACATCGGCTGCCCCAGGTACAGAACGGGCGCGCGGCGACCTGGCCGCGCACTCCGGAGGTTGGCAAGGATACGGAACGTACAGGCGTCCGACAATCTGCCGCACCGAAACGCACCATCCGCCCCGTTTCATGCCATTACCGGGGCACGGGGAACGCTAGCAGATCGCGACCACGTCGCCAGCCGGTTCGCCGCCCCCGTACCCCCGATCCGGGGTCCTGCCGGTCAGCCGGGCGGGGCCGCGCCGTCGCGCAACCGGGACAGCCGTGACACCGGCTCCGGCCCGGCGGCGGCGATCAGGAAGAGTTTGTCGCGGCTGGCCGCGCCCGCCCGCAGTGACACGGCCGACGGTCGGACGCCGAGCGCGTCGGCCAACGCACGACGCGCCGCCTCGGTGGCCCGTCCGTCCACCGCCGGAGCGTTGACGGCGATCACCAGGGCGGGACCGTGCGGGCCGTCGAACCGGCCACCCACCCGGGCCCGGGACGCCCCCGGCTTCACCCGTACGGCGACGGTGAGCACCTCGGCCACCACTCAGCGGCGGCCGGACTCGGAGAGCAGGACGGTGCCGGGGGCGCAGAGCCCACACGGCGTGAAGCCGAGTTCCGCCGCCTCGGCGGCGGGCAGCGGCTCGTGGTCGCGACCGACCAGATGCACGCACTCGGCCAGATGGTAGCGGGGCCGTCCGTCCACCACCCGGACCTCGTCCGGCAGCCGGGCCAGCCGGGCGGCCTGCTCCGGCGTGATCTGCTGGGCGGCCGGTTCGTCGTCGTACCCGTCGACCACCGCACCCTCGATGAGGCCCGCCGCGTCGACCGTCACCGGCGAACCGGGTGGTTGCCGCCACCCGGAGTCGCCGGTGTCGACGGTCGGCGGGACGTGCTGTGTCGGGATGCCCGACGGGCTCGCCTGGACGGTCGTCCCGGTGGCGTCGTCCGGCGGCCGGTCACCACGGGCCGCCGCGCGGCCGGTGGCGGCCTGGCGGGCGCCGGTGACCAGAGCGACGGCGGCCAGCAGGCTGGCGCCGATCGAGACGACCAGCAACGGACTGGAGCCACCGGCCAGACCGAGCACCAGCAGCACCACGGCGACGAGGATGAGCGCAAGACTGACGACTATCACCGCTCACCCCCGCCGCGTCGTACCGATCAGGCAGGGCGGGCGACCGCCGTGTCGACGGCGGTCACCGGCCCGAGTCAGCGACCGGCCTCGAGAGCACCGGAGCGACCGCCGCCGTAGGAACCGGCGAGCCCGGCGGCGGCCAGGCCGTTGCCGGCGGCCCGGTTGCCGTCCCCGCGGGTCATCTCGGCCTCCAGGCCCTGACCGCGACCGTCGAGGTCACGCAACTGGCTCTCCAGGTATGCCTTGAGCCGGGTGCGGTACTCGCGCTCGAACTGCTTGAGCTCCTCGATGTGCTTCTGCAGCGCGGTGCGCTTGGCGTCCAGGCCGCCCATGGCCTCCTGGTGCCGCTGGCGGGCGTCCCGCTCCAGCGCGTCGGCCTTGGCCCGCGCCTCACGGGTGACCTCCTCGGCCTTGGAACGGGCCTCGGAGAGCAACTGGTCGGCCTCGCGGCGCGCGTCGGAGACGTGGTCGTCCGCCGTGCGCTGGGCCATCATCAGCACTCGCAGCGCCTGCTGCTCGCCGTCACCGCCCGGCACCGCACCACCGGCGGAGCGGGTCTGCTCCAGCTCGGCCTGCATCGCGCGGGCGGCCTGCTCGGCGGCGGCCTTGTCCCGCTGCACGCGGTCGAGCTGCGCCTTGACGTCGTTGAGCTCGGCGGCGAGGCGGGCGTCACCACCGGGACCGGTCGGGGCGCCGCCCCGACCGCCGCGCTCCACCTGGGCGCGCAGCTCGTTGTTCTCCTCGATCAGACGGGCGAGTTCGCGCTCGACCTCGTCCAGGAAGGCGTCGACCTCCTCCTCGTCGTAGCCCCGCTTGCCGATCGGCGGCTTCTTGAAGGCGACGTTGTGGACGTCGGCCGGGGTCAGCGGCATCGAAACTCCTCGGGTCAGTTGCGGCCGCGATAGCGCGTCGGTCATCAGGCGGTCCTGATGATCGCCGGCTCTAACACAAACCTCATCAGCACGAACAGGATAACCAGGAGCACAAGGGAGGCCAGGTCGATGCTCACGGTACCAATTCGCAGCGGAGGGATCACACGCCTCAACGCCCAGAGCGGGGGATCAGTGACGCTCCACACGGATTCCAGTCCGGCCGATGCTCCGCGACCAGGTTGCCAACGCCGCCCGTACTGAAGGACGGCGCTCAACACGAAACGGGCCAAAAGAACGATCAGAAAGACATACGTGATCAGGTAGAGAACCTGTAGCAAGATCGACAACACGGCTTGTGGCGTCCCTCGGGTCGGGCGGGTCAACTCAGGCTGAAGAACCCACCCTCAGCGATCTTGGCCTTGTCCTCCGCGGTGACCTGGACGTTGGCCGGCGAGAGTAGGAACACCCGGTTGGTCACGCGCTCGATCGTACCGCGCAGCCCGAACGCCAACCCGGCGGCGAAGTCCACCAGACGGCGGGCATCCGCCTCGTCCATCTCGGTGAGGTTGATGATCACGGGTACGCCGTCCCGGAAGTGCTCGCCGATGGTCCGCGCCTCCCGGTAGGTGGTCGGGTGCAGCGTGGTGATCTGGTAGCGCTGCTCCTCCTCGGGCATCACCCGCTCACGCGGCTGCACCTGCGGCGCCAGGGCCAGGTTGTCCCGGGTGTGGTAGGTGGTCCCGCCGGACGAGTCGGCGGACGCCCGGGTGATCGACCGCACGCTGGACCGCTCGGACCGCTCCGGCCGCTCCGACTCCAGCCGGTCGGAGTCACCGAGGCGGCCTCCGGCGCGCTCGCTCAACCGCCCCCGGTCGCCGAGCCGTGGCCGGGGCGCAGGCGCCTCGTCCACCTCGTCGTCGTCATCGTCGGCGAACTCCTCGGCGTACCGGCTCTGCCGGTAACGCGACTCGCGGTAGCCACCCTTTTCGTAGCCACCGTCGTCGTAGGCCCGCTCCTCGTCCTCTTCGACCAGTCCGAGCCAGACCCCCGCCTTGCGCAGTGCACCCATCCCCGCGCCCTTCCCGTCCGCCGTGCGGCACACGCCCCCGCCGTGTCGCCTGTCGCGAGTGGGCCGTTCCTGCCCACTGGACCGGAACGGCAATCCTCCGACGCGCAATTCGCGTTGCACGTCACGCCCCCCGTGGCGAGGAAGGCCGTTCCCGCAAACAACACTGATGTAATTTGCTTCTCTCGCGGCCAGGCTACCGCAGCGTGGGACGCATTCCGAGCAACGCGCTACCGACGCGGACATGTGTCGCGCCGTGGCCGATGGCCGCCTCCAGGTCGCCGCTCATACCCGCCGAGAGCACCGTGGCGTCCGGATGCGCGGCACGCACCTCGGCGGCGAGCTCGGCCAGTCGGGCGAAGGCCCGCTCCGGTTCCCAGCCGAGCGGCGCCACCGCCATCAGTCCGGCCAGCCGTAGGCCCTGTGCGGCGGCCACCGCCTCGGTGACCGGACCGAGCCCGAGGTCCGGGTCGGCACCGGACGGCACCGCACCGCCCCGGGACGGGTCGCCGTCGATGCTGACCTGCACCAACACCTCCAACGGCCGGTCCCGTCCGCCGGCTGCGGCGGCCAACGTGGACGCCAGCCGCACGCTGTCGACGGACTGGATCATGTCGGCGTAGCGCAGCACCGACTTCACCTTGTTGCGTTGCAGCCGACCGACGAAGTGCCAGCGGGGCGCGACGCCGGCCGCGGCGACCTCGGCGGCCTTCGGGGCCGCCTCCTGGTCGCGGTTCTCCCCCACGTCGGTCACGCCGAGCCCGGCCAGCGCGACCACGTCGGCGGCCGGGTAGGTCTTGGTCACCGCGATCATCGTCACCTCGGCCCGGTCCCGGCCCGCGGCGGCGCACGCGTCGGCGATGCGGGCGCGCACCCGGGCCAGCCCGGCGGCGAGTTCGGCACGCCGGTCGGGTCGTACCAGTGCGGGGCTGTCGGTCATCGGTGCCGCTCAGGACCCGTTCTTGAGGAAGTCGGGCACGTCGACGTCGTCGAACAGCACCCGACGCGGCGACTGCGGTGGCGCCGGCACGGCGGGCGACGGCACGACCGGCGTGCTCGGCTGCGTCGGCTGGTTCTGGTTGGTCTTGCGCGGCGACTCGGCCGCCTTGTACGCCGGAGTGCCACCGTCGAATCCGGCGGCGATGACGGTCACCCGCACCTCGTCGCCGAGCGCGTCGTCGATCACCGCACCGAAGATGATGTTGGCGTCCGGGTGCGCCGCGTCGGTGACCAGCTGAGCGGCGTCGTTGATCTCGAACAGGCCCAGGTCGGAGCCGCCCGCGATGGAGAGCAGCACGCCACGCGCGCCGTCCATGCTCTGCTCCAGCAGCGGGCTGGAGATGGCCGCCTCGGCGGCCTCCACGGCACGGTTCTCACCGCGTGCGCTGCCGATGCCCATCAGCGCGCTGCCCGCGCCGCTCATCACGCTCTTGACGTCCGCGAAGTCCAGGTTGATCAGACCCGGCGTGGTGATCAGGTCGGTGATGCCCTGAACACCGGAGAGCAGCACCTGGTCGGCGGTGCGGAACGCGTCCATCATGCTGATGTTGCGGTCGCCGAGGGCCAGCAGCCGGTCGTTGGGGATGACGATCAGGGTGTCGCACTGGTTGCGCAGCTCGTCGATGCCGGCCTCGGCCTGCACCTGCCGACGCTTGCCCTCGAAGGAGAAGGGACGGGTCACCACACCGATGGTCAACGCGCCCAGCTTGCGGGCGATGTTCGCCACCACCGGAGCGCCGCCGGTGCCGGTGCCGCCGCCCTCGCCGCAGGTCACGAAGACCATGTCGGCGCCCTTGAGCACCTCCTCGATCTCGTCGCGGTGGTCCTCGGCGGCGTTCTTGCCGACGTCCGGGTTGGCCCCGGCGCCGAGGCCCCGGGTCAGTTCGCGACCGACGTCGAGCTTCACGTCGGCGTCGCTCATCAGCAACGCCTGCGCGTCCGTGTTGATCGCGATGAACTCGACGCCCTTGAGCCCAACCTCGATCATCCGGTTGACGGCGTTGACGCCGCCGCCCCCGATGCCGACGACCTTGATGACCGCCAGGTAGTTGTGCGGAGGTGTCATCTCCGGTCCTTTCCCTTCGAGATTGGCTGCTCCCCGACCGGCTTCGGCGTGGCCAGACCTGCGGTCGACTCGGCTGTCACCAGCGAGGTCGCGAGGCAAACCCTCACCCTCTACTAGAGGGTTACAGTTATGTCAACCACTGATCCTCTTCCGGGCAACGTAAGCGCAGCCGAGCGATGTGCCAAGGACCTTTCCGGCGTGTCGCCGGTGGAGCGGGGCGCCTCACAGCCTGATCGGTCACTCACCGGAAGGTGACCACGTCCGGCGCGCTGACGTCGATCCGGTCGGCCTCCTCGCCGAGCAGGGCGGTGGCGACCCGGGCCTTATCCGCCCCACGGGTCGCGTCACCCCAGAAGACCGTGCGGCCTTCGCGCAGCAGCACGCTGATCCGGGCCAGTCCCTCGACCCGTACCTCCACCAGCTCACCGCGCAACTGCGGAGTCAGCTCGCCGAGCACCGTCAGCCCCGCCCGGGTGTCCGGATCCTCCGGCCCGGCGTCGGTCAGCCGCAGCAACGGCAGGCCGTCCGGCCGCTGCGGCACCGTCCGGAACGCCACCCCGGACGCGTCGATCACGTCGAACTGCTGCCCACGCGGCACCACCGCCACACCGGTCCGCTCCGTCAGCCGCACCACCAGCCCGTCCGGCCAGTCCCGGTGCACGGTGGCCCGCTCCACCGGCGGCAGCGTGCCGATCCGGGCGGCCAACTCGGCCAGGTCGACCCGGGCCAGCGGCGCGCCGTCGGGCACCCCGGCCACGTCCCGCACCTGCACGGCGGTGACCAGCTCGGCGCCCTCCACCCGCATCTCGCGCACCCCGAACAGGCCGGTGCCCAGCAGCGTCCACACGACCAGACCGGCGAGGGCGAGCACGCCACCGGCCACCGCCCAGGGCAGCGCGGCGCGCATCCGCCGACGCCGGGCCCGGGCCATGAACCGCCGGGTCGAGGCGGGCACCGCGTCCCGGCCCGCCCGGACCAGTTGCCACCGCCGGGTGGGACGGCGACCTCCGCCGCCGTCCACACCGGTGCCGCGCCCGCGCGCCGGGCCGGGACTCATTCCGCCGTACGGTCCACGCCGAGCGCCGTGCCACCGCCGGCCGCCACCGGCGAACCTGCGGCCCGCGCGGTCAACGCGACGAGCAGCTCGTCGCCCATCAGCGAGATCGGCGGAGCGCCCATGGTCACCACCACGTCACCGGGACGGGCCCGCCGGGCCACCTCCACCGGCGCGTCCTCCCACGACTCGACGAAGACCTTCTGCGCCGCCGGCAACTCCACCGCCTGGATCAGCGCCGCCGAACCCTCGCCCGGGCCGCGCAGCTCGCCCGGGCCGAAGACCTCCAGCAGCACCAGCTCGTCGGCGATCGCCAGCGCCTCGGCGATCTCCGCCTGTAGGTCCCGGGTGCGGTAGAGCCGGTAGGGCTGGAAGACGACGATCAGCCGTCCCTCCCCGGCCACCTCCCGCAGCGTCTGCAGGGCCAGCGTCATCGAGGTCGGGTGGTAGGCGTACTCGTCGTAGACGAGCACCCCGTCCACCACGCCCTTGCGCTCGAACCGTCGGCGGACGCCGGGGAAGGCCGCCAACGCGGCCTCGGCCGCCGTCAGCGGCAGCTCCAGCAGGTACGTCGCCAGCACCGCCGAGGCGCTGTTGAGCCCCATGTGCCGACCCGGCACCGGCAGCCGGAACTCGCCCAGCGACCGGCCGTCGACGTGGGCCCGGTAGCGCACCCCCTGGGCCGACGACACGATGTCGCTCAACCGCAGGTCGGCGTCGTCGGCCTCGCCGTAGGTGTACACCCGCCGCCCCTCGGCGCGCAGCGTGGCCGCCAGCCGCCGACCGCCCGGGTCGTCGGCGCAGGTGATGACGAAACCCGCCGGGTCGGTGAGCCGGGCGAACTCGGCGAACGCCGCCTCCAGGGTGGCCAGGTCACCGTAGGTGTTCAGGTGATCGGCCTCGACGTTCGTGATGATCGAGACGAACGGCCGGTAGATGAGGAACGAGCGGTCGCTCTCGTCCGCCTCGACCACGAAGTACTCACCGGTGCCGTGGTGCGCCCCGGAGCCGCCCTCGGAGATCTCCCCACCGATCACGAAGGACGGATCGGTGCCGGCCCGCTGGAGCACCATGGTCACCATCGAGGTGGTGGTGGTCTTGCCGTGCGTCCCCGCCACCGCCACCGTGCGCCGGCCGGTCATCGCCGCCGCCAGCGCCTCCGACCGGTGCAGCACCCGCAGCCCCCGCTCCCGCGCCTCGACCATCTCCAGGTGGTCGGCGGGGATGGCCGAGGAATACACGACCGTGTCCACACCGTCCAGGTTGGTCGCCTCGTGGGTCATGTGGATCGTCCCGCCGAGCGCCCGCAGACCGGCCAGGGACGGCCATTCCCGCAGCTCGCTGCCGGAGACCGGCAACCCCCGGGTGAGGAAGAGCCGGGCCAGGCCACTCATCCCGACGCCACCCACCCCGATCAGGTGGATGTGGCCCAGGTCCTCGGCGGTCAGCGTGCCGGCCGGGCTGAACGTGGTCATCGGGACCAACCTTTCGTTCGGGAATCCGGTCGCTTCACCGGTTCACCGCCTCGTAGACGAAGTTCAGCAGCGCCTCGTCGCCGTCCCGCCGGCCGTACGCGGCGGCGGCGGTGCCCATCGCGTGCAGCCGCTGCGGGTCGCGGACCAGCGGGATCACCGTCCGCTCCAGCCAGTCCGGGGTCAGCTCGGCGTCGTCGACCAGCAGCCCGCCACCGGCCTCCACCACCGGCAGCGCGTTACGCTTCTGCTCCTGGTTGCTGTGCGGGTAGGGCACGTAGATGGTCGGCAGGCCGATCGCGGCCACCTCGGCACAGGTCATCGCCCCGCCCCGGCCCAGCAGCAGATCCGCGGCGGCGTACCCGGCATCCATGTCGGACAGGTACGGCAGGGTCACGTACGGCACCGGCAGGTCGGTCGGGATCGGCACCGGCTCGTTGCGGGCACCCATCACGTGCAGCACCTGGATGCCGTTGCGGGCCAGCTCCTTGGCCGCCCCGGCCACCGCCAGGTTGATCGACCGGGCGCCCTGGGAGCCACCGGCGACGAAGAGCACCGGCAGGTCGGGACGGAGTCCGAAGTGGGCGCGGGCGGCGTTGCGCATGGCGGCGCGGTCCAGCCCGGCGATGGCCCGGCGCAGCGGCACCCCGACCACCCGGGCGTCCCGCAGCGACTCGGCCTGGGCCGGCTGGTGCGGGAAGCCGACCGCCACGTGCTTGGTGAACTTCATGCCCAGCCGGTTGGCCACGCCCGGCGGCACGTTCACCTCGTGGATCACGATCGGCAGTTCCCGCCGCCACGCGGCCAGGTACGCCGGCACCGACACGTACCCGCCGAAGCCGACCACCGCGTCGGCGCGCACCTCGTCGATCACCTTGCCGGCGGCGCGGGCCGCGGTCCACATCCGGCCCGGCGTGCGGACCAGGTTCAGGTTGACCGACCGGGGCAACTGGTAGGCCGGGATGTTGCGCAGGTCGTAGCCGGCCGGCGGGATCAGCTCGTTCTCCAGGCCCTTGGGTGTGCCGAGGCAGGTGATCCGGACGCCGGGGTCGTGTCGGCGAAGGCAGTCGGCGAAGGCCAGCAGCGGGTAGATGTGCCCCCCGGTGCCACCTCCTGCGAGCACCACCGAACGCAGCGGACCCATCAACGTCTCCTCTCGTCCGCCGACCCGCCACGGCCCCGGCTCTCCCGGGTGCCACGCGGTGCGGCCTGGTCGTCCCTGCGCCGCTTGCGTGCCTGGGGTACGGACCCACGGGCAGCCGTCGGCGGCGCCGCGCGGCGGCGCCGGCCGGGAAGCGGCGGCAACGGAGCCCACACTAGTCGGACCCATCGGGCCGGCGGACGGGCATGCAGGGCCCGGGCCGCATCGGGTTCCGCCCGGGCGAATGAGGCCAGCATGCCGACGGCGGCGAGCGTGACGACCAGGGCGCTGCCGCCGTCGGAGATGAACGGCAGCGGCACACCGGTCAGTGGCAGCAGCCCGATCACGCCACCCATGTTGATGAACGCCTGGCCGACCAGCCACGCGGTGGCCCCGGCGGCGGCCAGCCGGCGGAACGGGTCGTCGATCCGGCGGGCGATCCGCAGGCCGGTGTAGGCGAGCACGGCGAACAGCACCACCACCACCGCGCAGCCGACCACGCCGAGTTCCTCGGCGATGACCGCGAAGATGAAGTCGTTCTCGGCCGCCGGCAGCCAGGCCCACTTGGTGCGCCCCTGCCCCAGCCCGGTGCCGAACCAGCCGCCGTTGGCGATGGCGTAGCGGGCCTGGACCATCTGGTAGCAGAGCGCGTCGCGGCAGTCGTCCAGCGGCGGCGGGTTGAAGAAGACGGTGAGCCGCGCCAGCCGGTAGTTCTCCTCGCCACGGACGCCGGAGCCGGCGCCGAGCGAGGCCACCGCGACCAGCAGTCCGATGCCGGCCAGACCGATCGCGCCGAGCGCGGCGAAGATCCGCAACCGCACCCCGGCCGCCCAGAGCAGACCGACCACCAGGGCCAGCAGGCAGAGCATGCTGCCCAGGTCGTTGTAGCCGACCAGGACGAACATCAGGGCCACCACCGGGAACAGCGGGGTGGCCAGTTCCCGCCACCAGCCCAGCGCCGCGCCCTTGCGGGCCAGCACGTACGCCCCCCACAGCACCAGGGCGAACTTCGCCAGCTCGGAGGGTTGCAGGCCGAACCCGAACACGTACAGCCAGAGCAGGTCGGCCTCCAGCGGGCCGATCCGGGGATCGCCGTCGGTCAGCCGCCCGTACGCCTCCAGCAGGTTCAGCACCACCAGCAGTGCCACCGAGACGGCCAGCGCCGGGCGACCCAGCGACCGGTAGGTGCTGGCGGGCAGCCGCTGGCAGGCCCAGAACACCACGATGCCGATCACCGCGAAGATCGCCTGCCTGGTCAGCGACGTCGAGGCGCTGCCGCCCTGCGCGTAGTCGCGCACGCTGGTGGCCGAGAAGACCATGGTCAGGCCGATCAGCAGCAGCAGTCCGGCGCTGGCGAGCAGCAGGTGGTAGGAGGCCAGCGGCCGGGACAGCAGGCCACGCAGCGCGGCCAACCCGCCCACCGCGTCCAGGCCCCGCCACGGCCCACCACCCGGTGCCGCGCCGGCCGTACCCGATCCGCCGGTACGACCGGTACCCGATCCGGCGTTCGCGCGCGTGCCGCCGGTCGCTCCCGATCCACCCGGCCGCGCCACCTCCTCGGTCCCGACCGCCACGGACGTCCCCCCGGCGGGCCCTACCCGGGACGACCGCCGGGCAGGCCGCGCGCCGTCGTCTTCTCGCACCTCCCCCACAGCGCCATCATCGCCGCTCCGGGGACCTGACACCGGCGGTACCGGCCGGTCGGCGTGTCGAACTTGCGTTCAGCCACATTCCGCTGCCTCCCGATCACCCTCCGACACGCCCGCCCCGCCGTCCCCACCCGCCCTGTCTCCGCGATCATGGAGTTATGGCTGGCGAAAAGTCCCGAGATGAGGCTTTCGTCCATGCCACCACTCCATGATCGCCGAGCCGGGCGAGGGGCGTGGGTGCGGGCGGGGTGGTGGGGGTCAGCCCATGTTGGCCAGGAAGTCGCTGTAGAAGAGGCCGAGGGCGATGGCCACACCGATGCCGGCGATGATCCAGAAGCGGACCACGATGTTGACCTCGCTCCAGCCGGCGAGCTCGAAGTGGTGTTGCAGCGGCGACATCCGGAAGACCCGCTTGCCGGTGGTCTTGAAGGAGATGATCTGGATCACCACGGACATCGTGATGATCACGAACAGGCCACCGATGATCGGGAGCAGCAGCACCGTCCGGGTGGACATCGCCATGCCGGCGATCAGGCCGCCCAGGCCGAGCGCGCCGGTGTCGCCCATGAAGATCCGGGCCGGCGAGGTGTTCCACCAGAGGAAGCCGACACAGGCACCGGCGGCGGCACCGGCGATCAACGCGATCTCCAGCGGGTCCCGGACCGCGTAGCAGTAGTTGTTCGGGTTGGCGGTGTACGACGGGTCGGCGCACCAGTGCCGGTACTGCCAGAACGCGATCACCGCGTACGCGCCGAGCACCATCACCGAGGCACCGGTGGCCAGACCGTCGAGGCCGTCGGTGAGGTTCACGCCGTTGGTCGCCGCCATCACCACGAAGATGAAGATGATCACCGCGCCGATCTTGGTGACGTCCAGCGCCGGGATGTCCCGGATGAAGCTGAGCGTCGTGCTGCCGACGGTCTCGGTGTTGGTCACCTCCCCGCTGGAGTCGGTCATGGTGGACGGGAAGTAGAGCGCCACCACCCCGAACAGCGCACCGACCAGGATCTGGCCGAGCAGCTTGCCCCGCGCGCTCAACCCGCCGCTGTGCCGCTTACGCACCTTGAGGAAGTCGTCGACGAAGCCGACCGCACCGCAGAAGACCATCAGACCCAGCAGCACCAGCGCGGTGATCGTCGGCTCGACCTGGGCGATCTGCGCGTCCGGCAGGGTGGTCAGGGCCAGGTGCCCGGCCACGTACGCGATGACGGTGGCCAGGATGAACACCACCCCGCCCATGGTCGGGGTGCCCTTCTTGCCCTGGTGCATCTGCGGGCCCTCGGCCCGGATCGGCTGCCCGGCCTTCAGCCGGGTGAACACCTTGATCGCGATCGGGGTGCAGAACAGCGAGACGAGGAAGGCCACCCCGATGGCCACGATGACCGCTCTCACGAAGCGTCACCCTCGCCGTCTGCGGCCGCCTCGACGCGCAGCGCGTCGGCCACCTCCCAGGTCCGGTACCGGGAGCCCTTCACCAGGACGACATCGCCCGGTCGTAGCTCGCTGCGCAGCACCTCGACGGCCGCCGCCTGATCGGTGAGCAACACCGACTCTCCTCCCCAGTCACCTACCGATGTCGCCCCGTGGTGAATCGGCGCCGCGGCCTCACCGACCACCAGCAGCCGGGCGACGCCCAGCTCGGCCGCGAGACGGCCCATGTCGGCGTGCCCCTGCGTCTCGAAGTCACCCAGCTCGGCCATGTAGCCGAGCACGGCGACGGTCCGCCTCCCGGTGCCGATGCCGGCGAGCGCGCGCAGCGCCACCGCCATCGACGCCGGATTGGCGTTGTACGAGTCGTCGATCACGGTCACCCCGTCGGTGCGTTCGAAGACGTCCATCCGACGGGTGGAGACCAAGCCGAGCGCGCCCAGCGCGACGGCCAGCTCGGTCAGCGGCATGCCCAGTTCCCGGGCCACCGCCGCGGCGGCCAGGCTGTTGGAAACCTGGTGCCGCCCGGCGAGCCCGAGCCGCACCGGCGCGTCCCCCTCCGGCGTCACCAGGGTGTACGCCGGTCGGCCACGCTCGTCCAGCGTCACGTCCTCGGCCCGGATGTCGGCGTGCGCCGCCTCGCCGTACCGGACCACCCGGGCCACGGTGCGGCTCGCCATCGCGTCGACCAGCGGGTCGTCGGCGTTGAGCACCGCCAGACCGTCGGCCGGCAGCGCCTCCACCAGTTCGCCCTTGGCCACCGCGATGTTCTCCTGCGAACCGAACTCCCCGATGTGTGACACCCCGACGTTGAGCACCACGGAGATGCGCGGCGGTGCCACCTCGCAGAGGTAGCGCACGTGGCCGATGCCCCGCGCGCCCTTCTCCATCACCAGGTAGCGGGTCGTCGGCCCGGCCTGCAACGCGGTGTACGGGTGCCCCAGCTCGTTGTTGAACGAGCCGGGCGGCGCCACCGTCTCCCCGAGTCGGGCGGTGAGCTGGGCGATCAGATCCTTGGTGGTGGTCTTGCCGGAGGAACCGGTCAGCCCGACCACGGTCAGCTCCGGCAGCCGGTCGACCACCGCCCGGGCCAGCCGGCCCATCGCGGTCAGCGCGTCGGCGACCACGATCATCGGTACGCCGGGCACCTCGCGGGTGCCCAGCACCGCCACCGCGCCGCCTTCCACGGCCCCCGCCGCGTAGTCGTGCCCGTCGACCTTCTCCCCGTCGAACGCGACGAAGAGTCCACCGGCGACGACCTTGCGCGAGTCGAACTCGACACTGCCGGTGACCTGTGCGGCGGGGTCGGCGTCGACCAGCCGACCGTCGACGGCCGAGGCGATCTCGGCCAGGCGCAGCGCGATCACCGCTGGCCCGCCAGGTCCCCGAAACGGGCCCGGAGCGCGTCGGCGAGCTCCGTCCGGTCGTCGAACGGGTGCGTCTCGCCCGCGATCTCCTGGCCGCGTTCGTGGCCCTTGCCCAACAGCGCCACCACGTCCTGCGGCTCGGCCAGCCGGACCGCCTCGTCGATCGCCGCGCGACGCCCGGCCACCTCGATGATCCGAGCCGCCGCACCGGCCTGGTAGGCACCGGCGAGCACCTCGGCGCGGATCGCCGACGGCTCCTCGGTGCGCGGGTTGTCGTCGGTCACCACGACCACGTCGGCTCCCTCCGCGGCAGCGGCACCCATCAGGGGCCGCTTGCCCCGATCCCGGTCGCCGCCCGCACCGATCACGCAGATCAGTCGGCCGGCGCTGAGTTCGCGCAGTGCGGCCAACGCGGCCACCACGGCGTCGGTCTTGTGCGCGTAGTCGACCACCCCGCGTACCCCGCCGGCCACGCCCACCGACTCCAGCCGCCCGGGTACGCCACCGCAGGCGGCCACCCCCTCGGCGGCGGTCGCCGGGTCGACTCCGGCGGCGACCAGCGCGGCGATGGCCAGCAGGGCGTTCGCCACGTTGTGCCGGCCGGGCAGCGCCACCCCGGCGGGCAGCGTCAACCCGTCCGGGCCGTGCGCGGTGAAACGCTGGGCGTACCCGTCGCCGTCGATCTTGTCGGCCCACCAGGTGGCGGTCGGGTCACCGGCCGCCGAGTAGCTGACCGTGGCCGGCCGGAACAGCGGCTCCAGCGCCGGGTCGTCGCGGTTGAGCACCTCCACCGCGCAGCGCCCGTCGAACAGCCGCGCCTTGGCCGCGAAGTAGTCCTCGGCGTCGGCGTGGAAGTCCAGGTGGTCGGAGCCGAAGTTGGTCCAGCCGCCCACCCGGAATCGCACCCCGCCGACCCGGCCCATCGCCAGCGCGTGGCTGGAGACCTCCATGACCACTGCGGTGACGCCCCGCTCACGGGCGGCGGCGAGCATCGCGTGCAGGTCGGTGGCCTCCGGCGTGGTCCGCACGCTGTCCACCACCAGGTCGCCCAGGCGCGTCTCGACGGTGCCGATCAGGCCGGTGGTGTGGCCGGCGGCACGTAGCCCGGACTCGACGAGGTAGGCGGTGGAGGTCTTCCCGGCGGTGCCGGTGACCCCGATCGTCAGCAGGTGCGCGGTCGGGTCGCCGTAGATCGTCGAGGCGACCGGGCCCAGCACCGCGCGCGGGTCGTCGACCACCAGGACCGGCAGTCCGGTGCCGGCGGCCGACTCGGCACCGGCCGGGTCGGTCAGCACCGCGACCGCGCCGGCCTGGGCCGCACCGGCGGCGAACTCCGCGCCGTGCCGGCGCGCGCCGGGCAGGGCCGCGTACAGGTCGCCGGGTCGGACCTCCTGACTGGCGTGGGTCACCCCGGTCACCAACGGATCGGCGCTGGTGGAGGGCGCCACGGTGAGCAGGGCGGCTAGGTCACCGAGCCGGATTCCGGTCACGGTACGGGGACGAGGATTGCCGCGCACGGCGTCAGACCCTACCCGGTCGCCCGGGCCCGGCCGCACGGCGCGCCTGAATCTCCGCCGCACGAAGTCGAACCGCAGGTGGCAGCCGGTGCACCCGACAGGCGTACCGCCGTCGGCGCGCCTGAGCGCGCGGTCACCGGGTGCCCGGCCACCGCAGCGGGCGCGATCCGGACGACGTCGTCACCGGACGACCATTTCGAGGCGGGCGGATTCGGAAAGACGACGCACCCGGGCACGGTCGCCGCAAAAACACCGGAAAACAGGTCGACGAATGTGCGTACGTCAATTCCTCGGGTCGCCGGTGGCGGTGCCGGCGACCCGAGGAATTGACGACGACGACAGTTACGGGAATACGGTGAACTTCGGCGCCGGATCGCTCGACGGCGGCACCCGGAAATGCCGCAGCGCGAAGGTCATCATTTCCTTGAAAGCCGGTGCCGCGACCCGGCCGCCGCCACCACTCGGGCTGTGCACGAACACCGCGATCACGTACTGCGGATTGTCCGCCGGCGCCATCCCGATGAACGAGGCGACCTCGCCGGGCTGTTTCTTCCCCTCGACCAGCCGCCACCCGGTGCCGGTCTTGCCCGCCACCCGGTAACCGGGCACCGCCGCCGCCAGGCCGGTGGCGTTGTCGACGGTGGTGACCGCCTCCAGGATGGTGCGCAGCGCGGCGGCGTTGTCCGGGCTGAGCACCTGACGGGTCGTCGACGCCTCGGCCGGTGTCGGCTTCCCGTCCGGCCCGATCGTCTCCTTGACCAGCCTCGGCTGCACGTACGTGCCGTCGTTGGCGATGGCGGCGTACGCGGCGGCCATCTGCAACGGGGTGGCGTCCACGCTGTGCCCGATCGGCACCGAGCCGTGCGACGACTCGCTCCACTCCTGCACCGGCAGCAGCCGCCCACCCGCCTCGCCCGGCATCCCGACACCGGTCGGCTTGCCGAGCCCGAACCGCTGCTGGTAGTCGAGCAGCCGCTCCGGGCCGAGCTGGTCGGCGATCTGGATGGTGCCGACGTTGGAGGAGTGGGCCATCATCCCGGCCACGCTCATCCGCCTCCCGTTCGCCGGGAACGTGTCCCGGAACCACGTGTCGCCCTTGCGGATTCCGTTGGCGACCGGGAAGACGGTGTCCTTGGTGATGACGCCCTCCTGCAACGCCGCCCCGAACGTGATCGCCTTGTGCACCGAACCCGGGTCGACGATGAAGCTGGTGGCCGCGTCCTCCCGGTCGGTGGGGTCACTCGACTGCGGTTTCGCCGCGTTGTAGGTGGGATGGCTGGCCTGGGCCAGCACCTCCCCGGTACGTGCGTGGAGCACCACCGCGGCACCCGTGCTGCCCTGCACCGCCTTCATCCGCTCGCTGAGGATCCGCTGCACCGTGTACTGCAGGTCCCGGTCGATGGTGAGCACGATCGAGCTGCCCGGCTTGGCCTTGGTGGTGCGGCTGTAGCCACCGGGGATGGGCGCGGCCAACGCACCCAGGCCGACCTCGAAGACACGCTGCCCGTCCTCGCCGTGCAGCAGGTCGTCGTAGCGCGCCTCCAGTCCCTCCAGCCCGACCATGTCCAGGCTGGTGAAACCGATCAGGTTGGCGGCCAGGTCACCGCCGGGGACCTCGCGCCGCTCGTCGCGGTGCACCGCGATGCCCGGCAGAGCCAACTCCATGATCTCCCGGGCCCGGGCCACGGTGACCCCACGCGCCAGGTACTCGAACTGCGAGTCGACGCCGCTAATCCGCTTGCGCGGCTTCATCTTCTCGGCCAACTCCGAGGCGGGCATGCCGAGCAGCGGGGAGAGCGTCTGCGCGGTCGCCGTGATGTCCTTGATCCGGGTCGGGTCGGCGTACACGTAGCGGGCCTCGACGCTGTGCGCCAGGGCCGCGCCGTCCCGGTCGAAGATCGCTCCGCGCGGCGCGGGCAGCGGCACGGTCCGCAGCCGGTCGGCCATGCCGCCGTCGGCGTACGCCGGAGTGTCGACGGCCTGGAGCACGACGAGCCGCACGCCGATGGCGACGAAGAGGGCCAGGGCCAGCGCGGTGCCCAGCCGCAGCCGACGTCCCGGGTCGGCGAGCCGGGGCGGACGCGGTGCCTTGCGGCCCGGTCGGCGCGCGGCCGGACGGTCACCCCGGCGCGGTTCCCGGCCGCCGACGCGACGTCGGGGCGTCCCGGCCGGTGCCTCACCCCGGGGGGTGCGGTCGGTGACGGTCCGGACCACGGTGGTCCGGCCGGCGGTGGCCTCCCGCCGAGGTACGGCTGCCGCCCGGGTGCCGCCCCGGGTGGCGGCGGACCGCCCACCGTCGAGCACCTGCAACGCCGGCCGGAACGGGTCCTGGGTCCGGCTGGTACGCGGGTCGCGCCGTTGCTCGGCCCGACCGCCGCCGTCGCGGACGGTGCGCCCCCGGGGGGTGTACGCACGGGCGTCGGAGATGCCGCCGATACCCGGCTCGCCGCCGCGCTCGTCCGGCGTACCCCCATTACGGGAAGAACCGCGCCGGGAGCCTGTGGCGTCCCGGCGCGGTTCGTCTGATCTCGAGGGCAAGGCCTACCCCTCCGAGCCCTGCTGGCTGGTGATCGACACCTGACCGCTGGCTGGCTGCGGCACGCCGATCATCTTGCCGTCCGGCAGCCGGATGTACGCCAGCTCACCCGACTCGACCAGCCCCAGACGGCGGGCCTGCGCCTCCAGGTTGCCCGGCGACTCCGACTCGGCGATCTGCTTCTTGAGCTGCTGCTGCTCCACGTCGAGCTTGGCCTGCTGCTGCTGGAGTTCGTCGAGCCGGAACGCGTTCTCGTTGATCTTCGTGTTGACGGCCAGGATGCCGAGCACTCCGCCGACGACGAGCACCACCACGAGCGCCGCGAACGGCGCCCGGGGCACCCGCACCGGCGGCGGCGGGGCGACCCGCAGCCGCGGTGACTCGGCCCGCTCCGGCTTGCCGACACTCGGCCGCTCCACCGGACGCAGTGCGGCGCTGCCCTGGACGGGAAACTCGCGCGCCCCCCGGGCGCGAGTGTCGTCCAGCCGGCTCACCCGGTCCTGCCGCCGGGTGTCGTTCCCGGCCACTCGGGTCCGCTCCGCCGCGATCCGGCCCCCCGACCGCGGTGTGCGCTGCCCGACGCCGGCGACGTCCCGGCGCTTGCTCACATTCATATTCCCTCCCCCTCTTCGTCCGTGTCCCCCGGCGTCCGCCGCGGTCCCCCTCCGGTTTCCGCGGCCGACCCCGTCCCCGGTTGGTGCATCGCCTTGACCCGGCGCCGGTACCGTTCGCGGTCGGTACGCCCCTGGTGCCGGGCCTGCGGGTCGATCCGTTCCGCCGCCCGCAGCCGCACCGATGCGGCGCGCGGGTTGGCGGCGACCTCCCCCTCCCCGGGCAGCTCCGCGCCCCGGCTGAGCAGCCGGAACGTCGGCTCCGACCCGGGCAGTTCGACCGGGAGGTCGACCGGGCCCGTACTGCGGACCCGGTCGGCGAGCGCCTGCTTGGTGAGCCTGTCCTCCAACGAGTGGTAGGACAGGACCACCATGCGACCGCCGACGGAAAGCTTGTCCAGAGCGGCCGGCAGCGCCGTCTCCAGCACTGCCAGTTCTCTGTTTACCTCGATCCGTAAAGCCTGAAACGTTCTCTTTGCCGGGTGTCCCCCGGTTCGCCGCGCCGGTGCCGGGATCGACTCCCGCACCAACTCGGCCAGTCGCGCCGACGAGGTGATCCGGCCCCGGTCCCGTTCCCGGATGATCGCCGAGGCGATCCGTCCGGCGAACTTCTCCTCGCCGTACACCCGCAGCACCCGGGCCAGATCCGGATGCGAGTAGGTGTTGACCACCTCCTCGGCGGTCACCCCCCGGGTCTGGTCCATCCGCATGTCCAGCGGCGCGTCCTGTGCGTACGCGAACCCGCGGTCGGGCGCGTCGAGTTGCAGTGAGGAGACACCGAGGTCGAACAGCACACCGTCCACGGACGGGTACCCCAACCGGTCCAGCACGTCGGGCAACTCGTCGTAGACCGCGTGTTCCAGGTGGATGCGGTCGGCGAACCGGGCCAGCCGCACCCGTGCGTGTGCGAGTGCCTCGGTGTCGCGGTCCAGACCCACCAGGATCGTCTCCGGATGTGCCTGCAACACCGCCTCGGCGTGCCCGGCCAGACCGAGCGTCGCGTCGACGTGGACCGTACGGCCGCCTCGACCCAGCGCGGGGGCGAGCAGCTCGAGACACCGCTCGAGCAGCACCGGCACATGCGTGCCGCGTAGCTCCCCCATGTCGACCCCCACTGGTTGAACCGGTCTCGTTCTCGCGTCCTGCTCGTCGGACGACGCCGTGCCGTCGTACCGCCAGATCCCCATCCGCTCTCGACCCGTACGCCGGACCCCGTGGTCCTGCGTGCGGATCGTGTGCCTGGCACCGGGGAAGGGATGCCAGGAGCTCGAAAGCGGCTGGAGATCTCGCAGTACGTCGGGCGTCGCCACGCCCTCACAGACCGCCTGGCAGCACCCCCTCCTCGATGTCGGCGAAGTCGTCTTCGCTCTCGGCGAGGTAGGTCTCCCAGGCGACCTTGTCCCAGATCTCCACCCGGGTGCTCGCACCGATGACCACCAGGTCCCGGTCGAGCCCCGCGTAGCTGCGCAGGTGTGCCGGGATGGTCACCCGGCCCTGCTTGTCGGGTATCTCGTCGTGCGCGCTGGCGAAGAAGACACGGCTGTAGGCCCGGGCCGCCTTGTGCGTCATCGGCTGCGCACGCAACTGATCCGCGATGTGCTGGAACTCAGGCGTCGGAAAGACGTAGAGGCAGCGCTCCTGCCCTTTGGTGATCACGACACCCCCCGCCAGCTCATCCCGGAACTTCGCCGGAAGGATCAACCGGCCTTTGTCGTCCAGGCGCGGAGTGTGGGTGCCGAGAAACATCGGCCCAACCCCCTCGCCCTTAACGGCGTTCGCGCGCCGTTGACCCCCCGGGCCGGTGGGCCCCTCCCGGCCCCACCAATGCGCCCCACTCTACTCCACTTCCCTCCACCCGCAACCAGAATCGCCCGCGTGGCGCGCCGCTGCGCGCCACAAAACCGCACGTCAGCCGGGGTGGAGCGGAGTGGAGGGCGGCGGGGCGCCGGACGGGGTCCGCTATCCGACATAGATCCATTAGGGCCGGACCGGAGGCCCACCACCCCACTCACCGACGAAGTGGACAGAACGGAACACCGTCGGCGGCGATCTGAGGGGTAGTCTGGTCCGGTAACCTCGCTCGCGTGACGGACGCGAAGATGCCCCTACGGGCGAAGGTGGCCAGCTCCGTGTCACGGACCGCCGCAGCCCTGTCGCGGGCTGCGGGCCGTGGCGACGGCTCGGTGATCGGTGGCTGGATCGGCCTCAAGATCGACCCGGACCTGCTGGCGCACCTCTCTGCCGGACGGGCCATCGCGCTGGTCTCCGGCACCAACGGCAAGACCACCACCACCCGGCTGGCCGCCGCCGCCGTCGGCGTGCTCGGCAGGGTGGCCACCAACTCCTTCGGCGCCAACATGCCCACCGGGCACACCTCCGCCCTGGCCAAGGCGGGCAGCACCCCGTACGCCGTGCTGGAGGTCGACGAGCACTACCTCGCGCAGGTGATCGAGGCGACCGAGCCGCACGTGGTGGCGCTGCTCAACCTCTCCCGTGACCAGCTCGACCGGGCCAAGGAGGTCGCCATGATGGCGCAGCTCTGGCGCGCGGCCCTGGTCCGGCACCCGGATATCCGCATCGTGGCCAACGCCGACGACCCGATGGTGGTCTGGGCGGCCACCCCGCCAGCCGCCCACGACCAGCGGATCACCCCACCGCACGTCACCTGGTTCTCCGCCGGTCAGCGCTGGCACGACGACTCGTGGGTCTGCCCCGAGTGCGGCTCGACCATCCAGCGCTCCGGCGAGCAGTGGTGGTGCAGCGGCTGCCCGCTGCGCCGACCGCAGCCGCAGTGGACCGTCGACGACGAAGGCGTCCTCGACCCCACCGGCGCGTGGTACAAGGTGAAGCTCCAGCTCCCCGGCAAGGTCAACATCGGCAACGCGGCCACCGCCCTGGCCCTCGCCGCCGAGTTCGGCGTACGCCCGTTCGACGCGGTCCCCCGCCTCGGCGACGTCACCTCGGTCGCCGGTCGGTACGCGCAGGTGGAGCGGGACGGTCGGCTGGTCCGGCTGCTGCTGGCGAAGAACCCGGCCAGTTGGCTGGAGGCGTTCGACATGGCCGAGCACGCCCCGACACTGCTCTCCATCAACGCCCGCGACCCCGACGGGCTGGACACCTCCTGGCTCTTCGACGTCGACTTCGCCCCACTACGCGGACGTCAGGTGCTCATCACCGGCGACCGGGCGTACGACCTGGCGGTCCGGCTGGACGTCAACGGCGTGCCGTTCCAGCACGTACGCACCTTCGACGACGCCCTCCGCGCGGTGCCGCCGGGGCGACTGGAGGTCATCGCGAACTACACCGCCTTCCAGGACATCCGAGCGGAGTTGGACCGTGTCAACTGAGACCCTGCGCATCGTCTGGATCTACCCCGACCTGCTCTCCACCTACGGCGACCGGGGCAACATGCTGATCCTGGCCCGGCGGGCGCAGCAGCGCGGCTTCCCGATCGAGGTGCTGGAGGTCCGCTCCGACCAGCAGATGCCCACCACCGCCGACATCTACCTCATCGGCGGCGGCGAGGACGGTCCGCAGGCGCTCGGCGCCCAGCGGCTGCTCACCGACGGCGGTCTGCACCGGGCCGTCGCCCAGGGCTCGGTGGTCTTCGGCGTCTGCGCCGGATACCAACTGCTCGGCACCTCGTTCTTCGCCAAGGGCACCCAGTACCGCGGCCTGGAACTGCTCGACCTCTCCTCGGACCGGGGCGAGACCCGGGCCGTCGGCGAACTCGCCGGTGACATCGACGCCCGGCTGGGCCTGCCCCCGTTGACCGGCTTCGAGAACCACGGCGGTCGCACCCGCCTCGGTGCCGAGGTCTCCCCGCTGGCCCGGGTCACCGCCGGGGTCGGCAACGACGGCACCACCGAGGGGGCGTGGCGCGGCAAGCTGCTCGGCACGTACTCGCACGGTCCCGCCTTGGCACGCAACCCGGCCCTGGCCGACCTGCTGCTGCGCTGGGCCACCGGCGCGCAGCAGCTCCCGCCGCTCGACGACACCTGGGCCGATCGGCTGCGGGCCGAACGCCGGGCCGCGGTGACCGCCGCCCGGGCATGATCGCGGCCGGCCGGCGGCTCGCGCGGTACTGGCGATCGGTGCAGCCGGTCGCCACCACACCGTCGGCCGTCCGGTTCGGCCTGCTGCTGCTCCTGATCGCCGGGTTCGGGGTGACCCTGGTGCTGGTGCCCCACCCCGACCCGACGGCACTGCCGCAGTTCGGCGACCGGCTGGGCGGCCTCGCCCCGGTCGCCGGCGTCCTCGGCGGCGCGCTGCTGCTGGTGGCCCTGGTCCCCCGCACCTTCATCACGCTCGCCGCGGGCGCGGTCTTCGGCGCGCTGGAGGGTGCTGCGTACGCGCTGGGCGCGGCCCTGCTGGCGGCGGCGATCGGCTTCTCCGTGGGCCGGATACTCGGGCGGGAGTTCGTCGCCGAACGGGTCCGGGGCCGGCTGGCCCGACTGGACCGCTGGTTCACCCGGCAGAGCGTGCTCGGCGTGATCACCGTACGACTGCTGCCGATCTCCGGATACGGCCTGGTCAGCTACGGCTACGGCACCACCGGCGCGCGGATCCTGCCGTTCCTGGTCGGCAGCGTGATCGCCTCCGCCCCGTCGGCGTTCGGCTACGCCGCGGTCGGTGCCGCCGTCACCAGCCCCAACGAGATCAACTGGCTCGCCGCCACCCCCGCCGCGCTCGGCTTCATCGCCAGCGCGGTGCTGCTCACCCGCTGGTGGCTCGCCGAACGCCGACGCCGCACCACAGAGCGCCGCCCACCCTCTCCCACCCCGCCCCCGCCTGCTCCCTGACGCCCCCCGCACGGCATGATCCCGCTCGATCCTGGATCGAGTGGCCTGCGTGCCGCGACGAGACCACTCGATCCAGGATCGAGCACGACCTTGCGACGAGTCTGGGTCCTCGGACGAGGCGGGCCAGGTCATCGGCTGCCGCCCACGCAGCCCGGCCGCGACGGCCGCCGCGGCCGTCGAGTGTGAGGAAGGGTCCCCTGCTATGCACGAGGCGTTAGCAGGGGACCCTTCCTTTCACCACACCAACAACGTCAGGCGACGACGGACACCATCCGGCCGGGGATCACGATCACCTTGCGCGGCTCCTTGCCGGCCAACGCACCCGCCACCGCGGCCAGCGCGGCGGAGCGCACGTCGTCCTCGGCGGCGTCGGCCGGCACCTCGACCCGGCCCCGGACCTTGCCGTTGACCTGCACCGGGTAGGTGACGGTCTCGGCGACCAGGAGCGCCGGGTCGGCGACCGGGAAGTCCGCGTACGTCAGGGAGGTCTGGTGGCCCAGCCGCCGCCACAGTTCCTCGGCGATGTGCGGTGCCACCGGCGCCACCATCAGCACCAGCGGTTCGGCCACCTCGCGCGGGGTGCTCGCCAGCCGGGTCACCGCGTTGGTCAGCTCGATCAGCTTGGCGATCGCGGTGTTGAACCGGATTCCCTCCATGTCGCCCCGGACGCCGTCGATCACCCGGTGCAGCAGCCGCCGGGTCTGTTCGTCGGCCGGTTCGTCGGTGACCCGCGACTCGCCGGTCTGCTCGTCGACGACGGCCCGCCAGACCCGCTGCAGGAACCGGTACGAGCCGATCACCGCCCGGGTCTCCCACGGGCGGGACACCTCCAGCGGCCCCATCGACATCTCGTAGACCCGGAACGTGTCGGCGCCGTACGCGGCGCACATCTCGTCCGGGGTGACGATGTTCTTCAGGGACTTGCCCATCTTGCCGTACTCGCGGTTGACCTGGACGTCGCCCAGGAACCAGCCGCCGTCACGCTCGACGACCTCCTCGGCCGGCACGTACGCGCCCCGCGCGTCGGTGTACGCGTACGCCTGGATGTAGCCCTGGTTGAACAGCTTGCGGAACGGCTCGAACGACGACACGTGCCCCAGGTCGAACAGCACCTTGTGCCAGAACCGGGCGTACAGCAGGTGCAGCACGGCGTGCTCGGCGCCGCCGACGTACAGGTCGACGCCACCGCAGTCGCCCTCACCGCGCGGCCCCATCCAGTACCGCTCGGTCTCCGCGTCGACGAAGCGCTCGTCGTTGGTCGGGTCCAGGTAGCGCAGCTCGTACCAGCAGGAGCCGGCCCACTGCGGCATCACGTTGGTCTCCCGGGTGTACCGCTTGGGCCCGTCCCCCAGGTCCAGCTCGACCTCGACCCAGTCGCGGCGGCGCGACAGCGGCGTCTCCGGGTCGCTGTCGGCGTCGTTCGCGTCGAAGGTGCGCGGCGAGAAGTCGTCCACCTCGGGCAGTTCGACCGGCAGCATCTCCTCCGGCAGCGCGATCGCCACGCCGTCGGCGTCGTAGACGATCGGGAACGGCTCGCCCCAGTACCGCTGCCGGCTGAACAGCCAGTCCCGCAGCCGGTAGGTCACCGCACCCTGGCCGGTGCCGTCGGCCTCCAGCCAGGCGATGATCCGAGCCTTGGCGTCGGCCACCCCCAGTCCGTTCAGGTCCAGGCCGCGCTCGGGCGCGGCGCTGTTGATCGCCGGCCCCTCCCCGGTGTACGCCTTGCCGTCGAAGCCCTCCGGCGACTGCACGGTACGCACGATCGGCAGCTCGAAGACCTCAGCGAACGCCCAGTCCCGCTCGTCCTGCGCGGGTACCGCCATGATCGCGCCGGTGCCGTAACCGGCCAGCACGTAGTCGGCGATGAAGATCGGGATCTGCCCGCCGGTGACCGGGTTGGTGGCGTACGCGCCGATGAAGACGCCGGTCTTCTCCTTGGTGTCGGCCTGCCGCTCGACGTCGGTCTTGGCGGCGGCCGACTTGCGGTACGCCTCGACGGCCGCCCGTGGATCGGTGTGCCCACCGGTCCACGCGTCCCGGGTCCCCTCCGGCCAGGCCGCCGGCACCAGCGCGTCGACCAGCTCGTGCTCGGGCGCCAGCACCATGTAGGTGGCCCCGAAGACGGTGTCGGGCCGGGTCGTGAACACCCGGATCGGCGCGGTCGGAGTCGGGAAGTCGATGTGCGCCCCGGTGGACCGGCCGATCCAGTTGCGCTGCATCAGCTTGATCGGCTCGGGCCAGTCCAGCTTGTCCAGGTCGTCCAGCAGCCGGTCACCGTACGCGGTGATCCGCATCATCCACTGCTTCAGGTTGCGCTTGAAGACCGGGAAGTTGCCGCGCTCGGAGCGGCCGTCGGCGGTGACCTCCTCGTTGGCCAGCACCGTGCCCAGGCCCGGGCACCAGTTCACCGGCGCCTGCGACACGTACGCCAGGCGGTGGTCGTCGACGATCGCGCGACGCTCGGCGGACGACAGCTCGGCCCACGGGCGACCGTCCGGGGTACGCCGGGTCCCGGCGGCGAACTCGGCGGTCAGCTCGCTGATCGGGCGGGCCCGACCGGCCTCGCGGTCGTACCAGGAGTTGAAGATCTGCAGGAAGATCCACTGCGTCCAGCGGTAGAAGTCCGTGTCGATGGTGGCCACCGAGCGCCGCTGGTCGTGGGCCAGCCCCAGCCGTCGCAGTTGCTCCCGGTACCGCTCGATGTTGGCCTCGGTGGTGGTCCGGGGGTGGGTGCCGGTCTGCACCGCGTACTGCTCGGCGGGCAGGCCGAACGCGTCGAAGCCCATCGCGTGCAGCACGTTGCGCCCGGCCATCCGCTGGTAGCGGGCGAAGCAGTCGGTGCCGATGTAGCCCAGCGGGTGCCCGACGTGCAGCCCGGCGCCGGACGGGTACGGGAACATGTCCAGCACGTACAGCTTCTCCGCGCCGGAGCGCGGGTGGGCCGGGTCGGCCAGCGGGCCGGACGGGTTCGGCGCGTGGAAACTGCCCTCGCGTTCCCAGTGGTCCTGCCAGCGGCGTTCGATCTCGTCGGCCAGCACGGCGGTGTACCGGAACGGTGGGGTGTCGTTGGCGGCTGCCTCGGTCATGGCCTTCTCCTCGCGTCGACCGGCGGGGTCTTCTCCGTGCTGGCTGGTCTCGTGTCCGTGCTCGGCGGCCCGCCCCGGGCCCCGGCGGGCACGAAAAAGCCCCTCGCACAGGAGGGGCCGCCGTGCTGTCGCGCCGTCAGCGCATCAGCACGGCTCGGTAAGAAGCAGGAAGACTCCGGCCATGACCGGCAGTGTACCGCGACCCCTACGGCGCCGTTGCCCAGTACCCCGTCCGCCGCGCCCGTCCCGGTCCCGGAACGGAGCCCTCGGACCCTTCACCCGACAGAACCGACGACGTGCGCTGCGTGCACGACAAATGCCTCTCTACCCACCCAAACACCTGCGCCGGTCGGCGTTGGCGAGAAACATGGTTAGCCTGAGAGGCCAGTGAGATTGCTGCGGCAGACGAGGCTCGCACGTCGCGAACCCAACGGCGGGTCCAGGTGCTCTGTTCAGAGCTGCCGTGACGGCGACGAGGAGGAGGCCCGTGACACAACAGACCTGGGACGAAGTTGGCGGACTGCTGCCGCACGACGAGTTCCGCGCAGCGAGCGACGCCATCGTGGCCAACATCGAACAGGTCATCGAGGGCAAGACCGCCACCGTGCGGCTCGCTCTGGCCGTCCTGCTCGCCGAGGGTCATCTGCTCATCGAGGATGTGCCCGGCGTGGGCAAGACCAAACTGGCCAAGGCCCTCGCCCGCTCCATCGACTGCTCCGTGCGCCGCATCCAGTTCACCCCCGACCTGCTGCCCAGCGATGTCACCGGCGTCAGCGTCTACAACCAGGAGACCCACGACTTCGAGTTCCGGCCGGGTGCCGTCTTCGCCAACCTGGTCGTCGGCGACGAGATCAACCGGGCCTCGCCGAAGACCCAGTCCGCGCTGCTGGAGTGCATGGAGGAGCGGCAGGTCACCGTCGACGGGGTGACGTACCAGCTCCAGACCCCGTTCATGGTGATCGCCACCCAGAACCCGATCGAGATGGAGGGCACGTACCCGCTGCCCGAGGCGCAGCGGGACCGCTTCACCGCCCGGATCGCGATGGGCTACCCCGACCCGAACGCCGAACTGGCCATGCTCGACGGCCACGGCGCGGTCGACCCGCTGCCGGCGCTGCGCCCGGTCTCCGACGCCGACACCGTGCGCCGGCTGATCGGTCACGTCCGGCAGGTGCACGTCGCCGACGCGGTCAAGCAGTACGCGATCGACCTGGTCACCGCCACCCGTGAGGCACCCGACCTGCGGCTCGGCGCCTCCCCGCGGTGCACGCTGCAACTGCTGCGCACCGCCCGCGCGGTGGCCGCCCTCGACGGACGCGACTACGTCCTCCCCGACGATCTCCAGGTACTCGCCGTACCGGTCCTGGCGCACCGGCTCATCCCCACCGCCGACGCCCAGCTCGCCCGGCGTACCACCGACGCGATCGTGGCCGACCTGGTGCACCGGCTGCCGTTGCCGCACGACCGGCAGCGCTCGCCGTACGACACCCGGCCGCCGGCCGGCAACGGCAACGGCAACGGTCGGGCTCCGTTCGAACCCCGGAGGCCGTGACGTGCGTGACGGCCTACGCGGCCTGACCACCCGCGGTCGCTCCTTCCTGGCGGCCGCGCTGGCGGCCGCCGTCTCCGCCGGCATCCTCGGCGAGAAGGACCTGCTGCGGGTGGCCGTGCTGCTGGCCGTCCTCCCGCTGCTCGCCGCGCTCTACGTCGGCCGCAGCCGCTACAAGCTGGCCTGTCACCGCTCGCTGGACCCGCACCGGGTACCGGTCGGCGCCACCGCCCGGATGGTGTTGCGGTTGCAGAACCTGTCCCGGTTGCCCACCGGCACCCTGCTGCTGGAGGACCGACTGCCGTACGCGCTCGGCAGCCGGCCCCGGGTGGTGCTGGAACGGCTCGGCGCGCACCAGGCCAGCTCGGTGGCGTACACCGTGCGGGCCGACGTGCGCGGCCGGTACGACGTGGGGCCGCTGGTGGTCCGGATGACCGACCCGTTCGGTCTGTGCGAGCTGAGCCGGGCCTTCCCGGGCACCGACTCGCTGACCGTGGTGCCGCAGGTGGTGCCGCTGCCGGCGGTGCGGCTGCCCGGCGAGTACGCCGGCAGCGGCGAGAGCCGGGCCCGCTCGGTGGCGGTGCACGGCGAGGATGACGCGGCGACCCGTGAGTACCGGCGCGGCGACGACCTGCGCCGGGTGCACTGGAAGTCGACCGCGCGCACCGGGGAGCTGATGGTGCGCCGGGAGGAACAGCCCTGGGAGAGCCGGGCGACCGTCCTGCTGGACACCCGCGCGTACGGCCACCAGGGCGACGGCCCGACGGCCAGTTTCGAGTGGGCCGTCTCGGCCGCCGCCAGCATCGCGGTGCACCTGCGCCAGGGCGGTTACAAGCTGCGCCTGGTCACCGGTTCCGGCGCGGACGTGGACGCGACCGAGGGCGCCGGTGACGGTCTGCTGCTCGACCAACTCGCGGAGGTCCGGCTGGACCAACGCGTCGAGATCACCACCCTGGTGCAACACGTCCGGCAGCGCTCCGACGGCGGCCTGATCATCGGCGTCTTCGGGTCGCTGAGCACGGCCGAGGCGGAGCTGCTGTCCGGGCTCCGGGCCAACGGCGCGACCTGCGTCTGCTTCCTGCTGGACAGCTCCGCCTGGCTGAACCTGCCGGCGTCGGCCCGGGCCGAGGCCGACCAGGCACACGACACCGCCGCGCTGGCGCTCATGCAGTCCGGTTGGCGGGTGATCGGCGTCGACCACGGCGGCCGGTTGCCGGCGCTCTGGCCGCAGGCCGGCCGGGGCTCGCAGGGTTTCGCCCTGCGGGCGGCGATGGCCGAGACGGTGGCCGGCGGCGTGCGATGAACGGAAGGTCCCCCTCATGATCGCCCATCGGAACCTGGGTCTGGTGGCCGCCGCCGCGACCCTGCTCGCGGCGGCGCCGCTGTCGGCCATCTTCGAACGGTGGACCTGGCTGGTGCAGGCGGTCATCGCGGTGGCCGCGGTGGCCGCCGCGGCGGCGCTGGCCCGGCTCGGTCGGACCCCGCTGTGGGCGCAGATCCTGGCCATGGTCGCCGGCCTCACCCTGGCCCTGACCTGGCTGTTCCCCAGCGGCGAGGAACTGCTCGCGGTGCTGCCCACGCCGGCCACCTTCGGGCACTTCGCCGAGTTGCTCAGCAGCTCGGTCGACGACATGCGCTCGCACGGTGTGAAGGTGCCCGACACCGACCCGCTGCTGTTCATCACGGTGCTCGGTATCGGCGGCGTCGCGGTGCTGGTGGACGTGCTCTGTGTCGGGCTGCGCCGGCCCGCGCTGGCCGGTCTGCCGATGCTGGCCATCTACTCGGTGCCGGTCGCGGTCTACGTCGACAGCGTCCCGCCGCTGCCGTTCGCCATCGGGGCCGCCGGTTTCCTCTGGCTGCTGGTCACCGACAACGTCGACCGGGTCCGGCGGTTCGGCCGTCGGTTCACCGGCGACGGCCGCGACGTCGACGTCTGGGAGGCGTCCCCACTGGCCGCCGCCGGTCGGCGGTTGGCGGTGGTGGGCCTGGCGCTGGCCGTCCTGGTGCCGCTGGCCGTGCCGGGCATGACCTCCGGCCTGATGAACAACTTCAACTCCGGCGTCGGCAACGGCCTGGGCGGGCAGGGCTTCGGCGGCTCCCCCGGCCGGGTCGACCTGTTCGCCGCGCTCAGTGGCACGCTCAACCAGTCCGAGACCACCGACCTGGTGACGGTGACCACCACCGAGGAGGATCCGTTCTACCTGCGCTTCGGAGTCGCCGACGAGCTGCGCGGCGACGGCTTCCGGGTACGCGGCCCGAACGGCAGCCGGGTCACCGGTGAGCTGCCCGACCCGTCGACCCAGCAGGTGCGGGGGGTCGAGCGGACCCGGCACCGGGCCA
Organism: Verrucosispora sp. TAA-831; assembly: GCF_050780145.1. Lineage (NCBI taxonomy): Bacteria > Bacillati > Actinomycetota > Actinomycetes > Micromonosporales > Micromonosporaceae > Micromonospora > Verrucosispora sp. TAA-831. The sequence continues at coordinate 5,039,449 of NZ_CP192240.1, forward strand.
CCGTCGAGGTGACCCGGTCCCTGGCCATGCCGCTGATGCCGGTCTACGCCGAGCCGGTCGGCTTCACCGACCTGAACCGCAACTGGTTCTACGACCAGGACCTGCAGGTGGTCTTCTCCAACCGGGAGAACTCCCGGGAGAAGTCGTACTCGTTCGACTACGTCCGCTCGACGTACACGCCGCAGGCGCTGCGCTCGGCACGGGCGCTGTCCGCCGACGATCCCCGGCGGGTCCAGCAGACCGTTACCCCCGACGTGCCCGAGGTGCGGACCCTGGTGGCCGAACTGATCCGGGGCCAGCGCACCGAGTACGACAAGGTCCGCGCGATCTACGACTACTTCTCCGAGGAGAACGGCTTCACCTACCAGCTCAGCACCGAACAGGGCACCAGCGGGCAGGAGATCCTCGACTTCCTGGAGAACAAGGCCGGCTACTGCCAGCAGTACGCGGCGGCGCTGGCCTGGATGGTCCGTGACGCCGGCATCCCGGCCCGGGTCGCCTTCGGCTTCACCAACGGCAACCGGCGCACCGCCGACACCCTCATCCTGACCAACCGCAACCTGCACGCCTGGACCGAGGTGTACTTCGACCAGATCGGGTGGGTGCCCTTCGACGCCACCCCGGCCTACGGCGTACCGGGCTCGACCCGGTCCGCCTGGGCGCCGGACGTCGACGCCCCCGAGGAGGACACTCCGCAGGCCGACCCGACGGCCGCGCCCGACGCGTCCGACCCGTCGGCCGGGCCGGACGCCGGACCGAACCAGTTCGAGGAGGGTGACGACCCGGCCGTCGGCGCCGCTCCGGGAGCGCCCACCCCGCAGGCGCCACGCTGGCCCTGGCTACTCGCCGTGGGCGTACTCGCGCTGCTGGTCCTGCTCTCCGTGCCGGCGCTGCGTCGGCTCGCGCTGCGCCACCGCCGAGGTCGGCCCGCACCGGTGATCCGGACCGTCGACGCGTCGGAGGCCACCGCCACCGGGGAGCACCGACCGGCGATGACGGTCGACGCCGACCCGGACCGGGCCCGGGCGGACGCCCACGCCGCCTGGGACGAACTGCTCGACACCCTGGTGGACTACCGGATCCGGGTGGACCGGACGGAGACCCCACGGGCGACCGCCGACCGGCTCGTCCGGGAGGCACTCGCACCGGACACCGGGGCCGGCACGGCGGCCCGCCTGCTCGGCCGCGCCGAGGAGCGGGCCCGGTACGCGCGCGACCCGCTGACCGGGGAGCCGCTGCCCACGGCCCTGCGGACGGTACGCGGCGCGCTGGCCGAGCGGGCCGACCGGCGGACCCGACTGATGGCGACAGTGTTGCCGCCGTCGGTGTTGCAGCGCTGGCGCACCACCGTCGCGGACACCTCGTCGCGGTTGGTGAACTCCGGTGGTCAGGTACGTCACCGGCTGCTGCGGTTCAGTCCGCGCCGACTGATCGCGAGCCGCGCGGGCCGCTGACCGCTGCCCGGACCGGGCACGACGACACGGGCCGGGTACCGGTGGACATCCACCGGTACCCGGCCCGTCGTGGTTCTTCTGTCGCCGCGTGGTCTGCCGTCGCCGGGTCTCCACGTCGCCGCCCGTTGGGCAGCGCGGAACGCGCCACGTCGCCGCGTCGCCCCGAGCACCCCGAAGGCACCCGGACGACACCCGTCCGCCGCACGCCGGAACGCCCCGGACCGGTCAGATCCGGGACGGATGCCCCGCCGTCAGGAACAGCGGGTCAGCGGTGCCCCTCCGGGCGCTGACGCCACCGGTCCTCCATCCGGTCGAGGAACCCCCCCGACCGGCGGCCGGACCGTCCCCGGGACCGGCGACGACTCGCCGTGCCTCCGACGACGTGCAGGTCCGGTGACTGCGCCCGACGGTGCGACTGCACCGCGAACGCGGCCGAGGCCAGCATGACAACGAATCCCGCCACTGCCAACGGCGGAGTCTTGATCACCGCGCCATAGACCAACAACGCCAGGCCAGCGACGATCACGCCGGCAGCGACGAGCAGGCGACGCCGCGCGTGGAAACGCGGGTCGCTGGCGCGCACGGCCGAGGCGAACTTGGGGTCCTCGGCAAGCGACCGCTCGATCTGCTCGAACAGCCGCTGCTCGTGCTCCGAGAGCGGCACGGCACTCCTCCCCGGTCACGTTGGTCGGTCCGGTCGGACCGACAGACCGTGGCAGCCAACCGGCTGCTTACCCGCAAGTCTACGAGGGCCCTCGCGCGTCGGAAAGCGGGACGACCTACGGCCGCGTCGGATTTTCATTTCGTCGGGGATCACGCCCCCCGAGAAGACTGGCCGGTCCTATGACGGACCGCCCGAATCGGGCAGCCGCGGCGTCCGCCGCGACCTCCGCCTCGCGCCAGCCCCGCTCGGGCGCACCGAGCGCGAGCTGCCGGGGTGTCTCGTCCGCCGGGGACAGACCCTCCGCCCGTACGCCGACGAGGCGAATCCGCTCACCCGGTGCCAGAGCGGTGTAGAGCGACCAGGCCGTGTCGAACATCTCCCGGGCCACGTCGGTGGGCACGTCGAGGGTGCGCGACCGACTCACGGTGCGGAAATCGGCCATCCGCACCTTGAGCGACACGGTGCGTCCCACCTGCCCGGCAGCGCGCAGCCGGCCGCCGACCTTCTCGGCGAGCCCCAGCAGCGTACGCCGGATCTCGGTCGGATCTCGGACATCGACGTCGAAGGTGACCTCCGCGCCGATCGACTTCTCCGCGTGCTCCGGGCTGACCCGACGCGGATCGCGTCCCCACGCCAACTCGTGCAGGTGCGCAGCCGCCGCCGCGCCGACCGCGGTCCGCAGCATTCCCGGCGGGGCCTGGGCCAGGTCGCCCACCGTCCGCAGCCCGAGCCGCAACAGGCTCTGCTCGGCCCGCTCCCCCACCCCCCACAGGGCGGCCACCGGCAACGGATGGAGGAAGTCGAGGACCTGCGCGGCCGGAACCACGAGCAGGCCGTCCGGCTTGGCCCGGGTCGACCCGAGCTTGGCCACGAACTTGCTCGACGCCACCCCCACCGAACAGGTCAGCTCCTGCTCGGCGGCGACCCGCTCGCGGATCCGGCGGGCGATCACGGCCGGCGGGCCGAACAGTCGCCGGGCCCCCGCGACGTCCAGGAACGCCTCGTCCAGGGAGAGCGGCTCGACCAGCGGCGTGACGTCCCGGAAGATCTGCATGACCGCCCGCGAGGCGGTCGAGTAGCGACTGAAGTCCGGTGGCAGGAACACCGCGTGCGGGCAGAGCGCCCGGGCCCGCATCGTCGGCATCGCGCTGCGGACGCCGTACCGCCGGGCCTCGTAGCTGGCCGAACTGACCACGCCGCGTGGGCCGACCCCGCCGACCACGACGGCCTTACCACGCAACTCCGGCCGGTGGCGCACCTCCACCGAGGCGAAGAAGGCGTCCATGTCGACGTGCAGGATCGGGCAGCCGGCGTCATCGGAGTCCGGCCCGAACCGGGGATCGCCGCCCCGGGGCAACGACTGACTGCGTCCCACCCTGGCAGGTTAACCCCGGGGTAGGACGCCGACGGCCGGTCAGCCCCGCAGCACCAGCAGCGGAATCGTCATCTCCGCCGCGGTGTCCGCGCCGTGGAAGGCCACCAGCCGGGACACCGTCGGGCTCTCCGACCGGCTGGCCAGCACGGCGTACGTGTCGTTGCAGACCACCACCACGTCGCCGACCCGCTCCAGGTGCGCCTCGGGCACCGGCCCGAACCAGCCGGCGGCCACCGCCTCGTCCCGCACCATCACCCGGGCGGCGTCGCCGAGCACGGCCGACCAGGCCGCCACCACGTCGGCGGTGGCACCCGGCGCGGTGTGCAGGTACCGCACCCGGGGCTCACCCGCGACCACCCGCACCCCGGCGGTCAGCCGAGGGTCGGTGTCCAGGTCGAACCGGTGCGCGGCGGGCACGTCGAGCTGCCCGTGGTCGGCGGTGACCAGCAACGCCCCGTCCGGCGGCAACCCGTCCACCAACCGGGCCAGCAGCCCGTCCACCTCGGTCACCGAGGTCCGCCAGGGCGCCGAGTCGACGCCGCTGAGGTGGCCGTCGCGGTCCACGTCCGGGTGGTAGCCGGAGACCAGGGTGGGGCCACGTCCGGCGGTCAACGCGGCCAGCATCGTGGTGGCCACCGCGTCCACCCCGGTCGCGCCCCGGTAGTCCCCGCCCCGGTTCGCGGCCAGGGTCAGGCCGCTGCCGCCGAACTCCGGCCGACTGACCACGGTCACCGCCACCCCGGCGGCCCGGGCCCGCTCCAACTGGGTGGCCACCGGCTGCCACCGCAGCGGCGACGGGTCGCCGGACCACTCGATGTGGTTGAGCACGCGCTCGCTGCCGGGCACCCGCAGCGTGAAGCCGAGCACCCCGTGCGCGCCGGGTGCCGCCCCGGTGCCCAGGGTGACCAGGCTGGTCGGGGTGGTGGAGGGGAAGCCGCAGGTGAGTGGCCGACCGGCCGCCGCGGTCAGTCCGGCCAGGGTCGGCGCGTACGGCGCGGCGGTCGGGATCTGGTACCACCCGAGCCCGTCGACCAGCAGCACCGCGATCCGGCGTACACCGGGCAGGTCGACACCGAGGCCGAGCAGGTCGACGGCGCCGGGCACACCGAGCACCGCGAGCGCGCTGGGCAGTACGTCGGCGAGGCTGCCGCCGCCGTACTCGGGCTTGACGGGTGTAAGGAAGGGCACCTTGCTAACGCCTGGTGCATAGGAAGGGTCCCCTCCTGACACCGGGGGTGCCACGGCCGACCCGTCCGGGCCGGTCATGCCGGACGGCGGGCGAACAGGTGCAACTGCGCCGCCAGGTCCCGCCAGGGCGGCCGGGCTGCCAGCGCCCGTTCCAGCTCCAGCAGGGCACCCGGCTGGCCGTCCGCCACGGCCGCCGGCAGCAGGTCGGCGAGCACGCGTACGCCGTGGATCTCCTCGACGGCGAGCCCGGCGGCGGCCAGCAGCGCGGTGGCGCCGTCGGCGTCGAACCGTCGACGCAGCGTGTCCCGGGGGCCGGCGCTGCCGTCGGGGTCGGCGGCGAGCGCCGTCGCCACGTCCAGGTGGCCGTTCATCGCCCGGCCGAGCACCGCCGCCGCCCGCCCGGCGACCAGCACGCTGGCCGCACCGCCCGGCCGCAGCGCCCCGGCCAGCGCGGCCACCACCGGTGCCGGGTCGTCGACGACCTCCAGGACGGCGTGGCAGAGCACCAGGTCCACGCTGGCCGGCTCGACCAGTCCGGCGAGGGCGTCGCCGTCGCCCTGGACCGCGCGTACCCGCTGCGCCACCCCGGCCTCGGCGGCCCGGCGGCTGAGTGCGGCCAGCGCGTCGGGGCTGGCGTCGACCACGGTGACCCGGTGCCCGGCCCGGGCCAGCGGCACGGCGAAGCCACCGGTGCCGCCGCCGACGTCGAGCACGGTCAGCTCGGCGGCGGGTCGGCGGTCCAATTCGGCGCGGAGCACCGACCAGACCACGGCGGTACGGGGGGTGAGCGGCGGCCCGGCCGGATTCGGGGTCTGTTCCACCCGGTCGAGCCTAGGGCCTGCCCGGCCGATCATGTGCGGCGAGGCACGCCGTCGGCGGCGGACCGTCAGCGGAAGTCGCGGGACGCGGGGGTGACCGGCGGCTCGATCGCGTCCAGCCGGTCGGCGACCAGGTTGACCACTCCCTCGTGCCGCTGCAACAGCCCGCGCACCACCAGCGCGGAGCTGGTCCGGGCCACCCGCCGGTGCCGCTGCCACAGCCCCGGTGAGCAGGTGACGTTGAGCATGCCGGTCTCGTCCTCCAGGTTGAGGAAGGTGACCCCACCTGCGGTCGCCGGCCGCTGCCGGTGGGTGACGATCCCGCCGACCCGGATCCGGCGGCCCGGCTCCACCCGCCCCAGCCGGTCGATCGGCACCGCGCCCAGGGCGTCCAGCCGGGGGCGGATGAACCGGGCCGGGTGGTGCTCCGGGGACAGTCCGGTGGCCCACACGTCGGCGACCAGCCGGTCCACCTCCTCCATGCCGGGCAGGGTGGGTGCCGTCGCGCCGGTCACCGTGCCGGGCAGGCGACCCGGCCGGTCCTGCGCCGCCGCGCCGGCCGCCCAGAGCGCCTGCCGCCGGGTCAGCCCGAAACAGGCGAAGGCGTCCGCGGTGGCCAGCGCCTCCAGGTGGGCCGCGGTCAGACCCACCCGCCGGGCCAGATCCGGCATGTCGCGGTACGGCCCGTTGGCCGTCCGCTCCGCCTCGATCCGCTCGGCCACCGGATCGCCGAGGGTACGCACGCTGGACAGCCCCAGCCGGACGGCCGGCCCGTCCACCCCCCAGGCGTGCGGCGGTTCACCGGGCCGGCTGCCCCAGCGGGTCTGCGGGGTGGACTCCAGCACCGGCTTCGCGCCGCTGGCGTTGACGTCCGGGCGGCGTACCTCCACGCCGTGTCGACGGGCGTCGTCGACCAGGGTCTGCGGCGAGTAGAAGCCCATCGGCTGGGCGCTGAGCAGCGCGGCCAGGAACGGGCCCGGGTGGTAGCGCTTGAGCCAGGAGCTGGCGTAGACCAGGTAGGCGAAGCTCATCGCGTGGCTCTCCGGGAAGCCGTAGCTGGCGAACGCGGTGAGCTTGCGGTAAACGTCGTCGGCCAGCTCGCCGGTGATGCCGCGCTCGGCCATGCCCCGGTAGAGCCGGTCGGCGATCTTCGCCATCCGCTCCACCGACCGTTTGGCGCCCATCGCCCGGCGCAACTCGTCGGCCCCGGCCGCGTCGAACCCGGCCAGGTCGATGGCGAGCTGCATCAACTGCTCCTGGAACAGCGGTACGCCGAGCGTCTTCTCCAACGCGTTACGCATCAACGGATGCGGGAAGGTCACCGGCTCCTGCCCGCTCTTGCGCCGGATGTACGGGTGCACCGAGCCGCCCTGGATCGGGCCGGGCCGGATCAACGCCACCTCGACCACCAGGTCGTAGAACGTCCGGGGGCGCAGCCGGGGCAGGGTGGCCATCTGGGCACGGCTCTCCACCTGGAACACCCCGACCGAGTCGGCCCGGCAGAGCATGTCGTAGACCTCCGGGTCCTCCAGCGACATGTCGCCGAGGTCCAGGCTCATCCCGATCATGTCGTACCCGTAGTGCAGGGCGGAGAGCATGCCCAGGCCGAGCAGGTCGAACTTGACCAGGCCGACGGCGGCGCAGTCGTCCTTGTCCCACTGGAGCACGCTGCGGCCGGGCATCCGCCCCCACTCCACCGGACAGACCTCGATCACCGGCCGGTCGCAGATCACCATGCCGCCGGAGTGGATGCCGAGGTGCCGGGGGAAGCCCGCCCACCTCCCCGAGCCACCAGTCAGTTCGTTGGCGTACGCGATCACCTGCTCGGGGATCTCCGGCACGTCCACCGTGGCCACGTCACCCCACCGGTCGATCTGCTTGCTCCACGCGTCCTGCTGGCCCGGCGAGAAGCCGAACGCCTTGGCCACGTCCCGCACCGCCGACCGGGGCCGGTAGGAGATCACGTTGGCCACCTGGGCGGTGTGCTCCCGCCCGTACCGGGTGTAGACGTGCTGGATGACCTCCTCCCGACGGTCGGACTCGATGTCCACGTCGATGTCGGGCGGACCGTCGCGTTCCGGGGCCAGGAAGCGCTCGAACAGCAGCCGGTGCCGGACCGCGTCCACGTTGGTGATCCGCAGCGCGTAGCAGACCGCCGAGTTCGCCGCCGAGCCCCGGCCCTGGCAGTAGATGTCCGCCCGTCGGCAGAAGTCGACGATGTCGTAGACCACCAGGAAGTAGCCGGGGAAGCCCAGCTCCTCGATCATGTTCAGCTCGTGGTCGAGCTGCGCGTACGCCTGCGGGTGCGCCTCACGCGGGCCGTAGCGTTCCCGCGCGCCGGCCCCGGTGAGGTGCCGCAGCCAGCTCATCTCGGTGTGCCCCGGCGGCACCGGGTACGCCGGCAGCCGGGGCGCGACGAGCTGGAGGTCGAAGGCGAGTTCCGCGCCGAACTCGGCGGCCCGGGCCACCGCCCCCGGGTACGCGGCGAACCGCGCCGCCATCTCGGCACCGCTGCGCAGGTGGGCGGTGCCCGCGGCGGGCAGCCAACCGTCGATCTCGTCCAGGCTGCGCCGGGCCCGTACGGCGGCGACGGTGGTGGCCAGCCGACGCCGGCCGGGGGTGGCGTAGTGCACGTTGTTCGTGGCGACCGTGGGCAGCCCGGCGGCGGCGGCCAGCTCGGCCAGCGCGTCGTTGCGGTCGCCGTCGACCGGGTGCCCGTGGTCGGTCAGCTCCACCGCCACCGTCTCCGCGCCGAACAGCGCGGTGAGCCGGTCCAGCTCCCGGGCCGCCGCGTCCACCCCCTCGGTGAGCAGGGCGGACGGCACGTGCCCCTTGCGGCAGCCGGTCAGCACCAGCACGTGGTCGCGCAGGTCGGCGGCCACCTCCTCCAGCTCACCGTAGACCGGACGGCCCTTCTCCCCGCCCCGCAACTGGGCCCGGGCGATGGTCGCGGCCAGCCGCGCGTACCCCTCGTGGCCGTGCGCCAGCACCAGCAGGTGGTTGCCGTGCGGGTCGGGTACGCCCTGCTGTGGACCGGGCAGGCCGAGGGACAGCTCCGCCCCGAAGATCGTCGGCAGGTCCAGCGCGCGGGCCGCCTCGGCGAAACGCACCACGCCGTAGAAGCCGTCGTGGTCGGTGACGGCGAGCGCGGTCAGCCCCAGCCGGACGGCCTCCTCGGCCAGTTCCTCCGGATGACTGGCCCCGTCGAGGAAGCTGAAGTTGGTGTGCGCGTGCAGCTCGGCGTACGGCACCGCACCGTCGGGGCGGGCCAGCTCGGGCGGACGGTACTGCTCCCGGCTCCGGCTCCAGGCCGGCGAGTCGCCGCCGTCGGCGTCGACCGCGAGCGGATCCACCACCCGCAGGTGCCGTTCGCCCTGCTCGGTACGCCCGGAGAGCACCCGCTCCAACTCCGACCAGGGCAGCCGAGGATTGTGGAAGCTCACCGCCCCACCCCGCCCGCCGAGGTCCTGGTGCGTTCCCGCACGGCCGGGGGCCCTCCCGGGGACCCGAACGCACCAAGATTCACTTCCACCTCAGTCATAGACCGCCTCCACGAGCCACCGGCCGGCTTCGACGGCGAGGAGCAGAGCGCTACCGTCGGCCAGGCGGACCTGGAAACGAGCCCGCCGACACGCCTCGGCCGGGGCCCACCACCGCTCGTCGACCGGCCACGGGCCGACCCAGCCGACGATCTCGACCGGCACACCACGCCGGGCGACGATCCCGTCCCACGCACCACCCCGGGCAGCACCCCCGCCGGTGTCCCCGGCCGACGCATCGACCTTGCCGGCAGTCGTCGTCGACACGTCGGTCCGGATGACCTGAGCCCCGGCCTGCACCACGATGATCAACTGGGCGGGCGGGGCGCTCATCGTCAATCGCGCGCTCACCACGACCGGCGCACCGGTGGCGTCCAGCACGCTCGCGGCGAGCGGGACGGGCAGCACCACCGCCGGTGAGGGCGGCGGCAGTCGCCCCGGCCAGGACGGTACGGCCGACCCCACACTCGCCCGGCCGCCGCCCCGACCCGACCTACCCTCGCCCCCGGTCCCCGACCTGACGGCACCGCCCCCGGACCCGCCAGAGGTCGCCCCGGACCCGACAACTCCGGCCTCGGAGCTGCCGGAGCCGATCCCACTCGTCCCGACGGCGGCCGGTCCTCCACCGGTGCCGGGGGCGACGGTGCCCATCCCGGTGAAGCGACGGGCGCGCGGGGTGCCACCGTCGACACCGACCGGGACAGGCGTCATGGCCTCGCCGGTTCCAGGCAGCCACCATGCGTCGCCGTGGCGAGCGTCGGGCTCGCCCGGCAGCGGCACGGCGCCGGGGCGGGCCGGCAACCGTTCGTCGCCCCAGGTCACCAGCCGGGTCTGGTCGGCCGGCGACCGGCCCCCACCGAGTACGGCGGTGACCACCGCCTCCGGGCCGAGCAGTCCCTGCACCCGGCTCAGGGCCCGGTGTGCCCGCTCGCGTTCCGCACCGGTCTCGCCCCACAGCCCCGGTTGCAGACCGGCCTGGGCCAGCACCCCGTCCGGCACCAGCCGCAGCCGGACGATCCCCGCGGTGGGCCGGGGCGGTCGGTCGCCACGCCGGCCACCACCGGAGAGCCAGCCGTCCAGTTGCCAGCGGACCCGGTCGGCGATGGCCGCCGCGCCGAGCAGGCCGTCGTGCCGCCAGACCCGGTGCAGTTCCTGGCCGTGCGCGGTCACCGCCTCGATGCCGAGCCGGGTGCAGGCCAGCCCGTACCCGGCGAGCCGCTCGTGCAGCCGCTCGGCCAGCGTCCGGGCCGCGAACGCCGCCACGTCGACGCGCTCGATCGGCTCGTCCAGATCGGCGGTGACCGTCAGGTCCACGGGTGGGCGTCGGACCGCCAGTGGCCGGTCGTCGCCACCGGTGGCCAACCGGTGGGCCAGCGCCCCGTCGAACCCGAACCGGGCCAACACGTCACCGGCGGCCAGCGCGGCGAAGTCGCCGAGCGTCCGCACCCCGAGCCGGCGCAGCAGGTCTGCCAGGGCGGGGCGACCGAGTGCCTCGACCGGCTGGACGGCCAGGAACTCCGGCGTCCCACCCGGCGACACGATCCGCCCCTCCCGCGCGGCCAGCCCGGCGGCGAACACCCCGTCGGCGATGCCGACCTGGCTCTCCACCGCGCAGCTCTGGGCGACGTGCTCGACGATCCGCTCGGCAGCCGCCTCCTCACCGCCGAAGTACCGGACCGGCCCCCGGGCGGCCAGCGCACAGGCCCCGGGGCGGACCACCTCGACCCCGACCGTCACCTCCTCGACCGCGGCCACCACCGGCTCGAACGCCCGGGCGTCCCGACCGGGATCGTGGTCGACGACGGTGAGCCCCGGACAACGCCCCTGCGCCTCGCGCCGACGCAGCCCCCGGCGGATCCCCTCGGCCCGGGCCTGCTCGGAGCAGGCGACCACCCGGTTGGCGTGCAGCACCGCGACCGGCCCGGTGGCGGACACCCCGTCGACGATCTCGGCGGCGAGCACCGGCCAGTCCGGACACCAGAGCAGCAACGTCCGAGCCGGCGTGCTCATGCCGACGCTCCGCGCCGCCATGAGTCACCACAGCGCTGACGACCCGCTCGCGCACGCTCGCTCAAGCTCGACGCTCCGCGCCGCCATGAAGCTCCACAGCCCGGATGATCCGCTCGCGCACGCGCGCTCATGTCGTGTGCTTCGCGCGGTGGGGGGAGGTCAACACGCGGAACCGGGCGGGGTGTGGCCGGGCGGTGGTGGCGCGGGGGATGACGCGGGTCGACTCGTCGCCGGGCAACCACACCGTGAGCTCCTTGGCGCGGGCGGCCGCACCCCGCCCGTGTGCCGAGATGGTCACCTCCCGGCGACGCAGCCTGCCCCGGCCCGCCCCGAGCCCTTCCCAGGCGCCCCGGACCACCTGGAGTGTCAGGTCAGCCCCGTCCCACCGGCCGTACGGCACGAGCACGCTGCCGCGTTGGCGGGCTCGGGCGGCCAACCGGGCGGCGACCGAGGTGGAGACGGTGGCGGGTACCGCGGTGACCACCACGTCGACCCCGTCGATGAGCGCGGCGACCACGGTGGGCCACTCGGGGCCGGGCTGCGGCACCAGGGCGAGCCGGTCCAGGGCGATCCCGGCCTCGGCCGCCGCACCGGCGCCGAAGGTCGGCATCCCGACCACGGCGCACCAGGATCCGGCCCGGGACGCCTCGGCGAGCAGGGCGAGCAGCAGCGAGGTGGTGCCGCTGTGCCGAGGCTGCCCGACGCCGACCGCGATGGTGCTCCCCCGTCGCAGCCCACGACCGGGCAGCAGCCCGGTCAACTCGGGCCGGACGGGGAGTATCCGGTGGCCACCCGCCGGGTCGGGTGCGCTGGCCGGACGCACCAGCCCGGCCAGCGCGGCGGAACCGACCACCATGCGGCCCGCCATCGGACCTACCCCCCGTCGTGTCGCCACCGGTTGCCCGCCGGTGGGTGGTGCTGGTGCTGCGTGTACGTGGAATCAGTGCGGTGCTGGATCGGCATGGACGTGCCGTGCCGGGCGGCGTCCGGCCACCCTGGGTCCCGCCGGTGGCGGCCGGACGCCACGACTCAGGCGACGAGACCGTCGATCGCCGGCTGATGTGCCAGGCCGAGCGCGGCCTCCACCACCGTCACGAACTCCTCGGCGGCGCGGAGCAGGTCGTCGGCCTCCCGGGCGGTGACCACCCGAGGTATGCCGGCCTCGGCGGCGGCGCGCTTGCCGGCACCGAGGGCGAAGTAGGCGGCCCACTCGTCGAGCTCGGGGGCGACGACGGCGAGCAGGACCCAGACGCTGGTGATCCGGTTGCGTCGGGTCGGTGCGGGACGGGCGCGGGCGGCGAGCACCGCGGCGGCGGCGCGCAGCGCCGCGAGGTGGGCGGCGGCGTACCGGAGGCCGTCGGGGCCGGTCCGGGCAGCCTCGGCGAGGCCCTGTCGGGCCACGGTGAGCAGTTGGGCGGGAGTGCGGTGCGGCAGCACGTGCGCGGGCACCGTCGGCGCCTGGGCCGGACTGGTCGGCATGGTCTCCTCCACGTGGACCGGAGCGGGGCGGTCGCGCGACGGGTGGAACCCGTCGACGCGGCATGCGCCCGCGGCGGGTGGTGCGGAGGAAGACGCACCGGATGGGTGGCCGGCCGGGTGCGGAGCTTCCCCACACCACACCCGGCCGGCGTTACCGGCGGGTCCGTCGGCCGCCGCCCGGGGGTCGTGGGCGGCGGCCGACGGCCTGCCTGACGGGTCCGGACTCGCGACTGCCCGGAGCCCAGGTGCGATCCGCGGCACCGCACCTGACGGGAGCCGATGCCGCGAAACACCCGCTCCCGAGGGGTTGGAACGAACGCTCGATGTGCGCCGGCGACACCAGCTATCGAACACTCGTTCTAACTACTGCTGACAGTACACCTTCCCCCCGACGAAAACGCAACGTGTGACGCGCCGGGCTGCCGGAGTGACCCGACGCCGGTCGGCAGGGGTGTGGCCGGGTGCGTCGGCCGTCGGCATACCGGGAAGAATGGCGGAATGCAGTCACACCCGAACGTCCAGGCGGTGCAGGACGCGCTCGACGGCCCGTACACCCGAGACGGCTCCGGCACGCGGGCCCTGGTCCGGCTGCTGCCCGACGCGGTGCACACCGCGGCAGCCGCCGCCGAGGCGCTCAGTGTCGACGTGGGCGCGATCGCCAACTCGCTCGTCTTCGACGCCGACGGTGAACCACTGCTGGTGCTCACCTCCGGCGCACACCGGGTGGACACCGACGTGCTGGCCACCCGGCTCGGGGTCACCCGGCTGCGCCGGGCCACCCCGCAGTTCGTCAAGGAGCACACCGGCCAGGTGATCGGCGGGGTCGCCCCGGTCGGCCACCCGCGCCCGCTGCGCACGCTCGTCGACACCGCGCTGGAGAAGTACGACGAGGTCTGGGCCGCCGGGGGCGTGCCGCAGGCGGTCTTCCCCACCACGTACGCCGAGTTGCTGCGGGTCACCCGTGGAACCCCCACCGACGTGGCGTGAGTAGCACCGAGACCGTCCCCGAACTGGTCACCCTGCACGTGTGGCGGATTCCCCGGGCCGCCCTGGGCCGGGCGCTGGGCCGGATGGCACTCGACCCGCGCCGGCTGCGCGCGCTGCCCGGCGTACGGTTCGGCAAGCTGCTCGGCACCGGGACCGGCACCGGCTTCGGGCCGGGCGACGCCGACCTCACCCGCTGGGCCGCGCTGACCGTGTGGGACTCCCCCGCCGCCGCGGCCCGGTTCGCCGGATCGCGGGTGGAGCGGGCCTGGTCCGGCATCGCCCGGTCCGGGGTACGGGTCGACCTGCGCCCGCTGACCAGCCGGGGCGAGTGGTCCGGTCGGCGACCGTTCGGCGAGCCCGCCGGTGGGCCGGTCCACGGGCCGGTGCTGGCGCTGACCCGGGCCCGACTGCGTCCGGCGCGAGCGCTCACCTTCTGGCGGGCGGTCCCACCGGTCGCCGCCGCCCTGCACACCGCGCCCGGTCTGCTGGCCCGGTTCGGCGTCGGCGAGGCGCCCCTGGGCTGGCAGGGCACGGTGAGCGTGTGGCGGGAACCGGCGGATCTGGTGGCGTTCGCGTACCGTCACCCGGAGCACCGGGCCGCGATCACCCGCACCCCGACCGAGCGGTGGTACGCGGAGGAACTCTTCGCGCGATTCGAGGTACGTGACGTGGTCGGTGACCGGACGGTACTGGGGTGGGTCGGCGACGCGGACGACCCGGCGAAGGGTGAGCGGGCATGAGGTTGGTGCGGTGGACGCCGGACGATCTCCTCCGGCGGCTGGACGACGTGGTCGCCGTCTACGGCGAGGCGATGGGATACCGCGCCGACCTGCTGGAGGCCCGCCGTGGCTACATCGCCACCCACGTACGTCGGCCCGGTTTCCGCGCCGTGGCCAGCCTGACCAGCGAGGGGCACCTGGCCGGCTTCGGTTACGGCTACGTCGGCGGGCCCGGCCAGTGGTGGCACGACCAGGTCTGGCGGGCGCTGGACCAGGGCGACCGCAAGCGCTGGCTGACCGACTGCTTCGAGGTGGTCGAACTGCACGTCCGGCCACCGGCGCAGGGGCACGGCCTGGGCGCCGGTCAACTGCGGGCGCTGCTCACCATGGCCGAGGGCGCCACCACGCTGCTGTCCACCCCGGAGGCGGACGAGAGCACCTCGCGCGCCTGGCGGCTGTACCGTCGGTTCGGCTTCGTCGACGTGCTGCGCGACTTCCGGTTCCCGGGCGACGAGCGCCCGTTCGGCGTACTCGGTCGGGACCTGCCCCTGCCCGGCCCGACGCCGCCCCCGGACCGGCCCGGACAGCCGTGACGCCCTCCGCCCGTCGTGCCCGGGTCTACGCCTGGGCGATGCTCGCCCTGCTGGTGCTGGCCCAGATCGGCTATCCGCTGACCGACGGGACGACCCGGGCCCGGCTGACCGTGGCCACCGTCGTGCTGGGCTACCTGCTCTCGGTCGGCCACGCGCTGCTGTCCCGTGGACCGCGTACGGCCGCGGCGCTGATCGCCACCGCGACCGGGGGCGGCTTCGCCATCGAGGCGCTCGGCGTCGCCACCGGCTTCCCGTTCGGCAGCTACGACTACTCGGGACAACTCGGCCCGAAGCTGGCCGGCGTACCGCTGATCATCCCGTTGGCCTGGACCTGGATGGCCTGGCCGGCGTGGCTGGTGGCGACCCGGCTCACCGCCCGGATCGCGGTGGCGGCGGGCCGCTGGCGGTGGCCGACCCGGATCGCGCTGGCCACCGTCGGCCTGGCCACCTGGGATCTCTTCCTCGACCCGCAGATGGTGGCCGAGGGGCACTGGGTGTGGCGGGACCCGACCCCGGCGCTGCCCGGCCTGCCCGGCATCCCGGTCAGCAACTACCTCGGCTGGCTGCTGTTCGCGGTGCTCATGATGACCGCACTGCGCCCGCTCGCCGGACCGGCCGTGAACACCACCGACGCCACCGACCATCCGCTGTACGCGCTCTACCTGTGGACGTACGGCTCCAGCGTGCTGGCCCACGCGGTCTTCCTGGACCTGCCCGCGTCGGCGCTGTGGGGTGCGGTAGGCATGGCGGTCGTCGCGGTGCCGCTGGCGGTCAGCCTGCTGCGGCAGCGCCGATCGGGGCACACCGGCAGCGAACCCCGGCTCCGCGCCGACGTCCCGGCATGAGCGAGCGGACCATCCGGCTCGGGACGACCGGCACCTCGCCGCGCGTACCGGCATGAGCGCGACCTCCGGCCTGTCGCTCGCCGTGTTCGGCGTGCTCGTCGGGCTGACCGGGCACACCCTGGTCAACGCCGGCCGCTGGCTGCGCCGTCCCGTGTCGGGGCCGGTCGAGGTCACCGAGGCGGTGACGGTGCTGCTGCCGCTGCGCGACGAGGCCGCCCGGGTGACCCCGTGCCTGCGGTCCCTGCTCGCCCAGCGTGGCGTACCCGGGTTGCGGGTCGTGGTGCTCGACGACGGGTCCACCGACGGCACCGCCGACGTGGTCCGGTCGGTGGTCGGCGACGATCCCCGGGTCACCCTGGTCACCGGGATCGCGCCGCCGCCGGGCTGGCTGGGCAAACCGCACGCCTGCTGGCAACTGGCCGCCCGCGCCGAACCGTCGACCACCGCGCTGGTCTTCGTGGACGCCGACGTGGTGCTCGACCGGTACGCGGTGGCGGCGGCGGTGACCGAACTGCGGGCCGCCGGGGCGGCGCTGCTGTCGCCGTACCCGCGGATCGTGGCGCGCACGGCGGCGGACCGGCTGGTGCAGCCGCTGTTGCAGTGGTTGTGGTTGACCTTCCTGCCGTTACGCGCGATGGAGCGTTCGCCCCGGCCGTCGCTGGCCGCCGCGGGTGGCCAGTTCCTGGTCGTGGACCGGGCCGGTTACCTGCGGGCCGGTGGGCACGCGGCGGTGGCCGACCGGGTGCTGGAAGACATCGAGCTGGCCCGGGCGGTGAAGCGGTCCGGCGGCCGGATCGCCCTCGCCGACGGTTCCCGGCTGGCCGCCTGCCGGATGTACGACGACTGGCCGCAACTGCGCGACGGCTACACCAAGTCGCTGTGGGCCACGTTCGGGCATCCGCTCGCCGCCGCCGTGGTCATGTGCCTGCTGCTC
The DNA here is from genome assembly GCF_050780145.1 of Verrucosispora sp. TAA-831. Classification (NCBI taxonomy): domain Bacteria; kingdom Bacillati; phylum Actinomycetota; class Actinomycetes; order Micromonosporales; family Micromonosporaceae; genus Micromonospora; species Verrucosispora sp. TAA-831. The sequence continues at coordinate 5,056,054 of NZ_CP192240.1, forward strand.
CTGCTCTACACCGCGCCGCCGCTGGTCGCCGTCGGCGCGCTGCTGGCCGGCGCGCCCGTGGTGGCCGCGCTCGCGCTGTCGGCGTACCTGCTGGGGGTGGTCGGGCGGGTGGTCAGCGCCCGCGCCACCGGCGGGCGGGCCTGGCCCGACGCGCTGGGCCACCCCGTGTCGGTCGCGGTCCTCGGTTGGTTGACCGTACGGTCGTACCATCTGCGCAAGCGGCGGCGCCTGTCCTGGCGCGGCCGACCGGTCGGCTAGGCCCTGGTAGGCCCACTCTGGGAGGACATCGCATGGCGCGGATCGTGGTCGTCGGCGCCGGAGTGGGTGGACTGGCGGTCGCCGCCCGGTTGGCCGTCACCGGGCACCAGGTGACCGTCCTCGAACGGGCCGACACGGTCGGCGGCAAACTCGGGCGGTACACGCACGACACCGCCTCCGGGTCGTTCCACTTCGACACCGGTCCCAGCCTGCTCACCCTGCCCGGGATCTTCCACGAGCTGTTCGAGGCGACCGGGGCCAAGCTCGACGAGTACGTCGACCTGGTCGAACTGGACCCGATCGTGCGGCACGTCTTCCCCGGCGGTGGGCCGGTGCTGGACTCCTGCGCCGACCCGGCGGAGTTCGCCGCCCGCATCGGCGCCACCCTCGGCGACCGGGCGGCGGCCGACTGGCAGCGGCTGTGGCGGCGCGCCGGCCGGGTGTGGCGGGCCTCCGAGCACGACATCCTGCGCCGCCGCGTCGACTCGCCCCGGGACCTGACCCGGCTGGCCTGGCGGCTCGGCGACCTGGCCGCCATCCGCCCCGGGCAGAGCCTGCGTGGGCTGGGACGCGCCCACCTGTCCGACCCTCGGCTGCGGATGCTGCTGGACCGGTACGCCACGTACACCGGCGCCGACCCCCGTCGCGCGCCCGCCGCGCTGGTCGCGGTCCCCTACGCGGAACTGGCCTTCGGCGGCTGGTACCTGCGCGGCGGGCTGGGCAGCCTCGCCGACGCGCTGCTGTCGCGCTGCCTGGACCTCGGCGTGGTGGTCCGGACCGGCGCCGCGGTCACCCGGATCGACGCGGCGGGCGGGCGGGTGCACGGCGTACGCGTCGACGGGCAGGCCGCCCCGGTGCCGGCCGACGTGGTGGTGGCCAACGTCGACGCGCTCACCGTCTACCGGGACCTGCTGCCCGACCGGCGTCGGCTGGCCGGGCTCACCGACCGCAGCCTGGCCGGTTTCGTGCTGCTGCTCGGCGTACGCGGCGACTCCGGGCTGGCCCACCACACCGTCTTCTTCCCGCACGACTACGACGCCGAGTTCGACGCGATCTTCGGTGCCCCGGGTCGGGGTGTACGCGCCCGTCCGGCCACCGACCCGACGGTCTTCGTCACGGTGGCCGACGACCCGGCGGTCCGCCCCACCGGACACGAGTCGTGGTTCGTACTGGTCAACGCCGCCCGCCACGGCACCGCGCCCGGGGCGATGGACTGGCGGCGGCCGGGGCTGGCGGCGGCGTACGCCGACCGGATCCTGGACGTGCTGGCCGAGCGGGGCATGGACGTACGGGACCGGTTGGTGTTCCGCGAGATCCGTACCCCGGCCGACCTGGCCGACTCCACCGGCGCGCCGGGTGGCGCCATCTACGGCACGGCCGGTGGTCTGCTCCGCCCCGCCAACCGGGGGGCGGCGCACGGCCTGTGGCTGGTCGGCGGCTCCAGTCACCCGGGCGGTGGCCTACCGATGGTGACCCTGTCCGCGCAGATCGTCGCCGACGAGATCGGCCCCGCCTGGTAACGGTGCACGGGCGGGCACAGCGCGGCGGGCGCGGCGCACGGCGACGCGGGCGGGTGCGGCGCGGCGGGTGCGGCGCGGCGGGTGCGGCGCGGCGGGTGCGGCGCGGCGGGTGCGGCGCGGCGGGTGCGGCGCGGCGGGGATGTTAGGAAGGGCACCTTCCTAACGCCTGCGGTAGAGCAGGGGACCCTTCCTTACCGCCGGGTCGGCGGGTCAGTCGGCGTCGATCAGGGCCCGGCGGACGGCCGAGAGGAGTTGGCCCAGGCCGAAGGCGGCCAGCAGCACCCAGACCGCCGTCGCCATGGTGATCGTGCCGGCCGCCAGATCCAACTCGATCAGCCCGGTCAGGCCGGCCAGCAGAAGCCCGGCGACGGCCACGCAGACCCGGGTGGGTCGCTCCCCCACGGTCACCGCGCCGATCTCCCGCATCCCGGCGGCGACCGCCCGGGCCCGGACGTACTCGTGCAGCCAGGACAGCGCGCCGGCCGCGGCGACCAGGCCGCCCGGCGCGCCGACCAGCCAGAACGCCACCAGCCAGGCGGCCTCGCCGAGCCGGTCGGCCAGCGAGTCGTAGACGTAGCCGAGCCGGGTGGTACGGCCGGTGACCACCGCCACCGCGCCGTCGACGCTGTCGGCCACCGAGGCGAGCAGCACGAACAACGCGGCCAGGAACGGCCCGTCGCCCGGCCGTCCGGCGAACAGCGGTACGCAGAGGCAGAGCAGCACACCGAAGACGGTGACCGCGGTCGGGCCGACCCGGAGCCGACCGAGCAGGAATCCGACGTGGTAGGCGAAACGGAGCCAGCCGCGTACCACGGGGGTGGCCGCCCGGGGATCGAACCCGCCGTGCAGCCGGGCCCACGCCGTGGCGTACTCGTTCCAGTTCAGCTGTCTGCCCACCACGGTTCAACCGACCCGACGGCGCTGAGGTGTCGCGCCCGCCGCGTCACGTCGCGGCGCCCACCCGCAGGTTCTGCCAGATCTCACGGGTCGCGGTGGAGCGGTTGAAGGTGATGAAGTGGATCCCGGGCACGCCCTCGTCGAGCAGTCGCCGGCACATCTCGCTGGTCTGCTCGATGCCGAGTCGACGGACCGCCTCCGGGTCGTCGGCGACCCGCTCGAACCGCGCCGCCAGGGCCGGCGGGAAGGGTGCCCCGGAGAGCTGCTCGGAGCGTTCGATCGTGCCGATCCGGGTCACCGGCATCACCCCGGCCAGGATCGGCGTGTCGCACCCGGCGGCGGCCACCCGGTCACGCAGGCGCAGGTACTCGTCGGCGTCGAAGAACATCTGGGTCACCGCGAAGTCGGCACCGGCCCGGCACTTGCGGACGAAGTGCTCGGTGTCGGTGTCGATGTCCGGCGAGCGGGGGTGACGGTACGGGAAGGCGGCGACGCCGACGCTGAAGTCGCCGGAGCGACGCACCAGGCGGACCAGGTCCTCGGCGTAGTGCACGCCGTCCGGGTGCGGCACCCACTCGCCGTTGGGGTCGCCGGGCGGGTCGCCCCGCACCGCCAGCACGTTGCGCACCCCGACGCTGGCCAGCCGGCCGATCACGTGCCGCAACTCGGCCACCGAGTGGTTGACCGCGGTCAGGTGGGCCATCGGCAGCAGGGTGGTCTCGGTGGCCACCCGCTCGGTGACCGCGACCGTGGTGTCCCGGGTCGTGCCGCCGGCACCGTAGGTGATCGAGACGAACGAGGGGCGCAACGGCTCCAACTCGCGGATGGCCTGCCAGAGCTGCCGCTCACCCTGCTCGGTCTTGGGCGGCATGAACTCGAAGGAGAAGGTCGGCTGACAGTCACGGACCAACTCCCCGATCGCCGGTTGCGAGTTCGGGAGGATCGAGGGAAGTCCGAGCGCCACGCCCCGACTCTAGCGGCCGGTCCCCCGTACCCCCAGCACCTTCCCAGGGGTGGGGACGTGCCCGGAGCCCGCCCAAGCGGCCGTTGCGCAGGTGAGCCACGGCGCGCCGGACGGCGGGTGGCTCGCCGTGTCCGGCCCCGACCCATTAGCGTCGGGACGTGACCCACGCTGCTCCCGTCTCCCCCGTCGACCGTGCCGGCCTGCGCCAACGCGTCGACAAGGCACTGGCCGACTTCCTCGCCGCCCGCCGGACCTGGATGACCGGTGTCGACGACGCGCTGCTGCCGGTGGCCGAGGCGATCGAGGCGTTCGTGCTCGGCGGCGGCAAGCGGCTGCGCCCCGCCTTCGCCTACTGGGGATACCGGGGCGCCGGCGGAGTGGACACCGATCCGGTGGTGACGGCCCTAGCCGCGCTGGAGTTCGTCCAGGCCAGCGCCCTGATCCACGACGACCTGATGGACCGGTCGGACACCCGACGGGGTGAGCCAGCGGTACACCGCCGGTTCGCCGCCCGACACCGGTCGGCCGGCTGGGGCGGCGACCCCGACGGGTTCGGCGACGCGGCGGCGATCCTGCTGGGTGACCTCTGCCTGGTCTGGTCCGACGAGTTGCTGCACTCCGCCGGGCTCGACCCGCGGACGGTGGCCCGCGCCCGGCCGGACTTCGACGAGATGCGCACCGAGGTCACCGTCGGGCAGTACCTGGACGTGGTGACCCAGGCCACCGGCGACACCTCGCTGGAACGGGCCGGCAAGGTCGCCCGGTACAAGTCGGCGAAGTACACGGTGGAGCGGCCACTGCTGCTCGGCGCCGCGCTGGCCGACGCGCCCGCCGACGTCCGCATCGCCTACTCGGCGTACGGGCTGCCGCTCGGTGAGGCGTTCCAGTTGCGCGACGACGTGCTGGGGGTCTTCGGCGACCCCGCGCAGACCGGCAAGCCGGCCGGTGACGACCTGCGCGAGGGCAAGCGGACGTACCTGGTCGCCGCGGCGATGGAGGCCAGCGACGAGGCCGGGCGCGCGCTGCTGCTGGCCGGGCTCGGCGACGCCGACCTGGACACCGAGGGCGTGGCCCGGTTGCGTGAGCTGATCAGCTCGACCGGGGCGCTGGCCCGCACCGAGCAGCGCATCGTCACGCTCACCGACGTGGCGCTCGCCGCACTGACCGCCGTGGACCTGGACACCGAGGCCCGCCAGGCCCTGGTGGACCTGGCCATCGCCGCCACCCGCCGGGCCGACTGAGCGGCGCGGCCACGCGACCGCGCCGCCGACGGGTTCGCCGCGGGCGGCCCGGTCGCGCACGATTCCGTCGCGGGCACGTCCGTCTGCCGGTCGGTCAGCGGCAGGTCAGAAGCCGAGGGCCTGTGCCCGGCGCTTGATCTCGCGGGCCTGGTCGCCGCCCAGGGCGGTGGCGGGGGTGCCGCCGGGCAGGGACGGGTCGGGCTCGTAGAGCCAGCGCAGCGCGGCCTCGTCGTCGTAGCCGGCGTCGGCCAGCAGGGTGAGCACGCCGGGCAGGTGCTTGAGCACGGTGCGGTTGGCCACCAGGTCGGCGGGGATCCGCCGGACGCCGTCGCGGCGTACCGCGATCAGCTCGCGATCCCGGATGAGCTGGTGGACCTTGCTGATCGTCAGGTCGAGCCGTTCGGCGACGTCCGGCAGGGTCAGCCAGTCGGCGGGGCCGGCCTCGGACGCGGTGCCCTCGGCGGGTACGGAGTCGGTCACCGGACCACCCTGCCATGCCCCCCTCCCCCCGGGTCAACGACCTCCCATCACTGCGCTGAGCAGGGATGGCGGCACCCGGAGTACCCAGGGTGGCCCCACGGAGGCGGCCACGGCGGTAGCATCCTGTTCTACCTACCACCCGAACACATAATTCTGCCTTCCACCCCCGGACACATAGACTCCCTGCCGATGGACACACAGGTCGCCGACACGTTGCTGGGCTCGCTGATCGACGGGCGCTACCGCATCCGCGGTCGCGTGGCTCGTGGCGGCATGGCGACCGTGTACACCGCCACCGACGAGCGGCTCGAACGCACCGTCGCGCTGAAGACCATTCACGCCACCGCCGGTGCGCCGGGACGCCCCGGGCTGGCCGGCTTCGTCGACCGTTTCACCGACGAGGCCAAGACCATCGCCCGGCTCACCCACCCCAACGTGGTGGCGGTCTACGACCAGGGCACCCACGAGGGCATGCCCTACCTGGTGATGGAGTACGTGCGCGGTCGCACGCTGCGCGAGGTGCTGGCCGAGCGACGCCGACTCAACCCGGACGAGGCGCTGGCGATCACCGAGCAGATGCTGGCGGCGATCGCCGCCGCCCACCGGACCGGGCTGGTGCACCGCGACATCAAGCCGGAGAACGTGCTGGTCGCCGAGGCGCCCAGCGGCGGCCCGGCCAACCTCGTCGACGGGGTCGTCAAGGTCACCGACTTCGGGCTGGCCCGCGCGGTCGAGGCCAGCACCGACCACGACAACGGCAACCAACTGATGGCCACCGTGGCGTACGTCGCCCCGGAGCTGGTCACCGACGGCCGCGCGGACGCCCGCACCGACGTCTACTCGGCGGGCATCGTGCTGTTCGAGATGCTCACCGGCCGGGTGCCATACGAGGGCGACCGGCCGATCGACATCGCCTGGCAGCACGTCGACCGGGACGTCCCGGCACCCTCGACGCTGGTCCCCGGCCTGCCCAGAGTGCTCGACGACCTGGTGGCCCGGGCCACCCGGCGTGACCCGGCAGGGCGTCCCGCCGACGCCGGGGCCCTGCTGGCCGAGGTGCAGGTGGCCCGGGACGGCCTCGGCACCGCGAACAGCCACACCGCCATGCTGCCGTCGCTCGCCGACGGGCCGGTGGTCTCCCAGCCGACGATGGTCGTATCGACGGTCCGCCCGCCCGAGCGACCGCCCTGGGCCCGGTTGCCCGAGGGCAGCGCGGGTCCGCCGCCCCGGGGCCGACGCCGGGCCGCGCCGAGCGGCGCCGACGGGCTGCCCGCCCACCTGGCCGCGCTGCGTGCCCGCCTGTTCGGCGGGGACTCCGGCGGGCGTCTGGCCATCGCCGCCGTCGTGGTGGTGCTCGGGCTGGTCGCCGCGCTCGGCGGCTGGTGGTTCGGGGTCGGCCGGTACACCACCGCGCCGGAACTGGTCAGCATGAGCAAGGTCGAGGCGGAGTCCCAGGCGTCCCAGGGCGGCTTCACGGTGCGCTACGCCGAGCCCCGGTACGACGACGAGGTCCCGCGTGACGGTGTGCTGACCCAGGAGCCGGCCTCCGCCGCCCGGATCCTCAGGGGCGGCACCATCACCCTGACCCTGTCGTTGGGGCCGGACCGGTTCCCGATGCCGGACGTGGTCGGCAAGGACTTCGACCTGGCCGAGGCGGACCTGGCCAACGCCCAGCTCAAGGTCGTCAAGGGTCCGGAGCGGTACGACGACGGCCTGCCCGAGGGCATGGTGGTGGCCACCAAGCCGGAGGCGGGCGAGGAGGTCAAGTCGGGGCAGGAGATCACCGTCTTCCTCAGCAAGGGACGGGCCCCGATCACCGTGCCGAACCTGGTCGGCAAGAGCCTCAACGAGGCACGCGGGATCATCGGTCAGCTCGGCCTGGTGCTGGTCGAGCCGACCTACAAGGAGTCCGACAAGCCCCGCGACGAGGTGCTCGGGCAGAGCCCGGCCGACGGCAGCGGAGTGGAGAAGGGCGCCCAGGTCCGGCTGGAGGTCAGCGAGGGGCCGCCGCAGGTGACCGTGCCCCGCGTCGTCGACCTGCCCTGCCAGCAGGCCAAGCAGGTGCTGGAGAGCGCGGGCTTCCAGGTGTCCGTGCAGTTCAACCCGAACGCCGTCGCCCGGTTCCAGAACCCGAGCGAGAACGCCCAGGTGCCGCCCGGCAGCCAGATCACCATCGGGTGCTTCTGATGACGGCCGCGCACCCCGACCACCGGCCGCTCGGCTCGCACACGCCCACCTCCGGCGGGCTGGCGAAGGCGGCACTGCCGTACGTCGACGCGGCCGGCTCCGAGGTGGCTCAGGTCTACGTCGGCAACTCCCGGGGCTGGGCGACACCGGCCGGCGACCCGGTGCAGGACGCGCTGTTCCGCGACGGCTGCGCCGAACGCGGCGTGGCCGCGTACATCCACGCGTCGCTGCTGGTCAACCTGGGGTCACCGACGGAGGCCACGGTCGAGCGCTCGGTGCACAGCCTCGCCCATGCGCTGCGCCGGGGTGCCGCGATCGGCGCGCGTGCGGTGGTGTTCCACGCCGGCAGCGCGGTCGACGCCGGGCACGCCGACGCGGCCATGCGGCAGGTACGCGAGTCGCTGCTGCCGCTGCTGGACTCGGCCGCCGCCAACGGCGGGCCGATGCTGCTGGTGGAGCCGAGTGCCGGTGGGGGCCGCTCCCTGGCCAGCCGGGTGGAGCATCTCGGGCCCTACCTCGACGCGGTGGATCGTCACCCCTGGCTCGGCGTCTGCTTCGACACCTGCCACGCCTGGGCCGCCGGGCACGACCTGGCCGCCGAGGGCGGGATGACCGAGACGCTGGACACCCTGGTCGCCACCGTCGGTGCGGACCGGCTGCGGCTGGTGCACGCGAACGACTCGAAGGACCTGTGCGGTTCCACCCGCGACCGGCACGAGACGATCGGCAAGGGCACGATCGGCGAGCCGGCCTTCGCCGAGCTGATGCGGCACCCGGCCACCGCAGGCGTACCGATCCTGGTGGAGACGCCCACCGAGGGATACGAGGGCCACGCCGCCGACATCGCCACGCTGCGCCGCCTCGTCCCCGCCTGACCGGCTCCCCCAGGTCGCCGCGACCCGCCGCCGTGCGCGAACGCGCGGCGGCGGACCGATCAGCGGCGCAGGATGCCGGTGAGCACGGTGGCGGCCCGGTCCACCTCGTCGTCGGCCACGTCGAAGTGGGTCACCAGCCGTGCGGTACGCGGGCCGAGGACCGAGACCAGGACGCCCTCGTCACGAGCGGCGGCGGCCAGCGTCGGCGCGTCCAGGGACGCCTTGGTCAGGTCCAACGGCACCAGGTTGGTCCGCACGACATTCGCCAGCACCCCGAACGGGGCGATCGCCTCGGCCAGCCGGGCCGCCTTCGCGTGGTCCTCGGCGAGCCGGTCGACGTGGTGGGCCAGGGCGTACCGTCCGGCGGCGGCCAGGATGCCGGCCTGCCGCATTCCGCCCCCCATCCGCTTGCGGATCAGGCGGGCCCGGTCGATCCGCTCGACGCTGCCGACCACCAGCGAACCGACCGGTGCGCCGAGCCCCTTGGAGAGACAGACCGACAGCGTGTCGAACAGCGCACCGTACCCGGCCAACGGCACCCCGTCGGCGACGTGCGCGTGCCAGATCCGGGCACCGTCGCAGTGCAGCGCCGCCTGCGCGGAGTCGGCCACCTCACGCAACGCGCGGAGCGTGTCCAGCGGGATCACCCCGCCGCCACCCCGGTTGTGGGTCTGCTCCACGGCGATCGCCCGGGTCGGCACCGCCCAGTAGCCGTCCGGCCGGACCATGCCGGCGACCACGTCGGGGTCGATCTCCGCGCCCACCGCCGGCCAGGTCCGCGAGGTGATTCCGCCGTACGCGGCAGCCGCGCCCATCTCGTACGTGATGACGTGCGCGTCGGCGTCGCAGAGCAACTCCGCGCCGGGCGGCACCACCAGTTGCAGGGCGATCTGGTTGGCCATCGACCCGCTCGGGCAGAACAGCGCCGCCTCGTGCCCGAACAGCGCGGCGACCTCGGCCTCCAGCGCGTTGACCGTCGGGTCCTCACCGTAGACGTCGTCGCCGACCTCGGCGGTGGCCATCGCCTCCCGCATCCCGGCGGTCGGCCGGGTCACCGTGTCCGACCGCAAGTCGATGAACCTAGCCACAACTGTCCCTTCGGCCGCCGACTGCGGGGCTCGCAAGCTCACTCCTCGCGTCAGCCACTGTCATTTCTGGGCTACCGACTGCGGGGCTCGCAAGCTCACTCCTCGCGTCAGCCACGGAGCATCTCCGCTACGAGGAACGCCAACTCCAACGACTGCTGGGTGTTCAGGCGCGGGTCGCAGGCGGTCTCGTACCGGCCGGGCAGGTCCAGGTCGGCGATGTTCTGCGCGCCGCCCAGGCACTCGGTGACGTCCTCGCCGGTCAGCTCGACGTGCAGGCCGCCCGGGTGGGTGTCCAGCCCCCGGTGCACCTCGAAGTAGCCCAGCACCTCGTCGACGATCCGGTCGAAGTGCCGGGTCTTGTAGCCGTTGGACGACTCGTGGGTGTTGCCGTGCATCGGGTCGCACTGCCACACCACCTTGGCCCCGGCGGCGGTCACCTTCGCCACGATCGGCGGCAGCGCGTCCCGGACCTTGTGGTTGCCCATCCGGCTGATCAACGTCAGCCGGCCGGGGACGTTGTCCGGGTTGAGCTTCTCGCACAGCTCGATGGCCTCGTCCGGCGTGGTGGTCGGGCCGAGCTTGACGCCGATCGGGTTGGCGATGCGGGAGATGTAGTCGATGTGCGCCCCGTCGATCTGCCGGGTCCGCTCACCGATCCACAGGAAGTGCCCGGACAGACCGTACGGCCGGCCGTCGGAGACCCGGCTCAGCGCCCGGTCGTACTCCAGCGCGAGGGCCTCGTGGGAGCAGTAGAGGGTGACCGTACGCAACGCCTCCTCGTCGGTCATCCCACAGGCCCGGATGAAGGCGAGCGCCCGGTCGATCTCGCGGGCGATCGCCTCGTACCGCTCACCGGCCGGGGAGTTGCGCACGAAGCCCTTGTTCCAGTCGTGCACGGCGTGCAGGTCGGCCAGCCCGCCGGAGAGGTAGGCGCGGAGCATGTTCATCGCGGCGGCCGAGTTCGCGTAGGCCCGGATCATGCGTTGCGGGTCGGCGACGCGCGCCTCCGGCGTGGCCTCCAGCGAGTTGATCATGTCGCCGCGGTAGGCCGGCAGCCCACGGGCGTCGGTCGGCAGCGACCGCGGCTTGGTGTACTGCCCGGCCACCCGGGCCACCTTGACCACCGGCAGCGATGCGCCGTAGGTGAGCACGATCGCCATCTGTAGCAGCGTGCGGGCGTTGGCCAGCAGGTGGCTCTCGGTGTTGTCGGCGAAGGTCTCCGCGCAGTCACCGCCCTGGAGCAGGAACGCCTTGCCCTCGCAGACCAGCGCGAGGCGCCGACGGAGCTGATCGACCTCGTACGGCGCGACCACCGACGGAACCCGGTCGAGCACCTTGCAGACCTCGGCGACCTGGGCCGGGTCCGGCCAGGGTGGGGTCTGGGCCCGGGGCAGCTCCCGCCAGCGGTCCAGGCCGAGGGCGTCGTCCTCGGCGGAGTTCACGGTCGGACGGCTGGTCTGCAACACCGGGCTGCCCACCGACGGATGGCTCAACTGATGCCACTCATGGCGCATGAATCCCAGCGTACGGCGACCGGCCGGGTGGGTGACCGGCGAGGGGCCGGGTTCCGGCAGATGGACGGGTCAGGCGGCGAGGCAGGTCACGGAGTCGGTGCCGGGGCGCTGCCGTCCGGCGCCACCGGGGCGGGGCTGTTCCCGCCCGGCCGTTCGGCGGAGATGCACCAGTCGAGTCCGTCCCTGGTGACCGTGAACAGCAGCGCGCGGGTGGCCTCGCGGCGACCGGCGGTCACCGTGACCGAGACGCTGACCTCCTGCCCGGCCGCCCCGGGCCGGATGTCGACGATCTCGGAGCGCGGCACCTCGAAGTGGTCGGCGAAGTCCCCGTTCGGGCCGGTGGCGGCGGCGTCGAACGCCTCGTGCAGCGCGGCGCAGAGCTGGCTGCGCCCGGCCGCCACGTCCTTGGCCGCCATCGCGTCGAGGTACGCCTGCACCCGCTCGCGGGCCTTGGTCATGGCCTCCTCGGCGGGCGCCCGGCCGGGCTGCTGCGCCTCGTCCCCGCCGCCGAGCAGGCCGCACCCGACCAGCGCGGACGGCATCGTCGCGAGCAGCACGGCGCTGACGACCGACCGCCGGAACCTCGTCGGCATCGTTGTCGTCACCTCCCGTCCGCTCGATCGGCGAGTCTGTCACACCCGCCACTGATGTAAGGAAGGGGCCCTTCCTATCGCTTTTCGTATAGGAAGGGCCCCTTCCTTACACCGCACCCGCACCCGCACCCGCCCGCCGTACCCGCGTGCGCACGCCCCACCGACTGATGCGCGGTGGGTGGGCAGGCGGACGGGGAGGGGCCGGTGCGGCCCCTCCCCGTCGTGTGGGTGATGCGTCGGCCTTCGGCTCAGCCGAGACCGCCCTTGATGGCGCCGATCAGCTCGCCGTTGCTGGTGTCTCCGGAGAGCTCCCAGAAGAAGGCGCCACCGAGGCCCTGGTTCTTCGCGTACGTCATCTTGCCGCCGATGGTGGCCGGGGTGTCGTAGCTCCACCAGTTGCTGCCGCACTTGGCGTACGCGGTGCCGCCGACGGTGCCGGTGGCCGGGCAGGTGTTCTTGAGCACCTTGTAGTCCTCGATGCCCTGCTCGTAGGTGCCGGGGGCCGGTCCGGTGGCGGTGCCGCCGGGCGTCGTCTGGGTGACCCCGGTCCAGCCCCGGCCGTAGAAGCCGATGCCGAGCAGCAGCTTGTTGGCGGGGATGCCCTTGCTCTTGAGCTTCTGGATGGCCGCGTCCGACCAGAAGCCCTGCTGCGGGATACCGGTGTACGAGTTGAGCGGCGAGTGCGGCGCCGTCGGCCCCTGCGCGTTGAAGGCGCCGAAGTAGTCGTACGTCATCGGCATGATCCAGTTGAGGTGGGTCGCGGCACCGGCGTAGTCGGTCGCGTCGATCTTGCCGCCGTTGCTGCCGTCCGCGGTGATCGCGGCGGTCACCAACGCCGAGGAACCGAACCGGGTACGCAGCGCGCTGATCACGTTCTTGAACGCGTTCGGGCCGCTGGCGTCACAGGTCAGGCCACAGGCGTTCGGGTACTCCCAGTCGATGTCGATGCCGTCGAAGACGTCCGCCCAGCGCGGGTCCTCGACCATGTTGTAGCAGCTCTCCGCGAAGGCGGTCGGGTTCTGCGCGGCCTGGGTGAAGCCGCCAGACCAGGTCCAGCCGCCGACCGAGAAGATCACCTTGATGTGCGGATACATCTTCTTGAGCTTGCGCAGTTGGTTGAAGTTGCCCCGCAGCGGCTGGTCCCAGGTGTCGGCGACGCCGTCCACGCTCTCCGCCGCGGTGTACGCCTTCTCGTAGTCGGCGTAGCTGTCACCGATGGTGCACCGGCCGCCGGTGGTGTTGGCGAAGGCGTACAGGATGTGGGTCAGCTTGGCCGCCGAGCCGCTGGTGTGGATGTTCTTGACGTGGTAGTTGCGGCCGTAGACGCCCCACTGGGTGAAGTAGCCGACGACCTTCTGGCCGCTCGGCGGCGGCGTGGTCGGGGGCGGGGTGGTGGGCGGCGGGGTCGTGGGCGGAGCGGTGGTCGGCGGGGTGGTGGTGGGCGGCGTCGTGGTGGGCGGCGGGGTGCCACCGCCGCAGGCCACGCCGTTGACCGTGCAGTTCAACGGCGCACGGTACGCACCGGTGCCGTTGTAGCCCCAGCTGAAGGAGGCGCCCGGGGCCAGCCCACCGGCCCAGCTCTTCTTGACGGCCACGTAGCGGTTGCCGTTGCGGGTGACGTCGGCGTCCCAGGAGCTGCTGATGCTGGTGCCCGAGGGCAGCTCGAACTCGATACGCCAGGTGCTGACGGTGGCCGTCGAGCCGTTGGTGACGGTGACCCGCGTCTCGTGACCGGTCCCCCAGTCCGACACCCGGCTGAACGAGGTGGTCACGCTTCCGGCGCCGAACGCCGAGGCCATCGGGACCGTGGCGACGGTCACCGCGACCACGGCGCCGACCCAGAGGGCCCGGCGGAGCGATCTCTTCATGTGGCGTCTCCAAACAGTTAGGAAACTTTCCAAAAGGATGAGGAGACGCTACTCACACGACACCACTTCGTCAAGATGTCCATGTATCGATCACCGGCCCGACCGGAACCCCTCCGACCTCGGAGCACACCACCCCCGAGCAGCGGAACCAGCGTCCACCGCCGGGCGACACCACCTGCACGCGCCCGTCGGGCCACCCACCCGTACCGGCGAAATCGGGCACACCACCCAACACGCCCGGATCGGGGCCGGATCACCACCGACAGCCCGCCAGGTTGCCGGTCAAATCACACCCGCCGCCGAACATCCATCGACACCGGCCGCTCGCTACACATACCGCCGATGCCGGAATTCGGAGCCCGTCGAAACCGTGTAGACCCCATGGAGATTCCGTCTCGGTTTCACGAAGATTCCATGTCGAATCCGTGAATATCGGAATCGATCGAATTCATCACAAGCAATGGCGTGCCGATCCCCGCAGCCGAAGAATGCGGCGCCACCGGCCGCCGGGAGGCGCGTGGGGCATACGGACGAGCAGAAGCCATCGGAACATCCACGGCTACACGACGTGATCGCCACGACTCTCGATCGACCGATTTGCCCTGAAATTGCCGCCGTCGGAGGTCCCGGCTGATTACCGATCCTCCATCCCAGAACCGCGCTTGTGCCTCCCATGCTGCCCGCAATGACCGCAGCGCATTCGCGCTGCTCCACTTCCGGCACAGATTGTTCCGACGTTTTCGCCTGCGGAAACCTGTCGGGTAGGGTCGGACCCCGCTCACCTGGGACCGCCCTGCCTTCGGTCGGCCCCACGGCACGAGAACATCGATAGCTGCGCCTGCGTACGTAGCCCGAGAATTGGCCTCGTACCACATGCCCTTGGAATGGAGACCGTGTCCGCACTCAGAGTGAACTCCCTGTACAAGATCTACGGGAACCGCGCCGACAAGGCGATGGAGATCCTCAGGAACAGCGCAGGCCGGGACGAGGAGCTGGCGGGGCTGCCGGTCACGGCTGCGGTCGTCGACGCGAACTTCGAGGTCGCACGCGGTGAGATCTTCGTGGTCATGGGCCTGTCCGGCTCGGGGAAGTCCACCCTGATCCGGATGCTGAACGGCCTGCTGCCCGCCACGCACGGCACGGTGGAGGTCGACGGGGTCGACATCACCACGCTCAAGCCCGCCGCGCTGCGCAAGCTGCGCCGCGAGAAGATCAGCATGGTCTTCCAGCACTTCGCGCTCCAGCCGCACCGGACGGTGTTGGACAACGCCGGCTACGCGTTGGAGGTCGCGGGCATGCCCCGCGCCGAGCGCCGGGAGAAGGCAATGCAGGCGCTCCGGATGGTCGGCCTGGACAAATGGGCGGACAAGCTGCCGCAGGAACTGTCCGGCGGCATGCGCCAGCGGGTCGGCCTGGCCCGCGCGCTTGCCGCCGGCACCGACATCATGCTGATGGACGAGGCCTTCTCCGCGCTCGATCCGCTCATCCGCCGCGAGGTGCAGGACCAACTCCTCGAACTACAGGCCGAGCTCGGCAAGACGATCGTGTTCATCACGCACGACCTCAACGAGGCGATGCGCCTCGGCGACCGCATCGCGGTCATGCGCGCCGGCCGGATCGTCCAGATCGGCACCGCCGAGGAGATCCTCACCGACCCGTCCAACGACTACGTCGCCCAGTTCGTCGCCGATGTCGACCGGACCAGGATCCTCACCGCGGCGGCGGTCATGGAGCGACCACTCGGCGTCGTGGACGTGAACTCCGGCCCACGGGTGGCCGCCCGCGTGCTGCGCGAGACCCAGACGTCAGCCGTCTACATCACCGGCCGCGACAAGCGGTACCTGGGCACCGTGACCGCCGACGACGCCGCCCGGGCGGTCCGGGAGGGACTGAAGAACCTCCAGGAGATCGTCTCGACCGAGTACGCCCGAACGGTCGAGGACACGACGCCGGTGGCCGACATCTTCGCGCCCTGCGCCGAGAGTCCGGCACCGGTCGCCGTGGTCGACCCGGCCGGGCGGCTCGCCGGCGTGATTCCACGGGTCACGCTGCTGAGCGCCCTGGGCAGCATCAGCGCCGAGGTCGGCGAGCACACCGCCACTGCGGAGGCCGCCGACACGACGCCGACCGCCGACGCAGGTCAGCCAGGCGAAGCGGCCGACACGACGCCGACCGCAAGCGACAGCGCACCGCAGGTGCCGGTCCAGGTGGCCGCCGAGCCGTCGGTCCGCCTCACGGGAGGGTCCGCATGAACCGCGCCGAGGGTCTCGACGACCTGCTGCCGTACATCCGGATCGGCGACGCGTTCAAGACCGCCGTCGACTGGTCGAGAGAGCACCTGTCCGCCGTCTTCGACGGCATCGCCGCCACCGTCGACGCGCTGGTCGAGCCACTGGTGGACCTGCTGACCGCACCTCCGGCGATCGTCATGGTGCTGATCTTCGCCGGGCTCGGCTGGTGGCTGCGAAGCTGGAAGTTCGCCCTCGGCACCGCGCTCGGACTCGGCATGGTGGCCGGGATGCCGATCTGGAACCAGACCATGAGCACCCTGGCGCTGGTCCTGGTGGCCAGCGGACTCGCCCTGCTGCTCGCCGTACCCACGGGCATCTTCATCGCGGAGAACCGCCGCGCCTCGGCGGTCGTCCGACCGGTGCTCGACCTGATGCAGACGATGCCCGCCTTCGTCTACCTGATCCCGGCCATCTTCTACTTCGGTGTCGGCGCCGTGCCCGGGGTGCTGGCCACCGTGGTGTTCAGCATGCCGCCCGGGGTACGCCTGACCGAGCTGGGCCTGCGCCAGGTCGACCGCGAGGTCATCGAGGCCGGTGAGGCGTTCGGCGCCTCGCCGTGGAAGATCCTGCTGCGCACCAAACTGCCACTGGCCCTGCCCACCATCATGACCGGCGTCAACCAGGTCATCATGCTGGCGCTGTCGATGGTCGTCATCGCCGGGATGGTCGGTGCCGGCGGTCTCGGCGAGGTGATCATGACGGCACTCGCCCGGGTCCAGGTCGGCGCCGGCTTCGAGGGCGGCATCGCCGTGGTGATCCTGGCAGTGGTGCTCGACCGCCTCACCGACTCGATCGGCGCGCGCACCGCGTCCGCGAAGGCGCAACGCGCCATGCAACGAGTCTGACCCCCGTCCTGACCCACGCAGGGAAGTCCCGTTGCCGGTGCCCTGCCTCGCTACCGCGAGTTCCGCCGGTGCAGAGCAACGAGGGAAGGAAACTCCACATGTGGAGCAGCAAACTGGTACGCCGAGTCGCGCTGGCGGCCACCGCCGCCCTGGCGCTGACCGGTGCCGCCGCCTGCGGTGACTCGGACGGTTCCGCGGGCGGCTCCGGCGGTGACAACAAGAAGATCACCATCGGCTACATGTCCTGGGACGAAGCCATCGCCGCCTCGTACCTCTGGAAGAACCTGCTGGAGGAGAAGGGCTACGAGGTCGAGCTGAAGAACGTCGAGGCGGGGATCGTCTACCAGGGCCTGTCGACCGGCGACATCGACCTCTTCCTCGACAGTTGGCTGCCGCAGACGCACGCCGACTACATGAAGGAGTACGGCGACAACCTGGAGAAGCTCGGCGTCTGGTACGACGACGCCCGCCTGAGCATCGCCGTGCCCCAGTACGTCAGCGACGTCAACTCGCTCGAGGACCTGGCCGACAAGGCCGGCACCTTCAACGGCGAGATCATCGGCATCGAGCCCGGCGCCGGCCTGACCGCCGCCACCCAGGACAAGGTCATCCCGGAGTACGGTCTGACCGGCAAGCTGAGCCTGAAGACCTCGTCGACCCCGGCCATGCTGGCCGCGCTGGACGGCGCGATCAAGGAGCAGAAGCCGATCGTGGTGACCCTGTGGCACCCGCACTGGGCCTACGCGAACTACGAGCTGAAGGACCTGGCGGACCCGAAGGGCACGCTCGGCGGCACCGAGGAGATCAACACCCTGGCCCGCCAGGGCTTCGGCGCGGACTTCCCCGAGGTCACCGAGATGCTGAAGAAGTTCAAGATGGACACCCAGCAGCTCGGCTCGCTGGAGGACCTGATGTTCAACGTGCACCAGAACGACGAGGAGAAGGCCGTCGAGGAGTGGCTGAAGGCCAACCCGGACTACGCCGGCACGCTCGAACCCGCCGCCTCCTGAGGACTCGGCACTCAACGATCCGCCGTCGGTGGTGGGGCCCACGTGGTCCCGCCACCGGCGGCGGCTCCGTCTTCCGCGAGCCGCGCCGCACCCGCCGTCGACCGACCATCGGTTACCGAGCGGTAGATCACCGCGCGGCGCTCCGGGCAGCCGGACCAGCCGGCGGTAGCCTCGCGGTCATGACCGTCTTCGACATCCCGATCGGCGCGCTCACCGGCGGCCCGGCCGACCTCCCCCAGTACCGTGGCCAGTCGCTGCTGGTGGTCAACGTGGCGTCCCGCTGCGGCCTCACCCCGCAGTACGCCGGCCTCCAGCAACTTCAGGACGAGTACGCCGACCGGGGGCTGGTGGTGCTCGGCGTGCCGTGCAACCAGTTCGCCGGCCAGGAACCGGGCAGCGCCACCGAGATCAGCGAGTTCTGCCAGGTCAACTACGGGGTCACCTTCCCGCTCACGGAGAAGGTCGACGTCAACGGCCCGGACCGGCACCCGCTCTACGCCGCCCTGGTGCAGACCGCCGACGCCGACGGCCACACCGGCGACGTCCGCTGGAACTTCGAGAAGTTCCTGGTCGCCCCGGACGGCACCGTCGCCGCCCGGTTCGCCCCCACCGTCACCCCCGACGACGCCACCCTGCGCACCACCATCGAAAAGACCCTCCCCACTCCCTGACCTCGCCGCCCCACCCCCGACGGTGTGCGTCACCGGAGTTGACCAAGGAGTTTGCACCCTCAGACCTGCCCCTTCCGTGACCAAACTTCTTGATCAACGCGGGGGTCGGCGTCTGATGAGCCGCGGAGGGTGTACGGACACTGGGCACACCGGGCGGCAGCGGCGCAGGCTGGCGGGTACGCACGCTCGACTGAGCCCCGCCGCGACTCGCACCGTCGTCCAGCGACGCGCACAGTCACACACCCAGCCCCGGCGATCATGGAGTTGTGGCGGGTTTTATGACCCATAAGTCCCGTTGGGGCGCACCACAAGTCCATGATCGGCGGGGTGGACCGGATCCGGCGAGAACCCCGGGTCGGTGGCCGGAGGCGGGGGTAGGTTCGGACGTGACGGGTCGGCGTGTGGCGGGAGGATCTGGCGTGTCGGTCGTGGGGTTGATCGGGAGCGGACACATCGGCAGCACCGTGGCACGCCTGGCGGTGGCCGCCGGGTACGAGGTGGTGGTGAGCAACTCGCGCGGGCCGGAGACGCTCGCCGACCTGGTCGACGAGTTGGGCTCGGGCGCCAGCGCGGGCACCGCCGACGCCGCCGCCGAGGCGGGCGACCTGGTGGTGGTCACCATCCCGTTCAAGGCGTACCGGGCGGTGCCGGTCGCGCCGCTGGCCGGCAAGGTCGTCGTCGACACCAACAACTACTACCCGCAGCGCGACGGTCGGTTCCCCGAACTGGACGAGGGCACTGCCACCAGCAGCGAGCTGCTGCAACGTCACCTGCCCGAGGCGCGCGTGGTGAAGGCGTTCAACAACATCCACTTCAGGCACCTGTCCTCCCTGGCCCGGCCGAGCGGCGCGGCCGACCGCAGCGCGCTGCCGATCGCCGGTGACGACGCCGAGGCCAAGGCCGTGGTCACCGCGTTCCTCGACCGCATCGGCTACGACGCGGTGGACGCCGGCAGCCTTGCCGAGAGCTGGCGGTTCCAGCCGGACACCCCGGCCTACGGCACGGTCTATTCCGCCGATCCGGCCAACTGGCAGCAGGAGGCCCCCGGCGACGCCGACAAGGTACGCGCGGCCCTGGCCGAGGCCGGCTGACCCGTCAGCCCTCCCCGACACGGCACGGGTGCCGGTCCCGACTCCAGGTTCATCCGTCGCCAGCCGCCGCGCCCGCGCGGCGGGCCCGCCACTCCGGCGCCAGCACCGACCAGACCTCCAGGTCGACCCGCCCGTCCGGGCGGGACAACACCTCCCGGAGTACGCCGTCACGCCGCATCCCGAGCCGACGGGCCACCGCGATGCTGCGGACGTTGCCGGCGTTGGTGCGCCATTCGACCCGGTGCAGGCCGCGCTCGACGAGCGCCCAGTCGATGATCCGCTCTACCGCGCGGGTCACCAGGCCACGCCCCTCGGCCGTCGGTTCCAGCCAGCAGCCTGCCTCACAGACCCCGGTCGCCGCGTCGAACGACACCAGCAGCACCCCACCGACCAGCCGGTCGCCGAGCCAGATCCCCCAGATCCCGCCGCCGTCCCGGGCCCACCGGTCGGCGTACCGCTGCAACACGTGCCGCGCCCCGTCCAGGTCGGTCGCCACGAAGGACGGCCCCACCCAGGGCGAGATGTGTTCCCGGGCCCGGTCCAGGTTGGCCAGGAACTCCTCGGCCTGCCACGGATTCAGCGGGCGCAGTTGCGCGTCCTCGGTCAGGGCCAGTGCGAACATCAGCGGTCTCCCGTCGTCGGTCGCCTCGGCCGCACCGGCGCCTCAGAGCGGGCGGCGGCCGGCGAAGCCGCAGTCGGCGCGGTGGTACCAGCGCACGTCGCTGTCGCCTTCCAGCCAGCACCAGAGCACCTGGCGGCCGTCGCGCTCGCCGGGGAAGTCGAGCAGGATCGGTGCCAGGCTCTTGACCTCGATGCCGGGTTGACGCAGCTCGTCGAGGATGGCGTGCAGCCGGGCCTCCAGGGCCTTCACCTCGGGTCGGCCGCCGAGCGCGCTCAGCCCGTGGGTGGCCAGGTCGATCTGCAACTCGGCCAGGTCGGCCCGGACCCGGATCAGCTCGTCGATGCGGGGGTGCAGGGTGGCCACCAGGTGTCGGGCCTGGGCGAGTGTGAACACCGCGACAGTATGCGGCACGCCCGGCACCGGCCGGAGCCCGCCGGGACCCGCGCCGCCGGGTCGGCGTCAGCGCGTACCGGCGTCGCCGCTCACTCGGCCTGGGCGGCCAGCTCGCGGGCCCGGTCGCGGGCCGCCTCCAGGGCGGCCAGCAACGCCGCGCGTACGCCGTGGTTCTCCAGCTCGCGTACGGCGGAGATGGTGGTTCCGGCGGGCGAGGTGACCGCCTCGCGCAGCTTCACCGGGTGTTCGCCGGAGTCGCGCAGCATCACCGCCGAGCCGATCGCGGTCTGCACGATCAGGTCGTGCGCCACCTGCCGGGGCAGGCCGAGCAGGATGCCGGCGTCGGTCATCGCCTCGACCAGCAGATAGAAGTACGCCGGGCCGGAGCCGGAGAGCGCGGTGACCGCGTCCTGCTGGGTCTCGGGAACCCGGATCGTCGCGCCGAGCGGCTTGAACATCTCCTCGGCCAGCGCCAGGTGCGTGCCGGTGGCGTGTGCCCCGGCGGAGATGGCGGTCATCGCCTGGTCGACCAGGGCCGGGGTGTTGGTCATCACCCGGACCACCGGGGTGCCCTCGGACAGCCGGCGGCTGAAGAAGCTGCTGGGCAGGCCCGCGCAGAGCGAGATGACCAGCTTGTCGGCGGGCACCTTGGGCCCGATCTCGTCCAGCAGGGCGGCGGCGTCCTGTGGCTTGACCGAGACGGCGAGCACGTCGGCCTCGTCGACGGCGGTCAGGTTGTCCACCACCCGGACGCCGTAGCGGGCGGCGATCTCCTCGGCGCGGGCCGGCCGTCGGGCGGTGGCCAGCAGCCGGTCCACCGGCCAGCCGGACCGCAGCAGGCCGGAGAGCATCAGCTCGCCGATCTTGCCCGCGCCGATCACCGCGACGGTGTGCACCCCGGCTGACACCTGACGTACCCCCTTCGGGTGCCGAGGCCGAGGCGGGCCGGGTGGCCCGCCTCGGCCTCGGGACGACGATCAGCTACCGAAGAAGACCTCGGCCTCGGCGTACCGCTCCAGCGGCACGGTCTTCAGCTCGCGGGTGGCGTCGGCGAGCGGGACGCGGACGATGTCCGTGCTCTGCATCGCGACCATCTTGCCCCAGTCGCCTTCGTGCACGGCGTCGATCGCCTGCAGGCCGAGCCGGGTGGCGAGCACCCGGTCGAACGCGGTCGGCGTGCCACCGCGCTGGATGTGCCCGAGCACGACGGTGCGCGCCTCCTTGCCGGTCTTGGCCTCCAACTGCTCGGCCAGCCACTGGCCGATGCCGCCGAGCCGGACGTGACCGAACGAGTCCAGCTCCTGGTTCTGCAGGACCATCTGGCCCTCCAGCGGCTGGGCGCCCTCGGCGACCACGACGATCGGGGCGTACTGGTGCTGGAAGCGCTTCTCGACGTAGCCGGCGACCTGCTCGACGTCGAACTGCCGCTCGGGCAGCAGGATCACGTTGGCGCCACCGGCCAGGCCGGCGTGCAGGGCGATCCAGCCGGCGTGCCGGCCCATCACCTCGACGACCAGGGTGCGGTGGTGGCTCTCGGCGGTGGTGTGCAGCCGGTCGATCGCCTCCATCGCGATGTTCACCGCGGTGTCGAAGCCGAAGGTGTAGTCGGTGGCGCCGAGGTCGTTGTCGATGGTCTTCGGCACGCCGATGACCTTGACATCCAGCTCGTGCAGCTTGGTGGCGACACCGAGGGTGTCCTCGCCGCCGATGGCGATCAGCGCGTCGACGCCCTGCGCGGCCAGGTTCTCCTTGATCCGCTCGACGCCGTTCTCGATCTTGAAGGGGTTGGTCCGCGAGGAGCCGAGGATGGTGCCGCCGCGCGGCAGGATCCCCCGGACCTCCGCGATGCCGAGCGGACGGGACAGACCCTCCAGCGGGCCCTTCCAGCCGTCCCGGAACCCTACGAACTCATGGCCGTAGCTGGCGACGCCCTTACGGACCACCGCCCGGATGACCGCGTTGAGACCCGGGCAGTCGCCGCCGCCGGTGAGCACGCCGATACGCATGATCCGCTCATCCTCCTGGGAGCAATTCGGTCAAGCCCGATCAAGCCCCAGGATACGTGTCAGGTCAGACCTCGGCACCGTTGCCGGCCCGGGGCGGGCCGTCCCTCCGAACTGTAGTCGCCGCACCGGCCCACCTCACACCGCGCCCCGGTTACCAGTCAGTAGCCGTCGTCCTCGCCCGACGTCGGACCGCCACCCGGCGCGGTGCCACCCTGCCCCAGCAGGCCCACCGTGCGGCCGTCCCGGGCGTCCCAGCACCGGGCCGCGGTGACGTGCACCGCGACCAACGTCAATCCGCTGGTCGCCGGCCCGTCGGGGAACCACGCGGCCAACCCGGGGTGCCACAGCCGTTGCGCCCGCGCCGGGTCGTAGTCGTCCCGGGCGGTACCGGACATCGCCCCCCAGACCTGACCGTCCGGGTCGTGCACGCCCACCTCGACCTCCGCGTTGACCCGCAACTGGCGCACGGTCGACGACCCGGCGTAGGCGAAGAACCACAACTCACCGTCGAAGTCCGCGCGTTGCAGGGTCATCGGACGGCCGACCAACCGGCCGTCGAGGGAGGTCGTGGTGAGGGTGCAGACACCGGCCGCCCTGATCAACTCGGTGATCCGGCGCCGGGCGTCCCGGACGGTCAACACCTCGTCACGCTCCCTCGCCTCGGCACCGTTGGCCACACCGATGCCCGGGACGGAACGGACCAAACCACCGATCGCCGCACCGGGCGGACACCAGCGTCACGACCCGGTGATCGCCCGCCACCGGGCCAGGTTGTGCCGGGCGTCGACCAGGGCGTCGTGCCGGGCCGCGTCGGCGTTGGGCAGCCGGGGCCGCCCCCGCTCCTCCCAGAGCTGGCGCAGTTCCTTGGTGTAGCGCGGGATCTCCCGGGGCAACGCCGGCATGGCACCCCAGAGCTGCGCCAACGCGACGTGGTCGTACGCGGCGTACCAGGCCCACAGCTCCAACTCCTCGCCGGGCCGGTCACGGATCGGCTCGACCAGGAAGTCGTACAGCTCGTCGCGGATGCGTTCCCGCGACCGCCACGCCCGGTCGGCCGGGGACGGCAGCTTGTCCAGCACGTTGCGGCGTACCCAGGGCACGGCGCGGGCGGCGTCGAACTCGGTGGAGACCGCGTAGAACTCGCGGTCGTACTCGTCGACGACGCCGATCGAGACCAGCTCGACGGTCCGGCCGTCCTCGATGAATTCGCAGTCGTAGAAGTAGCGGTAGGCCATCCCCGCCATCCTCGCCGACGCCCGCCGGGCCCGATCGGCCGGGTCACCCACCCCGGGAGCGTTTCCAATCGTCCGGATTGGGAGAGCTCGCAGCTCGAAGCTGTCACGGAAGTGATTTGAGGGGTGTACAGCAAGCGACCGGACCGTCATGATCTGATGTGTTACCGCTGCCGGACGCCGTACGGGTGTCAGACCACCTCGTCAGGGGCCGCCAGGCTCACCCGGTGAGCGAGTTGGGTCCTTTACCGGGGAGGGGTGGGGCCGTGGAGATGCGCCTGCCGGAGCCGGGCGACGCGCTCACGGGTGTGGAGATGTTCGCCGGGCTGGAGCCGGAGGTGCGTCAGCGGGTCATCGCCGCGGCCGTGCCCCGGACGTACCGCAAGGGTCAGTTGCTGTTCGTGGAGAACGACCCCGGCGAGTCACTGATCGTGCTGCGGCGGGGTGCCGTGGCCGTGTTCCGCACCGCGCCGACCGGCGAACGGGCCGTGCTGTCGGTGATCCGACCGCCGGACGTCCTCGGTGAGGTCTCGTTGCTGGACGCCTCCACGAGGTCCGCCTCGGCGGAGGCGATCGAGGACTGCACCGCCCTGGCCCTGTCCCGGGGCGCCTTCATGGAGCTGGTGCACTCCAACCCGCGGATCCTGGACGCGGTGATGCGTTCACTGGGCGCGCTGATCCGTCGGCTCACCGAGCAGAACGCCGACCACGTCTTCCTCGACCTGCCGGGTCGGGTCGCCAAGACGCTGGTCCGGCTCGCCGGGGAGAGTCAGGCCCCGATGATCACCATCGAGCTGAACCAGAGCCAGCTCGCCGAGATGGCCGGCGGCTCGCGACAGAGCGTCAACCAGGCGATCGGGTCGTTCGCCAACCGGGGTTGGCTGCGGACCGAGGGGCGGCGGATCGTCGTCACCGACGTACCGGCCCTGCGTCGCCGGGCGGGCATGAGCGACCGCTGACCCACCGCGACGAACGGGCACGACGAACGGGCGGGGCCGGGGACGATCGTCCCCGGCCCCGCCCGCGTACCGTCCAGGTCAGGGCTTGGTGCTGCCCGGGCCGGCCCAGTCCGTACCGCCCGGACCGGCCCAGTCGGTGCCGTCCTTGCCCGAGCCCGGCACCTCACCGACGATGCCCTGGGCCTGCAGGAGCGCGAGCGTGGCGGCGTCCACGTCCACCGAGTCACCGGCGGGGTGGGTGACTCCGTTACCGTCGGTCCAGTCACTCTTCAACATGACGTACACCATGAGGCTGTCCCCCTGATCAGCGTGTCAACGAATCGGCTGCCTGAATCTAGCCGTTCGGTACACGTCGGACCGCCCGGAGGAGTGTCCACAAGCCAACAGCCCGGTACCCGACAATCCGCCGGGCAGCAATACTCGGACCTGCGCCCCCGGGCGTCGGGGGCTCGCCAGTGGAGGGTGTCATCGCCGCACAGTGTGATCGCTGTGGACGCACCGCCGCCGACGGCGACCGCTTCTGCGGTGGCTGCGGTGCGGAGCTCGGCGCCGTCTGCCCGCACTGCCTGAACCCGCTCGCCGCCGACGTGGCCTTCTGCACCTCCTGTGGCACGCCCCGGGCCGGCAGCGACCGTCACGCGGCGATCCCCCAGGAGGACCGACGTCGGGTCAGCGTCCTCTTCGTCGACCTGATCGACTTCACGCCGTACGTCGAACGGGCCGACCCGGAGCTGGTCCGGGGCATGCAGACCGGCTTCTTCTCCGCCGCCCGCCGGGTGGTCGGGCAGTACGGCGGGGTGGTGGAGAAGTACATCGGCGACGCGGTGATGGCGTTGTTCGGCGCGCCGGTGGCCACCGAGACCGACGCGCTGCGCTGCGTCCGCGCCGGTCTGGAGCTGCAACGGGTGCTGACCCGCTTCACCCCCACCGGCACCGACGGGCTGCGCTTCCGGGTCGGCGTGGCGACCGGCGAGGCGCTGGTGGACGTGGCCGCGGCCCGCGACGGCGGACAGGCGATCGTGGCCGGCGACGTGGTGAACACCGCCTCCCGGTTGCAGTCGGTGGCCCCGCCCGGCGGGGTGCTGGTGGACGGCACCACGCACGCGCTCACCCGGGACACCATCCGCTACGACGAGCAGCCGCCGGTCACCCTGCGCGGCCGGTCCGCGCCGACGGAGGTGTGGCTGGCGCTGTCCGCGGTACGCCAGCAGGCCACCGACCGGGAGCCGGACACCACGCCGCTGATCGACCGCGAGCACGAGCTGGGCATGCTGGTCAACGCGCTGCACCGCAGCCTGCGCGACCGCCGCCCGCAGGTGGTCACCGTCTTCGGCCGGGCCGGGATCGGCAAGAGCCGGCTGGTACGCGAACTGCACCGGCACACCGGCCGGCTGGTGGACGAGCCGTTGACCTGGCGGATCGGGCGCTGCCCGCCGTTCGGGGAGAACGTCACGTTCGCCGCGCTGGCTGACATCGTCAAGGCCGAGGCGGGCATCCTGGACACCGATCCGGCCACCAGCGCGGCGCAGCGGCTCACCGGGGCGGTCGCCGAACTGGTCGGCCCCGGCGAACGCGACCGGGTCGCCGACGCGCTGCGCCCGCTGGTCGGGCTGGCCGGTACGCCGCTGCCGGCCGAGGAGGCCGAGTCGGCCTGGCGGCGGTTCCTGCTGGCCCTGGCCACGCGCCGACCGACCGTGCTGGTCTTCGAGGACCTGCACTGGGCCGA
The DNA here is from genome assembly GCF_050780145.1 of Verrucosispora sp. TAA-831. Taxonomy (NCBI): domain Bacteria; kingdom Bacillati; phylum Actinomycetota; class Actinomycetes; order Micromonosporales; family Micromonosporaceae; genus Micromonospora; species Verrucosispora sp. TAA-831. The sequence goes on from NZ_CP192240.1 coordinate 5,082,385, forward strand.
CGACGCCATGCTGCGCTTCGTGGAACTGCTCGGCGCGGCGGCCCGGGACGTGCCGCTGCTGCTGCTCTGCACCGCCCGTCCCGAGCTGGTCGACCGCGACCCGAGCTGGGCCGGGACGATCACCGGCTCGGTGACCATCACCCTGCCGCCGCTGCGGGACACCGGCATCGCCGCGTTGTACGCGCACATGTTCGGTCAGGCCGCCTTCTCGGCCGACCTGCTCACCCCGCTGATCGAGGTGGCCGGCGGCAACCCGCTCTACGCGCACGAGTACGTCCGGATGCTGATCGAGCAGGGCGCGTTGCGGCAGTCGGGGCGCGGCTGGTCGCTGGAGAAGCACCTGGACCTGCCGATGCCGGAGAGCGTGCACGCGGTCATCGCCAACCGGGTGGACCTGCTCGACCCGAAGGACCGGGCGGTGCTGCTGGCCGCGGCCGTGGTCGGCGTGCAGTTCTGGCCCGGCGCGGTGGCCGCCGCCGTCGGGCAGCCGGTGGAGGCGGTCGAGCGCGCGTTGCGCCGGTTGGAGCAGCGTGACTTCGTGCACGAGCAGGCCGCGTCCACGATGGCCGGCCAGCCGGAGTACCGCTTCCGGCACGTACTGGTCCGCGACGTGTGCTATCAGCGGCTGCCGCGTACCGAGCGGGTGGCCCGGCACGACCGGACGGCCGACTGGCTGGACACGCTGTCGCAGAGCCGGGACACCGACCTGGCCGAGGTGCTGGCCCACCACCGCTGGGCGGCGCACGAGATCGCCCGGTCACTGGACCTGGAGACCCGCCGCTACGCCGGTCCGGCCCGGGCCGCGCTGCACCGGGCGGCCCGCCGGGCGTACGCGTTGCACGGGTTGGACGCCGCCGCCAGCCACGCGGCCCGCGCACTCGGTCTCGCCGACGACTCCGATCCGGTGGGCCGGCTGCAACTGGAGCTGCTCAGCACCGAGATCTCGTTCTACCGGGACGGCAACGCGTTCCTCTCCGGCGGCGGGCCGGAGCAGGTGCAGACGCTTGCCGACCGGTTGCTGGCCTGCGGCGACGAGGCGTGCGCGGCGCGGGCCTGGACGCTGCTCGGCCAGGCGGCCTGGCTGCGGGCCGACCGGCCGGCGGCGCTGGTCTGCCTGGACCGGGCGGTCCGGCTGTTCGAGCCGCTGCCGGACAGCGCCCAGAAGGCCGACGCCTTCGCCGAGCTGGGTCGGCTGCACATGCTCAACTACGAGCGCGATCCGGCGGTGGCGGCGGCGGCCACCGCCGCCGAGATCGGCGAGCGGCTCGGGTTGGCCGAGATCCGCACCAACGCGCGGATCACCGCGGCCACCGCCCGGTACCAGGCCGGTGACCGGGCCGGCCTGGACGAGTTGCACGCCCTGGTCGAGTTCAGCCGGGCCGGTCAGCTCCTGGCGCTGCCCCGGGCCACCCAGAACCTCGCGTACGCGGTCCGTGAGGAGGGCGACTGGCTGCGCTCGGACGCGCTGCTCTCGGCGGCACCGGCCCGCACCGCCAGCGGGCAGACGCTGACCACCAGCTACTCGGGCGAGGCGATGCGGGCCTGGTTCGAGGGGGACTTCCCGCGCCTGCTCACCGCCGCCGAGGCCTTCGTCGACACCCCCACCGGCAGTTGGGACATGCAGGTACGCGGACTGCGTTCCTGCCTGCTGGTGCTGCGGGGCCAGCCGGTGCCGCCGGCCGCCGGGCCACCCCGGCAGACGACGGACGCGCAGACGCCCGGCGACGACGTGGCCGCCGCGCTGGAGACCGCCCGGCGCAGCGGCTTCCACCGGCTGCACTGGACGATGGTGGCGATGGCCGCGCTGTGCCGGGCGTTGCAGGAGCGCACCGAGGAGGCCGCCGCGCTCGTCGACGAGTTGGCCGAGGCGTGGACGACGGTGCCCGCGCTGGCCAGCGGCGAGTGGATCGCCGCCGTCGGCTGGGCGGCCACCCTGGCCGGACGCAAGCCGGCGGCCCGGGTCCGCGCCATGCTGGATCAGGTGGGGCACCGTACGCCCTGGTCGGAGGCGGCGTTGCGGACCGTGACCGGCGCACTGGCCGGTGCCGACGGCGACCATCGGCGCGCGGCCGAGTTGCACCTGGCCGCCGCCGAGATCTACGCCGGGATCCCCGACGTGACCGACCGGATGTTGGCGCTGACGTTCGCGGTGCGGGAGCTGGCCTCGGCGGACGACCCGGCGGCGAGCAGCGGGCCGCTGACCGAGGTACGCGCGTTCGCGCACCGCAACGGCGCGCCCGGTCTGCTCCGCCTGGCCCACCCGGCGGGGTCGGGCGCCCGGACGCTGGCCTCCTGACCGTCGCCCCGGGGTCGACTCAGGCGGCGACCGGGGCGGCCGGTGCGGGGGTGGGCGCGGTCTTGAGCTTCTGCGCGTACACGTCGACGTACTCGCGGCCGGAGAGCTCCATCAGCTCGTACATGATCTCGTCGGTGACGGCGCGCTCGACGAAGCGGTCACCGGACATGCCGGCGTACCGGGAGAAGTCCAGCGGCGGGCCGAAGCGGATCCGCACCCGCGCGAGCTTCGGGACGATCGTGCCCGGCGGCTGGATCTCGTCCAGGTTGAGCATCACCACCGGCACCACCGGCGCGCCGCTCTCCAGCGCCAGCCGGGCCACGCCGGTCTTGCCCCGGTAGAGCCGCCCGTCGGGTGACCGGGTGCCCTCCGGGTAGATGCCCGCGATGCCACCGGCGCGCAGCACAGTGAGCTGGGTGTCCAGCGCGGCGCGGGCGGCCTGGCCGCCGGAGCGGTCGACCGGGATGGTGCCGGTGCCGACGAAGAACATCTTCGTCAGCCGGCCCTTGAGGCCCGTGCCGGTGAAGTACTCGGCCTTGGCCACGAAGGTGACCTTCCGCGGCACGATCAGCGGTGTGAAGATCGAGTCGGAGAAGGAGAGGTGGTTGCTGGCCAGGATCACCGGGCCGGTCGCCGGTACGTGGTGCAGGCCCTCCACCTGCGGCCGGAAGACGACTCTCAACAGCGGGCCGAGGAACACGTACTTCAAGAGCCAGTACAGCACCGGCGTCCTTTCGCGAGGCGGTCGTCGCGACGGCACGGCCGCGTGGCAGGAAGCCTACGAAGCTCCACCGTCCGCCACAACGTCCGAGCGGGCCGACCCGCCCACCGGCGGAGCGTGGTCGCGGCCGTGTCCCCTGGCACGCTCCGAGCAAGAACGGACATAGAGGCACGGCCACGACCAGCGGCACGGACACCGACTTCGTACCCCACGCCACAAGGCACTCCCCGAACCGACCCCGGACGTGTCACGATTCAGAGCACGGCGTGCGGGGGCGCGCCGAGGGGCTGGACGCGGGGCGCGCCGGCGGCGCGATGAGGAGGATGGTCCGGTGTCAGCGGGTGGGGCCCGCCGGGGACGGCGGGACAACGGGCTCGACGCCAGCGAGTACGCCATCGCCGGCGACGTGGACCCGCGCGTCGGTGAGCACCTGCTCGACGTGCTGGCCGCCGGCGGCATCGCCGCCTATCTGCAACCCTCCGCCGACCTGAACCCGGTCACCCGCACCACCACGGTCCCGGCCCGGCCGGTCGACCGGCTCTACGTCGACCGCTCGCACCTGAGCACCGCTCGGGACTATCTCAGTCAGCTCGCCGACGAGTCCGGCCCGCCCCGCGCCGAGGAACCGGACATCGACGCCGAGTGGGAACGCATCGTCGCCGGCTTCCACGACTCGCCCGGCAGCGGGGACCGCCCGTGGCCCGCCGCGGAGAACGTCGACGACCAGGCCGACGGCGGCAGCAGCACGATCACCACCCCCCGGCCGACGCCCGAGGAGCCGACCGGCCCGACCGCCACCGACGTACGCCGGTTGCCCTACGCCGCCGACGTCTCCGGCGTCTCGGTGGGACGCGGTCCCCGCGACGGCGACGGCCCGTCGCTGCTGGAGGGCCTGGACACCTTCGGTGCGGACCTGCCGGACAACCCCGACGACGACGAACGGTACGTCCCGCCGCCGCCCCCACCCCTGCCCCGGGTGTCGAAGTACGCCATGGCGGGCGTCCTCGCCGTGGTGCTCGGCTTCGTGTTGTTCCTCTTCCCGGACCTGCTCCCCGCCGACCCGAGCATCGTGACGCTGCTCGGCTTCACCGGCATCCTGGCCGGGTTCGTCACGCTGGTCTGGCGGCTGCGGCCCGGCGACGCCGAGGACCGGGGGCCGGACGACGGCGCGGTGGTCTGAGCCGATCGTCGCCCACCGCGTACGGTAGCCGCCCGGATACCGGGACGCGGACCGCCCACGCCAGGGGACGTAACAGTGGTGTAACTTACTGTCAGTAGGAATACCGCAGTACGTCACGTCACCCGCCGACTGCCCGGTTGTTCCTTTCTCGTGGCGGTCACTCCCCTGCTGATCGGAATGCCCGAGATGCGACAGAGTTCTCTCGTGGTGGTGGCCAACCGCCTCCCCATCGACGACAACGTGGCGCTCGACGGCGCCTGTGAGTGGCGCCGCAGCCCAGGCGGGCTGGTGAGTGCGCTACACCCGTTGCTACGACACACCCCGGCGACCTGGGTCGGCTGGGCGGGCGGGACCGGTCCCGCGCCCAGCCTGCCGGACGTCGACGGAGTGCGGATGCACGCCGTGCCGCTCAGCGGCGAGGACCTACGCGACCACTACGAGGGGTTCGCCAACGCGACGCTCTGGCCGATCTACCACGACGCGGTCGAGCAGCCGGAGCACCACCGGCGCTGGTGGGACGCGTACCAGCGGGTCAACCAGCGGTTCGCGGAGGCCACCGCCGAGGTCGCCGAGACCGGCGCGGTGGTCTGGGTGCAGGACTACCACCTGCAACTGGTGCCGGGGCTGCTCCGCACGCTCCGGCCCGACCTGCGCATCGGCTTCTTCCTACACGTGCCGTTCCCGCCGCCGGAGCTGTTCATGCAGCTCCCCCGCCGTGCCGAGCTGCTGCACGGCATGCTCGGCGCCGACCTGGTCGGCTTCCAGCGGGCCCAGGCCGCGCACAACTTCGCCCAACTGGTCTCCAAGGTGCTGGGCCTGCCGGCCACCGACCGGCGCATCGCGGTCGAGGACCGGGTCGTGCGCATCGGCGCGTTCCCGGTCTCCATCGACACCGCCGAGATGGCCGCGCTGGCCGGTCGACCGACCGTGGCGGAGCGGGCGCGGCGGCTGCGACAGGACCTCGGCGGCCCGGACCACGTGATCCTCAGCGTCGACCGGATGGACTACACCAAGGGCATCGAGCAGCGACTCAAGGCGTACAGCGAGTTGCTGGCCGGTGGCCACGTCAAGGTCCGCGACACCGTGCTGGTGCAGGTCGCGGTGCCCAGCCGGGAGCGGGTCGGCCAGTACCAGATCCTCCGCGACCGGGTCGAACGCGAGGTCGGCCGGATCAACGGCGAGTTCGGCCGGGTCGGCGAGCCGGCGATCCACTACCTGACCCAGCCGTTCGACCGGGCCGAACTGGCCGCGCTCTACCGGGTCGCCGACGTGATGGCGGTGACCCCGCTGCGGGACGGGATGAACCTGGTCGCCAAGGAGTACGTCGCCGCCCGGGTGGACGACGCGGGCGCGCTGCTGCTCAGCGAGTTCGCCGGAGCAGCGGCCGAGCTTCCGCAGGCGTACCTGGTGAACCCGCACGACCTGGAGGGGCTCAAGCAGGGCCTGCTCGCGGCGCTGCGGGCCGACCCGGCGGACGTCCGGACCCGGATGCGGGCCATGCGCGAGCACCTGCACCAGCACGACATCCGGGCCTGGGCCCGGTCCTACCTCTCCACCCTGGACCAGAGCGGCGACCTGGTCACCCACCTCACCAGCGGCTGAGCCGGCCCGGCCCGGCCCGCGCGGACCGGTCCGGGCCGCACGGTCGCGTGTTCAGGGACGGACGTCGCGCGCCGGGCCCTTGTCCAGCCAGTCCAGGATCGCGTCGATCGGCTCCTGCCACCGCGCGTCGAGCATCAGGTCGTGCCCCATGCCGGGAAAGAGCAGCGGTGCCGAGTCGTAGCGGCGGGCCGCCCCGGTCAGCGCCGACGGCGGCACCACCCGGTCGTCCGGACTGCCCAGCACCAACATCGGCGGACGGCCCACCGGTGGCTCCGGCTCGGCCCCGGTCAGCAGCCGCCACTGCGCCCGCCGGGCCGCCCGCCCCAACCGGCCGGTGTGGCGGCGCGCGTCCGCCTCGGGCAGCTCACCGCTGAACAACTGGCGGCGGTTCAGGCGCAGTCCGCCGCCGAAGACCGCCGGCAGCGTGCCGAGCGGATTGCGCCGCAGCGCCGCACCGAACGTCGCCCATCCGCCGAGGACCGGCGCCACCAGCACCGCTGCCCGGGCCGGATACCGGGCCAGGGCGTGTGCGACCACCAGGGCCCCGGCGCCGTGCCCCACCAGCACCGCCTGACGCGGCAGGCCCGCCGCCACCTGCACCACGTCGTGGGCGTACGCGCGCAGCGTCGCGTCCGGCGCCGCACCACTGCCGCCGTGCCCGCGCAGGCTCACCGCGTACGCGGGGAAACCCCGCGCGGCGGCGTGCCCGAGCCAGTGTTCGGCGTACACCCAGGCACCGTGCCCGAAGCCGGGCACGAACAGCAGCGGTGGCCGCCCCTCCTCCAGCTCGGGCGTGGCGCTGAGCACCTCGCGGCGCACCGGACGGACCGGCCTCGCCCACTCCCACGCCCGCATCACCCGCACCCGGTCACTCACGACGCCGCCTCGCTTCGCTCCCCGGCGGCGCGAGGCACCCCCGCACTGAGCCCGATGGCTCGCTCACTCCGCTCACTCACGCTCACTTGGCCTCCAGGTCGCGCAGCGCGCGTTCCAGCACACGCAGGTAGTCGGCGTGGCCGACCTCGAACCAGTGCCGGGTCGAGTCCTTGACCTGACCCGAGTAGCGTTCACCGGCACCGGCCCGGACCCGTGCGGCGAACGCCGTCGCCCGGTCCGGCCGGGTGGTCCGCAGCCGCAGCAGCCGGGCGAAGAGCACCGCCTGCCAGTGCGACAGCGTGAACAACCCGGAGTCCGGTTGGACCAGCCCGGTCACCGCGAGGGTCGGATGCTCCGGCACGAAGGCGTGCAGCCACAACCGGGGACGGCCCACCCCCTCGTCGTCGCCGAGGACACCCGCGTCCAGGAACTCGAAGCGCGGAAGGTAGCCGGTGGCGAAGACGACCACCTCCGGGTCGATCTGCCGGCCGTCGGTCAGCTCCACCGAGTGCGCGTGGAACCGGGTCACGTCCGGCACCGGCGTGATCGCGCCGTGGCCGACGTAGTAGACGAGCTGGCTGTTGGCGATGGGGTGCGTCTCGTACACCCGGTGGTCGGGCCGGGGCAGGCCGAAACGGGTCAGGTCGCCGACGGTCAGCCGCAGCGTACGGTGATAGAGCCACTGCCGTACGCGCAGCGGCACCCGCAACGCCAGCAGCGTGTCGTTGACCTGGTCGGCGGGGCGACCGAAGACGTACTTCGGGGCGTACCAGTAGCCCCGACGGGTGGAGTGCCAGCAGCGTGCCGCCTGTTGCGCGGCCTCCACCGCGATGTCGCACCCGGTGTTGCCGGCGCCCACCACCAGCACCCGTTTTCCCCGCAACTGGGCCGGGTCCTTGTAGGACGAGGCGTGCATCACCTCGCCCCGGAACTGTTCCAGTCCCTCGTAGCGGGGCAGCTTCGGCGACCAGTTGTGTCCGTTGGCGATCACCACGGCGGCGTACCGGGAGGTGCGCTCCGGACCGTACCCGCCGGTGCTGCGCGTGGTGACGTCCCAGCGGTCGTCGCCGACCGGCTCGACCCGCACCACCTCGGTGCCGAACCAGATGTGCCGGCGCAGGTCGAAGTGGTCGGCGTACCGCTCGAAGTAGGACAGCACCTGGCTGTGGTGCGGGTAGTCGGGCCAGTCGTCGGGCATCGGGAAGTCGGGGAACTGGGTGAACGGTCGCGACGAGATCAGGTGCGTGCTGGCGTACACCGGGCTGCGGTCGTGCCGCCAGTTCCAGGCACCGCCGATGCCCGTCTCGCGTTCGTAGCAGTCGACACCGAAGCCGTGCTCGGCGAGGTTCTTGACGGCGGTCAGGCCGCTGGCGCCCGCGCCGATGACGCAGACGGTGTCGCCACGGTCGGAGACCGGACTACCGTCACGGCTGCGGGCGAGGGGGGTCGTCTCCGGTTCGGACCGACCGTGGTGCTCGGTGGGGGTGGGCACCGGGGTCTCCTTCGTCTCCGCACGGGTGCCGGGTCGCGCGAAATCCTCTCCACTACGGAGCGGGTTGTCCAGCCCGCCGGAGCGCCAACCGTCAGTCGGCGGCGGGTATCAGCAGGTCGACCAGGATCGGAAAATGATCGCTGGCGCGGCGGGTCAGCGGGGTGTCCAGCACGTCGTAGTCGACCACGGTGATCCGGGGGTCGACGAAGAGGGCGTCGATGCGCCGCCGGGGGTTCGCGCAGGAGTAGGTGAGCCGGTCGGCGCGGTCCGCGGCCACCGCCGTGTCGGTCAGCCCCTCCGCGACGGTCCGCCACGCCGGGTCGCCCGGCTCCTCGTTGAGGTCGGCGGCGGCGATCACCGGGTACGGCGCGGCGGTCAGGTCCCGCCGGAACAGCTCCGCCTGGCCGGGCCGCTCGGTCGGGTCGGTGGACAGGTGCGAGCCGGCCACGGTGAACCGGGCGGACCGGCCCACCACGCAGTCGGCGAACGCGGCGCCGCGCAGGTGCCGCCCGGGGGTGAGCGGGAACCGCCGGCACCGGGCGTCGGTCACCCGTACCCGCAGGTCGGTGAGGACCAGGTTGCCCAGGGCGGGCAGTCCACCGGCGGCGACCACCAGGCCGAACGACTCGGCCAGCGCGGCGGACTTCTCCCGCCACCGGAATCGACGCGGGCCCTCCTGGACCACCACCACGTCCGGTGCCGTGGTGCGGACCACCTCGGCCAGCGCGGCGGTGTCGTCGCGCTGGCCGTGCACGTTGTACGACACGACGCGCAGCGGCACGTCGGGAGTGCTCATCTCAGATCCGTCGGGCGAGGTCGGCCGCGCCGATGACGCCGGCGGAGTTGCCCAGTTCGGCGGGGCGGATGTCGGCCACCGGCAACCGGCTGCGCTGCGCCAGCGCATCGGTGAACGAGCGCCGGGTCGGGCCCATCAGCAGGTCACCGGCGTCGATGACGCCACCGCCGACGACCAGAACCTGCGGGTCGAGGATCTGCGCCATGTCCGCCAGGCTGGTGCCGAGCCAGCGCCCGACCTGGGCGAACGCCTCGGCGGACACCGGGTCACCGCCCTTGGCCGCGGCGGTCACCATCGGGCCGGTGATCGCCTCGGCCTCGCCGTCGGCGAGTTCCAGCAACGCGGTGGCGCGGTGCGGCTCCTGCCGGGCGGCGGCACGGGCGAAGCGGACCAGGGCGCTGCCGCTGGCGTACTGCTCGATGCAGCCCAGCCGCCCGCAGCCGCACTGGTGGCCGTCCGGCACGGTGAGCATGTGCCCGAGTTCGGCGGCGATGCCGTTGGCGCCCCGGACCAGCTCACCACCGAGCACGATGCCGCCGCCGACCCCGGTGCCGATGGTGAACATGACCATCGAGTCGTCGGCCTGTCGGGCGGCGCCGTAGCGGAACTCGGCCCAGGCGGCCACGTTCCCGTCGTTCTCGACGATCACCGGCAGCCCGACGGCGGCGCTGACGTACGCGCGCAGCGGCTCGTCGCGCCAGGCCAGGTTGGGGGCGAACAGGACGGTCGAACGGCCGGCGTCGATCCAGCCCGCCGCGCCGATGCCGACCGCCTGGATCTCGTGTCCGGAGGCGAGCTCGGTGACCAGTTCGATGATGACGTCCCGCGTCTTGCCGACGTCGTCGGCGGGGGTGTCCCGTCGGGTCTGCACGAGAACCCTGCCGGTGTCGTCGACGACACCGCCGGCCACCTTCGTGCCACCGACGTCGACTCCGATGGTCAGCGTCACCGCCGCCACTCCCCTCTGCTGTGCCGCCCCGCGCACCTGCCCTCGCCGGTGGTACGGGTCCTCCCTGGTCAGGCCCCGTCGCCTGGCTCGCCCTGCGGTCCGCCGGGCACGGCCTCCGCCTCCGCTGCGGGCTCGTCAGCCGGCGCGGGCGCGCCGTCGGGCACCCGCGAGGCGGGCACCACCGGGCGGTCGCCCGGCGTGCGGCGTGCGGTCGGCCCGACCGGCCCGGCGGCGTCGACGGGCGTGGCGACCGGTGCGGCGTCGTCCTCCGCCCGGGTGGCGGCGGACCAGACGTCCCGCTCCGGTGCCGGCTGAGAATCATGCCCGGTACGGGTGGCCTCGCGCCACACGTGGTCGCTGTCCGGGCTGCGCCCGCTGGGCGTGGACGGGCCGGCGGTGGGTGCCGAGGAGGCGGACGGGGCCCCGGCGTGGCCGGGATCGGACCGGGGCGGGGCGGTGGGGTCGGCGTGCGGTTCGGCCGGGGTGAAGGCCCGCAGGAAGCTGGCCAGACCGGCGGCGAGGTCGCCGGCACCGGTGGCGAGTCGTTCGGCGAACTCCGGACTCGGGTCGCGCAACGCGGCGATACCTCGACAGACCGGACAGACACAGCATTCTGCGGCACCGGTGGCGAAACCGGCGCCGGTGGATTCGGGGTGGCCGCCCCGGCCGCCGGGGGCGCCCTTGTGACCGAGGACACCTGTCACCATCCCACCGAGCGGGCCGAGGGGCCCGGCGCCGGGATCGGCGGCGGCCAGCCGTACGCCGGCCAGCAGAGTGGCGACCAGCCGCTCCGCCTCTTCCCGGGCCGTACCCGGATCTGTCGCACCCATGCTGGGCTCCTCTACCGTGGCGACCGGGTCGCCGGACGCGTCACTGCGCCGCACCGAGTGTTTCTACCCGGCGCTTGAGCTGCTTCAACGCTGCGTCCATGATCATCTTCTCGGCCTTGCGGCGGAACATCCCGAGCATCCCGACCGCGAGTTCCACCTCCAGCGTGTACGTCACGGTGGTGCCCCCGTCGGCGGCGGCGACCAGGTCGTACGAGCCGCGCTGGGACTTCTGCATCTTCGAGGGGGCCACCAGGTGCCACTCGATGTGCGACAGGTCCTCGGAGTAGCCGTACTCGAGCACGTACTCGTCGGCCATCACCCCGGCGTCGAGGACGAACCGGACCTGGCTGGCATAGCCGTCCTCGTACTCCTCGACGACCTCGGCCTGCCGCACCGCCTCGGCCCACTCGGGATAGCTCGGAAAGTCACAGATCACCGCCACCACCCGGTCCGGTGGCGCGCCGATGGTGATCGACTGGGTGGAGGAGTCCGCCATGGGGGGAGGCTACCCGTCCGTGCTGGGCCCCGCGCCGCGCCGCCCCACCTGCGATGTGCTCGTACGCCGGCCAGACGGTAGGTTTCACTCCAGCCGCTCGGGCGGCAGATCCGGCCAGCGAGCACGAGGGAGTGCAGGTGCGCGAGTTCTCCGTCCCGCCGATCGTCACGGTCGGCGATTCCGCCAACCTCACCGACCCGGTCTGGGGCAACGCCCAAGCCGCACCCGACTCGGTCCAGTTCGTCCGGCGCGACGCCTCCGGCGGGTGGGTCGACGTGACCTGCCGGCAGTTCCGCGACGAGGTGGTGGCGGTGGCCCGGGGCCTGGTCGCGGCCGGGGTCCAGCCCGGTGACCGGGTCGCGCTGATGAGCCGGACGCGGTACGAGTGGACCCTGGTCGACTACGCGATCTGGGCGGCCGGCGCGGTCACCGTGCCGATCTACGAGACCTCCAGCGCCGAGCAGGCCGCCTGGATCCTGGCCGACTCCGGTGCGGTCGGCGTCGTGGTGGAGACGACCGCGCACGCCACCCTGGTGGCCGGGGTCCGCGACGACCTGCCCGACCTGGCCCACCTCTGGCAGATCGACCTCGGCGGCGTGGACGACCTCGTCGCCGCGGGCGCGGCGGTGGAACCGACCGAGATCGACCAGCGACGCGCCGCCCTGCGCTCCTCGGACGTCGCCACCATCATCTACACCAGCGGCACCACCGGACGGCCCAAGGGCTGCGTGCTGACCCACCGCAACATGTACGCCGACATCGCCAACGCCGTCCCGGTGCTGCCGAACCTGTTCCGCCCGAACGCGTCGACCCTGCTGTTCCTGCCGCTGGCGCACTCCTTCGCCCGGCTCATCCAGATCGGCGTGGTGCACGCCCGGGTGACCATGGCGCACTGCGCCGACCCCAAGCACCTGGTCGCCGAGTTGCAGGAGGTCAAGCCGACCTTCGTGCTCTCCGTGCCCCGGGTCTTCGAGAAGGTCTACAACGGCGCGAAGCAGAAGGCCGAGGCCGCCGGCAAGGGCAAGATCTTCGCGCGGGCCGAGGCGGTCGCCATCGCGTACAGCGAGGCGCTGGAGACCTCGTCCGGACCGGGCCTGGGCCTGCGCGTGCAGCACGCGCTCTTCGACCGGCTGGTCTACGCCAAGCTGCGGGCCGCGCTGGGCGGCCGGTGTCGGGACGCGATCTCCGGCGGCGCGCCGCTCGGCGCACGCCTGGGGCACTTCTTCCGGGGCGTCGGGGTCACCGTCTGCGAGGGGTACGGCCTGACCGAGACCTCCCCCGCCGCCTCGGCGAACCTGCCGGACTTCACCCGCATCGGCACCGTCGGACGCCCGCTGCCCGGCGTGACCATCCGGATCGCCGACGACGGCGAGGTCCTCATCGCCGGTGACCTGGTGTTCCAGGGGTACTGGCACAACGACGCGGCCACCGCCGAGGCGATCAGCGCCGACGGCTGGTTCCACACCGGTGACCTCGGCTCGCTCGACGGCGACGGCTACCTGACCATCACCGGCCGGAAGAAGGAGATCATCGTGACGGCCGGCGGCAAGAACGTCGCCCCGGCCGTGCTGGAGGACCAGGTCCGGGCGCACCGCCTGGTCAGCCAGTGCCTGGTGGTGGGCGACCGGCAGCCGTTCATCGCCGCGCTGGTCACCCTCGACGAGGAGGCCCTGCCGGCCTGGCTGGAGTCGACCGGGCTGCCGGCCGGGACCGACGTCGAGTCGCTGCGCGAGAACGAGGCGTTGCGGGCGGAGATCCAGGCCGCGGTGGACAAGGCCAACCAGTCGGTCTCCAAGGCCGAGGCGATCAAGGTGTTCCGGATCCTGCCCCGCGACTTCACCGAGGCCACCGGCGAGTTGACCCCGTCGATGAAGGTCAAGCGTCAGGTCGTCCACAAGACGTACGCGGCGGAGATCGCCGACATCTACGGCGCCTGACTACGATCCGTCACGTGCCCGCCTCGACATCGGCCCTGGCCCGCTCCCACCCGCTCGCCGCGGCGGCGCGGGTGGTCGTACTCGCGCTGGTCGCCGTCCTCACCCTGCTCGCCACCCGCGACGTGGCACAACTGTGGTGGATCGCCCTGCTCGCGGTCGCCGGGGTGCCCGCACTGCTGGCGCCCCAGCACCGCCTGGTCGGGCCGCTGAGCCGGGTGGCCGAGGTGATGGTGCTCGGTCTGGCCGCGAGCCAGGTCGCCGCGGTCGCCACCGTCGGCGGTCACGTCGGCGGGCTGGGTGCCTCGGCGGTACTGCCCTACCTGGCCGTGCCGGTCACCGTGACCGCGCTGCGCCGACGTTTCCGCGAGGGCGCCACGCTGATCGCCGTCGTCGCCGGGACCCTGCTGGTCGCCGGGGCACTGACCGAGGTCGGCGGGGTACGCCAACTCAGCCAGCCCGGTTACCTGGCGGTCTGCGCCCAGTGGCTGATCCTGGCCGCCCTCGGCCTGTACGCGGCCAGCACCCTGCACCGGGTGATGCAGGTCCGGCAGGAGGGCAAACCGCAGCCGTACGCCGAGGCGACCCGCCTGCTCACCCAGCTCCGTACGGTGGCCCGGCAGTTGCCCGGGGCGACCCTCGACCCGGGCGGCATCTCCGAGCACCTGCTGGAGGAGTTGCGCACGGTGGCCCGCACCGACCGGGGTGCGGTGCTCTCCGCCAGCGGCGGCGGGCGGCTGGTGGTGCTCGCCCAGATCGGCGCCGACCGGGTCGACTGGGAGACGACGCTCGACGCCGACTCGGCCATCGCCGACGCCTGGGCCAGCCAGCAGCCGCAGACCGCGGCCCGTTCGCAGTCCCGCACGCACCGGGGCAACGACGTCTCCGCGCTGATCGTGCCGCTGGTCGCCGGGCTGCGTACGGTCGGGCTGGTGGTGTTGGAGGCCGATGCCGGGCAGGCGTACCCGCCGACGGTGGTGTCCCAGGTGACCGCGCTGACCGGACCGGCGGCGCTGCGCCTGGAAGCGGCGCTGCTCTTCGACGAGGTCCGCTCGCTGGCCACCAACGAGGAACGGCAGCGACTGGCCCGGGAGATCCACGACGGGGTGGCGCAGGAACTCGTGATGGTCGGCTACGGCATCGACAACGCCCTGGCCACCGTGCACGACGACGCCGAGGAGACCGCCGACGCGCTGCGGACGCTGCGCCAGGAGGTCACCCGGGTGATCACCGAGCTGCGACTGAGCCTGTTCGAGCTGCGCAGCGAGGTGGACCGGCACGGTGGCCTGGCCGCCGCCATCGCCGAGTACGCCCGGACCGTCGGTGCCTCCGGCGGGCTGCGGGTGCACCTGTCGCTGGACGAGTCCACCGCGCGGCTGCCCGCCGCCACCGAGGCGGAGCTGCTGCGCATCGCCCAGGAGGCGGTCACCAACGCGCGCAAGCACGCCGGAGCGTCCAATCTCTGGGTCACCTGCGAGGTGGATCCGCCGTACGCGCAGATCGAAGTGTCGGATGACGGTCACGGCATAGGTGACCAGCGCTCGGACGGGCACTATGGTCTTGCGATCATGGCCGAGAGAGCGGAACGTATCCGAGGCCGGTTGGAGATCAGGCCGCGACAGCCGAGCGGGACGACCGTAGCGGTGGTGGTCGGTTCGTCGCCCCGGCGCGATAACGTTCGCGGTAGCGCCGCAGCAGCAGAAGGGGAGTAACCCGAGGATGACCACAAGCCCGACACCGGCCACTCGTACCAAGGTCCTCCTTGTCGACGATCACGACTTGATCCGCAAGGGCCTGCGCCACGCCTTCGAGCGTGACCGGCAGTTCGAGGTCGTCGGCGAGGCGGCGACGGCGGCCGAGGGCGTGCGGCAGGCCGGTGCGTTGCAGCCGGACGTGGTGATCATGGATCTGCGGCTACCCGACGGCAGCGGCCTGGAGGCCACCCGCGCGCTGCGCAAGTCCAGCGCCACCATGGGCATCGTGGTGCTCACCATGTACGCGGGCGACGACCAGCTCTTCGGTGCCCTGGAGGCCGGGGCCAGCGCGTTCGTGCCGAAGACCGCGCCCGCCGACGAGGTGGTGGCCGCCGCCCGGCACGCCGCCTCCTCGCCCAGCGCCTTCACCGCCGCCGACCTGGCCGAGGCGATGAAGCGGCGGCTCGCCCCGTCCGGTCCGCAGCTCTCCCCCCGCGAGGGTCAGGTGCTGCGCCTGCTCGCCGACGGGATGAGCGTCGCCGGCATCGCCAAGCAGCTCTTCGTCAGCGAGTCCACCGCCAAGACCCACATCTCCAAGCTGTATGAGAAGCTGGGCGCGGCCAACCGGGCCCAGGCGCTGATGACCGCGCTGCGGCTCGGCCTGCTCGAAGCGCCGGACGCGCCGAAGTTCTGACCCACCCGTCGCGACACCCGGCGTCGAGGCACGTCCTCGCCGCCGGGGCGGTGGGTCTCCGCACCGGCGGGAAAACGCATCTCCGCACGTCAATGACTTCTCCGTGATCGCGCTATGGCCTCCTGCGCCCAGGCGGGGCAGAATACCGGCCGGGGCGGGTTCGCCCCGGCTGGCGCGAAGGGGTGTGGCATGCAGCGGCCGGACTGGTCACCCGAGACGATCGACGTCGAACGACCCAGCGTCGCCCGCATGTACGACTACTATCTCGGCGGCTCGCACAACTTCGCCGCCGACCGGGCGGCGGCCCGGTCGATGATGGCGCTGGTGCCGGAGGCACCGCTGATGGCCCAGGCCAACCGCGCGTTCCTGCGCCGCGCCGTGCAGTACCTCACCGCCGCCGGAGTGCGGCAGTTCCTGGACATCGGGTCGGGCATCCCGACCGTCGGCAACGTGCACGAGATCGCCCAGCGGCACGCCCCCGACTCCCGGGTGGTCTACGTCGACGTCGACCCGGTGGCGGTGGCGCACAGCCGGGAGATCCTGGCCGACGCCGAACGGGCCACCGTGGTCCAGGAGGACTTCCGCCATCCCGAGCGGATCCTCGCCCATCCCGACGTCAACGCCCTGCTCGACCTCTCCCAGCCGGTCGCCGTGCTGGTCGTCGCGGTGCTGCACTTCGTGCCGGACGACGACCGCCCGGCCGACGTGCTGCGGACGCTGCGCGATGCGCTGGCGCCCGGCAGCCACCTGGTGCTCTCGCAGGCCAGTGACGACGGTCGCGACGAGGCCCAGCGGGCCGAGGCCGAGGAGGTCTACCAGCGCACCGACAGCCCGCTGTGGGTGCGCAGCAGGGCCGAGCTGACCGCGTTCTTCGACGGCTTCGAGCTGGTCGAGCCCGGGGTGGTGTGGGTGCCGCAGTGGCGTCCGGAGACTCCGGAGAGCGCCGAGAACGCCGAGCAGGCGGTATTCCTGGGCGGGGTCGGGCGGCTCGGTGGTTGAGCCCCCGGACGGCCGGTCCTGCGCCGGCACGTTCGCCCGCGCCTGGGCCAAGGCGGTCTCCGGGACCAGCTACCTGCCGATGCCGCACGCGCAGTTGGAGCTGCTGTTGCAGCGGCTCACCGACCAGCTCGCGGAGGCGCTCCGGGCGGAGCCGCTCGATCTGCGGGTGGGCCACCGGGTCGCCAACGAGTTGGTCGCCGCGCACATCGCCTCCGCCGAGGCGCTCGGCCGGACCGTCGAGGTGATCCAACTCCGGCTGGTCCGCGACCTCGACCTGGTCGCCGACGACATCGAGGACCGGATGGCCCGGCTGCTGGCCGCGATCGCCACCGGCTACGCCCGGGCCCTGCACGACCGGACGCTCGACGAGCAGGAGTCGATCCGCCGGGCCGCGCTGACCGCCCGGGTCGACGCGGAGCGGGCGTTGCGGGCCAGCGAGGCCCGGTTCCGTCACCAGGCCACCCACGACCCGCTGACCGGTCTGCCGAACCGCACGCTGTTCGCCGAGCGGCTCGTCGCCGCGCTCGACGGCACGATCGGTGCCGGGCGGCGGGTCGGGCTGTGCTTCCTCGACCTGGACCGCTTCAAGCGGGTCAACGACTCGTACGGCCACTCGGTCGGCGACCGGGCCCTGGTGGCGGCGGCCCGGCGGCTGTCCCGGGCGGTGGAGCCGCACCTGGTGGCCCGACTCGGCGGCGACGCGTTCGTGGTCCTGGTGGAGCGGTCCACCGGCACCGGTGACGTGGTCGCGGTCGCCGAGGCGGCGCTCTCCGCGCTCTCCGAGCCGGTGGTGGTCGGCGGGCACGACGTGACGGTCACCGCCAGCGTCGGGATCGTGGAACGGCGGGCCGCCGACACCTCCCCCGACGATCTGCTGCGCGCCGCCGGCAGCACGCTGCACTGGGCCAAGACCGCCGGTGGCGGTGGTTGGGCGCTGTACGACGTCGAACGCGACAGCCGCGAGCAGGCCCGCCAGGCGTTGAGCGCGGCGATCCCCGCCGGCCTGGAACGCGGCGAGTTCTACCTCGACTACCAGCCGTTGACGTCGCTGCACGACGGCTCGGTGCTCGGTGTGGAGGCGCTGGTGCGCTGGCGTCACCCGGACCTGGGAGTGCTGCGGCCGAACAGCTTCATCGGGCTGGCCGAGGAGACCGGGCTGATCGTGCCGTTGGGTGCCTGGGTCCTCGCCGAGGCGTGCCGGGAGGCGGTCGGCTGGACCGCCGCCACCGGCGAACCGCCGTACGTCAGCGTGAACCTCGCGGTACGCCAGGTCCGCCGGCCCGGCCTGGTGGAGGAGGTACGCGCCCTGCTGCGGCGGACCGGCCTACCGCCGCAGCGGCTGCAACTGGAGATCACCGAGAGCACCATGATGAGCAGCGCCGAGGAGCCGGTGCGCGCCCTGCGTACCCTGGCCGACCTGGGCGTACGCATCGCCATCGACGACTTCGGGACCGGCTACAGCAACCTGGCGTACCTGCGTGACCTGCCGGTGACGGAGTTGAAGGTGGCCGGTGAGTTCGTCCGTGGGCTGCGCTCCCCGGGCGACCGGGCCAACGAGCGCATCCTCGCCTCGCTGGTCTCGTTGGCGCACGCGCTGGACCTGACGGTGACCGCCGAGGGGGTGGAGACCGTCGGGCAGGCCGAGCGGCTGCGCGCGATCGGTTGCGACGCCGGCCAGGGCTGGCACTTCGGCCGTCCGGCCCCCGCCGAGGACATCCACGCCCTCATCCGCTGACGTCGAGAGGTAAGGAAGGGTCCCCTGCTATACACCAGGCGTTAGCAGGGGACCCTTCCTTACCTCTGCCCCTGCGGTCAGCCGGTGAGCAGGTCGGACAGCCGTCGGGCCTGGGTCTGCCAGCGCCACTCCTGCTCCACCCAGGCACGACCGGCCGCCCCGAACTGGCGGGCCAGGTCCCGGTCGGTGAGCAGGGTGACCAGCCGGTCGGTCAGCGCGGCGACGTCGCGCCCGTCGACCACGTAGCCGGTCTCCCCCTCACGGACCGCGTCGGGCGCGCCGCCGGAGTCGCCGGCCACCACCGGCAGTCCGGCCGCCGACGCCTCCAGGTAGACGATGCCGAGGCCCTCGACGTCCAGTCCCCGGTTGCGGGTGCGGCAGGGCATCGCGTAGACGTCACCGGCCGCGTAGTGCGCCGGCAGCTCGGCCGCCGGGATCGAACCGGTGAACACCACGTCCCGCTCCACCCCGGCCTGGCGGGCCAGCCGGGCCAGCGTCGCCCGGTACGGGCCGCCGCCGACCACCAGCAGCGCGGCGTCGGGCACCCGGCGGCGGACCAGCGGCAGTGCCCGGATCAGCATGTCCTGCCCCTTGCGCGGCACCAGCCGGGACACGCAGACCACCACCGGCCGGTCGGACAGCCCCAACCGGTGCCGTACCCCGCTGCCGTCCACCGACGGGTGGTAGAAGTCCACGTCCACCCCGGGCGCGAGCCGCCGCAGGTCGGTCAGCCCGTCCAACGCCCGCGCCAACCGGGTGCGGGTGTACTCGCCCAGGTACGTCACCACGTCGGCCCCACGGCCGATGCGCCGCAGCGCCGTCCGGGCGATCGGCAGCGCCGCCCAGCCCACCTCGTGCCCGTGGGTGAGGGCGACCACCCGCCGTACGCCGGCCCGCCGCCGCAGCCCGTCCGCGAGCAGACCGAGCGGGGCAGCCGCGCCGAACCAGATCGTGTCGCAGTCGTACGCGCGGGCGAGCCGGGCCGCCCGTCGGGCGATCAGCGGGGTGGGCAGCAGCACCCGGGTGCGTTCGCGCACCACCTCGTACGGCTGGTCGGCGTCGAACTTGTCGGCGTCGTGCCAACTGGACGCGTAGACCACCACCGAGCCGGCGGGCTGGTGCACCGCGAGGTTGTGCACGAAGGACTGGATCCCACCCGGTCGGGGCGGAAAGTCGTTCGTGATCAACAACGTGCGGCTCATCGGCCGGCCTCTCGGGCGTAGGCGCGGGCGGCGGCGATCCGCTCCACGGTGGACGGGTGCGTGGCGGAGTAGAGGTACTCCCCGCGGGGCGGGTCCGGGTCGCCGAGGTTGACCGAGGAGATCCGGCGCTGCATCGCCTCGAAGGCGGCCGGGTCGCCGGTCAGCGCCAGCGCGTGCGCGTCGGCACGCGCCTCCAGCCGCCGTGACATCAGCGCCTGCACCGGCGTGGACACCAGCCCGGCCACCGTGACCAGAGCCAGCAGCAGCGCGAACGCGCGGGGCTGGGCGATCGAGTCGACCCCGGCCATGCGTAGCAGCGGCGGCCAGGAACCGATCAGGTAGAGCGCCACCACGGCCGCCGCCGCGCCCAGCGCGCCGGTGAGGGTGAAGATCGGTACGTCCCGGTCGCGCGCGTGGCCCAGCTCGTGCGCCACGACGGCCTTCACCTCGGTCGGGGTCGCCTCCCGCAGCAGGGTGTCGTAGACCACCACCCGCCGGGTCGGGCCGAGCCCGGAGACGTACGCGTTGACCGCGCGGGTGCGCCGGGACGCGTCGGCCACCAGCACGTCGCGCACCGGTACGCCGTCGCGGGCGGCCATGTCCATCAGCTCGGTCCGCAACGGGCCCGGTTCCATCGGGCTGAACCGGTTGAACACCGGCTCGACGAGCACCGGCAGCACGAAGGAGAGCAGCACCACCAGGGTCGCCGCGCCGGCCGCGCCGAACGCCCACCACCAGCGGGGCGCCAGCCGGATCACGGTGTAGAAGCCGAGCAGGGCCACCGCGCCGATCACCGCGCTGACCGCGTACGACTTGAGCAGGTCCACCGTCCAGCCGCCCCACCCGTTGGTGGCCAGCCCGTAGCGAGTGAGCACGCTGTGCCGCCAGGCGGAGAAGGGCAGCGTCAGCAGGTCGGCGACGAGCACCACGGCCAGCCCGCCGAGGATCGCCTGGGCGATCCAGTGCCCGCCGAACGGGCGCCCGGCCAGCTCGACCAGGCGGCTGCCCAGCGGGGTCAGCCCGAGCGCCAGCGCCACCAGCAGGCCGATGCCCAACGCGGCCCAGCCGCCGGGGCGCAGCGCCGCCCGGAACTCCCGGGCCCGCTCGACCTGCTCGGTGGGCAGGTCACGCAACGCCGCGAGCTGGTCGGCGCGGGGTGCCGGCGGGCGCTGCCACGGGACCAGCACCAACGCGGCCAGCACCACGGCGAGGCCGAGGAGGGCCAGGGTGAGTACCGCCCAGCCGCGCGGGCTCACCGCGGCACCCCGCCGTCGCCACGGACGGCACCGGGCCCGACGCCCGCGGTGCGCCTCATCTCGCCGTTCCTCCTCGCCATGGGCGCTCATCCTATTGCCCGCCGCGACCGGGGCCACGCCCCGTCGATCACACCGAGCACGCCGTCGACCCGACCTCCGCGCCGGGCGGTCACACCCGGCCCGGTCAGGAGCGGGACAGCCGCCGCAGCAGCGAGTCGGCCCCCAGCGGGTACGCGCCGTGGCGGCGTACGCCGTCGGCGACCTCCCGGTCCGAGGAGACCACCACCACCGCGCGTCCCGGCGGCTCGGCGCGGACCAGCCGACGGATCAGTTCGTCGGCGGTCTCCCCCTTGCGGGAGAACAGCACCCGCACCCCGCGCGGGGTGGGCGGCAGGCCGTGCATGCGTTCGGCCCCGTCGAAGACGACGGTGACCTCGTCGCCGGTCTGCGCCGCGATGCCGCCGAGGCCGGTGATCAGGCGTTTGCGCTGCTGTTCCAGGGACATCTCGCCGAAGCCGCGCTTGGTCACGTTGTAGCCGTCGACCACCAGGTGGGCTCGGGGCAGCGCGAGCAGTTGGTCCAACCGACCCGGGTCGTCGGTGTCCTGGGCGCGGGCGGCGGCCCCGGCCGGGGCGCCCGCCGACGAGTCGGCGTAGCTGTCCGCGACGAAGTCGGCGGGCAGTTTGTCGACCGGGTCCAGGGCCAGCTCGCGACGCAGCCCGAGGGCGGCCTGGCCGATGGTCTCCAGCAGCAGCCACAGCCGTGCGTCGTCGACCGAGCGGGCCTCCTTGGCGCTGGCCCGGGCCACCCCGGCCGCCGACTCGGCCTCGGCCAGCCGGGCCCGGGCCCGACGCAGCTCGGCGTCGGCGTCGGCCGCCGCGCGGGCGGCCCGGCCCCGCTCGGTGGCGAGCAGTTCGGCGGCCCGGCGCTCGCGGACCTGGGTCTCCCGGAGCGTACGGGCCAGTTGGCGGGCCTCCTCCCGGAGCTGACCCAGTTCCTCGCGGACCCGGGCGAGTTCGTCGCGCAGCTTGTCGGCCTCGACCCGGGCCACCGCCCGGTCGTGCTCGGCGCGGGTGGCCCGTTGCTCGGCCAGGCGGACCAGCTCGGCGACCACCGCGCTGTCCGCCTCGGCCCGGACCGCCGCGCCGCTGGCGTCGATCAACTCGCGCCAGCCCCGAGGTCGGGCCAGGTAGGCCAGGGCCGCCACCTCGACCGGGTCGGCGGCGGCGGGCGCGGTCCCCTCCACCACGGCGGTACCGAGGTCACCGGCGTCGGCCAGGACCCGGGCGGTGACCCGCTGCCGGAACAGCGGATCGGCGGTGAGTTGGGCGGCGATCACGGGCGCGCCGAGGCGGGCCCGGCGGTTGGGGGCGAACTTGGCGACCCGGCGCAGCGGCACGGGCACCTCGTCGGAGGGCAGGCTGGGGAGCACGGCGGCGGTGAGCGAGACGATCCGCTGGCGGACCGGCTCGGGCAGGCTCGGCTCCGGCTCCGCCGGCTCTCCAGCGGTCGCCGCCCCGTCGGCAGAACCCGCCTCACCGGCAGCCGGCACCGCGACGACCTGCTCCTCCGCTGGGAGGTTGTCGTCGGACGGCTCGGTGAGGGGCATGTGGCAAGTCTCCCACCGCGACCGGGCCCACCGCCTGGTGAGTGAGCCGATCTCTCATCCTAGACCGGGGCCGACGCGCGGGGCCGGTGGGACGCCTGGGACCGGAGTGTCGCACCGGCCGGTTAGCGTGCCCGCGATGGCACAACAGGAGTATCTCCAGCCGGCGCTGGCCGGGCTCGACCCGACCGTCGACGGTGTCGACCCGGCGCTGCCCCTGTACGCGACGACGTTCGTGGTGGTCGACCTGGAGACCACCGGTGGCGCCCCGGACGGCGGCGGGATCACCGAGATCGGCGCGGTGAAGGTGCGCGGCGGCGAGGAGCTGGGGGTGCTGGGCACCCTGGTCAATCCCGGGGTGCCGATCCCGCCGTTCATCACCGTGCTGACCGGCATCACCCAGGCGATGCTGCTGCCGGCGCCACCGATCGAGCAGGTGCTGCCGAGCTTCCTGGAGTTCGTCGCGGACGCCGTGCTGGTGGCGCACAACGCGCCGTACGACGTCGGGTTCCTCAAGGCCGCCTGTGCCCGGCACGGCTACCGCTGGCCCAATCCCCGGGTGCTGGACACCGCCGCGCTGGCCCGCCGGGTGCTGCTGCGTGACGAGGTGCCCAACCGCAAGCTCGCCACGCTGGCCGCGTACTTCCGGGCCGGCACCCAGCCGACCCACCGCGCACTGGACGACGCCCGGGCCACCGTGGACGTCCTGCACGGGCTCATCGGCCGGCTCGGCGGTCACCGGGTGGACACCGTCGGCGACGCCATCGAGTTCTCCCGCGCGGTCACCCCGACCCAACGCCGCAAGCGGCACCTCGCCGAGGGCCTGCCCCGTTCCCCCGGCGTCTACATCTTCCGGGCCGCCGACGACCGGCCCCTCTACGTGGGCACCTCCCGGGACATCGCCACCCGGGTCCGCAGCTACTTCACCGCCGCCGAGAAACGCGCCCGGATGTCGGAGATGCTGGCCGCCGCCGAGCGCGTCGAGGCGGTCGAGTGCGCGCACTCGCTGGAGGCCGAGGTCCGCGAGCTGCGGCTGATCGGGGCGCACGCGCCGCCGTACAACCGGCGGTCGAAGTTCCCGGAGCGGATGGTCTGGCTGAAGCTGACCGACGGGCCGTATCCCCGGTTGTCGGTGGTCCGGGCGATCTCCCCCGACGACCGCGCCTACCTCGGCCCGTTCACCTCGCGGCGCACCGCGGAGCTGGCCGCCGCCGGTTTCCACGACGCGGTGCCGCTGCGCCAGTGCACCCACCGACTGTCGCTGCGCACGATCACCCCGGCCTGCGCCCTGGCCGAGCTGGGTCGCTGCCCGGCGCCCTGCGAGCACCGGATCACCCCCGAGGAGTACGACGACCGCGCGGTGCGGCCGTTCGCCACCGCCACCACCGGTGACCCGCAGCCGGTGGTGGACGCCCTGCTCGCCCGGATCGAGACGCTCGCCGCCGCCCAGCGCTACGAGGAGGCCGCCACGCTGCGGTCCCGGCTGGCCGCGGTGCTGCGGGCCACCGTCCGCATGCAGCGGCTCGCCGCGCTGAGCGGGATCGCCGAGTTGGCCGCCGCCCACCCGGCCGCCGGAGGTGGCTGGGAGCTGGCGCTGGTGCGGCACGGCCGACTGGCCGGTGCCGGGGTCTCCCCCGCCGGGCTCCACCCCCGACCGACGCTGACCGCGATCCGGGCCACCGCCGAGACGGTGTCGCCCGGTCACGGTCCGGTCCCGGCGGCCACCCCGGAGGAGTCCGAACGGATCCTGTCCTGGTTGGAGCGACCGGAGACCCGGCTGGTCGAGATGTCGGACGGATGGGCCTCCCCGGTGGCCGGCGCAGGCCGCTTCCGCGACCTGCTGGAGAAGGCCGAGAGCGGCGCATCTCACCAACTCTGGTCCGAACGCTCATGAGCAACTGTCCGATCGGACTACGTCGGCTCACTTACTCTGTTAAGGAAGTGCAGTCCTGCCCGATTCGAGGGTCTGCTCCCGGTTGCCGGTCTCCCGGCGCCCGAGGGGTGGGCGTGAGGGGGTGTCCCAGGTGGACGTCGACGCCGGACACGGCGGCGCCCTGGGCGGTGCGCTCCCGACACAGCCGGGCGAGCTGCCCCTGGCCCGCAGGCTCCGTTCGCTGCTGACCTGGCCCACGGCCGAGGCCGAACCGGTCGGCCATCTGGTCCGCACCCACCGTGCCATCCACACCGGCACGGACCCGGCGGTGCTGCGCCGGGCGTACACCATCGCGGAGAACATGCACCGGGGGCAGTTCCGCAAGAGCGGGGAGCCGTTCATCACGCACCCGCTCGCGGTCGCCGAGATCTGCGCCGACCTGGGCATGGACACCACCACCCTGGTCGCGGCGCTGCTGCACGACACGGTGGAGGACACCCGTTACACGTTGCAGGCGCTGGCCGAGGACTTCGGCCACGAGGTGGCGCACCTGGTCGACGGGGTGACCAAGTTCGACAAGGCGTTCTACGGCAAGGCCGCCGAGGCGGAGACCATCCGCAAAATGATCATCGCGGCCGGCAAGGACGTCCGGGTCCTGGTCATCAAGCTCGCCGACCGTCTGCACAACATGCGCACCCTGGGCGTGCGCTCGGCGGCCTCGCGGGAGCGGATCGCCCGCAAGACGCAGGAGGTGCTGGTGCCCCTCTGCGACCGGCTCGGCATCCAGACCCTGAAACGGGAGCTGGACGACGTGGTGCTGCTGCACCTGGAGCCGGACGAGCACTCCCGCATCGCCCGGCACGTGCACGACCGCCCCGGGTGGGACAGCTACCTCGCCGAGGTGGTGACCCAGGCCCGGGTGGCGTTGCGCCGGGACCGGGTGGACGCCACGGTGGCCCCACGCCCCCGACACCTCTACTCGATCTGGAAGGACACCGTCGCCGGCGGGCACACCGTCCCGTACGACCTGCCCCGGATCACCGTCGTGGTGTACGGCCCGTCCACCGACTGTTACGCCGCCCTCGGCGCGATCCACGGGCTGTGGCGGCCGGTGCCGGGCCGGTTCAAGGACTTCATCGCCTCGCCGAAGAACAACCTCTACCGTTCGCTGCACACCACCGTCTGCGGCCCCAAGAACCGCACCGTCGAGGTGCTGATCCGCACCGAGGAGATGCACCGCTCCGCCGAGTACGGCGTGGTCGCCGACTTCCGCTTCCCGCGCTCCGGCACCGCGCGCGCCGAGCAGCTCGACTGGCTGCGCCGGGTGCTCGACTGGGAGCAGGACGCCGCCGACCCGGCGCAGTTCCTGCACACACTGCGCTGCGACCTGTCCGAGGCGCAGATCCAGGTGGTCGCCGACGGTCGGCAGGTCGTGCTGCCCGCCGGGGCCACCCCGGTCGACCTGGCGTACGAGCTGGGTAACGACCGGGGTGACCGGTGCCTGGCCGCCCGGATCAACGGCCGGCTGGCGCCGCTCTCCTCCGAACTGGAGGAGGGCGACGTGGTCGAGATCTTCACCGAGACCGATGCGGAGTGCGGCCTGGACGCCGAGGTCGCCCCGCGCGGCCCACGTCGGGAGTGGCTCGGCTTCGTCAAGTCGCCGCACGCGCAGATGCAGATCAACCGGTGGTTCGCCGATCACAGCGAACCCGGCATCTCGATCAGCGACAAGGTCCGTCTCGGCCGGGCCACCATCGGGCTGGCCCTGCGCCAGCACAACCGGGGCCTGGCCAGCGACCTACCGCTGTTGCGGCTCTCCGAGGAACTCGGCTACCCGGACCTGGAGACCCTGCTGGTCGCGGTCTTCGACCGGGTGATCGAACCGGATACCGTGGTACGCCAGCTCATCGACCTGGTCGACCACCGGCAGTGACCGTCCCGCCGTCCCGCGGCGCGCACCCGGCGTACGGCCACTAGCCTGGAACCATGATCCCCCGCTCGCGCCGCGCCGCACGTGCCGTCGCGTACCAGGTCTTCTACCGGCTGCCCCTGCCGGTACGTCGGCAACTGGTCCGGATGGCCGTACCCAAGTACATCGTCGGCGCCGTCACGCTGCTGCGTGACAGCGAGACCGAGGGCGCCGGCCGGCTGTTGCTGCTGCGCCAGCCACCGGGTCGCGGCTGGACACTTCCCGCCGGGCTGCTGCAACGCGGCGAGAACCCGGCGGTCGGCGCGGCCCGTGAGCTGCACGAGGAGACCGGTGTCCGGCTCCCTCCGGCCGAGCTGACCCCGGCCACCCCGAACGCGATCGTGCACGCCAAGGGCTGGGTCGACATGGTCTTCACCGCTGAGGTGCCGGCGTCGACCACCGAGTTGACGGTGGACGGGGCGGAGGTCTTCGAGGCCGCCTGGCATCCGCTGGACGACCTGCCCAAGCTGACCTGGCCCACCGCCCGGCTGCTCGCCTACTACGGCATCGGCCCGCTGACCGACCGGTTCCCGCCGCCGCTACCCGACACGGCACCATGAGCGGCCCGGACACCGGCCGAGAGGCTGGCCCGGACACCGGCGCCGCCGGTCACACCGGCACACCGGCCGGCGGGATCTGCGCGGTGGTGCTCGCCGCCGGGGAGGGCACCCGGCTGCGCCCGCTGACCGAGCGGGTGCCCAAGGCGCTCTGCCCGGTCGGCAACGTGCCGCTGCTGGACCGGGCCCTGGCCCGGCTGGGCGGTCTCGGCCTGACCGGGCCCGAGACGGTCGCCGTCAACGCCAGCTACCTCGGCGAGCAGGTCGTCGAGCGGGTCGGCACGCGCGCCCACCTCTCCGTCGAACCGGACGGTCCACTCGGCACCGCAGGTGGGCTGGGTCGGCTCCGGGACTGGATCGGCGGACGGGGCGTGCTGGTCGGCAACGCCGACGCGTACCTGGCCGACCCGGCCGCACCGCCCGGGCCGGACATCGCCGCGCTGCTGCGGGACTGGGACGGCGACTCCGTACGCCTGCTCGGCCGACCCGCGCCGGACCCGACCGCACCGGGCACCTTCGACGGTCACGTCTTCACCGGTTTCTCCCTGCTCCCCTGGCGGCTGGTCCGCGACCTGCCGCCGGTCTTCGGCGACCTGGTCCGGGCGGTCTGGCGACCGGCCGAGGCCGACGGGCGGCTGACCGTCGTCCCCTACCCGGGGATCTTCGTCGACACCGGCACCCCGGCCGACTACCTCGCCGCCAACCTGCACGCGGCGGGCGACGGCAGCCTGGTCGACCCGAGCGCCACCGTCACCGGCGACTGCCACCGCAGCGTGGTCGGCGCGGGTGCCACCGTGGCCGGCGAGGTGACCCGCAGCGTGGTCTGGCCCGGGGCCACGGTGGACACCGGCGAACGCCTGTACGAGGTGATCCGCACCGCCACCGGGCTCACCGTCCCGGCCACCTGACCCCGCTTCCGGCCGGTCGGGTACGGCACCGGTACTCCGCGGCGGGTCCGGGCGGCAGGCCATAGCATGAGCAGCGACGCCGACGAACGGAGAGACCTGCCGTGATCACCGCGATCGTCCTGATCGACTGCGCCACCGACTCGATCCCCGAGGTGGCCGAGGCGCTGGCCGACCTGCCCGGGGTCAGCGAGGTCTACTCGGTGGCCGGACACGTCGACCTGATCGCCATGGTCCGGGTCCGCGAGTTCGAGGAGATCGCGCAGATCATCGCCGGCAGCATCTCCAAGGTGCCCGGGGTGCTCAACACCGAGTCGCACATCGCCTTCCGCGCGTACTCCCGGCACGACCTGGAGGAGGCGTTCGCGATCGGCCTGGGCGCCACCGACTGACGCGCCACCCCGGCCCCGGTACGGGATCCTTCGCGCACCACTGACGCTGAAAGGTCCGCCCGGACGAGCCGGGTCGACGACGTGGCCCGCCTCCCGCACCAGCACGCGTGTCGAGGACGTGGCCCACGTTCCACCACGACGGGACGAGCCGGTCCATCCCGTAGGACGGACCGACTCGCCGCGTGTCACCGCCGGATCAGCTCTCCTGCGGCACCGGGACCTCGGTGCCACCCGGCACCGGAGACTCGGTGGTGCCACCCGGGGTCTCCTCGGTGACGCCCGGAGCCGGGGTGGTGCCACCCGGAGCCGGCACCGTGCCACCCGGGCCCGGCGTACCGCTGGCGCTGGTCTCCGGAACCGGGATGCCCAGTTCCTCGGCCAGCGTCACCAGGGCGTCGTAGTGCGCCTGCAGCACCGGCAGCGCGGTCTGCGCGAGCTGCACCACCTGCGGCTCGGTACCCTGCGAGATCTCCGTCTGGGTCGCCTGGATGGCCTGCAGGTGGCCGGCCAGACCCTGGGTCACCCAGAGCCGGTCGAACTCCGCACCACTGGCGTTGTTCAGCTGGTCGAGAGCCGTCCGCTGATCAGGGGTGGGCTCGTTCGGCAACTGGACGTTGAGCTGCCCGGCCACGTCCTGCACCGACTGGTCCAGCTCGGTGTGGTCCGTGACGAACTGCTGCGCCAGGTCCTTGACCTGCTGGTTCTCGGCCTTCTTCTGGGCCAGCTCACCAGCGGCGATCTCGTACAGGTTGACCTGGTGCACCGCCTGCAGGTACTGGGTGTCCTGTTCCGAAGGCTGCGCCGCCGCCTGCGCTGCCGCGGCGGGCGCGACACCCACCAGCACCAGTGCGGCCAGCAGGCCGAGGCGTTTGATACCCAACATGCTTCCTCCCCGTTGAGACGTTGGACCGCACGGATACCCGGCTGGCCGGGGTTATTCCTGCGATCCCGCGACGGGCCGGGAACCGCCGACGACGGGGTGGATGGCCCACAACGGGCGTGGCGCCCGCCGGAGGACTCCGGCGGGCGCCACGTCACACGGTGACGGACCTCAGCGGCGGGGCTCCCCGCTGCCGATCTCCTCGCGCTCGGGGCGCGGCTCGACGGGCGGGTGACCCGGCGAGACCGGCGCCTCGGCCGGCTTCTCGATCGGGTAGAAGAAGCCCCGGATCGCCGGGCCGAGGGCACCGAGCCGGTTCATCTTCTTCGGCACCACCCAGCCCGCGTACTCCAGCTCGGTGTGACCGTGCTCGTCCGGCGTGGTCAGCGGCTGGTGCACCTCGACGAACCGACCGTCCGGCAGGCGCCGGATGATGCCGGTCTCCACACCGTGGGCCAGCACCTCCCGGTCGTGCTGTTGCAGACCGAGGCAGATCCGGTAGGTCACGTAGTACGCCAGCGGCGGCAGGAGCAGCAGACCGATCCGGCCCGCCCAGGTCATCGCGTTCAGGCTGATGTGGAACTTGTCGGCGATGACGTCGTTCGCGCCGGAGAGCGTCAGGAGCACGTAGAACGTGATGGCCATGGCGCCCAGGCCGGTGCGGAACGGCACGTCGCGGGGACGCTGGAGCAGGTTGTGGCTCCGGTAGTCCTTCAGGTAGCGGGCCTCCATGAACGGATAGAGCGTGGAGAGCCCGACCAGGATGCCCGGTAGCACCACCGTCGGCCAGAACAGCGGCGGGATCACGTATCCGTCGCCGATGGGTATCGTGATCTCCCAGTCCGGCATCAACCGGGTCGAGCCGTCCAGGAACATCACGTACCAGTCGGGCTGGCTGGCCGCCGAGACCACCCACGCCTCGTACGGGCCGAACAGCCACAGCGGGTTGATCTGGATCAGGCCGCCCATCAGCGCGATCACGCCGAAGACGACCATGAAGAAGCCGCCCTGCTTGATCGCGTACCGGGGGAACATCCGCTCGCCCACGACGTTGTTGTTCGTCCGGCCCGGCCCCGGCCACTGGGTGTGCTTCTGCTTGAAGACCAGGCCCAGGTGGACGCTGATCAGCGCGACCAGCAGACCCGGGATGAGCAGCACGTGGGCGATGAAGAACCGGCTGATGATGATCGTGCCGGGGAACTCGCCGTCGAAGACCGCGGCGGTCACCCAGGTGCCGATCACCGGGATGGACAGCATGATCGCCGAGGCGATCCGCAGACCGGTACCGGAGAGGCCGTCGTCCGGCAGCGAGTAGCCGGTGAAGCCGGCCAGGAAGCCCACCCAGAACAGCAGCGAACCGATGATCCAGTTGGTCTCACGCGGCTTGCGGAACGCGCCGGTGAAGAAGATCCGGAGCATGTGCACCACAATCGCCGCCATGAACAGCAGCGCGGCCCAGTGGTGCATCTGCCGCATGATCAGGCCGCCCCGGACGTCGAACGAGATGTCCAGCGTCGAGGCGTACGCGGCCGACATCGGCGTACCCCGCAGCGGGGCGTAGCTGCCGTTGTAGATGACCTCGGTCATCGTCGGCTCGAAGAAGAAGGTCAGGAAGACACCGGTCAGCAGCAGCACGATGAACGAGAACAGCGCGATCTCGCCCAGCAGGAACGACCAGTGGTCGGGGAAGACCTTGTTGAGCAGCTTGCGCAGGGGGGTCGCCACCTGGAAGCGGTCGTCGACCGCCCGGGCGGTGTTGCCCGGAACCGCTGCTACGTCAAACTTGCGCCGCTTCACGGCCGCTCCCAGAAGTCGGGCCCGACGGGTTCGGTGTAGTCGGACGTCGCCACGAAGTAGCCCTCGGAGTCCACCTCGATCGGTAGCTGCGGCAGTCGCCGGCTGGCCGGACCGAAGATGGGCTTGGCGTTGTCGGTGATCAGGAACTGCGACTGGTGACACGGGCAGAGCAGGCGGTTGGTCTGCTGCTCGTAGAGGCTCGCCGGGCAGCCGGCGTGCGTGCAGATCTTCGAGTAGGCGGCGTAGTTGCCCCACATGTAGTCGCCGTGGCCCTCACGCTCGTTGTTGCGGCGCGAGGTCTCGGCGTCGGCGTCCCGCAGGTGGATCAGCAGGGTCGGCGAGTCGGCGTACCGGTTGCTGACCCCGTGCTCGATGCCCGGGAAGACGGTGATCTGGCCACCGGCGCTGATGTCGGCGGGACGGATCGGCCGACCGTCCTCGCGGACCAGCCGGATCTTCTGGCCGTCCTGTGGGGCGAAGCCGGTGGTCATCATCTGGTCGTTCGCGTGCGGGTCGGAGATCAGGCCACCGATCAGCGGCGCCGCGGCGACCGCACCGACCGGCGCCAGACCGGCCAGCAGCGACATGCCGAGCAGCGGGCGACGCTTCACGCCGAGCTCGTCGGCCATGTAGAGCATGGTCTGCCCGGTGATCGTCCGGTCCTCGGTGGCCACCACGCCCTCGTGCCGGTCCTGGATCGACACCTCCTTGGGCAGCAGCTTCTTGCCCCAGGTCAGGATGCCGAAGCCGATGCCCAGCAGGGCGATGCCGAGGGTCGTGCCGAGCAGCGGCGTGAAGTACTTGTCCCCGCCACGGCCCGGCTGGTACTCCCAGGGCCACCAGATGTAGACCACCAGGAAGGCCGTCGCGGCCAGCCCGGTGACCAGGAACATCGCCGCCACCGTACGGACCAGTCGGCGCTCGGCCCTGCTGCCCGGGGCGACCTGCTCCTCGTAGTGGACGATCTCGATGTCGTCCCGACGGGCGCCCTCGCGGACGATGTCGAACCGGCTCAGCGCCGGGTCGTTCACGTCCACCGTCTCGCGGCCCGCGTGGGCCGGCTGCTCCATGTGGGTGCTCGTTCGGTCGGTCACGACTTGCCCGCAATCCAGAGGCTGGCGAAGACGAGCGCGACGATGCCGATCAGGAAGATCGCCACACCTTCGGTGGAGGGTCCGTACCGACCCAGGTTGAACCCGCCCGGGTCGCCGTCGGACTTCAGCGTCTGCTGGATGTAGGCGATGATGTCGGCCTTCTGCTCCGGCGTGATCTGGTTGTCACCGAAGACCGGCATGTTCTGCGGGCCACTCAGCATCGCGGCGTAGATCTGCCGGTCGGTGGCCGGCGCGAGACTCGGCGCGTACTTGCCGGAGGAGAGGGCACCGCCACCGCCGCTGAAGGCGTGGCACTGCGAGCAGTTGATCCGGTACAGCTCGCCGCCGACCGCGATGTTGCCGTCCTCGTGCAGGTTGTCGCCGGCCGGCACGACCGGTCCGCCGCCGAGCTCCTGGACGTACGCGGCGAGCTGGTCGATCTCGTCCGGGCTGAACACGACGGGCTTGCGCGCCGCCTGGGCCTCCTGCCGGGCCATCGGCATCCGGCCCGAGCTGACCTGGAACTCGACCGAGGCCGCGCCGACGCCGATGAGGCTCGGCCCGCGCCCCTCGACCCCCTGCGCGTTGCGACCGTGACAGGTCACGCAGCTCACGTCGAACAGCGCCTTGCCGTCTGCGGCGGCACTGCTGAGCGGCGGGTTTTCCTGCGCCGACACGCTCGGGGCGAGGACGGTGTAGGCGCCGCCGGCCAGCATCAGCGCGGCGACCAGCCGGACCGCGGCACCCAGCCGGCGGCGGCCCCTGCTGGGCGCCGCGGGCCGCCCGCGCAGCCGCGCGAGCAGGCCGCGTCGGCGGTCGTTGTCAGAAGTCATGACCTGTGTCCTTAACCGGTTGGACCTTGTCTGCGGGGGTGAAGCAGCGGCACGGCGCGAGACGCGCCAAGATCACTGAAGCCAGTAGATCATGGCGTAGAGCCCGATCCAGACCACGTCGACGAAGTGCCAGTAGTACGACACGACGATCGCCGAGGTGGCCTGGGCCGGCGTGAACCGGCCCATGGTGGTGCGGATCATAAAGATCACGAAGGCGACCAGACCGCCCGCCACGTGCAGGCCGTGGAAGCCGGTGGTCAGGTAGAACATCGACCCGTAACCGTCCGCGTTGATCTTGATGCCGTGGTGGACCAGCTCGCGGTACTCGTTGAGCTGGCCGAGCAGGAAGATCAGGCCCATCACGAAGGTGATCGTGAACCAGCGCCGTAGCGCGTGCACGTCACCCCGCTCGGCGGCGAACACGCCGATCTGGCAGGTCACTGAGGACAGCACCAGGATCGTCGTGAACGTCGTCGCGTACGGGATGTTCAGGACCTCGGTGTGCATCGCCCACTGCTCCGGCGCCGCCGCGCGGATGGAGAAGTACATGGCGAACAGCGCCGCGAAGAACATGAGCTCGCTGGAGAGCCAGACGATCGTCCCGACGCTGACCATGTTGGGCCGCGTCAGAGAGTGGATCCGGCTCTTGTCAATGGCTGGGGCCGCAGTCACGCGGTCATTATTGCCGTTGACCACGGCCGGCGATCAGCGGGGGGTGAAACCCGTGGTCCGAGTGGCCCGATCGGTACCGTCCGGTTCGCCTGACCTAGGCTGATTGGCGTGCTGGAAACCGACCCGATCACGCTGGCCGCATCGGCCGCGTCGTCGCTGACGGCGGGCGCGATCAGCCCGGCGACGGCCCCGGTGACCGGTGGTGCCGGGTGGCTCGCGGCCGACGCCGGCCCGCCGCCCTTCCAGATCACCGCCGTGGTCACCGAGGCCAGGCTGGACAACTGGCTCGCCGTGGTCCTGGTCGTCGCCGCCGCTCTCTACCTCTACGGAGTGCACCGGCTGCGGCTGCGCGGGGACCGCTGGCCGATCGCCCGGACGGTCTTCTTCCTCGGGCCCGGCCTGGGCGGCATCGCCTCGGTCACGGTCAGCGGGCTGCACGCGTACGACACCACGCTGCTCTCGGTGCACATGGTCCAGCACATGGTGCTCTCCATGATCGCGCCGATCTTCCTGGCGCTGGGCGCGCCGGTGACGCTGGCCCTGCGTACGCTGCCGACCCGCCCCCGCAAGCGACTGCTGGCGGTGCTGCACAGCAGGATCGTGCGGATCTGGACGTTCCCCCTGGTGGCGTTCGCCATCTTCGTGGTGAACCCGTTCGCGCTCTACTTCACCGACCTGTACCGCTTCACGTTGGAGAGCGTCTGGGCGCACGAGGTGGTGCACGCCCACTTCATCATGACCGGCTGCCTGTTCTTCTGGCCGCTGGTCGGCCTGGACCCGCTGCCCGGCCGCTGGCCGTACCCGGGCCGGGCCCTGCTGATGCTGCTGTCGGTGCCGTTCCACACCGTGCTGGGGCTGACCGTCATGCAGAGCAGCACCCTGTTCGGCGGCGACTGGTACCCCTCGCTCGGGCTGAGCTGGGCCGACCCGTGGGACGACCAGGTCCTGGCCGGCGGCATCCTGTGGGCCGGCGGCGAGTTCGTCAGCGTGACGATGCTCGGCGTGCTGGTGGTGCAGTGGATGCGCTCGGCCGAACGGGAGGCGCGCCGGGTCGACCGCGAACTGGACCGCCAGGAGGCCCGCCAACGCGCGGCGGAGACCGCCGCCGGCTCGGCCACCTGAGCCGGTCGGCGGGGCGTGCGGGGCGGCGTGTCCCGCGCGTCGGCACGACCGGTACGATCGGCGGCGCAGCTACGAGGTGGGAGCAAGTCTGACCATGAGCGAGCGCGGCGAGCGAGTCATCGGACTCGGTGCGGTGGTGCCAGGCGACGGCACGGAGCGAAGCGGAGTGTCGGCATGAGTGAGCGTCTGTGCACCGTCCTGCTCTACAGCGACGACCCGCAGGTGCGGGACAGGATGCGGCTCGCCGTGGGCACCCGCCCCGCGTCCGACCTGCGCGTCGAGTTCGTCGAGGCGTCCACCTACGCCGAGTGCGTCCGGGTGGTCGACGACTACGAGATCGACCTGATGCTGCTCGACGGTGAGGCCAGCCCCGGTGGCGGTCTCGGCATCGCCCGGCAGATCAAGGACGACTACGAGAACTCCCCGCCGACCTGCGTGGTGATCGCCCGTGCCGCCGACCGGTGGCTGGCCGCGTACGCCGAGGTCGACGCCACCCTGGTCCACCCGCTCGACCCGGTGACCACCGCCGCCACGGTGGCCGAGGTCCTGCGGACGCACGCCCCCGCCTGACGCACGCCCGACTCCGGCACCGCCACGGCGCCGGGCGAGCCGGCGCCGGTCCCGTCCCACCCGCACTCGTCTGCTCGGGAGGCCCGTCATGGGCGATCGGACCTGGCCACACCTGCTCACCGCGCTGCTGCGCGGCGAGGAACTCTCCGCCGCCGACACCGCCTGGGCGATGGGCGAGATCATGTCCGGCTCGGCCGCGCCGGCCCAGATCGCCGGCTTCGCCGTGGCGCTACGTGCCAAGGGCGAGACACCGGCCGAGGTGACCGGGCTGGTGGAGGCGATGCTCGGCCAGGCCGTCCCGGTCGAGCTGCCCGAGGAGGTACGCGCCACCGCGCTGGACGTGGTTGGCACCGGTGGTGACCTGGCGCACACCGTGAACATCTCCACGATGACCGCCCTGGTGGTCGCCGGAGCCGGCGTACGCGTCGTCAAGCACGGCAACCGGGCCGCCTCGTCCTCCTGCGGCACCGCCGACCTGCTGGAGTTCCTCGGCATCCCGCTGGACCTCGGTCCCGAAGGGGTAGCCCGCTGCGTCGAGCAGGCCGGTATCGGCTTCTGCTTCGCCGCCCGCTTCCACCCCGGCATGCGGCACGCCGGTCCGGTCCGCCGCGAGCTGGGCGTACCCACCGCCTTCAACTTCCTCGGCCCGCTCACCAACCCGGCCCGCCCCCGCGCCGGTGCCGTCGGCTGCTTCGACTCGACCATGGCACCGGTGATGGCCGCCGTCTTCGCCGCCCGGGGCGACTCGGTGGTCGTGATGCGGGGCGAGGACGGCCTGGACGAGTTCACCACCGCCGCGCCCACCCGCTTCTGGATCGCGCAGGGCGGCACCGTCAGGGAGACCGTGGTGGACGCCACGGACCTCGGGATACCCCGGGCCGCCCTCAGTGACCTGCGTGGCGGCGACGCCGCCCACAACGCCGACGTGGCCCGTCGGCTGCTCGCCGGTGAACCCGGCCCGGTACGCGACGCCGTGCTGGTCAACGCCGCCGCCGCGCTGGCCACCCAGGGCCCGCTGGACGGCGACCTGACCGACGCCCTGCGCGCCGGCCTGGCCCGGGCCACCGAGTCGATCGACTCCGGCACCGCCGCCCGTACGCTCGACCGCTGGATCGAGGTCGCCACCGCCTGACCCGCCCCCCGTCAGGGCCGGTCGCCGCGCAGGCTCCGCCGTCCCGTCCGGCGCCTCCGCGTGCGCGGGCTGTCGCACGGCCGTGGAAAACTACAGGCGAGTAGTTCGCCACACGCCGCCGGCGGCACGCGCGGGAGGAGACGCCCATGTTGGTACGTGAGCTGCACTGTGAGACCTGCGACGACATCCGCGCCTTCGAGACGCCGCCCTGTGCCGACGGCCACGGCCCCGACTGTCCCGAACTCCTCTGCACCGGGTGCGGCACGGCGATCCTCGTCGCCCCCTACGCCTCGCTCGCGCGTGCCACCCCGCCCGTCCGCCGGACGGTCCGCCCGCGCCACGCCGCCTGACACACCCCCACGCCGCCGCCTCGCCTGACGCACCACCCGCACGCCACGCACTCCAGCCCGGCGCACAGCACTATCCGAGAAGTTGTGCGGATCATGAGGGTGAACAGCGGCCACGGGACACGGGAAAGCCCGCCTCCCCCGGAGGGAGGCGGGCTTCGCCGCAGGTCGGGGTGCCGGTCAGTGCTCGGCGGTGCGCCGGGTGCCGCTGTAGTACTCGAACAGCAGGCCGCAGGTGGCGAAGACCACCGCCACCATGCCGGCGACGAGCAGCCAGAGCTGCCAGAACACCAGGCCGAGGCCGGCGATGGCGGCGGACAGGGCCAGCCCGAACGGCCAGTAGCTGCCGGGGCTGAAGAAGCCGATCTCGCCCGCGCCGTCGGCGATCTCACCGTCGGGACGGTCCTCGGGACGCAGGTCGATCCGGCGGGAGACGAACCAGAAGAAGCCGCCGCACATCGAGCAGAGCAGGAACGACAGCAGCAGGGCCACGGTGCCGATCCACTCGACCCGGCCGTCCGAGTCGGCCCAGGTCCAGCCGCCGTAGAGGAACGTCGCGAAGAGCAGGAACGCCGCGATGATCAGGAAGATGCGCCACTCGGTCTTCATCCGGGGTTACCTCAGCTTCCCGCGCCGGCCGTGGTGGCCTGGTTGAAGTTGTCCTGGGTGCGGCGCGTCTCGAACGGCTTGGTGGTCACCGCGTACGGCTCCTCGCCGATCGAGGTCAGCGCGTCCTGGGTCGACGCCCCGTCCTGCTTGGCCGCGAGGAACCGGTCGAAGTTCTCCGGCGAGACGACCCGCAGCTCGAAGTTCATGAAGGCGTGGTAGCTGCCGCACAGTTCGGCGCAGCGGCCCACGTACGCGCCCTCGGACTCTAGCGAGGAGACCTCGAAGACGTTGCGGATGCTGCCCGGCATCACGTCCCGCTTGAACAGCATCTCCGGCACCCAGAAGGAGTGGATGACGTCGCGGCTGGTTTCCTCGAACCGGATGGACCGGTTGCTCGGCAGCACCAGGATCGGGATGACCTCGCTGGTGCCGAGCACCGAGGCGGTCGTGTTGGCGTCCACGCCCTGGCCGTCGCGGTAGTTGAACTGCCAGTTCCACTTGAAGGCGACGACCTCGACGGTCACGTCGGGGTTGTTGGTGGTCTTCACCACGTCGGTCTGCACGACCGCGGTGTAGTAGAAGAGCACGGCCACGACCAGCACCGGGGCGATCGTGTAGAGGAACTCCATCGGCAGGTTGTAGCGGGTCTGCACGGGCAGCTCATTGCCGCGCTTGCGGTAACGCACCACGCACCAGAAGATCAGGCCCCAGACGAAGACGCCGACCACCAGCGCGGCGATGCACGAGGCGATCCACAGGTCGTACATCCGCCGGGACTCCGGCGTGATGCCGCCCTGGGGCCAGCCGAAGCCGCCGAACGCCGCGCCGACGTCACAACCCGTGAGCAGGACCAGCAGCGCCGCCCCGCCGAAGCCGAGCCCGGCAAGACGCCCGACACGACGCCCCCGACGCCCGACGGCTCCCGGGGATGCGCTGCGCCGTACGGCCGTCGGCCGTACCTCCGAACTCCTTGCGACCACCTGGTCCTGCCTCCCTAGCGCGCCGCGGTGCTTCCTCGGTCCGGCCGGCTCCGCCGAGCGGAGCCGCCACACCAGCGGCAAAGGCGTCACCGACGGTCGCAGATTACTCGACCATGACGGGCTCGACCCGGTTGGGGTCAGTCTCGGCCCTGGACGGGGGATCTTGCGCGGACCGAGGCGATAGCGTGGGCAGACGTGATTCCTTCCCCGGTCTATCTGGACGCGGCCACCGCCGCGCCGCTGCATCCGGTCGCCCGGCAGGCGCTGCTGGCCGCCCTCGACGACGGATGGGCCGACCCGGATCGGCTCTACACCCAGGCCCGCCGCGCCCGCCAGTTGCTCGACGCCGCGCGCGAGGCGACGGCGGACACCCTCGGCGTACGCCCCGACGAACTCTCCTTCACCCCCAGCGGCACGAGCGCGGCGCACGCCGCCGTGCTGGGTGGCCTGGCCGGTCGGCGACGTGTCGGGGCGAGGTTGGTGCACTCGGCGATCGAGCACTCGGCGGTGCTGCACGCCGCCGAGCAGCACGTGGCGCGCGGCGGCACCACCACCGAGGTCCCGGTCGACCGGTCCGGCCGGCTGGATCTGGACGCCTGGTCGGCGGCGGTGGCCGGGCCCGGGGTGGCGTTGGCCGCGCTGATCGCCGCCAGCCACGAGGTGGGCACCGTGCAACCGGTCGAGGACGCGGCGGCGGCCTGCGCCGAGGCGGGGGTGCCGCTGTGCGTCGACGCTGCCCAGGTGGTGGGGCGGATGCCGGTGCCGGCCGGCTGGTCGGTGCTGACCGCGAGCGCCCGCAAGTGGGGCGGGCCGCCCGGCGTCGGGCTGCTGGCCGTCCGCAAGGGCACCCGCTGGGAGTCGCCGTGGCCGTCGGACGAGCACGAGTCGGGGCGTACGCCCGGCACGGTCAATCTGCCGGCGGTGGTCGCGGCGGCGGCGAGCCTGCGCGCGGCGGCGGCCGACGCCGACGCCGAGGCGGCCCGGATGGCGCCGCTGGTGGACCGGATCCGGGCCCGGGTGGCGGCCGACGTGCCGGATGTGGAGGTGGTCGGCGACCCCGTGCGCCGGCTGCCGCACCTGGTGACCTTCTCCTGCCTCTACGTCGACGGCGAGGCGCTGCTGCACGCGCTGGACCGGCGGGGTTTCGCCGTGTCGTCCGGTTCGTCCTGCACCTCGTCGACGCTGCGCCCGTCGCACGTGTTGGAGGCGATGGGGGTGCTGTCCCACGGCAACGTGCGGGTCTCACTGCACCGGGGCACCACCGAGGCGGACGTGGACCGCTTCCTCGCCGAGTTGCCGCAGATCGTGGCCGACCTGCGGGCCGAGGCGGGGGTGGTGGGGCTGTGACCACCCCCGACGAGGTACTCGACTGTCTCGGTCAGCGATGCCCGCTGCCGGTGATCGCGCTGGCCCGCCGGCTGCCGTCCCTACCCGTCGGCGCCGTGATCCGCGTCCTCGCCGACGATCCGGCGGCGGCGGTGGACATCCCCGCCTGGTGCCGGATGCGCCAACAGGAGTTCCTGGGAAGCGCACCCGGCCCCGGGTACGACGTCCGCCGGTCGCTGTGAAAGGAAGGGCACCTTATTAACGCCTCGTGCATAGCAGGGGTCCCCTGCTAACAACGCGACGGTGCGACGGTCAGGGCAGCAGGTGCGGGCGGACCTCGTCGGCGGCCTCGTCGCCGTACGACTCGGCGAGGCGCTTGACGAACAGGTCGCGGCGTACCTGGTACTCCTGGGTGCCGACGGTCTCCAGCACCAGCGCGGCCAGCAGCGAGCCGACCTGCGCGGCACGCTCCAGACCGACGCCCCAGGAGAGCGCGGTGAAGAAGCCGGCGCGGAAACCGTCGCCGACGCCGGTGGGGTCGATCGCCTGGGCCTCGCGGGCGATCGGCACGTGGATCGGCGCGAAGTCCCGACCGGCGATCTCCACCCCCTCCTTGCCCAGCGTGGTGACCCGGATCCGGACCCGGTCCAGCAGTTGCGCGTCACTCAGCCCGGCCTTGCTCTGCAACAGCGACTTCTCGTAGTCGTTGGTCATCAGGTACTCGGCGCCGTCGATGAGCGCCACCACGTCCTCACCCTCCATCCGGGCGAGTTGCTGGGACGGGTCGGCGGCGAACCGGTAGCCGCGCTCGCGGCACTCGGCGGAGTGGCGCAGCATCGCCGCCGGGTCGTTCGCACCGACCAGGACCAGGTCCAGCCCGCCGAGCCGCTGCGCGACGGGGTGCAGCTCGATGTTGCGCGCCTCGCTCATCGCACCGGCGTAGAAGGAGGCGATCTGGCACATGTCGGTGTCGGTGGTGCAGACGAAGCGGGCGGTGTGCGCCACCTCGCTGACGTGCACCGAGTCGCAGTCCACCCCGTGCCGCTCCAGCCAGGAGCGGTAGTCGGCGAAGTCGGCGCCGACGGCTCCGAGCAGCACCGGGCGCAGGCCGAGCTGCCCCATCCCGAACGCGATGTTCGCCGCCACTCCGCCCCGGCGCAGCACCAGGTCGTCCACCAGGAAGGAGAGCGAGACCTTGTGTAGCTGGTCGGCGATGAGCTGGTCGGCGAACCGGCCCGGGAAGCTCATCAGGTGGTCGGTGGCGATCGAGCCGGTCACGGCGATCTTCATGTCAACCCTCGGGGTCGGGATCAGGGCGCGGTCAGCCTACCGGCACCACGCCCGCCGAGCGACCAGCCCGCCCAACCTCCCCCCACCGCCCACCTACCCCCGACCGGCGAGGTTGATCAAGGGGTTTTCGCCCTCCCACCGGCCCCCACACGACCAAAACCTCTTGATCACCGCCGGCAGGCGGGAGCGGGGGGGGTGCGGCGGCGGGACGGCCCTCTTGGGCCGTCCCGCCGTCGGGGCGTCGAGACTCAGCTGAAGGAGTCGCCGCAGGCGCAGGAGTTGCCTGCGTTGGGGTTGTCGATGGTGAAGCCCTGGGCGTCGATCCGGTCGGCGAAGTCGATGGTGGCGCCGGTCAGGTACGGGGCGCTCATCCGGTCGACGACCACCTCGACACCGTCGTAGTCGGTCACGACGTCACCGTCGAGCGAACGCTCGTCGAAGAAGAGCTGATACCGCAGGCCGGAGCAGCCACCCGGCTGCACGGCGACGCGGAGCCGCAGGTCGTCGCGGCCTTCCTGCTCGATCAGGGCCTTGACCTTCTGCGCCGCGACGTCGGTGAGGACGACGGACGTGGGGGCCTTGGCCTCGGTCGACTCGGTCTGCGCTGGCGTGGTCACGTGGAATTCTCCCTGCGCGCGTTCGAAGAAGTGGTCTTCCCCTGGCCAACGTCGTTCGCCGGTCAGCGATTCCCACAGCGGTCCAGCTTCTGATTGTAGGCCGCCGAGCGCCGGGTGACCCGGCAGCGTGACCAGCTCCTCCGGGGCGGGCCGGACACCGGGGCCACGCCGGGGACGACCGGAGGTCAGCGACTCCACTGCCGCGCCAGGCGGGAGCCGAGTTCCCGCAGCCCCTGGGCCGGTCGTTCCATCGCCGCCGCCAGGCCGCCGCGTTCCTCGCCGCCGAAGTGCTCCACCAGACTGTACGCGTCGGTCACGCCGACCGACGCCGCCTCGCGCCGCCCGGTGCTGACCTGGCCGGCGAGTACGACGCACGGTACGCCCCGGTCCCGGGCGGCGCCCGCCACCCCGGCCACCACCTTGCCGCGCAGCGACTGGTGGTCGAACTTGCCCTCGCCGGTGACGACCAGGTCGACCTCGTCGAGCACGGTCTCCAGCCCGATCGCGCGGCTGACCAGTCCGATCCCGGATTCGCACCGGCCGCCGAGGGCCAGCAGCGCGGCGCCGACGCCACCGGCCGCGCCGCCACCGGGCAGCGCGCCGAGCCCGCTCGGGCAGCCCGGCAGGTCGCGTTCGAGCACCTCGGCCCAGCGTCCGAGCGCGGCGTCGAGCAGCAGCACGTCGGCGCGGTCGGCGCCCTTCTGCGGCCCGAACACGTTGCTCGCGCCGTGCAGCCCGAGCAGCGGGTTGTCGACGTCGGTGGCGGCGATGAGGCGTACGTCGCGCAGCCGGGGCGCCCCGTCGAGCGTGGCGGCGGCGGCCAGCGCGGCACCGCCGTACGGCAGGGCGTTGCCGGTGTCGTCCAGCGGCACGGCGCCCAACGCGGTGATCATCCCGGCGCCGCCGTCGTTGGTGCCGGAGCCGCCCAGCCCGACGACCACCGTCCGGGCGCCCGCCTCGACGGCGGCGCCGATCAACTGGCCCAGTCCGTACGACGTGGTGGCCCTGGGGTCCCGTTCGGCGGGGTCGAGCAGGTGCAGTCCGCACGCCTGGGCGCTCTCCAGCCAGGCGGTCGCGCCGTCGTCGGTGAGCAGGATCTCACCGGGCACGGCACGGCCCCGCGGATCGGTCGTCGGCACCGGCACCCGCCGACCGGACAGCGCACCGGCGAGTACGTCGAGGAAGCCCGGCCCGCCGTCGGCCAACGGCCTGACCAGCAGATCATCGCCGGGTGCGATCTCCCGCCAGCCGTCGGCCACCGCGGCGGCGACCTCGGGGGCCGGCAGCGTGCCGGCGAACTTGTCCGGACAGAGCAGTACGCGCATGCCTGGCAGTGTGGCAGCCCACACCGGCTCGGGCGGCACGCTGGTCATGCTGTGGGACCATGGTCAGCGTGACGTCGACCTGGGTTGAGCCCTCCAACACCGCGACTGCGCTGCTGCTTCTCGGCCGTGGCAGCGATCCCGCCACCGAGCGTGGCGTGGAGTGTCCGGGTGACCTGCCGGCACCGAGCGACCCCGATCTGGTGTCCCGGGCGGCGGCGGCCAAGGCCGCGCTCGGTGACCGGGTCTTCGTGCTGGGGCACCACTACCAGCGTGACGAGGTGATCCAGTTCGCCGACGTGACCGGTGACTCGTTCAAGCTGGCCCGCGAGGCCGCGGCCCGGCCGGACGCGGAGTACATCGTCTTCTGCGGCGTGCACTTCATGGCCGAGAGCGCCGACATCCTCACCTCGGACGCGCAGCAGGTGATCCTGCCGGACCTGGCGGCCGGCTGCTCGATGGCGGACATGGCCGCGCTGCCGCAGGTCGAGAGCGCGTGGGACGTCCTGACCGAGCTGGGCATCGCGGCGCAGACGGTCCCGGTGACCTACATGAACTCGTCGGCCGACATCAAGG
Organism: Verrucosispora sp. TAA-831; assembly: GCF_050780145.1. Classification (NCBI taxonomy): domain Bacteria; kingdom Bacillati; phylum Actinomycetota; class Actinomycetes; order Micromonosporales; family Micromonosporaceae; genus Micromonospora; species Verrucosispora sp. TAA-831. Next base: position 5,125,606 of record NZ_CP192240.1, read on the forward strand.
GGTTCGTCGGCCGCAACGGCGGGGTGGTCTGCACCTCGTCGAACGCCGAGCGGGCCCTGCAGTGGGCGTACCAGCAGGGCGAGAAGGTGCTCTTCCTGCCCGACCAGCACCTGGGCCGCAACACGGCGGTGTTGGAGATGGGCTTCACGCTGGACGACTGCGTGCTCTACGACCCGCACAAGCCGGGTGGTGGGCTGACGCCCGAGCAGCTTCGCGACGCGCGGATGATCCTGTGGCGGGGGCACTGTTCGGTGCACGGCCGGTTCACCCTCGACAGCGTCAACGACGTCCGCGAGCGGGTGCCCGGGGTGAACGTGCTGGTGCACCCGGAGTGCCGGCACGAGGTGGTCACCGCCGCCGACCTGGTCGGTTCGACGGAGTACATCATCCGTACGATCGAGGCGGCGCCGGCCGGTTCGGCCTGGGCGGTCGGCACCGAGCTGAACCTGGTCCGCCGGCTCGCGCTGGCACACCCGGACAAGCAGATCATGTTCCTGGACAAGGCCGTCTGCTACTGCTCGACGATGAACCGCATCGATCTGCCGCACCTGGTGTGGGCGCTGGAGGAGCTGGTCGGCGGTCGGGTGGTCAACCGGATCACCGTCGACGCCGACACCGCGCACCACGCGCGGGTGGCGCTGGACCAGATGCTCGCACTACCGGGCTCCTGATCACTCTCGGCAACCATTGCCGTACACAAAAGTGCCGGATCACCGATAAATGCCCCCAGGGGTAGTGTGACCGGATCCATTCTCATCACAGAGGGCTATGCTGCCGGGCGGACGAGACACCGCGGGCGTGTGCGTTTGGCCGCGACCGCGCCGTGGGTAGCCACCCGCGGTGACCCACATCGATACGGCAGCACGCACGCGCTGGAGGTTGCGTTGACCGACGACGTCCTGGTCGTACACGGAGGCACCCCGCTCGAAGGGCGGATCCGCGTGCGCGGTGCGAAGAACCTGGTTTCCAAGGCGATGGTCGCCGCCCTGCTCGGCGACAGCCCGAGCCGGCTGTTCGACGTACCCAAGATTCGCGACGTGGAGGTGGTCCGGGGTCTGCTCGGGCTGCACGGCGTCAAGGTGACCGACGGTCTCGAGGACGGCGAGCTGGTCTTCGATCCGGCCAACGTGGAGAGCGCGAGCACCGACCAGATCAACGTGCACGCCGGTTCCAGCCGGATCCCGATCCTGTTCTGCGGGCCGCTGCTGCACCGTCTCGGGCACGCCTTCATCCCGGACCTCGGCGGCTGCCACATCGGGCCCCGCCCGATCGACTTCCACCTCCAGGCACTGCGGGAGTTCGGCGCCACCGTCGACAAGACGCCCGAGGGGCTGCACCTGTCCGCCCCGAACGGTCTGCACGGCACGAAGTTCTCGCTGCCCTACCCGAGTGTCGGCGCGACCGAGCAGGTGCTGCTCACCGCCGTGATGGCCGAGGGCGTCACCGAGCTGCGCAACGCCGCCGTGGAGCCGGAGATCATCGACCTGATCTGCGTCCTGCAGAAGATGGGCGCGATCATCAAGGTGCACACCGACCGGGTCATCGAGATCCAGGGTGTGCCCCGGCTGCACGGCTACACCCACCGGCCGATCCCGGACCGGATCGAGGCGGCGAGTTGGGCCGCTGCGGCCCTGGCCACCCGGGGTCACGTCGAGGTGCTCGGTGCCGAGCAGGCCGACATGATGACCTTCCTGAACGTCTTCCGCTCGGTCGGCGGCGAGTACGAGGTGACCGACGCCCGTCCGCCCAAGCTCGGGCACCCGGGCCAGGAGGGCGGCATCCGGTTCTGGCACCCGGGCGGTGAGCTGAACGCGGTGGCCCTGGAGACCGACGTGCACCCGGGCTTCATGACCGACTGGCAGCAGCCCCTGGTGGTGGCGCTGACCCAGGCGCGGGGCCTGTCGATCGTCCACGAGACGGTCTACGAGCAGCGGCTGGGCTACACCGAGGCGCTCAACACCATGGGTGCGAACATCCAGGTCTACCGGGACTGCCTGGGCGGCACCCCGTGCCGCTTCGGCCGGCGCAACTTCAAGCACTCGGCGGTGATCGCCGGGCCGAGCAAACTGCACGCCGCCGACCTGGTCATCCCCGACCTGCGGGCCGGTTTCAGCCACCTGATCGCCGCGCTGGCCGCCGAGGGCACCTCCCGGGTGTACGGCGTCGACCTGATCAACCGGGGCTACGAGGACTTCGAGGCGAAGCTCGCCGACCTCGGCGCGCACGTCGAGCGCCCCTGACCCGGCCACTCCCGTACGAGCCCGGTGCACCCGCGATGTGCACCGGGCTCGTGGCGTTGGCTACCCTTGCCGCGTGCCGTCGCTGTTTCGTCGTAAGTCCGCCGACCTCGCCGATCCCGTCACCGAGCCGGAGACCCCGGCCGAGGAGGAGTCGGAGTCCACTCGTGCGCGTGGTTACACGCCGAGCAAGGGGCGGGAGACGCCCAAGCGGCCGACCACCGGCCGTCGACCGGCCGGCGCGACCAAGCCGCTGAGCAAGGAAGAGGCCAAGGCGCTGCGTCGCCAGCGGCGGGCCGAGGCGTCGGCGGAGTTCCGGCGTGAGGGCGGCCCCCGTGACCGGGGGCCGGAGCGGCTGCTCGCCCGCAACGTGGTCGACTCCCGGCGTACCGTCGGCACCTGGTTCTTCGGCGGCGCGCTGGTCGTGCTGATCGGCTCCAACCAGGCGATGCCTCCGGAGATCCGGCTCGCGTCCAACCTGCTCTGGGGCGCGTTGGCGTTGGGCGTGGTGATCGACTCCGTGCTCATCTCGCGCAAGATCAAGAAGTTGGTCCGGGAACGCTTCCCGCGCACCGACCAGCGGATGGGCTCGCTCTACTTCTACGCCATCATGCGGTCGATCACCTTCCGCAAGCTGCGTACGCCGGAGCCGCGCGTCGCCATCGGCGACCCGGTCTGATCCGACGGTCGCCGCCACCCGGCGGCGACCGCTCCGGCAGGTTCCCGTCGCAGACCGACAGCGGTCACGGCACGCCGAGTAGGCGCAGCCCGGCGGCGGTGCCGGCGGCGGCGAGGACCACCACCACGAACGGCGCGCGCCGCCAGGCCAGCGCCACCCCGACCAGCACCCCCGCCGGGCGGGCCCAACCGGCGAACCCGCCCGACTCGGTCAGCGCCGCGGTGGCCGCCAGCGCCGCCAGCAGGGCCGCCGCGCCGACCGGCAACAACTGCCGCGCCCACGCCGGCAGGTCGAGCCGGTCCCGCAGCAGCACCCCGGCGACCCGGAAGGCGTACGTCCCGACGGCCAGCGCCACGATCGCCGCGATCAGCACGGCTCCTTCTCCCCTCGCCCGGCCGGCACCGGCTCGGTCCCCGGCGCGTCCACCGTCGGCGTGTCGGCGGGTACCGGGCCGTCCCCTGGCGCAGCGTTCTCTATCAGGCCGCCCGGCACGGAACCCTCCGGCGCACGGGTCTGCGGTGCGTCGACCGCCGCCGAGGACACCGGCGCGTCGGCCGACGTCGGACCGGTCCGGATCCGCCGGACGGCCAGTAGTGCCGGGCCGGCCAACGCGAGCAGCACCGGCAGTCCGGCAGGGAGCAGCGGCGTGGTGAGTACCGCCACCACGGCACCGACCAGCGCCATCCGCCGGGTCTCCGGGTCACGCAGGCTGGGCAGCAGCAGGGCGATCAGGCCGGCGGGAAAGGCCGCGTCCAGCCCGAGCGCGGCCGGGTCACCGGCCACCCCGCCGGCCAGCACGCCGAGCACGGTGCCGACGTTCCAGGCGAGGAAGAGCAGCACCCCGGCGAGCCAGAACGCCCGGCGACGGTCCGCACCGGGCGGTCGGGCCAGGGTGAAGGCGGTCGCCTCGTCGGTCATCAGGTGACTGCCGAGCAGGCGGTGCCGCAACCGGCGGCCGATCGTGTCACCGAGGGTCAGCCCGAACGGCAGGTGCCGGGCGTTGAGCAGCAGCCCGGCGAAGACGGCGGCGACCGGGTTGCCGGCGGCCAGCAACCCGACCGCCATGAACTGGGCGCCACCGGCGTACACCAGCACCGACATGGTCACGGTGGCCCAGCCGGGGATTCCGGCCGCCACGGCGACCGCGCCGAACGAGGCGCCCACGGCGATCATCGCCACGGCGATGGCGGCGACGTCCCGAAGTACGCCGGCCCCCGGTGTTCGTTCTGGCATACGCATGGTTCATCATGATGAACACGCCGCTGATGTTCGTCAAATAGAACAGCATGACCGACGGAGCGAACCATGGCCCCCGAACCCACTCCCCCGTTGGCCACCATCGCCGCCGCCCTCCGCTACGAACGGCGGCGGGTGGGCATCTCCCTCACCGAGCTGGCCCGGCGGGCCGGCATCGCCAAGTCGACGCTGTCGCACCTGGAGTCCGGCGTCGGCAACCCCAGCGTGGAGACACTGTGGGCGCTGGGAGTGGCGCTCGACGTGCCGTTCAGTCGACTGGTCGAGCCGCCGGCCACCACGGTCCGGGTGATCCGGGCCGGCGACGGCCCCCGCATCCGCTCCGAGCACGCCGACTTCGTCGGCACGCTGCTGACCGCCGGAGCCGCCCACGCCCGCCGGGACGTGTACCTGATCGAGCTGGAACCGGGCCGGGTGCGTACCGCCGACCCGCACACCCCGCGGAGCGTGGAACACGTGGTGGTGGGCTCCGGCCGACTGCGCTGCGGCCCCGAGCAGGAGCAGGTGGAACTCGACCCGGGAGACTACGCGACCTTCCCCGGCGACGCCCCGCACCGCTACGAGGCCCTCGCGCCGGGTACCTTCGCGGTGCTGGTGATGGAGCATCCCTGAGCCGCGACGGGCGGCGCGACGGCGAGTTGACCAAGGGTGGCGGATCGCCGGAATTCCGACCCGACCAAAGACCTAAATGTCCTGATCAATAGGATAACGTTTAGGTTCGACGAGGGTGCCGCAGTGGCGGTGAACGAGCCCGCGCCGCTACCCTCCATGCGCAGCCATTCGGTGCCGGGACGAGCGACTTCACCGGCCTGCGGGGGTGCCCAGCGCGACCATTTCCGACGAGGTGACATCGGCGTGAGCGAGCGGACGCGAGCCGACCACCGGGGCACGCCCGTGAGCGGGCGGACGTCGGTCCCGTGGTCTGCCGTGATCGTGCCTTCCGGTGCCATCCCGCCCGCCGGGCCACCCCGAGACCACCGTGCCGCAGCCGGCGCCGCCACCCGGCGACGTCCCGGCCGCAGCGACGGGCCCGGCGGATGAGTCGCGGCTACGCCGACCGGTGGCCCGGCCCCGCCGACCCCTCCTGGGTCCTCGAACCGACGGCCGAATGGCAACCCCAGTTCCCGGGCCAGCGATACCCGGGCGACATCGGCCTCGACCACCAGCCGCCACCCGGCCGCAGCCGGTCCAGCGCCGTCGGCCGCGCCGAGGTGCCACCACTCGCCCCGACCCGACCCGACGGCACGTACGTCGGCCGCTCCTGGGACGACGAGCCGGACGGCCGCCCGGGACGGCAGGACGTCCCGGAGCCCCGACGCCACGACGGACCCACCAGCGCGCCGCCGTACGACCGGTCCCCCGCCGGTCCGCGTCCGGAACGGCCCGACGCCGAGGGTCGCTGGTCCGAACGCGGACGGGACGGGATCACCTGGTCCGAAACGGGCGCGCAGGGTGTCGCCGGTGCACCGACTCGCCGCGACCAACGCGACCCGGACCGGTTCCCGCCCAGGGACCCGGAGCGACGCGACCGGTACGCCCCACCCGGCCCGGACCGCCGCGACCAGCGGGAGCCCGACCGCTACGCCCGACGCGACCCGGACCGACGCGACCCTCGGGAACCGGACCGGTACGCCCGACACGACGCCGACCGTCACGTCCGGCCCGAGGAGGACCGCCGCGACGCCGACCGGTACGACCGCCGGGCTCCGGACCGACGCGACCCGGACCGACGCGGCTGGGACGCTCCCGAGCGCCGCGACGCGGATTGGCGCGACCGCGATCCCGACCGACGCGATCCCGACCGACGCGATCCCGACCGACGTGACCTCGACCGACGTGACCTCGACGGCCGCGACCCGGACCGGTACGCCCGGCGCGACCCCGACCGACGCGACGACCGAGACCCCGACCGGTACGCCCGGCGCGGCCCTGACCGACACGGCCCCGACCGACGTGACCCCGACCGCTATGCGCGACGCGAGCCGGACCGACGCGACGACCGGGACGGTTACGCCCGCCGGGATCCGGACCGACACGACGACCGGGACCCGGAGCGCTATGCCCGGCGCGGCCCGGACCGATGGGACGAGCGCGACCCCGACCGCCGCCCCCAGCGTCCGCGCCGTGCCGAACCCGTGGGGCGCGACGGGCGCTGGGACCGGGACGCACCCGTCTCGCCGGCGAGTCGTCGGGAACCCGGTTGGACATCGGAGCCGGACGACGACCGGCGGCGGGCCGCCGCGACGCGTCGACCGGCCGAGGACGCCGACCGCCGACCGCCCGGCGAATCCTCCTCGCGACCCCGCTACCAGTGGAGCAGCCACCCCGGCGAGCCGTCGTTCGACGACCGACCGGCGGTGGAACGGTACGACTACCGCGACGACTTCAGCGTGGGTGACCCGGACAGCGCCCCGTACCCGGACGGCTACGTCGACGAGGAGCCGATCCGCGCTCCCCGCGACGAGTGGGATCGTCCCGACCCAGCGCGACCGGAGCCGCCCGCAGGCGGAGACCTGCCGTGGCCCGCGCCGGGGCCGCTGCGTCCGAGCACCGGGCGCGACCACCGCGAGTACCAGCGGCCGGCGGCTGCCGAGCCCGACACCGAGCGGTACCAGCCGGACGAGCGTCGTCGCGCCGACCTCCCGGCCCCGGCCGGGCCCGAGCGGTTCGAGGCGGACCGCCCGGCCGCGCGGCGTCCCGACCTCGACCGCCCCGTCTCCCCCGCACCGGACGGCGACGTGCCCCGGCCCGGTCGTCCCCACCTGTCGGTGGTCCCCGACCGACCGGTGTCGCCCGCACCTGACTCGGACCGTCCGGTGTCGCCCGCGGCCGGCCGCGCCCGGCCGGTCTCCCCCGCTCCGGAGCGGGGTCGGCCCGACGTCACGCACCGGGACCGGCCTCTCGCCGCGGTCCCGGACCGGCCCGACGACGTCGACCGCGACCGGCCCACCGGCACCCGCCCCGACCGGGACCGCCTCGACCGCCCGGACCCGAACCGGGACCGGCCTGCCGCAGCCGCCGGGAACCGCGCGCCGACCGGAGACACCGTCCGCCCCGCACCGCTGCACCAGCACGAGGTACGCCCGGCGCCGCTGCACGAGCACCAGGTCCGTCCCGCTCCGTTGCACGACCAGCCGGTCGTCGCGACCCCGCCACCGAGCCCGGCGCCCTCGGTCGCGGCGGCACCGCCCGCCGCCGGTCCGCCACCGGTCCGTCCGGTCTCCGCACCGCCCGCGCACCGCCCGGTCAGCGCCCCGCCGAGCCACCGCCCGGCCGCCGCACCGCCACCGACCTCCGCACCACCTGGCCACCACCCGGCCAGCGGGCCACCGCGCCACCGCCCCGCCGTTGCCCCACCGCCGGTCTCCGCACCGCCCGCGCACCGCCCGGTCAGCGGGCCACCCGGCCACCGCCCGGTCTCCGCACCGCCCGCGCCGGCGGCTGGCGGGCCGGTACGCCCGCCGGTCGAACGCCCGCCCATCGAGCGACCACCGGTCGAGCGGTCCGTGCCGGAGCCTCGGCCCGCCGACCGGAAGCCGACCCGCTTCCTGCCGTCGCCGGCCGAACCGGCCGCGCACTCGCCGTCCCCGCCGCCGCCCGAGAACGGCGCGGGATGGTTCGGGGCGGCGGGTCCCGGTGCAGTCACCCCCGACCGGCCCGCCCGTCACGGTTCCCCGGAGGCACCGGAGCCATCGTGGTTCGCCGCCGGACCGACGGAGACGGAGCGGCCGGTCTCGGGACCGCCGACGCCGGCTCTTGCCACGCCGTCGTTGCACTCCGACACCGACGCCCCGGCACGCCCGGTCTCCGGGCCGCCCGCACGCCCGATCTCCGGAATCCCGGACCGGCCGGTCTCGGGACCACCGGACCGGCCGGTGTCCGCGCCCGTCTTCCCGGAGACGTCCGCGCCGTTCGCCGCCAGTCCGTCCGATCTCGATCCGGCGGACCGGATTCCGCAGCTCGCCATCCCGGTCTCCGCACCACCGGCCCTCGACCTCTCGACGCCGATCTCCGTACCACCTGCTCCACGCTCGGCCGACCGGGACCTGCCGGCACCGATCTCCGCACCGCCGTACCTCGACACGTCGGCACCGGTCTCCGCACCACCCGGCCCACACGCAGCCGACCGGGGTCTGCCAGCGACGGTCTCCGCACCACCCGCCGCCCCGGTCTCCGCCGTGCCCGCCCCGCCGCAGGCGGAGACCCTCGCGGATCTCGACGGCCCGTCGGCGTCGGCCGCGCCGGTGTCCGCACCGCCGCACCAGACGTCCCCGGGCACCTCAGTGCCGCAGACCATCGGCACCACGGCGTCGGGCCCCCCGCCGACGGTCACCGACGACCTCCTGCGCGGGACCGGCGACCTCCGGCCTGGCGACGACCGGCCGGCGGCGGACACCGACCCGACAGCGCCGGAGGACGAGCCGCAACCAGCGGCCGGGCCGGAACAGCGGGACGAGCCGGAGCCGGAGGATGAGCCCGAGGCACCGGCCGACCCGGAGCAGGTGCTGACGCACTACCCCTGGCGGCTCGACCCGACGACGCTGCGCGAGACGGTCGACGATCCGGAGGAACTGCGGGAACTCCGGCAGGGGCTCACCGACAAGCTCGCCTCCGCCCTGGACAACCGGTCCCGGGCCCGGTTGCTGAGCCTGCGGGCGGTGGCGTCGCGTGTCCTCGGTGATCTCGACGACGCGTTGGACGACGGCCGGTTGGCGCTGACCTACGCGGAGGCGACCGGCGAGCTGCGGCGGTCCGCGCTGGCACAGGCGCGCTTGGCGCACGTGTTGCGGTGGCGGGGCGAGTTCGCCGAGGCCGACCGGTTGTTCGCGGAGGCCAACTCGGTGGAGCTGCCGGACCGGTTGCGCGCCGCGTTGCACGAACACGCCGCGCGGTCCTGCTATGACCAGGGCCGGTTGATGGAGGCGTGCCACCACTTCGAGCGGGCCCTCGACCTGCGCGGCGAGGGGGACGCCGAGTTGCTGGCCCGGGTACGCACCGGGCTGGACGCGGTCGCCGCGCGCGCCGAGGAGAGCGGCTTCGGGCCGTACCCGCGCAGTTGGGACGAGGTGCTGGAGCGGGAGCGGCCCCCGGTGCCCACCCGCGACGGCGACGAGGGCATGTGGGGGTACGCCGACGGCGAGGGTGACCTGGTCGTCCCGGCCCGGTACGCCGAGGCCCAGCCGTTCCGGGAGGGTCTGGCCTGGGTACGCGGCGCGCCGAACGACCGGTGGTCGTTGATCGACCTGACCGGCGAGACGGTTGTCGAACCGACCTACCTGGCGGCCCGGCCCTTCTCCGACGGGCTGGCCTGGGTGGTGCGGGACGAGAGCGGCTGGCTGGCGGTGGACACCGCGGGTGCGGTGGTGGTGCCGCCCGGTTTCGCCGAGGTGCGACCGTTCCGCCGGGGCGTGGCGGCGGTCCGCCGCGACGGATGGGGTGCCGTCGACCGCACCGGGCAGATCGTGGTGCCGACCCGCTACCACGGTTTCCACACCACGCTCGCCGACGGCCGGTACGTCGACGGTTTCACCGACGAGGGACTCGCCGTGGTCGACCTGGCCGGGCGCAAGGGCGTGGTGGACCGGACCGGTCAGGTGCTGGTCGCCCCGGCCCACCCGGTGCTGCTGATCCATCCGGTGGCGTTCCTGGCGACCAACGGGGTCGGGCAGTGGGGCGCGCTGGACCGGCGCGGCGGGTCGCTCATCGATCCGATGTTCCGCAACCCGGACGAGGTCGTCGCGGAGATCGAGGGGCTGCTCAGCGACACCAGCCCGACGCTCTGACCTGGACGGTCCAGCCGTCGCGGCCGGGGACACGGTCCCGTCCGCGCCCGGCACGCCACCGGGGACGGACGGCCACGCCCGCCGGTGCGTCGAGAATCGCCCTGGCCGTTCGTACCCCCGGTGGGGCTAGGGTCGTGGCATGGAATTCCGACACCTGGGCCGCTCCGGCCTGATGGTCAGCGAGATCTCGTACGGCAACTGGATCACCCATGGCTCGCAGGTCGAGGAGGATGCGGCGTTCGCCTGTGTCCGAGCCGCCCTGGACGCCGGCATCACCACCTTCGACACCGCCGACGTGTACGCCGGCACCCGCGCCGAGGACGTCCTCGGCCGGGCGCTGGAGCAGGAGCGGCGCGAGGGCCTGGAGATCTTCACCAAGGTGTACTGGCCCACCGGTCCGGGCCGCAACGACCGGGGACTGTCCCGCAAGCACATCATGGAGTCGATCAACGGGTCGCTGCGCCGGCTGCGGACCGACTACGTCGACCTCTACCAGGCCCACCGGTACGACTACAGCACGCCGCTGGAAGAGACGATGGAGGCGTTCGCCGACGTCGTGCACGCCGGTAAGGCGCACTACATCGGGGTCTCCGAGTGGAAGGCGTCGCAGATCCGCGAGGCCCACGCCCTCGCCCGGGAGCTGCGCATCCCGCTGGTCTCCAGCCAGCCGCAGTACTCGATGCTCTGGCGGGTCATCGAGAGCGAGGTCGTACCGACCTCCGAGGAGCTGGGCATCGGCCAGATCGTCTGGTCGCCGATGGCGCAGGGCGTCCTCACCGGCAAGTACCTTCCCGGCCAGCCGCCGCCCGCCGGTTCCCGGGCCACCGACGAGAAGTCCGGCGCGGGCTTCATCGCCAAGTGGCTCACCGACGACGTGCTGACCCGGGTGCAGCAGCTCCGGCCGCTGGCCGACCAGGCCGGGCTGACCATGGCCCAGCTCGCCGTCGCCTGGGTGCTGCAGAACCCGAACGTCTCCTCGGCGATCATCGGCGCGTCCCGCCCCGAGCAGGTGCACGACAACGTCAAGGCGGCCGGGGTCAAGCTCGACGCCGGTCTGCTCAAGGCGATCGACGAGATCGTGGAGCCGGTCACCGAGCGGGACCCGGCGCGTACCGAGTCCCCGGCCGAGCGCCCCTGATCCGGTCCGTTTCCGGCCGGGGCGTTCACCTGCCCCGGCCGGGACCCCCGGTTCAGCTCTGCCAGAAGCGGACCAGGTCCAGGCCGGTGGCGTAGAGCCAGGGCGGCAGGCCCAGGAGGTCACCGATGGCGAAGACCGCGTCGAAGAACCAGCCGCCGATCGTCGGGTTCCAGAGCAGCGCGAACAGCAGGATGAAGCCGTACGGCGCGAAGAGGTCGTACATCCGCCGGTAGGGCGGGCTCAGCCACGGCTGGATCATGTTGCCGCCGTCGAGTCCGGGCACCGGGAGCAGGTTGAGCAGGCTGGCGGTGACCTGGAGGAAGGCGAGCAGGGCGACGGCGGCCCAGAACTCCACCGGCCCGCCGCCCGACGAGCCGAGGCGCAGCACCGCCACCAGCACCAGCGCGAACACCACGTTGGTGGCCGGGCCGGCGAGGCTGACCAGGGTGTGCCGCAGTCGTCCGGCGATCACGTGCCGGTCCACCCAGACCGCGCCGCCGGGCAGTCCGATGCCGCCGAGCAGCACCACCGCCACCGGCAACGCGATGGACAGCAGCGGGTGGCTGTACTTGAGCGGGTTGAGCGTCAGGTAGCCGCGGTGGGCCACCCCCCGGTCACCGAACCGGTACGCGACCAGGGCGTGGGCGTACTCGTGCAGACAGAGCGACACCAGCCAGCCGGTGACCACGAAGCCGAACACGGCGAGGCGGACGTTGCCCACCCCGTGCCAGGTCAGTAGTGCGCTGGTGACCAGCAACGCGACCAGGGCCAGGAACACCGGGCTGGGCCGGAACGCGGCCCGGGGCACCCCCAGCACCAGCGGCTCGGAGTCCCGGGGCGTCATCACTCCGCCGGGGGTTGCAGGCTCATCCGGTACTCCACCCGGTCGTCCTCCAGCAAGGCGACCGAGGTGACGCCGGACGCGGCGAGCTCGCGCCAGGTCTGGCCGACCCAGGACTCGGCGTCCGCCTGGCTGCCGAACGACTCCCCCGGCCCGTCGACCGACTCGCCGTTCGCGCCCTCGTACCGCCAGCTCCACGCCATGTGCGCGTCTCCCCTCGCCGCTGATGTCCCGCTGGGACGGACCTGGCGCCAGCGTAGTCGTACCGCACGGCCGACCGCCCGACCACGGGCGCCGGTCGAGGGTGCTCCGGCACGCGGTTGACCCTCGCCGGGCCGGGTATCTCCCGAGGAACCGGATCTTCACGGAGGCGAGACGATGACGACACCCATCCCGGAGATGGACACGGCACAGCTTCGCGACATCGCGGTACACGGCGGTATCGAGGGCGCTCGGGAGATGGACCGGGAGGAACTGATCGACGCCCTGGTCGCCCGTCCCGGCGAGGGTGCCTGGCAGGAGGACCCGAAGCCGGCGGACGTCAACCCCAACGACTACATGTACCAGTCCCCCGAGCATCGGTGAGCTGGCGCGGGAGGCGTCGCCGCACCGCCCTGCGAATGCCGCCCGCGCGCGGCCGGCCGTTAAGGTACGAGCCATGTCCCTAGACGGGTGGAACACGCTCCTGGTGCTCGGCGGCATCCGCTCCGGCAAGTCGGAGTTCGCCGAGTCCCTGGTGGCCGACGCGGCCACGGTCCGGTACGTGGCCACCGCCGCCGGCGGAGGCGACGACGACGCGGAGTGGGCGGCACGGATCGCCGCGCACCGGGAGCGCCGGCCGGCGACCTGGAGCACCGAGGAGACGGCGGACGACCCGCGCCGACTGGCCGACGTGCTCGCCGCCGCGCGGCCGGACGAGACGTTGCTCGTCGACGACCTCGGCGGCTGGGTCACCGTGCTGCTCGACCCGGGCCACCAGCCGGCCGACGACACCGCCACCGTCGCCGAGCTGGCCGCCGCCGTCCGGGACTGCCCGGCACGGCTGGTGCTGGTCAGTCCCGAGGTCGGCCTCTCCCTGGTGCCGACCACGCCGCTGGGCCGGGCCTTCACCGACGCGCTCGGCGCGGTCAACCGGGCCGTCGCGGACGCCTGCGACGCCGTGGTGCTGGTGGTCGCCGGCCAACCGGTCCGGCTGAAGCCGACCGCACCCGACCCGGTTCCGGCCACCGAGTCCGCGCCGGGCCCGTCCGTCGCCGTCAACGGCACGGCGGTACCCGCACAGGGCGGCCCGAGCCACGCGCGTCCCGCCGCGCCGCTGCCCGCCTCGCCTCCGGTGAGCGCCCCGGCGGCACCGGCCGCACCGGCCCCGGTCCCGGCCGCCGACGACACCGGCTGGACCGCACCCACCATGACGCTGCCGGTGGCCGACACCGGTCTGGTCATCCAGCCGGGCATGGAACTGCCGATGCCCGACGACTACGCCGGTCCGCAGGCGGTGGAGCGGCTGGCCACGCTCGACGTGCCGGGCGCCGGACTCGGCGTCCTGGAACAGGTCGTCTCGTTCGCCGCCGCCACCCAGGGCACGCCGACGCCGGCACCCTGGCAGTCGGTCCGGGTGCTGCTGCTGCACGGTGACCACGACGGCGGGAGCGCCGCCGGCACCCCGGCCGGGGAGTCGGCCCGGCGTGCCGAGGCGGCCCGCGCCGGCCAGGGCGTACTCGCCCGGTTGGCCGCCGAGAGCGGGGCGAGCCTGCAGGTGGTTCCGGCGCCCACCGCCGCCGCGATCGAGCACGGCCCGGCGCTCACCGCCGAGCAGGTCGACGCCGCGCTGCGGTACGGCTGGCGGCTGGCCGAGGAGGCGGTGGACTCGGGCGTACAACTGCTGGTGGTGGCGGCGTGCGGCGCCGGCACGGAGGCTGCGGCGGCGGCGGTGCTGGCCGCGACGGCCGGTGCCGAGGCGCCCGCCGTGCTCGGCCGGGTGGTCACCGCGGACGGCGAGATCGACGACGTGGCCTGGATGGCCCGTTGTGCGGCCGTCCGGGACGCCCTGCACCGCACCCGGCGGGCCTCCCGGGACGCCAAGGACGTGCTGGCCCAGCTCGGCGGTGGGGACATCGCCGTGGCCACCGGCATCCTGCTGGGTGCCACCGCGCGCCGCACTCCGGTGCTGCTGGACGGACCGGTCGGTGTGGCCGCCGGCCTGGTCAGCCGGGACCTGGCCGGGCAGGCACGGCACTGGTGCATGCTGGCCGACCACGGCGGACACCCGGCCGTCAAGTTGGCCTCCGACGTGCTCGGCCTGAGCCCGCTCGCCCAGCTTCGCCTGGACCTCGGCGAGGGCGCCAACGCGCTGACCGTGCTGCCGCTGCTGCGCTCGGTGCTGGCGCTGGCCGCCGCGCTGCCGCCCCGCCCGTCGCCCGACGGCGCGGACGCGACGGAGCCGGTCGAGACCGACGAGCCGGAGCCGCCGGCCGAGACCGACGAGCCGGACTTCCGCGAGCCCGAGCCGGCAGGCCCGGGGCCGACCAGCACCGAACCGGCGGAGCAGGGCACGCGTGCCGGCTGAGCCCCGGCTCGGCGACGGGGCGCGGCTGGCCCTGACCACCTTCACCATCCTGCCGGTACGCGCCGGCCGGATCGACCGGACCACGGCCGGTACGGCGATGGCGCTCGCCCCGGTGGTCGGTGCGCTGCTGGCCGTACCACTCGGCGTCCTGCTGCTGTCGCTCGGCGCGGTCACCGCACCGCTGGTCGCCGCCGGGGTGACCGTCGCGGCGGGCGCGCTGCTCACCCGGGGCCTGCACCTGGACGGGCTGGCCGACACGGTGGACGCGCTCGGGTCGTACCGGCGTGGCCCGGCCGCGCTGGAGATCATGAAGAAGCCGGACGTCGGGCCGTTCGGCGTGGTCGCCCTGGTGCTCGTCCTGTTGGTGCAGGCCGCGGCGCTGGCCGAGGTGGTCGGTCGGTCCGGGCCGGCGGCCTTCGCGGCGGTGCTGGCGGCGGTGGCGGCCGGTCGGCTCGGGGTCTCGCTGGCCTGCCGTCGGGGTGTCCCGGCGGCCCGCCCGGACGGGCTCGGCGCGCTGGTCGCCGGCACCGTCGGGCCGGTCCCGCTGGCCGTGGCGACGGTCGCCGTGACGCTGGCGGCGGTCCCCGCCGTGCCGGACCGCCCCTGGCAGGGACCGCTGGTCGTGCTCGCCGCGCTGGCCGTCGCGGCCGGGCTGCTGCGACACGTGGTACGCCGCCTCGGCGGCATCACCGGCGACGTGCTCGGTGCCACCGTGGAGCTGGTCACCACGCTGGTCTACCTGGGTCTGGTGCTGTCCGGCTGAGCGGCACGGCCGTCGGCGGGTAGCGTTCCTTGTCGACAGCACCGGCGCGGCCACCCTGGGGACGACATGCTCATCACCGACGACTTCCTGCCCGTACCGGTCCCGGAGTCGCTCACCGCGACCTATCTGGTGCCGACGGTGGGGCTGCCGTCGGTGACCGCCCGCACGGCGGTCCGCGGCCTGGCCGGTCGGCTGGCCGAGCCGGTGCACGGGCTGGCCGAGCAGATGCTGGACAGCCCGCTGATGAGCGTCGACATCCGCCCGATCGGCGAGTTCCCCGAGTTGCCGCCGGACCTGCTCACCGCGTTCGGGGCCAGCAAGGAGCAGCTCGACCGGCTGGCCGCCGCGAGTCACCTGGTGGTGGTGCAGGCCGAGTACCGGCCGGGCTGGCCGCCGGCCCACGAGTGGGCGGCCCGGGCGGTGGCCGCCGCCGTGGCCGAGGAGGTCGGCGGCGACGTGGTCGACGTGTTCGGGTTGCAGTTCCTGGACCCGGCGGCGGCGCTGCGTTCGCTGCCCGACGCCGAGGGTCGGGTCCGACTGGTCGACTGGGTGCTGGTGCCGTACTCCTCGGATGCCGAGGGGCTCTGGTTCACCACCAAGGGGCTGCGCCGCTTCGGGTTGCTGGAGTTGCAGACCCAGGGCGTGCCGGACCACCTCACCCGGGCCTGGGGCGCGGTGATGACCGGCGCCGCCCGTCGGCTGCTGCGGGACTGGACCGACGGGCTGGCCGGCGAGGAGGTGCCGGCGTTCGTGCCGCTGCCGGTGCTGGCCACGGTCACCGGGCACGACATCGCCGTCGCGTACGGCAATCCGGAGCAGCACGGGGCGACCGCGCCGGTGCTGTTGCGGCTGGAACTGGACCCGGCCACCGACCCGGAGGCCGACTCGTTCCTGAGCCTGCGCCCACCCGCCGGGCACCCCGGCCCGGACGGACGCTACTTCGCCGCCGCCTGCGGCACCCTGTTCGCCGGTATCCAGCCCGACGTGCGGTACGCGCGCTCCGGCGACGCGATGAGTCGGGCGGTGGCCACCGCCCGCGCCGGGCTGGGCGACATCCGGGCCCGCTTCCGCGCCGGCCAGCTCCCGCCGCAGACCCAGCTCGTGGTCAAGTACGGGCTGCCGGGCGACGACGGCCCGGAGTACGTCTGGGCCGGAGTGACCGGGTGGGACACGCCAGAGCGGATCGTCGGCGCCAGCGCCAGTGACGCCAACACCGATCCCTCGGTCCGCATCGGCTCGCCGGTCGAGGTGGAGGTCGCCGACGTCGTCGACTGGGCCGTCCTGGACACCTCCGGCGTCGTCGAGGGCGGCTGGACCCAGGCCGTCCTGGACGCCGGGGAGCCGCCCCGCTCCTGAGTCACCGCACCCGGGGCGCGACCGTCACGTCACGCCGGGGCGACCGGCACGTGACGCAGGGCCGCCCGTCACGTCACGGAGGGGTCGACGAAGGGTGGCCGGGCCAGCCGGACCGCCAGGCGACGACCGCGCACGTCCACCTGGAGTTCGGTGCCGTCGGTCAGGGCCGGGGCGGTGTCCACCAGCGCGAGGGCGATGCCCTGCTTGCGGGTCGGGCTGAACGTGCCGCTGGTGACCGTGCCGACCCGGGTGTCCCCGTCGTACACCGCCATTCCGGGGCGCGGGATGGCCCGGTCGACCGCCTCCAGTCCGCGCAGCGTACGCGTCGGACCGGCGGCCTTCTCCGCGAGCAGCGCGTCCCGCCCCCAGAAGGCCGGCTTGTCCCAGCCCACCGCCCAGCCGGAGCGGGCCTGCACCGGGCTGATCTGCAGCGACAGGTCCTGCCCGTGCAGCGGGTACCCCATCTCGGTGCGCAGGGTGTCCCGGGCGGCCAGCCCGCAGGCGCGCGGCGGCGGGTCGGCGGCGAACAGCGCGTCCCAGACGGTGACCGCGTCGGCCGCCGGGACCACCAGCTCGAAGCCCAGTTCACCGGTGTAGCCGGTGCGGCACACGGTCAGCGCCACCCCGTCGAGGGCGGCGGGCGAGAAGCTCATGTACCCGTGCTCGGTGGGCAGACCCAGCCCGGCCAGCAGCGCCGCCGAACGCGGTCCCTGGACCGCCAGCACCGCGTACGCCTCGTGCTCGTCGGTGACCGTGACCTGCTCCGGCGCGGCGGCGCGCAGCCGGCGCACCACCTCGGCGGTGTTCGCGGCGTTCGGGATCAGGAACACGTGGTCGTCGGCGTACAGGTAGGCGATGATGTCGTCCACCACGCCGCCGGTGGCCTCGTCGCAGCAGAGCGTGTACTGCGCCCGTCCGGGACCGATCCGCCCCAGGTCGTTGCTGAGGCAGGAGTTCACGAAATCCGCCGCGCCCGGCCCGGTCACCCGTACCTTGCCCAGGTGCGACACGTCGAACACGCCGACGTCGGTCCGCACCGCGGTGTGTTCCCGCAGCACTCCGCCACCGGCGTACTCCAGCGGCATCTCCCAGCCGCCGAACGGGGCGAACTTGGCACCGAGTGCGGAGTGTCGCTCGGCCAGCGGGGAACGACGCAGCCGGGTCTCGGCGGCGTCGGTGGTCACGTCGGTCATGGGTGGGAACTTACCGGGGCGGACCGGTCTGGTTAGCATCGGCGGGACCCACCGGAGGAACCGGCGGGGCAGCACCGACGTCCGACGGGTACCTCATCCGCCGGCACCAACCGAACCGCCGGTACGCCACACGCGGCCGGCCCGGCCCGCCCGGGAGCAGCTTCCGTGACATCGCCCAGCACCACCCTGAGCCTGGTCGACACCGACCCCGCCGAACTCGCCGTCGACGCGATCGTGATCGGCGTGCACAGCACGACCGGTGCGCAGGACGCCACCAGCGGCCTCGCCGGCACACTGCTGCTCGCCAGCGGCGCCGAGAGCATCGCCGCCGCCTTCGACGGCAAGCTGACCGAGACGCTGGCACTGCTCGGCGCGACCGGCGGACCGGGCGAGGTGATCAAACTGGCCACCCTGGGCACCGTCACCGCCCCGCTGGTCGCCGCCGTCGGCCTCGGCCCGGAGCCCACCGGTGCGGCGCCCGCCCCGGAGACCCTGCGGCGGGCGGCGGGGGCCGCCGTACGGGCGCTGGCCGGCGCCTCCCGGGTGGCGCTCGCCCTGCCGCTGCCGGACGACGCCGACGGCCCCGCCGCGCTGCGCGCGGTCGGCGAGGGGGCACTGCTGGGCGGCTACCGCTTCGCCGGCTACAAGACCCGCCCGCAGCCGACCCGGCGCGAGCCGGTGGCCGAGGTGCTGGTCGCGGTGCCGGACGCCGCCGACTCCGGCGCACAGGCCGAGGTGACCCGGGCCCGGACGGTGGCCGCCGCGGTCCGGCAGACCCGGGACTGGGTCAACGTGGCGCCGAACGAGCTGCGCCCGCCGGTCTTCGCCGACGCGGTCGCCGAGGCCGGCCGCGCGGCCGGTCTGGAGGTCGAGGTGCTCGACGAGGTCGCCCTGCGTGCGGGCGGCTACGGCGGCATCATCGCGGTCGGTCAGGGCTCGGAGGCCCCGCCGCGCCTGGTCAAGCTGACCTGGACCCCGGAGGGCGGCGGCACCGGCAAGCGGGTGGCGCTGGTCGGTAAGGGCATCACCTTCGACACCGGCGGCATCTCGATCAAGCCCGCGCAGGGCATGTGGGAGATGAAGTCCGACATGGCCGGGGCGGCGGCGGTGGCCGCCACCATGCTGGCCGTCGCGGAGCTGAAGCCGGCGGTGACGGTGACCGCGTACGTGCCGATGGCGGAGAACATGCCGTCCGGGACGTCGTACCGGCCGGGTGACGTGATCACCATGTTCAACGGCAAGCGGGTCGAGGTGCTCAACACCGACGCCGAGGGCCGGATGATCCTCGGTGACGCGATGGCCCGCGCCTGCGCCGACGGCTGCGACTACCTCTTCGAGACCTCCACCCTCACCGGCGGGCAGGTGGTCGCGCTGGGCAAGCGGATCTCCGGCCTGATGGGCACCGCCGAGCTGTGCGAGCGGGTCCGCGACGCCGGTGACGCGGTCGGCGAGCCGGCCTGGCCGATGCCGCTGCCGGACGACGTGCGCAAGGGCATGGACTCGGACGTCGCCGACATCTCGCAGGTCAACGCCGGCATGGACCGGGCCGGTCACATGCTTCAGGGCGGTGTGTTCCTGCGCGAGTTCGTCACCGACGACGTCGCCTGGGCGCACATCGACATCGCCGGTCCGTCGTACCACTCGGGCGAGGCGACCGGCTACTGGACCAAGGGCGGCACCGGCGTCCCGGTGCGTACCCTGCTGCACCTGATCGACGACGTGACCGCGAACGGCTGATCGGGCAGGGCTTCGGGTAAGGAAGGGTCCCCTGCTATACGCCTGGCGTATAGCAGGGGACCCTTCCTTACATCCAGCCGGAGCCGCACCGAGCCCGAGATGCCGCGCGCGGCGGACGGGGTCGGCTCAGTACTGCTCGGGGCGGCGCTTGCGGCGTTCGTTGTAGTCGCGCATCCGCTGCGGGTAGCCCATCAAAGCGATGTCGTAGACCGGGATGCCGACCCGGTACGCGAAGCGGCGTGCCCCGTCCGGCCCGTCGATGCGACGCCGGGTCCACTCGCCGTCGTCGGCGATCAGGATGACGGTGGTCTCGGTCACGGTGGTGCGGGGCTCGATGAACGCCTCGACACCCTTACGGGTCCGGACAAAGTTCTCCAAGTGCTCCAGATCGGCGCGATTGGCCGTACGGTCGGAGTCAACCGCGCGTGCCTGCTTGCGTCGCCGGAACAGTCCCACCGAGCCGTCTCCCCACGCGTCCGTCGTCGAAGGCAGTGCCAAGGGTACGTGGCGACAACGTGTCGTTGGGCACCTCGGTACGCGGCTTCCGCACGGTGGTGACAAGATGGCCGAGGTGGGGTGTGCCCCTGTTACCCCGCCGTGACCCCCGATGCAGCGACGCGACCTGGGAGTTGGACGTGAGCGAGCCGAACGACGCAACCTTCGACATCGTCATCCTCGGAGGTGGCAGTGGCGGCTACGCGACCGCCCTGCGCGCCGCCCAGTTGGGCCTGAACGTCGCGCTGGTCGAGAAGGGCAAGCTGGGCGGCACCTGCCTGCACAACGGCTGCATCCCGACCAAGGCGCTGCTGCACGCCGCCGAGATCGCCGACCAGACCCGCGAGTCGGAGCAGTTCGGCATCAAGGCCGAGTTGGTCGGCATCGACATGGCCGGGGTGAACGCGTACAAGGACGGCGTGATCTCGCGCCTCTACAAGGGTCTGCAGGGCCTGGTCGGCGGCTCCAAGAACATCACCTTCGTGGCGGGGGCCGGCAAGCTGGTCGCCCCGAACGCGGTCGAGGTGGACGGCAAGCGGTACACCGGCCGCAACGTGGTGCTCGCCTCCGGCTCGTACGCCAAGAGCCTGCCCGGCCTGGAGGTCGACGGCGAGCGGGTCATCACCAGCGACCACGCGCTGACCCTGGACCGGGTCCCGAGCTCGGCGATCGTGCTCGGCGGCGGCGTGATCGGCGTCGAGTTCGCCAGCGTGTGGAAGTCCTTCGGGGTGGACGTGACCATCATCGAGGCGCTGCCCCGCCTGGTCGCCGCCGAGGACGAGGAGTCGTCGAAGGCGCTGGAGCGGGCCTTCCGCAAGCGGAAGATCAACTTCAAGGTCGGCAAGCCGTTCGAGAAGGTCGAGAAGACCGACAACGGCGTCAAGGTCACGATCGCCGGGGGCGACACGGTCGAGGCCGAGCTGCTGCTGGTCGCCGTCGGCCGGGGCCCGAACACCGCCGACCTCGGCTACGAGGAGCAGGGCGTCAAGACCGACCGTGGGTACGTGCTGACCGACGAGCGGCTGCGCACCAGCGTGCCGAACGTGTACGCGGTCGGCGACATCGTGCCCGGCCTCCAGCTCGCCCACCGTGGCTTCCAGCAGGGCATCTTCGTCGCTGAGGAGATCGCCGGCCAGAACCCGGCCGTGATCGACGAGGCGGGCATCCCCCGGGTCACCTACTCCGAGCCGGAGCTGGCCTCGGTCGGCCTCACCGAGGCCAAGGCCAAGGAGCAGTACGGCGCCGACAAGGTCAAGACCTACAACTACAACCTCGGCGGCAACGGCAAGAGCCAGATCCTCAAGACGGCCGGCTTCGTGAAGCTCGTCCGGGTCGACGACGGCCCGGTGGTCGGCGTGCACATGGTCGGCGCCCGGGTCGGCGAGCTGGTCGGCGAGGCGCAGCTGATCTACAACTGGGAGGCGTACCCGGGCGAGGTGGCGCAGCTCGTGCACGCCCACCCGACGCAGAACGAAGCCCTGGGCGAGGCGCACCTGGCCCTCGCCGGCAAGCCGCTGCACGCGCACGCCTGACCACGACAACCCGCGGCGTCCGGCGACGGGCGATGATCCCCCCACCAGGGAAATGAAGGAGTCTGGAGAACATGCCGGTATCGGTCACCATGCCCCGGCTCGGCGAGAGCGTCACCGAGGGCACCGTCACGCGCTGGCTCAAGCAGGAGGGTGAGACCGTCGAGGTCGACGAGCCCCTGCTCGAGGTTTCCACCGACAAGGTCGACACCGAGATCCCGTCGCCCGCGGCCGGCGTGCTGACCCGGATCGTGGTGGGCGAGGACGAGACGGCCGAGGTCGGCAGCGAGCTGGCGGTCATCTCCGGTGAGGGCGAGTCGGCCGGCGGCGGGTCCGCCCCGCAGCAGGACGAGGCCCCCGCCGAGCAGGCCGCCGAGGCGGCCGAGGAGCCGCAGGCCGAGGCGGAGCAGTCGGCCGTCGAGGAGCCGGCCGAGCAGCCGGCCCAGGCCGCCGCGCCGTCGGGCGAGGGCACCCCGGTGCAGATGCCGGCCCTCGGCGAGAGCGTCACCGAGGGTACGGTCACCCGCTGGCTCAAGCAGGTCGGCGAGACCGTCGAGGTGGACGAGCCGCTGCTGGAGGTCTCCACCGACAAGGTCGACACCGAGATCCCCTCCCCGGTCGCCGGCACCGTGCTGGAGATCAAGGTCGCCGAGGACGAGACCGCCGAGGTCGGCGCCACGCTGGCCGTGGTCGGTGCGGCCGGTGCCGCCCCGGCCCAGGCCGAGCCGGAGCCGAAGCCCGAGCCCAAGGCGGAGCCGAAGGCCGAGGCCAAGCCCGAGCCGAAGCAGGAGGTCACCGAGCCGACGCCGGGTGCCTCGTACAACGAGCCCGCGCCAGAGGCCGAGCAGGCCAAGGAGCCGGCCAAGGTCGAGCGGGCCGCCCAGCCGGCCGCTCCCGCCCCGCAGCGCGCGGCGGCACCGTCCAACGGCGGCGAGCAGGCGGCCGGGTACGTGACGCCGCTGGTCCGCAAGCTGGCCGGTGAGCACGGCGTCGACCTCGCCGCGATCAACGGCACCGGTGTCGGTGGTCGGATCCGCAAGCAGGACGTGCTGGACGCGGCCGAGAAGGCCAAGGCCGCCCAGGCCGCGCCCGCCGCGGCCCAGCCGGCCGCCGCCGCGCCTGCGGCCAAGCCGGCCGCCAAGCCGCAGCCGAGTGCCAAGCGTGGCACCACCGAGAAGCTGCCCCGGATCCGTTCGGCGATCGCCAAGCGGATGCAGCAGTCGCTGCACGAGATGGCGCAGCTCACCACCGTGATCGAGGTGGACGTCACCAAGATCGCCAAGCTGCGGGCGCAGGCCAAGGACTCGTTCCTGGCCCGGCACGGCGTCAAGCTGTCGTTCCTGCCGTTCTTCGCCCTCGCCGCGATCGAGGCGCTCCAGACGTACCCGATCGTCAACGCCCGGATGGACCTCGACGGCGGGACGATCACGTACCCGGACGCCGAGAACCTCGGCATCGCCGTGGACACCGAGCGCGGCCTGCTGGTGCCGGTCATCCACAACGCCGGTGACCTCAACCTGGGCGGCATCGCCAAGCGGGTGGCCGACCTGGCCGAGCGCACCCGGACCAACAAGATCAGCCCGGACGAGATCGCCGGTGCGACGTTCACGCTGACCAACACCGGTAGCCGGGGCGCGCTGTTCGACACCCCGATCGTGCCGTCGCCGCAGTCGGCGATGCTCGGCACGGGTGCCGTCGTCAAGCGTCCGGTCGTGGTCAACGACGCGGAGCTGGGCGAGGTCGTCGCGGTCCGGTCGATGATCTATCTGGCCCTCTCCTACGACCACCGACTGATCGACGGTGCCGACGCGGCCCGCTTCCTGGTCGCGGTCAAGGAGCGCCTGGAGGCCGGCAACTTCGAGGCCGAGCTGGGCCTGTAACCGCCGCCAGCAGCACGACAGGGCGCCCCGGTCACCTGACCGGGGCGCCCTCGTTCGTCGGTGCGGCCGACCGGGTCGCCACCGGCACCTGCCGGCACCCCGACCTGCAACGCCTGCGGGCTCAACCGGCCAGGGTCTGCTCGCTGACCTGCCAGAGCCGCTGGGCGGCCTCCGGGTCGACGGCGTACGCGGCGACGCCGGTGCGGGTGCCGGGCTCGTGTGGTCCGGCCTGCTGGCAGTCCTCGAAGTAGCGCCCGCCGACCCCGTCGAGCAGCGGTGAGGTGGCCACCAGCACGGACGTGGCGGCCCCCTGCTCGGGCGTCTTCCAGGGGGCGGACGGGCCGCTGGCGGTCCGCATCCGCGCCAGCTCCGCCTCGTCCACGTACCGCTGGAGGTTGGTGCGGATCCCTCCGGGATGCAGCGCGTTGACCAGGATGCCGTCGTCGGCCCAGCGGCGGCTCGCCGCCACGGCGAAGAGGACGTTCGCGGTCTTGGACTGTCCGTACGCGGTCCACGGCTCGTACTCGCGCCGCGCGAAGTGGATGTCGTCGAAGTCGACGGGTGAGCGCAGGTGTGCCGCCGAGCTGACCGAGACGACGCGGGCGCCACCGGCCGCGGCCAGGGCCGGGCGCAGCCCGGTGGCCAGCGCGAAGTGGCCGAGGTGGTTGGTGGCGAACTGCATCTCCCAGCCCTGCGGCGTCCGCATCTCGGGCGAGGCCATCATGCCGGCGTTGTTGACCAGGATGTGCAGGGGGCCGTCCCAGTTCGCCACGAAGGCGGCGACCGAGGCCGGGTCGACCAGGTCGAGGGCGGCCACCGTGATCCGGTCGTTGCCGGTGGTACGGGTGATCTCCTCGGCCGCGCGGTGGCCCTGGTCCGGTTGGCGGACGGCCAGGGTGACGTCGGCTCCGGCGGCGGCGAGCGCGCGGGCGGTCTCGACCCCGATGCCCGATCCGCCGCCGGTGACGACGGTCCGACGGCCGGTGAGGTCGATGCCCGCGACGACCTCCAGCGCGGTGGACTCCGCGGTGAACGGGGTGCTGACAGGCGTGCCGATGGTCATGATCCATCCTTGTCGACAGAGGCGCGGCGGACGTGAACCGTCGCTACGATGAGAAGCGGAGGCTCCTCCGTTACCACCACACTAACCGGAGGATCCTCCGCTTGCTACCCGGGTCCAGGCCCAGTTCAGGAGGAGACGTGCCGCAGACCGGTCCCCGACCGCTCCGCGCCGACGCCCAGCGCAACCGCGAGCGGCTGCTGGACGCGGCCGTCCGGGCGTTTTCCCAGGCAGGCCCGGAGGTAACCCTCGACTCGATCGCCAAGGACGCCGGGGTCGGCATCGGCACCCTCTATCGGCACTTCCCCACCCGCGAGTCGCTCGTCGAGGCGGCCTACCGCAACGAGCTGGCGAAACTCTGCGACGCGGCGACCGAACTGCACGACCGCCTGCCCCCGGTCGAGGCGATCCGGGAGTGGATGGACCGGTTCATCGACTACCTCACCACCAAACGGGAGATGGCCGACGCGCTCCGGCTGGTGATCGCCGCCGGCGCCAACCCGTACGCCCAGAGCCGCGACCGCCTCCTCGGCGCGATCGGCCTGCTGCTGGAGGCGGGGGCGGCGGCCGGCACCGTACGCGCCGACGTCGACCCCGCCGACGTCCTGGTCGGCCTCAGCGGCGTCAGTCTCGCCTCAGGTGGTCGGGACCAGCGTGACCAGGCACGACGACTGCTGGATCTGCTGATGGACGGGTTGCGCCACCGCCCGGCGGGCTGATCCGAAACGCGCCCCGGGTGACCTGCGCCGCTGCGAAACTCAGGCCGTGGACGAGAGGGGCCGACGGCACCGGCTGGGACCGGCGGTCGAGATCGCACCGGGTGCCCGGGTCGACAAGTTCGAGGTCTTCTTCGACCTGGTGTTCGTCTTCTCCTTCTTCAACATCGCCCGGGCCACCGCCGCCAACATCACCGACCGGCAACTGCTGCACGCCCTGCTCGTCCTCGCCGTGCTCTGGTGGTGCTGGGTGGTGCACACGGTGGTGGCCACCCGGGTACGCATCGGCGAGGGCTTCGTACCCGTCCTGATGATCGTCGGGATGGCCGCGCTGTTCTGCTTCGCGCTCGCGCTGCCCCAGGCGTTCATGGACTCCGGCGGCACCGAGGCCGGGCCGGTCGTGGTGGCGGTCAGCTACGTGGTCATCCGGGCCGTGCACCTGGCGCTGTTCCTGCGCGCCGTCCGGGACGACCCGGTGGAACGCCGTCAACTGCTCCGGTACGCCCCCGAACTGACCCTGAGCACCGCCCTGCTGCTCGTCGCCGCCCTGCTCCCCGGCCACCTGTCCAACGACGGCAGGGCGGCCCTGCTCCGGGACGGCCTCTGGATCAGCGTCGTGCTGCTCCAGTACGGCACCGGGCTGCTGGCCCGCACCTGGGGCTGGGGGGTCACCTCGGCCGAGCACTGGACCGAACGGTACGACCTGATCCTGATCATCGCGCTCGGTGAGTCGGTGATCTCCATCGGCCTGGGCAGCAACCTGCTCGGCCAACCGCCCACCCTGCCGGGGGTGACCGCCGCCGTACTCGGGATCGTCTTCAGCGCCGCCATGTGGTGGATCCACTACGACGTGATCGGTCCCGCCGCACGGATCGCGCTGCACGCCAGCCAGGGCCGCCCCCGGGTGCTGATGGCCCGGGACGCGTACGCCTACCTCTATCTGCCGATGATCTCCGGCATCCTGCTGTTCGCGCTCGGCGCCGAGAGCATCGTGCACGACATCGCCGAGCCCGGTGTCCCGATCAGCCAGCCGGCGCACGGGCCGGACGTACCGCTGCTCTTCTCCGGGGTGCTCTGCTATCTGGCCGGGAACATGCTGTTCCAGTGGCGCACCCTGCGCACCCTGTCCTGGCTGCGGCTGGGCACCGTGGTCCTGCTCGCGCTCGCCATCCCGATCACCATGCCGCTGCCCGGACTGCTCGCGCTCGGCGTGCTCGCCGTGATCCTGGTCGGCATGATCGTCATCGAGGTGGTGGTGATGTCCGAGGGGCGGCACGCGTTGCGCGCGGCGGTCTTCGAGGAGCGCACCGCCCACGAGGCGGCCGAGGCCGCCTACCGCGCCCGGTGGCACGAGAACCCACCCGACCCACACCCGTGACATGTCCGCGTCGGGTCAGCCGAGACATCGGCGTGACCGACTCGACCCAGCCGGACGGCTGCGCGTACCCGAAGATGTCTGTATGCGGATCCTGATGGCCGGCGCGTCCGGCTTCCTCGGCACCCGACTGGTCGACCTGCTCGTGGCCGACGGGCATGAGGTCACCCGGCTGGTCCGGCGACCACCGCGCCGCCCGGACGAGCGGCAGTGGAACCCGTCGGCGGCGCAGCTCGACCCGGCGCTGGTCGCGGAGGCGGACGCGGTGGTCAACCTGGCCGGCGCCGGGGTGGGCGACCGCCGCTGGACCGACCAGTACAAGCAACTCATCCGCTCCAGCCGGGTGGACACCACCAGCACCCTGGCCATCACCATCGCCGGCCTGCCCGAGTCCGACCGGCCCGAGGTGCTGCTGAACGCCTCGGCGATCGGCTGGTACGGCAACACCGGAGACCGCGTGGTCGAGGAGGACGCGCCGGCCGGTGAGGGCTTCCTGGCCGACGTGGCCCGGGTCTGGGAGGCGGCCACCCGGCCGGCCGAGGACGCCGGGGTACGGGTGGTGCGGCTGCGCACCGGACTTCCGCTGCACCGCGACGGTGGGCTGCTCAAACCACAACTGCTGCCGTTCAAGCTGGGCATCGCCGGTCGACTCGGCAGCGGACGCCAGTGGATCCCGTGGATCTCGATGACCGACTGGCTGCGCGCGGTCACGTTCCTGCTGGCCCGCGCCGACCTGAGCGGCCCGGTGAACGCGGTCGGCCCGGCACCGGTCACCAACGCCGAGTTCACCCGGGAGCTGGCCCGCCAGTTGCGCCGTCCGGCGATCATCCCGATCCCGGCGCTGGCCCTCAAGGCGGTTCTCGGCGGCTTCGCCCAGGAGGCGTTGACCAGTACGCGGGTCCTGCCCGGCGTACTCAACCGGGCCGCCTTCACCTTCCGTCACCCGGACCTGCCCACCGCCCTGCACGCCGCCCTGCACGACTGACCCGATGCAAGGAAGGGCCCCTTTACCTACACCAGGCGTTAGCAGGGGACCCTTCCTTACAAACTACGGGTCTGACCTGAGGTGTCCGGTGCGGTTGGTAACGTCCGCTAGGTGCCCAGCTCCCCGTCCTCGGCGTCCCTGACCACCTCGCCGCCGCGCGTCACCCGTGACCGCCGTGCCGACCTGCTGGTCGCGTTGATCGCGCTGGCGCTCGCCGTCTGGGTGACCAGCGGACTGTGGCGGGACCCGAACGGTCGCGCGATCACGGTCAACTCCAGCGACCAGGCGCTGTTCGAGTGGCTGCTCGCCTTCGGCGGCCACACGGTCAGCCACGGGGAGAACCCGTTCTTCACGTACCTGATCAACGTCCCGGACGGCGTCAACCTCGCGGTCAACACCTCGATCACCGTGTACGCGGTGGTCTTCGCCCCGCTGACGTACCTGATCGGGCCGCCGGCCACCTTCCTGGTGATCCTCACGCTGAACCTGGCCGCCACCGCCGTCGCCTGGTACTGGCTGCTCTCAAGGCACCTCGTCGGCAGTCGACTCGCCGCCGCCGTCGGCGGACTGTTCATCGGCTTCTCCCCCGGCATGGTCTCGCACGCCAACGCCCACCTGAACTGGACCGCCGGCTGGCTGGTGCCGCTGCTGGTGTGGCGGCTGTTCGTGCTGCGCCGGTCGGCGCACCCGCTGCGGGACGGGGCGATCCTCGGCGTCCTCGTCGCGATCTCCTTCTCCATCGCCGCCGAGGGGCTGTTCTTCACCGCGCTGGCGCTCGGCCTGTTCGTCGCCGTCTGGGCGCTGCACCCCGCCAACCGGGTCGAGGCCCGATCCGTCCTGCCGTCGTTCCTGCGCGGCCTCGCGGTGACCGCCGTGGTCGCCGGAGTGCTGTTGGCGTACCCGCTCTGGCTGCACTTCGCCGGTCCGCAGCGCTTCCACGGCACCGGCTTCGACTCGGTGATCCACTCTGAGGACATCGCCGCGTACGCCGCCTACCCGCGTCGTTCGCTGGCCGGCGAGGCCGGACTGGGCACCTCGCTGGCGCCGAACCCGACCGAGGAGAACTCCTTCTTCGGGCTGCCCCTGCTGCTGCTCTCCGTCGCCTGCTTCGTCCTGCTGTGGCGGTCGGCCACACCGCGACGCCGGGCCACGCTGTGGGGGCTGGGCGTACTCGCGGTGGCCTTCACCGCCCTCTCCTTCGGGCCGGTGGCGAAGGTCAACGGGCACCGCACCGACCTGCCCATGCCGTTCGACCTGCTCGGGCACCTACCGGTGGTGAACGCGGCGCTGCCCGCGCGACTCGCGCTGGTGGTGACGCCGGTGATCGGGCTGCTGCTGGCGTTCGCGGTGGACCGGCTCCGCGACCACCGGCCGGGGCGGGCGGCGGCGGTGGCCTGGACGGCCGCCTTCGCGGTGGCGCTGGTGCCGCTGTTCCCGACGCCGCTGCTCACCATCGAACGGGAGCCGATCCCGCGCTTCATCACCTCCGGCGCATGGCGCGACTACGTCTCCCCGGGCGGGGTGCTGACCCCGGCGCCGCTGGCCCTCGACGTCTATCCGGACGGCCAGCGCTGGCAGGCGTACGCGCTGGCGAACCGGCAGGGCGAGTTCGCCATCCCGTCCGGCTTCTTCCTCGGCCCCGGCGGGCCTGACGGCCGCGGCCGGATCGGGCCGGTGCCGCGTCCGTTCGGCGCGCTGCTCGACCAGGCCGCGCGCAGCGGCCTGCCGCCGATCGTCACCGAGGGCACCCGCGAGGAGGTGCGCGCCGACCTGGAGCACTGGCGGATCGAGACGGTGGTGCTCCCCGACGAGGTGCACGGCGCCAAGTGGCCGGTCGACGAGGAGGCGGTACGCCGGACGTTGACCCTGCTCTTCGGCGAGCCGGAACGGGTCGAGGACGTCTGGCTGTGGCGGGTCGGGCAGCGGTGAGCCGCCCGGTCCGTGAGCCGGCTCACCGAAGGTGACCAGCGGGTACGGGTCTAGGCTGGTGAGCGTGACCGCGACGACCTCCGGCCTGACGGCCGTACCTGCCGGCGTCCTCGACTACACCGCCGCCTGGGACGAGCAGCGCCGCCTGCACGAGGCCGTGGTCGCCGGGGCGCAGGGCGACACGGTGCTGCTGTTGGAGCACCCGAGCGTCTACACCGCCGGCAAGCGCACCGAGCCGTGGGACCGGCCGATGGACGGCACCCCGGTGGTGGACGTGGATCGCGGCGGCAAGATCACCTGGCACGGTCCGGGGCAACTGGTCGGCTACCCGATCCTGCGCCTGCCCGACCCGGTCGACGTGGTCGCGTACGTCCGGCGGGTCGAGCGGTTGCTGATCGACGTGTGCGCCGAACTCGGCCTCACCGCCACCCGGGTCGACGGACGCAGCGGCGTCTGGGTGCCGGCCGACGAGCGGGGGCCGGACCGCAAGGTGGCCGCCATCGGCATCCGGGTCGCCCGGGGCGTGACCCTGCACGGGTTCTCGATCAACTGCGACTGCGACCTGACCCACTTCGACCGGATCGTGCCGTGCGGCATCCGGGACGCCGGAGTCACCTCGCTCTCGGCCGAGCTGGGCCGCCCGGTCACCGTCGCCGAGGTGCTCCCCGTCGTCGAGCGCCACCTGCCGACCATCGTCGCCATCTGACCGCCGGAGCCGTCGCACACCGGCGGACTCTCCGCACCCCCTCTTGAGCGAGTGCTCAAATTCGGCTACGTTTAAGCAGTCGCTCAAACGCCGGGGGTGGACATGCGATGCGTCTATGTCGAGACCTCGATCGACGCGCCGATCGAGCAGGTGTGGCGGGTGACCCAGGATCCCGCCGAGCATCGCCGGTGGGACCTGCGCTTCAGCCGGATCGATCCGGTGCCGGGCAGCCGGCCCGCCCGATTCCGGTACGCCACCACCCTCCTGCCCGGGCTCAGCGTGCGCGGGTGGGGCGTACACGCCGGTGAGCGCCAGCGACCCGACGGCACCCGCACCTCGGCGCTGCGGTTCGGCTCCGACGATCCACGCTCACTGGTCGCCGCCGGCTCCGGCCACTGGCGATACCTGCCCGGGCCGCACGGGGTCCGGTTCCTGACCGGCTACTCGTACACCCCTCGGTGGGGTCTCGCGGGTCGGCTCGCCGACCTCGCCTTCCGGCCGCTGTTCGGCTGGGCCACCGCGTGGTCGTTCGACCGGCTCCGGCTCTGGTTGACGGCGGGCGTACCACCGGAACGCGCCCGGGCCAACGCGGTCCGCGACGTCGCCCTCCGGCTGCTCGCGGTGGTCACCGCGACCGCGGCGACCGGGACCGCCGGCCGGACGGCGGCCGTGGCGGCACTCGTCGTCGCCGCGTCGCTCGCCTGTCTGGTACCCCCGCACCCGCACACCCCGGCGGCCCGACGCTGCCGACGCCGCCCGCCGGACCGCCTCGCCGCCCGGCCACCTCGCCTCCTGGAGCGCCTGTGACCTCCGTCTTCCAGCACGCCCTCGGTGCCGACTTCGACCGTCTGCACCCGCGTCTGCGCCACCGGTTCGCGGTCGACGGCGAGACCGACCTCGGCTGCGTCGGCACCGGGACGATGGACCGTGTGTGGCGCGGCGGCGCCTTCACGTGGCCGTTCCTGCGCCTCGGCGCCCTGCGGCACATCCTGTTCCCGGAGACCGGCGGGCAGATCCCGTTCACCATCGAGAACTACGCCTACACCGACACGTACGGCCGCCCCACGCTGACCTTCGTCCGCACCTTCCAGGTCGCCCCGCACCGACGGCGACGCTTCGACGCCACCATGGTCTGGAGCGCCCGTCGCGGGGTCCTGGTCGACTATCTCGGTACGCACCAGCACCTCGCGGTCGATCTGCACCCGTCCGTCGACGCCGCCGGTGGGCTGACCATCCGCAGCGGGGTCCAGCGGTTCCCGAACGGGCTGCCCTGCCCCGCCGCGCTGACCGGCGAGGCACGGGTACGCGAGTGGTACGACGACCGGGCCGACCGGTTCCGCATCGAGGTCCGGGTCACCAATCGCCGGGTCGGCCCGCTCTTCGGCTACCAGGGCAGCTTCACCGTCGACCACGTCCCGTCACACCGGGCACCGGTGCCCGCCGCCGTACGACCGCTGCGCGAGAATCCCCGGGAGTAGACGAGAGGACACCATGGCCACCCGGGACAAACTGATCGACGGTGCCATCGCCGCGATCCGCGAGCACGGCATCGCCGGTGTGTCGGCGCGAATGATCGCGGCTGCGGCCGGAGTCAACCAGGCCCTCGTCTTCTATCACTTCGGCAGCGTGGACGACCTGTTGGCCGAGGCGTGCCGGAGCGTCACCACCGCCCGGGTCGCCGTGTACCGGACCCGCCTCGCCGAGGTCTCTTCCCTGCGTGAACTGCTCGACGTCGGACGTACCCTGCACCTGCAGGAACAGGCCGAGGGCAACCTGGCGGTGCTGGCCCAACTGCTGGCCGGCGCACAGAACGACCCCACACTCGCCGAGTCCACCGCAGCAGCCCTGCGGATCTGGACGGTGGAGATCGAGTCGGTGCTGCACCGACTGCTCGACGGCTCGCCGGTCGCCCCGGTCGTCGACCCCGCCGGGCTGGCCCGGGCCGTCAGCGCCGCCTTCATCGGCCTGGAACTCTACGACGGCGTGGACCCGGAGGGTGCCCGCGCCGCCTTCGACGCCCTGGAACGGCTCGCCGTACTGGTCGAGGTGATCGACGACCTCGGCCCGCTCGCCCGCCGCGCCGCCCGCGCCAAGCTCCGCCACCTGACCTGACCCGTCCCCCCGCCCCGCCCCTGCCCGGCCCGCCCCGGCCCGCCCCGGCCCCGGCCCCGGCCCCGGCCGGCGATCATGGAGTTGTGGTCGGGGCAAAACGGAACTGCATCCGCGATTCCCTTGCCACAACTCCATGATCGACGCGATCGGACGGCGGACCGCAGGCGGCGGGGCGGTGGGTGGGTCAGGAAGGTGGGCCGGTCAGGGGGTCAGGCGGTGCAGGTCGCGGGGGAAGGCGGTGACCTCGCGGACGTTGGCGGCTCCGGTCAGCCGGGCGACGAAGCGTTCCAGACCGATGGCGAAGCCACCGTGCGGCGGCATGCCGTGCCGGAAGGCGTCGACGTATCCGGCGTACGGCTCGACCGGTTCGCCCCGGGCGGCGAGTGCGGCCAGGTAGTCGGCGTGCCGGTGCAGCCGCTGCCCGCCGGTCACCAGTTCCAGGCCACGGAAGATCAGGTCGAAGCCGTTCGAGTAGTCCGGCCGTTCGGGATCGGGGTGGGTGTAGAAGGGCCGCTTCGCCATCGGGTACCCGGTGACGAAGACGAAGTCCGACCCGTGTTCCCGCAGAGCCCACTCGCCCAGCGCCCGTTCGTGCGCGGGCGCCAGGTCGGGTTCGTCGGCGGGTGCCCCGGCGATCCGCAGCGCCTCGGTGAAGTGCACGTCGGGAATCTGCGCCGGTACGGCGGGCACCGGCACGCCGAGGGTGGCCAGCGCGGCTCCGGCCCGGTCGTCGACCGTCGCCATCATGCCGGCCAGGGTGTCCCGCAGCACCGCCATCACGTCCCGGTGGTCGGTGACGAAGCCCAGTTCGGCGTCGAGGCTGGTGTACTGCGCCAGGTGCCGTACGGTGTCGTGCGGCTCGGCGCGGAACACCGGCCCGACCTCGTAGACCCGCTCGAAGACACCGACCATGAGCTGCTTGTAGAACTGCGGTGACTGGGCCAGGTACGCCGGGCGGCCGAACCAGTCGAGGGTGAAGACGTTCGCCCCGCTCTCGGTGGACGAGCCGACGACCTTCGGGGTGTGGATCTCGACGAACCGCTGGGCGTCCAGCGTGGCGCGGAACCCGGCCACCGCCGCCGCCGAGACGCGCAGCGCGGCCGAGCGGCTCGGGTGGCGCAACGCGACGGGTGCGTGGTCGAGCTGGGTGGGCAGGGTGGCGGTGAGCGTCGGCCGGTACAGGTCGAACGGCGGCGGTACGGCGGGCGGCCCGAGTGGGCGTACCACCGGATCGGTCAGCTCGACCCCGGCGGGCGCGGTGGCGTTGGCGACCACCGTGCCCTCGACGGAGACGACGCTCTCCTCGGGAAGCGCCTCGATCTCGGCGCGGACCGCCGGGTCGGTGACCACCACCTGGGTGAGACCGGCGGCGTCCCGGACGATCAGGAAGGCCACCGACTTGAGCAGTCGGCGGCGGTGGACCCAGCCGGCGATCCGGACGGTACGGCCGGTGTGCGGGGTGAGTCGGTCGGACAGGATGCGTTGCACGGTTACCTCCTCGTCGATCGCAACGCGATCCCCGGGAGGTGTGGGCGAGCGGGAACCTCGCGGTGCCACCACACCTTCGCCCCCGTCGAGACGGGAGCCTCATTCGTCGCCTTTTCACCGGGGCCAGCCGGGCGGGCTCTACTGGGCGTGGGTGTGAGGCGGGGTCCCCTGCTCTGCCGTAGGCGTTGGCAGGGTGCCCTTCCTTGCACCGCACATGCCGTTCTTCCCGCAGCTCGGGAGGGTCTTCACGGCCCGACACCAGACCGCCTCGCAGCAACCGGCGGCTCTCTTCAACTGGCGGATCGGGGCGCTACTCGGCTCCGTCGTCGCTCTCGAACGGCAACGCTAGCACCCGCCCGCGCCTTCCTGTGACGCACAATTCTCGCCCTCGGTGTCCGGCGTCACAGGATTTCCGAGGTGACGGCCGTCGCCCCTGTTCATCGACGGCCACCATCCGGCGTAGGCTCGTTTTGTGACGATCGAGCACTCCGCGCCAACGACCGGCCAGGCCGCGCGTACCGCGACGCCCGCCCCCGAGGGGCGGCGACTGCTGCGGATCGAAGCCCGCAACGCCGAGACGCCGATCGAGCGCAAACCACCGTGGATCAAGGTCAAGGCCAAGATGGGCCCGGAGTACACCCAGTTGCGCGGGCTGGTCTCGCGCGAGGGGCTGCACACCGTGTGCCAGGAGGCCGGCTGCCCCAACATCTACGAATGTTGGGAGGACCGGGAGGCCACCTTCCTCATCGGCGGCGACCAGTGCACCCGCCGCTGTGACTTCTGCCAGATCGACACCGGCAAGCCGGCCGAGTTCGACGCCGACGAGCCGCGCCGGGTCGCCGAGTCGGTGGTCTCGATGGGCCTGCGGTACGCGACCATCACCGGCGTCGCCCGGGACGACCTGCCCGACGGCGGCGCCTGGCTGTACGCGGAGACCGTCCGCCAGATCCACGCCCTGCAACCGGGCTGCGGCGTCGAGCTGCTGATCCCCGACTTCAACGCGGTCCCCGAGCAGCTCGCCGAGGTGTTCGGCGCCCGACCCGAGGTGCTGGCGCACAACGTCGAGACGGTCCCGCGGATCTTCAAGCGGATCCGGCCGGCGTTCCGCTACGAGCGCTCGCTGGACGTCATCAGCCAGGCCCGCGCCGCCGGGCTGGTCACCAAGAGCAACCTGATCCTGGGGATGGGCGAGGAGCGCGCCGAGGTCTCCCAGGCGCTGCGCGACCTGCACTCCGCCGGCTGCGAGCTGATCACGATCACGCAGTATCTGCGTCCCTCCCCCCGGCACCACCCGGTGGAGCGCTGGGTCAAGCCGGAGGAGTTCGTCGAGCTGCGCGAGGAGGCCGAGGAGATCGGCTTCGCCGGGGTGATGAGCGGGCCGCTGGTGCGCTCCTCCTACCGGGCCGGCCGCCTCTACCAGCAGGCGCTGGCCGCCCGCGAGAGCGTCGCCGTCGCCGGCTGAGCCGGCGCGTTCCTGTCGTCGGCCGCCGGTTGAGCCGACGGCCGACCGCGCGGACCGTGGTCAGGACGGGTCGGCGAGCAGTGCTCGACGGGCAGGGCCGGACGGGGATCAACCGCACGGCGGGCGACCACTAGACTTGCACCCATGGCAAAGCCCCAGGAGAAGGTCTCGTTCGGCCAGCGGTTGAAGCAGATCGGGTTGGTGTTCCGGTTCACCGCCAAGCAGGACAAGTGGTTCGCGCCACTGGCGGCCGGCGCGGTGCTCATCCCGCTCGCGCTGACCGTGGTCGCGGTCATGATCTGGGGCTGGCTGTGGCTGCCGCTGGGCATCCTGCTCGCCCTGCTCGCCCTGCTGATCGTGCTCAACCTGCGGTCGAACCGGGCGATGATGAACGCCGCCGAGGGGCAGCCGGGCGCCGCCGCGCAGATCATGGAGAGCATGCGGGGCGACTGGCGGGTCTCCCCCGCGGTCAGCTCGACCACCCAGATGGACATGGTCCACCTGGTGATCGGCAAGCCGGGCGTGATCCTGCTTGCGGAGGGCAACCCGCAGCGGGTACGCGGACTGCTCGGCCAGGAGAAGCGCCGGCTGGCCAAGGTGATCGGCAACGCGCCGCTCTACGACTACGTCATCGGCCAGGACGAGGGCGAGCTGCCGATCCGCAAGCTGCGGATGACGCTGATGCGGCTGCCGCGCAACCTCAGCGGCAAGGACGTCAACTCGCTGGACAAGCGGCTCAAGGCGCTCACCGCCCGGCCGCAGATGCCCAAGGGCGCGATCCCCAAGAACCTGCGCCCGCCGCGCGGTGCCTTCCGGCAGAGCCGGGGCCGCTGAGGCCGGGTCGGGCGGTCAGCGCCCGGCGCGTACGCGTGCGGCCGGGACGACGACCGCGCCGCTGAGGCGGTCGTGCAGGCCCCGACGGTGCTGGTCCATCAGCAACGCCGGGACGACCAGCGCCAGCAGTACGCCGCGCAGCGATGCCCGGACCAGTCCGATCCGTCCGCCGTCGGCCCAGGCCACGCAGCGGATCCTGGTGATGTACATGCCGGGGGTCTGCGCGAACAGGCCGAGGAAGAAGCCGTACATCACGATCAGCACGACGACCGGCGCCCACGGGTCTCCGGTGGGGCTGGCGAACAGGCCCGACGCGAGCAGGCAGAGCACCCAGTCGATGACCAGTGCCCCGAACCGCCGCCCCAGGTCGGCCGGGACGAAGGTGGGGTCGGTGGCGGGCGGCGGCGCGTGGTGTGGCTCGGTCGTCACAGCGGACAAGACTAGCCAGCACGCCGGTACGCGCCCGGCCCAGGTCCGGCACGTGATACCGAAAAGGGTCAATCGCAGCAATTTTCACTAGACTGGCCTAGCCGGACCAGTCCGTCGCGTATCGCGTCCACCCCACCAGGGAACATGACGCAACGCGAGGGACGTAACACGGCAGAAACACTGGAGACATGGCCGGGCAACCGCACGGCCATAGCGTCGCCAGGAGCCTAGCTACCCCGTGGACGTGCCAGGAGGACGAGTGTTCGCCAATCCCGAGGAACTCCTGCGTTACCTCAAGAACGAGGACGTGAAGTTCGTCGACGTACGGTTTTGTGATCTGCCCGGTGTGATGCAGCATTTCAATCTGCCGGTGGAGTCCGTCGATGACAACTTCTTCACTGATGGTCTCGCGTTCGACGGGTCGTCGATCCGGGGCTTCCAGGCGATCCACGAGTCGGACATGCTCCTGCTCCCGGACGTCGCCACCGCCTTCATCGACCCGTTCCGGGCGCAGAAGACCCTCGCGTTGAACTTCTTCATCCACGACCCGTTCACCCGCGAGGCATACTCCCGCGACCCCCGTAACGTCGCGAAGAAGGCCGAGGCCTACCTCGCCGCGTCCGGGATCGCCGACACCGCCTACTTCGGTGCCGAAGCCGAGTTCTACATCTTCGACTCGATCCGCCACGAGACCTCCGCCCACCAGTCGTTCTACTACATCGACTCGATCGAGGGCGCCTGGAACACCGGCCGCGAAGAAGAAGGCGGCAACCGCGGTTACAAGACCGCGTACAAGGGCGGCTACTTCCCCGTCCCCCCGGTCGACCACTACGCCGACCTGCGGGACAGCATCGTGCGTCGCCTCATCGACACCGGCTTCACCGTGGAGCGCTCGCACCACGAGGTCGGCACCGCCGGCCAGGCGGAGATCAACTACAAGTTCTCCACCCTGCTGCACGCCGGCGACCAGTTGCAGCTCTTCAAGTACATCGTGAAGAACGAGGCCTGGGCCAACGGCAAGACCGCGACGTTCATGCCGAAGCCGCTCTTCGGCGACAACGGCTCCGGCATGCACACCCACCAGAGCCTCTGGCTCGGCGGTGAGCCGCTGTTCTACGACGAGACCGGCTACGCGGGTCTGTCCGACACCGCCCGCTGGTACATCGGTGGTCTGCTGCACCACGCGCCGTCGCTGCTGGCGTTCACCAACCCGACGGTCAACTCGTACCGTCGCCTGGTGCCGGGCTACGAGGCACCGGTGAACCTGGTCTACTCGCAGCGCAACCGCTCCGCCTGCACCCGCATCCCGGTCACCGGCAGCAACCCGAAGGCCAAGCGGGTCGAGTTCCGGGTACCGGACCCGTCGGCGAACGTCTACCTCGCCTTCTCGGCGATGATGATGGCCGGCCTGGACGGCATCAAGAGCAAGATGGAGCCGCCGGCGCCGATCGACAAGGACCTCTACGACCTCCCGCCGGAGGAGTGGGGCGACGTCAAGCAGGTCCCCGGCTCCCTGCCGGCCGTGCTCGACTCGCTCGAGGCCGACCACGACTACCTGCTGGAGGGCGGCGTCTTCACCCCCGACCTGATCTCCACCTGGGTCGACTGGAAGCGCGCCAACGAGGTCGACCCGGTGCGTCTGCGCCCGACCCCGCACGAGTTCGCGATGTACTTCGACTGCTGATTCCGGTCAGCGTCGTTCGGGCCGGCTCCGCTACCGCGGGGCCGGCCCGAACGTGTTACGGGCAAACGACCCCCACGCCTGCGGGTTCCTGCCCGACCCGCGCGACGCACACGGCTGACCCCTGCCCGCCCTCTCTGTCCGAACCCTCCGCCCTTCTGCCCCTACGCCCGTGCGCCCGTGCGTGCCACGCAGTGCGGTGTGGGTGGCCGGGCTGGTTGCCTGCCTGGGCGGAGATGGTGGCCTCGCGCCGGGCATCGCGCCGGGCATCGCGGGCATCGCGCCGGGACCGCGCGGGGCCACGCCGGGGCCGTGCGGGGGGCCACGCCGGGGCCGTGCGGGGGGCCACGCCGGGGCCGTCGTAAGAGATTGTGGCGGCGCAGCCGGTGGGGCTGACGTTGTCCGCAGGGAGGTGGGTAGATTTGTTGTCGCTGGAGCGACAACAAATCTACCCACCTCCGGCCGCCGGGCGGTGTGCGACCCGGCTTCGCGGCAACGGGGCTCAGTGTGACTTGCGGGTCCGGCGCTGCCGGGGCAGGAACCGGACCGCCAGCACGATCACCAACAGGGTCATCGCCACCGCGCCGGGCGCCTTCACCAGCCGGGCCACGTTGGTGCCGTCCGGCAGGGCGAGGAAGGACGCCGCCGCGACGGGCACCAGGAACCAGGTGGTCCGGGTCGCCGCCAGCGCGAGCAGCGCCAGCGGCCAGGTCGCGTACCAGGGATGGAACACCGGCGCGAGCACGACGGTGAGGGCCAGCGCCAGCCCGGCTCCGAGCAGCGCCACCCGAATGCGGTCCGCACCGACATCGACCGACGCCGTGCCAGTCGACGCCATGCCAGTCGACGCCATGCCAGTCGCCCCCACGCTGGGCCCCGCCGCGCCGGTCGCCGCCACGCTGGGCGTTCCAGGCTCACGCAGGCCGACGTCCGGGCCGGTGCCGGACACGGCGACGCCGGGCGGCGGACCGACACCAGGCGAGTTGGGCGAAGAAGCGTCGCGGGAGCCGTGCAGCGACGACCAGGTGCGCCACCAGAGCAGCACCAGCAGGACCGCCAGCAGGACCAGCGCCACGATCCGGGCCACCGGCACACCGACGGGCGGCAACCCGACCGCCGCACCGAGATAGTCGACGAGCATGCCGACGGCGGTCGGCGGTGACGTCCACTGCACCGTGTCGCCGCTGCTGCCGAGTCCACCGATCCAGCCCAGCCCGAGACCGGACAGCAGCGAGGACACCAGTAGCGCACCCAGCACACCGGCGGCAAGCAGACCGCCGTCGCGCAGCAGGGCCGCGACCGTGTACCGGCCACGGACCGCCGCCAGTGCCGCGAACGGCAGCACCACCACAGCGGTCGCCTTCACCGAGACCGCCAGGCCGAGCAGCGCCCCGGCGGCCACCAGAGCGCCGACCGCAGGCCACCCCGCGACGCCCACCGGCGGCCCGACTCCGGGCGACCAAGCGACGCCCGGCGGCACCCTGCCGGTCGAGGGCCGATCCGCGTCGGACGTCCCCCCGACGGTCGACGGCCCAGCACCGCCGGGCAGAGCAGCGCCGCCCGACGACCCCGCGCCGCCCGACGAACCACCCGGCGACACGCCAGCGGCCGACGTCGGGCGTCGGACGAGCAGCAGCAGGCCGAGCAGGAGCAGGCCGAGCATCACCGCGTCGTTGTGGGCGCCGGACACCAGGTGCACCCCGACCAGTGGGCAGGCCAGCACCAGCCAGGTCGTCCGGGCGGGTGGCGCCCCCGCCGCCCGGGCCAGGCCGGGCAGACAGAGCGCGGCCGACACCAGCCCGGCCACCGCCAGCACCCGCAGCAGCACCAGCGTGCCGACCAGGCTGCCGCCGAGGACCACGGCGAGCGCGGCGAGGAGGACGAAGAACGGGCCGTACGGTGCCGCGGTGTCCCGCCACACCGGGGCGACCGCGTCCAGCCATGGGCAGCCCGCCTCGGCCACGCCGGTGGCGTACGGGTCACCGCCCTCGGCGTAGACCCAGCCCTGGCAGGCGTACGAGTAG
This sequence comes from Verrucosispora sp. TAA-831, assembly GCF_050780145.1. Lineage (NCBI taxonomy): Bacteria > Bacillati > Actinomycetota > Actinomycetes > Micromonosporales > Micromonosporaceae > Micromonospora > Verrucosispora sp. TAA-831. Next base: position 5,165,858 of record NZ_CP192240.1, read on the forward strand.
AGGTCCCGGCTGCCCAGCGGCGCGCTGAACAGCAGCGGCACCGTCCACAGCGCGGCGGTGCGCACCGCCCACCCGGTCGACGGGGCGCCACCACGCAGCGCCCACCAGGCGCCCACCATGGCGGTGGTGCCGAGCAGCCAGAGCAGCACGGTCGGCACGGGGTGCCAGTGCCGGGCGGTGGCATCGGGGAGGGCGCCGCCGACGTACGCGGTGACGGTGAGAGCCAACGCCCCCAGCAGACCGACATATCGGACGCGGCGGTCCCGGGTGGAGGTGGGTCGGACGCCGGTCTCGGTCACCGGCGTGCCTCTCCTCAGTCGACGGGAACCGGGCGGCGGGCCGCCCGAGCCGACCGTACCAAGCGGACCGCCACCCAGATCACGAACAGCGTCATCAGCGGCGCCCCGACCGTCTTGGTGTACCGGGGCAGGCCGGTGCCGTCGGCCAGCACCTGGAACGCCGCGAACACCGTCACCGCGCTGAACCACCAGGTGCGGTGGGCGGTGGCGGCGAGCAGCGCCAGCGGCCAGAACCAGTACCAGGGGTGGAACAGCGGCGCGAGGGCGACGGTGGCGGTCAACGCCAGCGCGGCGTGCCAGAGCGGTTCCCGGTGACGCGCCCGGAACCACAGCCACACCAGCAGCGCCGCGAGCACGGCCATGCCGATCCCCCGGGTGACCGGCAGCGCGTCGACGTGCAGGCCGAACGGCAGCAGCACGTACCCGACGGTCTGCCCGACGGCGGTCGGCGGCGAGGTCCAGGCGATCACCTCGTTGCCGTGCGACAGCCCGGTGATCCAGCCGAGGTTCAGTCCGGCGCCGAGGGTCACCGCGATCAGCGTCGCCACCGCCCCGCCGACCACGGGGGTGCCGTGGCGCAGCAGCCCGCGCAGGGAGAACCCGCCACCGATCGCCAGCAGCGCCGCGAACGGGACCACCACCAGCGCGGTCACCTTGATCCCGGCGGCCATGCCGAGCACGACGCCACCGGCCAGCAGCGGCCACGGCCGGGCCGGTCGGCTGACCACGATGGCCAGGCCGGCCACCATGAACCCGACCATCAACGCGTCGTTGTGCACCCCGGAGATCAGGTGTACGCCCACCAGCGGACCGGCCAGCGCCAGCCAGAGTGCCCGGCCGACCGGTACCCCGCTGTGGCGGGCCAGCACCGGCAGGCTCACCGCCGTCAGCAGCACACCGGCCACCGCGAGTACCCGGAACAACGCGATGCTGGCGATCAACGAGCCGGTCGCGGCGACGATCGCGCCGGAGAGCACCACGAACAGCGGCCCGTACGGCGCCGGGGTGTCCCGCCAGATGAAGGACATGGTGTCCAGCCACGGACACGGCAACGTGGAGACGCCGTACTCGTACGGGCTGATGCCGTTGGCGAAGCTCGCCCCCTGACAGGCGTACGCGTAGGCGTCCCGGCTGCCCAGCGGCGGCGTGAACAGGAACGGCACGAGCCAGAGCCCGGCGGTGACCAGCGCCCAGCGGGCCGACGGCACCCGGTCCCGCAACGTCCACCAGGCGAACGCCATCGCGGCCGTGCCGAACAGCCACAACGCGATGATCAGCGGCCCGTACGGCCCCTGCCAGATGCGCAGCGGAGTGGGCCGCAGGTCGCCGTCGGGCAGGGCGCCGCCGAGGAACGCCGCCACGGCGAGCATGATCGATCCGGCCAGTCCGGTCCAGCGCACGAGGTGATGGGGCACGTCCGACATGCTGCCAGTACCGTGAGCGCGGTACGGAGGTGGGCATGCGGGGCAGTCGGGTGGTGGCGCTGGCCGCCGCGTGCGCCGGGGCGCTCGGTGTGGCGTACCTCATCCTTCCGGCGATGGGTTCGGACCTGGCGGCGCAGGTGGCCCGGGCCGACTTCTTCGCCACCCACGGTGCGACCCCGGTCGACCTGCGCTGGTACGCCGGGGTCCAGCAGTTCGGCTACAGCCTGCTGACCCAGCCGGTGATGGCCCTGCTCGGGGTACGCCTCACCGGCGTGATCGCGGTGGTCGCGGCGTCGGCCCTCCTCGCCGCTCTGCTGGTCCGCACCGGGGTGCCCCGGCCGCTGCTCGGCAGCCTGGTCGGGGTGGTCACCATCACCGGCAACCTGGTCTCCGGCCGGGTGACGTACGGCCTCGGGGTGGCCTTCGGCCTCGCCGCCCTGCTCGCCCTCACCTGGCACACCGGACCGGCTGCCCGCTCGTCCGTCCCCGACGGGGCAGCCCGCGCCGGAGGTGTCGGCTTCCGCGCGAGCGTTGGCAGCGCCTGGCGACCGCTCGTGGTGGCCGGGGTGGCGGCGCTGCTGGCGTCGGCGGCCAGTCCGGTGGCCGGGCTGTTCGTCGGCCTCGCCGGGGTCGCCCTGGTGCTGTCCCGCCGGTACGCCGACGGGTTGACCGTCGCGGTGGCGGCGGCGGTGCCGTTGGGCGTGACCGCGTTGCTGTTCGGTGACGGCGGTTGGATGAACATCAGCCGCACCGACACGATCCGGGCGACCGTAACCGCCCTGCTGGTGGCCGTGCTGGTCGGCTACCGCCCGGTGCGGTCGGGTGCGGTGCTGGCAGCGGGCGGGGTGGTCGCGGCGGCGCTGGTGCACACCCCGGTCGGGCTGAACGCCACCCGGCTGGCGACCATGTTCGCCCTGCCGCTCCTGGCCGCCGCCGCCCGTCCCCCCGCCTGGCTGGCCCGCTCGGCGCGCCACCTGTGCATCGCACCGCGATCCGCCGCCCCGACCGAGCCCGGCCGATCGGTCCAGGCCGGTCCCCCGGCCCCGCCCGACCACACCGCGCCTCCCGCAGCATCGACGCGGCCGAGGCGGCGGGGCGGGGCGGCGGTGGCACTCGCCGTGCTGCTGGCGGCGGTGTGCTGGTGGCAGCCACCGGTGGTCTCCGCCGACCTGCGCAGCATCGGCGACCCGACCAGTGCGCCCGGCTACTTCGCCCCGCTGCGCGCCGAACTCGACCGGCGCGGGTTGACCGGTCGGGTGGAGGTGCCACCGACCCGCAACTATTGGGAGGCCGCCCGGATGGGTGACGTGCCGCTGGCCCGGGGCTGGCTGCGGCAGGCGGACATCGACCGCAATCCGATCTTCTTCACCAGCGTGCCGGGCGCGGCGGGCACCGGCGTACCGCTGACCGTCGACAGCTACCGGGCTTGGCTCGACGAGTACGCGGTGCAGTACATCGCGGTGCCCGACGCGCCACTGTCCTGGGTCGGCCGAGCCGAGGCCGAGCTGGTGAGCGCGGGGTTGCCGTACCTGACCGAGGTCTGGTCCGACGAGCACTGGCGGCTGTACGCGGTGACCGACCCGACTCCCCTGGTCGGTGCCCCCGCCGAACTGGTTCACGCGAGCGGCGCCTCGGTCACCTTCCGCACCTCGGACGCGGGTACGGTACCGGTCCGGGTGCGGCACAGCCGCTGGCTGACCGCGTCCGGCGGCGCCACCGTCTCCACCCACGGGGACTGGACGGCGGTCACGGTGCCGCGCGCCGGCACGTACACCCTCGGCAGTTGAGCGGGCGCTGCGGTCGACGGGGCGTTAGCAGGGGACCCCTGCTCTACCGCAGGCGTTAATAGGGTGCCGTTCCTTACATCGCCAGGACGCGTTCCATGGCGGTGCGGGAGCGGCGGCCGGTGCGCAGGTACTCGTCGAGGAACTCGCCCGGGTCGTCGCGGCCGAGCAGCCGGACCACGCCGGCCAGTTCCACGCCGTGTCGGGGCAGTTGGTCGCCGGCCCGGCCCCGGACCAGCATGAGGGCGTTGCGTACCTGGGCGGCCAGGGTCCAGCCGGCGGTCATCGCCTCGGCGTCGACCGGGTCGATCAGCCCGGCGTCGCGGGCGGCGGCGAGGGCGTCGAGGGTACGGGTGCCGCGCAGCGACTCGTGGGCACCGGCGTGCTGCAACTGGAGCAACTGCACCGCCCACTCGACGTCGGCGAGGCCGCCCCGGCCCAGTTTTGTGTGGGTGGCCGGGTCGGCGCCCCGGGGCAGTCGTTCGGTCTCCACCCGGGCCTTGATCCGACGGATCTCGACGACCTGTTCCCGGGTGAGGCCGTCGGCCGGGTACCGGACCGGGTCGACCAGTTGCTCGAAGCGGGTGCCCAGGTCGGCGTCGCCACAGACGCAGCGGGCCCGCAGCAGCGCCTGTGCCTCCCACACCCGGGACCAGCGGGCGTAGTACTGCTGGTAGGCGGCGAGGCTGCGGACCAGCGGCCCCTGCCGGCCCTCGGGGCGCAGGTCGGCGTCGACGCCGAGCGCCGGGTCGGGTGCCGGCATGCCGAGCAACCGGCGCAGATCCTCGGCGATGGCGTGGGCGGCGGCGCTCGCCGCGCTCTCGGCGACGCCCTCGGGTGCCTCGTAGACGAAGAGGACGTCGGCGTCGGAGAGGTAGTTCGACTCGTACCCGCCGAGGCGGCCCACGCCGATCACCGCGAACTTCAGGTCGGGCATGGTCGGCTGGGCGGCGCGGGCGGTCCGCAGCGCGGCGGCCAGGGTGGCGTCGGTGACGGCGGCCAGCGCGGTGCCGACGGTGATGACGTCGCCGAGCGTCGAGCGGTCCGTGTCGGGGCGGGTGGGGGTCAGCGAACCGGCGTGGCTGAGCACGTCGGCGCAGGCGAGCCGGAGCAGTTCCCGGCGGCGCAGCGCGCGGACCGCCCGGATCGCCTCGACCGGGTCGGTGTGGCGGGCCGCCGCGGCGGCGAACCCGTCGCCGAGCACCTCACGGGGCCGGGGGGTCAGCTCGCTCTCCTCGGCCAGCAGACGCAGCGACTCGGGTTCCCGGGTCAGCAGGTCGGCGACGTACCGGGAGGACGAGAGCACCCGGGCCAGCCGGCGGGCCACCGGGCCGGAGTCGCGCAGCAGCCGCAGATACCAGGGGGTGCTGCCGAGGGAGTCCGAGACCTGGCGGTAGTTGAGCAGGCCACGGTCGGGTTCCGGGGCGTCGGCGAACTCGCTGAGCAGCACCGGCAGCAGGGTGCGCTGGATGGCGGCGGTGCGACTCACCCCGCCGGTGAGGGCCTGGAGGTGACGCAGGGCCCCGGCCGGGTCGGCGAAGCCGAGGATCTCCAGGCGGTTGCGGGCCGCCTCCGGGGTCAGCCGCAGACCGTCGGCGGGTACCCGGGCCACCGACTCCAGCAGCGGTCGGTAGAGCAGTTTGGCGTGCAGTCGGCGTACCTCGGTGGCGTGGGTGACCCACTCGGCGCGGAACTCCTCGACGGCGCTGCGGCCCGGCGCGGCGGTGTAGCCGAGCGCGGTGGCGAGCCAGCGCAGCGCGCCCGGCTCGGTCGGCACGGTGTGGGTGCGCCGCAGGCCCTGGAGTTGCAGGCGGTGCTCGACGCCGCGCAGGAAGCGGTAGCCGCGCAGCAGCGCCTCCCCGTCGGCCCGGCCGACGTAGCCGCCGGTGACCAGTGCCCGCAGGGCGGGGATGGTGCCGGGTACGCGCAGGGACTCGTCGCCCCGGCCGTGCACCAGTTGCAGCAACTGCACCGCGAACTCGATGTCGCGCAGGCCGCCGGGGCCGCGCTTGATCTCGCGTTCCTGCTCCTTGGGCGGGATGTTGTCGATGATCTTCCGACGCATGGCCCGGACGTCCTCGACCGCCTCGGGCCGCTCGGCGGCGTGCCAGAGCAGCGGTGCCAGCTCGTCGATCCACTTCCGGCCGAGCGCCAGGTCACCGGCGGCCGGACGGGCCTTGAGCAGCGCCTGGAACTCCCAGGTGCGGGCCCAGCGCCGGTAGTACGCCAGGTGGCTGGCGAGCGTACGCACCAGCGGCCCCCGGTTACCCTCGGGGCGCAGCGCGGCGTCGACCGGCCAGGCGACCAGCCCACAGATGTGGATCAGCCGAGTGGCGACGGTGGTGGCCGCCGCCAGGTCGTCGTCCTCGGCGGCCACGAAGATCACGTCGACGTCGGAGACGTAGTTCAGCTCGCCGCCACCGCACTTGCCCATCGCCACCACGCCCAGGCGGGGCTTGCGGGTGCCCTCGGGCAGCTCGGCCACGGCGAACGCGTAGGCGGCGGAGAGCGTGGCGTCGGCCAGCGCGGAGAGCGCCGCCATGGTCTGCTCCAGGCCGCGCCCGCCGGTCAGGTCGGCCGCCGCGACCCGCAGCAACGCCAGCCGGTACGCCCGACGCAGCACCGCCACCGGGTTGCCCTCGCCGGTCAGGTCCAGCCGCCCGTCGGCGGTCGGGGCGAGCCCGTCCGGCTCGGTGCGCAGCACCGCCCACTGGTCCGGGTTGGCCACCAGGTGGTCGCCCAGCGCCGAGGAGGCGCCCAGCACGGCGATCAGTCGACGGCGCAGTCCCGGGTCGTCGTGCAGCGCGGCCAGCAGGGGCGACCCGACGCCGATGCCACCGGTCGGTGCGGCGGCCACCGGGCCGCCCTCGGCGGCGGTGGCCTGTCCGGGGCCGGCGCCGCGCTGACGCGCCGCCGGGCCGGTGCCGCCGTTCGGGCGGGCCACGGCACGGCGCTCGGCCTCGACCATCCGGTGCAGTTGGCGCAGCGCCAGATCCGGGTCGGCGGCCCGGGACAGCGCGGTGAGCAGTTCCTGGGCCTTCTCACCGGTGGGTTCCTGGGTCTGCGCCCGCCACAGGTCGAGCCCGTCCGGGCCGAGCAGGTCGGCGGCGCGGGCACCGGCGTCGTCGTCGGTGATGCCGAAGCCGTACCGGGCGAGCCGGCCGGTGGCGTTGCTCGGGCGGCCCATCAGTGCCCGAGCAGCGGCAGGCTGCGGCGCGACCCGCTGTCGTCCAGTTCACCCAGGGCCAGCGCGGCGAACCGGGCGGCGAAGGGTTGCCAGACGTCCTCCACGTCGGCCAGCACCTCGGCACAGGCGGCGACGACCAGTTCCGGGTCGTAGTCGAGTTCGGCCAGGACCGCCGAGTCGGTCGCCCACTCGGCGATCATCTCGGCGTCGCACTCGATGTGGAACTGCAGACCCCAGGCCCGGTCACCGAGGCGGAACGCCTGGTGCGGGAAGCGGGTGGAGGCGGCCAGCAGCGTCGCCCCGGCCGGCAGTTCGGTGATCTCGTCGGTGTGCCACTGGAGCACGTCGGGGATCAGCGGGACGTACCGGAACAGCGGGTCGTTCTCGGCGGCGTCGCGCCGGCCGACCACCCCGGGGCCCACCTCCGGCCCGGAGGTGCTGCGCTCGACGGTGCCGGCGTGCGCGGTGGCGAGCAGTTGCGCGCCGAGACAGACCCCCAGTGTCGGGACGCGGTGCCGGACGGCCTTGCGCAGCAGCCCCTCCACCGCCGGCAGCCAGGGCGCGCCGGGCTTGCCGTCCGGGTACGGGAAGGCCTGCTGGTCGCCGCCGAGCACCACCAGCGCGGCGTACCCGTCCAGGTCGGTCGGGAGCGGGTCGCCCGCGTGCGGGCGCGCCACCGACAGCTCCAGACCGGCCTCGGTCAGCCACTCGCCGAGCCGTCGCGCATCGTCGGTCGGGTCGTTCTCGATCACCAACGCGGTTGCCACGCCGTCGAGGCTATCCGGTCTCGCCGACCGGCCCGGCGCGCGGGACTAGGCTCTGCCGCTGTGTCCCACCACATCGCACCTGATCCCGTCGTACGCCCACCGGCGCTGCGCCCCGGCGACACCGTGATGCTGGTCTCGCCGTCCGGGCCGACCCGTCCGGAACGGGTGGCCCGGGGCATCGAGCTGCTCACCGGCTGGGGCCTGCGGCCGGTGCCCGCCCCGCACGTCTACGCGCGGCAGGGCTATCTGGCCGGCACCGACGCGCTGCGGGCGGCCGACCTGAACACCGCCTTCGGCGACCCGACGGTACGCGGGGTGATCTGCACCCGGGGCGGGTACGGCGCGCAGCGGGTGGTGGACGCGATCGACATGGCGGCGGTGCGCCGCGATCCCAAGGTGGTGGCCGGGTTCTCCGACATCACCGCGCTGCAACTGGCGCTGTGGCGGGGCGCCCGGCTGGCCGGGGTGCACGGGCCGGGGGCGGCCTGGCGGGACGAGCGCACGCCGCTGGCGTCCGCCGAGTCCCTGCACGCGGCGCTGACCAGCACCGCACCGGTCACCGTGCGCGCGGTCGAGCACGAGGACACCTTCCCGGTACGCGTTCCGGGCCGGGCGGTCGGCCGGTTGCTGGGCGGCAACCTGTGCCTGGTGGTGGCAACGGTGGGCACGCCGGACATGCCGGACCTGACCGGCGCGGTGCTGTTGCTGGAGGACGTCCAGGAGCCGCCGTACAAGGTCGACCGGATGCTGACCCAGTTGCGCCGGGCAGGTGCGTTGGACGGGCTGGCCGGGGTGGCGGTGGGCCAGTTCACCGACTGCGCCGACGATTGGCCGGTGGGCGTCGCCGACGTGCTCACCGAACGTCTCGGCGACCTGGGCGTGCCGGTGCTGGGCGGGCTGCCGATCGGGCACGGGCCCGGTCAGCTCAGCGTGCCGGTGGGCACCCGGGCCGTCCTCGACGCCGACGCCGGCACGGTGACCGTGGAGCCGGCTGTCCGGTGAACCGGCTGAACGTCCGGTTCGTCCCGAATATTTGCTGACTTTGCCAGCTCGCTGACAGGTTCGCCACGGCTCGACCCCAGCCAGGCTGGTCACTGTCGGTGACGTCATCGCATCACCGACGAGTTGGAGGACCGATGTCCCGCACGATCTCGAAGAAGCACCTGCTGGCCGGACTGGCCGCCGCGGGTCTGCTCGGCGTGGGGATCGCCGCCCCCACGGTGGCGCTCGCCGACGACAAGGCCACCCCGAGCGCCAGCGCGAGCGCCGAGCAGCAGGACGACAAGCGGCCGGAGCGGGGCGCGCACCGGGCGCAGTTCGCCGAGGCCCTGGCCGAGGAGTTGGGCGTACCCACCGAGAAGGTGACCGCCGCGCTGGAGAAGCTCCGCGAGGAGCACAAGCCGCAGGGCCGCCCGGACGGCGAGGGCCGCGAGCGTCCCGATGGGGACCGGGGGCCGAAGGGCTCCCCCGAGGACCGCAAGGAGGCGCTGGCCGAGCGGTTGGCGCAGGCGGTCGAGGACGGCAAGCTCACCCAGGAACAGGCCGACGCGATCACCGCGGCCGTCGAGGCGGGCGTGTTCGGCGGGCCGGGCGGCTGGGCCGGCCGGGGCGGCCCCGCTGGGACCCCCGGGAAGTGACACCGTGCGGGGCGGCATCCGTCCGGATGCCGCCCCTCGGTCGCATGGGTCGGCTCAGGCGATACAGGCGCAGACGATCAGCGCGGCACCGAAGTGGGTGGCGGCGCTGACCTTGGCGACCGGGTGCGGCTCGTCGGAGCAGATCACCTCGCCCAGCTTGCCGGGGGTGAGCAGGTCCAGCACGAAGAAGGCCAGCGCCATGATGCCCAGGCCGATCACTCCGAACAGGATCGTCGAGGCCAGCCCCTTGGCGAAGTCGCTGTAGCTGGTCAGGATCGCGGTGAAGACGATCCCGGCGACGCCGAGCTGGTTGGCGGCGAGCAGCAGACCGGCGTTGGCGTTGCGGCGAATCCAGATCAGGTCCCGCAGCTTGCCCGGGGTCAGCAGGTCGACCAGGACGAAACCGGCGGCCATCAGCCCGACGCCGACCACCCCGAACACCACGCTCTGCCAGGCTCCGCTGAGCAGATCCTCCAGCACCGACTGCCTCCCCACCGTCTGCGGCCGGCGGGCGCCGGCACGGTGATCGAGACGATAGCGGCACCGCGCAACGCCCACCCGGGCGGTGGTGGCGGTCCTACAGCGACAGGTACCGCTGGCGCTCGTACGGGGTGACCTCGCGGCGGTACTGCTCCCACTCGGCGCGCTTGTTGCGCAGGAAGAAGTCGAAGACGTGCTCGCCGAGCACCTCGGCGACCAGCTCCGAGCCGGCCATCACGTCGATCGCCTCGGCGAGGTTCTCCGGCAGCGGCTCGTACCCCATGGCGCGGCGTTCGGCGCTGGTCAGCGACCAGACGTCGTCCTCGGCGCCCGGCGGCAGCTCGTACCCCTCCTCGATGCCCTTCATCCCGGCGCCGAGCAGCACCGCGAAGGCCAGGTAAGGGTTGGCGGCCGAGTCGGGCGAGCGGACCTCCACCCGGGCCGAGTTCGGCTTGCCGTACGCCGGGACGCGGACCAGCGCGGAGCGGTTCAGGTGCCCCCAGCACACGTACGCCGGGCTCTCGGTGACCCGGTCCGGCAACGCCTGCGGGAAGAGCCGCTTGTAGGAGTTGACCCACTGGTTGGTGACCGCCGTGTACTCCCGGGCGTGCACCAGCAGCCCGGCGATGAACGCGCGGGCCACCTTGGAGAGCTTCATCGGGTCGCCCGCGTCGTGGAACGCGTTGCGTTCCCCCTCGAACAGCGACAGGTGCGTGTGCATGCCGCTGCCGGGCTGGTCGGTGAAGGGCTTGGGCATGAAGGTGGCCTGCACGCCGGTGGAGAGCGCCACCTCCTTGACCACGTGCCGGAAGGTCATGATGTTGTCGGCGGTGGTCAGCGCGTCGGCGTAGCGCAGGTCGATCTCCTGCTGGCCGGGGGCGACCTCGTGGTGGCTGAACTCGACCGAGATGCCGATCCGCTCCAACGACAGCACCGCCTGGCGGCGGAAGTCGCGGGCCACCGCGTGCGTGGTGTGCTCGAAGTAGCCGCCGCTGTCCACCGGCACCGGCACGCTGCCGTCCATCGGGCCGTTCTCCAGCAGGAAGAACTCGATCTCCGGGTGGGTGTAGAAGGTGAAGCCCTTCTCCGCCGCCCGGGACAGCGCCCGGCGCAGCACGTGCCGGGGGTCGGCCCAGGAGGGCCCGCCGTCGGGCAGCAGGATGTCGCAGAACATCCGGGCGCTCTCGCCGCTGACCCCGCCCTCGAACGGGAAGACCTGGAAGGTGGTCGGGTCGGGCATGGCGACCATGTCCGATTCGAAGACCCGGGCGAAGCCCTCGATCGCCGAGCCGTCGAACCCGATGCCCTCCTCGAAGGCGGCCTCCAGCTCGGCGGGGGCGACGGACACGCTCTTGAGCGTGCCGAGCACGTCGGTGAACCAGAGCCGGACGAAACGGATGTCGCGCTCTTCGAGCGTGCGGAGGACGAACTCCTGCTGACGGTCCACTGCCCCAACCTTCCGCGACACGCTATGTCCGGCTTCGGACGGTGATTACCCGACCTGACCGACCAGTCTCCACCGACCCGATTACGCAGACGTTAACCGACCCGCGGCCATCGCGTCCCGCCCAGTCCCGACCCACGGTCGCCGGGTGGTGTGGTCTGCACGGACACGACGTGTCGAGGCCGCCCACCGTGGGCAAGATGAGGACATGCCCACCCTGCGTCTCGCTCTGTGCCAGGTCAACCCCCGGGTCGGCGACATCACCGGCAACGCCGAGATGATCCGCTCGTGGACCCGGAGATCCGCCGACGCCGGTGCCCGGATCGCGCTCTTTCCGGAGCTGGCGCTGACCGGCTACCCGGTCGAGGACCTGGTGTTCCGGCGGTCCTTCGTCGCCGCCTCACAGGCGGCGCTGCGCCGTCTCGCCACCGACCTGGCCGCCGACGGGCTGGGCGACCTGCCGGTCGTGGTGGGCTACCTCGACGCCGACGGTCCGCCCCAGGTCAGCCCGGACGCCGAGCCGGGCCGGGGAGCCCGCAACGCCGCCGCCCTGCTGCACCGGGGCGAGGTGGTGGTCACCTACTTCAAGCACCACCTGCCCAACTACGGCGTCTTCGACGAGGACCGCTACTTCGTGCCCGGTGACACGCTGACCGTGGTGCGGCTCGGCGGGGTGGACGTGGCACTGACCATCTGCGAGGACCTGTGGCAGGCCGGCGGCCCGTTCGCCGCCGCCCGCGACGCCGGGGTCGGGCTGGTGGTCACCATCAACGGCTCGCCGTACGAGCTGAACAAGGACGACCTGCGGCTGCCGGTGGTCCGCCGACGCGCCGCCGAGGCCGAGGCCACCATCGCGTACGTCAACATGGTCGGCGGCCAGGACGAGCTGGTCTTCGAGGGCGACTCGATGATCGTCGCGGCGGACGGCACGCTGCTGGCCCGGGCACCCCAGTTCGTCGAGCACCTGCTCGTACACGACGTGGACCTGCCGGAGACGGGCACCGGTCCGGGCGCCACCCTCGGCGGCGCCCGCGACGGCGCGGAACTCACCGGCGGGCTGCGGATGGTGCGGCGCGCGATCGACGGCCTGCCCCCGACACCGGACGGCCCGCCGGCGCACGGCGGGACCATCGAGCCGGTCGCCGACGAGGCCGAGGTGTGGCAGGCCCTGGTGCTGGGCCTGCGCGACTACGTCGACAAGAACGGCTTCCCCTCGGTGGTGCTCGGGCTCTCCGGCGGCATCGACTCGGCGGTGGTGGCCGCCATCGCGGTGGACGCCATCGGTCCCGACCGGGTGGTCGCCCTCTCCATGCCCAGCCAGCACTCCTCCGAGCACAGCCGCGACGACGCCGCCGACCTGGCCAAGCGCACCGGCCTGGACTACCGGGTCGAGCCCATCCAACCGATGGTGGACACCTTCCTGGCGAACATGTCGCTGTCCGGGGTGGCGGTGGAGAACCTCCAGGCCCGGGTACGCGCGGTCATCCTGATGGCCCTGTCCAACCAGGAGGGCCACCTGGTGCTCACCACCGGCAACAAGAGCGAACTGGCGGTCGGCTACTCCACCCTCTACGGCGACTCGGTCGGCGGCTTCAACCCGATCAAGGACGTCTGGAAGACGCTGGTCTGGCGGCTGGCCACCTGGCGCAACGCGGAGGCGACCCGGCGGGGCGGGACGCCGCCGATCCCGGAGAACTCGATCGGCAAGCCGCCCAGCGCCGAGCTGAGCCCCGGCCAGCTCGACAGCGACGCGCTGCCGGACTACGACGCTCTCGACCCGATCCTGATCGGCTACGTCGACGGTGACCTGGGCCGCGACGGCCTGGTCGCCTCCGGCCACGACCCGGCGATGGTGGACAGGGTGCTCCGGCTGGTGGACACCGCCGAGTTCAAGCGCCGACAGTCCGCGCCCGGGGCGAAGATCTCGATGAAGGCGTTCGGACGGGACCGCCGTCTGCCGATCACCAACCGCTGGCGTGAGGACGGCTGACCACCGGCGAGTGACATCCTCCACTGCGCCCTGCCGCGACCGGGGCCGCCGGTGCGACGATCGCGGCAGAGCCCGGGGACCGCGTACGCGGCCTCGAGGAAGGAGACAGTCATGGTGGAGTCCAGCCCGGCCGAGGTGACCGCCCTCTACGGCGGCCCGGCCACCCGACGGGTCCGCACCCGCGATCTGATCGCCGCCAAGGAACGCGGCGAGAAGTGGCCCATGCTCACCTCGTACGACCAGTACAGCGCCTCGATCTTCGACGCCGCCGGCATCCCGGTGCTGCTGGTCGGCGACTCGGCCGCCAACAACGTGTTCGGCTACGAGACCACCCTGCCGGTGACCGCCGAGGAGCTGCTGCCGCTGGTTCGGGCCGTCGTCCGGGCGACCCGGCAGGCCCTCGTCGTCGGCGACCTGCCGTTCGGCTCGTACGAGGAGGGCCCCACCCAGGCCCTGCGCACCGCCGTCCGGTTCATGAAGGAGGGCGGCTGCCACGCGGTGAAGCTGGAGGGCGGCCGGCGCTGTGCCGACCAGATCGCCGCCGTCGTCGGCGCCGGCATCCCGGTGATGGCGCACATCGGGTTCACGCCGCAGAGCGAACACACCATCGGCGGCTACCGGGTGCAGGGCCGGGGCGACACCGCCGAGGACGTGCTCGCCGACGCGCGGGCGGTGGCCGAGGCGGGCGCCTTCGCGGTGGTGCTGGAGATGGTGCCCGGCGAGGTCGCCAAGCGGATCACCGCCGAGCTGAGCATCCCGACGGTGGGCATCGGCGCCGGCCCGGAGACCGACGCCCAGGTGCTGGTCTGGCAGGACATGGCGGGGCTGCGCACCGGCCGGACGCCCCGGTTCGTCAAGCGCTACGCCGACCTCGCGGGCGCGCTCGGCGACGCCTCCCGACGCTTCGCCGACGAGGTACGCGGCGGGGAGTTCCCCGGCGCCGAACACACCTTCTGAGCGCGTCGTCACGGCCCGTGGGGCGCACTCGCGGGCCGTGACGCGCGCTGACCTGCCCCGGCCCTCCGGCGGTGCCGGTCGGAACCGGGCAGCGAGATCGTGGGAAGGCGGCTAACGTACCGGCCCGTGAAGCGATTGCACACCTCCGTCCTGACCCTGGCGTGCGCCTGCCTGCTGGCGCTCACCGCCTGCGGCGGGGACTCGACCGACACCGCCGCCGACACCGCCCCGTCCGTCGTACCGCCCTCCTCGGCCGCGCCGTCCTCGGCCACCCCGCCCGCCCCCGACGCCTCCGCGCCGTCGACGGCCAGCGCCGCCGACGTGGTGGGCGACAAGAAGCTGTGCCAGTCGGCGAAGAAGGCCAGTGACGGCATGCGGGCCGAACTCGTCAAGGCCATGCAATCCGGCGGCGAGCCGACCCCGGCCGTGTTCAAGAAGATCCTGGGCGGGCTGGAGAAGGAGATGACCACGCTCGCCGCCACCGGTGGTGGCGACAGCAAGGTGGCCGCCGCGCTCGGCAAGTTCAGCACCGAGGCGGGTCGGGCGGCAGCCGCCGCGGATCCGGCCACCGCCGCCGACAACCCGACCTTCACCAAGGCCGGCGAGGACCTGACCGCCGCCTGCAAGAAGGCCGGTGTCGAGGCCGTCTTCTGACCCTGCGTACGCCAGCGGCCCGCCGGGGATCCGGCGGGCCGCTGCTTCGTACGGTCTGCTCAGACGTCGGTGACGCGGACGCCCGCGTGCGCCTTGTAGCGCTTGTTGATCGCGATCAGGTTGGCGGTGAACGCCTCGATCTGGTGCGCGTTGCGCAGCCGACCGGCGTAGATGCCCCGCATGCCCGGGATGCGGGCGGCGAGCGCGCCGACGACCCCGACCAGCTCCCGCTCCTCGGTGCAGATCAACACGTCCAGCTCGATCCGGTCGATCTCCGGGTCGGCCAGCAGCGGCGCGCTGACGTGGTTGAACGCCGCGCAGACCCGGGAGTCGGGCAGCAGCGCGGCGGCCTGCTGGACGGCGCTGCCCTCCGCCACCGGCAGCGCGTACGGGCCCTGCTTGTCGAAGCCGAGCGGGTTCACGCAGTCGACCACGATCTTGCCGGCGAGCGGTGCGGCGAGCGCGGCGACGATGGCGGCGTGCCCGTCCCACGGCACCGCGATGATCACCACGTCGCTGCGGCGCGCCACCTCCTCGTTGTCCGCCCCGGTCACGCTGCCCTCGGCCGGCACTCCGGGCAGGGCGGCGATCTCCGCGGCCGACTCGGCCGCGCGCTGCGCGGACCGGGATCCGATGAGCACCGTCTGACCGGCCCGGGCGAACCGGTAGGCGAGCCCCCGGCCCTGGTCACCGGTGCCACCGATGATGCCGACGGTGAGCCCGGAAACGTCGGGCAGGTCGCTCGCGTCATATGCCATGGTCGCCATCCTCGCAAATCCAGCGGCCCCGCAGCAGCGCCCTGAGCTGTGACAAACTCCCCTGGGCGGGTCCGTCCACGACCGCCCGCAGCGCCTCGACTACGCACCGCCGCGCCTGTCGACCTGAACCGTTCGTGCTGTCGCGCGCGTCGGCCGACGGCCGGGCCGGTTCAGGCGAGGTCGAACGTGACGGTACGGGTGGTCGGGTCGGCCGTGACCAGCCTGACCCGGACCCGGGTGCCGGGCGTCAACTCGCCGGTGCACCGGGCCCGTACCGGCGGGTCGTCGAGGGCCACCGCACCGCCCGGCGGACGGTTCGCGCGCCCCTTGCCGTTCGACGGCGCGTCGACGTCCAGCACCGCCGCGTCGAACGTCTCCCCCACCCGGTGCGCCAACAACACCGCCTCGGCCAGGTCGATCGCGCCCCGACTCGCCGCCGACGCGGCGCGGTCCGTCGTCGACATCACCGCCGGCAGCCGGGGCAACGCCTCCCGGGCCCAGTCCGGCACCGTCCGGCCGTCGTGCAGGGCCAGGCAGACCTCCGTGGCGTACCGGTCGGCCAGTCGTCGCAGCGGCGCCGTCACATGCGCGTACGCGGCCGCCACCCCACCGTGCGCCGGCTGCTCGGGCACCTCGCCGTCGAACGCCGTGTACGCCGCCGACCGCATCAGCTCCGCCGCCTGGTCGACGAAGGCAGCGGCCCTCGGTTGCGCCGGGTCCAGCCCCAGCAGCAACTCCCCGACGCCCATGTCCTCGGGCCAGTGCACGCCCAGCGGCCCCGCCGCCGCCCGCAACCGCTGCACCGCCTCCGGCTTCGGCGCGGGCATCGTCCGCAACAGGCCGATCCCGCCGGCCAGCATCAGGTCCGCCGCCGCCATCCCGGTCAGCAGCGAGATCTGCGCGTTGTGCTCCTCCATCGGCACCGGAGCCCGCAGCACCAGCCGCCACCCGTCGCCGTCGGCCTCCACGTCCTGCTCCGGTATCGGCAGGTTGATCGCACCCCGGCGCAGACCCCGGGCGGTCAACAGCGCACCGATCTCCGGCAACAACGCGATCGGCTCCGGCAACCGACCCGCGTCCGCGTCGGCCTGCACACTCGGATAGTCCAACTGCGCCCGGCTGCGCACCAGCGCCCGTTCCAGCGAGACCCCCGTGGTCGCGCCGTCGGCGTCCAGGTCGATGGTCCACAGCACCGCCGCCCGGTCCACCTCCGGCAGCAGGCTCGCCGCCCCCTCGCCGAGGCTGTGCGGATGCAGCGGCACGTTGCCGTCGGGCAGGTAGACCGTCTGCCCCCGCCGCCAGGTCTCCTCTTCCAGAGCACCACCCGGGCGTACGTGCGCGGCCACGTCCGCGATCGCGTACCGCACCCGGAACCCGCCACCCGTACGGCGGCTCAGGTGCATCGCCTGGTCCAGATCCCGCGAGCCCGGCGGGTCCACCGTGACCAGCGGAACATCCGTCCGGTCCACCGCCGGTCGGGGCGGCGCGGCGACCGCCTCGTCGGCCTCCCGCTGCGCCTGCTCGGGGTACGCCTCAGGCAGCCCCAACTCACGACGCAGCCCGCCGAAGTCGATGCGAGGTGCGACAACCCGTCGGATGACCATGGGCCAATCCTGACAGCCCCCCGCGCTCCCCGCCCTCCCCCGACCGACCCCCCGCCACCACACGTCCATGGCGGGTCCGGCGACCTGGCGCAGACGCCGACCAGGGGCGATCGTCCGGCCGCCCACGCCCCGCGGTGTCCGCCCGGCCGACCGCCCTCACCTGCCCGACCCTGCTCGCCGGTGTCCCCCGGGCCGGAAAGATCCGCACAACATCCCTGATCCTGCTGCCTCAACCGGACCGCGAGGCAGTGTCCGCCACCCGCCCTGGTCTGCACGCGCCGATCATGGAGTTGTGGCTGCTGCTTTGCCCACTTTCACGGCTTTCGCAGCAGCCACAACTCCATGATCGCGCGTCGATGACCGGCCGGGGTGGGCGGGCCGGGAGACCTGCTCAGCGGAAGACGCCGGAGGCTGAGTTGAGGTCGGCTACTTGGCGGGAGTGGCCCTGCGGGCCGAGGTCGTCGAGGTCGTCGTCCGCTTCGCGGTCGACGTGGCCGCCGGACCAGTGGACTTGCGGGCACGGCTCGCGGCGCCCGTCGTGGCCTTCTTCGCCGGGGCCGTGGACTTGCGGGCCGACGCCCTCGTCGTCGTGCTCGCCCTGGTCGTCGTGCTCGCCGTGGACTTGCGGGCCGGTGCTGTCGACTTCCGGGCCGGTGCTGTCGACTTGCGCGCCGAGGCGGTGGACTTCTTCGCCGGGGCGGCGGACTTGCGGGCCGCCGTACCGCTGCTCGTCGCCTTCGCCGCAGCCTTCGTGGCCGGTGCGGACTTGCGCGCCGCTGTGGCCCGGGTCGTCGTCTTCTTCGCTGCGGTCGCCGTCTTGCGTGTCGCGGCCGGCCGGGTCGCGGTCGCCTTCTTCGCCGGAGCGGTCTTCCGTGCGGGAGCGACGCGACCTGTCGCGGTCTTCTTGGCGGGAGCGGCCTTGCGCGCCGGAGCGGCCCGACCAGTCGAGGCATTCTTGGCGGGAGCGGTCTTACGGGCCGGAGCGGCCCGACCAGTCGAGGCATTCTTGGCGGGAGCGGTCTTACGGGCCGGAGCGGCCCGACCCGCCGCCGTCTTCTTGGCCGGAGCAGCCTTACGGGCGGAAACGGTCCGACCAGCCGTCGTCTTCGTCGCCGGGGCGGCGCGACCGGCGGACGCCTTCTTCGCCGGGGCCTTCTTCGCGGGCGCCTTCGCCGCCGTCGTACGGGCGGAGGTCCGGGTCGACGCCGTGGTGGTCTTGCGCGCGGGTGCCTTACCGGCCGCTGTGGTGGTCTTCGTAGCCGGGGCCTTGCGCGCGGCGGTAGCCCGCGCCGTCGTCGTCTTCCGCGCGGGCGCGGTCTTACGCGCGGCGGGAGCGGCCTTACGCGCGGGAGCAGCCTTGCGTGCAGGCGCGGTCTTACGCGTAGCGGAAGCGGCCTTACGCGCGGGAGCGGTCTTGCGAGCCGGGGTCGCCGCGCTCGTGGACGCCTTGGCGGCAGTGGTGCGCGCCGCCGTGCTTCGGGCCGCTGCACTACCGACCGCCGCGCTCCGAGTGGTCGTGCTCCGGGTACCGGTGGTCCGGGCCGCCGTGGTCCGGGCCGCTGTCGCCGTCGCTGTCGTGGCCTTGGCCGGTGCCCGCTTCGCCGCCGTCGTGGTGCGGGCCGGAGCCGTCCGACCCTCGCCCGACCCGGCCCGCGCCGAGGTGGTCTTCTTCGCCGCAGCGGTGGTGGCGGTGGACTTCGCACCGACGACACGCGCGGACTTCGCACCGACGGCAGCCGCAGCGGACCCGGGCGCGGTCTTCCGACCGGCAGCCGCAGGGGTCGCTGCGGTGATCTGGCTGGCGGGTGCCTTCACGGCGGCGCGCTTGCGGGCGGGGGCCGTCGTGGTGCCCGCTGTCGCGGTCGCCGTCGCGGCCGGGGTCGCCGGGGTGGCCCGCCGGGCGGCCGGGGCCGTGGCGGTGGTGCGCTTGGAGGCCGGGGCCCGGCCGGCACCACCGGACGCGGTACGGGTGGCCGGGGCGGTGCCGTTCGCGCGACGCGTGGTCGGCGTACGGGTGAGGCCGGCGGTGCGGTCCGTGGCGGCAGTCTGCCGGGCGGGTGTTCGCGTCGCGGCCGGTCGGGTGGCCTGTTGTGCTTCGGCCATCTCGGTTCCTCCTTGGGGACGTGCCACCGCCCTCGCGGCGCACGTGGTGTCGCGACGCGAGGTCGTCCCGCGTCGGCTACTTCTCCTCCCCGTCCTCCTCGGCCCTCCGGGCGTCCTCGGCCTCCCACGCTTCGTTGCGCTCCCGCACCTTCTGCAGGGCGTTCTCCGCGTCGGCTGCCGAGGCGTACGGGCCGAGGACGTGCCGGGCAGGGCACACGTCGGCTTCGTGCTCGACCCGGTGGTGCCGCGTACACCAGTAGTAGCGCCCATGTCCGATGTCGTTCATGGGATCACTGTGCATCGGGATGCGACCGCCCGCCACCGGAACACTGCAAGTCACCAGGCTTTTCCACAGTAGACCTGCATGTGGCTTTACGTGCGAAAACAGCGAAAAATACAAAATGTCGATGCAGCTCGACCACTCTCCGTACACGAGTGACTGTCACTGTGGCGGCGGACGCGGACGCCTGCCGCGTAAATGTCGGCACCCCGCGACGGCGCGGGCACCGAGCGCGTCCGAGTTGCAGAAATCCAACTCTGCCAGGGGAATCGGGTCACTCGTCACTTCGTCCTGACCGGATGCGAGGGCCGATCGGCGCCCGGCTAAGGTCGCCGGATGGGCGTACCGGAATACATCCTGCGGATGCGTGAACACGTCGGACACGAGCTGATTTGGCTACCCAGCGTCAGCGCGGTGGTCCGGAACGACGCGGGCGAGCTGTTGCTCTCCCGACTCGCCGACGACCGGCGATGGTCGGTGGTGAGTGGCTTCGTCGAGCCGGAGGAGCAGCCGGCCGGCGCGGTGGTCCGCGCGGTGCTGGAGGAGACCGGCCTGGAGGTCGAGCCACTGCGGCTGAGCAGCGCGGTGACGCATCCGCGCACGTACCCGAACGGCGACCGCTGCGAGTACCTCAACCTCGGCTTCCGCTGCCGTCTTCTCGGCGGCGACCTGCGGGTCGACGACGACGAGTCGTTGGACGTGCGGTGGTTCGCCCCGGGGCGGCTGCCCGACCTCGACGAGCACGCCCGGATGGTGATCAGGCACGCGTTGGGCACCGAGGTGTCGGCGTTCTTCCTGCCCGCCGGGATGCTCTGGGGTGAGCCGGGCGAACTCGAACATGCCTGACGCGCCGCTGCGCTACCTGGCCGACCTGGTCGCCGCCGCCCGCGAGGTGCTCGGCGACGACCTGCGCGGCGCGTACGCGGCGGGCTCGGTGGGGTCGGGCGCGTACCAGCCGGGGCGCAGTGACGTGGACGTGGCGCTGGTCTGCGCCGCGCCGCTGGACCGTGCGGTCGCCGCAGACCTGGTGGCGCGGCTGCGGCACGAGGCGCTGCCCTGCCCGGCGCGCGGGCTGGAACTGGTGGTGTACCGGTGGGAGGTGGCCCGGTCGGGCACGCCCGATCCGGGCTTCGAGGTGGAGCTGAACACCGGCGCGGGGATGGACTTCCGGGTGTCGTACGGCCCGGCGGACCGGCCGCCCGCCGACGGCCTGTTCTGGTACGGCCTGGACCGCAGCATCCTGCACCAGAGCGGGCGGGCCCTTCTCGGCCCGCCCGCCGCGGACGTCTTCACCGACCTGTCCCCCGACGACCTGCGGCGGCTCGTGGTGGAGGCGCTGCGGTGGTGGCTGGCACTGCCGCTGCCGCCCGGCGACGTGCCCGCACCCGGAGCCGAGGACGCCGTGCTCGGCGCGTGCCGGTCCTGGGTACGCCTGCACCACGGGGTGTGGCTGCCGAAGGTGGCCGCCGGACGGCGGCTGCTGGACGAGGCCGGACCGCTCGTCGACGCCGCGACGGCCGACCTGGTGACCCGGTCGATCACCGCCCGCGACGGCGGCCCACCCCCGTCCGGCCCGCAGGCCCGCACCTTCCAGCGCCGGGTGTTGGCCGACCTCGCCGGTACGCCGGCCTGAGCGCTCAGGCCGCGACCGGCTCCACCGGGATCCACAGCTCCGCGTCGGCACGGCTGCCGTCGGCCGAGATCCGGGTACGGGAGATCTCCGGCCCGGGCCGGGACCGGTACGGGTTGGACGGGAACCACTGCGTGAACACGTCCCGCCACAGGTCCTGCACCGCCTCCGGAACGGTCCCGGAGGTCTCGAAGACCGCCCAGGTGCCCGCCGGCACCGGCATGGCGTCCAGGTCGTCGGGCACGTCGGCGCTCGTGACCACGCCGTACCAGTAGTCCAGTTCGGTGCCCTCGGCGCGGCTGTCGGCGAGGCCGTCCCCGACGTTGACCACGCCCACCGGCTCCTGGTCGGACAGCGCCTCGATGCGGTCCCGGGTCGCCGGTTCGATGGTCCTGACGAACGCCACGATGGCCGGGTTCATGCCCTCGTGCACCAACGGCACCCGGGCCCTGCGGCCGACGAGCCGGAACGGCTCCTTCTGCACGATGCGGTATCGCATGCTGCTGCTCCCTTCGACGGTCAGGCGGAAGGACATCCGGGGCTGTGCCCGCAACACCGCGCCGGTACGCCGCGCCTCACCGGGCCCGATGCCGTGCACCGCCTTGAACGCGCGGGCGAACGCCTCGGCCGAGCCGTACCCCCAGCGGACCGCGATGTCGAGCAGCGTCCGCTCCCCCGCGACCACCTCCGCCCCCGCGACGGTGAGTCGGCGACGGCGCACGTACTCGGAGAGCGGGACCCCGGCCAGCGCGGAGAACAGCCGCCGGAAGTGGTACTCCGACGTGACCGCGATCCGCGCCAGTTCACCGGCGTCGACCGGCCGGTCGAGATGCCGCTCGATGTGCTCCATGGCCTGGTTGAGACGCTCCAGCACCCGGTTCCTCCTTCCCTTGCGCCACCCAAACTAGGGGTGCGGCGGCACCGGGCACCCGACATGCTGTGCCCGGTGCGGTCGGTGGTACTCCCTGCTCGTCCCCGGATACCCGCCGCCACCCCGAAACGAAGTCGGTCAGCCGCTGATGCCCAGGTCGCGGACTGAGTAGCAGACGACATCGGCACCGAGACATCAGCCGCAGCGACGAACTCGACCGGCCCGCCGGTCACCGAGCGTGGCCCGCTCAGTCCGATCGTGCTGACCCGGATTCACAGCACGTGTCACATGTGCCACTCTCGTCCGAGATTTCCTCACCGGGGCCGGGCCCTGGTGAAGACCACGAGCTGGCGCGGACCCGGACGCCAGCCGAACATGGAGGCACCATGGCCAACCTCGACACCGCCCTCAAGGACGCCATGACGATCGACGGCGCGATCGGCGTCGCGCTCGTCGACTACACCAGCGGCATGACACTCGGCGTCGCGGGCGGCACACCGGAGATCGACCTGACCGTCGCCGCCGCCGGCAACACCGACGTGGTACGCGCCAAGATGCGGACCATCGAGATGCTCAAGCTCAACGACGAGATCGAGGACATGCTGATCACCCTCGGCGGTCAGTACCACATCATCCGGCCGTTGAACGGCGCCAACGGCAAGGGCCTGTTCCTCTATCTGATGCTGAGCAAGACCCGCTCGAACCTGGCTCTGGCCCGGCACCAGTTGCGCAGCATCGAGGAGCGCCTCGAACTGTGAGCGAGACCTTCCTGCCCCGCCGCACCGCGCAACGCCCGGTCACCCCGCCACCGCACCGGCTCCCCCCGTCGCTGGCCGGCAACCCGAAACTGCCGTACCCGGCCATCGGCACCGAACTCGCCGAGCTGCGCCTCCAGATCCCCGGCGTGCAGGGAAGCGTCCTCGGCGGGGTGGACGGTCTGCGCATCACCCACGACGTACCACCAGCGCTGGACCCCGACGACCTGGCCGCGATGGCGGCGGCGACCTTCGGCCTCGGCCGGCAGGTCAGCCTCCGACTCGGCCAGGGCGAGTTCCAGCAGTCCACCGTCCGCAACCAGGCCGGCTACTTCTCCGTGTACGCCGTCGGCCCGCAAGCCCTGCTCTCCGTGGTCGGCGCCGACGCGATCAACGTGGCCCGCCTCCACCTGCACGCCCCACCCGTAGCGGCACGCCTCGCCGCGCTGCTCGCGCAGGTCTGACCTCGGTTGCTCGCCCAGGTCTGACTTCTGCCGCAAGCCGGGCTCACCGCCATCGTGTGCGCCACGCGCCGCGCGTGATTCCTCGCCACACGATGGCGGTGAGCCCACCGCCACCCTAGTGCGGTGTCCAGGAACGTTCACCGGGCCGCGTTCATCGCGCGACGACGATCGGCCCGCCCGCGCGGAGTCCGCACCCACAGGGGAGCGCCGATCAGCACCCGGTCGACCGACGTGCGCTCGGTCCACCAATCCGGGACGAGCACCACGTCGCTGTAGATCTCGGCGAACCACTCCGAGTCGGTCACCCGGTCGAAGCTGAACTCCGGCTGCTCCCGGTCACGCCGCGACGATCCGCCGTCGCCCGCACCGTTGCCGAACGCGACGGACACCGCCTCACGCGAGACCGACTGCGCGTCGATCGGCTCAGACCGGCCCTGCGGGAATCCGCTCACCAGCCAACCGCTGATCGACGACCCCGACGAACTGGCCCCACTACCGGCGCCGACGTACTGCTCTCCCGCGCTCACGAAGCCGGCGAGGTTGTCCGTACTGCCGAAGAGGCAGACGGCGACGCGGCTACCGTCGGACGCCACCGACCGGACGCCGACGACGACGCGCGGCGGCCGGCAGCCGACCAGATGCGTGAACTCGACCTGGCCCCGCCCCTTGGCGAAGCGAACCCTGGGTGGCGTGACGAAGTCCTCCACCGCCAGATCCCCGATCGCGCGCTCGATCCGGTCCGCGATCTCGTTCCGGAAGAGCGTACGAGGCTCCCGCTCAAACTCGGCAGTGGAGTTGAGCAGTGGCACCGAGAGGGCCACCTTCGACCGCCACCGTGGACTGAGGTCGATCCCACCGTCCTCGGCGATGGACCGCACCCGCCGCTCCGACCAGTACGCGTACCGGGTGAGGTCGCCTCTCTCGCCCATCCCGCCAACCCTCCACCAGTCCCGCACCTCGGCACGGAACGCCCACTCACGTCCGTCGAACTGTCTACCGCACGAACGCCAGCAGCGAAGCCCTCAGCACGCGGAACAGACGCCGTTTCATGCGTCGGGCTCGCTGATCGCGCCGTCACGTGGCGTCGGAGGCCGTTCTCAGACCGGCGACGAGGACGAACACCGGCCGCCGCTCGGTGGCCTGACCGCAGTGGTCGAGCCGGTATCTCTCGAGCAAGATCCAGCCGCCGAACGTCGTCCAGTCGAGAACCCTGATCGGTCGGAAGTGGATCGACTTGTGGAACTGCGGACTGGCCTCCCGGGTGAGGTACAGCAGTTCTCCCGACCGAGGTACGCCAGGCGTTGACGGTCGCTGCGGCGCCTTCGAGCCTCGGGCAGGTGGTGTGCGGTTGACAGCGCGTACAGACATCCTTGTGGTGGGCGTCGATGACCGACCACGCGAGTCCGACACGATTTTCAGGGCTCTGAGCTGGTAGGCGACGGACGGTTTCCTGTGTGCCGGATTGCTCCGACCAGGGCTGGAGTTGTGGGGCACCCGCCCTGGGCCGTCAGCAGCTTCGGGCGATCCGTCTTAACCGACGGCTTCAGGCCCCGGCTGATAAGCGGCGATCCAGTCCCGCAGGCGCTTCATCACCGAGGGATGCACGTCGGCCAGGAGTTCGATTCGCTCGGCGACCACGTCCGGTCTCACCAGGCCCGCTCGGAGCAACGCGTCAGCGAACTTGGTGTTCTTCTCCCTGCCGGCCACCAGCTTGGACACCACGCAGTCGTGCGGATCAAGTGCATAGCCACGTCCCGGCTGGGTGTTGTCGGACTCCACCAGCACCAAACGGTCACGCCAGCCATCAGGCAACACCGCAGTCGACACACTCACGCCCTGGGCGTAGTAGCCGAACGTCTCGTGGAACGGCGAGAACTCGCCGATGAACGCGTCGATTTGGTCGGCCTTCTGATCGTCCGGGTCGTCAAAGAACGCCACATCTACCTCCATCGAGGCAGTGGCTTCCAACGGAAGATCACCTTCCGGAATCGTCCCCAGCACCGACTGACTGCCGATGATGAGGACGTTCCGGTCTTCGACAATCCGACCCGCCGATCTCAGGACATGCTCCAGCTCTGCGCGCTTCATGCCGCCCGGCCTCCGCCGCTGCGCTTGAAGGACTCAAGAACCTTCCGACGCTGCGGCTGCGAGAGCACGCCAGCGAAGGGCGAATTCTGCCGCAACTCGACAGCCTCCGGGTCTTCCGACGTCAAAGACCGCAGGACAGACCCCACGCCTTCGTTGATCTTGTCCTGCCAGCGCCTCAGCCATACCTCGGTCATGGTCCCCCGATGCTGCCGGAGTAGTCGATCAAGGTTCTCCGCAGCCTTACCCAGCACTTCGTCCGGATCGACGACCAGGCCGCCCGCCACCGCTTGGTGCAGCCACAGCGACTTGAGCTGATCACGGGTCAACGCCCGTGTGGGCCGCAACAACGCCTCGACATGCTCCCGCCTGACCTTGCGGTGCGCACCCACCCACACGAACGGCAGGTCTCCGCGTTCACACAAGTTGACCACCTGCTGACGCGACGACCCCAGCAAGTTGGCCGCTTGCCCAGTGGTCAGGAGTTCCCCACTCATACTTGCCAACATGCGCCGTAAACGCCAAAAACGCAACTCAGTAACCGCATCTGCGCTGCTCGCACCGCATCACCACGCAAGACGATGAAACCGTCGATCGCGTTGCGGGTGCGCTCCTCGCTGGCTGGCATCAGGTCAGGCCCTGAGCTGGTGGGCGACGGACGAGTCGACCTGTACGCCGGATTCTGTGCGCGGCGCGTACCCCTTGCGGGGTTCGCACCGGCGGCGGCCATCCATCTCGGCCTGCCGTCGCCGACAGGCTCGTGCGGCCTACCCGCAGACATCGGGCGGGCAGCCCTCAAGCGTCTGCGCGGGTCGTCATCTTGCGGTGACGGCCCTACTTGGCCTTGCTCCGGGTGGGGTTTACCGAGCCACCCCGGTCACCCGGGGTGCTGGTGGGCTCTTACCCCACCGTTTCACCCTTACCGTCCCCGTTGGGGTCGGCGGTCTGTTTTCTGTGGCACTGTCCCGCGGGTCGCCCCGGGTTGCCGTTAACAACCACCCTGCCCTGTGGAGTCCGGACGTTCCTCGGCGGCGGGCCGCAGCCCGCCGACGCGACCGCCCGGTCGACTCGTCCGTCGCACGCTCATCCTAACGACACCGGGTCGCCGCCTATTGCGCCGGCAGGACCGCAGGCCGGGTAGTCCGGGAGTACGCATAATGGGCCGATGACGACGCTGCCGCCGTTTCCCGAGCCTACGGTCCCGGCCGACGGGCGGGCTGAGGTGTTCCTGCGCTACCTCGACTATTTCCGGGAGAGTGTGCTGGCCAAGGTGTCGGCGCTGCCCGAGACGGAGGTGCGGGCGAGCCGGTTGCCGTCGGGCTGGACTCCGCTGGAGCTGCTGCGGCATCTGCGCTTCGTCGAGCTGCGCTGGATCGAGTGGGGCTTCCAGGGTCGGCCGGTGGCCGAGCCGTGGGGCGACTGGCGGGACGGCCGCTGGCACGTACCGCCGGAGACGAGCGTGACGGACCTGGTAGCCGAGTTGCGCACGCAGGGCGCCCACACCCGCACCGTGGTGCAGAGCGCCGACCTAGACGCCGTCGGTGCCCCCGGCCCCCGCTGGAACGGCGCAGACCCGGCATCCCTGGAACGGGTGCTGTTCCACCTAGTCCAGGAGTACGCCCGCCACCTGGGCCACCTAGACATCGTCACCGAACTGGCCAACGGCCCCCTCGGCGAATAACCCCACCCCCGTACCCCCGGGGGTTAATCAAGGGGTTTGGGTCTGGATCCCCGCGAACAGTGACCGAAACCTCTTGATCAACCGCCAGCAGGTCCGCCGCCACCGCCACCAACCAGGGAGAGCGGGTCAGGGGAGGTAGGGGGTTTCGTTGATGGAGCGGACGGCTACGCCGCCGTCGGGCCAGCGGTCGAGGATGGAGATGCCGGCGGCGTCTAGGTAGAGGCGGTGCAGGAAGGCGTCGGTGGCGGCGAGCGCGTCGCGCAGCATCAGCTTGATCGGCGAGACGTGCGAGACCACCACCACGGTCTGACCGGGGTACGCGGCGAGCAGTCGCTCCACCACCCGCGTGCAGCGTTGGGCGACCTCGTCGAAGGACTCGCCGTCGGGTGGGGCGATCCGGGGTGAGGCCAGCCAGGCGTCGAGTTCGCCGGCCCACTGTTCGCGTACCTCGGCGAAGGTCCGGCCCTCCCAGGCGCCGAAGTCGCACTCGATCAGCTCGTCGTCGCGGCGTACCGGGATGTCGCCGATCGCGGCGGCGATGGCCTCGGCGGTCGCCGTGCACCGGGACAGCGGTGAGCTGACCACGGCGGCGGTGTCGGGGGCGAGCGCGGTGACCCGGGCGGCGGTGGCCCGCACCTGAGCCTTGCCCTTCGCGGAGAGCGGGATGTCGCCGCGTCCGGAGTAGCGGCCCTGTTCGGTGTACTCGGTTTCGCCGTGCCGGACCAGGATCAGCCGGGTGGCGGTGAAGCTGGGGCGCGGCTCCCAGGAAACCGGGGCGCTGCTCGGGTCGGTGCCGGGCGACTCGGCGCGGGCGGCGACCTGCCTCGCGCCGCCGCCGGCCGGTTCCGGGCCGCCGACGCGGCGCGGTGACTCGACGGTACGCGGTGGTGTGACGGTCGGGGTGGCGGTGCCCGACGTGGCGGCGGCGTCCATCGCGGCGTTGGCCAGCCGGTCGGCGTGGGTGTTGCGGTCCCGGGGGATCCAGGTGAAGCGGACCGCGTCGAACCGGCCGACGAGCTGGGCGGCCCGGGCGGCGAGCGGACGCAGCCCGGGGTGCTTGATCTGCCAGCGGCCGGACATCTGCTCGACGACCAGCTTGGAGTCCATCCGGATCTCGACCTCGCTGGCGCCCAGTTCGGCGGCGGCGGTCAGGCCGGCGATCATGCCCTGGTACTCGGCGACGTTGTTGGTGGCGGTGCCGATCGACTCGCTGCACTCGGCGAGCACCTCGCCGGTCGCCTGGTCACGGACGACCGCGCCGTAGCCGGCCGGGCCGGGGTTGCCCCGGGAGCCGCCGTCGGCCTCGACCAGCACGGTACGCGGTGCCACCGCCTACAGCCCGGACTCGTTGGTACGGACCATGATCCGGCGGCAGTCCTCGCAGCGGACCACCTCGTCGGGGTCGGTCTTGCGGATCCGGGCCAGGTCGGCGCCGGAGAGGTCCAGACGGCAGCCGCCGCAGCGGCCGGCGGTCAGCAGCGCGGCACCCAGCCCGGTGTCGGTGCGGATCTTGTCGTAGAGCTGCACCAGGTCGGCGGGGAGGTCACCGGCGAGCGGCTGCCGGGCGGAGCGCTTGAACTCCTCCTCGCGGCCGATCTCAGCCAGGGCCTCGTCGCGGCGCTGCTCGGTGGCGGCCCGCCGCTCGCGCGCTTCGGCCAGCCGCTGCTCCACGCCGTCCAGCGTCGACTGGGCGGTCTCGCGCTGCTCCATCAGCTCCAGCTCGGCGTCCTCCAGGTCGCTCTGCCGACGGTTCAGCGAGACCAGTTCGTGCTGGAGCGCCTCCAGCTCGCGGGCCGGACCGCCACCGGCGGCGAGCCGGTCCTCGTCCTTCTTCTTGCGCGCGCGGACCTGGTCGACGTCCTTCTCCAGCCGGGCGATGTCCCGGTCCAGGTCGTCGACGGCCACCTGGGCGCGGACCCGCTCGTCCTCCAGCGACGACAGCTCCCGGGCGAGGGCCTCCAGTTCGGCGCGCTCGGGCAGCGCCCGGCGGCGGTGGGCGAGCTGGGCGAGGGCGGTGTCGATCGCCTGGAGGTCGAGCAGGCGGCGCTGGACCTGGGGGTCAGCCTTCACGGTCGGGGCTCCTTGTCGTCCGCTGCGGATCGCTCCGGGGCGGCGGGTGAGGCGGCGTGTACGGTCCACGGGTCGGTGTCCAGGTCGGACACCAGGGTTTCGACGTCGGGCATCGTGGCGCGCAACCCGGTGGCCAGGTCGTCGAGCCAGGGCCGTTCGGTGGCCCAGTGGGTGGCGTCGAGCAGCGCCGGTCCACCGGTGGCGAGGTGTTCGCCGGTCGGGTGGTGACGCAGGTCTGCGGTGAGGTACGCGTCCACCCCGGCGGCGGTCGCGTCGGCCAGGAAACTGTCCCCCGCGCCGCCGCAGACTGCCAGCGTACGCACCGTGCGGTCCGGGTCGCCCGCGGCGCGTACGCCGATGGCGGTGGGGGGCAGCACGGCGGCGGCGTGCCGGGCCAGCTCGGCCAGGGTGAGCGGCTGCGGCAGCTCGCCGATGCGCCCGGCGCCCCGGCCCTGGCCGGCGGCGGGGCTGCCCGGCCGGGACGGCACCAGCGGACGCAGGTCGGTCAGGCCGAGCCGGTCGGCGAGGGCGTCGGAGACTCCGGGTACGGCGACGTCGGCGTTGGTGTGGGCGACGTACAGCGCGACGTCGGCCTTGATCAGTTGGTGGATGATCCGGCCCTTGTACGTCGTCGGCGCCACCGACGAGACGCCCCGCAGCAACAGCGGGTGGTGCGCGATGATCATGTCGGCGTGGGCGGCGAGGGCCTCGGCGACGGTCTCCGGGACCACGTCGACGACGCAGAGGATCCGACGCACCGGGGCACCGGGCTCGCCGAGCACCAGCCCGACCTTGTCCCACTCCTCGGCCCAGGCGGGCGGATAGCGCCGCTCCAGCTCGGCCACGACGTCGGCGACGGTCGGCACGGCTGCGGTTGTGCTCACGGCGGGCCAGCTTACCGGCGTCGGCGGCGCTCCGGGACGTCACCCGGCCGACCCCGGACATCTCACCCGCCTTCTCGGCACGGCCGGGCGGGTGCTTCCCGGCGGGCGACTGCCCGGGCCGCGCGACGGCGCCCGGGCCGTGGCGACGGCCACGGCCCGGGCTGAGGATTGCGGCATCCGGTGTGCGGGTGATTGCAGGGGACCCCTGTACTACCGGAGGCGTTAGTAAGGTGCCCTTCCTTTCACTTCACCCGGTCCGGCAGAGCTGGTCGCGCAGGGCGGTCAGCGGCAGGGCCCAGGGGAACGCGTGCTGGTGCCGCTCGCCGGTGCCCGGCGGGTGCAGGGGGAAGACGTCGTCGCCGAAGAGCACGGTCACCCCCCACTCCGCCAGGCGGGCGATCCCGGTCCGGAAGGCCGGGTGGGCGGCCATCGCCGCGTTGGTGTACGGCACGGCGACCAGCGGTACGCCCCGTCCCTGTGCCTCCACCAGCAACCCGAGGGCGAGGGTGTCGGCGATGCCGGCCACCCACTTGTTGACCGTGTTGACGGTGGCCGGGCAGACGATGATGGCGTCGGCCGACGGCAGGACGTCCGGGTCCCCCGGGTTCTTGTAGTGCGTACGCACCGGGTGGCCGGTCTGGCGGGCCAGCGAGGTGCGGTCGACGAACTTGGCGCCGTCCGGCGTGGTGATCACGCAGACGTCCCAGCCGTCCTGTTGGGCCAGCTCAACGAGCCGGCCCACGTCTCGGGCCAACGGCGAACCGCAGGCGATGATGTAGAGCACCTCTTGGTGCCCGTCGTGGCGGTGCGAACCGGTCATGCCGGCTCCGAGTTCATACTCCTACTCCCATGTGCTCAGCCAACTCCGCGATCGGAGAAGGCGGCGCACCCCGTGTGCGACGCAGGACCTCGGACATGACCTCGTGGGCGATCGGCCGGCAGCGGATCTCCGACGGCGCCAGCCGGTCACCGCGCAGCAGCATCTCCCCGGCGTTGGCCATGTCGCCCATCTGGGAGTAGGCGCGAGCCTGGTCGAGCAGGTGGTGGGCCCGGCGTTCGGGGAGCATGGCGTCGAGCGGCAGGTTGACGATCCTGGTGCGGTGGATCTCGACGGCCCGCCCGCCGTCGCCCAGCTCGACGGCGGCCGCCGCGCGGTGCAGCTCGACGTTGGTCGGCCCGAACGACGTCCAGTAGTGGTTCTGGTCGCTGCCGAGTTCGCGGGCGGCCTCGGACGCCTCGTCGAGCAGGTCGACGACGGTGGAGGTGTCGCCGGTCCGGGCGGCGGCCATCGCGCCCTGCAACAGCAGCATCCCGTAGACCGAGAGTCGGTCGGCCCGGTTGTCGGTGCCGCCGACCAACTCGATCCGGTCGGCGATGCGGACGTTCAGTTCCAGCGCGGAGCGGGGGCGGCCCATGGCGAGCAGGGCGTTGCAGACCCGGGTGGTGGCGATCCCGGCGAGCAGTTGGTCGTCGGCGCGCTGGGCGACCGCGATGGAGCGGTCGGCGGCCAGCCAGGCCAGGTCGCACTCCCCCAGCTTGCGCAGCACCGAGGAGGCGATCTGGTAGACCTGCCCGAGCAGGTTCGCCGCGCGCTGGGCCTGTTCTCCGCCGTACGCGGCGTCGGCCGCCTGGGCGTCGCGCAGCAGCTTCGGCAGCGCCCGGGTCAGCATGCCGTAGCGGCCGTACTGGTAGGTGAGCCAGGCGTGGGTGACCGCCTTGCCCATGTCGACGATCGGTGGCGGGTCCGGCTTGGCGTCGAAGTAGGCGCTGATCGAGTCGTACCGTTCCAGGGCGGCCCGGATCTCCTCGACCTCGACCTGGTCGATGCAGTTCATGGTGTCGGTACGCCGCTCCGGATCCTTGCCGAGCAGCAGTTGCACGTCGATCTGGAGGATGTCGGCGATCTCGTAGAGCACGGAGAACTTGTCCAGCCGCCGCACTCCGCGCTCGATCTTGTCGACCCAGCTCTTGGACTTACCCAGTCGGTCGGCGAACACCTGTTGCGACATCTTGCGTCGCCCGCGCCAGTAAGCAACCCGCCGCCCGATGGGCAGTTCGTCCATGTCCCCAGTCCTCCCCTTGCTGCTGGAGCCCTGGCCGGGGGCCGGGGGCCGATCCGCAGGTGCGGCCATCCATCTGTATGTCAGGTTTTCGCTGGTCGCACTGCCTGTGCGTCAGCCGTACGGCCGAGCCTCGTACTTTTCGTGCAAGTTGCATCGGCCACTTTGTCAAATAAACGATCGCAGGCCACGGCAGTGACGCTGTTCGACGTATGTGCTGGTGCCGGTCGGCCCGGCGAGGGGAGATGGCACCAATGTGGGGGAATGTCGCACCGAGCGTGGTCCGTCTGTCGCCGTTGGAGCGGGTCCGGCTGCGCCGCGTCGCGGTACGGTACGCGCTGCACGGCTGGGAGGTGACCCCCGGCGCCTGTCTGGCGCGCAGCCGCTTCGTCTGCGGCCGGGCCGGCTGCCCGACGGTCGGCTGCCACCCCGCGTTGGAGGACTGGGAGCACGCGGCCAGCGCCGACCCGGCCCGGGTGGCCACCTGGTGGCGGTCCCGCCCGCACGGCATCCTGCTGCCCACCGGCCGCGCATTCGACGTGCTGGAGGTCTCCGCCAGCCTGGGCCGACGCGTGCTCGACGCGGTCCGGTCGCACCCGGTCGGCCCGGGCGTACGCGGACCGGTGCTGGTCACCCCGACCGGCCGCTGGATGTTCCTGGTGCGCCCCGGTGACCCGCTGCGTCCCGAGTTGGAGCACTGCTTCCACGTGGTGCGGCACGGTCCCGGCTCGTGGGTGCCGGCACCACCCACCCGGCTGCCCGAGGGAGCGGTCCGCTGGGCGGTAGCGCCGGAGCAGGCCCGCTGGCAGCTCCCCGACTCGTACCTGGTGCAGAACACCCTGGTCGACGAGTTGCGGGCCAGCGGCGTCACGCTGACCTCCGCGCTGGTCCCGGGCCACCTGCCGCTGCCCCGCCGGGGTCGCTGAGCCACCCCCGACGAGTCGGTGTGGTACCCGACAGCGACGCCCGACGGGAACTGCTCGTTGAGCACCACGACGGCGCGCCCGCGCCGGGAGCGGGGATCCGATGTCCACCGACCACACGGAGCAGCACCAGGGCGGGACCGAACCGCCTCGCCGGCACCGGCCCGGACGCCGCTGGGCGGCCACCCGACCACCGGGCTCGCGTCCCGGGCGTCCCCGGCCGCTCGGCTCCCGACCGGCGATCCTGCACCGGCCGAGCCGCTGGGCCTAGAGGTCGGCGACACCGGTCAGTCGGCCAGCGGCAGGTCGGCGGAGCGCAGGCAGCGGGCGTCCTCGGTGACCACCGCGTGCCGGTGCCCCGGCAGCCGGTCCACCCAGCCGATGCCGGTCACGCCCATGGCCAGGGCGGCGGTCGAGTACGCGTCGGCCAGCCCCAGGTCGTGCCCCACCACGGTCACCGAGCGCAGTCCCTTCGCCGGTGCGCCCCGGCGGGGGTCGCGCACGTGGTGGCCACGCTCGTAGACCCCCGAGGTGGCCACCGCCAGGTCGGTGCCGGTCAGCACCAGGCAGACCGCCGACGGGTCCCACGGGTGCCGCACCCCGATCCGCCACGGTCGCCCGGTCGACGAGCGGCCCCGCACCCGCACGTCCCCGCCCGCGTTCAGACAGTGGTTCGCGGCACCGGCCGCGAGCAGCCGGTCCGAGGCCACCTGGGCGGCCCAGCCCTTGACGTACCCGGACGGGTCGAGCCCGCCGGTGGCGTACGCGTCGAAGAACCCGTCGGTGTCGCCCCACAGGTCGGCGCAGCGTTCCAGCACCCGGCGCAGGTCCGCGGACGCCTCGGAGAGCAGCAGCTCGCCCCGGTCGAAACGGCACACCTCGCTGTCCGGGAGGTAGGTGCTGAACCGTGCGTCCACCTCGCGCAGCCAACCGAACACCTCGTCGGCGAGCCGGGTCAGCTCGGTGGCGGTCAGGTCGTCGGCGAGGTCCAGGCTGATCGGCGTACCCATGACGTGCTCGACCCGGCGCAGGCCGGGGCGGGTCGCGGTGCCGGCGGCCATCAGCGGGCCCGGTCGATCGCGGCCTGGAGGGACTGCCGGTAGGACTCGCTCGTCGCGGTCGCCCCGGAGACGGTGTCCAGGTCGGCGCTCTGCCGCGCGACCACCAGCCCCGCCACGCCGCTGTACCGGCTGTCGACCAGGTCGCTGCGCTGCTCGGACTGGGCGGTCCGCTCCGGCAGTTCCAGCGCCACCGCGTCGGTGATGCGGCTGCCGGAGACGGTGATGCGCACCTGCACGTTGCCGTACTCGTTGCGGACCACCGGGCCGGTGACGGTCCGGGTGGTGGGTCGCGGCGCGGTGGTGGTGCGGGGAGCCGAGGGGGTCCGGGGTGCGTCGGACGAGTCGGTGCGGTTCGTCGGGGCCTCGGTGCTGCGCGCGGGTTTCGGTGACCGGGTGGCGCGGGGTTCGCGGCTCGCCGCCGCCGACTCCTCCACCGTCGGCTGTGGCGTCGGCCCGTCCGTGCCGGTGGCCGTGCCGGGCGGTGGCTCCTGGGCGACCTGGCCGGTGCCCGGGGCGGCCTTGAGCACCACCATCGCGGTGGTGCCGGCGGCCAGGCCGGTGATCGCGAACAGCGCGCGACGCATCGGGGCGGTACTCCTCTGCCTATAGCTCGAAGGTGCCGACGTGGATCTGTCGGCGGGGCACGCCGATCCGGCGCAGCAGCCGTCGGCTCTGCGCGACCAGGCCGGGTGGGCCGCAGAGGTAGACGTCGCGTCGGGCCACGTCCGGCACCAGCCGGCGCAGCCCGTCCGGCGACATCACCTGGCGTGGGCCGGGGTCGTTGCGGGAACCGACGACGTACCAGATCCGCACGCCCCGGGCCTGGGCCAGCCAGTCCAGTTCCCGGTGCAGCAGCACGTCGCCCGGAGTGCGGGCCCGATAGATCAGCGCCGCGCCGGGCGGCAACTCCTCCAGCATCGCCCGCAGCGGGGTGATGCCGCTGCCACCGGCGATCAGCAGCGCGTGCTCGCGGACCCGGTGCGCGGCGGTGAAGGTGCCCGACGGCCCCACCGCCCAGACCCGTACGCCGGGTTCGAGGTCACGCAGGTCCCGGGTGTACGCGCCGACCACCTTGACGGTCAACCGCAGCCAGCGGCCGTTGGCGGCGGCGGAGACCGAGAACGGGTGCGACTGCCACCAGCAGCCCCGGGTCAGGAACCGCCAGCGGAAGAACTGCCCGCCGAGCAGGTCCAGCCGGTCCAGCCGGGCGCCGGTCAGATAGATCGAGACGGTGTCCGGGCTCTCCGCCACCACGTCGGCGACCCGCAGCCGGTGCCGCAGGTTGAACGTCAGCGGCCCGACCAGCCGCCCCCACACCAGAGCGGCGATCACCAGGCCGTAGCAGGCGATCCACCCGGTGCGGACCGGGCCGGGGCGGAACAACTGGGTGCCGTTGCTGAACTGGTGCGCGAAGCCGAGCAGCAGCACCGCGTACCCGGCCAGGTGGGTGGCGTGCCACAGCTCGTACGGCAACGCCCGGCGGACCGCCCGGACGCTGGTCAACCCGACCAGCACCAGCAGACCGGCGGCGGCGAACGCGGAGACCATGTCCTGGTACTCGCGCAACATCACCCCGGCCTGGTCCAGCGGCGAGCGGCCGGTCAGGCCGCCGTAGCCGACCAGGATGAAGCCGGTGTGCGCGAGCACCGCGACCAGCAGCGTCACCCCCAGGTCCCGGTGCCACGCCGCGATCCGCTCGCCGCCGGCCACCCGTTCCAGCACCGGCAACCGGCTCATCATCAGCACCTGGACCAGCAGCAGGTAGCCGGCGAGCAGGCCGGTGATCTGACCGGCGGCGGTGGTCGTCGCGGTGGCGTCGGTGAGCGACCCGGCCGGGGTGTCGAGCCACCAGGGCAGCACGCTGGCGACCAGGCCGACCAGGAACAGCCCGGTCAGCAGCCGCCGGCCGGCGGGCCCGCGTCGGGTCGCCACCGGCAGGGGCGGGGGCGCGGGCGGCCGACCGTCGGCGCGGGGTCGCGCCCCGGACCGGCGGTCGGCGTACGCGTGGTGGGTCACGCGTACAACTTCATCGGGGCGTACTTCATCCGGGGGAAGATCTTGTCCACCTCCGCGTTGGTGAGCCCGAACCGACCCTGGGCCACCGAGCCGTAGACGTTGAACATGTTGTTGTATTCCGGGACGTCTCCGGAGTCGAGTGCGTTCAATCCGTTCCAGGTGCCGAGCAGCGGACCGGCGAGTCTGCGGCCGGACAGGATGGTCACCACCCCGCCGTGCCCGTGGTCGGTGCCGCCGCTGTTGGAGGCGACCCGCCGCCCGAACTCGCTGGACACCATGACGGTCACGTCGGCGGCGGCGTCACCGAGGTCGGTGAAGAACGCGGCCAGTGCGGCGGCGAGTTCGTTGAGCCGCCGATAGAGCTGGCCGCCCTCGCCGGTGCCCTGGTTCTCGTGGGTGTCGTACCCGCCCATGCCGACGGTGGCCACCCGCACGTTCGCGCCGCCCTTGATGAGCTGCGCGAGTTGCTGGAAGGCGAAGCCGACGCCCCGGTACTCCACCCCCTCGGCCGGCCGGTACGGCTCGGCGGAGAGCCGGCGCGCGGTGGCCAGCGCGCCGAGCCCGGAACGCACCGCCTCCTCCACCGGATGGTTGATCCCGGTGAACAGGCCCCGGATGGCCTTCTCGGTGGCCTCCCGGTACCGCTCGTCACCGGCGAGGCGCAACGAGCCGACGCTGTTCAGCGAGATGGCCCCGTTGTTGCCGACCAGCGAGCGGGGCAGCGTGCTGCCGACACCGACGCTGCGGAAGGCGGTGCCCTTGCCGAGTGCGTCGACCAGGCTGTCCAACCAGCCCCGCCCGCCGGTCTCGCCGGGCAGTCCGCCCAGGTTGCAGGCGTCGGCGGCCTGGAAGTGGCTGCGGGACAACCGTTCGTCGGAGACGCCCGGGACGAAGCCGAGCTGCCCGGCACGCAACCACCGCTCCAGCGGCCGGAACGCGCTGGTCAGCTTGAAGCCCCGGCCGAGCGCCAGCGAGTCGTCGGCCAGCAGCAGGTCCGGGCGGGCCCGGGCGAGCACCGGATCGTCGTTCGGCGCGACCAGGCTGAGCCCGTCCAGGCCGCCGTAGAGGAAGACGTGCACCAGCGTGCCGGTCTTGGTGGCCGCGAACGACGCCGAGGTGGTGACGAACTGGGCGGTGGCCAGCGCGGTGGCGGTGGCGGCGGCACCGGCCACGAAGGTCCGCCGGGTCACCCCGCGCCCGTCCTGCTGGGCCTCCTCCAACTCCTCCAACCGCCGGTAGCGGTCCGCCTCGGCGGCGTTCTCGGCGGCCACCACGTCGGCCTCGGCCCGCAGCAGGGCCTCGGTCGGGTTGTCGGCCAGTCGCCGCACGTCGGGGCATTCCGGGTGCAGGGGGTACGAGTACACGGGCTCCTCCATCGGGTGCCTCAGCGGAGGTGGTGCTGGGGGGAGGCGAGGATCGCCCGCGCGACGGCGGTGATCGCCCCGTCGAATGTCGCGTCGACCCTCGTGCCGGCGGAGACCCCGGCGACGTCGAGGATCAGCGCCCGTTCCCGGTCGGTGAGCTTCTGCCGGACCAGCCGCCGGGCCAGCGCGTCCACGTACGCCCCGGCGGTGGCGGGCGGGTCGGCCAGCAGCTTCTCCGGCCGGGTGTGGGTGAACACGGTGCGGTTGGCGGCGAGGAGTTCGTTGGCCTCGTTCCAGCCGTTGACCATCGTGCCCGCCGACGTCCAGGCGACGTAGACGTCGGGGTAGCCGTCCGGGGTGGGCTGGCCCATCGGGTGGTGGCCCAACTCGCGCAGCTTGTCGGAGATCTGCCGCAGGCCCCGCGCGTACGGGGTGCGGCGGTTGTCGCCGTTGTCGTGGTCCGGTGCCGCGTCCGGGGAGACCCCGAGGGTGCGGTAGGTGGCGACCAGGTACTCCAGTGGGCGGCGCACCTTCTGCCCCACCGCCGCCCAGAACTCCGAGGAGCTGAACAGCGTCATCAGCACCGGCTTGATCTGGCCGTGGTTCGCGGCGTACGTCCTGGCCAGCCGGTCCACCAGGGATTTCGGCGGGGTGTCCGAGACGAACCGGACGGCGAGGTTCTGTGCCACGTACTTGGCGGTGGACGGGTGCAACGCGAGGTGGGTGAGGTACGCGTCGATCGCCGCCTCGGCCCGCTTCGGGTCCGCCGAGTCGTTGGCGTGGCGGAAGCCGAGGATCTTGACCTTGCCGACGTAGTGGCGGTCGGGGCGGAAGACGTACGCGCCGTCCTGGACGCCCCGGCCGGTCTGGAGCAGCGCGGCCTGGCGGACGTCGGCCTCGGTGTAGCCGCCGTCGACCCCGACCGAGTACAGCTCCAGGTTCTCCCGGGCCAGGTTCTCGTTGACCGCGTCCGCCCGGGAGTCCACCTGGTTGAGATAGAGCAGCAGGGCCGGGTGCCGGTTGGCGGCCAGCAGCATCTGCGGGTAGCTGCCCAGCGCGTGCTTGCGCACCACGTCCCGGTCGAACGAGTTGCGGTACACCTCACCGCCGTCGAACTCGGCGGCGACGTGCAGGAAGTCGTTCCAGAAGTCGACCATCACCTCGAAGAGCTGGCGGTCCGACCAGATCTGCCGGGCGACGGTGGCGTCCACCATCTCCCGCTCCGGTTGGGCACCCCGCTCGTTGAGCTGGTCCCGCTGCTCGCGGAGTTCCTCGACGGAGAGCTTCAGGGTGGGCAGTTCGGCGAGCTTGAGTTCCGCCCGGGTCGGGGCGATCTTCTCCGGCTCCAGTTGCCAACGCACCCAGCCGTCGATGCCGCGTTGCTTGATCTCGGCGAGCACGGCGGCGGTCGGCCCGAAGGTCAACCGGCGGGCCAGGTGCACCGCCGGGTCCTTGCTGAGCGCCGTCTTGACGGTCACCTTGGTCTCCGCCGCGGCCTGCGCCGGGCCGGAGTAGACCCGGCCGCCGGTGGGGGCGTTCTTCTTCAGCACCTCACCGGCGCGGGAGCCCATGTAGCTCTCGTTCTGCTCGGTGTAGGTGCGGACCGTACTCGGCCGCTGCCCGCTGGGGCGGGCCGACGTACCGTCGGTCGTGGTGGTCCCGGTGGCGTCGCCGGCCACCGCCGCGCCGCCACCGAGGAGGCCGCGCACCTGCGGCGTCATCGCCAGGGCCGCGCCACCGGCGACCACGGCGGCGGTACCGCCCAGCGCGGCCAGCGCCCGGCGGCGACCGACCCGGCGACCACCGTCGTCGCCACCGTCCGGATCGGACGGTCCGCCCGTCGGCATCGGCGGCACGCCGTACCCGTCCGGTCCGATCCACTGCGGGCGACCGTCCTGGGCGTACGGGTCCACGTCGGGTGGCGGCGGCGGTCCGGGGTACCCGACGGCGTGGTGCGGCTGCGGTCCGGGGTACGGGGCGGCGTGGTGCGGCCGGGGTCCGGGGTGCGGGTGGGGCCGGCGGGATCGGGGGTACGGGCGGGGGTCCTGTCCGTGCTCGTCGCGGCGGGGTGGCACCTGCTGGTCGGCCATACACCGTTCCCGTTTCTACCCAGCGTCGCGCTCACGGCCGAGCGAGGGTGGTGAGGTGCGACGACTGCTGCCGGAGGGGTTGCCACGGCAAGGTAGTCAGCGGGATGTGCCCCGACAAGACGGGCCGTCCCGCCCGACCGGGGCGACTTAAGGCAACCCTCAACGCGAACGGATGTCGGCTCCCGCACCGGCCACCCGGGTACGCACCTCGCGAGCAGCACGGACGACACGAGCCACCTACGGTCGGTGACAATCCCACCCGTTCGGTCGACGGCGGACCGGTTCGACCCCACAGCCAGATTTAAGGCGGAACTAAGGCGGCGCTCAGGCGTCCGACCCCGCTCCGCCGACCCGCCGCCGCACTCCTGCCGCGCTCGGGCCGGTGCGGACGGCCGGACCGGCCAAAGTAGGACCAGTAGGAGAGCGTGAGCCGTCACCCCAGTGGGTATTCCGCGACGCCGTTGCTGAACGCGTGAGGGGAAGGCACATGCTCAGCAAAGAGGACCAGCGCCGTTTCGAGCAGATCACCCGCAATCTCCGGGAGAGCGATCCGGCGTTCTTCGCCCGGCTCGACAACCGCTCCCGGATGCGACGGGGTCGGATGCTGCTGTTGATGACCATCGTGTTGTGGGCGGCCCTGCCGGCCACGACCGTACTCGCCGGCCGGCTGGCCGGGGCGGTGTACGCCGTCCTGCTGGTCGTCAACACCGCCCTGTTGTGGCGGTACCGGCACCGGTGGGTCTGACCGCCGGACCGTTCACTCGCCGAGCTGCCGGTACGCCTGGCGCAGACGCTCGGCCAGCCCTGGCCCGCCGATCGCCGGTGCGGGCGCGCCGAGCTGCCGCAACAGCAGGTCGGGTCGACTCGCCAGGCTCGGCGGGCGGTCCGGCAGCGGCACCGGCGGCAGCCAGAACCGGTCGACGGTCTCGGCGAGCGGCGGGGCCGGCAGGTCGGTGAGGACACGTGCCGCACCGGCCGCCGGAAGCCCCACGTCGCCGTCGGACGTCGGGCCGTCTGCTGTCGGGGCACCCGCCGTCTGTGCGCCCGCTGTCGGGGCGTGTGGTTGCCGGGCGGTGGCGCTCGCGCCGGGTGGTCCGCCGACGTGACCGGACCCGGTGGCGCGCAGCTCGCGCAGTCGGGCGAGCAGGTCGTCGCGGCTACGGCCCCGCCAGTGCAGCAGGGCGAACGGGTCCGCGTCGAACGCCTCCGCGAGCAGATAGA
Source organism: Verrucosispora sp. TAA-831 (assembly GCF_050780145.1). Taxonomy (NCBI): domain Bacteria; kingdom Bacillati; phylum Actinomycetota; class Actinomycetes; order Micromonosporales; family Micromonosporaceae; genus Micromonospora; species Verrucosispora sp. TAA-831. The sequence continues at coordinate 5,206,401 of NZ_CP192240.1, forward strand.
ACGTGGCCGCGAGGTGTTTGCAGGGCACCGCCGCGTCCGGGCAGGAACAGTGCTGCTCCAGGTCGGCCACCGCGGCGGGGAACAGTGGTGCGCCGAGTGCGGCGAGCAGTTCCTCCAACTCGGCCGGCAGGTCACCGGCGAGCAGCCGGGCGCTGAAGAACGCCTGGGCGGCCAACTCCGCCTCGATCCGGGCCCAGAGGTCGACCGGAAACGGCGGCAACGCGACCCGGACCTGGTACGGCCGGGGCCGTGAGCCCTGCACCACCGCGTCCACGCGTCCGGGGTGGACGTCGAGGCGTACCACCTGGCCGGCGCGTGCGTACGCCCGACCCCGGGTGAGCCGGGTGCCGAGCGCGAACGACTCCAGCACCTCCAGGAACCGGCGCGACCACCAGGACACCCCGATGGCGCCCCGGGTGCTGCGGGCGCGCAGCCCGCCGTCGACCCGGCGCGGCCGACCGTAGTCGGCGAACCTGCCCTCGGTCACTCGGCCACCGCCCCGGCCTCCAGTGCGAACAGCTCCCGCAACCGGGTGGTGGACAGCTCGGTGATCCACTGTTCGCCGGTGCCGACGACCGAGGCGGCCAGGCCGCGCTTCTCGGCGATCAGCGCGGCGACCTTCTCCTCCACCGTGCCGGCGCAGACGAACTTGCGGACCTGGACCCGGCGACGCTGCCCGATCCGGAACGCCCGGTCGGTGGCCTGGTCCTCCACCGCCGGATTCCACCACCGGTCGACGTGCACCACGTGGTTGGCGGCGGTCAGCGTCAGGCCCGTCCCACCGGCCTTGAGGGAGAGCACGAACAGAGCCGGTCCGTCGTCGGACTGGAAGCGGGCCACCATCTCGTCCCGGTCGGCCTTGCCGACCCCGCCGTGCAGGAACAGCACCTCCCGGCCGAACCGGGACGCCAGGTGGCCGCGCAGCATCCCGCCGAACTCGGCGTACTGGGTGAACAGCAGCGCCTTCTCCCCCGCCGCCAGGACCTCGTCGAGGATCTCCGCCAACCGGGCGAGCTTGCCGGAGCGTCCGTCCAACGGGGAACCGTCGCGCAGCAACTGCGCCGGATGGTTGCAGACCTGCTTGAGCCGGGTCATCGTGGCCAGCACCAGGCCCCGCCGCTCGATGCCGTCGGAGGACTCGATCCGGGCCATCATGTCGTCGACCACCACCCGGTACAGCGCCGCCTGCTCGGCGGTGAGGTTGCAGACGACCTCCATCTCCAGCTTCTCCGGCAGGTCCGAGATGATCGACGCGTCCGTCTTGAGCCGCCGCAGCACGAACGGGCCGGTGATCCGGCGCAGCCGCTCGGCGGTGTCCGCGTCACCGTGCCGCTCGATCGGCTCGGCGAACCGCTTGCGGAAGGTCGCGGCCGGGCCGAGCAGCCCCGGATTGGCGAACTGCATGATGGACCAGAGGTCGGCGAGCCGGTTCTCCACCGGCGTACCGGTGACCGCCAGCCGGTGCCGGGCGGGCAGCAACCGCACCGCCTCGGCCTGCCGGGTGGCGGCGTTCTTGATCGCCTGCGCCTCGTCCAGCACCACCCGGTGCCAGTCCACCCCGGCCAGGTCCACCGCGTCCCGCGCCGCCACCGAGTACGTGGTGAGCACCAGGTCCGCCTCCTGCGCGGCGGCACCTATGTCGTCGCCCCGCGCCCGCTGCGCGCCGTGGTGCACGTGCACACGCAGCCCCGGGGCGAACCGGGCCGCCTCCCGCTGCCAGTTGCCGACCAGCGACATCGGGCAGACCAGCAGGGTCGGCCCGGCCTCGGCCGGATCACCGGCCAGCAGGGCGAGCAACTGCACCGTCTTGCCCAGCCCCATGTCGTCGGCGAGCACCCCGCCCAGCCCCAGCGACTGGAGGAACGCCAGCCAGGCCAGCCCGCGCCGCTGGTACGGCCGCAGCGTGCCGTGGAACGACGGCGGCGGGTCCAGCGGCGTGAGCCGACGCTCCACCGACCCGGCGAGCAGGTCACCCAACGCCCCGTCGGCGGTCACCTCCAGCACCGGCAGGGCGTCCGGTTGCGTACCGTCGGCGAGCCCCAGCCGCAGCAGGTCGGCGACGGTCAGCTCGCCGGTGGACCGCAACAGGCGCAGACCGGCGGCGAGCCGCTTCGGATCCAGCTCGACCCACTGGCCGCGCAGCCGCACCAGCGGCGTCTTCACCTCCGCCAGCCGGGCCAACTCCTCCTCGGTCAACGGATGGTCGCCGAGCGCCACCTCCCAGCGGTAATCCACCAGCGCGTCCAACCCGACCCGGTCGGTCGGTCCGCTGACCGTGCCGGGCGCGGCCCGCGAGCCCGCGCGCAGCCGCGCGCCGAGCCGCGACGCGGGCCGCTGCCACCAGGACGGCAGCAGCACCGTGAACCCGGCGGCGTGCAGCAGCGGCGCGCCCTCGCGCAGGAACCGGTGCGCCCCGTCGGCGTCCAGCTCCAGCGCCTCCGGGGTGGCGGTCCGCAGCGCCGTGTCCAGCTCCGGCCAGAGGCGGCTGGCCCGGCCCAACTCGGCCAGCAACGTCTCCTGCGGATGCGCGCCCGCGACGGCGCCGCCCTCGCCGCGCCACACCTGACCGGCGTCGACGTGCAGACCCGACTCGTCGGCCGCGCGCAACCCGAACTCCACCCGCCACCGGCCCGGATCCGCCACCGCCGCGTCCAGGTCCAGCGGCACCACCGTCACCGGGCCGGACACCTCCTCGGTGAACGGCTCCACCAGCCGGAAACTCGCCCGTACCGTCCCGCCTGCGGCATCCCGCTGCCACGTGTCCAGCTCGGACCGCAGGACGTCCAGCGCCTTCGGTTCGGCGGTGAACCCGCGATGCGGCCCGGTCAACGCACCGAGCCAGCACGCCACCGCCGCGCCGGGGCGTACGCCCCGGGCCAGGGCGGTCTCCGGCAGGACCGCCCGCACGGCCGCGTCGGTCAACACGTCCAGCGCATCCCCCACCACTCCACCCGGCGGCAAGGCTGGATGCAAGGAAGGGCACCCTGTTAACGCCTCAGGTAGAGCAGGGGACCCCTCTTCACTTCCCCGCCCGGCGGCGCGCGCCGAGCCGCCCCGCCGACGCGCGGAGTCGCTGCCGGGCGTCGGCAGGGCGGGCAGGTCCGTCTCGACCACCGCGCGGGCGACCGGCGGCAGGGCCAACGCCAACGACCGCGCCCAGGCCGCGTCGGTGCCGGTGAGCAGCGGTCGCCACACCGCACGCGCGGGCACGACGTCTCCGGGTCGCCCGGCCGCCGTCGACTCGGCCCGGGCGGTGGACCGCCGTCGGGCGGGGACGGCCCGGTGAGCTGGACGGGCCGGGTGGGCCGGGTGCGCGGACGGCACGGCGGCGGACGGCACGGCGGCGAGGCCGGGCAGGACCCGCCCCCGCTCGGCCAGGTCGACGGCGAAGGCGGCCACCTCGGCCAGGTGTCGCAGGGCCGCACCCGGTACGGCGGACACGCCGTCGAGACCGCGCAGCAGCGCCAGCGCGGCATCCGGGCCGTACGCGAGCACCGGCACCCGCCAGCCGGCCAGGGTGACCCGCCCCCGGGCCGGTGTCACGACGCCGGTCCGGACCAGTTCCGGCGAGTCCAGCGGCGAACCGCCCCGGGTGGGCAGGCTCAGCAGCGCGGTGCCGAGGTCGGCCGGTTCGGCGGCCTCGCCCAACACGGCGGTCAGCGCCGCATGGTCGGCGGCGAACGGGTGCGGGCGTTCCCGGGGCGCCCGCCCCGGCCGACGGAGTGCCTCCGGCTCTCGGGTGCTGTCCTCGGCCCAGACGGCGAGGCCCCGACCGGGCAGCCACACCCCGTGCACGACCAGCACGCACGCCCCCTCGCCCGGTAAGGAAGGGTCCCCTGCTAACGCCTCCGGTAGAGGAAGGGTCCCCTGCAAACATCCGGGACAGCTTAGGCGGCGCCGGACCGCTACCGTCGGCGCCATGGACGACCTGCCCGATCGACCTGCGGATCGGCAACACGGGTGCCGGGGTACTGCTCGCCGCCCACGCGCTCGGGCTGCGGGTGGCAGTCGTCGACACGGTCGGCGCCGACGGTCACGCGCGGCGCGGACGGCGCGGACGGCGCGGAGCTGCATCTCGGCGGCCGGGTGCACCACGTGCCGGCCGCCGTGCCGCCCGGCCCGGTGATCGACACCAACGGCGCCGGAGACGCCTTCGCCGCCGGGATCGTCGCGGCCCGAGCGCGCGGCGCGACCTGGGCCGAGGCGGCCGGGTACGCCGCCCGGGTGGCCGCCGCCGCCTGCACGCACGACGGCATGGAGTACCCGCCGGGGCTCCTCCCGCTGCCCTGACCGGACCCGAGCCCCACGTCGGAGCCTGCGCTGTCCCGTTCGCCCCCCGGCTATCCGCTGCGCGGGTGACAGCGGGCGGGGCAGGATGGGCGCATGGCATCCTCGGTTGAGATCCCGTTGGTAGGTGGCGAGGCGGACGGGCAGCAGGTCACCGTCGAGTTGGACCCCAACGGCCGTCCTCCGCTGACCCACCATCACCTGGGCTCGGGCGGCCTGGCCGGGGCGGACATCTACGAGCTGGAGTCGATCGACGCCGAGAGCCGGCAGTGGCGCTACTGCTGGCGAGGTCCCGCTGTCTGACCACCCGCCGCACCCGACGCCCGACGCGGCCCGCCAACCGGACGCGCCCGTCGCAGGCGTCGGCCCGAGCATCGGGCGCGGACGTCGGGCACCCCGTCAGGCACGGTGGGTCAGGCGCCGACCTCGACCAGGGATCGGGTGCGCAGGCTCTCCAGCACCGACCGGGTGACCCGTGAGGTGCCCCGGGCCTCCTCGCAGACCTGGGCGACCCGCTGGGCGGTGGTCTCCCGCCGCTGGTCACGCTCGTCCCACAACTGGTCGACCTCGGCCAGCAGCGGCCCCTCCACCTCCCGCTCCACGCCGCGCAGCGCCGGCACCCCGAGCCGCTGGGCCAGGTCGAACACCTTTCCGGCGTACGGCAGGGGCAGGAACGGCGTACCCATCATCGCGGCGAAGATCAGGAAGTGCAGCCGCATACCGACGGCCAGGTCGAAGTGGCGCATCAGCCCGAGTACCTGCTGCGGTGAGTAGGTGCCGTGCAGAATGCGTCCACGTTCCGCGGCGGTCATGTGCGAGAGCACCCCGTGCGAGTGCCGGATGTCGTCGCGCTCCATCGGGACGAACAGCACGTGCGCGTCGATCCGGTGCACCAGGAAGTCGCCGATCTGGGCCAGCAGCCGGTGGTAGCCGTCGACGTCGAGCCGTTCGGCGGCACGGCCGGGCTCCCGTACGCTCATGCCGACCAGCCGCTTGCCCGCCGGTACGCCCTCCTCGCGCAGCAGATCCGCCGGGAAGTCCTCCGGTTCCAGCAGGAACGCCGGGTCGGCGGTGACGGTGATCGGGTTGAGCAGCCCGGCCTCCTCCAGCACCATCCGCGACTCCTGGTCTCGGACGGTGACCTGGGTGGCGCCGGCCAGCGTCTCCCGCACCATGCCGGTGTCCACCATCTCGCTGAGCGGCCCCACCCCCACCGCGTACGTGAGCAGCGGCAGACCGCGTTCCTGGGCGACCCGCACCACGCGCAGGTAGCGGCGGGCCTCCTTGTCGTAGAGGATGCCGCCGCCGCCCAGGATGAGCAGGTCGAGTTGGGAGAGCACCAGGGCGGAGTCGGTGCGGCTGACCCCCTCCCACGGCACCGCCTCGACGTCCGGGTGCGCCAACGCGGTGTGCGCCGGGTTCCGTGAGAAGACGATGATCCGGGCGTTCGGCTCCTGTTCCCGCAGGTCGGCCAGCAGGCCGGTGAGGATGGCCTCGTCACCGAGGTTGCGCCCGCCGTACGAGCCGAGCACGCCGATGGTCAGTCCGGCACGCGTCATCCGTCGCTCCTCCCCAGGTGCGTCCGCGTCGACGTCTTCCCGCTGCACCGACGAACAGTCCTCGCCGCAGGCGGGGTACCCGCAGGCGATCGGGGCTCAGGAGGGCGCGGCGGACAACCGGGACACCAGGGCGACGACCACGTCATCGGGGTCGAAACCGGCGTCGATCGACGGGGTGAGCAGGTCGAGCAGCAGCCCGTCCACGGCGTACCGCAACAGCGCCACCTCGAACGCGCCACCGGGCAGACCCGCGGCCAGTTGGTGTGCGACGTCGTCGCGGTAGCCGCGACGCAGGGTGGCACCGAGGATCCGGGCCAGGTCGGGCCGGCGGGCCGCCTCCAGGCGCAGTTCGATCAGGGCGCGGGTGAGTTCCGGCTGCCGGGTGGTCCGCTCGACGATGTACCGGACGTAGTCGGTGAGCAGAGCCGTGGAGGGTTCCCGGGCGGCCAACCCGGCCACCACCGTCTCGTCGGGGGCGAACCGCTCGAAGATCCGCTCGCCGAGCGCGCCGAGCAGGGCGTCCCGGGAGCGGAAGTAGTTGGAGGCGGTCCCGACCGGTACGCCCGCCTCGGTGTCGACGGCCCGGTGGGTGAGCCCGCGCGCGCCCTGCGCCGCCAGCACTCGCAGCCCGGCGTCTGCCAGGGCCGCCCGCCGCTCGGGGTTGCGTGCCATGAGGAACACCCTAACAACAACCACGACAGGTGTTGTAGTTTGGAGTCAACCACAACATCCGTAGTGATTGGAGTACCGCTTGCGATCGCTCGTCTACTACGTCGCCAGCACGATCGACGGTCTCATCGCCGCCCCCGACGGGGCGTTCGAGTTCTTCGGCCCGGAACCCGAGGTGGCGCGACACCTCGCCACGCACTGGCCGCAGACCTTCCCGACCTTCGCCCACCCGCAGCTCGGCATCGACCGCCCGCAGGGCCGGTTCGACGCCGTCCTGATGGGCCGGGCCACCTACGAACCGGCACTGAAGCTCGGCATCGCCAGCCCGTACGCCCACCTCAAGCAGTACGTCTTCGCCCACTCCCTGCCGCCGTCGGACGACCCGGCGGTGGAGATCGTCTCCAGCGACGCGGTCGCCTTCGTCCGCGACCTCAAGCAACAGCCCGGCGGCGACATCTGGCTCTGCGGCGGCGGCCGACTCGCGGGCCAGTTGCTGCCCGAGGTGGACGAGCTGATGGTCAAGGTCAACCCGATCGTCGCCGGCAGCGGCATCCCGCTCGCCGACCGTCCGTTCGACCTACAGCACTTCACCCTGGTCGACGCCACCCCCATCGGCGCGGGCGTGGTCATGCTGCGCTACTCCCGGTAGAGCGGGCACGGCGGCGAGGTGTCGGCGGCCCGGTCAGGCCGGGGTGCTCAGGGTGTGGGTGAGGAAGGGAAGCACCACCGCCGGCAGGGCGGGCGAGTCCACGATGTCGTAGTGAGTGAGCCCGGGCAGCACTGCCAGGCGTGCGTCCGGCCGGTCGGCACCGTCCCAACCGGCGTCCCGGTGGCCGCCGCCGAGCAGACCGAAGAACTCCACCATGTGCGCGGGGCGGATCGAGTCGGCGTCGGCGAAGACCAGCAGGGTGGGGGTGGTCAGCGCGGCCACCTCCGCCGACCAGTCGTACTCGCGGCGCAGCAGCTCACCGGTCCGGGCCCAGAGTCGCGGCCAGTCGTCGGGGCGGGGCGCGACCTGCCGATAGAGCTCGTAGGCGGGGATGCCCTTCATCCGTTCGCCGGCCGCCTCGTCGGGCTCCGGCATCCCGGCGAGCACCTCCGGGAACCAGCCCTGACGCCGGCACGGCGCGGAGACCACCACCAGCCGCCGGAGCAACTGCCGGTGCTGGACCGCCAGCCGCAGGCCGACCCCGCCGCCGAGCGAGAAGCCCAGCACGTCGACCCGGCCCAGGCCCAGGTGACCGATCAACGCGGCCACGTCGTCGGCCATCGACTCGTACCGCATCGGACGGTCGACGTCGGCGGTGCGTCCGTGACCCGGCAGGTCGACGCTGATCACCTGGCGTCGCTGCGCCAGCGCGGGCCGGATCGCGGCGAAGGTCTCGACCGCGCCGAACCCGCCGTGCAGCAGCACCAGCGGCCGACCGGTGCCGTGTGTCTCGTACCAGAACCGCACGTCGGCGACCTCGGCATAGCCCACTCGCGCCCCTCCCCGTCCGCGTCGACACCGACCCGACGACGACGGTACGCGGCACCCTTGCGGTCTCGGCTCCGATCGCCCGAGACCGCACCCCTGTCAGCACGCCGTCGGAGTGGGTGGCACGGGCTGGCGCGGGGCCGGGCTGGCGTTCGGCCGGGCTGGCACGGGGCCGGGCTGGCACGGGGTCTACAGCACCTTGGGCCCCTGTCGAGCTGAGAGCGTTGACGGATCACGTTGGACCTTCCAGACTGCGGCGCGCCGTGCCCGGAGGTGCGATAGCGCAGACGGTTCAGCTCGACAGGCGCCGAAGGAGGAACCAAGGAGGTCGCCGCCGACGTGTGTCTCGTGCCCATACCGCACGTCGGCGACCTCGACGTCTGCCTATCGGCCCCAACGCGCGGCCGGTCTGTGGTCAGCGCCGGGTTCGCCCCAGACGGCGACGCCCGCACGTCGATACGGAGTCGGCCCGGAGAAGTGCTCTCCGGGCCATCGTGTGTGCTGGTGGGCGCGGCAGGTTTCGAACCTGCGACCCCTCGCTTGTAAGGCGAGTGCTCTCCCGCTGAGCTACGCGCCCGGGACACCGTCCGGCCGAGCCGGCGGTTGGCAAGCCTACCCTGCCGCCCACCGGCTCGACCGGACGGTTACCACCGTTCGGGACGGGTCAGGCGCTGGCCTCGGCCAGGGCCTTGCGCCACCCGTGCTGGTCGCGCGGTTCGCCCGGCATGTTCATCTCGGCGAACCGGACCACGCCGTCCTTGTCGATGACGAACGTGCCCCGGTTGGCGATGCCGGCGACCTCGTTGAAGACGCCGTACGCCTGGGCGACGGCACCGTGCGGCCAGAAGTCCGACAGCAGCGGGAACTGGTAGCCCTCGCGGTCCGCCCAGATCTTGTGGGCGTACACCGAGTCGACGCTGACGGTGAGTACCTGGACGTCGTCGCTGACGTACTCGTCGAGGTTGTCCCGCACCTCGCACAGCTCGCCCTGGCAGATGCCGGTGAAGGCCAGCGGGTAGAAGACCAGCAGGACGGTGCGCCGGCCGCGGAAGTCGGCGAGCCGCACCTCCTGGTTGTTCTGGTCCTTCAGCACGAAGTCCGGCGCCTCCGCGCCAACCTCGATCGGCATGCGAGCTCCTTCGGGAGTCAGGTCGGGTCGGCCTCAGCCTGTCACACCGCTGGGCAGGGTCACTTCTTGCCCTTGGCGCCGCGGCGCAGTACGAGACGAGCCCCGCTCCAGTCCTTGCCGGCGTTGATGGTGGAGGTCTGTTGCAGGCCGGCGGTGGGTGCCGACTCGGCGACCTCGCTCGGCTCCACGTGCCCGTCACGGCCGGCCTTGGGCGTCAACAGCCACACGACCCCGTTGTCGGCCAGGGGGCCGAGTGCGTCGACGAGGAGTTCGAAGAGATCACCGTCGCCGTCGCGGTACCACACCAGCACCGCGTCGACCACCTCGTCGGTGTCCTCGTCGACCAGATCACCACAACGGTCCGTCAGGGCGTCCCGGAGATCGGAGTCGACGTCGTCGTCGTAGCCCATCTCCATGACGACCATCCCCGGCTCGATGCCGAACCGGTCCGCCAGGCTGCGTACCCCGTCGGCAGCCTGACCAGCGGTCGCGCTCACTGTCGCGTGCCTCCTCATCTCGTGGCGAGTTCGCGGCGTTCCCTCGAACGCCGTCAGGCAAAGTCCACACAGTTGTGCCCTCCGGCGCAAGTGGCGCACCGGGTGGAACGAAATTTACCGTGCCAGCAGCGTACGGGCACCCTGGGTGATGGCCTCCTCGGACACCAGCACCTGACGAGCAGCCGGACCTAATGGTACAAATGAGTCAACTGCGGCCACCCGTCGTGCCGCACCGACATAACCGGCATCCACCAGCGCGGCGATCACTCCCTCGCCGACCCCGCCGGAGCGCCGGGTCTCGTCCACCACCAGCACCCGGCCGGTCGCGGTGGCCTCCCGGATGAGATCCGCCACCGGCAGCGGGGCCAGCCAGCGCAGGTCCACCACGCGGGTGCCGACACCCTCGTCGGCCAGCACCGACGCGGCCCGCAGCGACATCCGTACGCCGTTACCGAACGTGATGATCGTGACGTCCTCGGCCGAGCCGACGCCGTACACCCGGGCCCGCCCGACCGGCACGTGCGCGCCCGCCCAGGCGCCCGGCTCGGCGTACCCGGCCAGCCACTCCCCGTCGCCGTCGGCGTAGAGGTCGCGGGTGTGGTAGAGCCCGATCGGCTCCAGGAACACACAGACGCTGCCGTCCACCGCCGCGCTCGCCAGGCAGGTCCGCAGCATCGCCGCCGCGTCGTCCGGTCGCGCCGGTACGGCGACCACCAGCCCGGGTACGTCCCGCAGCACCGCCACCGAGTTCTCGTTGTGGAAGTGCCCGCCGAAGCCCTCCTGGTACGCCAGCCCGGCCACCCGCACCACCATCGGGTTGCGGAACGCGCCCTGTGAGAAGAACCGCGTCGTGGCCGCCTCGCCCCGCAACTGGTCCTCGGCGTTGTGCAGGTACGCCAGGTACTGGATCTCCGGCACCGGCAGCATCCCGGCCAGCCCGGCACCGAGCCCCAGGCCCAGGATCGACGTCTCGTCGAGCAGCGTGTCGAAGACCCGGGCGACACCGAACCGGTCCCGTAGTCCCTTCGTCACCCCGTACACCCCGCCCTTGGCGGCGACGTCCTCGCCGAAGACGGCCATCTGCGGATGGTCGAGCAGCCCGTCGGTGAGCGCGGCGTTGATGCTCTGTGCCAGCGTCAGCGGGCCGACCAGTTCCGGCGGCTTGCCGCCGAACGCCTCGACCCGTGCACCCGCACCCGGCCCGGCCGCCCGGTCGCCCGCCTCGGCCACCGCACGGGCCACCCGCAGCGGTCGGCGGGGCGCCAGCGGGGCGACCACCTCGGCCGGGCTGGACAGCTTCGGCTCGTCGAGCACCCCCTCGGCCAGCCGGCGGATCCGCCAGCCGACCTCGTCGTAGCGGTCCAGCAGCTCCGCACCGCTGGCCAGGCCCGCCTCGACCAGCCGCCGGGCGGTGGCCACCACCGGGTCCCGGTCCAGGTCGGCCCGGATCTCCCCGGCGGACCGGTACGCGCTCTCGGCGTCCGCGCCCGCGTGCCCCATCAGCCGCACCGTGGTCAGGTGCAGGACGGCCGGACGCCGGTGCCGGCGCACCCAGGCCGCCGCCTCGACCGCCACCTCGTACGTCTCCACCAGGTCCGTGCCGTCGGCGGCGAAGTACCGCACGCCCGGCTTCGACCGCAGCGCCGTCGCCACCCAGCCCTGCGGGGACCGGAGGCTGAGTCCCAGGCCGTTGTCCTCACACACGAACAGCACCGGGATGCGCAGGCCGGTGTGGTCGTACCAGCCGGCGGTGTTGAAGGCGGCGGTGGCGCTGGCGTGGTTGATCGAGGCGTCCCCGAACGAGCAGACGACGATCGCGTCGGGTGCCCAGGCCGCCGCCGCGGGCGTCTCGCCCGGCCAGGTCGGCTCCGGGCGTGCGTCCAGCCGACGCAGCCGCTCCACCGCGAGGCCCATGCCCACCGCGCGGGGCAGGTGCGAGGCGATCGTGGAGGTGGTCGGCACGACGGCGAGATCGGCGCGGCCGAAGACCTTGTGCCGGCCACCGGCGATCGGCTCCTCGCGCGAGGCCACCAGCCCGCGCAGCACGTCCCGGGCCGCCTCCACGTACGCCGGGTCGATCGCCCGCCGCTCGCCGCTCGCGCCGTCTCCAACGGTCACCGGCGCGCTCACGGTCGCCTGCCCGGACCTCGCCGCCGGTACGGCCCGACCGTCGCCCGCACCGCCATCCGGACGGGCGCCGGTCCCGTCGTCGTCGGGTCGCTCGTTGCTCGCGGCCTCCGTCTCCCCGGCCGGGCGCTCGTCGTCGTCCAGCGGATCAGCCGCCCGGGGGGCCTCCTCGGCATGCCCGACCCCGCCGACCGGCGGCGCGTCCTCGACCCGGTCGAGGTCGTCCTCCGTCGCCTGCCCGGCGGGCGCGGACGTGTCGGCGGTGGGGCCGTCGCGGTCGCCGGTCGGGTCCGCGTCGGGCTCCCGGCCGGTGTCGGGCTCCGCGTCGCGGGCGGCCTGTCCGGCCCGTACGCAGTAGAACGCGCCGGAGCGGTAGTGCAGCAGGGCCGGATCGGTGGGGCGCAGCGCCGCGGCGACCCCGGCGTTGCCCTCGTGCCCGGCCGAACCGATCGTGTGGTAGCCCTCGCCGAAGCTACGGAGCCAGCGTCCGGCGAGGTCGAGTTGGCGGCTGGTGACCTGTGCGTCGAAGAGGTCCAACAGCTCTGCGCCGGTCAGCGTGGCACCGTCGGCCACCGGCTGTGCCGGGTCGGCGCGGTGCCCCGGCGCGGCGAGGGCGGCCAGGGCCTCCCGGAACCGGTCGTCGAGATCCTGCGGGGTGGTCACGTCCGACAGCATTACCGACCGAGGCACGCCTCGCCCACCCGAGCACGTTTCACCCGACCGGCCTCAGGCGTCGAACCGCTCCGGGCAGCCGCCGTCGGAGACCTTCCAGACCAGTTCGCCGAGCAGCGCCAACTCCTCGGTGCTGAGCCCGGCCAACAGTCGTGAGTCGGACAGCACGCCGTGGACGCGGTCCCGCATCCGCCGGCCGGCGTCGGTCACCACGAGCGTCCGCTGCCGCCGGTCGGCCGGGTCGGCACGGCGCTCCACCAGCCCGGCCCGCTCCAGCTTGTCGACGAGCGCGGTCACGTTGGAGCGGTCGCACCGCAACTGCCCGGCCAACTCGCGGGCGGGCAGCGGGTGATCCGGGTCCAGCTCGTACAGCGCGCGGGCGACCGCCGGGGTCAGACCCAACGCGGCGATCTCGGTGTCCTGGTGGTGCCGCAGGGCGGCGGCCACGTGCATGATCCGCCGGACCAGATCGCCGGCCACCCGGGACCGGTCGGCCCCACCCGGGCCGACCAGCGAGGCGGGCGGTCGCAGCATGGTCGGATTCTACGTTCCGGCCGGTTCGGGCAGCTCCGCCGTCACTTTCGACGGCGCGCCGCCGAAACGGTCGCTCGCGTGATCAGCCGGGCGGGCGTGGCGGTCAGCCGGGCAGGAAGGAGAAGCGGACCTGCCGACTGGTGTTGTCGCCGTTGGTGTCGACCAGGCAGACCGACTGCCAGGTACCGAGGGCGAGCCGACCGCCGAGCACGGGCAGCGTCGCGTACGGCGCGACGAAGGCGGGCAGCACGTGGTCGCGGCCGTGTCCGGGCGAACCGTGCCGGTGCCGCCACCGGTCGTCGGTGGGCAGCAGGGCGTCCAGCGCGGTGAGCAGGTCGTCGTCGGAGCCGGCGCCGGTCTCGATGATGGCCACCCCGGCGGTGGCGTGCGGCACGAACACGTGCAGCAGTCCGTCGCCCTGCCCGGCGAGGAACTGCTCGGCCTCGGCGGTGATGTCCCGGACGGTCGGCCGGGAACCGGTCCGGATGCTGATCACCTCACTACGCATACCCCCCATTCTGCCCGGTTACGAGATCTTGTACCGGCGCGCTCGGGAGCGTTTCCTGGCAAGATCGTCTACCACCCGTCGCGGCCTGCGGGACGACCCGAAGTTACTGCTCGGTACGTGTGTCGCGCGTCGCCCTTGGGCCGGGTGGACGTGACGCCGAGTGCCGCGACGGGGCAGGATGGCGCTAGAGACCTATCCCACACACAACCGAGGGAACGCCTGTGGCTACGGAACGCAAGCGCCCGGTGATCACGGCCGGACTGCCGAGCCAGCTTCCGGACATCGACCCTGAAGAGACCAGCGAATGGGTCGAGTCGCTCGACGGTGTCATCGATGATCGTGGCACCAAGCGGGCGCGCTACGTGATGCTGCGCCTGTTGGAGCGCGCCCGTGAGCGCCAGGTCGGCGTACCGTCGCTGACCACCACCGACTACCTCAACACGATCCCGCCGGAGCGCGAACCCTGGTTCCCGGGTGACGAGCACATCGAGCGCCGGATCCGGGCGTACGTGCGGTGGAACGCGGCGATGCTGGTGCACCGGGCGCAGCGTCCCGAGATCGGCGTCGGCGGGCACATCTCCACCTTCGCCAGCTCGGCCTCGCTGTACGAGGTGGGCTTCAACCACTTCTTCCGGGGCAAGAACCACCCGGGTGGCGGCGATCAGCTCTTCTACCAGGGGCACGCCTCCCCCGGCATGTACGCCCGCGCGTTCGTCGAGGGCCGACTGAGCGAGAACCAGCTCGACGGCTTCCGGCAGGAGCTGTCGCACCCCGGTGGCGGTCTGCCGTCGTACCCGCACCCCCGGCTGATGCCGGACTTCTGGGAGTTCCCCACCGTCTCGATGGGGCTGGGCGGGCTGAACGCCATCTACCAGGCCCGGTTCAACCGCTACCTCCAGCACCGGGGCATCAAGGACACCTCCGACCAGCACGTCTGGGCCTTCCTCGGCGACGGCGAGATGGACGAGCCGGAGACCCTGGGCGCGATCGGCGTGGCCGCCCGGGAGGAGCTGGACAACCTCACCTTCGTGATCAACTGCAACCTCCAGCGTCTGGACGGTCCGGTCCGCGGCAACGGCAAGGTGATGCAGGAGCTGGAGGCGTTCTTCCGGGGCGCCGGCTGGAACGTGATCAAGGTGGTCTGGGGCCGGGAGTGGGACCCGCTGCTCGCCGCCGACACCGACGGTGCGCTGGTCAACCTGATGAACACCACGCCGGACGGCGACTACCAGACCTACAAGGCGGAGTCCGGCGCGTACGTCCGGGAGCACTTCTTCGGTCGGGACGCGCGGACCCGCAAGATGGTCGACGGCCTCAGCGACGACGAGATCTGGAACCTCAAGCGGGGCGGACACGACTACCGCAAGCTCTACGCGGCCTACAAGGCGGCGACGGAGCACACCGGGCAGCCGACCGTGATCCTGGCCAAGACGATCAAGGGCTGGACGCTCGGTCAGCACTTCGAGGGCCGCAACGCCACGCACCAGATGAAGAAGCTGACGCTGGACGACCTCAAGATGTTCCGCGACCGGCTCTACCTGGACATCCCGGACTCGGCGCTGGAGGAGAACCCCTACCTGCCGCCGTACTACCGGCCGGACGAGAAGTCCGACGAGATGCAGTACCTGCACGAGCGGCGCAAGCAGCTCGGCGGTTACCTGCCGAGCCGGCGGACCGAGGCCAAGACCCTGGCCATCCCCGGCAGCGAGCGCTTCGCCGACGTCAAGCGGGGTTCGGGCAAGCAGAAGGTGGCCACCACGATGGCCTTCGTCCGGCTGCTCAAGGACCTGATGAAGGACAAGCAGTTCGGCCGGCGCTGGGTGCCGATCATCCCGGACGAGGCGCGTACCTTCGGTCTGGACTCGATCTTCCCGACCGCCAAGATCTACTCGCCGCACGGCCAGCGGTACACCTCGGTCGACCGGGAGCTGTTCCTGTCGTACAAGGAGTCGACCACCGGTCAGATCCTGCACGAGGGCATCAACGAGGCCGGTTCGGTCGCCTCGTTCACCGCCGCCGGCACGTCGTACGCCACGCACGACGAGCCGATGATCCCGATGTACATCTTCTACTCGATGTTCGGGTTCCAGCGCACCGGTGACGGCTTCTGGGCGGCGGCCGACCAGATGGCCCGTGGTTTCGTGCTCGGCGCCACCGCCGGTCGCACCACGCTCAACGGTGAGGGCCTCCAGCACGAGGACGGCCACTCGCTGCTGCTCGCGGCCACGAACCCGGCCGTCGTCGCGTACGACCCGGCGTTCGCGTTCGAGATCGCGCACATCGTGGAGAACGGCCTGCACCGGATGTACGGCGAGGAGCAGGAGAACATCTTCTACTACCTCACCATCTACAACGAGCCGATCCACCAGCCGGCCGAGCCGGAGGGCGTGGACGCCGAGGGCATCGTCAAGGGCATCTACCGCTACGCGGCGGCCCCCTCGGTGGAGGGCGACGCCCCCCGGGCGAACGTGCTCGCCTCCGGCACCGGCATGCAGTGGGCGCTCAAGGCGCAGCAACTGCTCGCCCAGGACTGGGGGGTGGCCGCCGACGTCTGGTCGGTGACCTCCTGGACCGAACTGCGGCGGGACGCGGTCGAGTGCGAGGCGTACAACCTCCTGCACCCGGGCGCGGAACAGCGGGTGCCGTACATCCAGCAGAAGCTGGCCGACGCCGACGGGCCGAAGGTCGCGGTCAGCGACTGGATGCGCGCGGTGCCGGACCTGGTCTCCCGCTGGGTGCCGGGCGACTGGACCTCGCTGGGCACCGACGGCTTCGGCCTGTCGGACACCCGGCACGCGCTGCGTCGGCACTTCCGCGTCGACGCCGAGTCGATCGCGGTCGCCACGCTGCGGCAGCTCGCGCTGCGGGGCGTCGTACCGGCGCACGTACCGGCCGAGGCGGCCAAGAAGTACGCCATCGACGACGTGAACGCCGCCCCGGTCGGCGAGACCGGCGGCGACAGCTAGTACCGCACGCACTGAAGGAGGGCCCGGCGCTGTGCGCCGGGCCCTCCTTCAGTGCGTGCGGGGGCTGGGGAAATGGGAAAGGAAGGGTCCCCTGCTCACGCCTCGTGCATAGCAAGGGCCCCTTCCTAACACACGTACCCGCACCACGAACGCCGAGAACGGCGGCGACGCCCGCCCCTGGACGGCGTGCCGGTATGACACAGGCGATATCGGGGAGCGACTTCCCCCCGTAACATCACCAATCCACAATCATCGATAGGCATCCGGCTTCCGCACGGGCACCACGCCGGCCCGGTGGACTCCCCTGTCGCGCCGTCCTCCGCCGGCTCGGACGCCGTCCGCCCCCGCGCGACGAGAGGGAGCACAGATGCGAATCGTCCGGATCGGCTTGGCCCTGGCCGTCGGCGCACTGGTGGTGTCGACGCTCGGACCCGGCTCGCCCTCGGTGGCGCACGATCCCGCCACCCCCGCCGGGCGGGCCTCGGCCCAGGAGTTCATGGCACAGCGTGAACCGACCCAGCAGTTGGTCGCCGCCGCCGCGACGGCCTGCACGAACGGCCAGGCGGCGGGTTACCCGTGCCGCAACGTCGACCTGCTGTCGTTCCTGCCGTTGACGAGTATCGGCGGCAGCCAGGCGAACGACATCTGGGGCTGGACCGATCCCCAGACCCGCAAGGAGTACGCGATCGTCGGTCGCCGCAACGGCACCTCCTTCGTGGACATCTCGAATCCGACCGCGCCGGTCTACCTCGGCAACCTGCCCGCGTACCAGAACCGCACGGCGGTCTGGCGGGACATCAAGGTCTACCGCGACCACGCGTACGTGGTGGCGGACGTGTCCGGGCACGGCATGCAGGTCTTCGACCTGACCCGGTTGCGGGGCGTCACCACGCCGCAGACCTGGACGACCAACGCGCAGTACAACCAGTTCGGCAACTCGCACAACATCGCCATCAACGAGCAGACCGGCTTCGCGTACGCGGTCGGCACCAACACGTGCAGCGGCGGCCTGCACATGGTCGACATCCGGACCCCGAAGTCCCCGACGTACGCCGGCTGCGTCAGCAACGACGGATACACCCACGACACCCAGTGCGTGGTGTACCGGGGTCCCGACACCGCCCACACCGGCCGGGAGATCTGTGTCAGCTCCAACGAGGACACCGTCACCGTGGTGGACGTCACCAGCAAGTCCGCTCCCCGGCAGTTGGCCCGCATCGGGTACACCGGCCGGGCGTACACCCACCAGGGCTGGTTCACCGAGGACCAGCGGTACTTCCTGCTCGACGACGAGCTGGACGAGACCCGGCGCGGGGTGAACACCCAGACCTACATCTGGGACCTGGCCGACCTGGACGCACCCCGGCACATCGGCACCTACAGCGCGCCCTCCGGTGTCGCCGCCACCGACCACAACCAGTACGTCAAGGGGAGGTACAGCTACCAGGCCAACTACCGGGCCGGGTTGCGCATCCTGGACCTGACCGACGTGGCCGCCGGTCGGGCCACCGAGGCCGGCTTCTTCGACGTCTACCCGTCCAGCAACAGCTCCTCGATGAACGGGGCGTGGAGCACCTACCCGTACTTCCCGAGCGGTGTCGTCGTGGTCAGCGGCATCGAACAGGGGCTGTTCGTGTTGCAGCCCCGGCTGCCGTGACGACGACCAGCCAGGGGCCGACGGCGAACGCCGTCGGCCCCGTCGGCGTGCCGCCCGATCCGGAGCACCCGGCCGGTCCCGACGTCCCGGTGCCGACGGCAGGCCCGGGGACCCGTTACGCGGCGACCGCGCTGGTGCTCGCGCTGTCGCTGGCGGTCGGCTTCTTCGCCGGTCGGGCCGGTGGTCCGACCGGCGGTGCGGCCCGACCGGCCGCCGCCGTGACGGGCGGGCACGCGGGCCACGGTCCGGGTGGACTGGAGGTCTCGCGGGACGGCTGGACGCTGACGCTGCACACGTCGACCCTGACCGTCGGCGAGCCGAACGAACTGGCCTTCCAGATCACCGACCAGACCGGTGTCGTGCTGACCGCGTTCCAGGAGAACCACGAGCGCCGGATGCACCTGATCCTCGTCGGGCGTGACCTCTCCGGATATCAGCACCTGCACCCGGAGATGTCGCCCGACGGCACCTGGCGGGTGCGGGTCACACCGTCGGCACCCGGGCCGTTGCGGGTGATCGCCGACTTCTGGCCGCTCGGTGCCCAGGCAGGGGTCACCCTCGGGGCCGACGTGCCGGTTCCCGGCCGGTACGCGGTCCGGCCGCTCGATCCGCCCGAGGAGACGGTCCTGGTCGACGACTACACGGTCACCCTGGACGGCGGCCTGCGTGCCGGGGAGTCCCACCAGGTGCTGGTCTGGCTCGGTCGTCTCGGGCAGCCGGTGAACGACCTGCAACCACACCTAGGCGCGTACGGGCATCTGGTCGCGTTGCGGCAGGGCGACCTGGCGTACCTGCACGTCCATCCGGCGGCGGCCAGCCAGGCCAGTTCGGTGGTGGCGTTCGGCATCACCGTGCCGTCGACGGGCACCTACCGGTTGTTCTTCGAGTTCCGACACCTCGACGAGGTACGCGTGGCGGCCTTCACCGTGGTCGTGTAGGGGCGTCGAAAACGGTGGCGGCCCGGGTGCACCTGGTCGGGACACCGGGGCCGCCACCGCATCGCGGGTGACGCCAGGAGGTGGTCGGTCAGCCGACGGCGGCCAGGTCGGTCAGCCGAGCCAGCGAGTCCTCCAGGTCGGCGCCGACCCTGCGCAGGCCGAGCCGGAGCAACGCGGCCTTGACCGGGCCGGCCGGCCAGCGTACGACGATGAGCCGCACGACCGTCCCACCCTCGTCCTCGTCCGGGGTGAGCTGGACGTATATCTCGGTGCGCGCCTCCGCTCGGGCACCGGCGCCCTTGGCGCGTTCGCGCCAGCCGATCAGGGTCGGCTCCTGATAGGCGATCACTTCGGCCTCATGTGCGGCACCACGCCCGGCCTGGACCAGTTGCCGTCTGCCGAAGCCCTCCCCCGAGAGGACCTCGGCCGCACGGACGCCGGCCAGCCAGGCCGGCAACTGCTCAGCGCGCTGTACCACGTCCCAGACCGCGTTCACCGGTGCCGTCACGTGCGCGCTGCGTTCCACGAGGATCATTTCCGTCTTCCTCCAGTGAGGACATCCCACAATATTCGGAACTGTATGCGCAAAAACGGACGTATGCGGACGGGTTAACAAAGACACGCCGAAAGGTATTGCCATCGACGCCTCGGCACCCTATGGCGTAGCGCTCCCACGACCCCTAGAGTTCCGAACACGTTTCGCGTTTCGCCGGGAGGGCGCATGCAGACCGCTCCGATGCCCGACTTCCCCACCGGATTCCGCTGGGGCGTCTCCACCTCCGCCTACCAGATCGAGGGCGCCGCCGACGTCGACGGTCGCGGACCCTCCATCTGGGACACCTTCGCCCACTCCCCCGGGCGCATCCTCGACGGCAGCACCGGCGACGTGGCCTGCGACCACTACCACCGCTACGCCGAGGACGTGGCGCTGATGGCCGATCTCGGAGTGGGCGCGTACCGGTTCTCGGTGGCCTGGCCCCGCGTGCTGCCCACCGGCACCGGTCCGGTCAACGCCGCCGGGCTGGACTTCTACGAGCGGCTGGTGGACGAGCTGCTCGGCCACGGCATCGACCCGGTCGCCACGTTGTTCCACTGGGACCTGCCGCAGCCGCTCCAGGACGCCGGCGGCTGGCTGCACCGCGACACCGCGCACCGCTTCGCCGAGTACGCCGACGCGGTCTCCGCCCGCCTCGGCGACCGGGTCAAGCTCTGGATCACCCTCAACGAGCCGTTCATCCACATGAGCCTCGGGCACGGCACCGGCGAGCACGCCCCCGGCGAGGCGCTGCTCTTCGACGCCTTCCCGGTCGCCCACCACCAACTGCTCGGCCACGGCCTCGCGGTCGCCGCGCTGCGCGCCCGCAGCAGCAGCCCGGTCGCCATCGCCAACAACTATTCGCCGGTACGCGTGCTCGGCGACGACCCGGCCGACGCCGCCGCCGGGTACGCCTACGACGCGCTGCACAACCGGCTCTTCACCGACCCACTGCTCGGCCGCGGCTACCCGACCGAGCTGGGCTTCGACACCGGCGTGGTCCGCGACGGCGACCTCGACGTCATCGCCGCCCCGCTCGACGTGCTCGGGGTCAACTACTACAACCCCACCGGCGTACGCGCCCCCGAAGAGGGCTCTCCGCTGCCGTTCACGCTGGTGCCGCTCACCGGGTACCCACGTACCGCCTTCGACTGGCCGGTGGCACCGGACGGGCTCCACGACCTGCTCGGCTGGCTGCACCGGCAGTACGGGCCGGACCTGCCGCCGATCCAGATCACCGAGAGCGGCTGCGCGTACGACGACACCCCGGACGCCGACGGCCGGGTGCCGGACCCGGACCGGATCGCCTACCTGGACGGTCACCTGCGCGCGGTGCACGCGGCGATGGCCGACGGGGTCGACGTGACCGGGTACTTCGTCTGGTCCCTGCTGGACAACTGGGAGTGGGCCGAGGGCTTCACCAAGCGCTTCGGGCTGGTGCACGTCGACTTCGCCACCGGAGCGCGCACGCCCAAGTCGTCGTACACCTGGCTGCGCGAGGTCATCGCGGCGGCCCGGCGGGAACCTCCCCGGTGACCACCGTCGACCCGACGCCGGCCTCGCTGCCGGCGGCGCTGGCGGAACCGACGATCGCGGTACGGCGCGGCTGGATCGCGCTGCTCTTCGCCGCGAACCTCGGCGTCTGGATGGCGTTCTTCACCCCGATCCAGGTGCTGCTGCCGCAGCAGCTCGGGCAGATCGCGCCGACGAACAAGGAGACCATGCTGGCGGTGGTCACCGGGCTCGGCGCGTTGGCCGCGGTGATCGTCAACCCGCTGGTCGGGGCGCTGTCGGACCGGACCTGCCTGCGCATCGGCGGCCGGGAGTTCGGGCGTCGGCACGTCTGGACCCTCGGTGGCGCGCTGCTCGGCGCGCTGTCGCTGGCGCTGCTCGCCCAGGCGCAGACCGTGCTCGGCGTGGTCGTCGGCTGGATCGCGGCACAGACCTGCTTCAACGCGATGCTGGCCAGCCTCACCGCCGCCGTACCGGACCGGGTCCCGGTCGCCCAACGCGGCGGCGTCTCCGGCTGGGTCGGCATCCCGCAGGCGCTCGGGCTGGTGCTCGGCGTCGTGCTGGTCACCGCCGTGGTCAGCGGCAACGCCGCCGGATACCTGGTGATCGCCGCCGCCGTGCTGCTGTTCGCGCTGCCGTTCGCGCTGCGCACCACCGACGACCCGTTGCCGCGTACGCACCGACCGCCGCTGCGTGGACTGCTGGCCGGCATGTGGGTGTCGCCGCGCCGGTACCCCGACTTCGGCTGGGCCTGGATCACCCGGTTCCTGGTCCAGCTCGGCAACGCCTTCGGCACCCTCTACCTGCTGTACTTCCTCACCGACGAGGTCCGGGTGGCCGACCCCGAGGGCGGCCTGCTGGTGCTGATCCTGCTCTACACCGCCGGGCTGATGGCCACCACGGTGGTCGCCGGGCGGCTGTCGGACCGCTCGGGCAAACGCAAGGTCTTCGTGATCGTCGCCGGGCTGGTGATCGCGGTCGCGGCCCTGCTGCTGGCCGTCGCCCCCACCTGGCCGATGGCGATCGTCGCCGCGCTGCTGCTCGGCGCCGGTTACGGGGTGTACCTGTCGGTGGACGCCGCCCTGATCACCCAGGTGCTGCCGAGGGCCACCGACCGGGCCAAGGACCTCGGCGTGATCAACATCGCCAACTCCGCGCCGCAGGTGCTCGGACCCGCCGTCTCCGCCCCGATCGTGGTGTACCTGGGCGGCTACCCGGCCCTGTACGCCACCACCGCCGCGGTGACCGTCCTCGGCAGCGTCCTGGTCCTGAAGATCCGCTCCGTCCCCTGACAGACTGTGATGAAAGGAGGGGACCCCGGTACGACACCAGGCGATAGCAGGGGACCCCTCCTTACATCTGTACGCTGGGGGTCGTGACGGTACGTGTGCGATTCGCCCCCTCCCCGACCGGTATGTTCCACGTCGGCGGCGCCCGCTCGGCGCTGCAGAACTGGATCTACGCCAAGCAGCAGGGCGGGGTGTTCGTGCTGCGTATCGAGGACACCGACGCGGCGCGCAACAAGCCGGAGTGGACCGAGGGCATCCTGTCGGCGCTGGACTGGATCGGCATCGAGCGGGGCAGCTACGAGGGCCCCTGGTTCCAGTCCTCGTACGCCGACGAGCACCGCGCCGCCGCCCGGCGGCTGTACGACTCGGGTCGCGCGTACTACTGCGACTGCACCCGGGAGGCGGTGCAGGCCCGGACCGGTAACCAGTACACCGGCTACGACGGGTACTGCCGCGACCGGGGTCTGCCGCCCGGCGAGGGCCGCGCGCTGCGCTTCCGTACGCCCGACGAGGGCTCGACCGTGGTCGTCGACCTGATCCGGGGCGAGCCGACCTTCGAGAACAAGCTCATCGAGGACTTCGTGATCGCCCGGGGCGACGGGTCCCCGGTCTTCCTGCTGGCCAACGTCGTGGACGACATGACGATGGGGATCACCCACGTGATCCGGGCCGAGGAGCACCTGCCCAACACCCCGAAGCAGCAGTTGCTCTGGGACGCCCTCGGGGTGAAGCCGCCGATCTGGGCGCACGTGCCGGTGGTGGTCAACGAGAAGCGGCAGAAGCTGTCCAAGCGACGGGACAAGGTCGCGCTGGAGGCGTACCGGGACGAGGGGTACCTCGCCGCCGCGATGCGCAACTATCTGATGCTGCTCGGCTGGGCGCCCTCCGGCGACCGGGAGATCGTGCCCTGGTCGGTGATCGAGGACGAGTTCCGGCTGGACGAGGTCAACCCGTCGCCGGCCTTCTTCGACGAGAAGAAGCTGCGGGCGTTCAACGGCGAGTACATCCGGGCGCTGCCGGTCGAGGAGTTCGTCGAGGTCTGCGGGCCGTGGCTGACCGGTACCGGCAGCATTCCGCCGCCGCCGTGGCAGCCCGACGAGTTCGACCCGGCCACGTTCGCCGCGGTGGCACCGCTGGCCCAGACCCGCATCGCGGTGCTCAGCGAGATCGTCCCGAACGTCGACTTCCTCTTCCTCGCCTCGCCGCTGATCGACGAGGCGGCCTGGGCCAAGGCGATGAAGGAGGGCTCGGGCGAGCTGCTGGACGACGCCATCGCCGCCTTCGAGGCGGTGACGTCGTGGGACGCGGCGACGCTCAAGACCACCATGGAGGAGGTCGGCGCGGCGCGCGGTCTCAAGCTCGGCAAGGCCCAGGCACCGGTACGGGTCGCGGTCACCGGCCGGACGGTCGGGTTGCCGCTGTTCGAGTCGTTGGAGCTGCTCGGCGCCGAGCGCACCCTGACCCGGCTGCGCGCCGCCCGCGCCCGCCTGTTCTAGCTGTCCCATGTAAGGAGGGGTCCCCTGCTAACGCCTGATGTATAGCAGGGGACCCCTCCTTACTTCCGGGCCCCGCGACGCCGGATCAGCCGGGCGGTCGCCAGCACGACGAGCAGGACCAGGGCACCGATGCCCGTCCACCACCAGCCGGCGCCCGACGACTCACCCGATCGGGGCATCGGGGTGGCCACCAGCGGCCCGGACGTCGATGGGGTGGGCGTGCCCTCCGCCGCGGGCGGGGTCGACGGGGCGGCGCTGTCGGGCGGTGTCGACGGGGCGGCGAGGCTCGGCGACGCGCTCGGGTCGGCGGGCGTACCGGTGGTGAGCGTGAACCGGACCTCTCCGGAGATCGGATGGCCGTCGCCGGAGACGATCTCGTACCCGATCCTGTACAGGCCCGCCCGGCCCGGGGTGAACGGCGCGCTGATCCGGTTGCCGGAGATCCTGGCTGGTCCGCCGAGTGCGTCCACGTCGTCCGGTCCGGTGACCGTGAGCGTGGTGGTCTCCTCGTCGAGCCGGGCGAGGAAGCGCAACTCGACCCGCTCGGGCGCGGTCGCGACGCGGGCACCGTCGCGGGGGTCGCTTCCGGTCAGTTGGTTGTGCGCGGCGGCCGGGTTCACCGGCAGCAGCAGCGACACACCGAGCGCCACGCCGAACACCACTGTCCAGCACCGCAGCGTACGCGCTACCCTGCCCCCCATCACGGCCTCCGTACAGGTAAGATCCGCCCCGCGTGTCCATGGCTGATCATTGGTCGATTCGCGATCGCAGATAGTTCCAATTAGTGTTTCACCAGCTGCAACCAATCGTCGTTCCGCGGAGTCTTAGAGGTGGTTACCCGTCCTGTGGGCACGGTTACCGCCGTCGGCCTTCCAACGCGTGACTCTGCAGCAAGCCGACCATCGACGGGGCGAGGAGGCGGCATGGTCCGACGGATGAGGCGACTGACCGCGATAGCGATCGGTGGAGCCGCCGCGGTGTTGTTGTCACTGGCCTTCGTCGAGCCCGCCAAGGCCGCACCGAAGGCGCCACCGGCCGGCGTCGACATCACCGGCCACGGGCTGGCCGAGCCGCTGCGGCTGCGCCACGGCACCGAGCCTGGGCAGGTGGCCGCCGTCATCGACCAGGTGAGCCGTTCCCTGCCTCGGACGAGCGCGCCCAAGAAGGCCGACCTCGGTCCGAAGTACACCGTCGTGGTGCTGGCGGGTGACACTCCGAAGCAGACCTACGACCTCTATCCGAAGGCGGTCGGCGGGCCGCGGGTCTACCGACCGGCCAAGCAGCCGGACGCCCGAAAGACCACCGCGGCCTGGTTCCTCGGCCGGTTCAGCATGTCGGAGACCCTGCGCACCGCCGGGGTGCCGCTGGAGCGGACGTACGAACCGGTCAGCGGCGGGGCCGGCGGAGGCGAACGGATCATCCCGGAGGACGCGCTCAACCCCGCCCAGGACATCAACGAGGCGTTCAGCGACCTGCGTCGCCTGCTCCTGCTGAACGTCGCGGTGATGCTGGTGATCACGCTCGGCCTGGCCGGGATCGCACTGCTGGTCCGCCGCCGGACCCGCTGAGCCCGAGCACCGCCCTGCCGGATCCGCTGGGCCTCAGCACCAGCGGCGCGGGGGGCGTTCCCGGCGGGCCGTACGTAGTGCCGGGCGGACCGGACCGTGCCGGTGGGCGCCGGCCCAGCCGGGCCGGTCGCTTCGACAGCCGCCGGTGGCCGGCTCCGACACCGAGGTATCGCCCGTACGCTGGCGCGGCACCACGGGGTCGACGGGGCGCGGGCGTACCGGAGCGACGTCCTCCTCGGGACGATCGGCCGCCCGTGTCGGCGCGGGGTCGCCCGGGTCGGCCAGGCCAATGAGCCGACGGTGGTGCTTGGCGGGGACCGGATGCTCGTGCGACCCCAGTCGGCAGGGCTCCCCCTGGGCGCAGCCGTGGTCAGCCTCCCCGTGCGCCATCGGTGTCTCCTCACGCTCGCCCTCACCCGTCGGTGCCCACCCGACGTGCCTCGTTACCGTACTGGCCGGCTCCGACGGGCCGTGCAGCGCGTACCGACCGGGTGCTTCCGGGGCTCCCGACTCCTGCCGGCGAGGGCCAGCTCAGGACATGTCAGGCTAGGCGGGTGAGCGAGTCGGGCGGGACGGACCTGTCGGCCACGCTGCGCCGGATCGAACGGGCCGCCGGCGCGCTGGCCACCGACAGCGTGGCCCGGATGGACGACACCCTGCCCTGGTTCCGGGAGCTGCCCGCCGACCAGCGGTCCTGGGTGATGCTGGTGGCGCAGGCCGGCGCGCGCTCCCTGGTGCAGTGGCTGCGCTCCGACGGCGGCCCGGACAAGGGCACCCAGGAGGTCTCCGACGAGGTGTTCGCCACCGCGCCGCAGGCGCTGGCCCGGTCGATCACACTCCAACAGACCGTCGCCCTGATCAAGGTCACCATCGACGTGGTCGAGGAGCAGGTCGACGACCTGGCCGCACCGGGCGAGGCGGCGCAGTTGCGCGAGGCGGTGCTGCGCTACTCCCGGGAGATCGCCTTCGCCGCGGCCCGGGTGTACGCCCGGGCGGCCGAGTCGCGCGGTTCCTGGGACGCCCGGCTCCAGGCCCTGTTGGTCGACGCGCTGCTGCGGGGCGACTCGCCGGACGTTCTGGCCAGCCGGGCCGCCGCGCTCGGCTGGACGGACGCGCCGCCGGTCGCGGTGGCGGTCGGCCCCTCTCCCGGCGGGGAGGTCGCCGCCGTGCTGCACACCGTCTACCGGCAGGCCCGGCGGGTCGGGGTCGAGGTGATCGGCGGCGTGCACGGGGACCGTCTGGTGATCGTGCTCGGTGGGGCGGCGGACCCGGTGGCGGCCACCGCCGAGCTGCTCTCCGCCTTCGGTGACGGCCCGGTGGTCGTCGGCCCCTCGGTGCCGAGCCTGGACGAGGCCACCGAGTCGGCCCGGGCCGCGCTGGCCGGATACCGGGCGGCCCCGGCGTGGCCGGCCGCGCCCCGGCCGGTCTACGCCGGTGACCTGCTGCCCGAACGCGCCCTGGCCGGCGACGCGGAGGCCCGGCGGCGGCTGCGGCACGACGTGTACGCGGTGCTGGTGCGGGCCGGCGGCGAACTGCTGGAGACGCTGGACGCCTTCTTCGCCGCCGGCGGCACGCTGGAGAGCGCGGCACGGGCGCTGTACGTCCACCCCAACACGGTGCGGTACCGGCTGCGGCGGATCTCCGACGTCACCGGGTTCAGCCCGTTGTCGCCCCGGGACGCCTTCGCGCTGCGGGTGGCGTTGACCGTGGGCCGGTTGGATCCGGTGGTGCCGACCCCGACATTGGCCCCACCGACCGGTAAAAGATCACAGGTCGGCGATGACCAGCACCAATCTTTGTAGGATCCCTCCAAAGGTCCTAGTGCGGTTTGGTACCGGTCGGCACAGCGCAACCGGTGGGTATCCGGGAGAGTCATAGACGTGCTCGCCGTACTCTGCCCCGGCCAGGGTTCTCAGAAACCCGGCTTCCTGACTCCCTGGCTCGACCTGCCCGGCGCCGAGGCGCGGCTGCGTCACTGGTCCGCGCTGGCCGGCGTCGATCTGGTGCACCTGGGCACCGAGGCCGACGCCGACGAGATCCGGGACACCGCCCGTACCCAACCGCTGCTGGTGGCCGCGGCGCTGCTCGCCGCCGAGCACCTGCCGATGCAGGACGTGGCGCTGACCGCCGGGCACAGCGTCGGCGAACTCGGCGCGGCGGCGCTGGCGGGGGCACTGCCTGCGGACGCCGCGATCTCGCTCGCCGGGGTACGCGGCCGGGAGATGGCCGCCGCCTGCGCGCTGGAACCGACCGGCATGGCCGCCGTCCTCGGCGGCGACCCGGACGAGGTGCTCGCCGCGATCGAGGGGCACGGGCTGCACGCCGCGAACCGCAACGGCACCGGGCAGGTCGTCGCCGCCGGTGCGGTCGACGGCCTGGAGAAGCTGGCCGCCGAGCCGCCGGCCCAGACGAGGGTCATCCGGCTCCAGGTGGCGGGCGCCTTCCACACCCCGTACATGGCTCCCGCGGAGGCGGCGCTGGCCACGGTGGCGGCCGACGTCACCACCGGCGACCCGACCCGGATCCTGCTCTCCAACCTCGACGGCACCGCCGTCGGGCAGGGCGCGGAGATGCTCCAGCG
This sequence comes from Verrucosispora sp. TAA-831, assembly GCF_050780145.1. Taxonomy (NCBI): domain Bacteria; kingdom Bacillati; phylum Actinomycetota; class Actinomycetes; order Micromonosporales; family Micromonosporaceae; genus Micromonospora; species Verrucosispora sp. TAA-831. Next base: position 5,234,402 of record NZ_CP192240.1, read on the forward strand.
GCTGGTCCGCCAGGTCACCGCCCCGGTCCGCTGGGACCTGTGCATGGCCACCCTCGCCGACCTGGGGGTGACCGGCGTGATCGAGCTGCCGCCCGCCGGTACGCTCGCCGGACTGGTCAAGCGGGAGCTCAAGGGTCCCGGCCTGCCGGAGATCGTGACGCTGACCACCCCGGACAAGCTGCCCGCCGCCCGCGACCTGATCGCCCGCGTCGCCGGAGGGCAGGCGTGAGCGCAGTCCGCCTCAGTCCGTCCGACTCCCGTGCCGAGATCGACCGTAGGAAGGGCTCGTCATGAGCGGCAGTCGCATCCTCTCCCTGGGGCACTACCAGCCGTCCCGGGTGGTGACCAACGACGAGATCGCCGAGCTGGTGGAGACCAACGACGCGTGGATCCGGGACCGGGTCGGGATCGCCAGCCGGCGGATCGCCGGTGACGAGACGGTCGCCGACATGGCCGCCGCCGCCGCGGACAAGGCGCTGGCCAACTCCGGGCTGACCGCCTCCGACATCGACCTGGTCGTGGTGGCGACCTGCACCTCGATCGACCGCAGCCCGAACGTGGCCTGCCGGGTCGCGGCCAAGCTGGGCATCGACGCCCCGGGGGCGTTCGACCTGAACACGGCCTGCTCCGGGTTCGCCTACGCGCTGGGCACCGTGGACCACGCGGTGCGCGCCGGTGCCAGCCGCAACGCCATCGTGATCGGCGCGGAGAAGCTCTCCGACTTCATCGACTGGAACGACCGCTCGACCTGCATCATCTTCGGCGACGGCGCGGGTGCCGCGGTGGTCACCGCCGCACCCGAGGGCGAGCCGGCCGGGATCGGCCCGGTCGTCTGGGGCTCGGTGCCGGAACGCGGCGAGGCGGTACGCATCGAGGGCTGGCGCCCGTACATCGCGCAGGAGGGGCAGACGGTGTTCCGGTGGGCCACCACCGCCCTGGCGCCGCTGGCGTTGCAGGCGTGCGAGCGGGCCGGGGTCGATCCGTCGGAGCTGGCCGCGTTCGTCCCGCACCAGGCCAACACCCGGATCATCGACGGCATCGCGAAGCGGCTGAAGATCCCGCAGGCGATCGTCGCGAAGGACCTGATCGAGTCCGGCAACACCTCGGCGGCCAGCATCCCGCTGGCCCTGTCGAAGCTGGTGGAGCGCCGCGAGGTGCCCTCCGGCGCGCCGGTGCTGCTGTTCGGTTTCGGCGGTGGCCTGACCTACGCCGGTCAGGTCGTCCGCTGCCCCTGATACCTCCTCGGCGCGCAGGCGCAGAGGTGTGACGGACGGCGTCGCCGACCGTCGAGAAATCCCGATGAGAGGAACCCACCGCAATGACCCGTGACGAGATCACCACCGGCCTCGCCGAGATCCTCGAAGAGGTTGCCGGGGTGAACCCGGACGACGTGGCCGAGGGGAAGTCCTTCACCGACGACCTGGACGTCGACTCGCTCTCCATGGTGGAGGTCGTGGTGGCGGCCGAGGAGAAGTTCGGCGTCAAGATCCCGGACAACGAGGTCCAGAACCTCAAGACGGTCGGGGACGCCGTGAGCTACATCGAGGCGCAGTCCTGATCATGAGTCGTCCTGACGTCGTCGTCACCGGGCTCGGCGCGACCACCCCGCTGGGCGGGGACGTCGCGTCGACCTGGGACGCCATGCTCGCCGGCCGCTCCGGGGTGGGTGCGCTCACCCAGGAGTGGGCCGGTCAGTTGCCGGTCCGGATCGCCGCCGAACTGGCGGTCGATCCTTCCACCGTCCTGGACCGGGTGAAGCTGCGCCGGCTGGACCGCTCCGAGGCGATCGCGTTGATCGCCGCCCACCAGGCCTGGGCCGACGCCGGCCTGGTCGACGCCGGAGCGGATCCGGAACGGATCGGGGTCAGCATCGGCTCCGGCATCGGTGGCGCGGTCACCCTGCTCAACCAGGACGACATCCTGGAGGCGTCCGGCCCCCGGCGGGTCTCCCCGCACACCGTGCCCATGCTGATGCCCAACGGTCCCGCCGCGTGGGTGGGTCTGGAACTCGGCGCCCAGGCCGGTGTGCACTCGGTGGCCAGCGCCTGCGCGACCGGCGCGGAGGCGATCGCGCTGGGTCTGGACATGATCCGGGCCGGTCGGGCCGACGTGGTGGTGGCCGGTGGCACCGAAGCGGTGATCCACGCGCTGCCGATCGCCGGTTTCGCCTCGATGCGGGCCATGTCGACCCGCAACGACGAGCCCGAGCGGGCCTCCCGACCGTGGGACAAGGGCCGGGACGGCTTCGTCCTCGGTGAGGGCGCCGGCATCGTGGTGCTGGAGCGCGCCGAGCACGCCGCCGCCCGGGGTGCCCGGGTGTACGCGCGGCTGGCCGGCGCCGGTATCACCTCCGACGGCTACGACATCGTCCAGCCGCACCCGGAGGGTGCCGGGGCGATCCGGGCCATCGCGAAGGCGATCGCCGACGCGGACGTGGACCGGGCCGACATCAGCCACGTCAACGCGCATGCCACGTCCACCCCGGTGGGCGACATCGCCGAGATCAAGGCACTGCACGCGGCGCTGGGCGACCACCCGGTGCTGACCGCCACCAAGTCGATGTCCGGGCACCTGCTCGGCGCGGCCGGCGCGCTGGAGTCGATCGCCACCATCCTGTCGATCCGCGACAGCGTGGTCCCGCCGACGATCAACCTGGACGACCCGGACGACGGCCTCGACCTCGAGGTGGCCGCCGGCAAGGCCCGCCACATGGACATCCCGGCCGCGCTGAACAACTCGTTCGGCTTCGGCGGTCACAACGTGGCGCTCGTCTTCACCCGGGCCTGAGACACCCGGCGGCGCACATCACCGCAGCGCCGCACCGACCCCGCCGACGCACCACGCGTCGGCGGGGTCGTGGCGTGTTCCGGCCCGGTCGGCCCCGCCGGGCGTCGGCGGGTCAGCCGCAGGTGGTGGCGGGCAGCCCGGAGACCTTTACCGGGGACCGTCCGCGCGGCGCGGCCTTGCCCGCCAGGACGTCGGCGAGCGCCGTCATCGAGGCCCGGCTCGACGAGTACGTGGCCAGCAGCGTCGGCGAACCCGCCTGCGCCAGCACGTACGGGGTGTCCATGGCGACCGTGACGGCGGCTCCGGAGCGCAGGTCGCGGGCCCCGTCGCCGTACCCGACGAGGTGCACGACCGTGCCGCCGCTGGACACCACCTCCACCCCGGCGGCGGTGAGCGCCTCGGTCAGCGCGGTCCGGGTGTGCTCCCGCCCACCGGAGGCGGTGACGGTCACCGGGCCCTTGACCCCGCTGGTGTCGCACCGGCCCTTGAACACGGTCACCGCGGCGGCGGCCAGGTCACCGGCGGCGTCGAGGTGCGCCGGAGCGCGCAGCGTCGACATCTCCGGGACCGGCTTGTCGGCCAGGGTGAACTTCATGGTCAGGACGCGGGTGGCCGCCTCCACCAGTCGGGCCCGGGGCAGTGAGCCGTCCCGCAGCGCCGTCAGCAGCCCGTCGTACGCCTGACCGACGTGCGGCGGCATGAGGATCAGGTCGTTGCCGGCCTTGAGGGCGCGTACCGCCGCCTCACCCGGCCCCCAGCGGCGGGCCGGCGGCATGTTCATCCCGTCGGTGACGACCACGCCCTGGAAGCCGAGTTCACCGCGCAGCACGTCGGTGAGGAGTTTGCGGGAGAAGGTGGCGGCCACCCCCGGATCGACCTCGGCCACGTCCAGGTGGGCGGACATCACGGCCAGGGCGCCCGCCTCGATGCCGGCGGTGAAGGGGGGCCACGCCTCGGCGGCGAGCTTCTTGCGCGACTGGGTGAGCACCGGCAGGTCCTCGTGCGAGTCGACGGCGCTGTGCCCGTGCCCGGGGAAGTGCTTGACGGTGGCCGCGACGCCGGACGCCTGCAACCCTCGGACCGCACCGCCGACCTGGCCGGCGGCCCGTTCCGGGTCGGCGCCGAAGGACCGGGAACCGATCACCGTGCTGCGCTTCACCAGCACGTCGGCGACCGGCGCGAAGTCGAGGTTGATCCCCATCGCGGCCAGCTCGGTGCCGGCGGCCCGCCAGGCGGCCTCGGTCAACGCCGGATCGTCGGCGGCACCGGCGGCCAGCGCGCTGGGCAGCATGGTCACCCCGTCGGTGATCCGGGTCACCACGCCGTACTCCTGGTCGGTGCCGATCAGGAACGGCGCCGTACCGGCGGGCAGCTTGCCGGCGGCCTCGCGCAGACCGGTGGTGAGCTGGCGGACCTGCTTCGGATTGTCGACGTTGGTGGTCGCCTGGTTGCTCTGGGTCGGGTCGTCGGCGCTGAAGCCGACCAGGATCAGCCCACCGAGCCGGTACTTCTCGATCATCTCGGCCGGGGTGTCCACGCCACCGAGGTTCCGGTTGCCGGCCGCCGATCCGGCCGAGACCTCGGTGGCCTGGTCGCCGTAGGCGTACGGCATCAGCACCTGGCCGACCAGGTCCTCGTCGGCGAGTTCGGCGACCAGCGCGGCGGCCCGGGCGGCCGGATCGTCCGGCGGTGCGCTCGACGGCGGTGCCGATTCGGTGGCCGGGGCCGACGACGGGGTGGTCCCCGGTCGCTGCCCGGCTCCCGAGCAGCCGGTGACGAGTAACGCGGTCACGGCGACGAACGCGGCGACGACGCGCCGAGGGGTGGTCGACACGCGGCCCATCCCACCAGCTTGTCGCGGACCGGGGCAACTCGACCGCCAGCCGGTGGACGGGCGGCCGGTACGCCGCCGGAGGTGGCGGGCCTCGGGCCGCCCGCTCAGCCGACCCGGGTGAGCAGGGTCACCGGAGCGCCGTCACCGGCGTGACGGTACGGCTCCAGCTCGGCGTCCCAGGCGGTGCCGAGCGCCTTGTCCAGCGCGTGCGCGAGCGCCTCCGGCCCCCGGGCGGCGGCCATGATGCTGCGCAGCCGGTCCTCGCCGAGCTGGATGTCCCCGGCGGCACCGACCGTGGCCCGGAACAGCCCGCGCCCCGGCACGTACATGAAGCGTTCTCCGTCGGCGCCCGGGCTGGGCTCCTCGGTCACCTCGAAACGGATCATGGGCCACTGCCGGAGGGCAGCAGCCAGTTCGGCGCCCGTCCCCGGGCGACCGGACCACCCGCACTCGGCCCGGCGGGCGCCGGGATCGACGGGTTGAGCCGTCCACTGCAGGTTGACCGGCGCGACAAGGACGCGCGCGATCGCCCACTCGACGTGTGAGCACACGGCGAGCGGGGTCGAATGGACGTATACGACGCCACGCGTTGGCACGGTGACCTCCCGGAGAGCGAGGTGCGTCTTCCCCTACGACCTCGACCCGGACCGGGTGCGTTGCTGGAACACATGATGACTCCTGTGACGGATGGTGCGCCAGCGAATCGGGAAATCCGCCGGTCGGAATACCCGGACAGGTGACTGCGGTTCCACCTCGTGACGCCGCGACGACCAGCCGGGATCGTGGCTCGTGTACAGTTCCATCGGCGGCCTGTGCCGCGTACAGCCTCTGCGGGTCACCCGTTCGGTACCGCCCGCACCAGCCCCCGGACGTTTCCCGTCCTCCGTACGTCTGCAAGGAGTACCTCCGTGGCGAGCAACACCTCTAAGACCGCGCGCGCGTCAGTCCGGGCCGGCCAGGCTGGCCAGGGTGGCGCACTCAGCGTGCTGGGCGAGTTCAAGTACCTGATCCCGCTCAACGGCGGCAAGCACGCCTACGTGCGGAACCTGACCAACGGCAAGACCGCGCACCTGCGCACCGACTCCGAGGCCTTCGTCGAGGAGATCCGGGTGCTGGCCGCCGCCGGACACGCCACCAAGATCCGGGCGGAGATCAACGGCCTCAACGCCGCCCACCCGGGCGACGGCTGGGACGCCACCGAGAAGCGCCTGGTCGAGGCCGGTGTCTTCGAGGGCTGAGCCCCGCACCACCCGCACCATCACGAACGCCCGCCGGGCCCACCCGGCGGGCGTTCGCGCGTCCCCACCCGCCCACGTCACCCCAGGACGCCGCGCCACACCCCCACCCCGTCGATCATGGACTTGTGGCAGTGATAAACCACATGAAAAGCCTCGGAACACGAGCCACGAGTCCATGATCGCGCGGCCCCGAGCGGGCGGCGGCGGGGCGGGGGGCGGGTCAGGGGGTGGGGGGTAGGAGGGCGACCTCGCCGGTGGTGAGGGTGTAGAGGGCACCGGTCACGGCGACCCGGCCGGAGGCGACGGCGGGGGCCAGGAGCGGGTCGGCGCGCAGGGTCGTGACGGTGCGCCGGACGTGCCGGCGTACGGCCAGGGGCTGCACCTGCGGGTCGTCCAGCCCCACCTCGGTCACCGCCGGGGCGATCCGGTCGATCAGGTGGGCCAGGGCACCGGACGGGCGACGACCGGTACGCAGTGTGTCGATCGTCGCGGCCACCGCGCCGCAACGCTCGTGACCGAGCACCATCACCAGTGGTACGCCCAACACGTCCACCACGTACTCGATCGAGCCGAGGACCGCGCGGTCCAGCACGTGGCCACCGGTGCGGATGACGCAGATCGAGCCGAAGGTCTGATCGAAGATCGCCTCCAGCGGCACCCGCGAGTCGATGCAGCCGAGCAGGACCGCGTACGGCTGCTGGTCGCCGGAGGCGCACGCGGCGGCGGCGCTGACGTCGTGTCCGTGCACCGGCTGGCCACTGACGAAGCGGCGGTTGCCGGCGAGCAGTTCGGCCAGTGCGGCGCGGGGGGTTCCGCCGGCCGCTCGGGCGTCCGGTCGTGGGTCGGCCGTCCGGGGCGTCGCCATGGTCCCAGCTTGACCGGATCGTCCTGCCGACGTACCCGGTTCCGGGATCTTCTCAGCACCCCGATTCGCGTGGTCTCATAACGGGTAGCCGGTGTTACCGCCGGGTATCCCCGGTGTTACCGCATCCGCGTGTGCCTGGGGAGGTGGCGATGTCAGATCCGGTCGAGGTGCGACTGAGCGACGACGTACGCCTGCACGTGGACGTCGACGGCCCGGCGGACGCCGAGGTCACGGCGGTCCTGGTGCACGGCTGGACGCTCGACGGGCGTAGCTGGCACCGGCAGGTGGCGGCGCTGCGCACGGCGTACCGGTCGGTGCGGGTGGTCAGCTACGACGCGCGGGGGCATGGCCGGTCGAGCTGCATGACGCTGCCCACGGCGACACTGGCGCAACTCGGTGACGACCTGGCCGCGGTGCTGGACGCGGTGGTGCCGACCGGGCGGGTGGTGCTGGTGGGTCACTCCATGGGCGGCATGACGATCATGGAGTACGCGCACCGGCACCCCGGGCACTTCGCCCGCCGGGTGGCCGGGCTGGTCTTCGTCTCGACCACCGCCGAGGGGCACACGCACACGGTCTACGGCCTGTCACCCCGGATCGCCCGGATCATCCGGCTGGCGGAGACCACCGGGGCCGGGGTGCTCGCCCGCTGCGGCGCCTGGCGTCCGCCCCGGGCCCTGCTGCGCGCGCTCCGTCCCAGCATTCGCTGGATGCTCTTCGGCGACCGCTGCGACCCGACCGACATCCGCCTGGTCACCTCTGCGGTGGCGCGCGCCTCGCTACGCTCGATCGGCGGGTTCCGGGCCTCCTTCGGCGCCCAGCACCGGCTGGAGACGCTGGCCGCGCTGGCGGACCTGCCGGCGGCGGCGCTGGTCGGCGACCGGGACCGGCTCACCCCGCCGCCGTGCGCGGAGTCGATCGCCGCCGCGCTGCCGGCCACCGAGCTGACCGTCTGTCCCGGGGCCGGGCACATGTTGATGATGGAGCGTCCCGAGGAGGTCACCGCGGCGCTCTCCGGTGTGCTGGATCGGGTGCTCGCCGAGGCCCGGCCCACCGGTCGCCGCTCCGCCGCCGGCCGCGCCCGCCGCCGGTAGGACTCGCACCCGGACCGGTGCCTCCGCACGTCCGCGAGGTGGGGCGTAATCTCGTGCGGTTGGCCGGGCCGGCGTGACGAGGAGAACGAAGCGGTGGACCAGAGCACCCTGGACCAGGAGATCGCCGTCGAGCAACGGCATCTCGACCGGGTGTACGCACGACTGGCCGAGCTGCGGCGCGCGGCGGTCCGTGCCGAGCGGGACGGTTACCGGCTGGCCCGGGTCGGAAACTTCGGCGCGCTGGTGGAGCGGGACGCCATGGTGTTCCACGCCGCGCAGCGCCGCCACGTGCTCGACGCCGAGTACGAGGGGCTCGTCTTCGGCCGTCTGGACCTGCGCGACGGGCAGGTGTTCCACGTCGGACGGCTGGGCATCCGGGACGAGGACGCCGCGACCCTGGTGGTCGACTGGCGTGCCCCGGCGGCTGCCCCGTTCTATCAGGCCACCCCGGCCGAGCCGCTCGGTGTGGTGCGCCGCCGGACGATCCAGTCCAGCCGGGAGCGGGTCACCCGGATCGAGGACGACCTGCTCGACCCGGACGCCGCTCCGGCGGAGATGGCGGTGGTCGGCGACGGCGCGCTGCTGGCGAACCTGTCCCGGACCACCGGTCGGGGGATGCGCGACATCGTCGCGACCATCCAGCGCGAGCAGGACGAGGCCATCCGCTCCCCCGGTTCGGGGGTGACGCTGGTGTCCGGCGGCCCGGGCACCGGCAAGACGGCGGTGGCGCTGCACCGCGCCGCGTACCTGCTCTACTCCGACCGCAGCCGGTACGCCGGTGGCGGCATCCTGGTGGTCGGCCCGTCCTCGGTCTTCGTCGAGTACATCGCCTCGGTGCTGCCGTCCCTGGGCGAGGACACCGCGACCCTGCACTCGCTGGGCACCCTCTTCCCCGGGCTGGTCGCCACCCGCACCGACCCGGTCGAGGTGGCCGCGGTCAAGGGGTCGCTGCGGATGCGCCGACTGTTGGAGCGGGCGGCCCGGGACGGCGTACCCGATTCGCCGGCCGAGCTGCGCCTGCTCTACCGGGGGCAGTTGCTGCGGCTGGAGCGCGCCGAGTTGGACGCCGTCCGGGAGCGGGCGCTGCCCCGGGGGGCGCGACGCAACGAGGTCCGCCGGGCCGGTTTCGACGGCATCCTGGCGGCGCTCTGGGCACAGGCCCGCCGGTTGGGCATCCCCCGGCTGCCCGAGCAGCGGGCCTTCGAGGACGAGCTGATCGACCGGACGGATTTTCGGGACTTCCTCAAGGCGTGGTGGCCCCGGCTGCATCCCCGCCACGTGCTCGGCTGGCTGGCCGATCCGGAGCGGCTGCGCCGGTACGCCGCCGGGCTGCTGTCCCGGGCCGAGATCCGGCTGCTGGAGCAGGCGTACCGGGGGCTGGCCGCCGAGGGGCCGACCGTCGCCGACGTGGCGCTGCTCGACGAGTTGGACGCGTTGCTCGGCAAGCCGGTGCGTCCAGCCCGGGCGAAACGTGACCCGTTCCAGCTCGCCGGTGGGGTGCGCGAGCTGAGCACGTACGCCGACCGGCAGCGGGCCGCCCGCCAGGCCGCTCGCGAGCGACCCGAGGACTACCGCGACTACGCGCACGTGGTGGTGGACGAGTCGCAGGACGTCTCACCGATGCAGTGGCGGATGATCGGCCGACGCGGTCGGCTGGCCTCGTGGACGGTGGTGGGTGACCCGGCGCAGACCGCGTGGACGGGAGATCCGCAGGAGCTGTCCCGGGCCCGGGACCAGGCGTTGGGACGCCGTCGACGGCACCGGTTCACGCTCACCACCAACTACCGCAACTCGGCGGAGATCTTCGCCGTGGCGGCGGCCGAGATCCGCCGGGCGTACCCGGACCTGGCCCTGCCCACCGCGGTCCGGACCACCGGGATCGACCCGGTGGAGCTGGTGGTGCCGGCGACGGAGTTGGAGACCAGCGTGCTGACCGCCGCGAGCACGCTGTTGGGCGAGGTCGAGGGCACCGTCGGGGTGATCACGCCGGTGCCGCGCCGGGACGAGGTCGCGGCCTGGCTGGGCGGGCTCGGCGGCGAGCGTCTCCAGGTGGTGACCAGCCTGGAGGCCAAGGGCATGGAGTACGACGGGGTGGTGCTGGTCGCCCCCGGCGAGATCCGTGCCGATCCCGGCTCCGGCGTGCGTACGCTCTACGTCGCCCTGTCCCGGGCCACCCAGCGGCTGACCACGGTCGACCTGACCGACTGAGCGCGCACATATAGCAATGTCGGCATAGCTCCGCCCCGGGTCGGACGCAGCGCGCAAGGTGTCTGCGTGGGCGCGGGCCACGACCACCACCACGCCGCGGTGTCGCACGCCGCACACCGCCACTCCGGCCGGCTGTGGGCGGCGTTCGTGCTGCTCACCACGCTGATGGTGGTGGAGGCGGTGACCGCCCTGCGGACCGGCTCGCTGGCCCTGCTCTCCGACGCCGGGCACATGTTCACCGACGTGCTCGGCATCGGGATGGCGCTCGCGGCTCTCACCGCCGCCCGGCGCGTGGACGCCCATCCGCAACGCACCTTCGGCCTCTATCGGTTGGAGGTGCTCGCCGCGTTGGCCAACGCGGTGCTGCTCGTCGGCGTCGCCGGTTACGTGCTGGTCGAGGCGGTACGCCGGTTCGGCGACCCGCCGCAGGTGCGGACCGGGCCGGTGCTGGTGGTGGCCACGCTCGGCCTGCTCGCCAACCTGGTCGCGTTCGCGCTGCTGCGTCCCGGGGCGCGGGAGAGCATCAACCTGCGCGGGGCGTACCTGGAGGTGCTGGCGGACCTGCTCGGCTCGCTGGGCGTGATCGCGGCGGCGGCGCTGACCGCGCTGACCGGATGGTGGTGGACGGACCCGCTGGTGGCGGTGGCGATCGGCGCGTTCATCCTGCCGCGCACCTGGCGTCTGGGCCGGGCGGCGGTCCGCATCCTGGTGCAGGCCGCCCCGGAGCACCTCCAGGTCACCGCCGTGCACGACCGGCTGGCCGCGGTGCCCGGCGTGGCCGACGTCCACGACCTGCACGTCTGGACGCTCACCTCCGGGATGGAGGTGGCCTCGGCCCACCTGGCCACGGCCGAGGGCGCCGAGGTCGGCGCGGTGCTCCGCGCGGCCCGGACGGCGCTGCGCGAGGACTTCGACATCACGCACGCGACGCTCCAGATCGAGCCCGCGACGAGTGCCGGTGCCTGCGGGACGGTGGAGTGGTAGCGGGACCAGTAGCGCGAAAGACAACAAAAATACCTTATGTCTGGTTTACTCGTGGTCAGGGGAACACCAGGAGTCACACCGGCTGCACGGTCCCCACCAGCACCGGTAGGCTCGGACCCGGTCTCCGCCAGGCGGCACTCGACGGTGCCGGCGGTGACCGCCGCCTAATCGCCCGCGAGGGCGAACCGGGGAACCATGTTCCAGGGGTGCATCCGCGTCCAGCGGTAGGGATCTTCCGTCCCGAACCCGTCAGCTAACCCGGTCGGCGGCTGACGGAAGGACATGTGCATGCCAGCAGTGGCAACCGTGAGACCGGCCGCCCGTACGGCGGCCCTGATCGCCGCGGGGCTCGCCCTCGCCCTGGGCGCCGCGCTCGCTCCGTTCAGCGCTGCCTCCGCGGCCCCCGGTGACGTCGGCGACGAGGGCGGCACACCGGCGCTACGCGCCCAACTGGAGGCGGCCAGCAAGGGCTACCTCGACGCCAAGACCGCCCTGGACCGCTCGGTCGACCGGCAGAAGAAGCTCGCCGAGCAGCTCACCACGACCGAGGGCCAGCTCACCGAACGCAGCGCCAAGGTCGCCGAGATCGCCGCGCAGGCGTATCGCGGCGGTCGACTCGGTGCCGCGACGGCGCTGCTCAACAGCGGCTCCCCGGCCGGCTTCATGGACCGGGCGGCGGCACTGGACGCGGTGGCGGCCAACGAGGAACGCGCGCTGCGGGACCTGCGGGCCACCCGCGACGAGGTCGGCAGGACCAAGCAGGCCCTCGACGTCGAGGTGCAGGAGCAGCGCAAGCAGGTGGCCGTGATGGCCAAGCGCAAGGAGCAGGCCGAGCGCTCGCTGACCGTGGCCGAGGAACGCGCCGAGCGGGCCGAGCGGGCCGCGGCGCAGGAGCGGGCCAGCCGGACCCCGGCGCGCACCGGCGGCACCAGCAGCCCGACGGCCAAGCCCGCGCCCCGCAACGCCAACGGCTCCTGGCCGGCCGAGTCGTGCAGCGTCAACGACCCCACCCCGGCCAACGGCTGCATCACCCCGCGCACCCTGCACGCGCTCAACCAGACCAAGGCGGCCGGCTTCACCAGATACGTCTCCTGCTACCGCGCGGGCGGCTCGGGTGAGCACCCGAAGGGTCGGGCCTGCGACTTCGCGGCGCAGAAGAACGGCTTCGGCGGGGTCGCCACCGGCGGCGACCGGACGTACGGCAACAACCTGGCGGCGTTCTACGTCAACAACGCCGACCGTCTCGCCGTGCTCTACGTGATCTGGTACAAGCAGATCTGGCTGCCCAGCAGCGGCTGGCGCACGTACAGCGGCGCGCGTGGCGACCCGTCCAGCGACCACACCAACCACGTGCACCTGTCGGTGTACTGATCCACACGGCACGCCGGGTGGCCGCCCTCGTGAGGGACGGTCCACCCGGCGTCGTCGTTCCCGCACGCCGCCCCGGCCGTCCCGGACCGCCCCGCCCGTCGCCGCGCGCTCTCGGCCCACCTTGGTTACCGTCGACATCGAAGCGGACATTTCGTGGCGACCGGGAGGAACGGTTATGAGCGGACCGCAGTGGACCCAGTGCGACGGTGCGTCGTGAGCGCGCCGACCGGGCACGTGATGGTCTTCGCGCCGACGCCCCTGCTCACGGTCACGATCGACCAGCCCAACGACACGCCGGAACTGCACCTGCATCCCGGCGGCCAGGGGGTCTGGCAGGCCCGCATGGTGCTGTCGCACGGCATCGACGTGGTGCTCTGCACCGCCCTCGGCGGCGAGATCGGACAGGTGCTGGAGCCGTTGCTGGTCAGCGAGGGCGTCGACCTCAAGGTGGTGGCGCGCGACTCCGGCGGCAGCGGCGGGTACGTGCACGACCGTCGGGAGGGCACCCGGCAGGAGATCGTCGACGTGACCGGGCAGCCGCTGAGCCGACACGAGCTGGACGAGCTCTACAACCTGGCGCTCGGCGAGGGACTGCGGGCGGCGGTGAGCATCCTGAGCGGCCCGAACGACCCGTCGCTGGTCCCCGCCGACCTGTACCGGCGTTTCGCCGCCGACCTCGGCGCCAACGGCAGCCGGGTGGTGGTGGACCTCTGCGGCGACCACCTCAACGCCGTGCTGGACAGCGGGGTCTTCTTCGTCAAGGTCAGCCACGAGGAGCTGATCGCCGACGGTCGCGCAACCGACGACGACGAGGAGCAGCTCACCCGAGCGATGTACGACCTGCACGCCAACGGGGCCGAGAACGTGGTGGTCAGCCGCGCCGACAAGCCGGCACTGGCCCTCGTCGACGGCGAGGTCTTCGAGGTGCGGATGCCCCGCCTGGAGGCGGCCGACCCGCGAGGTGCGGGTGACTCGATGACCGCCAGCGTGGCCGCCGTGGTGGCGCGCGGCGGTGACGTACGCACCGCGATCCGGACCGGCGCGGCGGCCGGCGCGCTGAACGTCACCCGGCACGGGCTGGGCACCGGGCGGCTCGACTCGATCACCGGCCTGGTGGACCGGGTACGCCTGGAGCCGGCCGGCGTCCGCCGGCAGGAACGCACCACCCCCGACGAGTTGGCGCACCGGGTGGGTGGCGCATGACGTTGCGCGTGCTGATCACCAACGACGACGGGATCGCCGCGCCGGGTATCCAGGCGCTGGCCCGGGCGGCGGTGGACCGGGGGCTGGACGTGGTGGTCGCGGCCCCGTTGGAGGAGGCGAGCGGCACCAGCGCCGCGATGAGCGCGGTCGAGCAGGACGGGCAGGTGGTGGTCCACGAGCATCCGCTGCCGGGGCTGGCCGGGGTGCCGGCCTTCGGGGTGGGCGGCTCGCCCGGCTTCATCGCGTTGATCGCCGTGCACGGCGCGTTCGGGCCGCCGCCGACGGTGCTGCTCTCCGGCATCAACCGGGGGGCGAACGCGGGCCGGGCGGTGTTGCACTCCGGCACCGTGGGCGCGGCGTTCACCGCCGCCGCCAACGGCTGCCGGGCGTTGGCGGTGTCGCTGGACGTGCTCTCCGCCGGTGAGGCGACCGCCGTCAGCGGCGGGGCCGCGGTGGCCGCCGCGGCCCGGGTACGCGACGCCGAACGGAACTGGGCCACCGCCGCCCACGTCGCCCTGGACCTGCTCCCCCGGCTGACCGCCGGGCCGGCGGAGAGCGTGCTCAACGTCAACTCGCCGGACGTGCCGCCCGACCGGCTGCGCGGCGTACGTCGGGCGGGGCTGGCGACCTTCGGGCAGGTGCAGATGACCGTCGCCGAGTCCGGCCACGGTTTCGTGCGGACCGCGTTGGAGGAACCCGGTCAGGCGGTGCAGCCCGGCACCGACCTGGCGTGGCTCGCCGACGGGTACGCCACGGTGACGGCGGTCCGCGCCGTCACCGAGGTCTCCGACGTGAACCTGTCCGGCCTCGACGGCGACTGACGGTCAGCCGCCGGGAAGGACCTCGGGGGTGGCGGCGGCACCGGCGTAGTACGGCTCCGGTGCGCCGAAGAGACCGAGCAGCCCGGTCACCCAGAGCTGTCGGTGCACGAACCGACTGGGTTCGGTGACGACCAGCTTGACGCCGCTGACCTCAGCGGTCTGGAAGCCGGCGACCATCGCGCTGATGCCGACGGAGTCGATGAAGGTGACCAGCCGCATGTTGAGCTCGATCCGGGCCGGCCGCCCCTTGGCCAGCACTTCGGCGATGGCCTCTTTCACCTCGTACGCGGTGTCGACGTCGATCTCACCCCGAGGGGCGATCTCGATGACACCACCGGGCCGAACCGTCTGCAGGATCGACAGGCTCACGCGAGCACCTCCACTCGCCCGTACGACGGGCGCCTCATCAGTACGCGGGCCGCGACCGAGAGTATTCCTCCGACGGCCTCGGTCGCCACCCCTCGGGATGAGCAATTCGCGGACATCGGCGCGTCAAATCACCCATATCCGGACTTATTACTTCCTATCACTTGGGGCAAGCCGAGGCCCGCACCGACGAACCAGGGTAGCGGGCCATGGCTCACCCGTCCGACATCCGGGATCCCGGCGTGCCCTCGCCGGTCGGCGGCCTGACCTGCGACCTCCCGATACCGGTGGCGGAGTGTGCCTAGCATCACCGACGACGCGCGCACGCTGGTTTGCGGTGGCGTCCGGCGGGGCACAGCCTCGGTGGCGAACCGCCGACGTCCGAGGTCAGCACCGGCCACCGGCTTCGGCACTGTCGAGGAGGGAACCACATGTTCGGAAGCAACCTGCTGGACCGTCGCAGCAAGCCGGAACAGATCACGGACCAGGCGTGGCAACACCTCGTCTCGGCGGGCGGCAGCATCCGGGACGCCGCCCGCTCGGCCCGGCACACCTCGGCCGGTTTCGCCGACGACGCCGGTGAGCTGGTCGGATCGGCGGCCGAGGAGGCACGTCACCGGGCCAGCGTGGCCTTCGACGCGCTCGCCGGACGCCGTCCCGCGCTGCCCTGGACCCTGCTGATCGGCGCGGCCCTGGTCGGCGCCGCGATCGGCTGGGCCGCCGGCAGTGCCGCGCGGGCCGCCGGCAGCCGGGACCGGGCCGTCGACGACATCGAGTTCGTGGACGTCGAGCGCCCGGACTCCCCCGCCGGCCCGCTGACCTGACGACATGTAAGGAAGGGTCCCCTGCTAACGCCTCGTGCATAGCAGGGGACCCTTCCTTACGTTCATCTCGCCCGACCCGGGTGAGGCCGGATCACCCGGCCCCCCGCCAGGCTCGGTCCCGGCGGACCGGTGTCGGTCCGCACCCGCCACCGCGAGAGGAGCGAGGAGATGGTCGGCATCTCGACGATCCAACGCACCGACGAGCACATCCGGACCGCGGTGCTCGACGAACTCGACTGGGAGCCCCGGGTCCGGCCGCACGAGATCGGGGTGAGCGTCGCGGAGGGCGTGGTGACGCTGACCGGACGGGTCGACGGCTACGCCAGGAAGTGGGCGGCGGAACGGGCCGCCCACCGGGTCGCCCAGGTCCGGGCCGTCGCCAACGACCTCGCCGTGCACACGGCCACCGGCGCGGAGCGCACCGATCCGCAGATCGCCGCCGCGGTGACCCACGCCCTCCAGTGGCACGCGTTCGTGCCGGTCGAGCAGATCGACGTGACGGTCTCCCAGGGCTGGGTCACCCTGCACGGCGAGGTCGAGTGGGAGTACCAGCGCCGGGCCGCCCAGCAGGCGGTCGCCGGTCTCGACGGCGTACGCGGGGTGAGCGACGGTCTCGCCGTCCGGCCCACGGTACGCCCCGACGGCGACGTGCTGGTCCAACGGATCGTCGACGCGCTGGCCCGCAACCAGGCCACCGAGGCCGAGCAGGTCACGGTACGCGTGCACGGCGACACGGTGCTGCTGGGCGGATTGGTGCACTCGATGCCCGAGCGCGCCGAGGTCGAACGGGTCGTCTGGTCCGCGCCCGGCATCCGCGAGGTGCAGAACCACATCGCGGTCGCCCCGGTGCTGGGCTGAGTCACCCGGTCGACGGCAACCACCCCGGCCGGGTGACCGCGCCTCACCCGGCCGGGCAGCAGACTGGCGGACATGACCGATCGGCTGACCACGCCACTGCAGGTCACTGCGCGGCTCCGCACACCCGTCACGGAGCACGACCACGTCCGGGGCCCGGTGGACGCGCCGGTGACGATCGTCGAGTACGGCGACTTCCAGTGCCCGTTCTGCGGCACGGCCCACCGCAACCTCCAGGAGGTGCTGCGGCAGCGGGCGGAGACCGTCCGGCTCGTCTACCGGCACTTCCCGATCGCGAACATCCACCCGTACGCCGAGCGGGCCGCCGAGGCGGCCGAGGCCGCCGGCCGACGCGGACGGTTCTGGGAGATGCACGACTGGCTCTACGAACACCAGGACCAGCTCGACCCGGTGCACCTGACACTCGGCATCGAGCAGCTCGGCCTGCCGGTCGACGAGGTGGACGCGGAGATCGGGCGGCACGCCGGTGGCGACCGCATCCGGCAGGACTTCGTCGGCGCGATCCGCAGCGGCGTGGACGCCAGTCCCACCCTGTTCGTCAACGGCGACCGCCACGACGGCGACGTCGACCTGGGCACCCTCCTGACCGTGGTCGACGACGCCACCGGCTGACCGTGGCCGAGGCGGTGGCGACGGTGGCGGGTGAGTGCTCACCCGCCACCGTCGTGTCCGGGCGTCGGATCCGCGTCCGGCGTCCGACTCGTGCGGGTCAGATGAGGCGCAGTTGGCGGGCCCGGCGGACCGCGTCGCGGCGGCGGGTGGCGTCCAGCTTGCGATAGATGTTGCGGACGTGCGTCTTGACGGTGTTCACCGAGACGGACAGCTCGGCCGCGATCTCCACGTTGGACAGGATGCTCTGCAGGTACCGCAGGATGGTCAGCTCCCGTTCGGTCAACGGCTCGTCGAGTGCCGCCACCGGCCCGTCCGCCGCACCCCGCTCGTCGGGCACCTCGACGGCGCGGACCAGGTCGCTGACCATCGGCCAGTGCGCCGTACCGGAGTCCAGATGGGCGGCGAGCAGGTCCCGCAGCCCCGGCTCGGCCCGGGTGAACGGCCGCCGGTACCCGTCCGGGGCCGCCAGGTCGAGCGCCTGTTCCACGGTCCGGCCGGCCCGCCGACCGTCGCCTTCGCGGGCCGCGAGCACCGCCTCCAGTAGTGCGGCGTCCAGGCGTACCGGCAGCGGCCAGTCGACCGACGACGCCCAGTCCGGCAGCAGGCGGGCGGCGGCGCGCGGATCACCGGCCCGCAGTGCGACCCGGGCGGCGGCCACCGCCAACGGTGCCGCCGCCGGTGGGTCACCGGCCAGGTCCCGTGCCGTCGGCAGGTCGCCCCGGGCGCGGTGCAGGTCCGCCTCGGCCGCCCGCAGCCGGGCGTCCAGGTCACCGCCCCGGCCGGACCAGTGGGTCCGGGCCTCCACCAGCAGCCGGTGTGCCACGGCGAGATCACCCTCGTCGCCGCGCAGGTACGCCCGGCACCAGGCCGCCACCGCGCCGGCCGTCGCCTCCGCGCCCGCCGGTGCCGCCAGGGTCAGGTTCGCCTCGGCCTCCGTGGCCTGGTCCCGGTGCACCGCCACCAGGGCCAACGCCAGGTAGGCGTACCCGCAGTCGAGCTGCGCCGACCAGCCCTGACAGGGCGGCAGGGCGAGCGCGACACGGGCCGCCTCCTCGGCCGCGCGCAGCTCACCGCGCAGCGCCGCGAGCAGCGCCCACCGGCTGGCGCAGACCAGTTCGGTGCGCGGGCGACCGGCCGACCGGGCTGCCGCCCGCGCCGTCGCGAACCCGCTCGCCGCGCCGGCCAGGTCACCGTCGTCGAGGGCGAGCAGAGCCGAGGCGGTACCGGCCACCGCCCGCACGTCGGCGTCGTCCCCGGTGCCCGACCGTGGGCGCTCAACACGTACCGCCGCACCCTCGTCCGGGGCGGTGAGGTCGAGCCGCCCGGCAGTGGCCGCCCCGACGGCGGGCTCCGCGATGGCGGGCGATGCGGCGGCAGAGGATGCGGCGGCGGATCGCGCGGCCTCGGGGCGGGTGGCGAGTAGGCGGGTGACGGCGACGCGTACCGCCTCGGGGTCACCGGCCAGCCGGGCCAGGGTGAGCTCCACGGCGGCGACCAGCCGGGCGAACCGGCCACGGCGCGGCTCCGGCAGGGCGCGGGCGTGCCCGGCGGCCAGCCGCAGATGCTGATGGGCCGCGTCGGTGTCGCCGTCGAGGGCCCGCTGGGCGGCACAGGCCAGCGCCAGTTCCGGGTCGCGCGACACCGCCTCCGCCGGGGGCGGTGCGGGTACCGGACCGGAGGGGCCGCCCCGGTCGTACGTCAACTCCGGCCAGTCGGTCACGAACAGGTCGGTCGCCCTCGTCCAGTCCCCGGCGACGAGCGCGTGCCGCAGCGCGTCGGCCGGTCGACTGTTGTCGGCATACCAGCTCGCCGCGCGGCCGTGCAGGTCCCGCTGCTCCTCGGCGGGCAGCCGGGCCAGTTCGCGGTGCAGCAGGTCGGCCAGGAGCGGATGGCAGCGGTACCACACCGGACGCCCACCGTCGGGGTGCAGCAGCCCGGCGTCCTCGGCGAGCGCGCCGAGCCGCGCCTCGGCGTCGGTGTCGCCGGTCAGCGCCTCCGCCAGCCCGGCGCAGACCGTGTCGGTGACCGCCGCCCGGCGCAGCAGGTCCCGGTCGGCCGGGTCCAGCCCGGCGAGCACCTCCTCGCGCAGATAACCGGCGACCTCCGGTTGGTCCGCGCCGAGCTGGCTGATCCACCGGTCCGGGTCCGGCTGGCCGTGCAGCCCGAGCGCGGCGATCCGCAACGCCGCCGCCCACCCCTCGGTACGTCCGCGCAGCCGCTCGACGGCGGCGGCCGGCACCGCCACCCCGTGCGCGGTCAGCAGGTCGGCCACCTCGTCGGTGGTGAAGGCCAGATCGGCCGGACCGATCTCGGTCAGTTCACCGGCCAGCCGGAGCCGGTGCACCGCCAGCGGCAGACCGGCACGTCCGGCCGCCACCACGCGCAGCCGCTGCCCGGTGTGGCGCAGCAGGAACTCCAGTCCGGCCAGGGCGGCCGGATCGGTGACGCGGTGCAGGTCGTCCAGGATCAGCACCACGGGTCGTTCCCGGGCGGCCAGGGCGGCGGCGAGCACCTCCAGCTCGTCCGGGCGCGGGGCCCGGTCGGGCACCGGTGTCGCGGCCGGATCCGCTCCCGGATCGGTGACCGACCGTAGCGCCGCCGACAGGTACGACCAGAGACGGTCACTGTCGTCGCCGGCCTCCACCGAGATCCAGGCCGGTGCCGAGGTGTGCGGGTCGGCCCCGGTCACGGCCTGCTGCCGCCACGACGCGAGCAGAGTGGTCTTGCCCCACCCGGCGGGCGCGCGGACCAGCGTGACCGGCGACGCCACGCCCTCGTCCAGCAGCCGGGCCAGTCGGGGACGCAGCACCACCGGTCTCGGGAGTACGGCAGGCGTCAGCCGCGACGCCAGCAGGGGCGGGCCGGCCGGTACGCCGACCGCCCCGGCGGTCCGTACGGTGCTGCGGTCATCCGGCATCCGGCCCACCCCCACGGACGCGTACTCCTCCCCGGTCCTGCGGCGAGCGGTTACCCCTCCGGCAGCGGTTCACCCCTTCGGGGCGAGCCGGGTTCACCTGACCCCGGGCGAGCGTGGGGAGGTTCCGTCCGCTGGTCGGGCCGCCGATCCGGACGATCGGGGCGGACACGGATCCGGAGGTGCGAAGTGGGACGGGTCAGGACGGTCGTCGCGGTGGCCGGCGTCCTCGGTCAGGGGGCGGCCCGTACCGCCCGCGCGGTGATCGCGCGGCGCTGGACCGCACGCGGCGGTGGCCACGCCGGTGCCCGGGTCGGGCGCTGGCAGGTGGTGACGGTCGACCGGCCGGCGGAGCAGGTGCTGCCGACACGCGGCTGGCCCGAGCCGCTGCGTCGGCTCGACGGCGCGGTGGATGTCCGGCTGCGTACCGCGCCCGGTGGCCGGGGCGTCGAGCTGGCCGCCCGCCCGCTGCCCGACACCGCCGTGCCCGGGTTCGCCGCACATCTGGTCGGCGACGACCCGCAGCTCCTGGTCCGCCGGGCGTTGTGGCAGGTCAAGCAGATCGCCGAGGCCGGTGAGGTGTTGCGCGCCGACCGACCGTCCACCGACCGACCGGCGCGCCCGCCGGGATGAGGGCGCTGTGCTGGACCTCCGGCGGGGAACTGGCCGTGCGCCAGGTCCCGGACCCGGAGCTGCGCAACGACCAGGACATGATCGTCCGGGTACGCCGCAGCGCCACCTGCGGCGACGACCTGTCGCTGCTCGCCGGGCGGGCACCCGGTCTCTCCCCCGGCGACGTGCTCGGCCACGAGTTCCTCGGCGACGTGCTGGAGGTGGGTCCGGCGGTCCGCCGTCACCGGGTCGGCGACCGGGTGGTGGTCTGCGCCTCGGTGGCCTGCGGCGCCTGCTGGTATTGCCGACGCGGGCTGCCGGGGTGTTGCGACAACGGCAGCACCGAGCCGGCCGCCGGGGAGGCGGAGTGGGGGCATCCGGTCGCGGGCTGCTTCGGTCAGCCCCGGGCCGCCGGTGGCTTCGCCGGCAGCCACGCCGAGTACGTCCGTGTGCCGTACGCCGACGTCGGAGCATTCACCGTGCCGGAGTCCGTCGGCGACGACCGGGCCCTGTTCGCCTCGGACGCCGCACCAGCCGGCTGGATGGGCGCCGACCTGGGTGCGGTCCGTCCCGGCGACGTGGTGGCGGTCTGGGGCGCCGGTGCCGTCGGGCAACTGACCGCCCGCGCGGCCGGGTTGCTCGGCGCCGACCGGGTGGTGGTCGTCGACCGGCACCCGGGCCGGCTGCTGATGGCCCGTCAGCACACCGGCGCGGAAACCCTCGACCTGCGCCACACCGACGTGCTCGCGGAACTGCGCGAACTCAGCGGCGGCCGGGGGCCGGACGTCTGCGTGGAGGCGGTCGGCGGGGCGGCCGAGGAGCCCCGGTCCCTGGCGGACCGCTTCACCGGACGCCGCCGTGCGCCCGAGGCGCTGCGCGAGGCGGTGCACGCCTGCCGTAAGGGCGGCACCGTCTTCGTGCTCAACGGCGGCGCGCGCGTCGTCGACGCGTTCCCGACCGGCGCGGTGGTGCACAAGGGGCTCACCGTGCGGGGAGCGCGACAGCACGGCCGGCGCTACGTCCCGATGCTGCTGGACCGGATGGCCCGCGACGAGCTGCGAACCGAGCACCTGGCCACGCACCACTTCCCGCTGGAGCGGGCGGCCCAGGGGTACGCGTTGTTCCGCGACCACCCCGACGACTGCCTGCGAGCCGTGTTCACCCCGCACGAGTCGCCGTCGATCGACGTCCGGCCTGGTGAATGACATCATCGCGGGATGGCTGCGGAACGGACGTACGACGTCGTGCTGTTCGGGGCGACCGGGTTCACCGGGGAGCTGACCGCGCAGTACCTGGCCCGCCACGCGCCGGCCGGACTCCGCTGGGCGATCGCCGGGCGTAACCCCGACAAGCTCGCCACGGTCCGGGAGCGGCTGGTCGCGATCACGCCGTCCCTGACCGACCTGCCCCTGCTCACCGCCGACGTCACCGACCCGGACTCGCTGCGGGCGGTGGCCGCGCAGGCCCGGGTGGTGGCCAGCACCGTCGGCCCGTACGTGCACCACGGGGAACCGCTGGTCGCGGCGTGCGCCACCGCCGGCACCGACTACCTCGACATCACCGGCGAACCCGAGTTCGTCGACCGGATGTACCTGCGGCACCACGCCGAGGCGACCCGCACCGGCGCCCGGCTGGTGCACGCCTGCGGTTTCGACTCGATTCCGCACGACCTGGGCGTCTGGTTCACCGTCAAGCAGCTCCCGGCCGACGTGCCGATCAGCGTGGACGGCTACGTACGGGCCGGTGGGCGCTTCTCCGCCGGCACGTACCACTCGGCGCTGACCGCCTTCTCCCGGCGGACCGAGACGTCCCGGGTGGCCCGCGAACGGCGGGCGGTCGAACCGCGTCCCACCGACCGCCGGGTCCGGGCCGTGCCGGGCAGGCTGGCCCGCTCGCAGGACCTGCCGGTCTGGGCGGTGCCGCTGCCGACCATCGACCCGCAGGTGGTCCGCCGCTCGGCCGAGGCCCGCCCCGAGTACGGGCCGGACTTCCGCTACCGGCACTTCGCAGCGGTCAAGCGCCTGCCCACCGTGCTGGTGGCCGGCGTCGGCCTGGGCGCGCTGGCCGGACTGACCCGGCTGCCCCCGGCCCGCCGCTGGCTGCTCGGCCGGCTCGCCTCCGGCCAGGGCCCGAGCGCCGCGCAGCGGGCCACGTCGTGGTTCCGGGTCCGTTTCGTCGGCACCGGCGGCGGTCACCGCGTGGTCACCGAGGTGGCCGGCGGCGACCCCGGCTACGACGAGACCGCCAAGATGCTCGCCGAGTCCGCCCTCTGCCTCGCCCTGGACGACCTGCCGGCCACGTCCGGCCAGGTCACGCCGGTGACCGCGATGGGCGACGCACTGCTGACCCGACTCACCAGCGCCGGCCTCACCTTCCGCGTCCTCCGGTGAGGTGAAAGGAAGGGCACCTTACTAACGCCTCGTGCATAGGAGGGGCCCCCTCCTCACATCCGCCCGGCACCCGGGTTGACCCTCGACCTGGTCGAGGCGGCAGGATCTGCGAGGTGGAGCGTGACCTGCGCAGCATCGGCGAGGTGGCCCGGGACAGCGGGCTGACGGTGAGTGCCCTGCGGTTCTACGACGCCGCCGGGGTCCTGGTGCCGGCCCGGGTGGACCCGGTGACCGGGTACCGCCGCTACACCGACGACCAGGTCGCCACGGCCCGGCTCGTCGCCGGACTGCGCCGGGTCGGCCTGCCGGTGGCCGAGATCGCCCAGGCGGTACGCGCCGAACCGGCCGTCGTGCACCGGCTGCTCGACACCCAACTGCGCCGGTTGGCCGACGGACTGGCCGACGCGCGCCGCGAGGTCTCCCGGATTCGGGCACTGGTGCCGGTCGATGAGTCCACGGCCGCCACCCGGATCGTCCTGGACCGCACGGGACTGG
Source organism: Verrucosispora sp. TAA-831 (assembly GCF_050780145.1). Lineage (NCBI taxonomy): Bacteria > Bacillati > Actinomycetota > Actinomycetes > Micromonosporales > Micromonosporaceae > Micromonospora > Verrucosispora sp. TAA-831. The sequence continues at coordinate 5,257,896 of NZ_CP192240.1, forward strand.
CCGCTGCCGTGGACGCCGTCCGGTTCGCCGTCGGGACCGACCCGGAGCTGCCAGCGCTCACCGGTGTCCTGTTCGACGTGGGCGACACGGGCGTACGGCTGGTGGCGACCGACCGGCACCGGCTGGCGGTGGCGACCGCCGACGGGGCGGTGCACGGCCCGACGGTGCGTACGCTGCTGCCGCTGGCGGCGGTGGACCGGCTCAGTCGACTGCTGACCGACCCGGACGTCGAGACGGACGCGGTACGGCTGACGCTGACCACGTCCGGTCTGCACGCCGACGTGGCCGGTCGGGAGCTGCACGTCACGGCGCTGCCCGACGACTTCCCCGACTATCACGTGCTGTTGCCCCGGGCGGGCGAGCACGGGCCGACCCGCCGCGTCACGGTGGACGCCGACTGGCTGGCCGGCGCGCTACGGGCGGGCGGTCCGACGCTGACCCTCGAGTACGCCGGTGCCCCGCTGCCGGTGACCGTACTCGGGATGGGGACGGGCGACGGGCTGCGGCTGCTCGGCCCCGACGACCCGCACCACGCCGACGACCTGCGGGTCGGCGTGAACGGTGCGTACCTGCTCGACGCGCTCGACGCGGCCGGGGGTAGCCGGCTGGTGCTCGAACTGGACAGCCCGGTCACCCCGCTGGCGATCCGCCGTCCGGACGACGAGGGCGCCTTCTCCATCCTGATGCCGATCCGGCTCTGACCGAGCGCGCGCCGCCGAACAGGATCGGTGTGCCGGGTGCGGGAGTCGGGGCGATCCGGGCGCGGCGGTAGCATCTGGTAGTCCACCCGACTTCCGGACGGAGGCGTACGGAGCAGCATGCTCGACATGGAGTTGATCCGGAAGGATCGCGACGCGGTGGCGACCGCGCTGGCGAAGCGGCTGGAGGCCGCCGAGGTCGACCGGGCGTTGGACGACATCCAGCAGCTCGACCGGGAGCGTCGCCGGCTGATCAGTGAGATCGACGGGGAACGCCAGCGTCGCAAGGCCGAGGCCCGGGCGTACGCGCAGGCGAAGCGGGCCGGTGTCGAGCCGGAGGCGACCTCCGAGGTCGGCCGCAAGCAGATCGCCGAGTTGGAGAGCGAACTCGACGAGGTGCAGGCCCGGCTGCGCAGCGTGATGAGCGAGCTGCCCAACCTGCCCGCCGACGACGTGGTCCCGGGCGGCAAGGAGGCCAACCGGGTGGTGAAGACCTTCGGTGCGCCCCCGCCGATCGAGAAGATCCGTGACCACGTCGAGTTGAGCCGGGCCCTGGGCCTGGTCGACCACGAGCGCGGCGTCAAGCTGGGTGGGTCGGGCTTCTGGATGTACACCGGGCTGGGCGCCCGCCTGGAGTGGGCGCTGGTCAACTGGTTGATCGAGCGCAACATCGAGGCCGGGTACGAGTTCCTGCTCCCGCCGCACCTGCTGCTGGACACCGCGGGCTTCGCCGCCGGCCAGTTCCCGAAGTTCTACGACGACGTGTACCACCTGGACAAGCAGTCGGCCCCGCGCGGGCAGTTCCTGCTGCCGACGGCGGAGACGGCGATCCTCGGCGCGTACCAGGACGAGATCCTGGATACCGGGAAGCTGCCGCTGCGGGTGTTCGCGTACACCCCCTGCTACCGCCGGGAGGCGGCGGGCTCGCACTCCGACGAGCGTGGCACCGTGCGGGGCCACCAGTTCAACAAGGTGGAGATCTTCCAGTTCACCCTGCCCGAGCAGGCCGACGCCGCGCTGGAACAGATGGTCGCCCACGCGGAGAGCCTGGTCGAGGGGTTGGGCCTGCACTACCAGCGCAGCCTGCTGGCGGCCGGCGACTCCAGCGCCTCGATGCGCAAGACGTTGGACATCGAGGTGTGGATGCCCAGCACCGGCAAGTACAAGGAGGTCTCGTCGGTCTCCTGGGGCGGTGACTACCAGGCCCGCCGGGCGGCGATCCGCTACCGCGAGCCGGGTGGCAAGCAGACCCGGTTCGTCCACACGCTGAACGGCTCGGCGCTGGCGACCAGCCGCCTGCTGCCGGCGATCCTGGAGCAGTTCCAGCAGCCCGACGGTTCGGTGCTGGTGCCCGAGGTGCTCCGCGACCGGATCGGCACCGACCTACTCACCCCGCGCTGACCGGTTCGTCGGGGGTCGCCGCGTGCGGCCCCCGTGCGGTGTGAGCAGGGGTCCCCTGCTCTACCGCAGACGTTAACAAGGTGCCCTTCCTTCGCAGCAGGCCGGCGAGCACCAGCACGCCGACCACCGCGGCCAGCACCGCCGGACCCACGCTGTCCAGGGTCGCCGCCAGCCAACGCTGGACACCGGCGGCGGCGCTCACCACCGGATCGGCGAGCGCCTCGCGACGACCGGCGGCCAGCCGCGCCTCGTACCAGCCGTACCAGGCCACGTAGCCACCGGCGAGCAGCAGTACCAGGCCACTCACCCGAGGGGCCCAGGCCCCCGCGCCCCGCAGTCGGGCCACCACCTCGCCGCGCAGCAGCGCCACGCCGAGCGCGGCCACCGCGACCACCAGACCCATCCCCAGGGCGTACGCCCCGAACAGCGCCAGCCCGCGTCCGGTCGACCCGGCCTGGAGGCTGGTCACCACGATCGCCAGGAAGGGCGCGATGGCGCAGCCCAGCGAGGCGACCGCGTACGCCATGCCGAACAGCACCATCGACGGCCAACTGCGGGTCAGTCGGGGCGCCCGGGTCAGCGGACGCAGGCTGGGCAGCCGTCGTCCGGCGAGCAGCCAGCAGCCGAGCAGCAGGAGCAGCAGTCCGAGCCCGACGGTGAACCACGGCAGCCGGGGACGCAGCCAACCGGCGAACGGGGCCAGGGCCAGGCCGAAGGCGCCGAACACCAGCACGTACCCGCAGGTGAGCGCGGCGGCGGCGGTGAGCGCCCGACCGACCGCGCCCCGGGTGTCGGTGGCCCCGGCGACCAGCAGCGACAGGTACGCCGGCAGCATCGCGAAGCCGCACGGGTTGACCGCGCCGAGCATGCCCGCGGTCAGCGCGAGCAGGAGCGGTGCCTCCATCAGGCGGCCAGCGCGGTGACCCGGCGGGTGAGGTCCTCCCCGTCCAGCCACCCCTTGTGCGCGACCTTGCCCTCGCGATCGATGATCACGAAGGTGCTCTGCTCGACGACTCCGAACCGCTTCCAGAGCGCGCCCTGCCGGTCGTCGATCTGCGGCATCGGGCCGAGTTCGAACTCGGTGACGAAGTCGGTCATCGCCTTGCGTTCGCCGAGCCCGGCGACGCCGACGATCGGCACGGTGTCGCGGAAGCCGGGTTCGATCTCGGCGATGGTCCACGCCTGGCTGGCGCAGGTGGCACACCAGGGTGCCCAGAACCAGAGCACCACCGGGCGACCGGCCAGGGCGGCGGCGTCGAACTCCGTACCGGCCAGGGTCTGCCCGGTGAACCGAAGGGTGTCGGGCACCGGCACCGGGGCGGTTGGACCGGGCGTGGGTCCGGCGGGCTCCGCAGACGCCGAGGCGGGCGGGGGCTCCGGCACGGCCGCAGCCTCCTCGACCGAGCCCCCGGCACCGCAGCCGCCGGCCGCCAGCGCGGCGGCGAGCAGGACGACGACCGGACCGATGGCACGTCGCGTCTGTCGGACCGGCCTCATCGGTGTCTCCTTCGGTTCGCTGGTACGGCCACCGGCCGCCCGCCCGGTCCCGCTTCGGTCACCGCGCGCGGGCACTCCCGCTTCGGTCGCGGCACGCGCACGCACCCCGCTTCGGTCGCGACACGCCTGCCCGGTGCCGGCTCCGGTCGCGGCACGCTCAGGCCTTGGTCAGCCGCAACGCCAGCTCCGGGCAGACCTTGACCGCCTTCGAGGCGCCCTCCCGCAGCCAGGTCGGCACCGGGGTGGGCGGGAAGGCGGGGTAGCCGTTCTGGTCGAGTCGGATGAAGTCCGGCACCACGTGGGCGCAGAGGCCGTGGCCGTCGCACCGCGACCAGTCCAGGACCAGCTTCTGTGGATCCGGATCGGGGGCTCCGGGCAGGCCCATCATGCCCTTGACCCGTCGGCCGCAGCCCTCGCCGGTGGTGTGCTTCTTGAGGTCGTCGGCGAAGACCTCCATCGCCGACAGCGCGAAGCGGGACGTACCGTCGGGGTGGCTGCACGCGCCGCGCCCCTTGACGTCACCGGCGGCGGCCCGGACCACCTCCACCGGCGCGCTGCCGGAGACCGCCAGGTCGACCGCGCGGGCCAGGTCGGGCAGTCCGCGCTTGCACGGTCCGCACTGCCCGGCCGACTCGCCGGCCAGGTAGCGCACCACCTGGGCGGCCTCGCCGAGCGGGCAGGTGTCGTTGGCGAGCGGCACGATGATGCCGGCACCGAGGGTCCCGCCGACGGCGGCGAGTCCCTTGCGGGAGACCTCGGCCTTCTCCGCCGCCTCCCTGGTGATCCACTTGCCGTGGTAGCCGCCCATCAGGATGCCCGGCCCGTCGGGCACCTCGCAGAGTTCGAGGATCTCGCGCAGCGGGGTGCCGGCCGCGCACTCGACCACCGCGTGCCGCTTGGCCGCGCCGGTCACGCTGAGCAGCACGGTGCCCGGCTCGTCGTCGGTGCCGAGCGCCGCGTACTCGTACGGGCCGAGGCGGGCGGCCACCGCGAGCTGCGAGTACGTCTCGGCGTTGGAGAGCAGGGTGGGCAGGTTGCTCACGCCGGAGTCGCTGGAGCGCTTCTTGGTGCCGGGCGGGATGTGCGGCAGCCCGTTGATCCCGTTGACCAGCGCACCGCCCTCCCCGCTGATGAACCGGTGCGGCACCGTCACCACGCTGGTCGGCGCCGGCATCCGCCGCTCGTCCAGCGCCTCCATCAGGGAGTCCCGGCCGACCAGGTCGTCGGCCACGCAGAGCACGATCTCCTCGGCGTCCAACGCGAACGCGGCCAGTGCCGCGCCGTCCAGGATCAGGTGCGGGGCCCGGGTGAGGATCACCTTGTCCTTCCAGCTCGCCGGCTCCCCCTCGGTGGCGTTGACCACCACCACCGGCGGCAGGTCCTGGCGTTCACAGGACTCCAGCACCGCCCGCAACTTCCGGGCGAACGGGAACCCGGCGCCGCCCTTGCCCTTGAGCTGGATGCCTTCGGCGAGACGCAGCAGGTTGGACGGCTCCATCGGGCTGATCGGGCCGTGCACCATCTCGTGCGCCCGCAGGTCGAGTCGGCCGAACTCGGCGAACCCGGCGGTGAGCCGGGGCTCACCGACACAGGCCACCGGCGGGACGACAGCACGCTCGGTCACTTGGCCTCCCCTCGCAGCCCGGCCCAGTAGGCACCGTCCACCTTGTCCGGGTCGGCCCGACGGCGGCGGCTGTCCGACGCCCGGCGGGCGCGCCGGGAGGCGAGGTCGACCAGGGTCGGGGTGTCGTCGTCCACGGCGTCCTCCGTGGCGTACCGGGCCGGGGGCCGCCAGTAGTCGTTCTCCGCCTCGGGCACGTCGTCCTCCACGCTGTGCCGCCCGCCGCCGCTGCGCGGCTCGGCGGAGATGGGCGTACCCGAGATCGGCGAACCGGAGATCGGCGCGCCGGAGATCGGGCCGGCCGAGATCGGGGCGTTCGACTCCCAGCGACGCGGGCTGTCCCAGGGCTCCTCCGGCTCGTCGGTGCGGCGGCGGGGCGGGGACGAGTAGCGGGTGCCCGCATCGTCATCCACCCGGGAGCGGCGGTACCGGCCGGTCTCCTCGTCGTCGCGGCGGCGTCGGCCGCCCGGCTCGCGCTCGTACTCCGGCTCCTCCTCGCGGCGGCGCGCGGAGCGTCGGCCCACCGACTCGCGCTCCTCCTCGCGGCGGGAGGCACGGCGCCGGACCGGCTCATCGTCCTCGCGGACCCGGCGGCCCACGGGCTCCAGCTCCTCCTCGTCCCGGCGGTACGCGCGCCGCCCGGTGGACTCCAGCTCGTCGTCGCGCCGGACCGTACGTCGACCGGCCGGTTCCTCGTCACGCCGTCTGGTCACCGGCTCCATCAGCTCGGTCTCGCGGCGGATGGCCCGCTCGAACTCCTCCTCCTCGCGGCGCGAGGGACGCCGCACCACCGGCTCCAGCTCCTCGTCGAGGCGGTCCCGGCCGGGAAGTACCGGCTCGCGCAGACTGCCCGGCTCGGGGACCACCGGCACGGTGAACCGCTCCGGGTCGTTGCGCCGGATGGTCGGGCTGGCCCAGGTGCCGGAGGTGCTCTCGGCCCAGCTCATGTCGCGCCGGACCCGCTTCTCCCGACCGTCCTCGCCCTCGGCGCGGCGGCCGGTCAGGGTGCCGAGCAGGCCCTTGCCCCGGGTCTCCTCGGTGGACTTGCCACCGGTCATCGCCTCGTTGAGCGCGGCGGCCTGGTGCTGCTCGCGGCTCCGACGCTGGAGGCTGACCGAGAGGCGGACCAGCAGCGCCACCACCACCAGCACCACGCAGAGCCAGTAGCTGAGGCTGACCCAGGTGGCCGGCGCGCGCCCGGCACCGAGGCCGTGGAAGATGCCGAAGGGCCAGGAGAGGTACGCCATCGAGTGCAGGGCACGCCACAGCCACTTGGGACCGACGTCGGCGAACCGGGCCCGGATGATGCCGGTCCAGAGCACACCCACCATGAGCAGCGCGGCGATGGTGCCGAGGCCGACGTAGAGTCCCCGGCCGCCGACGAACGGCACCGCCGCGTCGGTCACCCCGGCCCGGCCGCTGGCGATCTTCGTGATCACGTGGAAGACCAGGCCGGCGACGCCGAGGATGCCGGTGGCCCGGTGCGCCGACTGCAACAGCACCCGGTGCCGGATCAGCAGCACCAGCCGGTCGGTGGCCAGCAGCCCCATCATCACGGTCAGGCTCAGCGCGACCAGGCAGATCACACCGGCGAAGAACTCCGTGAAGAAGAAGCCCATGGCGTACGCCCGTTGACCGGCGCTGGTGAGCATCATCAGCGCCCACAACGCCGCGATGCCGGACGCCGACAGCGCCAGGATCTGGCTACGGGACCGTACCCGGATGCCTCTGGTGCTGGTGCTGGTACGGACGGCAGGCGCCTTCTCGTTCTGCGTAGCCCGGGCCATTAGCTCCTCGATCGTCTCGCGGCGGCGCACCGCCGGCCGACCCTGTTCCCCCCACCAGTACGTCCGTAGCGTTCAGTCGGATTAGCTCGGACCGAAAATTTCTCGACGAGTTGTCGAACCGTCCCCCGGCCCGGCGCGTGTAGCGGTTCCGCCGCCTCCCCGGACGCAGTCACGACCGTCCATGCATTGACAGGCGCCGAAATGCGCTTGTAACCTTGCTGAAACTTTCAGGCCCGACTGCAAGACCCGGGCAGTCGCACCATCACCCCCCTTCCTCCGCCACCCAGGAGCACCCGATGCGTCGACGTCGACTCCGCCCGGCGATCATCGCTCTCGCCGTGATCGCCGGCCTCCTCGCACCCGGCACCGTGACCACACCCCCGGCCGCCGCCGCCCCGACCGGCGGCAAGAAGGTCATCGCCAACCTCTTCGAGTGGAACTGGCCCTCGGTGGCCGCCGAGTGCACGAGCACACTCGGCCCCAAGGGCTACGGCTACGTCCAGGTCTCACCCCCGCAGGAACACGTACGCGGCAACCAGTGGTGGGTCGCCTACCAGCCGGTCAGCTACCGGATCGAATCCCGCAAGGGCACCCGGGAGCAGTTCCGGTCCATGGTGGCCACCTGCCAGGCGGCCGGCGTCAAGGTGATCGTCGACGCCGTCGTCAACCACATGTCCGGCCAGACCAACGGCGGCACCGGCTGGGCCGGGTCCACCTACCAGCACCACGTCTACCCCGGCATCTACCAGGCGCAGGACTTCCACTACTGCGGTCGCAACGGCAACGACGACATCGTCGACTACCTCGACCGCTACGAGGTGCAGAACTGCGAGCTGGTCAACCTCGCCGACCTCAAGACCGGCTCCGAGTACGTCCGGTCACGGCTGGCCGGGTACCTCAACGACCTGCTGTCACTCGGCGTGGACGGCTTCCGGCTCGACGCCAGCAAGCACATGCCCGCCGCCGACATCGCCGACATCCTGCGCCGCCTGAACCGCCCCGCGTACGTGGTGCAGGAGGTCATCTACGGTGCCGGCGAACCGGTCCGGCCCGAGGAGTACACCGGCAACGGCGACGTGCACGAGTTCCGCTACGGCAAGGACCTGGCCCGGGTCTTCCGCACCGAACGACTCGCCTACCTGCGTAACTTCGGCGAGGGTTGGGGCCATCTGCCCAGCTCGGTGTCGTCGGTCTTCGTGGACAACCACGACACCCAGCGCGACGACGGCGGGGTGCTCACCTACCGCGACCGGGGCACGTACGCACTGGCCAACGCCTTCATGCTGGCCTGGCCGTACGGTTCACCGACCGTGATGTCCAGCTACACCATCACCAACCGCGACGCGGGTCCGCCCTCGGACGGCACCAACAGGACGCTGAACACCACCTGCTACTCCGGGTGGGAGTGCGAGCACCGCTGGCCGGTGATCGCGAACATGGTCGGCTTCCGCAACGCCACCGAGGGCACCGGCGTCAGCAACTGGTACGACAACGGCTACCAGCACATCGCCTTCAGCCGTACCGGCCGGGGCTTCGTCACCATCAACGACGAGGACTTCCCGATCACCGGCCGCTCGTACCAGACCGGGCTGCCCGCCGGCCGCTACTGCGACGTCATCCACGGCACCTTCACCAACGGCACGTGCAGCGGCCCGGTCATCACCGTCGACGCCAACGGCTGGTTCGCCGCCACCGTCCCCGCCCACGACGCCATAGCCCTCCACACCAACGCCCGCCTCCCCTAACCCCCACCCACCCACCGCGCCCACCCCTCGTGAGGTGATCAAGAACTTTGGGTCCGGATTCGACCCCGGGCGTGACGCGAACTTCTTGATCAACTCGGTCCAGGGTGGTGGGTGGGGTGGGTGAAGTGGGGTTTTTGGGGTGTCTGAGTTGTTAGGGTTGGTTGTGCGGATTGGGGATTGGGGTAGGGAGCGGCGGGGGGTCGTCGCGGCAGTGAGCATTGCCGTGCTGCTGGGTGGGTCGGCGTACGCGGGGTGGGCGCTGACGCCCTCGTCGACGCCGGCACCGATCGCCGGGCCGAGCGACCGGGCCGAGATGCCGAGTACCACCCTGCCACCGCTCGACGAGATCGTCCCGTCGGCCGCACCGGCACCGGACGGCCTGCCCGAGATCGCCTACGACCCGGCACCGGCCGGCTTCCCCGACGATCCGGACACCCTGGACACCACCCCGTTGACCGAGGGGCTGCGACCGACCCGGCGACTCGCCGCGTACGACGGGCCGGGCGGGCGACCGGTCGCCTTCCTGATGCCCACCATCAGCGAGGTGCCGCTCACCGTGCCGATCGCCCGACGCGAGCAGGGCTGGACCGCCGTGCTGCTGCCGTCGGCCAATCGCAAGCTGGCCTGGTTGCCGCCCGGTGGCTTCCGGACCGTCGCGCTGCGGGACCAGATCGTGGTGGAACGGGTGCCGTACCGCCTCACCTGGTACCGCGACGGGGTCGCCCGCCGTACCTGGCAGGTCAGCCTGGGCCAGCGCGGCCAGGAGACACCGTTGGGCCGTACGTTCGTCCTGGGTCGCACCCCACCGCCGGAGAGCGTCTACGGCGGGGTCGACATCTACGCCCTCGGCTCGATCCCCGACGACCCGGACTCGGTGCCGGACGGGCTGCGCGGCGCCCACATCGGCATCCACACCTGGTACCACGACGGCGAACTGGGCCAGCAGACCACCAACGGATGCATCCGGCTCACCCCGAGTGGTCAGCGGCAACTGCTGGCCGAGGTGCCCGAGGGCAGCCCGGTGGTGGTGGTCGACGAACTACCCGCCGCACCGGCCACCGCCTGAGCGGACCGGCCCCGCCCCGCGCGACGAGCACCGCCGGAGCGGACCGACTGCGGGTACGGCCCTCCATCGCACCCGGCTCAGCCGACGATCGGGACGAGGTTGCCGCGCAGCACCTTCTTCAGCTCGCGTACCTCGATCTATCGAGGCGACCTACCTGCGGGCCGACGTCCGGCGTCCGGCCGAGGTGAAGTCCTTCGTGGACCGGATCGCCCAGCGCTACGGCGGGGTGGACGTGGCGTTCGACAACGCCGGAATCCAGGAACCGTGGACCGCCCTGGAGCAGACGAGCGTGACCGACTGTGACAGTCACGCGGAGACCAGCACCCGGGGCGTCTTCCTCTCCATCAAGTACCAGATCCCGCACAAGGCCAAGGGCGGCGTCATCCTGGTCACCGGCTCCGCCAACGAGTTCATCACCCGGTACGGCCTCTCCGCGTACTCGTCGAGCAAGAGCGCGGTCACCGGGACCTTCCGTACTGCCGCCATCGAGCTGGGCCAGTACGTCTCGCTGGCCCCGGCACCACCGAAACCGCGCTGGTGGAGGCGCAACGCCCGCCGGGCATCACCGGCAGCCGGAAAGGCCGAATGGGGCCGCGTCAACGTGGACGGCCTACGCCGGATGGCCAAGCCGGAGGAGATGACGAGCGCCACGTTGGCCCTCGCCTCGGCCGGGATGAGCTTCCTGACCGTTACGAGCGTCGTGGTCGGCGGTGGCATGCTCAGCGGCACCGGCGGTGGCCAGGTCTCCGACCTGTGATCGCGCGAAAAGCGGCGACACCCGGCTCGACCACGGCCGCGAGCGATGATATCAAGATCACCGAACTTTGATATCATCAGGCCAGTGTCGCTGAGAACCGGAAGGACCAAGCGATGAGCAGGACGATCCTCGACGTCGATGACGAGCTACTCGCAGAAGCCGCCAAGATCTTCGGCACGACCACGAAGAAGGCGACTGTCAACGCGGCGTTGAAGGCTGCCGTCGACCGAGAGAAGCGCCGCGAGTTCGCCGATTGGCTCAAGGGTGGTGGACTGCCGGGCCTCACCGGCCACACCGGCGTGCAGCCGGATGCGGCGTGAGTCGAGAGCTGTACCTGCTCGACAAATCCGCACTCGCCCGCTGGCCCAAGCCGGCCGTAGCGCCTGTCCTCGACGAACTGTCCGAGCGCGGCTTACTGGCGGTCTGCGGTTCGATAGAGATCGAGGTGATCCAGAGCGCCCGGACGGCAAAGGAGGCTCAGCGCGCTCGCTGGCTACTCGGCGGCTTCCATTGGCTGCCCACGCCGGACGAGGTCTGGGACCGGGCGATCGAGATCCAGCTTCAGGCGCTGCACAGAGGCAACCACCGAGCGCTCTCCATGGCTGACCTATTGATCAGCGCCACCGCGGAACGGCATCGAGCCACGGTGCTGCACTACGACGGCGACTACGACATGATCAGTACGATCACCGGCCAGCCCACCGCCTGGGTGGTGCCGGCCGGCACCGCCGACTGACGATCGCTCTACCCGCGCCCAGGCCCTCGACAGGCGCTCCAGAGCCCCGCCGACGCTCTGCCACGGCCGGCCATTCGCGACGATTGACCAGCGGCCGGCCACGGGAAGCGGCCAGTCGGCGCGATCGGTGACGTTCCGGGCTGGCATGGAAACGACCTGTGGGGGTATCAGCCACACATGAGGGCGAGTTTCCGGCTCGGCCGGATCGTGGGCGTACCCGTCGGGGTCAACTGGAGCGTCCTGGTCATCTTCGCGCTGATCTGGTGGGGCCTGTCGGCCAGCCTGTTCCCCGTGTCGTACCCGGACCGGTCGGTGGTCGCGTACGTGCTGGCGGGGCTGGCGGCGGCCATCGTGTTCTTCCTGGGCCTGTTGGCGCACGAGGTGTCGCACGCGGTGGTGGCCAAGCGCAACGGGTTGGGCGTCGGCGGGATCACCCTCTGGCTGTTCGGGGGCGTGGCGGAGTTGCGTGGGGAGGCCCGTACGCCCGGTGCCGAGCTGCGGATCGCCGGGGTGGGGCCGCTGGTCAGCCTGATCATCGGCGCGTTCTTCGGGGTGCTCGCGATGCTGCTCAGCGTCGCCGGGGTGCACGGGCTGTGGCTGGGGGTGATGGCCTGGCTGGGCGGGATCAACCTGCTGCTGGCGGTATTCAACATCCTGCCGGCCGCCCCGCTGGACGGTGGGCGGCTGCTGCGGGCGGCGGTGTGGAAGGCCACCGGGGATCGGACCCGGGCGACGGTGGTGGCGGCCCGGGCCGGGTGGGTGCTGGGCCTGGCGTTGATCGGCTTCGGGTTGTTCCGGTTCCTGACCGGTGCCGGTGTCGGCGGGCTCTGGCTGGCTCTGATCGGCTGGTTCCTGATCGGCGCGGCCAGCCTGGAGGAGCGGCAGGCGCGGGTGGGCTCGGCGCTGCGCGGGATCCGGGTGGCCGACGTGATGACCCCGCAGCCGCAGACCGCCTCGGGAGAGATGACGGTGGCCGACTTCGTGGACAACTATCTGTTCGCATACCGGCACACCGCGCTGCCGTTGACCGAGGACGGCCGACCGGTCGGCCTGGTCACGCTCGACCGGGTACGCGGTGTGCCGAGTGACGAGCGGGACGGTACGACGTTGGAGTCGGTGGCCTGCCGCTCCGACGAGCTGGTGCTCGCCTCCCCCGACGAGCAGCTCACCGACCTGCTGCCCCGGCTCAACGACTGCGCCGACGGGCGGGCGCTGGTGGTCGCCGACGATCGCCTGGTCGGCATCGTCTCGCCCAGCGACATCAGCCGTGCCGTGCAGCGCGGCAGCATGCGCGACCAGGTCACCGCCGGCCGCTGACGTCACCGCCGGGCGCCCACTGGCGCTGGCCTCGACTGAGACGGTGCTCGATCCGGGATCGAGTGGTGTCAGCACCGCTCCGAGACCACTCGATCCCGGATCGAGCACGATCTTGATCTTCTGAGAGGTCAGCGGGGGAAGAGACGGTCCAGTTCCTCGGTGCGGAACCTACCCGCCGGGTCCAGCCGGGTGAGCAGCGCGGCGAAGTCCGCCCAGCGGGGATACGTGGCCGCGACGGCCTCGGGCGACAGCGTGTGCACCTTGCCCCAGTGCGGGCGCGGGGCGAAGGGGGCCAGGGCACGTTCCACCTCGGCGAGCACCGGCAGCACCTTGGTGGTGTCGGCGATCCAGGTGAAGTGGACGGCGAGGGTGTCCCGGTCGTACTGCGGGCTCAGCCACAGCGTGTCGGCGGCGATGGTCCGCAGCTCGCTGGTCTGCGACACCGGGGCGATCAGGTGGGCCACCTCGTCCAGTGCGGCCAGCGCCTGCGCGGCGTCGGCGCGCGGCAGGTGGTACTCGGACTGCAACTCGTCGCCGCTGCTCGGGGTGAAGCCGAGCCGGAAGTGCGGCAGCCGCTCGTGCCATGGCCCGGCCACCCCGAGCTGCTCGGTGCAGTTGACCGTCGGCATGCCGGGCACCGGGTGCCAGGGCCGGTCGGCCGCGGTGGTGCCGAGCCAGTCGGCGGGCGGTGGCGGCTGGTCGGCGAGCTGCTTGCGCCAGACCTGGGTACCGAGGGTGGAGCGCCAGTCGGTGAAGACGCTGACGCTGTACGCGGCGGCGAGCGCCTCGTCCAGCGCGGCACGGGGCAGGTCCAGCCGCACGTACTGCCGGATGTCGTAGGTCGGCACCACGTCCAGGATGAGCCGGGTGACCACGCCGAGCGCGCCGAGGGCGACGACCGTGCCGGCGAAGTCGGCCGAGTCCCGGTCGACGGTGTGCAGGTCACCGGTGCCGGTGACCAGTTCGAGTCCGGCGACGGCGGTGGCCAGGTTGCCGACGGTGACACCGGAACCGTGGGTGCCGGTGGCGACCGCGCCGGCCACCGAGATGTGCGGCAGGGAGGCCAGGTTGGCCAGCGCGTACCCCCGCTGGTGCAGCCAGGTGGCCAGGTCGCCGTAGCGGATCGCGGCCGGGACGTCGACGGTCCGGCGCTGCGGGTCGAGGCGGATCGTGTCCGGCAGCCCGGACAGGTCGACCAGGTCGCCGGTGGTGTCGCCGAGCCGGTTGAAGGAGTGTCCGCTGCCCACCGCCCGGATCCGGTCGCTGCCGGCGACCAGCTCACGCAGCTCGTCCAGGGACGACGGCCGGTGGTGCGCCCGTGCGGAGTACCGGATGTTGCCCGCCCAGTTGCGCTGCGTCGACACGCGACCTCCCCCTGCCCTGCCGACGGTTACCGTCGGCTCCGTCGGGGAACCCTACGCCGATGAGCAGCTACCGTGATCCCGCCCCTCGTGGCGACGTGTACCCCTCCGAGGAGGAGATCGACCCGACCGGCAGCGGGGTGTTCCCGGCCAGCGCGCCGACCGGTGCGTACCCGGCGGGGCAGCCCACCCCGCAGCCGTCGCCCGCGCCGGGCCCGGCGCCGTCGCCGGTGCCGACCCCCGGCCCGCCGCCCCGGATCGAGGGCGGCGCGCGGTCGATCGTCAGCCGACACCTGGACGGTTCCGTCGCGGTGGTCACCGACTTCGACGGCGACGGCGTGGCCGACGTGGTGCAGTACGACCTCGACGGCGACGGGATCCCGGACGTCACCTACCTCGACAACGACCGCGACGGGCGGCTGGAGACCGTGCTGCGGACCCCGACCCGCTGATGACGGGCCGGGGGCGACACCGCACCGCGGAGCAGCCGCCCGTTCGGCGCTGCCGCACCACTCAGAGCTGCGGCAGCACCTGCGAGGCGACCAGGTCCAGGTGGTCCAGGTCGCCCAGGTCGAGCACCTGGAGGTAGGCCCGCTGGCTGCCCACCTCGGCGTACCGGCCGAGCTTGTCGACCACCTCGGCGGGCGTGCCGGCGAGCCCGTTCTCGCGCAGCTCGTCCGCCTCCCGGCCGATCGCGGCGGCCCGCCGGGCCACTTCGGCGTCGTCCTTGCCGCAGCAGAGCACCAGCGCGTTGGACCAGGTCAGCTCGTCCGGGTTCCGGCCGATCTCCTGGCAGGCGGCCCGCACCCGGCCGAACTGGGTGACCGTGTCGTCGATCGAGACGAACGGCAGGTTGAACTCGTCGGCGTACCTGGCGGCGAGCTGCGGGGTCCGCTTCGCGCCCATGCCGCCGAGCAGGATCGGCGGGTGCGGCTGCTGCACCGGCTTGGGCAACGCCGGTGAGTCGCTGACCTGGTAGTGGCGGCCGGTGAAGGCGAACGTCTCCCCCGGCGGGGTACGCCACAGACCGGTGATCACGGCGAGCTGCTCGTCCAGCCGGTCGAAGCGCTCCTTGAGCGCCGGGAACGGGATCCCGTACGCGCTGTGCTCGGCGTCGTACCACCCGGTGCCGATGCCCAGTTCGACCCGGCCGCCGCTCATCTGGTCGACCTGCGCGACGGTGATGGCCAACGGGCCGGGCAGCCGGAACGTCGCGGCGGTCATCAGCGTGCCGAGCCGGATCGAGCGGGTGTCCCGGGCCAGCCCGGCCAGGGTCGTCCAGGCGTCGGTGGGGCCCGGATCGCCGCTGACCGACCCCATCTTGAGGTAGTGGTCCGAGCGGAAGAAGGCGCCGAAGCCGGTCTCCTCGGCGCGGCGGGCCACGGCCAGCAGGTCGTCGTAGGTCGCGCCCTGCTGAGGTTCGGTGAAGATCCGCAGTTCCATGGACCGAGCATAGAAAGCCCAGCGCCGTACCGCCCGCCTTCGGTGCTGGGCTGCTCGGTGACCTGCCGCTGGTCGTCACCTCGATGGGCGCCTCTCGCCCGGCCCGGTGCTGTGGCCGCCCAGGCGGTCTGCGCGGTGCTGGTGTGAGCCACCGACCGTTCCGGCCGACGTGGGCGCAAATTCTTGCAGTGATTTCAGTCATTCGCAAGAGCCTCGACAGACTCGGATCGACTTGTGAATCAGAGGTTCCCAAGGATCGACGTCACTGTTACGGTCACGCCATCACCGCAACTTCTTGCATAACTTGCAGGAAGCCTTGCTGTCACCACGTCTGCCTGACCGTCCCCCGAGGAGGGCCCGTGCGAATCCCCCGTCCCCGCGCCGCGATACCCGCGGCCCTGGTCGCGACACTGGTCGCGGCCGGTCTCACCGTCGTCGCCGCCGGCACCGCGCCGGCCAGCGCCGCCGAGGTACGCGCCAACGGCGACGCGATCGTCCACCTGTTCCAGTGGCGGTGGGACTCCGTCGCGCAGGAGTGCGAGAGCACCCTCGGCCCCCAGGGCTGGGGCGGTGTACAGGTCTCCCCGCCGCAGGAGCACGTGGTGCTGCCCAGCGCCGAAGGCGCCACGTACCCGTGGTGGCAGGACTACCAGCCGGTGTCGTACCGGCTGGACTCGACCCGGCGCGGCACCAGGGCCGAGTTCGTCGACATGGTCCAGCGCTGCCGCGCCCAGGGCGTGAAGATCTATGTGGACATGGTGCTCAACCACATGAGCGGCACCGGTTCGGCGGGCAGCGGTCCGGGCAGCGCCGGCACCGTCTACGGCAAGTACAGCTACCCCAACCTGTTCAACGACGGCTCCGGCGACAGCTACGGCTACGGCGACTTCGCGCCCTGCTACCGGCGGATCAGCAACTGGGGCAACAAGCAGGAGGTCCAGGACTGCGAGCTGCTCGACCTGGCCGACCTGAACACCGCCGACCCCGAGGTACGCCGCAAGATCGCCAAGTACATGAACGCGGTGATCGACCTGGGGGTGGCCGGTTTCCGGGTGGACGCCGCCAAGCACGTCCAGGAGGCACACCTGGGCGACATCATCAACCGGTTGCGGGACGTGCCCGGCTTCGGCGGTCGGCCGGACCTGTTCCACGAGGTGTACGGCGACGGCACGATCCCCTACACCGCGTACGCGCCGTACGGCGGGGTGACCAACTTCGACTACCAGCGCGCCGTCTCCTCGGCGTTCCGCGACGGCGCCATCGCCCAGTTGGGCAACCTGCCGAACTACGGCGGGCTCACCGCCGCACAGGCGGTCGTCTTCGTCGACAACCACGACACCCAGCGCGAGAACCCGACGCTGACCTACAAGAGCGGTGCCCGCTACTACCTGGCGGACGCGTTCATGATGGCCCACCCGTACGGTCGGCCCCAGCTCATGTCGAGCTACGCGTTCGGCTCGGTGCACGGGCAGGGACCGCCCAGCACGTCCAACGGCACCACGCTGGCCGCCGACTGCACCGGCAGCGCCTGGATCTGCGAGCACCGCAACCCGGGAGTGGCGGGCATGCCGGGCTTCCGCAACGCGGTCGCCGGGACCGGCATCGGGTCGGTGGTCACCGACGGCAACGGGCGGTTGGCCTTCGCCCGGGGCAACCGGGGGTACGCCGCCTTCAACGCCACCAACAGCGCCTGGAGCCGCAGCTTCGCCACCTCGCTGCCGGACGGCCGCTACTGCAACGTCGGTCGGGGCGCGTACGACCGGTCCACCGGGGCCTGCCCGGGCGGTGCGGTGACCGTCTCCGGTGGTGCCTTCACCGCGTCGATCGCCGCCGACCAGGCGGTCGCCCTGCACGTCGAGGCCCGTCTGGACGGTGCCACGCCGACCCCGACGGTCTCCCCGACCGGCTCACCGACCCCGACCGCGAGCCCGTCGGTCCCGGCCGGGTCGACCCGGTTCACCGCCACCGTCTCCACCGACCTCGGCCAGGAGGTGTACGTCGTCGGCTCGATCCCGGCGCTCGGCTCCTGGAACCCGGCGAACGGGGTGAAGCTGTCCACCACCTCGGGCAGCTACCCGACCTGGACCGGCTCGGTGTCGGTGCCGGCGGGCACCGCGTTCGAGTGGAAGCTGGTCAAGGTCGGCAACGGCTCGGTGCAGTGGGAGAACGACCCCAACCGCACCGGCACCGCCGGCAGCGCCCTGACCGCCACCTGGAACCAGCCGGGCACGACCCCGCCGGCCGCCACCACGGTCTCCTTCCGGGCCACCGCCACCACCACGCTCGGCCAGAACGTCTACGTCGTCGGCGACCTGCCCGCGCTCGGCGGCTGGGACCCGACCAAGGGGGTCCGGCTGTCACCGACCGCCTACCCGGTCTGGACCGGCGGGCTGAACCTGCCGGCCGGCACCGCGTTCTCCTACAAGTACGTCAAGCGCACCGACTCGGGCCAGGTGGTCTGGGAGTCGGGCGCCAACCGCACCGCCACCGCCGGATCGGTCACGCTGACCGACACCTGGCGCTGACCGGGACCGACCGCAGCGGCCCCTCCCGATGTCGTGTCGGGAGGGGCCGCCCCCGTTCCGCCCGAACAACCGCGTCGGGCGTCGTCACCGGCGGGTCGACGGTCAGGGGGTCGCGCGCCGGATGATCAGATAGCTGGCGACCGCGAGCGGCAGCGTGAACAACGCCGGCCAGCCCACCAGCAGGGCGGCGCCCGACTGGTCGGCGAACCAGTCACCGATCGCCGACCACCAGCCGCGCCAGGTCGCCAGGACCACGGCCCCGCCGATCACGACCAGCGTCGCGGTGCTCAGGGTGAGCATGCCGTTGACGCCCCACCGCTTGAACACCAGGGCGATGGCGATCCCCAGGAACCCGAGCAGCAGGAACGGGATCGCGAAGCCGAGGAACCGCAGCACCGGGTTCTCCACCCAGAGGAACGGGATGCCGAAGAAGGTCAGGCCGACGCCCCAGCCTCCGGTCGCCTCCTCGATGACGGCGAGCAGGTAGAGCAGCCCCGCGTAGACGACCGCCTGGGCACCGAAGGAGAACACGTTGCCGAGGTAGAAGCTGCGACGCGAGATGCCCAGCCCGATCGCGAACGGGAAGTCCTGGGTGATCACGTTGATGCAGGCGATGAACATCATCACGTAGATGCTGGCCAGGCCACCGGTGGTCTGCTCGATGTCCCGCCCGTCCATGGAGGCGAAGAAGGCCAGGTTGATGAGGAAGCTGAGGGAGAGGATCGCCCAGGGCCAGCCGACCACGCTGGGCCAGGCGACGAACTGCAACCGGGGGACCGTCAGGACACGGTTCATCGGACGGCCTCCTTGCCGGTGGCACCGACGGCCTGCCCGCCGGCCGAGGTGGTCAGACGCACGACGGTGTCCTGCAACGACGACGCCTCCAGGGTCAGGCCCAGGGACCGGGCCCGTTCCCGCTCGGCCGGGCCGAAGTCACCACGTACGGTGACACGGGCCGTGCCGGCCAGCAGCACCCGGTGCAGCTCGGTGGCGGTACGCGTGAACTCGTCCACCGCCGCGACCGGGCCGGAGACGATGAGCACGTGGCCGCGCAGCGCCTCCGACTCCTCGTCCAGCAGCAGCCGCCCGGCGTCGATCAGCAGCACGTGCTCGATCAGGTCGCTGACCTCGTCGATGAGGTGGGTCGACAGCACGATGGTGCGGGGGTGTTCGGTGTAGTCGGCCAGCAGCCGGTCGTAGAAGATCTGCCGGGCCACCGCGTCCAGACCGAGGTACGGCTCGTCGAAGAAGGCCAGCGGCGCCCGCGAGGCCAGCCCGACGATGATGCCCAGCGTGGAGAGCATGCCCCGGGAGAGCTTGCGGACGTTGCGTCGTGGCGGCAGCCGGAAGTCCGCCGTCAACCGCTGCGCGAACTGCTCGTCCCACCCGGGGTGGACCAGGCTGGCGGCCCGCAGCACGTGCCGCACCTGGAGGTTCGACGGGTAGGTCTGGCTCTCCTTGATGAAGGAGACGCGGGACAGCACGCTCTCGTTCTCGTACGGGTGCTGCCCGAAGACCGAAACCTCGCCGGAGCTGGCGAAGTTCTGGGCGGTGAGGATCTGCATCAGGGTGGTCTTGCCGGCGCCGTTGCGTCCCAGCAGGCCGTAGATCCGGTTCCCGGCAAGCGAGAAACTGACCCGGTCCAGCGCCGTGACGCCGCGGTACTTCTTGGTCAGGTCGGTGACGGTGACGACGGGGCTCATCGCTCCCCCTCCCAGGTGTCGATCATGCTCTTGAGTTCCGCCGGGCCGATGCCGAGCTTGCGTGCCTCGGCGACCAGCGGTTGCACGTACTGCCGGGCGAACTCGTCACGGCGTCGACCGCGCAGCTTGGCGCGGGCGCCGGAGGAGACGAACATCCCGATCCCTCGTTTCTTGTAGAGCGTTCCGTCGTCGACGAGCTTGTTGACCCCTTTGGCGGCGGTCGCCGGGTTGATCCGGTGGAAGGCCGCCAGCTCGTTCGTTGACGGCACCTGCTCCTCCTCGGCCAGCGTCCCGTCCAGGATCGAGTTCTCCAGCAGCTCCGCTATCTGGAGAAAGATCGGTCGACCGTCCTCCATCACGTCCGCCACCCTGGCCTGCCGCCCTGGTTGGCCGGTTCACTACTCATGTAACTAACCATGCAACCGGAGGGGCGTCGCTGTCAAGTCGCGGTGCGGTCCGTTAACCTTCCGACCCGGCGTGCGCGTCTCCGTACCGGGAGGTGCGCATGACCCGGTGACGGTCAGGCGTACGGGGGACGGGCGTACGCGGCCCGCAGGGCGGCAAGTCCGGGTGCCTTCGGGCTGAGCGTGCCCCAGCCGGAGTTGAAGTAGTTGGTGCGGGCGATGATCGGACCGCGCTCGGCGTTCAGCCGGGCGATGGCGGCCGGCACGGTGGCGATCCAGGCCGGCTGGTCGGGGATCTCGGCGACGCGTACGCCCCACTCGGCGATGAGCACCGGACGGGACAGCGCCACCGGGCCGAGGTCGGCCACGGCCCAGTCCTTGGTCCGGCGGAACCGGTCCAGGGCCGTGTGCGAGGCGCTGGTGGCGTAGACGTTCCACTGGAGGAAGTCCAGCCGCGACATCAGCGACTCCGGGTGGGTGCGCTGGAAGCAGGGCCGGTCGAAGCCGCCGAGACCGACCGAGAAGGTGGTGTTCTGCGGCAGCGCCTTGGCCCGGAACCAGTTCACGATGTACGTCATCGCCTGCACCGCGCGGGCGTCCGACTCCGCCCAGGTGTACGCCCGGCCGGACTCGGTGGTGCCGAACTCGTGGTCGGTGTCCAGCTCGGAGGCGAGCTGGATGTTCACCCCGAACCCCATCGTGCGGTACTGCGACAGCGCCCGGGCGAAGAGTCCGTCGCACTGCCCGGCGAGCACCTGGCCGTAGCCGTACGCCTTCGGCCAGACCGCGCCGGGACGCTGTTGGATGGTCATCGCCGGAGCGGGTACGACGTAGCGCACCCCGTCGACGGTGAAGGTCTGCGCCCCGGTGTCGGCCGCCCCGTAGTGCTTGAGCTCCAGCACCATGTTGATCTGGATCCCGCCCCGACCGAGGGTGACCAGCCACGGGCGGTTGTAGCCGGGGAAGACGTAGCTGTCGGCGAAACTGCGGTACTGGGTCAGCGACCGGAAGTTCCCCCCGGCCATGTCGGCGGTCGGGTCGGCGTTCCCGGACAGGTAGTAGCCGCCGAGCACCGGCGGCGTGATCGCGTAGTCGACGGCGGCGTTGGCGGTCTGCCCGGTGGAGTCGCGCACGGTGACGGTGACCCGGGCCATCACGCCACCGCCCGGTACACGGCCACCGTGCCGTTGTCCGACACCCGTGTCCAGGTGCGGCCCGAGTCGTCGGTGACGGTGACGGTGAGCGGGTCGATGACGGCGGTGACCTTGGCCGGCGCGCTGCTGTTGCCCTGCGCGTCGGTGACCACGACGGTGACGGTGAGCGTCTTGGTGTCCGGGTCGCCGTAGGTGACGGTGAGCAGCATCTGCGCACCGGGGGCGTAGCTGCTCGCGTTGAGGGCGGCGGTGACGGTGGGAACGGCCATGGCGGCGCCTTCCTGGCTCGATCGCGGTGACCGGCGGGTTGCCCCGTCGGCCCGACGGGAGGTACGGCGACGGCCGGAGCGGGCGGATGCCCGGTCCGGTGGTCCGGTGTGATGACGGTGGCGACGGCGCTGTCGGGGAAGGGCGGGCATCCGCCCGGTCGATGGGGTGGCCTCGTCGGACGTGGCCCGCCGTCCGCAGCCTCTCCACCTGCTACAACAGTGCGTCAGGAGAGCACTCGTCGTCCTGTCTATTTACGGACATATCGATCATTATGAGGATGCCACATGAAGTACCTGATGTTGATCTACGGAAACGAAGAGGTCTGGGGCAGCCTGCCGGACGGCGACCTGGCCACGCTGATCGGCGAGGTGGACGCCTTCAACCAGGCGCTGCGCGACTCCGGTGAACTGGTCGACTCGCAGGGCCTTGAGGTCCGCCCCCGGGCGGTACGCATGGTCGACGCCGCGCCGGTCGTCACCGACGGGCCGTACCTGGAGGCCAAGGAGTACGTCGGGTCGTACTTCGTGGTCGACGTGGACAGCGAGCAGCGTGCGCTGGAGATCGCCCGCTCGTACCCGGGACTGCGGATGGGCACCGGAATCGGCGGCGGCCTGGAGGTCTGGCCGCTGATGACCCAGGACGGGGCCGGGAACTGAGCCTGGACGAGGCCACCGCCGACCTGCTGCGCCGGCTCGTCCCGCAGGTGCTGGGGACCCTGGTACGCCGCTACGGCGACTTCGCCACCGCCGAGGACGCGGTGCAGGAGGCGCTGGTCGCGGCCGTCGAGGCGTGGCCGCGCGAGGGCGTACCGGAGCATCCGTCGGGCTGGCTGCACACCGTGGCCGCCCGCCGGTACGTCGACCAGGTCCGCGCCGAGACGGCCCGGACCCGCCGGGAACGGACCGCCCACGACGCCCTGCCACGGGACGCGCTCGTCGCGCCGCCACCGGACGCCGTCGCACCTGCCCGCGACGACCTGCTGGAGCTGTTCCTGCTCTGCTGCCACCCGGCGCTGCCCGCACCGGCGCAGCTCGCGCTCACCCTGCGGGCGGTGGGCGGGCTCACCACCGCCGAGGTGGCCGCCGCCTTCCTGGTGCCGGAGAAGACCATGGGGCAGCGGATCGTGCGGGCCAAACAGCGACTGCGCGACGCGGGCGCACGGTTCGCCCCGCCCCCGGCAGCCGAACAGGGCCGCCGGTTGGCCGTGGTCCGGCAGGTGCTGTACCTGCTGTTCAACGAGGGGTACAGCGCCAGCAGCGGCCCCGAGCTGCGCCGGGCCGACCTGACCCGGCAGGCGCTGCGGCTGACCCGCCGGTTGCACGAGCGGCTGCCCGACGACGGGGAGACCGCCGGACTGCTCGCCCTGATGCTGCTGACCGAGGCACGGGCGGCGGCGCGGGTCGACCCGGACGGGGACCTGGTGCCGCTGGCCGAACAGGACCGCCGACGGTGGGACCGGGCGGCGATCGCCGAGGGCTGCGCGCTGGTCGCGAACAGTCTCGCCACCTCGCCACCGGGTCCGTACCAGGTGCAGGCCGCCATCGCCGCCGTACACGCCGAGGCACCGCGCACCGAGGAGACCGACTGGCCGCAGGTCCTCGGCCTCTACGAGGTGCTGGACCGGCTGGCACCCAACCCGGTGGCGACGCTGAACCGGGCGGTGGCGGTGGGCATGGTGCACGGGCCCGAGGCCGGGCTGGCACTGCTGACCGAGGTGGAGTCGGGGCCACTCGCCGACCACCACCGCCGGCACGCGGTCCGCGCCCACCTGCTGGAACTGGCCGGCGACCGGAGCGCCGCGACGGTGGCCTGGCGGCGGGCCGCCGACCTCGCCGGGAACGACGCCGAACGGCGGCACCTGCTGCGCCGCGCCGCCCGCTGTGAGAGTGACCCAGGACACAACGGGGACCGGTAGAAGTGGCCGGTCCGGCTCCGATCCACCGGTGAGCGGCGGGTGCCCGCCGCAGACAGCGGAGGTACGGAGATGAGCAAGGTGACCGCGCAACTGTCGGTGTCGCTGGACGGCTGCTACGCCGGCCCACGACACGACGGGACCGGCGACTGGATGCACTCGGCGGAGAGCCACGGCTTCTTCCGGGTCACCCGCTGGGTCACCGCCGCGTCGTCGTGGCGCGAACGGCAGGGATTCGCCGGTGGCGAGCACGACGTCAACTCGGAGATCGTCGCCGAGTCGTTCGGCGCGGCCGGCGCGTACGTGATGGGGCGGCGGATGGCCGACGGCGGTGAGGTGCCGTGGGGCGACGAGCCGCCGTTCCGGGCCCCGGTGTTCGTGGTGACCCACCGGCCCCGCCCGACGCTGCTGCGCCAGGGCGGCACCAGCTTCACCTACGTCACCGACGGGGTGGCCGCCGCCGTGGCACGGGCCCGCGAGGCGGCCGGCGGCAGGGACGTGGCGGTGGCCGGCGGAGGCAGCCTGGTCCGCCAGGTGCTGCGGGCCGGCCTGCTGGACGAGGTGGAGCTGCACGTGGTGCCGGTGGTGCTCGGCGACGGTCTGCGCCTGTTCACCCCCGACCTGGGCCTGGACGACTTCGAGGCGATCGAGATGTCCCCCACCCGGGTGGTGCCCACCCCCGAGGTCACCCACATCCGGTACGCCGTACGTGGGCGCGCCCCGCTGGTCCTGGACGACCGGGGCCGGGGCACCGGCACGCCCGAGTGAGCGTGGGCCGACGGGCCGCCGCATCCGGGGCCGAGGGGACAACGCGCAGAGGTGTACCGCCCTTAGAGTGACAGCGATTCGTCCATCGACGAGGGCGCGGTGTCCGAGCCGCCACCCGCCGAGCGTTCCCCGGCCGGGGAACCCGGCGACATCCCTGTGCCACCCGACGCCGGTCCCACCGGAACGCCACCCCGGCTGCTGGTCCTGCCACCCACCGACGGGTTGTCGCCCATCGTCTGGCCCGGCGCCGCCGACCAGCCCGCCTGGGCCATCCCAGTGACCGTGCCGCCCGGCACCCGGGGTTACGCGATCTTCCTCCCGCTGGTGGCGGCCGACGACGACCCGGCCGCCACCGCCCCGGGCACCTCGGCGGTGGCCGCCCTGGCGACTCCGCCCCCGGCCGCCGCGACGGTCTCCACCCCGGTCGGCACCACTCCCCCGGCCTCACCGCCGACCGAGCCGGTCTCGAAGGCGGCATCACCACCAGCGCAGCGGAGTCCGGAGACGGCAGCGCCGGGCCAGCGAGCTCCCGGTGCGGCACCATCGGCGGTGCTGCCCGGCGCTCCCGTGCCGCCCGCGCCCGACTACCGGGTGCCCGGCTCGCCGTACGACTTCCGGTCCCGGCCACTCCAACCGTCGTTCCTGGACCGGGCGTGGCCCGGCCCCGCACCGGCCCGGGACCGGGCCACCCCGCTGGCGGTCCTGGCCGGGGCGCTGGGGGTGGCCGCGTTCGTGCCGTTGGGGCGTACCGGCGTCGGTTGGTTCCTCGGTTGGCTGGTGCTGACCGCCGGGGTGCTGGTCGCGGTCCGCCGACACACCGCCGACCTGCCGAGGGCGCAGCGGTGGGTCCGGGCCGGTTGGGCCGGTGCCGCCCTGGCGCTGCTGGCGGTGCTGGCCTTCCGCAACGCCTGGTGGCTGGTGACGTTCTGCGTGATCGCGGCGCTGTGCTGCGCGGCCCTGGCGATCGTCGGCGGACGGCGGATTCGCTCGATCCTGTTCAGCCTCGGGGCCGCCCCGCTCGCCGCGCTGCGGGGGCTGCCGTGGGTGCGCGCCCACGTCCGGTCGACCGGCGAGTACGGCACCACCCGCTGACCCCGTCGACCGGGCCGGACCGACTCGGCCAGGGCGGCGGTGAGCGCGGCGACGAGGGCGGCGGCCAGTGTGCACCATCGAGCTGCGCGCCCACCTCGACCACGTCATGACCGATGGCACTTCCGGCGAACGCGAACGCGCCATCGAAGCCTTCATCGCCGAGATCCGCATCAACGAGAAGGACGACGTGCCCCCAGGTGACGTTGGTGGGGCGGACGGGACTCGAACCCGTGACCGAGGGATTATGAGTCCCCTGCTCTAACCGGCTGAGCTACCGCCCCGGCACCGCGCGGATCTTATCCCGCCCAGTCGATCACCGGCCAGCATCGGTGGCCGCTTCTCACCGGCGTCGCCCCCGCGCCAACAGGACGATGGGCAACGCGAGGATAACAGTGAGCAGCCAGCCTCGGACGACCGCACCCCACCGCCCGCCGGCGTTTTCGGCAGGGGGTTCAAGGACCACGTCGACGGTGAGCAGCAGGGCCCGGCCGCCGAGGCCGAGGACGGCCAGGACGCCGAGCACCAGGAGCAACGTCTCCCGCCGGGCACGCCGGGGGCGGGGGACGTCATCACGGCGGTCGCGGTACTCGCGTACCGCGCCGGGTTGTGGGATCTGCTGGGGGTCGCGGGGTGGCATGGCGACCTGCCGGTCGGCGGGTACGGCGGTGTCGAGCACGGCCAGGCCGGGTGTGCGCAGGTCGTACAGGGTCGGCTCGACGTGCAGCACGATCGCGTCGTGACCGATCAGTTGGCGGGCGCCGTCGGGCCAGACGAGCATGGCGGCGCAGTCGGCGTACCGGACGGTGAGCGGGCCGCCGTCACCGAGGTAGCTGATGCCGTCGGGGCCGACGCGGAGCTGGCCGTCGTCGTCGCGGGAGCGGTGGGCGGTGCCGGCGGGATTCGCCGCGGAGGTGGTGGGGGCGGCGACGAAACCGGCCCAGTCGGCACGGGTGCCGTCCGGCACCATCAGCAGGGTCGAGGCGTGTACCTCCTGGGCGACCCGGTGCAGGTCGCCCACCGTCACGGCGGTCAGCGCGGCGCGGTGCTCGTCGAGGCTGAGGTTGGGCTCGCCGGTGAGCAGGTTGAAGGCGTACCCGGTCAGTCTGGCGGCGTCGGCCTCGGCGGTGGCCAGCATCTCGATGCGCTTGGCCACGGCGGCGTCGAGGTCGGTCTGTTCGATCCGGCCGACCCGGAGCTTGGCCAGCACGTCGACCAAGCCGCCGAGGGCGGCGTCCTGTTTCTCGGCCAGTGCGTCGGCGAGGGCGCGCAGGACGGCGTATCCGTCGCCGCGCGGCTCGTAGCCGCAGGCGATCGTGTAGGACAGGCCGGCGTCCTGGCGCAGCGCGCGGAACAGTTCGCGTTCCAGCACGTCGGCGAAGAGACCGGCGGCGGGTCCGCGCCGCACCACCGCGTCGAGCACCACGGCCTGGTTGCCGCGCACGAAGTACGCCGGGGTGGCGGGCAGCGCCGACGACGCGGCCGGTACGGGCTGCCGGGTGCCGCTGGGCAGCGTGAGCGTCAGCCCGTCGGGGACCCGGTCACCGGCGATCCAGAGCACCGCGTTCTCGCGGGTGAACCAGCGCGCCGCCCACTGGCGAAGGTCGTCGACGGTGAGCGCGGCGAGTCCCCACTCGGGGTAGCTGCTCAGCCCGAAGTCGCGGGCACCGTGCCGCCAGAGCGGGATGTCGTCGATGGCCGCGCTGCCCCGGGTGCTCCATTCGGTCCGCAGGATGTCCTTCTCCACCTCCAACCGTGCGGTGGGCAAATCGGTGAGGTGGGCGCAGACGGCGGTGAGGAAGGCGGCGATGTCGTGTTCGGAGCCCTGCATGTGGAAGGTGGTGAAAACCGGCCCGGTGGCGCCGTTGAAGTGGTAGTCGGCGCTGCCGAGCGGGGCGAGCGCGAGATGTTCGAGCAGGTGGGTGATGCCGTGCCGGGCCAGTGTCTCGTCGGCGGTGCCGACCCGGAAGGTCAGCCCGGCCCGCATCGGCCCGCCGGTGGGCGCGAGTAGCGTGGGGACCCCGTCGGTGTCCAGGTGCGCGATCACGGCCGACCGGCCTTCGCGTACGCCTTCGCGCGCAGTCGCTGGAACTCGGTCGCCCCGTCGCCGAGGTAGCCGAACATCGACTCGTCGCCGAAGCCGCCGAGTGCGGCGAACTCGCGCGCCGCCGGGTGCCACTCCTGCATCAGGCAGAAGGCGAGGGCGAAGGTGCTGCGTACCCACACCCAACCCCAGCCGTCCCGGTAGTCGGGGTGCCAGACGGAGCGTTCCGCCGCCGCCCGGATCCCGGCGGCCACCGCCGGGTCGCGCAGGAACTGACTCGCCGCCTCGACCCGGTCGTGGTCGAGGGCCTGTTCCAGGTACGCCTCGACGACGAGTACCGCGTTGGCGGCGCCGGGCGGAGCGGCCTCGGCGCACTCGCGGGCGAACGCGTGGGTCTTCTCCCAGGTGCCGCTCCACTTGGGGCAGAACTGCTGGAGCAGCGACGTCTGCGCGGGCAGGTGGTGTGGATGGTGGGCGGCCAACCGGTCGTACCGGCGACGGGCCTCGGCCTGCCCGACCTGTAGTCCCCGACCGCTGGTGATCCGCTGGGTCCAGGCTGCCGCGTCCTGCGGGTGGCGGGCGGTGACCTCGATCAGGATCTGCTCGGCCCGGCGCAGGTGGTCGAAGAAGTCGGCGAACTGTTTCCGGCTGACATGCTGGGCCTGTTGGGCGGTGCGGATGCGCCAACCGGCCCGGATCAGGTGCGCGCCGAGCATCGCCCCGGCCACCGGGTCCTCCGGATGCTCGGCGAACACCTCGCGCAGGACCCTCTCCGCGTCGGGGGCGTCGCCGATCTCGCCGACCAGGACGGTCCGGCCGTGTGCGTCCTGGGCGTCGACGAGCGCGCGCAGGGCCGGCCAGTCACCGGCCGCCAGAGCGTCCCGACCGGTCGCGACCTGCGGATATGCCGCCGCGACGTCGAAGGTCACCGGTGGGAGGGGTGCGGGCACAGCGAGGATCATAGGTGATCATCTTCGGCTCCGGTGTCCCCGTTTTCGCTGCCCGACGCCGCCGTGCGGGCAGGCCCGGGTCAGCCGATCCCGGGGTGGGCCGGGCGTGATCGCAGGTAAGGAAGGGTCCCCTGCTAACGCCTCGTGCATAGCAGGGGACCCTTCCTTCGGCGGACCGGGCCTGGATACGACGAACGCCCACCGGCTTGCCGGTGGGCGTCGGGACGAGAAGGTGAAGCTCCCCCGTTTGGACTCGAACCAAAAACCTGCCGGTTAACAGCCGGCTGCTCTGCCAATTGAGCTACGGGGGACCGTGCCACCGCTCGGTGCGGATCTCTCCGCGCCGCGCGACCGGCACAAGAGTACAGGATTCCGGGGGGTCGTGGGCTAGGGGGTTACCCATCCATCGGATGGACCGCCAACCGGACGCAAGAGGATAAATCGTCATCGCGGCCCAAGGAGGTATGAGCGGAGAGGAGGATGGGTAGATAACTGCCGACGACATGACGCAGGCGCGAGTTCGATCGACCGTCACCCGGTCTCCGGGTACGGAAGACAGCGCGCCAGGTACGAAAGGAGCCGCCATGCGCGGAAAGATCATGTTCCTTGGCGGGCTGGCTGCGGGGTTCGTCCTGGGCGCCCGTGCCGGCCGTGAGAAGTACGAGGAGCTGATGGTCCAGGGCCGCAAGGTCCTCGACCACCCGACGGTGCAGGAGGCGGCCGGGGTCGCGCAGGCCCAGGCCAACCGCCTCTACCAGGAGGGCAAGGACAAGCTCGGCCACTCCAAGCTGGGCGAGAAGCTGCACAGCAACGGCAAGCACGGGCTGACTCCGGCGGACGACACCTTCGCCGGCACTCCGGCGACGGCGGGCAGCAGCTCGTCGAGCGCGACCAGCTCGACGTCCACCACCCCCCGCAGCAAGTCGTCCGGCACCAACGGCAGCACTCTCTGAGCCGTCCGCGAACGGGTCCGGCCGCCACCTAGGCGACCGGGCCCGTCGCTGTGTACCCGCCCGTCGTTGGGCGCTACTCGGCGTTTCGGCGCTGCACGCCGCCTGTCGCTCTGGTGCCGGGCGGCGCGGTACACCGCTTGTCGCTGGTGCCGGGCGGCGCGGTACACCGCTTGTCGCTGTTCGCCGTATGTCGGGCGACGCCGACATCGCCCGCTGCCGACTCGCCCGCTCGTCCTAGCGGCGTCATGCTGTTCGTCCGACCGCCTGCCGGCACGACGCACGGCAACTCCCCCGCTCGCCGATCGACGCCCGCGTTACGCGGCGCGTGTCCCCGCTCGGCGGTCGACGCAGGCTTCGCGCGCAACCTCCGGCCACACTCGGCGGAGCCGAGCGACGTGGTGGGTAGATTTGTTGTCGCTGGAGCGACAACAAATCTACCCACCACACGATCCGCCCCTCGCCACGCGCCCTCACCACGCCCGGGCGGGTGCCGGTCGCGCAGGATCGGGGCACACGAGCCAGGGCAGGAAGTGGCGGCCAAGGGCGAGAACCGGGGCAGGGCGGGACCGGTCGGCGCAGCGGGACCGGTCGGCGCAGGCGGGCCGGGGACGGTTCCGGCCACAGTGCCGAAACACCGCCGTGGAAGACTCCGCACCGGAGGTGGTGGGGATGGCCCTTCTCCGGCCGGAGAACCCGCAGCAGGCGCGACTGGTCCGGCTGCTGCGCGACGAGGGGCCGCGTTCCCGGGTCGAGCTGGGTGATCTGCTCGGCATGTCGCGTACCAGTCTCACCACCGAACTGGATCGTCTCGTCGCCCGCGGTCTGGTGGAGACCGCCGGTCCGGCGGCCTCCCGGGGTGGGCGGCGTTCGTCCCTGCTGCGACTCGCCGCCGGGGTTCGGTTCGTCGGCGTCCTGGTCGGAGCCGACCGGATCAGTGTGGCGGTCACCGACGGCGAGTTGAACGTGCTGGCCGAGTCCAGCGAGCCGGCTGACCTCCGTCGCGGGCCGGAGCCGGTGATCGGGCGGTGTGTCGAACTCGTCGGCAAGCTCCGCGCCGAGTCGGGGGGCGCCGAACCCACCGGCGTCGGAGTCGCGCTGCCCGGGCCGGTCGACGACGGCACCTCCATCGCGCCGACGGCGCTGCCCGGCTGGCAACGGTTCCCGGTCCGGGACGCCTTCGCCGCCGAGCTGGGCTGCCCGGCGCTGGTCGACAACGACGCGAACGTGCTGGCGTTGGGCGAGCAGCACGCCGGCATCGGCCGTACCTTCGACGATTTTCTCTACCTCAAGCTGGGTACGGCGATCGGCTGTGGGCTGGTGCTCGGCGGCACCCTGTACCGCGGGTCGACCAGCAGCGCCGGCGACATCGCGCACCTACCGCTGTCCGAGGACGGGCCGACCTGCGCGTGTGGGGAGGTGGGCTGTCTGGAGGCGTACTGCGGCGACGCCGGACTGACCCGGGCCGCGACCGCCGCGGCGCGGACGGGCCGCTGCGCGCCGCTGGCCACGCGGCTGGCCGAGGCCGGCACGCTGACCGTGTCGGACGTCGCCGCCGCCGCGCTCGCCGGGGACCCGACAGCCCAGTCACTGGTACGCGACGCCGCGCGCCGCCTCGGCCAGGTGCTCGTCGGTCTGGTCAGCTTCTTCAACCCGGGCATCGTGGTGATCGGCGGCGCGCCGGCCGGGCTCGGACACATCCTGCTCGCCGAGGTACGGGGCGTGGTCTACCGCCGGTCGGCGCCGACGGCCACCGGCACGATGCCGGTCGTCCTGTCCGACCTGGCCGATCGGGCCGGCCTGGTGGGCGCAGCCCGACTGGCCAGCGAACACGTCTTCACCGTCGGCTGACCGCACCTGTGCGGACCGGGAGCCGGGCACGCGGACCGGGAGCCGGGCTGTCCGGCCCCCGGTCGGCGAGGGTCAGTCCTTGCTGCTGAACGCGGCGTCGAAGGCGGCGGACGGGGCGTCGAAGGCGAGGCGTCGGACGAACTGGAGCGCCTCGGGGGCTCCGACCAGTCGGTCCATGCCGGCGTCCTCCCACTCGATCGAGATCGGCCCGTCGTAGCCGATCGCGTTGAGGGCGCGGAAGCAGTCCTCCCACGGCACGTCGCCGTGACCGGTGGAGACGAAGTCCCAGCCGCGCCGCAGGTCGGCCCAGGGCAGGTGCGAGGCCAGGCGACCCCGGCGACCGTCGCCGGTGCGTACCTTGGCGTCCTTGCAGTCGACGTGGTAGATCCGGTCGGCGAAGTCGAAGATGAAGTTGACCGGGTCGAGCTCCTGCCAGACGAAGTGCGACGGGTCCCAGTTCAGCCCGAACGCCTCCCGGTGCCCGATCGCCTCCAGGGTGCGCTTGGTGGTGTAGTAGTCGTACGCGATCTCGCTCGGGTGCACCTCGTGGGCGAACCGGACCCCGACGGAGTCGAATACGTCCAGGATCGGGTTCCACCGGTCGGCGAAGTCCTGGTAACCGCGCTCGATCATCGACGGCGGCACGGGTGGGAACATCGCCAGGGTGTGCCAGATCGACGAGCCGGTGAAGCCGACGACGGTGTTCACGCCGAGCTTCGCCGCCGCGCGGGCGGTGTCCTTGATCTCCTCGGCGGCCCGCTGGCGTACGCCTTCGGGTTCGCCGTCGCCCCAGATCCTGGCCGGCAGGATGCCCTGGTGCCGCTCGTCGATCGGGTGGTCGCAGACCGCCTGGCCGACCAGGTGGTTGGAGATCGTGAAGACCTGGAGGTTGTGCTTGGCGAGCGTCTCCCGTTTGCGGTCGACGTACGAGTCGTCGGCCAGGGCCTTGTCGACCTCGAAGTGGTCGCCCCAACAGGCGATCTCCAGCCCGTCGTAGCCCCATTCGGCGGCGAGCCGGCACACCTCGTCGAACGGAAGGTCGGCCCACTGGCCGGTGAACAGCGTGATCGGTCGCGCCATCGTTCTTCTCCCCTGTACGTGTGGTGGGGATTCCGTACCTGCGTGACCGGGGCGAGGGCGGCCGGATGCGGCGGCCTTGAGGGTGTGGACCGGTGGGCGCGGTGGCACCTGGGACCGACGGGTTGCGCCTCCCGTCGGTGCACCGGCCACCTCGCGGTCGCCGCCTTCACTCTAGGCGCGCGGCGCGCGGTTGCGAAAGGTGTCGCGCGTCCGCGCAAGGGTGGTGCGCGACGGGCGCAAGGGTGGTGCGCGACGGCGCAGGGTGCAAGGAGGGGTCCCCTGCTATGCACCAGGCGTTAGCAGGGGACCCCTCCTTGCGTCAGGGCAGGACCCAGCGCTGGTTGGCGTTGGTGTGACAGGTCCAGAGGTGGACCGCCTGACCGTCGGCCGAGCTGTTGCTCGACACGTCCAGGCACTTACCGGACTGCGGGTTCCGCAGCGTCCCGTTCGACTGCGCGGACCAGTTCTGGGCACCGGAGCCGTTGCACGTCCAGAGCTGGATCTTCGTGCCGTCGGCGGAGGCGCCGCCGTTGACGTCCAGGCACTTGCCCAGCGCCCGGATCGTCGAGTTCGGCGTCACCGTCCAGGTCTGCGCCGCACTGCCGTTGCAGGTGTAGATCTGGATCTGCGTACCGTCGGCGGTGGCCGCGTTCCGCACGTCCAGGCACTTGCCCGCCAGGCCGGTGATCCGGCCGGTGCCGGTGGGCGGCGGGTTCGTCCCGCCCAGTTCCTTGATCCGGATGTTGCGGAAGGACACGTCGTCACCCGTACCGTGGTTCTGGATGCCGATGTGGCCGGCGAGCGACCGTACCGGGTCGGTGTTGGTGAAGTCGTTGATCTTCGACCCGTTCAGGAAGACCTGGAGGCGCTCCCCCTCCACCAGCAGTTCGTAGGTGTTCCACTCCCCCGCCGGGTTCAGCGCGGCGTCGCGGGCGGCGAGGTCGGCGGACTTGAAGCCGTAGACCGCGCCGGTGGTCCGGTCGGCGGCGTCGGTGGGGTCGATCTGCACCTCGTAGCCGTTGTTGATGGCCGAGTTCGGGTCGCTCGACGGTGGGAAGCCGATGAAGACACCCGAGTTGTCGTCCCCGGCGAGCCGCCAGTCCAGCTTGAGCGAGTAGTTCGTGAACTGTTTCGCGCTGTACCAGTACAGGCCCATCCCGCCGACCGAGGTCAGCGTGGCGTCCGAGTTGGTGAAGCTGCCCGGCCCGGCCTGGGACCAGCCGGTGGTCGAGCCGTTGTAGAGGGTGGTGTAGCCGGTCTCCGCACGGCAGTCGGCCTTGGTGCGGCCGGCCGCGTACCGGATGCCGCCGAGCAGGTGCGCCCGGAACGCCGGCTCGGCGTACGTGGCCTGGGTGTGGCCGCCGCCGGTGTAGAAGGACCGCCCGGAGTTGACCGTCTTGCACCAGGCGATCGGGTGGTCGGCACCCATCACGCCACCCGAGTACGTCGACTCGTCCAGGGTGGCCAGCACGCGTGCGCCGGAGCGGGCGTTGGTCTGGAAGTCGTACCACTCGTCGGTGCGTACCCAGTTCTGTGGCAGGTGGGCGGTGGCGGCGTGGCCGCGGTTCTCGACGCGTACCGTGGCCTGCTGGATCGCCGGGTGCGAGCGGAAGTACGCGCCGACCAGGTTGCCGTAGTAGGACCAGCCGTACTCGGTGTCGGCGGCGGCGTGCACGCCGACGAATCCGCCGCCGGCGTTGATGTACGACTCGAAGGCGGTCTGCTGGGTGGCGTTGAGCACGTCACCGGTGGTGTTGAGGAAGACGACCGCCTCGTACTGGGCGAGGTTGCCGGTGGTGAACGCCGCGGCGTCCTCGGTGGCGGTGACGGTGAAGCTGTTCGCCGCGCCCAGGTCGCGGATGGCCTGGGTGCCGACCGCGATGGAGTCGTGCCGGAAGCCGGCGGTCTTGGAGAAGACCAGCACGTCGTACGGGGTGTCGGCGGCGCTGGCCGGGGTGGCGGGTGCGGTGCAGGCGAGGACGGCGAGGACGGCGGTGGCCAGGCCGGCGGCGGGTCTTCTGAGGAGTCGGCGCATGTCGCTCTCCCTACGGTTCGTGGTGTGAGGAGGGGTCCCCTGCTATACACGAGGCGTTAGCCGGGGACCCTTCCTTCTGTCAGGGCAGGACCCAGCGCTGGTTGGCGTTGGTGTGACAGGTCCAGAGGTGGACCGCCTGACCGTCGGCCGAGCTGTTGCTCGACACGTCCAGGCACTTACCGGACTGCGGGTTCCGCAGCGTCCCGTTCGACTGCGCGGACCAGTTCTGGGCACCGGAGCCGTTGCACGTCCAGAGCTGGATCTTCGTGCCGTCCGCCGATCCACCACCGTCGACGTCCAGGCACTTGCCCAACGCCCGGATCGTCGAGTTCGGCGTCACCGTCCAGGTCTGCGCCGCACTGCCGTTGCAGGTGTAGATCTGGATCTGCGTACCGTCGGCGGTGGCCGCGTTCCGCACGTCCAGGCACTTGCCCGCCAGGCCGGTGATCGGGCCGGTGCCGCTGGTGTTCCCGCTGCCGGTGGTGAAGGTGAACGAGTCCAGGTCGTACAGCGATCCGGTGCCGGTGCCGGCGAACGTGAGATAGAGCGTGGTGGTGCCGCTCGGCGGGTTGGTGATCGCGCCGCTCACCGTCGTGAACGTCTCCCAACCGCCGGTCACCGGGACGGTGGCCGAGCCGAGCACGGTGCCGGTGGCCGAGCCGGCGCGGACCTGGAGGGTGCCGCCGGAGCCGGCCGAGGAGACCCGGGCGCTGAACGACGTCACGTTGTTGATCCGGTACGGCTCGAACGCGATCCAGTCGCCGTTGTTGATGTTGCCGACCGTCTTGCCGCCCTCGGCGGGGGTCTTGTCGAAGACCGCG
This sequence comes from Verrucosispora sp. TAA-831, assembly GCF_050780145.1. Lineage (NCBI taxonomy): Bacteria > Bacillati > Actinomycetota > Actinomycetes > Micromonosporales > Micromonosporaceae > Micromonospora > Verrucosispora sp. TAA-831. The sequence continues at coordinate 5,292,881 of NZ_CP192240.1, forward strand.
ATGCCGGAGGAGGTCTTGTAGTGCTCGGCCTGCCGGCTGCGCGGCTGGAGGGTGTGCTGGGTGTGGGTGGTGAGCCCGCCGGTGTCGGTGTACTCGGCATCGAAGATCGCGAAGATGTTCGCCGCGTAGTCGTGTTCACCGTCGACCGGGATGGTGATGGAGCCGGAGCAGCCGGTCTGCGAGGTGATCTGGTGGCCGTGGCTGTCGTGGCCCAGCACGTAGGTCATCCGGACCTTCGTGCAGTCGATCGTGCCGTCCTCCGGGTCGGTGACGGTGATGCTGAACGGCACGGTGTCGCCGAAGGAGAAGAGTGAGCCGTTGACCGGGCCGTTGATGGTGACGGTGGGCGCGGTGTTGCCGACCCGGATCTGCACGCTGGCGTTGCCGGTGGCGCCCTGCGGGTCGCGTACGGTCAGCGTGGCGTTGTACGTGCCGTTGGCGGTGTACGTCTTGCTCGGGTTGGCGGCCGTCGAGGTGGTGCCGTCGCCGAACGCCCACGAGTAGGTCAACGCCCCGCCCTCCGGGTCCGACGACCCGGCCGAGGAGAAGCTCACAGTCAACGGGGCGACCCCGGAGGTCCGGTTCGCCGACGCCACCGCCGTCGGGGCCCGGTTGCCACCGCCGACGTAGTCGTAGCGGTAGAGCGCCGAGTTGGCGTCTCCGTTGAAGTACCCGGTGCCGTAGTCCAGCACGTAGAGCGCGCCGTCCGGCCCGAAGGCCATGTCCATGACCTGCTTGCCGTTCCACGGGAAGGAGGCGTCGATGGCGCCCACCGAGCCGTCGCTGTTGACGTGGATCGGCTTGATCCAGCCACGCCCGAACTCGCCGGCGAAGAACTGGCCGTCGAAGCTCTGCGGCCACTTGGTGGTCGACGTGGACGCGGCGTTGTAGCGGTAGACCGGGCCGCCCATCGGAGATTCCGAGCCGCCGCCGAACTCCGGCGGGCTGCCGGCGTCTCCGGCGTACCGGATCCAGGCGGGTTTGGCGGCCGGCAGGGTGGTCAGGCCGGTGTTGCGGAACGAGTTGTTGGTCGCCCCGCCGGTGCAGTTGTACTTCGGGCCGGCGGTGCCGGTGGCGAAGTCCCATTCGGCGTACGTCTCGTTCGTGGTGTTCGTGCCGGTGCAGTACGGCCAGCCGTAGAAGCCGGGCGCGGTGATCCGGTTGAACTCGACCTGCCCGCTGGGGCCCCGGGCGGTGGTGGAGCCGGAGTCCGGCCCGTAGTCGCCGACGTAGACGATGCCGGTGGCCTTGTCGACGCTCATCCGGAACGGGTTGCGCAGGCCCATCGCGTAGATCTCGGGGCGGGTGCGGGCCGTGCCGGGTGCGAACATGTTGCCGGCCGGGATGGCGTACGTCCCGTCGGCGTTGACCTTGATGCGCAGGATCTTGCCGCGCAGGTCGTTGGTGTTGGCGGCGCTGCGCTGCGCGTCGTAGGCCGGGTTGCGGTTGGTCCGTTCGTCGATCGGGGAGTATCCGGCGGAGTCGAACGGGTTGGTGTCGTCGCCGGTGGAGAGGTACAGGTTGCCGGCGGCGTCGAAGTCGATGTCACCGCCGACGTGGCAGCAGATGCCCCGGTCGGCGGGGACGTCCAGCACGTCGACCTTGCTGGACTGGTTGAGCGTGAAGTCGGCGTTGAGGGTGAACCGGGAGAGCCGGTTGACGCCGCGCCAGGCGGAGAAGTCGGTGGCGGTCGCCGGGGCGTCACCGGACGGGGTGGACAGCGGCGGGGCGTAGTAGAGGAAGACGTGCCGGTTGGTGGCGAAGTTGGGGTCGACGCCGACGCCCTGTAAGCCTTCCTCGTCGTGGGTGTAGACGGGGATGGTGCCGATCACGGTGGTGGTGCCGGCCGCGTCGGTGCGGCGCAGCGTGCCGTTGCGGGCGGTGTGCAGGACCGAGCGGTCGGGCAGCACCGCGAGGGTCATCGGCTCGCCGACCTCGGCCACGCCCTTGGCGAGGGTGACCTGCTGGAAGTCGGTGGCGACGATGGGGTGGGCCTGGGCCGGGGTGGGGCCGCCGAGGGCGGCCGGTCCGGCACCGAGGGCCACTGTGCCGGCGGTGACGGCCAGCAGCAGCGCCGAGGCGCCGGTGAGCCACCGTGCGGGGTGGCGGTGGTGGTGGGTGGACATGCGTGTCCTGTCCCTTCCTGACGAGTGACTGCCAGGGCGGGGCGCGCGCCGTCGCGCCGGATGCCGTAGCGGGAGGGGTGCGGTGGTGCTGTCGTGGGTTCCCGCGCCGCCGGTTCACCTCGACGAAACAATCCGGTGCTGGCGATGACACTAAACGACATTAGTCAATGTGTCTATATCTTCCGCCCACTCGGCACCGACTTTCGTCAGTTCGATCAAAAGTCGCACCGATGCGGCAGGGTCAGCGCCGACGGTCGATCGCCTGGGTGGCCAGCATGGTCAGCGCCGCACGGCTCTCCGGGGTCACCGGCACGTCCGCCAGCGCGGTCAGCGCGGCCCCGGCACAGCGCCGGATCATCCGCTCGATCTCGTCCCGGGCGCCGGTGCTCTCGATGATCTCGCGCAGCTCGGCGGCGCCGTCCGCGTCCAGGTCCGGGTTGCCGAACAGCTCGCGCAACCGGGCGCTCTGCGACCGGTCGGCGGCGGCGCGGGCGAGCGCCATCATCACCGTCGGCTTGCCCTCGCGCAGGTCGTCCAACACGGACTTGCCGGTGACCGCCGGATCGCCGAACACCCCGAGCACGTCGTCGCGGAGCTGGAAGGCGTCGCCCAGCGGGTCACCGAACTCGGCCAACGCGCTGACCAGCTCGGACGGCGCGCCGGCCAGGGTGGCACCGATCTGCAACGGCCGGGTGACCGTGTAGCGGGCCGCCTTCATCCGGATCACCGTGAGCGCGCTGGCCACCGATCCGTCGCCGACCCCGGACACCAGGTCGAGGTACTCCCCCGCGATCACCTCGGTCCGCATCAACGCGAAGACGCCGTACCCCCGGTGCACCGCGTCGGCGGCCAGCCCGCACTCGTGGAACATCTGGTCCGACCAGGCCGCGCAGAGATCGCCGCAGAGCAGGGCGGTGTTGCGCCCGTACGCCTCGGGGTCGCCCCGCCACGACGAGCGGGCGTGCAGGTCGGCGAAGATCCGGTGCACCGAGGGCTCGCCCCGGCGACGGTCGCTGCCGTCCAGGATGTCGTCGTGGATCAGCGCGAACGCGTGGAACAGCTCCAGCGCCGCGGCGGCGGTCACGATCGGGGTGCCGTCCGGACCACCGGCACCCCGCCAGCCCCAGTAGCAGAACAGCGGACGCAGCCGTTTGCCACCGGCCAGCACGAACCGGTGCAGCGTGGTGAAGACGCCCCGGGGCGCGCCGTCCGGCCAGTCCGGGTCCTGCCGGTCGAGGAACGCGGTCAGCTCGGCGTCGAACCGGGCCCGTAACGCGCCCGCGTCGGCGGACGGCACCGTGACGGTCACCGCACCGGGAGCCCGGCCAGGTGCAGCAGCAGCCCCTTCACCTCCGTGGCCGCGATCCGGTCCCGCGCCGCCGACCCGTCCGAGCAGAGCAGCACCGGCCCGTCGGCGGGGTCGGCGGGCAGCCGGCCGTGCGAGCCACGCACCGCGGCGGCCCCGGCGTCCAGACCGACCACGCTCATCAGGTACCGCATGCCGAGCTTCTTGCGGGCCAGTGCCACCCCGGCCCGTCGCTTCGCCGCACCGGGGGCGGCCGGGTCGAAGAACAGCTCCGCCGGGTCGTACCCGGGTTTGCGGTGGATCTCGACCAGTCGGGCGAAGTCCGGCGCGCGGGCGTCGTCGTGCCAGTAGTAGTAGGTGAACCAGGCGTCCGGCTCGGCGACCAGCACCAGTTCACCGGCGCGCGGATGGTCCAGCCCGTACGCCGCCTTGCCGTCGGCGTCGAGCACCTCGGCCACCCCCGGCAGCGCGGCGCAGAGCCTCGCCACCGCCGGTACGTCCGCCGGGTCCCGCACGTACACGTGGGCCACCTGGTGGTCGGCGACCGCGAAGGCGCGCGACGTCCACGGGTCCAGGTATTCCATCCCGGCCTGCGTGTAGACCCGCAACAGCCCCTCGGCCCGCAGCAGCCGGTTGACGTCGACCGGGCGGGACACGTCGGTGATGCCGTACTCCGAGAGCACCACCACGGTCGCCTCCCGGTCCCGTGCGGCGTCCAGCAGGGGCCCGAGTACGCCGTCCAGCTCGGCCGCCGCCGCGGCGGCCCGGGGCGATGAGGGGCCGAAGCGTTGCAGGTCGTAGTCGAGGTGCGGAACGTAGACCAGGGTCAGGTCCGGTGCCTCTTCCTCGATGATCTGCTGGGCGGCGCGGCAGATCCACCGCGACGAGGGCAGCCCGGCGCCCGGCCCCCAGTAGGTGAACAGCGGGAACGTGCCCAGCCGGTCGGTGAGCGTGTCGTGCAGCTCGGGCGGGTCGGTGTAGCAGTCCGGTTCCTTGCGGCCGTCGGCGTGGTATACCGGCCGGGGCGTGACCGTCCAGTTCACGTCCGCGCCCATCGCGTACCACCAGCAGACGTTCGCCACGGTGTAGCCGGGCTCGGCCCGCCGGGCCGCCTGCCACAGCTTCTCCCCACCGACCAGCGCGTGGTGCTGCCGCCACAGCAGCACCTCACCGAGGTCCCGGAAGTACCACCCGTTGCCGACGATCCCGTGCTCGGCGGGGAGCGCCCCGGTCAGGAACGTCGACTGCGCCGAGCAGGTCACCGCCGGCAGCACCGTACCCAGCTCGGCCTGGAAACCGGCGTCGGCGACGGCCCGCAGCCGGGGCATGTGCGCCAGCAGTCGGGGGGTCAGCCCCACCACGTCCAGCACCACCAGGGGTCGGCTCACGACGGTCCTCCAGCCTCGGTCACGGCGTCACCACCGCTTCGGTCGGGGTCAGCCCGAGGGCGACCAGTTCGTCGCGGGTGAAGGCCAGTTCGGCGGCGATCCCGGCGGCCAGCTCCGCGTCGGTGCGCGGGCGCCGCCGGACCGGCAGCACCCCCCAGGTGTACGTCTCGACGTCCAGGTGGTCGCAGCCCGCGTCGTCGCCGCCGAGCAGGACGGCCAGCGCGTCACGCAGCACCGGCAGCGTCGAGCCCAGCGGCGGCTCGGGCGGGGCGTGCAGCGGCACGTGGTAGTGCACCCGCCACGGACCGGGCAGTCCGGCGTCGAGCGCCGCGTCCAGGTCGTCGGCCGCCCACGCCGGGTCGGCGGGGTCACCCGCCCCCGACGAGGCCGCCGGGCCGGTGGTGGCGGTGGCGCAGCTCCCGGCGCGGGTCTGGTGCAGGAAGCGTGGTTCGACCCAGCGGCGCAGCGCCTCGGCGTCGCCGACCGGGTCGGCCGCCTCCAGCGCGGCGGAGACCTGCACCTTCACCACCGGCAACCCGGCGGCGGCCAGCCGGTCGAGGGCGGCGGCCGGGTCCTCCCAGGCGCAGGCGAGGTGGGCGAGGTCCAGGCAGACGCCGAGCCGCTCGGTGTCCGTCCCGGACAGCGCGGCGACCGCCTGGGCGCTGCTCTCCACGACACAGCCCGGCTCCGGCTCGAAGCCGACCCGCACCGTCCGCCCGGTCTCCCGCTGCACCGTGGCGAGCCCGACGGCGAGCTGGTCCAGCCGCTGCCGGGCCGCGTCCGCGCGGGCCGCGTCCCAGGGGGTACGCCAGGCCAGCGGCAGGGTCGAGACGGAGCCCCGCACGGCGTCGTCGGGCAGCAGATCGGCCAGCACCCGGGCCAGGTCCAGGGTGTACCGGAGTCGCCGCGCGTCGGTCCAGTCCGGCAGGTACACCGCCCCCTTGACCACGGGCGCCTGAAAGGCCGCGTACGGGAAACCGTTGAGGGTGACCACCTCCAGTCCCCGTACGGTCAGCTCGGTGCGCAACCGGCGGCGGGCGTCCGGGTCGGCGGCCAGTTCGGCGGCGACCGGGGCGGCCAGCCACAGGCCGAGGCCGAGCAGGTCACCGCCGAGCGTCTCCCGGACCGGCACCGCGTAGCGGTCGAGTTGGGCGACGATGCCGGCGAGGTCCTCGGCGGCGTGCACGTTGGTGCAGTACCCGAGGTGCACGGTGCGCCCGCCGGGATGGCGTAGTCGCATCAGCCACCGCCGCGCAGGATCGAGTTACCGGCGAAGGTGGGCTCGGCGTCGACGTCGCTCAGGTCGAGCCGTCCGGACTGGCCGTAGAACTCCACCGGGTTGCGCCACAGCACCCGGTCCACGTCGTCGTCGGTGAACCCGGCCGCCCGCATCGCCTCCCCGGTGGCCCGGGTCAGCAGCGGGTCCGAGCGCCCCCAGTCGGCGGCCGAGTTGACCAGCACCCGCTCCGTCCCGTACGCCTTGAGCAGCTCGACCATCCGGGGCGGCGACATCTTGGTGTCGGGATAGATGGAGAACCCGAGCCAGCAGTCGCTGTCCCGGACGGCACGGACGGTCACCTCGTTGAGGTGGTCGACCACCACCCGCCCGGCCCCGATCCCCGACTCGGCGACCACGGCGAGGGTGCGCTCGACGCCCCGGGCCTTGTCGCGGTGCGGGGTGTGCACCAGCGCCGGCAGCCCGTGCTCCACCGCCAGCGCGAGCTGGGCGGCGAAGACCTCGTCCTCCTCCGGCGTCATCGAGTCGTACCCGATCTCGCCGACCGCCACCACGCCGTCCTTCTCCAGGTAGCGGGGCAGCACGTCGAGGACCGCCCGGCAGCGCGGGTCGTTGGCCTCCTTCGGGTTCAGCGCGATGGTGGCGTGGTGGCGTACACCGAACTGCCCGGCCCGGAACGGCTCCCAGCCGACCAGCGAGTCGAAGTAGTCGGTGAACGAGCCGACGCTGGTCCGTGGCTGGCCGAGCCAGAACGCCGGCTCGACCACCGCCCGGACCCCCGCGGCGGCCATCCGCTCGTAGTCGTCGGTGGTCCGGGACGTCATGTGGATGTGCGGGTCGAAGATCCGCATCACACCTCCCTGTGGTGGGTGGTCAGCCGGTCCAGCAGCGCGACGGCGTCGGCGGGCATGTCCCGCCCGGCGGCCCGCCGCTCGTCGGCCAGCGCGCCGAGCATCTGCGCCAGTTCCCCGTCGGCGCGGTCGTCGAGGTCGGCCACCACGGCCAGCGGCACGCCGGTGAAGACGCACTTGAGCACCGCCTGCCGCCAGGCCGGTGGGTCGAGGTGCCGGGCGTACGGACCGAGGGCGACGGCGACCAGCCGGGTGTCGTTGGTGCGGATCGCGTCGTGCAGCAGCGGCACCCCGGCCACGCCGATCGGCAGCAGCGGCAACGCCTTGAGCACCGCCCGCTTCTCGGCCGCGTCCCCGGTCCGGTACACCGTCTCGGCCTGGGTGGCGTGTCCGGCCGGCAGGGCGGTCAGCAGCAGGGCCCGCGCCGCCTCGTCGGCGGTCCAGCCGGGCAGGTCGGGCAGGTCGGCCCGGCCGCAGTGCCGCCCGGCGGCGGGGAACAGTCGCGCGATCGTGGCCGGCTCGGCCGCGACGCGGTCCAGCGCCGTCGCCAGCCATTCCGGGTCGGGTACGCCCCGCAGGGCCGCCCGCAGCTCGTCCGGTGTCATCGCCGTCCGCACCCCTTCTCTCCGCTTCGCCAGTCAGCGCTCTCCGTGCTCCGCCGTCCGCCGCACTGTCACGCGGCCCCCGGGACCGCTGTCGCCTCGCCCGCACCGGCGGTCGACGCGGCGGCGTGCAGGAAGTCCAGGGACCGGGCGGCGACGCCGGGGGCGGCGTGCGAGTGCCGGGGCAGCTCGACCGCGACCAGGCCCCGGTAGCCGACCTCGCGCAGGGCGGCCAGCACCGGCGGGAAGTCGATCTCGCCGGTGCCGAACTCCAGGTGCTCGTGCACGCCGCGCCGCATGTCGTCGATTTGCACGTTGACCAGGTGGGTGGCGACCGCGCGGACGCAGTCGGGCACCGGTATCGGCTCCAGGCAGCGGCAGTGTCCGATGTCGAGGGTGATGCCGAGCCGGGGCGGGGCGCCGAGGGCCGCGTACAGGCGACGCCAGTCGGCGATGTCCTCGACCAGCATGCCCGGCTCGGGCTCGAAGCCGAGGGTCACCCCGGCGGCGTCGGCCGCCGCGACCACCGGCGCGCAGCCGGCGACCAGGCGGTCCCAGGCGAGGGCCGGTGGGACCGACTCGGGTCGGACACCGGCCCAGAACGAGACCGCCTCGGCGTCGAGGTCGGCGCCGATCGCCACCGCGCGACGCAGGAACTCGATCCGCAGCGCGGGGTCGTCGTGCAGCAGCGTCGGCGCGTGCTTGTGCCAGGGGTCGAGCAGGTACCGCGCCCCGGTCTCGATCACCAGACCCAGACCCAGGTCGGCCAGTCGGCGGCCGACGGCGTCGACCCGGCGGGCCAGCCCCGGCGCGAACGGGTCGAGGTGGTCGTGGTCGAGGGTGAGCGCCACACCGGTGTAGCCGAGGTCGGCGATGACCGCCAGCGCGTCGTCCAACCGGTGGTTGGCGAAGCCGTTGGTGCCGTACCCGAAACGCAGACCGCCCGGGTTCGCGGAGTCGGCGGCGGTCATGTCGGTGAGACCCGCCGGGCCAGCCGCCGCCCCAACGGCGCGGCGGCGGCGACCGCCAGCCCGAGCAGACCGGCACCGGCCCGCGCGGTCAACGCGCCCTGCAACGCGGGCAGCCCGGTGATGCCGGCACCGACCGCCGCGCGGACCCGGCCGGCGCTCGGATCGGCGGCCACCCGGGCCTGGGCGGTGCCGTAGCGAGCGGCGTACCAACCGGCGAGGACTCCGGGCAGTGCCGCCGCCACCCGGCCGGGGGCCGTCAGCCCACTCCGGTGGGACGGCAGCGCGGCGCTCGCCGCGACCAGCGCGGTGCCGGCCAGGGTACGTCTCGGCAGTGCCCGGTCGGCACCGGTGACCTCGCGGCGGGACAGGGCGGTGACGGTCCAGGTGTGCGCGGCGACGGTCAGCGCCGCCGGCACCGCCCGGGACGGTCGACCACCGGTGGCGCCGAGCAGGACGTCCAGCCCCCGGCAGGTGGCCATCACCGCCGGTCCGGCGGCGGTGTTCTTCGCGGCCAGGTCGTACGCCCAGACGGCGGCGGCCAGCGGCACCGCGACGGCGGTGGCGCGACGGCCGCCGCCCAGCGCGGCGAGCCCCACCCCGGCCACGGTCAGCCCGGCGGCCAGGCCGACCGCGAGACCGGGGTGGACCCGGCCGCTGGGGATCGGCCGCTCGGGGCGCTCGACCGCGTCCAGCCGCCGGTCCGCCCAGTCGTTGGCGGCCATCCCGGCCCAGTAGAGCAGCACCGACGCGGTGGCCAGCACGGGCGTAGCCGGGCCGAGCGCACCGGCCGCCGCGGCACCGGCCACCACGTCCCCGGGCACCGAGAGCGCGGCCGGGGCCCGGACCAGTTCGGCGAGGTCAGCCACGCGTGGCATCGCGACCTCCGGCGTGCAGGCGACGGGTGAACGCGGCGAGCCGGGCCCACTGGTCGCCGAGGGAATGGGTGGCGGTGCCGAGCGGGTCCTTGAAGAAGAAGGCGAGATCGGTCAGGGGCCCGGTGATCCCGGCGGCGTGCGCGGCGGCGGTGAGCCGGGCCAGGTCGAGCACGAGCGGGGCGGCCAGCGCCGAGTCGCAGCCCTGCCAGGTGAACTCCAGGCGCATCCCGGTGCCCAGGAAGCCGGCGAAGGTGATCAGGTCCCAGGCGGTCTTGAAGTCGCCCAGTTCCTCGACGTACTCGATGCGGGTGTCGCCCTGCGGCAGATAGCCGAGCGTCTCGCCGAGCACCCGTTGCTTGCTGCGGACCTTGGCGGCGTTGGCGGCCGGTTCGGAGAGGGTCGCGCCGTCGCCGCCGCCGAGCAGGTTGAGCCCGGACCAGGACCGGACGGTGAGGTGGCGCATCGCGAACATCGGGGCGAGCACCGACTTGAGCAGCGTCTCCCCGGTCTTGCCGTCGTGTCCCGCGTACGGCACGCGCTGCGTGTCGGCCAGCGTGGTCAACGCCGGCAGCCGGAGCCCGGTCGACGGGGTGAAGTCCACGTACGGGCAGCCCGCCGTCACCGCCGCGTACGCGTAGAGGGAGCTGGGTGGCAGTACCTCGTCGGGACCGGCGAGGGCGGCCCGCAGCGCGTCCGGGTCGGCGTGGCCGGGGTGCGGTCGGGGCGTCGGCTCGGTGGCCGCGACGTTGACCACCACCACCCGGTCCAGCCCGTGCCACTCGCGGAAGTCGACGAGGTCACGGACGGTCGCGGCGGCCCGGTCGGCCTGACTGCCACCGATCGGCGCGGGGCGCAGGTCGCGTTCCACGGCGGCCAGTTCCTCGGTCGACGCGGCGACCAGGCGGGCCGGTAGCACCCCGGCGGTGGCGAGCGCCTCGGCGCGCTTGGCCAGCGGCGTGGTGACCACGTCGTGCCCGCCGAACACCAGCTCGGCGAAGGTCGGCAGGGCCGGGCCGCGCAGCTCGGGCAGCTCGGTGACGCACCCGGTGGGCCCGGTCAGACCGGCCCGCAGGGCGAGCGCCCCGACGATGCTGGTGGTCGCGACCGAGCCGCGCGCCCCCACCAGCCAGACACCCGTACGCATGGCGCTCCTTCGGATCACTTCGGGCGGATGCGCCCCGTCCGCCGCGCCGCCCGATGAAGCTCACCGGCTGGCGTCGAGGTCGGCGGCGACGACGCCGACCGGTGTTCGGGCGGAGCGGACGGACGGGGCTAGCAGGCAGGGGCGGTCGGCGTCGCGCCCCTGCCTCCCCCGCAACCGGTCGGCCACCGGCGTCGGTGACCGGGCCGGAGGACTCGTGGCGAACAGGTCCGCCCAGAGGCGGGGAGGATCGGGTGGTGCCTACCCGGCGTGCTCTGCCCACCGGCGGCGACGTTGCCGCCGGTGGCGGTCCTCCGGTGCGACCGGGGAATCCCGGTCCGGCCGCACCGGAGGTACCGCATTGCTCGTGTCACCGGGCCGGGTGGCCGGTGGCACGACCTCCGGTACCGACCCCGTTCCGGCCGCGGGGCGCAACCGCGGCCGGCCCTCGCCGGTCGGTACCGGAGGCGGTTCAGGCGGCGACCGTCGCCAACGTCGGCTCCACCTCGGTCCAGGCGGACCCCAGCTCGGCCGAGCGGACCACCGCGTCCAACACCAGTTGCACCTGCAACGCCTCGACGAACGAGGGCGACGGGTCGACGCCGGTCGCCACCGCCTCGATGAAGTCGCGCATCTGGTGCGTGAAGGAGTGCTCGTACCCGATGATGTGGCCCGGCGGCCACCAGGCCGACAGGTACGGGTGTTCGCTCTCGGTCACCAGGATCCGGCTGAAGCCCTGCTCGGCCGTGGGCCGCGTGGCGTCGTAGAACTCCAGCTCGTTGAGGCGTTCCAGGTCGAAGACCACCGAGCCGAGCGACCCGTTGATCTCCACCCGGAGGGCGTTCTTGCGACCGGTGGCGAACCGGGTCGCCTCGTACGTGGCCAGCGCGCCGCCGTCGAGTCGGGCCACGAAGATCGCGGCGTCGTCGACGGTCACCGGTCCGGTGGCGGCGGCACCGTCGGCCTGCGCCGCCAGTCCACTCGAACCGCTCGGCAACGGCCGCTCCTTGACGAACGTCTCGGTGACCGCGCTGACCCCGGCGATCCGCTGGCCGGTGACGTGCTGGGTCAGGTCGATGATGTGCGCACCGATGTCACCCAGCGCGCCGGAGCCCGCCTGGTCCTTCTGCAACCGCCAGACCAGCGGGAACTGCGGGTCCACGATCCAGTCCTGTAGGTAGCTGGCCCGGACGTGCCGGATCTCCCCCAGCCGCCCGTCGGCGACGAGTTGACGCATCAGCGCCACCGCGGGCACCCGCCGGTAGTTGAACCCGCACATCGAGCGGGTCCCGCCGGCACGGGCGGTGGCCGCCGCAGCGGCCATCTCCCGTGCCTCGGCGACGGTGTTGGCCAGCGGCTTCTCGCACAGCACGTGCTTGCCGGCGGCCAACGCCGCGAGGGCGATCTCGGCGTGGCTGTCCCCCGGTGTGCAGATGTCGACCACGTCGATGTCCGGGCGGGTCACCAGCTCCCGCCAGTCCGTGGTGTGCTCCTCCCAGCCGAGCCGGTCGGCGGCGTCGGCCACCTTTCCCGGATCACGCCCGCAGACGGCCACCATCCGGGCCCGCGCCGGCAGGTCGAACACTCGATTCACGGTCCGCCAGGCCTGCGAGTGCGCGGCGCCCATGAACGCGTAGCCGACCATGCCGACCCGCAGTTGGTTGTCAGTCGTGGACAAGGTGGGTCTCCCCCCGTGGTGTCAGAACCCGAGCTTGAGGTAGTCGCTCGCGTTCTCCTTCGTGATCGTCTCGGAGGCGAGGACGATCTCCTTGGGCACCTGGAGCTCGACCAGATCCGACATGCCCCGGTTCTGGCCGATCAGCCGAGCCAGCGAGATGGCCGACGAGGCCATCGACGGGCTGTAGGTCACGGTGGCCTTGAGCACCGTGTTGTCGGCCTGGATGTCCTCCATCGCCTTCTTCGAGCCGGCACCGCCGACCATGAAGAACTCGTTGCGGTTGGCCTGGCTGATCGCAGCCAGCACGCCGATACCCTGGTCGTCGTCGTGGTTCCAGACCGCGTCGATCCTCGGCAGCGCCTGGAGCAGTTGGGCCGCCTCCCGCTGCCCGGTATCCACGGTGAACTCGGCCGCCCGCCGGTTGGCCACCCGCAGGCCGTGCTGGGCCAGGGTGTCGTTGAAGCCCTTCGTCCGCTCCTGGGTCAGCTCCAGCGAGTCGATGCCGGCGATCTCGGCGATCACCGGGTTGCTCACGCCTTTGGCCTTGAGCTGCTCGTAGATGAAGGTCGCGGCGGAGACGCCCATGCCGTAGTTGTCGCCCTTGATCTGCAACCGGTACGCCTTGGCGTCCGGGAAGGCCCGGTCCAGGTTGACCACCGGGATGCCGGCCGCCATCGACTCCAGGCCGAACGAGTTCAGCTCCTTGCCGTCGTGCGGCAGCAGCACGATCACGTCAGGCTTCTGCGAGATCAGGGTGGACAGGGCCGCCCGCTGGGCCGCCGCGTCCGCGCCCGCCTCGACGATGTTGAACTCCACGTCGGAGTATGCGCCGGCCTGTGCCTTAGCGTTGTTGGTGATCGCGGCGATCCAGCCGTGGTCGGCGGCCGGCGCGGAGAAACCGATCGTGACCCGCTCACCGGGCTCGGCGTTACCGCCGCCCTCGGCCGCCTTGGTCTGTGCCTCGGTGGGCGTCCCCTGCTCGTTGCTGGTGCAGGCGGAGAGCAGGACGCCGGCACCGACGGCCGCCCCGCCGAAGAGCATCCGGCGCCGCGACATGTCGCGACTGTGCTGGGTCATGACGACCTCCTGATGTCAGGTGGTGGAGGGAAATTGGGTGTGCGCTACCCGGCCACCGTCGTTCGCTCGGGTGGCCCGGTGTGGTGCGGAAGGTGCGAGAGAGGTCAGCCGGTGGTGAGCCGGTTGTTGCGGCGGAAGAACTGGGTGAGGGTGCCGAACTGCACCTGCTGGATCAGGACGGCGGCGACGATGATGCCGCCCTTGACCATGTTCTGCGCCTCGGTGGAGAGGCCGTTGATCGCGAACAGGTTGGTGATGGTGGCGAAGATGATCACACCGAGCAGGGAGCCGACGATGGTGCCCCGCCCGCCGCTGAGCAGCGTGCCACCGATGATCACGGCAGCGATCGCGTCCAGCTCGTAGAGGTTGGCCATTGCCGCCTGGGCCGAGGTGGCCTGGGCGGTGAGCATGATCGCGGCGATGCCGCAGCAGAGGCCGGAGAGCGCATAGAGCAGCAGGGTGTGCAGCCGGACGTTGATGCCGGCCAGCCGGGCCGCCTCCGGGTTGCCGCCGACGGCGACCGTACGCCGACCGAAGGTGGTGCGGTTGAGCAGCACCCACCCGGCGGCGACCACCGCGGCGAGGATGTAGACCAGCAGCGGGATGCCGAGCAGGTCGTTGCTGGCGATGCCGTTGATCACGCCGTTCTGCGAGATCTGCGTCTGCTTGTCGGAGATCTCGGCGGCCAGTCCCCGGGCGGCCACCAGCATGGCCAGGGTGGCGATGAACGGCACCAGCCGCCCGTACGCGATGAGCGTCCCGTTGACCAGGCCGACCGCGGTCCCGACCACGATCGCGGTGAAGATCATGCCGCCGGCACCGAAGCTCTGGGTGGCGACCGTGGTGCACCAGACCCCGGCCAGCGCGACGATCGCGCCGACGGAGAGGTCGATGCCGCCTCCGATGATCACGAAGGTCATCCCGACGGTGACCACGCCGACCACCGAGGCGAGCTTGAGGATGCTGAGCATGTTGGCCCAGACCCAGTCGGGGTTGGAGTACAGGTCGGAGCGGGTGGCCGCGCCGATCACGAAGAGCACCAGCAGCACCCCGATCAGAGCCAGGTTCCGCTTGGCGCCCTCACCGCCCTCGCCGCTCCAGAAGGAGAGCCGGCCGCTGCGCGTCGGGGCGTCGGACACCCCGTGCTTGGTCACCCCGGTCCCGCTCGGCTCCACCGGCGGCGACTGTGCCGGCAACTGTGTCGTCGAGGGCGCTCGCTCGCTCATGCCGGCGCTCCGCTTCGCTCCGCGCCGACCTGGGACACCTTCACGCTGTATCGATGATTCGCTCGCTGACGCTCGCTCATGCCGGTGCGCCTTCCATCAGAGACCCCGCCATCACGAGGTCGAGCACGGTGTTCTCGTCGAGTTCGCCCGCCGGGGCGGTACGCACGACCCGACCCTCCCGCATAACCAGCACCCGATCGGCCAGACCGAGCACCTCGGGCACCTCGCTGGAGACCAGCAGCACCCCGACACCCTCGGCGGCGAGCTGCCGGATCACCTGGTACAGCTCGGCGCGGGCGCCCACGTCCACGCCTCGGGTCGGTTCGTCGAGCAGCAGCAGTCTGGTGTCGCCGAGCAGCCAGCGCCCGACCACCACCTTCTGCTGGTTGCCGCCGGAGAGCGTGCGCACCGCCCGGCGTACGTCGCGCGGGCGCATCTCCAGCTTCTCCGCGATCCGGTCCGCCTCGGCGCGTTCCTTCCCGACGTCGGTGAACCCGAGTCGGGCGTACCTGCTGAAGGTGGCCAGCGTGACGTTGCGGTAGATCGGCTCGCCGAGCAGCAGGGCCTGGCTCTTGCGTTCCTCGGGGGCCATGCCCATGCCGGCCCGGACCGCCGCGCCGACGCTGCCCGCCCGCAGCGCCCGGCCGGACATCCGCACCGAGCCGGACTCGGCCCGGCGGGCGCCGAAGATGGTCTCCAGCAGCTCGGACCGGCCGGACCCGACCAGCCCGGCGATGCCGACGATCTCCCCGGCCCGGACGGAGAGCGAGACGTCGGCGAACTCCCCGGCCCGGGTCAACCCGTCGACCTGGAGCAGCTCGTCGCCGACGCCCGTGCTGTCGGGGCGATCCGGGAAGACGTACTCGATGGTCCGGCCGGTCATCCGGGAGACCAGGTCACGCGTCGGGGTGTCCCGGGCCGCCAGGTTCTCGGCCGTGGTCCGGCCGTCCTTGAGCACCGTCACCCGGTCACCGATCTCGCGGATCTCCTCCAACCGGTGCGAGATGTAGATGACCGCGATCCCCTGCGCGGTCAGCTCGCGGATGATCCGGAAGAGGTTTTCCACCTCGTCGTGGGCCAGCACCGCGCTCGGTTCGTCCATGATGATCAGCCGGGCCTCGTGGGAGAGCGCGCGGGCCATGCTGACCACCTGCTTGCCGGCCGCCGGCAGCGCCCGCACCATCCGGCCCGGCGGGATCTCCGCGTGCCCGAGCCGACCGAGGATCTGTCGGGTACGCCGGGCCATCTGCCCCCGGCGGACGAAGCCGAGGCGACGCGGCTCGTGCCCGAGGAAGGCGTTCTCCGCCACCGACAGGTCATCGACCAGGTCGAGTTCCTGATAGATGGTGGCGATCCCGGCCCGCATGGCGGCCTGCGGATTGGCGAAGCTGACCGGCTCCCCGCGCCATTCGACCAGCCCCGAGTCCGGTCGATGCACTCCGGCGAGCACCTTGATCAGCGTCGACTTGCCGGCGCCGTTCTGCCCGAGCAGGCAGTGCACCTCGCCGGCCCGGACCTCCAGTTGCACACCGCCCAGCGCGCGTACGCCCGGGAAGGTCTTGACCACGTCGGACAGGCGCAGGACCACCTCTCCGGCGACGGTGTCGTCCGGAGCTTCGACCAGCGGCGCGTCGCTCATGCTGCCTCCAGGAAAGCCAGGTCGCTGGCGAGCACCGCGGCTCCGGCCACACCGGCACGCGGTCCCAGCTCGGAGAGGACGACCGGCAGGTTGCCGGTGGCCAGCGGCAGGGAGCGCCGGTAGACGACGCTGCGGATCTCGGCGAGGAGTACGTGCCCGAGTTGGGCGAGTCCACCGCCGATGACGATCATCGACGGGTTGGTGAAGCTCACCAGTCCGGCGAGGACGCTGCCGACGCGTCGACCGCCCTCGCGGATGAGCTGGATGCAGGCCACGTCTCCTTCGACGGCTCCGGCGGCGACGTCCTGGGCGGTGACCGTCCCCTGCACGCGCAGCCGTTCGGCCAGCGCGGGCGAGGCGCCGGTGCGCGCTGCGGCGGTGGCGTCCTTGGCCAGCGCGGCCCCGCTGAACAGCGCCTCCAGGCAGCCGGCGTTGCCGCACGAGCAGACCGGCCCGTGTCCGTCCACCTGGATGTGGCCGATGTCCCCGGCGCAGCCGTCGGTGCCCCGGTAGACCTCGCCGCTCAGATAGATCCCGCACCCGATGCCGGTGCCGATCTTGACGAAGAGGAAGTCGTCGACCGAGTGCGCCACGCCGCCGTGTCGCTCCCCGATCGCCATGATGTTCACGTCGTTGTCCACCACCGCCGGGCAGCCGTGCTCGCGGGTCAGCAGCTCTCGGACGGGAAAACGGTCCCAGCCCGGCATGATCGGCGGGGACACCGGCACGCCGTCACGGAAACTGACCGGACCCGGCACCCCGATGCCGACCGCGTTCAGCCGGTCGTAGACGCCGTCCACCCGGGCCTTGGCGAGCAGTTCGTTGACCCGGTGCAGGATCGCCTTGGGGCCGGAGCGGATGTCGGCCGTCTCCGCGTACGCGGCCACGGGTTCGAGGCGGCCGTTGACCACTTCGACGTCGATGGAGCTGGCTCCGAGGTCGACGGCCGCGAACCGCAGGTCCGGGCTCAGTTCGACGAGGGTGGAGCGCCGGCCGCCCCGCGAGGCGGCCATCCCGGCCTCGGCGACGTAGCCGTGTCCCACCAGCCGCTCCAGCTCGGCCAGCAGCCGGGGGCGGGGGATCTCCAGGCGGTCCGCCAGCTCCGCCCGGGAGACGGCCCCCTGGTCGCGGAGCAACCGCAACAGGCGCACATGCAGGGGTTCGACGGTCCGCATCGGGACCCCTTTCATCGATGCCGTTCACATCGACGCAACGCCGATGTGTCGTGTCCGACACAGTAGGCGCCTTCCGAGCTGCCTGTCCAGATCTTCGGCCGACATTCCACCAACTTTTGTCCGGAGAGACAAAAGCTAAAAGTGGATCAAGGAAAGGGTTGCCCAGGTGCGTGATGCGGTGGCCGACAGTGATCACTCCGCCGCCGCATCGCACTGTGGCCGCAGACGAGGCCGGGTCCCGTTCCTCCCCGGCGGTCGGCGGCCACCGACCGGCGGGAGGAACGGGACCCGGCGTTCGGGGTTCCCGTCGAGCCCGAACTCACTGCGTCTCGTCGTCGCCCTTCAGCTTGCGGTCGTCGCGCAGCTCGACGTACGGCTCGTGGTCGACCGGCCGCAGGCCACCCGCGATCGCCCGGCCGCGCGCCAGCTCGGCGTCGAACTCGGCGCCGAACAGGATCGCCACGTTGCTGAGCCAGAGCCAGACCAGGAAGATGATCACACCGGCGAGCGCGCCGTAGGTCTTGTTGTACGAGCCGAAGTTGGCCACGTAGAGCGCGAAGACGCCGGAGATCACCAGCCACATCACCACCGCCAGGACCCCGCCCGGACTGACCCAGCGGAAGCCGCCCTGCCGGGCGTTCGGCGACGCCCAGTAGAGGATGGCGAACATCAGGCTGACCAGGATCAACAGCACCGGCCACTTGGCGTAGTCCCACACCGTCACCGCCGTACGCCCGACCCCGATCGCGCCACCGACCTGCTCGGCGAACCGTCCCGTGAACACCACGATCACCGCGCTGGCCAGCAGCAGCACCCCGATCACGGCGGTGACCCCGACCCGGATCGGCAGGGTCTTCCAGATCGGTCGCCCCTCCGGCACGTCGTAGATGACGTTGGAGGCGCGCATGAAGGCGGCGACGTAGCCGGAGGCCGACCAGAAGGCGGCCAGCAGACCGACCACGGCGGCGAGACCGGCGAGGCCGCCGTTCTGCTGCGCCTGGTCGATGGCGGCGTCGATGATCTGGCGGATGTTCTGCTCCGGCACCGCCTGGTCGACGGTGTCCCGGACGCCCTGGGTGGCGCTCGGGCCGAGCAGGCCGAGCAGGGACACCAGCACCAGCAGGCCGGGGAAGATGGAGAGCACCCCGTAGTAGGTGAGGGCGGCGGCCCAGTCGGTCAGGCCGTCGGAGCTGAACTCGCGTACGGTCCGCCGCGCCGCCGCCACCCACTCGTCGCGGGACAGCCGGGTCGGCCCGTCGGGGGTGTCCCGGTCGGCCGGCAGGCGCTCCGGACCGTCGTGGGGATCGTCGGTGGGCCGCCGCACCGCGTCGGCCCGGTCCGGACGGGAAGACTTCTCGGAGGCCATCGCCCCTCCCCTCACCTCGATGTTCTCGCCCGAGACATGCCCCGCCAGCCCGCTCGGGTAACCCACTGAGCGACATACGCGCCGAGCGCCGCGCACGTGTGTCGCCGACGACACCGTCGGCACCGTGCCGCCGTCGGCATCGCGGAGCCCGGGTCCGGGCCCGGGAAATACGAGCGGAGAATCGCTCGCGCAGCACCGGGACGGGCCCGAATCGTCGATGGCCCACTGTCAACCACGACGCGCCGACGCTTTTGCCCCGGACACCCCGCGCCCGCCCGTCAGATCACCCCCGCGCACCGGGCACCCCATCCGGATCGCGCCGCCACCGCCCGCCACCATATGCACGGAGAGTAATCGTTTCGCTGGCATTTCGACGCGAACATGTGACAGCAGAATGCCGCGAAGGGGCCAAAACCGGCGTCACCACGCGGGGCAACCGGAGCCCTCCGACAGACTGACGCGCACGTCCCGCGCCAATCGCGAAACCTATTCTGAAACATTCACAGCGGGGAGTGACTGAAACAAAATGAAAGTCACTCAGGGAAACGATGATCGACAATGTTCCCATCGAAGTGTCAATTCGCGTATCGTCCCCCCTCGTGTCGGCTATCCGATTCACCGATGATTCTGGACCCGAGGGCAATCGCGCCCGTGCCCGCGTGGCGGAGGCCGACCCCGAGGCCGATCCGCGCGCCGTCGGAACCGTTCCGGGCACCGTGCCCCGGCAACGGTCCGGCCCCGATCTCGCCCCGGACCCGGGTGCCCCGACCGGCGACCGACCCACCCCCGGCACCGACGCGCCGCCGCAGGTGGACGCGCGCGAACTGGCCGGACGGTTCGAGGACGAGAAACCCGGCCGTACGCTGACCGGGCCGGTCGCCGTCCTGCTGACCGGCGCCACCCTGGCCATCGCGCTACTCGCGCTCTGGCAGGTGTTCCGCCCGCTGGCACAGGGCAGCAAATACTATTTGATCTTCTTCCTCGCCGGTGTGCTCCCGCTGGTCTTCCTCGCGTACCCGGCCGACCTGCGGCTGCACCGGCTGCGCCGCAGCCGGGACGCGGGCACCGACCGGGACGTCACGTCCCCGGCGCAGGCCCGGCCGCCACGCACCGGGCCGAGCGGAGTCGACTGGGTGCTGGCCGTCGCCGCGCTGGCCGCCTGCCTCTATCCGGTGCTGCCGGTCGCGTTGGCCGGCGGTGGCGGCGGCTACGACGCCTTCCTCGACCGGCAGGGCCTGCTCGTCGGCACCGACGTGGCGATGGGCACCGTCCTGCTGCTCCTGCTGCTGGAGGCGTGCCGGCGCACCACCGGCTGGATCCTGCCCGTGGTGTGCCTGCTCTTCCTCGGCTACGGCTACTACGGCGGGCTGCTGCCGCAGACCTGGGCGGTGGCCCACGCCGGGCTCGACTTCGGGCAACTCGTGGACGCCTTCTACAACTCCGACAGCGGGTTCTACGGCACCCCGTTGGACGTGGCCGCCACCTACATCGTGCTGTTCACCGTCTACGGGGCGGTACTCGACCGCTCCGGCGCGGGCCGGTTCTTCGTCGACCTCTCCGCGGCGGCGTTCCGTCGCTCCCGCACCGCCGCCGGCCGTACCGCGGTCGCCTCCGGCTTCCTGCTCGGCACCGTCTCCGGGTCGGGTGCCGCCACCACCGTCAGCATCGGCGCGGTCACCTGGCCGATCCTGCGCCGCGCCGGCTACCCGGCGGAACGGGCCGGCGGCATGCTCGCGGCGGCCGGCGTCGGGGCCATCCTCTCCCCGCCCACGCTCGGCGCGGCGGCGTTCATCATCGCCGAGTACCTGGGCGTCTCCTACCTCCAGGTGCTGGGCTGGGCGATGGTGCCGACGGTGCTCTACTACCTCGGCATCGTGCTCTCGGTGGAGATCGACGCGCGGCGCTCCGGGGTACGCGCGGCGGCCCTGCCGGCCACCTCCGCCTGGCGGTTGCTGGCCCGCTCCGGCTACCACTTCGCCTCGCTGTTCGCCATCGTCGGCCTGCTCGCCGTCGGCGTGTCGGCCACCCGCGCGGTGGTGCTGGCGACCCTGCTCGCGATCGTGCTGTCCTACCTGGACCGGGAGCACCGGCTGACCCCGCCCCGGCTGCTCGACGCGCTCTCCGGCGGCGCGCGCGGGGTGCTCGCGGTGACCGTGGTCTGCGCGGCGGCCGGCATCATCACCGCCACCACCACGAAGACCGGGCTCGGGCCACAGGCCGCCGCGCTGCTGGTCGACGCCGCCGGTGCGGTCAGCTCCGACCCGGCCGTGGTGCTGGCGCTCACCGCGTTGCTCGCCGCCGTCGCGTTGAGCCTGCTCGGCCTGGCGATCCCGGTCACCGCCTCCTTCGTGATCGGCTGGGTGATCATCGGTCCGGCCCTGCTCGACCTCGGCGTCAGCGCCCCCGCCGCGGCGATGTTCGTCTTCTACTTCGCGGTGCTGTCCGAGGTGTCGCCGCCGACCGCGCTCGCCGCGGTCGCCGCCGCAGCCATCACCGGCGGCCGGGTGGTGCCGACCATGTGGCACACCCTGCGGTACGCGCTGCCGGCCTACCTCATCCCGCTCGCCTTCGTGGTCACCCCGACCGGTCTCGGACTGCTCGGCATCGGTGGTCCACGACGGATCCTCGTCGCCGCCACGGTCACCGCGCTCAGCGTCGCGGTGCTCGCCGTCGCGGCGGGCGGCTGGCTGCCCGGGGTCGGCCCGGCGGGCGTACCGGAACGCGTGCTCGGCGCGATCGCCGGGCTCACGCTGCTCTGGCTGCAACCCGTACCCGTCGCGATCGGTGCCGTGCTGGCCGGTGCCATGGCGGTGGGCGTTCTCGTACGACGCGGATCCGCCGGCTCCTCCGGCGGGACGCGAGCCGGATCACCGGCATGACCGAGGAAGGAGCAAGAGTGGGACGGATCAACGTGCGGCTCGTGGCGGGAGTGGGAGCACTCGCCCTCGTCGCGGCCGGCACCGCAGGTTGCGGCGGCCGTCAGGGTGCCGCCGCCACGGACGACACCGCGAACGCCGTCACCTGCGAGGTGGCCGAGAACACCCGGGTGGGCATCGCCACCGGTAACGCCACCGGCGTCTACTACGTGGTCGGCAACGCCCTGGCCGGGCAGCTCGCCGGCAGCACCGGCGGTCGGCTCACCGGCACGGCGGCCGAGACCGGCGCGTCGGTGCAGAACATCGAACAGCTCGTCGGCGGCCAGTACGACGTGGCGTTCTCGCTCTTCGACACCGCCGTCAACGCGGTGCAGGGCAAGGGCACCTTCACCGCTCCGCAGCCGGTCGAGGCGCTGGCCCGGATCTACGACAACTACACCCAGGTGGTCGTCCGGGCCGACGCGGGAATCAACTCCGTGGCCGACATGAAGGGCAGGAAGATCTCCACCGGCTCCCCCAAGTCCGGCACCGAGGTCATCGCGCACCGCCTGCTGGAGGCCGCCGGACTCGACCCGGCCGCCGACATCCAGGCCCAGCGTCTGGACCTGACCAAGACCGTCGAGGGCGTCAAGGACGGCAGCCTGGACGGGTTCTTCTGGTCCGGCGGCGTACCCACCGGTGGGGTGACGGACCTCTTCACCACGGCGGGGGACAAGGTCAAGTTCATCGACATCACGCCGTTGTTGCCTAAGATGAGCGAACTGAACCCCGCGTACCAGGCCGGCACGATCGGCAAGGACGTGTACTCCACTGTGGCGGACACCCCGACCATCGTGGTCCCCAACGTGCTGCTCGTCCGCAA
The DNA here is from genome assembly GCF_050780145.1 of Verrucosispora sp. TAA-831. NCBI lineage: Bacteria > Bacillati > Actinomycetota > Actinomycetes > Micromonosporales > Micromonosporaceae > Micromonospora > Verrucosispora sp. TAA-831. Next base: position 5,315,277 of record NZ_CP192240.1, read on the forward strand.
GGACCTGGACGCCAACGTGGCCTGCGCGATCACCCGTACGGTGTTCGAGAAGAAGGACGCGTTGGCCCAGGCCAACCCCGCCGCCAAGGGCATCGCTCTGGACACCGCCCGCAGGACCGACCCGGTCGGCCTGCACCGGGGGGCGGACAAGGCGTTGCAGGACCTCGGCGCGAGCTGACCGACCCCGGCCGGGCCGGTGCCTCCCGCAGAGGCCCGGCCCGGCCACCACTACCTCGGGAGACCCCCGTGCCGCTGCCCTCACTGGCGCGCGTACGCCGGCACAACCGTCCGTCCGATCACACCGGTCGCCTGTGGTCGGTGCGTACGCAGCTCCTCGCGCCCATCCTCGTCGCCACCGCCGGACTGCTCGCCCTGGGCGCGATCCAGACCGACAGCGCGCTGTCGACCACCCGCGACGCCGAACGCGCCCGGGTGCTGGCCGGCACCGCCACCGCCACCGTGTCGCTGGTGCACGAGGTGGAACGGGAACTCGGCGAGACGGCCGCCCTGCGCCAGCGCGGCGGGACCTCCGGCCGGCAACTCGTCGACGCACAGCGCCAGCGGGTCGACGAGGCCGTGGCACGCTACCGGTCGGCCAGCGAGGACGCCCGGCGGACCGCTCCCGACCTGGGTCGTTCCCTGGACGGCGTGGACGAGTACCTCGTCCAGCTCGACGAGGCCCGGGTGGCCGCACTGGGCTCCGCGACCGCCGACCCGACCTACGTGGCGCTGGTGGATTCGCTGCTCACGGTGGCCGACGCGCTGCCCGCCCAGGTACGCGACCCGGAGCTGGCCAACCGGGCCCGGGAGGTGGCCGCGGTCGCCGCCCAGGAGCACCTGGCGTCGCTGGAACGTGACCTGCTGCGGACCGTCTTCGTGCGGGGCGAGCTGGCCGAGGGCGAACTGGTCCGACTCGGCCGGCTGCGGGGCGCGGCGGAGCAGCGGCAGGCCGAGTTCTCCCGCATCGCCGGGGCGGACGCCACGGCCGCGTACACCCGGTTGATGGAGAGCAGTGACGTCTCCACCGCCCGGCGGATGCGCGACAGCGCGCTGAACGCGGACCGCGAGCCGGCCGCACTCGGCACCGACGGCGACGCCTGGTTCGTGGCGCAGAGCGGCACCATCCGCCGGTACAACCTGCTGGGCCGCGAACTCTCCGACGAACTCGACCGTCGGGCCGCCGCGCTGGCCGCCGACGCCCGCCAGCGGGCGCTGGTCACCGGCGGCTCCACCGGCGCGCTGGCGCTGGCCTCGCTGGTCGCCGCCGCGATGCTCGCGGTACGCACCAGCCGCCGGTTGCGGCGACTACGGGTCGCGGCGTTGACCATGGCGCACCGGGAACTGCCCGAACGGATCACCGCGATATCGGCCGGCGACAGCGCTTCCGGTGCCGGTCCGGCCTCCCAGGCCACCGCCGGGATCAGTCGCGGGCGCGACGAGATCGCCCAGGTGGCGGAGGCGTTCGACACGGTCAACCGGGCTGCCCTGCGGCTCGCCGGTGAGCAGGCCGAGTTGCGCATGGACGTGACCCGGATGGTCGAGGCGCTGGCCCGCCGGATCCGGACGCTGATCACCCGCCAGTTGCGCCTGCTCGACGAGTTCGAGCAGGAGGAGACCGATCCCGACGCGCTGGCCCGACTGTTCGCGCTCGACCACCTCGCCGCCCGGATGCGGCGGAACGGCGAGAACCTGCTGGTCCTCGCCGGTGGCGAACCGGGCCGCTCGCACGAGGGCCCGCACCTGCTGGCCGACGTGGTCCGGGGCGCCGCGTCGGAGATCGAGGAGTACGCCCGGGTCGAGATCGACGTACCGGCCGCCGCGGTGCACGGCTCGGCGGTGGGCAACATCGTCCACCTCCTCGCCGAGCTGCTGGAGAACGCCACCGCCTACTCCCCGCCGCACGCACCCGTGCACGTGGACGGTCGACGGACCGTCGACGGGCTCACGTTGCGCGTACACGACCAGGGCATCGGCATCGGCGAAGTCCGGCTCGCCGAGATCAACGAACGGCTGCGGGCACCCGCCGTGCTGTCCAGCGCGGCGGCCGGCAGCATGGGTCTGCACGTGGTGGCCCACCTGGCCGCGCGGCACGGGGTGCAGGTGCGGCTGCACAGCGCCGGTGCGGGCACGGTCGCCCAGGTGGAGGTCCCCGAGGCGCTCCTCACCCGGGTCGAGGAGGTCAAGGGGCGGCCGTCCGCCGCGCCCCGGGCCACGCCCGGCGGTGCCGGCTGGTTCCGGTCGCCCGACGGTACGCCCGGCGGCATCGGCGTTCCGCGGCCCCGGGTGGACGTGGGCACCGCGCCGGAGCAGTTCAACGTGCACCGGGCCCCGACGATGACGCTTCCGGTGGTCCGCGCCGCCAACGGCTCGTCCGGCTGGTCCGGGGCCGGGGCGGGCGTCGGGCCCGGCACGGCACCGCCGAGCTGGTCCGGTGCCGGGGCGGGGCACCCGCCGCCGGACTGGTCGGCGCACGCCCCCTCGGACGGTCGACCCACCTGGTCGGCAACCGGCGCGGCGACCGCGAGCGGGCTACCCCGGCGTACCCGTGGCGGCGGCCTCCAGTCCGAACTGCACGACACACCTCCCCCACCGGCCGGCACCGACCTGCTCGACCCCGAGGTGGTCCGAGCCCGACTCACCGCCCTGTCGGCCGGGGTGGCCCAGGCGATGCGACGCAACCAGCAGACCAGACACACCGGGAGACCCGAATGATGCCCAACGTCAGCGCCGGCCTGGACTGGCTCCTGGCGAACTTCGCCGAGCAGGTTCCGGACGTGTCGCACGCCCTCGCCGTCTCCGGCGACGGGCTGCGACTGGCCGCCTCACCCCACCTCTCCACCGACCAGGCGGACCAGCTCGCCGCCGTGATCAGCGGCCTGGCCAGCCTGACCGTCGGCGCCGCACGGCTGATGTCCGCCGGCCGGGTACGCCAGCAGATCGTCGACATGGACGGCGGAGTGCTGCTGGTGATGGCGGTCGGCGACCGCGCCCTGATCGGGGTGCTCGCCTCCGCCGGATGCGACCTGGGCCAGATCGGCTACGAGACGGCCACCCTGGTCCAGCGGGTCGCCGAAGCCCTGGAACCGGCGATGCGGGCCTGGGCGGAACACGGCGGAGTGCCGGCGTGACCGGGCCGGATGTCCACGCTTCCGTGCCTGCCGCCACAGGTCTCAGGCCCGATGCCCGGGGTCGCGGACGGCGTCTGGTGGCGGCGGTGCTGGCGGTCGCGCTGGTCGCCACGGGTTGCGGCACCGAAACCGATCCGGAGCCGCGCCCGTGGCACGACGGCCGGATCTTCCTGGCCACCGGCAACACCACCGGCGTCTACTACCAGCTCGGTGGCGGGTACGCCGACATCATCAGCCGACACCTGCCCGGCTACGAGGCCCGCGCCGAACCGACCGGAGCCTCCGGCGAGAACATCACCCGCCTGGTCGAGGGTGACATGGAGATCGCCTTCAGCCTCGCCGACACCGCCGCCGACGCCAGCGCCGGACGTGGCGCGTTCTCCGGCCAGCCCCAACCGGTCCGGGCCCTGGCCCGGGTCTACAGCAACTACACCCACGTCATCGTCCGCGCCGACGCTCAGATCACCGGCCTCGCGGCCCTGCGCGGCAAGCGGGTCTCCACCGGCTCACCCAAGTCCGGCACCGACGTCATCGCCGCCCGGCTGCTCACCGCCGCCGGGTTGGACCCCGAACGGGACGTACGCCGGGCCCGGCTGTCGCTGCCGGAGACGGTCACCCGGATGCGGGCCGGAAGCCTGGACGCGATGTTCTTCTCCGGCGGCCTACCCACTCCCGGCATCGCCGACCTGCTCAGCGGCGCACCGGGTCGGTTCGCCCTGCTACCGATCGCCGAGCTGGTCGAGCCGCTCAACGCCGAACACGGCTCGGTGTACACCACCGCCGAGCTACCCAAGGACGCCTACGACACGCCGAGTGGCACCCCCACCGTCACGGTGGCCAACGTGATCCTGGTCAGCGCCGACATGCCCGAACAACTGGCGTACGACCTGACCCGGCTCCTCTTCACGTACCAGACCGACCTGGCCGTGGCACACCCCGAGGCCCGCAACTTCGATCGCCAGAGCGCCGCCTCCACCGATCCGATCTCCCTGCACCCCGGCGCCGCCCGCTACTACCGGGGCGGCTGACAACCGCTGCTCTGCCTCGACGTGGGGCGGCACCGGGCCTCTCCGGCGTCCGCTACGGGCGCTCGGAGAACTGGGTGACGAACGCACGCCAGGAGCCGGGACCGAAGACCAACACCGGCCCGGCCGGATCCTTGGAATCACGTACACCCACCACACCCGACAGGTTGTCGGCCACCTCCACGCAGTTGCCGCCATCGGGGCCGCTGCGGGTGCTCTTGCGCCATCGGGCGCCGGTCAGCTCCATGTCTCCGCCAACTCCGCTATCAGATCGAGGGACTGCTGCTGCGATAGTGCCTCACCCCGGATCGACTCCCAAACCTCGACCATCTGCTGAACGTAGTCGGGGCGGTCGATCACCTGCCCGTGGCGTTGGCCCTCCAGGTAGACGACATCGTCTCCGTTGGGCGAGGTGGCGATCACGAAGGGCCCGCCGAGCCCTGCATATGCTCCGGCTGCCAGCGGCACGACCTGAATCCGAACCCGGGGCATGGCTGAACCCGTCTTCCCCAGGTGTCGCAGTTGCTCCCGCATCACTTCCTGCCCGCCGATCCGGCGGCGCAGGACATACTCATCGATGACCACGGTGAAGAGGGGCGGCCGGTCACGGGTCAGCGCCGCCTGGCGGTCCAACCGGTTGGTCACCTGCTGCTCGACCTCGTCGTCAGCGAACAATCCGCCACCCGACAGCAACGCACGGGCGTAAGCCTCAGTTTGCAGCAGCCCCGGCACACACAGCGGCTCGAACGAGCGCAGCGCGGTGGCCTCTGCCTCGATGCCTGCCCAGTCGCGGAACCACGGCACCACGGACTCCCGGCTGAGTCGGCGTTGGATGCGCTCGAAACGTCCGTCGGCGGCGAACACCGTGTCGCAGCGGCGGGCGAAGTCCAGGCTCGGCTTCCGCTCGCAGGTCTCCACCTTCGCCACCAGCGCGGCCGAGTAGCTGAGCGCCTCGGCCAGCGCGGACTGCGACATGTCGGCAGCGGCCCGGACCAGCCGAAGTTCCTCCGCGAAGTGCTCCAGCATGGACGAGCGGTCCACGGACACCCTCCGTACATCGTCGTACCGCCTGGGAAACGGCTCCGGACGCACGTGGCGTCACCGCGCCAAGCCTCCCACCGTAGTCGCGTCCTCACCAGACTGTCACGCAGCGGGACCGCTCACGGGATCGGACGGCGGGCGGAACCAGGCCGGGGCGTCGGCGTACCCGACTCGGCCGGCGCCCCATTCACCTCGACGGAGGCCCACCCATGCGATTCCGGTTCCGGCGATGTCCGCCCCCGGCCACCCCCATCCCGCTCCCCCGGGACCGGGACTGGTGACGGCCCGTTACCGCCCCCACGTCGCGGCCCGACCGTCCTGGCGGTGCCGGGTGTGCGGTGCCCGCTGGCCGTGCTCACCGGCCCGGCTGGCGTTGCTGGGCGAATACCGGGAGAACCGCACCGGCCTGCTCGTCTATCTCGGCTCGATGATGTACGACGCCGCCGACGACCTGGCCGGCACCTGCCCACCGGAAGCCCTGGCCGCCCGCTTCCTCACCTGGGCCCGCCCCCGCTAGCCCCCCACCCACCCCACCCACCCCCACACCCCACCCGCCCCCACACCACCCGACCCGCGCCGATCATGGAGTTGTGGCGAGGATAAAAGGGGGCAAAGCACATCCTTCCGGGTGCCACAAGTCCATGATCGGCGTGACTGGCCGCCCGATCGGCGAGCGGCGGCCCGATCGGCGAGCAGCCGCCTGATCGGCGCGAGCGGCGGCCTCGGCGGACGGCGCGAGCGGCGGCCTCGGCGGACGGCGCGGACGGCGTGACGGAGCAGGGCGGCCGGGCGGGTCAGAGGTCGGTGGGGGTGGTGGCGGCGCGGGCGGCGGCGACGAGGTGGTCGGTCTCGGCGAGTACGGTCGGGTCGTCGGTGGGAGTGCCGGGGTCGTAGCGGACCATCCAGGTCAGGCCGTCGACGCCGGACACCCGCCGACCGACGATCCGACCGGCGCCACCGGGAACAGCGTGGTGCTGGGTGTACGCGACCGACTTGGTGACCCGAGCCCGGATCTGGTGCGGCAGCTCACCGGGATCGAGCAGCAGGTAGCGCTCGGCCGGACAGTCGGCGACCACCACGTACCCGTCCCGTTCGGCGACCTGCTCGCCGGGGGTGACGGTCAGCTCCCGGCCGGACCAGACCGCCTTGACGATGTCGTGCCAGCCGATTCGGTGGCCGCGTCCGGGCAGCCAGAGCCCCAGATTGGTGGCCACCACCACGCCGTCCCCCTCGCCGTTGCCGGCGGCTGACCAGGCCAGCACCCGCTCGTCGCGCTCCAGCGGTGGCCGGTCGGCCGGTGGCAGCTTCGGTCGGCGGCGGAACAGTCCCATCTCTACAGCCCTCCTGCCGCCTGCTCGCGCAGCGCGCGGGCGTGCTGCTCCAGCGACAACAACTCGCCGAAGGTGGCGAAGTACTCGTCCTTGTTGTTGACCGGGTTGATCCGCTGGATCCGTGACTTGAGGTCCCGGATGCGGGCGGTGACCGAGCCCCACTGGAGGCGGGCCATGGTGATCGAGACGTACCTGGGGTCGGGCTCACCGTCGATCCGCAGCGGCTCCACGGCCAGCTCACCGACGAGGGCCTGGGCCGCCAGGTCGGTGCAGGCGTCCCGGACCGACTCGATCCACACCGCGCCACCGGCCGCCGACGCGGCACCACCGGCCGCCGTGACCGCCTCCCGGACCACCACGTGCACCGGGTGCCGGTAGTCGCTCGCCTCGACCGCGTCGAACATCGGCCCGGCCAGCGCCGGCTCCTGAAGGGCGAGCTTGAGGGCTTCCCGCTCGACCATCGACTGCGGACTGTCCACCGTCGGCTCGGCGCGGGCGGAACGCGTCGACGCCTCGGCCGGGCGCCCCGAAGCGGCGGCCAGTACCGCCCGCTGCACCGGCTCGATCTCCATGCCGAGGTCACCGGCGAGCTTGCGCACGTACTCGGGACGCTTCTCCTGGTCCTTGAGCTTGGCCACCAGCGGGGCCGCCCGGCGCATCGCCTCCACCCGGCCGTCCACGGTGTCCAGGTCGAAGCGGTTGAGCATGTGCCGCAGCGCGAAGTCGACGAGCGGCTCGCGACGGGCCACCAGATCGCGTACCGCCAGGTCGCCCTTTGCCAGGCGCAGCTCGCACGGGTCCATGTTGTCCGGGCTGACCGCGATGAAGGTACGCCCGACGAACCGCTGGTCGTCCTCGAAGGCCCGCAGCGCGGCCTTCTGCCCGGCGGCATCCCCGTCGAAGGTGAAGATGATCTCCCCGGCCACCGCGTCGGTGTCCAACAGCAGCCGGCGCAGCACGCCGATGTGGTCCGCGCCGAAGGCGGTGCCGCAGGTCGCCACGGCGGTCGGCACGTCGGCCAGGTGGCAGGCCATCACGTCGGTGTACCCCTCGACCACCACCACCCGGCCCTGCTTGGCGATCTCCCGCTTGGCCTGGTCGATGCCGTAGAGCACGTGCGACTTCTTGTAGATCGGCGTCTCGGGGGTGTTGAGGTACTTCGGGCCGTCGTCGTCCTCGAAGAGCTTGCGGGCACCGAAGCCGATCACGTCGCCGGTCAGGTCGCGGATCGGCCAGAGCAGCCGACGCCGGAAGCGGTCGATCAGGCTGCCCGAGCGGGCCGGTCGGGACAGCCCGGCGGTGATCAGCTCGTCGTGGGTGAACCCGCGCTGGCGCAGGTGCTTGGTGAGCGGGTCCCAGCCCTCCGGTGCGAAGCCGCAGCCGTACCGTTCGGCGGCGGCGCGGTCGAATCCCCGCTCGGCCAGGAACTCCCGGGCGGTACGCGCCCCGGCGGTGGTGAGCTGCCCGGTGTAGAACTCCACGGCGGCGGCGTGCGCGGCGACGAGCCGCTGCCGCTGGCCCTGCTGCGGGCGGGTGCGCGGGGCGGAGCGGTCGTCCTCGACGTACCGCAGTTGCACGCCGGCCCGTTCGGCGAGCCGCTCCACCGACTCGACGAAGCTGAGGTGCTCCGCGTCCATCAGGAACTTGATCGCGTCGCCGCCCGCGCCGCAGCCGAAGCAGTACCAGACGTTACGGGCGGGTGAGACGTTGAACGAGGGGGACTTCTCGTCGTGGAACGGGCAGAGCCCTTTGAGGTTGCCGCCGCCGGCCGACCGGAGCGTCACCGTGTCGGAGATGACCTCGGCGATCGACGTACGCTCGCGGACCAGCGCGATGTCCTCGTCCCGGATCCGCCCCGCCATGTCGCCACCCCCTCGGGCTACATCCTGCCCTGCCCCACCGACGGTGTAAGGAAGGGCCCCCTGCTAACGCCTGCGGTAGAGCAGGGGTCCCCTCCTCACACCGTCGTCAGCGGGGAGGACGGCGCAGGTAGCGGCGTACCGGCGGTGGGCCCTCGTCGTCGTAGGAGCGGGCGGTGCGGACGGCGGCGGCCAGGCCCGACCGCCGGGGTCGGGTCGGCGGCGCGAGCAGCGGATCGTCGGACATGTCCTTGACCAGCGAGGCGGCCAGCCCGAGCATCACCAGCACGAACGGCAACGCGATCATGATGGTGGCCTGTTGGAGGGCGTCCAGCCCACCGGCGAGCAGCAGCACCGCGGCGACCGCGCCGATCAGCACACCCCAGGAGACCACCAGCACCCGGTGCGGCCGGAGCGCGCCCCGCGAGGTCAGCGAGCCGAGCACCAGCGAGGCCGAGTCGGCGCTGGTGACGAAGTACAGCGCGACCAGCACCACGGCCAGCACGCTGGTCAGCGCCGCCAGGGGCAGCGCGTCGAGCAGGCCGAACAGTGCCTGCTCGGTGCTGGCGGCGACGTCGGCGACCAGGTCACGGGTGCCGGTGGTCTGGATCCGCAGCGCGCTGCCGCCCATGATCGCGAACCAGACGGCGCTGGCGCCGCTGGGCACCAGCAGCACACCGATCAGGAACTGCCGGACCGTACGGCCACGGGAGATCCGGGCGATGAAGGTACCGACGAACGGCGCCCAGGAGATCCACCACGCCCAGTAGAAGATGGTCCAGCCACCGAGCCACGACGGGTCCGAGAAGGCGCCGGTACGGGTGGACATGACGACCAGGTCGTCCAGGTAGTTGCCGATCGAGGCGGGCAGTACCTCAAGCGTGTAGATGGTCGGACCGACCACGAACACGAAGAACATCAGCGCCAAAGCCAGCAGCACGTTGGTGGTGGAGAGCCACTTGATGCCCTTGTGCAGGCCGGTGAAGGCGGAGATCACGAAGGCCAGGGTGAGTGCGCCGATCACCACCAGTTCGACGGCGGTGCTGTCCGGGATGCCGACGACCAGGTCGAGTCCGGCGGCGATCTGGAGAGCGCCGAGGCCGAGGCTGGTGGCCGAACCGAAGACGGTGGCGAAGACGGCCAGCAGGTCGATCGAGCGCCCCAGGACACCGTCGGCCCGGTCGCCGATCAGCGGCCGGAACGCCGCCGAGATGCTGTTCTGCCGGCCCTTGCGGAACGTCGAGTACGCCAGTGCCAGCGCCACCACCGCGTAGATCGCCCACGGGTGCAGCGTCCAGTGGAACAGCGTGTACTGCATGGCCGCCCCGGCAGCCGCCTCGCTCAGCGGCTCGACGCCACTGGCCGGCGGCGGGGTGGTGAAGTGCTGGATGGGCTCGGCGACGGCGAAGAAGACCAGGCCGATGCCCATGCCCGCGCTGAACATCATGGCGATCCAGGCGAGCGTGCTGAACTCGGGTTCGTCGGAGTCGCTGCCGAGCCGCAACCGACCGAACCGGGACACCGCCAGCACCAGCGCCAACACCAGGAAGGCGTTGGCGGCGACCACGAAGAACCAGCCGAACGTACTGGTCACCCAGGCCAGGCCGGACTCACCGAAGCTGGCCAGCGAGTCGCGCGCGAGTACGCCCCAGACCACCACGGCCAGCACGCCGCCGACGCCCAGTCCGAGCACTGTCCGGTCGACTTCACCGGCCGTCCGGTCGGGCCGTTGCGGACTCTCTTCGCTCATGGTCACCCCGAACCAATCCTCCGGTTCCCGCGCCGCCACGTGCCGCATTCAGCACGAATCACCCGGGCGGGACCAGGGATCAGGGCACCCGGAGGTGGCCGCCGACGGGACGCGAACGCATTCGGAGGGCTCGGGCACCTCGAACCCTATTCGATCATGACGCTAACAGGGTTCGAGGGAATCGGCTCGTCAAGCCCTTGATCAACCGACCGGAGCGGGGACCGGCGCCTGTTCGTCGAGATCGACCTGACGGTTCCAGTCGGACTTGCTGGCCCGCCAGCCCTCGTCGTCCAGGCCCCGCCGCCAGTAGCCGGAGATGGAGAGCGCGTCACGCGACACCCCCCGCTCCACCCGCAACAGCTTGCGCAACTGGCGGACGAAACCCGCCTCGCCGTGCACGAACGCCTGCACCGCACCGGGCGGGAAGTCCAGCCCGCGTACGGCGTCGACCAGCGCCTCACCCACCGGCCGGGCACCCCGGTGCAGCCAGGTCACCGCCACCGCGCCGGGGCTGGGCAGCGGCTGCTCGTCGAGCGGGCCGTCGACCTCGACGAAGACGTACGCCGGCGCGCCGGCCGGCAGCCGGGCCAGCGACGCGGCGATCGCCGGCATCGCGCTCTCGTCACCGACCATCAGGTGCCAGTCCGCCTCCGGACTCGGCGCGTACGCCCCGCCGGGGCCCACGAACAGCACCTCGTCGCCGGGGCGCAGGGCGGCGGCCCACGGCCCACCCAGCCCCTCGTCACCGTGGTGCACCACGTCCACGGTCATCTCCCCGGCCGCCGCGTCCCAGTTCCGGACCGTGTACGCCCGCAGCCGGGGATAGTGCTCCCGGGGCATCTCGCGCCGGATCGCGGCGAGGTCCATCGGACGCGGGTAGACCACCCCGTCGACCGGGAACACGATCTTGATGTAGGTGTCGGTGTACTCGCCGAGCGGCAGCCCGACCAGTTCCTCCCCACCCAGCACCAGCCGGATCACGTGCGCGGTGGGTCGCTCGGTGCGCAGCACGCGGGCGGTGGTGACCTTGATCGGGCGCTCCGTCATCTGGTTAGGCTAGCCTAACTAACCCGGTGGTCGTCCACCCCGGTACCCGATCCCCCGCCGCCCGGCGCGCTGTGGATGTAAGGAAGGGTCCCTTCCTATACACCAGGCGTTAGCAGGGGACCCTTCCTTACACACCCAAGCCCACACCCCACAAACCCAGCCCCGCGCGCGGCCGGTCAGGTGCCGAGCAGGCGGGTGTGCCAGGAGAGTGCGGCCGGATCGGTCAGCGAGGCCACCTGGTCGATCACCACCCGCAGCCGGGCGGAGTCGTCCGGCGCGGAACGCCACGACGGCGCGAACACCGGGTCGAGCGCCTCCGGCGCCCGCCGCGTCAGCACCGCCACCAGCTCGGTCAGGATCTCCCGCTGCCGTTGGTAGCGCTGCGAGGCGCCGGGACGGCGCATCACGTACCGCAGCGCGATGCCCTTGAGCAGCGCACACCGGGCCCGCAGCGGCCGGGGTACGACGAGGTCGGCCGCGTAGCGGCGGTGCGGCCCGGGCCCGTACCGGTCGGTGGTGGCCGCCACCGCGGTCGCCACGAACCGTCCGGTCAGCACGCTGGTGGTGGCCTTGAGCGCGGCCTGCGCCCGGTGACTGCCGTCGTACCCGGCCAGCCGGGCGAACAGCGGGTCGGCCAGCAGCTCCAGCAGCGTCTGCTCCAGGTAGTCGGGCGACTCGGCCGAGTAGACGGCGGCCACGTCGGCGCAGAGCGCGACCCGCTCGTCGGCGTCGACCCGCAGCGGCTCCAGGGTCAGGTATCCGCCGTGGATGCCGTCCTCGACGTCGTGCACCGAGTACGCCACGTCGTCGGCCCAGTCCATCACCTGCGCCTCCAGGCAGCGCCGCTCGCCGGCCGGGCTCCCCTCGCGCAGCCACTGGAAGACCGGCAGGTCGTCGGCGTACACCCCGAACTTGCGCCGGCCGGGTCGGCGGGTCCACGGGTACTTGCCGACGGCGTCCAGCGCGGCGCGGGTCAGGTTCAGTCCGGCCGAGGTGCCGTCGGCGGCGTACACCTTGGCCTCCAGGCGGGTGAGCACCCGCAACGTCTGGGCGTTGCCCTCGAAGCCGCCGCAGTCGGCGGCGACCACGTCCAGTGCGGCCTCGCCGTTGTGTCCGAACGGCGGGTGTCCCAGGTCGTGGGCGAGCCCGGCGGTGTCCACCACGTCCGGGTCGCAGCCCAGCCGCGCGCCCATCTCGCGGGCGATCTGCGCCACCTCCAGCGAGTGGGTCAGCCGGGTCCGCAGGAAGTCGTCGGTGCCGGCCGTGTGCACCTGGGTCTTGGTGGCGAGTCGGCGGAACGCCGCCGAGTGCAGCACCCGGGCCCGGTCCCGCTCGTACGGCGACCGGCCGTGGTCGGCGTCCTTGGCCGGCTCGCCCACCCAGCGCGCCTCGGCGCCGTCAGCGTTCAATCCCCCGCCTGCCGCAGGACACAGAACTCGTTGCCCTCCGGGTCCGCGAGCACCGTCCAGTCGTCGCCGTCCTGGCCGACGTCGACGTGCCGGGCGCCCATGTCGACCAGCCGCTCCACCTCGGCCTCCCGGTCGGCCGGGCGCAGGTCGAGGTGCAGCCGGTTCTTGCCCTCCTTGACCCCGCCTCCACGCACGAAGAGCAGACCGGGCAGCCGGTCGGGGGACTGACGGATCTCCACCTCGTACGACAGCTCGCGCACCACCTGGTAGCCGAGCGCCTCGGCCCACCAGCGGGCCAGCCGTCCCGGGTCGCGCGCGTCCACGGTCAGATGCGTCCAGACGCTGGTCATGCCGGCACCACCGGCCGGCCGTCGGCACGACTTCCCAGCAGTGCGGTACGCGATTCCATCCGGCCACCCTTCGCGACGACGGTCCACGGGCGAGCCCAGGTTACGCCCGCTCGGCCGGTACGGCCCGGTCACGACGTCCCCCGTCGTGGTCACATCCCCCGATCAGTCGAGAGTTGCCGACCGATTGCCGACGGTCACGGGATCGCCTAACTTGACGCCGACAGGTAGCGTCGCCACTGCGGAACGTCACTTGTTGAGGCGGAGACACGACCGGTGGGAGAGACACGCTCGTGAACGCGGAAACGATGATGGGCACCGAGTTGCGTGGGCTGCGTCGCCGTCGCCCCGAGATCGCCGGTGTGGTCCTCGCCGGCATGGACGGCCTGCTGATCTCCAGCGACCTGCCCACGACCGACGCCACCCACCTCGCCGCCCTGGCCGCCGCCAGCTTCGGCCTCGGCCATCGGATGGCCACCACGGTCCGACGGGGAGAGTTCCACGAGTCCGTGGTGCACACCGCCGCCGGTTGCGTGGTCACCTATCCCGCCGGCCGGGACGCCCTGCTGACCCTGGTCGCCGAGCCGGGCGCGGATCTGGTCGCGCTGCGCGAGGAGGCCCGGGGCGTGGTCGACCGGGCCGGTGCCGCGCTCGCCGCCCGGCACCGCCCGACGTTGCCGACACAGCGCCCCGATCCGCACGCCCCGCTGGCGGTACGCAACCCGATGGCGACCCTGCCGAGTCGACGTCCGCACCGCGACCCCTACATCACCTGGCGTCGACCTCCGATGTGAACCCCGGGCCAGTGGTCCCCGATACCGGGCCGATGGACGCATGTCCACCGACCCGGCTGCGTCACCGGCTGTCCGAGCCCGCCGTGACCACCGCAGCCCGCCCCGCCTCCAGCCGGGCCACCGGCACCCGGAACGGCGAGCACGAGACGTAGTCCAGCCCGACCGAGTGGAAGAAGTGCACCGAGTCCGGGTCGCCGCCGTGCTCGCCGCAGACCCCCAGCTTCAGGCCGGGGCGGGCGGCCCGTCCCTCCTCGGTGGCGATCCGCACCAACCGGCCGATCCCGTCGGCGTCGATCGACTCGAACGGCGAGATGCCGAAGATGCCCAGTTCCAGGTAGCGCCAGAAGAAGGCACCCTCCACGTCGTCCCGGGAGAATCCCCAGCCCATCTGGGTCAGGTCGTTGGTGCCGAAGGAGAAGAACTCGGCCGCCTCGGCGATCTGCCCGGCGGTCAGCGCCGCCCGGGGCACCTCGATCATCGTGCCGATCAGCACCTCGACGTCGCTGCCACCGACCACCTCGCCGATGATCCGCTCCGCCTCCGCGCGTACCGTCTCCAGTTCCTGCACCGCGCCGACCAGCGGGACCATGATCTCGGGGCAGGACCGTACGCCCTGCCGGGCGCACTCCACCGCCGCCTCGGTGATCGCCCGCACCTGCATCGCGAACAGACCGGGGATCACCAGGCCGAGGCGTACGCCGCGCAGCCCCAGCATCGGGTTCTCCTCGTGCATCCGGCGGACGGCGGCCAGCAGCGCCTCCTCCTTCGCGACGTCCTCGCCGCGCTCCTGGGCGACCGCCACGTCGACCGCGAGCTGTTCCAACGGAGGCAGGAACTCGTGCAGAGGCGGGTCGATCAGCCGGACGGTGACCGGTTGCCCGTCCATCTCCCGGAAGATCTCCACGAAGTCGGCCCGCTGCAACGGCAGCAGCGCGGCCAGGGCCTGCTCCCGTTCGTCCGCCTCGCGCGCCAGGATGAGCCGTTCGACCAGCTCACGCCGGTCACCGAGGAACATGTGCTCGGTGCGGCAGAGCCCGATGCCCTCGGCGCCGAAGCGCCGGGCCCGCGCCGCGTCGGCGGCGGTGTCGGCGTTGGTGCGTACCGTCAGCCGCCGCGCGCCGTCGGCGTGCGACATGATCCGGTGTACGGCCCGGACCAGCGCGTCGTCCGTGCTCTCCGGGTCGAGTTCGCCCTCGAAGTACTGCACCACCTCGGACGGCGTGGCCGGCACCTCGCCCAGATACACCTTGCCGGTGGTGCCGTCGATGGAGACCACGTCGCCCTCGGTGACCGTCCGCCCGGCCACGGTGAACCGCCGGCCGGGCACGTCGATGTCCAGCTCGTCGGCGCCGGAGACGCAGGTCTTGCCCATCCCCCGGGCCACCACGGCGGCGTGGCTGGTCTTGCCGCCGCGGGAGGTGAGGATGCCGCGTGCGGCGATCATGCCGTTGAGGTCGTCCGGGTTGGTCTCCCGGCGGACCAGGATCACGTCCTGGCCCTCACCGGCCAGTTCCACCGCGCGGGCCGAGGTGAAGACGACCCGGCCGACGGCGGCACCCGGCGAGGCGCCGATGCCGGTGGCGACCGGCTGGAACTCGTGGTCGAGCTGGAAGCGGGGGAACATGAGCTGGGCCAGTTGGGCGCCGTTGACCCGGTGCAGTGCCTCGTCGAGGTCGATCAGGCCCTCGTCGACGAGCTGACCGGCGATGACGAACGCGGCGGCGGCGGTCCGCTTCCCGACCCGGGTCTGCAACATCCAGAGCTTGCCGTGCTCGATGGTGAACTCGATGTCGCACAGGTCCCGGTAGTGCCGTTCCAGCCGGGCCATGTAGTCGAGCAGCTCGTCGTAGGAGGTGCGGTCGATCCGCTCCAACTCCTGCAACGGCACGGTGTTGCGGATGCCGGCGACCACGTCCTCACCCTGGGCGTTGGCCAGGTAGTCGCCGTAGATGCCCTGCGCGCCGCTGGCCGGGTCACGGGTGAAGGCGACCCCGGTGCCGGAGTCCGGCCCGAGGTTGCCGAAGACCATCGCCACCACGTTGACGGCGGTGCCGAGGTCGGCCGGGATGCGTTCCTGCCGCCGGTAGACCACCGCCCGCTCCGCGTTCCACGAGTCGAAGACCGCCCGGATGGCCAGGTCGAGCTGCTCGCGCGGCTCCTGCGGAAAGTCCCGCCCGGTGTGCTCCCGGAAGATCTTCTTGTACGTGTCGACAAGTCCCCGCAGGTCGTCCGCGTCCAGGTCGAGGTCGTCGGTGGTGTTCCGGGCCCGCTTGGCCTCGTCGAGCGCCTGTTCGAACGCCTCTCCCGGCACCTCGCAGACGGTCTTGCCGAACATCTGGATCAGCCGCCGGTAGGAGTCCCAGGCGAACCTGTCGCTACCGCCGGAGGCGGCCCGAGCGGGACTGCCGCCGGAGGCGGTCGGATCTGCGCTGCCGCCGGAGGCGGTCGAGTCGGGGCCGGCCGGATCGGTGGAGACGCCGGCCTGCCGGGCCAGGCCCCGCACCGAGCGGTCGTTGAGCCCGACGTTGAGGACGGTCTCCATCATCCCGGGCATCGAGAACTTCGCCCCGGACCGCACCGAGACCAGCAGCGGGTCATCCGGGTCGCCGAGCCGTCGACCCATCCCCCGCTCCAGGGAGTCCAGGTGACGTGCGATCTGGTCGGCCAACCCGTCGGGCTCCGCCCCGGTGGCGAGGTACGCCTGGCATGCCTCGGTGGTGATGGTGAAGCCGGGCGGAACCGGCAGGCCGAGGTTGGTCATCTCGGCCAGATTGGCACCCTTGCCGCCGAGCAGGTCCCTGAGATCCTTGTTGCCCTCGGCGAAATCGTAGACGTACTTGCGTTCGACCGTTTCCTGCGTCACCAAAGCCTCCCACGCGCCCGGATTGACACTTAACGAAGGTTCAGTTTCCGAATGCCCCGGGGTCGGCCACTGGTAATCCGGGGACTATTCCGATCGGTGGGCGAAGGCTAAGCGAACTTCGCGAGCCCCGGGACCATTCGGTGACAATGGGCACAGCAATCACGACCGGGTGCGTTCGTCACGGTCTCTGGGAACGTTTCCACGTGCACGAATACGCAATGGCCGACCTCCCCGTACTCTTGACGGCACGCAGCGTCACCCTCGCACCATTGCCAGAACCTCCGCGACTACACCCCTCGGAGCCGTCGTCGTGTCCACGCCCTCCACCGCCGCCCCCGTACCGCCCGAGAACACCGCCCCGGCCGGCGTACCCGCCGCGCGGACCGGCACCACCGCGGACCGCACGCCACCCGCCGCCCCGGAGGCCACCGCCGTCGGCACGGTCGCCGCTGGAGAGGTCGCCGCCGTCGACCCGGTCGGCGGGGCGGTACGCAGCACCGGGGAGCTGGCGCAGACGGCCGCGCGGGAGGCGGCGGCACAACTCGCCCGGCCCGCGCCGGTACGGCTCGACGACGTGGTGCCGGCACCGGAACGCGTCACCCCGGACACCACCGCCGACCACCTGCTCACCGCCGACACGGTGATCCGGGTCAACGCCGACCCCGCCGCCCTGGCCGTCGCCGAGCAGCTCGCCGCGCTGCTGCGCCCCGCCACCGGGTACCCGCTGCCGGTGACCGACACCACCGCGCCCGCCCCGGTCGGCGGCATCGTCCTCGACCTGACCGGCGATCCCGACCTCGGCCCGGAGGGCTACCGGCTCGACGTCGCCCGCGACGGCGTACGGCTCCGCGCCGGCACCGCCGCCGGCCTGCACCACGGGGTCCAGACGCTGCGCCAACTGCTGCCCGCCGACATCGAGAACCCCACCCCGGTCGCTGGGCGCTGGGTGCTGCCCGGCGGATCGATCCTCGACCGGCCCCGCTACCCGCACCGGGGCGTCATGCTCGACGTGGCCCGGCACTTCTTCGGCGTACCCGACGTGCTGCGGGTCATCGACCACCTGGCCCGGTACAAGCTCAACCGGCTGCACCTGCACCTCACCGACGACCAGGGTTGGCGGATCGCCGTCGACTCCTGGCCCGACCTGAGCACCGTCGGCGGGACGACCCAGGTCGGTGGCGGGCCGGGCGGGTACTACACGCAGGCCGACTACCGCCGGATCGTGACGTACGCCGCGGCGCGGCACATCACCGTCGTCCCCGAGATCGACCTGCCCGGGCACACCAACGCCGCGTTGGCCGCGTACCCGGAACTCGCCCCGGACCGGGCCGCGCCACCGCCGTACACCGGCACCGAGGTCGGGTTCAGCTACGTCGACCCGGCACACGAGCGGACGTACGACTTCGTCGCCGACGTCCTCGGCGAACTCGCCGCACTCACCCCCGGCCGGTGGCTGCACATCGGCGGCGACGAGGCGTTCAAGGTGCCCGCCGACGTCTACGCCGCGTTCGTCGAGCGGGTGCAGCGGATCGTCGCCGGGCTCGGCAAGACGGTCGTCGGCTGGCACCAGATCGCCCCGGCCGGGCACGTCGACGGGCGGATCCTGCAGTGGTGGGGCACGAACGGCGACGACCCGCAGACCGCCGACGCGGTCCGTCGGGGCGCCCGCCTGGTCCTCTCCCCCGGCAACCACGCGTACCTGGACATGAAGTACGCCCCGGACACGCCGATCGGGCACGACTGGGCCGGTCTCGTCGACGTACGCCGGGCGTACGAGTGGGATCCGGGCACGCACCTGACCGGCGTACCGGCCGAGGCGGTGCTGGGGGTGGAGGCACCGCTCTGGACCGAATCGGTGACGAACCTCGCCGAGATCGAGTTCATGCTGCTGCCCCGCATGCCCGCCATCGCCGAGCTGGGCTGGTCACCCCGCCGCACCCACGACTGGGACGCCTTTCGTCGACGGCTGGCCGGGCACGGCCCGCGCTGGACCCGGGCCGGTATCACCTTCCACCACGCACCCGAGATCCCCTGGCCCACCACCCCTCCCCCCGGAGGTAAGGAAGGGACCCTTTCTATACACGAGGCGTTAGTAGGGGACCCTTCCTTGCCTCCGGGCGAGCGCGCCGTGCCCGCTCCCCGATCCCCGAACTCCCCAGACCGCCCCACCAGCCCCACCGGCTGACGACCGGAGCAGCCCGCGCGCCCCGGTCGACCGACCGGCCGTCACTGCGACCACGGCGCTTCGCGGCGCGAGGGAAAGGCCGGATCGGGCCCTCCGCGACCAGCATCCGGGGCGCGCGGCATGCCCGTTGTGGCACTCAGCATCCGGGTTGGTTGGTGAAACCTGCGCCATGGCGTCCGGTTCGTTCCGGAATGCGAGGTCGTCGTGGCCGCCCCGATCGCGGAATCACCGGCCGGGGCCGGGGGTTGTACATGGCATGACCGCGACGCCTCCCCCGGCGCCGCACCCCGGGACCGGGTCGGAATGACCCCGCACCCCCCGGCGTTACACCCGACTCGGACGTCGTGAGCGGCCCCCGGCCCCCGACGGTTCCGATCGCACCTTCCCCCTTTCGCACGGCCCCGGCACACCCCCACGTGGGCCGCGCGCACCCCCGACGAAAGGTTCAGATCATCATGCGTACCGCTATCTTCCGCAAGGCTGCCCTGACCGCTGCCGGCCTCGCCTTCACCGGCGGCGCCATCGCCGGCCCGATCACCACCGCGTACGCCGCCCCGGCTGGTCCGCCCGCCGCCACGGTGCAGGCCGACCGTAAGGGCCACGGCGAGCGTCAACTCGACGTCCGCTACGAAGCCCAGCCCAACTTCTACTACTGCGGCCCCGCCGCCGCCCGCAACGCCCTCAGCGTCCAAGGCAAGAACATCGACGTCCACACCATGGCCAAGGAAATGGGCACCACCGAGAACGGCACCGACTCCATCAACGACATCACCCCCGTCCTCAACCGCGAAACCGGCAAGGACGTCTACAAGTCCGTAGAAATCAGCACCCCCACCGCCGACACCCACCACACCGACAAGCTCCGCCAGGACATCGTCCGCACCATCGACGACAGCCGCGCCGTCGTCGCCAACATCGCCGGCACCACCACCGACACCACCGGCACCACCCACAGCTTCGAAGGCGGCCACTACATCAGCGTCACCGGCTACACCGACAACGGCAACACCGTCACCATCGCCGACTCCGCCAACCCCGACCACGCCCGCTACGACCTCCACATCAACAACCTCGCCAACTGGATCGCCACCCGCGGCTACGCCACCACCCACTGACACCCACAACCACCGACGGCCGGCCCCCACACCAGGGGCCGGCCGTCGGTGCTTGCAAGGAAGGGCCCCCGCCTAACGCCTCGCGCACAGCAGGGGACCCCTCCTAACACCCACACCCACACCCGCCGCCGTCCACGGCGACCGCCGCCGGGCGCCAGTGCGGGCGCGGGTGCGGCGGGCTCAGCCGCCGGAGTCGTCCAGCTCGGCGCCCTCGGGAACGGTGTCGTCGTCGCGGCTGGCCAACCAGCCGTCGGGCAGGAAGACCTTGCCCGGGGAGTTGGTCCGGCCACGAGGCTGACCGAGCGTCTCCACCGGGAACGGCACCCCGGGGTCGAGCTTGCCGAGCAGGTCGTCGAGCTGGGCCAGCCTCTCGATCATGGCCAACGCGCGGCGCAGCTCACCGCCGACCGGGAAGCCCTTCAGGTACCACGCGACGTGCTTGCGGAAGTCGGTACAGCCGTCCCGCTCGCCGCGGGCCGGGTTGCGGGCTCCGGCGGTGAACTGCGCGACCAACAGCTCGGCGTGCCGCCGCATGGTCGTCGCCACCTCGCCGAGGTTCGGCAGTCGGCGCTCGGCGCGACCGTCGAAGGCGGCCTCCAGGTCGGCGAAGAGCCACGGCCGACCGAGACAGCCGCGACCGATCACCACCCCGTCCACGCCGGTGTGCGCGACCATCCGCAGCGCGTCGTCTGCCTCCCAGATGTCACCGTTGCCGAGCACCGGTACGTCCAGCGCCTGCTTCAGGGTGGCGATCGCGTCCCAGTCCGCGGTGCCCGAATACCGCTGCGCGGCCGTACGCCCGTGCAGGGCGACTGCGGCCACCCCGGCGTCCTGCGCGGCGAGGCCCGCCTCGACGTACGTCAGGTGGGTGTCGTCGATGCCCTTGCGCATCTTCACGGTGACCGGCACCCCGGCGGGTGACGCGGCGTCCACCGCGGCCCGCACCAGACGGGCGAAGAGCCGACGCCGCCACGGCAGGGCCGCGCCACCACCCCGGCGGGTGACCTTCGGTACCGGGCAGCCGAAGTTGAGGTCGATGTGGTCCGCGAGGTTCTTCTCGACCACGATCCGCACGGCGGCGGCGGTGGTCTCCGGGTCGGTGCCATAGAGCTGGAGGCTGCGCGGGCTCTCGTCCGCACCGAAGGCGATCATGCGCAGTGTCTTCGGGTTCCGCTCGACCACCGCCACCGTGGTGATCATCTCGCAGACGTAGATGCCGCCGCCCTGTTCGCGGCAGAGCTGGCGGAAGCCGACGTTGGTGATGCCGGCCATCGGCGCCAGCACGACCGGCGGCCACACCTGATGCGGCCCGATGGTCAGCGGGCGCAGGACGGGAGCGGTTGTCGGCACGCACCCAAGTGTAAGGAAGGGGCCCTTCCTAACGCCTCGTGCATAGCAGGGGACCCCTGCTAACGCGACGCATACCACATCGCCAGCCGCCCGGCGGGGTTGTCCACAGGCCCGGCGGCTGTCCACAGGCCCGACCGAAGAGCACCCACGGTACGAGATCGCGATCGATGCTGTCCGACATGCGCAGCCTCCCTCCCCACTTCGCCGACCTCGCCGAACACCAGCAGCAGATCGTCAGCCGCGCGCAACTGCTCGCCGCCGGATTCGACGACATGTACCTCTACCGGCAGGCGCGACGCGGCCTGTGGCAGCGGGTACTGCCCGCGACGTACGCCCTGGTCACCGGCGTGCTGACCGACGAGCAGCGGCGGATCTCGGCGGCGCTCTACGCCGGGGCCGAGGCACAGGTGACCGGCCTGGCCGCACTGATCTGGTACGGCTTCCGGCAGAGCCCACGCACCGACGCCGTCCAACTCGTCGTGCCGCATCACGTGCGTCGCACGTCCGCCGGCTTCGCGGAGATCTCGCGCGCCCTCGCCCTGGACGGCAGCGCCCGCGCCACGCCGCTCTACCCGGTCTGCTCGCCGGCCCGCGCGGTGGTCGACGCGGCACGCGGGCTGCGGCAACTCCGTCCGGTGCGGGCCGTCGTCGCCGAGGCCGTGCAGCGGGGGTACGCGGACCTCGCCGCCCTGGACGAGGAGATCCGTCGGGCCCGGCGCAGCCGCACGGCGCTGATCCGGACGGCGTTCGCCGAGGTGGTGCACGGTGTGCGGTCGGCGCCGGAGGCCGACCTACGGGACTGCCTCGCGGCGAGCAGGGTGCTGTCGGAGATCCTCTGGAATCCCCGGCTACGGGACACGGCGGGCCGGGCGGCGCCGACGCCGGACGGCTACCTGCCGGATGCGGCGGTGGCGCTGGAGGTCGACTCGCAGGAGTACCACTTCCGCCCCGGTGACTGGGCACGCACCCTCGACCGGCACAACGAGTTGAGCCGACTCGGCGTCCTCGTGCTGCACTTCACGCCGGCCCAGATCCGGCGCGAGCCGCACCGGGTACGGCGCTCGGTGGAGGAGGCGTACGAGTCCCGGCGTGGCCTCGGTCCCACCGTCCGGCTACGCATCGACGTGCCGACGACGCCGATGCCACCCAGCGGCGAGGTGCACGGCTGACGGTGCCTGGCCGGACGGCGCTCCGGCACAGGCGGTGTTAGGAAGGGCCCCCTGCTATACGCCAGGCGTTAACAGGGTGCCCTTCCTTTCACGTCAGCAGCCGGGGAGGTGGTCGATCAGGTAGCGCTCGACCTGGTCCAGCGCGATCCGTTCCTGGGACATGGTGTCCCGGTTCCGGACGGTCACCGCGTTGTCGTCGAGCGTGTCGAAGTCGACCGTCACGCAGAACGGCGTGCCGATCTCGTCCTGCCGACGGTAGCGGCGGCCGATCGCCTGCGAGTCGTCGAACTCGACCACCCAGCGCTTGCGCAGGTCGGCGGCGAGCTGCTTGGCCTTGGGCGAGAGCGCCTCGTTGCGGGACAGCGGCAGCACCGCCACCTTCACCGGTGCCAGCCGAGGGTCGAAGCGCATCACGGTGCGCTTGTCCACGCCGCCCTTGGTGTTCGGCGCCTCGTCCTCGTCGTACGCCTCCAGCAGGAACGCCAGCACCGCGCGGGTGAGGCCGGCGGCCGGCTCGATCACGTACGGGACCCAGCGCTCCTGCTTGGTCTGGTCGAAGTACGACAGGTCGACGCCGGAGTGCTTGCTGTGCGTGGACAGGTCGAAGTCGGTGCGGTTGGCGATGCCCTCCAGCTCGGCGAACTCGGTGCCGCCGAACCGGAACTTGTACTCGATGTCGACGGTGCGTTTCGAGTAGTGCGAGAGCTTCTCCTGCGGGTGCTCGTAGAACCGCAGGTTCTCCTCGGCCAGACCGAGGTCGATGTACCAGTTCCAGCGCTCCTGCAACCAGTACTCGTGCCACTGCTCGTCGGTGCCGGGCTCGACGAAGAACTCCATCTCCATCTGCTCGAACTCGCGGGTGCGGAAGATGAAGTTGCCCGGGGTGATCTCGTTGCGGAACGACTTGCCTGTCTGCGCGATGCCGAACGGCGGCTTCTTGCGGGCGACGGTCTCGACGTTCTTGTAGTTGACGAAGATGCCCTGGGCGGTCTCCGGCCGCAGGTAGTGCAGACCCTCGTCGCTCTCCACCGGGCCGAGGTAGGTCTTCATCAGGCCGTTGAACATCCGCGGCTCGGTGAAGGTGCCCTTGTTCCCGCAGTTGGGGCAGTTCAGCTCCGTCAGGGCGGCCAGCGGCTTGCCGTGCTTGGCCTCGTACGCCTCTTCCAGGTGGTCGGCGCGGAACCGCTTGTGACAGGACTGGCACTCGGTCAGCGGATCGACGAAGGCGTCCAGGTGACCGGAGGCGGCCCACACGTCACGCGAGAGGATCACCGCGGAGTCCAGACCCACCACGTCGTCCCGCTGCTGGACCATGGTCTTCCACCACTGCCGGCGGACGTTCTCCTTGAGCTCCACGCCGAGCGGACCGTAGTCCCACGCCGACCGGGTGCCTCCGTAGATCTCGCTGGAGGGGAAGACGAATCCTCGACGCTTGGCGAGGCTGACGACGGCGTCGATACGGTCGGCTGGCATTTTTCCTCCTACGCCGACTGGCGGTCGGCGGGGACACGGTGGGATGAATCGAACGGTCCGGGACCACGGTACGACCCCGCCCGCCCCGGACCCAGCACATTACCTGCGGGCGGTCAGTTGACTCCGCAGACCTCCATGCCACCGGTCTGCTGGTCCTGCTGGAGCACGACCTGCTGACGTTCCTGCCCACCGCCGCTGAAGGTCACGTCCACCGGCACGGTCAGCGTGGTGGTGTCCACCTGGCCGACCCGGTAGGAGGAGATCTGCGGTTCGGCCGCCGCCCGGCGCTCGAACTCCTGCCGCGACTCGCGGCGTCGGGCGTCCTCGCAGAGCTGGTCGTAGGCCCGGCCGAACTCGCCGTCGGCGAGCGCCCGGTAGTAGTCGCCGGAGACCGTGCGCCCCTGCTCGTCGATCGCCTGCACCCCGCTGACCAGCAGGCCGACCACGGCCGTTCCGCCGCCACCGCAGCACAGCACCAGTGCCAGCGCACCGGCGCCGAGGCCGAGCCAGAGCCGGGTACGGCCGCCTTCGGTCGGTGGTGCCGCGAACGGCGGGGCCACGCCGGGCCCGGCCGGAGGTTCCGGGGTGCCGGGGTCCGATCCGCCGGACGGCGCGGGCGGCACGCCGGGCGTACCGGGAGGCGGCACGCCGGGCGTACCGGCGGGCGGCGGTGGGAGGCCGGGAGCACCGGTGGGCGGGGGCACGCCGGGGCCGCCGGTGGGCGGCGCGCCGGACGGGGCCGACGGCCGACCGGGGTCGCCCGGGGCCTGAGGTCCCTGCTGGCCGGGCAGCGGCTGGTGCGGTGGTGGGGCTGCCGGTCCGGGAGCGGTCATGGAAGCCAGCGTAGTGCCCGGCGGCTCACCGGTAAGGACCCGCAGCACGATCGCTGGCGGCCACCACCACGTCCCCGCCGGGCGCCGCAGTCGCCAGCGGCTCGTACGCGGACGGCTCGTCGATGCTCTCGGCGAGCAGCGGGACGGCGGTGACCTTGACGTCGAAACCACCGAGCGCCCGGCGGTAGGTGCCCACCGACTCCCACTCCGTCACCAGGCACCAGTGGCGCGGGTCGTCCAGTGCCCGGACGAGCTGTCCCCGCAGGTAGCCGGGCCGGGCGGCGAGCGCGGCGAGGGCCGCGTGGGCCCGGCCGGCGAAGTCCTCGGCGGCGTCTTCCTCGACCACGAACCGGTTGGTCACCAGCACCGGCTCCCCCTCCTCGTAGAGTCTGTGGGATGCAGCGTACGCAGCGCGGGATCCACGAGCGGCTGGCCCGGGCCAACCCGACGACGGTGTTCCTGATCACCCTGTTCCTGATGCTGGTCGCGTTCTTCGCGCCGGGAGTGATCGGCGGGCTGCTGACGTTGGCGATCGCCGCCGCTCTGGCCACGCTGCTGGTGACGACCTGGCAGGTGCAGACCCCGCCGACGCGGGCCATCCGGCTGCTGGCGCTCACCCTGCTGATCACCGTCGGCCTGGTGAAGCTGCTCTGACATGCACTCATGCGTTTTTGACAATCATTGTCGTTGTCGCGGAGAGTCGGTGTCATGACCTACCGCACCGCTCCGCGCGCTCTGGCCACCGCCACGGCCGCCCTGCTCGCCCTGGGTGGCCTCACCGCCTGCTCGACCGAGGACAGCCCGGCCGGTGCCGACCCGAATCGGATCGACGTGGTGGCCGGGTTCTATCCGTTGCAGTTCCTGGCCGAGCAGATCGGCGGCGACGCGGTGGCGGTCACGAACCTGGCCCGCCCCGGCGCCGAGCCGCACGACCTGGAGCTGAACCCGGGGCAGGTCGGTCAGATCAGCGAGGCGGAGTTGATCATCTTCCTGCACGGCTTCCAGCCCGCGGTGGACGAGGCGATCGACCAGAACGGCGGTGACCGCGCCTTCGACGTGGCGACCGTGGAGCCGCTGCTCGACGCCGCCGCCGGTGGCCACACCCACAGCCACGGCGACGACGACCACGGTCACGAGGACGACGACCACGGTCACGACCACGACGAGAAGAAGCCGGCCGACGCGGCCGAGCACGCCGAGGAGACCTCGGACGGTGCCAAGGACCCGCACGTCTGGCTGGACCCGACCCGGCTGGCCACCATCGGCGACAAGCTGGCCGAACGCCTCGGTGCCGTCGATCCGGACCGGGCCGGCGAGTACACCCAGCGGGCGGGCGCCCTGCGCACCGAGCTGGAGAAGCTGGACACCGAGTTCAGCGAGGGCCTGAAGACCTGCCAGCGGCGGGAGATCGTGGTCAGCCACACCGCGTTCGGTTACCTGGCGCAGAAGTACGAGCTGGAGCAGATCGGCATCACCGGCCTCTCCCCCGAGGACGAGCCGTCGCCGCAGCGGCTGGCCGCGGTGACCGAGGAGGCGCGGGAACACGGCGCCACCACGATCTTCTTCGAGACGTTGGTCAGCCCGAAGGTCGCCGAGACCATCGCCAAGGAGGTCGGCGCCCAGACCGCGGTGCTCGATCCGATCGAGGGTCTGTCCGCCGACAACGGCGGGGACTACCTTTCGGTGATGCGCACCAACCTGCAGACCTTGAGGACGGCGTTGAGCTGCTCGTGACACCTGACGTCATCACCGTGGAGCACGGGGTGGTCGGCTACGACGGCCGCCCCGTGCTCCGCGACGTGTCCCTGACCGTGACCACCGGCGAGGTGGTCGCGGTCCTCGGCGCCAACGGCTCCGGCAAGTCCACCCTGATCCGCGCCGTGCTCGGGCTCGTCCCGCTCACCGCCGGGTCGGTCACCCTCTTCGGTCACCGGGTACGCCGGTTCCGGCAGTGGCAGCGGCTCGGCTACGTGCCTCAGCGGCTCGGCGCGGGCAGCGGCGTACCGGCCACCGTGGCCGAGGTGGTCGCCTCCGGCCGGCTGGCCCGCCGCGGCATCCTGCGTCCGCCCGGCCGGGCCGACCGGGAGGCGGTGGCGGAGGCGTTGCGCGCCGTGGGCCTGGCCGACCGGGCCAAGGACCCCGTCTCCACGCTCTCCGGCGGGCAGCAGCAACGCACCCTGATCGCCCGCGCCCTGGCCGGACGCCCGGAACTGCTGGTGCTCGACGAACCCACGGCGGGGGTGGACGCGGCCAGCCAGGAGGCGTTCGCCGCGGCCCTGCGCGGTTTCGTCGACGACGGCGGCACGGTCCTGCTCGTCGCGCACGAGCTGGGCCCGCTCCGGCCGCTGATCAGCCGCGCGATCGTCGTACACCAGGGGCAGATCGCGCACGACGGCGCGGTCCCGGACCCGGCCGGGCACCACGCGGAGCCGGACCACGACCACGTGCATCCGCACGGCCCCGAGGAGCCCGCCGGCATGTGGAGCACAAGGTGAGTCTCTTCCAGTACGAATTCATGCTGCGCGCCCTGATCGGCGCGCTGATCATCGGGCTGGCCGCCCCGGCGCTCGGCATCTATCTGGTGCAGCGGCGACTCGCCCTGATCGGCGACGGCATCGGACACGTGGCGCTCACCGGCGTCGGTGCCGGCCTGCTGTTCCAGACCTCCCCGGTGATCATGGCGGTGATCGCGGCCACCATCGGGGCGATCGCCATCGAGCTGATCCGAGAACGCGGTCGCACCTCCGGCGACCTGGCGCTGGCGCTGCTGTTCTACGGCGGCATCGCCGGTGGCGTGGTGCTGGTGGGGCTCTCCGACAGCACCAGCGCCAACCTGAACGCGTACCTCTTCGGTGCGTTGACCACGACCTCCCGCGACGACCTGGTCACCATCGCGGTACTCGGCGTGGCGGTGCTGGCCGCGATGCTGGCGCTGCGCCCCGCGCTGTTCGCGGTCTGCCACGACGAGGAGTACGCCCGGGTCTCCGGGCTGCCGGTACGCGCGCTGAACCTGCTGCTGGCGATCACCACCGCGATCACCGTCACGATCGCCATGCGGGCCGTCGGCGTCCTACTGATCAGTGCGCTGATGGTCGTCCCGGTGGCCACCGCCCAGCAGGTCACCCGGGGGTTCCGCAGCACCATGACGGCGGCCATGGCGCTGGGCCTGTCCGCCGCCGGTGCGGGCATCTGGATGGCGGCGCTCGCCGACACCGCGCCGGGCGCCTCGGTGGTGGTCCTCGCGATCGCCTCGTTCGTGGTGGTCACCCTGCTGGCCGCCGCCTGGCGTCGACTCCGCCGCTCCCGACCGCAGCCCACGCCCGATCCGGAACCACACGAGGTGGTGCTCAGCCGGTCCTGATCACGGGTTCGGCTTCGGTATTGGTTACCGTTGCAGGGTGACCAGCGGATCCGGCTATGACGCCTTCGAGGGTGCCAGCGAGCTCCTGCGCGCCCTCTCGGCGCCGATCCGGCTCGCCATCGTCAGCGAGCTGGCCGACGGCGAGCGCTGCGTGCACGAGCTGGTGGATAAACTCGGCGTCGCGCAACCGTTGGTCTCCCAGCACCTGCGGGTGCTGCGCGGGGCCGGCGTCGTACGCGGTTCCCGACGTGGCCGGGAGATCGCGTACGCCCTGGTCGACGAGCATGTCGCGCACATCGTCGCCGACGCGGTCAGCCATGCCGGGGAGGAATCATGAGCGAGTGCTCCATCAGGTTCAGCACAAACACCGGCACGCGGCGGAGCGGAGGGTCGGCATGAGCGAGCCATGCGAGCGAATCATCAGACCCAGCACAAATGCCGGCACGCAGCGGAGCGGAGGGTCGGCATGAGCGAGAGTGCGGTGGTCCGCAACACCCGCCAGCGGTCGGCGGTGAGCGCGTTGCTGGCCGAGTTGGAGGGCTTCCACAGCGCCCAGGACCTGCACGCGATGCTGCGTGACCGCGGCGAGCGGGTCGGGTTGACCACGGTCTACCGGACGTTGCAGGGTCTGGCCGACGCGGGCGAGATCGACGTGATGCGCCCGCCCGGTGGCGAGCACCTCTATCGCAGGTGCAGCGAGGGTCATCACCACCATCTGGTCTGCCGGGCCTGCGGGCGGACGGTCGAGGTGGCCGGGCCGACGGTGGAGAACTGGGCCGACCGGGTGGCCGCCCAGCACGGCTTCACCGACGTCAGCCACACCCTGGAGATCTTCGGTACCTGCCCGGACTGCGCCCGCTGATCCCGCCTGCGCCCAGGATCGGGCGTCCGTGGGAGTGCCCGACACGTCCGAGCGTGGCACGCTGTCCGGCGTGAAGATCTACGCTGATCGTTTCCCGACCGCGCTGCGCCAGTTCCTCACCGATCTACTCGTCGTCGCCTGGGTGTACGCGGCGATCCGGGGTGCGCTCTGGCTGCACGATCTGGTGCAGAAGCTGGCCGTACCCGGGCAGAAGCTGGAGGGGGCCGGCGGCGGACTGGCCGACAACCTGGCCGACGCGGGCGGCAAGGTCGGCCGGGTGCCGTTGGTGGGCGACGAACTGACCGGCCCGTTCGAGCGGGCGGCCGGTGCGGCCCGTTCGCTCGCCGAGGCCGGGCGGGACCAGCAGGAGTTGGTCGACCAGTTGGCGTTGGCGTTGGCCGTCGGGCTGCTCATCGTGCCGCTGGGTCTGGTGCTGTTCGGCTGGCTGCCGCTGCGGGTGCGCTGGATGCGGCGAGCCGGTTCGGCGGCGGCGCTGGCCGCCGCGCCCGCCGGTCGGGACCTGCTGGCCCTGCGTGCCCTGGCCGGTCAGCCGCTACGCAAGCTCACCCGGATCTCCCCCGACGTCGCCGAGGCGTGGCGGCGCGGCGACGACACCACCGTCAACGCTCTGGCCGCCCTCGAACTCCGCCGCCTCGGCCTACACGACCCCCACCCCCACCCCTAACCCCACCCCACCCCCACCCCACGCCGGGTTGATCAAGAGGTTTGCGCCGTCCGCGCCGACGAGTCATGACCAAAACCTCTTGATCAACGCGGCGAAGGTGGGGGCGGTGGGGGGGGCGGGGGGGCGGGGGGTCAGGGGGCCGCCCAGGGATGGTCGGTCCAGACCCGCAAGGTCAGCCCGGGGAGAGACCGCTCGGGTCCTCCTCGTCGTCGATGTCGTCGTCGCCCCAGTTGCGGCGGCTGAACGGCAGGATCACCCAGAACGTGAGGAACCACAGGCCGGTGACCGCACTGAGCAGGAAGGCGATCGGCCGGGGGAGCACGAAGTCGGTGATCAGCAGCACCGAGCTGACCATCGCGACCAGCATGAAGGCGAGACCGGCGCTGGCCATCTTGTGGGCGAACTGCACCAGCTCCGGCTTGCGGCCCTGCCGGAACAGAGCCCGGTGGAACGCGACCGGCGAGATGATCATCGCGGTGGCACCGGCCGCCGCGATCAGCGCGACCACGTAGACGTCCCGCTGGAATTCCGTGGTACGCGTGAAGCCGTTGCTGAACGGCAGGGTGAGCAGGAAGGCGAAGAGGATCTGTACGCCGGTCTGCGCGACCCGCAACTCCTGAAGCAGGTCAGCGAAGTTCCGCTGCCACCGCTGCTTCTCGGTCTCCTTCGACACCGCGAACCTCCGAGGGAACACGCTCCACCCGGTCGGCACCCCCGACCGGCGGAACGCAGATGCCCCGCCGTGCACCACCCGAAACCGACTCAGGAACCGCGCCGGATCCGCCCTGCGTAACGGGCCTCCAGGGCATCGTTGTGCGCGTCGCCCCCGGCGATGTTGGCCGACAGGTAGACCGGCGGCTGCTCGTCGGCGGCCACCAGCCGGGCCACCACCTCGACCACGATCTGCTGCGCCAGCAACGCCGCCGTGATCGAGGAGACCGCCCCCACCGCGCCGCCGGACGGCAGCGGCAGGGTCGCGTCGCCGTACGGGGCACCGTTGTCCAGCACCACGTCGGCGAAGTCGGCGAGCTTGCGTCCGGACGGGTGCCGGGACTCCATCCGGGCCGAGTGCTGCGCCGAGGTGATCGCCACCAGCGGGTGGCCCCGCGCCACGACCAGCGAGGCGAACTCCACCATCGCCCCGTTCACGCCCGAGTTCGAGGCGAGCACGAAGACGTCACGCGGGCCGATCGGGGCGAGGTCGTAGAGCCGGTGCGCGACCGACGGGTCCCGTTCCAGTTTCGGGCCCAGCACGTCGGCCGGCTCTCCACCGTGCAGCACCAGGTCCCGCAGGGCGATCCGGTTGGTCGGCACCAGCCCGCCGGCCCGGCCGGCGATCTCCATCGCCAGGGCCTCCGAGTGACCGGTGCCGAAGGCGTGCACCACCCCGTCGGCGCGGACCGCCTCGGCGATCAGGTCGGCCGCCCGGGCCACCTGCTCCCGCTGGCTGCCCGCCACCCGGGTCATCGTCGCGGTCACCTCGGCCAGGTAGCCCTCGGCACTCAGCGTCATGCTCTCTCCCGCCTCCCTCGGATCGCCGCCGCCCGACGACCCCACCCAGCTTCCCGCACGGCCCGTGCCGCCGGACGGCCGGACGGCGGCACGGCCGCCCCAGGTCGACGCGGCGTTCCCGCTACGACACCGGCAGAAGTCAGGCGGTCGGGCGGGCGCGGGACCGGATCGCCTCGGCCAGCGGCGTCGGTGCCTCGTCCGGGATCCAGTGGCTGACGCCGGACAGCTCGACGAGGCGGTAGTCGCCGCTCACGTGTGCGGCGCAGGCCTGCGCGGCGGTCCGTCCGATGGCGGCATCGCGGTCGCTCCAGACGAAGGTGGTCGGCACCGACACCGGGCCGACCGCCGCCAGCTCGGCGCGGGACATCGCGCGATACCAGTTCAGCGCCGCGGTGAGCGCGCCCGGCTCGCGCAGCGGATCGGCGTACGCGGCCACCCGGGCGTCGTCGCCGACGTCGCGCAACAGTCGCCGCAACCCGAGCGCGTCGAGGGCGAGCAGCGTCTTCTCGGCCACGCCCGCCTGCCGGAACAGCAGCATGTACGCCGAGCGCGCCTTCTGCTGCGGGTCGTTGGCCAGCGCGTGCGCCATGGCGGCCGGGTGCGGCACGGAGACCGCGGTCAGCGTACGCACCCGGTCGGGGTGGCCGGCGGCGAGCGCCCAGGCGACGATGGCGCCCCAGTCGTGGCCGACCACGTGCGCCTGCCGCACGCCGAGCGCGTCGAGCACCGCCACCGCGTCGGCGACCAGCTCCCCCAGCCGGTACGCCGTCACCTCGCTCGGCCGTGCCTGCGGCGAGTAGCCCCGCTGGTCCAGCGCGTACGTGCGCAGGCCCGCGCCGTGCAGGACGGGCGTCACCGCGTCCCACTCGCCGGAGTTCTGCGGGAAGCCGTGCAGCAGCAGCACCCGCTCGCCCGACTCGGGGCCACCGGGGTGGATCTCGAACCGCAGTCCTCGGGCGTCGACGTGCATGCCCGGAACGCTACTCGTACTGGCGCTTGGGCACCGGCACCTGCCGCCACGACTCGATCTCCAGGTACGGGATCTCGGCGTCGTTGACCGGGTCCCGGCCGATCCGGTCGCTGTAGCGGCCGACCACCTCGACCCAACTGTCGTTGGGCAGCCCGATCGGCACGTCACCGGTGAGCCCGAGTTTGATCGGCCGCCCGTCGGCGGCGCAGCAGGAGAGCACCATCCGGGCCAGGATCGGCTCGCCACCGGCGCCGGTGGCGAGGAAGCCGGTGAGGACCACCCGCCGGTCGCCGATCGACGCGCCCCGGTCGAACAGCGCCCGGGAGGCGTAGTCGAGCACGCTGACCTGCACCGGGTCACCCTCCGGCAGCGGCGGGTAGTCGGACTCGCGGGGGGCGTTCAGCGCGGTGCCGGCCTGCCCCGCCGCGTACGACCCCAGCGCCGGTGGGGCCACCAGCAGCAGCCCGAGCACGGGCAGGATGAGCAGCCAGCCGACCCGGGGTTCGTGGTGGCCGTGGCCGTCGTGCTCGTCGTGGTCGGCCGGCTCCGGCGCGGCATCGCCTGC
Organism: Verrucosispora sp. TAA-831; assembly: GCF_050780145.1. Taxonomy (NCBI): domain Bacteria; kingdom Bacillati; phylum Actinomycetota; class Actinomycetes; order Micromonosporales; family Micromonosporaceae; genus Micromonospora; species Verrucosispora sp. TAA-831. Next base: position 5,347,951 of record NZ_CP192240.1, read on the forward strand.
CGGACCGGTGGACCCGCCGCCGGTCGGGGCCATCGCCCGGGGCACGGAGGGCCGCAGTTCGTACCAGAGCGTCATCACCGCGGCGACCACCAGCAGCAGACCGGCGGCGATCAGGAACGGGCGCAGGCCCTCCTTGACGTAGCGCAGGTAGAGGTCGGTGACGCTGGCCCGGATCACCGCCCCACCCAGCAGCAGCAGGATCACCGCCTGTGCCTGTCGGTTCACAGCAGCACCATCCCGACTCCGGTGGCCACCAGCAGGGCGACCGCGAACGTGGCCGGGGCGAACCGGAAGGCGAACCGCCGGCCGAAGACACCGGCCTGCATCGAGATCAGCTTGAGGTCGACCATCGGCCCCACCACCAGGAAGACCAGTCGGGACGTGAGGGAGAACTGCGACAGCGAGGCCGCGACGAAGGCGTCCGCCTCGGAGCAGAGCGAGAGCAGGACGGCGAGCAGCGCCAGCGCCAGGATCGACAGCCAGGCGTTGTCCGCCAGGGTCTGGAGCCAGCGCTCCGGCACCAGCACGTTGATGCTGGCGGCGGCCATCGCGCCGAGCACCAGGAAGCCACCGGCGTGGGTGACGTCGTGCCGGACGGCGGCCCAGAAGGCCCGGCTCCGCCGGGGGTCGTCCAACTCCGGGCGGCGCGGCATCCTGATCCACTCGGTCCGACCGAGCCGCAGCCAGAGCCAACCCATGATCATTGCCACGACCAGGCTGGCGACCCCCCGGGCGAGGACCATCTCGGGGTTGTCGGGGAAGGCTACGGCGGTGGCGACCAGCACGATCGGGTTGACCGCCGGCGCGGCCAGCAGGAACGCCAGCGCCGCCGCCGGGGTGACGCCCCGACGGATCAGCGAGCCCGCGATCGGCACCGATCCGCACTCGCAGCCCGGCAGCACCACGCCGGCCGCGCTGGCCGCCGGCACCGCCAGCGCCGGGTGCCGGGGCAGCGCCTTGGCCCAGAACGACCGGGGTACGAAGACCGCGATCACGGCGGAGAGCAGGATGCCGAAGACCAGGAACGGCACCGCCTGCACCATGATCGAGACGAACACGGTGGTCCACGTCTGGATCCGGGGATCGTCCAACGCCCCGGCCAACGGATCACGGAAGATGATCAGCAGGACCAGCAGGCCCGCGAGGATCTCCACCGAGCCGATCCGGTCACCGAGCCAGCGCCGGGGCGGCTCGCCACCGCCCGGTCGGGCCGGACGCTCCTCGGTGGCCACGCCCGTCGGACGGCCCTCCGGATCACCGGCCGGCGCGGCATGGTCCGTGTCTGTGCTCACCCTGTCGCCTCTCGGCCAAGTGGATCGGCGGCCTGAGATTACCGTCCGGAGCCGATGACGTCGATGGATGTCACGAAACCGGGCGGGTTCCCGCGCGCGCCGACCACCGCCGGAACGCCCGTCGTCGGTACCCGGCATGACCTGCGTAGATCACATTGTCCGTCGATCTTCGAAGGTGTTAGCGTCGGCGGGACAACACCACCTCCGACAGGGGAGCGCACAGCGCTGAGAGTGCGGGTCCGCCCGCAGACCCTCCGTACCTGATCTGGGTAATGCCAGCGCAGGGAGTTCGGTCCACCTCCGGCCCGCCACGCCCGGCCACGCCGGACGCGGCGTGCGTCTTGCCTGGTTCGACACTGGACTGGGAGCACTCATGAGCCAACCGACCACCACTCGATGGCGCACCGTGGACATCGTCGTGGCCGCGGTGATCGCCGTCGGCTTCGGTGTCATCTTCTGGGCCTGGGGCCTGCTCTGGCGGGCGGTCGACCCGGCCTTCGCCTTCTTCCCGGCCAGCCAGGCCGTCATGTACGGCGTCTGGTTGGTCCCGGCGGTGCTCGGCGGACTGGTGATCCGCAAGCCGGGTGCCGCACTGTTCTGCGAGGCGGTCGCCGCCACCGTCTCCGCGCTGCTGGGTGCCGAGTGGGGCGGCATCACCATCGTCCAGGGCCTGCTCCAGGGACTCGGCGCGGAACTGGCCTTCGCCGCCTTCCGGTACCGCTCGTTCCGGCTGCCGACGGCACTGCTCGCCGGTGCGCTGACCGGCCTCGGTGCCGCCCTGTTCGACTTCTTCGCCTGGAACGCCGCCTACGAACTGGGCACCTACCGCATCCCGTACGCGCTGCTCACCGTGCTCAGTGCCACCGTGGTCGCCGGTGCCGGTGGCTACGCGCTGACCAGGGCGCTCGCCGGCACCGGTGTCCTGGACCGCTTCCCCGCCGGACGCGAACGGAACCTGGTCTGACCTCGCCCGGTGGAGCCGGTCCGACCGGCTCCACCGGGCCGAGGGTCGGGATCGGACAGCGGGGGTGACAGATGGGTGAGGTGCGGCTGCGCGGCTTCGGCTGGCGCCACGCCGGGCGGCGCGCCTGGGCGATCCGCGACGTGGACCTACGGGTACGGCGCGGCGAGCGGGTGCTGCTGCTCGGGCCCTCCGGCGCCGGCAAGAGCACCCTGCTCGCCGCGTTGGCCGGACTGCTGCCGGAGGACTCCGGTGAGCGGGAGGGCACCATCGAGATCGACGGTCGGGCACCGGCCGAGACCCGCGAACGGGTCGGCATCGTCTTCCAGGATCCGCAGTCCCAGCTCGTCATGGCCCGCAGCGGCGACGACGTCGCGTTCGGGCTGGAGAACCGGGGCGTACCCGCCGGGCAGATCTGGCCCCGGGTGGACGAGGCGCTGCGGCGGGTCGGCTTCCCGTACCCCCGGGACCGTCCCACCGCGGCGCTCTCCGGCGGTGAACAGCAGCGGCTCGCCCTGGCCGGAGTGCTCGCGCTCCGCCCCGACCTGCTGCTGCTCGACGAGCCCACCGCCAACCTCGACCCGGCCGGAGCCGACCTGGTCCGCACCGCCGTCTCCCGCGCGCTCGACGGCGACACCACTCTGATCCTGGTCGAACACCGGGTGGCCGACGCCCTGCCGCTGGTCGACCGGGTGGTGGTGCTCGACCCCGGTGGCGGCGTCCGCGTTGACGGCCCACCGGAGGCCGTCTTCGCCGCCCACGGCGACGCCCTCGCCGCCGACGGCGTCTGGGTACCCGGCCACCGGATCCCGCCCCGCCGGGCCACCACCGGACCCGGCGAGGTGTTGCTCACCGCCGACCGGCTCGGCCGTCCACCCCGACTGGCCCCCACCGACCTGGCGGTACGCGCCGGTACCGCCCTCGCCGTGCTCGGCCCCAACGGTGCCGGCAAGTCCACCCTCGCGGTGCTGCTCGGCGGGCTGCTCAAGCCGGGCACCGGGCGCCTGATGGCCGGCGTCGAGCTGGCCGGGGCCGACGCCCGTACGCCACCGCACCGGTGGCGGGCACCCGCACTGGCCCGCCGGATCGGCTCGGTGTTCCAGGACCCGGAGCACCAGTTCGTCACCGGTACGGTCTTCGACGAGCTGGCGCTCGGCCCCCGGCGTACCGGTGCCGCCGAGACGGAGGTGCGCCGACGCGTCGACGAGCTGCTGCACCGGCTGCGGTTGGACCGGCTGGCCGGCGCGAACCCGTACACCCTCTCCGGCGGCGAGGCGCGGCGGCTGAGCGTGGCGACCGCCCTGGCCACCGCGCCCCGGCTGGTGATCTGCGACGAACCCACCTTCGGCCAGGACCGGCGCACCTGGCGGGAGCTGGTCGACCTGTTCGCCGAGCAACGCGACGACGGCCACGCCCTGGTCACGGTCACCCACGACACCGAGTTCGTCGCCGCGCTCGCCGACCGGACGCTGACGCTGACGCCCGCAACGCCGCCCGGTGCCCCGCCGTCGACCTCTTCTGCGGCGGGGTACCGATGATCGACCTCGAACCGGTCGCCCGGCCGGACGCGCCGCTGGCCCGGCGGAATCCGGTGGCCAAGCTGGCGGCGGCGCTGCTGTTCGCGTTTCCGCTGCTGGCGACGCTGGACCCGGTCGCACCGGCGATCGCGATCGCGATCGAGCTGGCGGTCCTACCGCTGTTCGGGGTGCGCTACCGGGTGCTGTTCCGTCGGGTGTGGCCGTTGCTGGTCGCCGCCGTGGGCGTCCTGGTCACGCTGGTGCTCTTCGCCGCGGACCGCTCCGGCCGGGTACTGCTCGACGCCGGACCGGTCGTGGTCACCTCGACGGTGCTGCTCACCGCGCTCGGCCTGGTGCTGCGCCTGTTCGCGGTGGCCCTGCCCGGCGTGATCGTCTTCGCCACCACCGATCCGACCGACCTGGCCGACGCCCTGGTGCAGAACGCCCGCGCACCGGCCCGGTTCGCGATCGGCGCGCTGGCGGCGTTCCGGCTGCTGCCGCTGCTCGGGCAGGAGTGGCAGATGATCGCGATGGCCCGCCGGGCACGTGGCGTGGAGGCGGGCCGCAACCCGGTGGCGAAGCTACGGCTCTTCGTGTCCACCGCGTTCACGCTGCTGGTCGGGGCGATCCGCCGAGGCACCCGGCTGGCGGTCGCGATGGACGCGCGCGGCTTCGACGCCGGGGTGCCGCGTACCGTCGCCCGCCGGCAGCACTTCGGTGCGGCCGACTGGCTGCTGGTCGTCGTCGCGACGGCGCTGGCCGTCACCGCCTTGGGCGTCAGCGTCGCACTCGGCACCTTCCGCCCGCTGATCGGCTGAGCCGCGACGGGGATGGGTGGATCTGTCGTCGTTGGGACGACAGATCCACCCACCCCGTACGGCGACCCGGTCGCTCACCTCCGCCGGAAGGCGTACTGCCGGACCGCTCCGGCACGCTGCCCGCGGCCGGAGCTGAAACCGTTGCCTCGGCGCGGCGGACCGGCTCGATGAAGCGGGTGTCAGTAGCGCATGTCCCGGACGCTATCCGGCCGGTACGAGGAACGCATCCGAATTGTCGACGCCCCCCGGTGGCGTGCGCTATGCGACCACCTGATGACCAGCGGTGGGGGGACGGAGCGGTAGCGGGTCCGGCCGCGATACCGTCGCAGCACTACAGGTAGACGGCGGAAGGTGGCGACGAGGATGGCGGATCGGGCTACGGCGCAGATCGGTGTGACCGGGCTGGCGGTGATGGGCCGCAACCTGGCCCGGAACCTGGCTCGCAACGGGTTCACCGTGGCGTTGCACAACCGCTCGCCGGAGCGGACCCGGTCGCTGGTGGCGGAGCACGGCGACGAGGGCACGTTCGTCCCGACGGAGTCCCTGGCGGACTTCGTGGCCGCGCTGGAGCGTCCCCGCGCGGTGATCATCATGGTCAAGGCGGGCGGTCCCACCGACGCGGTGATCGACGAGTTGGTGCCGCTGCTCGAAGAGGGCGACATCATCATCGACTGCGGTAACGCGCACTTCGCCGACACCCGTCGCCGGGAGGAGGCGCTGCGGACCAAGGGCCTGCACTTCGTCGGCACCGGTGTCTCCGGCGGCGAGGAGGGCGCCCTCTGGGGGCCGAGCATCATGCCGGGCGGGTCGGCCGAGTCGTACCGCAAGCTCGGACCGATCTTCGAGAAGATCGCCGCGCAGGTCGACGGCGAGTCCTGCTGCGAGCACGTCGGACCGGACGGTGCCGGGCACTTCGTGAAGATGGTCCACAACGGCATCGAGTACGCCGACATGCAGCTCATCGCCGAGGCGTACGACCTGTTGCGGGCCGGCCTGGGCGCGACCCCGTCGGAGCTCGCGGAGATCTTCCGGGAGTGGAACTCCGGTGAGCTGGAGTCCTTCCTGATCGAGATCACCGCCGACGTGCTGGCGCACACCGACGCGGCCACCGGTGAGGCGTTCGTGGACGTGGTGCAGGACCGGGCCGAGCAGAAGGGCACCGGCCGGTGGACCGTCCAGATCGCCCTCGACCTGGGCATCCCGATCACCGGCATCGCCGAGGCGACGTTCGCCCGGTCGCTGTCCGGCCACGTCGACCAGCGTGAGGCCGCCGTGCGGGCGTTCCCGGACTCCGGGGAGAAGTGGCAGGTCAGCGACCGCGAGGCGTTCATCGAGGACGTACGTCGGGCGCTGCTCGCCTCCAAGATCGTGGCGTACGCGCAGGGCTTCGACCAGATCCGTGCCGGCAGCGCCGAGTACGACTGGAACATCGACCTCGGCGGCACGGCGAAGATCTGGCGGGGCGGCTGCATCATCCGGGCCCGCTTCCTGGACCGGATCAAGCAGGCGTACGACGAGCAGCCGGAGCTGCCCACGCTGCTGGTCGCGCCGTGGTTCGCGGACACCGTGCGCGACGGTGTGCCAAGCTGGCGGCGCGTGGTGGCCGAGGCGGCCCGGGCCGGCGTGCCGGCACCCGCGTTCGCCTCGTCGCTGGCCTACTTCGACGCGCTGCGCGCGCAGCGTCTCCCGGCCGCGCTCATCCAGGGTCTGCGGGACAACTTCGGCGCGCACACCTACCGTCGGGTCGACCGTGACGGTTCCTTCCACACCCTGTGGGCCACCCCCGACCGCGCCGAGACGCCGGCCTGACCGTAAGGACCTGATGTAAGGAAGGGTCCCCTGCTATGCACCAGGCGTTAGCAGGGGACCCTCCTTACCCGCGCACCCGCACGACGCCGCCCCTGCCGCCACGTTCGGCGGCAGGGGCGGCGCTGTGTAGGTCAGAAGAAACGGCGACGCCGGGCCTTCTGCGGGCGGATCAGGTCCGCCCCCTGCGTGAGCAGGCGACTGGCCCGAGACGGGCCTCGCCGGGATTCCATCGAGTGGCTGAGCCGGCGGGCACCGGCGGCCGCCAACGGAACCGCAACGGCCATCACCGCCCACTGGGCTACGCGCTTGCGCATCATGTGGGTTCACCTCCGTCAGTGGCTGCTGACGACACTGATACCCAGTCCGACCGGTCGCTAAGCGTCAGCCGGTCGGGGCCACCGGGTTGGGCAGCGCGCCGCCGAAGCGGCGGTCCCGCTGGGCGTACAGCTCGCAGGCGTACCACAGGTGGCGGCGGTCGAAGTCGGGCCAGAGCGTGTCCAGGAAGACCAGCTCCGCGTACGCGCTCTGCCAGAGCATGAAGTTCGAGGTGCGCTGCTCGCCGGAGGGGCGCAGGAACAGGTCCACCTCGGGCACCTCGGGGTGGTACAGGTAGCGCTCGACGGTCTTCTCGTTGACCTTGCCCGGGTCCAGCCGACCCGCGGCCACGTCCCGGGCGATCGCGGCGGCGGCGTCGGCGATCTCCGCCTGCCCGCCGTAGTTGACGCAGAACTGGAGCGTCAGCGTCGAGTTCCCCCGGGACATCTCCTCGGCGGTCTGCAACTCGGAGATGACGCTCTTCCACAACCGTCCGGCCCGACCCGACCAGACCACCCGTACGCCGAGGTCGACGAGCTGGTCCCGACGACGGCGGATGACGTCCCGGTTGAAGCCCATCAGGAAGCGCACCTCGTCCGGCGAGCGCCGCCAGTTCTCGGTGGAGAAGGCGTACGCCGACAGGTAGGGGATGCCCAGCTCGATGGCGCCCTCGACGGTGTCGAAGAGGGAGAACTCCCCCGCCTCGTGGCCCTTGGTGCGGGGCAGCCCGCGCTCCTTGGCCCAGCGGCCGTTGCCGTCCATCACCACGGCGACGTGCCGGGGCACCGCCTCCGACGGCAGCGCCGGAGGTCGGGCGCCCGACGGGTGCGGCGTCGGCGGCACCGGCGCGCGCCGGTCGGCCCTGGTGGATCGGATCACTCGGCTCTCCCTGCTCGACTCCATCGACGCCCGGTCGGGCGTCAGCCCTCGCCGGCCGGGTCGCGCGGCGGGGCCGCCCCGGCACGCCCACCGCCGGGTCGGACCGTGCCGGTCGCCGGGCCGCCCCGGTCCACCAGCGGCAGCGAGCGTAGCGCGCGCTCCAGGTGCCACTGCAGGTGCGCCGCGACCAGTCCGCTGCACTCCCGGCGTACGCCGTTCTCGGTGGCGTCGGCGACCCGCCAGTCACCGGTGGTCAGGGCGGACATCAGGTCGATGGTGGCCGGGGCCGGATGGGACGCGCCGGGCGGGCGGCAGTCCGGGCAGACCGCGCCTCCGGCGGGTACGGAGAACGACCGGTGCTGCCCCGGGGTGCCGCAGACCGCGCAGGCGGTCAACGCCGGTGCCCAACCGGCCAACGCCATGCCGCGCAGCAGGTACGCGTCGAGCACCAGCGTCGTCGCGTGGCTGCCCTCGGCCAGCGCCTTCAACGCACCCAGGGTGAGCTGGAAGAGCCGCAGCGACGGCTCCCGTTCCACCGGGGTGAGGCGTTCGGCGGTCTCGGCGATGGCGCTGGCCGCGGTGTAGCGGGGGTAGTCACCGAGGAACCGCTTGCCGTACAGGTCGATCCCCTCGACCTGGCTGACGCTGTGCAGCGAACTGCCCAGCTCACCCTTGGGGTCACCGGCGAGTTGCAGGTCGACGTGGCCGAAGGGTTCCAGCCGGGCGCCGAACTTCGAGGTGGTGCGGCGTACCCCCCGGGCGACCGCGCGCAGCCGACCGTGCCGCCGGGTGAGCAGGGTGATGATCCGGTCCGACTCGCCGAGTTTCTGCACACGCAGCACCACCGCGTCGTCGCGGTAGAGCTGTCGGCGGTACCCGGCCATCGCGTCATTCTCCCTCCCCGCCGGAGTTCGGGTTCGCCCCCGGGTCGGATCTCAGGGTCGGCTCGGGGTCGAGAGGCCGTCTTACCCCGATGTGCGCCGCCCGGCACCGGACGTAGCGTGCTCGGCATGGCTCTGCACCTGACCACCCCGGCGCGCCGGTCCGCCACCCCACCGCCGGCCGCCCCACCGCCGGCCGCCACCGCGCGGCCGAACGCCACCGCTCGCCGGGGTGTCGTGGCGGCCGTCGCGGCCACCACCCTGATCGTGCTCGCCGGGTGTGACAACCTCTCCTTCGGCCGGTTGGACTTCGACAACACCGAGGCCACCCGGATCACCGCGATCCGGGTGCTGCCGGGCTCCGGTGACGTGATGGTCCGCGCCGACGGCGGGGTGGACGGCGTCCGCATCAAGCGCGTGGTGCGCTACCAGGGCAACCAACCGCAGACGTCGTACGAGATCACCGGCACCGAACTGGTCCTGGACACCTCCTGCGGCAACCGGTGCAGCGTCTCCTACGAGATCACCACCGGTGAGGGGGTCAGCGTGCGGGGCGAGGCCGGCTCCGGCGAGGTCGATCTGAGCCGGGTCGGCGCGGTGGAGGTCACCGTCGGCTCCGGCGACGTCCGGGTGGCCGGCGCCGCCGGCCCGGTCCGGGTGGAGACCGGCTCCGGCAACATCGAGGTGTACGACGTGCCGGAGTCGGTGGTGCTCCGCAGCGGATCCGGCAACATCACCGCGAACCGGCTCGGTGGTGAGGTGGACGCGGAGGCCCGATCCGGCAACGTCACCGTCGAACTGGACCGCCCCGCCTCCGCCCGCGCGCACGCGTCCAGCGGTCACGTCGAGCTGACCGTGCCGGCCGGTGCGTACCAGGTGTTCTCGACGGTCGGCTCGGGCTCGGCCGACCTGGGCGTACCGCACGACCCGTCCGCGACGCCCGTGCTCGACGTCGCCACCGGCAGCGGCGACCTCACCGTCACGTCCCGCTGACGTCGTCGCCGCGCCCACGCTGCCCCGGCACCGACTTCTCCCGCCGCCGGGCGGCCCCACCGGCGGCGCGGGCGGCGCCGACCGGCTCATCCCCGCCGGCCCGGACGTCGTCGGTCGGCACTCCCCCACCGGATCCCGGACGGCCGCCATCGGTCGGCACCTCCCCACCGGACCCCGCAGGACCGCACGGTGCCGGGGTGCCACCCGGCCGACGGGGTGCGCGGGCAGACGACGCCGGGCGACCACCGGGGATCAGCTCCGGCGGACGCTGCGCCGCCACGTCCTCGACCCAGCCGAACGCGGCGGTCACCACGCCGACCAGGGCGAAGACCATCACCACCCGGATGGCCTGGCCCAGCAGGTTCTGGTGCGACCAGCCCACCACGTCCACCAGTGGCGTGAGCGCGACCACGAAGGCCATGTGCCACAGATAGACGGTCAGCGCCCGTCGGTTCAGCACGGTGACCACGCGCCCGACCACCTCGTTGCGGTCCACCCAGGCGGCAGCCGACGGTGCCCGGCCGAGCGCCACCAGGATGAACGCGGCCGACCAGAGGGCGTTGCCGAGCGGGATGTCGTTGAGGTCGTAGCCGCGCGGACCGGGGTTGGCCAGGATCCAGGCGCCGCCGGTCGCCGCGAGTGTCAGGACGACCGGCACCAGCACCCGGTTGGCCATCCGGCGCAGCATGCCCGCCTGGTGGGCGAAGCCCAGCAGCCACGCGCCGAAGTAGAGGCCGAACTCGCGCAGGACGCCGTGCGGGTTCTCGTAGATGCCGAACTCGATGGAGATCAGCAGGAGGTAGGGGGCGAGCAGGGTGGGCAGCGGGAACCGTCGGAACAGCCAGATGGCGATCGGCGAGGCGAGCACGAACCAGAGGTAGTCCCGCAGGTACCAGATCGGACTCAGCGCCAGCGCACCCCAGTAGTTCGCCGGTGGGTCGGCGACCGGGAACAGCCAGAGCAACACCTTGGGGGTCAACGGCAGCCCGGTGAACAGCATCGCCGGCACGAAGATCGCGGCGACCACCCAGAGCGACGGCAGCAGCCGCCGCAGCCGCCGCCCCACCGCAGCCGGGCCGACCCGGTACAGCGTGGCGGCCATCAGCGACCCGGCCATCGCGAACATCACCGACATCGCCGGGAACAGCACGGTCAGCGACGCCCAACCGGTGACGTGGTAGACGACGACCCGCACGATGGCCAGTGCACGCAACAGGTCAAGGTAACGGTTTCGCATCAGCCTGCATCTATGTCCGGGGGCAGAGGCATACCCTCCCTACCCTCTGATGCGCGCCGCGGAAACGACCAACCACCCAGCAGTTTAGTGAAACTTCCCATATGCCTGACCGGTACCGATCAGCCACTCCGGCGCTCGTCGTCCATTTCGTCCGGTACGCGGCAGAGTCGGTCAGAAACCCAGCTTGCGCAACTGCTTGGGATCGCGCTGCCAGTCCTTGGCCACCCGGACGTGCAGGTCGAGATAGATCCTGGTGCCCAACAGCTCCTCGATCTGCCGTCGCGCGGCGGTGCCCACCGCCTTGAGCCGCGCGCCCCGGTGCCCGATCACGATCGCCTTCTGACTCGACCGCTCGACGTACACGTCGGCGTAGATCTTCATCAGCCGACCCTCGGGGATCATCTCCTCGACCACCACGGCGATCGAGTGCGGCAGCTCGTCACGTACGCCCTCCAGCGCCGCCTCGCGGATCAGCTCGGCGACCAGCACCTGCTCCGGGTCGTCGGTGAGCATGTCGTCCGGATAGAGCTGTGGTGACTCGGGGAGGTAACCCGTCATCACCTCGACGAGGGTGTCCACCTGGTGCCTGGAGACCGCGCTGACCGGCACCACCTCCGCGAACTCGCCCAGCTCGCTGACGGCCAGCAACTGCTCGGCCAGCCGCTTCTTGTCGACCAGATCGGTCTTGGTGACCACCGCGAGCACGGTCGCCTTCAGCTCGGCCAGTTCCCCGGTGATGAACCGGTCACCACGACCGACCGGCTCGTCCGCCGGAATGCACAGGCCGATCACGTCGACCTCGCTCCAGGTCTGCCGCACCAGGTCGTTGAGCCGCTCCCCGAGCAACGTCCGCGGCCGGTGCAGACCCGGCGTGTCGACCAGCACCAACTGCGAGTCCGGCCGGTGCAGCACCGCCCGGATGACGTGCCGGGTGGTCTGCGGCTTGTTCGAGGTGATGGCGATCTTCTGGCCGACGATCGCGTTGGTCAACGTGGACTTGCCGGCGTTCGGCCGCCCCACGAAACAGGCGAACCCGGCCCGATAGTCCCGCTCGCTCATGCCGGCACTCCGCTACGCTCCGCGCCGCCATGAGGCACCACCACACTGCACCTGATGATTCGCTCACTCCGCTCGCTCATGCGGTGACCGTGCCGAGGACCGTGCCGTCCGGGGCGGCGAGGTGGACCGGGGCGTCGGCGGCCAGGTCGCGTACGGCCGCGTAGCCGGCACCGTCCAGGGTGGACGCCTCGGTCACCACCACGGCGGCCTCCAACCGGGTGGCGCCCGCCGCAGCCGCCGAGGCGACCGCCAACTGGAGCGCGGTGATGGTCAGCGAGGGCAGCGACACGCTCGCCGCCGCGTACGTGCGACCGTCCTGGTCCCGGACGGCCGCGCCCTCCACGGCACCCACCCGACCCCGGGCACCCCGGGCGAGGATGACCAGCTTGCCGTCCTCGGCGCTCAGTTCGGCGTCGGCGGGCCGGGCGGTCGGTACGGCGGGTGACTCAGGCATCGGCGGGCAGCCTCTCCTCGGATCGGTCGGTGTCGCCCCGGGAGGCGGTCGCCTCGCCACCCGGGTTCTCCTTCGTGTCGGACGGCTCGACCCGGCGCACCAGCACCGTGTCGATCCGGTTGCGGCGGCCGGTGGTGCCCTCGGCGATCAGCCGGAGGCCGGACACCTCCGCCTCGGCGCCGGGGATCGGCACCCGGCCGAGGGCCTGGGCGAGCAGTCCGCCCACCGTCTCGACCTCGTCGTGCGGCAGCTCGGTGTCGAACAGCTCGCCGAGCGCCTCCACCGGCAGCCGGGCGGTGACCCGCACCGCGCCCTCCGGCAACTGCTCGATCGGCGGGCGCTCGACGTCGTACTCGTCGGTGATCTCCCCGACGATCTCTTCGAGGATGTCCTCGATGGTGACCAGACCACCGGTGCCGCCGTACTCGTCGACCACGATGACCAGGTGGTTGCGGGCGGCCTGCATCTCGGAGAGCAGGTCGTCCACGGGCTTGGACTCCGGCACGAAGGTCGCCGGCCGCATCAGCTCGGCCACCGGGAGCTGCGCGTCCTCGGCGGCCCCGCCCTGGGTACGCCGGATCAGGTCCTTGAGGTAGAGGAGACCGAGCACGTCGTCGACGCTCTCGCCGATCACCGGGATCCGGGAGAAACCGGAGCGCAGGAACAGCGCGAGCGCCTGGGACAGGTTCTTGCCCGACTCGATCCACACCATCTCGGTACGCGGCACCATCACCTCGCGGGCGATGGTGTCGCCGAGAGCGAAGACCGAGTGGATCATCTGCCGTTCGCCGTGCTCCACCACGCCCCGCTGCTCGGCGAGATCGACCAGTTCGCGCAGCTCGACCTGGGTGGCGAACGGCCCCTCCCGGAAGCCTCGCCCGGGCGTCACCGCGTTGCCGATCAGGATCAGCAGCGACGCCAGCGGGTTGAGCACCCGGCCCAGCCAGCGCACCAGCGGCGCGGCCGAGCGACCCACCGCGTACGCGTGCTGCCGGCCGAGGGTACGCGGACCGACGCCGACCACCACGAAGCTGACCACGGTCATCGCCCCGGCGGTGATCAGCGCCGCCCGCCAGCCCGCGCCGAAGGTGTCCACCGCGACCAGTGCCACCAGTGTGGTGGCGGTCAGCTCGGCGAGCAGCCGGAGCAGCAGCAGGAGGTTGAGGTGACGGACCACGTCACCGGCGACCACCTGGAGCGTACGGGCGCCCCGGGCACCGTCGCGGGCCAGTTCGGCGGCGCGGGCCGGGGAGACCGCGGCCAGGGCCGCCTCGGTCATCGCGATCAGACCGGCGAGCACCACCAGCCCGGCCGCGAAGACGAGCAGTTGCAGATCGGGTAGGCCGGTGGCGGGCGCGGCCAGCACAGTGTCCATCACCGGGAGCGGGTCGACCGCCAACTGGACAGCAGACGGGCCTGGAGCCCGAACATCTCCCGCTCCTCCTCCGGCTCCGCGTGGTCGTAGCCGAGCAGGTGCAGCACGCCGTGCACGGTGAGCAGGTGCAGCTCGTCGGCGGGGCTGTGCCCGGCGGTCGCGGCCTGCTTCGCCGCCACCTCCGGGCAGAGCACGATGTCACCGAGCAGGGCCGGTTCGCCACCGGCGGCGGCGTTCTCCCCCGGCCCGTGGTCGACGCTGCCCTCGTCCATGGGGAACGCGAGTACGTCGGTGGGACCGTCGCCACCCATCCAGCGATGGTTCAGCTCGGTCATGTAGTCGATGTCGACCAGCAGCACGGAGAGCTCGGCGAGGGGGTTGACCCCCATCTCGTCGAGCGCGTGCCGGGCGACGGCGAGCACGGCGTCGGTGTCGACCTCGACACCGGACTCGTTGGCGATCTCGATGGACAACTGTCTTCCCTCGGTCTAGCGGCGCCGGCCGGCGCGGTTGCCCTGGGCGGTACGCCCGGCCACCGCGTGCACGCCCTGGGCCTGCTGGTTCTCCCGCTCGGCGTCCCACCGGGCGTACGCGTCGACGATCTCACCGACCAGCCGGTGCCGCACCACGTCGGCGCTGGAGAGCTGCGCGAAGTGCACGTCCTGGACGCCCTCCAGGATCTCCCGGACCACGCGCAGCCCGCTGGTCGTCCCGCCGGGCAGGTCCACCTGGGTGACGTCACCGGTCACCACGATCTTGGAGCCGAACCCGAGCCGGGTGAGGAACATCTTCATCTGCTCGGGCGTGGTGTTCTGCGCCTCGTCGAGGATGATGAACGCGTCGTTGAGCGTCCTGCCCCGCATGTACGCCAGCGGGGCGACCTCGATCGTGCCCGCCGCCATCAGCTTCGGGATGGACTCCGGGTCCAGCATGTCGTGCAGCGCGTCGTAGAGCGGGCGCAGGTAGGGGTCGATCTTCTCGTTGAGCGTGCCGGGCAGGAAGCCCAGCCGCTCCCCCGCCTCGACCGCCGGTCGGGTCAGGATGATCCGGTTGACCTGCTTGGCCTGCAACGCCTGGACCGCCTTCGCCATGGCGAGGTAGGTCTTGCCGGTGCCGGCCGGGCCGATCCCGAAGACGATGGTGTGCGCGTCGATCGCGTCGACGTAGCGCTTCTGCCCGAGCGTCTTGGGGCGGATGGTCCGCCCGCGCCGGGACAGGATGTTGAGCGTCAGGACCTCTGCGGGCCGCTCCGCGCCGCCCTGTTCGAGCATGCCGACGGTACGCCGGACGGCGTCTGTGGTCAGGGTCTCGCCTTTCTCGATCAGTTCGAGGAGTTCGCTGAAGATCCGCTCGGCGAGGGCGTTGTCGGCGGGGGCACCGGTGATCGTGATCTCGTTGCCGCGTACGTGCACGTCACTGTTCACGGAGCGCTCGACCAGTCGCAGGATCTCGTCACCCGCGCCGAGCAGGTTGACCATGATCTTCGAGTCGGGGACCGTGATCTTGGTCTGCACGCGGGGCGGGCCGGGAGGTGGGGTGCCGGTCATAGGTCGGGCCGAGGGGCCCTGCGCCACCTGCTCTCGATCTCGGCGCCGGGCATGCTGCCACGGCGTGCGGATGTTGACTCCATCGTATCGGTTCGACGGCGTGGACACGCCGCCCATTTCCCCCGGGAACGGCCGGTCGTGGCCTCGGGTGCGCCTGCTCACAGGGGCGGGGCCGAGTGGTCGCCGCGCCATCCGGCGACTGGTGCACAAGTGGACAAAACTCCTCAGCCGCCGGCCCGGAAGTCGTACCGGTCGAAGGTCTCCTGCCGTCGGGTGAACCGGTACGTCGCCCAGTGCATCCGGACCACCTCACCGGCGGAGTCCCGGGTCAGCCGGAGCAACTCGCCGACCTCCCGCCCGGAGACCGTCCGGAACACGTCCGGCCACTCCGGCACCGGCGTGAAGACCGCCGGCGGCTTCTCCGACGGGTCACCGGCGCCCCGGGCCTGCAGGGTGCCGTCGTGCCAGCCGAAGACGTACTCGAAACCCTCGCCCCACCAGCGACCGAGCAGCCCGCGCAGGTGCTCCGGGGCCGGCGTACCCGGCCGCCACGGCACGATGTCGGCCGGATCCTCCTCGACCGAGGCGGCGAGCAGCCGGTGCGGCAGCTCCAGCACCTCCACGGCGGTGCCGGAGGACCCCAGCACGGCGGCGCCGAACGCGGCGGGAGTCCCCTCGCCGCCCCGCCGGCCGTACACGCCGGCCAGGAACCCGGGCATCGCGCCGTCGTGCCCGACGTGCACCACCCGCTGCCCCTGCGGCACCAGGATCAGGCCCAGGCCGAAGCCACCCGACCACGACGTCTCGTCGGTGACCGTCACCGGCCAGCGCATCTCCTCCAGCGTCGCCGGTGCGAGCACCGCGCCGGTCGGGTCCAGTGCCGCCGGGTCGGCCAGGAAGGCGGCCCAGCGGGCCATGTCACCGGCGGTGCTCCACAACTGCGCGGCGGGCCCGACCGCGCCGAAGTCGGTCGGCGGCTCCGGGCGCGCCTCGTCGGAGTACGCGTCCACCAGGAACCCGGTCGCCGCGCGGGGACCCGGGTCGACCGTGGTCGCGGTCAACCCCAGCGGGGCGAGTACCCGCTCGGTGAGCACCTCGGCCCAGCTCCCGCCCCGCACCTCGCCGACCAGCCGGCCGAGCAGGGCCATCCCCAGGTTCGAGTAGTGGTAGCGACGGCCGGGCGGCAGTACCCGCTCCGCCCGGGCCAACTCGGCGACCAGCCGCTCGGTGTCCGGTGCCCGTAACGTGTCCCAGACGTCGCCGTACGGCTCCCGTTGCAGGCCGGCGGTGTGCGACAGCAACCGACGCACGGTCGACTCGCCGTGTGCCGGCAGGTCCAGGTGCCGGTCCAGCGGATCGTCGAGGTCGAGCAGGCCGTCGTCGCGGCACTGGAGGGTCAGCACGGCGGTGAACGTCTTGGTCACCGACCCGATCCGGAACCGGGTGTCCGGGTCCAGCGCGGTGTCGTTGCCGGTGCCGCCGACCACGCACGTCCACGGCGGGCGGTCGGCCCGGTGCAGTGCCGCCGCCACGGCCGGTACGCGTCCCCGGGCCTGGACCTGCCGCACCATCCGGTCCAGCCGACCGGAGGCGGTTGTTCTCACGCCACGCTCCGGGCCAGCATCGGCCCGAGCGGTGCACCACCCAGCAGGTGTGCGTGCACGTGGAAGACCTCCTGGCCGCCGTACACGCCGGTGTTGAACATCAGCCGGAAGCCGTCCCCGACCAGCCCCTCGTCCTCGGCCACCGCGGCGGCCGTGGCCAGCACCTCTCCGGCCAACGCCGGATCACCGGCGGCCAGGGTGGCCACGTCGGCGTAGTGGTCCTTGGGGATCACCAGGACGTGTACCGGCGCCTTCGGGTCGATGTCGCGGAAGGCGAGCGTGGTCGGGGTCTCGCGGACCACGGTCGCCGGGATCTCCCCGGCGACGATCCGGCAGAACAGGCAGTCAGGAGTACTCACCGGGGCAGTGTAAGGAAGGGCACCTTCCTAACGTCTCCGGCATAGCAGGGGTCCCTCCTTACATCCCCGGTCACCAGCGCAGCAGGCGGGTGGCGAGCACGGCCAGGGCGGCCACTCCGGCGGTGGAGGTGCGCAGCACCGACGGCCCGAGCCGGACCGGCTGCGCGCCGGCCTCCTGGAAGGCGGTCAGCTCGGCCGGGCCGATGCCGCCCTCCGGGCCCACCACCAGCACGATCTCGCCCCGGTCGGGCAACTCGACGGTGGTCAGCCGGTCGCTCGCCTCCTCGTGCAGCACGTAGCCGACGGCGGCACCGGCGATCCGGCGGGCCACCGCCGTGCTGGACTCGTCGGGAGCGCCGGCCACCACCGGCAACCAGGCCCGGCGAGCCTGCTTGGCCGCCTCCCGGGCGGTCGCCACCCACTTGCCCCGGGCCCGTACGCCTCGTTCGCCGCGCCACTGCACCACGGAGCGGGACGCCGCCCAGGGGACGATCTCGTCCACGCCCGTCTCGGTCATCGCCTGCACGGCCAGCTCACCCCGGTCGCCCTTGGGGATGCCCTGCACCACCACCAGCCGTGGGTTCGCCGCGTCGACGCTCCCACGGGTGGTGACGGTCAGGTCGAGGGTGCCCCGGCCGACGGCGGTGACCACGGCCTCGGCGGTGCCGCCCCGACCGTCGGCGAGCAGCAGTTCCTCGCCGACCCGGAGCCGCTGCACGGTGGCCGCGTGGTGGCCCTCCGGGCCGTCGAGCACCGTCGAGTCGCCGGTGGGCAGCGACTCGACCAGGAAGAGCGGCGCGGACACCTCAGGCGTGACCGTTGAAGGCGTCGCGCATCCGGGAGAAGAAGCCGCCCTGCTTGCTCAGCTCGGCGACCTCCTCGCCCCGGGTCTTGGCGAAGTCCCGCAGCATCCGCTCCTGGTCGGCGTCGAGCTTGGTCGGGGTACGCACGTCGAGGTGGACGTAGAGGTCACCCCGACCGGCACCGCGCAGGTGCGGTACGCCCCGGGCCCGCAGCCGCAGTGTGCTGCCCGGCTGGGTACCCGGCTTGACGTCGACCGGCTCCTCGCTGTCCAGCGCCTTGATGGTCAGCCGGGTGCCGAGGGCGGCGGCGGTCATCGGCACGGTGACCCGGCAGTGCAGGTCGTCGCCCTTGCGGGAGAAGACGTCGTGCGGCCGTTCGTGGATCTCCACGTAGAGGTCACCGGCGGTGCCGCCACCCGGGCCGACCTCGCCCTGCTGGGCCAGGCGGATCCGCATCCCGTCCTCGACGCCGGCCGG
This sequence comes from Verrucosispora sp. TAA-831, assembly GCF_050780145.1. NCBI lineage: Bacteria > Bacillati > Actinomycetota > Actinomycetes > Micromonosporales > Micromonosporaceae > Micromonospora > Verrucosispora sp. TAA-831. The sequence goes on from NZ_CP192240.1 coordinate 5,366,331, forward strand.
GATCTTCACGGTCAGCGAGCGGCGGGTGCGGACCCGGCCGTCACCGGCGCAGGTGGGGCAGGGGTGCGGGATGGTGGTGCCGTAGCCCTGGCAGACCGTGCACGGCCGGGCGGAGACCACCTGGCCGAGGAAGGTGCGCTGCACCGACTGCACCTCGCCCCGGCCACCGCACGCCTCGCAGGTGGCCAGATGGGTGCCGGCGGCGGTGCCGGCCCCGGTGCAGGTGGTGCAGAGGACCGCGGTGTCGACCGTGATCGGGGCCTCGACCCCGAAGGCGGTCTCGTTCAGGTCCAGTTCGAGCCGCAGGATCGCGTCGGCCCCGGGACGGGTACGCGGTCGCGGGCCGCGCCCGGCGCCGGTGGCCCCGCCGAAGAAGGCGTCCATGATGTCCTGGAAGCCGACGAAGGGACCGGCGCCACCGGGGCCGCCCGGTCCACCGGCACCGCCGCCGCCCGGGGCGAGCGGATCGCCGCCGAGGTCGACGATCTGCCGTTTCCGGTCGTCGGACAACACCTCGTACGCGGCGTTGATGTCCTTGAACTTCTCCTGCGCCTCCGGGTCCGGATTCACGTCCGGGTGGAACTGGCGCGCCAGCTTGCGGTAGGCGCGCTTGATCTCGTCGTCGGAGGCGCCTCGGCTCACGCCGAGAATGCCGTAGTAGTCCCTGGCCACTGGGTTCCGTGTCCTCGTGTTCGTCTCGCGTTACGCCGGTCGGTGGCGGCAGCCTGCCGTCGGCCCTGACTGGTCAGTTCTGGGCCAGCAGCTCGCCCACGTAGCGTGCCACGGCCCTCACCGTGGCGATTGTTCCGGGGTAGTCCATCCGGGTCGGTCCCAGCACGCCCATCCCCCCGACGATGGTCGCGCCCGGGCCGTATCCGGTGCTGACCACGGACGCCGCCCGCAGGTTGTCGATCTGGTTCTCGTCGCCGATGCGGACCCGCAGCGTGCTCGGCTCGACCTCGCCGATGAGCTTGAGCAGCACCACCTCCTCCTCAAGCGCTTCGAGGATGGGGCGCAGCGACCCCTGGAAGTCGAGCAGGCCGCCCCGGGCCAGGTTGGCGGTGCCGGCCAGGGCGAGCCGCTCCTCGTGCCGTTCGACGAGGGTCTCCAGCAGGACGGTGGAGAGCGTGGTCATGGCCGCGCGCAGGTGCGGCGCGCACTCGTCGATGAGTGTCTGCACCAGCGGTGGCGTGTCGGACAGGCGGATGCCGACCAGCTTCTCGTTGACCAGTCGGCGTAGGTCCAGGACGTCGTCGGCGGGGACCGGCGCGGGCAGTTCGACCAGCCGCTGCTCGACCCGACCGGTGTCGGCGATCATCACCAGCGTCAGCCGGGTGGTGGAGATCGGCACGAGTTCCAGGTGCCGGACGGTGGAGCGGGCCAGGCTCGGGTACTGCACCACGGCGACCTGGCGGGTGAGTTGCGCGAGCAGGCGTACGGTGCGGTGCACCACGTCGTCGAGGTCCACCGCGCCGACCAGGAACCGTTCGATCGCCCGCCGTTCGGCCGGGCTGAGCGGCTTGACCCGGCTGAGCCGGTCGACGAAGAGTCGGTAACCGCGGTCGGTGGGCACCCGCCCGGCACTGGTGTGCGGCTGGCGGATGTAGCCCTCCTCCTCCAGCACGGCCATGTCGTTGCGCACGGTGGCCGGGGAGACGCCGAGTTGGTGCCGTTCGACGAGTGCCTTGCTGCCGACCGGCTCCTGGGTGGCGACGTAATCCTCGACGATCGCCCGGAGCACGGCGAGTTTCCGGTCGTCGAGACCCATCCCCCACCTCCTGTCGCAGGTCAGTCCGGAGCGCTCAGAGTGCCAGAGGAACACTCTGGCACTCGACTGTAGCGAGTGCCAGTCTACGTCGGTGTTCCCCTGCCCGCGATGATCAAGTCGCCCCGGTCGTGGCGGAGACCGGCCGACGGGTTGACACGCCCCGGTGTCGCTATGGTGCGTCCGTTGCCGCTGGCACCTACCGTGGCCACATGACTGAACCACCTCGTCCTCCAGGGTCCGGTGACGACCCCACTTCTCCACTGTCGGGCTCCTCCGGCCAGCCCGGCTATCCCCCGCCCGGCGACTATCCGCCGCCCACCGGCGACCAGCCCCCGCCGCCCGGCGGTTACGGCCCGCCCGGTGACCACCCGTCGTCCGGCGGCTACCCGCCGCCCGGCGGCTATCCCCCACCGGGTGGCTATCCCCCGCCGGGCGAGTACCCGCCGGGTGGCGCGCCCGGTGTCGGGTACCCGACGGGCGGCTACGGTCCCCCCGGTGGCGGCTACGCCAACAACGACGACAAGACCTGGACGCTGATCGCCCACTTCGGTGGCCCGCTCGGGGTGATCGTGGGCGGGGGTCTGCTGGGCTGGGTCGCGCCACTGATCGCGATGATGACCCGGGGTCAGCAGAGCCCGGTGGTCCGGGCGCACTCGGTGGCCGCCGTGAACTTCCAGATCACCTGGGCGATCGCCGGGTTGCTCAGTTGGGTGCTCACCGCGATCACCTGCGGCCTGCTGTTCTTCGTGCCGTTCCTGGTCTGGATCGTGCCGGTGGTCTTCGGCATCATCGCCGGGGTCAAGGCCAACGAGGGCGCCCTCTACCGCTACCCGATGACCTACGCCTTCGTGAAGCGCTGACCCCTCGCCGGAGGGGTTGGTCAGGGCAGCAGGTCCCGCACCACGGCGTCGGCGAGCAGCCGGCCGCGCACCGTGAGGACGGCGCGGCCGGCCGCGTGGGCGGGTGCGGCGAGCAGTCCCTGCGCCACCGCCCGCGTGGCGGCCGCCCGACCGGCGTCGTCGAGGACGTCCAACGGCAGCCCGGACGCGAGCCGCAGCCGGAGCATGACGTCCTCCATGTGTGCCTCGCCGCCGGTGAGCACCTCCCGGGCCAGTCCGGGAGACTCACCGGCGGCCAGCCGGCTCGCGTACTCGCGGGGGTGCTTGACGTTCCACCAGCGCACCCCACCGACGTGGCTGTGCGCACCCGGGCCGAGGCCCCACCAGTCGCCGCCGGTCCAGTACAACAGGTTGTGCCGGCACCGGGCGGCCGGCGTCCGCGCCCAGTTGGACACCTCGTACCAGGAAAAACCGGCCGCGCCGAGGGCGGCCTCGGCGGCCAGGTAACGCTCCGCGGCGACGTCGTCGTCCGGGTACGGCAGTTCCCCGCGCCGCATCCGCGCGGCCAGCCGGGTGCCGTCCTCGACGATCAGGGCGTACGCGCTGACGTGGTCGACGCCCGCCGCCACCACCTGGGCCAGCGACTCGGCGAAGTCCTCCGCCCGCTCCCCCGGAGTTCCATAGATCAGGTCCAGGTTGACGTGCTCGAACCCGGCGTCGCGCGCCTCCAGTGCGGCGGCCGGCGCACGGCCGGCGCGGTGCCGACGGTCGAGCACGGCGAGCACCCCGGGAGTGGCCGACTGCATGCCGAGCGAGATCCGGGTGTAGCCGGCGGCCCGCAGCTCCTTCAGCGAGACCGGGTCGACCGACTCCGGGTTGGCCTCGGTGGTCACCTCGGCGTCGGCGGCCAGCCCCCAGGTGCGGTCGATCGCGTCGAGGATGCGGGCCAGGTCGTCGGCGGGCAGCAGGGTGGGGGTGCCGCCGCCGACGAAGACGGTCTCCACCCGGCCCGGTGGCGTCTCGCCCAGCACCCGCGCGGCGAGTGCCAGTTCGGCGAGCACCGTGTCGGCGTACCCCTCCCGGCTCGCGCCGCCGCCGAGTTCCTCGGCGGTGTACGTGTTGAAGTCGCAGTAGCCGCAGCGGCTGGCGCAGAACGGCACGTGCACGTACACCCCGAAGCCCCGGTGCCCGACTCGGGCGCGGGCGGAGGCGGGCAGCGACCCGTCGGCGGGTACGGGTTCGCCTGCTGGAAGGAGGCCGGGCATGGCCACTAGTGTGCCCTCACATGACCTCTCCCGACGCGTTCGTGCGGGTCGCCACGGCCCGTGGGGTGACCACCCTCACCCTGGACAGCCCGCACAACCGCAACGCGCTCTCCACCCCGTTGATGACCGAACTGCTGACCGGGGTGGCCGCCGCCGTCGACGACGACGCGGTCCGGGTGGTCGTGCTGGACCACACCGGGCCGGTCTTCTGTTCCGGGGCGGACCTGAAGGAGACGGCGGCGGCGTACGCCAGTGGGACGGTCCCCGCCGGGATGCTCGGTGACGTGCTCGCGGCGGTCCGGGAGTGCCCGAAGCCGGTGCTGGCCCGGGTGGCCGGGCCGGCGCGGGCCGGCGGCCTGGGCCTGATCGCCGCGGCCGACCTGGCGGTCTGCGCGGCGGAGGCCACCTTCGCCTTCACCGAGGTACGGATCGGGGTGATCCCGGCGGTGATCTCGGCGACGGTGCTGCCCCGGCTGCTGCCTCGGGCCGCCGCCGAGCTGTACCTGACCGGCGACGCCTTCGACGGCCGACGCGCCGCCGAGATCGGCCTGGTCACCACCGCGGTGCCCGGCGACGAGTTGGACGCCACGGTGCGGCGCTACCTCGACTCGCTGGTGCGCGGTGCCCCGACGGCGCTGGCCGGGGCGAAGGAGTTGCTGCGCCGCCCGGCCGCCACCGACCTGCGCGCCGAGTTGGCGGAGCTGTCCGCGCTGTCCACCGGCTACTTCCTGTCCGGTGACGGCATCGAGGGGGTCACCGCGTTCCGGGAGAAGCGTTCACCCCGGTGGGTCGCCGAACTCGACGGGTGAGGACGGGCCGCAGCGGGGAACCTCACCGGATGTCGGCGACCGGAAACCGGTCGGAGCGCTCGTACCGGTCGACACGGGACGTACGCTTGGCGGACCTTGATAACGGGAGGTGTGGGTGCGGGCTCGGGCAGTCGTGACGGGTTTCGTGGTCCTCGTGCTGATCGCCGTGATCGGGATCGTCCTCGGCCTGCGGCAGGTCGGTGAGCAGTTGCGGCTGCCGTTCGCCAGTCGGGCGTGCACGGTGCAGGCCGACGGTGAGGTGACGCTGGACTCGCAGCAGATGGCCAACGCGGCGACGATCGCGGCCATCGGCGCCCAGCGCAGGATGCCGGAGCGGGCGGTGGTGGTGGCGCTGGCCACCGCGTACCAGGAGTCCGGGCTGCGCAACCTGGCCGGCGGTGACCGCGACTCGGTGGGGCTGTTCCAGCAGCGTCCGAGCCAGGGTTGGGGCACACCGGAGCAGATCAGCGACCCCCGGTACGCGTCCCGGAAGTTCTACGCGGCGCTGAAGAAGGTGCGCGGCTGGGAGGACATGCGGGTCACCGACGCCGCCCAGAAGGTGCAGCGCTCCGCCTTCCCAGAGGCGTACGAGAAGTGGGCCGACGAGTCGGAGGTGCTGACCCGGGCGCTGCTCGGCAACGCCACCACGGCCGTCACCTGCACGGTCGGGGGCGATCCGGTGCTGCGCGGCGCGGCGGCGATCGCGAAGTTGGCCGAGGGGCTGACGCTCGACTGGGGGCTGAGCGACTTCGTGGAGAGCCCCGCCGGGCTGACCACGTCGGCCGACGGCGAGCGCGCCGGCTGGCGGTACGCGCACTGGATGGTGTCGCACGCCAAGGAGCACGGGGTGAAGCGGGTGACCTTCGACGGCCGGGAGTGGACCGCCAAGCGCGGCACCTGGACGCGGCTGTCGGAGCAGGACCGCAGCGACTCGCAGGTCTTCGCCGAGGTCCACGCCGACGTCTGAAAGCCCTCGATCTCCTTACCCGCAGTCACCGCGAAAACCGGCTATCCGCCCTTATCCCCCGCCGGACGCGCCCGACCGTGACCAAACGTGATTGATCCGCCGCCCTGGGTCGCGATGACGGGGAGAAGGCCCCGGGGCACTCCCCGGGGCGTGTCGGCGAGAGTTACGATCGGCGGCCTGTGCCCGAAATTGGTTTCACCTCTTGGGGAGGGGTACGACGTGGCATTCGACTACGGCGACCGGACCGGCTACGAACCGATCAGCGACGTCGATCGCAAGGAGTTCCACGAGCAGGGCTTTCTCCTGCTGCGCAACGTCCTGACCGAGGACCACCGGGCCGCTCTGGAGGCCGCGGTCGACCGGGTGTACGAGGAGGAGAAGGCCAAGGGCAAGACCACCAAGGACGGCACCCTGCACCTGCTCGGCTTCCTCGAGCGCGACGAGCTCTTCGGTGAGCTGCTCACCCACCCGATCGCCTTCCCGTACATGTGGGGTCTGGCCGGGTGGAACATCTACTCGCACCACAACCACCTCGACGTCACCCCGCCGGCGTTGGAGCCGGAGAAGCCGTACTGGGGGTGGCACCAGGACGGGTACCGGCAGAACTCCGACCCGGAGACGATGGACCCGAACCTGCCCCGGCCGATGTTCTCGCTGAAGGTCGCCTACGTGCTCTCCGACCTGTCGGAGACCGGTCGCGGCGCGACCAAGGTGATCCCGGGCAGCCACCTGTGGAACTCGCTGCCCCGTCCGGCGGACACCTCGGTGCACAACCCGGACCCGGAGGGGACCGTCGAGATCACCGCCAAGCCGGGTGACGCGTTCATCTTCGACCGCCGCCAGTGGCACTCGCGGTCGACGAACCTGTCGACGATCACCCGCAAGATGCTCTTCGTGGGCTACACCTACCGGTGGATCCGCCCGCTGGACGAGCTGCACATCGACAAGGACGGCGAGTGGTGGAACAACCGCACGCCGGTGCAGCGCCAGCTCTGCGGTGAGGGCACCCACACCGCGAACTACTGGGGCATCAACTGGGACGGCTACATCGACGACGAGATCCCGCTGCGCAAGGAGCTCAAGGAGCGCGGCCAGCTCAACCGCAACATCCCCTGGCTCCGCTGACCTGATGTAAGGAAGGGTCCCCTGCTAACGCCTCGTGCATAGCAGGGGACCCTTCCTTACATCCAGCAGCACCCACGGCGCACGCGGCGCACACGGCAGCCACCCGGCCGCGCGGCGCAACCGCCCGACGCGCATCGGGCGACGCTCAGCCGGTGGGCGTACGCAGCCGCCGGTGCACCTTGGCGCGGGTCGGCTCGGGCAGGTCGTCGGCGGCCAGCAGCCGGGGCAGCAGCGCGGGCTCCAGGCTCAGCGCCCGGAACACCTCACCGATGGTCACCCCGTGCGTCGGCCGGTGCACGACCTCGACCGCATCGCCGGCGCCCACCGTCCCGTCCCGCAGCACCCGCAGGTACGCCCCGGGCGCCGCGCGCACGGTGAACCGCTTGATCAGATCCGGCACGCCCCAGAACCCGGCGAACGTCCGGCAGGGCGTACGGGGCTTGGTCACCTGCAACAGCGCGGACCCGATCGCCCACCGCTCCCCGATCACCGCACCGGTCACGTCCACCCCGAGCGTGCTCAGGTTCTCGCCGAGGTGTCCCGGCGGCACGTCCCGTCCCAGTTCCGTCGCCCACCACTGCGCGTCCTCCGTGGCGTACACGTACACCGCCTGGTCGGGGCCGCCGTGGTGGGCCCGTTCGCCGATGAAGTCACCGACCACCTCGTCGGCGCGTACCGTCACCCGCCCGTCGGTCGGCCGCTTGTCGATGCCGCTGCGTCCGCTGGCGTCACCGGCCCACGCCGCCTCGGTGATCACCGCGAGGTTCACCGAGATCAGTTTCCCCGTCATGCCGGCCAGCCTACGGCCGCCTCACCCCTTGACCGCGCCGGCCACCAGGCCGGAGACCATCCGCCGCTGCACCAGCAGGAAGAAGACGATCACCGGCAGGGTGAACAGTGTGGAGGCGGCCATCACCGGCCCCCAGGCGGTCTCGTCGCGCCCGAAGAAGAAGGTCATCGCCACCGGCAGCGTGTAGCGGTCCTGCCGGTTGATGAAGGTCAGCGCGAAGATCAGCTCGTTCCACGCGACGATGAAGGAGAAGATGCTGGTCGCGACCAGTCCCGGTGCCACCAGCGGGAACAGGATCCGGCGGAAGATCTGCGCCCGGTTGGCGCCGTCGATGGCCGCGGCCTCCTCCAGTTCCTTGGGTACGGCGGCGACGAAGCCGCGCAGCATCCAGACCGCGAACGGCAGCGAGAAGCCGAGATAGGTGAGGATCAGGCTGGGCAGGGTGTTGTAGAGCCCGAGCCGCTGGATCATCAGGAACAGCGGGATGACCAGCGCCTCCAGCGGGATCATCTGCACCACCAGCAGCATGATCAGGAAGCTGGTCCGCAGGGTGAAGCGGAAGCGGGCCACGGCGGTGGCGGCGAGCAGGGCCACCAGGCCGCTCAGCACCACCGTGGTCACCGCGACCAGCAGGCTGTTGAGGAAGAAGTCGAGGTAGCTGACGCCGGGGATCAGGTTCCCGGTGAGGATCTGGCGGTAGTGCTCAAGCGTCGGCTCGGTCGGCAGCGGGCGCGGCGTGCTGGCGAAGATCTCACTGCTCGGCTTGAGCGAGGTGGTGATCATCCAGTAGACCGGGAAGGCGGCGAAGAGCGCCACCAGCAGGCCGGCCCCGTTGAGGGCGATCCGCCGGACGGTACGGCCACGCCGCCCACCGCTCCCCCTCCGGCGCGCGGGGGTACGCGCCTCGGCGCCCCGCGGGGCACCTCCGGTGGCTGGTGCCGTGTCGGCCGTCACGCCTCCTCCTCCTGCTTGAGCACCATCCGCACGTACACCCCGGTGACGACCAGCAGGATCAGCGTGAGGATCACCGCGACCGCCGCGCCGAGACCGTACTTGGGCGGGGGTGAGAACGCCTCGGCGTACGAGTAGACGGAGAGCATGAAGGTGGGCCGGTCCTGGGTGCCCCCGGCGAGCACGTAGTACTGGGTGAAGACCTTGAAGTCCCAGATCGTGGAGAGCACCACCAGGATGCCGAAGACCGGTCGGAGCAACGGCACGGTGACCTGCCAGAACACCCGCCACGGCCCGGCGCCGTCGACCCGGGCCGCCTCGTGCAGCTCACTCGGGACGCTCTTGAGTCCGGCCAGCACGCTGACCGCCACGAACGGGAAGGAGTGCCAGACCACCACCAGCGTGAGGATCGCGAAGAACAGCAGCGGGGAGTTGAACCAGCCGTACCCGGTCCAGTCGGTGCGGCCGAACAACGCCTGCGAGAGCCCGTCCGGCAGCGCGTTGAAGGCCCAGGTGACCAGTCCACTGGTGTCGTTGAAGATCCATTTCCAGACGATGGTGCCGGTCAGCGCGGGGGTGGCCCAGGCGAGCATCACGCAACTGGCCACGAACGCCGCCATCCGCTGGCCCAACCGGTTGAGCAGCAGCCCGACCAGGGTGCCGAGGACCATCGTCAGCGCCACGTTGGCCGCGGCGAACAGCACCGTGTTGCGCAGCACGGTCCAGAAGAACGGATCGCTCAGGATCTGGGTGTAGTTGCCCAGCCCGATCCAGGGCCAGTCCCGGTCCCCGCGCAACTGACGGACGTTGTCGAGCCGGTGGAAGGACATCACCACCACCTGGCCGAGCGGCCAGAGCAGCAGCACGCCGATGATCACCAGGCAGGGCAGCAGCAGGAGGTACGGCAGGCGGTCCACCCGGCGGCGCCGCCGCACGGGGGTCTCCCGTGCGGCGGCGGCCTCCGGCATCTCGGTCAGCGTGGTCACTTGGCGTTGAGGATGCTTTCCATCTCCGCGGCCGCTTCGGCGGTGGCCTGTTCGACCGTCTTCTGACCCTTCATGACCGAGCTGTTCATCGCCTGGGTCACCGTCTTGGTCCGGCTGACCTCGACCCACCTGGGGGTGAGCGGCGTGAGCTTGGTGTTCTGCATCGTGGTCGCGAACGCCGCCATGATCTTGTCATTCGCGTACCGGTCGCCGCTCACCAGGTCGGAGTAGACCGGGAAGAACCCGAGGCTGTCCGCGAACTCCTGGGCGTTCTTCTTGTTCAGCAGGACGGTGAGGTAGTCCCAGGCGAGGTCCTGACGCTGGCTGTCCTGCCAGACCGCGAGGTCGGAGCCACCAGCGAAGGCGGGCGCGGGCCGACCGTCAGGGCTCGGGATGGGGAAGGTGCCCCAGACCTTCTCGATCTCCGGGTTGTCCTTGGCGATCGCGCCCTGCTGCCAGCTCCCGGCGAAGGCCATCGCCGCCTTGCCGGTGGCGAACTGGGTCCGCGCGTCGATCTCGTTCCACCCGGCGGCGGCCGGCGGGGCGACCTTGTGCACGGTCACCAGCTCGGTCCAGAACTTCACCGCCTGCTGCGCCTGCGGCGAGGTCAGGCCGGAGGTCCAGGTGTCGCCCTCCTGGGTGGCGATCTCACCGCCGGCTCCCCAGAGGAACGAGTAGAACGGCAGCTCGGAGTTGCCGGGCAGGGCGATGCCGTAGGTGTCGGGCTTGACGGCCTGCACCGCCTTGGCCGCCGCCACCAGCTCGTCCCAGGTCTTCGGCGGTTGCACGCCGGCCTCGGCGAACCAGTCGGTGCGGTAGTAGATGCCCCGGACACCGGCGTACCAGGGCACGCCGTACTGCCGTCCGTCGAGCTGGGCGTTGCGCACCAGGTCGGGCAGGATGTCCTTGCCCTCGGCCCAGCCGTTCATCCGGTCGGTCACGTCGGCGAGTGCCTCCTGCGCCGCCCAACCCTGCGTCTCGGTGTTGCCCAGCTCGGTGATGTCGGGGCCTTCGCCCCCGGCGAGCGCGGCCTGGAACTTCTTGGGCGCCTCCAGCCAGGGAACGTACTGCACGACCACGTCGGTGTCGGGGTGTTTGGTGCGGAACTCGGTCTCCACCGCGTCCAGGAAGGCGGTCTGCGCCTCGCTGCCCTCGCCCATCATCCAGACCGTCAGCTTGCTGGTGTCGGCCGCGTCGTCCCCGGAGCCACCGCAGCCGGCCAGCACCATCGCGGTCGTGGCCACCACGGCGGTGACCGGGACCAGCCGTTTCCACCTGTTCACGCGACTCCCCTCCCGCCTGGCATTAACCTTCTGCGTCGCACCCTAGTACGAAGATTTCCTTTACGACAGAGGGCGGACCCGACGGTATCGCAGGACGTAGCGGCGCGGACGGGGCACACCACCGGCAAATTGGGACGTACGACGACGAAAGGCGCCCGACCTCGACGGTCGGGCGCCTTTCGAGACTCGGCTGTTACCGGGTGACACCCCGGCGGCTGCGACCCACCCCGGAGACCAGCGCCACCGCGACGGCGGCCAGCAGGACCTGGAGCATGAGCTCCCGCCAGTCGATGCCGGCGGTCTCGGCGAAGCCCGAAGCGCGGGCGATGACCGTACCGAGCAGAGCGGCGCCGACGCCGATCACCATGTGCAGCCAGATCGGCATCGGCTGCCGGCCCGGCACCACCAGGCGCCCCAGCGCGCCGATGATCAGACCGACGATCAGCGCGGTGATGATGCCCCAGACGGTGAGCTCCATGGTCGTTCTCCTTTACAAAAGACTTCCCACGGTTTTCGTGGTTTTTCTGTCGTCGACAGAGCTATTTCCCGACCCCACCGAACCCCAAACCGAATTTCCGCCCCCAGACGGCACGAGATCACCCAGAAGTGCGTTCACGCAGCTCGGGAAGGGCGATCCGCCGGACGCCGCCAGCGCGGACCGCGGCACCGGCCACAGCCGGCGCAGGTGCCGGAGGTAAGGAAGGGCCCCCTGCTAACGCCTCGTGTATAGAAAGGGCCCCCTCCTTACCTCAGACGCCAGCGGGCGCCCGGCCGACGGCCGGGCGCCCGCGAAGGCGTATGGGGGTTACCGGTGGGTCACACCACGGCGACGGCCGCCCACCCCGGCCACCACGGCCACGGCGATCGCAGCCAGCGCGACCTGCACCAGGAGCTCGGCCCAGTCGATGCCGGCGGTCACCGTGGCGATGCCCGCGGCACGGGCCAGAACAGTGCCGAGCAGCGCGGCGCCGACACCGATGACCATGTGCAGCCAGATCGGCATGTCCTGCCGGCCCGGGACCACGAGGCGGCCCAGCGCGCCGATGATCAGACCCACGAACAGTGCGGTGATGATGCCCCAGACGGTGAGCTCCATGGTGGCCTCCTCAGCAGAAGATGTCATTCGGCGGGGTTTTCTGTCGGGCGAGTCAGTTCCCTCGACGCCGAATTCCCAAACCGATCGGAGTACCACCGGCCGACGTGCCGGTCATGTCGCCGGTCGATGCGGCCACCATTCGCGCACGTCGTGGCCGGGTGCCGGACCCACCGGCCCGGCACCCGTCGCCGACTACTTCTTGCCCGCCTGCTTGCCGTCGCCGGAGTCGGAGGAGAGCGCCGCGATGAAGGCCTCCTGGGGGACCTCGACCCGGCCCACCATCTTCATCCGCTTCTTGCCCTCCTTCTGCTTCTCCAGCAGCTTGCGCTTACGGCTGATGTCACCGCCGTAGCACTTGGCGAGCACGTCCTTGCGGATCGCCCGGATGGTCTCCCGGGCGATCACCCGGCTGCCGATGGCGGCCTGGATCGGCACCTCGAACTGCTGGCGCGGGATCAGGTTGCGCAGCTTCGCGGCGATCGTGGTCCCGTACGCGTACGCCTTGTCCTTGTGCACGATCGCGCTGAACGCGTCCACCGGCTCGCCGTGCAGCAGGATGTCGACCTTCACCAGGTCGGACGCCTGCTCGTCGGTGGGCTCGTAGTCCAACGAGGCGTAGCCCTTGGTCCGGCTCTTGAGCTGGTCGAAGAAGTCGAAGATGATCTCGGCCAGCGGCAGCGTGTAGCGCAGTTCCACCCGGTCGGCGGAGAGGTACTCCATGCCGAGCAGGCTGCCCCGGCGGCCCTGGCACAACTCCATCACGGCACCGACGTAGTCGTTCGGGGTCAGCACGCTGGCCCGCACCGTCGGCTCGTACACCTCGGCGATCTTGCCGGTCGGGTACTCGCTCGGGTTGGTGACGATGATCTCCGCGCCGTCCTCCTGGATGGCCCGGTAGACCACGTTCGGCGCGGTCGAGATCAGGTCCAGGTTGAACTCCCGCTCCAACCGCTCCCCGATGATCTCCAGGTGCAGCAGGCCGAGGAAGCCGCAGCGGAACCCGAAGCCGAGCGCGCCGGAGGTCTCCGGCTCGTAGGTGAGGGCGGCGTCGTTGAGCTTGAGTTTGTCCAGCGCGTCCCGCAGCGCCGGGTAGTCCGACCCGTCGATCGGGTACAGGCCGGAGTAGACCATCGGCTTCGGGTCCTTGTAGCCGCCGAGCGGCTCGTCCGCCGGCCGGCCGTTGATGGTGACCGTGTCACCGACCCGGGACTGCCGGACGTCCTTCACACCGGTGATCAGGTAGCCGACCTCGCCGACCCCGAGCGCCTCGGACTTCACCATCTCCGGCGAGATGACGCCGATCTCCAGCAACTCGTGGACGGCGCCGGTGGACATCATCTTGATCCGGTCCCGGGCACTGATCCGCCCATCCACCACCCGGACGTAGGTGACCACGCCCCGGTAGACGTCGTACACCGAGTCGAAGATCATCGCACGGGCCGGGGCCTCCGCGTCGCCGACCGGCGGCACGAACTGCCGGACGATCTCGTCGAGCAGGTGCGGCACGCCCTCACCGGTCTTGCCGGAGACCTTGATGCAGTCCGCCGGGTCGCCACCGATCAGGTGCGCCAACTCCTCGGCGTACTTCTCCGGCTGCGCGGCCGGGAGGTCGATCTTGTTGAGCACCGGAATGATGTGCAGATCGTTCTCAAGCGCCAGGTAGAGGTTGGCCAGCGTCTGCGCCTCGATGCCCTGCGCGGCGTCGACCAGCAGGATCGCACCCTCGCAGGCGGCCAGCGAGCGGGACACCTCGTAGGTGAAGTCCACGTGGCCCGGGGTGTCGATCATGTTGAGCACGGCCTGTTCGCCGGACCGCTCGCCCTCGCGGATGGTCCACGGCATGCGGACGGCCTGGCTCTTGATGGTGATGCCGCGTTCGCGCTCGATGTCCATCCGGTCGAGGTACTGCGCGCGCATCTGCCGTGGGTCGACCACACCGGTGAGCTGCAACATCCGGTCGGCCAGGGTCGACTTTCCGTGGTCGATGTGGGCGATGATGCAGAAGTTCCTGATCCGCGCCGGGTCGGTGGCACCAGGAGCGTTCGCGCCGGGATCGAGCGTCGGTGGCACAGCGGTCCGTTCTGGTCGGCTGACGTGAGCGGGCCGGCACCGCCGGCCCCCTCTATGCTCCCACGTCCCCGGCGGACGACCGCCGCGCGGGCGAACCCGGACTCACTCCGGCGGCGGCTCGACGAAGAGGGCGGCCAGCCGGGGCAGCCGCCGCCGGGCCTCGTCGGAGTCGTCGAAGTCCCACATGTCGTTCAGGTCCGGCGTCCGCGCCGCCTCACGCACCACCGGCAGATCGGACGCGGTCGCCTTGCGGTACGCGTCCCACGGCACAGCGAGCATGTCCTCGCACTGGAACTCCTCGCCGCTGAGTGCGGCCGCCCGGACCTCCGGCAACTCGGCCAGCGAGTCCGGGTCGGCGACCGCGCGGGCGAAGACCTCCCGGCCCCGCGTCATCAGCCAGCCCCGGAAATACTCGAAGCCGTCGTCCGAGGCACCGTAGTTCATCAGGTACGCGGCGCCCCACAGGTCGACCCGGTGGGAGGCGGCGAGCACCCGCCGCTGGTGCTGCGCGTACCCGACGATCTCCTCCGGGTCGCGGGCGGCGAGCAGCGCGACGGCGCGGACGGCGACGGCGTCCGCCGCCCCGCCACCGGCGCGGGCCCGGTCGATCAGCTGCCAGAAGTCGTCGGTCCTCATGACCCGGCAGTCTGGCAGACCCCTGGGACAGGGGTCTGCGGCGCGCGGAGCACGACGACGGGGCCGGACCGGGCAGCATGGTCGGGTGAGCAACCCGGCCCCGCCGCCCGTGCCGTACCACGCGACCGCCCAACGCCCGCCGTGGCACACGCTGCCGGAGGCGGTCCGCGCCGCACTGTCGGAGCGGCTCGGCGCTCCGGTCGTCGCCGCCGAGACCGCCGGTGCCGGTTTCACCCGGGGCTTCGCCGCGGTGCTGCGCACCGGCGACGGCGGCAGCGCCTTCGTCAAGGCCGCGTCCCGCGTCGAGCAACCACACCTGGTCGACTGGTACGCCCGCGAGGCCGCCATCCTCGCCCGCCTGCCCGCCGGTCTCCCCGCCCCGCGCCTGCGCTGGACGCTGTTCGAGGCCGACTGGTACGCGCTCTGTCTGGAACCGATCCACGGCCGCCTCCCCCAGTTGCCCTGGGACCCGGTCGAACTGGCCGACACCCTCGCCGGGTACGCCGACCTCGCCGCCGCGCTCGCCGACCCGTCGCCCGACCTGCTCGCCCTCGGGCTGCCCCGGCTCGCCGACCTCGCCCGCGACGACATCCTCTGGTGGGGCGAGGTCGCCGCCGGGCGGGAACCGGTACCGCCGCTGCCCGAACCGCTGCGTGGCCGGATCGCCGACCTCGCCGCGCTGGAGTCCCGGCTCCCCCGGTACGCCGCCGCCACGACCGCGCTGACCCACGGTGATCTGCGGGCGGACAACGTCCTGATCGACGCGACCGGCACCGCCTGGTTCTGCGACTGGACCTGGCTGTGCCACGGCCCGGCCTGGTTCGACCTGGTCAACCTGCTGATCACCGGGTACGCCTCCGGCCTCGACGTCGACGTCCTCTTCGCCGCCCACCCGACCGTCGCCGACGCACCCGACGACGCGCTCGACGTGACCCTGGCCGCCCTGTCCGGCTACCACCTCACCGCCGCTGCGGCGGCACCGCCGACCGCGTCGGCCCACCTGCCGACGCACCAGCGGTGGACCGGCGAACAGGCGCTCGACTGGCTGGCCCGTCGGCAGGGTTGGGCCTGACCGACCCCGGTCGCACGGCACCTGCCCGCGAGGGCTGTTTTGGCCCGTGCCGACCGACCTGGTAGCCTGGCTTTTCGCGCAGCGATGACGCATGCTCGTCGCGCGCACAAGCTGACCAACCCGAGCTATCAAGACGAGGCTGTCGCGTGGCGAACATCAAGTCCCAGATCAAGCGCAACCGGCAGAACGAGAAGCGCCGGCTGCGGAACAAGTCGGTCAAGTCGTCGCTGAAGACCGCCATCCGCAAGTTCCACGAGGCCGCTGAGGCCGGTGACGTCGAGAAGGCCACCACCCTCATGCAGGACGCCTCGCGCAAGCTGGACAAGGCCGCCAGCAAGGGCGTGATCCACGCCAACCAGGCCGCCAACCGCAAGTCGGCGATCGCCAAGCGCGTCACGTCGCTCGCTGCCTGAGTCAGCGACCTCAGATCTGACGGAAAGCCCCGGGGCACTGCCTCGGGGCTTTCCGCACGTCCCCGCCCGATGAGGGCCCGCTTGGTTCAGGAGCCGGGTTCGGCGGGGCGGTGGCGCCGTCCGGGCACCTTATTCGACACGTCCGGGGGCGGCGTGGTCTCCGTGGGGCCCGGGCGGGCCGGACGCAGGGTGGGTGCGGTCGGGCCGGACGGCCGCGACGCCGACGACGGGTCGACGGTGGGCAGCGGCTCCGACCGGAGCACCACGCCGGGCACGGTGTGCGGCAGCCAGTCGACCCGGGCCCGCCCGACCGCGGGTGCCATCTGCCGTCGGAACCGGTCGCGTTCCTGCTCGGGTACGGCCGCCGCGGAGCGGACCACCACGGCCGCCACCAGGTCGTTGAGCTTGACCATGACGGCCACCGCCGCCGGGAGCACCAGTACCGCCCACCACTTCACCAACTCGGCGAGCACGAGCAGGGCGGCCAACGCGATCGCCCCCTCGAAGAAGAGGAAGCAGAGCACCCCGCCCGGGTTGACGACCCGCAGCCCGAGCACCCGGGCGTAGAGCGGTCGGTACCGCTCCTCGTCGGCCGGGATCGTGGCCCAGGAGCCACGGAGGGCTCCGCTCATCTGGCGCCGCCCTGCTGGCGCGCGGCGGCCACCGAGAAGACGGCCTTCTCCAGCGCGTACGCCCGGTCGTCGGAGCCGCCCTTCACCGCCGCGTTGCACTCGGCCGCCGCCCGCATGGCCTCGACCAGAGCGTCCGGCGTCCAGCCCCGGGCCTGCCGCTGGGCCCGTTCGACCTTCCACGGCGGCATGCCCAGACTGCTGGCGAGCTGGAACGGGCTACCCCGTCCGGCCGAGGCGACCCGGGCCACGGTGCGGATCCCGTCGGCGAGGGCGTCCGCGATCGGCACCGGGTCGACTCCGACGTGCAGGGCCCAGCGCAGCGCCTCCAGCGCGGCGGGCAGGTCGCCGACCATGGTGGCGTCGGCGACGGTGAAGCCGCTCACCTCGACCCGGCCCCGGTAGTAGCGGGAGACGGTGTCGGCGTCGACCTTGCCGTCCGTGTCGGCGATGAGCTGCGAGCAGGCTGCCGCGAGTTCCCGCAGGTCATTGCCGACCGCCGCGATCAGCGCCTCGGCCGCGTCGTCGGTGCAGCGCCCACCCGCCCGCCGGAACTCGTCCCGCACGAAGGCCACCCGATCGCGGTGTCCCTTGAGCTTGGTGGCGGGCAGCACCTGCGCACCGGCCGCCTTCAGCCCGTCGGCGAACGCCTTGCCCTTGGCAGCGCCGAGATGCTGGACGACGAGTTGCACCTCGGGGTCGGGATTCTTCGCGTACGCCAGCAGGGCCGCGGTCAGATCCTTGCGGGCGTCCTGGCCGGACCGCAGCACCAGCACGCGTCGCCCACCGAACAGCGACGGGCTCAGCATCTCGTCGATTTCGCCCACGGTGAGCTGGCCCGCCTGGTACTCGCGCACGTCCGCACCCGGGTCGGCGGCGCGGGCGGCGGCGACGGTTTCGGTCACCGCACGCGTGGCGAGCAGCTCCTCGTCACCGAGGACGAGCACAATGGGAGCGGCATTGGCGGCGGTCACGCCGCCCATACTCGCACGCTCTGCGGCGAGGTCCAGTCTGCTCGTCGGTACTGTGCTGGCAGACCCCGCACTCAGCGCAAATCCAGACATATATACAATTAGCCTTCTTTCTCCATAAGTCGGATTCGCTCATCGGTTGGCCCTGGTCAGGTCCACTCCCCCCGCCACCACCGCCAGCCCGGACGGACCGACCACCACGGCGACGTCCCCGTCGCGGTCGGTCCGCAGCACCCGCGCCCCACCCCGACTCAACCGGGCCAGGACGGCCTCGTTGGGGTGCCCGTAGGTGTTCCCCGCGCCCACCGGCACCAACGCCACCGCCGGGGCGATCGCGTCCAGAAAGGCCGGATCCTGGTACGCGCTCCCGTGGTGAGCGACCTTCAACACCTCCGCCCGCAGCCCGTCCGGCGGCAGATGCTCCCGTAACGCCTGCTGCTCCTCGGTCTCCGCGTCCCCGGCGAGCAGGATCCGCACCCCGGCCACGGTGGCCCGCAGCACCAACGAGTTGTTGTTCGGGTCCGACCTGGTGCCCCGCATGGGATAGGGCGGACCGAGGACCACCAGGTCGACCGCGCCCGCCCGGTACCGCCATCCGGCCGGGGCGGCCACCAGGGGTGTACCGTGCGCGGCGGCGGTGTCGTGCACCAGGTCCCGCCCCATCTCCGGCTCCGGCCAGCGGGGGGTGACCACCGTGTCCACCCGACGGTCCCGGAAGACCCCGGCCACTCCCCCGGTGTGGTCGACGTGGAAGTGGCTGATCACCAGGAGCGGCACCCGCCGTACGCCGAGTCTCCGCAGACAGGCGTCCGCCGCCGCCGGATCGGGTCCGGCGTCGACCACGACGGCGCGTCCCGCCGCCACCGGCAGCAGCACGACGTCGCCCTGACCGACCGCGCAGGCGACGACCACCCACCCCTTCGGCGGCCAGCCCGGTGCCGCCACCCGCACCGGCAGCGTGCCGACCACGACGGCGGCGGTCAGCACCGCCACCAGGCGGCGCACCACCGGTCGCCGCACCGCCACCAGCAGGGCCACGGTCAGCGCCGCCAGCAGCAGCGCTCCGGACACCCCGCCCGGCCAGGGCAGGTTGCCCGCCGGAACGCGGGCCCCGTGGCGGGCCACCAGCACCAGCCACCACGCCGGCCAGTGCGCCAGCCAGGCGACGGCCTGGGCACCGGCCGGCCAGACCGGCGAGATCGTCGCGGCCAGCACCCCGAGCACCGTGGCCGGAGCGATCGCGGGCACGACGAGCAGGTTCGCCGGGACCGCGACCAGACTGACCGTGCCCGACAGGCCGGCGATCACCGGGGAGCAGGCCAACTGCGCGGCGGCCGGGACCGCCAGCGCCTCGGCCGCCCCCGCCGGTACGCCCCGTCGACGCAATCCGTCGCGCCACCGTGGCGCGAGCAGCAGCAGACCACCGGTCGCCAGCACCGACAGCGCGAAACCGGCGTCCCCGGCCAGGTCGGGGTCGACGAGTACCAGCACCGCCACTCCGGCGGCGAGGGCCGGCACCGCCGCCCGGGGTCGGCCGGTGGCCAGCGCGGCGAGTCCGATCGCCCCCATCGTCGCCGCCCGCACCACGCTCGGTGAGGGTCGGACCAGGATGACGAAGCCCACCAGAGCGAGCCCGCAGAGTACGACGGCCAGAGTCGGACCGGCACGGGCCCAGCGTGCGGCCAACAGCACCGCCCCCACCACGATCGCGACGTTGGAACCGGAGACGGCGTTGAGATGCGTCATGCCGGTGGCCCGGAAGTCCTCCTCGACCGTGTCGGGCAGTTCGCTGGTGTCACCGACCACCAGGCCGGGCAGCAGACCACCCGGGTCGTCGGGCAGCGGCGCGCAGGCGCGTTGCAGCCCGGCCCGCAGCACCCCGGCGGCTCGTTGCAGCACCGACGCCGACCCGAGCCGGACGGGTGCGCCCTCGGCCAGCAGCACCGCGCCGGTCAGGTCACCGCCGCGCGGCTCGGTCAGGCGGCCCTCGGCCGTGATGCGTTGCCCGGGCAGCAGTCCGCGCCAGGCAGGGTCGTCGGCGAGCACCAGCACCCGGGCCGGCGTGGTGACCCGGTGCCCCGCCGGGCCGGTGACGGTCACCAACCGGGCCGACACCAGCAACGTCGGTGGGCGACCGACGATGCCGCCGCGTAGTGCCCGAGGATCGTCCCGGACCGTCAACTCCGCGCTGACCTGCCCGCCGTCGTCGACCAAGGCACGCAACGGGCCGGCGTCCCGCACCGCCAGTCGGGCCGAGGTGGCCGCGCCCCCGCAGACGACCCCGATCAACACCGCCACCACGGTCCAGCCGTAGCGTCGGGCGAGGGCACCCTGCCGCCCGGCGAACCCGAGCAGGTGCACCGCGACCAGTACGCCCACCGCCGCCGCCAGCACGGCCACCAGCAGTGCCCGCGCAGCGGTGAGGTGTAGCCCGGCCAGGGCGGTGAGCCAGGCCGCCACGGCCAGTCCGGCCAGCCGGAGATCAGGCACCCTCGCGTCGGCGGTCACACCGTCACCAGGTCCTTCAGCTCCTCGTACCGGGCGTCGCCGATGCCGTTGACCTGGCGCAGGTCGCTGACGGCGCGGAAGCCGCCGCGCTGCTCGCGGTGCTCGATGATCCGCTGCGCGAGCACCGGTCCCACTCCGGGCAGCCCGTCGAGTTGCGCGAGCGTGGCGGTGTTCAGGTTCACCCGTCCGCCGGATTCCGCACCGGGCACGGCGGCGCCGGGTGCCGGGACGCCGGGTGCCGGGGCGGCTGGCGTCGGCGGCGGTACGCCGACCACGACCAACTCGCCGTCGGTCACCTTGCGGGCCGGATTCAGCATCGCCACGTCCACCCCGGGCAGCGCCCCACCGGCCGCCTCCACGGCGTCGGCCACCCGCGCCCCGGCCGGGAGCCGCACCAGACCCGGCCGACGCACCTTGCCCGCCACGGCGACGACCACCTCACCGGCGGGTACGGCCGACGGGTCGGTCATCGGCTCGTCACCGGGTGGACCGGACGGGTCGACGTCGGCGGCCCCACTCGGACCGCTGACGGTGACGACCGGCTCGACCTGCGGACGGGACCGCCACGCCCAGCCGGCGGCGACGACCACGACCAGAACGGCGACCACGGCGAGCACCCGGACCCCGCGCCGCCCGGGATCGAACGCCCCGGGACCCGGCAGTCGGGACGGTGCAGGGGTCGCGTCGGTGTCCGCCGGCATCGCCGTGGCACCCGACCGGCCGGTTCGCTCCGAGGCAAGGTACGGATCGGCGACCACGGTGGCGGAGGGCGTCGACGGAGGCCGCTGCGGACCGGTGACGCTGGTTCCGGTGTCCGCCGAATACCTGAGGGCAGCGGCGACGTGGGTCCCGGTGTCCGCCGAGACCTCCGGGGCAGCGGACGTGTGCACGGGTAGCGAAACGGTCGGCCACTCCGTCGGTCCGCGCCACGGGGACGACGAGGCCGGTGCGAAGTCGTCGGAGTCCGGGCCGGTATCGCCCGGCGACATCAGGCCGACCTCACGACCTGCCGGTGACGGTCGATCGGTGGGCAGGTCGGCAGCGTGCGCTGCCGTGCCGGACATCAGCCGCCACAGGCGATCCCGGACCGCCGTCTCCTCGTCGTCGTTGGACACGGCGCGAGGCTAGGACGGCGAGCCCGACGCGTGCCGCAGTCAATCGCCCCGGCTGTGGACAACCGGTCGGCTGTGGACAACCGCCTGATCAAGCATCGTTCGTGCTATGGCCGGACGCACCGGACCGAGGATGCTTCCAGGCTGTACCGCCATCGGGGCCGATCGGTCGATTGATCCACCGCATGGACCCGGTCGTGAGCGATTGGACGCCCGGCTGTCGTAGGCCGAGTTGCCGCACGTCCGGATACAGGTCGTTCCGAGGTCGGTCGGGGCCGTACGCCGGTCTCGACGGCTCCTTCGTCATCGTCACCAGCGCGGTGACGGCGGCACCCTGCACGTCGGCCCGGCCGCCTGGCGGGGCTTCGCCGAGTCGGCGAAGCGGATCGGCCCGGTCGGCTGACACCCGAGCCACCGAAAGCCCCCAGCCCGAGGCTGGGGACTTCGTCGTGTACCCACCGCAGGGGCCTGCCTTCTGCTGCTCGCGCTGGTGCCCGCCGCGTCGGTGTCGGCACCCGCATCGCGGCCAGATCGGGCCTGGCAACCGCCTTGCTCAGGCCCATGCTGTCGCCTCCACCGCAAGATCACGCTCGATCCCGGATCGAGTGGTCATCGTCGCGCTCGGATACCACTCGATCCGGGATCGAGCGTGACCTTCACGCTTGCACGGGCGTGCACGGTCCATCGGTGAGGAGCGGCGGGCGGCGGGCGGCGGGCGGCGGGCGGCGGGCGGCCGATAGTCGTGCGTGGGCCGCCCCGGGTCAGCGGGATTCCGGGTCGAGGCCGAGCGCCGCGCGTCCGCCGTCGACCGGCAGCGTGACTCCGGTGACGAAACCCGCCGCCGGGGACAGCAGGAACGCCACCACGTCGGCGACGTCCTGAGGTCGGCCGATCCGGCCCACCGGGTGCAGGCGGTGCAGCTCCGCCTCGATCCGTCCGGTCTGCTCCGGCGTCTGGGCGGCCATGAACGCCTCGTGCCGCTCGGTGGTCACCGAGCCGAGGGCGACCGTGTTCGCCCGGATGCCGCGCGGGCCGTACTCGACCGCGAGCGCGCGGGTCAGCCCCTCGATGGCGGCTTTCGCCGTGGCGTACGGCAGGCAGCCGGGCACCGGTCGAGCAGCCTGGTGGGAGGAGACGTTCACGATCGCGCCCTCGGTGCCGGCGGCCAGGAATCGGCGTACCGCGGTGGCCGCGCCGACCACGGCGGGGCGCAGGTTGCGGGTGATCAGGTCGACCACCTCGCCGACGGGGGCGTCGTGCACGGACGCGTCCCGGAACACCGCCGCGTTGTTCACCCAGCCGGTGAGCGGCCCGGCTCGTTCGGCGAGGTCGGCCGCGCGCCCGGCGACGCCCTCGTCGGCCGCGTCACCGACCACCGCCATGAGTCGCCCGTTCTCCGCATGACGCTCCACCCAGGACACCGCGTCGCCGTCGCGCTCGACGACGACGACCGTCTCACCCGCGGTAAGCAGCCGCTCCACGATCCCCCGCCCGACCCCGCGCCCACCACCGGTCACCACACAGGACATCCGCCCTCCTCCCACCCCCACCCATCTTTCCGCATCCCCGCACTCACCCCGTCGATCAGCGACTTATGGCACCGGCAGACCAGGACAGACAAGCACGGAGTACGGACCACAACTCCATGATCGGCGCCCAGAACAGCGGGCCGCCCGCACAGGCAACGCACACAGGCAACGCAGCACACAGCGACGCACGGGACCGTGCTGAGGACGGCGCAGGGGGGTCAGGGGCGGCGGTGGGTGACGACGCAGGCCAGGCCGGGGCCGGCGTGGGCGGCGACGGCGGCACCGGCCTCGGAGACGTACGTGTCGTGCAGGCGCGGACCCAACCGGGTGGTGAGCGCGTCGAGCAGGGTCTCGGCGCGCTGGGGTGCGGCCAGGTGGTGCACGGCCAGGTCGATCTCCGCATCCCCGGCCGCCTCGACGGCCAGGTCGACCAGGCGGGCCAGGCCACGGCTGGCCGTGCGCACCTTGTCGCACAACACGATGACGCCGTCCGGCATGTAGAGGATCGGTTTGACCGACAGTGCCGTGCCGAGCAGTGCCTCGGCCGCGTTGATCCGGCCGCCCCGGCGCAGGAACTCCAGGGTGTCGACATAGAAGTAGATGGTGGTGCGGTCGATCGCGGCGACGGCCTCGGCGCGTACGTCGGCCAGGTCGGCACCGCCCTGGGCGGCGCGGGCGGCGGCGAGCACCGGGAAGCCGAGGCCCATGCCGCAGGAGCGGCTGTCCACCACCGTCACCCGGTCACCGAACTCTGCGGCGGCCAGGTCGGCGGCCTCCACGGTGCCGGAGAGCCCCGCCGACAGGTGCACCGACACGACGCCGTCCGCACCGGCGTCCAGCAGCCGCCGGTACGTCCGGACGAACTGTTCCGGGGACGGACGGGACGTACTCACCGCGACCCGTCGGGCGCTCAACGCCCGGGTGGCGTCCGCCGGGGAGGTCTGGACGCCTTCCAGCCCCTCGACCCCGTTGAGCACCACGGTCAGTGGCACCACCGTGAGCTGGTGCGCGGGCACCAGCTCGGGCGGCAGATAGGCGGTGGAGTCGGTCACGACCGCGACGGGCATGCCCGGCACGGTAGCCGATCGGCGTGGTGCGGCGTCAGACCGCTTCGGCGGAGCCGGGCCGGGCGGATGCGGTGCCGCCGGGGGTGACCGGCGGTACGTCGACCGCGCCGACGTTGTGTGTCCGCATCTGCCAGCCACGGTCGGCGTCGTGCCGCAGCTCGGTCCAGTGGCAGTTGCGCAGCGCGCCGACGGCGCGCAGCACGCTCGGCTCCCAGCCGAGGAGTTGGCCGCAGCCCTGCCGGGCGGCACCGCCGTGGGTGGCCACGACGATCGTCCGGCCGGCCAGGTCGTCGGCGAGCTCCTGGAGGGCGGTGCCCATCCGCTTGCCCAGCTCGCCCAGCGGTTCGATCTCCGCGCCCGGGTCGGGGTCACCGGCCCGCCAGCGGGCGAACTCCGCCGGGAACTGTGCCGACGCCTCGGCGAGCAGGAGGCCCTGCCAACGGCCGAAGTGGCGTTCGCGCAGTCGGGCGTCGGAGCGTACCGGCAGACCGGTCAGCGCGGACAGCGCACCGGCGGTGTCCGCGGCGCGGCTCAGGTCGCTGGCGACGATGGCGTCCGGTCGCAGCGCGGCCAGCAGCGGCGCGGCCTGGCGCGCCTGCTCGCGGCCGAGGTCGTTGAGGGGTACGTCGGTCTGCCCCTGCACCCGACCGGCGGCGTTCCAGTCGGTGTTGCCGTGCCGCCAGACGATCAGCCGGGTCACTCGCCGGATCCGGTGGCGGCCTCGGCGCTGGCCAGGTCCCGGTCGACGAAGGGGATGGTGGGGCAGTCCTTCCAGAGCCGGTCGAGGGCGTAGAACTCGCGCTCCTCGGTGTGCTGCACGTGGACCACGATGTCGACGTAGTCGAGCAGCACCCACCGGCCGCCGCGCTCGCCCTCGCGCCGCACCGGCTTGGCCTTCTCGGGCAGGTCGAGCAGGGCTTCCTCGATGGCGTCGACGATGGCGAGCACCTGACGCTCGTTCGGGGCCGCGGCGATCAGGAACGCGTCGGTGATGGCGAGCTGGTCACCCACGTCGATGATGACGATGTCCTGAGCCTTCTTGTCGGCCGCGGCCTGGGCGGCGGCCATCGCCAGCTCGTGAGCGCGTTCCGAAACTGTCACCGTTCTCCCTCGATCACCCGTGCGATGCCTCCAAGCCTCTCACACCCGGCGGATTGCCGACTCGGCAGTTTTCCGCAGTAATCGGGAGGAAACAGGCTAATCATCCTGATAGAGCCGCCGTTTGGCGATGTATTGCACCACACCGTCCGGCACCAGATACCAGACCGGTACGCCCCGGGAGACCCGGGCCCGACAGTCGGTGGACGAGATGGCCATCGCCGGCACCTGCACCAGGGTGACCGTGTCGGCGGGCAGGTGGGCGTCGGTGAGTGCGAAGCCCGGCCGGGTCACCCCGATGAAGTGCGCCAGCTCGAAGATCTCGTCCAGATCCTTCCAGCTCAGGATGCGCTCCAGCGCGTCCGCGCCGGTGATGAAGAACAGTTGCGCCTTCGGGCCGTACTCGGCGCGCAGGTCGCGCAGCGTGTCGACGGTGTAGGTGGGGCCGCCCCGGTCGATGTCGACCCGACTGACCTGGAAGCGGGGGTTCGACGCGGTCGCGATCACCGTCATCAGATAGCGGTCCTCGGCCGGGCTGACGGGCACGTCCGCCTTCTGCCAGGGCCGCCCGGTGGGCACGAACACCACCTCGTCCAGCCCGAACCGGTCCGCCACCTCGCTCGCGGCGACGAGGTGACCGTGATGGATCGGGTCGAACGTGCCGCCCATGATCCCGACCCGCCGGATGTCTTCCCGCACCCCATGATCCTATGCCGAATCCGGTTCACACCGGGCCGGGCCGTGACCCACGGCACCGACCCGGCGACACCAGGTCAGGCGGGCGTACCTTCGATCACCGTCCGGGCGTCCAGCGCCCGCCGCAGGTCGTCGTCGGCGTCGGTGACCACCCGGCGCAGGCCCGGGGTGAGGTCGTCGCGGGCCAGCAGCGCCGCAGCCGCCTCCCGGGTCGATCGCGCCACCGCGTACCGGGGGAACGCCAGCTTGGCCACCCCGTCGGCCACCCAGGGCGTACGCAGCCGCGCGGCGGCCGGCATGTCGTCGAAGTACCGGGTCACGTACTCGGCGGTCAGCTCCGCCTGCTCCGGACGCCAGAAACCGGCGGCGGTCGCCTCGACCAGCCGGTTGGACAGCTCGGTGTTCGACACGATGATCTCCCACGCGGCCTGCTTGGCGGCCGGGTCGGGCAGCGCGGCCCGGCAGGCGGCGGCCCGCTCCGCACCGGCGGCGCTCGGGTCGGCGGCGGCCTCGGCGGCGATCTCGCTCTCCCCGGCGGCGCCCAGCGTCACCAGCCGCGCCAGCACGGACCAGCGCAGCTCGGTGTCGACGGCCAGCCCGGCCGGTACGCCCCGACCGGCGAGCCAGCCACCCAGCAGGTCGGCGTCGGTGGTCACGGCGATCAGGCCCCGCACGGCGGCCAACTGCAACGACTCCCCCGGCGCGGCACCGTCGAGCAAGCGGCGACAGGCGTCGGCGATCCGGTCCAGGGCCGCCCGCCGGGCCGCCGGGTCGAGGTAGCGGTCGACCAGCGACCGGCTCAGCGCCAGCACGTCCTCGGCGATGATCACCTCGGTCTCGGTGGGCAGCGCCGCCCCGATCAGGTCGACCACCGCCTGCACCGGCCGTTCCCCGTCGGTGGCGGCGTCCAGCGCCTCGCCCCACAGCAGCGCCCGGGCCAGCGGGTCGGCCAGCTCGGGCAGCAGCAGCGACACGGCGTCGGCCGAGGCCGGGTCCAGGCGGATCTTGGCGAACGTCAGGTCGCCGTCGTTGGGCAGCAGGACCGCCGCCGCCGGTTCACCGACCAACCCGGTGAGCAGCGTACGTCCGTCGTCGGACTTCGGGTCGAGGTCGATCTCCTGCCGCTCGGCGGTGCCGTCGACGGCGTACCGGCCGACCCCGATGCGGTGCGGGCGCAGCACCGGGTGCGACGGCGGGGCGGTCTGCACCACGGCCGCCTCGGCGTACCGGCCGTCGGCGTCCAGCCGCACCTCGGAGCGCAGCGTGTTCACCTGCGCGGTACGCAGCCACGCCTGCGCCCAGTCGGTCAGGTCCCGGCCGCTGGCGGCGGCGAGACTGTCGAGCAGGTCGGCCAGGGTGGCGTTGCCGAAGCGGTGCCGGGCGAAGTGATCGTTCAGCCCGGCCAGGAACGCCTCGTCACCGAGCCAGGCGACCAGTTGCCGCAGCACACTGGCGCCCTTGGCGTACGAGATGCCGTCGAAGTTGAGCAGCCCCTCCGCCGCGTCGGCCACCCGCTCGGGGGCGACGGGATGGGTGGAGGGACGCTGGTCGGCCGCGTACCCCCAGGCCTTGCGTTGCAGCGCGAAGGTCGTCCACGCCTGGTCGAACCGGGTCGCCTCGGCGGTGACCCGGGTGCCCAGGTACTCGGCGAACGACTCGTTCAGCCACAGGTCGTCCCACCAGCGCATGGTGACGAGATCGCCGAACCACATGTGCGCCATCTCGTGGGCGATCGTGGTGGCGCGCAGCTCGCGCTCGGAGTCGGTGACCGCCGAGCGGAACACGTAGTCGTCGCGGAAGGTCACCAGGCCCGGGTTCTCCATCGCCCCGGCGTTGAACTCCGGCACGAACGCCTGGTCGTACTTGCCGAACGGGTACCGCTCGGTGAAGAGCTGGTGGAACCGGTCCAGGCACTGCCTCGTGATGGTGAAGATCTCGTCGGCGTCGGCGTCCAGGTGTTCGGCCAGCGACCGGCGGCAGTACACCCCCAGCGGGATGCCGTCGTGGCTGTCCCGCCTGACGTGCCAGGGACCGGCGATCAGCGTGAAGAAGTACGTGGCGATGGGCAGGGTGGGGACGAACTCCCAGCGCCCGGGGGCCGGGTTGGCGGCCAGTGCGCCGTTGGCCGCGACCGTCCAGTGCTCCGGTGCGGTGACCGTGAGCGTGACCGGCGCCTTCAGGTCGGGCTGGTCGAAGGCGGCGAAGATGCGTTGCACGTCGTCCAGGAAGGACATCGCGTACAGGTAGGTCTCGCCGTCGGCCGGGTCGACGAACCGGTGCAGTCCCTCACCGGTGTTCGTGTACGCCATCTCCGCCTCGACGGTCAGCGTGTTCTCCTCGGCCAGCCCGGTCAGGGCGAGCCGGTTGTCGTCCAGCGCGGCCGGATCGAGATCACAGTCGTTGAGGTGTACCGCCAGCAGTGTCGCGGGCTTCACCTCGGCGAAGGTCTCCCTGCCGGTGGCCCGGAACCGGATCGTGACCAGCGAGCGGAACCGCTCGTCGCCACCGGTGAGGTCGAGGTCCACGTGGTAGGAAACGACGGAGATCGACGCGCCACGCGCGGTCGACTCTGCACGGCTCAGGCTCGGCATCCGCTTATCCTGCCCGATGGGGCCTCGAACGAGCGTCCCCATTCCCCTGCACTGGAGGACTGACGCAATGACAGCGCACCCCAAGGGCGACTTCGACCTCTCCCGGGCGGTCTGGCAGCGGGCCGAGGGCGACACCTCGGAGGCGGCGGTGGAGGTCGCCTTCGTCGACGACCTCATCGGTATGCGTAACTCCGCCGAGCCGGACGGCCCGGTGCTGGTGTTCACGCAGGCCGAGTGGGACGCCTTCGTCGCCGGCGCCCAGGACGGCGAGTTCGACCTGGACTGAGCCCACCACCGGGTCGCCCCGGTCGGCGGGTCCGTCCCGCCGTGCCGGACCGGGGCGCACGGTACGCAGTGCCACGCTGGTCGTCATTTCTCCGGAGTCGCCCCCGACGACGGCGTACATGCGAGATCGTCGGAGCCGGGGACCCACCCCGCGACGGTCGCGGGCTCACGGAGGTGACGACGATGGCGCACAGGTCGCTGGAGAAGCCGGCCCGGCGCACCACCCGCGCCCAGCTCGCCGCCCTGATCCTGGCGGTGGTCTTCCTCCTGATCGGGGTGCTCGGGTTCGTCCCCGGCATCACCACGAACTACGGCGAGTTGTCCTTCGCCGGCCACCACTCCGAGGCGAAGCTGCTCGGCGTCTTCCAGGTCTCCGTCCTGCACAACCTGGTCCACCTCGCCTTCGGCGTGGTCGGCCTGGCGCTGGCCCGCAGTCTGGCCGGCGCGCGGCTGTTCCTGATCGGCGGCGGCGCGGTGTACCTCGTGCTCTGGATCTACGGCCTGGTGGTCGTCGACTCGGCCGGCGCCAACTGGATCCCGGTGAACGGCGCGGACAACTGGCTGCACCTGGGCCTGGCCCTGGGGATGCTGGCCCTCGGCCTGCTGCTGTCCAACCGGGCGGGCACCGGTTCACGGCTGGACGACCCGATCGACCGCCCCTGACCGGGGCCGCCGCACCGCGCAGCGAGCTATCCGGCGTCGTCCGGCGTCGGAGCCGCCTCCACCTCGTCCGCCGGCCGCTGCCGACGGGCCTTGCGGGCCGCCAACCGCTCCGCCGCGCTGGCGCGGTTCGTCTTCTCCTCCAGCCGCTCATCGCGGCCCCGGGAACCCGGCACGTAGTCCGCCCCGGCGTAGAGGGTCGGCTGCCAGTCGAACTCCCGGTCCGCGATGCGCACCAAATCGCCCGGCTGGGCACCGGCCTTCGCCAGGTGGTCCTCCACGCCGAGACGCGCCAACCGGTCCGCGAGGTAGCCGACCGCCTCGTCGTTGTCGAAGTTGGTCTGGCGTACCCACCGCTCCGGGCGGCCACCGCGCACCGTGTAGGAGCCGTCGTCCTGCGCCTCGACGGTGAACCCGGCGTCGTCGACCGCCTTGGGGCGGATCACGATGCGGGTCGGCTCGGCCGGCGGCACGGCGGCCCGCGCCTGCGCCACCAGCTCGGCCATCGCGTAGGTGAACTCCTTGAGGCCCTCCCGGGTGGCCGCCGACACCTCGAAGATCCGCAGACCGCGCGCCTCCAGGTCGGGCCGGACGATCTCGGCGAGGTCCCGGCCGTCGGGCACGTCGATCTTGTTCAGGGCCACCATGCGCGGCCGGTCGGCCAGACCGCCGTACTCGGCCAGCTCCGCCTCGATGGTGTCGATGTCGGCCAGCGGGTCCCGGCCCGGCTCCAGCGTCGCGGTGTCGATCACGTGCACCAGCACGGCACACCGCTCCACGTGCCGCAGGAACTCCAGCCCCAGGCCCTTGCCGGTGGCCGCGCCCGGGATCAGACCGGGCACGTCGGCGACGGTGAAGGTGTGGTTGTCGACTCGGACCACGCCGAGGTTCGGCACCAGGGTGGTGAACGGGTAGTCGGCGATCTTCGGCTTGGCGGCCGAGATCACCGAGATCAGCGACGACTTGCCGGCCGACGGGAAGCCCACCAGGCCGACGTCGGCGACGCTCTTGAGCTCCAGCACCACGTCCAGTTGCTCGCCCGGCTCGCCCAACTCGGCGAAGCCGGGTGCCTTCCGGCGGGCGTTGGCCAGCGAGGCGTTGCCCCGACCACCCCGACCACCCCGGGCCACCTCGAAGGTGGTGCCGGCGCCGACCATGTCGGCCAGCACGGTGCCGTCGGCGGTCTGCACGACCGTGCCGTCCGGCACGGTGAGCACCAGGTCGCCGCCGTTGGCGCCGTCCCGGTTGGAGCCCGCGCCACCGCGGCCGTTGGGTGCCTTGACGTGCGGGCGGAAGTGGAAGTCGAGCAGCGTGTGCACCTGCGGATCGACCACCAGCGACACGCTGCCGCCATGGCCGCCGTTACCGCCGTCGGGGCCGCCGAACGGCTTGAACTTCTCCCGGTGGATCGACACACAGCCGTGCCCGCCGTCGCCGGCCTGCAGGTGCAGGACGACCCGGTCAACGAACGTCGTCACGCCGCAATCCTTCCAGCGAGGCGCTACCCCGCGTGAGAAATGGCGAAGCGGGCCGGGACATCAGGTCCACGGCCCGCTTCGCCTCGAAGCTACTGCTGCGGCACGATGCTGACGGTCTTGCGACCGCGCCTGGTGCCGAACTGGACCGCACCGGCGGACAGCGCGAACAGCGTGTCGTCGCCGCCACGGCCGACCAGGTCACCGGGGTGGAACTTGGTGCCGCGCTGCCGGACGATGATCTCGCCCGCGCTGACGACCTGACCACCGAAGCGCTTCACGCCGAGCCGCTGGGCCGCGGAGTCACGGCCGTTACGCGAGCTGGACGCACCCTTTTTGTGAGCCATCTGAGAACGACCTACTTCCCGCTGGAGATGCCGGTCACCTTGACCTGGGTCAGCGGCTGGCGGTGACCCTGGCGCTTGTGGTAGCCGGTCTTGTTCTTGAACTTGTGGATCCGGATCTTCGGGCCCTTGGTGTGCGCGGCGATCTCGCCGGACACCTCGACCTCGGCGAGCTTGGCCGCATCGGTCACCAGGTCGTCACCGTCGACGAGGAGCACCGCGGCGAGCTTCACCGCGTCGCCGGGGGCACCGGCGAGCTTCTCGACCTCGATCACGTCGCCTTCGGCGACCTTGTACTGCTTGCCGCCGGTCTTGACGATCGCGTACATCGGAGGCGGACTCCCTGTCGTTGAGGCTGCTGGCGGTCGTCCCCGCGGCGGCTCGCCGGGTAGCAGAGGCACGGCGGCGCGGGCACACGGGAACTCGGCACACCAAAGTGCGCCGCAGGTTAGCGTACGCCATGGCCGGGGCCAGCCCCAAACCGGGCCACCCCCACCGGACCAGGTCACCGGTCGGCCATCGCCCGGTCACCGGCCGTGGTGCCGTCCCGCCGCCGACTCACCGACCACGATACGCCGGAGCCCCGCCCGGCGGAGGTCACCGTGGGCGGGGCTCGTCGACGTCGGGGCGGCGGACCGGGTCCGGTCTACCGCCGGGCGGTCACGGTCGGGTACGGCGGCGTGCGCCACCACGCCGGGAGCGACGGCGACCGGTGCCGCCCTCGGCACCCTCGTCCTCGTCGCTCTCGCCCACCGCGTCCGGGTCGTCCGGGGCGGCCAGGCGGGCCGACTCGCCCTGCTGGCTGTCGGCCACGTCCGCAGCGGCCGGCGTGTCCGTCTCGTACCGGGACAGGTCGTAGCCCATCGTGTCGTGGTAGTCCGCGTCCGCCGTACCGGTGGCGGTCTCCTCGGTGTCGGTGACCTCGACCACGGTCCGCTCGGCGGCGCTCTTGCGACCCCGACGCCGCGACGAACCACTGGCCTGTTCGGCGGCCGGCGCGGCCGAGGCGACCGCCTTGACCTTCTCCGTGCCACCGGAACGCGGCTTCTCCGGCACCGGCTCGGTGTGGATGATCAGACCCCGACCCTTGCAGCAGTCACAGGTCTCACTGAACGCCTCCAGCAGCCCGGCACCGATCCGCTTGCGGGTCATCTGCACCAGACCCAGCGAGGTGATCTCGGTGACCTGGTGCTTGGTGCGGTCCCGGCCCAGGCACTCGGTCAACCGGCGCAACACCAGCTCCCGGTTCGACTCCAGCACCATGTCGATGAAGTCGATCACCACGATGCCGCCGATGTCGCGCAACCGCAGTTGGCGGACGATCTCCTCGGCCGCCTCCAGGTTGTTGCGGGTGACGGTCTCCTCCAGGTTGCCGCCCGCGCCGGTGTACTTACCGGTGTTGACGTCGACCACGGTCATCGCCTCGGTCCGGTCGATCACCAGATGACCGCCGGAGGGCAGGAACACCTTGCGGTCGAGCCCCTTGAGGATCTGCTCGTCGATGCGGTACGCGGCGAACACGTCGGTGGTGCCCACGTGTCGGCGGAGCCGGGCGACCAGGTCCGGCGAGACGTGCGACAGGTACGACTCGACCATGTCGTACGACTGGTCGCCCTCGATCACCAGCTCGCGGAAGTCCTCGTTGAACAGGTCCCGGACCACCCGGATGACCAGGTCCGGCTCCTCGTAGAGCAGCACCGGCGCGCCGCCCTCGGTCGACTTGGCCTGGATGTCCTCCCACTGCGCCTGGAGCCGCTTGACGTCGCGGGCCAACTCGTCCTCGCTGGCGCCCTCGGCGGCGGTCCGGACGATCACGCCTGCGCCGTCCGGCACCAGCTTCTTGAGCGCGTCCCGCAGCCGCTTGCGTTCGGTGTCCGGCAGCTTGCGGCTGATCCCGGAGGCGTTGCCGCCGGGCACGTACACCAGGTGCCGACCGGAGAGCGCGACGTGGCTGGTCAACCGGGCACCCTTGTGCCCGATCGGGTCCTTGGTGACCTGCACCAGCACCGAGTCGCCGGACTTGAGCGCCTGCTCGATCGAGCGGGCCCGCCCCTCCAGACCGGTGGAGTCCCAGTTGACCTCGCCCGCGTACAGGACGGCGTTGCGGCCCCGGCCGATGTCTACGAACGCCGCCTCCATGCTCGGCAGCACGTTCTGCACCTTGCCGAGATAGACGTTGCCGGCCATGGTGCCGGCGGAGTTGCGGGTGACGTAGTGCTCGACCAGCACGCCGTCCTCCAGGACGGCGATCTGGGTACGGTCCCCGCGCTGGCGTACCGCCATCACCCGGTCGACCGCCTCGCGGCGGGCCAGGAACTCCGACTCGCTCAGGATCGGCGGGCGGGTCCGGCGCTGCTCGCGGCCGTCCCGGCGGCGCTGCCGCTTGGCCTCCAGCCGGGTCGAGCCGGAGACGCCCTGCACCTCGTCGACCGTGCGGCGCGGCTCGCGGATCTTCACCACCGTGGGTACGCCGTCGTCGGCGCCGCCGTCGGTGTCGCCAGCCCCCCGGCGGCGGCGCCGACGCCGACGGCGGGTCAACCCGTCGCCGTCGCCCTCGTCGCCGGACTCGTCCGTCTCGGCCTCGTCCGCCTCGCCCTGGGCGGCCTCCTCGGCCTCGTTCTCCTCGGCGTCGTCGAGGTCCTCGGCGCCGCCCTTACCCCGACCCCGGCCCCGGCGGCCACGCCGACGGCGACGCCGCGAGCCGTCCTCGTCCTCGTCGTCGGCGGCCTCCTCGGCCTCCGCGGCGGGCTCCTCCTCGACCTCGACCTCGGCGACGGGCTCCGGCTCGGGCTCCCGCCGACCCCGGCGGCGACGCCGGGTCGGCTCGGCCGGCTCCTCGGTGGTCTCCTCCTCGGCGGGCGGCGCGGCGGCAGCCGCAGCGGCGGCGGCGCGGGCGGCCGTGACCTCCTCCGGAGCCATGAACAGCACCGTCGGCGCGCTGAGCGCGGCACGGCGTCGGCGGGACCGGGGCTCCGGCGCGGCTTCGGCCTCCGGCTCCGCCGGGGTCACCGGCTCGGCCGGGTCGCTCTCGGCGGCCTCGACCGGCGCGGCGCCCTCGGGGGGCAGCTCGGCCGCACCGAAGTCGGTACCGGCCGTGGCTGCCGACTCCTCGGCCACCGCCTCCTCGACCACGGCCGGGGCCTCGGCCGGCGGGGTCGCCTTCTTCCGGCGGGTACGGGTCACCTTCACCGGCGGTACGACGTCTCCACCGGCCGCCTCGACCTCGGCTACGGCCAGCGGCTCCTCGGTGGTCTTCGACGCGGTGGTGGCCTTGCGGCGTCGCCGGGGCGTCTTCGGTGCCTCGTCCAGGTCACCGGAGACCGGGGCGAAGACCTCCGCCTGCGGGGCCTCCGCGCTGCCCGGCGCCGGGGTGCTGGACGCCTCGACCGGGGCGTCGGTCTGCTCCGGCTGGGTGACCGGGGTGGCCCGGCGACGGGTGGCCCGTCTGCGGGGCGGTGTCTCGGCGGCGGACGGGCTGCCCAGGTCGGCCGCGCCGCTCACCGTGCCGGCGGTCTCCCCCGACGCGTCGGGGGCCACCGGTGAGGAGGCACCCGCCGTGCCGGCGGTGCTGTTCTCGGCGGTCTCGCCGGCCGGGTTCGCACCGGACCGTTCGCCGCCCTCGGGCTCGTTCTCGAGCATGGACGTTCTCCAGTTCTGGCTTCCCCGGGCGCGGGTGAGCGCTGCCACGCAGGGTCGCCGCAAAGGTGTTTCCCCGGGCGCACGGGCGTGCGCGACCGGCGAAGTCTGCCTGTCTGAGCACCGACCGTCGGTCAGCGCCCGCCGATGGTTGCCCCGTCGCGGTCCGCGTCCAGCGGATCCACGATCGCACCCTGCGCGGTCAGCGTGCCCTGAGCCAGCCGGGTCACCTTCGGGGCTACCGGCGGTTCCAGGCCGGCCACCACGCGGAAGCCGGAAAGGACGTCATCGGGCCGTACGGACGGGGTGACCTGCCGCACGACCAGTTCGAGTATCGCACACGGTACGGCCGGGGCCACGGAAGGCGTCGCCGACGACGTGATCACATCGACGCGGGTGACGGCCGCGCGGGCGTCGAAGGTCCGCCGCCCCTGCTTGGTCATCCGCTCCACCAGCACCTCGTCGGCGGCCAGGAACGCGGTGACCGCCTTGGCCAGGACCTCGGGGTCCACCTCCGGCAACTCGATCCGCCAGAGGGACGCCTGGATCCGGTCGGCCAGGCCGCTGCCGGTGGCCACCACCGCGTCGAGCACATCGAGGCCGGGCGAGAGCGCCGTGTCCAGCGCCTCGCGCAACTGCGCCGGGTCCACCGGCTCGCGCAGGCCGATCTCCAGATACTCCGCCTCGCTGGCGACCCCGGTCGGCGCGGCGCTCGCGTACGAGATCTTCGGGTGCGGGGTGAAGCCCTGGGAGAAGGCCACCGGTACGGCGGCACGGCGCAGCGCCCGCTCGAACGCCCGGGCGAAGTCCCGGTGCGAGGTGAACCGCAGCGGGCCCCGCTTGGCGTACCGGATGCGGACGCGCTGGACGACCGGCGCCTGGCCGCCCTCGGGCTGAGGTTTCCTACTGATCGTCCTGCTCCTCGGTGTCGCACCCCACCCGGGGCGCCGGGGTCACTGTTGCGCGCCGGTGGGCAGCTTCAGACCGTTGACCGGGGTCAACGGGAGCAGCTTCCGGCCGGTCGGGCCGATCTGGATCTCGGTGTCCATGGCCGGACAGACACCGCAGTCGAAACAGGGCGTCCAGCGGCAGTCGTCCTGCTCGTACTCGCTGAGCGAATCCTGCCAGTCCTGCCAGAGCCAGTCCTTGTCCAGGCCGGAGTCCAGGTGGTCCCAGGGCAGGACCTCCAGCTCCTCGCGCTCGCGGGTGGTGTACCAGTCGAGGTCCAGCCCGAACCCGGGCAGCACCTCGTCGGCCGCCTCCACCCAGCGCTGGTACGAGAAGTGCTCGCTCCAGCCGTCGAACCGGCCGCCGTTCTCCCACACCCGGCGGATCACCGCGCCGACCCGGCGGTCCCCCCGGGACAGCAGGCCCTCGATCAGCGACGGCTCGCCGTCGTGGTAGCGGAAGCCGATCGCCCGGCCCAGCGACCGGTCCGCGTTGATCGCCTGCTTGAGCAGCTTGAGCCGGTGGTCGATGACCTCCGGGCGCTGCATCGACGCCCACTGGAACGGGGTGTGCGGCTTCGGCACGAACCCGCCGATGGAGACCGTGCAGCGGATGTCCTTCGAGCCGGTGGCGGCCCGACCGGCCCGGATGACCTCGTGGGCCATGTCGGCGATCTCGAGGACGTCCTCGTCGGTCTCGGTGGGCAGGCCGCACATGAAGTAGAGCTTCACCTGCCGCCAGCCGTTGGTGTACGCGGTGACCACGGTGCGGATGAGGTCGTCCTTCGACACCATCTTGTTGATCACCTTGCGGATCCGCTCCGACCCGCCCTCCGGGGCGAAGGTCAGCCCGGTCCGGCGGCCGTTGCGGGACAGCTCCTGGGCGAGGTCGATGTTGAACGCGTCCACCCGGGTCGACGGCAGCGACAGCGACACGTTGGTGCCCTGGTACTGCTCGGCGAGGCCGGAGCACATGTCACCGATCTCGGAGTGGTCGGCCGAGGACAGGGACAGCAGACCCACCTCGTGGAAACCGGAGAACTCCAGCCCCTGCTGCACCATCTGCCCGACGGTGGTGATGGACCGTTCCCGCACCGGGCGGGTGATCATGCCCGCCTGGCAGAACCGGCAGCCCCGGGTGCAGCCCCGGAAGATCTCCACCGCGTACCGCTCGTGCACCGTCTCGGCGAGCGGCACCAGCGGCTTGCGCGGGTACGGCCAGGCGTCCAGATCCATCGTGGTGCGCTTGTGCACCCGGAACGGCACGTCCGCCCGGTTCGGCACGACCCGCTGGATCCGGCCGTCGGGCAGGTAGTCCACGTCGTAGAAGCGCGGCACGTAGACGCTCTCGGTGCGGGCCAGCCGCAGCAGCAGCTCGTCCCGGCCGCCGGGCGAGCCCTCCGCCTTCCACTCCCGGACGATCGCGGTGATCTCCAGGACCGCCTCCTCGCCGTCACCGAGCACGGCGGCGTCGACGAAGTCGGCGATGGGCTCCGGGTTGAACGCGGCGTGCCCACCGGCCACGATCACCGGGTCGGCGTCGGTACGGTCGGCCGCGAGCAGCGGGATACCGGCGAGGTCGATGGCGGTGAGCAGGTTGGTGTAGCCCAGCTCGGTGGCGAACGAGACGCCGAACAGGTCGAAGTCACCGACCGGGCGGTGCGCGTCGACGGTGAACTGCGGCACCTCGTGGGTACGCATCAGCCGTTCCAGGTCCGGCCAGACCGCGTACGTCCGCTCGGCGAGCGTGTCGGGAAGCTCGTTGAGCACCTCGTAGAGGATCTGCACGCCCTGATTGGGCAGGCCCACCTCGTACGCGTCCGGATACATCAGCGCCCAGCGCACGGTCGCGGAGTCCCAGTCCTTGACCACCGCTCCCAGTTCGCCACCGACGTACTGGATGGGCTTGGTCACCTGCGGCAGCAGCGGCTCCAGGCGGGGCCAGACGGAGTTGGCCGCGACCGGACGCGGAGTGGTGGACGGGACGCTCATGATGCCCAAGGGTACGCGCACACCCACCGACCACCACGCCACACCTGGCCGACCCGGGAACCAGCGGAATCGGCCCCGGCCCGCAGCGACGACCACCGGTCGTCGGCCGCCCCGTCCGGCGGTGGTACCCGGCCTGGTTCTGCTCCGGTGGCACCCCGGTACTAACCTCGGGTCGGCGTGAGAGGAGATTGCCGCGATGCCGGAGCCGCAGCCGGGAGCAGACCGGCCGGTCGACGGGAACCGTCCGGACACACACCGGAACGGGGAGTCAGCGGTCACCCAGGAGCAGACCCTCGACCCCGCACCGCCTGCCACCACCTCGCCGGCGGACGAGACCCAGCCGGTCGGCGACGCCGACCCGACCAGTCCCGCCGAACCGACCCGCCCCACCCCACCAGCCGCACCGCTCGACCCGACCCGACCCGAGATCACCCCGAACAAACTTGAGGTCGATCCGACCCGAGCCGAGATCATCCCGACTCGGTCCGAGGCCGCGCCCGATCAGACGCGGGTCGAGCCCGACCCGACCCGAGCCGAGGTCGTCCCCACCCGGTCCGGGGCCGAGACTGATCAGACTCGGGCCGGGACCGAGCCCGACCCGACCCGACCGGTACACGAGCCCGACCCGACCCAGCCGGTGGGCGAGGCCGACCCGACCCGGTCCGTCGACGAGGCCGACGAGCGGAACGGGTCGGTGTCGTCCGAGGGCGACGCGCGTACCACCGTGGCACCGCCCCCCGAGGTCGGCCCGCAGGGCACCCGGATCATGCCCGAGGCGACGGCCGTGGAGGAGCCCGCGCCACGCTGGAGCGGGTCGGCCGCCGTACCGCCGCCACCGCCACGCCGCCGCGTCTGGGGCATGTCCGCCGAGCCCACCCTGCTGCCGCCGGTGGCGCCGGCCGACGCGCCGGAGCACCAGACCCCGGTCGACCCGTGGGCCGGGGCCGACACCAGCGGCTGGCACCTGCCCTCGGCGGACATGCCCGCCCTGCCGCCGCCCACGTTGTCCTACCCCGCACCCCCACCGACCCGGTCCTACACCCCCGTACCACCGCCGGTCTCGTCCGCACCACCGGCACAGCAACCGGCCGCGTACCCACCGCCGCCGGTCTCGTCCGCGCCGCCCGCACACCAGCCAGCCGCGTACCCACCGCCGCCGGTCTCGTCCGCGCCGCCCGCACACCAGCCAGCCGCGTACCCACCACCGCCGGTCTCGTCCGCCCCACCCGCACACCAGCCGGCCGCGTACCCACCGCTGGCCGGGCGGCCCAACCCGGCGGCGCCCGCCGCGCCGATGCGGCCCCCGGCGGCGCCGGTTCGTCCGCAGCCGGCCGCGCAGCCACAGGTACGGCACGCCCCTCCGCCGGCACCACCGGCCGCTCCGCCTGCGCCGCTGGTGCGGGGCTGGCGGGGACGAAAGTCCGGACCCCCCGCGCCGCCGCCGGGCTGGCAGGCGCCCCCCGGGTACGCCCGCCGCCGGAAGCGCCGCCGCTGGCCGTGGATGCTGCTGCTGACGATCGCCTGCTGCTGTGGCTGTCCGGCCTACTACGGGGTCCCGATGGCGAGTCAGTACCCGGCGAACGCCTCGCTGCCGAGCCAGGTCGCCGACCTGGAACTCCGCCAGGACGACCGCAGTACGCAGGCCGCCCGGCAGTTGGAGTCACAGATGCGCCAGACGCACCTGCTCGCCGACGACACCTTCGCCGGTATCTACACCACACGCGCCGGCAAGCAGGTCACCGTCTTCGGCGGCACCGGCTTCCGCTTCGCCCCCTCGGCCGACGCCGACAGCGAGATCGAACGGCTCACCCAGCAGTACTCGCTCGGCGAGGCGCAGGTCGTGGAGACCGGTGTGCGGGGACGGCACGAGCGGTGCGCGGTGGGCAACGTCGACGGCGTCGGGGTGGTGGTCTGCACCTCGGTCGACCACGGCAGCATCACCAGCGCGGTCTTCACCGGTCTCTCGGTGGACGACAGCGCCCAACTGCTCGCCACGATGCGGCGGCAGATCGTCTCGACGAACGGCTGACGAGCGGGTCCGCCCCGATCCCCGCTCAGCCGGCGGTCGGCTCGCCCGGCGTCGACTGACCCGGCTGGCCCGACTGACCCGGCGTCGGCTCACCCGGCGTCGGCTCGCCGGGGGCCGGCGGCTTCGCGCGGGGCGGGGCGTAGCGCGGGACGTACTCCTGGCCGGTGAGCTTCTGGATCTCGGCCATCAGCTCGTCGGTCATCTCCCGTAGCGACGTGCGGTCCGCCGAGCGGCCGGTGAAGTCGAGCGGCTTGCCGAACCGTACGGTGATCTTCGCGCGCCCGGGTCGCGGCATCCGGGCGCCGATCGGCTGTACCTTGTCGGTGCCGATCATGCCGACCGGGATGATCGGGACGCCGGCGGCCAGCGCCAGCCGGGCGGTGCCGGTACGTCCGCGGTAGAGCCGGCCGTCCGGCGAACGGGTCCCCTCGGGATAGATGGCGACCAGGTCGCCGCCCTGTAGGGCGGGGATCGCCGCGTCGAAGGCGGTCAACGCCGCCCGCCCGCCGGCCCGCTCGACCGGGATGGCGCCCAGTCCGTTGAGTACGAACCGGTGGAACGCGCCCTTCGCCCCGGTGCCCTTGTAGTAGTCCGACTTGGCCCAGAACGCCAGGTGCCGTGGCACCACCGTGCCGAGGAACAACTCGTCGGCCACCGACAGGTGGTTGCCGGCGAAGATCGCGCCACCGGTCACCGGGATGTGCTCCAGCCCTTCCACGTTCGGCTGGAAGGCCAGCCGCAGTGCCGGGGCCACGGTGTACCTGCCGATGGTGTAGAGCAGCGGCACTGGTCCTCCGGCGGATCGAGCGGGTTAGGGGCGGTGTCACCGTAGCGGACCCTCGCACACCGACATGCGCGAGGTGGCGCCGGTCCGCAGGCTGGGTGGGATGTTAGGAAGGGCCCCCTGCTATACACCGGGCGTTAGCAGGGGGCCCTTCCTTACACGTCAGCTCACGCGTCAGCTCACACGACGCACCGCTACCGTCACCTGCTCGCCCTCGCCGACCTCCCCGGCGAAGCCGTCCAGGTCGTCGGCGAAGTCGATGCTGTCCGCCAGCACCTCGCGGGCCACGAACTCGGCGTACCCGGACACCGCCGCGCGCACCTCCGCCGATGCCGACACCGACACCACGATCCGGTCCGAGACGTCCAGGTCGGCGTCGCGGCGGGCCTGCTGGACCACCCGGACGACGTCCCGGGCCAGCCCCTCGGCGGCCAGTTCGGGGGTGACCACCGTGTCCAGCACCACCACTCCCTCACCGCCGGGCAGCGGGGCGGAGTGCTCGGCGTCGGCCGCGACCAGCCGCAGCTCGTACTCGCCGTCGGCCAACGTCACCCCGGCCGCCACCGGGGCGCCGTCGACCAACTCCCACTCCCCCGCCTTGACCGCCTTGATCACCTGCTGCACCTGCTTGCCGACCCGGGGTCCCAGCGCCCGGGGCACCACGGTGAGCACCTGCTGGCAGTACGCGGACACCTCGTCGGTGAAGACGACCTCCTTCACGTTGACCTCGTCGGCGACCAGGTCGGCGAAGGGCCGCAACTGCTCGGCCACCGGGCTGGCCACGGTCAGCCGCGCCAGCGGCAGCCGGACCCGCAGTCCCTTGGCCTTGCGCAGCGACAGCGCCGCCGAGGCGACCGCCCGGGTGGCGTCCATCGCGGCGACCAGCTCGTGGTCGACCGGGAACTCCTCGGCCCGCGGCCAGTCGGTCAGGTGCACCGACCGCTCGCCGGTCAGCCCGCGCCAGATCTCCTCTGCGGTCAGCGGCGCCAACGGCGCCACCACCCGGCACAGCGTCTCCAGCACCGTCCAGAGCGTGTCGAACGCCTCGGTGTCGCCCGCCCAGAACCGGTCCCGGGAGCGACGCACATACCAGTTGGTCAGCGCGTCCAGGTAGGACCGGACGGTGGCGCAGGCCCCCGAGATGTCGTACGCGTCCATCTGCGCGCCGGCCGTCTCGACCAGCTCGTTGGTCTTGGCCAGCACGTACCGGTCGAGCAGGCTGCCGGCACCGGTCGCCACCGCGTCGGTCTTCCGCTTCGCCTGGTAGCCGTCCGCGTTGGCGTACAGCGAGAAGAAGTACCAGACGTTCCAGAGCGGCAGCAGCACCTGTCGTACGGCGTCACGCACGCTCGACTCGGTGACCGGCATGTCGCCGCCCCGCAGCACCGGCGACGACATCAGCATCCAGCGCATCGCGTCCGACCCGTACGAGTCGAAGACGTGGTAGACGTCCGGGTAGTTGCGCAGGCTCTTGGACATCTTGCGCCCGTCGGAGCCGAGCAGGATGCCGTGGCTGAGGCAGTTGCGGAACGCCGGCCGGTCGAACAGCGCGGTGGCCAGCACGTGCATGGTGTAGAACCAGCCCCGGGTCTGCCCGATGTACTCGACGATGAAGTCACCCGGGTAGTGGTTCTCGAACCAGTCGCGGTTCTCGAACGGGTAGTGCACCTGGGCGAACGGCATCGAACCGGACTCGAACCAGCAGTCCAGCACCTCCGGCACACGGCGCATCATGGACCGGCCGGTCGGGTCGTCCGGGTTGGGGCGGACCAGCTCGTCCACTGCCGGCCGGTGCAGGTCGGTCAGGCGTACGCCGAAGTCCCGCTCGATCTCCGCCAGCGATCCGTACACGTCGACGCGCGGGTGGTTCGGGTCGTCCGAGCGCCAGACCGGGATGGGCGAGCCCCAGAACCGGTTGCGGCTGATGGACCAGTCCCGGGCGTTGGCCAGCCACTTGCCGAACGAGCCGTCCTTGATGTGTCCGGGCGTCCAGTTGATCTGCTGGTTCAGCTCGACCATCCGGTCCTTGAACGTCGTCACCGCGACGAACCACGACGACACCGCCTTGTAGACCAGCGGGGTGTCGCAGCGCCAGCAGTGCGGGTACGAGTGGGTGTAGGTGTCCTGCCGCAGCACCACCCCCCGCTCCTTGAGCTCCCGGATCACCGGCTTGTTGACGTCGAAGACCTGCTCGCCCTCGTACGGCGGCACCAGCCCGGTGAACCGGGTGTGGTCGTCCACGGTGACGATGGTCGGGATGCCGGCTGCGTTGCAGACGTTCTGGTCGTCCTCGCCGAAGGCCGGGGCGAGGTGCACGATCCCGGTGCCGTCCTCGGTGGTCACGAACTCCGCGCCGAGCACCTGGTACGCCTGCGGTCCGGCCTGCGCGGTGAGGAAGTCGAACAGCGGGGTGTACCGCCGCCCGACCAGGTCGGCGCCGCGTACCGTGCCGACCTGCTGGTATCCCTCCAGCTCCTTCGCGTACGCGCCGAGGCGCCCGGCGCCGACGACGTACCGTTCGCCGTCGCGCTCCAGCACCGCGTACTCGATGTCCGGTCCGACGGCCAGCGCCAGGTTCGACGGCAGCGTCCACGGCGTGGTGGTCCAGACGCCCAGCCGGAGCGGCCCCCGGAGCAGTTCCGGCGCGGACTCGTCGGCGGTCAGCCCGAACCACACGGTCAGCGTGGGGTCGTGCCGGTCCCGGTAGACGTCGTCCATCCGGGTCTCGGTGTTCGACAGCGGCGTCTCGCACCGCCAGCAGTACGCCAGCACCCGGAAGCCCTCGTAGATCAGACCCTTGTCGTGCAGGGTCTTGAAGGCCCACATGACGCTTTCCATGTAGTCCAGGTCGAGGGTCTTGTAGTCGTTGGCGAAGTCGACCCAGCGGGCCTGCCGGGTGACGTACCGCTCCCAGTCCTGGGTGAACTCCAGCACCGAGGAACGGCACGCCTCGTTGAACCGGGCCACGCCGAGGTCGAGGATCTCCGCCTTGCTGGTGATGCCGAGCTGCTTCTCGGCCACCACCTCGGCGGGCAGGCCGTGGCAGTCCCAGCCGAAACGCCGCTCCACCCGCCGACCGCGCATGGTCTGGTAGCGCGGCACCACGTCCTTGACGTACCCGGTGAAGAGGTGGCCGTAGTGCGGCAGACCGTTGGCGAACGGCGGG
The DNA here is from genome assembly GCF_050780145.1 of Verrucosispora sp. TAA-831. Taxonomy (NCBI): domain Bacteria; kingdom Bacillati; phylum Actinomycetota; class Actinomycetes; order Micromonosporales; family Micromonosporaceae; genus Micromonospora; species Verrucosispora sp. TAA-831. The sequence goes on from NZ_CP192240.1 coordinate 5,409,920, forward strand.
CCGTCGTAGAAGACGTACTCGTTGTCGGCGGAGCCGCCGCCGGCGGCGGACGACTGCCGGCCGGAGGCGGGACGCTGCTCGACGCTGGCCTCGAAGGTCTTGTCGGCCGTCCAGTGCTCCAGCACCCGGCGCTCGACCGCGGGCAGGTCCGGGCTGGCCGGGACGCCGGTGGCGGTCGGGTCGTGCAACGGATAGGCCATCGGGGGTCGCTCTCCTCGCTGACGCTCACTGTCGTGTGGGTCTGCGAGGACGAGCCGTCACCGGTACGCCGTCACCGGCGCCCCGGGCCGGGCCCGCGGTACCACCCCGCTTGGCGATCGGTTTGCGACCGCCCGCTCGTTGACCGGCTGTGACGGGCCGACCCGTCCGGTTCTACTGAGCCGGTCACCCGGCCGTTCTTCCGGAGGCTCACCGGTGATAGCCGGATCATCGCCATGCCCACCCATGATACCCACCCCGCCCGCCCGCCTCCTCCCGATAACCCCGCCCCGCCGATCATGGAGACGTGGCGACCCGAAAACGGGTCACAACGGCGCGAAACCAGCGCCACAAGTCCATGATCGGCACGGTGTCCGGCGTCACAGCAGCGACCTGTCACGCCCCGACGTGCCGCCCCCGTCGTGGCGGTGTCGGACCGAGACATCGGAGGATTGTCATGCAGCGGATGAACGTGGCCAAGGTGGCGCCGGGGGCGTTCGGCGCCGTGATGGGGCTGGAGAAGTACGTCCGGGCGAACGTCGACCACACCGTGCTGGAGCTGGTGAAGCTGCGCGCGTCGATCCTGAACGGCTGCGCCTACTGCGTCGACATGCACAGCCAGGAGGCGCTCGGCGCGGGTGAGTCGAGCCGACGGCTGTTCGCGGTGGCCGCCTGGCGGGAGGCGCCCTTCTTCGACCAGCGGGAACGCACCGCGCTGGCGCTGACCGACGCGGTCACCCGGCTCGGCGAGCACGGCGTACCCGACGACGTGTGGGAGGACGCGGCGAAGGTCTGGCCGGAGAAGGCACTCGCCGATCTGGTCCTGGCGATTGCCACAATCAACGTGTGGAACCGGATCGCGGTGACCTTCCGCAACGATCTCCCGTCGGACGACTGAACCCGACCGAGGCGGCGGAGGCGGCCGGTGCGCTCGACGCGCACCGGCCGATGCTGCTCGGCCTGGCGTACCGGTTGCTCGGCAGCCGGCACGACGCCGAGGACGTGCTCCAGGAGACCTACCTGCGCTGGGCCCGTGTCGACCGGAGCCGGGTGGCCGAGCCACGCCGCTACCTGTCCCGGGTGGTGACCCACCTGTCGATGGACCGGCTGCGGGCCCGGCAGTCCGCCCGGGAGGCGTACGTCGGACAGTGGCTGCCGGAGCCGGTGTCGACGGTCCCGTCACCGTTCGGTCCGTTGGAACGCGCCGAACTACGCGACTCGCTCTCCACCGCGCTGCTGCACCTGCTGGAGCGGCTCACTCCGCCGGAGCGCGCCGTCTACGTCCTGCACACCGCGTTCGAGCTGCCGTACGCCGAGATCGCCGAACTGCTCGACCGGTCCGCCGAGGACTGCCGGCAGTTGCACCACCGGGCCGCCGCCCGGATCGGACGCGAGCAGCCCCGGTTCACCGCCGACCGGGCGGAGCAGGAGCGGCTGTTGGAGGCGTTCGTCGCCGCCGCCGGTGAGGGCGACCTGCGGAGGCTGACCGAGCTGGTGGCCGCCGACGCGACCGCGTGGAGCGACGGCGGCGGCCGGGTGAGCGCCGCCCGCAACCCGATCAGCGGCGCGGAGCGGGTGGTCCGGTTCCTGCTGGGCGTGCGGGACAAGGGCTGGCCGCTCACCGTGCACCGCACCGAACTCAACGGTCAGCCGGCCGCCGTGGTGGTCACCGCGGGCGGCGCCCGATACGCGGTCACGCTCGGCACCGCCGACGGTCGGATCACCGACATCTTCCTGGTGGCCAACCCGGACAAGTTGCCCTGGGTGGCCTGAGCCGGCCCGTGGCCTGAGCCGGCCCGTGGACGAGCCGGCTCGTCGCTGTCGTTCAGCCCAGCTCGGGGAACCAGAGCGCCAGCTCGCGCTTGGCGCTGTCCGGCGAGTCGGAGGCGTGTACCAGGTTCTCCCGGTTGGACAGCGCGAGGTCACCCCGGATGGTGCCGGCGGCGGCCTTGCGCCCGTCGGTGGCGCCGATCAGGCCCCGCACCACGTCGATCACCTGGTCGCCGGAGAGCACCAGCGCGACCAGCGGCCCGCTGGTCATGAACGTCTTCAGCGGCGGGTAGAACGGCTTGCCCACGTGCTCGGCGTAGTGCTCGTCGGCCAGCGCGGCGTCCATCGTCCGGGACGCCAGCGCGTCGATCCGCAGCCCCTTACGCTCGAAGCGGGAGACGATCTCGCCGACCAGGCCGCGGCGGACCGCGTCGGGCTTGATCAGTACGAGCGTGCGCTCGTCCGGGCTGCTGCTGGACACGCTGGGTTCCTCCTCAGGGCGGAAGCCGGTCGGGCTCGGTACGGTTCAGCCTAGCGACCCGGTCCCGGCCCCGGCGCGGTGGTCGGACCTTCCCCCGGCCCCCGATCCGGCCTAGCCTGGCCCTGACCACCCGGGAGGTCCACTGTGGCGAACGGCGGGAACCGACCCATCGCTCCGGTCCGCAAACTGATCGCGGCGGTGCTCGGCACCGTGGCCGCCTTCGTCGTGCTGTTCGGCCTGGGCATGACGAGCTGGGCGATCGTGGCGCTCGGTGTCGCCCTGCTGGTGCTGGCGATCGCGCTGGCCACCGTGCGCGGTGGCGGGCACACGTGGGTCGTCGGCGCCGGCCATGTGCACAGCGCCTCCGAGCCACCCACCCAGTACGCCTTCGGCCGCTGCGAACTCCAGCTCGTGATCGACGCGCCCGGGCTGCCGCCCCGGTCCAAGAAGATCATCGAGCCCCGGGTACCGGTCGCCAAGTGGCCGTCGCTGGGCCAGACGCTGCCGATCCGGGTGGCGCTGGACGACCCGCGACACGTCCGGGTGCTCTGGGACGAGGTGCCCACCCACGCCGAGGCCGGCATCGCCGACCTCCCGCCCGAGTTCGCCGAGGAGTTCGCCGGGCAGGTCCCGCCGGACGAGGTGCTGATCGGGCAGCAGGCCCCGCCGTGGGCCGACCGGGCGCCGGAGGACGACTTCCACGACCCGCTGGGTGACCCGCTCGGCGCTCCGCTGCGCGACGACCCGATCGAGCCGGCCGAGCCCCGCGACCCGGTCCGGGTACGCCAGCGTCCCGGCGGACCGGTGGTGCTGGAGGGCACCGTGGTCGAGCCGAGCAGCGACTCCCCGCTGCCCCGTCGCGCCACGCCCGCGCCGCGCACCCCCGCCGAGGAGCGGTTCGCGGCGACCACCACCGCCCCGGACGAGGCCGACTTCTTCGCCGACCTGCCGATCGACGACCGCCCCGGCGCCGCGTCGTCCGCCGGTACGGCGAGCACCGCGCCCACGGTCGACCCACCGCCCGCCCCGGTCGGCCTCGACCCGCTGGACCTGCCGCTGGACGACCCGTACCCGGCGACCGGCGAGCGCACCCGTTCGACGCCGCCCGGCAACGAGCCGATCCCGGCGACGACCGCCGCGAGCACGGCACCCGCTCCGCGGACCGCGACCGACGACGGCACGACGACCGCTCCGAGCACGACGACCGACGCGAGCAGGAAGACCGACGCTCGGGACACCGACGGTGCCGCGGACCCGCAGGTCGACGACCGGGAGCTGGACGAGGCGATCTTCGGCTTCGACCCGGACGCCGCCGACCCGGCCGCCCCGATCAGCGGCGTGGGCATCACCCTGCTCGTCACCGAGCTGCCCCGATCGTTGGAGTTCTACCGGGACCGGCTCGGCTTCCGCGAGCTCGACCGGGGCAACGGGAACGCGGTCCTCTCCTCCGGGGCGACCCGGCTGGTGCTGCGCGAGGTGACCGGCGCGCAGCCGATGAACCGGCGGCTGGTGCACGTCAACCTCGACGTCGACGACATCCAGTCGGCCTACGAGCGGATGCGGGACTCGGGTGTCCGGTTCACCTACGCGCCCCGGGTGGTCAACCGGGGCGCCAAGCTGGAGGTGTGGGCGGCGGCGTTCCGCGATCCGGACGGACACGGCATCGCACTGACCCAGTGGCGGGAACGCGCCGAGGCGTGACCCGCCGGTCAGCCCAGGATCACCCGACGGACGTGCAACGCGTACGCCCACACCAGCGCGAACATGACGCCCAGCGCGAACAGCGCCCAGTGCAGCAGCCCGGACAGCAGCAGTAGTCCCTGCAACACGGTGCCGGCCTGCCACGCCCAGGGGCGACGCATCAGTCCGGCCAGCAGTGCCGCCAGTACGGCCAGCGTCACCACCGCCGCGAGCGCCGGGCCGCCGAGATCCCCACCGACGACCCGGATCGGCTGGATCGCCAGCAGCAGCACCAGCGCCTCCAGCGCGAGGGTGCCCGCGCCGAGGCCGCGTACCGCCCGCTGTGGATCACGCAGCCCGGACCGGCGCTGTCCCGGCGGGCCGTCGCCGCCCGCCCCGGGACCGTCCTCGGGCTGCCCCCATCCGGCACCGTCACCGGTGAGGGGCTCGGGGCTGTCGTCCGGTCGGGGCGCGCCTGTGGGCCCGCTCATCGCTTCAGCAGTCGACGGGCATCGGCCACGGTCACCACCGAGCCGGTGATCAGCACCCCGACCCCGGCCAGTTCACCCGGTACGTCCTCCTCGGCCAGCGCCACCGCCGCCTCGATCGCATCCGGCATCTCCTCGGCGACCTCGACCCGGTCCGGCCCGAACACCTCGGCGGCGAGCGCGGCCAACTCCTCGACCGGCAGCGCCCGGGGCGAGCTGTTGCGGGTCACCACCACCTGGTCGACCACCGGCTCCAGCAGTTCCAGCAGGCTGGCCGCGTCCTTGTCGGCCAGCGTGCTCACCACCGCGACGAGTTTGCTGAACGCGAACTCCTCCTGTAGTGCGGTGACCGTGGCCGCCATTCCCTGCGGATTGTGCGCGCCGTCCAGCAGGATCGTCGGGGCGGTCCGGACCCGCTCCAGGCGGCCCGGTGAACTGGCCGCCGCGAAGCCCTCGCGGACCGCCTCGACGTCCAGTTGCCGCCGTGCACCGGCACCGAGGAACGCCTCGACGGCGGCGAGCGCCACCGCCGCGTTCTGCGCCTGGTGCGCGCCGTGCAGCGGGACGAACACCTCCTCGTACACCCCACCGAGCCCTTGCAGGGTGAGCACCTGCCCGCCGACGGCGACCGCCCGACGCAGCACGCCGAACTCGGCGCCCTCGCGGGCGACGGTCGCGCCCACCTCGGCGCAGCGTTGCAGGATCGGCCGGGCGGCCTCCTCCTCCTGGGCGGCGCAGATCACCGTGGCTCCGGGGTGGATGATGCCGGACTTGGCCACCGCGATGTCCTGGAGCGTGTCGCCGAGCCACTCGGTGTGGTCCAACCCGATCGGGGTGAGTACGCACACCCCGGCCTGGATCACGTTCGTGGCGTCCTCGGCGCCGCCGAGACCCACCTCCACCACGGCGATGTCCACGGGCGCGTCGGCGAACGTGGCGAACGCCAACGCGGTGGTCATGTCGAAGTAGGTCAGCGGCTCCGCCGACCGGTCGTCCACCAGTTCGGCCAGCGGCTTGATCTCCTGGTAGACCGAGGCGAACCGGGCCTCGTCCACCGGCTCGCCGTCCAGGCTGATCCGCTCCCGGACGGTCTCCAGGTGCGGGCTGGTGTACCGACCGGTGTGCAACCCGAACGCCCGCAGCAGCGAGTCGATCATCCGGGCCGTGGAGGTCTTGCCGTTGGTGCCGGTCAGGTGGATCGACGGGTACGCCCGCTGCGGGCTGCCCAGCAGGTCGAGCAGGGACGAGATGCGGTCCAGCTCGAAGACCATCCGGGTGAAGCCGCGCCCGGCCAGCTCCGCCTCCGCCTGGGCGAAGGCGGCGTGCGCGGCCCGGTCGCCGCGCGGTCGGTCGCGATCGGTGTGCTCGGTGCGGTCGGTCACGAGGGCAATGCCTCCAGGGCGGCGTCGATCCGGGCCAGGTCGGCCTCGGCGACGGCCAGCCGTTGACGGATCTTGGCGACGACCGGCTCGGGGGCCTTGCCGACGAACGCCGGGTTGTCCAGCTTCGCCCGGGCCTGCCCGGCCTCCTTCTCGGCCGCCGCGCGGTCCTTGGTCAGCCGCGCCCGTTCGGCGGCCACGTCGATCGAGCCCCGGGTGTCCAGCGCGACGCTGACCTCGCCCGGCATGGCCAGCGTGGCACTGGCCTGGAAGTCGTCACCGGCCGCGTCCAACCGGGCCAGGGACCGGATCAGCGGCTCGTGTGCCGCGACACCGGCACCGGCCAGCCCGTCGAGCCGGGCGGCGACCCGCTGGGTGGGACGCAGGCCCTGGTCCGAGCGGAACCGACGGACCTCGGTGACCACCCGTTGCAGGGTGACGACCTCCGCCTCGGCGGCGTCGTCGACGAGCGCCCGGTCGGCGACCGGCCACGCCGCGGTGAGCACCGTCTCGCCGCCGGTGAGCGCCGTCCACAGCTCGTCGGTGACGAACGGGATCACCGGGTGCAGCAGCCGCAGCAGGTGGTCCAGCACGTGACCGAGGACCCGACGGGTGACCTCGGCCGGCTCACCGCCACCGGCCAGCACCGGCTTGCTCAACTCCACGTACCAGTCGCAGACGTCGTCCCAGGCGAAGTGGTACAGCAGGTCGCACACCTTGGCGAACTCGTACGCCTCGAACTGCTCGTCGACCTCGGCCGTGACGTGCGCCAACCGGGACAGGATCCACCGGTCGACGGTCGACAGCCTGTCGGCGTCCGGCATCGGACCGCCGGTGTGCGCGCCGTTGAGCAACGCGAACCGGGTGGCGTTCCAGAGCTTGTTGCAGAAGTTCCGCGAGCCCTGGCACCACTCCTCGCTGACCGGCACGTCCCCACCCGGATTGGCGCCCCGGGCCAGCGTGAAGCGGGTCGCGTCGGCACCGTACCGGTCGATCCAGTCCAGCGGGTCGACCACGTTGCCGAACGACTTGGACATCTTCTTGCCGTGCTCGTCGCGGACCATGCCGTGCAGGGCGATCACGTCGAACGGCTGCCTGCCGTCCATCGCGTACAGGCCGAACATCATCATCCGGGCGACCCAGAAGAAGAGGATGTCGTAGCCGGTCACCAGCACGCTGGTCGGATAGAACTTGGCCAGGTCCGGGGTCTGCTCCGGCCAGCCGAGCGTGGAGAACGGCCACAGGCCGCTGGAGAACCAGGTGTCCAGCACGTCCTCGTCCTGGTGCCACCCCTGATCGTCACCGGAGCTGCTCGGCGGTTCTTCATCGGGTCCGACGCAGACCACCTCGCCGTCCGGGCCGTACCAGACCGGGATCCGGTGGCCCCACCAGAGCTGGCGGGAGATGCACCAGTCGTGCATGTTGTCGACCCAGGCGAAGTAGCGCTTGGCCAGCTCGGCCGGCTCGATCCGGACCCGCCCGTCGCGCACCGCGTCACCGGCCGCCTTCGCCAGCGGCGAGGTGTTCACGAACCACTGCAACGACAGTCGGGGCTCGACCGTGGTGCGGCATCGGGAGCAGTGGCCGACGGCGTGCACGTACGGCCGCTTCTCGGCGACGACGCGACCCTGCTCGCGGAGCGCCGCGACGATCGCGGGCCGAGCCTCGAACCGGTCCAGCCCCTGGAACGGGCCGGGCGCGGTGATCACCCCCCGCTCGTCCATCACCGTCAGCGCCGGCAGGTCGTGCCGCTGCCCGATCTCGAAGTCGTTCGGGTCGTGCGCCGGGGTGACCTTCACCATGCCGGTGCCGAAGGACGGGTCGACGTGGGCGTCCCCCACGATCGGGATCCGCCGCCCGGTCAACGGCAGCTCGACCTCGGTGCCGATCAGGTGCCGGTACCGCTCGTCGTCCGGGTGCACCGCCACCGCCGTGTCACCGAGCATCGTCTCGGCCCGGGTGGTGGCCACCACCACGTCGTCGCTGTAGCGGATCGAGACCAGTTCGCCGTCGTCGTCGGAGTGCTCCACCTCGATGTCGGAGAGCGCGGTCAGGCAGCGCGGACACCAGTTGATGATCCGGTTCGCGCGGTAGATCAGGCCGTCGTCGTACAGCTTCTTGAACATGGTCTGCACGGCGCGGGACAGGCCCTCGTCCATGGTGAAGCGCTCGCGGTCCCAGTCCACCGAGTCGCCGAGGCGGCGCATCTGGCCGAGGATGGCCCCGCCGGACTCCGCCTTCCACTGCCACACCCGCTCGACGAACTTCTCGCGGCCCAGGTCGTGGCGGGACAGGCCCTGCGCGGCGAGTTGCCGCTCCACCACGTTCTGGGTGGCGATGCCGGCGTGGTCCATGCCCGGCAGCCAGAGCGCCTCGAAACCCTGCATCCGCTTGCGCCGCACCAGGGCGTCCTGCACCGTGTGGTCCAGCGCGTGGCCCATGTGCAGCGAACCGGTCACGTTCGGCGGCGGGATGACGATGGTGAAGGGCTGCCGCTCGCTCTCCGCCGACGCCCGGAAGCGACCGTCGGCTACCCACTGCTCGTACCGTCGCTGCTCTACCTCGCCGGGCTGGTACTGGCCGGCTAGGGTCGGGGCATCGAGGCGTCGGGCATCCAGGTTCTCGGTCACCCTCGAAGTCTACGGAGCGCTTCGGCGGACCCGACGTGCGCCACCTGTGGTTCGCGTACGGTGTCGGCTATGTCCGACGCGCGCCGCAGCCTCCACCACCTCGACGACGGCACCCCGGTGGTCGACCTGACCGCCGAGCCCATCGAACTGGACCAGCCTGCGGCGGCGACCGGCCCCGAACGCCGTCCCGTCCGATCCCGGCGCTGGCGGATCGCGGTGGCGCTGATCGCGGTCCTCGTGTTCGCGGGCGTCGGAGCCCTGGGCTCCTGGGGTTGGCGGATCATGCAGCAGAAGGACGCCCGGATCAGCACTCCGGGTGAGATCGCCGGGTTGCGCCAGGACACCAGCGACCGCGCGGTGAGCACCGCCGACTACCTGCGCAGCGGCCTCGCAGCCGACATCCGGCTGGACAGCAGCTTCGGCGCGGTCTACCAGGACCCGACCGACGCCCGCCGGTCGGTGCTGCTCTTCGGCGGCACGACGCTGCTCTGGCAGCCGGAGCGGGACCTGGAGAGCCTGTTCACGCTGATGGGCGACGAGACCGGCGCGATCGACGGCCTGCGCGACGTCTCCCCGGGCCCGCTCGCCGGGGTGATGAAGTGCGGCAGCACCAGCGGCGAGGGCGGTGACTTCGCGGTCTGCGGCTGGGCCGACCACGGCAGCGTGGTGCTCGCCATGTTCCCGTCCCGCTCGATCGACGAGTCCGCCGGGTTGCTACGGCAGATCCGCGAGGCCGTGCAGACCCGGCACTGACGTCCGCCGCCGGGTCACCGCCCGCCGACCCGCGCCACCGGCGTGGCGAGCGCCACCAGCCCGACCACCACACACCCACCGCCGGCCAGCAGACACACCAGGGGTACGCCGTACCCCTGCGCGCCCCACGTCACCACCGCCGCGCCGACCGGGCCGAGCGCGTAGTGGGTCGCCCAGAACACCGAGGTGACCCGGCCGAGCAGATGGTTCGGCGTGACCTCCTGCCGCAGCGACAACGAGCAGATCGCACCGATCGCCAGCCCGCCGAGGTACGCCGCCGCCAGGGCCGCCACCGCCGGCACCGTCCGCGCCGACCCGACCGCCGCGACGGCCACGCCCGCCACCACCATGCTGCCCGACCAGGTGGGCCCGAACCCGACGCGTCGTCGCAACGGCGCCACCACCAGCGAGCCGAGGACCGTACCGAGCGCGGCGAGCCCCAACACCACCCCGACCGTACGCTCCGACCCACCCAGCTCGTGCCCGACGTAATAGATCAACACGTCGTCGAGGCCGTAGCTGAGGAACAGGAACGCCGACAGCAGCAGCGTCAAACTCCGCAGCACCGGATGCCGCCACAGGAACCGGGCCCCGTCCAGCAGCTCGCCCCGCAGCGCCGCCAGCGTCCTCGTGGTCCGTTCCCGGCGCGCCTGCCGCAGCCGTACGGCGGTCAGCCCGAGCGCCGACGCCGCGAAGCTCACGGCGTTCACCGCGATGGCCGTGGTGTACCCGAAACGCGCCGCCACCAGACCGGCCAGCAGCGGTCCCCCGATCCCGGCTACCGCATAGCTCGCCGACAGCTTGCCGTTGGCCTCGGTGATCCGTCCGACGTCAACGAGTCCCGGCACCGCCGTCACGTACGCCACCCGGAACACCATCCCCACGGCGGCACTCGCCGGCAGCACGAGATAGAGCAGCCAGAGCTGCGGCCCCCACAGCCACGCCACCGGTACGGCGGCGAACAACAGCGCCCGCGCGAGGTCCCCGCCGATCAGCAGACGTCGCCGGTTCACCCGGTCGGCCAGCACTCCGGCGAACACGGCTGTGACCACCGACGCCACTCCGGCGACCGCGGTGAGCAGGCCCATCAGCGCCACCGACCCGGTGACCTGGAGGACCAGCAGCGGTACGGCCACCGACGCGAACCCGTCGCCGACCACCGACACCGTCTGCGCCGCCCAGAACAGGCTGAAATCCCGGCTACGCCACAGCCCTGACCTGGTTCTCTCGGTGGCGATGTGGTCCGGTTCTGCGGTGGTGGGCCCTGTGCCCCCGATGGGCGCCGTCACTCGCGTGACGCTAACGGCCGGCGCTCTGACGCGCTGCCCCGGTTCAAGGTGGTGTGATCGGGCCACAAATGCGTTTAGGGCCACCCCCATGTGGGGGTGGCCCTAAAACGAGAAGATGTCCGGCGGTGTCCTACTCTCCCACACCCTCCCGGGTGCAGTACCATCGGCGCTGGAGGGCTTAGCTTCCGGGTTCGGAATGTGACCGGGCGTTTCCCCTCCGCCATGACCGCCGTAACCTTATCAACATGTCAAACACAATCCGCACCAACACTGTCCGTGTCGGGGTGTGTTTGTTTGTTGTGAGTTACACAGTGGACGCGTAGCAACTTTGATAGTCAAGTCCTCGGCCTATTAGTACCGGTCAACTGAACCCGTTACCGGGCTTACATTTCCGGCCTATCAACCCAGTCGTCTAGCTGGGGGCCTTACCCCACCAAAGGTGGGTGGGATACCTCATCTTGAAGCGAGCTTCCCGCTTAGATGCTTTCAGCGGTTATCCCTTCCGAACGTAGCTAACCAGCCGTGCCCCTGGCGGGACAACTGGCACACCAGAGGTTCGTCCGTCCCGGTCCTCTCGTACTAGGGACAGCCCTTCTCAAGTATCCTACGCGCACGGCGGATAGGGACCGAACTGTCTCACGACGTTCTAAACCCAGCTCGCGTACCGCTTTAATGGGCGAACAGCCCAACCCTTGGGACCTGCTACAGCCCCAGGATGCGACGAGCCGACATCGAGGTGCCAAACCATCCCGTCGATATGGACTCTTGGGGAAGATCAGCCTGTTATCCCCGGGGTACCTTTTATCCGTTGAGCGACACCGCTTCCACACGCAAGTGCCGGATCACTAGTCCCGACTTTCGTCCCTGCTCGACCCGTCAGTCTCACAGTCAAGCTCCCTTGTGTACTTGCACTCAACACCTGATTGCCAACCAGGCTGAGGGAACCTTTGGGCGCCTCCGTTACCTTTTAGGAGGCAACCGCCCCAGTTAAACTACCCACCAGACACTGTCCCTGAACCGGATAACGGTCCGAAGTTAGATACCCGAATCAACCAGAGTGGTATTTCAAGATTGCCTCCCCTCATACTGGCGTACAAGGTTCACCGGCTCCCACCTATCCTACACAAGCTAACTCAGATACCAATGTCAAGCTATAGTAAAGGTCCCGGGGTCTTTCCGTCCTGCCGCGCGTAACGAGCATCTTTACTCGTAATGCAATTTCGCCGGGCCTGTGGTTGAGACAGTGGGGAAGTCGTTACGCCATTCGTGCAGGTCGGAACTTACCCGACAAGGAATTTCGCTACCTTAGGATGGTTATAGTTACCACCGCCGTTTACTGGCGCTTAAGTTCTCCGCTTCGCCCCGAAGAGCTAACAGGTCCCCTTAACGTTCCAGCACCGGGCAGGCGTCAGTCCATATACATCGAATTACTTCTTCGCATGGACCTGTGTTTTTAGTAAACAGTCGCTTCCCCCTGCTCTCTGCGGCCATACAACGCTCCACCCGCGCGGGGCTTCACGTCTCCGGCCCCCCTTCTCCCTAAGTTACGGGGGCAATTTGCCGAGTTCCTTAACCACAGTTCGCCCGATCGCCTCGGTATTCTCTACCTGACCACCTGTGTCGGTTTGGGGTACGGGCCGCTCGAAACTCGCTAGAGGCTTTTCTCGGCAGCATAGGATCACTGACTTCACCTGAATCGGCTCGGCATCACGTCTCAGCCACATGACGTGCGGATTTGCCTACACGTCGGCCTACACGCTTACCCCGGCACAACCACCGGCCGGGCTCAGCTACCTTCCTGCGTCACCCCATCGCTTGACTACTACCCGCCAGGTTCCCACGCTCTCCACCCTCAACCCGAAGGTCTTGGATGGATCGGATGGTTAGCACAACGAGGTTCATCAGGGACGCTCCTTCGCGGGTACGGGAATATCAACCCGTTGTCCATCGACTACGCCTCTCGGCCTCGCCTTAGGTCCCGACTCACCCAGGGCGGATTAACCTGGCCCTGGAACCCTTGGTCATCCGGCGGAAGGGTTTCTCACCCTTCTTTCGCTACTCATGCCTGCATTCTCACTCGTGCCGCGTCCACAACTCGATCACTCGGCTGCTTCACCCCCGGCACGACGCTCCCCTACCCATCCACACACCTGCACACAAGCCCGAAGACTCGCGCGAAGTACACATGTGAATGCCACAGCTTCGGCGGTGTACTTGAGCCCCGCTACATTGTCGGCGCGGAACCACTTGACCAGTGAGCTATTACGCACTCTTTAAAGGGTGGCTGCTTCTAAGCCAACCTCCTGGTTGTCTATGCGACCCCACATCCTTTTCCACTTAGCACACGCTTAGGGGCCTTAGCTGGTGATCTGGGCTGTTTCCCTCTCGACTACGAAGCTTATCCCCCGCAGTCTCACTGCCGCGCTCTCACTTACCGGCATTCGGAGTTTGGCTGATTTCGGTAAGCTTGTGGGCCCCCTAGACCATCCAGTGCTCTACCTCCGGCAAGAAACACGCGACGCTGCACCTAAATGCATTTCGGGGAGAACCAGCTATCACGGAGTTTGATTGGCCTTTCACCCCTAACCACAGGTCATCCCCCAACTTTTCAACGTTGGTGGGTTCGGCCCTCCACACGGTCTTACCCGCGCTTCAGCCTGCCCATGGCTAGATCACTCCGCTTCGGGTCTAGAACATGCGACTCAAACGCCCTCTTCAGACTCGCTTTCGCTACGGCTCCCCCACACGGGTTAACCTCGCCACATGCCACTAACTCGCAGGCTCATTCTTCAAAAGGCACGCCGTCACCCCGCAAGGCTCCGACGGATTGTAGGCGAACGGTTTCAGGTACTATTTCACTCCCCTCCCGGGGTACTTTTCACCATTCCCTCACGGTACTCGTCCGCTATCGGTCACCAGGAAGTATTCAGGCTTACCAGGTGGTCCTGGCAGATTCACGGCAGATTTCAGGAGTCCGCCGCTACTCGGGAACATCCATAGAAGACCAGCTGCTTTCACCTACCGGACTATCACCGTCTACGGTCGGCCTTTCCAGACCATTCGACTAACAACTGGTTTTGTAACTTCTTCAGTGAGTGTCAGCCCACCACACAGAGTCCCACAACCCCGACCACGCAACCCCTGACAGGTATCACACGCAACCGGTTTAGCCTAAATCCGCTTTCGCTCGCCACTACTCACGGAATCACTAAATTTGTTTTCTCTTCCTACGGGTACTGAGATGTTTCACTTCCCCGCGTTCCCTCCACACACCCTATGAGTTCAGGTGCAGGTGACACCACATGACTGGTGCCGGGTTACCCCATTCGGACACCCTGGGATCACAGCTCGGTTGACAGCTCCCCCAGGCCTATCGCGGCCTCCCACGTCCTTCATCGGCTCCTGGTGCCAAGGCATCCACCGTTCGCCCTTGACAACTTGACCACAAAGATGCTCGCGTCCACTGTGCAATTCTCAACAAACAACCAACCCACAACCCACAGCCCCACACCAGCAACACCACCCCTACAAGGCGACATCCGGTATGCAAGACCAGGCCATGCCTGGCAACCACCAACCACAACACACGCCGTGGTATCCGGTTCTGAAGCAAACAACCCAACAGTTGTTCCTTCAGGACCCAACAGGGTGCCCATCATCTCCCACCAGCCGCACCAGCAGTCATCCCTCCACACCACCCCCCCAAAAGAAGATGGCCGTACTAGAAACCGCCGGCCGTTGCCGACACGAAACTCACCAGTGTCTCCGCCAATTGAGCACCCCGACCCGACATTCGCAGATCGCGGGCTCCATACCAGCTTTCGCCGGATGGTGCTCCTTAGAAAGGAGGTGATCCAGCCGCACCTTCCGGTACGGCTACCTTGTTACGACTTCGTCCCAATCGCCAGCCCCACCTTCGACGGCTCCCTCCACAAGGGTTGGGCCACCGGCTTCGGGTGTTGCCGACTTTCGTGACGTGACGGGCGGTGTGTACAAGGCCCGGGAACGTATTCACCGCAGCGTTGCTGATCTGCGATTACTAGCGACTCCGACTTCACGGGGTCGAGTTGCAGACCCCGATCCGAACTGAGACCGGCTTTTTGGGATTCGCTCCACCTCACGGTATCGCAGCCCATTGTACCGGCCATTGTAGCATGCGTGAAGCCCTGGACATAAGGGGCATGATGACTTGACGTCATCCCCACCTTCCTCCGAGTTGACCCCGGCAGTCTTCGATGAGTCCCCGCCATAACGCGCTGGCAACATCGAACGAGGGTTGCGCTCGTTGCGGGACTTAACCCAACATCTCACGACACGAGCTGACGACAGCCATGCACCACCTGTCACCGGCCCCGAAGGACCCCACATCTCTGCAGGATTTCCGGCGATGTCAAACCCAGGTAAGGTTCTTCGCGTTGCATCGAATTAATCCGCATGCTCCGCCGCTTGTGCGGGCCCCCGTCAATTCCTTTGAGTTTTAGCCTTGCGGCCGTACTCCCCAGGCGGGGCGCTTAATGCGTTAGCTGCGGCACAGAGAACCGGAGAGGCCCCCCACACCTAGCGCCCAACGTTTACAGCGTGGACTACCAGGGTATCTAATCCTGTTCGCTCCCCACGCTTTCGCTCCTCAGCGTCAGTATCGGCCCAGAGACCCGCCTTCGCCACCGGTGTTCCTCCTGATATCTGCGCATTTCACCGCTACACCAGGAATTCCAGTCTCCCCTACCGAACTCTAGCCTGCCCGTATCGACTGCAGGCCCGCAGTTGAGCCACGGGTTTTCACAGTCGACGCGACAAGCCGCCTACGAGCTCTTTACGCCCAATAAATCCGGACAACGCTCGCGCCCTACGTCTTACCGCGGCTGCTGGCACGTAGTTGGCCGGCGCTTCTTCTGCAGGTACCGTCACTTGCGCTTCGTCCCTGCTGAAAGAGGTTTACAACCCGAAGGCCGTCATCCCTCACGCGGCGTCGCTGCATCAGGCTTCCGCCCATTGTGCAATATTCCCCACTGCTGCCTCCCGTAGGAGTCTGGGCCGTGTCTCAGTCCCAGTGTGGCCGGTCGCCCTCTCAGGCCGGCTACCCGTCGTCGCCTTGGTAGGCCATTACCCCACCAACAAGCTGATAGGCCGCGAGCCCATCCCAAGCCGAAAAACTTTCCACCCACAAACATGCGTCCATGAGTGAATATTCGGTATTAGCCCCCGTTTCCGAGGGTTATCCCAAAGCCTAGGGCAGGTTGCTCACGTGTTACTCACCCGTTCGCCGCTCGAGTACCCCGAAGGGCCTTTCCGCTCGACTTGCATGTGTTAAGCACGCCGCCAGCGTTCGTCCTGAGCCAGGATCAAACTCTCCAACAAAAACCAATTGGAAAAGCAAACCCCAGCAACAAACAAATGTTGCCAAAGGAATCCCCACCAACCCAAAAGTTGGCACGGGGCATCATAAAACAATTTGGCACTGGCTTATCAAGCACCCTGTTGAGTTCTCAAAGAACAACCACACACCAAACCGCGATCCTGCTCTTGCCTGACCGCGTCTGGGGCAACCGCTCCAAACTATCTGAGCCGCTCTCGTAGTGCAACCTGAAGATTCAGGCTTTTACTTCGTAGCTTGCTCGGGACCCGCGCTGACGCACGCCCATCGGGCGGTCGTTTCTGTCGCGGGAAGCGGCAGACCGGCGATCACCATTTCTGGCGACTCACCCGGCTCCCTGCCGGCTTCGAAACTCTACCCGGTCGGCTTCGCGATCGCAACTCCATCTCATGGAGCCTGTCGCACCACCCGGGCTCAGTCTCAGATCGAGAGTGTCGATCTGGTCCTGGCGCCCGTTCTCGGCCGGTTTGCCCCGGCCTCCCTCGTGCAGAGAGAAAGTTACGCGGACGTCCCGGAGAAGGCAAATCAGGGTTCGTCGATGGTTGTCCTCATGGCCCAGCCGCGTGGGGCGGAGGCGGCGAAGGCGCGTGCCAGCCTCCCCGGGTCTCCCCCGTCGGCGCCTCGACCACCTGCGGTGGAACCTGTCCTGTCGGCGACGACCGTGACCGGTCCCGACGTGCCAGAGTGTCTGGCATGGATGACGTGTCCCGGCCCGCCAGTCCGGTCCTCGCCGAGGACGCGCTGCTCGGGCTCCTCCTGCCGTTCTGGCAGCTGATCATTGGTGCGTTCGTGCTGTTCGCGGTGGTCGCCTCGATCGGGCGGTTGGTCCGGCGCGGCCCGTCGCGGATGAGCACGGCGCTGCTGGTGACCGCCGCCGCCATCGCCGGCTTCGCCCTGGTGGGCGTGCTGCTCCAGGGGTAGCTCCGGTCACATCCGCCGGTTGGCCAGACTCGGCAGCTCGGCACGGATGCGCTCCAACCGGGCCAGGTCGAGATCAGCCACCGCGAACCCGGGGCCGTCGGGCACCTGGGACAGCACCGAACCCCAGGGGTCGACCACCATGCTCCGGCCGTAGCAGGTGCGGGCGGGCTCGTGGTCGCCGGTCTGGCCGGCCGCCGCGACGAAGCACTGGTTCTCGATCGCGCGAGCGCGCAACAACACCTCCCAGTGGTCCCGGCCGGTGTGCATCATGAACGCCGCCGGCACCACCAGCAGATGCGCGCCGCCCTCGGAGGCGAGTTGGCGGTACAGCTCCGGGAACCTCAGGTCGTAGCAGATCGACAGGCCGACGCGGACGCCTTCGACGTCCACCACCACGGGGCGGTCGCCGGGGGCCACGCTGGCCGACTCCCGGTACGAGACCCGACCGGGGATCTCCACGTCGTACAGGTGGATCTTGCGATAGCTGGCGGCGAGCGTGCCCGAGCGGTCGAAGACCAGGGTGGTGTTCCAGGTGTGCTCGGGGTCCGGGCCCGACTCGTGGAAGGAGCCGGCGATCAGCCAGACGCCACGTCGGCGGGCGACGTCGGCGAAGAAGCGGCCGACCTCACCGTCGACCGGCTCCGCTGCGGGCATCCCCGCCGATGGCCCGAGGTAGTCGACGTACTCCGGGATGAGCACCAGGTCGGCGCCGGCATCGGCCGCACGGTCGATCAGGGCCTCCGCGGCGACCAGGTTCGCCTTACGGTCGTCTCGGGAGTTGAGCTGGCAGACAGCGACGCGCATGTCTGCCAGCGTACGACCGAACTGCCGTCGACGGCAGCGTGTGGCCCCGGCACCGGCCTGATCAGGCCGACTTCTCCTCGCGCTCGCGCCGCGCCCGACGGCCGGTGAACTCACGCGGGACGATGGTCGGGTTCACGTTCTCCAGCACCGCCTCGCGGCTGATGAGCACCCGGGCGGCGTCGGGGTTGCTGGGCACCTCGTACATCACGGAGAGCAGCACCTCCTCCATGATCGCCCGCAGGCCACGGGCGCCGGTGCCACGCAACATCGCCTGGTCGGCGATCGCCTCCAACGCCGGGTGCTCGAACTCCAGCTCGACGCCGTCCAGCTCGAAGAGGCGCTGGTATTGCCGGACCAGCGCGTTGCGTGGCTCGGTGAGGATGCGGACCAGCGCGCTGCGATCCAGGCTGCGCACGCTGGTGATCACCGGAAGCCGGCCGATGAACTCGGGGATCAGCCCGAACTTGAGCATGTCCTCGGGCATGACCTGGCTGAAGATGTCGTCGGTGGACCGCTCGGAGACAGCCCGGAGACGGGCACCGAAGCCGGTGCCGCCGTGGCCGGTGCGTGCCTCGATGATCTGGTCCAGCCCGGCGAAGGCGCCACCGCAGATGAACAGCACGTTCGTGGTGTCGATCTGGATGAACTCCTGGTGCGGGTGCTTCCGGCCGCCCTGCGGGGGGACGTTGGCGACCGTGCCTTCGAGCATCTTGAGCAGCGCCTGCTGCACGCCCTCGCCGGAGACGTCCCGGGTGATCGACGGGTTCTCCGACTTCCGGGCGATCTTGTCGACCTCGTCGATGTAGATGATCCCGGTCTCGGCACGCTTGATGTCGTAGTCGGCGGCCTGGATCAGCTTGAGGAGGATGTTCTCCACGTCCTCGCCGACGTAGCCGGCCTCGGTGAGGGCGGTGGCGTCGGCGATGGCGAACGGGACGTTGAGCATCCGCGCCAGCGTCTGGGCCAGGTGGGTCTTGCCGCACCCGGTCGGACCGAGCAGCAGGATGTTCGACTTGGCCAGCTCGACGCCGTCGTTACCGGCGCCCGGTGCGCCGGCCGCCTCGGCCTGGATGCGCTTGTAGTGGTTGTAGACCGCCACCGCGAGCGCCTTCTTGGCCTGCTCCTGCCCCACGACGTAGTTGTCGAGGAACTGGCAGATCTCCATCGGCTTGGGAAGCTCTTCCCACTTCACCTCGCCGGACTCGGCCAGCTCCTCTTCGATGATCTCGTTACAGAGATCGATGCACTCGTCGCAGATGTAGACCCCAGGGCCCGCGATGAGCTTCTTGACCTGCTTCTGCGATTTACCGCAGAAGGAGCACTTGAGTAGGTCGCCACCGTCACCGATCCGTGCCACCTACGTTCTCCCTGCACTCATCGGCCGGAGCCCCGGCCACGACCTGCGGACGCTTCCGCTCCGCCCGTCTTCTTACCCCGCCGGTCACCCGGCCAAGTCGTACGGACCCGACGTTACCCGCTGTCGGAGCTTTCTCCGACCCCCAAAACGGGTGTGTCAGAGGCCGGCGGGCGACAGACCCCGCCGACCTCTGACGTGGTACCGGTCAGCCAGCCGAGTTGGCGGCCAGCAGGCCCTTCTTACGGCTGGTGAGGATCGTGTCGACCAGCCCGTACTCGCGGGACTCCTCGGCCGTCATGATCTTGTCGCGGTCGATGTCCTTGCGGACCAGGTCGACCGCGCGGTTGCAGTGCCGGGAGAGCATGTCCTCCAGCTGGGTCCGCATCCGCAGGATCTCCCGGGCCTGGATCTCGATGTCCGAGCCCTGCCCGTAGCCGCCCTCGGTGGCCGGCTGGTGGATGATGATCCGCGAGTTCGGCAGCGCCATCCGCTTGCCCGGGGTGCCCGCGGCCAGCAGCACGGCGGCGGCCGACGCGGCCTGACCCAGGCACACGGTCTGGATGTCCGGCCGGACGTACTGCATGGTGTCGTAGATCGCCGTCATCGCGGTGAACGAACCACCGGGCGAGTTGATGTACATGATGATGTCCCGGTCGGGGTCGGTCCCCTCCAGGGTGAGCAGCTGGGCCATCACGTCGTTGGCCGACGCGTCGTCCACCTGAACGCCGAGGAAGATGATCCGGTCCTCGAAGAGCTTGTTGTACGGGTTGGACTCCTTGACCCCGTACGACGTGCGCTCCACGAACGACGGCAGGACGTAGCGGTTGTGCACGGCCGCGAACTGTGGCGGCAGGCTCAGGTCGGTCATCGTCTGCTCCTCGATCAGCTCAGGGTCCCGGCGCCCTCGGGAACCTGGGCGGCCCCGGTGATCACCTTGTCGATGAAGCCGTAGTCCACGGCCTCCTGGGCGGTGAACCAACGGTCGCGGTCCGAGTCCGCCTCGATCTGCGCCGGGGACTGGCCGGTGTGGGAGGCGACCCGCTCCTGGAACATCCGCTTGGTGTAGAGCATCTGCTCGGCCTGGATCGCGATGTCGGCCGCGGTGCCGCCCATGCCGCCGGAGGGCTGGTGCATCATGATCCGGGCGTGCGGGAGGGCGTAGCGCTTGCCCTTGGTGCCCGCGCAGAGCAGCAGCTGGCCCATGGACGCCGCCATGCCCATCGCCACGGTCGACACGTCGTTGTCGATGAACTGCATCGTGTCGTAGATGGCCATACCCGAGTAGACGGAGCCACCGGGCGAGTTGATCCAGAGGTTGATGTCGCGGTCCGGGTCCTCCGCGGCGAGCAGCAGAAGCTGCGCGCAGATGCGGTTGGCGACCTGGTCGGTCACCTCGCTGCCCAGGAAGACGATCCGCTCCTTGAGCAACCGGTTGTAGACCGAGTCGTCGAGGTTGCCAATGGTGTCACCGCCACGGGCGTCGATCGCCCGGAGCGGCTTCGCTGGGATGTGCATGTCGGTCATGGCAGCCCTTCGCTCTCCGTACCGTCGTGTCCGACACTAACCGCTGCGCCGGGCGGCAGAGCCCCGGTCCGGGCACTGTTCGCTCTCAGCGCAGGACCCCTGAGAGGCGTACCCGGTAAAGGAATCGGGCCACCACCCACCGCTACCGGCGGACGGTGGCCCACCCCGCGATCAGTGCTCGTGCGCGTGCTCCTGCTCGCTCGCCTCACGGAGAGCGTCGAGGCTCACCTCGTTGCCGGCCGAGTCCTTGATCTTGATGCGCTCCATGACCGAGGCGAGCGCCTTGCCCCGCCGCACGTCGCCGTAGACCGCACCGGCGGTGCCGGAGCGGACCAACTGGTCGTAGTACTGCTGGGGGGCCATGCCGGCGCGCTGGGCGCGGTGCACGATCTCGTGACCGAACTCGTCGTCGGAGACCTGGGTGTCCTCGGCGTCAGCCAGGGTGTCGAGCAGTAGCTGGACCTTGACGCCCTGGGTGGCGGCCTCGGTCAGCTCGGTGTCGATCTGCTCCTCGGTCTTCTCCTCGGCGGAGAGGTAGTCCTCCATCGACGCGCCGATGCGCTCCAACTGGTCGACCATGGCCTGCTTACGGCTCTCCACCTCGTCGCGGATGACACCCTCCGGCGCCGGCACGTCGGCGACCTCGACGAGCTGCTCCAGGGCCTTGTCCCGGGCGGCGTAGATCTGCTCGACCCGCTTGCCCCGGCTGACCCGCTCGCGCAGGTCGTCGCGCAACTCAGCGATGGTGTCGAACTCGCTGGCCAGTTGGGCGAAGTCGTCGTCCAGCTCGGGCAGCTCCTTCTCCTTGACCGTCCGCACGGTCACCGCCACGTCAGCGTCCCGACCGGCGAAGTCCCCGCCGACGAGCTGCGTGGTGAAGGTGGTGTCCTCGCCGGCGGAGAGGCCGACCACGGCCTCGTCCAGGCCCGGCAGGAGCTGCTTGCTGCCCACCTCGTGGGAGATGTTGCTGGCCGAACCGCCCGGCACCTCCTCGCCGTCGACGGTCGCCCGCAGGTCGATCTGCACGTAGTCGCCCTCGGCGGCCGGCCGCTCCACGGTCTTGAGGGTGGCGAAGCGCTCGCGCAGGCTCTTCACCTGCTCGTCGATCTCGCTGTCGTCGATCTTGAGCTCGTCGACGGTGACCTCGATGCTGGCGAGGTCGGGCAGGGTGATCTCCGGCCGGACGTCGACCTCGGCGGTGAAGTTGAGCGAGTCACCGTCGTTGAACTCGGTGATCTCCACCTCGGGACGACCCAGCGTCTTCAGGTCGTGCTCACGGACCGCGGTGAGGATGTTCTGCGGGATCGCCTCCTGCACCGCCTCGTTGAGCACGGTGCCCCGACCGACCCGCTGGTCGATGATCGCGGCCGGTACCTTGCCCCGGCGGAAGCCGGGAATCTGGATCTGCTGACCGATCTCCCGGTACGCCTTCTTGAGGCTCGGCTCGAGCTCGACGAACGGCACCTCGATGGCGAGCCGCACGCGCGTCGGGCTCAGAGTCTCGACGGTGCTCTTCACAGGCGTACTCCTTGACGGATCTCGGTTGAGTCTCGGGCGCTCTTACAGCCCATAGAGTGTAGGCGAGCCAGCACGGCGGGCCGGCAGCGCCCGGGAACCGCACGAACGGCAGCGCCCGGAACGGCGACCGGCGCCCGGGACGGCCCGGCCGCGAGCGGCAGTCGGGGTGGCGGGATTTGAACCCACGGCCCCTCGCTCCCAAAGCGAGTGCGCTACCAAGCTGCGCCACACCCCGTGGCGACGTGCAGTCTATGCCGTCGGTCCGACAAAGGGATGCCGGGGCGTCACCCAACGCGCCGAACGGGATGAACAGGACATTAAGGCTGGCATCCCCCATCGTGGGCGATCCGCACGCCGTCCGGGACGACGGCACGGACGCCGCACCGGATACGGCCGCGCGGGGCAGACGCGCATTGGGTACGCTGTCGGCGCGCCCTGATCCGTCGGGGCGTACGCGGGCGTAGCTCAATGGCAGAGCTTCAGTCTTCCAAACTGACGGTGCGAGTTCGATTCTCGTCGCCCGCTCCAGCACCACCGGCCCAGGTCAGCGGCGTTCTCGCCGAGCCTGGGCCGCTCTCCTTTCAGCCTCTTGCCGCGTGGGTGCCCGGCCTGGTCACCGCTGAAGCCCGCCCGCTCAGCCGGTCAGACGGCGGTGGGCCACTCGTCCTGCCGCCAGTTCTCGTCCGGCACCGCGAAGTGTGCCGCGCCGGGGCCCGACAGGTAGGCGGCGACCGAGGTCGGCAGCACGTCCGGGTAGTCCGCGTTGCGGACGTCCCGCAGCGAGGCCGTCCCGTCGAACATGGCGATCTGGTATTGCAGGGCCAGGTACTCGAACATGCTGGACGCCGTGAACTGGCGGCGGGCGATCTCCGCGTGCAGGTCCCGCAGGGTGCCCTTGCGCACCAGGTTCCACCGGCGTCCGGATGCAGCCTCGACCTCGTTGCGAAGTTCCAGCATGGAGAGCTGCTGGCCGACCACATGCACCTCGCGGCCGGCGGTCCGGGGGTCGAGGGCGATCGCGGCCGTGTACGCGGCGGTGTCCGGGATCGTGGTGATGTCGATCGGGCGGGTGCCGTCGCCCCACACCGAGAAGGTGCCCGCCGCCGGGTCGAGGATCTCGTGGACGTCGGCGAGAAAATACTCCGGGAACGCGCCGATCGACACCGACGTGCGCGCGACCGTCGATGAGTCGAACTCGTCGGCGAACGTGCGGCGCAGGTCGGACAGCACGTTGACCCCGTACCCGTACCCGTGGAGGTTGATCGAGAAGTCCGACGGGATCATCCGGTGCACACCTGCGCGTTCCGCCGCCCGCAGCAGATCCCGTTGCCCGTCGATGATGATCTCCGGGCCACCCTGTACCGCGGACACCACGACCTCCACGCCGTCGACGAGCGGCAGGAGTGCGGCGGTGCCGTCGGTGAGGTCGCCGACGTACGGCGTCAGGCGGGGGTGGCTCGGCAGTTTGTGCTTCGAAGCCCCGCGGACCAGGGCCCGGACGTCGGCGCCTCGTTCCAGCAGGTTCTCGACGATCAGGCTTCCGAGGCTTCCGGTCGCACCTGCTACCAGGACTGTCGTCATCGTCGTCGCTCCTCGGGTTTCTCAGGTGCCCGCAGGCAGGCGCGTATGGCGAGGGATGCTGCCGAACTTTCCGGAGTGGAAGTCGCGGTAGGCCTGTTCGATCTCGGCCCGGGTGTTCATGACGAACGGGCCGCTGGCGACGACGGACTCACCGATCGGCCGGCCCGCGAACAGCAACACGGTGGTCCGCTCGTCCCCGTCGCCGGTGGCCAGCATCAGTGTGGTCGCGTCGCCCCGACCGGTCACGGGATCGGACCAGGCGGTCTGTCCGGCACCCACGGAGCGCCCCCCGATCGTCGGCCGCCCCGCGATCACGTACGCGAAGGCGCGCTCGGCGCCGTCGATGAACTGCCGGTATTCGGTTCGCGGATCGAGGGTGATCAGCGCACCGAGGATGGGCCACTGGTTGATCGCCGGACCGCGTGCGGTCCCGGTCTCGCCCGAGATCACCTGGACGAGCACGCCCGGCTCGGTGTACACGGCCTGCCGGCCGGCCCGGAGGTCCTGGTAACCGGTGGGGACGAACTTCAGGTGCGACGGCAGGTTGAGCCACAGTTGGATCACGCGAGCGTGCTCGGCGCGGGCGGCGACCTCGCGGTGGATGACGCCCCGGCCCGCAGTCATCCACTGCACGTCGCCCGGCCCGAGCACTCCGGCGTTGCTCAGGGAGTCGCCGTGTTCGAGGGCACCGTCCAGGACCAGGGTCACGGTCTCCAGTCCGCGGTGCGGATGCCAGTCGAACCCCGGCTGGTTGACCAGTTCCTCGCCCATCAGCAGGAACGGGTCGGTCCAGGCGTCGTTGCCGGGGGCGATGGCCAGGGTGCTGCGCGCTGACATGGGCGTCGGGCCGAGGTCCACCTGGTCGACGACCCGATCGACCCGCCGGGCCGTCGGTGCGGAAAGTGTGGTCATGATGCCTTTGCCTCTCGTCGGTCGGAGGAAGCGTCCCGCCTGCCGACAGGCGTTGGCAAAGGGCATCCAAGTTGCTTACTTTTGAGAAGTGACTTCGCCATCCAGCACGACCGTCGACGAGGACGGCTGCCACCGCATCCTGCGTGCCCTCGCCGTCATCGGCGCCCGTTGGAACGGGCCGATCCTGCTCGCCGGGGCACGCGGGGCACGCCGATTCAAGGAGTACCGGGCTCTCGTTCCGGGCATCTCCGATCCGCAACTGACTCTGCGGCTCAAGCAACTCCAGGAGCGCGGGCTCATCGCACGGACCGTCGTTCCCAGCACCCCGGTCCAGATCACGTACGCCCTCACCGCCGACGCCAGAGAGCTGATCGCCGCCCTTCAACCTCTGGCCGACTGGAGCGAGCGGAATCTTCCGAACAGCGACGCGTGAGGTCCTGTTCTGCTCCACCGCCACGATGATGCCCATGACGATCCACGAGGCGGACGTAACCGTCGCAGACATCCTGCCGCTGTCGCCCTGATCGGGTCGGCGGCCTGCTCGCCGCCCTGACCCTCATGGTCACTTCCGGCGCGGGCTGGCGTCGTTCTCGGTGTAGCGGTGTTCGGTCATCCACGTGGTGGCGAAGTCGACGAGCGCACGTTGGGACATCAGGCGGGCCGTGGCGTTGCCGACCCGGCCGATCGTGGCCGCGCCGGTGGCCTCGAAGTCGTCGCCGAGGCGGACGAAGTCGCTCTCGTCGGTGACGATGTCGACCCAGGTCGTCCAGTGGCTGGTGCCGTCCGGTCGGCGGACCGAGGAGCCGGTGGCGGCGCGTGGGGACGAGGGCTGCCGCCACTCGGCCAGGTGCAGCGAGGTGTTGGAGTCGTAGCCGCAGCCGAGCAGGAGGATCTTGCCGTCGCGTCGGTAGACCGCGCCGAGGGGTGAGGTCTCGCCCAGTCCGTCGTCGAGGCGGTGCCCGGCCACGATGTCGGCGGCGTCCGCGCCGAGGGCGGCGAAGGAGAACTGCGGGTGGGTGCTGCGCCGGGCGCCCGGCCAGGTGCGCACCACCTCGGGGACGGCGCCCATCCACCGGCTGGGCGTACGGGACGGGTCGAAGCCGGGGGTCTGCTCGCGGATCACCGGCCACCACGGCTCGGGTACGGGCGGATGCTGCCAGCCGGCCGGGTCGGTGTTGTGCGGTGTGTGCGTGGGTACGACGAGCGTGCCGTCCGGACCGAGCGTCGCCAGCAGGGCGTGCACCAGCGCCTCGATGCCTCCGGCGACGAACCCGAGACTGCGGTTGGACGAGTGCAGGATCAGGACGTCACCCGCGTCGACGCCGAGCGTGTGCAGGTCGGCGCTGATCGACTGGACGGTGTGCGGTCTCGCCTGGTCCATCGGACGTAGTTTATGCCGGAACAGCAGTTTCGGCGGGGAGGAGCGGGCATGTCGGACGAGCCGGAGCCGGGTCTGGTGCCGGAGCACCTGCGGCCGGAGCACGACGACCGCGAGTCGGTGCTGTTGACCGTCGACGGGGAACAGTTCCGGGTGAGCACACAGGCCGGTCGGCCGGGGTCGTACGACTTCGACTGGCTCAGTGGGCCGCACGAGTACGGCTTCGGACTGACCAACTCGGGCGGGCTCGCGTTGACCCGGGACGAGTTGGTGCAGGCGATCAGGGAGTTCCTCGCCGAGATCGACCCGGCGACCGGCTACCTGGCGGAATGACGGGCTCCGCTGTGGCGGCACGCCGACAGTGGTGCAGGTCCGGCGACCGTCACCCGGACGGCGACGAGTGCCGGACGGCGCGACCGGGTAGGCACCGGCCGTGACCTTCTCGATCGTGGGCCGCTGTCGGCGTACCGGTGAGCTGGGCGTCGCCGCGCTCACCGCCAAGCCCGGAGTCGGCAAGCTGGTGACCCATGTCCGCTCCGGTGTCGGGGCCGTGGCAACCCAGGCCGTGACCAACCCGATCCTGGCGTACGACGGCCTGCCGATGCTCGCCGAGGGCCGGTCGCCGCAGGAGGTGATGGACGAGGTGCTGGCCCGGGACCCGGGTCGCGAGGTACGGCAGGTCGGCATGGTCGACGACCAGGGCCGCTCCTACGCCTTCACCGGCGGGCACACGTTGGACTGGTCCGGCCACCTGGTGGGGCCGGGCTACGCGGTGCAGGGCAACCGGCTGGTCGGGCCGGATCCGCTCGACGAGATCGCGGAGGTGTTCCTGGACAGCCCCGAGCTGGAGTTGGCCGAGCGGTTGCTGCGGGCGATCCAGGTCGGCGAGCAGGCCGGCGGCGACCGGGCGGGTTCGCGGTCGGCGACCGTGACGGTGATCGGCGACCAGCCGTACCCGCTCTGGGACCTGCGGGTCGACGACGCCGACCACCCGGCGAAGGAGCTGCACCGGCTGTTCGAGGTCTTCCACGACGAGATGGTGGAGACGATCCGGAAGCTGCCCACCCGGGAGGACCCGATGGGCGAGACCGCCCGCGAGATCCTCGGCCGAACCACCTGATCAATCCATGCTCGTGGATATCTGGGTACGATCCTGGCTACCGTCGACGCCTCCGCCGGAGAACCCGGCCCGGGGGCGCAGCCAGGAGGAGGACCCATGCCACTCCCCCGTCCGTACCGGCCACATCCGGCCGCCATCCGCGCCTCCCTCGCCGCCCTGCTCACCGCCGCCGTCCTGGTCCCGCCGACCGGCACCCCGGCCGCCGCTGCACCGGCCACCGGCGAGATCAGGTACGCCGACACGGCCACCGCCGTCGCCGGCAGCTACCTCGTCGTGCTCCGCGACGAGGCCACGACGCGTACCGGCGTCGCACCGGCAGCCGTCGCCGACCGGCTGGCCGACCGGTACGCCGGACGCGTCGACCGCGTCTTCACCGCGGCGCTGCGCGGATTCGAGGTACGCCTGAGCGAGCCGGCCGCCCGTCGACTCGCCGCCGACCCGGCGGTCGCCCACGTCGAGCAGAACCGGATCGTGACCCTGGCCGACCCGGGGGTGCAGCTCGATCCGCCGTCCTGGGGACTGGACCGGATCGACCAGCGGTACCTTCCCCTGGACGGCCGGTACGCGTACCCGAACACCGCGCCGGACGTGCACGCGTACGTGATCGACACCGGGGTGCGGGGCACCCACCGTGACTTCGGCGGGCGGGTCGGCACCGGCGTGGACCTGGTGGACGGCCTACCGGCGGACGACTGCAACGGGCACGGGACCCATCTCGCCGGCACGGTCGGCGGCACGCTGCACGGGGTGGCCAAGCGGGTCCGGCTGCACCCGGTGCGGGTGCTCACCTGTGCGGGCAGCGGCAGCATCGCCCAGGTGATCGGCGGCGTGGACTGGGTCACCGCGAACGCGGTCCGACCGGCGGTGGCGGTGCTGGCGCTGGGCGGTGCCGCGAGCAGCGCGCTGGACGCGGCGGTGACCAACTCGATCGCCTCGGGCATCACCTACGCGGTGACCGCCGGCAGCGCCAACGGCAACGCCTGCGCCTACTCGCCCGGTCGGGTGCCGGCCGCGTTGACCACCGCCGGCACCACGATCACCGACGCCCGGATGCCGTCGGGCAACTACGGCTCCTGCCTCGACCTGTACGCGCCGGGCGCGACCATCACCTCGACCTGGCACACCACGGACACCGCCACCGCCACCATCAGCGGCGGCTCCCCGGCGACCGCGCACGTCGCCGGGTGTGCCGCCCTCGCCCTCCAGGCCAATCCCGGGTGGACCCCGGCGCAGGTCGCCGCCTACCTGACCGGGCGGGCCACGGTCGGCGTGGTCGGCGGGGTGAGCAGCGGCACACCCAACCGCCTGCTCTACTGCGGTCCGTGACCGGCCGCACGGCGCCGGGGCCCGCCGCGCATGCCCAACGTGCGGAGAGCACGGACGGGTGCCGTGCTCCGGGGATGAACCGCGTCACGCCGGGTAAGCAGGCAGCCGTCCTGGTGGAGTGACGACCTCGGTCGCGGGCTGCGCGACCGCTTCCGGGCGGGTCGGCCGTACGGTCGGCCCGCCCGGTGTTCGTCGCGGCGTCGGGCTAGCTGAACAGCCAGTTCCAGGCGTCCACGATCCACTGGGTCTGTTGCAGGTAGGCGAGGCCCAGACCGGTCAGGAAGACCGCCGTGACCAGGTGCGCGCCCCGGGCGCTGCGGCGGACCCGACCGAGCTGCCGTTCCAGCACCAGCCGGCCGAGAAGCCGGGTGAGCGCGAACAGGCCGACCCCCACCAGCAGGCTCAGGATGAAGATCAGGAACGGGCCGACCAGGTCACCACCGCCCGAGATCGCCCAGATCCCCCAGCACACGAACGCGACCAGCGCGCCGGCCGCACTCCACTCCCCGCCCCGCTTGAGCTGCGCCACGTGCCAGCTCAGCGGGCGGCGCGGCGCAGGCCCGCCCGGCCAGCCGGTGCCGGTGGGCTCGTGGTCCACCACCGGGAACGGCTCGGTGCGCGGCGCGCGGGCACCGACCGAGGCCACACCCCGCCGGTACGGGTCACGTTGGGGCGGAATGCCCGCATCGGACTGCGGCGGCACCTCGACGGTGCGCTCCGCCCACGGCTGCGTCTGGTCGGCCATGTCGTCGTTCCCTCCCCCTGGACCGGCGGCGGCCACCGGCCACCGCTGGAGACTTCGAGAGTAACGAGCGCGCAAATCGGTCGCCCGACCCGCGTCGATCAGCTAGACACGAGCGGTGAACACCTTCGCTCCCACCATCAGCACCGGCCGCCCCGAGGACTACGACGACATCGGCAGGTTCCTCGGCGCGCTGTTCCACCACGCGGTCGACCCCGAGGCCCACGAGACCGAACGGGCGATCTTCGAACCGGGACGCGCCCTGGTGGTCCGCGACGGTTCGGAGCTGGTGGCCAGCGCCGCCGCGTACAGCCGGGAACTGGGGGTGCCCGGCGGCGAGGTGCCGGCCGCGCACGTCACGCTCGTCGGTGTCGCGCCCACCCACCGGCGGCAGGGCCTGCTCAGCGCGATGATGCGCCGGCAGCTCCGGGAGATCCACGACGCCGGGCGGGAGCCGGTCGCGGTGCTCTGGGCCAGCGAGGGGCGGATCTATCCCCGCTTCGGGTACGGCCTGGCCGCCCAACGGTTGATGATCAACGGTGAGACCACCGAGTTGCGCCTGCCGGCTCCGACGTCGGACGAGGGCCGGCTCCGCCTGGACCGGCCCACCGACCGGCAGGCCGACCTCGCGACGGTCTACGACCGGGTCCGCGGCGACCGTCCCGGCTGGTCGGAGCGGGACGAACGCTGGTGGCGGTACGTGCTGACGGACCCGGAACCGCAGCGCGGCGGCGCCACCGAGCTGCGGGTGGTGCTGCACGAGGGGCCGGACGGAGTCGACGGCTACGGGCTGTTCCGCACCAAGAGCGAGTGGCACAACGCCGGTCCGAAGGGCGTGACCACGGTCGACGAGGTGGTGGCGGCCACCCCGGCCGCGTACCGGGCGATCTGGCGGATGCTGCTCTCCATCGACCTGACCCGGCAGGTGGTGGTGCGGCGGGCGGCGGTGGACGAGCCGCTGCTGCGGATGGTGAACGAACCGCGCATGCTGGTCGGCCAGGTCAGCGACGCACTCTGGGTACGCGTGGTGGACGTGCCGGCCGCGCTCGCCGCCCGGCGCTACGCCACCGATGTCGACGTGGTCGTCGAGGTGGACGACGACCTGCTGCCCGAGAACACCGGCCGGTGGCGGTTGCACGGTGGACCGGACAAGGCGGAGTGCACCCGTACCGACGACCCGGCCGACCTCGCCTGCGACGTACGGTGCCTCGGCGAGCTGTTCCTCGGCGGCGTCGGCCTGGCCGCGCTGGCCGACGCCGGTCGGGTACGCGAGTTGCGCCCCGGGGCGCTGGCCGCCGCCGGTCCCGCCTTCGGCTGGCACCGCGCCGCGTCCGCCCTGGAGGTGTTCTGACGGCGGGTACGGTCAAGGGATGGCGGACGCGGAGCGACGACGGCGACGGCACCGGCATCACGGCGGGCAGGACACGCCCGCCGACGGCGGCACCACGGCGACCACCGCGAACGTGCACGACGGCGGTGAGCCGCCACCGCGCGGACGGCGCGGCGGCGGCTCGGCCGAAGACGGCGAGCGGGGCCTACGCGGACTGGTCGGCTCCGGCTCGTCGCAGGTCAACGTGACCGCGGCGATGCGGGCCCGGGACGCCGCCCGGCCCACCGACGAGGACCTGGCCGAGGCGGCCGCCCGGATGGTCATCGTCCGCCGGAACTGGACCCCCCGCGACGAACTCCCCCGGCGCTGACGGCGCCCTTCGGCCGACGGCCGATACGCCTGGCGATTCCGGCCGGAGTCGGCGGTCGAGGCGTCTCCGGGCCCGGCGGCCCGTCCGGGCCGAACCCACCGTTGTGCGGCATCCCGGTCGATCCGGCCGCCGCACGCTCAAGGCAGGTCGGGCAACTGGTGGGTACGCTCGTAGTCGGCCACCTGGGCGATCCGGCGGGCGTGCCGGTCGCTGCCGGAGAACGCGGTGGTGAGGAACGCCTCAACGATCGCGGTCGCCTCGTCCAGCGTGTGCTGGCGCGCGCCGACGGCGACCACGTTGGCGTCGTTGTGCTGCCGCCCGAGCTGCGCGGTCTCCACGCTCCAGGCCAGCGCCGCCCGCACCCCGGCCACCTTGTTCGCGGCGATCTGCTCACCGTTGCCGGAGCCGCCGATCACCACGCCCAGGCTGCCCTCGTCGGCCACCACCCGAACGCCGGCGTGCAGGCAGAAGGCCGGGTAGTCGTCGTCCGGGTCGTAGGCGTGCGGACCCACGTCGACCACCTCGTAGCCCTCCTTGGCGAGGTGGTTGGCCAGGTGCACCTTCAGCTCGAAACCGGCGTGATCGGATCCCAGGTAGACGCGCATACCGGGCAGTCTGTCAGGCCCGCCCCGGCGTACCGAGCGGGGGCCGCACCCCGACCCGCTGAGCGGGAACCCGATTCCCGACTCGCACTGCGGGACCGATTCCGCACCCCCGGCGGCCCTTCGCCGGTGACGGCGCGCACCGGCCCGCAACGCGCCTCGGCCCCGCCTGGCCGTGACGGCGGGGCGGGGCCGAGATCGCGTGACGACAGCCGGGCCGAGGTCGGTCGCGCCGTGATGACGGGCGGGGCCGAGGTCGGTCGCGCCGGGGCGCCGGGCGGGACGGCGTCGGGTCAGGAGCGGTCGGCCAGCTCGGCGACGACCAGGCCACCGCGCGCCTTCGGGGTGAACCAGGTGCTCTTGCGCGGCATCTTCTCCCGGGCCAGGTTGACCGCGACGAAGTCATCCACGGTCACCGGTGCGACGAGCACCGCCAACTCGGCCCGACCGGCCTCGACCTCACCGGTCAGCCAGCTCGCCGGGTAGTCGCCGCCGACGTAGGTGATCCGCTTGTCGCCCGGGTCCAGCCCCAGGGCGTCGCGCAGCAGCAGCCGCTCGACCAGGGCGTGGTCCAGGTTCTCCAGCCGGTTGGCGCCGGTGTGCGGCAGCGTCACCGCGTACGCCCGGCCGGGAAGCTGGAGCACGACGGTGCCGCCGGTCGCCGGGACCTCGACCGGGCCGGTGACCTCGGTGACCTCGGCACCTGCGGCCCGCAGCCGGTCGAGCAGCTCGTCGGGCGTGGTGGTCAGCTCGCTGACCAGGCGGTTGTACGGCTGGATGGCCACCGAGGCGGGCGTGGTGACGACCGCCAGGAAGCGCGGCAGACCGCCGGTCTGGGCGGCCAGGCTGCGGTGGTTGCCGTCGGCGACGACCAGCTCGCCGCCGCCGGCCAGCGCGGTCAGCTCGTCCTGGCGCGGACCCGGACCGAGCAGCCAGATGGCGTGGGTACGGCCGGACTGGTCGGTGTCGGTGGCGGCCGGCGCACCGGCGGCGTCGGTGGCGGCGGCCAACGCGGCGTGCAGCTCGTCGCCCCGCCCGGTCTGCAACAGCAGCACCGGCGAGAGCAGATGCCCCAGCGTCTCGGCCAAGGCGACGCGCTCGCGCACCTTCGCGATGAAGACGTCCTCGTTGCGGATGACCAGACCCGGCTCGTCGGCGCGGGTGGAGATCTGGTCGGTGTCGACCATCACCCACAGCCCGTACGCGGACTCCTCACCGGGGGCGCTGATGCGGTACAGCACCACCACCTGCTCGGCCGGTGTGTAACTACCGTCGGCCTTCGCCTCGGCCAGCCGGTTCACCGCGTCCGGCAGGGCGTCGGCGAAGGACTTGCCGAGGCTCTCCGGAGCCCGGTGCGGCATCTCGATGCCGAGGGCACTGTGCGGGTTCGCCTCGATGATCGCGGTGATCTCCGCGTCGTCGGCGAACTCGTCGTAGTTCTGGGCGCCGGTGCCGCCCGTGGTGATCCAGGCCCGGTTGATCGGGTGCACGACCGTCATGTCCGCTGACGCTACCGGCGGCGGTGACCGCGCCCCCCGCCGACCCGCAAGCCGTCCACCAGTTGGCCGCAGGTCGGCGGCAGCTCGGCGGCAACTCGGCGCAAGGAAGGGCACCTTGTTAACGCCTCGTGTAGAGCAGGGGACCTCTGTTAACGCTCAGGCTCGGTGCGCCGTTGATGCCGCCCGGGGGCGGCCGACGCCGGCGGGCGGACGACTACTGCCGGCGGGTGGGCGTCCGCTGGCGACCGACGCACGCCTGTCACCCGTGGAAGGGCGTCTGCCGGCGACGGGCGCACGCTTGTAATCGGCGGGCGGGCGTCGACAACGCGGCGGGCGGCCCGACCTGGCGGTGGGCCCTGATCGCGCAGATCGCGGTCCGGCGGGGTCAGGCGGGAGGTGGCGGGCACCCGAGCCACGCCCACCACACCCGAACCGGTCGACAACCGGTCCAGTACGTCGGCAGGTCCCTTTCCGGGGGTGGGCCAGCGCAGGTCGGCCGCCTTCCGCTCCGTGCCGCTGCCGCGTTCCTCCCACCACTGAAGGTCGTCGACGGGCGCACGGTGCTTGGCCATGGCTACCTCCACGAGCTGCGGTGCGCGGACGGCAACCGTGGCTACGCGCTGCCGGATCGCCGCTACGGACACCTGGTCAAACGAGCCCACGGAGCCAGCGGTGACGCGAGCCGCCGACGGCATGGCGGCACCGCCGTTAGGAGGGGTCCCCTGCTCTACCGGAGGCGTTAGCAGGGGACCCTTCCTTTCACCAAAGCCGTTCGTTTCACGGGAGCCCTCGGGCCGGGGCTCACGGGAGTCGAGGTCAGTCGAAGATGGGGTCGATGTCGCGGCTGCGCTTGAGTTCGAAGAAGCCGGGCGTACCGGCGACCAGCATCACGCCGTCCCAGAGTCGGCCGGCGGCCTCGCCCTTGGGGGCCGGGGTGACCACCGGGCCGAAGAAGGCGACCTGCTTGCCGTCCGGACCCGGGGCGTGCACGACCGGGGTGCCGACCTCGGTGCCGACCGGGCGCATCCCCGCCTCGTGGCTCTCCCGCAGCGCCGCGTCCAGGGTGGTGTCGTCGGCCGCCGAGGCCAGCGCCGGGTCCAGCCCGGCGTCGGTCAACGCGGCGGCGTACAGCTCCGGCCCGCGCTTCTCCTTGCCGAGGTGGATCCGGGTACCCATGGCGGTGTAGAGGTTCCGCACGGCGTCCGGGCCGTACTGCTGCCCGACGGCGATGCAGACGCGGACCGGGCCCCAACCGGTCTTCATGATCTCCTGGTACGCCTCGGGCAGCTCCCGCCCCTCGTTGAGCACCGACAGGCTCATCACGTGGTAGCGGACGTCGATGTCGCGGACCCGCTCCACCTCCAGCAGCCATCGGGAGGTGATCCACGCCCATGGGCAGATCGGGTCGAACCACATGTCGGCGCTGGCACGCTCGTTCACGTTTAGGTCCCTTCGCAACGGAGATGCCGATTCGACCGGCCTATCACGCATCTTTACTCCGCATCGCTGCGATCGGCCGGTATTGGACCGCGTGACCTCGCCCACCGACGGCTCTTGACACATGGAAGACTCAGGCTCGGACCGGCCGTCACGAGCGGTCGACGGCTGAGGTGACCGTGACGTGCGGCGATAGTGGGATGGAGACGAACGTGCCGGGAGTGCGCAACCTGACACAGGTCGAGGCGACCGAGCGGGCCCGACTGCTCGACGTGACCGGGTACGACATCAACCTGGACCTGTCCAGCGCCGTACACGCGGCCGGTGGCCGCACCTACCGATCGACCACCGAGGTGCGCTTCCGGTGCAGCGAGCCGGGCGCCAGCACGTTCATCGAGGTCGCCGCGGACTCGGTACGCTCGGCGACGCTCAACGGCGACCCGGTCGACCTGACCGACTGGTCGGCCGAGAAGGGGCTGACCCTGACCGGCCTGGCCGAGGAGAACACTCTCGTCGTCGACGCCGACTTCGCGTACTCCACCTCGGGGCAGGGTCTGCACCGCAGCGTCGACCCGGTCGACGGCGAGACCTACCTCTACTCGCAGTTCGAGACCGCCGACGCGCAGCGCACGTACGCCTGCTTCGACCAGCCCGACCTGAAGAGCGTCTACACCTGGCACGCCACCGTCCCGGAGCACTGGAAGGTCGTCTCCAACATGCCGGTGGAGCGCGAGGAGGCGGCGGGTGAGGGTCTCAAGACCCTGCACTTCACCACCTCACCGCGGATGAGCACCTACATCACCGCGCTCTGCGCCGGGCCCTACCACGAGGTCAGGTACGCCCACGACGGCATCGACCTGGGCTACTTCTGCCGGGCCAGCATGGCGCAGTACCTCGACGCCGAGGACCTGAACCTGATCACGACGCAGGGCTTCGACTTCTTCCACGAGCAGTTCGGGGTGCGCTACCCGCTGCCCAAGTACGACCAGGTCTGGGTGCCGGACTTCAACGCCGGCGCGATGGAGAACTTCGGCTGCGTCACGCACGCCGAGTCGTACTACCTGTTCCGCTCGCAGGTTACCGACTACGAGTACGAGCAGCGGGCCAACACGATCCTGCACGAGCTGGCGCACATGTGGTTCGGTGACCTGGTCACCATGCGCTGGTGGAACGACCTGTGGCTGAACGAGTCGTTCGCCGAGTGGGCGAGCCACTGGTGCAACACGCACGCCACCCGCTTCACCGAGGCGTGGACGACGTTCCTGTCCATCCGGAAGAACTGGGGATACCGGCAGGACCAGCTCTCCTCCACCCACCCGGTGTACTGCGAGATGCCGGACCTGGAGGCGGTCGAGGTCAACTTCGACGGCATCACGTACGCCAAGGGCGCCAGCGTGCTCAAGCAACTCGTGGCGTACGTCGGCGAGGAGCCGTTCCTGGCGGGTCTGCGGGCGTACTTCGCCAAGCACGCCTGGGGCAACGCCACCTTCGACGACCTGCTCACCGAGCTGGAGACCGCCTCCGGGCGCAAGCTGCGCACCTTCGCCACCCAGTGGTTGGAGACGGCGCAGGTCAACACGCTGCGTCCGGAGCTGACGATCGGCGAGGACGGCACGTACCAGCAGGTCCTGGTCCGCCAGGAGGCACCGCAGGGTCACCCGACGCTGCGGACCCACCGGATCGGCGTCGGCCTGTACGACCTCACCGACGGTCGGCTGGTGCGCCGCGAACGGTACGAGGTGGACGTCGACGGCGAGTCGACCGAGCTGACCGCACTCGCCGGGGTGCGGGCGGCCGACGTGCTGCTGCTCAACGACGACGACCTGACGTACACCAAGCTGCGCCTGGACCAGCGCTCGATGGCGACCGTGGTGCAGCACATCGCCGGCTTCGAGTCGTCGCTGGCCCGCGCGCTGTGCTGGACGGCCGCGTGGGACATGACCCGCGACGCCGAGCTGGCCACCCGCGACTACGTGGCGCTGGTGCTGGCCGGGTTGCCGGCAGAGCGGGACATCAATCTGGTCACCGCCACGCTGCGCCAGGTCAGCACCGCCATCACCTTCTACGCCGACCCGGACTGGGCGCCGACCGGCTGGGCCGACCTGGCCCGGACCGCGCGGACCGCGCTCGCCGCCGCCGAGCCGGGCAGCGGCTTCCAACTGGCCTGGGCCCGGGCGTACGTCTCGGCGGCCCGCTCCGGGGAGGACCTGGCGGTCCTGCGCGGCTGGCTGGACGGCTCCGAGGTGACCGCCGGGCTGACCATCGACACCGAGCTGCGCTGGAGCGTGCTCCAGGCGCTGGTCGCCAACGGTGTCGCCGGTGTGCCGGAGATCGAGGCCGAGCTGGCCGACGACAAGACCTCCAGCGGCGAGCGGGAGGCCGCGTACGCGCACGCCCTGCTGCCCACCGCGGAGAACAAGGCTGCGGTGTGGGCCCAGCTCACCGGTGCCGAGGCGCTGCCGAACTGGCGGAACCGGGCGTTGTTGCAGGGCTTCGGTCACCCGGCCCAGGTCGAGCTGATCACGCCCTACCGGGACCGGTACTTCGCCTCGGTCGGGCAGGTCTGGGCACGCCGGGACAGCGAGCCGGCACAGGAGTTCGCGATGCTGGTGTACCCGGCGTACCTGGTCGACGAGGACACGGTCGGGGCCACCGACGCCTGGTTGGCGCAGGAGGGCCACCCCGGTCCGCTGCGCCGGCTGGTGGCCGAGGGCCGCGACGGTGTGGTCCGGGCGCTCGCCGCCCGCGCCCGGGACGCCCGCAGCGCCTGACCCGCGTCGTGCGGCGGGCCGGTCGGCCCGCCGCACGGGCGGGAACGCCGCACGGACACGAGAGAGCCCGGTCCCACGTCAGGTGGGGCCGGGCTTCGTCGTACGGGAACGGTCAGGCGTTGCCGGCGTACCGGGAGAGCTGGTCGAGCCCCTGGATGATGCCGCCGGCCAGGTCACCGCCGCCGAACGAGGCCACCATCGACAGAGCGGCGATTTTGGCGTACGTGTCCGGCACCCGCTTGCGGGCGTGCCGACCGGTGACGATCTCCAACTGCCGCTGGTTGGGCGAGACCGCGATCAGCACCGAACGGTCGGGGTCGGCGAGCTGCCGGTGCAGCCGCTCGGCGTGCTCGCGCACCGGCTCGTCGAGGCCACCCACGAAGACCGAGAAGGTCAGGCCGGTGGTCTGGTCGGCCAGACGCAGCGCCTCGTCGATGCGCAGCAACTGGCGGGTCGAGAACGGGCCGTCGAGCACGTCGGGCGGAGTGCCCGCACCGGTCTCGGGCTGCTTCTCACCAACGGTCACTTGCGCCTCCGGTCCCACCGGCCGGCGCCTCGACGCCGGCCTGCTCCTGCTTGCGGCTGCTCAGCGCGGGCGCCTGTGCCCCCGCCGCCAGCGCGGTGCCGGCCGAGTCGGCCAGTTCCTCCGGCTTGCCGAGGAACCACACCGGCGTGAAGCTGAAGGGTCGGCCCGGCCGGTACCGCTTGGCACCGCCGCCGCCGCTACCGCCGCGGCTGCCCGCGTAGACGAGGCCGGCGATCACCAGCACGACGGCTACCGGGATGCCGACGAAGACCAGCAAGGTGTCGGTTACAGACAATCCCAACGCCCCCAGGCGGAAAGAGAGAACTTCGACCGGGCCGGGTGGCGGGTCACCGAGGTGACCTCCCGACTCCGCTGCCATTCACGTTAGCGGAGCCCACGCCCCGCCAGACCGGCGGGTGGCGATCCCACCCGCCACTCGAACCCTCCAGTTGCGCAGCCGTCGCGATCAGTCTCGCGTCCTCGCCGTACCGACCGGTCAGCAACACGCCCACCGGCAACCCCTCGGCGGTCACCCCCACGGGCAACGAGACCGACGGCTGGCCGGTGACGTTGAAGACCGCACAGTACGGGGAGAACCGCCGTTGCAGGTCGAAGTCCTCCTCCGGCGTACGCCCCTCGGTGAACCAGCCGACGGGTGCCTGCGGGGCCGCCAACGTGGGACAGAGCAGCAGGTCACAGTCGGCGGTACGGCGTGCGCCGAGGCGTACCTGTGCCTGGAGTTCGCCGAGTGTGGCGCTGAGCGTCCCGGCGGAGATCCCGCCGCCCCGCGCCCTCAGGAAGCGGGTCAGCGGCAGCAGGTCGGCCTCCCGCTCGGGCGGCACCGGCGCGAGCGCGAGGACGTACCAGACGACCTCGAACAGCGGCCAGACCTCGGGCCCGAGTGGCGGTGGCACCTCGACCACCTCGTGACCTGCGGCGGTGAGCAGCGTCACGGCCCGGTCCACCGCGGCGACGCAGTCCGGGTGGACCGGCTCGTCGGCGAGCATCGGCGCGGTGAACCGGCCCACCCGCAACCGTCCGGGGTCGGCCGCGCGGGCGGCGCCCAGGTGGCCGCCGACCGGCGGCGGTGGCGGCAGGTACGGCTCGCCGGGCACCGGTTGCGCGAGCACGTCGAGGAACGCGGCCACGTCCGCGACGGTGCGACCGATCGGCCCGCTGGTGGGCAGTCCGAACGCGCCGGAGCCGAGCGGACCGCCGGACACCACGCCCCGGCTCGGTTTGTAGCCGATCAGACCGCACAGGGCGGCCGGGATGCGTACCGATCCCCCGCCGTCGGAGCCCTGGGCCACCGGCACCAGACCGGCCGCCACCGCCGCCGCCGCGCCGCCGCTGGAGCCGCCGGCGGTGTACGCCAGGTCCCACGGGTTGCGGGCCGGCGGGGCGACGAGCCCCTCGGAGTAGAGCGAGCAGCCCAGCTCGGAGGTGGTCGTCTTGCCGAGGCTGACCAGGCCGGCGGCCCGGACGAACCGCACCACGTCGGCGTCGACCGGCGGGACCAGGTCGGCGAAGGCGGCCGAGCCGAAGGTGGTGCGGACGCCGGCCGTCAGCGTCAGGTCCTTGATCGCGGTGGCCACGCCGTGCAGCGGTCCGCGCCGGGGTGGCGGGGTGGCGTCGGCCGCCCGGGCGGCCTCGCGCGCCGCGTCGGCGGTGACCGTGACGAAGGCGCCGACCGTGTCGCCGAGGGCGTCGATCCGGTGCAGGTAGTGCTCGACCAGTTCCAGGCTGGAAGACTCGCCACGACCGATCGCGGCGGCCTGCTCCAGCGCGGTCAGGTCGTGCGGCTCGGCCATGTCGTCATCCTGCCGTCCGACCAGGTCCGTTGCACCCGTCACGCGCCGGAAAGGCGCGGCCGGGGGTGTAAGCAGGGGACCCCTGCTATGCACGAGGCGTTAGTAGGGTGCCCTTCCTTGCAGGAAGTGCAGGGCGTTGCCGGCGAGCAGCCGGGCGCGCTCGGCGTCGGTGAGGAAGTCGGCCTCGTGCACCACCCGGCCGGCCGGACGCTCACCCAGCGGGTACGGGTAGTCGCTGCCGAGCAGCACCCGGTCCACGCCCATGGTGTCGACCAGCAGGCGCAGCGCCGGGGTGGAGAAGACCACCGAGTCGACGTAGAACCGGTCCAGGTAGCTGCTGGGCGGGGCGGCGGAGGCACCGCGCACCAGGTCGCCCCGGCGGTGCCAGGCGTTGTCGGCGCGGCCCAGCCAGAACGGGAAGCTGCCGCCGCCGTGCGCGAAGCAGATCCGCAGCGTCGGCGGCACCCTGTCGAACACGCCGCCGAGGATCATCGACAGCACCGACAGATGCGTCTCGGCGGGCATGCCGGTCAGCCAACGCGCCATCCACCGGTCGAGTCGGGGCCCGCCGGGCATGTCCCACGGGTGTACGAAGACCGGCGCGCCCACCTCGGCGCAGTGGGTCAGGAACGCCACGATGCCGGCGTCGTCCAGGTCCCGGTCACCGACGTGGTTGCCGATCTCCACGCCCACGTGCCCGGCCGCCAGGCAGCGGTCGAGTTCGGCGCAGGCGGCGTCCGGGTCCTGCAACGGCACCTGGCAGAACGGCAGCAGCCGGTCGCCACCGGCCGAGGTGACCTCCAGGGTGAGGTCGTTGAAGATCCGGGCCACCCGGACCGCCTGCTCGGCCGGACGGTCGTAGCCGAAGAACACCGGCGTGGGCGAGACCACCTGCACGTCCACCCCGTCGGCGGCCATGTCGGCGAGCCGCGTCGGCACGTCCCAGCACTCGGCGCCGATCGGCCGGAACTCGGTCTCCCCCACCATGATCATGGCCGCGCGTTCCGAGTCGACCCGCAGCCAGGGCCAGCCGGACCCGCCGCAGGCCGCGGCGAGGTCCGGCCATCCCCTGGGTACGACGTGGGTGTGCACGTCCACCACGGTGGGTGCCGCCATCGTCAGCCCTTGCCCGGGTGCAGCGTGCCGCACCGCTCGCAGGTCCGCGCCGCCTCGTCGGCGTAGAACGCGCCGAAGACCGGCGGCAGGTCGGCGGCGATGTCGCGGACCTGCAACTCGACCTCGTGCACCTTGTGCCCGCACTCGGGGCAGTACCACTGGAACTTCTCCAGCGTCCCCTCGGCGCGTACCCGCTCCACCACCATGCCGATCGAGCCGGGCTCGGGCCGCTGCGGCGAGTGCGGGGTGTTGCGCGGCAGCATCCACATCTGACCCTCGCGCACGTGCACCGTACGCGGCCCCTCCGGGGTCATCAGGTTGATGTGCATGTTGCCCTTGACCTGGTAGAAAAACTCCTCGTACGGGTCGACGTGGAAGTCGGTGCGCTGGTTGGGCCCACCCACCACCATGACGATGAAGTCGTCGGAGCCGGGGAACATCTCCTTGTTTCCGACCGGCGGCTTGAGCAGGTGCTGGTTGTCGGCGATCCAGCCGGGAAAGCTGAACGGCTCGGCGATCTCACTCACGACTACCTCCTCCGGGAAGCAGGGCCACGGCTTGCATCTCGATCAGCAGGTGGGGATGCGGCAACTGGTGCACGGCCACGGTCGTCCGGGTCGGCCCGGTGGCGTCGAAGAACTCCGCCCACACCTGGTTGTACCCACCGAAGTCGTTCATGTTGACCAGGTACGACGTCACCTGCACCAGGTCGGTCAACTCGGCGCCGACGGACCGCAGCAGGTCACCGATGTTCTCGATGACGGCGCGCGTCTGCACCCGGATGTCCAGGTCGGTGGTCCCGAACTCGTCCACGGACACGCCGGCGAAGCTGTTGTCCGGCAGCCGCGACGACGTCCCGGACACGAACACGAACCCCCCGGCCACCTTCACGTGTGGAAAGGCCCCCCGAGGCACCGCCTTCCCGGAAACCACCCGCCCCGATTCAGCCCCCACACCCCACCCCCACCACAACGCGAACCCCAACCAGCGAAACAACGCGAACCCCAACCACCCCAGCCGCACCCCCACCCGGCGGAGCACCACGAACGCCAACCACCCCAGCCGCACCCCCACCGGGCGGAGCAACGCAAACGCCCACCACCCCAGCCGCACCCCCACCGGGCGGAGCAACGCAAACGCCCACCACCCCAGCCACGACCTCACCGGGCGGAGCGACGCGAACGCCAACCACGTCAGGGGTTCCGGGCAGCCCGACCGGCGCAGGGATCAAGCCTGACCGCCCGGAGCCGGTCGGGCTGCCCGGAACCCCCACCGCGCAACCAGGCCCAAGACCGAGACCCGACCCCGACCCCGACCCCGAAAACAACGACATCACGACCCAGCCCGAACCGAAGCACCACCAAGCTTCTCGACGACAGCCCGCACCCGAACCCCCGCCCGCAACGGCACCGCCGCCGTAGCCGCCCCCGCCAGGAACACCCACCCTTCCCGCAGCCGTACGCCGTGCCGACCGGCGAGCCGGATGCCCTCGTCGAGGGCCCGACGCGGGTCGCCGAGGATGGCCGCCGTCGAGCCGACCTGGGCCACTCGTCCGTCGACCTCCAGCAGTACGCCGAGGTTGTCCAGCCCGTCGGGCACCGGCGACCAGGGGCCGATCACGAACGCGCCGGCCGAGGTGTTGTCGGCGATGACGTCCGGCAGCGAGAAGGTGAAGTTCGCGTACCGGCTGTCGATCAGCTCGATCGCCGGGGCGACCGCGCGGACCGCGTCGGTGAAGTCGCCGACCGGCTCGCCGGGTTCGGGCAGCCGGTCCAGCAGGAACGCGACCTCGGGTTCGACCCGGGGGTGGATGAAGCCGGTCACGTCGACGGTGCCGCCGTCGGGGACCCGCATCGTGTCGGTGAGGCGGCCCCAGATGACCTCGTCCACACCGACCTGGGCCATCTTCGCCTTGCTGGTCAGCCCCATCTTCAGCCCGACCAGCCGCTCGCCGCGGTCGAGGCGGCGTTG
The DNA here is from genome assembly GCF_050780145.1 of Verrucosispora sp. TAA-831. Taxonomy (NCBI): domain Bacteria; kingdom Bacillati; phylum Actinomycetota; class Actinomycetes; order Micromonosporales; family Micromonosporaceae; genus Micromonospora; species Verrucosispora sp. TAA-831. The sequence goes on from NZ_CP192240.1 coordinate 5,452,578, forward strand.
CACGAGCGCGGCCTGCACCGCGTACGCGGTGTCGACGTCGAGCCCGGCCTCGGCGGCGATCTGCGGTACGGCGGTGGCCGTGTCGGCCGCCCGGTCCAGTGTCGCCGCGATCCCGGCGATGTCCGGCCCGATCATGTCTTCTCCTGCCCTGCGAGGTCCAGCGCCACGTCGACGATCATGTCCTCCTGTCCGCCGACCATCCGCCGTCGGCCGAGTTCGACCAGGATCGAGCGGACGTCCACGCCGTAGCGGGCGGAGGCCCGTTCGGCGTGCCGGAGGAAGCTGGAGTAGACCCCGGCGTAGCCGAGGGAGAGGGTTTCCCGGTCCACCTGGACCGGCCGGTCCTGGAGCGGGCGGACGATGTCGTCGGCGGCGTCCATCAGCGCGAACACGTCGCAGCCGTGCTTCCAGCCGTGCAGTTCGGCGACCGCGACGAAGACCTCCAGCGGCGCGTTGCCGGCCCCGGCGCCCATTCCGGCGAGCGAGGCGTCCACCCGGACGGTCCGCCCGTGCGGGGCGTCCGGGCCGACCGGGTCGGCACCGACGACGCGTCCGTGCTCGACGGCCAGCACGCTGTTGGCCACCCCCAGGGAGAGGTTGTGGTGGGCGTGGATGCCGATCTGCGTGGTCGGCGCCAGCACCTGCCGGTACGCGTCGACGCGCTGCGCCACGTCGGACATCAGCAGCCGGCCGCCGGAGTCGGTGACGTAGACGCAGTGCGCCCCGTACGACTCCATCAGTTTGGCCTGGGCGGCGAGCCCGGCCGGGTCGTTCATGTGCGACATCATCAGGAAGCCTGCGACGTCCATGCCGTTCTCACGGGCCCACGAGATGTGCTGGGCGGAGATGTCGGCCTCGGTGCAGTGGGTGGCGATCCGGACGCTCGTCACGCCGAGCGCGCGGGCCGCCTTGAGGTCGGCGATGGTGCCGATGCCGGGCAGCAGCAGGGTGGTCAGCTTGGCGGTGGTCATCACCTCGGCCGCGGCGGCGATCCAGTCGGCGTCGCTGGCCGCGCCGTGGCCGTAGTTGACGCTGGAACCGGCGAGGCCGTCGCCGTGCGCCACCTCGATCGCGGCCACCCCGGCGGCGTCCAGCGCGGCGGCGATGGTGCGGACCTGGTCGACGGTGTACCGGTGCGCGATGGCGTGCATGCCGTCGCGCAGGGTCACGTCCTGGATGTACAGCTCGGTCACCGGGCTCTCGTCCACGACCGTCCCACCGTTCGTCGTACTCACGCCCGCACCCCCTCGGCGCGCAGGGCGACCAGACGCTGCGCGGTCCGCAGCGCGGCCGACGTCATGACGTCCAGGTTCCCGGCGTACGCGGGCAGGTAGTGCCCGGCACCGGCGACCTCCAGGAAGACCGTCACCTGGACGCCGGTGAGCTGCCGCCCGAGCGTCGGCACGTACGCGTCCACCCGGTCGAACTGCACGTCCTGCTTGAGCCGGTAGCCGGGGACGTACTCCTGCACCTCGGCGACCATCGCGGCGACCGACTCGGCGATGGCGGCCCGGTCGGCGTCCGGGTCGGGGCAGAGGCAGTAGACGGTGTCCCGCATCAGCAGCGGCGGCTCGGCCGGGTTCAGCACGATGATCGCCTTGCCGCGTTCCGCGCCGCCGACCACTTCGATCGCCCGGGCGGTGGTCTCGGTGAACTCGTCGATGTTGGCCCGGGTACCGGGACCGGCGGACCGCGAGGCGATCGAGGCGACGATCTCGCCGTACGCCACCGGGGTGACCCGGCGGACCGCTGCCACGATCGGCACGGTCGCCTGTCCGCCGCAGGTCACCATGTTCAGGTTCGTCTCGTGCAGGTGCTCGTCGAGGTTGACCGGCGGCACCACGTACGGGCCGATGGCGGCCGGGGTCAGGTCGACCACCGTACGTCCGTGGCTGCGCAGCACCGCGTCGTTGTGCCGGTGCGCGCCGGCCGACGTGGCGTCGAAGACCAGGTCGACGTCGGCGAACTCGGGCATCGCGACCAGGCCGTCCACGCCCCCGGCGGTGGTGGCCACGCCGAGGCGACGGGCGCGGGCCAGGCCGTCGGAGGCCGGGTCGATGCCGGCCATCGCCACCATCCGCAGGCCGCCGTCGGCGTCACCGCCCGAGCGGAGCACCTTGATCATCAGATCGGTGCCGATGTTGCCGGACCCGATCACCGCCACGCCGGCCATCAGGACGCCTCCTTCGCGAAACAGGCCCGGACCGAACCGAGCCCGGAGATGCGCGCCTCGTACGTCGCGCCGGGCGTCACCGGCACCATCGGACCGAGCGCACCGGAGAGCACCACGTCACCGGCACGCAGCGGGTCACCGGCGCGGGCCAGCGTGCCGGCCAGCCAGGCCAGCGCGTGCAGCGGGTTGCCGAGGCAGGCCGCCCCGGCGCCGACCGACACCGGTTCCCCGGCGTGTTCCAGCACCATCCCGGCCAGTCGCAGGTCCACGTCGCTCACCCGGCGCGGCGAGGTGCCCAGCACGAACAGTCCGCTGGAGGCGTTGTCCGCGACGGTGTCCACGATGGAGATGTCCCACCCGGCGACCCGCGAGTCGACGACCTCGATGGCCGGCAGCAGGTGGTCCACGGCGCGCAGCACGTCCACGGTGGTGACCCGGGCGTCGGGCAGGTCGGCACCGAGCACGAAGGCGATCTCCGCCTCGACCCGGGGCTGGAGCAGCCGGTCCAGGGCGATCTCGGCCCCGTCGGGCACCGCCATGACGTCGGTGAGGACACCGAAGTCCGGCTCGTACACGCCGAACGCCTCCTGCACGGCCCGGGAGGTCAGCCCGACCTTCGCGCCCACCCGGCGCTGCCCGGACGCCAGCCACTCGCGGACCTGGACCTGCTGCACCCGGTACGCCGCCTCGACGTCCCCCTCGGGCAGCAGTCGCCCGCGCAGCGGCGGGCAGGGCTTCCCGCTCTCCCGGGCCTCGATCAGTTCCCGGGCGGCTCGATCGTGGTGAACGGTCATGTCAGCTCCTCGCTACGCTCGGACCCGCCACGAGCCTCGACCAGCACTGCATTGATGATTCGCTCGCTACGCTCGCTCATGAGAGATCCACACAGACGTTGGTGAGTTCGGAGTAGAAGTCGAGCGAGTGCACGCCGCCCTCGCGACCGATGCCGGACGCCTTCACCCCGCCGAACGGGGTCCGCAGGTCGCGCAGGAACCACGTGTTGACCCAGACGATGCCGGCGTCCAGCCGGGCACCGGCCCGGTGCGCCCGGCCCACGTCCCGGGTCCACACGGTCGCCGCCAGGCCGTACTCGGTGCCGTTGGCCAGGTCGTACGCCTCGTCCTCGGTGTCGAAGGGCGCGACGTGCACCACCGGTCCGAAGATCTCCTCACGGTTGGTGCGGGCGTCCGGGCCGAGGCCGGTCAACACGGTCGGCTGCACGTACGCGCCACCGTCGCGGGCGTCGCCGAACTGCGGCGTCCCGCCGCCGGCCAGCACCTGCGCCCCCTCGGACCGGGCCAGGTCGTAGTGGCCGAGCACCTTGTCCCGGTGGGTGTGCGAGATCAGCGGCATGTTGACCGTCGCCTCGTCGGCGGGCCAGCCGTACGCCAGCTCGGCGGCGCGGGCGGCGAGCCGCTCGGTGAACTCCTCGAACACCGGCCGCTGCACGAGGATCCGCTCGGTGCAGAGGCACACCTGGCCGCCGTTGGTGAAGCTGGACCGGACCGACCCGGCGACCGCCGCGTCCAGGTCGGCGTCGGCGAAGACCAGCCCGGCGTTCTTGCCGCCGAGCTCGAAGCTCACCGCCTTCACCCCGTCGGCGGCGGCGCGCATGATGGCGCCGCCGGTGGCGGACTCCCCGGTGAACGTGATCGCATCCACGCCGGGGTGCCGGGTGAGGAACTCCCCGGCCGAACCGGGACCGAAGCCGTGCACCAGGTTGAACACACCGTCGGGCACCCCGGCCGCCGCCATCACCTCGGCGAGCAGCGTGGCCGAGGCGGGCGTCTCCTCGCTGGGCTTGACCACCACGGCATTGCCGCAGGCCAGCGCCGGTGCGACCTTCCAGGTGAGCAGCAGCAGCGGCAGGTTCCACGGCACGATCACCGCGACCACGCCGACCGGCTTGCGGACCGCGTAGTTGAGCGCCCGGCCGCCGGTCGGGGTGACCGTGGTGAACGACTCGGTCGGCGCGGTCGCCACGATCTCGGCGAAGGCCCGGAAGTTGGCCGCGCCACGCGGAATGTCCAGGGTGCGGGCCTGCGAGATGGCCTTGCCGGTGTCGGCCACCTCGGCGGTGACCAGGTCGTCGAAGCGGCGCTCCAACTCGTCGGCGACCCCGCGCAGCACCTCGGCGCGTTCCCGCTCCCCCATCCGGCCCCACGGCCCGCGCAGCGCCGCCCGGGCCGCCGCCACCGCGTCGTCCACCACCGACGCGCCGGCCTCGACCGCCTCGAAGACCGGTTCGCCGGTGACCGGGCTCCGTCGGGTGAAGCGGGGACCCCCGTCGCGGAACTCGCCGCCGACGAAGTTGCGCAGCAGGACAGGGCCGTCCGGGGCGTACCCGGTCATCAGCCGGGGGTCCCAGCGGGTCATCGACGCCTCCCGCGCGCGATCGCCAGCGCCGCACCGGCCGCCGTCGCCAGCACACCGGCGGCCACCGCGCCGAGCACCTGGTACTGCCGACGGACCCGGCGGCGCACCTGCGCGTACGGGACGGTGGAGAAGGAGACCATCTCGTACTGGGAGACGTACCGTCCGGGCAGCGCCCGCTCCAGGGCGTGCTCGATCTTCTTGCGGGTCCGGAACACCGGCGAGGCGACCTTGTCGCGCATCTCCACGAAGTTGGCCAGTGCCATCCGGGCGATCGCCTCGGCGTTGCCCTGCCGACGCTGCTGGAACAGCGGCAGCGCGGCGGACCAGTCGTCGGCGCACTCGGACAGGCAGCGGTCCAGCTCCACCACGTCCTCGAAGGCACAGTTCGCGCCCTGGCCGTAGAACGGGACGATGGCGTGCGCCGCGTCGCCGAGCAGGCCGACGCGCCCGTTCACCTGCCACGGGTCGCAGCGCACCGTGCCGAGGACGCCGACCGGGTTGTGCTGGTAGTCGTCGACCAGGTCGGGGGCGAGCGGCAGCAGGTCCGGGTAGTGCTGGGCGAAGTGCCGTTCGATCGCCGCCCTGCTGCCCAGCGAGGCGAAGCTCGCGGTGCCGTGGGTGGGCCAGAACAGCGTGCAGGTGAAGGAGCGGTCCGGGTTGGGCAGCGCGATCATCATCGAGGTGCCGCGTGGCCAGATGTGCAGCGCACCCTCGTCCAGGGCGAAGTCACCGCCGACCGGTGGGATGGTCAGCTCCTTGTAGCCGTAGTCGAGGAAGTCGACGCTCTCGGTGAGCAGGCCGTGTTCGAGCAGTTGTCCGCGTACCGCCGAACCGGCGCCGTCGGTGCCGAGCACGACGCGCGCGTCCGCGGTGACCGCGCCCTGCGGGGTCTCGAAGGTCATCCGCGCGGTGTCCGGGTCCAGACCGACCAGCCGGTGGTCGAAGGCGATCCGCACGCCGGGCAGTTTCGCGGCGGCCTCCAGCAGCGCGTTGTTCAGCGCGCCCCGACTGATCGAGTTGATCGCCCGGTCGCCGGAGACGCTGTACGACTGGAAGCCGGGCTCACCGAGCACCGGGTGCACCATCCGGCCGCGCATCGGCAGCGCGTCGGCCATCACCTGCTCGTCGAGCCCGATCCGGCGCAACGCGTCGAGCCCGCGCTCGGAGAGCGCCAGGTTGATCGACCGGCCCCGTTCGACGGTCCCGGTACGCGGGTCCGGCCGCCGCTCGTACAACGCCACCGGATAGCCCCGGCGGGCCAGGAAGCAGGCCAGCAGGCAGCCGGCCAGCCCGGCGCCGACCACGGCGATCTCGTCGTTCTCCCGGCTCATCCAGCTCTCCCAACGGTGGCGGCCAGCGCGTCGGCGACCCGCCAGCAGTCGTGGTACGTCGAGTAGAGCGGCACCGGGGCGAACCGGACGACGTCCGGCTCCCGGGCGTCGGCGATCACTCCGTGCTCGTACCGGAGCCGCTTGGTCAGCTCCCTGGCGCTGCCCTCGCCGAGTCTGACCGAGAGTTGGCAGCCACGGCGCCCCGGGTCGCGCGGGGTGATCACGGTCAGCGGCCGGTCGACGGTCACCTCGTCCAGCAGCCGCTCCAGGTAGCCGGTGAGCCGCAGGCTGCGCTCGCGCAGCGCGGGCATCCCGACCGCGTCGAACAGTTCCAGCGAGGTACGCACCGGCCCCATCGAGAAGATCGGCGGGTTGGAGATCTGCCACGCCTCCACGGTGGACGGTGGACGGCTGACCGGGGTCATCTCGAACCGGGTCGCCGCCGCCGTGCTCCACCAGCCCTCGAAGCGGGGCAGGTCCGCGTCGCCGTGGTGCCGCTCGTGCACGAACACCCCGCCGAGCGCGCCCGGCCCCGAGTTGAGGTACTTGTACGAGCACCAGGCCGCGAAGTCGACGTCCCACTCGTGCAGCGACAGCGGCACGTTGCCGGCGGCGTGCGCCAGGTCCCAGCCGACGACCGCCCCGGCGGCCCGACCGGCGGCGGTGATCGCCGGGATGTCCATCAGTTCGCCGGTGAGGTAGTTGACGCCGCCGAGCAGCAGCAGCGCGACGGTGTGCCCCTCGGCGGCCAGGTACGCGGTGACGTCCTCGGTGCGCAGGTCGTCCTCGCCGGGTCGCGGCGTCAGCCGGACCACGGTGGTGTCCGGGTCGAGGCCGTGGAACCGGGCCTGGCTGCGCACCGCGTAGCTGTCCGAGGGGAAGGCGCTGTCCTCGATGACGATCCGGGTCCGCGTGCCGCTCGGCCGGTAGAAGCTGACCATCAGCAGGTGCAGGTTGACCGTGAGCGAGTTCATCACCACGGTCTCGGTGGGCCGGGCGCCGACGAGTCGCGCGGCCGGGGCCGTCAACAGCTCGTGGTACGGCAGCCAGGGTCGTTCCGCCTCCAGGTGCCCCTCGACACCGAGCCGTCCCCAGGCGTCCACGTCGGCCAGCAACTCGTCCCGGGTGGCCCGGGGTTGCAGACCGAGCGAGTTGCCGGCCAGGTAGGCCGCCTCGGGGTGGTGACCACCGTCGGCCGGCGGCACGTGGAACAGGTGCCGGTGTCCGGGGTCGGCGGCGTCCAGCCGGAGGGCTTCGGCCTCGTCGAGGCGTGGCGCCTCGGCGTCGTTCGTCGTCATCGTCGTCGCCTCACATCGCGGTACGGGCGGACCACAGCTCGGGGAAGACCACCCGGGCCATGCTGCGTTGCAGCCAGGCCAGCCCGGCGGAACCGCCGCTGCCGACCTTGGCGCCCATGGTGCGCTGCACCGCCTTGATGTGGTGGTGCCGCCAGTCGCCGAACTCTTCGGCGACCTCGGTCAACGCCTCACCGAGCAGCCGCAGGTGGTTGTCCGGGCCGGGGTCGGCGTAGATCCGCACCCAGGCCGCCTCGACGGCGGGGTGCGGCTCGTGCTCGACCGCCACGTCCCGTTCCAGCAGGTCGGCGGGAAGCTCGTGGCCGTGCCGGGCGAGCAGGGCGACCACCTCGTCCCAGACGCTCGGCGTGGCGAGACCGGCGGTCAGCTCGGCGTGCACCTCGGTCTGCCGCCGGAACGGCCGGATCAGCGCCGGGTCGCGCAGCCCGAGCTGGAACTCCAGGTGGCGGTACATGGCCGACTGGAAGCCCGAGCCCTCGCCGAGCAGGTTGCGGAAGCGGTTGAAGTCGGCCGGGGTCATCCAGCGCAGCCCGCGCCAGGCGGCGTTGAGCCCCTCCAGGTGCAGCGCGGCCCGACGCAGCGGGGCGAGCGACTCCCACACCCGGTCGTCGCGCAGCAGCCGGGCGGCGTCGCGCAGTTCGTGGCAGGTCAGCCCGAAGTACAGCTCCATGATCTGGCTGACCATCAGGAACGACATCTCGCCCGGGTCGTCGCTCAGCGGCTGCTGCAACCGGTGCAGCGTGCTGGCCTGCACGTACGCGTCGTACGGCACCCGCTCGGCGAACTCCAGCGTCGGCTCGCCGCCGTTGCGCGCGGCGCGGGCCGCCCGCTGGCGGCCGGTGACCGGACGCACCGCCGCCCGGGTCCCCGGGCGCAGCTCGGTCTGCTCCATGCGTCCGCTCCTTCCTGGCGTCGGTCCAGACATGATCTCGCGGTGGGATCGCCGGACGGAATGCCTCTTCAACGGCGGTTGCCCAGGTGGACCTACCGAACGAAAGGCACTGGCCGCAGTTCGCTTGCCGGACGTAAGGTCGCCGCGTGGACGAGATGGACTGGGCCCTGCTCCGTGAGCTGCAGGCCGACGCGCGACTGTCGTTCAGCGAGTTGTCCCGGCGGGTGCACCTGTCTCCCCCGGCGGTCGCCGAACGGGTCCGGCGGTTGGAGGAGACCGGCGTGGTCACCGGCTACCACGCCCACGTCGACCTGACCCGGGCCGGTCGCACGGTGGTGGCGCTGATCCGGATGTCCTGTTACGGCGCCCGGTGCATCCTGCACGTTCCCGAGGTGGCCGACTGGCCGGAGATCCTGGAGATCCACCGGATCACCGGCGACGCGTGCAGCGTGCTGAAGGTCGCGGCCGGATCGATCGGGGAGTTCGAGGCGGTCATCGACCGACTCGCCCCGTACGGGCAGCCGTCGAGCACGATGGTCCTCTCCACTCCGCTGGGCTGGCAGCCGGTCACCCCGCTGTCGGGTTAGCCGCCCCGGCAGGGGGAATGCGCCGCGGGTCGCCCCAGCAGGACCGGTGCACCGGTGCCGGGAGGGAGGATCATGCGGGGTCTGGTTTCGTACCCGTCGACCATCGTCCGACTGTTCGGCGCGTTCGCTCTGATCGGGGCGTTCGTCCTGGTCGGCGCATCGCCCGCCCGGGCAGGTGAGAACACCTTCGTCGAGGTGACGCCGAACAGCGTGCAGGCCGGCTCCCGGGTGCACCTCAAGGCGAGCTGCGACAACGCCAACAACCGGCAGGCCGAGGTGACCTCCGACGCGTTCCGTCAGGTCTTCCTCCGGCCGGACAACGGCTTCCTGACCGGGGACGTCACCGTGCCGAGCGACAAGGCGGCCGGGAACTACCCGGTCAACCTGCGCTGCGACAACGGCCAGACGGCGAGTACCTCGCTGACCGTGCTGAACATGGAGCAGCCGACCAAGGGACCGGCGACCGGTGGCGGTGGCACCGCGGGCGGCGGCACCGGCTCGATGCTGCTGCTCGGCGGTGCCGCCACGGTGGCCGCAGTGGTGGTGTTCGGGCTGGTCAGCAGCCGACGTCGGGCCGGTTCCTGACCCGCTGTCGCGATGAGCGGCCCTCGCGTACCCGCGCCGGAACCCGGTCCGGGCCCACGCCGGACCACCGCCCGTCGGGTGCCTCGCGCCTGGCGTCGGGTGGTGGGCACGACGCTGGGCCGGCTGGGCCGGGTCACCGCGCAGATGGGGTCGGCCAGCGTCAGTACGCCCGACCCGGCGGCCCCGCCGCTGCCGCCCCGGCGACGGCAGGTCGGCCGGTACCGGCGGTACGGCCGGTCCAGTCCGGGGGTGCCGGTCCTGGTGATCGGCGCGCTGATGCTGCTGATCGTCACGATGCTCGGTGTCGAGCGGCTGACCGGGGTGAACCTGCTGCCGGACCGGTTCATCGCCGGGCTGGCCCGCCCACCGAAGGACTATCCGAACCTGTCGGCGAGCGAGCCGGTCAGCATCGAGATCAGCAAGATCGACCTGGCGGCTCCGGTGCACAACGTCGGGATCGCGCCGGACGGCAGCGTCGCCGCCCCGCCGGCCGAGCGGGCCCAGGAGGCCGGGTGGTACGACCAGGGCCCGACCCCCGGCCAGTACGGCCCCGCCGTCATCGTCGGACACGTGGACACCAGCACCGGCCCGGCCGTCTTCCAGGACCTGCGGGAGTTGCGGACCGGTGACCGGGTCGAGGTGGCCCGCTCCGACGGCTCGGTCGCGGTCTTCGAGGTCGAACGCGTCGGCCGGTACGACAAGGAGCAGTTGCCGGCCGACGACGTCTTCGGCGACTTCAGCCGACCCCAGTTGCGGCTGATCACGTGCGGCGGGCGCTGGGTCGGCGGCGACACCGGCTACGCGGACAACGTGATCGTGTTCGCCTCGCTGGTGCAGGCTCGCTGACCGTCGCGGCTCAGGCGGCCTCGGGCTCGCGCAGGTCGAGCCAGTCCGCCCAGCGCGGATCGGGGGCGCGGTGCCCGAGCACCCGCCACGCGATCCCCCTCGGGGCGGCCGGTGGGGAGTGCAGCCGCCAGCCCATCTCGGCCGGGGTCTTGTCGCCCTTGCTGTGGTTGCAGCGGGCACACGCGGCGACCACGTTCTCCCAGGCGTGCCGCCCGCCCCGGCTGCGCGGGAAGACGTGGTCGATCGTCTCGGCCGGCCCTCGGCAGTAGGCGCACCGCCAGCCGTCCCGGGCGAAGATCGCCCGACGGGACAGGCCGACGTGGGTGCGGTACGGCACCCGGACGAACCGGGTGAGCCGGACGACCGAGGGCACCGGGAGCGCATTGCGCGCGCTGTGCAGGATGCCCTCGCCGTCGGCGACACAGACCGCCTTGGCGGAGAGGACGAGGATCGCGGCACGGCGTACCGACACGACACACAGCGGCTCGTAGGTGGCGTTGAGAACCAGCGCGCCGGAGCCCACCGTGGGTCGTATGTCAGGCATCGCGTCACCCTCCCGGTCAAGCGGCAGTCACACTCGCCACCGCCGACCGGTGTCGGACACAGCCCTACACCATGTCGACGCCGGCCGGATCACCGACGTCCGTTGCGCCAATCGTCCCTGATCGGAACCGCGAATGCACGCACTAATCCTGGGTAGCCGGGGCGGCTTTGCGACCCGTCGGCTCCGAGGTCACCCTCCGGTGGGGCGGCGGTGTACTCGCCGGGCGGTTGCGGTACGAACACAGGGTGATTGTCAGCATCCTTCGTACCGTCGTCCCCACGCCGTCCCCGGCCGCGCCGGAAGCGGACGAGACACCCAGCCCGGAGTGCCTGGACGAGGCCCTCTGCAAATGGGTCTGGGGTTTCTCCGACTCGGTGTGGTTCGCCGAGGGAAGCTACTGGATCCTGATCAAGCCGTTGCGGATCCTCCTGATCCTGCTGCTCGCGATGTCCGCCCGGTGGCTGGTGCACCGGACGATCCGCCGGCTGGTCCGCACCACCAGCGACGCCGGGGTGCCCACCATGCTCCGCCCGCTGCGCGAGCGCATCCCGACCGCCACCGCCGAACCTGGCGAGTTCGTGCCAGAACGCCGCCGACAGCGCGCCGAGGCGATCGGCTCGGTACTGCGCAGCATCAGTACGGCGTTCATCTACGGCATCGCGGTGCTGATGGTGCTCAAGGAGTTCAGTTTCGAGCTGGCACCGCTGCTGGCCAGCGCGGGCATCGCCGGTGTGGCTCTCGGCTTCGGCGCGCAGAGCCTGGTCAAGGACCTGCTCGCCGGACTCTTCATGCTGATCGAGGACCAGTACGGGGTCGGCGACAACGTCGACCTGGGCGAGGCGACCGGTGTGGTCGAGGCGGTCGGGTTGCGCGTCACCACCGTGCGTGACGGCCGGGGTGTGCTCTGGTACATCCGCAACGGCGAGATCGTCCGGGTCGGTAACAAGAGCCAGGGCTGGGCGTTGGTGGTGGTGGACCTGCCGATCGGCTTCGCCGGCACCGAGGAGGCGATGGCGGTGCTGCGGACCGCCGCCGCGTCGGTCGCGGTCGACCCGGAGCTGGCCCAGTCGATCGTGGAGCCGCCGGACGTGCTCGGCGTCGAGCAGGTGACGGTGGAGGGCACGGTCATCCGGACGGTGGCCAAGACGACCGCCGAGGGGCAGTTCGCGGTCGGCCGGGAGCTGCGTCGCCGGCTCGCCGAGGCGCTGGAGAACTCCGGCATCACGGCGCGGATCGCGGCGGGTCGCCTCTATCCCGGGTTACCTACTCGTTCCGATAGTGAGACCGGTCAGGGGGGCGCCACCTGAGCGGGGCGACGGGGGTCGCGGCCGAGTGGCCCCTCGGGTATCGTCCGTTCGTTCAGTCGGAGATGCGACCGTCCACCCGTTCGCCCTAGCCAGTTGTCAGACGATCGGGCAGAATCCGGTTCACGCGCTACCAAGCGCGGTCACGTCCTCGCTGATCCCACAGATCTGACGATGGTTCCGGAACGGCCATCACGAGTGGCCCGCCACCGGGACGATGGAGGCGAAGGTGTCCGACGAGCGACCTTCTCCGGAAGGCCCGGCCACCTTCCGTGAAGTCTTCGCCCAGAGTGAGTACCGCGCCGTCTTCGCGGCCAACACGCTGACCTGGATCGGCGACTACGTCGCCAAGGCGGCGGTCACCCTCCTGGTCTACCGGACGACCCAGTCCGTCGCGCTCTCCGCCGCCGCCTTCGCGGTGAGCTACCTGCCCTGGCTGATCGGCGGGCCCCTGCTGGCCACCATCGCCGAGCGGCACCGCTACCGGCAGGTGATGGTCGTCTGCGACCTCATCCGCATGTCGCTCATGCTGCTCATCGCGATCCCGGGCATCCCGGTGCCGGTGATCCTGGCGCTGTTGTTCGCCACCACCCTGGCCAACCCACCGAGTCAGGCCGCCCGGTCCGCGTTGATGCCGCTGATCCTGCCCGGTGACCGGCTCGTCGTCGGGCTCTCCATCAACGCCAGCGTGGGACAGGCCGCCCAGGTGGTCGGCTACCTGCTCGGCGCCGTGGTGGCGACGGTCAGCCCGACCGCCGCGCTGCTGATGAACGCGACCGCCTTCGCGCTCTCCGCGCTGCTCGTCCGCCTCGGCGTCCGCGACCGGGCACCGGCGATGAGCACCGCTCACCGCAGTCACCTGCTGCGCGAGACCGCCGACGGCTTCCGGATCGTCTTCGGTACGCCGGTGCTGCGGGCGATCGCCGTCCTGGTCTTCAGCGCCATGCTCTTCTCGATCGTGCCCGAGGGGCTCGCCGCCGCCTGGGCGAACGAGAGCGCGGGCGACATGAACACCGGCCTGGCGCAAGCCGTGATCATGGCCTCGCACCCGCTCGGCTTCATTCTCGGCGGCCTGCTGATCGGGCGGCTCGTCGGGCCGACCCGCCGACTGGCCCTGATGCGACCGCTGGCCGTCTTCGCGCCGCTGGCCCTGGTGCCGTCGCTGCTCGATCCCGCACCGGTGATGGTGGCGCTGCTCGCCGCCGTCTCCGGGTTCGCGGTCGCCGGCATGCTGCCGGTCGCCAACGGACTCTTCGTGCAGGCCCTGCCGGACGGCTTCCGGGCCCGGGCCTTCGGCGTGATGGCCACCGGCGTACAGGTGATCCAGGGCGCCGCGGTGCTGGTGACCGGGCTGCTCGCCGAGCGCTTCCCGATCCCCGTCGTGGTCGGGGTGTGGAGTGTCGCGGGCGTGCTGCTGATGTCGATCGTGGCGCTCCGCTGGCCCGACCACCGGGCCGTGGCCGCCTCCGTCGATGCGGCCCGACGCGCCGGTGCCGACCCCGCTCAGGGCGGTGCCAGCGGGTCCGAGGCGCCCGGCTCCGAGCAGGTGGGTCCGGGCCGACCACAGCACGCGGTGAGCTGAACCACGCTCGGCGGGCCGTCCCGGTCGGGCCGTCGGTCGACGATGCCTGGCAGGATGGAACGGTGAATCCCGCAGGTGAGTCCGAGCGCAACGGTGAGACGGTCACGCTCTTCGAGGCCGTCGGCGGCGAGCCCACGTTCCGCAAGCTGGTCGACGAGTTCTACGCCGGTATCGCCACCGATCCGCTGCTGCGGCCGATGTACCCGGAGGACCTGGGCCCGGCCTCCGACCGGATGAGGCTGTTCCTCATGCAGTACTGGGGCGGCCCGAACACCTACTCGTCGCAGCGCGGGCACCCCCGGCTGCGGATGCGGCACGCGCCGTTCCGGATCGGCGCGGCCGAGCGCGACGCCTGGCTGCGGCACATGCGTCGGGCGGTCGAGCGCCTCGACCTGCCTCCGACGATCGAGACCGAGCTCTGGAACTACCTGGAGCGGGCGGCCTTCTTCATGGTCAACTCGATGGAGGACCCGGGCGCGTCCGCGTGAGGCGTAGCCGCCCCGCCCGGGGCGTGCCCGCCACCCGCGCGGCGGCGGGCCGCACCCGTCGGGTTGATCAGAGCAGCGCGCCCTCGTCGTGCAGCCAGTCGACGAAGCTGGTCGCCACCGCCGCACCACAGTCGAGCAACTCGACCAGGAGAGCGTCGTGGGCCCCGGCGGCGAGCGGCACCTGCAACTCGGCGTAGATCGGCAACTGGCCACGCTCGGTGGCGTCACCCACGTACGCCTTGCAGAAGCGCCGGGTGTGGTTCCACTCGTTGACCACCCGGTAGGCGCGGTCCGCCCAGTCCGGTGGCACGGTCGCGTGCGGCCGGGCCCGGAGCACCAGGATCTCGTCCTCCGGCCCCTCCAGCGTGACCAGCACCGCGTGCCGCTCCCACATGGCCAACAGGTTGCCGTCGCCGTCGGCGAGATAGCGCACGTCGAGCAGGTCGAGTGCGTCGCAGACCCGGCCCAGGGTGACCGGTTCGACGGTCGCCGGCATGTCGGCGATCAACGGATGCTCCCCGCCCGACCGGTCGTCCCCCGGTCGGCGGGGCGGAGGCGGCCCGACCCGGACCGTGCCTTCCACCGTGATCCTGCTTCGAGTTTCCGGGTCACCGCCACTGGCGGGACCGGGGCGCCATGACCACCACGGCATCGCTCGCGCACCTCACTCCCCAGCGGATCCAGTCGCCTACGGTGGGTTGGATCCGAGGATGGACGGTACCCGGACAGCCGGAACGAAGCACCCCCCCAACGGCAGCCCCAGCCCAGAAGGATGAACCAGGGTCATCCGTTCGCATGAGCCACGGAGGGCCGTACGACAAGATCCGTGGCCTTCTGCGACCAGACGGCTCCATACGGTCCCACCAGTCCGACCCATCGGCCAGCCGTACGGACCTGGACCGCGCCCGATTCCGGCGAATCCCCGGCAGGCCCTAGGAAACCCATCCGAACCAGACCCTGCACCAACCGCTGGGTCACCTCCACCGGACGGGCAGGCTCGTCGTCCGGCGTGACCACCACCGCCACGTGGTCGAGCAGGGCGTCCCGCAGCGCACGCTGCCCGACCGCCCGACCGGCCACCCCGTGCGCGGCGGCCTCGCGCAGGGTGCCCGCCGCCGCCGAGGCGAGCCGACGCAGTTCCCCGCCCGGCAGCGTCTCCACCCACCGACTCCCGGCCGGCGGCAACGCCCAGCGCCACTGCGCGTCCTGTCGCGCGGGCAGGACGGCCCCACCGGCCGCCAGTTCGGCCAGCAGGCTCCCGGCGGCCACGGTGACGTCCCCGGCGCCCGGACCGGCCACCGTGCGCGCCACCAGGACGCCCCACGGCAGCCGGGCCCAGAGGGCGGTACGGCCCGGCGCACCGGCGGGCCGCAACCGGACCAGGGCCGTGTTCTCCAACCGCACCAGCCGGGACAGGAACGCCCCGGCGTCGGCGACGTCGGCGATCCCGTGCCCGGTGCCGTCGCCCGTCGGTCCGGTCACGGTGTCCCGCCGTCGAGGGCGTACCCGAGCAGGAACGTCCGCTCCTGCTCGGTCAGCCGGCGAGCCGCCTGCTGGGCCAGGTCGAACGGCACCAGCACCGAACGCGCCCGGCTGACCAGCAGGTCGCCGTCGTACATCTCGTAGCCGATGGTGAACGAGGCGGCCCGGATCTGCTCCACCCAGAGGTCGATCCGCACCGTGGGCGCACCCTCGGCGGTGGCACGGTGCAGGGCGAAGTCGACCGGACGCAGATAGTCGATCTCGTGCCGCCGGATCACCACGCCGTTGGTGAACGAGTCGATCCCCTGGGCCTGGGCACCGGCGAACATCAACGCCACCCGGGCCTCCTCGTACAGCGTGAGGAAGCGGGCGTTGTTGACGTGCCCGTACGCGTCCTGGTCGGACCAGCGCAGGGTGCAGTGGTAGACGAACCGGTCAGCCACGACGATCCGCCCCGATCAGTCGCGGGTCAGCTTGCGGTAGGTCACCCGGTGCGGCCGGGCCGCCTCGGCGCCGAGCCGGTCGACCTTGTTCTTCTCGTACGCCTCGAAGTTGCCCTCGAACCAGAACCACTTGGCCGGGTTCTCGTCGTCGCCCTCCCAGGCCAGGATGTGCGTGGCGACCCGGTCCAGGAACATCCGGTCGTGGGAGATCACCACGGCGCAGCCGGGGAACTCCAGCAGCGCGTTCTCCAGGCTGGACAGCGTCTCCACGTCCAGGTCGTTGGTCGGCTCGTCGAGCAGGATCACGTTCCCGCCGATCTTGAGCGTGAGCGCCAGGTTGAGCCGGTTGCGCTCGCCGCCGGAGAGCACCTTGGTCGGCTTCTGCTGGTCCGGCCCCTTGAACCCGAACGCCGCGATGTACGCCCGGGAGGGCATCTCGACCTTGCCCACCATGAGGTGGTCCAGCCCGTCGGAGACGACCTCCCAGACCGACTTGTCACCGGCCAGGCCCTGCCGGTTCTGGTCGACGTACGACAGCGAGACGGTCTCGCCGACCTTGACCGAGCCGCCGGTCGGCTGCTCCAGCCCGACGATGGTCTTGAACAGCGTGGTCTTGCCGACACCGTTCGGGCCGATGATGCCGACGATGCCGTTGCGCGGCAGCGAGAACGACAGGTTGTCGATCAGCACCCGGTCGCCGAAGCCCTTGGTCAGGTTGTGCGCCTCGATGACGGTGTTGCCCAGACGCGGACCCGGCGGGATCTGGATCTCCTCGAAGTCCAGCTTGCGGGTCTTCTCCGCCTCGGCGGCCATCTCGTCGTACCGGTCGAGCCGGGCCTTGGACTTGGTCTGCCGCGCCTTGGCGTTGGAGCGCACCCACTCCAGCTCCTCGGTGAGGCGCTTCTTCATCTTGGCGTCGCGACGTCCCTCGACGGCGAGCCGGGCGGCCTTCTTCTCCAGGTACGTGGAGTAGTTGCCCTCGTAGCCGACGGCCCGGCCCCGGTCCAGCTCCAGGATCCAGCCGGCCACGTTGTCCAGGAAGTACCGGTCGTGGGTGATCGCCAGCACCGTGCCGGCGTACTTGGCCAGGTGCTGCTCCAGCCACTGCACGCTCTCCGCGTCCAGGTGGTTGGTGGGCTCGTCGAGCAGCAGCAGGTCGGGCGCCTCCAGCAGCAGCTTGCAGAGCGCGACCCGGCGGCGCTCACCACCGGAGAGCTGGGTCACGTCGGCGTCCGGCGGCGGGCAGCGCAGCGCGTCCATGGCCAGTTCGAGCTTGGAGTCGATGTCCCAGGCGTCGGCGTGGTCCAGCTCCTCCTGGAGCCGGCCCATCTCCTCCATCAGCTCGTCGGAGTAGTCGGTCGCCATCTGCTCGGCGATCTTGTTGAACCGCTCCAGCTTGGCCTTGGTGTCCGCGACCGCCTCCTCGATGTTGCCGAGGACGGTCTTCGCGTCGTTGAGCGGCGGCTCCTGGGCCAGCAGCCCGACGGTGTAGCCGGGCATCAACCGGGCCTCGCCGTTGCTCGGCCGGTCCAGCCCTGCCATGATCTTGAGGAGGCTGGACTTACCGGCGCCGTTCGGACCGACCACACCGATCTTGGCCCCCGGCAGGAAGCTCAGCGTCACGTTGTCGAGCACGACCTTGTCGCCGTGCGCCTTGCGCGCCTTTTCCAGGACGTAGATGTACTGGGCCACGGTACGGGCTACCCTCCGTCGGTGGTGATCGCCGAATGTCGTGTGGTGCGGGTGCGGGCCGGATGACCGCCCGCCGCCGGCCGGGAAGCCGGCCGCGCGCACGCCATCGTCAATCCTGACAGGTACGCCGCCCCGCGCCCACATCGCCCCGCCCGACGTCGCCGGGCAGACCACCGGGGCGACGCGGGGCAGCCCAGGGTGTCGGGGCAGGCGGCGGGCCCTGTCACCATGATCACGTTCACGGTTGACGGAGTCTGGGAAGGGTAGGTGACTCCGGCACGGGGGAACAGACGCCGCAGCTACGCTCAGTACGCTCATCGCGGTGGACCCGTCAGCACCCGGAGGTGGCCGATCGTGACCGTCCGTAGCTCCTTTGTCGTAGTGGCGAATCGACTGCCGGTCGACGAGGTGAGCACACCTGAGGGCCGGCAGTGGCGACGCAGCCCGGGCGGGCTGGTCACCGCACTGCATCCCGTCCTCGCCGAGCATCAGGGCACCTGGGTCGGGTGGGCCGGCGGCACCGGCGCGGCCCCCGAACCGTTCGACCTGGAGGGCATCCGCCTGCACCCGGTGCCGTTGAGCGCCGAGGAACTGGAGCGCTACTACGAGGGCCAGTCCAACGCCACCATCTGGCCGCTGTACCACGACGCCGTCGAGACGCCCGCCTACAAGCGACGCTGGCGCGAGGCGTACCGGCTGGTCAACGCCCGCTTCGCGGAGGCCGCGGCGGAGGTCGCGGCCGAGGGTGCGACGGTCTGGGTGCAGGACTACCAGCTCCAGTTGGTGCCCGCCATGCTCCGGGAGCTCCGTCCCGACCTGCGGATCGGGTTCTTCCTGCACATCCCGTTCCCGCCGATCGAGCTGTTCATGCAGATGCCGTTCCGCACCGAGATCCTGCGCGGGCTGCTCGGTGCCGACCTGGTCGGGTTCCAGCAGCGGCTGGCCGCGCAGAACTTCGTCCGGCTGGCCCGCCACCTGCTCGGCCTGCGGTACGAGGGCCAGATGATCCAGGTGGACGGTCGACAGGTCAAGGCCGGGGCGTTCCCCATCTCCATCGACACCAAGGAGATGGAGCGGTTGGCCGCCGACCCGGCGATCCAGGCCCGGGCCAAGGAGATCCGCGAGGAGCTGGGCAACCCCAAGACGATCATCCTCGGCGTGGACCGGCTCGACTACACCAAGGGCATCGAACTACGCCTCAAGGCCTTCCGGGAACTGCTCGCTGACGGAAAGTTGACAGTTCCGGACGCCGTTATGGTGCAGGTCGCCACGCCGAGCCGCGAACGGGTCGAGCACTACCAGGCACTTCGCGTCAAGGTCGAGCGCGAGGTTGGTCGGATTAATGGCGAATTTGGGCGGGTCGGTGTGCCGGCGGTGCATTATCTGCATCAGTCGTACAGTCGGACCGAACTGGCTGCGATGTACGCCGCCGCTGACGTGATGATGGTGACTCCACTGCGAGACGGAATGAACCTCGTGGCCAAGGAGTATGTCGCGTCGAGGGCGGACCACGGGGGCGCGCTCGTACTCAGTGAGTTCGCCGGCGCAGCCACCGAGCTGCGTCAGGCGTTCCTGTGCAACCCGCACGACCCCGACGCGGTCAAGGACGCTCTGCTACGGGCCGTGCATGTGGAGAAGCCGGAGGCTCGTCGCCGTATGCGGACAATGCAACGCCATCTGCGCACCCACGACGTGGGGCACTGGGCGAAGTCCTTCCTCACCGAACTAGGTGTGCCTGACATGGAGGCGGCGTGAACGCCGGCTCACACGAGATCATCACCCCGGCGGCGGGCACCATGGACCCGGAACTCCGGTCCGCCATCGGCCGGATCGCCCGGGTCCCCCAACTCCTGGTCGCCTGCGACTACGACGGCACACTCGCGCCCATCGTCGAGGACCCGAGCAAGGCCGTACCCCTGCCGGAGTCGGTGGCGGCGGTGCGCGCCCTGGCCGCGCTGCCGCAGACCACCGTGGCCGTCGTCTCCGGACGCGCGCTGCGTGACCTGGCCGCGCTCTCCCGGCTGCCCAGCGAGGTCCACCTGGTCGGCAGCCACGGCTCCGAGTTCGACATCGGATTCGTCGAGCGGCTCTCCCCCGAGCTGATCGCGGTCCGCACCCGGCTGCGGGACGCACTGCGCGAGATCGCCGCGGTCCACCCGGGCGTACGCCTGGAACGCAAACCGGCGAGCGTCGCGGTGCACACCCGTGGGGTGGCGCCCGAGATCGCCGGCGCGGCCATCGAGGCGGTCCGCAACGGCCCCGCCACCTGGCCGGACGTGACGGTCACCCAGGGCAAGGAGGTGATCGAGCTGTCCGTGGTGGCCACCCACAAGGGCACCGCGGTCGACCAGCTCCGCACCCAGCTCTCCGCCAGCGCGGTGCTCTTCATCGGTGACGACATCACCGACGAGAACGCCTTCGGCAACCTGCACGGCCCCGACGTCGGCATCAAGATCGGGCCTGGCGAGACCAAGGCCGGCTACCGGGTGGACGAGCCGATCGAGGCCGCCCGCGCGCTCGGACTGCTCCTGGAGACCCGACGGCACTGGCTGTTCGGCGAGCGCGCGGTGCCCATCGAGCGGCACTCGATGCTGGCCAACGGGCGTACCGTCGCCCTGCTCACGCCGGACGCCAAGGTCTCCTGGCTGTGCAACCCCAAGCCCGACTCGGCGGCGATCTTCGCCGACCTGGTCGGCGGCAGCCCGGCCGGACACTTCAGCGTCGCGCCCGAACGCGGCGGCATCCCGCTGGGCCAGCGCTACCGGTCGGGCACCATGACCGTGGAGACCCGCTGGTCCGGGCTGACCGTCACCGACTGGCTCGACAAGCCCGACCCCAAGGCCACGCCGGACGGTCCCGCGATCATCTCCGGGGACTCGACGCTGATCCGGGTGCTGGCCGGCACCGGCCGGGTCCGGGTGGAGTTCGCCCCCCGGCCCGAGTTCGCGCAGGTCGCCGTCCAGCTCCAACCGGTCGGCGACGGCCTGCTGGTGCTCGGTTCCAACGAGCCCATCGCGCTCTACTCCCCCGGCGTGCAGTGGGAGGTCGGCAACGACGGCGGGTACGAGACCGCCAAGGCGGTGGTCGACCTCTCGGCGCTCGGCGGGCAGGTCGTGCTGGAGCTGCGGTTCGGTACGCACAGCCTGGAACACCACCGGCTACCGATCCACGAGCGGCAGGCCGCCGCGGAACGCCCCTGGAAGGACTGGGTCGCCTCGCTGCGGCTGCCGACCACCGCACGGGACCTGGTCGCCCGCAGCGCGCTCACGCTGCGCGGCCTCTGTCACGAGGCGACCGGCTCGATCCTCGCCGCCGCGACCACCTCGCTCCCCGAGGAACTGGGCGGCGTCCGCAACTGGGACTACCGCTACTGCTGGCTGCGCGACGCCGCGATGACCGCCCGCGCCCTGGTCGACCTCGGCTCGATCAGCGAGGCCGAGGCGTTCCTGCGCTGGGTGGACGGCTGTGTCGAGCGCACCGGCGGACACCCGGAGCGGCTGCACCCGCTCTACACCGTCGACGGGTACGAGCTGGGCGCGGAAGCCGTCATCGACACGCTGCCCGGCTACGCCGGCTCCCGGCCGGTACGCGTCGGCAACCTCGCCAACCACCAGCTCCAGCTCGACGTGTTCGGCCCGATCGCCGACCTCATCGCCGCCACCGCCGACGCCCGGGGGTCGGTCCGGCCCGAGGAGTGGCGGGTGCTGGAGAACATGGTCGAGGCGGTCCGTCGCCGCTGGCACGAGCCCGACCACGGCATCTGGGAGGCGCGTCTGCCTCCCCGGCACCACATCTTCTCGAAGGTGATGTGCTGGATGACCGTCGACCGGGCGCTGCACGTCACCCGGCAGCACGGCGGCGAGGACCGCACCGAGTGGGTGGAGCTGCGCGACCGGATCGGCGCCAACGTCCTCGAACACGGTTGGCACGAGCACGCCGGGGCGTACAGCGTCGCGTACGGCGACGAGGACATGGACGCCTCGTCGCTGTGGATCGGCCTGTCCGGGCTGCTGCCCGGCGACGACCCGCGCTTCCTCTCCACCGTGCTCAAGATCGAGGCGGACCTGCGCAGCGGCCCGGTCGTCTACCGCTACCACTGGGACGACGGCCTGCCCGGGCGGGAGGGCGGCTTCCACATCTGCACGTCCTGGCTGATCGAGGCGTACCTGCGCACCGGGCGGCGTACCGACGCCGAGGAGCTGTTCCTCCAGATGATCGACACGGCGGGTCCGACCGGACTGCTCCCCGAGCAGTACGACCCACTCGCCGAACGCGGGCTGGGCAACCACCCGCAGGCGTACAGCCACCTCGGCGTGATCCGCTGCGCCCTGCTGCTGGACAACATGCTCAAGCAGTAACCCTCGTACGCGCACCCGGAGCGGCCGGAGACCCCAGGTCCCCGGCCGCTCCGCCGTCTCTCTCTTTCCCCCCAGCCTCCCACCACCCTCCCCCTCGCTCTCTCGCTCCCCTCGCTCCCCTCGCTCCCCGACCCACCCCTTCCTGACAATCCCTCCCATATCGCCCACCAGGCCCGCCCGAGGACGTGGTTGATCAAGGAGTTTTGGTCTGGATCCGCCGCCCATCCAGACCAAAACTCCTTGATCAACAGGGGCGATCTTGGGGGCGGCCTTGGGGATTGCTGCGGGGGTAGGCGCGCGTGGTCGGGGTGACTTTCGGGTGCGTGGTCGGTGTTCGGCAAGACGACTTGCGAGCTGCGGGACATCTGGGTGGTCGGACAGGGCGGGCATCGGCCGCATGGCGACCCTGCGGCCGGCATGAGGTGGCGTTTGGGGGCCTGTGAGATGCATGTTCCGTTATGGGCGGATATGGGTCGGTGCTGGATGGAATCGGGGTGGGGTCGGCGGCGTTGTAACCGGGTGGCTGACCGAGGCTTACCTCGCCCCGTGGTGGGTGGCCGGCTGATGTCGGAATGACTCGGCTCGGTCGGTGGTTGTACCTGGTCCCGGCGCCGTAAGGGCCCTCGCGGATACCTCCTCCGGGGAATGGTCCGGCCGGGCAGGTGGTTGTGCATTGACCCGACGTCGCAGGGTCCGCTGATCCCCTCGGATCTGGTGCGTCGGATTCCCCTCTTCTTCTTCAGCGCCTGACGGCGTTTGCGTCGCCTGTCCTTCCCCCCTTCCGGGCTGGTGGCGTCTACCCCCGAATGGAGCTTGTGATGAACTCGAAGCTGCTGCGTAAGAGTGTTCTCGGTGTCGCTGGTCTCGCCTTCGCCGGTGGTGTGTTCGCCGGTCCCATCGGTCAGGCCGACGCCACCCCCGTCACCACCTCCCTGGTGGCGGTGCAGGCCGACAAGCCCGACACCGGCAAACTGATCCCGCACGGTGTGCAGGGCGCCCAGTCCCGCATCGACCTGTCCGACGAGCAGGTCGCCAACGCCAAGGCGATCATCGCCGCGACGAAGAAGGCCGGCATGGACGAGCGTGCCGCCGTGATCGCGATCGGTACGGCGTTTCAGGAGTCGAAGTTGGAGAACCTCGGCCACCTCGGTGACCGCAACGACCACGATTCGCAGGGCCTGTTCCAGCAGCGTCCGTCGTCTGGGTGGGGCACGGTGGAGCAGATCACCGACCCCGAGTACTCGACCCTCGCCTTCCTGAAGGGTTTGAAGCAGGTCGACGGGTGGCAGGACATGCCGCTGACGGTGGCGGCGCAGACGGTGCAGGTGTCGGCGTTCCCCGACCACTACGCCCAGTGGGAGCAGCAGGCCGCCGACCTGGTCGCCGCACACTGGAACAGCTGACCCACACCAGGCACAGACTTTCCTCGACAAGGGGGAGCAAGAACGCCGCCGGCCGGCACCCGCAACCTGGGGTGCCGGCCGGCGGCGTCTCCCGTGCCTGCGAGATGCGGCACCGCGCGGGGGTGGGAGGTAAGGAGGGGACCCTTCCTCTACACCAGGCGTTAGCACGGGACCCCTCCTTACAAAACAACCCCACCGCGCAACCCCGCCGCGCAACCCCGCCGCGCAGACCTGCCCACCACGCGAACAGACCCCGAGCGAGCCCACAGCGAACGGGAACAACGAGCGGTGGAGCGTCGTTGTATCGGGCGTCGGTGTGATCCAGTGTCCCCGGGCCTCACCTAAATTGCCGTCGCGGAATACCGTTCGGCTGGAGCCGCGTCGCGCCACTCGCCGAGAGGCGACCTGCACACCGACCTGCTGGCCGGCACCCCCTCGGGGTGCCGGCCGGTCGTATTTCAGTCGGACAGGTCGAGGGCGGTGACCACGTCACCGAGTACGACCACGGCGGGCGGGCGCAGTCCTGCGTCGGCCACGGCGGCGGCGACCTCGCCGAGCGGGGCGCGTACGACCCGCTCCGAGCCGGTGGTGGCTTCCTGGATCACGGCCGCCGGGGTGTCGGCCGGTCGGCCGTGCGCCAGCAGAGTGGCGGTGATCTTCGGCAGGTTCTTGAGCCCCATCAGGATCACCAGCGTGCCCCGGAGACCGGCGAGGGCCTCCCAACGCACCAGCGAGTCCGGCGAGTCGGGCGCGACATGGCCGGACACCACCGTGAACTCGTGGGCCACGCCCCGGTGGGTGACCGGGACGCCGGCCGCCGCGGGGGCGGCGATGGAGCTGGTCACGCCGGGCACCACGGTCACCGGTACGCCAGCCTCCGCGCAGGCCAGCAGTTCCTCACCGCCACGGCCGAAGACGTACGGGTCGCCGCCCTTGAGCCGGACCACGAAGGCCCCGGCCCGTGCCCGGTCGACCAGGATCTGGTTGATCTCCTCCTGGGTACGGGACGGGCCGTACGGGATCTTGGAGGCGTCCACCAGTTCCACGCCGGTGCGCAGTTCGTCGAGCAGCAGGCCGGGCACCAGCCGGTCGGCGACCACGACGTCTGCCTCGGTGAGCAGCCGCCAGCCCTTGAGCGTGATCAGTTCGGCGTCGCCCGGCCCCGCACCGACAAGGGCGACCTCGCCGCCTCGACCCGTCCGGGTGTTAACAAGGGGCCCTTCCTCTACCTGAGGCGTTAGTAAGGTGCCCTTCCTTACGTGCAGGAGGGTGCGGATGGCGTCTCGGACGGTCATCGCGCGGTGCGGGTCGCCGCCGCCGAGGACGCCCACGGTGACCGGGCCGTGCCGGGTCACCGCCGGGGTCCAGGCGGTCGCCGCCTCGCGGTCGTCGGCGCGTACGCAGAAGATCCGCCGCTCGGCGGCGGCGGCGCTGACCGTGGCGGCGGCGACCGGATCGTCGATGGCGACCTGCACCAGCCAGGCGCCGTCGAGGTCCTCGGGGACGAAGCGGCGCTCTGCCCAGCGCAGCCGTCCGGCGTCGGCGTGGGCGCGCAGTGCCGGACTGATCTCGGGCGTCACCAGCAGCACGTCCGCGCCGGCGTCGAGCAGGGCGGGTACCCGGCGGGTGGCCACCGTTCCCCCGCCGACCACGACCACCGGCAGGCCGGCCAGGCGCAGTCCGAGCGGGTAGGGGTTCACGCTCACTTCTCGGCCACCCCGGCCGAGTCGAAGGTGGCGACCTCGTGCAGCACCCGGGCCGCGCCGGTGACCACGGGCAGGGCCAGCAGGGCGCCGGTGCCCTCGCCCAGCCGCAGGCCGAGGTCGATCAGCGGGGCCAGGCCGAGTCGGCGCAGCGCGACGGTGGCGCCCGGCTCGGCGGAGCGGTGTCCGGCGATCATCGCGCCGACCGCGTCGGGGGCGAGCGCCGCGGCGACGAGTGCGGCGGAGACCGCGATCACGCCGTCCAGCAGCACCGGTACGCGTCGCGCGGCGGCGCCGAGCACGAACCCGGTCAAGGCGGCGTGCTCCAGCCCGCCGACGGCGGCGAGCACTCCCAGTGGGTCGTCCAGGTCGGGGGCGTGTCGGTGCAGCGCGGCCCGCACCACCTCGATCTTGTGCTGGTACGTCGGGTCGTCCACGCCGGTGCCCCGGCCGGTCGCCTCACCGGCGTCGACGCCGGTGAGGGCGGCGATGAGCGCGGCGGCGGGTGTGGTGTTGCCGATGCCCATGTCCCCGGTGAGCAGGATCCTCGCGCCCGCGTCGATCAGCTCTCCGGCGACCCGGATGCCGACCTCGATCGCCGCCGTGGCCTCCTCGCGGGTCAGCGCGGCGGTGACGGTCAGGTCGCGGGTGCCTCGGCGTACCGGGGCGGTGACGAGTCGGGGCAGGCCGTTGTTGGTGTCCGCGTCGGTCGGGTCGGGGGCGGGCAGCGGGGTGGCCACCCCGACGTCGACCACGGTGACCGAGGCACCGGCCTGCCGGGCGAACGCGTTGACGACGGCGCCGCCGGCCAGGAAGTTGCCGACCATCTGCCCGGTGACCTCCTGCGGCCAGGGGCTGACCCGTTGGGCGTGCACGCCGTGGTCTCCGGCGAAGATCGCCACTGCGGCCGGGGTCGGCAGCGGCGGCGGGCAGGTGCCGGCCAGGCCGGCGAGGCGGACGGACAGCTCCTCCAGGGCGCCGAGCGAGCCGGCCGGCTTGGTCAGCCGGGCCTGCAACTGGCGGGCCGCGGTCATCGCCGGCTCGTCGAGCGGGCCGATCGCCGCGATGGTGGTCTCCAGCATCATGCCTCCAGGATCCCCGCCAGCACCTCGATGAACGCGTCCGTGGTCGCCCGATCCCGTACGGCGATCCGCAGCCAGTCTGGTCCGAGTCCGGGGAAGGTGTCGCCCCGACGTACCGCCCAGCCGTGTTCGCGCAGGTCGGCGCGGAGCCGGTCGGCACCGGGCCGGTGCACGAGGACGAAGGCGCTGGCCGGGCGGCCGGCGACGCGTACGCCGGGCATGGTCGACAGCCGGTCGACCAGGTGGGCGCGGTCGGCGGCGAGTTGTGCGGCGATGGCGCGTTCGGCCTGGACCGCGACGTCGGTGGCGCAGGCGGACGCGGCGGCCAGGGCGGGGGTGGCGACCGCCCAGAGCGGCTGTACGGCGGCGAGCCGTGCCAGCAGCGTCGCCTCGCCGAGCAGGTAGCCGATCCGGAGTCCGGCGAGTCCCCAGGTCTTGGTGAGGCTGCGGCCGACCAGCAGCCCGGGCAGGTCACGCCGGGCGGCCAGCGACTCGGGTTCGCCGGGTACGTCGGGCGCGGCGGTGGTGTCGGCGAACGCCTCGTCGATCACCAGGACCCGGCCGGGGCGGGCCAGGGCGGCCAGGTCGGCGGCGGGGTGCAGGACCGAGGTGGGGTTGGTCGGGTTGCCGATCATGACGAGGTCGGCGTCGGCCGGGATCCGGTCGGGGTGCAGCCGGAAGTCGTCGGCCGCGTCGAGCAGGACCCGCTCCACGGTGTGCCCGGCGGCCCGCAGCGCGGCCTCCGGTTCGGTGAACTGCGGGTGCACCACCACCGGTCGGCGTACCCCGCGCAGCGCCTGGGCCAGTAGCACGAAGCCCTCGGCGGCACCGGCGGTGAGCAGCACCTCCTCCGGCGGGCGGCGATGTCGGGCGGCGACGGCGGCGCGGGCCGGACGCGGGTCCGGGTAGCCGGCGAGGTCGGCCAGGGTGGCTCTGATCGGGTCGGCCAGCCAGGTCGGCATCGGGGCGCGCCGGACGTTGACGGCGAGGTCGACCAGGCCGTCGCCGACCTCCGCGTCACCGTGGTGCGCGAGGTCGGGTCCGGGGGTCGGGTGGGACGCTCCGGTGAGCGGACCGTGCATGCCCGCGATCCTGCCGGGAAGGCGGCGCGGGCGACAGCAGCGGGTGGCGTGCTCCGCATCACCACTGATCACTTCATGAGTATTTCTCATGTACGAATCGGAAATGTCATAACTTGTCGGTGTGAGTAATCGACCCCTTGCCGCCGCAGGTCGACTCGTTCCTCTCCTCCGCGCCGGGCTGATCGCCGGTGTCGTCGTCGCCGCCGTCGCGTACCCCGTGGTCGCCGTGACCGGCCTCGGCGCCAAGGCCACCGCGCACGCCGTGGAGAGCAAGACCCGCCTGCTGGCCACCGCCCTGCCCGCCGAGACCTCCTACCTGTACGCGCCCGACGGCAAGACCCTGCTGACCATGTTCTTCGAGGAGTACCGGCAGTACACCAAGGTGGCCGACATCTCCCCGCACATGCAGCAGGCGATCGTCGCCGCCGAGGACAACCGCTTCTACCAGCACCACGGCGTCGACCCGAAGGGCGTCGGCCGTGCCTTCGTGGCCAACGCCCGCTCCAGCGGCGTCTCCCAGGGCGCCTCCACGCTGACCATGCAGTACGTGCGGATGGCGCTGCGGGACAGCGCCACCACGCCCAAGGAGGTGCAGGAGGCCACCGCGCAGACGCCGATCCGCAAGGTCAAGGAGATGCGGATGGCGGTCGACCTGGAGAAGGAGTTGAGCAAGGAGGAGATCCTGGAGCGCTACCTCAACTCGGCGTACTTCGGTCACCGCGCGTACGGCATCTACGCCGCCAGCGAGATCTTCTTCTCCAAGACGCCGAAGGAACTCACCCCGGTCGAGGCGGCCACCCTCGCCGGTCTGGTGAAGTCCCCGTCGCAGTACGACCCGGCCAGCTCTGACCAGAAGGACGCCACCACGCGGCGCAACTACGTGCTCGACAACATGGCGCGGCTGGGCTACCTGTCGCCGAACGCCGCTCAGGCGGCCAAGGGCGAGCCGATCCGGCTGCGGTTGACCTACCCGCCCAACGACTGCGCGGCGGTGCCGGAGAAGTGGAACAGTTGGGGCTTCCTCTGCGACTACCTCAAGAACTGGTGGAGCGCCCAGCCCGCGTTCGGCAAGAACCGCCTGGAACGCCTGGACAAGCTGCGGCGGGGCGGCTACCGCATCGTGCTCAGCATGGATCCGAAGGTCCAGGAGGCGGCGGAGAAGAACGTCGGCACCGAGGGCAACACCGGCAGCCCGTTCGCCAACGGCATCGTGGTCTCCGAGCCGGGCACCGGCCGGGTCAAGGCGATGGCGGTGAACCGTACCTACTCGCTGAAGGTGGACGAGAACCCGCTCAGCTCCAACCCGGAGGCGGGCCCGAACGTCCGGGCCAACTACCCGAACACGGTGGCGCCGCTGATGGGCGGCGGTGACCTGCCGGGCTACCAGGCCGGGTCGACGTTCAAGATGTTCCCGATGCTGGCCGCGCTGGACGCCGGCATGACGCTGAACACCACCTTCAACGCGCCGCACAGCTACCGCTCCGAGATCTACGACGGCTGGCAGCCCTCCAACGCCAGCGGCGCGATGAGCGGTACGCAGACCATGTGGTCCGGCTTCGGCAAGTCGGTGAACACCTACTTCGTCTGGCTGGAGGAGCAGGTCGGGGCGGAGAAGGCCGTCCGGCTCGCCGAGCAGTTGGGGCTGCGCTGGCGTACCGACGTGGACCGCGACCATGCCTCACCGGCGAAGGCGAACAAGTGGGGCGCGTTCACGCTCGGCGTCTCCGACGCCACCCCGCTGGAGATGGCCAACGCGTACGCGGCCATCGCCGCCGACGGGCGCTACTGCGAGGCGATCCCGGTGAACGCGATCTACAACCGGGACGGCACGCCCGCGATGTTCACCACCCCGGGCGGCATCCAACGCGAGATCGCCAAGCCGCGCTGCCGCCAGGTGGTCGACGCCGACGCGGCACGGGCCGCGACCGACGCGGCACGCTGTCCCACCGGGGACACCCCGGCCAGGGGAAGCTGCGGTGGCTGGTCGACCGCGGACAGCGTGCGCGGCACGGTGGGCCGCCCGGTGGCCGGCAAGACCGGTACCACGGACAGCACCCGGTCGGCCTGGTTCGTCGGCTACACCCCGGAACTGGCCGCGGCCAGCTTCATCTCCGATCCGGACAACCCGTTCAACGCGGTCGGCGACGGTCAGTCGCAGATCCCGATCGCGGCGGTGTCGAACACGCTCCGCGACGCCCTCAAGGGCACCCCGACGCGGGACTTCGTACCGCCGTCGGACCGGATAGTCGGCTGAGGACCGGCACACGCCGGAGCGCCGCTCAGGCCGGCGCTCCGGCGGCCGGTTCGGCCGCCACCACACTGGCCGGCGCGATCGGGACACCCAGGTCGGGACCGGCCGGAATCGCGGCCGGCTCGGTGGCCGCGGCGGCGACCAGGCGCGCGCCGATCCGGGGGTACGCGGCCCAGTGCGGGACGAGTTGGGAGGCGTGCACGCCGCGCCAGACGAAGCCCTCCGGCGCGCCACCCGCCCAGCCCCACGCCGGACGTGGCCCACCCCGCGGGGTGAGCACCGCACGGTGTTCCTTGTGCCCGGTCACCACCTCGCCCCGGTTCGCCACCACGCTGTCGCTCTGGGCGGTCGCCTCGCGGTAGCCGACCACCAGACCGTCCCGGATGCTGCCGATCGCGTCGAGCACGCCGCACATCGGCAACCCGTCGAGTTCCCGGGCCAGCCAGAGCAGCCCGGTCCCCTCGGCGACGACCGGCCGACCGGTACGCGCCAACTCGGCCACCGCGATGCAGAGCCGCCGGTTGGCGGAGAGCTGCGCGGCGTACGACTCGGGCAGCGCGCCGCCGACCACCAGCGCCCGGGTGCCGGTCGGCAGCACCTCGTCGACGAACGGGTCGAGCGTCACCACCTCGGCACCGGCGGCGCGCAGCAGCTCGGCGGTCTCGGCGTGGCTGAAACTGCCGCCCGGTCCACCGGCCACCGCGACCAGAGGGCGTCCGGCACCGGCCGGCAGCGGCGGGGCGACGGCCTCCTCCGGCTGCGGCGACCACGGCGACACCGCCAGTTCGGGGGCCGACCGGGCCAGCCCGAGCAGTCGTTCCAGGTCGACGGTGGCGGCCACCGCCTCACCGAGTCGGCGGACCGCCCGGGTGGCCTCGCCGCCCTTCTCCAGCACCGGCATCACCCCGTGCCGTCGACTCGGCAGCACGGCCGGCAGGTCCTGACGACGCAGCGCGCCGTAGACGGGTACGCCGATGTCGTCGAGCGCCTCGCGCAGCAGCGTCTCGTGCCGGGCCGAGGCCACCCGGTTGAGGATCACGCCACCGATCCAGAGCTGCTCGTCGTAGGCCCGGAAGCCGTGCACCAGGGCGGCCACCGACTGACCCATCGCCGCGACGTCGACCACCATCACGACCGGGCTGCGCAGGGCGGTGGCGACCGCCGCGGTCGACTCGGTCTCGCAGCGTCCGCTGAGGCTGTCGTAGAGGCCCATGCTGCCCTGCACCACGGCGAGCCCGGTGTCGGCGGCACCGTGCAGCAGCAGCGGCGCGAGCCGGTCGGTGCCCATCAGCCGGGGGTCGAGGGTGCGTCCGGGTCGACCGGCGGCGAGCCCGAGGTAGGCGGCGTCGACCGGATCCGGACCGATCTTGAACCCGGCCACGTCGAGGCCGCGGTCGGCGAACGCGGCGAGGATGCCGATCGCCAACGCGTTCTTGCCGTGCCCCGACGAGGGGGCACTGAGCACCAGACGCGGCACGACGGTCATCATCGACTCCTCGCGAGCGGAGAGCGTGCCGACCGTCGGCGCGCCCCGTGCGCGTGACGATAACCCACGCCGGACGCCCGTAGGCGCCGCCCGGCGTCCCGATCCGCTTCGATCCGCCCGACCGGAGCGGACCGCCCCGGAGCCGACACGCTCCGTCGTCGACCGGCCCGTCTCCCGGCCGTCACGTCGACCGGCGGGGCGGCGCAGTGGCGCCCGTCATACGGGTAGCCTCGTGGCGTGTACCGGTTCCTGCTGACGCCGCGCTGGCTGGGCATCCTCGCGCTGACCCTGGTCCTCGCCTCGATCATGGTGATGCTCGGCAACTGGCAACTGGACCGCTACCACGGTCGGACGGCGGTCAACGAGCGCATCGACGCCGGCCTACGGATGGACCCGGTGCCGTTGCGTGAGGCGGTGCCCGCGCCGAGCGGTGGCCCCGGCAGCGTCGGCCCGGCACCGGCCGAGGACCGGACCTTCATCCGGGTGATCGCGACCGGCCGGTACGACACCGACAACGTGGTCCTCGTCCGGGGCCGGACGGTGGACAGCAAGGTCGGCTTCGAGGTGCTCACCCCCCTGGTGCTGGCCGACGGCACCGCCGTCCTGGTCAACCGGGGCTGGGTCCCACCGGCGCCGGGCGGGGCGATGGCGCAGCCCGAGGTGCCGGCGACACCGCCCGGTGAGGTGACCGTCGAGGGCCGGGTGCACGCCAGCGAGAGCGGCTCCGGGAACGTGGCCCGCCGCGAGGGCCGGTTGGAGACCCGTCGGGTCGCCGTTCCGCAGCTCGCCGCGCAGATGCCGTACCCGGTGCACGGGGCGTACGTGCTGCTCGACGAGCAGACCCCGGCCGCCGACCCGGTGTTCCGGGCGGTGCCGGTGGGGCACGCCAACAACTGGCAGAACCTCGGGTACGTGGTGCAGTGGTGGATCTTCGCGGCGATGACGCTGTTCGGCTACGGCTGGATCGCCCGCCGGGAGGCCCGCCGACTGGCCGGGATCAGCGACGACGACCGTCCCCGCGACCGGGCCGCCGACCCGGCACCGAGCAGCCCCGCCGCGAGCAGCTCTGCCCCGACCAGCCCGGCCTGAGCCGGTCAGCCGCCCGCGCGGCCGGCGTGGATGGCGCGTACGGCGTCGATGGTGTCGGCCTCGGCGGCGGTCTTGTCGTCGCGGTAGCGGACCACCCGGGCGAACCGGAGCGCCACCCCACCCGGATAGCGTGAGCTGGTCTGCACCCCGTCGAAGGCGATCTCCACGACCTGCTCGGGCCGGACCCGCACCAGCCAGTCCCCGCGCTCCACGGCGAGCTCCAGGAAGCGTTCGGTCTGCCAGCGCAACAGCTCGTCGGTGAGCCCCTTGAAGGTCTTGCCGAGCATCACGAACCCGCCGGTGGCCGGATCACGCGCACCGAGGTGCAGGTTCGACAGCCAGCCGCCGCGCCGGCCACTGCCCCACTCCACGCCGAGCACCACCAGGTCGAGGGTGTGCCGGGGCTTCACCTTCACCCAGGCCGCACCGCGCCGACCCGCGTCGTAGGGTGCGTCGGGCGACTTCACCACGACGCCCTCCTGCCCGGCGTCGAGCGCGGCGGCGAACGCCGCGCCGGCCTGCTCCGGCCCGTCCACCTCGATCCGCCCGACCAGCACCGACGCGTCGACCGTGGCGGCGAGCGCGGCCCACCGCTCGCGGCCGGGCAGGTCGATCAGATCCGTGCCGTCGAGGTGCAGCAGGTCGAAGAAGTACGGCGTGAGCACGGTCTCGCCGGTCCGGGCGGCGGCGGCACGGACCGCCGGAGCGACGGACGCCCCGCCGCCCCGCCGGGCGGCGGCACTCGACGTCTGCTGGAACGGCAGCGGTCGGCCGGTGGCGTCCAGCCCGATCGCCTCCCCGTCGAGCACCAGCTCGCGGGCGGGCAGGGCGCGGACGGCGGCGACCACCTCCGGCACCCGGCCGGTGATCTCGTCGAGGCTGCGGGTGAACACGGCGATGTCGTCGCCGCTGCGGTGCACCTGGATGCGGATGCCGTCCAGTTTCACGTCGACCACGGCGGGGGTGCCGGTGGCGGTGAGCGCCTCGTCGACCGTGGCGGCGCTCTGCGCCAGCATCGGGGCGAGCGGTCGCCCGACCCGCAACCCGAACTCGGCCAGTGCCGGGGCACCGCCGTCGAGCGCGGCCACCGCGACCGCCCGCAGGTCACCGGCGAGCAGCAGGGCCCGGCGTACCGCGCCGACCGGCACCTCGGCGGCCCGGGCGATCGCGTCGGCCAGCAGCCCGGCCTGGGCGCCCTGCCGCAGTTCGCCGAGGAAGAGGCCGGTCAGCACGCGCTGCTCCTCGGCGGTGGCGGCGGTGTAGAGCGCGGCCACCAGATCGCGGCGGCGGGCCTGCGAGCCCGCGCCGTGCACCGCGGCGATCTCGTCGATGGCCGCGTCGACCCCGGCCACGGTCAGCGTCGCCTCGGCCGCCGGTGGCGGCAGGTCGCGCAGTGCGGCCCAGCCGACTCCGGTCTGTCGTTGGCGCAGCTCGCCCGCGAGCCAACCGGCTCCGGCCGCCACCTCGTCCGGGTCCAGCCGGCGCAGGGCGTCGGCGAGCAGCTCGACCTTGGCCCGTCGGCCGCTGACGGCACCGACGGCTGCGGAGGTGGCAGCCAGGTCGAGGAAACGCACGTCCTCATCCTGCCAGCCACCCCCGACAGCGGGTGTCACCTGCGCGGGAGCTGCTCCGGCGGGTCAGGCCGGGACCGGCTCCTCGACCCGCAGACCGCGCGCGCGGACCTCCTCGGCGATGCGGGACAACGACGCGTCCACGGCGACCAGAGCGGCGGACAGCTCGGCGAGCTGTTCCTTGAGCGTGGCCTCGGGCCACGCGGAGACGTCGACGTCCCCCAGAGCGCTGACGGCGGCCTCCAGACGGGCCATCACCTCGTTCGTACGCATGTTCGAGAGGCTACAACAGCCGCGCGTCCGACACGCCGGAAACAGCCACCATTCGCGCGAAAGTCACCGAGTCGGTGCCGTGCCCGCCTCGGCCACCTTGGCCAGCAACAACGCCTCCGCCAGGCAGACCCGGGCGAACTCGCCCAGGTGCAGGCTCTCGTTCGGCCCGTGCGCCCGCGCGTGCGGGTCCTCCACCCCGGTCACCAGGATCGCGGCCTGCGGGAACATCTCCTGGAAGGTGGCGATGAACGGGATCGACCCGCCGACGCCGATGTCCACCGGATCGGTGCCCTCCCAGGCGGCGCGGAAGGCCGCGCGGGCCGCGTCGTAGACCGGGCCGGAGGCGTCGATGACGCAGGGCGCGCCGTCGTGCTCGAAGGTGACGTCGACCTGGGCGCCCCACGGCGCGTACCGCTCCAGGTGGTCACGCAGCGCGAGGTACGCCTGCTTCGGCTCGTCGCCCGGCGCCAGCCGCAGGCTCAGCTTCGCCTTGGCGGCCGGCACCAGCGCGTTCGGCGCCTCGGCGGTGGCCGGGGCGTCGATGCCGAGCACGGCCAGCGCGGGCCGCGTCCAGAGCCGGTCGGTGATCCGGCCGGAGCCGATCAGGCGTACGCCCTCGGCGAGCCCCGCCTCGGCCCGGAACCGGTCCTCGGGGTAGTCGACGCTCGCCTCGTCCCGGCCGACCAGCCCCTCCACCACCACGTTCCCGGCCTCGTCGTGCAGCGTGGCCAGCAACCGGACCAGCGTGGTGAGCGCGTCCGGCACCGCTCCGCCGAACATGCCGCTGTGCACGGCGTGGTCCAGGGTGCGCACCTCGACGAAGCAGTTGACGATGCCGCGCAGCGAGGTGGTCAGCGCCGGTACGCCGACGTCCCAGTTGGTCGAGTCGGCGATCACGATGACGTCCGAGGCGATCGTCTCGCGGTGGTCGGCGAGCAACTGCTCCAGCGAGTCGGAGCCGTACTCCTCCTCCCCCTCGACGAACAGCACCACGCCGACGGGTAGGCGGTCGCCGAAGGCCCGCAACGCGGCGACGTGCGCCATGATGCCGGCCTTGTCGTCGGCGGCACCCCGGGCATAGAGCCGCCCGTCCCGCTCGACCGGCTCGAACGGGTCGGACTCCCACAGTGTCCGGTCCCCGACCGGCTGCACGTCGTGGTGGGCGTAGAGCATGACGGTGGGCGCGCCGGGCGGGGCCGCCCTACGGCCGATCACCGCAGGCTGGCCGCCGGCCCGCACGATCTCGACGTCGAGACCGCAGCCGCGCAGCAGCTCGGCCACCGCCTCGGCGGAGCGCTCCACGTGCGAGTGGTCGAATCCCTCGAAGGCGATGCCCGGGATACGGACGAGGCGTTCCAGGTCGGCCCGGACGCCGGGCAGTTCCCGGGTCACGGCCTCCCGCAACTCGGACTCGGTCATGATCGGTGAGGTCATGA
Organism: Verrucosispora sp. TAA-831; assembly: GCF_050780145.1. Classification (NCBI taxonomy): domain Bacteria; kingdom Bacillati; phylum Actinomycetota; class Actinomycetes; order Micromonosporales; family Micromonosporaceae; genus Micromonospora; species Verrucosispora sp. TAA-831. Next base: position 5,487,953 of record NZ_CP192240.1, read on the forward strand.
CCGGCATGGTATGCCGCCCCGACCTGCGGTTCCCGGCCGAGCCAGATAGTAGTGACGGTCATCGTGCGGCAACCCGGGGTCACCGTCGACCACCAGATCGGCCCGCGCCTGCGTGTCGTCGGCGGCGAAGTGCGCCTGCTCGGTGTCGTGCCACCGGCGCAGCTCCGGCAGGATCTCCGGGCCGTCGCGCGCCACCGCGCGGGCCAGTCGCAGCGGTCGCGGGGCGGTGACGAAGACGGCGAGCGTCAGATCCGGACCGGCGGCGGCCCGGGACGTGCTGACCCCCTCGACGATCAGCACCGACGCCACCGGCACCGACACCGGCTCGGGCCGGAAACATCCGCGCACCCAGTCGTAGCGCCGGTACGACCCGGCCCGACCGGACCGCACCGGCCGCAACACGTCACGCTCCAGCCGGGCCCAGAAGGTGAGCTGGTCGTCCCACCCGTCGAGCAGGTCGTCGGTGTGCACCACCGGCGGTCGTACCGCCTCCGGCCCGAGGCCGTCGAGCGCGTCGGCCAGGCACGCGGCGAACAGCGTCTTGCCCGCCCCACTCGGCCCGTCCACGGCCACCAGCCGGGTACGCCCCAACCGGGCCGGTGCCGCCAGCACCCGCCTCGCCAGCCCGGCGTACGACTCGAAGACCACCACCACGGACACCGACGTTACCGATCGGGTTGTCCCGCACCGCTTCGGACCGCGGGGCGGAGCGCCGCACGGCATGATCGTGCCGTGTCCCATTCCGTGATGAGTCCCGGCGTCGAGGCGTTGCTGGAGCAGGCCCGCTCGGGCATGAACCGGCTGACCCCACAGGAGACGGTGCGGGCCGCCGCCCGGGGTGCCCTCGTGATCGACACCCGCACCGACGGGCAGCGGCGGGAACAGGGCGACCTGCCCGGCGTCATCGTGATCGACCGGACCGTCCTGGAATGGCGGCTGGACCCGGCCAGCGACTGGCGCATCCCCGAGGCCACCAGCTACGACATGGAGGTCGTCGTGGTGTGCCGCCAGGGTTACAGCTCCAGCCTGGCGGCGGCCAGCCTGCGCGCCCTCGGGTTGCACAAGGCGACCGACATGATCGGCGGCGTGGAGGCGTGGCGCTCGGCCGGAATGCCCATCTCCGACCAGCCCGCCGACGTCCGCTACTGATTCACCGCACCGCCGGTGCCGGGCGACGACCTCGCCGCGATTGGTGCGAGCGGTGGCGCTAGCCGGGCACGCCGGGCGGGATGAACGGCAGGTCGGCCGGTGGGCCGGACTCGACGAGCCGACGCAGGGCGGCGGTGTCCAGGTGTTCCTCGACCAGGTCGCCGAGCAGGTCGAGGGTGTGTTCGCGGGCGGCGGCGAAGGAGGTGTCCGGGGCGACCCGGAAGCCGGTCCGACCGGCCATCCGAGCGGCCCGGTCGAGGAACCAGCGGCGGAACTCGTCGGACTCGAAGGTGCCGTGCCAGTGCGTACCGTGCACCACCCCCGACACCATCCCCTCGCCGGCACCGGTCGTGTCCCACAGCAGCGGGGTCGCCTCCGGGTCGGTGGCGGAGACGTACCCGTGGTGGATCTCGTAGCCCCGGACCGGAAGCTCCCCGGCGGCGGTGCCGACCGCCTGGCGGACGGTCTTGCGCGGGTCGAAGGTGATCTCGATGGGCAGCAGTCCGAGGCCGTCGACGCTGCCCCGGCGGCTCTCCACCGGGTCGTGGATGGCCCGGGCCAGCATCTGGAAACCGCCGCAGATGCCGAGCAGCGGCCGACCGGCCGCCACGTGCGCGGTGACCGCGTCGGCGAGGCCGGTCTCGCGCAGCCAGGCCAGGTCGGCCACGGTCGACTTGGACCCGGGCAGCACGACCAGGTCGGCGGCGGCCAGTTCGGCCGGTTCGACGGTCAACCGGACCCGCACGCCGGGCTCGGTGGCGAGCGCCTCCACGTCGGTGGCGTTGCTGATCCGGGGTAGCCGCACCACCGCCACGTCGAGCCACTCGGTGCCGCGCGGGGCGGCCGGGCGGCCGAGCACCCGGCCGTAAGCGAGCGAGTCCTCGGCGTCCAGCCACAGGTCCAGCGCCCAGGGCAGGACGCCGTACGTCGGGCGGCCGGTGAGCTGCCGCAGCGTGTCCAGCCCGGGAGCCAGCAGACCGAGGTCACCTCGGAACTTGTTGACCACGAAACCCGCGATCAGGGCCTGGTCGGCGGGTTCGAGCAGGGCCAGCGTGCCGAACATGGCGGCGAACACGCCGCCCCGGTCGATGTCGCCGACCACGATCGTCGGGAACCCGGCGTGCCGGGCCAGCCCCATGTTGACGTAGTCGCCGTCACGCAGGTTGATCTCCGCCGGGCTGCCCGCCCCCTCGCAGATCACCACGTCGTACGCGGACCGTAACTCGGCCAGCGCCGCGTACGCGGTCTCGGACAACCGGGGACGCAGGGTCCGGAACGAGCCGGCGGTCATCGTGTCGACCGCCTCGCCCAACAGCACCACCTGACTGCTCAGGTCGCTACCCGGCTTGAGCAGCACCGGATTGAACCGCAGGTCCGGGGCGAGCCCGCAGGCCGCCGCCTGCATCGCCTGCGCCCGCCCGATCTCACCGCCCCGGCCGTCCGGCCCGACGACCACGGCCGAGTTGTTCGACATGTTCTGCGCCTTGAACGGTGCCACCCGGACGCCCTCCCGGTGCAGCCAGCGGCAGATGCCGGCGGTGAGCACGCTCTTGCCGGCGTCGGAGGTGGTCCCGGCGACCAGCAGGCCACCGCTCACCGCACGCCCGCGAGTCGTCGGGCCACCGCGCCGACCAGCCGACCGACGGTCACCGGATACACCGCCGCGAGGCCCAGCGCGGCCAGGCCGACCGCACCGGAGATCCGGGCGGCCCGAGGCAGGTGCCGGGCCTCCGGACGGGGACCGTCACCGAGGAACGGCCGCACCTCGGACCGACCGAAGTAGACGTTGCGCCCACCGAGCCGGACGCCCAACGCGCCGGCCATCGCCGACTCGCACTGCCCGGCGTTGGGGCTCGGGTGGTCGGCGCGGTCCCGACGCCACACCCGCCAGGCCCGCTCCCGGTCGCCCTTGCCGGCCGGGGCCAGCGCGACGGTCAGCAGGCCGGTCAGCCGGGCCGGCGCCAGGTTCAGCAGGTCGTCGAGCCGGGCGGCCGGGGTGCCGAACCGGGCGTAGCGCGCGTTGCGGTGACCGACCATCGCGTCGAGGGTGTTCACCGCCCGGTAGCCGAGCAGGCCCGGCAGCCCGGCCACGGCGCCCCAGAACAGCGGGGCGACCACGGCGTCCGAGGTGTTCTCGGCCACCGACTCGACCGTGGCCCGGGCCAGTTCCGACTCGTCGAGGGTCGACGGGTCCCGGCCACACAGGTGCCCGAGCCGCGCCCGGGCGGCCGGCAGGTCGCCGCCGCGCAGCGCCCGTCCCATGGTCTGCGCCTCGCGCCGCAGGCTCTGCCCGCCCAGCACCGCGAACGTGCCACCGGCCACCAGCACCGCGCGGGCCAGCGGTTGCCGCCGCGTCGCGTACGTGAGGGCGGCCCCGGCCAGCACCGGACCCCCGACACAGAGCGCGGTGTGGGTGCCACCGGCCAGGCGGTGCGGCCGATAGAGCCGACGTTCCAGGGCGGCGGCGGCCCGGCCGAAGCCGGCCACGGGATGGCCGCGACGCGGGTCACCGAAGTACGCGTCCAACGCGTACCCGGCGACGAGTCCCGCCGCGTTCGCCACCGCACCCGCGTGTCGCACCCGCACCACCTCCGGCCGGCCAGCCTAGCCGAGCCCGGCCACCGCAACCGCCGCTCGACCGAGCCGCCCAGGTCAGACGGGCTGCGGCGCGCGACCCCGCCCGCGTCGGCCACGCCCGGTCACCGTCCCGCCGGCGCCGGACTCGGCCGGAACGTCCGGCGAGGCCGTCGTCGACTCCGCGACGTCGCCGCCCATCTCGCCGGACTCGGACCCACCCGGCGTGCCGTCACCCGTGCCCGGGAGATCGCCCGTGGGCGAGAAGCCGTCCGAGCCCGGAAAATCGCCCGCGAGGCCGCCCGCGATCCGGAGGTCGCCCGTGCCGGAGAAGCCGTCCGCCCCGGTGCCACCGCCCATGCCGGAAAGGCCGTCCGCCCCGCCGACGTCGCCCGTGCCGGGCAGGTCGTCGAAGGGGTCGGGCGGCAGGAGGTCGGCGGCGAGCCGTCGCCGTTGCGCGGTGACCGACGACGGGTCCGAGCCGCCGGGCCGGTCGCTGCGGTCGGGCAGGCCGACGCCGCCCAGGTGCTGCGGGTAGCCGCTGCCCGCCGGGACGTACTCGGACAGCTCGAAGTCGTCGTCGAGCGCCCCGTCCTCGGGCAGGGCGGGCGCGTCGTCGTCCGACACCGGCTCGGTCGGCTCGCCGTGCACCCGCTGCTCGGCCTCGGCGTCGGAGACGGTGCTGGTCGCCAGGTTCGGCTTGTTGCGCAGGAAGCGCCCGCGCCCCCGGGACAGGTCGTGTCCCACCGCCACCGCCTCCAGCTCGTAGAGGGTGCGGTGGTTGCCGGCGTCGTCGGTCCAGTCGCGGGTGTAGAGGCGACCGCAGACCACCACGGGGTCACCGACCATCACCGACGAGGCCACTCCCTCGGCGAGCTTGCGCCAGCAGTTGACGCGTACGCGCAGGCTGTTGCCGTCCACCCACCGCCCGCTGTCCCGGTCGAGGCGGCGGGCGGTGGAGGCGACCTTGAAGTTGGCCACCAGGGTGTTGCTCTGCGTGGTGCGACGCCACTCGGGGGCCGTCAGGACATTCCCGACGACGGTCACGTAGGTGTCGAACATCGTTCCTCCAGCGGAGATCCGGATCGGCTGGTACCGACTCGCCGCCCAGCCTCGGGCCCGTCGGCTGACTCGGGCAGCCCCTCCGGTCGTACCTGTGGACAACCTGGCGGCCTGTGGACGAACGCCTGATCAAGGTCCCGGTGTGCTAGGCCGACCGCCCCTGCCCGGCCCGCGCCCGACGGCGGACGATCGATTCGCACAGGAAACCGTCAGGTTCCGGAGTGGTCCGCCTGGGTAGGAACTCGCCAACCGCACCTGCGACGTCGAACGAAAGGTCAGCGATCATGATGATGACCATCGCTTGTTCCGCCCGCGTCCCTGGTCAGGTGCAGCGATGAGCGAGAACCCGGCCACCGTGGAGAAGTGTCTGCGAATGGGTGCCGGCTTCTCGCAGGCCGACCGCGACTGGATCGTGACCCAGTTCGCCACGCTCGACGCCCGTCTGGCCGGCTTCCACGCCGACTCCACCGAACTCGAACTCTCGGTCAAGGACCGGGAGGCCAAGGGTCAGCGGGTCACGCTGGAGTGCTGGATCGCCGGTCGGCAGAAGATCGTCACCACCTCCTCCGAGGAGGACCTGCGCGCGGCGCTCAACGACGCCCGTGACGACCTGCGCCGCAAGCTCAACGACTCCAAGACCCGCCAGGAGCCGCGCAACAACAAGCACCTGCGGGTCACCACCCCGCCCGGCGAGCCGACCCCGGTCGAGGAACTGGCCGAGGAACTGGCCACCGCCGGGACGAAGACCGACGAGAGGTGACCGTGTCGCCGGCCGGGCACGCGTCCGGCCGGCGGCGCTGAACAGGGAGAGGTGAACGGCATGCCCAACGTGCAGCAACCGGAGATGCGCCGCAGCGGCGAGACCCGGCTGGTCCAGGACAGCGACGGACCGATCCCGGGGGGTGGCTCCGCGACCAAGCAGGAGCACCGGACGGTCCCGGTGGACCAGATCTCGCCGTACGGGCCGGATCGTGGGCGGGCCGCGACCTCGCACGAACCGACCGACCGCGACGCCCACGGCGACTGATCCGCCGCACGACAGTAGCCCTCGTCCCATGCCGGACGGGGGCTACTACCGTGCGGTAGCTTCCCGGCGTACCGTCGGTCCGGTGGAACCCGACGTGCTGGGCCCGCCCTACGAGCGGCACACCATCGACCTTGGCCGCGACGACGAGGGACCGGTGGTCGCCACCCTGGTCCGCCGCCGGGCGGAGCGACCCACCGGGCGTGCGGTGCTCTACGTCCACGGCTTCGTCGACTACTTCTTCCAGACCCACGTGGCCGACTTCTTCGCCGCCCGGGGCTGGGACTTCTACGCACTCGACCTGCGCAAGTACGGCCGCAGCCTGCTCCCCCACCAGACCGCCAACTTCTGCCGCGACCTGACCGACTACTTCCCCGAACTGGACGCCGCCGCCCAGATCATCCGCACCGAGGACGAACACGACACCCTGCTGGCCATGGGCCACTCGACCGGCGGGCTGATCGTCTCGCTCTGGGCGGACGCCCGCCGCGACACCGGACTGGTCGACGGCATCTTCCTGAACAGCCCATTCTTCGATCTCAACGCCCCATGGGTCGTGCGTCGACCCCTCGCAGCCGCCGTCGCGCGCCTGGGCCGTCGGGCACCCCACCGAGTCCTCCCCTTCGGCCTCGGCACCGTGTACGGCGAGAGCCTGCACGCCGACCATCGCGGCGAATGGAGCTACGACCTGGCCTGGAAGCCGCTCGCCGGATTCCCCGTCCGGGCCGGCTGGCTCAACGCCGTCCGCACCGGCCAACGCCGCCTGCGCGCCGGACTGGACATCCCGGTGCCGGTGCTGCTGGCCTGCTCGACCCGCTCGTTCCGGGGCGCGAAGTGGCACGACTCGGCGACCCTCGCCGACGCCGTCCTCGACGTCGAACACATGGTCCGCTGGGCACCCCGCCTCGGTCAGCACGTCACGCTCGCCCGCTTCGACGGCGGCCTGCACGACCTGACGTTGTCCGGCCCCGCCGTACGCGACAAGGTCCTCACCGAGGTAGGCCGCTGGGCGGACGCCTTCCTCGACGCCGGACCGACGCCCCCTCCCCCACCGGCCCCACGCCGCCCGGCCGACAGCGAGTCCGCCTCGCACGCCGCCCCCTGAGCCGCCGACCCGCCTGAGCCGGCCGATGGCGCAGATTCGCAGGTGCGCGGCGTCTATGGCACGTGCGACGCTGACCGGGCACCCGTTCCGTCGCGCCGGGCCCGTGCGGCGGTACCCTTCTCGCGCGATATCACAGCGCGCCCGTAGCTCAGCGGATAGAGCAGGGGACTTCTAATCCCAAGGCCGCAGGTTCGAATCCTGCCGGGCGCACCACCAGGCAGCCGGGTTGACCTGCTTCTTCTTGCCCTTCTTGCGATCTTTCTTAGAGCCGCCCTTCGATGAGATGGCCCCTCGTGAGCCCGAGCGGCGGAGAAGGACCAAAGGGAGATGGGGCATGAAGAATCTGATCTTGATCTTGGGGAAACACCCGATGCCCGGCCGTGGTGGGCCGGGCATCGGGCAGGTCGACCCGGTCAGTCGAGCGGCTCGGAGCCCTTCACGACGAAGGTCCAGTGGCCGGGCTCGAAGTCGGGGGTGACGTCGAACGACGCGACATCGCCGACGCCCTGGTAGAGGTACTCGGCGTGCTTGCTGCCGATGTAGTGGCCGTCGGCGGCCGGCGTGATCACGAATAGCTGCTCGGACTTCTCGATGTCGCACGGCTTCAGCCGGAGACTGCCGAACGGGTCGAGGGCCTGTTCCAGGCACAGATTCTTGGGGCCGGCCAGGCTGAACTGATAGTCGCTGGTCTTGTCGTCGGCGTGGATCAGGTGGAACTGGAGCGCCGTGCCGTTCTTCGAGGCGCTCAGGTAGCCCTTGCCCAGGTCGGTGATCGAGGCGCCGGAGCCCGCGGCAGTGACCGTGACCAGGGACTGCGCCTCCGGCAGCTTCGGCTTCCTGCCGGCCGGAGTGCTCCGCGGGGCGCTCTTGACGACCGGCTCCACGCGCTTGGGGGCGGCGGTGCCGGCGGGGGCGGACGGCGCGGTGGTGGTCGTGGTCGTCCCGGACGAGCACGCCTGGGCGGTGGCGGAGACGAGCACGAGGGCGGCGAGGGCACTGATTCGGGAGATTTTGGTGTTCATCGGACTTCCTGTCTCTGAAAAGAGGCGCGACTGGGCCACGGACGTCGGTGACGCCCGTCAAGCGGGTCGGGTGTGGGGCTAGTCGACCGGGGCAGCGGTGGCCGGACTGGCCAGGGCGACGACCGCGACCGCGGTGCTGTCCTGCACCAGCAGGACGCGGGTGGTGTGCTGTTCGGTGCCGGCGTCGGCCTCGGTGGCCCAGACCTTCAGCGCGGTCTGCGACGCGTCGGGCAGCGAGATCTGCTTGTCCCTGGTGTGCACGACGACGGTGCCCTTCGGGCCGTCCAGCGCCGCGCACATCGCGGTGTTGTTCGCCTCGACGTACCACGCGTCGGTGCCGCACGGCAGGCCGAGACCGCCGAACCAGCCGTCGGTCTGGCCGCGCTCGGTCGGCTTGCTCAGCTCGTCACTGATCAGATAGACGTCGACGGTCGAGGTGCCTTCCGGCAGCCGGGCGGGCCCGACCGGCCAGCCGATCCAGGCCACGAACGCGGCGACGAGCAAGGCGACCGAGACCGGCGCCCAGATCACGAGGGGGTTGACGCGGGTTCTGGTGGTCATGACACATTCCTCTTCCGGCGAGACGCGGGGCGGGTTTCTCCTGTTCAGAGGCCGTTCTCATCGACCTCGTTCACGGGAATGACACTACGGACGCCCCGCCGGGCAGCCATCCGACCACGGTGCTCATCCTGTGTGGTACCGCGGTACCACACGACTCAGACGAGCCCGTTCGTGTGCGCCCAGATCACCGCGTGCACCCGGTCGCGGGCCCCGAGTTTGGCCAGCACCCGGCCGACATGCGTCTTCACCGTCGACTCGGACAGGAACAACTCCCCGGCGATCTCCGGGTTGGACAGTCCACGGCCGATCGCGACCAGCACCTCCCGCTCCCGGGCGGTCAGCTCCTCCAGCAGGCTCGTGCCCGCCGGGTCGGGGGCCCGCCCGCCCTGGTAGTGGTCGAGCAGGGCGCGGGTGATCCGGGGCGAGACCACCGCCGCGCCGGCTGCGACGGTGCGGACCGCGTCGATCAGGTCGGCCGAGGGCGCGTCCTTGAGCAGGAAGCCGCTGGCCCCGGCGCGCAGGCCGGTGAACGCATACTCGTCCAGGTCGAAGGTGGTCAGGATGAGGACCCGGGTGCCGGGACAGTGGGCGACGATGTCCCGCGTCGCCTCGATCCCGTCCATGATCGGCATCCGGACGTCCATCAGCACCACGTCGGGGCGGCGTTCCCGGGCCAGCAGGGCACCGGCCCGGCCGTCGCCGGCCTCACCGACGATACGCAGGCCGGGTGCCGCGCCGAGGACCATGGCCATGCCCTCGCGCAGCAGTTCCTGGTCGTCCACGAGCAGCAGGGTTATCTCAGACATCGGCGCCTTCTGCGGGATGGGGCAGGTTTACTCGTACGGTCCACCCGACCACCTGACGGCCGGCTTCGACGGTGCCGCCATACATGGCGACGCGTTCGCGCATCGCGTGCAGACCCTGCTCGCTGCCGACCGACGGGGCCGGCGTGGTGCCCCGGCCGTCGTCGGCGACCACGATCCGGATCTGGTCGTCGCCGTAGTCCAGGTCGACCAGGACGTCGGTGGGCCTGTCGGCGTAGCGCAGCGCGTTGGTCAGCGACTCCTGCACGACCCGGAACACCACCCGCTGCAGACCCGGTGAGGACGGATCCGGCCCGTGGCGGCGCAGGGTCACCGGCAGGCCGGCGATCCGGAACGTCTCGATCAGGCTCTCCAGGTCACCAGGAGTGTCCGGGCTGTCGTCGCGCAGCACGCCGAGCAGCCGGCGCATGTCGGTCATCGCCTCCCGTCCCAGGGCAGCGACCCGCTGCACGGCCTTGCGGGAACGCTCCGGGTCGGTGTCGGCGACCGCGGTCGCGCCGTCGGCCAGACGGACCATGATGGTCAGGTTGTGGGCGACGATGTCGTGCATGTCGTGGGCGATCCGCACGCGCTCACGGGCGGCGGCCAGCTTGCCCTCCTGCTCCTTCTCACGGGCCAGCCGGGCGGCCCGGTCCTCCAGCGACCGCACGTGCCGGCGGCGGGTGGCGACGGTCGCGCCGACCAGCACCGGAATGATCACCGCGAGCCCGTAGAGGCCGATGAAGGGGCCGAGCCCGTAGCGGCCCTCGTGCTGGAAGGTGACCACCCCGAGCACGGCCACCGAGAGCACCGCGCCGATCGTCGCAGCCTGCAACGAGCGGTGTACCACCAGCGCATACATCACCACGGCGAACGCGATCAACTGGGTGTCGCCGGACAGGACGTCGCCGGTCACGGTCACCGCCAGCACCGCCCACGGCCACGACCGCCGCCAGATCAGCGCCAGCGAGATCACCGTGTTGACGGCCACCGCCCACCAACTGGCGCGGGTCATGTCGCCGGTCAGCATGTCGAAGTCGAGGCCGGCCGTGAGGCTGACCACGACGACGATGACGGTGGCCAGGTGGGGATGGTCGGCCCAGAAGACCCGGATCCCGGCGTCGGGCTCCACGGGTCAGAGGTTCCAGAGAGCCGTCGACGGGTCGGCCCCGAACATCATGCTCACCACCATCAGCACCAATCTGACCAGCAGGACTGCGCTGAGGGCGAGGCTGACAGCGGACGCCGTGTGCTTGACGGCGAGCGTGATGGCGAACGCGAACAGCGCCACGAGCACGCAGTATCCGATATCGACGGCCGACCGGCCCACGACTGTGCCGTAGCGCACATCGACCGGCATCACGACAGCGTACGCCAGCATCAGGCACACGGCCCCGAGCACCGCCGCGACCACGGTCACCACCAGGGCCTTCGCGGTCATCACGGCGATCCGGCGGGGTGTGGCCAGGAAGGTCGTCCGGATGGTTCCGGTGGCGTACTCCGAACCGGGCACGACAGCCGCCAACACGATGATCACCGTCTGGAGGACCGCAGCGGCCAGGAGCCCGGACAGCGCCGCGGCTGCGGGGGTGAGGACCAGCGCGGTTCCCGCGCAGATCCAGAACGATGTCAGGGTACGGAGTTTCAGCCACTCGGCGGCGACGAGGCGGATCATCGGCCGCGGGCCAGAGCCAGGTAGACGTCATCGAGGGAGGCGTGCACCGGGGTGTTCTCGATCAGCAGGATCCCGGCGCGGGCGGCCAGCCCGGCGATGTCGGCCGAGGTCAGCCCGGTGATCTCCAGGCGGCCGTCCGGGCGCAGGGCGACGGCCGCACCGTGCCCGCGCAGCAGCTTCTCCAGGTCGTCCGGGCGGTCCGGGCGGACCCACACCGCCGGGACCGTGTTCCGTGAGATCACCTCGGCCGCCGGAGCGTCGGCGAGCACCCGGCCTCGCCCGAGAATGACCAGCCGGTCGATGTCGCGGGCCAGTTCCCCGGTCAGGCGGCCGGTGACCAGGACGGCCCGGCCCTCGCGGGCGAGCGTGCGGAGCAGGGCGCGCAGCCAGGCGACACCGTCCGGGTCCAGTCCGGCCGCCGGATCGTCGAGCAGCAGGGCCGGCGGGTCACCCAGCAGCGCGCCGGCCAGGCCGAGTCGCTGCCGCAGGCCGGGGGAATAGACGCCGGCCCGCAGCCGCGCGACGTCGGCCAGCCCGGTCATCTCCAGGACCTCGTCGGTGCGGCGGTCCGGGATCCCGTGGGTCCGGGCGAGGATCCGCAGGTGATCGCGGCCGGTGCGGCCGGGGTGAGCCGGCGGCGGGGCGAGCAGGATGCCGACCTCCCGCAGCGGGTACGCCAGATCACGGTAGAACCGGCCGTCGAACAGGCACCGGCCGGACGTGGCCCGGTCCAGCCCGACCATCAGGCGCAGCGTCGTGGACTTGCCGGCACCGGCCGGGCCGACGATCCCGTGCAGGACACCGGGTTCCAGGCGGAACGACACGTTCCGCACTGCCGAGACGCCGCCGTACCTCCTGGTCAGGTCGTGGACTTCGATCACCGGGCCGACGTTACGGACGGCCGGGTGGCCCGCCATCCGACCACGGTGCCCATCCGGCGTGGTACCGCGGTACCACGCGGGGGTGGACACGTCACCTTGATCCAGCCCGAGACAGGTGCGCTGTCGTTCCAAGCGGTCACGCTCATCCACCCCGGGCCTGGACGACTTGCCCCGTCGACGTCGCAACCGATGAGCCCGGTCGACCTGCTCGGCGACCTCCAGTGGACGTTCTTCGGCCCGTACTGGACGCAACTGTCGGAGCGGCGGGCGGGCCTGTCGGCGGGCGAGCCCGGCCCCGCGCCGGACGCCGCCCGCCCCACGACGGCGCACCGCGATCACGGGGCAGGAGCCGGTCGAGGACCCGAGCCTCGCCATCTTCTGCCAGGACTGGCGGTTGCCGGTGCGCGACGTCGACCAGGTGCAGACGTACCGGGACCGACTGGCCGAGGTGGCACCGGCGATGAAGGTCAACCTCCGGGCGTGGGGCTCGACGATGGGCTGCATGGCTGGCCGACCGAGGTCCGCAACCCGCAGGCGCCGCTGCGGTGGAAGGGCGTACCGCCGGTGCTGGTGCTCACAACCGGTACGATCCGGTCACGCCGCACGAGTGGGCCCGGAACGTGACGGCCCTCAAGGTGCTCCGCCAGTTGATCCGGAACACCGGCGGCTCAGTGGACTGACAGCCACGTCGTAGTGTTGCCGCCGTGGGGCTGGTCAACACGTCGCGTTCCTCGGACTCACCGTGGGTCTCCTCGGTGTGGACCAGCCGCAGCACCCAGGTCTCGCAGATGACGTCGGTCGCCTGCGAGACCTGGGGGCTGGTGTTCTGGGAGTCCCGGGGTGTGCCGTTCGCGGCGGTCGTCGGCCCGGAGGACCGGGCCGGATCGGCGCCCGTGCCGCCGGACGCCCGGTTCGTCGGGGTGCAGTTCGCCGTCGGGACCGTGCTGCGGGTGGCATCCCCATCGACCCTGCGGAACTCGGGAATCGAACTGCCGGACACGACCTCCGGGCGGTTCTGGCTCGACGGCGAGCGCTGGCACACCCCGCGCGTGGACGACGTCGAGGCCCTGGTGGCACGGCTCGTCCGCAGCGGCGTCATCGTCCGGGACCCGCTGGTGCAGGCGGTGCTGGAGGGACGGCTGCCGGCCACCGCGAGCCGGACCGTGGAGCGCCGCTTCCGGGCCGCCACCGGCCTCACCCGGGGCACCGTCGCGCAGATCGGACGCGTCCGGGCCGCCGCCGAACTGCTGTCGGCGGGTACGCAGGTCAGCTCCGTCATGGACCGGCTCGGCTACTACGACGAGCCGCATCTCGCGCGGGCGTTGCGACGGTACGTGGGGCGTACCGCCGGTCAGCTCCGCAGCGGTGCCGGCGGCGCGATCGCGCTCCCGGCGCTAGCGGACGACGTCGTAGACGGCCTTGAGCACGCCGTTGCCGTAGGCGGCGGACTCGCGCAGCGCTAGCCGCTGCTCCCGCTGCTCACGCCACGGGAACACGCTCTTGCCGTCGCCGAGCGACACCGGAAAGACCAGCAGGTTGTACCGGTCGACGAGCCCCGCCTCGGCCAGGCGGCGTGCGAGTTCCGCACTGCCGTGTACGAAGATCGCCCCACCCTCGGTCTCCTTGAGCGCGGCCACGTCGTCCGTCGACCGCAGGATGTGCTGGTCACCCCAGTCGCCGACCAGCGCGTCCTCGCCGAGCGTCGAGGACACCACGTACTTCGGCAGATCCCGGTAGGCCACGTGGTCCTCGGACTGCGGCCAGATCGGGGCGAACGCCTCGTAGCTGCGGCGTCCGAACATGAGCGCGGTCGTCTCGGCGAGTTCCTCACCCTTGAGCGAGTACGACTCGGGGTCGAACTCCGTCCGGAACACCCATCCCCCGGCGGGGTGCCCCTCGACCGTCCCGCCGGGCGAGTCCACGATCCCGTCGATCGAGATGAATCCGGTCCACACCAGCTCGCGCGTCACCACAGTCTCCGCTTCGTCCTCGTACGCCTGCACCTCGGCCCGAAGGTCCGACACCCCGCGCCACACCAGCGACGCTATCGCCCCCACCCCCGCCCGTCTTGCACAAAACCGACACCCCCCAACACCCCCCCAACACCCCCCCGACAGGCTGGACCCCATCGGAGTTGACCAAGAGGGTTGCGCCCTCCGTCGTCCCCCTCCGCGCCCGAACTTCTTGATCACCTTTCCGAGTCTGTCGGACCGCGCCGGGGCGATGGCGTGCTTGCGCATCCCGGGGAGGGTGACCCTCCCCCCACAGACCGTCCCCCATACCGGGCGACGCACCGCCGACGGTTGCGTCACCGGAGATGACCAAGGAGTTTGCACGCTCAGAGCTGTCCCTGCGTAACCAAACTTCTTGATCAACGCGGGCGTCGGCGTGCTGGGCGAGGCGGCACGCGTCGCCGGGAGACCGGCGGACAGCCGCAGGGGCCGCCGGTGACGCGGGCGGTCCTGGGACACGTGGGCGGTCGCCCGGCGACGGGGATGGTCCCGGGCAGCCCACCGTGGAGGGGTGGGCTGCCCGGGTCGGCGCCGTGGCGCCGGTCGCCCGGGGACGCGGGCCGGAATGAGCTGATCCGGCAGGATGTGCTGCCGAAGTGCCTCAGCCCAGTTGGCAGGCGGTGCCGTTGAGGCGGAAGTCGCCGGGGCGGTCGTTGGTGCCGGAGTAGGTCGCCTGGAGACCGAAGGTGGCCGTGCCGTTGGTGGGCAGGCTGCCGTTCCAGGACACGTTGCGGGCGGTGACGGTCCGGCCGGACTGGGTCACCTGGGCGTTCCAGGCGCTGGTGACCTGCTGGTTACCGGGGAACGACCAGGTCAGCGTCCAACCGGTCAGGGCGGACCCACGGTTGGTGACGCGTACGTCGGCGGTGAAGCCGTTGCTCCACTGGTTGGCCGTCCAACTCACCGTGCAGGCGGCCGGGCCGGTCGTGGGCGGCGGCGTGGTCGGCGGGGGCGTCGTGGGCGGCGGCGTGGTGGGAGGGGGCGTGGTCGGCGGCGGGGTGGTGCCGTCGCGGGGCGGGAAGCGCAGCACCCGGTCGTCGGTGGACGCCGGGGTGCCCCGGCCGTCACGGTTGCTGGTGGTGACCCAGAGCCACCCGTCCGGACCGTACTCGACGGTGCGTAGGCGTCCGTAGGTGCCGGACAGTTCGGCGGTGGGGGTGCCGACGCCGCCGGATCCGTTGAGCGGCACGTTCCACAGTCGGGTGCCGCGCAGCCCGGCCACGAAGAGCCGGTTCCCGGCGATGGTGACGCCGCTCGGTGACGCCTCGGCAGGGGTCCAGACGAGCAGGGGGTCACGGAACCGGGGGTCGTTGGCCCGGCCCTCGACCGTGGGCCAGCCGTAGTTGCCGCCCGCGACGATCAGGTTGACCTCGTCCCAGGTGTTCTGGCCGAACTCGCTGGCATATAGTCGGCCTTGGGCGTCCCAGGCAAGACCCTGTACGTGACGGTGGCCGAGGCTGTAGACCGGCGACCCGGCCGTCGGGTTGTCCGACGGGACGGTGCCGTCCGGCCGGATCCGCAGGATCTTGCCATTGCGGCTCTGCGGGTTCTGAGCCGTGGCGGTCTGTCCGGCGTCACCCACTCCGACATAGAGCATGCCGTCGGGGCCGAAGGCGATCCGGCCTCCGTTGTGGATCGAGGCCCGGGTGAGCCCGGTGAGGATGGGTTGCTGGTCCTGCACGGCGGTGAGCCGGAACCGGGAGATGCGGTTGTCGGTCGCGGTGGTGAAGTAGACGTAGATCCAGCCGTCCTGCGCGTAGGTCGGCGAGACGGCGAGACCGAGCAGGCCCCCCTCACTGGTCGCGGTCACTCCGGAGATCGTGACCACGGGCACCGGCTGCTGGCCGGGGCGGACCCGGACCACCTGGCCGGTGGGACGTTGGGCGACCAGGGCGCTGCCATCGGGCAGGAAGTCCATGCCCCACGGCACCTGGAGCCCGGTGGCGACCGTTTCCGGGCGGGTGAAGTCGAAGTCGCCGACGGCGAGCAGGCCGGGGGCTCCGGCGCTGGCGGCGGACGGGCGTTCGACGGCGGGCACCGCACCGGCGAGACCACCGACGCCGACGGCACCGGCGACCAGCCCGGCGGTGAGTACGGCCCCGACCCTGAGTCGGATTTTCATGCCACCTCCCGAAATAGAGATGTTTATCAATGTAACATGCGCGAATTCGCGATGCGCGGGATCGCGCCCCGAAGAAGCAGCCGGGAGGCAGGAAAAGGCGGGAAGAATTCATATTTCTGTCTCGGACCCGCATCGACTACGGTGGGAACACAGGTGATCCGGACCGGGGTCGCCGGTCGACGGCGACGGCCACTCGCCCAGCAGCAACAGCCTCGACACGCTCGGTCACCGAGATCGCTGTCGCGTGCTATTCTCCGGCGTCGATCTCCGCAGCGCGGACCCGGATCGGGTCGATTGTCGCAAAGGACGCCCTCCCCCGATGTCGGCCCACACCGCTTCGATCACGCCACCCGCTTCGGTGGAGCGCCCCGCCACCGGTGCGTTCACGCTGATCTTCACCCGCTTACCGGCACTGCTCCGCCTTTCCTGCGGCCTATTCGTCGCCGTGGTGTCACTCTCCGTCCGGACCCCGCCGGTGCGGGTGGAGTTGTTGATCCCGGCTGTGGCGGTGCTGACCGCCTGGGCCGTCTGGTATTCGCTGCGCGCCTTCCGGCACGGCATCGCTCCCGCCGTGGTCGCCGGGGACGTGGCCCTGACCACCGCCGCGTGCCTGGCGATGCCGGTCCTGGTCGCTCCCGAGGTGCTGCCCGGCGAGGCGAGTTGGATCGCGGTGCTGGCCAGCACCACGGTGATCAACGCGCAGGCGACCGCCCCGGCCCGCTGGTCGATCGCCGCCGGCCTGCTGGTCACCGCCGCCTACGCCACCGGCGCGTACGCGACCGGGGACCCCGTCGAGGCCAGTGCCCACTCCGCGACGCTGCTGGCACAGGTCGCCTGCACGGCGATGATGACCGCGGTGATGCGACGCCGGATGGCCCGCGCCGACGCCGAGTTCGTGACGAGCCAGAAGGCCACCCGGGAGGCGCTGCTCGCGCGTACCGCCCGGGAGTCGGAACGGCAGCAGAACCGCGACCTGCACGACACCGTCCTGGCGACGCTGACCATGGTGGGCCAGGGCGCGGTACCCGGTCCGTCCCCGGCACTGCGTGAACGGTGCGCCACCGACCTGCGTACCCTCGCCGCCCTGGCGGACGCCCGGTCGGTGCCGGCGGACGGCACGGCCCGGGTGGACGAACGGCTGCGCGCGGTGTTCGCCCGGCTGCCCGGCCTGCCGGTCAACGCCGACCTGCCGCCGTGCCCGGCACCCGCGCCGGTCGCCGAGGCACTCGCCGAGAGCACCCACGCCGCACTGTCCAACGTGCTGCGGCACGCACCCGGCGCCGCCACCACCGTGCGGCTGCGGCGCATCACCGGCACCGTCGCGGTCGAGGTGGTCGACGACGGTCCCGGTTTCGACCCGACCACGGTCCCGGCCCACCGGTACGGTCTGCGCGAGTCGATCCACGGCCGGATGGCCACCATCGGCGGGCGGGCCGAGGTGGACTCCGCCCCCGGTCGCGGCACCCGGATCCGGTTGGAGTGGTCGGATGTCGGCTGAGGCGGGGACGGCACCCGCAGCGGTGGTGCGGCCGGTGGCGCGTACCGCCGGAGGGCTCGACGGTGTCGACGCCGGGCGGGCGGCGGCTGCGGTGGCGCGGATCTCCGACCGGGGTGCCCGGGTCGTCGCGGTGAGCATCGCGTTGGTCTGGCACCTGGCGATCGGGCTGCCGGCGGTGCTGTCCGCCTGGTCCGAGTTGGCGGCGCCACCGGTGGTGCTCGGCGGCTGGCTGCTGGTGACGGCGGTCGGTGTCCTCGCCGGGGTACGCCTGCTGCACGACCACCCACTGCCGGCGGCACCACTGGCCGGGCTGCTGCTGGCGGTCGACGTGGTGGTCTTCGCCGCGGTCGGTCGGGCGCACCTGTTCAGTCCCGCCAACTGGGTCTGGGGCACGCTCGCCTGGTTCTTCCTGGTGGTGCTCTGGGGGCGGCGGGTGCGCTGGCTGCTCGCCCTGCTGGTGGCGCACGCGGTGATCGCGATGTCCGCCGTCACGCTGTACGGCGCGACCGGCGCGGCGGACCTGGCCCGTTCCACGATGGCCCTGTACGGCACCTCCTCGCTGCCGGCGGCGGTCTTCGTCGGCGCGGTGGCCCTGTCGCTGCTCTCCCGCGAGCGGGCCGCCACCGTCGCGACCACGAACGCGATGGTGGCCGAACGGGAGGCCGCCGAGCACGCCCGACGCGAACGGCGAGAGCGGCTGGCGGTGGCCAGCGCGGCGGCCGGTGAGGTGCTGACCGAGTTGGCGCAGGGCCGGGCCGACCCGGCCGACCCGGAGGTGCAGCGCCGCTGCGTACGCGCCGCCGGCCAGTTGCGGCGGCTGATCGCCGAGTCCGACGACGTACCGCACCCGCTCTTTCACGAACTCCGTGCCGCGGCGGACCTGGCGGAGCGTAACGGTCTGCCCATCGACCTGGTCACAATTGGTGCACCGCCACCGTTGCCGGTGCGGGTCCGCCGGAGCCTGGCCGATCCGCTCATCGCCGTCCTCGCCGAGGCACAGGAGTGGGCCCGGATGACAGTCGTCGCCGGCCCCGACGAGGTGGTGGTCAGCCTGGTCACACCGGACCGGGGCGGCCCGGAGGGCACCGGGCCGCCGCCGGAGGAGAGCGACGCGCAGGTCGAGCAGGTCAACGAACGGGACGGGGAGATCAGATGGACGCAGACGCGGTGGCGCCGTTGACGCCACACCGCCCCGTCGGGGTGGCCATCGTGGACGATCATCCGGTGGTCATCGACGGGGTCCGCGCCTGGCTCGCCACCGAGCCGCGACTGACCGTGCTCGCCACCGGCGACGATCCCGACGAGGTGCTGCGGGCCGCGCCCGAGGCCGACGTGGTCCTGCTCGACCTGCGCCTGCACGGCCGTCTGGTGCTGGACAAGCTCGCCGAGCTCTGCGCCACGGGCTGGCGGGTGGTGGTCTACTCCGAGCACTCCGACCCGCGCACCATGCTCGCCGCCCTGGACGCCGGGGCGGTGGCGTTCCTCGCCAAGCACGAGGGGCGGGAGCACTGCGTGGCGACGGTGCTGGACGCGGCGAGCGATCGCCCGTACGTGGCGCCGTCGTTGGCCGGCGCGATGGTCGGTGACCCCCGGCCGGACCGGCCGGTGCTCTCCGACAAGGAGCGCGAGGCGCTGCTGCTGTGGTTCCAGTCGATGTCCAAGGCGTCGGTGGCCCGCCGGATGCGGATCAGCGAACACACCGTCAAGCAGTACGTCGACCGGGCACGGATCAAGTACACCCGGGCCGGACGGCCGGCGGCCACCAAGGCGGCACTGCTCGCCCGGGCGATCGAGGACGGGCTCGTCCGACCAGAGGAAATAGGCATCTATCGGTCGCATGCGTCGACCGATTGGCCGACCCCCTAACGGGCGTCATGACAGGGTGTGTCGGTTGGGCGAGGCTCGTGATCAGATGCCACCGCCCGCACCGGAGGTCCCGACCCGATGCACGATGACGCGTCCCCGTTCTTCATCGCCCCGCATCGTTTCGACGCGGTGCACGACGACGACGCCGGACCGGTCCTGGACCGGCGGCACGAGCTGGTGCCGGAGCCCGGCGAGCAGGTGCTCGGCCGCCACCGGCTGGACGTGGCGGGTTACCTGCTGGGCCCGACCGACGCCACCCGGTCCTGGACGCTGCCAGCCCCGGTCACGCTCACCGTGACCGACCTCCGGATGGTCTACGTCGGGACGCGGTCGCACCTCGCTCTGGTCGGCTCGCGGTCCGGCCCGGGTGGCCGGACGCCGCGTCTGGTCAGCGGGCAGATCCGCTGGCAGTGGCCGTCCCGGCTGGAGTGGTTGCCGGGTACCGACGACGCGATGCAGTTGCTGGTGGTCTGCGACGCGTTGCGGACCATCCGGCAACCGGCGCTCGGTCTGGTCGGGCAGCGCACCGAGCTGGGCGAGGTGGCCCGGCAGATCCGCCGGGCGGTGGCCGTGTTCCGGCTCACCCGACCGGAGCTGGTGGACCTGTCACCGCCGGAGCGGGACGCGCTGGCCCGGGTCGCCCGCAGTACGCTGCTGTCCGGCCCGGCACGGGTGGTGCTGCCCGGGTCGCTGCCGGTCGAGTTCCACTCCCGGGACGACTACTACCGGCCCCGGCACGCCGATCCGATGCCGTACGACGCGGCCTCCGGGCTACGGTGATCAGCGCGGCCTGAGCCCGGCCGGGGTCAGGAGCTGCGGGCGCCGCGCTCGGCGGCGTCGATGGCGGCGGCCTCCTCCGGGGTCGGCGCGGTACCGCCCAGGTGGGCCGGCAGCCACCAGCGGTCCTCCGGCCCGGCGGGCTGGTCCGGGTACTCCCGTTGGGCCCGGTCCACCGACGCGCCGAGCCGGGCCGCGAGGTCGGCGGTCATCGCGGCGGTGTCCGGGTACGCGCCGGGCAGCATCGGCTCGCCGACTGCGATGGTGATCGGCGTGTGTCGCCGGGTCAGCGTGCGCGGTCGGCCCTTGGTCCAGAGGCGCTGGCCGCCCCAGAGCGCCACCGGCAGCACCGGCACGTCGGCGTCGCGGGCCATCCGGGCGGCTCCGCTCTTGAGCGGTTTCAGGGTGAAGGACCGGCTGACGGTCGCCTCCGGGAACACGCCGACCGCCTCGCCGGCCCGCAACGCGCGCACGGCGGCGGCGTACGACTCGGCACCCGCCTGCCGGTCGACCGGGATGTGCCGCATGCCGCGCATCAGCGGGCCGGACACCCGGTGCCGGAACACCGCGTCCTTCGCCATGAACCGGACCAGTCGCCGGGAGTCCAACGCCCCGAGCCCGCAGAAGATGAAGTCCAGGTAGCTGACGTGGTTGCTGGCCAGCACCACCCCACCGGAGCGGGGCACGTGGTGCGACCCCTCCACGGTCAGCTTCAGGTCGAGTACGCGGAACATCGTCTTGCAGGCGGCGATCACGGGTGGGTACACGAGTTCCGGCATCCGCTAACTTTACCGCTAGTAGGTTACGCGCCGGTAGGACAGTGCTACCGGCCTCTCAGTCGGCCAGTTTGTGCAGGTCGAGCCGGCCTCGGGCGAAGGCGTCCACCCGACCCCACCGGCCCGGGATGTCCAGCACCTCGATCCGACCCATGCCGACCGGCAGCCGTGGCTCGACCGCCAGGTGACCCTCGTGCGGCTCCAGGCCCAGCATGGTGCGCAGCAGCAACAGCGGGGCACCCGTCGACCACGCCTGCGGGCTGCACGCCGTCGGGTACTCCACCGGGAACTTCGTCTGCTCCCGCTGGTAGCCGCCGAACGCCTCGGGCAGCCGACCGTCGAAGTAGCGGGCGGCGTCCAGGATGCCGCTGGCGATCGTGGCCGCCTCCTCGGCGAAGCCGTACCGGCGCAGACCCCAGGCACAGAACGACGTGTCGAACGGCCAGACCGTGCCGTTGTGGTAGCCGATCGGGTTGTAGCGCACCTCGCCCTCGGCCAGCGTGCGTACCCCCCAGCCGGAGAAGAGTCGCGGCCCGACCAGGTGGTGGGCGACCCGCTCGGCCCGGTCCTCGTCGACGATCCCGCTCCACAGCAGGTGACCGATGTTCGAGGTGAGCACGTCACACTGCCGACCGTCGGGGTCCAGCGCCAACGCGTAGTAGCCGCCGTCCTCGACCCACCAGTCCCGGTTGAACCGCTCCTTGAGCGCCGCCGCCTCCCGCTCCAACTGGTCGGCGAACCCCGGGTCGTCCCAGAACTCGCGGGCCAGCCTGGCACCGCGCATCTTCGCGTCGTACGCGTACCCCTGCACCTCACAGGTGGCCCGGGGGAACGGCGGCAGGCTGCCGTCGGCGTACGAGATGGAGTCCCAGGAGTCCTTCCAGCACTGGTTCTCCAGGCCGGTGTCGGTGTTGCGGCGCTCGTACCAGATGTAGCCGTTACCGACCAGGTCGGCGTACTCGTCCATCCACCGGAACGCCCGGCGGCACTCCTGCTCCAACTCCTTGACCAGCGCCGCGTCCCCGCTCCACCGCTCGTACTCGTCGAGCAGCACCACGAACAGCGGCGTGGCGTCCACCGAACCGTAGTACGGCGAGTGCGGCTGCTCCTCGAACGCGGCACTCTCGCCATAGCGCATCTCGTGCAGGATCCGGCCCGGGTCCTCCTCCCGGAAGTCGTCGCACCGGGTGCCCTGGAGGGCGCCGAGGATCCGCAGCGTGGTCGCGCTCAGCTCGGGTGTGAACGGCAGCGTCTGTAGGCAGGTCAGGATGCTGTCCCGGCCGAACATGGTCATGAACCAGGGCAGACCGGCGGCGGGCAGCGTCTGTCCACCGAGCGAGAGCGGCGCGAACCGCAGCGCGGCCAGGTCGACGATGCACCGCTGGTACGTCGCCGCGACCCGGCCGTGTTCGCTGTTCACCTTCGGCGCCTTGGCGATCCACTCCTCCAGGTCGTGCTGGAGGGCGAGCCGCTCGGTGCCGTGCACCTGCAACCCGATCCGCAGGTCCCGATGGTCCGGACCGAGCGCCAGCGTCTGCACGTCGATGGTGGTGTGCCACTGCTCGTTCGGCTCCAGGTGGATCGTGTACGAGAAGCCGTTGCGGTCGTACCGGGTCGGCTCGGAGGAGGAGATGACGGTCTCCCGCCGGAAGTTGCCGCGCCGGTAGCCGATGCGCAGCAGGTCCGACTCCACCTCGGCGTACGTCTCGCCCTTTTTGTTCAGGATCTCGTCCTTGACCTCGAACAGGTCGGCGAAGTCGCACGCCGCGTCCATCCGCACCTGGAGGTCGACGGCCTTCTCGTCGTGGTTGAGGATGGTGATGTTCTCCCGGAAGCTGCCCCCGACGGCCCGCTCGCGGATGATCGACAGTTTCGCGTCCACGTAGTGCGTGGCCAGACCGGGCACCAGGAAGAAGCGCGACTCGAAGTACTGGAGATCGTCGTAGGACAGCGAGTTGAGCCGCTCACCGTTCACGGTGAGCACCCACTTCGACAGGTAGCGGGTGTCGAAGGAGAACAACCCGGTCGGCTCGGTCGGTGTCGCCTCGATGTCGCCGGTCGCCTCGCAGACCACGAAGGTGCTGCCGTCGAGGATCCGTACGGTGTGGCTGGGTGCCATCAGCGGACCCCCTTCCGGTACCGGCGCGGCCCCTGCGCCTGGGGCGGCCCGGGAAAGAGCCGGTCCACCTGGATCACCAGCCGTGCGTCGCCGGACACCGTCATGTCCCCGCGCAGCAGCGCCGCCAGCCCGTTCTCCCGGCCGGTCACCAGGTCCTCGAACAGCTCCGGGCTGGTCCCGACCACGGTGTCGGCCGCCAGGTCCTCCCGGGAGACCGTCATGTTCCCCCGGTCGATGCGCAGCAGCCAGTGGCTGGTCCGGGGCCCCTCGTGCAGATCGAAGCGCAGGGCACCCGACGACTTCGCCAGCAGGGGCTCGTACCCCCGGTGGTCGAGGTCCTCGAAGAACCGTGTGGTCGCGTCCGACATCGCCGCACTCCTCCCGGTCGCTCGTCCCGCTGAGACCGGGTCCCCACGCGCGCCGGGGTCAACCTCGCCCGGATCGGGTGAGTCGACCCGCTGGTCCCCTACGCTGCCGTGGGCCGGCGAGGTGGGCGGCGCGGCCTGCGCCGAGGCGGTCGAACAGCGTCGACGCCGACCCCCGAGGTGGGAGCCGGCGTCGAACGGCGCAGACGTCAGTTGTTCGGGTCGTCGGCGCTGATGTCGGCCAGCACCGACTGCGGCTCCCGCTCCACGGCCAGGTCACCCATCGAGACCAGACCGATCAGTCGGCCGTCCTCGACCACCGGCAACCGCCGTACGGCGTACGTCCGCATCAGGTCGGCGGCGGCCACGGCGTCGTCGTACTGACTGACCGTGATCACGTCCTTCGAGGTGATCTGGTCGAGTCGCGTGCTGTTCGGGTCCATGTCCTCCGCGACGCCCCGAACCGTGATGTCCCGGTCCGTGACGATGCCGACCACGTTGTCGCCGTCACACACCACCACGTCCCCGATGGCGGAGTCGCGCATCTCCTGCGCCGCCGCGGCGAGCGTGGCGTCGCCGTCCATCGTCACCAACCGGGTCGTCATGAAGTCTCCGACCGTTGTCATGGCGCCTCCCTCTCGGTCGTGGGGCAACCCGGTGACTACCCCACGACCGCAGGCAGTAACGCTCAGCGCTCGGCGGCGACCAGCTCGGCGAGCTGCACGGCGTTGAGCGCGGCACCCTTGCGCAGGTTGTCGTTCGCGCAGAACAGCGCCAGCCCGTGCGGGACCGTCTCGTCGGCGCGGATCCGGCCCACGTACGTCGGGTCCTGCCCGGCCGCCTGCAACGGGGTCGGCACGTCGGAGAGTGCCACGCCGGGGGCGTCGGCGAGCAGCTCGTGGGCCCGCTGCGGGCTGATCGGCCGGGCGAACCGCGCGTTGATCTGGAGCGAGTGCCCGGTGAACACCGGCACCCGGACGCAGGTGCCGGAGACCTTCAGCTCGGGGATCTCCAGGATCCTGCGGCTCTCGTTGCGCAGCTTCTGCTCCTCGTCGGTCTCGGCGGAGCCGTCGTCGACGATCGAACCGGCCAGCGGCAACACGTTGAACGCGATCGGCCGGGCGAACGAGCGCGGAGCCGGGAACTCCACCGCCGCGCCGTCGAAGGTCAGACCGGAGGCGCTCTCCACCACCTTGCGGACCTGCTCGTCCAGCTCGGCCACGCCGGACAGCCCGGCACCGGACACCGCCTGGTACGTCGACACGACCAGGCTGACCAACTCCGCCTCGGCGTGCAGCGGGCGCAGCACCGGCATCGCGGCCATCGTGGTGCAGTTCGGGTTGGCGATGATGCCCCGGGGACGGTTCGCGGCGGCGTGCGGGTTGACCTCGGCCACCACCAGCGGCACCTCCGGGTCCATCCGGAACGCCGACGAGTTGTCGATGACCACGGCCCCGGCGGCGGCGACCCGGGGGGCCAACTCCTTGGCGGTGCCCTTGCCCGCCGAGAAGAGGACGATGTCCAGCCCCGAGTAGTCGGCCGTGGTCGCGTCCTCGACCGTGACCTCCTCGCCGCGCCACGGCAGCGTCCGCCCCGCCGACCGCGCCGAGGCGAACAACCGCACCTGCTCCGCCGGGAAGTCCCGATCCGCCAACACCTGCCGCATGACGCCGCCGACCTGCCCGGTCGCGCCCACAATGCCGATCCTCATGCCCGCGAGGCTACCCATCGGGCCGGTGGCGGCGGGAACGCTTTCCCACCGCCCGGACCCTCCGACCGCCCGCTCACCGCGTGGCGTCGATCACCTCGCCCAGGTCCGCCGCCACGATCTCGTCCCTGATCACCGCCGCGTCGCCCTCGACGACGAGGGTCAGCGACTCCGGGAACAGGTGTGCGGCTGCCGCCGCCGAGACCTCCGCCACGTCGGCGGCGAGCAGCGACTCGCGCAGCCGGGCATGGTAGTCGTCCGGCAGGTCGTGCACCACCAGCGTGGTGAGCGCACCGGCGATCGCCCGGGGGCTCTGCAACTCCACCGAGAGCTGCCCGGCCCGCCAGGACCGGGCCACCGCCAGCTCCTCCTCGGTCACCCCGCCCGCCTGGGTACGCGCGATCTCCCCGACCGCGTCCACCAGAGCCGGCGCGGTGACGGCGGTCTGCACCCCGGAACTGACCCCGAACCGACCGAACCGCCGCGACGAGGCGAAGTCACCCCGGATGCCGTACGTGTAGCCGCGTACCTCGCGGATCAGGTGGTTCAGCCGGGACGTGAAGGCGCCCCCGAGCACCGTGCCGGCCAGCGCGATCGGCACGTGGTCCGGGTGGGCCCGGTGCGGCGCCGGATGCCCGAGCCGCAGCGTGGACTGCACCGAACCGGGCCGGTCCACCAGGATCACCCGGCGACCGGCACGCAGCGGCACCTCGATCGGCGCGCCCCGGTCCACCGGTCCGCCACCGGTGCCGGCGAACGCCGTCGCGGCCAGCGCGTCCAGGTCGAGCCGGTCCAGGTCACCGGCGACGACCAGGGTTCCCGGACGGATGAACCACTCCGAGTGGAAGACCGTGACGTCCTCCACGTCCAGTCCGGCCACCGAATCCGGGTCGCCGTACATCGGGCGGCCCCACCGGCTGTCCGCACCGAACAGGTCGGCGCGCAGCACCGCGTCGGCCCGGGGACCCGGATTCGCCCAGTCCATCCGCAACGCGGTCGCCTCGTCGTCGCGGACCCGCCGTACGTCTTCCGGGTCCAGCCTCGGCGTCCGCACCGCCTCGGCGAGC
Organism: Verrucosispora sp. TAA-831; assembly: GCF_050780145.1. Lineage (NCBI taxonomy): Bacteria > Bacillati > Actinomycetota > Actinomycetes > Micromonosporales > Micromonosporaceae > Micromonospora > Verrucosispora sp. TAA-831. The sequence goes on from NZ_CP192240.1 coordinate 5,514,119, forward strand.
AACTCCACCGCCGCGCCCAGCCGGTCCACCGGCACCTGCACGCTGGCCTGGAAGGTGTCCCAGTCCAGCCCGGTCACCAACTCGGTGCCGAGCGCCTCGATGGCCAACGCGTACGCGGTGGCGTCCCGCTGGCCGGTGCCCTCCTCCAGCGCCTTGGCGAGTACCCCGCCCAGCCCCTCCTTGCCCACCGGCTCCCGGCCCGCGCCCGCGTCGAGCAGCAGCAACGCGACGGCCAGGTTCTGCCCGGGCAGGTGCGCGGCGACGACCTGCCCGCCCGCCACACTCCGACGCACCACCTGCGGGAACCGGTACGGACGGGCCGCACCCGGTCCCGGACGATCCGCGATCAGGGTCACTGGGCTTTCCTTTCGTTCGCGACTGCGGGGCTCGCGCACACCAGGCCACGGCACCTGACCGGTCCGCGCCGCTCACTCCTCGCGCTCACCGGTTCTCCTCGGGCACGTAGGTAAGGGTCACCCGGTCGGCGGGGGCGAGTACGTCGGCGGCCACCTCGGCGATCTGCTCGGCGGTCACCGCGAGCCAGCCCGGCAGCCGGTCGGCGAGCACGCGGGGGTCACCGAACTGGGTGGCGTACCGGCCCAACGCGTCGGCCCGTCCGTCCACCGTGGACATCTGCCGCCACCAGGCGGTGGTCAGCAGCGCCTTGGCGCGGTCCAGTTCGGCGGCGGTGACCGGCACGGTGGCGAGTTCGTCGATCACCTCGGCCAGCCCGGCGGCCAGCCGTTCGGCGTCCACGCCGGGGCGGGCGGTGGCGGTGGCGATCAGCGGTGCCGGCGCGTGCGCCAGGTCCACCCCGTACGCCCCGACCAGATCCGGCTGGGCGATCCGCTCACCGTCGGCGAGCCGCTGGTAGAGGCGGCTGCCCCGGCCGCTGCCGAGCACGGTGGCGAGCACCGTCACCACGTCGTACGAGGCGGTGCCGAAGGGGTGCGTGCGGTGCGCCACGTACACCCGGGGGGCCGGCACGTCCGCGACCACCGTCTCCGCCACCGGCTCGCCCCTGCGCGCGACGACCAGGCCGTCCGGTGCGGACGGGATCTCCGGCCGGGGCGGGATGGCACCGAAGTACTTCTCGGCCAGCGTGGTGACCTCGTCGACACCGGTGTCCCCGACGACGGTCAGCACCGCGTTGTTCGGCGCGTAGTACGTCCGGTGGAACGCCTGGAAGGTGGCCAGGTCGGCGGCGTTCAGGTCGGCCATCGAGCCGATCGTGGCGTGGTGGTAGGGATGCCCCGGCGGATAGAGCAGCGGCAGCAGTCGCAGCCAGGCGTCGCCGTACGGCACGTTCTCGTAGCGCTGACGGCGCTCGTTCTTGACCACGTCCCGCTGGTTGTCCAGCGTCTCCTGGGTCAGCGCCGGCACCAGGCCACCCATCCGGTCGGCCTCCAGCCACAGCGCCAACTCGAGATGCTCGGCGGGGACCGTCTCGAAGTAGTTCGTGCGGTCCGGGTTGGTGGTGGCGTTGAGCGAGCCGCCCGCGCCCTGCACCAACTTCATGTGCTCGGTCTTCGCGACGTTCACCGAGCCCTCGAACATCAGGTGCTCGAAGAGGTGTGCGAAACCGGTCTGACCGGCCGGCTCGTGCCGCGAGCCGACGTCGTACCAGAGGTTGACCGCGACCGCCGGGGCGGTGCGGTCCTCGCTGACCACCACGCGCAGGCCGTTGTCCAGTCGGGTCGTCGAGATGGGCCAGGGATAACCACTGTCGGGCATGGCCCCGACGCTATCCGATCTCCGGGCTCGGGCGGGGGTGGGACGCGGCGCGACCGTGTCGCGGACGGCCGCGTCCCGGCGCGGTCAGTCCGGCGGCTCGATCGGGGTCACCGTCTGCTCGGAGGTACGCCGTTCCAGGACGGTGTCCGGTGCGGCGTTGCGGTCGGCCTCGCGAAGGTCCGACTCGGTCAGGATCGCGTCGGCCTGTGCCTGGGGGTCGTCGCTGCCGACCGCTGCCTCCTCCGGCAGCAGGTGGGCCCGCGACTCGATTCGCTCCTGGTCGCTCTGCGCGTCAGTCATGTCGCTTCCTTACCCCCGGCCCATCCCGCGCACGCGTGGATGTAAGGAAGGGTCCCCTGCTATGCACGAGGCGATAGCAGGGGACCCTTCCTTTCAAAATCAGGTGCGGAACGGCCCACGGACCTCGTAGGTGATGCCGCCGGAGGATGAGCCGGAGGTGCCGCGCTGCGAGGAGAGGTAGAACCGGGTGCCGTCGGGCGAGAAGGCCGGCCCGCAGATCTCCGAGGAGGACTGGCCGGTGATCCGCAGGAACGGCGCGACCACCTCGTCCGGGGTGATCACGCAGACCTCCATGTCGCCGCCGTCCTCGGCGACGTACAGGTCACCCGACCGGGTGCCGGTGATGTTGTCCACCCCGGTCAGCGGGGCGGTGCCGGAGACCAGCGAGTCGTCGTACGCCAGGTCGATCCGCTGCCGCACCGCGTCGTACGCCCAGACCCGGTTGTCGCCCTTGGTGGTGAACCAGCAGGTGCCGTCGGCGTACCAGCAGCCCTCGCCGCCGTCGAAGCCCTTGGCGCCGGAGACCTGGCGACGGGTGAGTGTGGTCGACGCCGCCGGGTCGGGCACCCGTGCCCAGGTGACCGGGCCGCTGGTGCCACTGCCGGCGACCAGCACCTCCAGCGTGCCGGCGGAGAGGTCGCCCCACGTCGTCGGTCGGAACCGGTAGAAGCAGCCGTCGGTCTCGTCCTCGGTCAGGTAGATCACCCGCCGGTCCGGGTCGCAGGCGGCGGCCTCGTGCTTGAAGCGGCCCATCGCCGCCCGCCGCACCGCCGTGGTGCCGCCCTGCGGGTACGTCTCGTAGACGTATCCCCGGCTGACCTCCTCGCAGGAGAGCCAGGTGCCCCAACCGGTGGCGCCCCCGGCGCAGTTCTGGTTGGTGCCGGAGAGGAGCCGGTACGCCGAGGCGACGCTCCCGTCCGCGTGGAACCGGACCGCCGAGGCCCCGCCGCCCGGCGTGATCTCAGAGTTCGAGACGTAGATCCAGCCGGCACCGGCGGTGAAACAGGCGCCGCCGTCCGGTGCGTCGTGCCACACGTACGACGTGCCGGGTACCACCTGTCGGGATCGGGCGATCACCCGACTGGTGAATCCGGTCGGCAGCATGATGCCGTTGGCGTCGGCGGCGCGCAGCGGCCCGTACGGCCCGACACCGGGTTGAGCAGGGGCGGCGACGGCAGCGCCGGCCCAGAGGCCGCCGGCGAAGGCGGCGGCGCCACCGGCGACGGCGGTACGCAGAACGGTACGACGATCCATCGGAACCCCTCGGGAGACGGCTGTCGGTCGCGCCGAAACTACCGAGCGCTCCATCGATGGGGGTGAACCTGAGGCGAGACTTCGGCGACGAGAAGGTGAGCATCCGCGCACCGTCAGGTACTCTTACCGCCGTGACGCGGTCGTATCGATGGTTTAGGCAGCCGGCTCGGCCGGTGACCTCACCATGATCTGACGTCACCGAATTCGAGCCGGCCGGGCAGGAGCTTTCGTTCCTGCCCTTTCGCGTACGAGCAGCCGGCTCGACCTGGGCACCGGCCCCGGGTGCGGTCGGCGAAAGGATGCCCACCGTGACGACCCCGGAGAACCACCGGGTCATCGACCAGCGGATCGACCGCGTCGTGCCGCTGACCACCCCCGCCCTGCTGCTGCACGAGCTGCCCCTGGACGCCGGCCTCACCTCGGCCGTGCTGACCGGGCGACGCGCGGTCGGACAGGTGCTCGACCGTGCCGACGACCGCCTGCTGGTGGTGGTCGGGCCGTGCTCCGTGCACGACCCCGCCGCCGCCCTGGACTACGCGCACCGGCTGCGCGAGGCGGCCGAGCGGGTCTCCGACGACCTGCTGGTGGTGATGCGGGTCTACTTCGAGAAGCCGCGCTCCACGGTGGGCTGGAAGGGCCTGATCAACGACCCGGGGCTGGACGGTTCCGGCGACGTCAACACCGGCCTGCGGCTGGCCCGGGCGCTGCTGCTCGACGTGCTGCGCCTCGGGTTGCCGGTGGGCTGCGAGTTCCTCGACCCGATCACCCCGCAGTACATCGCCGACACGGTGGCGTGGGGCGCGATCGGGGCGCGCACGGTGGAGAGCCAGGTGCACCGCCAGCTCTCCTCCGGCCTGTCCATGCCGATCGGCATGAAGAACCGCCCCGACGGAAGCATCTCCACGGCGGTGGACGCGATCCGGGCGGCCGGCGTACCGCACGTCTTCCCCGGTATCGACGTCTCCGGCACCCCGGCGATCATGCACACCCGGGGCAACACGGACGGCCACCTGGTGCTGCGCGGCGGTGGCGGTCGCCCCAACTACGACGCCGAGTCGGTCGCCGGAGCGCTGGAGCTGCTGCGGGCCGCCGGGCTGCCGGAGCGGCTGGTGGTGGACGCCAGCCACGCCAACAGCGGCAAGGACCACCGCAACCAGCCCGTCGTGGCCGCCGACGTGGCCGCGCAGATCGCCACCGGTCAGCAGGGCATCGTCGGGATCATGCTGGAGAGCTTCCTGGAGCCCGGCCGCCAGGACCTGGACCCGACCCGCGAGCTGACCTACGGCCAGTCGGTGACCGACGCCTGCATCGGCTGGGACACCACCGACGAGGTGCTCGACGCGCTGGCCACCGCCGTGCGTACCCGCCGCGCCCACCATTCGCGCACCCTGCCCGCCCCCGCCTGACCCGCACCCGTCGATCGGAGGTCGGCGTGCGGCGCGACCGGCGACAACGCCGCCGACCTCATGATCGCCACGGTGTGGTGGGAGTTTGGCCGGGTGGGGCGGGGGTAGGTGGCGGGCGTGACCGATGACGTACCCGTGACCGGGGCGCCCGCGGCGCCCACGGCACCGACGACCGAGGCGCGGCTGCCCGACGCCATCCTGGCCGACGTGCCCGTGGTCGACACCGCGGGCATCGACCCGGCCGTCACCGACCTGCCCGGTACGGCTGCCGCCGTACCGGACGAGGTGGAGACGGAGGAGGTGGACACCCGCCCCCTCGTCGACCTGCTCGACGACCTCTACCACGGTCAGGAGCGGATCAGTCAGGTGGACATCTACCGGCGGGCGGTCGCCGCGGAGTTGCCGGCGCAGTTGCTCTCCCGGCTCAACGCGCTGCCTCAGGGCGAGTACGCGGTCGACGAGGTGACCGACCTGCTGGGTGGTACGGCGGGATGACGTCCGGCACCGCCCCGGCCGGTGCCGCCGACGAGAAGAGGAACGCGATGTCGCAGCCCGAGGAAGACCAGGACGACCGGATGCCCGCGCTCGGCCAACCCCCGGAGGGCACCGACACCCTTCCCGAGCCGGACTTCGCCAACGAGCACGACCGCACGGCCGTGGACCGGGACATCATCACCGGCGCCGACGAGGACGAACGGGAACCGGAGTCCCCGCGCGGCTGGTCCGGCATGCAGCGCTGACGTATCCGCTCCGACACCGTCGCTGACGAGGCCCGGTGTCCGCCGGTGGCACACGCCACCGACGGACACCGGGCCGGACGTCACTCCCGGTGGTCGCCCTCGGCTCCCCGCTGTGCCATCGCGTACGCCATCTGGAGGAAGTCCGACGCGGTCACCGCGGTCAGCGCCGTGGCCACCAGTCGGGTCAGCCTCGGCGTGAGCACCAACGCGCCGGTGAACCCGGTGGCCACCCAGACCGCCAGGCAGAACGGGCAGCTCAACAGCTCGCCGATGGCGTGCCGGGTGGAGCTGCCGGAGTCGCGTACCTGCTCCATCACCTCGCCGCTGCCGATCGGCCGGTCGTACTGCGTGAACGGCGCGCGCAGCGGACTGGTCACCGCGTCCTTGGACAGCAGCCGGCTGAGCTTGTGGGTGGCGATGGCCAGGAGCACCACGTCGGAGGTGGCGGGCCGCTCCGGCACCGGACGCCCGGTCGCCTTGACCAGCCCGGCGATGGCCCCGGTCACCGCGGCGTAGGTGCCCATCGCCGCCAGGTACCCGCCCAGCGGGCGGTGCTCGTGCGGGGCGTACGCCTGACGCAACCGCGCCACCTTCTGCTTCAGCTCGCTCACCCGGCCTCCTTCGTCTCATGCGGGGGTGCGCCGCCCCGGTCGGGACGGCTCGGTCGTTCGGTGTCCGGCCGGGTCAGCCGGCCTGGAGGTTGTCGTCCACCTCGCGGGCCAGCTTGGTCAGGGCCTCGTCGGCGAGCCGGTCGGTCTCGGCACCGCCGCCGGAGATGTCCAGACGGACCCGGGCACCACCGGCGTCGACCGGCTCCACCCGCAGCTCGGCCCACCAGTCGGTGCCGTGACCGTCCCAGCGGGCCCGCATCCGGTCCCCGTCGCCCTGGTCGGACGAGTCGCCGGCGAGCAGGGGTTCGGGCAGCCAGGCGGCGACCCGGTCCGGATCGGTCGCGGTGTTGAAGACCACCTCGGGGGGTGCGGAGACCCCGCGTTCCGCGTACGCCATCACGCGTCCCGCAGTCGGCTGGGGTCGACCTCCCGCCCGGGGTGCCGGGCGAGGTACTCGGTCTCCAGTTCGGCGGTACGCCGCAGATGGTTGGCCAACGCCGAGTCGGTGGCGTGCCGCAACGTGTCCAGGCGGGTGCGGTGCAGGCTCTGCACCTCGCGGATCAGGTCGTCCTCGCTCAGCTCGGCCGGGTCGACGCCGGGCAGGTCCCCGTCGAGCGGGGCGGTGGTCGCCCGGTCGTCGTCGCCCCATTCGGGGATCCGCTGCTCGGGGCTCACCTCGGTGCCTCCGGTGGGAAACCCGTCCGATCGTCCTGATGCGGTCATCTCGCGCCCCCTCGTCCGTGCTGGGCTGGCGTCTGTACGGTTGCCCACGTCGGATGCGACCAAACCAGGGCCGCCACTACGACACCGCGTCGGAGAGCGCGGTCGGTCCCGGTACCCTCGTTGCCATGAAGCGGCTCTGGACCCCGGCGTGGATCGCCCGCCACGTGGCCATGGTCGTGCTGGTGACCACCTTCCTCGGCCTCGGCTGGTGGCAGGTCAGCCGGGCCGCCGCCGGCAACGCCATCAGTTGGGGCTACGCCGTGGAGTGGCCGATCTTCGCGGGCTTCGTGGTCTTCGTGTGGTGGCGCGAGGTGCGCCACACGCTGCGGGAGCAGGACACTGCCGTCGAGCAGGCCGGCGACGCCACGGCCGCACCGGACACCTCGGCCGACGCGGCGTGCGGCGCCGACGCGCCCGGCGCCGTCGGCGCCGGGCCGGAGCCGGATCGGCCGCGACCCGGGATCCGCCGACCGGTACGGGTGGCCCGCGCCACCGCCGTCGGCGAGGTCTCCGACGACGCCGACCTCGCCGCCTACAACCGCTACCTGTCATGGTTGAACGCCAATCCGGGCGCCAAGCCCGGTGACTACCCCGGCTGAGCCGGGCCGGAAGGACTGACGGACGTGCGCGCTGCCCTCACCCGCTACCGCGTGATCGCCTGGATCGTCGGCGTGGTGCTGATCCTGCTCGTCGTGATCGGCATGCCGCTCAAGTACGGCTTCGACAACCCGATCCTGGTGGAGACCGTCGGCCAGGCGCACGGCTTCCTCTACATGCTCTACCTGGTCGCCGCGTTCGACCTGTCCCGGCGGGTCAACTGGCCGCTGAAGCGGATGGTCCTGGTGATGCTGGCCGGCACCGTGCCCTTCGTCTCCTTCTGGGCCGAACGCAAGGTGAGCGCGTTGTACCTGGCCGAGCAGCAGGAGCGGGAGCAGCAGACGCCGGAGCCGGTGGCCGGCTAGCCGCGCGGCAGGGCCCTCAACGGCGTGGCATGGCCCTCAACGGCGTGGCCGCCACGGGTCGGCGCTCGCCAGCGGGTCCTCCCACCCGCCGTAACCGTGCATCTCCCGGGCCCGGCGCAACGCCCGGCTCACCTGGCCGAACTGCTGCTCGTCGTCGCTGCTGAACAGCAGTTCCTCGGACTCACCACGCCGCCCCCACAGCTCGTACGGCGGCGGGCGCCAGCGGTCCCCGGCCACCGCGAGCAGCACCGGCACCAGGAACACCGCCCCCAACAGCAGGTACGCCTCGGCGGTGAGCCGGTGCAGCCCGCCGGTGAAGCCGAGCATCAGACCGATGCCGCCGATCACCACGGTGGAGACCAGCACGGCCCGGGCCGCCACGGGATCCTGGTCCCCCCGGGTGGTGTGCAGATGGGTCAGCTCGGCGACCCGCCAACTGCTGCGCCCGACGGTGAACCGGTCGGCGGTGACGACGATCCCGGGTCGGGCGTAGAGCAGACGCGGGTTCGGGCCGGGGTCACCGGGCGCGGAACGTGGCGGTCGTGTCGTCGTACCGTCCGGATTCACGGCCCCTCCTCCCCCACCACCGGGCGTCGCCGGACCGGTCCACCGATCCACGACGCCGGCTGACGGGAATCCCGGCTGTGCGCCCATTGTCGACCGGGCACGCCCGCCGCACCGGCCTGTTTCCGGTGGTCACGCCGCTGTACCGGGCGACCGTCGCCGGAAAGAGCCGTCCAAGTCCGTCTTATCGGTTATAGCGCCGACGGAACCGACGTCATATGCCGAGAGCGACCAGTACGGCATCTGCCCAGATAAGCCTACATACGCCCTCAGGGCGAATCAGATTCGCCACACGCTCCTCACATGTCCCGACAATCCCTGCCGGTAACTCTGTTCCCGTACTACCTTGGGCAGGTCGGCCCGGTCGACCGCCGTCCACCCGGACGGCACCGGTCCGGTGCCGTCGCGGAGCGTCAGCAGGCCCGCGCCGGCCCTGGGAGAGGAGCATCGAGCTCTTGTCGTCCCTGACGAACACGCTGCGCGCCCTGGCCGTGGCCGCCTGCTCGCTGGCGCTGGTCGCGCCCGCCACGGTGGCCCGGGCCGAACCGTCGACCGCCGAGTTGACCCGGCGGATCGACAAGTCCTCCGCCGAGTTGCAGGACGTGGTGGAGTCACACAACGAGCTGCGCGAGAAGATCAAGGACAACCGGACCGCCGTCGAACGGCTACAGGAGCGGATCGGTCCGTTGGAGCAGCAGGCCGCACAGAGCCGGGCGGACGTCGGCCGACTGGCCGTGACCGCGTACAAGACCGGCAACCTCGGCGCCGCCGAGGCCCTGCTGCGCACCGACGACTCGACGTCCATGCTCGACCGGCTCGGCACGCTGGACCACCTGACCCGGCAACGGCAGGCGACGGTCGCCAGCTACACCGCCGACCAGCAGCGGCTGCTCGACGAGAAGACCCGGCTGGACGTCACGCTCAGCCGGCAGGCCGCCCAGTCCCGGGAGTTGGCCGCCGCGAAACGGCGGATCGAGCGGGATCTGGCCAAGCTGTACGAGATGCGCCGGCAGGCGTACGGCCGGGCGACCGAACGCCCGACCAACAACTCCGGCAGCGCCAACGACGCGCCGTCGGTGTCAGGGCAGGCCGGTGTCGCCGTCCGGTTCGCGTACGGGGCGCTCGGCAAGCCGTACGCCTGGGGGCAGGACGGGCCGAACGGCTACGACTGCTCCGGACTGACCTCGGCCGCCTGGCGGGCGGCGGGCAAGTCGCTGCCGCACAACACGAAGATGCAGTGGGGCACGGTGGCGAAGATCAGCCGTGCCGACCTACGCCCCGGTGACCTGGTCTTCTATCGCAGTCTCGGGCACGTCGCGATCTACGTGGGCAGTGGTCAGGTGATCCACGCCCCCACCTTCGGTCGCAACGTGGAGAAGCGCTCCGTCGACCTGATGCCCCCGTACGGCTACGGACGGGTGCGCTGAGTCGTCGACCCGGCGTACCCACAGACGGTGAACGGCCGGCGTCCCCCTATCGGACGCCGGCCGTTCACCGTCATTCTTACCAGCTCAGGCGGCCTGTAGGCCCTCCGCGCGAGCCAGCTCGCGCAGCCGCCCGAGCGCCTGGATCTCCAACTGCCGGATCCGCTCACGGGACAGCGAGAACCGCGAGGCCACCTCGGTGAGCGAGTGCTCCCGACCGTCCTCCAGCCCGTAGCGGGCCCGCATGATCCCGGCCGAGCGGTCGTCGAGGTGGTTGAGCAGCCCCTCGATCCGCTGCCGCTCCAGCCCGGTGAGCACGATCTCCTCCGGCGACGGTGCGTCGCTGTCGGCGACCAGGTCACCCAGGTTGGTGTCGCCGTCGTCGCCGACCGGCGTGTCCAACGACACGGTGTCCTGCGACCAGCGGACCAGCTCGTTGACCCGTTCGACGGTCACGCCGAGTGCCTTGGCGATCTGCTCCGGCTCCGGGTCGCTGCCCAGCTCACGGGTGAGCTGCCGAGCCACGTTGCGCATCCGGTTGACGTCCTCCACCAGGTGCACCGGCAGTCGCACGGTGCGCTCCTGCTGGGCGATCGCCCGGCTGATCGCCTGACGGATCCACCACGTCGCGTAGGTGGAGAACTTGTAGCCGCGTTCGTAGTCGAACTTCTCGACCGCCCGGACCAGACCGGTGTTGCCCTCCTGGATCAGGTCGAGCATCGGCATCCCGGAGCGGACGTAACGGCGGGCGATCGACACGACGAGCCGGAGGTTGGCCCGGATGAACAGGTCCTTGGCCCGCTCGCCCTCGGCGACCAGCCGGGCCAGGTCGTCCCGGGTGGCACCGTCGGGAATCCGATCCTCACCGAGCAGGTGCTCGGCATAGAGGCCGGCCTCGATCGCCTTGGAGAGATCGACCTCCTTGGCGGCGTCCAGCAGTGGCGTCCGGGAGATCTCGTGCAGGTAGACTCCGACCAGGTCGCGCTCCTCGGCGACCTCGTCGGTGCGCATTCCGATGTTCTTGTCCACGTTGCCCACGGTCCCCTCGCTCGCGCCGGTTGCCCGGTTCCTTGCCATCCCCACACCCATCGGCCCTCCCCGCACTTCCGCTGTGCCCACCGGAGCCGGCATCTACACAACAGATGAGACGTGTCAGGGATTCCATGTCGTGGGTCGAAAGTGTCACGAATGCCTGATAATCCGCTGAGAGCACGGTCCACGTTTGCTGTCAGCACCCTGCCTGACTGGGGTCGGCAGGCACCTCGTGAGGTGGACGGATAGACGGATCGCCGTCCGTACCGGTCCATGGCAACACTGCCTGGCCGACCGACACAGCGACCCGGGTCACCGCCGTGCTGCGATCCTGGTCACTGGCTGATACGCGTACGCGGACCAGTCGGTTCATCCACGCCGGTGGTATTACCCGACGCCCAGATGAACAATCCGTGCCCCGGTTCTATGCCCGGCCCGTGCCGGGGCCCGGGACGGGCATAGAACCGGGGCGGAATCAGGACGCGAGGAGCGCGAGCGCGCCGCGCACCTGGTCGGCGGAACGGGCCAGAGCCGCCCGCGCGGTGGTCACCTCCACCCCCGAAACGAGGCTGACCAGGGCGGTCTTCAGATCGCCGTCCGCCTCGTCGAGTGCCTGACGGGCCCGGTCCTCGGCACAACCGGTCGACTCGACCAGGATCGAGAGCATTCGTCCCCGGAGCTTCGCGTTGGTCGCCACCATGTCGATCATCAGGTTCGAGTAGACCCGGCCCAGGCGCACCATGACCGCGGTGGAGAAGCTGTTCAGCACGATCTTCTGGGCCGTGCCCGCCTTCATCCGGGTCGACCCGGCGACCACCTCCGGCCCGGTGTCCAGGCCGATGAAGACGTCCACCGACCGGGCGGCCGGGGCGTCCGGGTTCGCGCAGAGCAGCACCGTCGAGGCGCCTGCGGACCGGGACGCGGCGAGCGCCCCGAGGACGTACGGGGTACGACCGCTGGCGGTGAGTCCGACCACCACGTCACCGCGACGTACGCAGTCGCTCGCCTCGGCCACACCTCGGGTGTCGTCGTCCTCGGCGTCCTCCACCGCCCGCCACACGGCGTCCGGGCCGCCGGCCAGGTGGGCGCAGAACCAGTCGCGGGGCGAGTTGAAGGTGGGGGCCAGCTCGGCGGCGTCCAGCACGCCCAGCCGACCCGAGGTGCCGGCCCCGAAGTAGTGCACCCGGCGTCCGCCGCGCAGCGCCTCCACGGCGAGGTCGACGCTCTCGGCGATCCGGTCGAGGACGGCGGCCACCGCGGTCGACACCCGCCGGTCGGCCTCGTTGATCACGGAGAGGACGTCCCGGGTGGACATCAGGTCCAGGTCGACGCTGAGCGGGTTGCGTCGTTCGGTCGGCGCGCCGACCCGGACCGTCGGACGGACGGTGGCCGGTGCCGCGTCGGGCTCCACCGCACCGGCGGTCATGTGCGCCTCCGGGTGGACCCGACCCGGTGGGAGCGGACCGCCTCGGCGGTCGCCTCCAGCGCCTTGCGCGCCCGGGGGCGGTTGCGCGCGGCCACCCCGACGAAGAGGCAGTCGACCACGGTGAGCTGGGCGAGCCGACTGGCGGTGGCACCGGAACGGTAGGTCGTCTCGCGGGCCGCGGTGGTCAGGACGTGGTCGGCGACCTCGGTGACCGGTGAGCGGGGGAAGTTGGTCAGCACCACCGTGGTGGCGCCCCGGGCCCGTGCCTGCTCCAGCACCTCCACCACGTCCGACGTGGTGCCGGTGTGCGAGATGCCGACCGCGACGTCACCCCGGCCGAGCAGGGCCGCCGAGGTGAGCGCGGTGTGCACGTCCGGGAAGTAGAAGGCGGTGCGGCCGATGCGGTGCAGCTTCTGCTGGAAGTCCGAGGCCACGAAGCCGCTCGCCCCGGCACCGTAGATGTCGATCCGGCCGGCGCCGACGATGGCGTCCACCACCCGCTCGCAGACCGCCGGATCGAGCTGCTCGGCGGTCTCCTCCACGGCCCGCGCGTCGTTGAACGCGATGGTCGCGATGATCTGGGCGAAGTCGGCTCCGGGTGGGATGTCACCGCCGACCACCCGCGCGTCCGGCGGCTCGATCCGCCGGGCCGCCTCGGCGGCGAGCCGGATCCGCAGTTGCGGGTAGCCGTCCATGCCGACCGACCGGCAGAACCGGATGACGGTGGCCTCCGATGTCTCGGCGGCGGTGGCGAGGTCGGTGATGGTCCGCCGGGCCGCGTCGGCGGGGTCGGCGACCACCAGACGGGCGACCCGCTGCTCGGCCGGTGACAGCGACGGGAGCAGGCCGCTGATGTGGACGATCAGTCCACCCGGCTCGTGACTTGCGGAAATCTTCGAACTCTTCCCCACGTATGAAACTTACTTTCACAAGTCGTGAGCGTCAACCACGACGCGCCCATCCGAGGGACGACACGTGCCGGGCGTACGCCCACAGCCTCCCACCCGTCCGAGGGGGCCGCCTCCCCCGGCGGGCCGGGTCCGTCCGGTCGGGTGGGGCCGGCCGGGGGCCGACCGGACGGCGGCACTAGCGTGGGGTCATGACGCGACGCAGTGTGCTGGTCACCGGGGGCACGGGCGGGCTGGGCGGGGCGGTGACCACCGTGTTCGTCGAGGCGGGCTGGCGGGTGGTCGCGCCGCAACGCCGGGCGCCGTCGCCCGAGGCCGGGCCCGACGGCGACGCGCCGGTACGCCCGGTCGCGGACCTGACCGACCCGCAGGACGTCGCCCGCGTCGTCGAGGTGGCCGCCGGTGACCCCGAGGCGCCGCTGCGCGCCCTGGTCAACCTGGTCGGCGGGTACGCCAGCGGCGGCCTGGTGCACGAGACGCCGATCGAGGAGTTCGAGCGGATGCTCACCCTCAACCTCCGACCGACCCACCTGGTCACCCGGGCGGCCCTGCCGCACCTGGTCGCGGCCGGCGGCGGCGCGGTGGTGTGCGTGGCGGCCCGGGCAGCTCTCGCGCCGTTCCCGGGAGTCTCCGGCTACGTGACCGCCAAGGCCGCCGTGCTCGGTTTCGCCTCGGCCGTCGCGGCGGAGTACAGGGCGGCGGGCGTGCGCTGCAACACCGTGCTGCCCAGCGTCATCGACACGCCCACCAACCGGACCGCGATGCCGGACGCCGACCACTCCCGCTGGGTGGAGCCGACCGAGATCGCCTCCGTGGTCCGCTTCCTGGCCTCCGACGAGTCCGCCCCGACCAGCGGCGCCGCCGTACCGGTCTACGGCCGGGCCTGAATCCTCGGCGGTCGGATCGACCACGGCCGGACCTGCACCGGGGCCGACCCGGCCGCCCACGGCAGGGCCTGGATCGGCACCAGCGCGGTCACCGGTCCGGGCAGCCACGGCCGGTACCGCTGCGGACCCGGCTCGTCCGGCTCGTCGTCGGCCGGAAGCCACGCGGCGAGATGGTCGCGGATGTCCCGGGCCACCTGGTCCGCCGGTCGGTCCCCGTCGACCGGCACGAAGCTCGGTGACTCCGGCAACGTGCGGTACGCCAGGTCCGCGGCGGTCAGGTAGGGCAGACTCTCCTCGTCGGTGCCACGCCGCTCGATCCGCCGGTACGCCTCGTTCGGCGGCACCGTCAGCAGGAACGTCACCTGCGGCTGCGGGAAGACCCGGTACGCGGCCCGGACCAGCCGTTCCCAACGCCGACCCCCGTGCGCCCGGAGGCTGGCGTACTGGCAGGCGGCGTAGCGGTCCATCACCGCCACCCGGCCGGTGCACAGGCTGCCGAGCAGGGCCATCGCGATGGCGAGCCAGCGCAGCACGGATTCCAGCAGGAGCATCGCGTCGCGCCCGAGCAATCCCTGGGCGTCCGCCCGACCGAGTCGGTTCGCGGCCCGCCCCAGCCAGCGGCGCCCACCGGCATTGCGGTGGTAGGTGGCCGGGTGACCGGCGGCGGTGAGCGCCTCGGCGAGCCGGTGCGCCTGAGTGGTCTTGCCCGAGCCGTCCACGCCGATCAGGGCCACGGTGCGCAGTCGGGCCGTGCCGCACCGGGTACCCGTCGATCTGGCCACTCTCGACAGGATATCCGACCCTCGCACGGCGACCGGAAGGTTCGTCCCGGTATGCGACTGATCGCGCCCTTGCGCGGGCGATGCAGGTGTGGGCGACCGGATTGCCGGGTACCGATCCGGCATCCCACCGGTAGCGACTGAACGAGTTCGACGGGAGAGGCGACATGGCCGAGCGCGACGACGAGACTCTCCTGCACACACTGAAGAAGGTCGCCGCCGTGCTCAAGCAGTCGGACATCCCGTTCGCGCTCGGCGGCAGCTTCGCCGTGTACGCGCACGGCGGACACTCCAGCGAGCACGACGTCGACTTCCTGATCCGTGAGCCCGACGTCGACGCCGCCCTGGAGGCACTCGTGGCGGCCGGGTTCACCGCCGAGCGGCCCCCGGAGGACTGGCTGGTCAAGGTCTTCGACGGCGGACGGATGGTGGACCTGATCCACCGCCCGATCGAGACGCCGGTGACCGAGGAGACCTTCGGCGACACGGTCGTACGGCCGGTCGACGCCATCCACATGCCGGTGCTGTCGGCCACCCAGTTGATGGTGCACAAGCTGCTCAGCTTCTCGCAGCACTACTGCGACTTCGCGCGAGGGTTGCCGCTGGCCCGGTCGTTGCGGGAGCAGATCGACTGGGAACGGGTACGTAAGGAGACGCAGCACTCGCCGTACGCGGAGGCGTTCCTGGTGCTGCTGGACAGGCTGGACGTCGTGCCCGACGCCGGCACGGCCGACGGGAGGGGAACACCGTGACCACGTACCGCGACCCCGGTGCCGGGCCGCCGGACGAGTACGTCGAGGCGGAGATCCACCGGCTGCTCGCCGAGGATCCGGCCGTCGCCGAGCAGGGCATCTCCGTGGTCCGTACGGAGCGCGGTCTGGTGCTCATGGGTGAGGTGGAGAGCGCCCACCGACGGGACGAGATCCTGCGCCGGGTGGCCGAGCGTTTCCCCGAGGAACCGGTCACCAGCGACATCGGGGTGATTCGCGCGCAGGCGCCCACAGAGATCGAGCAACTGCCCTGAGGGAGGCGCGATGGCTATCCGGATCGCCGCGGTGGGCGACGTACATGTGGACGAGGACGTGGTCGGCCGTTTCCGGCCGGCCCTGGAGGAACTGCCGGACAAGGCCGACGCGCTGCTGCTCGCCGGTGACCTGACCCGGCACGGCACCGAGGCGGAGGCCCGGTGCGTGGCGCGGGAGTTCGGCGGACTGGGCGTACCGGTGATCGCCGTGCTCGGCAACCACGACCATCAGTGCGACCAGGTGCCGCAGGTGGTCGGCGTGTTGCAGGAGGCGGGGATCACCGTGCTGGAGGGCGACGGCGTGGTGCTCGATTGTCCCGGCGGTCGGCTCGGCGTCGCCGGGGTGAAGGGCTTCGGTGGCGGGTTCGCCGGGCGGTGTGCCAGTGACTTCGGCGAGCCGGAGATGAAGGCGTTCGTCCGCACCACGACCGAGAGCGCGGATCGACTGGCCGCCGCGCTGCGCGCGCTGGACTGCGACACGCTGGTGGCGCTGACCCACTACTCGCCGGTGCCGGACACCCTGGCCGGGGAGCCGCTGGAGATCTACCCGTTCCTGGGCTGCTACCAGCTCGGGCAGGCGGTCGACTCGGCGCCCACCGCGCTGGCCCTGCACGGGCACGCGCACCACGGCTCCGAGCGCGGGACCACGCCCGGCGGGGTACGCGTACGCAACGTCGCGCACCCGGTGATCAAGCAGGCGTACAGCGTCTTCCATCTCGGTGACGACCTTGATCAGCCGCAGGTTTCCGGCGTAGGAGTGGGGGGTATTCAGCAAACATGGAGCTGATTCTCTGGATTCTCGCAGTCGTACTGGTCGTCTCCGGCATCCTCGCGCTGTTCCGCCGGCAGATTCTCTGGGGCATCGTCCTCATCGTCGTCGGGCTTCTGGTCGGCCCGGGTGGTGTGAGCATCTTCAGTTGACGTGGCGGCGCAACGCGTCGCCTGTCCCGGACCCGCCGGGGTCGTCGTGACCGGAACTCCGTCCTCCCGACAGGAGCCACCGGCCACGGCGACCCCGGCGTACTTGTGTCCCGGCGCCTGAGTGCCCCGGCGCTTGAGTGCCCCGGCGCTTGGGTGGCCCGGCCGCGTCGCTCGCCGCTCGGCTGCCAGGCCCCTTCCGATCCGGGGTTGCATAGCGCGCCGCTCGGCCGGTAGCCCCTTCCGGTCCCGGCCGTGTCGCGCGCCTCCCCGCTGGCAGGCTCCTTCCGATCCGGGTTGCGTCGCGCGCCTCCCCGCCGGCAGGTCTCGCCAGCCCACGGGGAGGCCCGCCCCGGCAAGTTTGCCGGCCCGACCCGTGGAGAAGCTGTGCGCATGCGGACGAGTGCGAGCGACACCCCGCGAGGCGGTGCCCGGCAGTGGTGGGCGTTGGCCGGCTTCGCAGCGGCGGTGACGGCGGCGGCCGTCATCGGCAACCTCGCCGCCGTCGGCGCGGCGGACGAGTACCGCAGCATCGAGCAGCCCGCCTGGGCACCACCGTCCTGGCTGTTCGGCCCGGTCTGGACGGTGCTCTATGTGACCGTCACGCTGGCCGGCTGGCTGGTCTGGCGTCGGGTGGGCTTCGGCCCGGCCGTGCTCGCCTGGGCGGTGCAGCTCGTGCTCAACGCCGCCTGGACCCCGCTGTTCTTCGGCGCCGGGCAGTACGGCCTGGCCTTCGCCGAGATCGTGTTGTTGTGGCTGGCGATCGGCGTCACCGTCCTGCTGTTCCGACGGGTCAGCACCGCCGCAGCCGCCCTGCTGCTGCCCTACTGGGCCTGGGTGACCTTCGCCGCAGCGCTGAACTACTCGATCTGGCGACTGAACGGCTGACCCCGTCCGGGCTCCGGTTCCAGATCGAGCCGGTACCGCGCGCGACACCCGCGTTGATCCGCGCGCCGACACCCGCGTTGATCAAGAAGTTCTGGTCTCCGAAGGGCAGTTCTGAGGGCGCAAACCCCTTGGTCAACTCTGAGCAGACCGGGCCCGGTGGGGGTGCGCCCAGGCAGGGACGACAGGTTTCGGGATTGTTACTCGGTCGTGTCCCGCCCAGGGCTGGACCGCGCGAGATGCAAGCGCTTACATGTGAAAACGCCCATCGGACCGGCGCCAGGTCACCGGATGCGATCCCGGCCGGCGCCGGCTAGGAAGGAGGACGGCATGGCAGTCTTTGCCAGGCCACGCCAGGCCCTCGTGATCGCCGGCGCGCTCGGGCTGGCGCTCGGCGCCACCGCCTGCGGTACCGGTAGCAGCAGCAGTAGCGGCAACAACACCAACGCCGATTCCGCCGAGTGCGCCCCGTACGAGAAGTACCAGGGCCACGACGGCAAGAAGGTGACGATCTACTCGTCGATCCGGGACATCGAGGCCGACCGGCTGGACGAGTCGTGGAAGCAGTTCGAAGAGTGCACCGGCATCGACATCAACCACGAGGGCAGTGGTGAGTTCGAGGCGCAGTTGCCCGTACGCGTCGACGGCGGCAACGCCCCCGACCTGGCGTTCATCCCCCAGCCCGGTCTGATCCAGCGGTTCGCCGAGCGCGACCAGATCAAGGCCGCCAGCGCCGAGACCAAGGCGATGGCCGAGGAGAACTACCCGGCCGACTGGCTGACCTACAGCACGGTCAACGGCACCTTCTACGGCGCGCCGCTCGGCTCGAACGTGAAGTCCTTCGTCTGGTACTCGCCAAAGATGTTCCAGGAGAAGGGCTGGGCCGTCCCGAACACCTGGGACGAGATGATCAAGCTCAGTGACACGATCGCGGACAGCGGCACCAAGCCGTGGTGCGCCGGGATCGAGTCCGGTGAGGCCACCGGCTGGCCGGCCACCGACTGGATCGAAGACCTGATGCTGCGTACGCAGACGCCTGAGGTCTACGACCAGTGGACCAAGCACGAGATCCCCTTCAACGACCCCCGGGTCGCCGAGGCGCTCGACCGCGCCGGCACCATCCTGAAGAACGAGAAGTACGTCAACGGCGGCTTCGGCGGCGTACGCAGTATCGCCACCACCTCGTTCCAGGAGGCCGGTGTGCCGATCACGGCCGGCAAGTGCGCGCTGCACCGGCAGGCCTCGTTCTACGCCAACCAGTGGCCGCAGGGCACCCGGGTGGCCGAGGACGGCGACGTGTTCGCGTTCTACTTCCCGGCCATCGACCCGGCCAAGGGCAAGCCGGTCCTGGGCGGCGGCGAGTTCGTGACGGCGTTCAACGACCGTCCCGAGGTGCAGGCGGTGCAGACGTACCTCGCCTCCGGTGAGCACGCCAACAGCCGCGCGAAGATCGGCGACTGGGTGTCGGCGAACAACAAGCTCGACCTGGCCAACGTCGCGAACCCGATCGACAAGCTGTCCGCGGAACTCCTCCAGGACGACAGCTCGGTCTTCCGCTTCGACGGGTCCGACCTGATGCCGGCGGCCGTCGGCAACGGCACCTTCTGGAAGGGCATGGTCGAGTGGATCAACGGGCGGGACACCGCCACGGTCCTCCAGGGCATCGAGAGCAGCTGGCCGAACTGAGTCCAGTGGTGGGCCGGTCCGCGCACGCGGGCCGGCCCACCGGCTCTGTCGACACCTCCGGGAGGGTTGATGAACTTCGACTTCGCCGCCCAGGCGCCGAAACTGATGATGTTGCTGTGGGGGCTGGTCGCCTTCGCAGTGGTGGTCGGCGGCCTGCTCGTCCTGCTCGACGCGGTGCCGGCGTTCTTCGCCCGGCGTCGCGAGGCGCAACTCGTCGCCGCCGCCGCCGGCAGCGCGCCGATGCCCCGGCGGACCAAGCCCCGGGAGGGGCTGTTCGCACTCTTCTTCCTGCTGCCGACCGTCCTGCTGCTGATGATCGGCCTGGTCGTCCCGGCGATCCGCACCACGCTCCTGTCCTTCATGGACGGCGGCAGCCAGAACTGGGTCGGGCTGGACAACTACCGCTGGATGTTCGCCGAGGACGCGATCGTCCGGGTACTGATCAACACGCTGGTCTGGGTGACCCTGGTTCCGCTGGTCGCCACCTCGATGGGCCTGCTCTACGCCGTGCTGGTCGACAAGGCCCGGATGGAGTCGCTGGCGAAGTCGCTGATCTTCATGCCGATGGCGATCTCGTTCGTGGGTGCCGCCATCATCTGGCGGTTCGTCTACGCCTACCGGGGTGAGGACCAGGAACAGATCGGTCTGCTCAACCAGATCGTGGTCAGCCTCGGTGGCGAGCCCCGACAGTGGCTGCTCGACTCGCCACTGAACACACTGCTCCTCATCGTGATCATGGTCTGGATCCAGGCCGGATTCGCCATGGTGGTGCTCTCCGCGGCGATCAAGTCCATCCCGGCCGACATCGTGGAGGCGGCCCGCCTCGACGGGGTCACCCCCTGGCAGATGTTCCGGCAGATCACCGTGCCCAGCATCCGGCCGGCCCTGATCGTCGTCGTGGTCACCATCTCGATCGCCACGCTGAAGGTCTTCGACATCGTCCGCACCACGACCAACGGCAACTACGACACCAGCGTGATCGCCAACGAGATGTACAACCAGGCGTTCCGGTACGGCCAGAACGGTCAGGGGTCCGCCCTGGCGGTCTTCCTCTTCGTCCTGGTGCTACCGATCGTGATCTTCCAGATCCGGAACCTGCGTCAGCAGCGACGGGAGGGCTGAGATGACCACCACCACTCCCCCGGTCGCCACCGGCGCCCAGGACACCAGTGGCACGTCGACGCGCGCGTCCCGGGTACGCAAGCGGCTGAACAGCCGTACCGCGACGGTCGTCGCGATCGTCATCGCGGTCGTCTGGACCATCCCGACGTTCGGCCTGTTCGTCTCCTCGTTCCGGCCGGAGCCGCAGCTCAAGACCACCGGCTGGTGGACGTTCTTCCGGGACCCGCAGTTCACCCTGCAGAACTACCAGGACGTGCTGTTCGGACAGGCGTCCGGCTCGGGACAGCTCGCCAACTACTTCGTCAACTCGCTGGTCATCACCCTGCCGTCGGTGCTGTTCCCGCTCGCGTTCGCCGCCCTGGCCGCGTACGCGCTGGCGTGGATCAACTTCCGCGGCCGGGACTGGGTCTACATCGGCATCTTCGCGCTCCAGATCGTGCCGTTGCAGATGGCGCTGGTGCCGCTGCTGAGCTTCTTCTCGCGGGGAGTCAGCATCGGCGGCGTCACCCTGATGCCCGCCTGGAACCTCGACGGCGCGCAGAACTTCGCCCAGGTGTGGTTCGCGCACACCTGCTTCGCGTTGCCGTTCGCCGTGTTCCTGCTGCACAACTTCATCTCGCAGCTACCGAAGGACCTGATGGAGGCGGCCCGGGTCGACGGGGCGACCCACCCCAGGATCTTCCGCACCATCGTGCTGCCGCTGGTCGCCCCCGCGCTGGCCGCGTTCGGCATCTTCCAGTTCCTCTGGGTCTGGAACGACCTGCTGGTCGCGCTCATCTTCGCCGGTGGCAGCGACGTCACCGCACCGCTCACCGTGCGGCTGGCCGAACTGGCCGGCACCCGGGGCAACGAGTGGCAACGGCTGACCGCCGGGGCGTTCGTCTCGATCGTCGTACCGCTGATCGTGTTCCTCTCGTTGCAGCGCTACTTCGTTCGAGGGCTGCTCGCCGGCAGCGTCAAGGGCTGATACCCGGGTGGTGCCGCCGTCGACGTCGACGGCGGCACCACCCGGGACACGAGCGGGGTAAGCGTGACCAGGATCGACGACGTCGCCCGGTTGGCCGGAGTCTCCACGGCCACCGTCTCCCGGGCACTACGCGGACTGCCGACCGTGTCGGCCGCCACCCGCCACCGGGTGCTGGCCGCCGCCGAGCAGTTGCAGTACGCCGTGTCGCCGAGCGCCTCCCGGCTGGCCGGCGGCCGTACCGGCACCGTCGCGGTCGTCGTCCCCCGGATCACCCGGTGGTTCTTCGGCGTCGTCGTCGAAGCGGTCGAGGACTTCCTGCACCAGGCCGGCTACGACCTGCTGCTGCACAACCTCGGCGGCCGGGAGCAGAACCGCCAGCGGCTGCTGCACCCCGCCAACCTGCACAAGCGGGTGGACGCCGTGATGCTGGTCGCCACCCCGCTGCGGGCACCCGAGCTGACCACACTGGCCGCGCTCGATCTGCCCGGCGTGACCGTCAGCTCCGGCACCGACGTGCCAGGCTGGCCCTGCGTACGCATCGACGACGTGGCCGCCGCGCGGACCGCCACCCGGCACCTGCTGGATCTCGGTCACCGGCGCATCGCCCACATCTCCGGTGACCCCGACGACGAACTCGCCTTCACCGCGCACCTGGACCGACGCCGGGGCTACCAGGAGGCGCTACGCAGCGCCGGGTTGTGCCCCGACCCGAGCCTCGACGTGGAGTCCCGGTTCGACATCGCCGGCGGCACCCGGGCCACCGAGGAACTGCTGCGCCGGGGTGACCCGCCCACGGCGATCTTCGCCGCCTGCGACGAGATGGCGATGGGGGCGCTGACCGCGCTGCGCGACGCCGGTCTGCGGGTACCCCAGGACGTCAGCGTGATCGGAATCGACGACCATGCGCTCGCCGGGGTGCTCGGGCTGAGCACCATCGCCCAACCCGCCGCCGAGCAGGGCCGACTGGCCGCGAAAATGCTGCTCGACCCGCTCACCGGACCGCTGCGGCAGCCCGGACCGGACCGGACGGCGTCGCCGGTGATCCTCGACACTCGGCTGGTCGTGCGTGAATCGACCGCGCGAGCGCGGGCAAACTGAACCGATCACCATCGTCGTCCGGCGACCCGCCGGGCCGGCTCGACCACGGGAGTCCGTCCTGAACGACAACGCGACGCAGCAGACGATCACCGGCTGGTGGACCGAGGCGGTGATCTACCAGATCTACCCGCGCTCGTTCGCCGACGCCAACGGCGACGGCATCGGTGACCTGCCCGGCATCACCGCCCGCCTGGACCACCTCACCGAGCTGGGGGTGGACGCGGTCTGGCTCTCCCCGTTCTATCCGTCGCCGCAGGCCGACGCCGGCTACGACGTGGCCGACTACCGGGACGTGGAGCCGCTGTTCGGCACGCTCGCCGACGCCGACGAGCTGATCGCGCAGGCCCGCGCCCGGGGGCTGCGGGTGATCGTCGACCTGGTGCCCAACCACACCTCGTCGGCCCACCGGTGGTTCCAGGCCGCCCTGGCCGCCGCCCCGGGCAGCCCCGAACGGCAGCGGTACGTCTTCCGCGACGGCCGGGGACCGGACGGCACCGAGCCGCCCAACGACTGGCAGAGCGTCTTCGGCGGACCGGCCTGGACCCGGGTGCCCGACGGGCAGTGGTACCTGCACCTGTTCGACACCGCCCAGCCCGACCTGAACTGGGACGACCCCGAGGTACGCGCCGAGTTCCTGGACGTGCTGCGGTTCTGGCTGGACCGGGGCGTCGACGGCTTCCGGGTCGACGTGGCGCACGGGCTGGTCAAGCAGGCCGACCTGGCCGACTGGCGGGAGCCGCAGGAGATCCTCTCCGGGCGGGAGGCCGACAAGCCCCGCCCGCCGATGTGGGACCAGGACGGCGTACACGAGATCTACCGGGACTGGCGGCGGCTGCTGGACGGCTACCCCGGGGAACGCGTCCTGGTCGCCGAGGCGTGGGTGGAGCCGGCCGAGCGGCTGGCCGCGTACGTCCGCCCCGACGAGATGCACCAGGCGTTCAACTTCGAGTACCTGGTCGCCTCCTGGACCGCCCCCGCCCAGTACGCGGTGATCACCCGGTCGCTGGAGGCCACCGACGCGGTCGGCGCGCCCACCACCTGGGTGCTCTCCAACCACGACGTGGTCCGGCACGCCTCCCGACTCGGGCTGCCGGTCGGCACCGCCCGGCCCAACGGCATCGGCGTCGGCGACGAGCAGCCGGACGCGGCGCTCGGGCTGCGCCGGGCCCGGGCCGCCACCCTGCTGATGCTCGCCCTGCCCGGTTCGGCCTACCTCTATCAGGGCGAGGAGTTGGGGCTGCCCGAGCACACCAGCCTGCCCGACGAGGCGCGACAGGACCCGACCTGGGAGCGCAGCGGGCACACCCAACGGGGCCGCGACGGCTGCCGGGTGCCGATCCCGTGGGAGGCCGACGCGCCGTCGTACGGGTTCGGGCCCACCGACGCGAGCTGGCTGCCGCAGCCTCCGGTCTGGGCCGAGTACGCCCGGGACCGCCAGCGCGACGTGCCCGGCTCCACGTACGAGATGTACCGCACGGCGCTGCGGCTGCGGCGTACGCACGGGCTGGGTCGGGGCACCCTGGAGTGGCTCTCCTCCGGCGACGACGTACTGACCTTCCGCAACGGCGACCTGGTGGTGTCGACCAACTTCGGTCCGCAGGCCGTACCGGTGCCCGGCGGCGAGGTGCTGCACAGCAGCGCCCCGCTGAACGACGACGGTTCCCTCCCCACCGACGTCACCGTCTGGCTCCGCAGCGCCTGACGCTGTTGTTGCTGTTGTTTGTCGTGCAAGGAAGGGCACCTGCTTAACGCCTCAGGTAGAGGAAGGGCCCCTTGTTAACACGGTCAGCCGCGCCGACTGCGCGGCACGCCGAACGCCGTCGTTCCGGGGTGCTCGGGTACGGCTCGCCCGTTGTTAGCAGGGGGCCCTTGCTATGCACGAGGCGTTAACAAGGTGCCCTTCCTTGCATCTGGGCTTCGGCGCGTGTGCGCTCACAGCTTCTCGGCGCGGCGGTGCAGCAGGTCGCGGACGTCGGCGATGTCCTTGGGAGACGTCCGGGCGGCCAGCCAGTACATGATCCCGGTGGGGATGAAGAAGAGCTGGAACGCGGCCAGCCCGACGGCGTAGTTCAACGGCGGCGGGAAGGCCGCCCGCAGGGCGTGGAAGACCACCCCGACCAGCCCGTTGCCGGCCGCCCGACCCACCCCGTTGACCAGGTTGCCGAGGCTGTAGACGGTGCCCCGGTGCTCGGGCGGGTTGGCGTCGGCGATCAACGCGAACCAGTTCGGTGAGTTCGCCGAGGTCAACGCCAATGCCACCAGCGCGGTGAGCAGGCTCAGCCCGACCGTCGGCTCGGTGAACACGCTGCCCACCACGGCCGCCACCACCGCACCGGTACCGGCCCCGTCCGGCACGTCGATGCGGATCGGCACGAAGAACAGCACCAGGTAGAGCGGGACCGCGGCGAGGATGCCGACCGCGGCGACCAAGGCCCGGCCGGAGGGCGTACGCCGTTGCAGCGCGTCGCCGATCAGGCCGCCGACGATGGAGAACACGCCGCCGAGTTGGAACAGGGTGGCGAAGACGCTGCCCACCACGATCGCCGTCGCCGGTGAATACCCCTGTTCCCGGGCCCGCTCGGTGAAGAGCACCGGCAGCCAGACCAGCGAGCCGAACGCGGCCTGGGCGGTGAGTCCCTGTAGGACGAGCCAGCGATTGGTCCGTCGGCCCAGGATGACCGGCAGGTCGGCGCGGCTGATCCGATGGTCGTACTCGGCACCGGCGGCGAGCGCGGCGGCCAACTGCGGTTCGCTCTGCCCGCGCTGGATGTCGTACGTGAACAGGTACGCCGCGGTGGCGGCCAGGCCGACGACGGTGAGCAGCAGGAACGGCCGGCGCCAGTCGGCCGCGCCGAGCAGCCCGCCGACCAGCGTGCCGGCCAGCGTGCCGATGCCCTGGGACAGTCCCCAGAAGCTCATCACCAGGCCCCGACGGCGGGGCGAGATCAGGTCGGTGACGACCGAGAAACCGACCGACCCGACGGCGCCGAGGCCGATCGCCGCCAGCAACTGCGCGGCCAGGAACGTCGGGTAGTCGCCGGCCAGACCGCTGCCGCCGGTGCCGGCCGCCCAGATCAACGTGCCGATCATGAGGAGCGGCTTGCGGTTGGTGCGGTCCCCGAAATACGCCCAGCCGACCGCCGCCACGGCGCTGACCAGGAAACTGATCGCGGTGACCAGGCCGAGCAGGCGCTGCGGCACCTCGAAGGAGTCGGCGATCGCGCCGTACAGCGGTGGCACCAGACCGATCGCCACGTTGTCCAGCGAGGCGAGCAGCACGAAGACCACCACGCTGTAGATCCGGTGCGCGGCGCCCCCGCCCCACACCCGCGCCGATCGGCCCGTGCGCAAGGTCATGTCGGCAGCCAACCAGGACCGGATAACGGCCCGGTCACCGGGTCCACCCATCCCGTCACCAGGACGGCGGACCGACCCCAACCCCGCGCCACCGTGATCACGCTCGATCCTGGATCGAGTGGCGTCTCAACGCCGGGATGACCACTCGACCCTGGATCGAGCACGATCTTGAGAGGCACGGTCTGCTGGTGTGCGGTGGAGGGCCCGGACGCCAGCACAACCCCGCGCGCCCAGATCACCCACGAAACGACCCGGCACGGCGCGAAACGACCCGGCAGGGCAACGAAACGGCGTGACCGGGCGTGACGGGGACCAGCAGGGGCCGGATGTGGTCCGGGCCGGGGTGCGACACCGCCCCGGCCCGGACCGTCAGCGCCTCACGCCGGGCGGTCCAGGTGACGCTCCCGGGCCTCGGCGTAGCGCTCCCGGATGGCCGGTACCGGTTCGGCGGCGTACTCCTCGGTGCCGGACGGTGACCAGGACGGCGGCTCGGCACCGCCGAGGGCCAGCCAGGCGGCCTGGCGGGCGGCCCCGTCGGCGACGTACTCGCCGGGTGGCGGGACCACCACCGGGCTGCCGAAGACCTGGGCGGCGATCCGGCGGACGGCGGCGGAGCGGGCCCCGCCTCCGACCAGGATGACTCGCCGGACGGTCGCCCCCTGGGCGGCCAGCGCGTCCAGCCCGTCGGCGAGCGCGCAGAGCATGCCCTCCACCGCCGCCCGGGCCAGGTGGGCCGGGGTCGAGGTGCCCAGGGTCAGCCCGTGCACCGCCCCGGTGGCCAGCGGCCGGTTCGGCGTCCGCTCGCCCTCCAGGTACGGCACCAGGACCAGCCCGTCCGCGCCGGGCGGCGCGGCCAGCGCCAGCTCGGCCAGCTCGTCCAACCCGACCCGCAGCATTCCGGCGGCGGCGTCCAGTACCCGGGCCGCGTTGAGTGTGCAGACCAACGGTAGGAACCGGCCGCTGGCGTCGGCGAAGCCGGCGACGATCCCGGTCGGGTCGGCGGCCGGCGCGTCGGCGACGCTGAACACGGTGCCGGAGGTGCCGATCGAGACGACCACGTCGCCGGGACCGGCGCCCACGCCGAACCCGGCGGCGGCGTTGTCCCCGGCACCGGGTCCGAGCAGCGCCCCGCCGGGCAGGGTGCCCGCCGACTCTGCGGCGCCCAGCACGGTCGGTACCCGTACCGTCCGGCCGAGCGCCCGTTCCAGCAGGTCGGGGCGGTACTCGCCGGTGGCCGGGGACCAGTAGCCGGTGCCGCTGGCGTCACTGCGGTCGGTCCGCAGCGCCGCCAGGTCGGACGAGCCGGACAGACGCCAGGTCAACCAGTCGTGCGGCAGGCAGACGGCGGCCACCCGGTCGGCGTTGGCCGGCTCGTGCCGGGCCAGCCAGCGCAGTTTGGTGACGGTGAAGCTGGCCACCGGCACGCTGCCCACCGCGTCGGCCCAGAACTGCCGTCCCGTCCTGCCGGCACCGGCCTCCTCGACGAGGTCGGTGGCGGCCTGTGCGGAGCGGGTGTCGTTCCACAGCAGCGCCGGCCGCACCACCTCGCCGGAGTCGTCCAGGCAGACCATCCCGTGCTGCTGCCCGGCGACGGAGACGGCGGCGACGTCGTCCAGCCCACCGGCGGCGTCGATCGCCGTTCGGAGGGCCGACCACCAGGCCGAGGGGTCGACCTCGGTGCCGTCCGGGTGCGGCGCCCGGCCCTGGCGGACCAGGTCACCGGTCTCCGCGTCCCGGACGACCACCTTGCAGGACTGGGTGGAGGAGTCCACCCCCGCGACGAGCGGCATGCCGTCCGCCTCAGCGCGCGCCGAGCACGTGCTCGACGGCGAGCTGGTTGAGCCGGATGAATCCGAAGCCCTTGGCACCGGCCGCGTCGACGTCGTAGCCCTCGAACGCGCTGGTGTCGGCGAGCAGCTCGGCGTAGCCCTCACCCTCGCCCAGGGTGGGTACGCCCAGCTCGCCGACCTTGCTGGCGGCCAGCGCCTCGACCACCTCGGGGTCGGCCCGGAACGCCGCGGCCCGCTCCTTGAGCAGCAGGTAGGTCCGCATGTTCGCGGCGGCGGAGACCCACACGCCGTCCATGTCCTCGGTGCGGGAGGGCTTGTAGTCGAAGTGGCGGGGTCCGTCGTACCCGGGGCCGCCGCCCGGTGCGCCGTGCTCCAACAGGTCCACCAGGGCGAACGCGTTGAGCAGGTCACCGTGGCCGAAGACCAGGTCCTGGTCGTACTTGATGCCGCGCTGGCCGTTGAGGTCGATGTGGAACAGCTTGCCCTGCCAGAGCGCCTGGGCGATGCCGTGCACGAAGTTCAGCCCGGCCATCTGCTCGTGGCCGACCTCCGGGTTCACGCCGACCCGGTCGGGGTGGGCGAGCGTGGAGATGAAGGCCAGGGCGTGCCCGACGGTGGGCAGCAGGATGTCGCCGCGCGGCTCGTTGGGCTTGGGCTCCAGCGCGAACCGCAGGTCGTAGCCGCGGTCGACGACGTACTGGCAGAGCAGGTCGACCGCCTCGCGGTAGCGCGCCAGCGCGGCCTGCACGTCCTTGGCCACGTCGTACTCGCCGCCCTCACGGCCGCCCCACATGACGAAGGTCTGGGCGCCCAACTCGGCGGCGAGGTCGATGTTGCGCAGCACCTTGCGCAGCGCGTACCGCCGCACGTCGCGGTCGTTGCTGGTGAAGCCGCCGTCCTTGAAGACGGGCTGCTGGAAGAGGTCGGTGGTGACCATCGGCACCACCAGGCCGGTCTCGTCGAGCGCCTTGCGGAACCGGGCGATCTGGCCGTCGCGGGTGGCCGCGTCCGCACCGAACGGCACGAGGTCGTCGTCGTGGAAGGTGACGCCGTACGCGCCCAGTTCGGCGAGCCGGTGCACCGACTCCACCGGGTCCAGCGCGGGTCGGGTGGCGTGGCCGAACGGGTCTCGGCCCTGCCAGCCGACCGTCCAGAGGCCGAAGGAGAACTTGTCGGCGGGGGTGGGACGGGATGCCATTACAGACCTCCGGTGGTGTCGTCCGCTATTTGTTCAGTGGTTGAATTAAATGGCCGCAGTGTGGCAGTGTCAAGGGGTGACCCGACTCGCAGCCCCGGCCGGTGGCGTACGCCAGGGCAGCCTGCGTGAGCTGAACCTCGCCCTCGTGCTCGGCCGGATCGCCGCGGCCGAGCGCCCGCCCTCCCGGGCCTCGCTGGCGGCCGAGACCGGCCTCACCCGGGCCACCGTCTCGGCCGTGGTGGAGGACCTCGTCGCCGGTCGACTCGTCACCGAGGCCGAGCCGACCCCGCGTGCCGGTGCCGGGCGACCCGCCCGTGGCCTGGTGCTCGCCGGTGACGGCCCGGCCGGGCTCGGGCTGGAGATCAACGTCGACTACCTGGCCGCCTGCGTGGTCGACCTCTCCGGCGCGGTCCGGCACCACACCGTGCACCGGGCCGACCTGCGCCCGGTCTCTCCCGCCGACGCGCTGGCCCGGCTGGTCCGGCTCGCCGACCGGGCCCGCGCCGATGCCGACGACCAGGGCCTCACCCTGGCCGGCGCGGCCCTC
This sequence comes from Verrucosispora sp. TAA-831, assembly GCF_050780145.1. Lineage (NCBI taxonomy): Bacteria > Bacillati > Actinomycetota > Actinomycetes > Micromonosporales > Micromonosporaceae > Micromonospora > Verrucosispora sp. TAA-831. The sequence continues at coordinate 5,543,461 of NZ_CP192240.1, forward strand.
GGCGTACCCGGGCTGGTCGACGACACCGGCCGGGTCCGCCTCGCGCCGAACCTGAGCTGGCGGGACGTACCGGTGCCGGAGCTGCTGGCCGCGCACCCGCCACTCACCGAGACCGTCGAGGGCGTACCCGCGCTGGTGGTGGACAACGAGGCGAACCTCGCCGCGCTCAGCGAGCTGCACGCCGGTGCCGGACCGGGCAGCTTCCTGCACCTCTCCGGCGAGGTCGGCATCGGTGCCGGGATCGTGCTCGACGGCGCGTTGTTCCGGGGAGTCCGGGGCTGGAGCGGCGAGATCGGGCACATCCCGGTACGGCCGGACGGGCCGCCCTGCCGGTGCGGCGGCCGGGGCTGCCTGGAGCGTTACGCCGGACAGGAGGCGATCCTCGCCGCCGCCGGTCTGGCCGGGGCCGACCTGCCGGCCGACACCGCGCCGATGCGGCTGGCGCAGCTCGCCGAGGCCGGCGAGCCCGCTGCCCGGCACGCCCTGCACGAGGCGGGTACGGCCATCGGGATCACCGTGTCGAGCGTGATCAACCTGCTGGACCTGGACACCGTGGTGCTCGGCGGCGGTTACGCCCCGCTCGCCCCCTGGATCCGCCCGCCGGTGCTCGCCGAGATCGAACGCCGGGTGCTCACCGCCGCCTGGTCCCCGGTGACCGTACGTCCGGCGACCCTCGGCGCCACCGCCGCCGCGGTGGGCGCGGCGGGCTCGGTGGTGCGCCGGATCATCGCCCGCCCGGCCGGTTGGCTGGCCCGGCTCTAGCCCACCGGCGTTCCTGCCCAGGCACCCCTCGGGGCCCCTCGGTACCCTTGTCCGCAGGCAACAAACCCCGTGGACCCGAGGAGCACAGCACCGGCATGCGTACAGGTCGACAGCGCAGGGCGCGGGGCGACCGCCGGTGACCAGGACCCGACGGGGCCCGGCCGCCGGCTCCACCGGCCGTGGGCGATCCGGAAGTCCGGGCGTCGGCACGTCGGTGGACCCCGAGCTCGCGCTGGAGCTGCTCGACGGGCTCGCCGAGGCGGTGTTGATCACGGACAGCGTCGGACAGGTCGTGCTGGTCAACGCCACGGCCGCCGCGTTGCTGCCGGAGCTGCACCCGGGCGTCGGCCTGCCCGGTTCCCCGGTGGCGATGCTGGCCGAGGCGTACGCGACCGGGGCGGACCACGTCGACGGCGAGCACCGGGACCGGCGGCTGCGGGGCGTGCGCCGCCCGCTGGCCGGTGACCGGTCGGCGTGGTACGTGCGGGACGTCACCGACGATCACCGGCACGCCGAGGCGCTGCGTACCGAGCGGGGACGTACCGACTTCCTGGCCCAGGCAGGGCGCCGGCTCGGCCTGGCCCTACAGCGCGACCAGGCGCTCCGGGCCGCCGCGACGCTGCCCGTGCCGTACCTCGCCGACCTGGCCCTGGTCGTGTACCTGCCGACCGGGACGGTCGAGTACCAGCCGCAGTGGATCCGGCACGTCGGCCACGAGCCGACCCTCGGCGCCACCGACTGGGACGCGGTCAGCGCCCTACCCGGGTTGGTCGAGGCGCTCGACGGGGAGGCCGGCGTGCCCCGGCCCTGGCCTGCCGGGGAGCGCGACGGTGCCGGGCCACTGCTCCCGGACGACCTCGGTCCGGCGGCGACGCTGCTGGTCAGCCCGATGCCGGGGGCCGGGCGGACGGCGGGCGCGCTGGTGTTGGTGCGGGCCGGGGCGCGCGAGGGGTTCGACCGGCGCGACGTCGAGGTGGCCCGGGAGTTCGCCGCCCGGGCCGGTGCCGCCATGGCCACCGCCCAGCTCTACGACGAGCAGGCCCACCTGGCCCGGGTGCTGCAGAACAGTCTGCTCCCGCCGGACCTGCCCGCCGTCGACGGCGTCCGGCTCGCCGGTGGGTACCGGGCGGCCGGGGACAGTCTGCGCATCGGCGGTGACTTCTACGACGTGCTCCCGACCGACGGTGGCGCGTTGTTCGCCCTCGGCGACGTCAGCGGCAAGGGCGTCGGCGCGGCCGTGCTGACCGGCCGGGTCCGCCAGTCGTTGCAGACGCTGCGGCTGGTCGAACACCGGCCCCGGGAGTTGCTCGGGCTACTCGACCGGGCCCTGCTGGACATCCCGGACGCGGCCCGTCGGGGTCAGTTCACCACCCTGCTGCTGGGCACGTTGCGTCCCGAGCCGGACGGCGGGCTGCGGGTCCGGGTGGCCGGCGGTGGTCATCCGGCACCGCTGCTGGTCGACGGCGCCGGGACGGTGACCCCGGTCCAGGTGGGCGGCATGCCGGTGGGTGCGGTGCCCGGGGCACGGTTCGACGAGACCGAGGTCCGGCTGCGGCCGGGCGAGCTGCTGTTGGCCCGTACCGACGGGGTGACCGAGGCCCGCGGTGGGCCGAGCGGCACCGAGATGTTCGGCGAACGGCGGCTGCACCGGGCCCTGGCCGAGGCCGCCGGGTCGGCACCGACGACGCTCGTCGACCGGGTGCTCCACCTGGTCGACGAGTGGTGTGGCGGACACCGGCACGACGACGTGGCGATGCTGGCGGCGGGCCCGGCTGCGGGCGGCTGACCGGCGACCCGTCAGGCGGTACGTGAGACCGAGGTCTCCCCCGCCGACCAGCCTCGCGACTGCGGCTCGGCACCGTGCTCCACCGCGCTCCGACCCGCTGCGGGCAGCGCCTCCGGGTGTCCCTCCTGCTGCGGCACCAGCGGCGACACCTCGCGCATCACCCGTGCCCGCGCTGCCGCGTCGAACTCGCGCAGACCCTGCAGCAGCGCCTCGCGCGCCTCCGGGGTCATCGCGGCGAGGATCGTGGCCAGATGCTGGCGGCGGTCCTCGCGCAGCTCGGCGAGGAGTCGACGGGCCTCGGCGGTGAGGTGCAGCGAGATCTCCCGGCGGTCGGCGCGGCCCGGCTCGCGCTCCAGCATCCCGGCGGCGACCAGCCGGTCGCAGAGCCGGCTGGCCGAGGAGAGCAGCATGTCCAGCCCGGCGGCCAGCCGACGCAGGTTGATGCCGTCCTGTCGCTCGACGAGCATGACGGCCCGTAGCTGGGCGGTGGAGATCCGGTTGGCCGTGCGTTCCCGTGCACCGTCCCAGACGGTCAGCAGGGCGCCTGCCGCGGTATCCAGCTCGGCAGCCATACTCATCTCGGGTCCCGGTGGACCATGCAGTTCCGCCATGGTGGGCCTGAGCGTACTCCGATTCTGTCGCCGAATGGGCTTGTGATCAAGGAGAGACGATGAGCGAGCCGGTCGACGAGGCGCATGCCACACTCATGGCGGCCCCGGCAGACCTGCTCGTCCGCCGGATCGCGGAGCTGCTGGAGCGGGCGTACGGCATCACCGAGACCGAGCTGCTCCAGGTCGACTATCGCCTGGCCGCGCTGCTTCCGCTCAGCGGCGGTGACGAGGTGACCAGCCCGGGTCATCCCGCCTGGCGCTGCTTCGACCACGAGACGCCGGTGTCCGCCGACGGCATCGGTTACCTGCCGGTCAACATGCGCGGCGAACGGCGTGGTGTGCTGCGGGTCGCACCGCTGACCGACGACGGGCTGTTGGACGAGCTGCTGGAGATCGCCACGGCGACGGCCCACGAGTTGAGCGCCGTGGACCCCGGCACCGACGTGTACCGCATCGCCCGACGTACCCGACGGCTCACGCTCGCGGCCGAGGTGCAGTGGGAACTCCTGCCCGGCCGCAGCCGGACCCGTCCCTCGTTCAGCCTGGCCGGTCAGCTCGAACCCGCGTACGCGGTGCGGGGCGACAGCTTCGACTGGTCCGACGACGGCGAACGGGTCTGGACCGCGACGATCAACGGGATGGGCGAGGGGGTGGCCGCCTCGATGCTCACCACGTTGGCCACCTGCGCGCTGCGCAACGCCCGCCGGGCCGGCATCCCGCTGGCCGACCAGGCCACCCTGGCCGACCAGGCGATCTACGACCTGCACCGGGGTGAGCAACATCTCTCGACCCTGCTGCTCGAACTCGACCTGCGGACCGGTCTGCTCACCGCCGTGGACGCGGGTTCGCCCCGGCTGGTGCTGCTGCGGGCCGGGGAGGTCACCGTGCAGCCGCTGGAGGCGCAGTTCCCGCTCGGCATGTTCGAGGGGACGAACTATCACGAGCAGTACATCCAGCTCCAGCGGGGCGACCGTCTCTTCATGATCAGCGACGGGGTGATCGACGCGACCGGGCGCAACGTCCGCTACGGCGAGACCGCCCTGGACCGGATGTTGCGCCGTACCACGCCGATGACCCCGCTGGACGCGGTCCGTTCCCTCCTCGGCGACCTGCGGGCCTTCGTCGCCGGTGACCTGACCGACGACGCGGTCGTGGTCTGCCTGGACTGGACCGGCCCGCAGCCGTAGGCCGCCGTCAGTACGCGCCCCGACTGTTGACCACCGCGCCGAAGGTCTTCCAGAGGATGGTCAGGTCGGCCGCGAGCGACCAGTTCTCCACGTAGTAGAGATCCAGTCGGATGCCGTCCTCCCAGCTCAGGTCGGACCGGCCGCTGACCTGCCAGAGACCGGTCATCCCGGGCTTGACCAGCAGGCGTCGGGCCACGTCGCCGTCGTAGCGGGCCACCTCCGACGGCAACGGCGGCCGGGGCCCGACCAGGCTCATCTGCCCGAGCAGCACGTTGACCAACTGGGGAAGCTCGTCCAGGGACCACTTGCGCAGCAACCGGCCGACCCTGGTCACCCGGGGGTCGTCCCGCATCTTGAACATCAGACCGTCGGTCTCGTTGCGTGCGGTCAACTCGGCCAGCAGGGCGTCCGCGTTCACCACCATGGTGCGGAACTTGAAGACGCCGAACTCGCGCCCGCCCTGCCCCACCCGGGTCTGCCGGAACAGCACCGGTCCGCGGCTGTTCACCTTCACCGCCAGTGCGATCGTCGCCAGCAGCGGCAGCAGCAGGGTCAGCGCCACCAGCGAGACCGAACGGTCGACGAACCCTTTGACCAGCTTGCGCACCCCACGGAACTCGGGTGCCTCCACGTGGATCAGGGGCAGCCCGGCGACCGGGCGGGTGTGGATGCGCGGGCCGGCGACGTCGGTCAGCGCCGGTGCCAGCACCAGGTCGATGCCGGTGCCCTCCAGTTGCCAGCCGAGGCGGCGCAGCCGGGTGGCGGTCAACTCCCCGCAGGCGGTGACCGCGACCGTGTCCGCGCCGATCGCGTCGGCGGCCTCCGGGATGCCCCGGAACGAGCCGACCACCGGTACGTCACCGAGCCGCTGCGCCACCGGCGCCAGCAGCGCGTCCGGGATGCAGGCGCCGACCACCTGGTAGCCGGCGTACGGCTCGCGGCGCAGCGTGTGCACCAGTTCCAGCACGTGTGCGGTGTCGCCGACCACCAGCACCCGCCGAGACCAGCCCGTCCCCCGCGACCGGGCTCGGTGCAGGCGCTTGCGTGCGGCGAACCGGGCCACTTCGAGCCCGATCGTGCCCACCGCGAACGAGATCGCCAGGAAGCCCCGGGACACGCCGACGTCGGCGATGTACCCGAGGATCGCGACGGCACCGGCCAGCCGGAGGCTGGCCATGCTCACCCGCCGGTACTCGTCCGCGCCGTAGCCGACCACCCGGTCGTCGTAGCAGCGCAGCACCTTGAGGGAGACCAGCCAGGCCAGCACCAGGGCCGGCGCGAACAGGACGTAGGGCACGTGGGTACCACGTGGCACGGATTCGCCGAATCGGGCCGCGTAACCGATGAGCACCGCCACGCACAGGACGGTGGCGTCCAGTACGACCAGGGAACGGACGTACGTCCGCTGGTCGCCACGCACCGACCCGCTCGATGGCGCAGCCTCACCCGATCGCGATGACGATCTGGCGGGGGTCAACAGCGTCGCCGAGGTCACCAGCCCTCCCACACTTCGCTCGCCGACGGCCCGGGATCGGCCGGGACGGAGGCCGGATCTGCCGGTGCACGAGGACATCCTGCCTTGATAACTATGACGGCCGATTGCTTCGGACGTATTGCCGTCACTTTCCGGTGTGGAGGACGACCGGAAAGGGGCCTGTCGTACCGCTTTCTCCGGTACCGCAGACCCCGTCCCCTGCGCCGACGCTCAGGCCGGCGCCTTCCTCAGAGCGATCGCCCTGAGGAAGATGTCACTGATGTTGGTCGGGTCGGCGGCGATGAACGCTCCGCCGCCGGCCGCCCCGGCGATGGTGTCCAACTCCGATTTGCTCACCTCGGTGCCGATGCCCACGATGATCACCTGGATCGGCTGCTCCGGGTCCTTGATCCGCTCCAGCTCGGCGAGCAGCTCGCGCTGCGAGATGCCGTCCGGGTTCTCGTTCTTGCCGTCGGTGAAGAGCACGATCGAGTTGACCTTGCCCGGTTCCCAGTTGCGCTGGACGTCCTTGTAGGCGGCCAGCAGCGTGTCGTAGAGCCCGGTGTCACCGCTGGACGAGGTGACCGTGTCCAATCCCCGCTCCAGGGTGCTGCGCTGTCGTGACAACGGACCGATCGGCACCACCTCGCGGTAGTCCCGCGTTCCCGCCAGCTTCGTGGAGAACACCCACAACCCGATCGACCAGGAGTCGTCGAAGAGGTTCAGGCCACGCCGGGCGGCCTCGATGGTGACCTGCTGCCGGGTCGCCCCGTTGGCCGTCGGCACGGTCTTCTTCATCGAGCCGGAGACGTCGATGATGCAGAGCATCCGGCCGGACAGCGTGGCGATGGACCAGCTCGACACCGCCCGCTCCACCGCGTCCGGTGCCAGCCCACCGGCGGCCACCCCGCCCTGCGGCGGTGCGGCGGAGGTGTCCCCGCCCGCCGGACTCGGTGCGCCCTGCGGCGCGGCGAAGCCGCTCCCCCAGTTCCCGTCCGGCCCGCGCAACGACTGCTCGGCCAGCTTGTCCTTGAACGACGAGGTGGTCAGCGCCTCGAACAGCACCCGGGCGGCGGACGCCTTGGCCGGATCGATGCCGGGCAGCACCGCGTACGGGTAGTCGAGCGGCAGTGGTGCCGGTTTGAGGTACAGCGCCGCCAACGGCACCGGAGGCTTGCGGGCGTTGTACTGGATGACGTCCTCTTCGGAGAGGGCCGCCGCACCGAGCGCACTGGCCAGCGTGGTGTTGTCCGCCGAGGTCGGGAACTTCGCCAACAGGTCCTGGCGCAACGCCGAGGCACCCGACGCCAGCGCCCGCAGCGCGCCGACGCGGTCCTGCTCGGCGGTGGCACCACCGGTCGACGAGGCCGCGGTCATCAGCGACAGCAGGCCGGACAGTCCGGCGGCGTCCCGGGTCGGCTCGACGATCCCGGTCCGCAGCGGCCGGTCGCTGTTGACCCGGGCCAGCAGTTGGGTCCAGTCGAGTTCCTTCTGCGGCCAGCCCAGTCGGGCGGCGATCGGCTCGGGCATCGCGACGACGACCGGACTGCTGGCGATCGACGCACCGTTGCCCGGCTCGAAGGCCGCCGCGCCGCCGGTCTTGAGTCGCAGCAGCCAGGTGGAGGAGTCCGGGATCCAGACGTCGGGGCTCACCGCGGTGCCGCTGGCCTGGCCGACGCCGGCCAGGGTCGCGCCGTGCCTGGCCGCCACCACCGCCGCCACCTCGACCGGGTCGGCGGCCGAGACCGTCACGTCGATGCAGGTGCCCTCGACGGCGGCACCTTTCTCCTCCCACTCGGTGGCCGCCTGGTCCACCGCCGGAGCGAGCTCGCTGGCCACGGCGACGGACAGCTCGATCTTGCCCGAGCAGTCCTGCCCGGCGAGTTGGCGGTAGCCGACCCATCCTCCGGCCGTGACGACGAGAACGCCGACCGCCGCCGCGGCGGCGGCGCCGTGAATACCTGAACGCATGCGATGGCGGCCTGCTGACACGCAGACCATCTTGCGTATCCCGCCCGTGGACTGCCATGGCCGTTCGGTCGAAAGTTACAGAGGAGAAACAGTTTCCCCTGAATTGGTAACTTTGCGTGACGATGCCACGGCGCAATGTGGATGCATCTATGTCTCAGCCCCACGATCAGGGCAGAACGCAGGTGGGGCTCGCGACCACGAGCGGCTCCCCGGACGGTGTCGGCACGCCGGTCTCCCGATCGACGAGAAAAGTGCGTACCATATCTGCCCGCTCGTCGGCGACGTAGAGGTGCTCGCCGACGAGGACGAAGTGACGCGGCCACTCGCCGCCGGTGTCCACCTCGGCCACCTGCTCCGGCAGCTTCGCGCCGAGGCCGAAGACGGTGATCGTGCCCACGCCCCGGTTGGCGACGTAGAGGAAACGGCCGTCGGCACCCACGGCGATCTCCGACGGCTGCACGTGCCCGGCCCGGCCGCTGGCCTCGACCCGCCCGATCTCCTGGAGCCCCCCGTCGCCGGCCACCTCGTACGCGAGGACCGAGCCGTCCAACTCACCGGCGACGTAGCAGCGCAGACCGTCCGGGTGCCGGGCCACGTGCCGGGGACCCACCCCCGGGGCGGTCCGGATCCGGGCGCCCCGGGGCCGCAACGCGCCCGACCCGTCGAGGTCGTACCGGTAGATCGAGTCGGTACCCAGGTCGACGGCGAGCAACGGCGCGCCGTCCGTGCCCGGCGAGACCATGTGGGCGTGCGCCTGCTCCTGCCGCTCCGGGTTCGGCCCGTGCCCCTGGTGGGCCACCACGTCGGTACGCGGGCCCGGGACACCGTCGGCGTCGAGCGGGAACACGGTCACGCTCCCGCTGCCGTAGTTGGCCACCACGAGGTGCCCGCCGTCCGGCACGACCGCCAGGTGACACGGCTCCGCGCCACCGGTCGGCTGGGTACCGGCCGCGTCCAGCGCCCCGTCGGCCCCCACCCGCCAGGCACCGATCTCACCGGTGGGTAGCTCGTTGACCGCGTACAGCATCGGTAGGCGCGGGTGCCGGGCGAGGAAGGACGGCGACGCGGTGACCGCGACCGTGCCCAGCGACGTCAGCTCGCCGGTGTGCGGATCCCGGCGGGCCGCGACGATGCCGGTGGCCCGACCGCCGCTGGACGCCGTGTACCCGCCGATGTGCACGATCTCGCCCTGAACCGCCACCGCGTTCCGCCTCCCTGCCGAATCCTGTGTCGATCTCACCAGAAGCCTTGCCCTGATCCCGGCCGGTTAGACCTCGAATCCACGACGAACCGCCGATCCGCCCGGTCCGGCCCGACTCAGACGGCCGGCACCGGCTCGCCCCGCTGCCGGGCCACGTGCTCGACCAGGGAGATCAACACGGTCTTGCCGGACTGCCGGTCCCGGGCGTCGCAGAGCACCATCGGCACGTCGCCGTCGAGGTCGAGGGCGCGGCGGACCGCCTCCAGGCTGAACCGCTGCGAGTTGTCGAAGCAGTTGACGCCGACCACGAACGGGATGCCGCGCTGCTCGAAGTAGTCGATCGACGGGAAGCAGTCGGCCAGCCGACGGGTGTCCGCGAGCACCACCGCGCCGAGCGCCCCGAACGCCAGCTCGTCCCAGAGGAACCAGAAACGGTCCTGCCCGGGCGTACCGAACAGGTAGAGCTGGAGGTCGTCGTTGATGGTGATCCGACCGAAGTCCATCGCCACCGTGGTGGTCGACTTGGTCTCCACCCCGGAGAGGTCGTCGGTCTCGATGCCCGCCCCGGTCAGGATCTCCTCGGTCTGCAACGGCCGGACCTCGCTCAACGCGCTGACCAGCGTCGTCTTGCCGGCGCCGAAGCCACCGGCGACGAGGATCTTCAGCGCGATCGGGATCCGGTGTTCCCGCCGCTCGCCGTCATAACGCACGGAGTCCATCGACCACCGCCTTGAGGATGTCGTTGTCGGGCAGGTACGTGGCACGCGGCGGCTGGTGCACGGCGACCAGTCCCCGGGAGAGTAGATCGCCGAGCAGCACCCGGACCACACCGATGGCCAGATTGAGATCGGCGGCGAGTTCCACCACCGGCGTCCCCCGACCGGCCAGTTCCACCAGCAGCCGGTGCTCCGGGTACAGCTCCGGATAGGCGCCGAGGTCCGGGTCCGGCTTCGCCAGCACGTACGCCACCAGGTCGAAGGCGTCGGCGCTGGCCCGTACCCGGCCACCGGTCAGCGTGTACGGCCGGACCACCGGCCCGGCGTCGGCGTCGAGCCATTCGTGTTGGTTCCCCGGTAAGTCAGCGCGCATCGGCGGTACCCACCGACGCCCGGGCCGGTGTCCCGAGGTTCTCGCCCACCCGGGTCACCAGCATCGCCATCTCGTACGCCACCAGGCCGATGTCGGCGTCGGCGTCGCTGGCGACCGCGAGGCAGGCACCCTGCCCCGCCGCCGTCACGAAGAGGTACGCGGACTCCATCTCCACCACCGTCTGGCGCACCGGGCCGCCGGTGAGGTGCCGGCTCGCGCCCCGGGCCAGGCTGGACAGGCCGGAGGCCAGCGCGCAGAGGTGCTCGGCATCGGCCTTGTCCATCCCGGTCGAGCAGCCGAGCAACAGCCCGTCCGCCGAGAGCACCACCGCCTGCCGCGCGGTCGGTACCCGATCCAACAAGTCGTCCAGCAACCAGCCGAGATCGGCACTCTGCCTCGTCGAATGCATCAGGCGTCCCTCTCAGTCGCGGTCGGGGATTGCACAGTCGTCGGGTCACCGGCCGGCGGCCCTGCCGGTTCGGTGCCTCGGTCCTGCTTCTGGTCGGCGGGGGCGGCACCGGATCGGTCCGGCGCGGGCGAGACCGTACGTACCTCCTCGTCGGCGGGTGAACCGCCACGCCCCGCCCCGGTGGGCGGTCCGGGGCGATCCGCGTCGCCGTTCGGTACGACGGCGGCGCGTCGGCCCCGCGCGGTGCCCGCCTGGAGCGCCGACATGAACCGGCGGGCCTCCTCCGGGCTACGGGGCGTCGGTTCGCCGAGCGGGCGGATCGGCCCGCGCGGGACCACCACCGGTTGCCGGACGGTCGGCCCGTCGATCGCCGACGACACCGCCGGCATCAGCACCGTCGGCGCGTCGACACCGTCCTGCGCACGTCCGGCCACCACCCGGTGCCCGGGCGACCCGTTGCCGGACGGCGTGTCCGCCGGGGCGGTGGGCGACACCGGAGGCGGATCGACCGGCGATGGTGCCGCGCCGTCGGCGGCGGCCGGCGGTGCGGTGTCGGGCGACGGCGACGCGGTGGCCGACGCCGTGGCATCGGACGGTGCGGTGGCGGCCGACGGCGTGGTGGCGGCCGGACCCCGCTGACGAATGCGGCGGGGCAGGCCGTCGGCCTCGGCCGCGCCGACCGTGGAGCCGAAGGTCGGTCCACCCCGGCTGCCGGCCGTACTCGCCGACGCCGCCCCGGTGTGGGCCGGCTTCTCCGGCTCGACCTGCGCTCGGGTGCTCTGTCGGGGCACCGTGGTCAGCCGGGTGGCCCGGGCCAACCGGCGCTGTTCCGGGGTGGCGGCCTGGTCGTCCCCGGCGGCGTCCAGGTCGAGCAGCAGCGACGGCTCGGCGGTGATCAGCGCCGCCGGGATCAGCACCACGGCGGTCAACCCGGTCCCGTCGGACTCCCGCAACCGCACCCGTACGTCGTGCCGGGCGGCGAGCCGGGCGACCACGAACAGCCCCAGCCGCGCGGTCTCGGTCGGGTCGAAGTCCGGTGACCGGGCGAGCTTCCGGTTGGCCTCCTCGATGGCGGCGGCGGTCATGCCGAGCCCGTGATCGGTGACCGAGAGCGCGTACCCGTGCGCGACGTGCTCGCCCGAGATCTCCACCCGGGAGTCCGGCGGCGAGTACGCGGTGGCGTTCTCGATCAGTTCGGCGAGCAGGTGGATGACGTCGCCGACCACCCGACCCACGGTGCCGGCGGCCTGCACGTTGACGATGTCCACCCGGTCGTACGACTCGACCTCGGAGATCGCGCCCCGGATCAGGTCCACCATGGCCACCGGGTTGCGCCAGCCCCGCCCGGGGGCCGCACCGGCGAGGATGACCAGGTCCTCGGCGTGCCGCCGCAACCGGGTGGCGAGATGGTCCACCCGGAACAGTTCGGCCAGGTGGTCCGGGTCCTCGGCGTCGCGTTCCATCCGGTCGAGCACGGTGAGTTGCCGGTGCACCAACCCCTGGCTGCGTCGGGCGATGTTCAGGAAGACCTCGTTGAGGCCCCGACGCAGGCTCACCTCGACCATGGCGGACCGGATCGCGGCCTTGTGCACCTCGGTGAACGCCTTGGCCACCTGGCCGATCTCGTCCGCGCCCCGGTCCGCCAGCGGGGCCTCGCCGGCCACGTCCACCTGCTCGCCCCGGCGCAACCGGTCCACCACCTCGGGCAGCCGCTCCTCGGCCTCCTTGACGGTGCCGCGTACCTGGGTCAACCGCTGTGCCAGCGACCGACCGACCCGCAGCGCGACGACCAGCGAGAGCACCACGGCGACCAGGCCGAGCAGTCCGGCGGCGGCCAGCCGGACCAGGGTCCGCACCGCCATCGGCACCGAGCGGTCGGCCAGACCGTCGGCCTGCGTCAGCTCGAAGTCGCGCAGCGCCCCCTGCACCGTGTCGTAACTGGCCTGCCAGGTCTGCGGATCGATCCGGAGTCGGGCCGAGGGGTCGGCGGCGACCAACTCGTCCTGCATCTGCCGCAGTTGCGTGAACTCGTCCTGCTCGGTCAACCGCTGGTACGCCGCGCGGTCCGGCTCCGGCAGGTCGGCCACCGCGCTCTCGGCCAGGAAGCGCTGGTTGGCGATGCCCTGCACGAGCAGGGTGTGCTCACCCTCGGCGAGCCGTCCGCCGATCAGCGCACCGGCCAGCAGCGCGTCGGTCTGGCCGAGCAGCTCACGCGAGCGGCCGATGTCGGTCAGCGCCCGCGCTTCCCGGTTGAGGTTCTGGTCCGGCAGGTTCGCCAACGCCGAGAAGGTGTGGAAGGCGGACGAGATCATGCCACTGTAGAGGCCGATCACGCCGGCCCGGTCGAGGTCGCGGCGGTCGATGAACGCACGCCCCGACGGCAGCGCCTCCAGTTCGCCGAGGAGACGGTCCAGGCGGGTCTCCAGCAGCTCCCCGGCGGCGTCGCGTAGCTGTTCCCCGGAGACCCGGCGCTGCAACTCGGCGATGGCGGTGTCGGTGCGGGACCGCTGCGCGACCAGTTCCGGCAGGACGCAGTTGGCCGGTGGCTGGCCGCACACCGTCCGGGGCGAGCCGAGGTGCACCACCGAGAGCCGTCGCTCCCGTTGCAGCTCGGCCACCACCGTCTCGCCGGGCCGACCCAGGTCGTACAGCAGGGTCCGGGCGGCGAGCAGGTCCAGCGCGGGACCGAACGTGAGGGTGGTCGCGAAGATCCATAGTGCCAGCAACGCGGTCACCGGCACGACGACCAGCGCAGTCAGCTTGGAGCGGATCGGCCAGTCGCGGGTGTTCAATCGGACCTCGCCCGGGAGGGTGGCTGGAAGGGCTCCGGCACGGCCGGGCGGCACCGTCACCGACGTGCGCCCGGCTGCCCGCCGGACGCCGGGGTTCGGGCGCCTTGGGCAGGATACGTAATCCGCGCCGGACGCACTACCGTCCGTCGAGACTACCTATACGGTGCCGGACGTCCCGAGGACGCCCCTGCCGTCGCCGAACGGGCGGTGCTGCGGTGCGCGTCCCGTTCCCGGCCTCGGTCGATGCCGCCGATTCGCCGCTCGTCCCCTTCCGGCGGGTTCCCGCCCTGCCCACCACCGATCCGGATGAGGAAAGTGCTCCGGAACGGGATTGGCGATCAGTGTCCGCAGGGAATACCTCAAGACGAAGGAGGAGCCATGTCGCCCACGCAGATAGTCGTCACCGTCCTCGTCATCCTGGTGGTCGCCGCCGTGGCCGCGGCCGTCGTCGTGGCCGGCCGCCGCCGTTGGCTACGGCAGCGTTTCGGCCCGGAGTACGACCACGTCGTCGCCGAGCGGGACAGCCGCAGCGCCGCCGAACGCGAGCTGCGGGACCGGGAACGCCGGCACGCCGAACTCGAACTCGTGCCGCTGGCACCGGAGTCCCGCGCCCGGTACGCCGCCGCCTGGGAGGAGCTCCAGGTGCGTTTCATCGACTCCCCCGCCGAGACCGTCGGTCAGGCCGACGAACTGGTCACCCGGCTCGTCGCCGAGCGCGGTTACCCCACCGGTGACTTCTCGGACCAGATCGCCCACCTGTCCGTCGAACACGCCCGGACGCTCAGCCACTACCGGGACGCGCACGAGATCCACCTGCGCAACGAGCAGGGCGAGGCCAGCACCGAGGACCTCCGCCAGGCCGTCGTCCACTACCGCGCCCTCTTCGCCGACCTGCTTGGCGAGGAACCGGTCGCGGCGGCCACCACGCCCGAGCAGCGCCACCCCGAGGCCGCCCATGACGCCACGAACCGCTGAGGAGAGCACCATGCGGCAAGAAGAGCAGCAGCTCAACAACGACCACCCCGAGGCCGTCCGGTCTGCCCCGGTGGCAGTGCCGCCGAACGGTGCCGACCGGGGCGTACCGGACGACCTCGACCGCATCGACGAGCCGACGGACCGCGACCGGGTGGAGTCCGCCGACCGCAATCGCCCCTGGGACGGTCGGCCGGGTGACGACGACCGTGACGGCGAGGTGACCGATCCCGCTCCGGTGCCGACCGCTTTCGGCGCCACCTCGGTCGGTGGCGCGGTGGCCGCGTCCGCGTTGGCCAGTCCGCGCCCGGAGGACGAGATCGACCCGCGCGAGGAGCGCACTGCGGCGCCGGGCGACGGCGCGGTCGACGGCGAGCGGGAGGGGCTGCGGGCCGACCCGACGGCCGAGTTCGACCGGACCGGCGACGACATGGACCGCACCGACCTCGACCTGGACGACTCCGACACTGCCGCGCACCGGGGGACGGACGGCCACCGGGCCGACGACCTCGACGGACGGATCGAGTCGCGGGACCTCCCCGGCGACGCGTCGGCGGTCGACACCAGCGACGTGGCGGCGGCCGGCGGCGCCGGCTACGGCAGCGCCGCCCCGACCATGGTCGACCCGGACGGCCCGTCGCCGACCGGTGACACCGGGGCCGGATCGACGGTTCCGGCCAGTGCGGCGACCCTCTTCGACGAGACGACCGCACAGGGCTTCCGGGACCGCTGGCGCGACGTCCAGCTCCGCTTCGTGGACGACCCGCAGGCCGCCGCCGGTCAGGCCCAGTCGCTCGTCGACGAGGCCATGCAGGCGCTGTCCGCGGCCCTGGCGGAGCACAAGGACAAGCTCGGCGGGTGGCAGGAGGCGGGCTCGCCCGACACCGAACAGCTCCGGGTGGCGGTGCGCGGCTACCGCGACTTCCTGGACCGGGTGCTCGGCCGCTGATCACCGTCGAAGGCGGGTGTCCCGACGAGGGACGCCCGCCTTCGGTGTGCCGTCGCAGGCATTACCCGGCGACCGACGGGTACCCGCAGGGGGCCGGAGGAACCGTGTGGCGGACAGGAGGGCGGCAGGATGACGGATCGTGACCGACCGCTGGAGGAGCGCCCCGAGGTGGCCGCGGCGGTGGACGACGACAGCGGCGTTCCGGAGCTGATGACCGGGGGCGGTGCCGACCGGGACACCCCGGCCTTCGCCGCACCGGGCGAGCGGATCGACCTCGACGCGCCCACCGAGGACGTCATCGCCGACCCGTACGCGGCGGGCACCGGTGCGACCGGGACCGGCACCGGAGCCGCCGGGGACGACATCCGCACCGGGGCCGAGCAGCCGTGGGACCCGGAGGACCTGGTGATGGCCCGAGGTCAGGACCCCACCCCCGAGAACATCGAGCGCGCCCGGCGTGAGCTGGCCGAGACCGGCCGGGCCGCGATCGAGAAGACGGTGCCCTGAGCGCGGGACGGGTCCACCCGGTTCGGGTGGACCGTGCCGCGCGGCGAGAGGGGCCCCTGGTCCGACCGGTGCGGTCGGACCAGGGGCCCCGGGAAACCCGCCGTCGCAGCGCCTCACCTACTGCTGACGGCCGGTATGCCTAGCCGTCAGGACAACGGCGGGTAGGCGTTGCGCATCAGCTCGGCGAACTGCGCCGGGAACCAGGCGCCCGAGATCGGGGCGTCGGCCAGGGCACCGCTGCGGCTGTTGCCGTTGCGGTCGTTTCCGGTGTAGGTCGGGTCGCACATCCGGTCGAAGCCCTTGCCGTCGTTGTTCGGGATCTCGCGGCTGGAGCCGTCCGACTCACCCGGGGGCTTGATCCAGACGTACGCGTCGATGCCCGACGCCGGCGCGGCCTTCGGCCGCTCGCCCATGCCCGCACCGGCCTGGTTGCACCAGTTGCCCTTGTGGATGCGGCGGTCGACCCGGCCGCCGTCGACGTAGGCGTCCACGCTGGTCGTCGGGCCCGCGCCGGTGGGCCGGGCGCTGCCGCCCCAGCCGTTACGGGAGGTGTCGATCAGCATGCCGATGCCGCTGGGGAAGCCCTGCCGGACCAGTTCCTGCCGGAACGCCTGAGCGAAGCTCTGCTCGTCGTTGTAGAAGTTCCAGTCGATCCACTTGGCCTGACGCACCGTCTGCCCGTTGACCGTGTCGCTGATCTTCGCGTACGGCTCGATCAGGGCGGAGTAGTTGGCGGTGTTGGTGATGAAGCCGTGCACGTTGTTGACCGTGCTGCCGGAGGCGGTGGCGGCCTCCTTCAGGACCTGGGCGCTCGGGACGAAGTTGCTGTCCCAGCCGAGCCAGCCGTGGTGCCCGGCGTCGACGTAGTTGTAGACGTTCGGGATCGCGCCCAGCTTGGCCAGCGCGTAGCCGACACCCTGCACGTAGGCGCCGTTGGCCTTCACCGTGTCGCACATCACGGTGCCACCCGGGTTGTTGGAGGTGTTGGTCACCAGGTTCGGCAGCGAGTCGACCTCGATGACGGTGATGATCCGCAGGTTGCGGTACTTCGTGTCACCCATGATCGCCGCGATCGGGTCGATGTACTGCGCCTTGTACTTGGGCAGCTCGTCGGCCTTCAGCTCACCGTTGGAGGCGAGCGCCGCGCAGTCCCGGCCGGGCAGGTTGTAGATGACGAACTGGATGTACTCGGCGTTCTGCCGCAGCGCCTCGTCCAGGTGGTCCCGGATGCCCATCGGGCCGTTGGACTGGCTGTTGTCCGTACCCTCGATCGCCGCGATCCGGTCGATCCAGACGGCGGTCGAGATGCTCGACACCCGGTTGCCACCGGTGACCGACTCGGCCCGGGCCTTCCACTCCGGGTTCACGTAGCCCCGGGCGTTCAGGTACGGGTTGTCGACCTTGGTACCGGGCGGCGGCGTGGTGGGCGGAGGCGTCGTGGGCGGCGGGGTGGTCGGCGGCGGCGTCGTCGGCGGCGGGGTGGTCGGCGGCGGGGTGGTCGGCGGCGGCGTCGTCGGCGTGGTGCCGCCGTTGCAGGCGACCCCGTTGACCGTGAACGAGGTGGGCTTCGGGTTGCTGCCGCTCCAGGCACCGTTGAAGCCGATGCTGGTGCTGGCGCCGGTGGCCAGGTTGCCGTTGTAGGACTCGTTCTGCGCGGTCACGTTCCGGCCCGACTGGGTCCAGCGGGCCGACCAGCCCTGCTGGACGCGCTGGTTGGCGTCGGGGAACGTGAAGCCGAGCGTCCAACTGGTGAGCCGGTCACCGATGTTCCGGATGGTGATGTTGGCGGTGAAGCCGCCCTGCCAGTCGTTGGTCGTGTATGCGACGTCGCACTGCGTCGCGGCGTGCGCCGCGGTGACCGGAATCGTCACCAAACCGCCCGCGACCAGCGCGCTCGCGCCAGCCAGCGCGACGGCCCGCCGTCGACTGGACAGCCTTCTCCACACATTCATGCCACTGATCTCCTTGGGCGAGACCGGATCCGCGTACGGCCCGGCACGTGGCGTCCGAGGGACGTCCTGCACGGACGACCGCCGATGCCAACGGGATTCTTCGGGAGCGCCCGACCCGGGCGGGCGTTGGTGGTGGTGCACGACCGGCTGACCCGGTCGACGGCAAGTGGTCGTCCGGTGAACCCGGATGCCCTCGACAACTGCCTGTGCGGTGTGGCTCCGATCACCGCGTGCAGCGATTCTTGCATGGGAGCGCTTCCATGGCAATGGTTCGATATTTTCGAAACCCTACCCGGCCCCGATGGGCGCGCCAGGTGACACACCGCCACCGAACCCGCTTCCAGCGGCTACGAAGAGGTGGAAACACCCCACCGGGGACGGGCCGGGACACCCCCCTCAGCGATGCCTGATCGATCGGGTAAATCGTACGAATGCCAGAACACGAATCTTTCCCTGCATAGGTCGTGAAACGGTCTAACGTCAGTTCTGGCTCGGTTGTGCGAGCCGCAGGACAACAGGGATGGAGTGACACAGGTCATGGCTAAGAAGATGCTGGGGAAGGTCGTTGCGGGTGCCGCCCTCGGCGGTGCTTCCCTGCTGGTGTTCGCGCCCGGGGTCGCGCTCGCCGACGGCCACGCTCCCGAGGACGAGGGCAAGGTCTTCGCCAAGCCGCACGCGGTGAAGCCCGGCGACGAGGTCAAGCTCGTGCAGATCTGCGAAGAGGCGCAGGAGCACGCCTTCGTCTGGTCCAAGGTCACCGGCAAGGTCAAGCTCGAAGCGGCCCACAAGGGTGGCGACCGGGGTGACAAGGGTGGCGACCGAGGCGACAAGGGTGGCGACCGGGACTGGAAACAGGACCGCAAGGACTGGGAGGACAAGAAGGACTGGCAGGACGGCAAGGACTGGCAGTCGGGCGGCGAAGACCGCACCGAGGGCAAGGACTGGCAGTCCGGCGGCGAAGACCGCACCGAGAGCAAGGACTGGCAGTCCGGCGGCGAAGACCGCACCGAGAGCAAGGACTGGTCGGGCGAGGCCGAGTCGGCACCGGAGTCCAAGGGCACCGGTGGCGGTGCGGCCGACGCCGACGGCAAGGACCGCGACTGGAAGGCCGAGGAGCACGGCCAGGACGCGGAGGGCGAGGACCACAAGGCCCCGTCCGCCGAGGAGGAGCACGGCGCCAAGTCCGAGCACGACTGGAAGGGCGAGGACGAGCGCGAGTGGTCCGGCGAGAAGGACTGGTCCGGCGAGAAGGACTGGTCGGGCGAGAAGGACTGGTCGGGCGAGCGCGGCAAGGACGACTCGGGCGACCGCTGGGAGCACGAGAAGGACTTCGTCTACTACGGCGAGGCCCGCGTAGCCAAGGACGCCAAGCCCGGCACGTACGAGCTCAAGGGCTCGTGCGGCGTGGGTGAGATCGTGGTCCTGCCGCACGGCGGGGTCGACGGCGGAGACGGTGGCATCGCCACCGGCGCCAACGGTGGCCTGGCCACCGCCGGAGCGGGCATGGTCGGTGCGGCGGCCCTCGGTGGCCTCGTGCTGATGCGTCGGCGCCGGGCCGATGAGTTCGCGGCCTGACGCGACGGCGAGGCGGGCCGGCGGCCGTCACGGATCTCCGTGGCGCGCCGTCGGCGCCGCCGTCGTCGTGCTGCTGGCCATGGTCGGTTCCGGCCTGATCGGCGCATCACTGCGGCCCGTCGAGCCGGTACGCCCACCGCAGCCCCTGGCACAGGCCGGTCCGAGCACCCCCGAGCCGCGCGCGTCCGTACCCTTCGACGACGCGGACCTCGACGACGGTGCCTCCGACGCGGACCGCCCCGCGACCGGGCTGCCCCGCTCCGCCCCGACCACGATCACCATCCCCCGTATCGGCGTCGACGCGAAGATCATGATGCTCGGCACCAACCCTGACGGCACCGTGGAGGTTCCCCCGCTGGACCAGGCCATGCTCGCCGGTTGGTACTCGCCGGGTCCCAGCCCCGGCGAGGTGGGCAACTCGGTGATCGTCGGGCACGTGGACTCTGCGGCGATCGGTGCGGCCGTCTTCTTCTCCCTCGGCGCGCTGCAACCCGGCGACGTCATCACGGTCAGCCGGGCCGACGGTGGATCGGTCGACTTCCGGGTGGACTCGGTGGCCGCCCACCCCAAGAACGCCTTCCCCACCGAACAGGTGTACGGCCCGTCCGACCGACCCGGGCTGCGCGTGATCACCTGCGGCGGCCAGTTCGACGAGGCCAAGGGCGACTACCCGGACAACGTGATCGTCTTCGCCTCGCTGGTGAGCTGAACGAGAGGTCGCTGGTGGGCTGACCGAGACGTGAGGAAGGGCACCTTCCTATGCACGAGGCGTTAGAAAGGTGCCCTTCCTTTCACGTCAGCTCGCTGACGAGGTCCGCACCAGGGTGCGGATCTGGCGCAGCAGCACGCTGAGCGCGGCCAGGTCGGCGCGGGACTCGTCGAACTCCCCCATCGCCCGCTCGGCGCGGTGGATCGAGGTGGCGTTCGACTGCTCCCACTGCTGCACCCGCTCCGCCGGTGAAAGGTCGCCCGGCGTGGAGTCGAGCACCTCCCCGGTGAGCGCGGCCAGCGCGGCGTACAGGTCGTAGCGCAGCGCCATCCGGGCCAGCGTCTGCCAGCGGTCCTCCCGCGGCAGCAGGGAGATCTTCGACAGCAGCGAGTCGACCCGGAACCGGTTCGAGAGCACGAAGTAGACCGAGGCCACCTCGCTCACGTCCCGTCCGCTGCCGGCCGCGGTCTCCACCACGTCCAGCAGACCGAAGCTGTACATCAGGCGGGTGTTGCGCTCGGCCAGCTCACGCGGCACGCCCCGCTCGGTCATCGAGTCGATGTGCGCCGCGATGCCCTCCCGCTCGGTGCCGTAGAACAGCGTCTCCAGCTTCGGCAGCAGCTCGGCCACTCCCTCCCGCAACCGGGCGATCTCCGCCGGCACGTCCAGTGGCGAGCGCCGGTTGGTGACCAGCCAGCGGACCGCCCGGTCGAGCAGCCGCCGGGTGTCCAGGTAGGCGCTGGTCTGCAACTCCGGGTCGATGCGGTTGTCCAGGGCCTCGATGGCGTCCCAGACCTCGCGCAACCCGAACACCTCGCGGACCACCACGTACGCCCGGATCACGTCGGCGGCGGTGGCGGCGGTCTCCTCGACCACCCGGTAGACGAACGAGATGCCGCCCCGGTTGATCGCCTCGTTGACCAGCACCGTGGTGACGATGTCGCGACGCAGCCGGTGCCGGTCCATCCGGTCGGCGAACCGCTCCCGCATCGGGGTCGGGAAGTAGTTGACCAACACCTCGTCGGTCCACTCCTCGTCGGCCAGCCCCTCGGCGATGATCTCCTTCTCCAGGGCGATCTTCACGTACGCCAGCAGCACCGCGAACTCCGGCGCGGTCAGCCCGGACTCGGCGCGTACCGCCAGTTCCTCGTCCGGCGGCAGCGCCTCCAGCGCCCGGTTCAACTCGCCGGAGCGCTCCAGATCCGTGATCATCCGACGGTGCACCGGCAGCAGCGATGCGGCCTGCGCCTGGGCATTGTTGATCGCCCGGGCCTGGTCGTAGTTGTCCCGCAGCACCAGCTCGGCGACCTCGTCGGTCATCCGGGCGAGCAGGTCGTCCCGCTCGGGGACGGACAGCTCGCCGTCGGCCACCGCCGTGTTCAGCAGGATCTTGATGTTCACCTCGTGGTCGGAGCAGTCCACCCCGGCCGCGTTGTCGATGAAGTCGGTGTACATCCGGCCGCCCGACTGGGCGTACTCGATCCGACCCTGCTGGGTGAAGCCCAGGTTGCCGCCCTCGCCGACCACCCGGCAGCGCAGGTTGCGCCCGTCCACCCGGATCGCGTCGTTGGACTTGTCGCCCACCTCGGCGTTGGTCTGGGTGGAGGCCTTGACGTAGGTGCCGATGCCGCCGTTCCAGAACAGGTCGACCGGCGCGGTGACGATCGCCTTCATCAGCTCCTGCGGGCTGATCTGCGTCACGTCGTCGGGCAGCCCGAGCACCGCGCGGACCTGCGGCGACACCGGCACCGACTTCGCGGTACGCGGGTAGACGCCACCGCCGGCCGAGATCAGCTCGGCGTTGTAGTCCTCCCAGGTCGACCGGGACAGCTCGAACAACCGCTTGCGCTCGACGAACGAGGTGGCCGCGTCCGGGTTCGGGTCCAGGAAGATGTGCCGGTGGTCGAAGGCGGCCACCAACCGGATGTGCTCGGAGAGCAGCATCCCGTTGCCGAAGACGTCGCCGGACATGTCGCCGACGCCGACCACGGTGAAGTCCTGGTTCTGGGTGTCGTGGCCCAGCTCGCGGAAGTGCCGCTTGACCGACTCCCAGGCACCCCGGGCGGTGATGCCCATCTTCTTGTGGTCGTAGCCCGCCGAACCGCCGGAGGCGAACGCGTCGCCCATCCAGAAGTTGTGCGCGACGGAGATCTCGTTGGCGATGTCGGAGAAGGTCGCGGTGCCCTTGTCGGCCGCCACCACCATGTACGGGTCGTCGCCGTCGTGCCGGACCACGTCCTCGGGCGGCACGATGTCACCGGCCGCGATGTTGTCGGTGACGTCCAGCAGCGCCGAGATGAACTCCTTGTAGCAGACCACGGCCTCGTCCCGGTCGCCCGGGCGCTGCTTGAGCACGAAGCCGCCCTTGGCGCCCACCGGCACGATCACCGCGTTCTTGACCATCTGCGCCTTGACCAGGCCGAGCACCTCGGTCCGGAAGTCCTCCCGCCGGTCGGACCAGCGCAGCCCGCCCCGGGCCACCGGCCCGAACCGCAGGTGCACACCCTCGAACCGGGGCGAGTAGACGAAGATCTCGAACTTCGGCCGGGGCGCCGGCAGGTCCGGGATGGCCTGCGGGTCGAGCTTGAACGCCACGTACGGCTTGGGCCGCCCGCCGATCGGCTTCTGGTAGAAGCTGGTCCGCAGGGTGGCCTGGATCAGGTTCAGGTACGCCCGCAGGATGCGGTCCTGGTCCAGGCTGGCCACGTCGTCGAGCGCCGCGTCGATCTCGGAGACCAGCTCCGCGGCCCGCTGCTCCCGCTGCTCGGCGGTGAGCGAGCCCGGTTCGAACCGTGCCTCGAAGAGGCGCACCAGCAGCGTGGCCATCCCCGGGTACGCGATGAACGTCGACTCCATGTAGTCCTGGGAGAAGACGGTGCCGGTCTGGCGGAGGTACTTCGCGTACGCCCGCAGCACCACCACCTGCCGCCAGGTGAGCCCGGCGCGCAGCACCAGCTCGTTGAAGCCGTCCACCTCGGCCTCGCCCCGCCACGCCGCCGCGAAGGCGTTCTCCACGTGCGGGCGTACCTCGGCCAGCTCCTGGTGGCCCTCGGGCAGCCGCAGCCCGAAGTCGTACAGCCAGATCCGGCCGTCGACGCGTTCCACCTCGTACGGGTGCTCGTCGACCACCTTCACGCCGAGCGAGTGCAGCACCGGCAGCACCGCGGAGAGCATCATCGGCTCGCCGTAGCGGTAGACCTTGAACCGGACGTCCATCGACTCGTCGACGTCGGCCCGGACGACCGCACGCGGCAGCGGCTGCTTGCGGAACAGGTGCATCTCAAGCTGGCCGGACTCCTCCAGCAGCTCCAGCTTGGCCAGGTCCTTCATCGCCTCGTACGGCGTGTGCCCGTCCTTGTAGCCCTCCGGGAACGCGTCGGCGTACCGGGCGAACAGGTGCTTGGCCTGCTCGTCGCCGAGCTTGCGTTCCAGCACCAGCCGGTAGTCGTCGTCCCACAGCCGGGTGGCGTCGGCCAACTCCTCGGCGAGCAGGTCGGCGTCGATGTCCCCGGGCGGGCTGCCCGGGTCGGTCCGCACGATGAAGTGCACCCGGGCCAGCATCGACTCGGTGACCCGGGTGGTGTAGTCCACCCCGACACCGTTCAGCTCGCGCAGCAGGATGTCCTGCATGCGTAGTCGGTTCTGCGTGGTGAACCGATCCCGGGGCAGGTAGATCAGGCAGGAGATGAACCGCCCGTACGCGTCCCGACGCAGGAACACCCGCAGTTGCCGGCGACCCGCCATCCGCAGCACCCCGATGACCGCGTGGTAGAGGTCGTCGGTCTTGATCTGGAACAGCTCGTCACGCGGGTACGTCTCCAGGATCTGCAACAGGTCCTTGCCGGAGTGGCTGCGCTGGCTGAGCCCGGAGCGGTCCAGCACCTCGGCGACCTTGCGTCGGACCACCGGCAGCTCCTGCACGCTGGTCCGGTACGCGGCGGTGGAGAACAGGCCGAGGAACCGCCGCTCGCCGACCACCCGACCCTCGGCGTCGAAGATCTTGAAGCCGATGTAGTCGAGGTAGGCAGACCGGTGCACGGTGGCCCGCGAGTTCGCCTTGGTGATGATCAGCAGGCGCTTCTCGGTGACCTTCTCGTGCGCCTCGGGCGTCATCGACGACAGCGCCCGCGCCTCCGGCGAGTCCTGCCGCAGGATGCCCAGCCCGGTGCCGAGCACCGCCTCCAGTGCCGGCCCGCCCTCGGTCGAGTTCGGCACCAGCCGGTACTCGCGGTACCCGAGGAAGGTGAAGTGGTCGTGGGCCAGCCAGCGCAGCAGCTCGACCGAGTCGGTGATGTCCTTCTCCGGCACCGGCGGCCGGTTGTCGCTGGTCCGCGCGGCGGCCAGCTCGTCGGCGAGGGCGAGGGCCCGCTGGCGCATCTTGGGCCAGTCCTCGACGGCCTCGCGCACGTCGGTGAGCACCCGCTGCAACTCGCGGCGCAGCTTGTCGCGCTCCTCCGGATCCCGGACCGGGTCGATCTCGATCCGCATCCAGCTCTCGACCAGGTCGCCGTCGATCGCGTCGTCCGGCTCCACGTCGGCGGCCACCTCGACCAGCCGGCCCAGCGGCTCACGGCGCACCACGACCAGCGGGTGCACCAGCAGGTGCACGTCCAGGTGGTGGCTGTTGAGCAGCGCGGTCACCGAGTCGACCAGGAACGGCATGTCGTCGGTGACGATCTCGACGACGCTGTGGTGCTGCTCGGCGTCGGGTGAGTGGATCCGCAGCTTCAACTCGCCCGGTACCCGCTGCTCGGCGAGCTGGCGGTGGGCGCGTGCGGCGTCGAGCATCTCCTCGGCGGTGAAGCCGATCAGCTCCTCGTCCGGCGCGAACCGCCAGAACCGACCCACCAGGGTCGCCGCGTCGTGGTCGTCGCCGGCCAGGGCGACCGCCTGGGCCACCAACCGCTCGGCGTTGGGCACCGGCTCGTCGAGCTCGGCGTCCTCCACGTCGTCCGCCAACGCCTCTGGTGGCAGACCCAGGTCGTAGAGGGTGTCGATGCTCGAACCGGTCATCCCGGTCGTTCCTGTGTCGAGTCGGCCGTAGCCGTCTCCGTCGGTCGCCGTGTCGAAGCTGTCATCCCGGCCGGTGTCAGCCTGCCGGAGGTCGGGTCCCGGTTTGATCGCCGGACGCCGGTCCATTCGGTGCCACTCCCCTCGACCCACCGCGTTGTGGGTCATGCTCGCCGCCCAGCCTAGGCCAGACCGACCGGTCGCCCCGTCGGCGTACCACCAGCCGGACTTCCGGTGCGTGACGTCGTCCTTTCGCCCGTTGCGGTACGAGGTTCGGCCGGGTCAGGAGTACCCCGCCAGATGTTGTTCATCACACCGGCACGGTCCCGTCTTTCGCCCATCCACGGCCAAGCGGGGCAGCCCCTGGTGCCAGGGCGTACTAGCGTGCAGGGCAGCCCGAGCAGGAGGACCCGGATCCGATGCACCGTGCGTACCGCAATCGCCACTTCTCGTCACAACTGGCTGCTCTCGCCGCCGGCCTGGTGATCTCGGCCACTCTGGTCGCCTGCTCCGGTGAGGACGGCCCGGAACGCAGCGTGGACGCCTTCCTCGCCGGCTGGCCCACGGGTGACCTCCAGGCGGTCGGTTTCGTCGACCCGACCGGCAGCCGACTGGCCGCCGCCGACGTCGCCCGCGAGATCAAGGAGCTCTCCGGCGAACTGGCCGAGACGCCGCCCAAGCTGAGCCGGCAGGGCAAGCCCACGGTCGAGCGGGACACCGCGACCAGCACCGTCCGGGTGGAGTGGACCCTGCCCGGCGACGTCACCTGGACGTACGACCGGCCGGTCCGGCTGGTCAAGGGACGCGACGACGTCTGGCAGGTGATCTGGGAGCCGCAGGTCCTCGCCGACCAGCTCACCCGGGGCGACCGGCTCGGCCTGCGGCGTGACCCGGCCCCCCGCGCCGGGGTGCTCGACGGTGCGGGCGCGCCGCTGGTCGCCCCGCGCGAGGTGGTCCGGGTCGGGTTGGAACCCCGCGCGGTGACCGATGTCAAGGCCGTCACCCGCGACCTGGACGCGGCGTTCCGGGCCATCCGTCCGGCGATCAGCCCGCCGGTCGACCTGTCCGATCTGGCCAAGCGGTTGGACGAGGCGAAACCGGACGCGTTCGTCGAGGTGGTCACGCTGCGCGAGGAGGCGTACCGGCAGATCAGATCGCGGATCACGGACCTGCCGGGAGCCGTCTTCTCCACCGACGAACTGGACCTCGCCCCCACCCGCGAGTTCGCCCGCGCGGTCCTTGGCACGGTCGGTCCGGCCCAGGCCGACGACCTGGCCAAGTTCCCCGACCGCTACGTCCGCGGGGACATGGTCGGGCACGGCGGGTTGCAGGGGCGCTGGGACGAACGGCTCCGTGGGGTGCCGGGCCTCACCGTGGTGGTCAAGCGGGCGTCCGGAGCCGGCACGGTGGAGCCCACCGGCACCGAACTGTTCCGGCACGACCCACGGCCCGGCGAGCCGGTGCGAACAAGCCTCGACGTGGTCACCCAGAACGCGGCCGACCAGGCACTGCGCGGCGAGCGGCGACGCTCCGCCCTGGTCGCCGTCCGGATCGGCGACGGCGCGGTGCTCGCCGCCGCCAACGGTCCCGGCGCCGCCGGGGAGAACCTGGCCTTCACCGCGCAGGTGCCGCCGGGCTCCACGTTCAAGATGGTCAGCGCGCTCGGGCTGGTGGAACGCGGCGCGGTGACCCCGGACACCCGGGTCGACTGCCCCAAGACCCAGGTCGTCGACGGCCGGTCGTTCAAGAACTCGAACGACTTCGCCCTCGGCGAGGTGCCGTTCCGCACCGTCTTCGCCCGGTCCTGCAACACCACGTTCGCCGCGCTGGCACCCCAGCTCGGCGGCGACGGGTTGGCCACCACCGGCCGGACGCTCGGCCTGGAGGGTCAGTGGACGGTCGGGCTCGACGCCTTCACCGGCAGGGTCTCCGCGAACGGCGGCGCCACCGAACAGGCCGCCGCCGCGATCGGGCAGGGCACCACCCTGGTCAGCCCGCTGGCCATGGCGGCGGCGACCGCAGCGGTGGCCAAGGGTGGCTTCATTCCGCCGAAGCTGGTGCTCGACCCCGCGCCCGAGGGGGCGGCCGAGCCGGGCCCGGAGCTGAACGCCGAGGCGGTGACGGCGGTCCGCGCGATGATGCGCGAGGTCGTGACCAGCGGCACCGGCACCGCGTTGAAGGACGCCCCGGGCGGGCCGGTGCACGGCAAGACCGGCACCGCCGAGTACGACGACGACCCGGAGAACACCCACGCCTGGTTCGTCGGCTGGCAGGGGGACGTCGCCTTCGCCGTCTTCGTGGAGAAGGGCGGCTCGGGCAGCGGCACCGCCGTACCGATCGCCGAGCGTTTCCTGCGCGCGCTGTCGGCCTGACCGCTCAGGCGGTCAGGCCACCCGGCGCGGACGCGGGCCGGGCGGCGTCGTCGGCCGGGTCGGCGTCGGCGAACCCGTCCTCGTCGGGATCGGCGACCGCCGGCTCCTGGTACGCCACGTCCGGCTCCGGCGCCCGATGCTCGACGCCGTCCGGCTCCCAGTCGGTGCCGTCCGACTCCGGCTCACGGTCGGCCCGGAGCCTCTCCTCCGGTCCGCCTGCACCCGGACCGGCGGCGACCGGTGCCGCCGCCAGCAGGCGCGGTCCGGCCGGTGGCACGTCGGTGAGGTCGACGCCCCGGCGTGGTGCCGGAGCCGACCGCTCGACCGCCTCCGGACGCAGTCGGGGCGGCACCGAGCCGGGTGGGGTCACCGGGCGCAGCCCGGCCACCAGCGTGTTGACGATCTCGGCCGCGTACGCGCCGTCCGGGTCGTAGTCCGGGTCGAAGACGGTCAGCTCGACGCCGAGGCAGTGCGGGGTGTCGACCAGCCCGGCGAGCAGGATCTCCAACTCGGCGAAGGCGATCCCGCCCGGGTCGGGGGCGTCGACCGCCGGCATCACGGCCGGGTCGAGGACGTCCACGTCGACGTGCACCCAGTAGCCGGCGCAGTCCGCGAGCTGCTCGTGCGCCCACTGGGCGGTCCGGGCGGCGCCCTCGGCCCGCAGCGCCGGCACCGGCCGGGTCAGGATCCCGGCGGCCTGGAGGTCCAGGCGGTACTCGTCCTGGGCGCGGATGCCGAGCACCACCACGTCGATGTCCCGGAAGTACGGGCGTCGCCCCTCGATGGCGGCCAGGTCGGCCTGCCCCCGACCGGTGACCAGGGCGAGGTCCTCACCGGCTGCGGCACCCACGTACGAGGCGTTGCCCGGATGCCGGAAGTCGGAGTGCCCGTCCACGAAGACCAGACCGATCCGGCCGCCCACCGCCTCGCCGAGCCGGTGCATGGCCAGGGCCGAGCCGAGCAGGATCGAGCAGTCGCCGCCGAGGATC
Source organism: Verrucosispora sp. TAA-831 (assembly GCF_050780145.1). Classification (NCBI taxonomy): domain Bacteria; kingdom Bacillati; phylum Actinomycetota; class Actinomycetes; order Micromonosporales; family Micromonosporaceae; genus Micromonospora; species Verrucosispora sp. TAA-831. The sequence goes on from NZ_CP192240.1 coordinate 5,571,778, forward strand.
ACCGGGAACTCGCCCCGGTCGATGATCGCGCCGATCCGGTCCGCCAGCCCCACCGAGTAGCCGGCGATCTCCCGGGCGTGGCACACCCCGTCACCCGGCCGCCAGTCCCCCGCGTCGTACCGGGGCGGGGTCAGATGACCGGCGTCGCGCGCCCGCAGCCGCGGCAGCAGGCCCTGGTCACGCAGTGCGCCGGGCGCCTTGCCGCAGCCCGGCACCGAGGTCGGCGTGGGTGGGCGCAGACCGAGGTTGCTCGGCGCGTCGAGGACGGCGATCCGGCGCATGGTGGGCTCCCGTCCTTCGATGTCGGGCGGGCCGGCGAACACGCCGGCCCGCGCTGGCGTGGTAAGTGACTCAGAACAGAGCGCTGGCCAGGGCCCGACGCGCCGACGCGACGGCCGGATCCTCCGGACCGGCGATGGTGAAGAGACCGACCAGGTGCTGACGGACCTTCTCCCGGTCCTCCCCGGCGGTCCGCCGGACCACCGACACCAGCCGCTGGTACGCCTGCTCGGCCAGACCACTGAGCACCTCGATGTCGGCGGCCAGCAGTTGCGCGCCGACGTCGTCCGGGTCGGCCGCCGCGGCGGCGAGCGCCGCCTGCGGGTCCGCGCCGGCCACCCGGCGGGCCAGCCCGACCTGGGCCAGCCCGGCCTCCGCCGCCGCGTCCGCCGGGGTCTCCGCCAGGATCTTGCGGTACGCCCGCTCGGCCGCGTCCAGGTCACCGGTCATCAGGGCGTCGTCCGCCTCGTCCAGGCGCGGGTCCTCCGGCTCGGCCACGGCCACGCCACCGGCCTTGAGCACCGCCTGGATCCACTGGCGGAGCTGCGCCTCGGGGACCACGCCGGAGAAGGCGTCGACCGGCTGCCCGCCGACCACCGCGTACACCATCGGGATGCCCTGCACCCGGAACATCTGTGCCAGTCGAGGGTTGGCGTCCACGTCGACCTTGGCGAGCACCCAGGCGCCGCCGCCCTCCGTCGCCAGCCGCTCCAGCACCGGGGAGAGCTGCTTGCACGGCTCGCACCACTCGGCCCAGAAGTCCACCACCACGGGTGTGGTCAGCGAGCGCTCCAGCACCTCGGACTGGAAGGTCGCCTCGGTCACGTCGATGACGGTGACGCCGCCGCCGACGGGGCCGCCGGGCACGGCGGCGGGCGGGCCGGACTGGGCCGGTGCCGGGGTGGGACTGGGCGCGGCGGGGCGCAACGCGCTGAGGTCGACCGCGCCGCGGGTGAAGATCGACGAGGTGATCCGTGGGTCGCTCATGGTTACCTAGTCTCGCACGCGATTTGCCGAACTCAGATCAAGCGCCGCCCGTGCAGTTGCCACTGTCACCGCTGCCCAGACACCCCCGCCGGAGCGGGTGTCAGAACCGGGCGGGCTCGCGGTAAACGCCCCATTCCGCGCGCAGCGCGTCGCAGATCTCGCCGAGCGTGGCCTCGGCCCGAACGGCGTCGAGCATCGCCGGGATCATGTTCTCCCCGGTACGGCTCACCGCCACCATCTGCTCGACCGCCGTACGGGCCCGGGCGGCGTCCCGGCCGGTCTTGCGCTCGGCCAGCAACCGGCGCTGCTCCAGCTCCACCTCGTGCGAGATGCGCAGGATCTCCAGTTCCTTGGCGACCGTGCCGGTGTGGCAGTTGACGCCGACGATCTTCTTGTCGCCCTTCTCCAGCGCCTGCTGGTAGACGAACGCCGACTCGGCGATCTGGCCGGTGAACCAGCCGTCCTCGATGCCGCGCAGGATGCCGGAGGTCATCGGGCCGATGGTGTGCGGACCCTCGCCGCCCAGCGCGCGGATCCGGGCGAAGATCTCCTCCGCCTCCGCCTCGATCCGGTCGGTCAGCGCCTCCACGTACCACGAGCCGCCGAGCGGGTCCGCCACGTTGGTCACCCCGGTCTCCTCCATCAGCACCTGCTGGGTCCGCAGGGCGATCTCGGCGGAGGAGTCGGTGGGCAGCGCCAGGGTCTCGTCCAGCGCGTTGGTGTGCAGCGAGTTGGTGCCGCCGAGCACCGCGGCGAGCGCCTCGACGGCCGTCCGCACCACGTTGTTGACCGGCTGCTGGGCGGTCAGCGACACCCCGGCGGTCTGCGTGTGGAAACGCAGCCAGAGCGCCTTCTCGCTGGTGGCGCCGTACACGTCGCGCAGCCAGCGGGCCCAGATCCGGCGGGCGGCGCGGAACTTGGCGATCTCCTCGAAGAAGTCGACGTGCGAGTCGAAGAAGAAGCTCAGCCCGGGGGCGAAGACGTTGACGTCCAGCCCGCGCGAGAGGCCCAGCTCGACGTAGCCGAACCCGTCGGCCAGGGTGTACGCCAGCTCCTGCGCGGCGGTCGAGCCGGCCTCGCGGATGTGGTAGCCGGAGACGGAGAGCGGCTTGTAGCGCGGGATCTCCCGGGCGCAGTACTCCATCAGGTCGCCGATCAGGCGCAGGTGCGGCTCGGGGTCGAACAGCCACTCCTTCTGCGCGATGTACTCCTTGAAGATGTCCGTCTGCAGGGTGCCGTCGAGCGTCGACAGGTCGGCGCCCTGCCGCTCGGCGGCGACCAGGTACATGCAGAACACCGGCACCGCCGGACCGGAGATGGTCATGCTGGTGGTGACCGACGCCAGGTCGATGCCGTCGAACAGCGCCTCCATGTCGACGGCGCTGTCCACCGCCACGCCGCAGTGGCCCACCTCGCCGAGCGACTGCGGGTCGTCGGAGTCGCGGCCCATCAGGGTGGGCATGTCGAAGGCGACCGACAGACCGCCACCGCCCGCGCCGAGGATCATCTTGTAGCGCTCGTTGGTCTGGGCGGCGTTGCCGAACCCGGCGAACTGCCGGATGGTCCAGGTCCGCCCGCGATAGCCGGTCGGGTGCAGGCCCCGGGTGTACGGGAACTCGCCCGGCCAGCCGATCCGGTCGAAGCCCGGGTACGCGACACCCTCCGGGGGCCCGTAGACCGGCTCGACGGGCAGCCCGGAGAGCGTGGTGAAGTCCGCGTCCCGCTTACGGGCGGCGTCGTACCGGGCCTGCCAGCGGGCCCGTCCGGCGGCGATCTCGTCGGCGTTCATCCCCGGGCTCCTCCTCGAGTCCTCGACAGCACGTCGAGTGTAGAGCCCTTACCTGAACGATCGCTAAGGAAACGCCTACCGGTCGGTAATGTCGACGAGCCCCTCAGACGGCGGGTCCACCGATGGCGACGTCGTCCACCCGGATGTTGATCTCGTCGACCCGCAGCCCGTACGCCTCGATCGCCTGGGTCACCCCGACCCGTACCGCCGACGTCACCTCGGGCACCGCGTGCCCGGCGTCGATCACGATCACCAGGTTGACCACCGCCGCGCCGTTGGTGACGTGCGCCGAGCATCCGCGCCGGGCGTCCCCCACCTGGTCCAGCCCGACCCGGTCGAGCACCGCGTTGAAGAACCGCGCGACGTCCCCGCCCAACTCGACCACACCGGGCACGGCCTTCGCGGCGGCCACCGCGATCTTCTCCACCACCTCGTCGGAGATGTCGGTACGACCACCCGCCACCGCGTCCGGCGTCATGGGCAACTCCTGCGTCATCTCGTGGTCCATCTCTCTCCAGCAGCCGTCACACCACCCCACGCGCTCTGCGAAGGCGGTGCGAGCGTAACCGTCCGAGACGGTCCGCAGTGGACCTCGTTCAGTCGGAGAGCTGTGCCAGCAGGGTGTCCGCGGCGGCGTACGGATCGATCGCTCCGGCGGCGACCTCGGCGGCGAGCGCCGGCAACTGCGTACCGTCGCGCAGCGAGCCGATCCGGGCCCGCAGCGCCCCCAGCGCGATCGCCTCGATCTCGGCGGCGGCCCGCGCCTGACGGCGGCGGCGCAGCTCGTCGTGCTCGACCAACCAGCCACGGTGCTTGTCGATCGCGGCGGCGACGTCGTCGATCCCCTCGCCCCGCACGGCGACCGCCCGCACCACCTGTGGCCGCCACTGCCCCGGTCCGCGCTCGCCGAGCGCGATCATGCCCTGGATGTCGCGGACGGTGGCGTCGGCACCGTCGCGGTCGGCCTTGTTCACCACGAAGACGTCGGCGATCTCCAGGATGCCGGCCTTCACCGCCTGGATCGCGTCGCCCATGCCCGGCGCGAGCAGCACCAGCGTCGTGTCGGCGAGCGAGGCCACCTCGACCTCGGCCTGCCCGACCCCAACGGTCTCCACCAGCACCACGTCGCAGCCGGCACCCTCCAGCACCCGCACCGCCTGCGGAGTGGCCGCCGACAGCCCGCCCAGGTGCCCCCGGCTGGACATCGATCGGATGTACACACCCGGGTCGGTGGCGTGGTCCTGCATCCGTACCCGGTCACCGAGGATCGCCCCGCCGGTGAACGGACTGGACGGGTCGATCGCCAGCACGCCGACCCGGTGGCCCCGCGCCCGCAGCGCGCTGACCAGCTCGTTGGTGGTGGTCGACTTACCCACCCCCGGCGAACCGGTCAGCCCGACCACCTGGGCCCGCCCGGTGTGCGGGGCGAGCGCCGCCGCGATACGCGGCAGCGTCTCGTCACCCGACTCGACCAGGGTGATCAGTCGGGCCACCGCGCGCGGGTCACCCTCACGGGCCCGCTCGACCAGCAGCGGTACGTCCCGACTGCGCCGCACCGAACCGGCCGCGGCCGGTGCGCTCCCCCTCGCCTCGCTCATGCAGCCGCCCTCACCCGCGACGCTCGGCGGCTCGGCACCCCGGGTGTCGTTCGCGGCTGCCCGGCTCGCCGGGTCGACTCGCTCGTCGTGCTCACAGGTCGGTCTCGGTGGGGTCGGGGACGTGGATGATCAACGCGTCGCCCTGGCCGCCGCCGCCGCAGAGCGCCGCCGCGCCGGTGCCGCCGCCCCGCCGCTTCAGCTCCATCGCCAGGGTCAGCACCAGACGGGCGCCGGACATGCCGATCGGGTGCCCCAGCGCGATCGCGCCACCGTTCACGTTCACCTTGTCCGGGCTGATCCCGAGGTCACGGGTGGACTGGATGCCGACCTGGGCGAACGCCTCGTTGATCTCGATCAGGTCGAGGTCGGAGATGCCCAGCCCGCCCTTGCGCAGCGCGTGCGTGATGGCGTTGGCCGGCTGCGAGTGCAGGGAGTTGTCCGGACCGGCCACGTTGCCGTGCGCACCCACCTCGGCCAGCCAGGTCAACCCGAGTTCCTTGGCCTTCGCCTTGCTCATCACGACCACCGCGGCCGCGCCGTCGGAGATCGGCGACGAACTGCCGGCGGTGATGGTGCCGTCCTTCGCGAAGGCCGGACGGAGCTTGGCCAGCGTCTCGACGGTGGTGTCCGGGCGGATGCCCTCGTCCTCGCTGACCACCAACGGGTCACCCTTGCGCTGCGGGATGACCACCGGGGTGATCTCGTCGGCGAAGTGGCCGTTCTTCTGCGCGGCGGCGGCCCGCTGGTGGCTGGCCGCGGCGAAGGCGTCCTGCTCCGCGCGGCTGATCGCCCGGTCGGCGCCGTGCCGCTCGGTGGACTCGCCCATCGAACAGCAGTCCCACACGTCGGTCAGGCCGTCCAGCGCCATGTGGTCCTTGACCACCACGTCGCCGTACTTGTAGCCGCCCCGTTGACCGAGGAGCAGGTGCGGGGCGTTGGTCATCGACTCCATGCCGCCGGCCACCACCACGTCGAACTCACCGGCCCGGATCAACTGGTCGGCCAGGGCGATCGCGTCCAGCCCGGAGAGGCAGACCTTGTTGATGGTCAGCGCGGGCACCGACATCGGGATACCCGCCTCCACGGCCGCCTGGCGGGCCGGGATCTGGCCGGTACCGGCCTGGAGCACCTGCCCCATGATCACGTACTGGACCTGGTCCGGGGCCACGCCGGCACGTTCCAGTGCCGCGGAGATGGCGATACCGCCCAGTTTCGTCGCCGGTAGGTCCTTCAGGTTGCCCAGCAGACGCCCCATCGGGGTCCGCGCGCCACTGACGATCACCGAAGCCATGACTGCCTCCGAGGGGGGTGCCGACCTGTACGCCTTAACTATCGTTCGGCCAGACTAGCGTCATGCCTGAGAACTCCCCCGCCGAGCCCGCTGCCGACTATGTCACAGACATCGGTCTACGCCGTATCGACCATGTCGGGATCGCCGTCGCCGACCTCGACGCCGCGATCGACTTCTACCAACGGACGTTCGGCATGCGCTGCGTGCACACCGAGGTCAACGCCGAGCAGGGGGTCCGCGAGGCGATGCTGACGGTCGGGCCGACCGCCGAGGGCGGCTGCGTGCAACTGCTCGCCCCGCTGACCCCGGAGTCGACCATCGGCAGGTTCCTCGACCGCAACGGCCCGGGCGTGCAGCAGGTCGCGTACACCGTGGCCGACATCGACGTGGCCTGTGCGGCGCTGCGCGAGCGAGGCGTACGCCTGCTGTACGACACGCCCCGGCGCGGCACCGCCGACTCCCGGATCAACTTCGTCCACCCCAAGGACGCCGGCGGTGTCCTGATCGAACTCGTCCAACCCGCCTGACGACGCGGCGCCCTCGGGTGCGGTGCGGGTGCGGGTGCGGGTGCGGTGAAAGGAAGGGTCCCCTGCTAACGCCTCGTGCATAGCAGGGGACCCTTCCTAACGCCAAGCACCCCGCACACGCACAGCACGCCGCACACGCGCAGTACCCCGTACACGCGCAGTACCCCGTACCCCGCCGACGCCCAGCACGCCACGCCCGACGCAGCACGCCCCACCCGCAGCGCGCGGCGGACGACGCGCGGCGTCAGCATGCGGTGCACGGGCGCGCAGTTCGTCGACGGGACGACGCGGCTGGCCGGGGACGGCGCGCAGTGACGGGCGGGTCCGACGGCTGGCCTCACGGACGAGGCACCGGTGGCCATTCGGTGAACGGCCTTTGGCTTTACCAGAGGCACGCCGACACCCATTCGAGTGAGCCGGGGCGGCCGGAAACATAAGGACACCGGGCCCCTTTTCCGGGTCACGCTGCGTGCCATCGTGCTCGCCTCGGAGCTGGCAAGATCGCCACTTCCCCCGGCGGTCCGGCACCTCGTCGAGTTGACCATGTAATGAGGACGGCAAAGGGCGGCACGCTCTTGCGAAGGACCCCGGGGGGTCTGCCAGTATGTCCCAATGCCCCAGCAGCAGTCCTCCCCTCTCGCGTTCTTCGATAACGCGAACTCGCAGCCCGATTTCACGGTTGGCCTGCGCGGATACAACACCGGTCAGGTCGACGACTTCATCGGCCGGCTCAACGCCGCACTGAGTCAGGCCAACAAGGACCGCGCCGACGCCGAGCAGGCGCTCAACGACGCCCAGCGTCGGCTCCGGCAGTCCGAGCAGCGGCTCACCGCCCTGGAGCAGAAGCTCACCGACGCCAGCAAGCAGCTCGAGGAGAACAGCCGCCCGACGCTGTCCGGTCTCGGCACCCGGGTCGAGCAGATCCTCCGGCTCGCCGAGGAGCAGGCCAACGACCACCGCAACGAGGCCAAGCGGGAGTCGGAGGGAATCCTCTCCGCCGCCCGCCTCGAAGCGCGGGAGATCACCGACAAGGCCCGCGCCGAGGCCGCCGCGATGAAGGCCAGCGCCGAGCGGGAGGCGGGCAACGTCCGCACCGCCGCCGAGCGCGAGGCGGCCGAGGTGCGCGTACAGGCCCGCCGGGAGGCCGACACGCTGCGCGCCGACGCGGAGCGGGAGACCAAGCAGCTTCGTACGGTGACCGCGCACGAGGTCGCCGAGCTGAAGTCGACCGTCGAGCGGGAGGTGGCCACCCTGCGGGCCACCGCCGAGCGGGAGATCACCCAGCAGCGGGCCAAGGCCGCCCGGGAGGCCGAGGAGAAGCGCGCCGAGGCGACGAAGCTGCTCACCGACGCCCGCGACAAGCGCGACAAGGACCTCCAGGCGCTGGAGCTTCAGCTCGCCGAGCGGCGGGAGAAGGCCGAGCGCGAGGAGTCGGAGCGGCACGCCGCCCAGGTCGCGCAGACCCAGAAGCTGGTCAACGAGGCCGAGCAGCGGGCCCGGGCCGCCCAGGAGCGGGCTAAGGAGATCGAGCAGCGCGCCGAGGCCCGTCGGGTCGAGTCCGAGCGCAACGCGACCGAGACGATCGAGAAGGCCAAGGCGCTCTCCGAGCGGACCCTGAGCGAGGCCCGCGCCGAGTCGCAGCGTCTGCTCAACGAGGCGCGCACCGAGGCCGAGCTGACCACCCAGGCGGCCCGCCGCGAGGTCGAGGACCTCACCCGGCAGAAGGATGCGGTCACCTCGCAGCTCGGGCAGATGCTCTCCGGCCTGGCCGGCATCGTGCCGGGCGTACCGAACAACGCGAGCGCCGCGGCGGCGGAGAAGCCGGCGGCCAAGAAGGCCGACGAGGCCGACGACAAGGTCGCCGCGGAGACCACCAGCTGATCCGGCCGGTCGGGGCATGATCCACGGCGCGGGGTGACACCGGGTGACGGTGCCACCCCGCGCCGCCGTGCTTGTGTGAGACGTGTCGACAGCCACCCGCCGGGGCGCGTGAAGTAGCTCCCAACAGGGGCGTCCGTATCGCCCCCGGAGGGGCCGTTGCGTGTGAGGATGGAAGCATGTCGCACGGCGAGGAACTGTTCTCCCTCGGCGGGGATGTGACCACGGAGCCCAGCTTCGAGTCCGCCCTGCGTGGGTACGAGAAACGGCAGGTCGATCGGTACGTCGCTCGTGCGGAGCACGAGATCGCGGCGTTGGCGGCCGAGCGGGAACAGGCCTACACCCAGATCCACAAGCTGGCCGGTCAGGTCGAGGTGCTCCAGCGCGACCTCGCCCAGGTCCGCAAGCAGATCGGCGTGGTCGACCGGGCCGCCTTCCGGCATCTTGGTCCCCGGGTGGAGCAGATCCTGGCGTTGGCCGAGGAGCAGGCCGAGGACATCCTGGGTGCCGCCCATGAGGAGATCGAGGCGCGCCGGGCCACCGCCGAGCACATCATCGACGAGGCGCGTGCGGAGGCCGCCAAGGCGCTCAAGGATTTCGAGATCGCCTTGGCCACCCGCCGGGCCGAGGAGGAGCGGCAGGCCACCGCCCGCAAGGCGGAGTCAGAGGCCGCCGCCCGGGCCGCCCGCGAGGAGGCCGCCCGGCTGCGCAAGACCGCCCAGGAGGCGCTGGCCAAGGCCGAGCAGGAGGCCGCCCAGCTCCGCGACGCCGCCAAGGAGATCCACACCCGGGCCCAGCAGGAGGCGGCCAAGCTCCGGGAGGCGGCCCGCGAGGTGCACGCCACCGCTCAGCAGGAGGCCACCCAGCTCCGCGACGCGGCCAAGGAGGTGCACGTCAAGGCCCAGCAGGAGGCCAAGCGCCTGGTCGACCAGGCCACCGAGGCCGGTCGCGCCACGCACGCCAAGGCCCAGCAGGAGGCCAAGCAGATCATCGACGACGCCGCCACGGCCGGTCGCGCCACGCGCGACAAGGCCCGCCAGGAGGCCGAGCGGCTGACCGCGCAGACGACCGAGGCGGCCCGCCGCACCCGCACGGAGACCGAGGCGTACGCGCAGCGCATGCGCACCGAGACCGAGGCGTACGTGCAGCACGCCCGCAGCCAGGCGCAGCAGGAACTGGGCGCCTGGCGGGCCGGGGTGGAGAAGGAGGTCAACGGCCGGCGGGAGGCGGCGGACCGGGAGCTGGCCGAGCGACGGGCGAGCGCCGAACGCGAGTTCACCAGCCGGCGCGACGAGCTGGAGAAGCAGTTCACGGCCCGCAACGCCGAGCTGAACGAGCAGTTCCAGGGCCGTACCACCGAGCTGGAGTCGGGTTTCGAGACCCGCCGTGCCGAGCTGGAGTCGGCGTACACCACTCGGAAGAACGAGATCGAGCAGGGCGCCGACGCGATCCGGCAGGCCGCCGAGCAGGAGGCCGCCACGGTACGCGCCGAGGCCCAGGAGCGGGCCACCGCGCTGCTGCGTGACGCCGAGACCGAGGCGGCCGAGCAGCGCCGGGAGGCCGACGAGTACGCCACCACCACGCGGCGCGAGGCAGACGAGCACGTCACCAGTACGCGCCGCGAGGCCGACGAGTACATCGCCTCGTCCCGTCGCCAGTTCGAGGAGTACGCCGCCACCACCCAGCAGCACCTGGCCACCACGCAACAGCACCTGGCCGCGACGCAGCAGGAGGCGGCGGCGAGCCGTCAGCAGCTCGCCCAGGTCATGCTGGAGATCGCCAAGGCCCAGCAGCAGCTCGCCGACCTGCGTCAGGAGACCTGGAAGTCCCGGCAGGAGTCCGACGACCTGCAACGCAAGCTGCTCGACCTGCGGCTGACGGCAGCCACCGGCCCCGACGGTCCGGGTGCTCCCGCCTCGGTGGCCGCATCCGCCCCGGCGGCGATGAGTGGCACGGTGGCAGCAGCCCCGGCGATGGCCACCACGGCCGGTTCCGACCCGGCGCCGGTCGCCGTCAACGGCAGCCGCCCGAGCAACAACGTCGTCGGTGCGGCGAGCGGACCGGGTGGCTCAGCCGAGAGCGCTGCCCGGCCCACGACCGCGAACGACGACGACGCGGCGGCGAAGCCAGCGGCCACGGACGACGACGGGCCGGCGACGAAGCCGGTCGCGGAACCGGTCACCACGGTCGAGGACGCCACGGCGAAGCCGGCCACCGAGCCGACCTCGGTCGACGGCAACACGGCGAGCGCCGGTGTGGACGGCGAGCCGACGGTGGCGGCCGTACCCGGCGCGGGCGGACGGGGCGCCACCCCGACGAAGATCACCAGCACCGGCGAGAACGGCAAGCGCCCGACCAAGCCGACCACCGACGAGCGCAGCGCCAAGCCGAGCAAGGTCACCTCGGACTGAGCCGGACGCGGGGCGACGTAGCCCTGCCCCGGCCAGCCGAGGGCCGAACACCGCGCCGCGTCCCGAACTCCGCCTTCCGGCACCCGGTACGGCACCTGCCACCCGGCACCCGATGCCCGCCCCTCAGCGTTCGACACCCGGTGCTCGGCGGTCGACGCTCGGCGGTCACAGTGAGTCGGGGCGGCGGTGCGCGGCCGGTCGGCGGGTCCGCGCCCCAGGCGACGGACCGGTCGAACAGCGTCCGATTTCGGGGCCAACCAACGGACCGTAACTTCGACCGACAGCGAGGCGGACCTGGCTACGCTGTTGGCGCGCTGGGAGACGGTGCGCAACGAGGCACTGTCCCGCCAGCAGTCGATCGAACTCCTCGACAGGGTGGCGAAGTCATGGACCTGAACGGCGCGACCTGGCGCACCGCCAGCCGCAGCGGCAACACCGACTGCGTGGAGGTGGCCGACAACCTGCCCGGCGTGGTCGCGGTCCGTGACAGCAAGGACCGGCAGGGCCCGGTGCTCGCGTTCGCGCCGCAAACCTGGCGCTCGTTCATCCGGCAGGTCAGACAGCACTGAGCCGCTGAGCCCGGCCACCCGCCGCCGCAGACCGAGGTCGGCCAGGACCGCCGCAGACCGCGACCAGGCACGGCCACCGCAGCCCGCCGCCGCAGACCGAGGTCGGCCAGGAGCGCCCCACCGCGACCGGGCACGGCCGCCGCAGACCGGTGCCGGGACGTCCCCGGCACCGGACCGGCTCCGACCGAAGGCGGAGATACGTTCTCGGAGCCTCCACCCGCGATCGGACTGACCCGCCGGTGCAGTAGCGTGCCGGTCATGCTGGCCGGCCGGCAGACGCCTGAACGGGTCGTCACGGTTCCGGCAGCAGCGGTCGAGGTCTGAGCGGGGAGGCCGAGTGGCGCAGGACGAGCCGGAGCAGTCCGCAGTGGAGCAGCCGAGGTCCGACGATCCCGGCGCGAAGCGGTCCGCGACGGCACAGCCCCGGGCGGAGCAGGCTCCGCCGGGACGGCACGGGGCCGGGACGACCGGCTCCCACGACGAGCGCGACCCGGCGGCGGTGCACGGCACGACGGACCGGCCGGTGGCGGCCGGGGCCACGCCGGGAAGGTCGGCCACGCGGGCCACGCCGGAGACGTCGGCGGTGGGCCCGGCGCACGATCCGCACCCCGAGGCGGGTCGGTTCGGTACGCCGGGGCGACCGCTACGGCGCAACAGCTTCCTGGTCGGGTTCACCGGTGCGCTCGGCGTGCTGCTCGCGTACGCCGTCTATCTGGGTCTGCGCAACGCGGCCGGGATGGTCGTGCTGGTGGTCATCGCGTTGTTCCTCGCGGTGGGCCTGCACCCGGCGGTGGTCCGCCTGCGGTCGTGGGGGGTGCCGCGCGGCCTGGCCGTGGCGATCGTGGCGCTCGTCGTGGTGGCGCTGCTGAGCGGGGGCGTGCTGGCCCTGGTACCCCCGGTCCTGACCCAGTTGACCCAGTTCCTCGACCAGTTGCCGAGTTACCTGGAGTCGTTGCGCCGCAACGAGACGGTCAACGACCTGGTGGAGCGCTTCGACCTGATGCGGCGGGCGCAGGAGCTGGCCAGTGCGGACGTGGTCGGTCGGGCGCTCGGCGGCGTGCTCGGTGGGGCCCAGTTCCTCTTCGGCACGATCTTCCGGGTGCTCACCGTGCTGGTGCTGACCATCTATTTCCTGGTCTACTTCGACCGGATGCGCGACCTCGCGTACGCCCTGGTGCCGCGCTCGCGCCGGGAGCGGGTGCAACTCATCGGCGACGAGATGTTGACCAAGGTCGGCGCGTACATGGTCGGTGCGCTCTCCATCGCGGTGCTGGCCGGTGTCGCCGCCTTCGTCTTCGCGCTCGCGGTGGGCCTGCCCTATCCGTTCGCGCTGGCCGTGGTCGTGGCGATCACGGATCTCATCCCACAGATCGGCGCGACGCTCGGCGCGGTGGTCGTCAGCCTCGTCGGGTTCGCCACCGATCCGTCCGTCGGCATCGCCTGCGTGGTGTTCTTCGTGATCTATCAGCAGATCGAGAACTACCTGTTCTACCCCAAGATCATGCGCCGGTCGGTGCACGTCAACGAGGTGGCGGCGCTGGTCGCCGCGCTCCTCGGGGTGTCGCTGCTCGGCGTGATCGGCGCGCTGATCGCCATCCCGACGGTGGCCGCGATCCAGATCGTCCTACGCGAGGTGGTGATCCCCCGCCAGGACCGCCGCTGACCGGCGGGGCTCAGTCTGCGCGACGCTGTTCCGGGCCGGTGACCGGGATGTCGGCGAAGGCGGCCACCGTGCGGTCGGCGTACGCGCTGGCGTCGCCGGTCTCCATCGGTCCGTCCCAGGTCGTCGGCAGCGGCACCGACGCCGCCGGGTTGACCCGCCGGACCACCTCGTCCAGCACCGTCTCGGCGTCGCCGACCCAGAGGTGCTTCGCGCCCGGTACCCCGACCACCTCGGCCTGCGGCACTGCGGCGAACCGCTCGCGGGCCTGCTCGGGGCGGAGGTAGTCGTCGAACTCCGGCACCAACGCGGTCAGTGGTCGGCCGAACTCGGCCCAGTGCGCCAGGTCGGCCGGCTCGGAGAAGCGCAGCGGCGGAGAGAGCAGGATCGCGCCGGACACGGCCGGGTCGCCGCCGTACTTGAGCACCAGGTCGGTGCCGAACGACCAGCCCAGCAGCCAGATGTTCGGCAGCTCGTGGAACTCGGCGTACTCGATGGCGGCGGCCACGTCGTACCGCTCGCCGACGGCCGAGTCGAAGCTGCCCTCGCTGGTGCCGCGTACGCTGCTGGTGCCCCGGGTGTTGAACCGCAGCACGGCCAGGTCGGCCAGGGCCGGCAGCCGCCAGGCGGCCTTGCGGAACACGTGGCTGTCCATCATCCCGCCGTGCGTGGGCAGCGGGTGCAGGCAGACCAGGGTGGCCACCGGCTCGCGGTCGACGGGGCGGGCCAGCTCACCGACCAGCCGCAGACCGTCGGCGGTGTGCAGCTCGATGTCCTCCCGGCGGCCGGGCAGGATCGACGACGCGCGAATGGGTGCACTCACCCCTCCATCCTCCCGTCCCACCGTCGCGCCCGCGCGGGCAGGTGACAAAGATCGCCGGAAGGCGGGTACGGATGCCGGACGCCTCAGCGTCTCGGCGCCCGGGCGTCTTCGGCGTCCCAGCGACGGGCGGGGCGGCGCTCGGGCGTCTTGGCGCTCGGGCGTCTTGGCGCTCGGGCGTCTTGGCGCTCGGGCGTCTTGGCGCTCGGGCGGGGCGGCGTTCAGCCGTAGCGGGGGGCGCCGCGACCCCGCTGGACGCCCGGTGTCCGCCGGTCCCGGGCGCGCCAGCAGCCGGTGTGCCAGTGCCGCCGGTCGGTCAGGTCGCCCCGGTCGTCGGCCGGCCAGGCGACCAGGTGCGCCACGCCGGGCCGGATCTCCTGGTCGCAGCCGGGGCAGCGGTACGTCTTGGTGGACCCGCCGCCGCTTATCGCGCGTACCTGCCAGTCGCCGTCCCGCCACTGCTGCACCGAGGCGACCCCGTGCCGGGCACGATCGGCGTCCAGACGCGTGTCGTCGTCACGGCGGGGACGGTTGCGACGAGGGCTCACGTCACCCAGCGTAAAGGCCGTGGGCACGGCGCTTCTCGTCGCCCGGCGGGGGTTGCGTGTAAGGAGGGGACCCTTCCTATACCGCAGGCGTTAGTAAGGTGCCCTTCCTTACATCGAGCGGAAGCCGCGTCCGGTGCGGTCGCCGAGGTGACCGGCGGTCACCAACTGTTCCAGCAGTGGGGCCGGGGCGAAGCCAGGGTCGCGCAGTTCCCCGTACAACCGCCGCTGCACGGCCAGCGCCACGTCCAGGCCGATCGCGTCGAGCAGGGCGAACGGGCCGGTCGGGTAGCCACAGCCGAGCCTCATCGCGTGGTCGACGTCGTCGGTGCCGGCGTAGCCGGCCTCCAGCATCCGCACCGCGTCGTTGAGGTACGGGAACAACAGCGCGTTGACGATGAAACCGGCCCGGTCGTCGCAGACCACCCCGGTCCGTCCCAGGGTGGCGCAGACGGCCCGCGCCGTGTCGACGACCGCCGCCGAGGTCCGGATCGTCCGGACGATCTCCACCACCGGGGTCTCCGCGCCCGGGTGGACGAAGTGCAGGCCCACCACCTCGTCCGGACGCCCGGTCGCCATCGCCAGGTCGATCACCGGCAGCACGGAGGTGGTGGTGGCCAGCACGGCGCCCGGCTTGCAGATCGCGTCCAACTCGGCGAGCAGCGCCTTCTTGGTGTCGAGGTCGTCGGCCACCGCCTCGACCACCAGGTCGGCGTCGGCCAGCGCGGTGCGAGCCGTCGACCAGGTGATCCGGCCGAGGGCGGCGTCGCGGTCGGCTGCACCGAGCCGGTCCTGGGCCGCCTTCTCGTCCAGTAGGCGCCGCACCGCCGCGCCGGCCGTCGCCGGGTCCCCGGATTCGGCGTCGACCGCGACGACCTGGTATCCGGCGGCGGCGAACACCGCGACGAGCCGGTGCGCTGACGCGCCTGCTCCGACCACGCCGACGGTGCGTACCGGGTCGACCGGCTGCGCCGCCGGGGCCGGCGTCCGCGCGTCGGGTACGACGGTGCCGGAGCCGGGCCGCTCGTAGGTGTAGAAGCCCCGGCCGGACTTCCGTCCGAGCAGACCGGCGGTCACCATCTGCCGCAGCAGTGGCGCCGGGCTGTGGCGGCGGTCCCGACCACCCCGGCGATACATGGTGTCCAGGACCTCGTACGACGTGTCCAGCCCGATCAGGTCCATCAGGGCCAGCGGGCCCATCGGCAGTCCGCCGCCGAGCTTCATCGCGGCGTCGATGTCCTCGCGGGTGGCGTACCGGGCCTCGACCATCGTGACGGCGTGGTTGAGGTAGCCGAAGAGCAGCGCGTTGGCGACGAAACCGGCGCGGTCGCCGATGGTGACGTCGACCTTGCCGAGCCGCGCGCAGAGCGCCTCCACGTCGGCCACCACGTCGTCGGCGGTGACGACCGTACGCACGACCTCGACCAGCTTCATCACCGGTGCCGGATTGAAGAAGTGGATACCGATCACCTGTTCGGGCCGGTCGGTGGCGACGGCGATCTCGGTGACGCTCAGCGAGGAGGTGTTGGTGGCGAGGACGGCTCCGGGCTTGCAGATCCGGTCCAGGTCGGCGAAGAGTCGTCGCTTCAGGTCGAGTCGCTCGGGCACCGCCTCGATCACCAGGTCGACCGCGTCCAGCGCGTCCAGCCCGACGGCGAAGGTGACCCGCCCGAGCAACGCGTCCCGGTCGACGGCGGCGAGCCGACCCTTGGCCACCGCCCGGTCCGTCGAGCCGGTCAGCGTGGCCCGACCCCGCTCCAGGGCGTCCCCGGTGATCTCGACGGCCACCACGTCGACACCGTTGCGGGCGAAGACCTCGACGATGCCGGCACCCATGGTGCCCAGACCCACCACACCCACGCTGGTGAACTCGCGCGCCACGCCCGTCCTCCCCTTGTCCGCGTTACCGGCGACCGGACGTTAACGGTCGCTCAGGTCATGCGCGCGAGTCTGCCACGTGGCGTGGGCCTGTCCAGACGCGGTGGGGTTTGTCACCGCGTCCGGGAAGAGGTCAGGAACCGCCGGTGATGGCGGCCGTGGAGGGTGCCGCCGGCAGTGGCAGGGTCGGCCGCCGTTCCTGGCGCGGCACCCCGAAGCTGAATCCCACCGGATCGGTGCGGGCCAACCCGGGATCGAAGAAGCGCAGGTCGGTACGACCGATCCGGATCACGTCGCCGTCGCTGAGCCGGGTCAGCTCGGTGATCCGGCGTTCGTTCACCCAGGTGCCGTTGGTCGAGCCGAGGTCCACCAGGGACACTCCCTCACCGGCCAGCCAGATCTCGGCGTGCCGACGACTCAGATGCGGGTCGTGCACGACGATGTCGACCGCCGGGTCCCGGCCGATCACCTGCGGCTGGCGACGTAGCCGGAATCCGAGCCCGCGCATGGGCCCGGCGGCCACTGTCAGCAGCGGCATCAGTTGCGGATATTCCTCCATGGACAGTCGGACCTCCACCCCGCGCGGCCACCCCCCGCGTCAGCCTGCCACCACCGGGCGGCCACCTTCACCACCCAGCCAGTCACCACCGAGTAACCGGCCGGACACCTTCCGTTCGGCCCTTTCGGTGGACAGGGCGCCGGCCGCCCGGCGGAAACTGCTGCTCAGTCCGATTCAACCATCCGCCGCCCAGCCGGTTCAGCACCGCACCACTCCCCTACCTGTGAGTAATATTCGGGTCTAGACTTCCGCCATGACGGCTCAGCACCGCCCCGGAACCCCCGTGATCGAGGGCGACCTCCTGATCTCGACCAATCCGGCCACCGGTGACGAGGCGGGCCGCGTACCGGTCGCCACCACGGTCGACGTCGAGCGCGCCGTCTCGACCGCCCGGACCGCCGGCCTGTGGTGGGCCGGACTCGGCTTCGACGGCCGGCGGGAGCGGCTGCTGCGCTGGCGGCGACTGCTCGCGCAGCGGATGGAGACGTTGGCGGAGCTGGTCCACGCCGAGGGCGGCAAGCCGGTCGCCGACGCGCTGGTGGAGATCGTGTCCGCCGTCGAGCACGTCGACTGGGCCGCGAACAACGCCCGCCGGGTGCTCGGCGCCCGCCGGGTCCGCTCCCGGCTCATCCTGGCCGAGTTCTCGGCCCACTTGGAGTACCAGCCCTACGGGGTGGTCGGGGTGATCGGGCCGTGGAACTATCCGGTCTTCACCCCCATCGGCTCCGCCGCGTACGCGCTGGCCGCCGGCAACGCGGTGATCCTCAAGCCGAGCGAGTACACCCCGGTCGTCGGCCAGTGGCTGGTCGACACGTTCACCGAGGTGGTGCCCGAGCAGCCGGTGTTCGGCGCGGTGCACGGCCTCGGTGACGTGGGCGCGGCACTGTGCCGGTCCGGGGTCGACAAGCTCGCCTTCACCGGCTCCACGGCGACCGCGAAAAAGGTGATGGCGGCCTGCGCTGAGTCGCTGACCCCGGTGCTGCTGGAGGCCGGCGGCAAGGACGCGATGATCGTCGACACCGACGCCGACCTGGACGCCGCCGCCGAGGCCGCCGTCTGGGGTGCGATGACCAACGCCGGCCAGACCTGCATCGGCATCGAGCGGGTCTACGCGGTGGAGCCGGTCTTCGACGCGTTCCTCGACAAGGTGGTCGAGCGCGCGGGTCGCCTGACCGTGGGCCCGGACGACGCCGACGTCGGCCCGATCACCATGCCCAGCCAGCTCGACGTGATCCGGCGGCACATCGACGACGCGCTGACCCGGGGCGGGCGTGCCGCCCTCGGCGGCCGGGACGCGGTACGGCCGCCGTACGCGTACCCGACCGTACTGGTGGACGTGCCGGAGGACTCCGCCGCCGTACGCGAGGAGACGTTCGGGCCGACGCTGACCGTCAACCGGGTACGGGACGCGGACGAAGCGCTCGCGCGGGCCAACGCCCTGCCCTACGGCCTGGGTGGCTCGGTCTTCGGGCGGCGTCGGGCGGTGGCGATCGCCCGTCGGCTGCGCTCCGGCATGGCGTCGATCAACTCGGCGCTCACCTTCGCCGGGATGTCCACCCTCCCGTTCGGCGGGGTCGGCGAGTCGGGGTTCGGCCGCATCCACGGCGAGGACGGGCTGCGCGAGTTCGGACGGGCCAAGGCGGTGACCCGCCGCCGGGGCCGGACGCTGCTGCCGTCGACCACGTTCGACCGCACCCCCGCTGACGTGGCCCGACTCGTCAAAGCGGTCAAGATGCTCTACGGCAGGTGAACGCAGGGTCCGGAACCCGCCGCTGTCGGAAGACCGATCATCGTCGGCTTCGATACGGGACAGAGGTTTAGCATCGGTAGCCGCGACGGTACATTCCGTTAAATGCGCCCCCATCGATTGCGTTTCCATCTCGTGGACAAGGACGGCTCATGGGCCGCGCGGCAACGCCAACGCCGCGCCGAATGGCTGCTCCGGACGTTCCCCCGACTGTCCGAGATGCACGTGATCGACCTTGGTGGACGCCTCGGCACCTGGACCCGGGCGGCGGTCCGACCGGCCCGCGTACACGTGGTCAATCTGGAGCGCCCCGCCGTGGACATGCCCGAGTGGGCCG
Organism: Verrucosispora sp. TAA-831; assembly: GCF_050780145.1. Classification (NCBI taxonomy): domain Bacteria; kingdom Bacillati; phylum Actinomycetota; class Actinomycetes; order Micromonosporales; family Micromonosporaceae; genus Micromonospora; species Verrucosispora sp. TAA-831. The sequence continues at coordinate 5,590,653 of NZ_CP192240.1, forward strand.
AGGTCGACCAGGCCGACGCCTGCGACCTGCCGGCCCACCTCACCGCGCGCCGCTACGACCTGGTCTTCTCCAACTCGGTGCTGGAACACGTGGGTGGGCACGAGCGCCGGCTGCGGTTCGCCGAGGCGGTGCACACGCTGGCCGAGCGGCACTGGGTGCAGACGCCGTACCGCTACTTCCCGATCGAGCCGCACTGGATCGCCCCGGGCATGCAGTTCCTGCCGGTACGTCTGCGCACCGCGGTCGCCCGGCGGTGGCCGCTCGGGCACAAGGCCACCCACACCCACGACGCGGCCATCCACCAGGTGCTCTGGACCGAGTTGCTGGACCGGTCCCAGATGCGGCACTACTTCCCGCAGTCCCGCATCCTGGTGGAGCGGGTCGGCGGCCTGCCCAAGTCGCTGATCGCGGTCCGCACCACGATCCCCCGCCAACGCACCGTCTGACCGCGCTCAGGGCCGCCGGACCGGCGGCGGCCCGGGAGTTCCGGGCCGACCGTCAGAAGAGGGTCAGCTCGTCGCGCTCGATGCCGCGCAGCCGGTCGTAGTCGACCACCACGCACCGGATGCCGCGATCCCGGGCGAGCACCCGGGCCTGCGGCTTGATCTCCTGCGCCGCGAAGACGCCGGCCACCGGGGCGAGCAGCGGATCACGGTTGAGCAGTTCGAGGTAGCGGGTGAGCTGCTCGACGCCGTCGATCTCGCCCCGGCGCTTCACCTCGACCGCGACCGTGCCCTGCTCGGCGTCGCGGCAGAGCAGGTCGACCGGTCCGATGGCGGTCATGTACTCGCGGCGGACCAGCGTGTAGCCCTCGCCCAGCGTCTCCGGGTTGGCGGCCAGCAGCTCCTGCAGGTGCGCCTCCACCCCGTCCTTGCGCAGCCCCGGGTCGACACCGAGTTCGTACGAGGTGTCCTGGAAGATCTCCTCCAGGGTGATCCGCAGCTCCTCGCCGGCCTTGTTGACCACCCGCCACACCCCGGGCGCCTCCTCCAGCCGACAGGGCGGGCTCATCCAGTTCAACGGCTTGTAGGCCCGGTCGTCGGCGTGGATGGACACCGACCCGTCCGCCTTCACCATCAGCAGCCGGGTGGCCGGCGGCAGGTGGGCCGAGAGGCGTCCGACATAGTCCACCGAGCATTTCGCAATCACCAACCGCACCCGACGAGGGTAGCGGAGACGCCGGGCATCGCCGCCGAGCGGCACTGGCGCGCCGGTGCCATGCTGAGATGGTGCTCGAAGTTCTGACCGGTACCGGCCTCGCCGCCTCGGCGGGGCTCAACGCCTACATCCCACTGCTGCTGATGGGCGGGCTGGCCCGTTTCACCAGCGTCATCGACCTGCCCGGCGGCTGGCAGTGGCTCGGCAACGACTGGGTGCTCGGCATCCTCGCCGTGCTGCTCGTCGTCGAGGTCGTCGCGGACAAGGTCCCGGTGGTGGACCACGTCAACGACGTGGTGCAGACGGTGGTCCGCCCGACCGCCGGTGGGCTGGCCTTCGGTGCCGGCTCCGGCTCGGAGACGGTGACGGTCAGCAACCCGGACAGCTTCTTCGCCGAGGGCGGCCAGTGGCTGCCGGTCGTCGTCGGGGTGTTGATCGCGCTCGGCGTACACCTGCTCAAGTCCGCCGCACGGCCGGTCATCAACGCGACCACGGCCGGTTTCGGCGCTCCGGTGGCGAGCACCGCCGAGGACGCGACCAGCGTGGTGATGTCCCTGGTGGCGATCGTGCTGCCGGTGCTGGTGCTGGTGTTCCTGGTCGCGTTCGCCTGCTACCTACCCTGGTTCCTGCGCCGACGCGCGGACCGACGCCGGGAGCGTCAGGCCGCCCGGGACGCGGGCTTCCGGGTCTGATGCCGGGCACGCAGGGCCGACTGGTTGCGTAGTGGATCTACGCTGCCCCGCATGACGTACCACCCGACTCCGGTCCCGCCCCGCAACAACCGCCCGCTGCGGATCGTGCTCGTCGTGGTGGGGGTGGTCGTCGCCCTCTGCTGCCTGGGCGGTGCGGTCGGCGGCTGGTTCCTCTACCAGACCGTGCAGGACGCGGTCGGCCCGGCCCGCAGCGCCACCGGCGAGTATCTGGACGCCCTCCGGGACGGTGACCACCAGCGCGCCTACGAGCGTCTCTGCCAGCGGCAACGCGACCAGGTCACGGCGGACGAGTTCGCCCTGCAACAACAGACGATGCCGAAACTGGTGGAGTACGACATCACCGGGATGCGGGTCTCCACCAACAACGGCCGGACCACCGGCGCCGCGTCGGTTCGCCTGGAGACCGCCAACGGCGAGACGAACGAGTCGATCAGCCTGGTCCGCGAGGACGGCGAGTGGCGCGTCTGCCCCTGACTACCGGTGAACCGGTCCTGACGAGCCCTCCGAAAGCCTAAAATTAGGGCAAATTCCACGGAGGAGGTTGGGTCATGACCGCAGCGATGGAGATGCCCCGGGTCCAGGAGTGCGTGGTGTCCGCCTGCGCGTACAACCACACCGGCGACTGCAACGCCTTCGCCATCACGATCGGCAGCATGGACCACGCGCACTGCCACACGTTCATCGAGATGCCGGCCGTCCGCGCCGGCATCGACGGCCAGGTGGCCCAGGTGGGCGCCTGCCAGCGGGCCGACTGTCGACACAACGAGCAGTTGGAGTGCCAGGCCCCGTCGATCAAGGTCGGCCCGGACGCCGACATGGCCGACTGCATGACGTACAGCCACCGCTGATCCACCGCCCGGGGCGGCGTCCGCCGGACGTACCGACCCGGGATTGTGCAGAAACGCACAGCGCGACGACGGTGACGCCCGGGTCCGACAGGTCCGTGACGGGGAGGAACCACCACCCCCGGTGCGGACGGCGGACCCGGGCTCACCGCACACTTGACGGCATGAGTGACGACGTCGCGATCCACGTCAGGGGCCTGCGCAAGGCGTACGGCGACAACGTCGCCGTGGCCGATCTGGACCTCGACGTCCACCGGGGCGAGGTGTTCGCCCTCCTCGGGCCGAACGGCGCGGGCAAGACCACCACCGTGGAGATCCTGGAGGGCTACCGGCAGCGCGACGCCGGTGAGGTCCGGGTGCTGGGCACCGACCCCTCCTCGGCGAACGGCTCCCGGGCGGGCGGTCCCCGCGCACCGGGTCGCTCGCTCCGCGACCGGCGGGGCCGGGTCGGCATCGTGCTCCAGGGCACCGGCGAGTTCGACGAACTGACCGTGGCCGAGGTGGTGCACCACTTCGCCGGCTTCTACCCCCACGGTGACGACCCGGACAAGGTGATCGCGCGGGTCGGACTCACCTCCAAGGCCGGTGCCCGCACGCACACCCTCTCCGGCGGGCAGAAGCGCCGCCTGGACGTGGCGCTGGGCATCATCGGCCGCCCCGAACTGCTCTTCCTCGACGAGCCGACCACCGGATTCGACCCGGAGGCCCGCCGCGAGTTCTGGGAGCTGATCCGGGACCTCTCCGCGGCCGGCACCACCATCGTGCTCACCACGCACTACCTGGACGAGGCCGAGGCGCTCGCCGACCGGGTGGGCGTCATCGCCGGTGGCCGGCTGGTCGAGGTCGCCGTACCCGCCGAGTTGGGCAACCGCCAGGAGGCCCTGGCGACGGTCTCCTGGCGTACGCCGGAGGGCACGTCGGAGAGCGCGCAGAGCGCGACGCCGACGGCGCTGGTGACCGAGTTGGCCGCGCGGTTCGGTGGCGAGGTGCCCGGCCTGACCGTCACCCGGCCCACGCTGGAGGACATCTACCTGCGGATGATCGGACACTGATGACCACCACCACCAGACCGGACGCCCCGGTCGCCGCCCCCGCCGCCCGCCGTCTCGGCCCCACCGCGCTCGCCCTGCGCCAGGGCCGCATGGAGATCCGGCAGTTCCTACGCAGCCGGGAGTCCGTCGTCTTCACGCTGGGCTTCCCGATCATCATGGTGCTGATCTTCGCCTCGATCTTCGACGGCGACCTCGGCGAGGGCGTCAGCTACACGCAGTACTTCATCACCGGCATGATCGCCACCGGCCTGATGACGGTCAGCTTCCAGAACCTGGGCATCTGGATCCCGATCGAGCGGGACCGGGGGGTGCTCAAGCGCTACCGGGGCACGCCGATGCCGAAGTGGGTCTGGTTCGCCGGCAAGGTGATCATGGTGCTGGTGACCGGCGTGGTGATGACCGCCCTGCTGCTCACCGTCTCGGTGCTGCTGTTCGACCTGAACCTGCCGAGCACCGCGACGGCCTGGGTCACCTTCGGCTGGGTCAGCGCGCTGGGCATCACCGCCTGCACCCTCTGCGGCATCGCGATCTCGTCGCTGGCCCGTACCGCGCGCAGCGGCTCGGCCGTGGTCACCCCGGTCGCGCTGGTGCTCCAGTTCATCTCCGGGGTGTTCTTCGTCTTCACCAACCTGCCGACGTGGATGCAGCAGGTGGCGGCCCTCTTCCCGCTCAAGTGGATGTGCCAGGGACTGCGGGCGGTCTTCCTGCCGGAGAGCTTCGGCGCCAACGAGCCCGGCGGTTCGTTCGAGCTGACCCGGGTCGCGCTGGTGCTGGGCGCCTGGTGCGTGATCGGCCTGGTCCTCTGCCTGACCACCTTCCGCTGGACCACCCGCCGCGACGGCTGAGGTGCAAGGAAGGGCACCTTGTTAACGCCTGCGGTAGAGCAGGGGTCCCCTGCTAACAGCCCGGCAGCCCTCGACGAGCAGCGCCGTTAAGAGGGGTCCCCTGCTATACACGAGGCGTTAGCAGGGGACCCCTCCTTTCATCCGGTCAGTACGAGTAGAAGCCCTGGCCGGTCTTGCGGCCCAGGTCACCGGCGGTGGCCATGCGCTGGAGCAGCTCCGGCGGGAAGAACTTCTCGTCACCGGTGTCGGTGTAGATGTTGCGGGTCGCGTTGAGCAGCACGTCGACGCCGGTCAGGTCGACGGTGGCGAGCGGCCCCATGGCGTGCCCGAAGCCGAGTTTGCAGGCGGTGTCGAGGTCCTCGGCGGAGATCACGCCGGTCTCCACCAGCCGGACCGCCTCCATCGCCAGCGCGGTGATCAGCCGGGTGGTGACGAAGCCGGCGATGTCCCGGTTGACCACCACCACGGTCTTGCCGATCTCCTCGGCGAACGACTTCGCCGTGTCGAGCGTGACGTCGCTGGTCTTGTAGCCCCGGATCAGTTCGCAGAGCTTCATCATCGGCACCGGCGAGAAGAAGTGGGTGCCGACGACCGCCTCGGGCCGCTCGGTGACCGCCGCGATCTGGGTGACCGGGATGGCGGAGGTGTTGGTGGCCAGCACCGCGTCGGACTTGCAGATCTTGTCCAGCGCGCGGAACACCTCGTGCTTGATCTCCAGCCGCTCGAAGACCGCCTCGACCACGATGTCCGCGTCGGCCGCCGCCTCCAGTTCGGTGGTGGCCGTGATCCGCCCCAGCGCCGCCTCGGCGTCGGCGGCGGAGATCCTGCCCTTCTCCGCGAACTTCCCCAGCGACGTACGGATGCCGTCCAGACCACGCCGGGTGGCCGCGTCGTCCAGGTCCCGCAGCACCACCTGCCAGCCCGCCTGTGCCGCAACCTGTGCGATGCCGGAGCCCATCAGCCCGGCGCCCACGACCGCGAGTCGACCCGCCATCTGTCCCTCCCTCGCTGCGATTTCGAGTGTCTGCCTGCACCCTAGTCGGCAAGACTGAACGACGGCTAAGGAGGGAGAGCCGCCGCTCAGATGGTCAGTTCGGGTTCCTCCGGTGCGGTGGCGCGCTCCACCTCGATGCCGAGCGCCCGCAGGTCGGCCACGAAGTCGGGATACCCCCGGTCGACGTGGTGCACATGCGACACCTCGGTCACCCCGTCGGCGCAGAGCCCGGCGATGATCAGTCCGGCGCCGGCCCGGATGTCGGTGGCGCGGACCGGCGCGCCGGAGAGGCGGTCGCGCCCGCGTACCACCGCGTGGTGCCCGTCGGTCTTGATGTCCGCGCCGAGCCGCATCATCTCGTTGGCGAACATGAACCGGCCGTCGAAGATGTTCTCGGTGATCAGGGACGCGCCCTCGCTGAGCGCGGCGAGTCCGATCGCCATCGGCAGCAGGTCGGTGGCGAAGCCCGGGTAGGGCAGCGTCACCACGTCCACCGCCCGGGGCCGGTCGTCCATGCGTACCCGGAAGGCGTCCGGCCGCGTCTCCACCAGGCCGCCGGCCGCGACCACCTTGTCCAGCGCGACCTCCAGGAAGGCCGGGTCGAGACCGGTCACGGTCACGTCGCCGCGGGTCATCGCCGCGCCGAAGGCCCAGGTCCCGGCGACGATCCGGTCGCCCACCGTGGCGTGCCGGACCGGCTGCAACCGGGGTACGCCGACGATGGTGATCGTGGAGGTCCCCTCCCCCTCGATCAGCGCGCCCATCCGTTGGAGCATGGTGCAGATGTCCACGATCTCCGGCTCGCGGGCGGCGTTCTCGATCACGGTGGTGCCCTCCGCCAGCACCGCCGCCATGACCAGGTTCTCGGTCGCGCCGACGCTCGGGAAGTCCAGCGTGATCTCCGCGCCCCGCAGGCCGTCCGGCGCGGCGGCGATCACGAAGCCGTGTTCGCCGGAGATGTCGGCGCCCATCCGGGTCAGCCCGGAGATGTGCATGTCCAGGCCGCGCGAGCCGATCGCGTCACCGCCCGGGTGGGCCACCCGGACGTAGCCGCGCCGGGCCAGCAGCGGCCCGAGTACGCAGATCGAGGCCCGCAGCCGACGGACCAGGTCGTAGTCGGCCTCGACGCCCGGCTGCTCCGGCACGTCGATGGTGACCGAACGGGACCGGGCCACCCCGCCGACGGCGACCATCGGGTCCACCGGCTCGTCGGCGTCGAAGCGCACGCCGCAGCCGAGACGGCGCAGCACCTCGCCCATGATGGCGATGTCGGTGATCCGGGGCACGTTGGTGATCACCGTCCGGCCGGGCGCCAGCAGCGCGGCGGCCATCAGCTTCAACGCGGAGTTCTTCGCGCCGACCACGTGCACGGTGCCGGCGAGCCGGGCGCCGCCGCGTACCCGGATGACGTCGACGTCGGCGACCGCCGCGTCGCCCGCGTCACCCGGGCCGACCCCGCTGGACCAGCCCGTACCGGCCGTCGGCCGGGTCGGGATCGTCAGGTCCGGTATCCGTAGGCTGTGCGTCATGGCCGTCCACCTCACGCGCATCTACACCAAGGCCGGCGACGCCGGCATGACCAGGCTGAGCAACAACGAGCAGGTGCCGAAGAACGATCCACGGATCGCCGCGTACGCCGACGTGGACGAGTGCAACGCCACGATCGGCGTCGCGCTCGCTCTGGGCGGGCTCGACGACGGATTGCGAGCGGTGCTGGGGTCGATCCAGAACGACCTGTTCGACGTGGGAGCGGACCTGTCCACCCCGGTCGAACCGGACCCGAAGTACCCGCCGCTGCGGGTGACCGAGGAGTACGTCGAGCGCCTCGAAGGGTGGTGCGACGAACACAACGCGCGCCTGAGCAAGCTCGACTCCTTCATCCTCCCCGGCGGTACCGCGGGTGCGGCACTGCTGCACGCGGCGCGGACCGTCGCCCGGCGCGCCGAGCGGTCGGCATGGGCCCTCGTCGCACACGACCCCGACCGGACCAGCCATCTCCCGGCAAAGTATCTCAACCGGTTGTCGGATCTACTCTTTATTCTGGCAAGAACGGCAAATCCGGACGGAGACGTGCTATGGGTTCCGGGCGGAGGTCGGTGACGCTCGGAGCACTGCACCACGTGGAGGTCTGGGTACCCGACCTGGGCGTCTCGATGCGCGGTTGGGGCTGGCTCCTCGGCCAGTTGGGCTGGACCCCTTTCCAGGAGTGGCCGGCCGGTCGGTCCTGGCGGCTCGGCCCGACGTACCTGGTGCTGGAGGAGTCCCCCGCCCTCTCCGGGCAGCGGCACGACCGTCTCGCGCCCGGCCTGAACCACCTGGCCTTCCACGCCGGTCCGCCGGCCGCCGTCGACCGCCTGGTCGCCACGGCCCCCGAGTACGGCTGGACGCTGCTGTTTCCCGACCGCCACCCGTACGCCGGCGGCCCCGACACGTACGCCGCCTACCTGACCGACGGGCAGGGGTACGAGGTGGAGCTGGTCGCCGCCACCCCGTGACCCCCGCCCTGTCGACCGGGACGGGCTGCCGCTCAGCCGGCGACGTTACGGAAGACCGGGTAGTACCCGCCGGACTGGCCGGCCGCCGTCGGGTGGTAGGAGATGCCGATGTTGGCGAAGTTCAGCGCGTGCAGCCACTTCTCCCCGTAGCTGCACAGTTGGTGGCCGACGAACTGGGAGCGGACGTCGGCGAACGCGAAGCCGGCGGCCAGGGCGGCGGTGCGGATGATGTCGTTCACCAGGTTGATGCCCTCGTTGATCTTCGTTCGGGAGGTCGCGCTGAGTCCCGCGCAGATCGTGCCGAGTTGATAGAAGACCGGGTAGCCGGTGACCACCACCCGGGCCGACGGCGCCCGGCTCTTGATCCCGTCGTAGACGGCGCGGAGCAGCCTCGGCAGGTCGGCCCGCGCCTTGGCCTGTGCCGCGTCGACCGCGGCGACGCACTCCGTGGTGCCCTGGAGCACGCAGGTGGTCATGATGGTGCCGAACCCGACGTCGTTGCCGCCGACGGTCACGCTGACCAGCGTGGTCCGGCTGGCCAGGGCCGAGAGCTGGGTGTTGACCACGCTGGTGGTGGTGGCGCCCGAGCAGGCGACCGAGCGGTAGGACGCGGGGGCGACGCGGGCCGCGTAGAGCGCCGGGTAGGCGGCGGTGCTGCGCTGGCACGAGCCGCTCTCGGAGGTGTAGCTGCCGGCGCCCACTCCGGAGGCGTACGAGTCGCCGAGGGCCACGTAGTGGTCGCTCGGTGCCGCCTGGGCGGGGGCGGCGGTCAGGCTGAGGGTGGTGGCGAGGGCGACGACCATGCTCGTGGCAAGCGTCGCCAGACGGGTTCTCCGCACGTCGTACTCCGGGGGTAGCAGGGGGACGTTCGGAGATTGATATCACTGGATATCGATGATGGGAAGATCCCTAAGCGGTCGTACCGGGCACCGGGCCGAGATCTGGCACAGATGTGCCACCACCGCACGGGCACGGTGGTGGCACTGAAACGTCGGCGCGGAAACCGGTCAGACGGGCGGAGGCGACACACCGGGACACGGTCGGACCCGGCACGCACGGGGTGCGCGCCGACGATGCACGGGGTGGATCAGGCTGCGGGCCAGTCCTGCGACGAGGCCAGACGCGGCGAGGCCGCCCCCGGGGGGGCGGCCTCGAGCCAGGAGAGGAATCCGGTGACGGTGGATCGCGCCATGGCGATCTCGACCGGAGCATGTCCGCAGTTACACCGGAGAATGATCCAGTCCGACGGCATGGACATTCGTTCCTGCCCCTCGGGCAGCCGTCGTCGTTCCACGGTCAGGCCCTCGCGGGACAGCACCCGCTTGGGGCGTACGGCGAAACTCACCAGCCGGTACCAGCGGAGCTCGTCACCCGCGAAGCGGCCGAAGCCGGGCGCCCAACCACGGCCGTCGAGCATGGTGGAGGTCCGGACACTGAGCCGGATGATCCCTCCGCTGCGGGTGACCAGCGCCCGCCGGACGAAGAGGACCAGGATCGCGCCGAGGATCACGGCGACGCCGATTCCGATCCCTTCGACGATCTCCATCGGCGGGTCGGCTCAGTTGCCCTGGGCGGCGGAGGCCGGGGTCGCGGTCTCGGCGAGTACGGTCACGCCCCGCTCGTTCACCGAGAGGAAGCCACCGGCCACCTCGTAGACGACCTGCTCGCCGCCGGGCAGCTTGATGCGCACCTGGCCGGAGTCGGCGAGCTGGCCGAGCAGGGGCGCGTGCCCCGGCAGAACACCCAGCTCCCCCTCGGTGGTGCGGGCCATGACCATCTCGGCCTCGCCCGACCAGACCTTCTCCTCGACGGCCACGAGCTGGACCTTAAGGTGCTGTGCCACGCTGTCTCCTTGCTGAGGCGGCGGATTGGGGAAAGTCTAGTCGCGCCTCTGACCTGTGCTTCATGCGGGTGCCGGGAGCCACGCCCGCGATCAGCCCTTGTTGACGAACTTGGGGTGTTCGAGCAGGAACGGGTCGAGCAGTTCCCGCTCCAGTGCGACGAAGAAATCGTCCACCTCGGGCTCGAACCGTTCACCGAGGTACTTGCCGTTCTCCATGATCCCGCCACCCGGCAGCTTGATCATCTGGATGTTGCCGGGCCGGATGTCCTTGAGCGCGAGACCGAAGTCGATCACGCTGTGCCCACGGCCACTGAAGATCAGCGACTCGCCGGCCGCCCGCAGCACCCGGTCCAACTTCACCGGGTTGGTCACCACGTCGGCGCTGAGCGCCTGACCGGCCATCGCCTTGACGAACTGCTGCTGGTGCCGCTGCCGGCCGTAGTCGCCGTCCGGCACGCCGTTCTCCGGGTAGCGCTGGCGGACGTAGTCCAGCGCCTGCCACCCCTGGAGGTGCTGCTTGCCCTTCGGGTAGATCGCCTGCGGCCCGATGTAGCCCCCACCGCCGGGCCGACCCTCACGGTGCTTGCCGTCCGGCTGGCGGTGCCGGGAGCGGACCTCCCGCTCGATGTTCATCGTGACGCCGCCCATCGCGTCGACGATCTTCTGGAAGCCGGAGAAGTTGATGATCGCACCGGCGTCGAAGCGCTCGATCCCGGTGACCTTCTGCGCGGTGAGGGCGAGCAGCTCGAAGCCGCGTGCGGCGTCCGGCTTCCCGTCCGGCACCCGGCTGCCGAAGGACATCGCCGCGTTCAGCTTGGTGGTGCTGCCGTTGAAGTTCGCCTTGGAGAACGCGGGGATCTCGACGTAGAGGTCCCGGGGCAGGGAGAAGAGGTACGCCCGGTCCATCTCCTTCGGCACGTGCAGGATCATGATGGCGTCGCTCAGCGGCGGCCGGTCGTCACGGACCGGATCGATGCCGACCAGCAGGATGTTCAGCGGGCCCTCGATGTCGCTCTTGGCCTCGCCCGCCGCCTGGTCACCGAAGAGGTCGGCCTTGCCGATCGCCCCCTCGTAGCGGGCCATCAGCGCCTCGGCACCCACCAGCGACGTGCCGCTGACCATCATCAGCACCACACCGAAGATGGTGCAGAGCTTCGCCCACAGCGGTACGCCCTGCCAGATCGACTTCTTCTTGCCACCACGCGTGCCGCGCGTACCGCCCCTGCCGGCCTTACCCACAAGCATCTCCGTTCGTCGCGCCCCCGGGAGGGTACGGGTACGCGTAGCCGAAAGGTTTAAGTCGTTCGCCGCTCATCCGCGCCTGAGCTGCACTAGACGGTATCTCGGGCCCGGCGTGATCGCCGAGCACGCCGAACCGGGCAGCGAGGATGGTACGTCCCGCAGATGAACGAAAGGCCGTCCCGGGGTGAACCGGGACGGCCTTTCTTCGTTCGATCCGAAGGGTCAGCCCTTCATCAGCTCGGCGGCCTTCTTCTCCAGGTCGTCGAGCCCACCGCACATGAAGAACGCCTGCTCGGGGAAGTGGTCGTACTCGCCCTCGCTGATCTTCCGGAACGCCTCGATGGTCTCCTTGATCGGAACCGTCGAGCCCGGCACACCGGTGAACTGCTCCGCCGCGTAGGTGTTCTGCGACAGGAAGCGCTCGATCCGACGGGCCCGCTGGACCGTGATCTTGTCTTCCTCGGAGAGTTCCTCGATACCGAGGATGGCGATGATGTCCTGCAGGTCCTTGTAGCGCTGGAGGATCCGCTTGACCTCACTGGCCACCTGGAAGTGCTCCTGGCCGACGAACTCCGGGGCGAGGATCCGCGACGAGGACGCCAGCGGGTCGACCGCCGGGTAGATGCCCTTGTCGGAGATGGACCGCTCCAGGTTGGTGGTGGCGTCCAGGTGGGCGAAGGTGGTGGCCGGAGCGGGGTCGGTGTAGTCGTCCGCCGGCACGTAGATCGCCTGCATCGAGGTGATGGCCTGGCCCTTGACGGACGTGATCCGCTCCTGGAGCTCGCCCATCTCGTCGGCCAGGGTCGGCTGGTAACCCACCGCGCTGGGCATCCGGCCCAGCAGGGTGGAGACCTCGGAACCGGCCTGGGTGAAGCGGAAGATGTTGTCGATGAAGAGCAGCACCTCCTGCTTCTGCACGTCACGGAAGTACTCCGCCATGGTCAGCGCGGAGAGCGCGACGCGCAGCCGGGTGCCCGGCGGCTCGTCCATCTGGCCGTAGACCAGCGCGGTCTTGTCGATGACGCCGGACTCGGTCATCTCGTGGATGAGGTCGTTGCCCTCACGGGTCCGCTCACCCACACCGGCGAAGACGGAGGTACCACCGAAGTTCCGGGCGACCCGGGTGATCATCTCCTGGATGAGCACCGTCTTGCCCACGCCGGCACCGCCGAACAGGCCGATCTTGCCGCCCTTGACGTACGGGGCGAGCAGGTCGATGACCTTGATGCCGGTCTCCAGCATCTCGGTCTTGGGCTCCAGGTCCGCGAAGGCCGGGGCCTTGCGGTGGATGCCCCAGTGGTCGTCGGCGGCGATGGTCTCGCCCTCGGTGAGGTTGAGGCACTCGCCGATCGCGTTGAAGACGTGGCCCTTGACCGCGTCGCCGACCGGCACCCGGATCGGGAACGCGGTGTCGCGCACCTCGGCGCCGCGCACCAGGCCGTCGGTGGGCTGCATCGAGATCGCGCGGACCAGGTTGTCACCCAGGTGCTGGGCGACCTCCAGGGTCAGCGTCTTCTCTCCGCCGGAGAGGGTCACGTTGACGTGCAGCGCGTTGAACAGGTCCGGCATAGCGTCGCGCGGGAACTCGGCGTCGACGACCGGGCCGATGACCCGGACCACGCGACCCGTGGCCGTCTTGGTCTCTACTGGGGCAGTCATCACACTTCACTTCCCGACGCGGCCAGCGCGTTAGCGCCGCCGACGATCTCACTGATCTCCTGGGTGATCCCGGCCTGGCGGGCCGAGTTCATCTCACGCGTGTACTTGTCGATCATCTCTTCGGCGTTGTCGGTGGCGCTCTTCATCGCTCGCCGCCGGGCCGCCGACTCGCTCGCCGCCGACTCCAGCAACGCCGCGTAGATCCGCGTGTTGATGTACTTCGGCAGCAGCGCGTCGAGCAGCTCCTCCGGGTTCGGCTCGAACTCGTAGTCGGGCAGCAGCCCGGGGGCCGCCTCCGACCGAGGCCGCTCCTCCACCTGCAACGGACCGATGATCCGGGTGACCGGCGTCTGCGTCATCAGGGACTTGAACTCGGTGAAGACGATGTGCAACTCGTCCACCCCGAGCACCCCGTCCGCACCCGGACCGCCGTCGACGTCGTCCGCGCCGGCCGAGAACGCCTTCACCAGCGTCTCGCCCACCTCGCGGGCGTCGGCGAACGACGGCTGCTCGGAGAAGCCGGTCCAGCTCGCCTCGATCGGCCGGTTACGGAACCGGTAGAACGACACGCCCTTGCGACCGACGACGTAGAGCACCGGCTCCTTGCCGTCCTCGCGCAGCCGGGCGATCAGCGACTCCGCCGTCTTGATGGCGTTGGAGCTGTAACCGCCGGCCAGACCCCGGTCGGCGGTTACCAGCAGCACGCCCGCCCGCCGCACCCGCTCGCGCGGGGTCAGCAACGGGTGGTCGACCGACGCGTTGGACGCCAGCGCCGTGAGGACGCCGGTGATGGCCCGGGCGTACGGCAGGGACGCCTCCACCCGGGCCTGGGCCTTGGCGATCCGGCTCGTCGCCACGAGCTCCATCGCCTTGGTGATCTTCTTCATCCCCTTCGCCGAGCGGATCCGTTGACGAAGAACACGTACCTGCGCCGCCATGGCCCGGCCCTAACGCTTCTGGGCCGGGGCCCCGCCGCTGTAACGGGTGACCGTCTCTTGCTCGGCCTCGCCCTCCAGCGGCGCTGCCGGCGCCTCGTTGATCGTGCGCTCGTCGTCCCGGCCGAGGAAGCCCTGCTTGAACTCGGTGACGGCGGCGTCCAGCGTGGCGATGATCTCGTCATCCCACTTGTTGTCCGCGATCGCCAGCAGGGTGGCGTTGTGCTTGCGCCGCAGGTGCTCCAGGAACTGGGTCTCGAAGCGCCGCACGTCGCCGACCGGGATGTCGTCCAGCTTGCCCTCGGTGCCGGACCAGACCGAGATGACCTGCTCCTGCACCGGGTACGGCGAGTAGTTCGGCTGCTTGAGCAGCTCCACCAGGCGGGCACCGCGGTCGAGCTGGGCGCGGGAGGCCTTGTCCAGGTCGGAGGCGAAGGCGGCGAACGCCTCCAGCTCGCGGTACTGGGCCAGGTTCAGCCGCAGCGAACCGGAGACCTTCTTCATCGGCTTCACCTGCGCGGCGCCACCGACCCGGGACACCGAGGTACCGACGTTGATGGCCGGCCGGACGCCCTGGTTGAACAGGTCGGTCTCCAGGAAGATCTGGCCGTCGGTGATCGAGATGACGTTGGTCGGGATGAAGGCCGAGATGTCGTTGGCCTTCGTCTCGATGATCGGCAGACCGGTCATCGACCCGCCGCCCATCTCGTCGGAGAGCTTCGCGCACCGCTCCAGCAGCCGCGAGTGCAGGTAGAAGACGTCACCCGGGTACGCCTCACGGCCCGGCGGGCGACGCAGCAGCAGCGACACGGCCCGGTACGCCTCGGCCTGCTTGCTCAGGTCGTCGAAGACGATCAGGACGTGCTTGCCGCCGTACATCCAGTGCTGTCCGATGGACGAGCCGGTGTACGGGGCGAGGTACTTGAAGCCGGCCGGGTCGGACGCCGGGGAGGCGACGATGGTGGTGTACTCCATCGCGCCCGCCTCCTCCAACTGCCCCTTGATGGAGGCGATGGTGGAGGCCTTCTGGCCGATGGCGACGTAGATGCAGCGGACCTGCTTCGTCGGGTCGCCGGAGGCCCAGTTCTCGCGCTGGTTGAGGATGGCGTCCAGGGCGACCGTGGTCTTGCCGGTCTTCCGGTCACCGATGATGAGCTGCCGCTGGCCCCGACCGATCGGGGTCATCGCGTCGATGGCCTTGATGCCGGTCTGCATCGGCTCGAAGACGGACTGCCGGGCCATCACGTTCGGGGCCTGGAGCTCCAGCTCGCGGTAGCCTTCGTCGGCGATCTCGCCGAGGCCGTCGATCGGGGCGCCGAGCGCGTCGACCACGCGGCCCAGGAAGGCGTCACCGACCGGCACGGAGAGCACCCGGCCGGTGCGCTTGACCCGCTGGCCCTCCTCGAGGCCGGCGTAGTCGCCCAGGACGACGACACCGATCTCCCGGACGTCGAGGTTCAGCGCCACGCCGAGCGTGCCGTCCTCGAACTCGAGCAGCTCGTTGGTCATGGTCGAGGGCAGGCCCTCGACGTGGGCGATACCGTCGCCGGTGTCGGCGACGGTGCCGACCTCCTCACGGGAGACGTCGGGCGAATAGGAGGAGACGTAGCGCTCCAGGGCGCCGCGGATCTCCTCCGTCGAGATGGTCAGCTCGGCCATCCTCTGCTTCCTTAAGTATCAGGGGCCCGGGATACCTAGTACCGACCGGTCCTCGGGTCGACTGTTATTCCGGGCGCTTCGCGGGGTGCTGGTCAGCGCTTCGCGAGCGCGTTACGGGTCTCGTTGAGGCGGCGCAGGATCGTCCCGTCGTACAGGTCCGAACCCACCCGGACGCTCGCTCCGCCGAGGATCGTCGGGTCAACCGTAAGCTTCACGGCGACCGCCCGGCCGTAGATGGCCGAGAGCTGGTTGGTGAGCCGGCTCTCCTCGTCCGCGGACAGCGGCGCTGCGACCGTCACGTACGCGACCTGCCGGTCACGCCGCTCGGCCGCCAGCTCCACCAGCCGGGACAGCGCGGCGGAGAACGACCGACCGCCGAAGCCGGCCAGGGCCGCCTCCACCAGTCGCACCGTCACCGGCCGGGCCTTGCCCGTCAGGAGCATCCCGATCAGCTCGGCCCGCTGGGCCACCGGTGCCCCCGGGTCGGACAGGGCGTTGGAGAGCTGCGGGTCCGCCGCGACCACCTGGCCGAAGCGGAACAGCTCGTCCTCGACCTCACCGAGCTCGTCGGCGCGGTCCGCGCTGGCGAGCAGCGCCTGCACGCCGAGACGCTCGGCACCTTCGAGCAGCTCCGACGGGGCCGACCACCGGCCGGCGACCAGCACCCCGAGCAGGTCGAGCGCGTCCGCGCCGACCTTGCCGGAGAGCACCGAGTCGAGCAGGCCGCTCCGGTCCGCGCCCGGGCGGGCCGGGTCGGAGAGCGCCCGGCGCAGCCGGACCTCCCGCCGCAGCAGGTCCGCCACGGCGAGCAGTTCGGCACCGGTGGTGGCGAGAGCCGTCGAATCGGCGCCCCGGACGTACTCCTCCAGCCGCTGACTCGCGGCGGTGTAGGACTCCCGGCTGGCGGCCTGCATCAGCGGGCCCCCGCGCTCTCGAGGTCGGTGAGGAAGCGCTCGACGGTGCCCTTACGACGGGCCTCGTCGGCGAGCGACTCGCCCACGATCCGCCCGGCCAGCTCGACCGCGAGACCGCCGACCTCCGCGCGCAGCTCGCGCACGATGGTCTGACGCTCGACGGCCAGCGACTCCCGGCCGGCGGCGATGATCCGGTCGGACTCCTCCCGCGCCTTGGCGAGGATGTCGGTGCGGATCGACTCGGCGTCGGCACGGGCGTCGTCCCGGATCCGCGCCGCCTCGGTACGCACCTCGGCGAGCTGGGCCCGGTACTGCTCGAGCAGTTGGTTGGCCTCTGCCTGCGCCGCCTCGGCGCGCTTGAGACCGCCCTCGATCGCGTCGACCCGCGCCTGGTACATCGCCTCCATGCGCGGCATGACGAACTTCAGCAGCACGAAGCAGAGCAGGGCGAAGGCGATCGTCCCGATGACCAGCTCCTGCCACAGCGGCACGAGCGGGTGGTGCTCCACACCTTCGGCGGCGACAAACATTTCAGACCTCCGGGTCGGGAAGCGGACGGTCAGTTAACGGCGAAGGCGAGCACCAGGCCGAACAGGGCGAGCGCCTCGACCAGGGCGAAGCCCAGGACCAGCCAGGTCCGGTTGTAGCCGGCCGACTCGGGCTGACGCGCGCTGGAGTTGATGTACGCAACGAAGATCAGGGCCACGCCGATCGCGGGACCGACGGCGGCGAGGCCGTAACCGATCGTGTTGACGTTACCGCTGATCTCGGCAAGAACAGTCATTGCGGGTATTCCTCCTGTTTGACGCGTGAGGTTTCACGCGTACGCGGTCGTACCTGAAGCTTTGGCGGGCATCCCGCCGGTGGGATCGGATCAGTGTTCGGACGCGAGCGCCGATCCCATGTAGTTGGCGCTCAGCGTGACGAAGACGTATGCCTGCAACAGCGCGATCAGCACCTCGAAGAAGGCCATCACGATCGCCATGATGAAGGAGAAGATCGAGGTCGCCTGGATGAAGATGTTGTCCGAGGCGAGCAGTACGAAGCCACCGATGGTGAAGACCAGCAGGATCAGGTGACCGGCGAACATGTTGGCGAAGAGACGCACCGCCAGGGTGACCGGCCGGTTGATGAAGGTCTGCAGGAACTCGATCGGGATCAGCAGGATGTGCATCGGCCAGGGGATGCCCGGCAGGATCAGGCTCTGCTTGAGGTAGCCGCCGACCCCGTGCTTGCGCATACCGAGGTAGATGTACATCACGTAGGTGATCGCGGCGAGCACGATCGGGAAGGCGATGTGCGAGTTCGGCGAGATCTGCAACCCCGGGATGATGCCGAAGAGGTTGGTCAGCGCGACGTAGCAGAACAGCACCGTGAAATAGGGCGCGAATCGAACGCCCGCACTACCCATCTGTTCCTTGGCGATGTTGTCCCGGACCAGGCCGTAGATCGACTCCGCCACCCACTGACCCTTGCCCGGCACCAGCTTCGGGTTCCGGTAGGTGGTCATGAAGAAGATGATCAGCAGGCCGACGGCCAGCCAGATCATGAGAGTGAACTTGGTGACGAATGGGCCGGCCACTTCCGGCAGATAGAAGTCCTCGACCCCCGGGGGCCAGGGCAGCCCTTCAGCGGCGACAAGCTCTGCGCTCACCGTGTCATCCTCCGCACTCGACAGACCCGCGCGTGCCGAAACTCAGGCACCGAGCCTCTTCATGATCAGGTAGATCGCTCCGGCTGCGCCGAGCATCATGCCCACGCCGATCCCGATGCCGGTCGGCAGGCCGATGAATTCCCCCGCCAACCAGCCGAGGAATCCCCACACCAGGATGCCGGCGAGCAGGTAGCCAAGAACGGCTCCGGCAACGCCTTCCGACGAGTGCTCGTCGGAGCTTCCGCGGTGAGGGTTGTCGGCCATGACGAGGCGAACACTATCAGCCGGGTGTTTCGCGAGTGTGCGGCACCCCCCACACTGCGAGCAGCGTGCGGGCAATCGATGCGGCGCCTCAAGCCGCGCTCAGCTTACTCCTGCCCGGCCCGCCGGGAAGGGGGGCGAAACGCCGGGCGAACACCGGCCGTACGGTCAGTGACCCGCCGCCCGGTCGACCGTCGGCAGCGGAGCGCGCCAGGCCCAGGTGGTGTGCGCGACGATCCACACCAGCACGCCCGCGATGATCGCCACTCCCATGTCGGGTAGCCCGGGCCAGCCGGTCCGCGCCACGGCGGCCATCACCATGCCCAGGAAGACCATCTTGGTGGCGTAGGTGACCAGCCCGACCGGCATGATCATCTTCGGGCTGACCGCGTCCGCCCAGGCCACCGAGAGCCCGGAGACCAGATAGCTCACCACCACCAGCCCGATCCCGGCGGCCACCCCGGCCGCGCCGGTCGGGCCCCGCAGCAGCGCGGCGATCGGCACCCCGAGCACGGCCAGCCCGGCGCAGGCGAGCAGCGGCAGGCGCAGGTGCGGCAGGCGGGACCGGATGGCGCCGGGCTCCCCCGCGCGAGGCGCGGTCATCGGGGGTACGCCGGGAACTCGGCGACCAGCTCGGCCACGTCGGAGGCGACCCGGGCCAGCTCGTCGGTGCCGCCCGGGGCCGCCGGGTCGGTGCGTACCGCCCGGGCGATCAGCTCGGCGACCTGACGCATCTGCGGCTCGCCCAGGCCCTGCGTGGTGACGCTCGGGGTGCCGACCCGGATACCGGAGGCGACCATCGGCTTCTGCGGGTCGTACGGGATGGCGTTCTTGTTCAGCGTGATGGTCGCCGCGTCGCAGCGCGCCTCGGCCTGCGCCCCGGTCACCCCGGTCTCCCGCAGGTCGACCAGGGCCAGGTGGGTGTCGGTACCGCCGGAGACCGGCCGCATCCCCTCCGCCGCCAGCCCGTCGGCGAGCGCCTGCGCGTTGGCCACCACCTGCGCGGCGTACGTGCGGTACTCCGGCTGCGCCGCCTCGCGCAGCGCGACGGCCTTGGCCGCCACCGCGTGCATCAACGGCCCGCCCTGGGTGAACGGGAAGACCGCCTTGTCGATCCGCTCGGCCAACGACTCGCGGCAGAGGATGATCCCGCCGCGTGGACCGCGCAGCACCTTGTGCGTGGTCGCGCAGACCACGTCGGCGTACGGCACCGGGGAGGGGATGGCCTGCCCGGCGACCAGCCCGATGAAGTGCGCGGCGTCCACCATCAGGTACGCGCCCACCTCGTCGGCGATCTCCCGGAACCGGGCGAAGTCGATCAGCCTCGGGTACGCCGTCGCACCACAGATGATCATCTTTGGTCGGTGGGTCCGGGCCAGGTCACGGACCTCGTCGTAGTCGATCAGCTCGGTGTCCCGCCGCACGGTGTAGCCGACCGTGTCGAACCACTTGCCGGAGAAGTTCACCCGGCTGCCGTGGGTCAGGTGCCCGCCGTGCGGCAACTCCATCGCCAGCACCGTGTCGCCCGGCTGCACCAGCGCGGCGTACGCCGCCAGGTTGGCGCTCGCGCCCGAGTGCGGCTGGAGGTTGGCGTGGTCGGCGCCGAACAGCTCCCGGGCCCGGGCGATCCCCAACTCCTCGGCCCGGTCCACCTGGGCGCACCCGCCGTAGTAGCGGCGACCGGGGTAACCCTCGGCGTACTTGTTGGTCAGGGTCGAGCCGAGCGCGGCCAGCACCGCCGGCGAGGTGAGGTTCTCGCTGGCGATCAGTTGCAGACCGCCCCGCAGCCGGTCCAGCTCGCCGAGCACCACCTCCGCGATCTCGGGGTCGGTGGTGCTGAGCTGCTCGAAGTCGGGCCCCCAGAAGGTGCCCTTACCGGTCTCCACAGCGCCCGAGTCTATTCGCCCGCACACTGGAGGCCGTGAGATGCCTGGTGACCGGTGCGACGGGGTACATCGGCGGGCGGCTGGCACCACGCCTGCTGGCCGAGGGACACACGGTGCGCTGCCTGGCCCGGCGGGCCGGACGGCTGCGGGACGTGCCGTGGGCCGGGCAGGTCGAGATCGTCGAGGGTGACCTGAGCCGGCCGGAGAGCCTGGCCGGCGTCTTCGACGACGTCGACGTCGCGTACTACCTGGTGCACTCGCTCGGGCAGGCCGGCTTCGCCGACGCCGACCGGCAGGCCGCGTCGGCCTTCGCGGAGGCGGCGCACGCGGCGGGCGTACGCCGGATCGTCTATCTCGGCGGCCCGGAGCCGGCAGCCGGCGACGCGTCCTCGGCACACCTGCGCTCCCGCGCCGAGGTGGGCCGGATCCTGCTGGACAGCGGCGTGCCCACGGTGGTGCTGCGCGCGGCGGTGATCATCGGCTCCGGCTCGGCCTCGTTCGAGATGCTGCGCTACCTGACCGAACGGCTGCCGGTGATGGTCACCCCGCGCTGGGTGGCCAACCGGGTGCAGCCGATCGCCGTCCGGGACGTGCTGCGCTACCTGGTCGGCTGCGTGGGCCTGCCGCCGGAGGTGAACCGGGCCTTCGACATCGCCGGTCCGGACGTGCTGACCTTCGGCGACATGATGCAGCGGTACGCCCGGGTCGCCGGGCTGGGTCGCCGGGTCCTGCTGCCGGTGCGCGCGCTGACGCCCCGGCTCTCCTCGCACTGGGTCGGGCTGATCACTCCGGTGCCGAACGCGCTCGCCCGCCCGCTGGTGGAGAGCCTGGTGCACGAGGCGGTGGCGCACGAGCACGACATCGCGGCGTACCTGCCGGACCCGCCCGAGGGGTTGACCGGCTTCGACCGGGCGGTCGAGTTGGCGCTGGCCAAGGTCCGCGACGCCGAGGTGGAGACCCGCTGGTCGTCGGCGGCGGGCCGGGACGCCCCGGCCGAGCCGCTGCCCAGCGACCCGGACTGGAGCGGTGGCACCGTCTACACCGACGTCCGGGAGCAGCCGGTGGCGGCCTCGCCGGAGGCGCTGTGGCGGGTCATCGAGGGGGTCGGCGGCCAGCACGGCTGGTACTCGTTCCCGCTGGCCTGGTCGGTGCGCGGCTGGCTGGACCGGCTGGTGGGCGGCGTCGGGCTGCGCCGGGGCCGGCGGCATCCGCACCGACTGCGGGTGGGCGAGGCGCTGGACTTCTGGCGGGTGGAGGAGATCGTCCCCGGTGAGCTGCTGCGCCTGCGGGCCGAGATGCGGCTGCCCGGTCGGGCCTGGCTGGAGATGCAGGTACGGCGAGACGACGACGGCCAGGTCCGGTACCGCCAGCGGGCGGTGTTCCTGCCCCGAGGGCTCGGCGGACACGCCTACTGGGCGGCGGTGGCGCCGTTCCACGCGGTGGTCTTCGGCGGGATGGCCCGCAACATCGCCGCCGACGCCGGGCGGATCGCCGTCGAGGCACCAACGGCCCCACGCTGATCAGGGCGGGACCGCTCAGTCGCCACTGCGGCCGGTGGTGTATCGCCACGCGGTCGTCTCGCTGGGCGGCACGAAGTCGCGGGACGGCACGTCGCGCAGCGCGAAGGCGAGGATCTCCCCCACCCCCTCCACCAACCGGCTCTGCACCGCCCGGCCGACCGCGTCCTGCGGGTCGTCCGGGTTGGCCGCCATCGCCGCCGCCGCGAGCTGCGGGGTGAAGGCCACCACGGTCTCCGTGGCGTACCGCTCGGAGCTGCCCGTCTTGCCGGCCACCGGCCGACCGAGCTGACCGCGCAGGGCGGGCGCGGTGCCGCCGTAGCAGCCCTGGTACATCGACTGGTCCCCGACCGGGCAGCGGGCGGCGTCCGCCGCCGCGCGGGCCACGTCGACGTCGAGCACCTGACGGCAGTCCGGCTGACCGGCGGTCACCCGACGACCGGTGCCGTCGACGATCGAGGTGACCGGGGTGGGCGCGCACCACGTCCCCTCCGCCGCCAGCGTGGCGTACGCCCCGGCCAGGTCCAGTGGGGTGGTGGCGGCCACCCCGAGGGTGAACGGTCCCCACTCGCGCGCGCCGTGCCGGGCCAACCGGATGTCGTCCTCGGCCCGCAGCACGATGCCGAGCCGCTCGGCCATCTCCACCACCCGGTCCGCGCCGACCCGTTCGGTCAGCCAGACGAAGTACGTGTTGACCGACTCGCCGAACGCCGACCACATGTCGTGCTCGCCGCGCATCGAGGCGCTGGCGTTCGACGGACACCAGTACCCGCCGCAGTTCGTCTCGCCGCTGATCCGGTAGCCGGTGACGATGCGCGACGGGGCGTCGTACACGGTCCGCAGCGGCATCCCGGCCTCCAACGCGGCCAGCATGGTGAACAGCTTGAACGTCGAACCGCCCTGGTACCCGACGATCGTGCCGCCACCGGCGACGAGCTGGTTGACCGTGTTCGGGTAGTTGGTCTGCCCGGGCGGGTTGGCCGCGACGCTGTAGTTGCGGTTGACCGACATGGCGAGCACCCGACCGGTGCCGGGTTCCACCACCGCCGTCGGCATGGCGTGCGGCTCGTTTACCGAGTAGACCCGCCGGACCTGCTCGGTGGTGGCCCGCTGCACGCTCGGGTCGAGCGAGGTGACGATGGTGAAGCCGCCCCGGCGCAGGGTGCGCTGCCGCTCGTCGACCGTGCCACCGAACGCCTTCTGCTCGTTCCACCAGCGGGTGAACCAGTCGCAGAAGAAACCCCAGTCGTTGTGCCCCGAGGGCACCGCCGTGCAGTCGTTCGGCGTCTCGCTGGGCCGCAGGTTCAACGGTTCGCTCCGGGCCGCGTCCGCCGCCTCGGCGGTGAGCTGACCGGTGCCGACCAGTTGGTCCAGCACGTACCCCCGGCGGGCGGTGGCCGCGTCCGCGTCGCCGTTGATCGGGTCGTCGGTGTGCGGGGACCGGACCAGCCCGGCCAGCATCGCCGCCTGGGCCAGCGTGAGCCGGTCCGGCGTGGTGGAGAAGTAGCGCTTGCTGGCGGCGGCGACGCCGTACGCCCCGGCACCGAAGTACGCGATGTTGAGGTACCGGGCCAGGATCTGGTCCTTGGTAAGCTCCCGCTCCAGCGCCAGCGCGTACCGGATCTCCTGGATCTTGCGGGCGGTGCTGACCTCGGTGGCCGCCGCCCGTTGCGACTCGGTCAACCGGGGGTCGGTGCTCAACACGTTGCGGACGTACTGCATGGTCAGCGTGGAGGCGCCCTGCCGGGTGCCGCCGGAGCCCTGGTTGGCGGCGAAGGCCCGCGCCACACCCCGCAGGTCGACGCCGCTGTGCTCGTGGAACCGGACGTCCTCGGCGGCGATGATGGCCTGGCGCATCACCGGGGCCACCTCGTCCAGCGGCACGTCCACCCGGTCCTCCTGATAGAAGGAGGTGATCAGGGTGGTGCCGTCCTTGGCGTACAGGTTGGAGCGCTGGGCCGTGGGTGGTGTCCGCAGCGTGTTGGGCAACTCCGTGTACGGCGCGGCCATCGCCGAGAAACCGATTCCGAACACCAGCGCGGCCGGCAGCGCCGCCACCGCCAGGGCCAGCCCGGCCAACGTGCCGGCCAGCAGGACGGTGAACACTTTCGGCAGGAACGCCCGGGTCATCAGCTCTCCCCGCAGGAGCCGTCAGGACCCTCCCAGAATGGCGCTAACCACCCTTTGCGCCCCGCTTTTCCTCAAACCCGGAGGAAGTTCACCGATCAGGGCAACAGGATCGCCGCGAGCGGGTGGATCGTCTCCTCGATCTCGTCCGCCACCCGGCTGAAGCACTGGTCGCCGCGCCCCCACGGGTCGTCGAGGTCGTCGCTGGGCAGCAGGGACGCGCCCTGGCGAGCGGTGTTCGCGGCCACCACCACCGCCACGCCCCGGGCGAACACCGCGTCCGGAGTGGCCTCGGCCGAGGGCAGCCCGTCGCGGTCCAGCGCGGTCAGCAGCCGACCGAACTCGCCGAGCACGAAGGTGCGCGAGGCGGCGTCGGGACGCAACGCGACCACGTACTCCTGCTGGTCGGCGGTGGCGGTCAGGACCAGGTCCGCGGCGTCGATGTGGTCGGAGCGCAGCTTCCGCGCGGCGAAGCCGGTCACGGTGCCGCCCCGGGTGGTCACCTGGCGCGCCGCCGGCGGGTTCATCTCCTCACCGGCGTGCCAGCCGCCGGTGCCCGCGCTGTGGCTGTGCAGCAGCTCCTCGGCCCGGCCGGGGTCGAGGTCGTGCCGGGCCAGCCGCTGGCCCACCGCGAGGGTGAGCAGCCGCTCCGCCATCGGCGAGCGGCAGATGTTCCCCATGCAGACGTGCAGGACGGTGAACGGAGGCATTCACGCCACCTGGCTCTCGACCAGCTCCGGCACCACGTCGCGCAGCCGGGCCAGGTCGATGGCGCCCTCGCGGACCACCATCGGCACCTCACCGGTCAGGTCCACGATCGTGCTGGGCACCGGATCGACGGCCGGACCGGCCTCCAGGTACGCCCGCACCGAGTACGCCAGTTGCTCCCGCGCCTCGTCGGCGGTCTGCGCCGCCGGACGGCCGATCTTGTTGGCCGAGGCGACCGCCATCGGCCCGGTCTCCCGCAGCACCTCCAACGCCACCGGGTGCAACGGCATCCGGACCGCCACCACCCCGCTGTCGTCGCCCAGATCCCACCGCAGGCTCGCCGAGTGCTTCACCAGGATGGTCAGCGCCCCCGGCCAGAACGCCTCCACCAGATCGCGGGCGGCCTGCGGCAGCGTGTAGACCAGACCGTCGAGGGTGTGCCGGGAGCCGATCAGTACCGGCGGCGACGCCTGCGTCCCGCCCTTGGCGTCCACCAGCGCCTTCACCGCGTACGGCGTGAAGGCGTCGGCACCGACCCCGTACACGGTGTCGGTCGGCAGGACGACCAGTTCGCCGTTGCGCACCGCCTCGATGGCCGCAGCGATGCCGCGGTCCCGGTCGGCGAGGGACCGGCAGTCGTAGAGCATCACGAGGAGCCAGTCTGCCACGTGTCGGCCGTCGCGGGTCGCCGGTGGTCCGGGCGACGGAACGCGGTGGCGAAACGGGACCGGTCGGCGAGGTCGTGGTGGGCGGTGATCGCGGTGTAGCGACCGTCGGCGGCGAGCAGGTCGGGCACCGACGCGCCGTGGGTGTCGTCGTGCTCCACGCCGACGGCGCCACCGGCGCGCAGCAGGTCCGCCGCCCGCCGCAGCACCGGACGGATCACGGTCAGGCCGTCGTCGCCGCCGAACACCGCCTCGGCCGGGTCGTGCCCGGCCACCTCGGGCGGTACGGCCACCGCGAGCGGCACGTAGGGCGGGTTGCAGAGCAGGACGTCCACCCGACCGACCAACTCCGCCAGCAGATCCGGTGCGGTCACGTCGGCCGCCACCACCTCGATCGGCCGGTCCCCCGCCGCCGCCCGGGTCGCCGCGTTGCGACGCAGCCAGGTCAGCGCGGCGGGTGAGCGCTCCACCGCCACCACCCGGGCCGCCGGCACCTCCTGCGCCACCGACAACGCGATCGCCCCCGATCCGCTGCACAGGTCCACCACCACCGGCGTCGTCCCGTCGGCCGCCCGCTCGGCGGCCCGCTCGACGCCCCAGCCGGCGAGCAGTTCGGTCTCCGGGCGGGGTACGAAGACGCCCGGCCCGACGGCCAGCTCCAGATGCCGGAAGCCGGCGCTTCCGGTGAGGTGTTGCAGTGGCTCCCGCCGGGAACGGCGGGTCACCAACGCCTCGAAGCGGTCCCGTTGCTCGGCGGTGAAACCGTCGGCGAGCGCCAGCCGTCCCCGGGGCACCGCCAGCACGTACGCGGCCAGAAGCTCGGCCTCGGCGCGGGCCGAGGGCACCCCGGCGTCGGCCAGGGCACGGGCGGCGCGGGCCAGCACGACGGCGGGGCGCTCGCGTCTCGTCCCTTCGGACGGGTGTTGCGGCACGGAGGTCACGCCATAATCATGAGTCGTCGCGGTGCACGTGCATAAGCGGGTGCATCCGGCGACACACCGACGGGAGGTCGAGGGGTGGGCTGGCTCGACCGGGTCGACGACCAGGTTGACGCCCTGACGAAGGCGCGGGCGTTGCAGGAGGTCAGCCGCTCGAACGAGGCGTACGCGATCCTGGACCGGGTGCTGTGCACCAGCGCCGACCCCCGGGCCCGTGCCGACGCGCTCGTCCAGCGGCTCTCCGCGTTGATCAATCTCGGTCGCACGGCGGAGTACACCCGGGCGATCGAGGAGGCGTCCGCGGCCGTACGCGACCTCGCCGAGCCGTACCTGCACGGTCATCTCAACGCGCTGGCCGCGCTGGCCGCCCACCACCAGGGCGCGCTGGACCGCTGCGTGACGCACCTGGTGAAGGCCGCCCGGGCGCTGGGCGCGGTCGACGACCCGGACCGGGACACCGCCTGGGGTTGGCACGACCTGGCGATGGCCTACTCCTACCTCAGCTTCCACGGCTACGCGCTCGGCGCGATCGAACGGGCCCGCCAGCTCGGCAGCACCGCCGGCATCCCGGAGGAGACCTTCGCCGCCCCCGGGATCCGGCTGCGCAACGCGGTCGCCCTGGACCACACCGGCGACAGCGACGGGTGCCTGCGGGTCCTGCGGGACGTCGCCACCGACCTCGACCGGTTCGTCACCGCCGGTCGCGCCGACCGGCTGCGGCCGAGCAGCCTGGCCGCGTACGGCTACGCGGCGGCCCGTCGCGCCGCCCTCGGGGACGAGATCGACTCACCGGTCGGCGCCGACCCGGCCCGTCTGCTCGGCCACGGTGCGGACAGCGCCCGCGCCCGCGACATGCGCCAGCTCGGCCAGGCCTGCCTGGCCGTGGCCGCCGGCCGACCGATCGAGGCGGTCACCCGGCTGGACGCCGTCCAGGTCTCCGCCGAGACGCTCGGCGCGGCCGAACCGGCACGCCTACGCAGCATCGCGCTGGCCCGCGCCGGTGACCACGCGGCGGCGCACCGCGCCGACCGGCTGGCCTTCCGGCTCGCCGCGCAACGGCACGACCGGCTCCGCGACGTCTACATCGACGGCATCGCCGCCCGGATCGACCACGAGGAGATGCGCCGCGAGGCCGCCCGGTTCGAGGGCGAGGCGCTGACCGACCCGCTGACCGGGCTGCCGAACCGGCGTCGACTGGAGCGGTACATCGCCGCGGTGGTCGCCCGGGGCGAGCGCGTGGTGATCGGCGTCTGCGACCTGGACGGCTTCAAGGCGGTCAACACCCGGCACGGCCACCACTCGGGCGACCTGGTGCTCCAGCGGGTCGCCGGGGTGATCAACCGGGTGATGCGCCGGGGCGACTTCGTGGCCCGCTACGGCGGCGACGAGTTCGTGGTGGTGCTGGCCGGCGCCGGGATGTCCGAGGCCGCCGAGGTGGCGCGACGGATCGACGCCGCGATCCGCACCGAGGACTGGGAGTCGCTGGTGCCCGGCACGCCGGTCGGCGTCAGCATCGGCTTCGCCGAGGTGGGCGCCGCCGGGCCCGGGCAACGGGACGCGCTCGGCGCCGCCTTCGAGGCCGCCGACCGGGAGATGTTGCAGGCCAAGACCCGGCCGCGTAGCGCCTGAGCGCCCTCAGCGGCGGGCCAGCTCCGGATCGCCGGCCAGACGGGCGGCACGGTCCGCCTCGCTGAGCGCGTCGAGCACGCCGTCCAGGTCACCGGCCAACGCCAGATCCAGGTTGTACGCCGTGTAGCCGATCCGGTGGTCGGTGATCCGGTTCTGCGGGAAGTTGTACGTGCGGATCCGCTCCGAGCGGTCCACCGTACGGACCTGCGCCTTGCGCGCGTCCGAGGCGGCGGCGTCGGCCTGCTCCTGCGCGGCGGCGAGCAGCCGGGCACGCAGGATCCGCAGGGCCTGCTCCCGGTTCTGCAACTGGGACTTCTCGTTCTGGCAGGAGACCACGATGCCGGTAGGCAGGTGGGTGATCCGCACCGCCGAGTCGGTGGTGTTGACCGACTGGCCGCCGGGACCGGACGACCGGAACACGTCGATGCGCAGCTCGTTCGGGTCGATGGTGACGTCGACCTCCTCGGCCTCCGGCAGCACCAGCACACCCGCCGCGCTGGTGTGGATCCGCCCCTGCGACTCGGTCACCGGCACCCGCTGCACCCGGTGCACGCCGCCCTCCCACTTGAGCCGGGACCAGACGCCGTTGCCCCCGTCGGGTACGCCCTTGGTCTTGATCGCCAGCGAGACGTCCTTGACCCCGCCGAGGTCGGAGTCCTGCGCGTCGATCACCTCGGTGAGCCAGCCGCGCCGCTCCGCGTACCGGGTGTACATCCGCAGCAGGTCACCGGCGAACAGCGCGGACTCCTCGCCGCCCTCACCGGCCTTGATCTCGACGATGACGTCCTTGGCGTCGTGCGGGTCGCGCGGGATGAGCAGCTCGGCCAGGCGTTCCTCCAGGGCCGGCAGCGTCGACGCGATCGTCTCCGCCTCGGCCGCGAACGACGCGTCCTCGGCGGCCAGTTCCCGGGCCGCGGTCAGGTCGGCCCGGGCCTGCTCCAACTCCCCGGCGGCCTTGTGCAGCGGCACCAGTTCGGCGTACCGGCGGCCGACCCGACGGGCGGTGCCCTGGTCGGCGTGGATGGCGGGGTCGGCCAGGCGCTTCTCCAGCTCGGCGTACTCGTCGAGGAGGGCGGCCAGGCGCTCGCTGCTCATGCTGGGGATCGCTCCTTGGACGGCGGGGAGACCGGACGACAGACGGACGACGCCCGCGTCCGGGAAGACCGGACGCGGGCGTCGGACCAGGAGCTACTTGGCCTTCTTGGCCTGAACCTTGGCGTACTTCTGCTGGAACTTCGCGACCCGGCCCGCGGTGTCCAGGACGCGCTGCTTGCCCGTGTAGAACGGGTGGCAGGCGCTGCACGTCTCGACGTGGATCGAGCCGCCCTTCGCGGTGCTGCGGGTGGTGAAGCTGCTGCCGCAGGAGCAGGTGACTTCGGTGGTCACGTACTCCGGGTGAATGTTGGACTTCATCTCGCCTCGGTCCTCTCGTCGTGGTCGCCGGGTCGCCCTCGCGCGCCAGTGCGCGCCGATCGGGCGTGAACCGGAACCGGTGGCCGATTGACCAGTCTGCCATGGGGCCCGGCAGCCCCGCGAAGCGGGCCGTACCGGCTGGTCGGCCAGGTCAACGCCGGACCCAGTCTCCGCATTCCCCAGACCGGCGGGCGCATTCCGGCCTGCCGGAGGCGGGGCGCGTGAGGTCGGTGGGGCCGCCGTGACGAAGGAGAGAACCCCCGACGCGTACGTCGAAGGGGCGCGACCGTGTCGGCCGCGCCCCTTCGACGAATCTCACCCGGTGGAGGTCACTCCCCCGGCGTCGACTTGGCGATCTGCATCAGGAACTCGATGTTGGTGCGGGACTGCTTGAGCCGGTCCAGCAGGAGGTCGAGCGCCGCCTGCGAGTCCAGCGAGTGCAGCACCTTGCGGAGCTTGTGCACGATGGCCAGCTCCTCCGGCGCGAGCAGGATCTCCTCCTTGCGGGTGCCGGACGGGTGGATGTCGATGGCCGGGAAGGTCCGCTTGTCGGCGATCTTCCGGTCCAGCTTCAGCTCCGCGTTGCCGGTGCCCTTGAACTCCTCGAAGATGACCGTGTCCGCCATCGAACCGGTCTCCACCAGCGCGGTGGCGAGGATGGTCAGCGAGCCGCCGTTCTCGATGTTGCGGGCCGCGCCGAGGAACCGCTTCGGCGGGTACAGCGCAGTGGAGTCGATACCACCCGACATGATCCGGCCGCTGGCCGGCGCCGCCAGGTTGTACGACCGGCCGAGCCGGGTCACCGAGTCGAGCAGGACGACCACGTCGTGACCCAGCTCGACCAGGCGCTTGGCCCGCTCGATCGCCAGCTCGGCGACGGTGGTGTGGTCCTGCGGCGGACGGTCGAACGTGGCCGCGATGACCTCGCCCTTCACCGACCGCTGCATGTCGGTGACCTCTTCGGGCCGCTCGTCGACCAGCACCACCATCAGGTGGCACTCCGGGTTGTTGTGCGTGATCGCGTTCGCGATCGCCTGGAGCACCATCGTCTTACCCGCCTTCGGCGGCGAGACGATCAGCGCCCGCTGGCCCTTGCCGATCGGCATGACCAGATCGATCACCCGGGTGGTCAGGATGTGCGGCTCGGTCTCCAGCCGCAACCGCTCCTGCGGGTACAGCGGGGTGAGCTTGTAGAACTCCGGCCGACGCTTGGCCTCGTCCGGCTCCATCCCGTTGATGGTGTCCAGCCGGACCAGCGGGTTGTACTTGTCCCGCCGCTGCTCGCCGTCGCGCGCCGCGCGGACCGCACCGGTGATCGCGTCACCGCGCCGCAGCCCGTACTTCTTGATCTGGGACATCGACACGTACACGTCGTTGGCGCCGGCGAGGTAACCGGTGGTCCGGACGAAGGCGTAGTTGTCGAGCACGTCGACGATGCCGGCCACCGGGACGAGCACGTCGTCCTCGCCGACCTGCGGCTCACGCCCGCCGTCGCCACCGCCGCCCTCGTTACGGTCGCCACGACCGCGCCGACGGTCCCGGAAGCGGCTGCGCCGGCTACGCCGACCGCCGCCCTCGCCGTCGTCGTCACCGTCGTTGTCCCGGTCGGACCGCTGCCCGCGCTCGCCCCGGTCACCCCGGTCGTTGCGGTCACCACGGTCACTGCGGTCGTTGCGCTCGCCCCGGTCACCCCGCTCGGTGCGCTCGGTGCGGTCACCCCGCTCGGTGCGCTCGGCCCGCTCGGTGCGGTCGCCACGGTCGCTGCGCTCCGCACGCTCGGCGCGGTCGGTGCCACGCTCGCCGCGCTCGGCGCGCTCGGTCTTCTCCGCACGGTCGGTGCCGCGTTCGGTGCGCTCGCCCCGCTCCGCACGCTCGCCCCGCTCCGCACGCTCGGCGCCACGCTCGCGGCCGGACCGGCCCTCGGTGCGCTCGCCGGTCTCGGCGGCGGGCTCCTCGGTGCGGGGCTCCTCGGCCCGGGGCTCCGCAGCAGCGGTGGCCCGGCTGCGCCGGGTCCGGCTACGGCCCTCGGTCTCGACGCTCGCCGCGGGCGGCTCGGCGCGACGCTCGGCCTCCGGCCGCTCACCCGCGTCGCGGACCTCCGCGTGAACCTCCTCGCGGACCGGTGCGGCGGCCGCCGCGACCTCGGCCCGTGGTCGAGGGGCCCCGGCGGCGCTGCCCTGGCGCTCGGAGATCGCGCTGATCAGCTCGCCCTTGCGCATACGAGCCGTACCCGAGATGCCGAGCGACGCGGCCAGGCTCTGCAGCTCCGGCAGCAGCATCGCCGACAGGCCGGTGCCGCTGCGCCGACGCCGGGCAGGGGCAGCGGTGGTGGCATCGCCAGCGACGTTGGAAACAT
The DNA here is from genome assembly GCF_050780145.1 of Verrucosispora sp. TAA-831. Classification (NCBI taxonomy): domain Bacteria; kingdom Bacillati; phylum Actinomycetota; class Actinomycetes; order Micromonosporales; family Micromonosporaceae; genus Micromonospora; species Verrucosispora sp. TAA-831. Next base: position 5,622,161 of record NZ_CP192240.1, read on the forward strand.
CCGACGTCACGTCGGTGGTGTCGCTCAATGGATTCCTTCCCTCGATAAGGCCGGGACTGCCCGGAATCGACTAACAGGTGGCCGGGCGGCCTCGGTGCACCCGCCTCGCATGACGCTTCGCGGGAGTCTGTGACACAGCAGCCGGTCGGTCGCCCGACCCACCAGAAAGCCGGTGAGCGGGTTTCGCCGTCTGCGGCGACCAGTGAAGACTGCGGTGCGGCGTATGCCTAAGCAGGGGTGACGGGCTTACCGCCGAAAGCTTCGGGGGTGCGCCGACCCGCAGGAGATCGCATGCTTCGCGGCTGTGCTAAGTCTAGAGCGTAATCAACTCTTCCGACCTGCGGCAACAGGGTCCCGCTCCGCGTGTCCGAGTCTACCCTGCTCGACCTGCGCGCCGGGCACGTCTATCGGCAACTGCAGAACCTGCCATTCTGTTCCCGCGTCGAAGCCTTCCGGCAGCTCAGACAGGGCGAGCACGGTCGGGCCCGCCCCACTGACCACGGCCGCCACACCGGCCGCACGCAACGCCTGAACCACCGCGCTCGTACCGGGCATCGACGGTGCGCGATAACCCTGGTGCAGTCGGTCGACGGTGGCCGGCAGCAACAGACCCGGCTCGGTGGTCAACGCGTGCACCAGCAGCGCCGCCCGTCCCGCGTTCAGCGCGGCGTCGGCATGCGGCACGGTCGCCGGCAGCGCCGCCCGCGCGGACGCGGTCAGCCCGCGCTCGGTCGGCACCAGCACCGTCGGGCGTACGCCCCCGGCCACCGGCAACGACACCGCCCGCGCGCCCGAGGACTCCGTCCAGGCCAGCGTGAACCCGCCGAGCAGGCAGGGCGCGACATTGTCCGGATGCCCCTCGATGCGGGCCGCCAGCCGCAGCACGGCGGCATCGTCGAGCTGCTGTGCGCCGTCGACCACCAGGGCCCGGGCCAGCAACACACCGGCCACGATCGCCGCCGAGGAGGAACCGAGTCCACGCGCCTGCGGGATCCGGTTGACACACTCCAACGCCAGCCCGGACGGCTGGCCGCCGAGCTCGTCGAAGGTCGCCCGCATGGCGCGTACCACCAGGTGCCCGTCGTCGGCCGGCAGGTCGTCGGCGCCCTCACCGGACACCGAGACGATCACACCGCCCGCCGTCACCTCGGCGGCGACGTCGTCGTAGAGCGCGAGGGCGAGGCCCAGGGCGTCGAAGCCCGGACCCAGGTTCGCACTGGTGGCGGGGACCCGGACCCGGACCGGGCCGGCGGCGAATGTGGTCGGCACGCCGCCCATGCTAGGGCCCCACCGGCGGCGTCCGGCGCACCACCCGCCCCTCGGGACGACACCTCGCGCCCGAGCACGCTTGTCCACGGGTTCTAGTCTGCCCAGATCGACGGCTTCGGGAGGACTGCGTGACCGACGTCAGATATCTGCTGGTGCAGGTGGCGATGGAGCTGCCGACGCTGGCGGTGCTGGTCACCGGGGGCGTACTGGCGTCGGCCCGGGGTCGGCTGCCGGACGCGGCCCGTCGTCTGGTGCTGGCCGGACTCGTCGTCCTGCTCGTCCTCACGCTGATCAGCGTCGCCTGGTCGGTCGCACTGCCGTGGACGGCCGCCGAGGGGCCCGCCCGGTTCGGCGTGCTGTCCCTGTTCGTCGGGGTGATCCGCGCCCTGCTCCTCCCGGCCGCAGTCGGACTGCTGGTCGCCGCCGCGTTGGCCTGTCGCGGCAGCGGGCCGGTCCCGGCCACGTCGAGCGCCCCGGCGGCCTGGGGTGCGCAGCCGGTCGAGGCGTACCGGCCGCCCACCGGCACGCCCTGACGTGCCAGGGCCACACAGGTCTCACCTGGTGCCGCTCCCGGCGACGGTCGGCGCCACGGCGGCGAGCGAGAGCCGTCGGGTGGCCACCCGCCAGCCGATCGCGTACGTCAACGTGACCAGGCCGCAACTGGCCAGCACGATCCGTTCGTCCACCACGTCCACCACCGCGGCGACCGCGAGCTGGCTGACCGAGATCGCCAACGTCGCCAGCATCATGTCGGTGGCGAACACCCGGCCCCGCAACCGGTCCGGCACCTCGCCCTGCAACGCGAAGTTCGACATCACCCAGTTGCTGCCCCCGGCGAAGTGCGCCACGAAGACCAGCACCAGCACCAGCGGGAACCAGGGCACCACCGAGGTGCCCAGATAGGCCAGTCCGTACGCCGACATGGACAGCGCCAGTCCAGGCAGCAGCCAGGCCCGGTTGGTCAGCACCCGACGCATCAGGATCGGGCCGACCAGCGCGCCCGCGCCGCGTACCGCGAAGAGCAGGCCGGTGCCGAGCGCGCCGACGCCGTACACCCCGGCCAGCAGCGGGAAGACGGTCAGCACACCGTTGCCCAGGCCGACCGCCGACTTCACCGTCACCAGCGCCAACACCCGTGGGCGGTGCGCGATGTAGCCCAGCGCCTCACGGATCGCCGCCCAGGTCTGCGGCGGTGCCTCGTCCCGCTCGCGGTGCGCCTGGAGGGGGCGGCGGATCCGGGTGGCCAGCACCGCGGCGAGCACCAGCGCGACCGCGGCGACCCAGAAGCAGACGTACGGTCCGGCGGCGGCGCTGAGAATCCCGCCGAGGGAGGCACCGACGACGGTCATGGTGCCCCAGGCCGACCCGGCGACCGCGTTGCCCGCGGCCAACTCCTCCGGGTCGAGCACGTTCGGCAGGGCCGCCTGCGCGGCCGGGGAGTAGAACGCCTTGGCCACCGCGATCACGCCGATGCCGAGCATCGCCAACCAGGCCGTGCCGGCGTCGCGTACGCCGAGCAGGAGCAGTGCGCCGACCAGCGCGGCCACGTTCGCGGCGATCATGATCTTGCGCCGGTCGAACCGGTCGGCGACGGTCCCGGTGTACGGCAGCAGCAGCGCCACGACGCCGGTGTCCACGGCCAGCACCAGCGCACCCCACACGCCGCTGCCGGTGAGCTGCGGCAACAGGACCAGCAACGGCACCATCACGAACCAGTCGGCGCCGAAGACCACCAGTTGGGCCAGGAACAGGCTGCGGAAGTTCCGGTTGTGGGTGATGACCCCGACGGTGGACGCCACGAGGCGGACCCTACCCGGCCGTCCTCCCCCGTTGAGTCGGGGCGCGGACATCCGCCGTGGATGTAAGGAGGGGTCCCCTGCTATGCACCAGGCGTTAGCAGGGGACCCCTCCTTTCACTCGGTGGGCGGGAACGGTGAGTTGCGGGATTTCGGCAGCCGGAGCACCTCGAACTGGTCGGTGCTCTCGATCAGCGCGCCGGTGGGCGCCGCCGGCACCGGTCGACTCTCCGGTCTGCGCTCCTCGGCGGCCGGCGCGGCCGGATCCGCCTCCCCGCCGGCCGGCTCGTCGCCGGTCGCGTCGGCGGGCTCGACCTCGCGTCGCGCGTCCCCCGGCGGCGGGCCGGACCGGCCCCGACGCCGACCCCGCACCGACTCCTTGGTGTCCTCCACCATGGCATACAGCGTGGGCACCAGGATCAGCGTGAGCAGGGTGGAACTGAGTAGACCGCCGATCACCACGATCGCCAGCGGTCGGGAGATGAACCCGCCCTCGCCGGTGAGCCCGAAGGCCATCGGCGTCAACGCGAAGATGGTCGCGATGGCGGTCATCAGGATCGGGCGGAGCCGGTGGCGTCCACCCTCGACCACCGCCTCCCGTACGCCCATTCCCTGGGCCCGGTACTGGTTGACCAGGTCCAGCAGCACGATCGCGTTGGTCACCACGATGCCGACGAGCATGAGTACGCCGATCAGCGCCGGCACACTCAACGCGGTGCCGGTGGCCAGCAGCAGGACGACCGCGCCGGTGGCCGCGAAGGGGATCGAGACCAGCAGGATCAGCGCCTGTACGACGCTGCGGAAGGTCGCCATCATGATCAGGAACACGATCGCGATCGCGGCCAGCACGGCCAGGCCGAGATCGGCGAAGGTGTCCCGCTGCTCGGCGCTGACCCCGCCGAGGGTCAGGGTCGCCCCGGGTACGTCGATCGCGTCCAGCTCACGTTGCAGCTCGGCGCTGATCGCCCCCAGGTCGGAGCCGGTCACCGTGCCGGTCACCGAGACGCTGCGCTCACCGTCGATCCGCCGTACCTGCTGCGGTCCGGTGGTCTCGGTGACCTCGGCGATGTCGTCCAGCTTCACCGCGCCGACCCGCATCTCGCGCAGTTCGGTCACGGTCGTCGGCGGCTGCGCGGACAACCGCAGCACCACGTCGCGCGCGCCGTCGTCCAGGCTCACCTGGCCCAGCGGCGTACCCCGGAACGCCTGTGCGACGAGCTGACCGACCGCGGCCTCGGTGAGCCCGGCCCGGCTGGCGGCCGTCCGGTCGACGGTCACCTCCACCCTCGGCACCTGCTCGGTCAGGGTGGACGAGACGTCCTCGACGCCCCCGAGGCGGGTCAGCACCGCCTCGGCCTGCTCGGCGGCCCGGGCCAGCGCCTCGGGGTCGGCGGCCCGCACCACCACGGCCAGCTCGTTGGCGGACGCGCCGCCCTGACCCGCCGGGAAGGTGATCTCACCCGCCTCGGCACCGAGCGCCCCGATCCGGTCGCGCAGGATGCCGCGCATCTCCTTGGCGTCGGTCTCCTCGCCGAGCAGCAGCGCGTAGCTGGCCACGTTGTTGCCGGCACCACCGCCCCACGGCGAGTCGCCGCCCCCGGCGGTGACCTGGTACGACCGCACCCCCGGCGTCTCCGCCAGCACCGCCTCGACCCGGCGAGCCGCCGCGTCGGTGCCGCCCAGCCCGGTGCCCACCGGCAGCTCCTGCCGGATGTTCAGGGTGTCCTGGCCGGAGTCGTCCAGGAAATTGGTCTCCAACTGCCGGGCCAGGCCGAACGTGCCGAGCAGCACCACCAGACCGGCCGCCAGCGTGGCCCAGCGGTAGGCCCGCCGGCCGGTGGCGAACCGGATCACCGGCAGGTACGCCCGCTGCAACGGGCTGCGCAGTTCCCGCTGTTCGGCGGCGCTGCGCACGGCCGCCCCGTCGGCACCGGTCACCGGCTTGAGGAACCAGTACGCGAGCACCGGCACCACGGTCAACGAGACCAGCAGCGAGGCGAGCAGCGCCACCGTCACCGTGATCGCGAACGGTGCGAAGAGCTGGCCGACGAAGCCGCCGACCAGGGCGATCGGGGCGAAGACGGCGACCGTGGTCAGGGTGGAGGCGGTGACCGCACCGGCCACCTCGCGGACGGCGGTGAGGATCGCCTCCCGCTTCGGCCCGCCGTACGTCAGGTGCCGTTTGATGTTCTCCAGCACCACGATCGAGTCGTCCACCACCCGGCCGACCGCGACCGTCAGCGCGCCGAGGGTGAGCAGGTTGAGCGAGTAGTCGCCGATCCAGAGCGCGAGCAGCGCGACCACCACGGACAGCGGGATGGAGACCGCGGTGACCACGGTGGAACGGATCGACAGCAGGAACACCAGGATGACCACCACGGCCATGATCAGGCCCAGCAGACCCTCGGTGCTCAACGTCTTGATCGACTTCTCCACGAACGGGGCCTGGTCGAGCACGACGGTCAGCTCGGCGCCGGTGGCGGCCCGCAGGCCGTCGAGCCGGTCGGCGACCGCGTGCGAGATCTGCACCGCATTGCCGTCCGGGTCCGCGGTGACCGCGAGGCCCAGGCTCTCCCGACCGTTGGTACGGGTGATGGCGGTGGCCGGGGCGAGCTGCTCGGAGACGGTGGCGACGTCGCCGAGGCGGATCGGACCGGTCTTGCCCTTCGGCGGCGCGACGATGACGGCCCGCAGGTCGTCCAGGGTGGTCAGTGGCGCACCCACCTGCACCGGCAGCGCCCGGTTGCCGTCCAGGACCGCACCGGCGGGCACTGACACCCCGTTGGCCTGCAACGCGGTGCCGATCGCGGTGGGCTGCACCTTGGCCCGGGACAGCTTGGCCGGGTCGGGCGTGATGACCACCAGGTCGTCGCGGACGCCGGTCAGCTCGACACCGCGTACGCCCTCGATGGCCGCCAATTCGGGGACCACCGTGTCCCGCAGCTTGGCCGCGAGAGCGCGTTCGTCGTCACCGCCGCTGGCGGCCAGCACCACGGCTGGCAGGTCGTCCGTACTGCCCGCGATCACCTGCGGCTCGACCCCGTCGGGCAGCCGGGTGCGGTTGAGTGCGGTCTGCATCCGGTTGACCACGTCGTCCAGGTCGGTGCCGAACTCGTACTGCACCTGGATGGTGCTCAGGCCCTCACGCGAGGTGGAGGTGACGCTGTCCAGCGCCGGGATGCCTTGCAGGCCGTTCTCGATCGGCACGGTCACCTGGGACTCGACGACCTCGGGTCCGGCACCGGGGTAGGACGCCACGATGAACGCGGCGGGGAACTCCAACGAGGGCAGGAGTTGCTGCTTCAGCGACGGCACGGCGTACGCACCGAACGCCGTGGTCACCACCGCGATGAGGGCGACCAGCCCTCGGTTGGCGAGGCTGAATCTGGCGAGCAGCGACATCGGCGTGGCTCACTCCTGGGGGAGACGTTCGAAGGGCACGAGCAGTGTGCCCGACCCGGTCCGCCCCTCGGTGTCCGGGGCGGCCCCGGCGGGCACCGGTTCGGCGGTGCCGATCCGTAGCGACGCCACCAGATCCCGGTACAGTTCGTCGGTGCGCAGCAGGGTGGCGTGGTCCCCGACGGCGCGGATCCGGCCCCGTTCCATCACCACGATCTGGTCGGCGTCGAGCACGGTGGAGAGTCGGTGCGCGATCGTCACCACCGCCCCTTCCTCGGCCCGCTGCCGGACGCACCGGCTCACCACCGCCTCGGTCAGGCCGTCCACCTGCGAGGTGGCCTCGTCGAGCAACAGCACGTCCGGGGTACGCAGCACCGCCCGCGCCAACGCGATGCGCTGCCGTTCGCCGCCGGAGACGGTGGTGGCCGCGAGCGGCGTGTCCAGCCCGAGCGTCAGCCCGCTCACCTTGTCGTGCAGGTTCACCGCCCGCAGTGCGGTCCACAGTTCGTCGTCGCTCGCGTCCGGGTGGGTGAAGCGCAGGTTGTCCCCGATGGTGCCGGGCACCACCGGCGCCTCCTGCTCGACGTAGGCGAGTCGGCCACGGATCTGCGCCGGGGTGTGGTCGCCGTACCGGCGGCCGTCCAGCAGCAGTTCGCCGTGCTCCGGTTCGAGGAAGCGCAGCAGCAGGGAGAACAGCGTGGTCTTGCCGGCTCCGGAGGGCCCGACCAGCGCGGTGTGGCCGACGCGGGGAATCTCCAGGTCGATGTCCCGCACGGCCGGTGGCGCCGAGGGCCCGTACCGGGCGGTGACGCCCCGCAGCGTCAGCACCGGCCCGGCGGGGTCGCGGTGTCCGGCGGTGACGACCGGCGGTACGGCCTCCGGCGCGGCTGCCGTGGCGGTGGAGCCGGGCTCCACCTCGACCGCCTCGATCTCGCGGAGCCGGCCGGCCGCCGCGATGCCGGCCTGCATGGCGGTGAGGTTCTGGGTCAGCTCGCTGATCGGCCCCATCAGCCCGAAGGCGTAGAGCAGGAACGCGATCAGCGTGGACACCTCGATCAGGCCCTGTTCGGCCCGGGCCGCGCCGACGCCCAGGATGACGATGACGGCGAGTTGGATGCCGGTCCAGGAGATGGTCCACACCAGGGCGCTGCGCCGGGCGGCGCGGAGGCCGTGCTCGGCGGCCTCGCGGGCGTGTGTGGTGAGCGCCGACGTCTGGCGCTGCTCGGCGCGGCTGGCCTTGACCGTCCGGATGGCGCGCAGTGAACCCTCCAGGGCCCCACCGAAGCGTCCGACCGATTCCTGGGCCGCCTCCTGGGCCCTGCCGATCGAGGGCAGCAGGTATCCCATCAGCACCGCCACCACGACCACCGCGACCATCGTCGCGCCGAGCAGCACCAGGTCGAGCGCGCCCATCAGCACCAGCGTCCCGACCAGCGCCAACGCCCCGTTGGTCAGGCCGACCAGGCTGCCGGACGCCTGGTGCAGCAACGCGGGGTCGGAGGTGGCCCGGGTGACCAGTTCGCCGCCGGAACGGTGGGTGAGCTGGTCGATCCGGGCGGCGAGGTAGCGGCGGATCACCCCGGTGCGGGCGTCGAGCACCACCCGCTCGGCGATGCGGCCCATCAGGACCCACTGCCACAGCGAGATGGCCGCGCCCACCACCACGAGCACCAGCAGCACGGTGACCGGTCGGGCCAGCGACTCCCCGGCACCGAGGGTGTCCAGGACCCACTTGGTCACCAGCGGGGTGGCCAGCCCGGCCGCGTTGGCGACCAGGCCGAGCAGCAACCCGACCAGCATGGCCGGCCAGTGCGGGCGGAGGTAGGTCAGCAGCAGCCTGGTACGGGCCCTCGGGGCGGTCGGGGCGGTCGGCTCCGCCTCGGTCGCGGCGGGTACGGCGGTCACAGTCACCCCGCAATGGAACACTACTGTTCCACTACGGGCAAGCTATATTCCGAATCCGTACGTTGATAACCTGTCCGGCGTGACGACCACCGACGAGAGCGGCAGCCGGGCGCGGACCCGGCAGGCCATCCTGCAGGCCGCGATCGAGGTGCTCGGTCACAACCAGGCCGCCAGCCTCGGCGAGATCGCCACCGCCGCCCAGGTCGGTCGGACCACCCTGCACCGCTACTTCGCCGAACGCTCCGACCTGCTGGCCGCGGTGGCCGCCGAGGGCGCGGTACGGCTCAACGAGGCGACCGTCCGGGCCCGCCTCGCCGACGGCACCGGCGCCGAGGCGCTGCTCCGCCTCTGCGCGGAGTACTTCGACCTCGGCGACCTGCTCTCCCTCGTCTTCGCCGAGCCGACGATCGTCGAGGACCCGGTCTGGGGCACCGAGGTCTGCGACGACGACTTCTTCGCGATGATCGCGCGCGGCCACGCCGACGGCAGCATCGACCCGACGCTGCCCGCGCCGTGGGTGCAGACCGTGCTCTGGTCCCAGTTGTACGCCGGCTGGAGCTACCTTGCCTCGCACGAGGTCTCCCGGCACGAGGCTCTCGGCCTGGTCGTCCGGACCATCAGCGGCGCGGTCGCGCCCCGGGGCTGACCGTCCGCCACTCCGCCTCGACCGCCGTCACCCGCCCGACTCCCCCGGCAGGGCGCTCGGCACGGGCTCGACGGGCCGGTCGACGGCGGCCCGCCGACGTGGCACCTCGGCGCGGCTTCGGCGCGGCGGCCGAGGGGTCGCCGGGGCGCCCACCCACAGCAGTCGTGGACGACGCCGGGCGGCGAGATCCTCGATCCACCCCACGGCCAGCGCCGCAGCGACGGTCAGCAGGATCATCCCGACCAACCGCAGCCCCACATGGGCGACGGAGTCGAAGGAGAGCCACGGCATGAGCAGGGCGGTGATCGCCGCGCTGGCCGGGATGTGCCACAGGTAGACGGTGAGCGCCCGGGCGTTGACCAGGCGCAGCAGCGCACCGCCCCGCGCCGGCCGGTCCCCCTCGGCGCGGGCCGGGCCGGTCGCCCGGACAGCGCCGGACGAGCGGGGAGCCAGCCGCAACAGCGCCGCGACCCAGGCCATCGACCAGATGGTGGAGCCGGCCGGGATGTGGTTGAGCTCGCTCGGCGCACCCGTGGTCACGGCGAGCAGCACCCAGGTGCCGCCGACGGCGCCCAGCACCAGGACCAGGCCGCGGCAGAGGCGGGCCGACACCCGCCCCAGCAGCCCGTCGTGGTACGCGAAGCCCAGCAGCCAGCAGGGCAGGTACGACACGACGAAATAGAACTGGGTGACCCCGGCGAGATGCGTGCACACCGGCAGCGCGGTGGCCGCCGCGAGCACCGGCCACGGCCAGCGGCGGTACAGCGGCAGCAGCAGCGGTGAGAGCAGCGTCAGCCACAGGTACGTCGAGACGTACCAGAGACCGACGGTGAACGCCCACCCCCAGGGTGCCCCGCCGACCGACGGCACCCGCAACGGCAGCAGCCACCAGCAGACGTCGTCCCAGCCGAACCCGCTCGGCGCGCCGGAGACCTGACCGGCGACGGCGACCAGCGCCAGCACCGTCGCGCCGAAGGCCCAGAACGGCACCAGCAGTCGGCGCATCCGGCGGCCGATGGCCCGGGTGCCGTACCGGTCCAGCGACGCGGCCAGCAACGCACCGGCGACGCCGAACATGACGCCCATCGCCGGGACCAGCAGGCTCAGCCACAGCCAGCCGGTGGCGTGGTACAGCAGCACCCGGGCCAGTGCCGCGGCGCGCAGCAGGTCCAGGTAGGAGGTCCGTGGCTGCACGGCGACGACGGGCGCGACGCCTGTCGCGCCGGGTGCCCGCCGGGCCTCGGCAGCCACCGGGTCGGTAGCCACCCCACAGTTGTACCGCTAGATACGTCGCTTCCCGCCCTAAACGGTCATAAAGGAGCAAGCGGGTGGTTCGTCACCCTCAGGCGAGGTCGAGGGAACGGGCCGCAGCGAGCGGGTCGTTGGCGATGGTGACCGGCGCCGGAGCCGTGGTGATCGCCCACTCCGGATCCTTGAGGCCGTGCCCGGTGACGGTGCAGACCACGGTGGACCCGGCCGGCACCCGACCGGCGGCGGCCTGCTGCAACAGACCCGCCACGCTGGCCGCGCTGCCCAGCTCCACGAAGACGCCGACCTCCCGGGCCAACAGGCGGTACGCGGTGAGGATCTCCCGGTCGGTGACCGCCTCGATCAGGCCACCGCTGGCATCCCGGGCGTCCAACGCCTTCGTCCAGCTCGCCGGGTTGCCGATCCGGATGGCGGTGGCGATCGTCGACGGCTCGGGCACCACCTGCCCGGTCACGATCGGCGCGGCACCGGCGGCCTGGAAGCCGTACATCTTCGGGGTGCGGGTGGCGTTGCCGACCTGGGCGTCCTCGACGTACCCCATCCAGTACGCGGAGATGTTGCCGGCGTTGCCGACCGGCAGGCAGTGGATGTCCGGCGCGTCGCCGAGCGCCTCCACGATCTCGAACGCGGCCGTCTTCTGGCCGTGCAGCCGGTCGATGTTCACCGAGTTGACCAGCGCCACCGGGTAGTCCTGGGCGAGCTTGGCGGCCAGCGCCAGGCAGTCGTCGAAGTTGCCGTTGACCTGGAGCAGCTTCGCGCCGTGCACCAGCGCCTGGGCCAGCTTGCCGAGAGCGATCTTGCCCTGCGGCACCAGCACCGCACAGGTCACCCCGGCGCGGGCCGCGTACGCGGCGGCGGAGGCGCTGGTGTTGCCGGTGGAGGCGCAGATGATCGCCTTGTTGCCCGCCTCGACCGCCTTGGAGACGGCCATCGTCATGCCCCGGTCCTTGAACGACCCGGTCGGGTTGGCGCCCTCCACCTTGAGGTAGACGTCACAGCCGAGCCGCGCGGAGAGCACCGGCGCGGGCAGCAGCGGCGTGTTCCCCTCGTGCAGCGTGACGACCGGCGTGGCGTCGGTGACCGGCAACCGGTCCCGGTACGCCTCGATCAGACCCCGCCACATGCCGTTCTCCTCGCCTCTCGTACCCGTCACCGGTCACCACCGGCCGGGAGTCGTCCGCATCCGGTCCGCCCGCTCACGAGCCCCCCTCGACCCGCAGCACGCTCGCCACCGAACGGACGATATCGAGCCCGCGCAGTTCACCGACGGTCGCCGCGAGGGCCGCGTCCGGCGCCACGTGGGTCACGATGACCAGGATCGCCTCGCCCGCTCCCCCGGCGCCGCCGCCGGCCGGCCCCTGACGCACGGTGGCGATCGAGACGTCGTGGCGGGCGAACACCCCGGCGACCGCCTCCAGCACACCCGGACGGTCGGCCACGTCGAGACTGATGTGGTAGCGGGTGAGCGCCTCACCCATCGGGCGTACCGGCAGGTCGGCGTAGGCGGACTCGCTGGCCGCCCGAACCCCGGCCAGCCGGTTGCGGGCCACCGCGACCACGTCGCCGAGTACCGCGCTGGCGGTCGGCGAACCGCCCGCGCCCCGCCCGTAGAACATCAACTGCCCGGCCGCGTCGGCCTCGACGAAGACCGCGTTGAACGCGTCGCCGACCCCGGCCAGCGGGTGGCTCAGCGGGATCATCGCCGGGTGCACCCGGACGCTGACCGTCTCGCGCCCCTGCCCGTCGGCACCCCGTGCCGCGATGCAGAGGAGCTTGATCGTGCAACCCATCGCCTTCGCGCTGGCCACGTCGGCGGCGGTCACCTCGGTGATGCCCTCCCGGTGCACGTCGTCGGCGCCGACCCGGGTGTGGAAGGCCAGCGAGGCGAGGATCGCCGCCTTGGCCGCCGCGTCGAAGCCCTCCACGTCGGCGGTCGGGTCGGCCTCCGCGTACCCCAGCTCGGTGGCCTCCTCCAGCGCCTCGGCGAAGCCCGCGCCGGTGGCGTGCATGGCGGAGAGGATGAAGTTGGTGGTGCCGTTGACGATGCCGGTGACCCGGGTGATCCGGTCACCGTGCAGCGACTCGCGCAGCGGGCGCAGCAGCGGGATCGCTCCGGCCACCGACGCCTCGTAGTAGAGGTCGGCGTCGCCCTCGGCCGCCGCGTCGTGCAGCGTGCCGCCGTCCTCGGCGAGCAGCGCCTTGTTGGCGGTGACCACGCTCTTGCCGGCCCGCAGCGCCTCCACCAGCCACCCGCGCGCCGGTTCGATGCCGCCGACCACCTCGACGACCACGTCCACGTCGTCGCGCTTGATCAGCCCGAGCGCGTCGGTGGTGAACAGCGTCGGATCGATCGGCAGGTCACCACGGTCACGCCCGAGCCGGCGTACCGCGATGCCGGCGATCTCCAGCGGGGCACCGATCCGGGCGGCGAGGTCGGTCGACTGCTCGTGCAGCAGTCGCACCACCTCGGCACCGACGGTGCCGCAGCCGAGCAGGGCCAGGCGCACAGGTTGATTCATCCCACATCCAAGGCGAGCAGGTCCTCTTCGGTCTCCCGTCGAACGATCAGCCGGGCCTGGCCGTCCCGCACCGCGACCACCGGGGGGCGGGGCACGTGGTTGTAGTTGCTGGCCATGCTGCGGCAGTAGGCACCGGTGCCCGGCACCGCGACAAGATCTCCGGGCTGCACGTCGGCGGGCAGGAATTCATCCTTCACCAGGATGTCCCCGGACTCACAATGCTTTCCCACCACGCGGGCGAGCATCGACCCGCCCGAGGTGACCCGGGACGCCAGCGTCGCCGAGTACGCGGCGTCGTAGAGCGCAGTCCGGATGTTGTCGCTCATCCCCCCGTCCACGCTGACGTAGGCGCGGTGCCCGTCGGATGCGTCACCACCGGCACCCACCAGCACGGACTTCACGGTGCCCACCTCGTAGAGGGTGAACACGGCCGGGCCGACGATCGCCCGACCCGGCTCGATCGAGACACGCGGCACCGTCAGCCGCTCCGCCGCGCACTCCGCGTCCACGATCCGGCGCAGCCGCTTGGCCAGCTCGTGCGGGGTCGAGGGGTCGTCCTGGGTGGTGTACGCGATGCCGAACCCACCGCCGAGGTCCAGCTCCGGCAGCTCCACCCCACGGGCGTCGCGGATCTGCGCCTGGAGCGCGAGCACCCGGCGGGCGGACACCTCGAAGCCGCTGGTGTCGAAGATCTGCGAGCCGATGTGCGAGTGCAGGCCGCGCAGCTCCAGCACGTCCTCGTCGAGGATGCGCAGCGCCGCCGCGCTCGCCGCGCCCCCGGCCAGCGAGAAGCCGAACTTCTGGTCCTCGTGCGCGGTGGCGATGAACTCGTGGGTGTGCGCCTCCACGCCGACGGTGACCCGGATCATCACCCGGGGCCGGACGCCCCGCTCGCGGGCCAGCACGGTGAGCCGGTCGATCTCGTCCGACGAGTCGACGATGATCCGGCCCACCCCGGCGTCCAACGCCCGGGTCAGCTCGGCCACGGACTTGTTGTTGCCGTGGAACCCGATCCGTTCCGGCGGCATCCCGCCGGCCAGCGCCACGGCCAGCTCCCCACCGCTGCACACGTCGAGGAACAGACCCTCCTCGGCGATCATCCGGACCACCGCGCGGCAGAGGAACGCCTTGCCCGCGTAGTAGACGTCCTCGTCCGGGAAGGCGGCCCGGAAGTCGCGACAGCGCGACCGCAGGTCGTCCTCGTCGAGCACGTACACCGGAGTGCCGAACCGAGCGGCGACGTCTCGGACGTCCAGCCCGGCGACGACCAGCGCGCCGTCGTCGCCGCGCCGGGTGTTGCGCGGCCACAGGCGCGGCACCAGGGCGTTGACGTCGGCCGGGGTACGCAGCCAGGCCGGCCCCCGGTTGCCGATGTCACCGTGCAGCGCACCGGCCTCGTGAGCGCGCATCGGTCACATCCTCTCGGGGGCCGAGACGCCGAGCAGGCGCAGGCCGTTGGCGATGACCACCCGGGTGGCGTCGTTGAGCCAGAGCCGGGCCCGGTGCAGGTCGGTGACCTCCTCGTCGCCCCGGGGCAGGACCCGGCAGTTGTCGTAGAACCGGTGGTACGCCCCGGCCAGGTCCTCCAGGTAGCGGGCCACCCGGTGCGGTTCGCGCAGCTCGGCGGCGGCGGCCACCACCGCGGGGAACTCGGCGAGCGCCTTGAGCAGCTCGTTCTCCTTGTCGTGGTCGAGCAGCTCGGGCCGGAACGCGTCGGCGTCGCCCCGGCTCACCCCGACCTCGGCGGCGTTACGCGCGACGTTGGCCGTCCGGGCCGCCACGTACTGCACGTAGTAGACCGGGTTGTCACGGGTGGCCCTGGTCCACAACTCGATGTCGATGTCGATCGGGGAGTCGCTGGAGTAGCGGGCCAGCGCGTACCGGGAGGCGTCCACCCCGATCGCGTCGACCAGGTCCTCCAGGGTCACCACGGTCCCGGCGCGCTTGCTCATCCGCACCGGTGCGCCGTCGCGCACCAGGTTGACCAACTGGCCGATGAGAATCTCCAGGGTCTGCTCCGGCTCGTCGCCGAAGCAGGCGGCCATCGCCCTCATCCGGCCGATGTAGCCGTGGTGGTCCGCGCCCAACATGATCACGACCCGGTCGAAGCCGCGCTCCCGCTTGTCCAGGTAGTAGGCGCAGTCCGCCGCGAAGTAGGTCCACTCGCCGTTGGACTTGCGCAGCACCCGGTCCTTGTCGTCACCGAAGTCGGTGGTGCGCAGCCAGGTCGCGCCGTCGGCGTCGAAGACGTGGCCCTGCTCCCGCAGCCGGGTCAGGGCGTGCTCCAGCTCACCCCGGTCGTGCAGGTCCTTCTCGTTGAAGTAGGTGTCGAACTCCACCCCGAAGTCGCGCAGCGAGGACTTGATCTCCTCGAACATCAGCGCGACGCCCTCCACCCGGAACACCTCCTGGGCGGCGGCCTCGTCCATCGACAGCACCTCCGGCCGCCGGGCGGTGACCTCGGCGGCGATCTCGGCGATGTACGCCCCGCCGTAGCCGTCCTCCGGGGCCGCCTCGCCCCGGGCGGCGGCGAGCAGCGAACGGGCGAACCGGTCGATCTGCGACCCGGCGTCGTTGAAGTAGTACTCCGTACCGACCTCGGCGCCGGTGGCCCGCAGCAGGCGACTCAGCGCGTCGCCGACCGCCGCCCACCGCACCCCGCCGATGTGCACCGGCCCGGTCGGGTTGGCCGAGACGAACTCAAGGTTGATCTTCAGACCGGCGAGCCGGTCGCTCCGGCCGTACTCCTCGCCCGCCTCGACGATGGTCCGGGCGAGCTGACCGGCGGCGGCGGCGTCCAGCCGGATGTTGAGGAAGCCCGGACCGGCGATCTCCACCGACTTGATCCCCGCCGTGCTGCCCAACTCGGTGGCGAGCGCGGTGGCCAGCTCGCGGGGCGGGACGCCCACCTTCTTGCTGAGCTGGAGCGCCAGCGTGGCGGCGTAGTCGCCGTGCTCGGGATTGCGGGGACGCTCGACCGTCGTGTGCTCCGGCAGCGCGGAGCGGTCCAGCCCTCGGTCGGTGAAGACGGCGTGAGCGGCGGCCAGGACGGCTTCGGCGAGTTCAGCGGGAGTCACCGAACCATGTTATCGGGGGTAGACTCGGTCCCCGCGGCGGCGACCCGGCATCGGGGGCTGGGCCGCCGGACTCCTCTGACCGACCGACCTGACGAGGCACGATGAGCATCAGCACCCCGGGCGGCCCGCAGCGCCGCCCGACCGTGGTCAGCACCGGCAAGAAGCCGGCGGCAGGTCGGCCGGCCGCCGGCGCCAAGCCGACCAGCGACAAGAAGCCGGCGACCCCCCGCTCCGGCGGTGGCAAGGGTCCCCGCAAGCCGATCACCCCGGTGAAGGTCAGCCAGGGCCGTTCGTGGGGGCCGATCGCCCTCTTCGTCGCCGTGGGCGTGCTCGCCACCTCGATCATCGGCTTCGGCGCCTGGGCGACCTTCAAGGGCAGCCAGTCGTGGCAGGACAAGGCCGCCGCGATCGACGGCATCGTCAACTTCCGGGAGAGCGACCCGGAGAGCATCGCCAACCAGGAGCACCGGGCCGGCAAGATCGAGTACCCGCACAGCCCGCCGGTCGGCGGTCCGCACAACAACACCTGGCAGCGCTGCCAGGGTGACGTCTACACGGCGCCGATCGCCAACGAGCACGCGCTGCACAGCCTGGAGCACGGCGCGGTCTGGATCACCTACCGCCCCGACCTGCCCGAGGCGGACGTGGAGAAGCTGGCCGAGATCATCCGGGGCAACGACTTCATGCTGATGAGCCCCTACGAGGGCCTCGACAAGCCCGTCTCGATCCAGGCGTGGGGCTACCAGCTCAAGGTCGACGACGCCGGTGACTCGCGGCTCAAGGAGTTCGCCACCGTGCTGGCGCAGAACGCCTCGATGGAGCCGGGCGTGCCGTGCTCCTCCGGCAACTACACCACCGGCACCGGCAGCGAGCCGCGCGAGATGCAGCCGTCGATGGGTGGCTGACATGCCGACCGCCGTGCAGGACCCACCGGTGACCGAGCAGACGGGCGGGGCAGCGCCCCGTCCGGCCTCCCGGACGCTGCGTTACCTGACGCTGGCCGTGACCGCGCTGATGCTGCTCGCCGTCGGCTGGACGGCCGCCACGCTGGCCGCCGGGCGTACCCCGGGCGAGGAGTCGGCCGAGGCCGGCTTCGCCCGGGACATGTCCCGGCACCACGCGCAGGCGGTCGAGATGGCCATGATCGCGTACGCCAAGGGCCAGGATCCGGCGATCCGGCAGATGGGGTACGACATGGCGCTGACCCAGCAGGCGCAGATCGGTCACATGCAGCGCTGGTTGCAGGAGTGGGACCTGCTGCCCACCGGCACCCGCCCGGCGATGGAGTGGATGCCGGACGGCGTACGGGTGGACGCGAACGGGCTGATGCCCGGCATGGCCACCCGGGAGCAGATCACCCAACTCCACGAGGCCCAGGGCACCGAGGTCGACCGCCTCTTCATCGACCTGATCATCAAGCACCACCTGGGCGGCATCCACATGGTCGACGGGCTCCTCAAGACGTCCGACCGGGCCGAGGTGGTCCGGATGGCCGAGGCCATGAAGCAGGCACAGCAGAAGGAGATCAACGAGCTCCGGAAGCTCCAGGAGGCCGCCGGCTGAGACCGGGCCGGTCCGCGACCGCCGCGACGACGTTCCACCCCGAGGGGCCCGCCGAACACACCGGCCGGGCCCCTCGCCCGTACGCAGACCACCCGCCGAGGCGCCACCCTCATGTCCGATTAGCACGTTTTGCACTTTCTGAACTAATTACTGAGCTTGACAACCTTTCTCCCCACATATCGTGACCAGTTGGGATTCGGGCTCGTTGCGCAGGACGTGGGGGTTGCACTCAGAGACGCACGGCGTTCGGTCACCAGTTGGTGCCGACGCCACACCATCGGCGGTGACGGGGCGGTGGCAGCCGTCCGTCGCGGACAGCGGCAGAGCGAGTCGGGAGCGCTCAGCCGCGAACAGGAGCTGGAACTGATCGACACCCTGCGGGGCGTCCATCCCGACGAGTTCGGCCTGGACGAGGAGCTGTGGACTCGCCAGAGTCTGCACACCCTGATCGAGCAACAGTTCGGGCTGACCCTGGACGCCGGGGTCGTCGGGGCGTACCTGCGGGCCTGGGGGTTGGGCCCACGCGAGCCGCGCGAGCGCGCCTGCGGGCTCTGCGTCGGCGCGGTCGAGCGGTGGGTACGCAGCGAGTACCCGGCCATCACCCGGGCCGCCCAGGAACACCTCGCCGAGGTCTACTGGCTCGGCCGGGTACGACTCGTCGGCACCATGCCGGCAGCCGACGTGATCTCGGCGGTCTCCTCGCGCGGCCGGGTGCGGTTCATGGTCACCACTCCGTCGGTGGACCCGGCACTCCCCCGGGACTTCGTGCTCCGCCTCAGCGGCACCGAGCAGCGCACCGTGCACCTGATCGTGGACGGCTCCTGGGCCCGCAACGAGTGGCCCCGCCGCCTCCCCCGCCGCATCGTGCCCCACCCCCTCCCCAGCTGCGGCCGAGCCCAAGCCGCCTAACCCACCCCATCCCACCCACCCCTCCCACCCCACCCACCCCCTCCCCGCGTTGATCAAGAAGTTTTGGCCTCCGGAGCATCCCGGCGAGCGCCAAAACTTCTTGATCAACGGAGACAGGCCGGGCGGGAGCGGGGTGCGGGCGGGGGTGACGGGTGGGTCGGGGTGGTGTCGGGGTGCCGGTTCGGCGATCAGGGGGCGGGTTTGCTAGTCTTCACCAGTCGCTGAGCCCCCGTAGCTCAGGGGATAGAGCACCGCCCTCCGGAGGCGGGGGCGCAGGTTCGAATCCTGCCGGGGGCACCAGAAACGACCTACGCGCAAGGCCGCTGACCACGAACACGGTCGGCGGCCTTCGTCGTGTGCACGGGTCTTCGTGGACCCGCGCCGACACGGCTCGCGGTCGGCAGGTCCGGGTCGGCTGCCGACCGACCGGCGTCGGACCGCTCCGTCGCGGGCCGGTCTGACCCCCGATCGGCGGTCGGTACGGGGGTGCGGGCCGACACTATGCTGTGAGCACCTCGCCACTCTGCGGAAGGGCTGCCGGTGCCCCGGGTGAACGTACGCTGGTCGCGGATCTCGGCAACCGAGAAGGCGTCCTACGGCGGTGCGGCGATCGCGGCCTCGGCCACGGTGGTGGTGGCGGTCGTGCAGGGCGCGGTGCCGCTGCTCGCCGGGCAGGGCGGTGCGGTCGCGGTCGCACTGGTGTCGTTCCTCGCCGGGGTGGCCGTCACCGGCGCGACGGTCGCGGTGAGCGCCACGGTACGCCGCCGCTCGCTGAGCGGGGACGGGCCGGAGTTCGACGTCTTCGTCTCGACGCCGATGGCCTCGCTGCCGGCGTCGGAGTACCCGGTCCACCGCCGACAGATCATGGTGCTGATCCGGGAGATCGAGCAGCGTGCCGGGCTGAGTTGCTACTTCGCCGGCCGGGACCGTCCCGAGATCACCGACTTCCCCGCCGTCGACCTGGGCTTCCGGGACGAGTTGCGGGCGCTGGCGCGCAGCCGGCACTTCCTGCTGGTGCTGCCGCTGTCGAATCCGTCGAGTTCGCTGGTGGAGGCCGGGGTGGCGATCGCCCTGGGCAAGCCGTCCATCTATTTCAGACACACCTCGGCTGCGCTGCCGTTCCTCCTCCGTGGAGCGGCCAACTCCAATCATCCGGACATACCCCGGATCCGGGTCTACGAATACGCTGATTTCAGCGAGTTGGCGGCCCTGGTCCGGGTCAACGGCAAGGGCCTCTTCGAGAGCCACACCTGACCAGCCGATCGGAAAGTCGATGTCGAACATCTCGGGTGCCAAGAAGCTCTTCGTCATCATGCCGTTCGGGCTGAAACGGCTGCCCTCCGGCCTGATGCACGACTTCGACCGTTTCTATCACGGGATCCTGCGCCCGGTGGCCCAGGACGCCGGCTGGTCGGTGTTCCGCGCCGACGAGATCACCGAGCCGGGCACCATCGTCAACCAGGCGTTCCGGCATCTCCAGGCCGCCGACGTGGTGGTCGCCGACATCAGCTCGCCGAACGGCAGCGTCTACTACGAGTTGGGCGTGCGGCAGGCGATCTCGCCGGGCAAGACGATTCTTGTCGCGGTGCACGGCACCGAGTTGCCGTTCGACCTCAAGAGCCAGCGGGTGTTGTTCTACAGTCCACAGTTCGACCAGGATCCGCGGTTCCGGTTCGCGTACCGCGAGGCACTCATCTCGGACAGCCCGCACGTCCACAATCCGGTCCGGGACGCACTGAGCGACCTCGGGTTGAACTTCCATCCGCGTACCGATCGGGTCGCCTTCGAGCAGGAACTGCACCACAAGATCGAGCGGAGTCGGAACATCGAGCAGTTGCTCGCCGTCTGGCACTGGGCGCGGCAGTCGGGTGACCTGCCGACCGGGGCGTTGCTGTCGTTGAGCAACCGGTTGGCCGCTGAGGGCGACTACTCCAGCGCGGTCCAGGTGCTCGACGCCGCCTTCCCGGAAGCCGACGGCGACTGGGAGGTGCACCGGCAGCGCGGCTTCTACCTGCGCAAGCTGACCCGGCTCGACGCGGCCGAGGTGGCGCTGAACCGGGCGTACGAGCTGAACCCGTCGGATCCGGAGACGCTCGGCATGCTCGGCGGCGCCCTCAAACGCCAGGGCCGGTACGCCGAGGCGCTGCGCCTCTACCAACAGGGCGCCACCCTCTCCCCCACCTCGTTGTACCTGGCGGTGGCCTGCGCCGGCATGATGGCGATCGCCGATCCGGGCAACCCCGAACCGGCGCTCGCCCGGTACCGGCAGTTGCTCGACGAGATCGACTCCCGCCCGGGTCAGGAGACCGACTCCTGGGCGAACCTGGTCCGCGCCGAGGCCCACTTCGTGCTGGGCGACGTGGAGGCGGCCCGTCGCTTCGGCAGGGCGGCGGTCCGGTACGGTGCCGAACGGCTCCACCTGGAGTCGACCGCCGACCAGATCCTGATGCTGGACGCCAACGGCCTGCCGTTGCACGACGCGGACGGTTTCGCGCGCTGGCTGGTCGACGGGGCCAAGGACCGGGCGTCGACGACCGTGGACGAGCGGGGCACCCCGGCGACCGACCCGGAGTTCCCCCGTCGGATGATCTTCCACATCTCCGACGTCCACTTCGGATCGATCACCGAGGGCGACAGCCTCATCGACGTGCACCGGTTCGCCGACACCGAGAACTCCGACCGGCTCAGCGTCGAGCTGACCCGGGAGTTCCACGCCGCCCTCAGACGCTCCGGCTGCGCCGCCTCGGACGCCGTGCTGGTGGTCTCCGGCGACTCCACCTACACCGGTCGGCAGGACGAGTTCGACCTGGTCCGGCAGTTCCTGACGGAGCTGTGCGAGAACACCGGGATGGACCGCAGTCAGGTGGTGCTGGTGCCCGGCAACCACGACATCGACTGGCTCCAGACGAAGTCGAACCGGGCCAACCGGTTCGACAACTACCTCACCTTCGCGCACCAGTTCTATGGCGAGGACCTGTTCCACGAGGTCTTTCCCCGCGTCAAGTGGGACCTGCGGACCTCGGGCACCCGGCCGGAGGCGAGGGAGATCGTCTATCGACGTACCGACCGGACGATGACCGTCGTCGGGTTGAACTCCTGCATCTTCGAGGACGACCAGAACCATTACGGCTACATCGGCAAGCGTCAGCTCGACATCGTCAAGGAACTGCTGGAGCAGGAGCCGCCGGAGAACGTACGGGTCGCGGTCATGCACCACCACCTGCACCCCTTCCCCGAACCGCTGGAGCCGCGACGGGGTAACGCGGTCGTGCTGGACCTGTCCACGGTCCGCGACGCCGGGCTGGTGGAGCAGCGCCTGGAACGGCTCGGCTTCTCGCTGCTGCTGCACGGGCACAAGCACAAGCCGCAGCTTCGCGAGACCCTGGTGCGGATCCCGCAGAACGACTCCAGCGTCACACCCCGCCCGCTGATCGTCTCCGGCTGCGGCAGCACCGGGGTCAGCCAGCACGAGCTGGAGCACAACCAGCCGAACCACTTCGCCGTCCTGGAACTGGCCCAACCGGTCCGGCGGCCGGGTGCCGACTTCCTGGTCATCGAGTGGCGCGAGCTGGCCGTGGCACCGGGCGCCGAGTGGGTCACCAAGCAACGCTGGACCATCAAGGGCTGACCGAGACCGGGCTGGCCGAGACCGGGCAGCCCGCGCCGGGCGGACCAGGCATCGGGCGGACGGTAGGCGTCGGGCGGACGGTACGGGTACGGGCCGGTCGCCGACGGTCCCGTCCGGGACGGGACCTTGGTCCTGCCCGGCTCAGGTGTTCCGGCCCAGGTGCCGGACCACCGGCGCGCGGGATGGTGGTCTCGTAGGAAGCTGACAGCGGAGGCGACGATGACCATCCACCACGGCACTCACCGATCGATCGAACGGCCGCTTGAGCACGCGGAGATGCCCGGCGCCATGCTGACCACCACCGCCGCGCGGGCGCTGGCCGTCCTGCGGGTCGCCACCGGCCTGGTCTTCCTCTGGGCCTTCCTCGACAAGACCTTCGGCCTCGCATACGCCACCCCGGCCGAGCGGGCCTGGATCAACGGCGGCTCCCCCACCCGGGGCTTCCTCGCCAACGTGGAGGTGGGCCCGTTGCGGTCGATCGCCCACACCATCGCCGGCACCTGGTGGGCCGACGTGCTGTTCATGGTCGGCCTGGCCGCCATCGGCGTCGCCCTCGTGGCCGGCGTCGGGCTGCGGATCGCCGCCGCCTCGGGCACGGTGATGATGGCGCTGATGTGGCTGGCCGAGTTCCCGCTCGCCCGGTTCACCGCCGGAGGCGACCCGACCGGCTCGACCAACCCGCTCGTCGACTACCACCTGATCTACGCCGTGGCGCTGATCGCCCTCGCCGCCGCGTACGCCGGACACACCTGGGGTCTGGGTCGGATCTGGGCCCGCCTGCCCTTCGTGCAGCGGCACCGCTGGATGATCTGACGCCCCGACGCGACGCCGGGCCGGACCGCCATCACGGTCCGGCCCGGCGTCGTGTCGGCACCTACCGGACCGCAGCGCGGCCTCGCCCTCAACCGCCCTCGGCGCGGCGGGCGCGGGCCCGGCGACGCCCCTCGTGCATGGCCTGCACCCGGGGGACGGGGATGGTCCGGCCCTCCTCCACCAGGTCGGCCGGAAGCCGCTGCGGCGGCGGCATCTCCGCGGCCCACGGATCCCGGTCCGCGAGCAGACCGGGCACCGTGCGGATGGTGAAGTCGGCCGGGGCCACCGACTCCAGGTCGGCCCAGGGCACCGGGAACGAGACCGGCACGCCGGGCCGCAGCCGGGGGCTGTAGACGGAGACGACGGTCGCGCCGCCGGACCGGGTGGGGTCCACGAATACCTTGCCTGCCCGGTCCTCCCGGATGAAGGCGGTGGTGGCCAGCGCCGGATCGAGGCGTTCCGCGCGGGCCGCGAGCGCCCGGGTGGCGGCGGCCAACTCCTCGGCGTCCGGACCGGCCGCGATCGGCACGAAGACGTGTACGCCCTTGGCACCGCTGGTCTTCACCGCACCGGCCAGCCCGGCGTCGGCGAGGGCCTGGCGGACCAGCAGCGCGGCGGCCACCCCGGCACCGAAGCCGCCGTCGGAGGGCGGATCGAGGTCGAGCACCAGGTGCGTGGGACGGCTCAGGTCGTCGGCCACCGCCAGCGTCGGGTGGTACTCCACCGCGCGCTGGTTGGCGAACCAGAGCAGGGTACGGCGGTCGTCGCAGAGCGCGTACGCGATCTCCCGGTGGGACG
This sequence comes from Verrucosispora sp. TAA-831, assembly GCF_050780145.1. Classification (NCBI taxonomy): domain Bacteria; kingdom Bacillati; phylum Actinomycetota; class Actinomycetes; order Micromonosporales; family Micromonosporaceae; genus Micromonospora; species Verrucosispora sp. TAA-831. Next base: position 5,645,752 of record NZ_CP192240.1, read on the forward strand.
CCTCGGCCCAGACCGGCACCCGGCGTACCCAGTCCGGGGTGTAGCGGGGCAGGTTCTTCTGCATGAACGGCGGTTGGCCGGGGCGTACCCGGACCACTGACAGCGGCCGTCCGCGCAGGTGCGGGACGAGTCGGTCGGCGACCGCGTCCAGGTAGTCGACCAGGTCCCGCTTGATCGCGCCGGATCCGTCGAAGAGCGCCTGATCGAGGTTGGTCAGCGCCACGCCGTCCCGGGTCTCGTCCGCCCGACTCATCCGCTCACCATCGCCCCGTAGCGGCACACGGTCAACCGAACCACGCCGATCCGCCCACGCTCTCAGCTCGACAGGGCACGCTGGAACGTGGCCGGAGTCACGCCGATCCGCCCGCCGTGACGCGGCTTCCGGCTCCGCCACCGGCAGGTGACGCTCGGCACGGCGCAGGGCCCGATAGCCGATCAAACCCGGCTGGTTGTGGCGAAGACCACTGATCTGACCGATCGGTCAGCCTCTGACCGATCGGTCAGGCATGCTGGCTGGCATGGCCCGCCCGACCCAGCAGACCCACGACGAGATCCTGGCCGCCGCCACGCGGCGGTTCGCCGCCACCGGCTACCGGGGCACCTCGTTGCAGGACATCGCGCGGGAGGTCGGCTGCTCCAAGGCGGCAGTGCTCTACCACTTCGCCAACAAGGAGGCGATCCTCACCGAGCTGATGGCGCCCGCGATCGAGGTGTTGCAGGCGCTGGACGACCGGATCACCGCGCAGGACGACCCCGCCCGCGCCCAGCAGGTCGCCACCGAGGGCTTCGTCGACCTGGCGGTCCGGTTCCGCAGCGAGATCGCCCTGCTCCGCGGCGAGTTCCCGGAACTGCTGCAACAACCCGACTTCGCGCACATCCACGAGATCTCCGAGCGGCTCATCGCCGCCCTGGCCGGACGGTCGTCCCGGGACTCGGCCCGGATCTGCGCACTGGTGCTGCTCGCCGGCATCGCGGAGACCTGCGGACAGTTCGCCGAGGTGTCCGACGAGGACCTACGGGCCGCCCTGCTCGCGCTGCTGCGACGGGCGTTGGAGCCCGTGCACTGACCCGTTCCACCATTCACTGACCGAGGGAAAGGACCTCATGGCGACCCTGCTCTACCGGCTTGGCCGGGGTTCGATGCGCCGACGGCGGCTCGTGGCCGCGATCTGGCTCGTCGTACTCGTCGGGCTCGGCCTGGCCGCAGCGACCTTGCGCGGCCCGACGGCCAGCAACTTCACCATGCCCGGGACCGAGTCGCAGCGCGCTCTCGACCTGCTCGCCGAGCAGTTCCCGGCGGCGTCCGGCGCGACCGGCACGATCGCCGTCAAGGCGCCCGGAGAGGGACAGCTCGGCACACCCGAAGGCCAGGCGGTGGTCCAGTCGATCACCCAGGAGGCCGCGGCGGTCCCCGGCGTCCTCGCCGCCGTCGACCCGTTCCAGGTCGGCGCCGTGTCGCCGGACGGCCGGTACGCCCTGATCCAGGTGCAGTTCGGCGACGGCTCCGACGCGATCACCGACGAGCAGCGCGAGGCGTACGAGGAGATCGGCACCCAGGCCGAAGCCCAGGGCTGGCAGGTCGCCCCCGGCGGTGAGGTGCTCAACGCCGAGCCCGAGGTGGGCTCGACCGAGGCGATCGGTGTCGCGGTCGCCCTGGCCGTCCTGGTGATCACGTTCGGTTCGCTGGTGGCGGCCGGGATGACCATGCTCAACGCGCTGATCGGTGTGGGCGTCGGCATGGCCGGCCTCTTCACGCTCAGCAGCGTGGTGGAGCTGACCAGCACCGCGCCGATCCTCGCGCTGATGCTCGGCCTCGCCGTCGGCATCGACTACTCGCTGTTCATCACCTCCCGCTACCGGCAGAACCTCGTCGAGGGGCTACCCGCCGACGAGGCGATCGGTCGAGCGGTCGGCACCGCCGGATCCGCCGTGGTCTTCGCCGGAGCCACCGTGGTCATCGCCCTCGCCGGGCTGTCGGTGGTGAACATCCCGTTCCTGACCGTGATGGGTCTGGCCGCGGCCGGCACGGTGACCGTGGCGGTGCTGGTGGCGATCACCCTGCAACCGGCCCTGCTCGGGTTCGCCGGTCGCCGGGTGCTGCCCCGCAAGCTGCGTACCACCGCACCGCAGGCCACCGACGGCGACCAGCGCCCGTCGGAGGCGACCGAGGACGGCGTCGGCCCCGACGCGGCCACCGTCACCGGCGAGGACCGGTCGACGTTCGGGTTCCGCTGGGCGGCGTTCCTCACCCGCTTCCGGATCCCGGTGATCCTGGCCGGCGTGATCGGGCTCGGCCTGCTCGCGCTGCCCGCCCCGGACATGCGCCTCGCCCTGCCCGACGCCGGCACCGCACCGGCGGGCTCGGCTCCCCGGGTCGCCAACGACCTGATCACCGAGGGCTTCGGGCCGGGCTTCACCGGCCGACTCGCGGTGGTCGTGGCCGGTGACGACGCGCAGGCCACCGCCGCCGCCGTGCCGCAGGTGGCCAACCTGGTGCAGAACACCGAGAACGTGCTGGCCGTGGCTCCGCCGCAGCTCAGCCCGGACGGCCGAACCGCGCTGCTCGGCGTGATCCCGCAGACCGGCCCGACCGACCCGGCCACCGAGACGATGGTGCACGACATCCGTACGGCGGTCGACGGCGTCCAGGGCGCCGACGTGCTGCTGACCGGCGTGACCGCGATCGGCATCGACATCTCGGACAAGCTCTCCGACGCCATGCCGGTCTACCTGGGCCTGGTGGTCGGCCTGTCGATCCTGCTGCTGATGCTGGTGTTCCGGTCGGTGCTGGTGCCGGTCAAGGCGGCACTGGGCTTCCTGCTCACCGTGGCGGCCACCTTCGGTCTCACCGTCGCGGTGTTCCAGCAGGGGCACCTCGCGGACCTGGTCGGCCTGGACACCCCGAGCCCGCTGATCAGCTTCCTGCCGATCCTGCTGATCGGCATCCTGTTCGGCCTGGCCATGGACTACGAGGTCTTCCTGGTCTCCCGGATGCGGGAGGACTTCGTCCACGGTGACACCGCGCAGCAGGCCACCATCAACGGGATGGGGCACGGTGCCCGGGTGGTCACCGCCGCCGCGCTGATCATGACGGCGGTCTTCGGCGGCTTCGTCTTCCTCGACGACCCGGTCATCAAGTCGATGGGCTTCGCGCTGGCGATCGGTGTGGCCATCGACGCCTTCGTGGTCCGGATGACCATCGTCCCGGCGGTCATGTCGCTGCTCGGCAAGGTGGCCTGGTGGCTGCCGCGCTGGCTGGACCGGCTGCTGCCCAACGTCGACATCGAGGGCGAGAAGCTGCGCGCCGAACTCGACGGCAAGGTGCACGTCCGCACCTGACGGATTGCGTGAAAGGAAGGGTCCCCTGCTAACGCCTCGTGCATAGCAGGGGACCCTTCCTAACATCCAGTGCCCCGCCCACAGCGAGCGCACACCGCACCGCACCGCACGCACGCACGCACGCAGCGCACGCACCGCACCGCAGCGCAGGCACCGCGCGCGCGTGTTCAGACGCCGGCCGGATAGGTTTCCATCTCGCCCGGGGTGGTCAGCGCGGGCAGTGGATGCAGGGCGGTGGTCTCGTCGCACCAGACGAAGGCGTCGTACCGGTCCCCGAGCCGGGTCGGCACGTAGTTGCCCCACGACTCGAACGACGGGTCGTACACCACGCCGATCGCCCGGTGGTCGAGCGTGTCGGTGACCCAGCCCGGCTGGTCCGGGCCGCCGAAGACCAGCACCGCCCGGTCCGGCATCAACTCGTGCAGGCGGCGTTCCAACGAGCCGGGGCGAGCCGGCGGCACCAGCATCGCCTCCGCCGGGGAGCCCCAGCGCGGGGCCGCCGTCACCGTGCCGCGATAGCTGCCGAAGCCGATCAGGGCCACCCCGTCCGGTCCGTACCGTTCCCGGGCCACCTGGCCGATGTTGAGCATCCCGTCGGTGGCCATGTCGGTGGCCCGCGCGTCACCGATGTGCGTGTTGTGCGCCCAGACGACGCCCCGGGCGCCCGGCCCGTAGCGGTCCAGCAGCCGGTCCAGGGTGTCGGCCATGTGGCCGTCCCGGATGTTCCACGAACCCGGCCCACCGGCCACCATCTCCCGGTAGTACCGCTCCGCGCCGGCCACCACCTCCGCGTTCTGCCAGGCCGAGAAGGCGCCCGGCCCGTCCGTGGCGGCGTGTTCCCGGGTACGCGCCAGCAGCCGTACCACCTCCTCCTCGCAGCGGGCGGAGACGAAACGGCTCGCCAGGCCGTACTCCTCGATTCGCTTGCCGTACGGCTCGAAGCACCGGTACGCGTCCTGGGCCGCCTCCAGCGACGCCGGATCCTCCTCGCCGACGTAGTCGAAGATCGCCTGCATCGACTCCCAGAGGCTGTACACGTCCAGACCGTGGAAACCGGCCCGGGACGCCTCGGGACGCTCCAGGTTCCAGGCCCGCAGCCAGCGGCAGAACCGGGCCACCTCGGCGTTGGACCACATCCACGTGGGCCAGCGCTCGAAGCGTTCCAGCGCGGTCTGCGGCTCGGTGGCACCACCCGGCGCAGCGGTCACCGAACGGTTCACCCGGTCGCAGTCCGGCCAGTCGCCCTCCACCGCGACGAAACTGAACCCGCACTCGGCGATCAACCGCCGGGTGAGCTGTTCCCGGATGCGGTAGTAGTCGTGGGTACCGTGCGTCGCCTCGCCGATCATCACCACCCGGACGTCCCGGACTCGCTCCAGCAACGGGTCGAGGTCGCTCGGCGCGCCGAGCCGCTGTACCAGCATGCCTGCGGCTACCCGGCACCCCCGGCAGCAAACCCGGGGGTGTGCCGGGCGCCTCGGGCGGGTAGGTCGAAGGACATGACCGACAGCGGCGCCTTCCTGCCGGAGCAGATCGCGGGGCTGGACTTTCCCGTCTCCCGCGAGGACCTGATCCGCTGGTGCCAGGAGAACGGCGCCAGCACCGAGCAGTTGGAGGCGGTCCGGGCGCTGCCGGTGGAACATTTCGGCTCCCCGGCCGAACTCGGCGAGGCGCTGCGCGCGGCGACCTGAGCCGACGTCAGCGCCGGAGGCGGGTCAGGCGGGGAGGTCGACGGTGGCGGCGCGGCTCCGGGCGGTCTCGGCGGCGGCCAGCACGGCGACCACCTCGCGGCCGAAGCGGACGTCGCACCGGTGGTCCCGGGTACCGCCGTCCACCTCGGCCAGCAGTTGGTCGACGGCCACGCCGAAGGCGGTCGCCGAGGAACCGCTCGGGTTCGGCAGCCGCTCGACGCCGCTCTCGCCGTAGAGGGTGAACTCCGCCGCCACCGCCTCGGGCGGGGCGTCCAGCGTCAGCGACACCGTGCTGGTGGCTCCACCGTCGTGGGTGAGCAGCAGGTGCACCAGGTCACCGGGCCCGTCCACGGCCGTCACCCGACTCACCCGACCCAGCACCGGCAGCAGGACGGCCAGCGCGTGCGGGCCGATGTCCCAGAGCGCGCCGCGCTCGCGCCGCCAGGGCGACTGGGCGTACGGGCTGCTGGGCTGGAAGATCGAGGCGTACCGGACCACGCTGGCGGTGTGCCAGCCACCGGCCGCCGCGACGGCGGTGATGAAGCCGGCGACCTCCGGTTGGTACCGGCCGGTGAAGAAGACCACCGAGGCCACCCCGGAGGCGGCGGCGGCCTCGACCACCCGGTCGGCGTCGGCGACGGTCAACGCCAGCGGCTTGTCCAGCAGCAGGTGACGGCCGGCGGTGGCGGCCCGGGTGGCGATGTCGGCCTGTACGTCCGGGGGCAGCGCCACCGCCACCGCCTCACACGCCTCGATCAACGCCTCGACCTCGGTGAAGGCCGGTACGTCGTACCGGGTGGCCAGCGCGGCGGCGCGATCCCGGTTGCGTCCCCAGACGCCGACCAGTTCCGCCCTCGGGTGCGCGTCGAGCGCCGCCGCGTGCGTCTGCGCCGCCCAGTGGCCGGTGCCGAACAACCCGAACCGCATGACCGGTACCTCCGCCGTCTCGCCTGGCTGCGGCCGACCCGCAGCGTGGTCCACGCTAGTCTCCCGGCCGCTCCGGCCTGCCGCCCCGCCGTCTGTACTACGGGGGTTAGTAGAGTGGGCCGGTGATCGGAACGAGCACCGGACGGACCCGGTGACCGCCGCGCCCGTCGCCGGGTCCCCGGTCGACGGCGTCCCGGCGACCGTCGCCATCGTGCTGTCGCTGCTGGTCGCCGCGTGGGCGCTGGTGGCCACGCTGCGCCACCGCGAGCCGGACCGGGTACAGATGATCGGTCTGGCCGTACTGGAGTTGGCGCTGCTCGCGTTGGCGGTGCTGGCCGGGGTGGCCCTCGCCGGTGGCGAGCAGCCCGGCGAGCCGGGGGCGTTCTTCGGCTACCTGGTGACGCTGGTCTGCCTGCCGCCGCTGGCCGCAGTGCTGGCCCGGATGGAGCCGACCCGTTGGGGCTCGGCGATCGTCTGCGCGGTCTGCCTGGTGACGCCGGTGGTCGTGGTGCGGCTCCAGCAGACCTGGGAGGTGCTCGGTGGCTGAGACGCGGACCGCCGGGGCGAGCCGGACCAACGCCGGTCCCGGCCGCCTGTTGATCGCGGTGTACCTGCTGTTCGCGATCGCCGCCACCAGTCGCGCCAGCCTTCAGATCATCACCCGCTTCGACGAGGCACCGCTGGCGTACCTGCTCTCGGCGCTGGCCGCGGTGGTCTACATCGTGGCGGCGGTGGGGCTGGCCCGGGCCGGACACGCGGGCCGCCGGGTCGCCCTGGCCTGCTGCCTCGTCGAGCTGGTCGGCGTGGTCGGGGTGGGCGCGTTCAGTCTGGGCCGCCCCGACCTGTTCCCGGACGAGACGGTGTGGTCCGGCTTCGGCAGCGGGTACGGCTACATCCCGCTGGTGCTGCCCGTCCTCGGCCTGGCCTGGCTCTGGTCCACCCGCCCCCGGACGGCTGCGGCGCAGGGAAGGGCTCAGGTGTAAGGAAGGGCTTGGGTGTAAGGAAGGGTCCCCTGCTAACGCCTGGTGTATAGGAAGGGCCCCTTCCTTACACCTGGGCGGTGCGCAGGAAGGGGCCCGGACGGTCCCTGGACCCGGGTCAGTCGCGCGGACCGCCCGCGACGTAGATCACCTGGCCGGAGACGAAGGACGCCCCCTCGCTGGCCAGGAACGAGATGGTGTGCGCCACGTCCTCCGGTCGCCCGACCCGGCGTACCGGGATCTCCCCCTCGGCGTGCTTCTGCATCGCCTCGAAGTCGATCTTCATCCGGGCGGCGGTGGCGGCGGTCATGTCGGTGACGATGAAGCCGGGCGCCACCGCGTTGACGGTCACCCCGAACGGCCCCAGCTCGATGGCGAGGGTCTTGGTGAACCCCTGCATCCCGGCCTTCGCCGCGGCGTAGTTGGCCTGCCCCCGGTTACCGAGCGCGGACGTGCTGGAGAGGTTGACGATCCGACCCCACTTGGCCTCGACCATGTGCTTCTGCGCGGCCTGGCTGACCAGGAACGCCCCCCGCAGGTGTACGCCCATGACCGTGTCCCAGTCGGCGTCGGTCATCTTGAACAGCAGGTTGTCCCGCAGCACTCCGGCGTTGTTGACCAGCACGGTCGGTGCGCCGAGTTCGGTGGCGACCCGCTCCACGGCGGCCTCCACCTGCGCCCGGTCCGACACGTCCGCGCCGACGCCGAGCGCCCGGCCACCGGCCGACGTGATCGCGTCCACCGTCTCGACGGTCGCCGACTCCTCGATGTCGACCACTGCGACGGCCAGCCCGTCGGCGGCCAACCGCCTGGCGGTGGCCGCGCCGATCCCCCGCGCCGCCCCGGTCACGATCGCGACCCGCTGACCCTCCGACATGCCTACCTCCCGGTAACCTCGCTCGACGGCAGGAGCCTAACCCACCTTCCGCCCACCTCCGGCCCGCCGGAGTCCCCGGCCGACCTGCGACGGCCGGGGACGTGCCTGCGCGGAAGCTAGACGGACCAGGTTCGACAGAGCCGGATCCACCGGTACCCGTACCCGGCGATCTTGAGCTTGTCGAGCTTGCCCACGTCGTCGTAGTTGCGGTCGGCGAGCACGTCGATCGGCAGCTCCGCCTCCGACTCCAGCAGGCTGAGGTCGACCTCGGCGTCGTCGGTGCCCAGGTTGTGCAGGAAGACCATCGTGCCGGTCGGTCCGTCGGCCCGGTGCGCCAACACCCCCGCAGGCATCGGTACGTCGATGTGGGTGGTCGAGCCGAAACCGATCTCCGGGGCCTCGCGCAGGGTACGGATCATCCGCTCGAACCAGCCGAGCAACGAGTTGCGGTCCCGCCGTTGCAGGGTGACGTTGACCTTCTCGTACCCGAAGTCGCCCTTGTCGATGACCGGGCGCACCAGCTTCTCCGGCTCCGCCCGGGAGAAGCCGGCATTTCGCTCGTAGGACCACTGCATGGGGGTACGGATCGCCTCCCGCCCCGGCAGCGCCAGGTCCTCCCCCATGCCGATCTCCTCGCCGTACCGCAGCACCGGCGTGCCGCGCAGCGAGAACTGGAGCGAGTACGCCAGCTCGATGCGCCGCCGGTCGTTGCCCAGCATCGGTGCCAGCCGGCGACGGATGCCCCGGTCGTAGATCCGCATGTTCTCGTCCGGGCCGAACTGCGCGTACACCTGGTTGCGTTGTTCGGCGGTCAGCCGGGACAGGTCGATCTCGTCGTGGTTGCGTAGGAAGGTGGCCCACTGGCCGCCCTCGGGCAGGGCCGGGGTGTCGCGCAGCGCCTCGATCACCGGCTCCGGGTCCTGCCTCGCCAGGGCCAGCATCAGCCGCCCGTTCAGCATGAAGTCGAAGAGCATGTGCACCCGGTTCGCCGAACCGCCGCGGTCACCGAAGAACGCGGGCAGTTGGTCCGGCTCGACGTTCGCCTCGGCCAGCAGGACCGCGTCGCCCCGCCGCCACTGCACGTGCTGGCGCAGCTCGGTGAGGAACTCGAAGTCCAGCTCCGGGTTCGGGTCGCCGGGCTCGGTGCGCTCGATGATGAACGGCACCGCGTCCATCCGGAACCCGGCCACCCCGAGTTGGAGCCAGAACGACATGATCTTCTTGATCTCGTCGCGTACCTGGGGGTTCCTGGTGTTGAGGTCCGGCTGGAACTTGTAGAAGCGGTGGTAGTACCAGGACTTGGCGGTCCGGTCGTACGTCCAGGTCTCGTGCTGCTCGCCGGGGAAGACCATGCCCTGGTGCCGGTCCGCGGGCTCCTCGTCGGACCAGAGATACCAGTCGCGGTACGGCGAGTCCGGCGACGACCGGGCGGAGACGAACCACGGATGCTGGTCCGAGGTGTGGTTGACCACCAGGTCGATGATCACCCGGATGCCCCGGTTGCTGGCCTGGTGCAGCAGCTCGGCGAAGTCGCCGAGGGTGCCGAAGCGCGGGTCGACGTTGTAGAAGTCGGTCACGTCGTACCCGTCGTCACCGTTGGGCGACGGGTGGATGGGGTGCAACCAGAGGCAGGTCACGCCCAGCCGGGCCAGGTAGTCCAGCCGGCCGATCAGACCCCGGATGTCACCGACCCCGTCGGCGTCGGAGTCCGCGTACGTGTCGATGTCGAGGCAGTACACGACCGCCTCCGAGTACCACCTGTCAGACATGCCCGGGAACCTTCTCCGTACCACCCGTCCGGCAAACCCGCCCACGTCGCGGCGAGGCCCCAGCGGGGGCGACCGCTCGGTACCGTGCGGTCATGCGGAACATCGAGTGGTCCAGCGGGGTCTGGCACGGGCAGCCGGCACGTACGGCCGTGGAGCCGGCCGGGGTCCTGAGCATCGCACCGGCAGCGGGCAGCGACCTGTGGCGGCACACCAGCTACGGGTTCGTGCACGACGACGCTCCGGCGCTGCTCACGCCCTTCCCGGTGGGCAGCGCGATGGAGGTGGACTTCGCGCTCGACTACACCGAACAGTTCGACCAGGCCGGCGTACTCGTGTGGGTCGACGACCGCACCTGGGTCAAAGCCGGAGTGGAGGTCAGCGACGGCCACCCGCAGGTCGGTGCCGTGGTCACCCGGGACTTCTCCGACTGGTCGGTCGCCCCGGTGCCCGAGTGGGTGGGCCAGGAGGTGACGGTACGCGTCAGCCGCACCGGCGACGCGCTGACCGTGCGCGCCCGGGTGGCCGGCGAGCAGTGGCGGCTGGTCCGGCTCGCGCCGCTCGCGCCCGACGCCGACGCCTCCGCCGGACCGTACTGCTGCTCCCCCAGCCGGGACGGTCTGACCGTCCGGTTCACCGACTGGCGGCTCGGCCCGGCCGACGCCGCCCTGCACCCCGAGGAGTAACAGTGGCTTCGGGCGGGTAGGAGCCATCCTTTACGCCGATCCTCGCGGAGGCACCGGATGGCAGTCGCCCAGGACGTCGACCCGAGCCAGCTCGGCGGGCTGACCGGCTGGGTGGCCGGCGTGATCGAGGCGGGCGGCGCGGTGGGCGTGGCGCTGCTGGTCGCCCTGGAGAGCATCATCCCGCCGATCCCCAGCGAGATCGTGCTGGCGATGGCCGGATACCTGGCCGGCGAGGGCCGCTTCAACGTGTTCGTGGTGACCGTCGCGGCCACCGCCGGCTCGCTGCTCGGCGCGCTGGTGCTCTACTGGCTCGGTGCCGCGCTGGGCGAGGAGCGGCTCAAGCGCTGGCTCGACCGGCTACCCCTGGTCGACCTGGAGGATCTGGAGAAGGCCGACCGCTGGTTCGAGCGGTACGGCCGGTGGGCGGTCTTCTTCGGCCGGATGGCACCGGTGGTCCGCAGCCTGGTGTCGATACCGGCCGGTGCCAACCGGATGCCGCTGGTCGAGTTCGTCACGCTGACCACGCTGGGCAGTGGCATCTGGAACGGGCTGTTCATCGGGCTCGGGTACGTGCTCGGCTCGCAGTGGCACGAGATCGACCGCTACAGCTCCTGGTTCGACTACGGCATCATCGCCGTCTTCATCCTCATGATCGCCTCCTGGGCGATCAAGAAGAAGCGCCGCCGCTCCCGTCCCCGCCCCCACACCCCCGCCTCCCGCTGACCCCGCCCCTCCCCGCCCCCCGCTCGTCCATCCCCCGCCCCGCCCGCCCGGCCCGCCCTGCTCGGCCTGCTCGGCCTGCTCGGCCCGGCGATCATGGAGTTGTGGCGCTCGCTTTGACCATTTATGCAGCATTTGTCGAGACCACAACTCCATGATCGACGCAGACGGGCGGACGCGGGCAGGCGGACAGGGCGGGGCGGGGCGGGCGGGGCGGGCGGGGGTGGGGGTGGGGGTGGGGGTGGGGGTGGGGGTGGGGGTGGGGGTGGGGGTCAGGGGAGGGTGCGGAGGTGGGGGGCGACGGTGCGGGCGAAGGAGTTGTTGTGGGTGACGTCCCAGTTGATCGACCAGGTCATCGCGCCACGCAGGCCCGGGTAGGTACGCGGCGGACGGAAGCTGCCGCAGTTGGTGCCCCGGGTCAGACAGTCCATCGCGGCGTTGACCACGCTGGGCGCGACGATGCCGCCACCGGCCGCCCCGGCACCGGCCGGCAGGCCGAGCCCGACCTGGTCGGGCCGTAGTCCCGCCTCCAACTGGATGCAGGCCAGCGCGACGATGAAGTTGACCGTGCCCTGGGCGTACGCGGCGTTGTTGTCGCAGCCGAGCATCGCCCCGGAGTTGTAGAACTGGGTGTTCACCACGGTCAGGATGTCCTTGATGTCCAGCGCCAGTTTGAAGTAGCTGGTGGTGGGGTTCTGCATGTCGATGGTCTGCGGTGCCATCGCGATGATCAGTCGACTGCCCACCTTCGCCCGCAGGGAGCGCAGCGCCTGCGCCATGTAGGTCGGGTTGAGGCCGTTCTCCAGGTCGACGTCGACGCCGTCGAAGCCGTAGCGCTGGATCAACGCGTACACACTGTCGGCGAAGGCCACCGCGGACGCCGCGTCGTTCACCGCGACCCGGCCGGTCTCGCCGCCGACCGAGATGATCACCTTCTTGCCCCGGCTCTGGAGGGTGCGCACGTCGGCGGAGAAGTCGGCGTCGGTGTAGCCGCCGAGCGAGGCGGACAGGCCCGGGTCGATGGCGAAGGAAACCGCGCCGGGCGTGGTGGTGGCGTCGGCGAAGGCGACCGCGACCAGGTCGTACTCGGTGGGCACGTCCCGCAGCCGCAGCTCGACGGCCGGGTTGTCGAAGTTGTGCCAGTACCCGGTGAGGATGTGCTTCGGCAGGCCGGCGACCGGCGGCGGGCTGGTCGGCGGCGGGGTCGTCGGAGGTGGTGTGGTGGGCGGCGGCGTCGTCGGGGGCGGGGTGGTCGGCGGCGGCGTGGTCGGGGTGGTGCCGCCGGCGCAGGCCACGCCGTTGAGCCGACAGTTCGCGGGTACGCCGGAACCGTTGCCGAGGAAGCCGAAGGAGACCGACGCGCCGGGGGCGATGGTGCCGTTCCAGGAGCGGTTGGTGAACGTGTGGCGCTGACCGCTGGAGGTCAGCAGCGCGTCCCAGTAGCTGCCGAGCGTGGTGCCGCTGGGCAGGTCGAAGGCGAGGCTCCAGCCGTTGACCGTGCTGCTGCTCCCGTTGGTGATGGTGTACTTCGCCTCCCAACCGGTGCCCCAGTCGGACGTCTTGACGAAGCTGGCGGTGACTCCGGCGGCGTACGCGGCGGGCGCCAGCCAGACCGCGCCGAGCGCGGCGGCCAGTGCGCCGACCACTGTGAGCACCAGGGTTCTGGACCGTTTCATGTGAGCCTCCAGACCGGACGGAAATCCATGGGCATCGACCTGGCGCTCATTATTAAGACTGTTAACTATTTCTGTCCAGACCTGACCGGCACGGATGCGCACCTCCCCGACCCGGACGTAAGGAGGGGTCCCCTGCTATGCACGAGGCGTTAGCAGGGGACCCCTCCTTACATCGGCAGCGCGCGCTCAGCGACGGAACTGGAACCAGTTGACGTTGACGAAGTCGTTCGGCTGGCCGCTGCTGAACGTCAGGTAGACGGTCTGCCGGCCGGTCACCGAGGTGACGTTGCCGGGCACCGAGCGCCAGCTCTGCCACCCGCCGGTGTTGGCGATGGCGAAACTGCCGATCGGCGTACTCGTCGGGCTGCCGATCCGTACCTCGACCAGGCCGCTCACCCCGGCCGCCGCGCCGGAGGCGACCCGGGCCACGAAGTCGCGCGGCGGGGTGGAGCCGAAGTCGACGTTGTCGAAGCGGACCCAGTCACCGTTGCGCAGCGCGGCGATGTTCTGCCCACCCTCGGAGCACGCCTCGACGAGTACGCCGTTCTGCGCGTTGAACGACTCGGCCTGGAGAGTGCCGTACGCGTCCCGCACCCCGGTCGGCGGCGGAGTGGTCGGCGGCGTGGTGGTGGGCGGGGTGCTGCCGCCCCGGCTGTAGACGGCCACGTAGTCGACGAGCATCGGACGCCCCGGCACGGTGGCCGAGGTCGGCGTGGTGCTGCCGGCCACCCCGTTCGGGAAGGCCCCGCCCATGGCGACGTTGAGCAGCAGGAAGTAGCCCGCGTGGCTGGTCATCTGCGACCAGTACGGCTCGCCGACCCGGGACTGGCTGACGCTGTGGTAGAGCTGCCCGTCGACGTACCAACGCAGTTGTTGGGGGCTGGTCGAGGCGTCCCACTCGAAGCGGTAGGTGTGGAAGGCCGACTGGCAGGTGCTGCCGGGGCAGGCGCGGGAGCCGCCGATGCCGTTGAACTCGTCGCACGGGCCGCCGGGCGCCACGCCGCAGTGCAGCACGCCCCAGACCGTGTTGAGCCCGTTGACGTTCTCCATCACGTCGAACTCGCCGATGCCGGGCCAGTTCTGGTAGTTGCCCCGGTAGGGCGAACCGAGCGCCCAGAACGCGGGCCAGTATCCGGAGGCGGCGGCGCCGGTGACGTTCGGCATCTGGATGCGGCCCTCGATGGCCAGGATGCCGCCGCTCGGGGCCTTGAAGTTGCTGCGTACCGTCTCGATCCGGGCCGAGGTCCAGCGGCCGGAACTGTCGCGCAGCGGGGTGATCCGCAGGTTGCCGGCGCCGTCGTGGCTGACGTTCGCGGTGCTGTTGGTGTACGTCTGGATCTCGCCGGTGCCCCAGTTGGGCGGCCCGCCCGGGTAGCTGGTGCCGGTGTCGATGATCCAGTTGCTGGACGACGGGAGGGTGCCAGCGGAGCCGGTGAAGTCGTCACTCCACACCAGGCTCCATCCGGACGGGGGCGTCGGCACGGCGGCGTCGGCGGTTGCGGCGAGCCCGGCGACGCCGGTGACGGTGGCGGTGATCAGGGCCAGCGCGAGCCGCAGCCGGCGTCGCGCGGGCAGGGCGGCGGGTGCCGCCGGGGCAGGTGTCATGGGACATCCCTCTCTGCGGGACGGGGTGTGAGAGCGCTCTCTCAGGAGTTGTACGTCCCACCTGGACAGTTGTCAATGTCGATCGACCGCACGGCGCACCGCCCGCATGTCGCGCCGGGCCGACCGGAAGTTAGGAGGGGTCCCCTGCTCTACGCGAGGCGTTATCAGGGGGCCCTTCCTTACACCCAAGCCCGGCTGTGCATCGACGCTGTACCCGAGCAGGGCGTGTTTCCCCGAGCCACCACGGGGGGTAATTGCCGGCCGACGGCGCGGACGGACCGCCCCGGCAGAGGCGGACGGTGATGGTGATGGTCAGGCAGGTGGCGACGGCGCCGACCCGGAAGGTCGAGGAGACCGACCTGCTCACGGTGGGAGTCGAGGAGGAGTTCCTGCTGGTCGACCCGGACGGCGGCGCTGCGGTGCCGGCCGTCGAGGCGGTCATGGAACAGGTCCCGGCGGAACTGCACGGTCAGGTGGAACGCGAGTTCCAGACCAGCCAGATCGAGATCGGCAGTCCACCCGGGTTGGAGCTCGCCTCGATCCGGCACTCGCTCGCCCTGCTGCGCGCCTCGCTCGCCGAGGCCGCCGAGCGGGCCGGCGCCCACCTGCTCGCCATCGGCACCGGGCCGATCGACGGGCCGGTGCCGCCGGTGGTCGACAAGCCCCGCTTCGACCGGATGATCGAGCGCTACCGGCTGCTGGTGCCGGGGCCGGGCAACAACGGCATGCACGTGCACGTCGGGGTGCCGGACCCGGACACCGGGGTGCAGGTGCTGAACCACGTCCGGCCGTGGCTGCCGATCCTGCACGCGGTCACCACGAACTCCCCGTTCTCCCGGGGCGAGGACACCGGGTACGCGAGCTGGCGCTCGATCGAGTGGGAACGCTGGCCGTCGGTGGCGCCCACCCCGTTCCTGACCTCCCACCACCACTACCGACGGCTGATCGACCAGCTGATCGGCAGCGGGGTGATGCTCGACGAGGGGATGCTCTACTGGTACGCCCGACTGTCGGCCAAGTACCCGACGGTCGAGCTGCGCATCGGCGACGTCTGCCCGACGGTGGACGACGCGGTCCTGGTCGCCGGCCTGGTCCGCGCGCTGGTGGCGACCGCGCTGGACGACATCGCCGCCGGACGGCCGCCGCTGCCCGCCGACCACCACCTGCTGGTCGGCGCGCACTGGCGGGCCGCGCACGACGGTCTGGAGGGCGAGGCGGTGGACCTGGCCACCGGTGAGCTGCGCCCGGCGTGGGACGTGCTCAACCAGCTCGTCGGGCGGCTCGGCCCGGCGTTGGACCGGCACGGTGACCTCGCCGAGGTGACCGAGCTGCTGGACCGGCTGCGGGAGCACGGCACCGGCGCGGCGCGGCAGCGTGCGGTGTTCGCGCGGACCGGCCGGCTGGAGGATGTGGTGGCGGACGTGGCGCGACAGACCCGGGGCGAGATCCCGGCGTGACAGGAGGTTGGCCGTGGCGGAACGGTTGATCGTCGTCGGCGGGGACGCCGCCGGCATGGCGGCTGCCGCCCAGGCGCGGCGCCGCCGTGGCCGGGACGACCTGGAGATCGTCGCGTTCGAGCGTGGGCACTACACCTCGTACTCGGCGTGCGGCATCCCGTACTGGATCAGTGGTCTGGTCGGCGACGCGCAGCAGCTCGTGGCCCGGGACCCGGCGACCCACCGGGAGAAGTACGACATCGACGTCCGGCTCCGGCACGAGGTCACCGAGATCGACCTGGACCGCCGCGAGGTAGTCGCCCGCGATCTGGAGGGCGGCGGCGAGGTCCGGGAGGGCTTCGACACGCTGATGCACGCCACCGGCGCGGTGCCGACCAAGCCGGACTGGGCGCGTACCGACGCACTCGGGGTCTTCGGGGTGCAGACGCTCGACGACGGGGCGGCCCTGCGCAGGTGGCTGGAGTCGGATCCGAGGCCGCAGCGCGCGGTGGTGGTCGGCGGCGGCTACATCGGGGTGGAGATGGCCGAGGCGCTGGTCCGGCGTGGGCTGTCGGTGACGCTGGTGGAGCGGGACGAGCAGCCGATGTCGACCGTGGACCCGGACATGGCCACGCTGGTCACCGAGGCGATGCGGGGTCTGGGTGTGGACATCCGCACCGGCGTCAGCGTCGAGGCGCTCGGCGTCCGCGACGGCCGGGTCAGCGAGGTGGTCACCGACGACGGCGCGATCCCGACCGACGTGGTGGTGCTCGGCCTGGGCGTACGCCCCAACACCGCGCTCGCCGAGGCGGCCGGAATGCCGCTCGGGCCGACCGGCGGGATCCGGGTGGACCGGCGGATGCGGGTGGCCGAGGTGCCCGGGGTGTGGGCCGCCGGGGACTGTGTGGAGACCCTGCACCGGGTCAGTGGCATGCCGGTGCACGTGCCGCTCGGCACCCACGCGAACAAGCAGGGTCGGGTGGCCGGCATCAACATCGGCGGCGGGTACGCCACCTTCGCCGGGGTGATCGGCACGGCCGTGGCCAAGGTCTGCGACCTGGAGGTGGGGCGGACCGGGCTGCGGGAGCGCGACGCGCTGGCGGCCGGCTTCGAGTTCGTCTCGGTGATCGCCGAGTCGACCAACCGCGCCGGCTACTACCCGGGTGCGCGACCGATGACGGTCAAACTGATCGCCGAACGCCCCAGCGGACGGTTGCTCGGTGCCCAGATCGTCGGCTGGACCGAGGCGGCGAAGCGGATCGACACGTTGGCCGTGGCGCTGTGGAACCGGATGACGGTGGACGACATGACCGCGCTCGATCTCGGCTACGCCCCGCCGTACGCCCCGGTCTGGGACCCGGTGCTGGTCGCCGCCCGCAAGGCGGTCGACGCGCTCGACCCGCGCTGAGGTCTGCTCGGATCCCTGTCGGTGGCGCGGGTTAGCGTGTGCGCGCCGCCCCAGACAGGGGCGGTGCCGACCCCTCGGAGGACCCGCATGTCGCAGGAGACGACCTACCTCGAACTGTCCGAGACGGACGGTGCAGCCCACAAGTTCTACGAGGTGGTGGTCGACGACGCCACGCTGACCGTGCGTTACGGCCGGATCGGCGACCAGGGTCAGGTCAAGACCTCCGGCTACCCGGACAACGCGCGGGCGCGGGCCGCCGCCGCCAAGAAGATCGGCGAGAAGGTCCGCAAGGGGTACGCCCCGGCGGTGCCGGGCGTCCGGCAGAAGCGTTCGGTGTCGCGTCGGCAGATCGTCAGCACCCGCTCGACCGCCCGCACCGCGCCGGTGCTGTGGCGGTACGACTCCGGCGCTCCCGCGTTCGGCATCTTCATCGACGGGCGCACCTGCACGGTCGGCAACGAGCGTGGCGTCATCACCACTCTCGACCACGACGCCCGGGTGCTGGACCAGGTCCGGCTGCCCGACGGGGTGAAGTCCATCGTCGCCGACGACGCCTGGATCTATGCCGGCTGCGACGACGGCAACGTCTACGACCTCTCCGGCAAGATCCCCCGGGTGGCGTACGCGATCGCGCCCGACATCGACATCTACTGGCTGGACATCCACGACGGTGTGCTCGGTGTCTCCGACGCCAACGGCGGGATCGCCGCCGTCGACCACGAGGACGAGTTCCTCTGGCGGCGGGGCGGGCGCGGGCGGTCGGCCTGGATGGTGCGCTGCGACAGCGACGCCGTCTACCACGGCGACTCGACCGGGGTGAGCGGCTACGACTGGCGTACCGGGCAGGAGCTGTGGCACACCCGCACCGGCTCGGTGCTGTTCGGCTGGCAGGAGCGCGACGCGGTGTTCGCCGGCACCGCGACCCGCGAGGTGGTCCGCATCGGCAAGGACGGCCGGTACGCCCGCACCTACCGCGCCGACGCGCCGGTCTTCTCCTGCGCCACCGCCTCCGACGGCCGGTACGTCTTCGCCGGTGACAGCCAGTCCTCGATCTACTGCTTCGCCGAGGACGGCACCCGCTTGTGGAAGCTCGGCACCGGCTGCGGCTCGGCGTACTCGATGCAGTACCACGACCAGCGCCTCTACGTGGTGACCACCAGCGGCCACCTGGCCTGCATCGACGCCAGTGAGCCGGCGATCCGGGCGGCCGAGGCGGGCAGCGTGCCGGACGTGGTCGACGTGAAGGCTCCGGCCCGGCTACCCGAGCCGGCCGCGGTCACCCAGGTCGAGGTTGTCGGCGACTCCGGCGACGGGGTGATCGTCGAGTGCGTCGAGCAGGGCGGCCGGTTGCGGGTGCACGTGCTCTCCGACGGCTACCACCGGAACTGGTCGGTCCAGTTCCCCAAGGGCATCCGCCAGCCGGGCGCCCGCTACCTGGTCACCGAGGTCCGCGAGTCCGGTCGGGGCGGCTTCTACCGCGCCTACGGCGACATCCGCCGCCTGCGGTGACGGGTGCGGTGCGGATCCCCGACGAGTTGACCTGGTTGCGCGCCATGCCGGGTGGCGCGCAGTGGTTGGCCGGGCTGCCGGAGTTGCTGGACACCTGTGCCCGGCACTGGTCGCTGCGGGTCGGGCCGCCCTTCGGGTCCGGCACGACCTCGTTGGTGGTGCCGGCCGATCGGGTCGACGGCACCCGCGCGGTGCTGAAGGTGCAGTTCCCCGACTCGGAGAGCGAGCACGAGGCGGCTGCGCTGCACCACTGGGACGGCGACGGCGCGGCCCGGCTGCTCGCCCACGACCCCGACCGTCGGGCACTGCTGATCGAGCGCTGCGACCCCGGTACGCCGTTGCGCGTCCTCCCGCTGGACGACGCGTTGGACGCGGTGGTGACGCTGCTCCCCCGCCTCTGGCGGCCCGCTGACGGGCCGTTCCTGTCGTTGGCCGAGGCGGTGCGGGGCTGGACGGTCCGGTTGCCTGCGGCCTGGGAACGGGCCGGTAGGCCGTACGAGCGGCGGTTCGTGGACCTCGCCCTCGACCTGCTCACCGGGCTGGCCACCGGCCAGGGCGGACAGGTGCTGGTCAACCAGGATCTGCACGCGTCCAATGTGCTGCGGTCCACCCGCGAGCCGTGGCTGGCGATCGACCCGAAGCCGCTCGTCGGCGAGCGGGAGTTCTCGGCGGTGCCGATGGTGCGCGGCCCCGAGCTGGGCCACTCCCGCGCGGCGGTGCGCCGCCGACTCGACCGGCTCAGCGCCGAGCTGGGCCTGGACCGGAGCCGGGTACGCGACTGGACGATCGGCCACACGATGGCGTGGAGCATCGCCGGGGACACGGTCTTCGCCGAGCACATCGAGATCGTCCGCTGGCTCCTCGACTAGAGTTCGGCCGTCCACGCGCGGCCACACCGACACCGGGCCGTGCTCCGTACCCGAAATTTGTCGGCGAGGTCGTGAACGTGGCGAGATCCGGATCCGTCGCCACAGGTGTCGCCACGCCGAAAGGGATGGCCTACCTGTGACACGCGACCTCATCCTCAAGAAGCTCAAGCTGGAGCGAATGCCACGCCGGTTCGTGGCGTTCGTCCTGGCCGCGCTGGCAGTCCTCGCCGCCGCCACCGCCGTCGGCCTCAACGTCGCCTCGGCCCGGGACGACGTGCTGGTCGGCGACGCGGTCACCGACAAGCAGATGACCGTGCTCATCGCCGCCGCCGGGTCCTGTCCGACGCTGACTCCGGCGAGGCTCGCCGGACAGTTGATGGCCGAATCGGGCCTGGACGACCGGGCGGCGCGGACCGTCTCCGGCGGTCAGGGCATCGCCGGCCTCGAAGACGACAAGTGGCAGGCGTGGAAGCCGTGGCCGGACGCCCGACGCTCCGACATGTCGGCGAACATCCTGGCGCTCGCCCACCAGATGTGCGACCTCACCGGCCATCTCCGGCTGGCGGGTGCCGCCGGTGACCAGTGGCGTCTCGCGGTGGCCGCCTTCCACGTGGGGCTGAACTCGGTCGCCCAGGTGCGCGGGGTGCCCGACACGGCCACGACCTACGTCGACCGGGTCAGCGCCTACGCCGGGTACTACAGCAAGCTGCGGCAGTTCGGTGGGCCCGGTGAGGTTGACCGGACGGCACCGGCCGCCGAGGCGAAGGGTGTTCCCGCCGAGTACGTGCAGCACATCGTCCGGGCGGGTTCGCTCTGCCAGGAGGTGACGCCACCACTGGTCGCCGCCCACATCATGGCGCAGTCCGGGTTCGACGCGAACCGGCTCGGTGCGACCGGTCAACGCGGCGTCGCGCAGTTCCGGCCGGACATGTGGCAGGCGTACGGGCCGAAGGGTCGTTCGGTCTGGGAGCCGGAGGTCGCCGTCCCCACCATGGGCTACGCCCTGTGCAGCCTGGTCCGCGAGTTGTCCGGCCTGAAGGGGGATCCGCTCCAGTTGGCGCTCGCCGCGTACCGCAACGGCACCACGGCGGTACGGCAGAACGGTGGCACCATCGACCGGCAGACCGAGACGTTCCTGCGGTCGGTGAAGACCTTCACCGACGTCTACGCGCTCGACAGCCGGCTGACGGCGAACCTGCCGACCAGCCCCTCCCCCTCACCCACCCCGTCGCCGTCCGGGTCCCCGAGCCCGAGTCCGGACGCCAGCCCCTCCGGCAGCCCGAGCCCGAGCAGCCCCAGTACTGCGGGGGCGAACGCGGGCGCACCGCCACCACCACCGGCCCCCGACCCGAAGCCGACGCGCCCGGCCGACGCGGTGCAGATCCTCAACGTGCACACCAAGCGCTGCGTCAGTGCCGGCAGCGGGGGTGACGGTATGCAGCTCAAGCTGCGCACCTGCACCGAGGATCCGGCGCAGTGGTGGACCTTCCGCAGCGACGGCACCATCCGGGCCCGTGGTCTGTGCATGGACATCGCCTGGGGTGGTTCCGAGGACAACACGGTGGTGCAGGCGGCCACCTGTAGCGGCAACCCCGCCCAGCACTGGCAGATGAACTCCAAGGGCCGCATCGTCAGCAAGCTGAACGGCAAGGTCCTCGACGTCATCCTGGCCGACCCGGACAAGCCGCTCATCATCTTCACCGACAAGGGCTACGCCGACCAGAACTGGCGCAAGCAGTAGTAGCGCCCCGGATCGACGGGCGCGAGCACCGTCGCCGGATGTGAGGAAGGGTCCCCTGCTATACGCGAGGCGTTAGCAGGGGGCCCTTCCTTCGGTCTGGCACGTCGAGCACCAGTAGAGGTTGCGGGCGCCGAGGGTGCCACGGCTGACGGCGGTGCCGCAGACGTGGCAGGGCTGGGCGGCACGGCGATAGACGTACACCTCGCCGCCGTGCCGGTCGACGCGGGCCGGACGGCCCATCGCCTCGGGCAGGTGCACGGCGCGAACGGTGTCGATGCGGCCGACGCCGACGGCGAGCGTCATCAACTCGACCAGATCGGCCCAGATGGCGTCCCAGGCGGGACGGGTCAGTGCGCGGCCGGGCAACCTCGGCGGCAGCCCGGCACGGAACAACACCTCCATCACGAAGATCAGACCGGTGCCGGCCACCACCGACTGGTCCAGCAGCAGCGAGGCCAGCGGCGTCGCGCTGCGTCGGATGCGGTCGTACGCGCGCTCCGGGTCGGCGTCGGCACGCAGCGGATCGGGGCCGAGGCGGGCCCGCAGCGCCGCCACCTCGGGCGGGGTGAGCAGCTCACAGGCGGTCGGCCCGCGCAGGTCGAGCCAGTGCCGGTCGCTGACCAGCCGCAGCCGGATCTGACCCACCGGCTCCGGCGGCTCCCCGTCACCGTCGGTCACCTTGCCGTAGAGGCCGAGGTGTACGTGCAGGGTCCGCTCACCGGCGTAGTGGTGCAGCAGGTGCTTGCCGTACGCCTCGGTGGCCTCCAGCACACTTCCGGAGAGCAGCGCCGCACCCTCGGCGAACCGGCCCTGGGGGCTGGCGGCGAGCACCTTGTCCCCGGCGAACAGCTCGGCGTGCCGGGCCGCCAGGCGATGGATCGTATGTCCCTCTGGCACGACACCAAGCGTAGTCAGCCCGCCGTCGCGGTCAGTGTGAGCGGTGCCGCACCTGCCGCACGAACGCCGTCCAGGCATCCGGCGAAACGGTGAGCACCGGGCCGGACGGGTCCTTGCTGTCGCGGACGGCCACCACGCCGGGCAGGTTGTCGGCCACCTCGACGCAGTTTCCTCCGCTCCCGCCGCTGCGGGTGCTCTTGCGCCAGACGGCCCCGGCCAGATCAGTCATGATGCTCCTCGATGATCATGTTGATCACTTTCTCTGATTCTGCCTCATCGGAGGCGAGTGTCTCCAGGTCGTTCCAGACGTGGGCGAAGGCGGCCACCTCGGCCGGTCGGTCGAGATAGAGCGCGCCGGTGATGTTCTCCAGGTAGACGGTGGTCGGCTCGGTGGAGGCCCGGCCGAGCCCCTGCGGGAAGCCCAGCACGACGAAGGTGCCGGTCTCGCTGGCCAGCGGCGGGCCAGCGGCCAGCGGCAGGACCCGCACCGAGACGTTCGGCAACGCGGCGACCTCGATCAGGTGGCGGAGTTGCTCGACCATCGCCTGCCGGTCGGGAATGGTGCGGCGCAACACCGCCTCGCTGAGCACCACCTTGAGGGTGGGCGCGACGGGCAGTCGGCGGACCAGGATGCTCTGCCGTTGCAGGCGTACCGCCACCAGCTTCTCCCGCTCCTCCGGGGTCATCGTCGGGTTCTTGCGGCGGAAGAGTTCGCTTGCATAGGCACGGGTTTGCAGCAGACCGGGAATCAACTCCGCGTCGTATTGCCGCAACAGGGTGGCGGACGATTCCAGGCCGACGTAGAGCGAGAACCAGGACGGGACCACGTCACCATAGGAGTGCCACCAGCCCTTGGCCCGGGTCTCCTTCGCGAGCCCGGCGACGATCGCCGCCATCTCCGTCGGCACCCGATAGAGGTCGCACATCGCGCGGGCGTCCACCAGCCGGACCGGCACCAGACCCTTCTCGATCCGCCAGATCTTCTGTCGTGAGCAGTCCAGCGCCCGTGCCGCCTCGTCGAGAGTGACCTGGGCGTTCTCCCGCAACTCGGTGAAGAGGCGTCCGAGCTGCCGCCGGGGCACCGTGGAGCCGCTTGTTTCATCCAGCATGCAACATCACCGCTTTCCCTCCTGCAACACGTGATGTTTCCGGGCGCACGCGATCCATTTCCATTCGTCGCGCGCAATTACCGAAAAAGATTAGGGCGGTGCGGAAGATTGCGCAAGATGGGCGGCGGGACGGATTGTGGAGGCTGTCCGGGGCCGAATGAAATGCCGTCATGAATTGACGTGAAAAAGGCAACGGAGCAGTTCTTGCCACGACGATCACCGCGCGGAGAGGACCACGATGCGCGTACCCTCCACGACCACCACCGGCACGACGGCGTACGCCCCGGATGGCCGACGGTGACCCGCCACGGCCCGGTGCTGCCCACCTGGATGTGCGCCGGGTGCGACCGGCCCTGGCCCTGCGCCCGCCGCCGCATCGAACTGCGCGCCGAGTACGACCAGGCGCCCGTCTCCCTGCGGCTCTATCTGGGCTCCTGCCTGGTGGCCGCCAGCCAGGACATGTCTTGGGCGACCGCCGGCACCCTGCACCACCGCTTCCTGGGCTGGCTGTGACCCGCCCCCGCCCCGCCGACCGCCCCTCAGCCGAGCGCGCGGCGGTCCGCGCCCCCACCGTCCGCACCCCGGCCGCCCGCACCCCGGCGGACCGCACCCCGGCGGACCGCACCCCGGCGGACCGCGCTCGGGACAGCCGGGCGCGAGGTGATGAGCTGCGGGCCGGTGACCTGCTGCGGGTGACCCGGCGGGCCAGCGTGCAGTTCCGCCGGTCGATCATGTTCCGGGTGATCCGCGAGCTGGACTGGACCACCTACGACGGCTGGGTCTGGCTGGACGGGTACCAGCTCGACATCCAGGGCAACGCCGTCACCCGCCGGTCGATTTTCGTCCAGCGTGCCGGTCTCGTGCTGGTCCGCGCCGCACCCCGCCGGGCCGCCGTCCGCAGCGCGGCGGCCCCGCCCCGAAGCGTCCGCCGACAGCCGTTCGGGGGCTCCTACTGATTGGTAGGGAGTACTCAGAAAACTCTGGTTCAATTGCGCCTCGGGCCGCCGGTCGGGCGGGCACCATCGGTGCGATGAGGACGGTGGGGCATGGCGGAACGAATGCGCTGCGCAGTGGTGATCGGCAACAGCGACGGGATCGGGCTGGCGTTCACCCGACGACTGCTCGCCGACGGCTGGCGGGTCGCCGGGGTGTCCCGCCGCGACAACGGCATCAACGTCCCCACGTACGCCCACCACACCGCCGACGTGACCGCACCGGACTACCCCGAGGTGCTCGCCAAGGCGATCGACGAGTTGGACGGCGTGGACCTCTGCGTGTACGCCGCCGGCGTCGGTGAGCCCGTCGACCTGGCCGATCTGGAGGCGCAGACCCGCACCCTGGAGGTCAACCTGATCGGGGCGGCCCGCACGGTCGCCACCGTCGTACCGAGGATGGTGGCCGCCGGGGACGGGCACGTCATCGGGCTGTCCAGCATGGCCGACCGGCTGGTCTCCGGCGACGCACCCGGGTACGCGGGCTCGAAGGCGGGGCTGTCGTCGTACCTGATGGGGCTCTCGGCGGCGCTGCGCGGACAGGGCGTGAGCGTGACCACCGTGCGGTTCGGGTTCGTCGACACCAAGATGGCCAAGGGCCCGGTGCGGCCGATGATGATGACGGTGGACCGCGCGGTGGACGTCCTCGTCCGATGCGTACGCAGCCGTCCCGTCCTGATCTCCCGCCCCCGGCGGATGGCCCTGCTCAGCAGCATGCTGGCACCGCTCACCCGCCCCCGCCGCTGAGCCGACCACCTCAAGATCTATTCGCCTCGATGCCGCACGGGTGTCGGGAAAGTGCGGGATGGGTATCTCCGGGTCGTTGACGCGTGACGGGCGATGAGCGGGGTCGCGGCGCCTGCCACGCATGACCTGGAGGTGAACCCATGAGATTTCCTTCGTTGTCCCGCCGGGAGGAGCCCGCCCCGCCCCCCGCCTCCGGCGACGAGGCCGACGGCACCGGCGCGGTAGCCACCGAGGCCCGTCCCGCCGAGCGCCCCACCGTCGCCGAGCGCACCGACGACGGCACCACCTACCGGGGTGCGGCGGCGACCACCGACCACACCGCCGCCGACGACGGCCACAGCACCGCCGAACGCGCCGCCGGCCGGTACCGTGCCGCCGCCGAACGCGCCGTCGACCAGCTCCGCGCCCGCACCGGACGCGGCACCGACCGGGACCGCACCGCCGCCGTAGCCGGTGAGCCTGCTGCCGTATCCGGCGAGCGCGCTGTCGCCGACGCGGACGCCGCCGCCGTCGACCGGGACCGCACGGCTCCGGCGCGCGCCGCCGACCGGGACAGCGCCGCTGGTGCGACCGCCGTCGGCACGGCTGCCGTCGGCGCGACCGCCGCCGGTGCGACCGCCGCCAAGGCCGGTACCGGTCGGACGACCGACTCTCCCGCCGCCGAGCGGGCCGCCGAGGCACGGGCCGCGACCGCCCGTTCCGGCGTGGACGGCTCCCGCCGCGCCCGCTCCACCGCACCGGCTCTGGCCCCGGTCACCGCCACCGACCCGGACGTGCGCACCGATCCCACCACCGACCGGAACGTCACCACCGATCGCGGCACCGTGGGCACTCGGGACACCGTGGATGGCCGGGCCGCTGTGGTCGAGCGGGACCGGGTGGCCGACCGGGACACCGTGGTCGCGCGGGACACCACCGCGGACCGGGACACGGTGGCCGACCGGGACACGGCACCCGTCGCCGACACCCCGCCCGCACCGGCCGGTCCGCGCCCCCGGGCCAGCCTGCTGGCCACCCTCGGACTGATCGTCGGCGTCGGCGGCATCCTCTTCGTCCTCACCGGAACCCTCGCCGGGTACGGCATCGCGGTCGGCGCCATCGGCGCGGTCCTCGCCGTGCTGGGCCTGATCGCCACCCGGCGGCGGCACATCGCCGGTAAGGCCGACGCGCTGCTCGGCATCGCCATCGGCCTCGGCGCGGTGGTGCTCGGCATCCTGGCGATGACCGGCCAGTACGACTGGCCGACCACCGACGGCGACACCGTGGCCCGGTTCCGCGAGTGGCTTGACTCACAGTTTGTCGACCGCATCTAGGGGGCACATTCCGGCCCGCCGGTGGTTCACCGGCGCCCGGCCGGCGAGTTACCGGCCGAGCCCGACCAGTTCTGGTGGTTCACCAGCCGGGCGCACACACCCTCGTCGGGGGCGGCGGTTCGCCGCCCCCGACGCGTGTCCGGACACCTCCCAGCCGAAGCCGATGCCGGACCGCGACGACCACTCACGGTGAGCAATACGAGGGCCTTCCGCACGGTGGCACAACCAGGTGAACGCAACGATTCACCGCCACCAGCACCTGAGACGCAATGATCGGCTACATCAAGCAAGGCTTGGCGGTGGATTCTGCGGCTTCGGGGCGCATAACGTTGAGCAACGGCGCCAGCCCGTGGGCCGACGGTGGCCAGGGCGCGCCCGAGCCCTGGGAGCAGGACAATGACGATGGACGCCACCAGCCAGCGCTTCCTGATGTGCCGGCCGACGTACTTCGCCGTCGACTATGCGATCAACCCGTGGATGGACCCGACCGCCCCGGTCGACACCGACCGTGCCATCCGGCAGTGGGAGCGGCTGCGGCAGGTGTACCGCGACCTGGGTCACGTCGTCGAGGAGATCACCCCGCTGCCGGGCCTGCCCGACATGGTCTTCGCCGCCAACGGGGGCACCGTGATCGGCGACCGGGCGATGGCCGTGCAGTTCCGCGACCCGCAGCGCGCCGACGAGGCGCCCGCGTACCGGTCCTGGTTCGAGGCCGCCGGATTCGACGTGTACGACCCGAAGCACGTCAACGAGGGCGAGGGCGACGTCCTGCTGGTCGGTGACCACCTGCTCGCCGGCACCGGCTTCCGCACCGCGCACGCCTCGCACGCCCAGTTGCAGGAGGTCTTCGGCCACCCGGTGGTCACCATGCAGCTCGTCGACCCGCGCTTCTACCACCTGGACACCGCGCTCACCGTGCTCGACGAGCGGACCGTGGCGTACCTGCCGGAGGCGTTCTCGCCCGGCAGCCAGGCCGTGCTGCGCCGGTTGTTCCCGGACGCGGTGCACGCCACCATGGCCGACGCCGAGGTGCTCGGCCTGAACGCGGTCAGCGACGGTCGGCACGTGGTGCTGCCGGAGCAGGCCACCGGCCTGGCCGCGAAGCTACGGGACCGGGGCTACCAGACCATCGGCGTCGACCTGTCCGAGCTGCGTAAGGCCGGCGGTGGCCCGAAGTGCTGCACGTTGCGACTCGGAAAGGCGAGCCAGTGATCGAGGACATGCTGCGGACTCCGGCCGCGGTGCGGGACGCCGAGCGTCACACCGCGCACAACTACCACCCGTTGCCGGTGGTGATCTCCTCCGCCGAGGGTGCCTGGGTCACCGACGTGGACGGTCGGCGGTACCTCGACTGTCTCGCCGGCTACTCGGCGCTGAACTTCGGCCACCGGCACCCGACGCTGATCGCCGCCGCGCACGCCCAACTCGACCGGCTGACGCTGACCAGCCGGGCGTTCGTGCACGACCAGTTCGCCGACTTCTGCCGGGAACTCGCGGCGCTGTGCGGCAAGGAACTCGTGCTGCCGATGAACACCGGTGCCGAGGCGGTGGAGACCGGCATCAAGGTCGCCCGCAAGTGGGGGTACCAGGTCAAGGGGGTGCCGGACGGGCAGGCCACCATCGTGGTCGCGGACGGCAACTTCCACGGCCGGACCACCACCATCGTCAGCTTCTCCACCGACGAGGACGCGCGGGCCGACTTCGGGCCGTACACGCCGGGCTTCACGATCGTCCCCTACGGCGACCTGGCCGCGCTGGCCGAGGCGGTCGACGAGCACACCGTGGCGGTGCTGCTGGAGCCGATCCAGGGCGAGCAGGGCGTAGTGGTGCCGCCGGAGGGTTACCTGGCCGGCGTCCGGCGGCTCTGCGACGAGCGCAGGATGCTGTTCGTCGCCGACGAGATCCAGTCCGGCCTGGGCCGGACCGGGGCCACCTTCGCCTGCGAGCAGGAGGGTGTGGTGCCGGACGTGTACCTGCTGGGCAAGGCGCTCGGCGGCGGCATCGTGCCGGTCTCGGCGGTGGCCGCCGACGCGGCCGTGCTCGGGGTGCTCAAGCCCGGCCAGCACGGCTCCACCTTCGGCGGCAACCCGCTGGCCTGCGCGGTCGCCACCGAGGTGGTCCGGCTGCTGGCCACCGGCGAGTTCCAGCGGCGTTCGACCGAGTTGGGCGAGCGGCTGCACGCCGGTCTGCGGGCACTGGTCGGCAAGGGCCTGGTCGCGGTACGCGGCCGGGGGCTGTGGGCCGGACTGGACATCGACCCGGCGCTGATGAGCGGCCGGGAGGCGTGCGAGCGGCTGATGGAGCGCGGCGTCCTGGCCAAGGACACCCACGGCTCGACCATCCGGCTCGCCCCACCGCTGGTGATCACCGCCGAGGAGATCGACCACGCGGTGGCCCAGTTGGCGGCCGTACTGGCCGGCTGACCACCGCGCGCGGACGCCGACCGCCGACCCGGCACGCGCAGCGGAAACCGACGGCCCGCTCGCGCGGTGGCGGGCCGGGAACAGAGGGCGGGCGTCGGGACCGTGTCCCGACGCCCGCCGTCGTCCGGGTCAGCGGGGCAGGCGCATCGCCATGGTCGGTGCCTCGGACATCACCGAGTCGGGGTTGTACGGTGCGCCCGAGGGCAGTTCGCTCGGTCGGCCGATCTGCACGCCCGGGTACAGCTCCACCATGTCCCCGCCGCCGAGGACGCGGGACTGCTGCGGGGCCAGCGGCAGGCGGTCCGACTCGGCCATCGAGCCGCCGGGCCGGATGCCGGAGCCGTTGGTGCTCACGTCGGTGGCGACGAGGTCGCCGCCCCGCAACTCCAGCCGCAGGTGGCTGCGACTGATCCAGCGACGGGCCTCGTCGTTGAGCCACTGACCCAGCATGATCGCGTGGGCGCCCTCCGGGGCGCGGCCGATGGTGACCGGCTGCTCCTCGGTGAGCACGAAGCGACGCCGGATCAGGCCACCGACGCGTACCGCGAGGACCTCACTGCGCGGTCGGGGGCCGTCGTCGCGGAGTCGGGTGCCGTGCCGGGGGCAGGTGGGTACGCCGCCGCGCAGCGACGGTGGCGGCTGCCCGGTCGGCGCGCGGTCGATCCGGGCCAGGTCGGCGAAGGCACCTCCGCCACCGGCCCCACCGAAGAGGGTGCAGCCCGACTCGGGGCAGCGCCACTGGCGGGCGAGCAACTGCGCACCGGCCGGGGACGGCGGGCCGCTGACCGGGGTGTGACCGCCACCGACGTGGGCGATGAAGACCGGCCCACCGGCACCGGGCACCGGGGCGAGCGCCCGGCCTGGCTGGTCGACCAGCCAGGGGAAGCGCCCGCGCAGTCCGTCGAAGCGGACCCGGCTGAGCACCGGCAGGCCGAGCAGGTCGGCCACCTCAAGCATCCGGTCACCCGGATTGTCCAGCACCTCGACCAGGCCGTCGTCGGCCCAGCGGCGGACCACCATCCGCTCGTTGGAGGTCAGGTCGGCGTCGGAGAGCACCCCCCGGTGCACCACCGCGTAGACCGGGACGGTGTCCTCCTCCAGGCTGCGCGCCAGCGCGTCGATGACCATGCCGAGGCGCAGCGTGCTGGCCGGTCGACCGCCGTCCAGATCCTGGTAGCGGATGACCTCGGCGAGGTCGATCACCGCGCGGACGAGCTGCGGATCGGTGCAGACCCGCCCCTCGATCGCGTCCAGGACCTTGCTGATCTCGAACCTCATCGGGCCGCCCCTACGATCTCGTCGATCCGCCGGGCCAGCTCGACGTCGCGCAGGGTGACGCCACCGGCCGAATGGGTGACACAGCGGAACGTCAGCGTCCGCCATCGGATGTCGATGTCCGGGTGATGATCCAGCTCCTCCGCCACCACGGCGACCCGGTCGACGACCGTGACGGCCGCCGGGAAGCTGGCCAGCTCCACCGTGCGGGTGATCCCGGCGGGGTCTCCCGACCAGTCCACCAGCCCACCCAGCTCGTTTCGCACCGCCTCGGCGGTGAGCACGTCAGCCATGGCAAGGACCCTACCCGTGCCGTCCGACGGCGGCGCGACCAGCGGCTGCGCCACCGTTCAGCTCATCCGGCCCATGGCGTCGCGGAGGCGACCCAGGTCACGGCGACGGCGTTCGTAGGTGGCGGCGAGGCCGATCAGCGCCAACCCGGCGACGGCCAGGAAGACCCACCGGGGCAGCAGGTCCCAGCTTCGTCCCGCCTCGTGCAGGGCGAGCCAGGCGAGCGTCAACCCACCGAGCACCACCGGCGCCTGCCAGCGGCGGACCGCCCCGAGCAGCGTGACGGCCAGCGCGGCGCCCCCGAGCAGCAGCCGACGCCACGGCTGGTCGTCGTCGTCGAACCGCAGGACGGCCAGGCTGGGCAGCAGCAGGGCGACCAGGCCCGGGCCGAGGGCGAGCCAGCTCCGCAACCTCGGTCGGGTACGCATCGCCACCGCACCGAAGACGAACGCCAGCACCGCCGCCGGCACCGTGTACGCCTCCACCACCGTCACCTCGCCGGAGCGCAGCAACAGCCAGACGGCGAACAGTTCGCTGCCACCGGCCACGGCGGCGAAGACCCACCGTCGCCCGGTCGACTCGCCCCGGCGCAGCAGCCGTACGCCGACCGCCACGCCCCAGAGCACGCAGATCGTCGCGGCGTACCGGCCGGAGCCGACGGTGAGCAGCACCGCGACCAGTGCCACCGCCTGCGCGGTGACGTCCAGCACCACCCGGACCGCCGACAGCGCGACGGCCAGGGCGAGGACCAGCGCCGCCACACCGAGCACCGCGAACGCCGCCACCCGCAGCGGCAGCCCGGCGGCCAGCGGGGCGGTGATCGCGAGACCGGTCGCCGCCGCGACCGCGACCAGCCAGCCCACCAGGCGTACCGCGCGCGCCCGGGCGGCCACCCCGACCACCGTCGCCGCCACCACGAGCAGACCCAGACCGGCCAGCGTGCCAGGCCGGACGGCCTGAAGGTTGAGCAGCCCGGCACCGGTCAGCACCAGACCGACCGGCAGGCCGGCACCGAGCAACGCGCCGGACCGGCCGCGGAGCGCGGTGACCAGCAATGCGGCCACACCGCCGAGCAGCGCCGTCGCCGGCACCAGCGGCCAGGGTGCGGCGGCGGCCACCAGCAGCACCGGCCCGGCAGCGGCCACGAACGGCAACAGCACCGCGACCGTCCGGCCCCGACCGGCCCGGTGAGCCGGCCAGGTCGCCAGCGCCGCCGCCAGGGCCAGCACGGTCAGCGCCACGCCGACCGGCAACGCGCCCGGGGCGGCCACCGTCGACGGCACGCCGGACCACGGGACGGGCGGCGGACCGTACGGGGTGACCAGCGCGGCCACCGTCACCGGGAGCGCCGCCAGCACCGCCACCACGGCCAGTCCCACCCCGGCCACCAGCGCCGGAACCGGCGGGCGGGACCGGACCACGGAGACCGCGAGCAGCAGCGCCGCGACCGCCGCGTACACGGTCAGCCGCTCGTCGCCCGGAACCGTCAGCGGTGCGAGGCCGGTCGACACGGCCGCCACGGCAAGACCGGCCGAGGCGTACGGGTGCAGGTCCGGCCAGAGTCGACGGACCAGGAGCAGCGCGACCACCGGCAGCACGAGGGCGGCCAGGGCCGCCCGCGCCTGCCACCACGGCGACGCGCCGGCACCGATCAGCGCGATCGCCGCGCCGGCCGGCACCACCAGCACCGCCAGGGCGGCACCGAGGCCGCCGACCACGCGCTGCACCACACCGCCACGGCGGCCCAGGACGGCCGCACCGACGCCGACGACCAGGATCACCGCGCAGGCCGCGCCCGCTCCGGCCGGTGCGGCCAGCCCCACCAGCAGACCGTGCCCGAGCAACGCGACACCGGTCAGTGCGGCGGCGGCCGACACCGTGCCCCGCATCGCCGGACGGACCACTGCGGCCAGCACCAGCGCCGCCCCCACCGGCAGGTCGAGCAGGACCAGCGCCGGCCAGGGCGCGGCCCAGGCGAGTGGTACGGCCAGCGCGGCCAGGCCGACGCCGACCGCCGCGACCGCAGGCCGGGCCGCCCGAGGTGCCAGCCACCCCACCGCCACCGCGATCAGGGCGACCGCAACGGTGAGCTGCCAGCCCCCGTCGAAGGTCTCGCCCGGCGCGGCCCCCCGCCACGCCGGCACCGACCTGCCCACCGCGAACACGGCCATCACCAGGGTCGTCAGCGTGACCAGCAATCCCACCCCGCCGACCACCAGCATCGTGCCCGCCCGGGGGCCGGGCCGCCAGGACACCGGCAGCAGCCGCACCGCACCGACCAGCGCCACCGCGACCAGGCCCGCCGCCAGCAGCCACACCGACGGTTGCACCTCGGAGGCGGGCCGGAGCACCGCGGCGGCCAGCACCGGCACCAGGAACGCGCCGGCCAGCGCCCGGCCGGTCGGCCCGCCGGCCAGCAGCGCCGCCCCGAGCAGGCTCAGCGCCACCAGCAGCATCGGTCCACCGGCCAGCACCGTGATGCCGCCCGCCTCGCCGACCAGCAGCGGCGCCAGGGCGAACCCGGCGGCGATCAGCAGCGCCACGGCGTACCCGGCCCAGGCCGCCACCTGACCGGCGAGACTCGGCCCCGAGGTCGTCGTGGCCCCCTCGCCCACGACGACCCCGCGGCGCCGCAGCGCGACGATCACGGCCAGGTCGATCAGTGCCACCGCGACGAAGGCCACCGCCCACCCGGCCGCTCCCGGTCGGGCCTCGGCGGCCAGCAGCGGCGCCACCGGCTGCGCGGCGAGCAGCGCCGCGAACCACGGCACGGTGAGTCGGCTGATCAGGGCGTACCCGACGGACACCCCGGTCGTGACCAGCGCGACCAGTCCCGCGAACCGGCTGCCCGGCCAGCCGGACACCCCGAGCAGGTCCACCGTCCAGGCGGCGTACCCGTCGAGCACCACCAGCAGCAGGCCGACGGCGGCGAACGTCTCGGCGGTGCTGTGCAGCCTGCGCCAGCGGGCGACGAACGGCACGGTGAGCATCAGCGCAGTGATCGCCAGCAGGATCAACGCCCGGCCGGGCACGCCGACCGACGCCCAGGCGACGGCGGTGAACACGGTCGCGGCCGTGCCGAGCAGCAGTCCGCCGAGGATGAAGAGCAGGTTCTGCACCGTCTTCGTGGAGGTCTCCGCGCCGCCCGGCCCGGTGTCGTTCGCGGCCGGCATCGGCGTCCACCCGGGTCCGGGCACCTGTCCATCGGGCACCTGTCCATCGGGCACCGGCCCGCCGGGCATCGGTCCACCGGGCACCTGTCCCGGCAGGATCGGGCCGCCGGGGACCGCGCCACCAGGGATCGACGCCCGGGGTGCGATCCACGGCGCCGACGCGGTCGGGGCCGCTGCGGCGACCGGTACGCCCGGCCGAACCGCCACCGGACCGGCCGGGAACTCGGCGCGTACGGCAGCGGCCAGTTCGGCCCGACGCCGACGGACCGCCGACAGCCGACCGGTCAACCCCTCGTACGCCTGACGTGCCCGGTGCACCTCGCCGCCGAGCACGACGATCTCCCGGTCGAGCCGGATCACCTCGGCGGCGGCGGCGTGCGGCGGGCGACCGCAACCGGTGCAGCCGGAGCTCAGAGTCGCCGGTGCGCCGCAGGCCGGGCAGGGGTAGCCGTTGTCCACGGGATCATCCTTGACGGGCGACCCCCATCGGCACCAGAGTGCGCGTACTCAGGCTCGGGTGTGCTCGAACACCCAGGTCGCGTACGCCGGGTCGCCGCAGTCCACCCGGCTGACCAGGATCTCCGGCACCTCGTACGGATGGTTGGCGCGGATCTGCTCCACCAGCGCGTCGACCCGGTCCGGTGCGGTCTTGAACTGCACCGACCACTCGGTGCTCGTCTCCACCCCGGAACGCCACCAGTAGGTGCTCTCCACCTGACCGCCGATCTGGGCACAGGCCGCCAGTCGACCGGCCACCGCGGCGGCGGCCAGCAGATCGGCGACCGACCGCGCGTCCACCACCGTCGTCACCACGCTGATCTGGTCCATCCCGGAACCCTACGCGGCGTCGTCGCGATTGGCCGCGATCCACTCGTCTATCCGACTCCACCACTCGTACAGCCAGTCGATGCGTTCCTGCCGGCCGACCGGGATCTCCTCCGGCGGCACCGACCAGAAGCGCATCACCAGCCGCTTGTCCATCGGCAGCTCGCGCCACACGTCGGCGACGGTGAGCATCCGGTCCAGCCCGGTGTGCGCCACGAAGATGACCCCGGCGTCCGGTGCCGCGTCCAGCGCCGCCAGCAGGCCGCCGGGCTGCGGGGCGAGCACGTGCTGCATCGCCTCGGCCTTGACCGCCATCCGCTCGTGACCCCGGTCCCGCAGCCGGGCGATCGCCCGCAGCCGCCGCTTCGGGGTGAAGTTGCCGCCCTCGGGGAAGATCACGAAGGCGTCGTTGTCGTCCAGGCCGACGGCGAGGTGCCCGATCTGCTCGGTGAGCGAGCCCCGACCGCCGCGGCCCGGCGCGATGAACCGGCTCGGCAGCCGGTTGAGCAGCACGTCGATCGCCGGGTCCCACTGGAGGGCGTCCTTGAGGACGATGCGCGGCTCCCGCTGGAACCAGTTCACCAACGCGTGGATGAGGATGAACGAGTCACCCGGACCGGCGTGCCGACAGACCACCAGCTCGGGGCGACCGGGCAACGCGGTGTCCGGGTCGGTGCCGACCACGTCGATGGTCAGCCGCAGCGTCCAGTTCGCCTGCCAGAACAGCACCCGCAGGAACCAGCCCGCCAGCACGTAGTGGGCCCGCTGGAAGGCCGGCGAGCCGACCCGCCAGCCGAAGCCGGAGGCCACCCAGAGCCCGAACAGGCAGAGCAGCGCCGCCGCGTCCCAGACGAGGTAGCAGAAGCCGATCCAGAGCACCCGCAGTGGGCGCAGCCGCCCCGGCACGAAGGGGGACACGGCCAGGGCCAGCAGCGCCCACACCGGCACGGTGGTCACCAGCAGGAACACCAGCAACACCACGCCCGGCGCCAGTAGCAGACGGCGGACCCACCGGTGCGGTAGCGGCATCAACGCTCCAGATTCGCCAGATAGTGCCGGGAGGCCGAGTACGCGCGGCTGATCCGCCGCCCCACCGCCGCCATGTCCCGGTACGCCCACGGGGTGTCGTCGCGCGGTTCCAGCCCGCCGGTCGGCAGCACGTGCACCTCCACCCCCTCGGGCAGGGCGGCCATCTCCCGGGCGAACCGGTGTCGGCGGGCGATCTCGAAGGCCACCTGGGCGATCTCCCAGGGCCGCCGGGGCGGTGCCAGCGCCCGTTCGATCCGTCCCACCTGGAGGACGAAGATGCGGCCCGCGCCGGCCACCACCGCCTCCCCGATCGGGATCGAGTTGACGATGCCGCCGTCGACGTAGTGCTGGTCGCCGATCCGGGCCGGTGGCAGCAGCCCCGGCACCGACGCGGAGGCGAGCACGGCGGGCACCACCGCGCCGCTGACGAACCAGTGCTCGGCGGCCCGCTCGATGTTGGCGGCACAGCAGCGGAACGGCACCTGGAGGTCGGCGAAGGTGGTCTCCGCCCCCAGCTCGCTCTCCAGCAGCTTGCGCAGCGGCCGGGGCGAGTGCAGGTGGGTACGCGCCGCGAAGCGCCGCAGTTGCCGGGCCACCGAGTCGCCGTACACCTCGCTGGCCTCGGGGGACGCCCAGAGGCGGACGAGTCGGTCGGTCACCGCCTCGGTCGGGTCGGCGGCCACGAGGGCGCCGTTCACCGCCCCGATCGACGTGCCGAGGACCATGTCCGGACGGATCCCGGCGCGGAACAGGGCACGCAGCATCCCCACCTCGACCGCGCCGAGGACGCCACCGCCCCCGAGCACGAACGCCACCGGTCCCCGAGCCATGTCGTTCATCCTGGCACGTCCGTGCCGCACTGCGTTCACCCCGGCGCGGCCGGCACCCCCTGCTACCCACCGTGCCGGATCCGGTACGGGCAGCCCGGCGGACCGTTGACAGGGCGGCAACATTCGCGCAACCTGATACCGCTCCCACCTATGAGGGCAGGTGCGATCCGTGAAGCCAGCACTGCAGCCCGGCCGGTTGCTGGCCACCCGTTACCGGCTGATCGACCAGATCGGTGCCGGTGGCATGTCGGTGATCTGGCGGGCCCACGACGAGGTGCTCGACCGCATGGTCGCACTCAAGGTGCTGGCCCCGTCGCTGGCCGCCGACGCCCGGTTCCGCGACATGGTGCGCGAGGAGGCCCGTGCCGCCGCCGCGCTCGTGCACCCACACGTGACGTCGGTGCACGACTACGGCGAGACCGTGTCGCCGGACGGCTCGATCACGTCGTTCGTGGTGATGGAGCTGCTCACCGGCGAGGAGTTGGAGTTCCGGCTCACCGAGGGGCCGCTGCCGTGGCCCGAGGCGGTGGAGATCGGCGCGCAGGTCGCCGACGCGCTCGCCGCCGCGCACCGGCTCGGCATCGTGCACCGGGACGTCACCACCGCCAACGTGATGATGACCCAGGTCGGCGCGAAGGTGCTGGACTTCGGCATCGCCACCCGCATCGGCGCCCCCGACGACGACGAGGACGGCGCCACCTTCGGCACCCCGGCGTACGTGGCCCCGGAACGGCTGGACGGCGCGCCGACCCAGCCCGCCACCGACGTCTACTCGCTCGGGGTGCTGCTCCACGAGATGCTCACCGGCCGGGTGCCGTACCCGGCCGACACCTGGGACGAACTCAGCCTCGCGCTGGCCGAGGGGGCACCGCCCACCCTGGACGGTGTGCCGGGCCTGCCCCCGATGGTGGCCCAGGTCTGCCTGCGCTGCCTGTCCCGCGAGCCGGCCGACCGGCCCACCGCCCGCCAGGTGGCCACCGTGCTGCGCGACCAGATGCTCCCGGCCGACCCACAGGCCACCACCATGCTCGCCCCCACCGTCACGCTTCCCGCGCTGACCTCTGCCCGCGCCACCGCCGCCGTCGGCACGATCGTGCCCGCCACCGGCGTACCGGCCGCTTCCGGCACCGGCGGACCGGTCGGCGCTCCGACGACGGCCCCGGGCGCGCACTCGCCGAGCGGCCACCAACCGGGAGTCCGCTCCCCCGGTGACGACGACGCCACCGGGCGTCCACGACGCCTGCTGCGACCGGCGGTCCTGGTGCCGGCGGCGATCCTGGTGATCGGGGCGGCGCTGCTGGTCCCGGCGTTGCTGCCGCAGCAGGACGAGTCGCCCACCGCGCTGCCCACCGCACAGCCGAGCGCGTCGGCCGGGGCGACCGGGCCGGACGACACCCCCAGCGCACAACCGCCCGTGGCACCGCCGATCACCTCGGCCGCGCCGCCGCCGACCAGCGCCGCGCCCACCCGTCCGAGTCGGCCGGACACCCTGGTCGAGGCCGCGAACCGGCTCGACCGGGTGATCGGCTCCGGCCTCGCCGACGGCGGGATCCGCGACGACGTCGCCCTCGACCTGCGCAACGAGCTGCGCAACCTCACCCGGGCGGTGGCCCAGGGCGACGGCGAACTGGGGCCCGAGGTGGCCCGGCTCCGCGAGAAGGTGGCCACCCGGCTGCGCGAGGAGGGACTGAGCCCGGCGTACGCCCGGCAACTCGACGCGGCGATCACCGCGCTCGGTGCCGCGCAGGTCTAGGCCGTGCGGTTCTAGGCCGGGGTGACCCGGACCGGTTCGCGGATCGCGGTGCGCGGGGTGGCCGCCGTCAGGAACCGGCGGTAGACCTCCTCGTAGCCGGCCGCCATCCGCTCCACCGAGAAGGTCCGGGCCACGTGCGCCACGCAGTCCGCCGGATCGAGGCGAGGTGCCTCGCGCAGTGCTGCCGGCAACTCCTCCGGGCCTTCGCAGACCAACCCGGTCACGCCGGGCCGGACCAGTTCCGGCACCGCGCCCCGGCGCAGCGCCACCACCGGCGTACCGGTGGCCATCGCCTCCAGCATCACGATGCCGAAGGGCTCCTCCCACTGGATCGGCATGATCAGGCAGGACGCCTCGACCAGCAGCCGCAGCGCGGCCTCGCGGTCGGCGTCGCGGACCACCCGGACGTCCGGGCCCAGCAGCGGTCGGACCACCTCGTCGAAGTAACGCTGCTCGACCGGTTCGCTGCACTTGCCGGCCAGCACCAGCGGCAGTCCCGCCTCCCGGCAGGCCCGGATGGCCAGGTCCGGCCCCTTGTCCGGGCTGAACCGGGCGAGCCACAGCACCGGACCGTCACCGGGTGCGGTCTTGCGCGGGAAGCCGCCGACCTCCATCGCGTTGTGCACCGTGCCGATCCACGGCAGTCGCGGGTTCAGTCGCCGCTGGGCGTGCGAGATGGCGACCAGTCCGACGCCCTGGTCGGTGTCGCTGAGCACGGTGCCGTACTCGCCCACCGGGTTGCCGTGCACGGTCGCCACGGTGGGCACCGCGCGGCGACCGGCGACCAGCGGACCGATCGTGGTGTGGTCGTGCACGACGTCGAAGTCGGCCGGGCTGACCAGATGGTTCACCCGGGCCAGGTGGGCCAGTTCGGGCAGCGACTCGCCGAGCCGGTCGTACTGCAACTCGTCGAGGGTGGCGAGGAAGTCGCCCGCAGTGCCGTGCGCCGCGCCGGCGCCCATCAGGGTCACCGCATGGCCCCGGTCGACCAGGGCGTCCACCAGGCCCGCCACCACCTGCTCCAACCCGCCGTAGCCGGGCGGGGGCACGGACAGCCAGGGTGGCACCACCATCGCGATCCGTAGTCGGCGCTCCCCGGGAATTCTGTCGGCCACGAGCCCTCCCCGTCCGTCTGTGCTGGCCCCGATCCCCGGTACGGCGGGCGGGGATCGAAGCGGTTTCCCGGTGCCGCCGCCGACAAACGAGACACGGCATCGCAGCTCAGCCGCCCACGAGCAGTTCGTCGCGTACCGCCGACACACCCTCGGCCGACCAGGCCATCCGTTCCGCCTGGTCGCGTTCCCACCAGGACCGCACCACCCCGGTCAGGGTCACCGTGTCGCCGCTGACCTGCACGGTCACCCGTTCCGTGCCGATACCGCGCAGCAGGGCACGTTGCACGTCCCGGCGTACCCGGTCGGTGTCGGGCGGGGCGGCGGGCCGCACCTCGACCAGGTTCGTCACCCCGCGTACGCCCCGTAGCCGGCGCAGTTCCCGCTCGGCGGTACGCCGCTGCCACCCGAACTCGACCTCGCCGCGCAGCATCAGCCAACCGGCGGCGACGGTCACGTCCAGTCGTTCGGCCGGCACGAAGCTGTTCCACTCCAGGGCCCGGGCGGCAGCGATCGCCAGCTCGCCGTCGGTGATCCCGTCGGGGCCGGCGGGGTGCACCTCGATCTCGTCAGCGACCGCGCGTACACCGCGTACCCGGCGGGCCGCGCCGACCGCCGCCCACCGGTGGGCCGCGCCGTCCACCACACCGGTCAGCGTCACCACCCCGTCGCGCACGGTCACCCCGAGGTCGGTCCCGCGTACCTGCGGATCCCAGTCGAGTTCGTCCAGCACGTCCCGTTGGACCCGGTCGTCGGTCCGGCCCGTCGCTGCCGTGGTCATGGCTCCCCCCGTCCGCCTGACCTGCTCTCGCACCGCCGAGGTTGCCCGCGCACGGGGTGAGCACGGGTCACCCGATGCGGGTGACCCGTGCCGGGACGCAAAAGAGGGACGGCGGGTGCCGCGACCAACCCCCTTGGCCGCGCCACCCGCCGCCCCGGAGGGAGGAAGCAGGTCTGGAACTAGGACGCCTCGGCGAGCGTCACGGTCACCGTCGCCTCGGCGCCGTTACGTACGTAGGCCACCTCGACCTGGTCACCGACCTTGCCCGCCTGCACGGCCCCGACCAGGTCGGTGGAGTCGTTGATC
Organism: Verrucosispora sp. TAA-831; assembly: GCF_050780145.1. Classification (NCBI taxonomy): domain Bacteria; kingdom Bacillati; phylum Actinomycetota; class Actinomycetes; order Micromonosporales; family Micromonosporaceae; genus Micromonospora; species Verrucosispora sp. TAA-831. Next base: position 5,685,838 of record NZ_CP192240.1, read on the forward strand.
TGCTTGTCGCCGAAGCGGATGATCACGTCGCCCTGTTGCAGGCCGGCTCGCTCGGCGGCACCGCCCGGAAGCAGGGAGCCGACCATCGCGCCGCCGCCGGGCGCGGCGTTCACGCTCACCCCGAGCGACGGGTGGCTGATCTTCTCGCCGCGTCGCAGCTTGTCCGTGACGTCCTTGGCCTTGTTGCTGGGGATCGCGAAGCCGACGCCGATGTTGCCGGAACTGCCCTGCCCGGCGGTGGCGATGGCGGTGTTGATGCCGATCACCTCACCCCGGGTGTTGACCAACGCACCGCCGGAGTTGCCGGGGTTGATCGGCGCGTCGGTCTGCAACAGCCCGGAGATCGAGCTGGCCGACTGGCCGGGTTGGCCGCTGCCGGCCTGGATGGTGCGGTCCCGGGCGCTGAGGATGCCGGCCGTCACCGAGCCCTGGAGGCCCAGCGGGCTGCCCAGCGCGAGCACCGTGTCGCCGACCTGCATGGCGTCGCTGTCGCCGAACTTGGCGGCCTGGAGGTCGTTGACCCCGCCCGCCTTCAGCACCGCCAGGTCGGTCTTCGGGTCGGTGCCGACGATCTCGGCCCGCGCCGTGGTGCCGTTGGCGAAGATCACCCGGACGTTGTCGCCGCCGTTGGCGATCACGTGGTTGTTGGTCAGGACGAAGCCGTCGGCGCTGAGCACCACGCCGGAGCCCTCGCCGCTGCCGGTGCTGATCGAGACCACGCTGTCCTGCACGGACGCGGCGATGCGCGGCAGGTCGGCACCGTCGATCACCGGCGCGGCGGAGAAGGTATGGGTCACACCGCCACCGCCCCCGAGCGCCAACGCGAGCGCGCCGCCCGCCGCACCGCTACCGAGCATCAGTGCGAACACCGCCACCCCGGCGCCGATGAACTTGGCGACCCGGCCCGGCTTGGACGCCTGCGGCGGAGTCGGTCCCCACGGCGTGGGCTGCCCCGGGTAGCCGCCGGGCGTCCCCGGCTGACCGGGGTAGCCCGGATGCCCGGAGGCGCCGCTCTGGGTGCCACCGCTCCAGCTCGACTGGTTCGGGTACCAGGACGCGCCGGAGTAACCGGCACCGGACTGGCCGTAGCCGGACTGACCGGACTGGTTGCCGTATCCGGACTGACCCGGCTGGTTGCCGTACCCGGACTGCCCGGACTGGCTGGCGTAGCCGGACTGCGTGCCGTAACCGGACTGGCCGCCGTAGCCGGACTGCGCGGCGTACCCGGACGGGGTGCCGTAGCCGGGCTGGGCGGACACCGGCTGGCCGGGCTGGTGCGGTTGCCCGCTCGACGGCGACCAGGTGGGGCGACCGGAGGCCGGCGGAGCCGAGCCGGCGGTGGGCAGGCCGGTCATCGTGGGCTCGTTGTCCTGCCCACGGGTGCCCGGCGCGTCGACCGCCCGGACCGGGACGGTCGGTGCCTCGGCGGTCCGGTCGGCACCGCCGCCGGACGCCGGAACGTCAGAGTCGGTCCGCGCGTACTCGGCACGGGACAGCTCGGGGTGCGACGGCTCGGCGTCGGTCGGTGCCGGCCGGCGAGGGTCGGACTCGTACTCGCTCATGCCTCTACCTTTACCCATTGCACTGCGTTCCGCCTTAGTCGGGCCTGAGCGTTCGCTGAAAATCATTCGTCATCGATGTCCGCGGTGGGCGCCAGCGGCAGCCGGACCCGGAAGGTGGCACCGCCACCCGGCGTGTCGGTCACCTCCACGGTGCCCTGGTGCACCGACACCAGCGCGGCGACGATGGCCAGCCCGAGGCCGGTGCCGGTGTACGTCCCGGTCCGCCGGGTCCGCGAGGCGTCCGCCCGGTAGAACCGTTCGAAGACCCGTTCCGCCTGCTCGCCGGTGAGCCCCGGCCCGGTGTCGGCGACCTCGATCACCGCCAGCTCGCCGGGTTCGGCGCGCAGCCGCAGCGTCACCGACGCCTCCGGCGGGGTGTGCCGCACCGCGTTCGTCATCAGGTTGCCGATCACCTGCCGCAGCCGGGCGTCGTCGCCGCGCACCACGAGCGGCCCGGAGCCCGGCTCGATCTCCAGCTCGATCCGCCGGTCCGGCGCCGTCGCCCGAGCCGCCTCCAACGCGTCCGTGGCCAGCACCGGCAGCTCCACCGGGGCGAGGGACAGCGGCCGTTCCTGGTCCAGCCGGGCCAGCAGCAGCAGGTCCTCCACCAGCAGGCCCATCCGGGACGCCTCGTCCTCGATCCGGCGCAACAGGTCGGAGGTCTGTTCGGGGGCGCGGGCCGCACCCTGCCGGTACAGCTCGGCGAAGCCCCGGATGGTGGTCAGCGGGGTCCGCAGCTCGTGCGAGGCGTCCGCGACGAACTGCCGCATCCGTTCCTCCGAGCGGCGGGACCGCGCCTCCGAGGAACGGGCCGCCTCCGCCGCCTCCCGCGCGGCGGACTCGGCGGAGCGGGCCGCGAACTCGGACGCCGCGCGGGCGGTGAAGGCCATCTCGATCTGGCTGAGCATCGCGTTCAACGCGCGGGACAACCGACCCAGCTCCGAGGTGGGACAGGGTTGCCCGTACTCGGGGTCGGGCACCCGGCGGCTGAGGTCGCCCCCGGCGATCGCGGCGGCGGTACGTTCGATCTCCACCAACGGTTTCAGACTGGTCCGGACGATGGCCGCGCCGACCGAGGCGAGCAGGATCAGCACCGCCCCACCCACCAGCATGTCGATCAGGATGAGTCGCTTGACCGCCGCCTCGACCTCGGTGAGGTGCTGCCCGATCGCCAACACCTCGCCGTCGGACACCTCGACGTAGTACATCCGCCACCGGGTGTGCCCGTCCCACGACGTCACGGTCCGGGGCTCCCCCACCCGCTCGGCGAAACCCTGCACGTCGTCGGGGACGCGCGGCAACTGCTGCGGACCGAAGGTGTTGTCGTCGTAGTACGGACGGGTGAGCCCGAGTTCCGGGTTCGCCAGCACCACGAAGTAGTCGCTGGGCAGCATCGCCCCCACCCGGCCGGACTTCATCAGGGGGACCAGCGGACCGAGCGTCTGGCCCGAGCCTCGCAACTGTGTGTCGATCTGCCCGACCAGATAGCTGCGGAGGAAGATCGTGGTCAGCGAGGCGATCACCAGCAGCGCGGCCGCGACCAACGCGAGTACGGCCGCGACGAGCTTGACCCGCAGCGGTACCGAGCGGAGTCGGATCTTGCCCTGCTGGACCGGGTTCACGCCGCCGGCTTGCGGAGCACGTACCCGACCCCCCGCAGGGTGTGGATGAGCCGGGGCTCGGTGGTGTCGACCTTGCGCCGCAGGTAGGAGATGTAGGACTCGACGATGTTGTCGTCGCCCCGGAAGTCGTAGTTCCACACGTGGTCGAGGATCTGCGCCTTGGAGAGCACCCGGTTGGCGTTGAGCATCAGGTAGCGCAGCAGCTTGAACTCGGTCGGCGAGAGCTGGACCCGCTGACCGGCCCGGTAGACCTCGTGGGTCTCCTCGTCCAGCTCCAGGTCGGCGAAGGTGAGGCGGGCGGGCGCCTGCTCGCCGGTGCTGGTGCGGCGCAGCACCGCCCGGATCCGGGCGGTCAACTCCTCCAGGCTGAACGGCTTGGTGACGTAGTCGTCGCCGCCGAGGGTCAGTCCCCGGATCTTGTCGTCGGTGGCGTCCCGGGCGGTGAGGAAGACCACCGGCGTCCGGGTGCCGCCCTCCCGCATCATCCGGATCACCTCGAAGCCGTCCAGGTCCGGCAGCATCACGTCGAGCACCACGAGGTCGGGCCGGTGGTCCCGGGCCGCGCTGAGCGCGGCGCTGCCACTGGTGGCGGTGGCCACGTCGAAGCCCGCGAACCGCAGGCTCGCGGAGAGCAGTTCGAGGATGTTGGGATCGTCCTCGACGACGAGCAGTCGGGCCTCGGTCTGGGTAGCCGCCATGCCGCCCATCATCCGTGCAGTCGCTGCGCCCATGCTGGGCGGTCACTGAAAAAACCCTGTGAGCGGACGACTCAGGCGACCAGCGGCAACTCGGGTCCGGTCGGCCCGGTGGGCGCGGGTGCGACCACGCGCTGCGGTGGCGTCCGCAGCGGCCGGATCGGCACCGGCGCGGCCGGCGACACCGCCGCCGACGGTACGAGATGCACCGCCGATTCGGCGACCCGGGCGAGCGATCGACGGTCGGTGGACGGGGTCGGGTACAGCGGCGTGGCGATCTCCACCGTGACGGTCAGCTCCCGCAGCGCGAGCACCCGGCACATCGACCGCAGCAGGAGACGGACAGCCATGCCCTCTGTGTAGCCCCCGGTGGGTTGCCGGCTCCGGTGGCGACCGGTGTCGATCCGGTGAACGCCGGTGGGCGACCGGTGGCTGCCCCGCCGCCCGGCCCGGCGCGGGGATCGTGCGAGGCTTCCGGCGGTGTGCCCGGCGACGGGGCCGCAGGGCGGCGGGAGGAGTCCGATGATCATCGAGGCGCGCTACAACGGGCCGCCCGACTCCGGCAACGGCGGGTGGAGTGCCGGCGTCTTCGCCTCCGCGTACGGCGGGTCCGGCCCGGTGGAGGTGACTCTGCGTCGACCGCCGCCGCTGGACGTGCCGCTGACGCTGACCGAGGGCCGGGTGTACGACCCGACCGGCGAGGTGGTCGCGCAGCTCGGTGCCGCCGAGCCGTTCGACGTCGTGGCGCCACCGGTGGATCCGGCGACCGCCCGGTCCGCCTCGGCGGCGTACCCGGGTCTGGTCGGTCACCCGTTCCCCGGCTGTTTCGTCTGCGGTCCGGAGCGCGCCGACGGCCTGCGGATCTTCCCCGGACCGCAGCCGGAGGGCCGGACCGCCGCGCCGTGGCGGGTGCCGGAGCGGGTGGAGGTGGCGACGGTCTGGGCCGCGCTGGACTGCCCGGGCGGCTGGACGGTGCTCGGCGCCGACCGGCCGTACCTGCTCGGGCGGATCGCCACCCAGGTCGAGGCGCTGCCGGAGCCGGGCACCGAGTGCGTGGTCACCGGTGTGGTGATCGCCATGCAGGGACGCAAGGCGCTGGTGCACACCAGTCTGTTCGCCCCGGAGGGTGATCTGCTGGCCCACGCCCGCGCTACCTGGATCGCGGTGTAGGACGACCGTCGATCGGGTCGTACCTGGGGATGAGGCAGCTCCTGCCTGGGACGGAGCACGATCTCCGGAACGCGCCCGATTGATTTGCTTGACCACTACCGTCACGCTGTGCAACGGCGCACCTCGGCGCCACGGGAGGAGAATGATGTCCGACGGGCAGTCACGCCCCACCAACGACGCGCAGATCGTGGTCTCCGGCCTGACCAAGCAGTACCGCAACATGCTGGCGGTCAACAATCTGTCGTTCACGGTCGAGCCGGGCCGGGTCACCGGCTTCCTCGGTCCGAACGGCGCCGGCAAGACCACCACGCTGCGGATGCTGCTGAATCTGGTCACCCCGAGTGCCGGCACCGCCACCATCGGCGGCCGCCGGTACCCGGACCTGGTCGACCCGCTGCGGCACGTCGGCGCGGTACTGGAGGCGTCCAGCGCGCACAAGGGACGTACCGGAATCAACCACCTGCGAGTGATCTGCGCGGCGGCCGGGTTGCCCCGGCAGCGGGCCGAGGAGGCGCTCGCCATGGTCGGCCTGACCCCGGCGGCGAAGCGCAAGTTCAAGGGTTACTCACTGGGCATGAAGCAGCGCCTCGGCATCGCCGCGGCGATGGTCGGCGACCCCCGGGTACTCATCCTCGACGAGCCGGCCAACGGCCTGGACCCGGAGGGCATCCGCTGGATGCGCGGATTCCTCAAGGGCCTGGCCGCCGAGGGTCGCACCGTGCTGGTCTCCAGTCACCTGCTGTCGGAGATGCAGTTGCTCGCCGACGACGTGGTGATCATCGCGGCCGGGCAGCTCGTCCGGCAGGGACCGGTCGAGCAGGTGATCGGGTCGATGGCGCAGGGCGCCCGGGTCCGGGTCCGCACCCCGCAGGCGGACGCGCTGACCGCGGCGCTGGCCGGTGGACCGGCCACCGTGCAGGTCGACGAACAGGGCGCGCTGCTGATCGCCGGGGTGGACGCCCCGACGGTGGGCCGGGCGGCGCTGACCGCCGGGGTCGAGCTACACGAGCTGAGCACCGAACGACCTGACCTGGAACGCGTGTTCCTGGAGCTGACGGCCGGAAAGGCGGGCATCCGATGAGCAACCTGGTCCGCGCCGAACTGCTCAAGATCCGCACCACCAGCACCTGGTGGTGGCTGGCCCTCGCGGCGATCCTGTCGATCGCCATGGCCTTCCCGTTCAACGCCTGGCTGGCCAACGAGACGCTCAGCGGCGGCGGGGAGGAGTTCGGTTACACCGGCGACGCCGCCTCCGCACCGGCCCAGGCGGCGAACATCTACACCTCGGGTCAGTACCTCGGCCTGATGTTCGTGATGCTGATCGGCATCCTGATGGTCACCAACGAGTTCTTCCACCAGACGGCGACCACCACCTTCCTGGCCACCCCGCGACGGACCGCGGTGATCGTCAGCAAGCTCATCGCGGCCAGCCTGCTGGGCTTCGCGTTCTGGCTGGTGACCACCGTGATCGACCTCGTGGCCGGAGCGGCGTTCCTGACCCTCAACGACCACGGCACGATGCTCGGCGAGTGGGAGGTCCAGCGGGCCCTGCTGCTCAACCTGATGGCGTACGCCATCTGGACCGTGCTGGGCGTGGGCATCGGCACTCTGATCACCAACCAGCTCGGCGCGGTGATCACCGCCTCGGTGCTTTACCTAATTGGTACACAAGTTGTCGGTCTGCTGTTCCTCCTGCTGGCGAACCTGCTGGACAACATGGCCGTGATCAAGTGGCAGGTGATCTGGCCGGCGGCGGCCTCCCAGATCATGATCACCCCAGGTGAGAACGAGATGCTGCCCTCCTGGTGGGTCGGCGCGGTGGTGCTGATCGGCTACGCCGTGGCGAGCTGCGTGGTCGGCATCCTGATTACGCGGCGTCGCGACATCTCCTGATCCGGTAGGCGCGGAAGCGTCCGGGCCGGGCCCGGTCCGATCGGCGGCGAGCCGGTCGGACCGGGCCCGTGTCATAGCAGCTAGCAGGGCAACACGCTGGGCTTACGGAACTTCTGGCATCTTCTGTGAATCGGACCACGGGGTGGAGGTGGAAATGCCTCGGCGATCCGTACGGCGTAGCCTTGGATCCGTCCTGTGTGCGCTCGTCCTGGCGCGGACGGACACCGCGTGACACACCAAACCCGCGTGAAAGAGGCGATTACCGGCCGTGTCGACCCAGCAGACTTCGCAGGAGAACCCACTGGCGGGTTTCGGCCCGAACGAGTGGATCGTCGAGGAGATGTACCAGCGCTACCTCGCCGATCCCAGCAGCGTCGACCCGGCCTGGCACGACTTCTTCGCCGACTACCGGCCCGGTGCCGGCAAGGCCCGCTCCGCCGACGGTGACGGTTCGGCGACCACCACCCCGTCCGCCCCGAAGACCCCGGCCAAGGCCGAGCCGAGCGCCAAGGCCGCCCCCGCCGCCAAGGCCGAGCCGGCGGCGACCAGGTCCCCGGCTCCGGCGAAGGCCAAGCCGGCCGCCAAGGCCGAGCCGGCCAAGGCGACCACGACCAAGTCCGCCCCGGCGAAGTCCGCCCCGACCGCCACCGGGCCGCAGACCACGCCGTTGCGCGGCGTGGCCGCCCGGATCGTGCAGAACATGGACGCCTCGCTGGCCGTGCCGACCGCGACGAGCGTGCGCGCGGTCCCGGCCAAGCTGCTGGTGGACAACCGCATCGTGATCAACAACCATCTCGCCCGGGGGCGTGGTGGCAAGGTCAGCTTCACCCACCTGGTCGGCTACGCGCTGGTCCGGGCGATGGTCGCGCACCCGGAGATGAACAACTCCTTCGCCGAGGTCGACGGCAAGCCGGCGATGGTCCGCCCCGAGCACGTCAACCTGGGCATCGCCATCGACCTGGCCAAGCCCGACGGCAGCCGGACCCTGGTGGTGCCGTCCATCAAGGGCTGCGAGCAGATGGACTTCCGGCAGTTCTGGCAGGCGTACGAGGACGTCGTCCGGCGCGCCCGCCGCAACGAACTGACCATGGACGACTACTCCGGCACCACCATCTCGCTGACCAACCCCGGCGGCATCGGCACCGTGCACTCGATGCCGCGTCTGATGCAGGGCCAGAGCGCGATCATCGGTGTCGGCGCGATGGAGTACCCGGCGCCCTACCAGGGCATGAGCGAGGCCACCCTGGCCGAGTTGGCGGTCAGCAAGGTCATCACGCTGACCAGCACGTACGACCACCGGATCATCCAGGGCGCGCAGTCCGGCGAGTTCCTCAAGGTCATGCACGAGCTGCTGCTCGGCGAGCACGGCTACTACGACCAGATCTTCACCTCGCTGCGCATCCCGTACGAGCCGGTGCGCTGGATGCGCGACGTCGCGGTCGACAGCGAGGGGCAGATCAACAAGACCGCGCGGGTACACGAGCTAATCCACTCCTACCGGGTCCGGGGCCACCTGATGGCCGACACCGACCCGCTGGAGTTCAAGATCCGCAAGCACCCCGACCTGGACGTCCTCCAGCACGGGCTGACCCTGTGGGACCTGGACCGCACCTTCCCGGTGAACGGCTTCGCCGGCCGGCAGCGGATGCGGCTGCGGGAGATCCTCGGTGTGCTGCGCGACTCGTACTGCCGCCGCGTCGGCATCGAGTACATGCACATCCAGGACCCGGCCGAGCGCCGCTGGATCCAGGAGCGGGTCGAGCGCAAGTACGAGAAGCCGCCGGCCGACGAGCAGAAGCACGTGCTGAACCGGCTCAACGCGGCCGAGGCGTTCGAGACGTTCCTACAGACCAAGTACGTCGGCCAGAAGCGCTTCTCGCTGGAGGGCGGCGAGTCGCTGATCCCGCTGCTCGGCGAGGTGCTGGAGGCGTCCGCCGAGAACGACCTGGACGAGGTCGTGATCGGCATGGCCCACCGGGGTCGCCTCAACGTGCTGGCCAACATCGTCGGCAAGCCGTACGAGAAGATCTTTTCGGAGTTCGAGGGGCACCTCGACCCGCGCTCCACCCAGGGTTCCGGTGACGTGAAGTACCACCTGGGCCAGAACGGCAAGTTCACCACCCCGGACGGCGACCACTCGGTCAAGGTCTCGGTGGTGGCGAACCCGTCGCACCTGGAGGCGGTCGACCCGGTGCTGGAGGGCATCGTCCGCGCCAAGCAGGACCGCATCGACCTCAAGCTGGAGGGCTACACCGTGCTGCCGCTGGCGGTGCACGGCGACGCCGCCTTCGCCGGTCAGGGTGTGGTGGCCGAGACGCTCAACCTCTCCCAGTTGCGCGGCTACCGCACCGGCGGCACCGTGCACGTGGTGGTCAACAACCAGGTCGGTTTCACCACCGCCCCGGAGTACTCCCGGTCCAGCCTCTACAGCACCGACGTGGCCCGGATGATCCAGGCGCCGATCTTCCACGTCAACGGGGACGACCCGGAGGCCGTGGTCCGGGTCGCCCGGCTGGCCTTCGAGTACCGGCAGACGTTCAACAAGGACGTCGTGATCGACCTGGTCTGCTACCGGCGGCGCGGGCACAACGAGGGCGACGACCCCTCGATGTCCAACCCCCAGATGTACAGGATCATCGACTCGAAGCGCTCGGTCCGCAAGCTCTACACCGAGGAGCTGATCGGGCGGGGTGACATCACCGTGGAGGACGCCGAGGAGCTGCTGCGCGACTACCAGGCGCAGTTGGAGCGGGTCTTCAAGGCCACCCGCGACGCGGCCAGCGCCCCCCGCCAGGTCAGTCGCCCGGCCCGGCAGGACGAGCCGGAGCCGCAGGTGGAGACCGCGACCGAGGCGTCGGTGATCAAGGCCATCGGCGAGGCGCACGTCAACCTGCCGGACGGCTTCACCCCGCACAAGCGGATCCAGCAGTTGCTCGACCGGCGGGCCCGGATGTCCGTCGAGGGCAACATCGACTGGGGCTTCGGCGAGATCATCGCCTTCGGGGCGCTGCTGCACGACGGGGTCACCGTCCGGCTCGCCGGGCAGGACTCCCGACGCGGCACCTTCGTGCAGCGGCACGCCTCGATCGTGGACGCCGAGACCGGTGACGACTACCTGCCGTTGAAGTCGCTGACCGGCGACGGCGAGCGGTCCCGCCTGTTCGTGCACGACTCGCTGCTCTCCGAGTACGCCGCGATGGGCTTCGAGTACGGCTACTCGGTGGAGAACCTGGAAGCGCTGGTCTGCTGGGAGGCCCAGTTCGGCGACTTCGTCAACGGCGCCCAGTCGGTGATCGACGAGTTCATCTCCTCCGGTGAGGTGAAGTGGGGCCAGCGCTCCGCGGTCACCCTGCTGCTGCCGCACGGCCACGAGGGACAGGGTCCGGACCACACCTCCGGCCGTCCCGAGCGGTTCCTCCAGCTCTGCGCCGAGGACAACATGCGGGTGGCGATCCCGACCACCCCGGCGAACTACTTCCACCTGCTGCGTCGCCAGGCCCTGTCGCCGAAGCGCAAGCCGCTGGTCGTGTTCACGCCGAAGTCCCTGCTGCGGCACAAGCTCTGTGTCTCCCCGGTCGAGGACTTCACCTCCGGCACCTTCTCGCCGGTGCTGGGTGACCAGGCCGCGCCGGCTCCGGAGCAGGTCAAGCGGGTGCTGCTCTGCTCGGGCAAGGTCTACTACGACCTGTTCCAGGCCCGGCAGGAGCGCGGCGTCACCGACACCGCGCTGATCCGGCTGGAGCAGCTCTACCCGATGCCGGTGGAGGAGATCCGCGCCGCGCTCGCCCAGTACCCGAACGCGGAGGACTTCGCCTGGGTGCAGGAGGAGCCGGCCAACCAGGGCTCCTGGTCGTTCGTCGCGCTCAACCTGCTGGAGCACCTCGACGGGGTCCGCCTGCGTCGCATCTCCCGCCCGGCCGCCGCCGCTCCGGCGGTCGGCTCGGCGAAGATGCACGAGGTGGAGCAGAACGCGCTCATCGAGGCCGCGCTGCCCCGCCCCTGACCGCACCGACCGCGAACACCGGGGCGGGCCACCGGAGACGGTGGCCCGCCCCGGTGAGCATGTCCGAGGAGACCTGATGTACTTCACCGACCGTGGCATCGAGGAGCTGGTCCAGCGCCGGGGCGACGAGAACGTCACCCTGGAGTGGCTCGGCGAGCGGCTGCGGGACTTCGTCGACCTCAACCCGGAGTTCGAGACTCCGATCGAGCGCTTCGCCACCTGGCTCGCCCGGCTCGACGACCCCGACGACGAGTAGGCCCCGGACCGCCACCGACCCGCCGCGCGGCCGGACCGGCCAGACGCCGGTGCCGACGAAAAGCCCTGGTAGGCCAGGTCCGGACCGGCCCCGACGGCGGGTATGGTGGCGGCCATGCCCCGCAGCTCCCGCCGCCCTGCCCTGGTGGCGGGGATCGCGCTGACCCTCCTGCTGACCGGGTGCGGCGACGAGGCACCCGAGCGTCCGCCGACGGAGACCGTCAGCGCCGACCGCTCGTCACCACCGCTGCCGCCGGTCTTCTACGTCGACCCGCGCGGTGCGGCGTCCTGGCAGGTCACCGAGTGGACGCAGGAGGGCCGGGCCGAGGACGCCGCCACCCTGCGCCGGATCAGCACCCGCCCGACCGCCCGGTGGCTGGTCGGCGACTCCACCACGGTCACCGAGGAGGTCTCGGAGTTCCTCGCCGGTGCCAGCCGCTCCGGTCAGACGCCGGTGCTGGTCACGCACCACCTGCCGCAACGCGACTGCGGACGGCAGGGTCAGGGCGGCGCCGAGTCGGCCGGGGCGTACCAGGACTGGATCCGGCGGGTGGCCGCCGGGGTGCAGGGCCGCCCGGTCACGATCGTGCTGGAGCCGGGCGGGGTGCCGGACGCCGTGGACCGCTGCGTGGACGACGTCGACGAGCGGCTGGATCTGCTACGGGACGCGGTGCAGGTGCTGGGCAGCACCGGCAGCGCCCGGATCTATCTGGACGCCGGGCACCCCGGCTGGATCACCGACGGCGCCCGGCTGGCGGCGGCACTGCGCCGGGCCGGGGTCGCCGAGGCCGACGGCTTCGCGCTCAACGTGGCCAACTTCGTCGGCACGCCGCAGAACGTCGGCTACGGCCACGAGATCTCCGACGCCCTCGGCGGCACCACCACGTTCGTCATCGACACCAGCCGCAACGGCCGGGGCGCGTACCCGGGCGAGACCGTCCGGTCCGCGCCGAGCTGGTGCAACCCGCCGGGCCGCGCGCTCGGCGCGGACCCCACCACCGACACCGGCCTGGACCGGGTGGACGCCCTGCTGTGGGTGAAGTACCCGGGCGAGTCCGACGGTGCCTGCCGTCCCGGCGAGCCGGAGAGCGGCGTCTGGTGGCCGGAGTACGCCCTCGGCCTGGCCCGACGCGCCGACTGACGCACCCTTCGGTCAGGGGCGTACCCGCCGGGCGGTGGCGGCGGCCGGTACGGGCACCGGCGGTGGCGGACCCGCCGGGCCGCCCGGTGTGAGTCCGGTGCGCTTGAGCTTCTGCCAGCCCAACCGCCCGCCGGTCAGCGCGGTGACCACCGACTGGAGCAGCACCAGATACATCAGTTGGCGGTAGACGAACTGCTGCAACGGCAGCACCCAGAGGACGCCGAGCTTCTCCTTGTCGAGGCGGAACGCCACGATCGCGGTCAGGAACTGCAGTCCCAGCATGGCGGCCCAGGCCAGCGCCGTCTCGGTGCGGTTCAGGAAGATCAGGCCGTAGATGGCGAGCAGGTCGATCACCGGGGCGGTCAGCGGGAGCAGCACCCCGAACAGCGTCAGGAACGCCAGGCAACGACGACTGAACCGGCCGGACGCGCCCTTGTCGAGCACCGAGCGGCGGTGCTTCCACATCGCCTGCATGGTGCCGTAGCTCCACCGGTACCGCTGCTTCCACAACTGCCCGAAGGTGGCCGGCGCCTCGGTCCAGGCGCGGGCGCTCTCCTCGTACACCACCTTCCAGCCGGCGCGGCCCAGAGCCATGGTGATGTCGGTGTCCTCGGCCAGCGTCTCGTCGGTCATCCCACCGGCGTACTCCAGCGCCTCGCGACGGAACGCGCCGATCGCGCCGGGGATGGTCGGCATGCAGCGCAGCGTCTCGTAGAGCCGGCGGTCCAGGTTGAAGCCGATCACGTACTCGATGTGCTGCCACTTGGCGATCATGCTGCGCCGGTTGCCGACCTTGACGTTGCCGGCCACCGCGCCCACCTGCGGGTCGCCGAACGGCTGGACCAGGCGACGGACCGCGTCGGGCTCGAAGACGGTGTCGCCGTCGACCATCACGATCAGGTCGTGCCGGGCCAGCGCGACGCCGGTGTTCAGCGCGCTCGGCTTCCCGCCGTTGGGTTTGCGGACCACCCGCACGTTCGGCAGGCCGAGCCCGGCGGCGATGTCGGCGGTGCCGTCGGTCGACCCGTCGTCGACCACCACCACCTCGATGCCGCCGGGATGGTCGCCGGTGGCGAGCGAGCGGACCGCCTCGGCGATGCCCTCCTTCTCGTTGTAGGCGGGCACGATCACCGACACCGGTTCGGTGACCGGCGGTCCCCAGGCGAAGCCCTTCCGGCGTCGTTTGCGGGCGTGCCGTCGCGCCAGCACGAACAGCAACACGGTCCGCCCGATGGTGAGCGTCCCGACCAGTAGAAAGAGCACACCGAAGAGGACGAAGGTGCCGTCGGCGGCGCGTACCGCCATGATCAGCATCTGACCGCGCCAACGCTCGCTGAACGTCGCCTCGGTCGGCCCGGCCGTGGTGCCGGTGGCACCGGCCTCGGCCAGTGCCCGGTTCAACCCGCCACTGATCGTGGTGAAGGTGTAGCCCCGGTCCTTCATCAACGGGATGTACCGGTCCAGCGCCTCGACGGTCTGCGAGCGGTCACCGCCGGAGTCGTGCCAGAGCGTGATCGCGCCCGAGTAGCCCTCCGGCACGGTCCGCTCGATCATCCCCTCCGGGCCCTGCCGCTCCCAGTCCCGGCTGTCCAGGTCGTTGACGACGCTGAGGTAGCCGAGTTCGCCGGCCTGTTGCAGCAGCGGCCAGTCCTGGTCGACGAAGGCGTCCGCCCGCGACGAGTACGGGAACCGCAGCAGGTTGGTCCGCTGGCCGGTGGCACCGGCGATGACGAGTTGGGTCTGGGTGTACTCCATCCGCCGCTGCCACCCGGGGATCTGGGTGAGGTGCGGGTGGGTGAAGGTGTGCACGCCGAGTTCGTGCCCCTTGTCGGCCAGCTCACGGACCAGGTCGGGGCTGCGGACCACCTGGTTGCCGAGGACGAAGAAGGTGCCGGGCACCTGGTGCTTCTCCAGCACCTCCAGCACGGCCGGGGTCCAGATCGGGTCGGGGCCGTCGTCGAAGGTGAGCGCGACGGTCCGGGCCGGCAGTCGGTAGGACTGCGGCCGGTCGGCGGTGGTGTTGACGATCGGCCCGCCTTCGAGGATCTCGTCGGGGACGTCGTCCTGGCCGCTGCCGAAGATGTTCTCCGCCCGGTAGTCCGGGATGAACGAGCCGTTGGCGTACGCCTGGACGAAGAGGATGCCGCCGAGCAGCACGAAGACCATGGCGTAGACCGTCCAGCTCGGACGGGGGATGAACCGCCGGGCCCGGGTGGCCGGACGGGGCCGGGCGTGCTGCCGGGGCCGGTCGGGGGTACGGGTGGGGGGCGCGGGTGCCGGTCGGCCGGGCGGGTACGGGTGGCTCATCAGGGAGCGGTCGCCTCACTCGTGTCGTTCGGGTCCGGCGACGGCGTTGTCGTGGGGGTCGGGGTGCTCGGGGGCGGGGTGCTGGGTGGCGGGGTGCTGCGGGGCGGCGTGCTCCGGGACGGGCTGGCCGTCGGCGTCCCGCTGGGACGGGCGCTGGTCGGTGTCGTGCCCGACGGGCGGGGAGCGGGACTGGTCGAGGTCGCGCCGGTGCCGGGCGTGGAGGGAAGGGGCACCGGACGCTGCGGCGTGACCTGGGTCGGCGACGGCGTCGGCGAGGTCGACCGGGCGGGCGAGGGTGTCGGCGAGACGGGCGGCGCTTCCCAGGTCTCGGCGGGCTCGACGAACGGGATGATCGTCTCGGGGCGGACCGGCCCGCCGGCGAAGCTGATGCCGACCATCATGGTGTACGCCACCCCGGACAGGCCGAGGGCGTACGCGGTCCGCCGTAGCCACCGCCCGCGGCGGCCACTCGGATCGACGAAGACGGGGGATGGTTCCGGGGCGACAGGAATGATCTGTGTTGGTCCCTCCACCTGCGCGAGTCTAAACGTGAATAGCTTTCACCTTCTCGCCCAAGTGTCTCATCTGACATGCGAAAACAGGCCGAACCATCCCTAGATGGTTGTCGGAGGACAACCAACCGGACCGAGTAGGTTGGGCCGCATGGCTCGCAGCGTCTACCTCACCAGCGTGGGATCCGGCGGCGGAAAATCCGCCATCGCACTGGGTCTCGCCGAGCTGCTGTCCCGACAGGTCGAACGGATCGGCGTGTTCCGGCCCCTGGTGCCGTCGAACCGGCCCGACCACATCCTCGCCCTGCTCAGCGAGCGCTATCGCGTGCAGGTTAACCCGTCCGACCTGGCCGGAGCCACATATGCCGAGGCCACCGCCCTGGTATCGGACGGACGGCGGGAAGAACTGATCTCCCGGGTGGTGCAGCGCTACCGAGCGGTCGAGCGGCAGTGCCCGGCCGTCGTGGTGGTGGGGAGCGACTTCGCCGACTCCGGTGACGGCAGCACGCCCCGGGAACTCGCCTTCAACGCCCGGCTCGCCACCGAGTTCGGCAGCGTGGTGGTGCCGGTCGTGGACGGCCAGGGTCAGTCACCGGCGGCGATCGCGGCGGCGGCCCGGGGCGCGTACCACGATCTGGTCGACCTCGGCGCGACGGTGCTCGCGGTCATCGCCAACCGGGTGCCCGAGCCGATGGACCTGCCCGACCTGCCGGTGCCGGCGTACGCCATCCCGGAGGTACCGACCGTGTCCGCGCCGACGGTCGCCGAGGTGGCCGCCGCCCTCGGTGCGACGCTGCTCACCGGCGACGAGGCGGCGCTCGGTCGGGACGTGCTCGACTACGTGGTCGGCGCGGCCCACGTGCCGACGCTGGTGGAGCACCTGACCGACGGCTGCCTGGTGATCACCCCGGGCGACCGGGACGACCTGCTGGTGGCCGCCGGTGCCGCACACGTCTCCGGTCAGGTCTCGATCTCCGGGCTGGTGCTCACCCTCGGCGAACAGCCCGACCCGCGTGCCCTGCGCCTCTTCGACGGGCTGAACACCGGCCTGGCGGTGCTCAGCGTCACCAGCGACAGCTACGACACGGTCGCCGCGTCCAGCCGGATCGAGGGACGACCCAGCGCGGCCAACACCCGCAAGGTGGAGGCCGCCCTCGGTGCCTTCGAGGCCAACGTGGACACCGACGAGCTGGCGCGTCGGCTCGCGGTCACCCGTTCGGAGCGGGTCACCCCGCTGATGTTCGAGTACGACCTGATCGACCGGGCCCGGGCCCAGCGCCGCCACCTGGTGCTGCCCGAGGGCACCGACGAACGGATCCTGCGGGCCACCGAGATCCTGCTGCACCGGGGCGTGGCCGACCTCACCCTGCTCGGTCGCCCCGACGACGTGGCCCGGCGGACCCGGGAACTCGGCGTCGACATCACCGGTGCCCACATCGTCGACCCGGCGACCAGCGACCGCCGCGACGAGTTCGCCGAGGCGTACGCGAAGCTGCGCGCCCACCGGGGCGTCACCGTCGAGCTGGCGTACGACGTGGTGGCCCAGCCGAACTACTTCGGCACCATGATGGTCTGGGCCGGGCACGCCGACGGCATGGTCTCCGGCGCCACCCACACCACTGCCGCCACCATCCGCCCCGCGTTCGAGATCGTGAAGAACCTGCCGGACGTCTCCGTCGCCTCCAGCGTCTTCTTCATGCTGCTCGCCGACCGGGTGCTGGTCTACGGCGACTGTGCGGTCAACCGCGACCCGGACGCCGCCCAGCTCGCCGACATCGCGATCTCCTCGGCCGACACCGCGGCCCGGTTCGGCATCGAACCCCGGGTGGCGATGCTGTCGTACTCGACCGGCAGTTCCGGCGCCGGAGCCGACGTGGAGAAGGTCGCGGCGGCCACCGCACTGGTCCGCGAGCGCCGGCCCGACCTGGCCGTCGAGGGTCCCATCCAGTACGACGCGGCGATCGACCCGGCGGTGGCGGCGACGAAACTGCCCGGCAGTGCGGTCGCCGGCCGGGCGACGGTCTTCATCTTCCCGGACCTGAACACCGGCAACAACACGTACAAGGCGGTGCAGCGCTCCGCCGGGGCGGTGGCGGTCGGGCCGGTGATGCAGGGCCTGCGCCGGCCGGTCAACGACCTGTCCCGAGGGGCCACCGTGCCGGACATCGTCAACACCGTGGCGATCACCGCCATCCAGGCCGCCGCCCGCACCGACGCTCCCCCACCCGGAGGTGCCTGATGAACGACAAGATCCTGGTGTTGAACTGCGGGTCGTCCTCGGTCAAGTACCGGCTGTACGACGGTGACCGCGTGCTCGACAAGGGCACCGTCGAGCGGATCGGTGAGGCCGGGGGCGACGCGCCCGACCACGCCGGGGCGGTCCGGCGGATCCTGGCCGGGCTGGACCTGACCGGGCTCACCGCGGTCGGGCACCGGGTGGTGCACGGCGGTCGGCGGTTCACCGCCCCGACGCTGGTGGACGACGAGGTGCTGGCCGCCATCACCGAGCTGGTGCCGTTGGCGCCGCTGCACAATCCGGCCAACCTCGCCGGCATCGCCGAGGCGCGCGCCGTCCTGCCCGAGGTGCCGCAGGTCGCCGTCTTCGACACCGCGTTCCACCACACGCTGCCCGACTCCGCCGCCACGTACGCGATCGACCGGGAGGTCGCGCAGCGGTACGGCGTCCGCCGGTACGGCTTCCACGGCACCTCGCACTCGTACGTCTCCCGGCGCACCGCCGAACTGCTGGACCGCCCGTACGCGGAGGTCAACACGATCACCCTGCACCTGGGCAACGGCGCCAGCGCGTGCGCCGTCGAGCACGGGCGCAGCGTGGCCACCTCGATGGGGATGTCCCCGCTGGAGGGGCTGGTGATGGGCACCCGCAGCGGCGACCTGGACCCGACCGTGGTGTTCCACCTGCGCCGCGAGGGCGGACTGGGCGTGGACGAGATCGACGACCTGCTCAACCACCGCAGCGGACTGCTCGGGCTCTCCGGCGTCAACGACATGCGGGAGGTGCTGTCCCGGCGGGCGGCCGGGGACGAGGCGGCGACGCTCGCCTTCGACGTCTACTGCCGGCGGATCACCGGCTACGTGGGGGCGTACTACGCGCTGCTCGGTCGGGTGGACGCGGTCACCTTCACCGCCGGGGTCGGCGAGCACGCGGCCCCGGTACGCGCGGCGGCGCTGGCCGGGCTGGAACGGCTCGGCATCACCGTCGACCCGGAGCGCAACGCGGGCCAGGGTGACCGGTTCGTCTCACCGGACGGCGCGGAGGTCGCGGTCTGCGTGGTCGGCACGGACGAGGAACGCGAGATCGCCCGGGAGGCACGCGCGGTGGTAGCAGCCAGCGCCTGATCGGGCGGCCGACCGGTGACGTACCGATCAGGCGAAGGCGAGCCAGCTCGCGAGCGCGACCAGCACCACGGCGACCACGGCGGCACCGATGATCAGGCCGTTGCGGGACGCCGTCTCGGCGGGGGCGTCGGGGGTGCCGGCGAAGGCACGGAACGCCTCGGTGTTGCCGCTCGGATCGGTGTAGTTCTCAGTCATGCCGTGACCTTAGCGAAAGCGGTCCAGTCGCACGGTCCGTGCACGCCGTCCGAACGGGTGGCGTACCGCACCGGTCAACCGGACCCGGACGGGTGACCCGGGGTCCTACCGTGAGGTCGTGGGAATCGCACGGGGGTTCACCGCGCTGGTGTCGGTGCTGCTGATGGTGCTGACGGCCGGTTGCGCGACGAGCGGCGAGCAGTCCGGCCAGGCACTCGGCGGGCGGCTGGCCCCGGACGTGCCGTACGCGGTGGGTGTGCGCACGCTCACCGTCGACCCGGCCTCGGAGCGTCCACTGCCGGTCACCCTCTGGTATCCGACGCAGGGCAGCCGGGTCGCCGAGGGGCGGTTCCCGGTGGTGATCTACAGCCACGGTCTGGCCAGCCTGCCCGAGTTGCACTCCGGGCTGACCGCCCGCTGGGCCGCCGCCGGATTCGTGGTGGCCGCCCCGACGTACCCGCACACCCGGCGCGGGGCGAAGCGGTTCTCCCGGGCCGACGTCCGCCACCAGCCGGCCGACGGGTGGCGGGTGATCCGGCACCTGGTCCGGCTCGACGGCCGCTCCGGCGACCCGCTCGCCGGTCACCTCGACGTGCAGCGGGTGGCGGCGGCCGGGCACTCGGCGGGCGGTTTCACCACCGCCGGCATGTTCACCGCCGGGCACCCGGCCCGGCTGCGGGCGGGCATCGTGATCGCCGGTGGCGGGATGGCGGGCAGCTTCGCCGGTCCGAGCGCCCCGATCCTCTTCGTGCACGGCACCGCCGACGCGGTGGTGCCGCTGAGCGTGGGCCGGGCCGCGTACCGCCGTACTCCCGGACCCGCCTCCTTCCTCAGCCTGCTCGGGCAGGGCCACGGCGAGTACCTGGTCCCCGGCCGACCCGGTTTCGCCCAGGTCCTCGGCACCACCACCGACTTCCTGCGCTGGACGCTCTACGGCGACCAGGAGGCCGGACGGCGGCTGCCCGGCCGGGCGCTGCTGGCCGGCGTCACCAGCTTCGAGACCCGACCGGCGGGCTGACCTGCCCATCCGTGCCGACTGCGCACGCTCGGTGCGGACCCGGGCGCAGGATGTGCGGCGCCGGCCGGACCGGTCGCCGGGCGAGGCAGAATCGGAGTCATGTCGCGCCGCGCCCTCTCACTCCTGCTCGCCAGCACGCTGACCGTCGGCACGCTGGTCGGCTGCTCCACCGACCGTGACCCGGACGAGCGGGCCGACGCGCCCGCCCCCTCGGCGACCGCCTCCGCCCCGGCCGGGATCACGTCGGCTCCGGCCATCCCCGCCGGCAGCGCGCCGAAGCAGACCTTCGCCGTCGGCGTACGGCAGCTCAAGCTCAACCGCGACGGCAACCGGCCGCTGCCGGTGACCGTCTGGTACCCGGCGGCCGGTCGGGCCGGTGGGAAGCCGCAGACGTCGGCGGACGCCGCCGAGGGGCGGTTCCCGGTGGTCATGTTCAGCCACGGCCTCGGCGGTCGCCCCGCCGACTACCAGGCACTGCTCACCCGGTGGGTGGCCGCCGGTTTCGTGGTGGCCGCGCCGACGTTCCCGAACACCTCGAAGGCCGGTGGCGAGAACAACGTGCTCGACGTGCTCAACCAGCCCGCCGACGTCTCGTACGCGCTGACCGAGGTGCTCGCGCTCGACACCCGCGACGACGACGTGCTGCGGGGCCGGCTGGCCACCGACCGGGTGGCCGCCGCCGGGCACTCGGCGGGCGGGGTGACCACCATCGGGCTGTTCACCGCCGGCCGGGACGAGCGGCTGGCCGCCGGGATCGTCTTCGCCGGCACCGCGCTCGGCGTGGGCACCGCGTTCGCCGGTGCCGCCGCGCCGCAACTGTTCGTGCACGGCGAGGCCGACGAGGTGGTGCAGTACACCGCCGGCAAGGCGGTCTACGACCAGGTGCCCTGGCCGAAGGCGATGCTCAGCCTGCCCGAGGGCGACCACGGGCGGGCGCTGCTGAGGAACGGTACGTCGCTGGGCGTGGTGGCGAACACCACCGCCGAGTTCCTGCGCTGGACGCTCTACGGCGACGCCGAGGCCAAGGAGCGCATCCCCACCGCCGCCGCCCGCGACGACATCGCCACCCTCGACGACAACCTCTAACACTCGCCGTCGTCCGGGTGAGGTGAAAGGAAGGGTCCCCTGCTAACGCCTCGCGTATAGCAGGGGACCCTTCCTAACGCCTAACGCCCTAACGCCTAACGCCCTAACGCCTAACGCCCTAACGCCTAACGCCCTAACGCCTAACGCCCTAACGCCTAACGCCCTAACGCCGTACGCCCTAACGCCGCCGCGTCAGCTCGTGTGGTCGAGGACGATCTTGCCGAACGCCTGCCCGGAGTGCAGGCGGGCGAACGCCTCCTCGACCCGGCTGAACGGCACCACGCTGTCCACCACCGGGCGGACCTCCCGCTCGGCGCAGAACGCCAGCAGATCGGCCAGGTCGGCCGGGGTACCCATCGAGGTGCCCAGGATCTCCAACTGCATCGCGAAGACCCGACGCAGGTTGACTGTCGGCTCGTGCCCGGCGGTCGCTCCGGAGACCACGATCCGCGCGCCGGGCGCGGCCGACTTCAGGGAATGGTCGAAGGTGGCCGCGCCGACCGTCTCGATCACCACGTCGACCCGCTCGGGCAGCCGGGCACCGGTCTGGACGGCCGTCGCGCCCAGCCCGGTGACCCGCTCCCGCTTGGCGGCGTCGCGACTGGTCGCGTACACCCGCTTGCCCATCGCGGTGGCCAGCACCACGGCGGCGGTGGCCACGCCGCCGCCGGCGCCCTGGACCAGCACCGCCTCGGCCTCGTCGACCCGGCCCTTGGTGGTCAGCATCCGCCACGCGGTCAGCCAGGCGGTCGGCAGGCACGCCGCGTCCGGCGCCGACAGGCCCGCCGGCAGCGGCAGCAGGTTCCAGCGGGGTACGGCCACCCGCTCGGCCAGCGTGCCCGGGAAGTGCTCGGAGAGGATGGACATCCCGCGCGGGTCACCGGGAGTGGGCACCACCGGATAGACGACCACCTCGTTGCCCTCCGGGTCGACGCCCACGGCGTCGCAGCCGAGGATCATCGGCAACTGCTCGGCCCGCAGCCCGACGCCGCGCAGCGACCAGATGTCGTGGTGGTTGAGCGAACTGGCCGTGACGCGCACGGTCACCCAGTCGTCGTCGGGCAGGCTCGGCTCGGGCTGCTCACCGACGGTGAGCGCGGCGAGCGGATCGGCATCGTCGAAACGGGAGGCGAAGGCGGCACGCATGATCCGCACCGTAACAAGCTGAGCGGCCGTTAAGAAGGGTCCCTTCCTCGGCACGAGGCGTTAGGAGGGGACCCTTCCTTGCACGTCAGGCGCGGGCGACGCCGTCGCGGCGGGCGGCTTCGGCGACCGCTTCGGCCACCGCCGGGGCGACCCGCGGGTCGAGCGGCGAGGGCACGATCGCGTCCGGCGTGAGCGCATCGGCCACCACGGCGGCGATGGCGTCGGCGGCGGCCACCTTCATCGACTCGGTGACCCGGGTGGCCCGGGCCTGGAGCGCACCCCGGAACACGCCCGGGAAGGCCAGCACGTTGTTGATCTGGTTGGGGTAGTCGCTGCGGCCGGTGGCGACCACCGCGACGTGCCGCGCGGCGACGTCCGGGTGCACCTCGGGAGTGGGGTTGGCCAGCGCGAACACGATCCCGCCGGGCGCCATCCCGGCCACCGCCGCCTCCGGGATCTGGCCGCCGGAGACGCCGATCAGCACGTCGGCGTCGCGCAACGCCTCGGTGATGTCGCCCTGCCGACCGTCGGCGTTGGTCAGCTCGGCCAGCTCGGCCTTGGTGCCGGTCAGCCCGTCGCGCTGGCGGGAGACGATGCCCCGGGAGTCGCAGACCACCACCCGCTGCGGGTCCACTCCCCCGGCCACCAGCATCTTGGTCACCGCCACACCGGCCGCACCCGCACCGCTGACCGCCACCCGCAGGTCGCCGAGCTTGCGGTCGAGCAGGGTCGCGGCGTTGCGCAGTGCGGCCAGCACCACGATCGCGGTGCCGTGCTGGTCGTCGTGGAACACCGGGATGTCCAGCGCCTCGTCGAGGCGGCGTTCCACCTCGAAGCAGCGCGGCGCGCTGATGTCCTCCAGGTTGATCCCACCGAACGACGGCGCGAGCGCCTTGACCGTCGCCACGATCTCGTCGACGTCCTGCGTGTCCAGGCAGACCGGCACCGCGTCGACACCGCCGAACTGCTTGAACAGCACCGCCTTGCCCTCCATCACCGGAAGCGCGGCGCGCGGACCGATGTTGCCCAGTCCGAGTACGGCCGAGCCGTCGGTGACCACCGCGACGGTGTTCGACGTCCAGGTGTACTCGTGGGTGAGCGACGGATCGGCGGCGATCGCCTCGCACACCCGGGCCACACCCGGCGTGTACGCGAGGGAGAGGTCTTCGCGGCTGGTCAGCGGGACGGTCGAGAGGACGGCCATCTTGCCGCCCCGGTGCAGTTGGAAGACGGGATCAGCGGGGTCCACGGTGGACGAAGGCATGGTGACTCCAGTGTCGTTTAAGCAGCTGGGCCGGCCGGTCGGGGCGCACGGTGAGGCGAGCGAGCGGCGGCACGAGGTGCGGGGGGTCACCCAGGCACTTTCCGAGCATAGTCACGCCACCGGGAGCCGGAGGTGCGCAGGGTCATAACGGCTGGGGCGGCAACCGGCCGGGGCGGGGCCAGTAGCGGAGCACCACCCGACCGAGGACGTCGGCCACCCCGTACGCCCGCGAGTCGTCGGTGACCAACTCGTTGTCACCGTACAGCCACCAACCGCCGTCGGCGGGGCGGACGGCGCGTTTGACCACGAGCAGATTGGGGCGACTGCGGAAGACCGCGACCACCACGTCTCCGGCCCGGATGGCGCGACCACCCGGCCGGACCAGCACCGCGTCGCCGTGCCGCAGGGTCGGCGCCATCGACGGACCGGTCACGAGTACGGCCGCGAGCGGCCTCCGGAGGCCGGGCACCGGCATGTGGTTTCACCTCCTGCGGCCTCGGGGACCACGTCCAGGAGTAATGTCGTCATGGATCATCGCAAACTTCCCATGGAGGATCCCGATGCGACTTCCACGCATCCTTGCGCCCCGGGTGACCGCGAGCGCGCACTGCGACCTGCCCTGCGGCGTCTACGACCCCGCGCAGGCTCGGATCGAGGCCGAGTCGGTGAAAATGATCTGCGAGAAGTACCAGGCCAACACCGATCCGGAGTTCCGCACCCGGGCCATCCTGATCAAGGAGCAGCGGGCCGAGCTGGTCAAGCACCACCTGTGGGTGCTGTGGACCGACTACTTCAAGCCGCCGCACTTCGAGAAGTACCCGCACCTGCACCAGCTCTTCAACGAGGCCACCAAGCTGGCCGGTGCGGCGGGCGCCAAGGGCGCCACCGACCCGTCCAAGGCCGACGAGCTGCTACAGAAGATCGACGAGATCTCGAAGATCTTCTGGGAGACCAAGCAGGCGTGACGTGGCCCGTCCACGCCTGCGCGTCGGCGGCCGGCCCTGCCCCTCGGGGCGGGCCGGTCGCCGACGCGTTTCCATCCCGGGCGCACCGGTTCACACCGGGCCGCCCGGCTCGCCGTCCGCCGCACTGACGGCCCTCCGTCGCCCCGCCGCCTGAGCGGGTAGAGTCCCCGACCGGGGGGATGAGCCGTGACTCAACTGACCGGACAACCGACCACCGACGACGACGTGGTGCACCTCACCGTGCCCGCCGAAGGCGGCTATCTGAGCGTCCTGCGCACCGCCACCGCCGGCCTCGCCGCGCGTCTCCAGTTCGCCCTCGACGAGATCGAGGACCTGCGCATCGCCGTCGACGAGGCCTGCGCCATGCTGCTCGCCATCGCGCCCCGCGGCGCGGAGCTGGACTGCCGCTTCGCGGTCACCGAGGACGCGTTGACCGTCGAGGTGACGGTGCCGACCGTGCCGGGCGCCCGGCTCCCGGCGGAGTCGTCGTTCGCCTGGAAGGTGCTCACCGCGTTGACCACCTCGGCCTCGGCCGGGGCGGCCGACGGCCGGGCCACCATCTCGTTGCTCACCCGCCGCGCCTCCGGCTGGTGAGCGACGCTCACTCGAAGCCCAGGGCCCGGGTGGTGGGCGGACTCACCAGCAGCCAGGTGACGCCGAGCCCGAGCGCGATCAGCGGTACGCCGAGCCAGCCCAGCCCGCCCTGGATCATGAACCAGCCGATCGGCAGCAGCATGAGTTGCAGCACGATGGCGGGTGCGCGGGCACCGGCCCGGCGGCGCAGCAACGCGCTACCCAGCGCCCAGAGCGCGATCGCCGCGCCGATGGCGAAGGCCGTCACCAGCAGTGCCGACACCAGATCGGTGGTGGCGGCGGTGAAGTCGGCGACGACCAACCAGGCCGCGATCAGCCCGACGGCGACCGCCTGACCCCGCAGGAGGAAGACCGCCCACCGGAGGGTCACCGGGGTCGGGTCGGAGTCGATTGCCACGCGGTCACGATACCCGTGGCGGTCCGGGGTACAGTGCCGCCCATGCGGGCCGTCCTGCTGGTCAATCCGAAGGCCACCACTACCAGCGAGCGTGCGCGGGATGTGCTCGTCCGAGCGCTGCGCAGCGAGGTGGATCTCTCCGTGCGCTACACCCGGCGTCGTGGTCACGCCACCGCGCTGGCCCGCGAGGCCGCGGTGGAGGGCGTCGACGTCGTGGTCACCCTCGGTGGTGACGGCACGGTCAACGAGGTGGTCAACGGGCTGATGACGGCGACCAGCGCCGGTGGTGCGGCGCCGACCGCCGAGCGGTTGCCCGCCCTGGCCACCGTGCCGGGCGGCTCGACGAACGTCTTCGCGCGGGCGCTGGGCCTGCCCAGGGAGTGGCCCGAGGCGGCCAGCATGCTCCTGGAGGGGCTGCGGCTGGGCCGGCACCGGACCATCGGCCTCGGCCGGGCCGACGACCGCTACTTCACCTTCTGCGCCGGTTTCGGGCTCGACGCGGCGGTCATCCACCGGGTCGAGGAGGCTCGTCGACGGGGCCGGGTCTCCTCGCCGGGGCTCTACTTCCGGGCCTTCACCGCGCAGTTCCTGTTCGGTGCCGAGCGGCGCAACCCCGCGATCCGGTTGGAGCAGCCGGGCGAGACCACCGAGGCCGATCTGGCGACCGTGATCGTCCAGAACACCGCTCCGTGGACGTTCGTCGGCGACCGCGAGGCCAACCCGAACCCGGAGGCGTCCTTCGATCTGGGTCTCGACGTGATGGCCCTTCGCCAGCTAGGCGTCGCCAGCACGACACGGACAGTGAGACAGTTCCTGTCCGCCACGCCGGATCCGCAAGGTCGCCAAGTTCTTCGGCGGCACGATGTTGCCGAGTTCACGCTGGTGGCGAGCCGTCCGCAGGCGTTCCAGCTCGACGGCGACTATCTTGGCGAACGAGAAAAAGTTGGATTCGCCTCCGTTCCGGCCGCACTCAGAGTAATCTGTTAGGTCTCCGGCATCCCCCGGGCCGAGAGGTCGGCGCGCCCCGACACGCGACGGCTGCGACACCCGGGACTCATGCCGGAAATGTCGGCAATGTGCGCGGGACTGTACTATATTGATTCTTGACTGTGGTACGCCGGGTGACCGGCACCCCCTTGAACCCGGACAAATGGGTTGTGGGCTTGCTCACCGCCCGGAGTTTTTCCGAGCGCCACCCTTGACATCGCCAGAGTTCGTGAAAGTATTCACAAGCGAACTTGAGTTACCGGGACATTGCCTGGATATGCTCGACAGGTTGAGCTGTTCCAGCAGGTCCCCCGGGCCAACAGCCTGCTCACGCACTGCCGAATAGACGAACGCGAAACGTCACCATCGGCAATGCGTATGCATATAGGAAAAGCACGAACAAGCAACATCTGCCACCCATCCAGAATGAGGAGTGTTGCCGCCATGGACTGGCGTCACCATGCTGTCTGCCGCGACGAGGACCCGGAACTGTTCTTCCCGATCGGGACGTCCGGTCCGGCTCTCCTGCAGGTCGAGCAGGCCAAGGCCGTCTGCAGGCGCTGCTCCGTGACCGACCAGTGCCTGCAGTGGGCACTGGAGTCCGGTCAGGACGCTGGCGTCTGGGGCGGAATGAGCGAGGAGGAGCGGCGCGCCGTCAAGCGTCGCGGTGGCCTCCGGGTGCTGCGCGCTCACTCCGCCTGACCACTACCGCACCGAAGCGACACGCCCCGGCAGGGCTCAGCCCGCCGGGGCGTTCTGCTGCCCAGACGTATGTAAGGAAGGGACCCTTCCTATACACCAGGCGTTAGTAGGGTGCCCTTCCTTACCGACGGGCGACGTTCACCCGGTCCCACACCAGCTCCACCAACTCCGGCGCGTCGGTCAGCGGTGCCGCCACCGCCACCGCGCCGGCCTCCCGGGCCGCCACCGCCACCGCGTCGTGGAACAGGCCGGGCGCCAGGAAGTACGCGGCCACGGCGACCCGGCGCGCGCCCCGGCCCCGCAACCGGGCCACCGCCGCGCCGACGGCCGGGGGTGCCGCCGAGGCGTACGAGACCCGGGCCGGAGTGCCCAGGGTGACGCCGAGTTCCCGGGCCACCCGGCCGACCGAGGCACGGGCGGACGCGTCCCGGGTGCCCGCCGCCGCCAGCACCACCGCGTCGAACCGGCCCGGTTCCGCCTCGTCCAGTCGCCGCCCGAGCGCGGTCAGCAGTTCCCGGTCCACCCGGTGGCCGACCGGACCGAGCACGTCGGTGACCGTCACCGCGATCGGCGGACCGGACTCCCGGGCAGCCGCCACCGCCGCCGGGATGTCCACCCGCCGGTGGTACGCGGCGGTCAGCAACAGCGGCACCAGGACCGCTCGGGAGTGCCCGGCGGCGGCCAGTCCCCGCAGCGCCTCGGTCGGGCCGGGCTCGGTGTGGTCCAGCCAGCTCGGCAGCACCGGTGTGCCGGGTCGGGCGGCGGAGACCGCCCGCGCCAGCGCCCGGATGGCCTCGGCGGCGCGGGGGTCGCGGCTGCCGTGGGCGACCAGGAGAAGCGGGTCCCGCCCCGGCCCTGATGGGTCGGGGCGGGACCCGCCGTCGATTCCCGCCGCCTCGGTCAGAGGTGCAGTCCGCACTCGGTCTTCTCGAACATGGCCCAGCGGCCGGCGCGCGGGTCCTCCCCCGCCGAGGTCCGGCGGGTGCACGGCCAGCAGCCGATCGATCCGTAGCCGCGCCGGAACAGCTCGTTGACCGGCACCTTCCACCGCGCGACGTACGCGTCGACGTCCGCCTGGCTCCAGGCCGCGATCGGGTTGACCTTCACCCGGCCCCGGCGGGGGTCGAACGCCACCACCGGCGTGTTGGCCCGGGTCGGCGACTCGTCGCGACGCAGTCCGGCGGCCCATGCCTCGTAGCCGGCCAGTGCCCGCTCCAGCGGCTCCACCTTGCGCAACCGGCAGCACTCGTCCGGTGACCGGTTGAACAACCGCGGCCCGTACTCGCCGTCCTGCTGTCCGACGGTGAGTCGGGGCCGGATCGACCGGACGTTCACCGGCAGGGTACGGGCGACCTCGTCGCGGACGGCGAGGGTCTCCGGGAAGTGCAGGCCGGTGTCGAGGAAGACCACGTCCACCCCGGGTGCCACCCGGGAGACGAGGTGGGCGAGGACCGCGTCCGCCATCGAGCTGGTCACGCAGAACCGGTCACCGAAGGTCTCCGCGGCCCACCGGGCGATCTCCAGCGCGGGCGCGCCCTCCAGCTCCCGGCCGGCCTGGTCGGCCAGCTCCCGCAACTGCTCGGGGCTGCGTCGGGTCGGGTCGGCCGGCGCGGCGACCGGAGCGGGTGCGGTGTCCACCAGTCCCAGACCGGCGGCGGAGATCAGCGCGCTCATCGCCGCACCCCCTGGGAGAGCAGGCCGGTGAAGCGGACCGTGAACACCCGGGCACAGCCGTGGCACTCCCAGGCGCCGTGCCCGGTCTCGCTCGGCCGCAGGTCCTCCTCACCGCAGTAGGGGCAGTACAACGGCGCGGCACGGGTCTCGCTGCTCATCGCGTCACCTCGCTCATCGCAGTAGTTCCTCGTCGGCCCGGATGACCCAGTTGGCGAAGGACTCGTTCTCGGTCCGGCCGTCCAGGTACCGCCGGGCCAGCCGTTCGACGTACTCGGGTAGCTCGTCGGCGGTCGTCTTGAGACCGCGCAGCTTGCGCCCGAACCCGGCGGTCTGGCCCTCGGCCATGCCCAGCCCGCCGCCGAGGTGCACCTGGTAGCCCTCGACCTGCTTGCCGTCCGGGCCGGTCACCAGTTGTCCCTTGAGCCCGATGTCGGCGACCTGGGTGCGGGCGCAGGCGTTCGGGCAGCCGTTGATGTGGATGGAGATGTCCGTGTCGAAGTCGCGCAGCCGCTGCTCCAAGCGGGCCACCAGCTCCTCGCCGCGCGCCTTGGTCTCGACGATGGCGAGCTTGCAGTACTCGATGCCGGTGCAGGCCATCGTGCCGCGCCGCCAGCTCGACGGCTGGGCCTCCAGGCCGATCCCGCGCAGCTCGGTGACCAGCGAGTCGGTCCGCTCCGGCGGAACGTCGAGGACCAGCAGCTTCTGGTACGGCGTGAGGCTGATCCGGCCGCTGCCGTGCGCCTCGACCACGTCGGCGAGCTGGGCGAGCTGGGTGCCGGAGACCCGCCCGACCACCGGGGTGGCGCCGACGTAGTTGCGGCCGTCCCGCTGGGCGTGCACGCCGATGTGGTCGACCGGCCGCTCCGGCAGCTCCGGCGCCGGGCCGTCGAGCAGCGTCCGGCCGAGGTACTCCTTCTCCAGCACCTCGCGGAACTTGGTCACGCCCCAGTCGGCCACCAGGAACTTCAACCGGGCGCGGTGGCGCAGTCGGCGGTACCCGTAGTCGCGGAAGATGCCGACCACACCGACCCAGACGTCCGGGACCTCGTTCAGCGGCACCCAGACGCCGAGCCGCTGGGCCAGCATCGGGTTGGTGGAGAGCCCGCCGCCGACCCAGAGGTCGAAGCCGGGGCCGTGCTCGGGGTGGTCGACGCCGAGGAAGGCGATGTCGTTGGCCTGGTACGGGGTGTCCACCAGCCACGAGATCGACGACTTGAACTTACGCGGCAGGTTGGAGTACGCCGGGTCGCCGACGTACCGCCGGACGATCTCGTCGATCGCCGGGGTGGCGTCGATCCGCTCGTCGGCGGCGACGCCCGCCACCGGGCTGCCCAGCACGATGCGGGGGCAGTCGCCGCACGCCTCGGTGGTCTGCAGGCCGACGGCCTCCAGCCGACGCCAGATCTCGGGCATGTCCTCGACCCGGATCCAGTGGTACTGGATGTTCTGCCGGTCGGTGATGTCGGCGGTGTCGCGGGCGAACTCCCGGGAGATCTCCGCGATGGTGCGCAACTGGGCCAGGTCGAGCTGGCCGCCGTCCACCCGCACCCGGAGCATGAAGTACTCGTCCTCCAGCTCGTGCGGCTCCAGCACGGCGGTACGTCCGCCGTCGATGCCCGCCTTGCGCTGGGTGTAGAGGCCCCACCAGCGGAACCGACCACGCAGGTCCGCCGGGTCGATCGAGGCGAAGCCCCCGTGCGCGTAGATGTTCTCGATCCGCTCCCGCACGTTGAGCGGGTTGTCGTCCTTCTTGCTGCGCTCGTTGGGGTTGAGCGGCTCGCGGTATCCGAGCGCCCACTGGCCCTCGCCGCGGGGGCGGCGGGGAGCCCGCGCGGGGCGCGCCGCGGGGTCCCCGGGTCGGGCCGGAATCTCGCTGACCGCCATCGCGGCGTCCTCCGTTGTCTGCAGTGCCTCGGCTGGGGTACGCGGACGCGATCGGCTCCCGGAAGGGGGCCGGGGACGGCGATGTCAGGAACGGCCGGCGCGCCAGGGTGCCCGAGGCAGGGTGGTCGGGCGTCGTCAGTGGGCCGGACAGATCGCGCTGCGCACGCGGCCGTAATCGACGTGGCGACGAGCCACGAAGCGGCGCACGACGGCGGCAGTCATGAACGTCATGTTGCCACACGGGGTATGGGCGGGCCAATGACTGCGTGCTGCATCCCACATCACGGGCGGTCGCTGCCGCCACTCGGAGCGCGATCATGTGGCAGGCTCACAATGTGGGTGATTTGTCCGGTAGGTCGGTACCGGCCGCCGGAAACGGCGTCCGGCTCAGCGGCGTACGCCTGCGCGCGCTGCCGGTGTGGCTCCTCCCGGCGGGCCTGACCCTGCTGGTGACGCTGGCCGGGCTGGACTCCGCCCAGCCGTGGCGGGACGAGCTGGCGACCTGGAGCGCCGCCACCCGCCCGGCCACCGACCTGCTCCGGCTGACCGGCACGATCGACGCCGCCGCCGCGCCCTACTACCTGCTCGTGCACGCCTGGACCACGGTGGCCGACGACTCGGTGGCCGCGCTGCGCCTGCCGTCCGCACTCGCCATGGCCGTCGCCGCCGGGCTGACCGCCGCGCTCGGCCGGCGACTCTGGGACGCCCGCGTCGGCACCCTCGCCGGGCTGCTGTTCGCGGTCCTGCCCAGCACCTCCCGCTACGGGCAGGAGGCCCGCCCGTACGCGCTGGCGACCGCCCTCGCCGTACTGAGCACGCTGCTGTTCGTCGACGCGCTGCACCGCCCCGGTCCACGCCGCTGGGTCGGGTACGCCGTGACGACCGCCGCCCTCGGGCTCACCCACCTGGTCGCGCTCACCCTGCTCGCCGCACACGCCGTCGCCGTGCTCACCGCCGCACCCCGCACCGCCTCACCGGGCACCACCGCACCGCCCACCGGTCCGGAGCCCTCGGACCGGCGGGCGGCCCCGGGCACCGCAGCGCCGGGCACGGCCGACTCGGCGGCACCGGACCGGCCACCGGCCCCGGACCCCAGCCCCACGGCCGGAGGCGGCATCGGGGCCGGCGAGGGGCGGCGGCGGTTCCGGCGACGGGTGCTCTGGGGATGGGTCGCCGCGTTGGTGCCGGTGTTCGCGGCGGTCACCCCGCTGGTGGCGCGCGCCCGGGGACAGCGGGCCCGGCAACTGGACTGGGTGGACGCCGCCCGGCCCGGCGACCTGGCGGCGCTGCCCGGCGGGGTGGTGCAGAGCGGGGTGGTCGGCGGGCTCCTGGTCGGTCTCGCCGCCCTCGGTACGGTCCGGGCCGGTCGGCGGGCCCTGCTGCCGGCCAGTTGCGTGCTGCTGCCCGTGCTGCTGCTCTTCCTCGCCGGATCCGTGGTCCCGCTCTGGGTCCCCCGCTACCTGGTCTTCGTGGTGCCGTTCGGCTGCCTGCTGGCCGGGGCGGCACTGCGTACGGTCCGGCTGCCCGGTGCGCTCGCCGTGGTGCTCCTGGCCGGGCTGCTCGGCCTGCCGGACCAGGCCGCCCTGCGGCGTACCCACGAGTGGCCGCGCAGCGCCACGGTCGACTACGCGGGCGCGGCGCGGATCGTGGCCGACGGGGCGCGCCCGGACGACGCGATCGTCTACTCGCCCCGGGAGAGTTGGCTCTTCCTCGACCTGGGGCTGCGCTACCACCTCGCCGAGCGGACGCCCCGGGACGTGCTGGCGGTGACCGACCCGCAGCGCCGGGGCGACCTGTGGGCCGAGGAGTGCGACCGACCGACGGAGTGCCTGGCCGGGACGGACCGGGTCTGGCTGGTGGTCGCCGGACGCCCCGACGACCCGCTGGCCGCCGTGCCCGGGGCCAAGGGCGACGCGCTGCGGAGCGGCTACACCGTCACCCGGGTCTGGCCCCGCTCCGGCCTCACCATCGCCCTGCTCACCGCCGACGGCCGCTGACGGGACCGACGCCGACGCCCGGGACGCTCAGGCGCCGGGGCGTTCGGGGGCGCTGCGGGCCAGCGGAACGCTCAGGACCGCCTCGGTGCCGCCCTCGGCGCCGGGCCGCAGCTCGATGCTGCCCCGGAGTTCGCCGGTGACCAGCGCCCGGACGATCTGTAGGCCGAGTTTGCGGCCACCGGAGGCGTCGAAGTCGTCCGGCAACCCGCGACCGTTGTCGGCGACGGTGACGTGCAGCATCTTGCGGGCCCGGTGCGCCGACACCACCACCTCGGGCGCGTCGACGCCTGGCTGGCCCGGCGGTTCCGGCTCGACCGCGGCCTCCTCCTCGTCCTCGGTCTCACCGGCCGGCGGAAAGCCGTGCTCGACGGCGTTGAGCAGCAGTTCGTTGAGCACCATCACCAGCGAGGTGGCGATCTCGGCCGGCAGGACGCCGAAGCTGCCCGTGCGGCGCATCCCGACGCTCACCTCGGTCGCCGCCACCTCGGTCGCCGCGCTGGCCACCCGGTCGACGATCCCGTCGAACTCGACCGCCTCGTCACTGGACATGGAGAGCGTCTCGTGCACCAGCGCGATCGAGGCGACCCGGCGTACCGACTCCTCCAGGGCGACCCGCGCCTCCGGCATGCCGACCCGGCGGGCCTGGAGACGCAGCAGCGCCGCGACGGTTTGGAGGTTGTTCTTCACCCGGTGGTGGATCTCCCGGATGGTGGCGTCCTTGGTGATCAGCGCCCGGTCCCGGCGGCGTACCTCGGTGATGTCCCGGACCAGCACCAGCGCGCCGATCGGCACACCGGCGGGCATCAGCGGCAGTGCCCGGGTGAGCATGGTCGCGCCGCGCGCGTCGATCTCGCGCCGGGGTGGCGCCTCGCCACGCAGCGCGGCGAGGATGCCGTTGCCGGCCTCGGTCCCCTCCAGCGGGTCGTTGGCCAGCCGGCGGTGCAGCGCCGCGAGATCCTCGCCCACCAGGTGGGAGGCGTAGCCCAACCGACGGTACGCCGACTGTGCGTTCGGGCTGGCGTAGGTGACCTTGCCCCCGGCGTCCAGCCGGACCAGGCCGTCGCCGACCCGGGGCGCCGAGGTGGTCTCGCCGGGGTGCCGGGGCGGCGGGAACGTGCCGTCGGCGATCATCTGCGCCAGGTCGTCGGCGGTGGTGAGGTAGTTCAGCTCCAACTGGCTGGGGGTCCGGGCGGTGGACAGGTTGGTGTCCCGGCCCACCACGGCGATCACCTCGCCGGACTCCCCGTCGGCGGCGCGCAGGCGGACCGGGATCGCCTCGTGCCGGGCGGGCACGTCGCCGTACCAGACCGGATCGCCCTCCCGCCAGATCCGCCCCTGCCCGTAGGCCACCTCCAGGTGCGCCACCTCCGGGCCGCCGACGATGCGCCCCACCTGGTCGTCCTGGTAGGCGGTGGGCGCGGTGGTGGGGCGGACCTGGGCCACGCAGAGGAAGCTCCCCTCGCCGTCGACCGGGACCCAGAGCAGCAGGTCGGCGAAGGACAGGTCGGACAGCAACTGCCAGTCACCGGCGATGCGGTGCAGGTGGTCGATGTCCGCCGGACGCAGACGGGTGTGCTCCTCGGCGAGATCGCGCAGCGTTGACACGCCGACCAGCGTGCCACGTCGAGGGTCACATCGTCGCGGTGACCTTCTTCAGGCCCCGGGGCGCGTCCGGGTCCTCGCCCCGGGTCAGCGCGAGGGCCAGCGCCAGCCGTTGCAGCGGCAGGATGTCCAGCAGCGGGGCGAGGCGCTCGTCGACCTCGGGCACGCCGAGCCGGGTCGCCCCCTCGACCTCGGCGGAACCGACCACGACCACGTCGGCGCGGCGCTCGCCGAGCCGGGGCAGCACCTCGCGCATCGCCTGCCCGCCCGGCCCGGAGCCGACCACGGCGAGCACCGGCACGTCCGGGTCGGTCATGGCGAGCGGGCCGTGCAGCAGGTCGGCGCCGGAGAAGGACAACGCCGGCAGGTACGACGTCTCCATCAGCTTGAGTGCGGCCTCCCGGGCCGTCGGGTACGCGTACCCCCGGCCGGTGGTGACCAGTTGCCCGGCGAAGCGGTAGCGGGGCGCGAGCTGGGTGGCGGTCTGGTCGGCGAGGGTGCGGGCGGCCAGTTCCGGCAGCGCGGCCAGCGCCCGGCGCTCGTCGTCCGGCAGCCGGCCGTCGCCGGACCGGATCCCCTCGACCAGCATCAGCAGGGCGAGCAGTTCCGCCGTGTACGTCTTGGTCGCCGCCACCGCCCGCTCGTGCCCGGCGGCGATGTCGACGGAGAGTTCGGCGGTCCGGGCCAGCGGGGAGTCCGGCGCGTTGGTGACCGCGAGGGTGAGGGCGCCGGAGTCCCGGGCGGCCCGGAGCACCGCGGTCAGGTCGGGCGAGCCGCCGCTCTGGCTGACGCCGACGACCAGGGCGTCGGAGAGGTCCGGTCGGGCGCCGAAGAGGGTGACGGCGCTGGGCGAGGCGAGCCCGGCCGGCAGGCCGAGACGGATCTCGGCGAGGTACGCCCCGTAGAGCGCGGCGTGGTCGGAGGTGCCGCGCGCGGTGAACACCACGTGCCGTGGGCGGCGCTCGGCGACGGCGGCGGCGACCCGGGCGATCGGTGCCGCGTGCTCGTCGGAGAGCAGCCGCTCGTAACCGGCCGGCTGCTCGTCGATGTCGGCGGCCATGCCGCTACCTGGGCGCGTCACGCGAACTCCTCCCCTGCGCGGTTCCCGCGCGTTTGATGCTCAGTCTTGCAGGTTTCTTCACGTATGGGCAACCGAACGCGCAGTACTGCGCAGTGGATCACCAAAACTGGGTGTCGTCACCTACGCTGACCCGACCTCACCGCGCAACCCGTACCTACCACCGAGAGGACGACGTGGCCGAGGGAACCGACGATCGGGCGTTGCCGGCGACCGAGGAACTGGCCCTGGCCCGGCGGGCCCTGGACTCCGGCGACCTGGCACACGCCGCTGACCATGTCGCGGCCGCGCTGGCCCGGGCGCCGACGCTGCCCGAGGTCCACGAGACCCTGGCCCGGCTGGCCGCCGTCGGCGGTGACGACGCGGTGGAACTCTTCCCCCTGCAACATCACACCTTCATCGGCGCGGTCGTCGCGCGGGCACACCTGCTCGCCGCCGCCGGCCGCCCCGCCGAGGGGCTCGACCTGCTGGTCGCCGCCACCGCGCACGCGCCGGGCGCGGACTGGGCCGGCGTGCCCTGGGTCACCTCGCCCGAACTGGCCGAACGCCTCGGCCCGGACCAGGCGGCCCGGGTCCTGATGCAGGTCTGCGCCGCCGCACCCGACCCGGTGCCCGCGTCCGACCGGGCCGCCCTGGCGGCCTATCTGACGCTGGCCCGCAACGCGGTCACCGTCCACCCCGAACACGGGCTGCTGCTCGGCACGGCCTCCGCGCTGGCCCGGCGGGTCGGCGAGGTGCCGCTCGCGGTCCGCTGGGCCACCCGGGGCGTACGGGCCACACCGTCCAAGATCGGCGAGGTCTGGCTCGGGTACGCGCTGCGCAGCGCCGGGCGTACCCGGGAGGCGCTCGCCGCGCTGCGCCGTGCTGTCGACCACGACCCGGACGACCTCGCCGTGTACGCCGACATCGCCGGCACGCTGGCCGACCACGGCCGGCTGGACGAGGCGCTGGTCTGGATCGAGCGGGCGTTGACCCGCAACCCGTCCTTCGACTGCGCGGTGCACACCGCCCACCGGCTGCGGTTCCAGCGCGACGGCGACGTACGCCACCTGGTCGCGTTGGCCGACTTCGTCCGCGACCATCCGGACGACTCCCACGAGCACGGCGACCTCGCCGAGTGCTGCCGGGGCCGCCCCTGGTTGGGACAGGTGACACCGGTCGGCTCCCGTCCGCCTGCGGAGGAGGCGGGCGAGACACCGGCACCGCCCTCGGCGGACGCGGCCCGCCGGCTGCAACACCTCGCCCACCCCGCCTGGCCGCACCCCCCGGCCGCGTACGACTCCGCGGTCGGACTGGCCACGCTCGACCTGCCGGACCTGCTCGGCCTGCTGGCCCACCCACCGGAGGCACCGCCGACCGCGCTGGGCCGGGTGCTCGCCGGGCAGGACCCCGCGCTCTGGGTGCGCTGCGTGCAGGTGTGGGCCTGCCTCGGCCTGCTGCACCACCGCACCGACGAGGCGTGGGCCACCTCGACGCGACGACGGGTGCTCACCGAGCTGACCGACACCGAGGAGGTCACCGAGGCGGCCCTGTTCGCGCTGGTCACCGCCGCCTGGGTGGACCCGTCGGTCCGCCCCGACGTGGCCGGGCTGGTCGCCGCCCGGCTGGCCACCGTGGCCGAGGCGACCCGGGAGGGCCCGGTGCCGATGGCCGCCTCCGTGGCTCACCTGGCGTTGACCACCCCGGATCTCGACCCGGACAGCGTGGCCCTGGCGCGTTCCCTGGCCGGCGCACCCGGCGGCGGGCACCGCTCTGCGCTCCGCGTCCTGCTGAGCCGGCTGCTGCGCCCGTTCCGCACCCGCCTGCCGGGCCCACCCTGATCCGTCGCACCTCGCTCACGGATGCAAGGAGGGGTCCCCTGCTATGCACGAGGCGTTAGCAGGGGACCCCTCCTTTCACCGATCCTTACGCCGGGTTGCGGGCGAGAGCGGTTTCGGCCTGCTCCTCCGGGGTGCCGGTCGGTTCGTTGCTGGTGCGCAGTGGGATCTCCCGGATGAACCAGGCCAGCACCGGCACCAGCACGGCGAAGAGCACCGCCCACAGGAACACGTGCGAGATCGCATCGGCCAGCCCACCGAGCACCGCCTCGCGGGCCTGTGCCGGCAGTTCCCGGAGCTGGTCGATGTTCATCGCCGCCCCGGCCTCACCGCCGCCGCTGAAGGCGCCACCGGCAGCGGTGCCGGCCAGCCGGTTGGCGAAGATCGCGCCGAACAGCGAGATGCCGAACGAGCCGCCGATGGAGCGGAAGAAGGTGGCCGCGCCGCTGGCCGCGCCGAGGTCCTTCTGCTCCACGCTGTTCTGCGCGATCAGCATCGACGTCTGCATCAGGAAGCCCATGCCGACGCCGAGCACGATCATGTAGAGCGACGACTGGACCTTGCTGGTGTGCACGTCCAACAGGCTCAGCAGGGCGAGCCCGACGGCCATCACCGCGCCGCCGGCGATCGGATAGATCCGGTAGCGACCGGTCCGGGTGATGGCCCGGCCGACGAGCAGCGAGACCACCAGCATGCCGAACATCAGCGGCAGCAGGAGCAGGCCCGAGTTGGTGGCCGAGGCGCCCTGCACGGTCTGCTGATAGAGCGGCAGGAAGTTCATCGCGCCGAACATCGCGAAGCCGAGCAGGAAGCCGATCGTGGAGATCAGGGCGAAGTTCCGGTTGGCGAACAGGCCGAGCGGCAGGATCGGCTCGGGGGCGTACCGCTCGACGAACCCGAAGGCCACCAGCGCGGCGAGCGCCAGGGCGGCGAGGCCGAGGATCTGCGGGGAGCGCCAGGCGTACTCGTTGCCGCCCCACGTGGTGATCAGCACGATCGCGGTGATGCCGACCGACAGCAGCGCGGCGCCGAGCCAGTCGATCCGGTGCTCGGTGCGGTACCGGGGCAGACGCAGGGTGGCGATCAGCAGCACCAGCGCCACACCGCCGAGCGGCAGGTTGACGTAGAACGCCCAACGCCAGGAGAGGTGGTCGGTGATGAAACCGCCGACCAGCGGACCGGCCACCATGGCGATGGCCATGATCCCGGCGATCATGCCCTGGTACCGGCCGCGCTCGCGGGGCGGGACCAGGTCGCCGATGATCGCCATCACGCCGACCATCAGGCCACCGGCGCCGAGGCCCTGCACCGCGCGGAAGGCGATGAGCTGGACCATCCCGTCGTCGGGCCCGCCGAGCATCGCCGAGCCGGACATGCCGCAGAGCGCGGAGCCGACCAGGAAGATCACCACGGCGGTGAGGAAGACGTTCTTGCGGCCGTACAGGTCGCCGAGCTTGCCCCAGATCGGGGTCGAGACGGTGGTGCCCAGCACGTACGCGGTCACCACCCAGGTGAAGTGGTTGAGCCCACCGAACTCGCCGACGATGCGGGGTAGCGCGGTGCTGACGATCATGTTGTCGAGCATCGCCAGCATCATGGCGATCATCAGCCCGAACAGGACGAGTCGGATGTTGGGTCGCGCGGCGACCTGCTGTTGTGGGGCCATAGGTAAGCTCTCCCCCCGAGAATGTGGCGCACTTACTTGCCGACCGGCTAGCTACCTTACTAGCCGGACGGTAAGTTGGACAGCAGATACCGGTCAACTGGATTAGGTGGTGCAGGTGAGCCAGAGCACAGGCGGCACCCGGGAACGGATCAAGGCCGTCGCGCTGGAACTCTTCACCGAGCAGGGTTATGAGGGGACCTCGCTGCGCGAGGTCGCCGAACGACTCGGCGTCACCAAGGCCGCCCTCTACTACCACTTCAAGAGCAAGGACGAGATCGTCACCAGCGTGGTCGAGGACCGGCTGGGCCGGATGGACTCGCTGATCTCCTGGGGCGAGGCCCAACCGGACACGCTCGCCACCCGCCGGGCGCTGATCGAGCGGTACGCCGACGCGATGTTCGGCGGCGAGCAGCCCTCGGTGATGCGGTTCTTCGAACAGAACCAGACCGCCCTGAAGAACCTCTCCGCCGGGCGGGAGATGCGCGAGCGGATGTTCCGGCTGTCCTCCGTGCTCTGCCGGGGCGACGACAGCGCCGGTGCCCAGCTACGCGCCGTGCTGGCCCTGTTCGCCGTGCACAGCAGTTGGTTCGCCGTCCGTACGCCGGACATCACCGACGTCGAGCGCAAGCGGGTGGCGTTGGAGGTCGCCTACGAGCTGCTGGCCGCGATCGCGCTGCCGACCGCACCCGCCCAGACGTGACCGCCCGGCCGCCGACAGCCGTCGGGGCGTGACCGCTCAGCCGGTCGGAGCCAGCGGCAGGCGCAGCGCGAGCAGGTCGACACCGGGCAACGGCGACCAGTCCTGCGCCGGTACGCGGACGAAGCCCCGCCGCCGGTAGAGCCGGTGTGCCGACTCGGCGTGGCCGGCGCGTACGCAGATGGCCAGCGCGGTGCAGCCCCGCCCGGTCGCCTCCGCCACGCACGCCTCGACCAGGGCGGCACCGACACCACGCCCCTGGGCGGCCGGATCGACCGCCAGCATCCGGAACTCCGCCTCGTCCGGCCGACACATCTCGGCGTACCGGCTGCCGGGCAGGACGAAGGTGACCGTGCCGAGCACCTGACCGGTGGCCGAGTCGACGGCGACCAGGATCCGGCCGTGCGCCGCCCGACCGCTGACGTCGGCCAGCACCTCGGCGTAGCCGTGTTCGCCCTTGAGCTGGCCGTCGGCCTCGTACGCCGCGACGGTCAGCCGGGCCACGGCGGTGAAGTCGGCCGGCTCGGCCGGTCGGACCAGGACGCCGGTCAACCGATCACCGCGATCAGGTCACCGTCCTGCACCACGTCGCCCTCGTTGACCGCGAGCTGCTCGACGACGCCGTCGGACTCGGCGATC
Organism: Verrucosispora sp. TAA-831; assembly: GCF_050780145.1. Lineage (NCBI taxonomy): Bacteria > Bacillati > Actinomycetota > Actinomycetes > Micromonosporales > Micromonosporaceae > Micromonospora > Verrucosispora sp. TAA-831. Next base: position 5,725,766 of record NZ_CP192240.1, read on the forward strand.
ACCGGGATCTCCATCTTCATCGACTCCAGGATCACCAGGGTGTCCCCCTCGGACACGGTGTCCCCGGTCGACGCGACGACCTTCCAGACGTTCGCCACCATCTCGGCGCGGATCTCCTCGGCCATCTCCCGGCCCCTTCTCTCGCGACTGCCTGCGCCACATCCAATCATGTGACGGTCGCCTCCGGGCGGCGAGCAGCAGCCCCCGGCGAGGATGCGCCGACGCCGACCGCACTAGCATCAACGGGTCGGACCCCGGCTCCGGCGGGCCGGTCGCGTGCCCCGGAGTCGAGGTCGTGCGCAGGCGATCATCACGAGGAGGTCAGTATGGCGAAGAAGGCCCGCAAGAAGAAGGCCCGGAAGAAGAGCGCCGCCAACCACGGCAAGCGCCCCAACTCCTGACGACGACGCTCCGGTCCCGCCGGACCGGACAGCGAGACGCCGGTGGCCCCTGCGGGCCACCGGCGTCGTCGTCTCCGGCGCGTCGACCGGTTCAGTCGGCCAGTTCGCGGGACTCGGTGCTCTCGAACACCACGATCTCGCTGAGCCGTACCCGTAGCCGCTCGCGCAGTTCGTCCGGCGCGGACTCGTTGCCGCAGCACCGGGCCACCAGCGCCTTCACCTCCTGCTCGATGCCGTACTCGCGCAGGCAGGGCCCGCACTCGTCGAGGTGGTGACGGATCCGGGAACGCCGTTCCTGGGCGCACTCAAGATCGAGGTAGAGGTAGACCTCGGCGAGGACCTCGCGGCAGTCCGTCTCGTGCGGGTCTCCACAGCTCACGTCACACCTCCCGGCCGGTGGCAGCGGAACTCCGGGCCGACGACGGCGCGGCGGAGAAGCCGCGCTCCGCGGCGTAGCCCTCAAGCAGCTTGCGCAGATTACGACGACCCCGGTGCAACCGCGACATCACGGTGCCGATCGGCGTACCCATGATGTCGGCGACCTCCTTGTAGGAGAACCCCTCGACGTCGGTCAGGTACACCGCCAGCCGGAACTCCTCCGGCAACTGCTGGAGGGCCTCCTTGACGTCGCTGTCAGGCAACCGGTCGAGCGCCTCCATCTCGGCGGAGCGCAACCCGCTGGAGGTGTGCGACTCGGCCTCGGCGAGCTGCCAGTCGGTGATCTCGTCGGTGGGTGCCTGGACCGGCTGCCGCTGCCGCTTCCGGTAGGAGTTGATGTAGGTGTTGGTCAGGATCCGGTACAGCCAGGCCTTCAGGTTCGTGCCCTGTTCGAACTGGTGGAAGGCCGCATACGCCTTCAGATAGGTCTCCTGGACCAGGTCCTCGGCATCCGCCGGGTTACGCGTCATTCGCAGGCCGGCCGCGTACAGCTGATCGACGAATGGCATCGCGTCCCGCTCGAACCGGGCCCTGCGCTCGTCCGTCTTCTCGGTGGTCAACCGCACATCCCCTCGGGTCGGATGCTTCCCCGCCGAGGATACGCGCACGGACCTGCCGGAAGATTCGGTTCCGACGGGTGTGCCCGTCGCCACCTCGGCCGGTGACACCGTCGCCGGCCAGTCCGGGCCCGCCAGCAACCTCCGTAGCTGCCGCGCGTCCCGCTCGTCGCGTTCCCGGTTCCGGATCTCGGTCGGCACCGGTCACCCCCTCGCACAGTGGTCATCCGAGGGGTTCAACACCCACCGCAGGCCAGGGCATTCCGGATCCGACTCCCGATCCTGGTCCCGGCCGCGCGGATCACACGGCTGGGACCAGGAAGGGCCTGGGAGCCCGGTGCCACCAACCGCAACGGGCGGGCGACACCATCGGATGCAACGACCCGGCGCGGCCCCCGGAAACGGCGCGGACCCGGCAGGCGCCGTCGACTGCCGCCTCGGAGTCGACCGGACGGCAGACGATCAGGACCGCACCCAGCCGTGCTCGCGCATCCAGTCGATCACCAGCGCCGCCGTCCCGGGCGGGTCGCCACGCAGGTCGTGACGCTGGCCCGGCCGGATCACCACGCGGACGTCCGGCCCCGGCTCGGGCACCCCGAACGGGTCCCGGTCGCCGTTGACCACCAGCGTCGGCACGCCGGTGGCCAACTCGGCGGCCCGGCTGCGCTCCGGGCGGCCGGGCGGATGCAGCGGAAAGGCCAGCGCGACCACCCCGACCGCGCCCACGCCGCGCGCCGTCCGGCAGGCCACCCGCGCGCCACTGGAGCGACCCCCCACCAGCACCGGTAAGCCCGGGTGACGCGCGCGGAGCACGGTCGACACGGCGGTCCACGCGGTGTCGAGCTGTCCGGCCGGGGCCGGGGCACGCCGACCGGCCACCCGGTAGGGCTGCGTCACCCGGACCACGACCAGCCCGGCGTCCACCGCCGCGTCGCGCAGCGCGAGCAGATCGGGGGCGTCGACCCCGCCGCCCGCCCCGTGCCCGAGCAGCAGCAGCGCGCCGCACGGGCCGGTCGGGTGGTCGGTGTCCACCCGCGCCGGGCCGTGCGGGGTCTCGATCAGGTCGTCGTGCGGCACGGCACCATTCTGCGGGCCGCCGACGGCCCGGCCGGCGGCGGCCCGCATCGCCGTCCACGCCGCCGACCGCACCGGCCGTGGAGATGTCGCGTCGGCCGCAGTCGCAGTGCTGCGTGAGATGGCGCGAATGCCGGCACCGGGGCGGGACGACCACGTCGACGACGTTCCGTCCGGCCCCGGACCGGCGTCTCCGATCAGCTCAACGGCACCAGCGTGAGCAGCCGGTCGCGGACCGGCGGACCGGCCTCGCTGGCCGCGTCCGGGTCCGGTTGGACCTCGTCACGCCAGGCCACCAGCATCGCCCGCCGCTCGCGGGGTGTGGTACCACCCCACACGCCGTGGCAGTCGCCCACCTCCAGCGCCCAGGCCAGACAGGAACCCTGCACGTCGCAGCTATTGCAGAGTGCCACCGCCGCGTCGGCCGGCTCGTTCGGCGCCGGAAAGAACGTCTCCGGGTCGACGTTCTGGCATGTCCCCCGGGTACGCCAGGCTTCGTCCTGTCGCCGCTCACGCAGCGCTCTCAACAGTCGTGGATCACGCCGTGCGGCGGCCACCTCGTGCGGACGGGGCATACGCGCCCGTGTCATCCACCCACCTCCCCCGTGGGACCAGCGATATCGATGAGCATCGTTCACCCGACGTGAACGACACCCACCACCGGCGCTGTGTTCTATCGCATTTAGCGACGCGGGGACAAGAGTCTGCCGGGAAGTTGGCAGAAAGAGCCCTCCACCTTTCACCCGCAACTGCGGCAAATCACTCCCGACAATATGCGGGGCGCAATCAGAACAGGGTCGCGTCTTCCGGCCCGGACGGGGCCGCGAGAGGCACCCGGGCGGTCAACCGGGGACCGTCGTTGCGGACGTCACCGACCGCCGGACCCACCGGACGTACCTCCAGCCCGGCCAGCCACTCCGGTGCCGGCGGGACGAGCAGCTCCGCCGGCTCGCCTCCCCCGCCCAGCCAGGTCGCCCAGCGCTCCGGCGGCAGCAGCAACGGCATCCGGTCGTGCACCTCGGCCAGCTCACCCAACGCGCTGGTGGTCACCACGCTGCAGGTCAGCAGCGGGTGATCGGGCCCGCCCCAGACCGACCAGATGCCGGCGAAGGCGAGCACCGACCCGTCGCGCGGGGTCAGATAGAACGCCTGCTTCGTGCCGTCCGCCCGACGGACCCACTCGTACCAGCCGTCGGCCGGGACCAGGGCGCGGCGGCGGGCGAAGGACGGCGCGTACGCCCGGCTGGTCGCGACCGTCTCGGCCCGCGCGTTGATCATGCGCGCGGCGCCGGCGGGTGAGCGGGACCACGGCGGCACCAGGCCCCAGCGGGCCAGACAGAGCGCCCGGTGCCCCTCGGAGGTGATCCGCACCAACGGCACCGGGTCGGTCGGTGCCACGTTGTAGTCGACCGCCAGGGCGCCGCCGGTCTCGTCGGCGGACTCGAACAGCCCGCTCAGGTCACCGGAGCTCCGGGTCGTGGCGTACCTCCCACACATGCCGGACACGCTAGCGCGCCACCGGCCCACCCGGCTGTCCCGATCATCGGGAGTGGGAACCGGTGCGGTCCGCCGACGCCCGGCACACGGCAGAATGGAACCGTGGGGAACCTGACCGCGACCCGGCCGCTACAGCCGTGGACCGCCCCGACGGCCAGCGATCCGGTGTCGGCGTCGCTGCGCCTGCCCGGGTCCAAGTCGATGACCAACCGTGCCCTGGTGCTCAGCGCGCTGGCCACCGGCCCCTCGACCCTGGCCGCGCCGCTGCGCGCCCGGGACACCGAGTTGATGGCCGGTGGGCTGCGGGCGATGGGCGCGCACGTGTCGATCGCCGACGACGAGCGCTGGCTGGTCCGGCCGCACCCGTTGGCCGGTCCGGCCCACGTCGACGTCGGCCTGGCCGGCACGATCATGCGGTTCGTACCGCCGGTCGCCGGGCTGGCCGACGGACGGGTCACCTTCGACGGCGACCCGCACGCCCGCACCCGGCCGCTGGGTCCGCTGATCGAGGCGCTGCGCTCGCTCGGCGTCCGCATCGACACCACCGGTCCGGGCAGCCTGCCGCTGGCGGTCCTGGGCACCGGCCGGGTGACCGGCGGCGAGGTCGTCATCGACGCCTCCGCCTCCAGCCAACTCGTCTCCGGCCTGCTGCTGGCGGCCCCGCGCTTCGACCGGGGCCTGGTGGTACGCCACGTCGGCCCGCCGGTGCCCTCCGCGCCCCACCTGCGGATGACCGTGCAGATGCTGCGCTCGGCCGGGGCGGCGGTGGACGACAGCACGGCGGACGTCTGGGTGGTCGAGCCGGGCCCGCTGACCGGGCGCGGCTGGCAGATCGAGCCCGACCTCTCCGGCGCGGTGCCGTTCTTCGCCGCCGCGCTGGTCACCGGCGGCGAGGTGACGCTACAGGGCTGGCCGGGCAGCAGCGTGCAGCCGGTGGACCGGCTCCGCTCGTTGTTGCAGCAGATGGGCGCGGAGGTCGCGCTCACCACCGACGGGCTCACCGTGCGCGGCACCGGGACGGTGCACGGGCTGCGCGCCGACCTCTCCGACGTCAGCGAGCTGACCCCGGCCCTGACCGCGCTGGCGATGCTCGCCGACTCCCCGTCGGTGTTCACCGGTGTCGAGCACATCCGGGGGCACGAGACCGACCGGCTGGCCGCGCTGGCCCGGGAGTTCACCGCGCTGGGCGCCGACGTCACGGAGGCGGCCGACGGCCTGGAGATCCGCCCCCGGCCGCTGCGGGGCGGGGTGTTCCACACCTACGACGACCACCGGATGGCGCACGCCGGGGCGATCGCCGGTCTGGCCGTTCCCGGCGTCGAGTTGAACGACGTGGCGTGCACCTCGAAGACCATGCCCGAGTTTCCGGCACTATGGTCGGCGATGGTGACCGGCAAGAGCTGACCGACGACGGAGGGGCGGACCTGGCGACCAGGCGACGCGAGTACGACGAGGACGACGTCCGGGTCCGACCCGGGAAGTCCTCGCGTCCACGCACCCGTACCCGCCCCCGACACGCCGACGCCCGGGACGGTTTCGTCATCGCGGTGGACCGGGGGCGCTACACCTGCGTGCTGACCGGGGACGGGCCCGACGACCCCACCGTCACCGCGATGCGCGCCCGCGAGCTGGGCCGCAAGTCGGTGGTGGTCGGTGATCGGGTGGCCCTGGTCGGGGACGTCTCCGGCGCGGACGGGGCGCTGGCCCGTATCGTCCGGATCGCGCCCCGCCACTCCGTGCTGCGACGGACCGCCGAGGACGACGCCAGCACCGCCGAGGGTCGGCTGGAACGGGTGGTCGTCGCCAACGCCGACCAGCTCGTGATCGTCAGCGCGCTGGCCGACCCGCCGCCGCGTACCGGGTTCATCGACCGCTGCCTGGTCGCCGCGTACGACGCGGACATCGAACCACTGCTCTGCCTGACCAAGGCCGACCTGGCCGGCCCCGAGGCGGTGCTCGACTACTACACCGAGCTGGAACTGCGGTACGTGCTGATCCGGCCGGACTCGCCGCTGGACGCGCTGCGCGGCCTGCTCGCCGGCCGGGTGTCGGTGCTCGTCGGGCACTCCGGGGTCGGCAAGTCGACGCTGGTCAACCGGCTGGTCCCGGAGGCCGACCGGGCCGTCGGCGTGGTCAGCGCGATCGGCCGGGGGCGACACACCTCGACCAGCGCGGTGGCGTTGCGGCTGCCCGCCCTGCCGGGCGGCGCGGAGGACCCGGGCTGGATCGTCGACACCCCCGGCGTCCGCAGCTTCGGGCTGGCGCACGTCTCGGCCGAGAGCCTGCTGCACGGCTTCCCCGACCTGGTCGAGGCGACCGTCGACTGCTCGGCCAACTGTCCGCACACCGCCGACGAGGCCGACTGCGCGCTGGACGCCTGGGTGGCGCAGGGGCGGGCGGATTCCCGCCGGTTGGCCTCGTACCGCCGGTTGCTGGCCTCCCGGGCCGGTGACCTGGAGCCGCGCGGCGAGACCGAGCCGCGCGGGCATCCCTGAGCCGCTCCGGGGCCCACGGCGGCCCGGCGGGACCGGCCGCGCCCGGCGTCGCTACGGTGTCCGACATGACCGGGTACGCCGACGACCTCGCTCTCGCCCACCGGCTCGCCGACGCCGCCGACGCCATCTCGGCGGCCCGGTTCCGCGCGCTCGACCTGCGGGTGGAGGCGAAGCCCGACCTCACCCCCGTCTCCGACGCGGACACCGCCGTGGAGCGCGCGATCCGCGCGCTGCTGACCGAGCACCGGCCGGACGACGGGCTGCTCGGCGAGGAGTACGGCGCGTCGCCGGCCGCCGGCACCCGGCAGTGGGTGGTGGACCCGATCGACGGCACCAAGAACTTCGTCCGGGGAGTGCCCGTCTGGGCCACCCTGATCGCGCTGCTGGAGGACGGCCGGCCGGTCGCCGGGCTGGTCTCCGCACCGGCCCTGGGCCGCCGCTGGTGGGCGGCGAAGGACACCGGGGCGTACGCGGGCCCGGACGCCGCCTCGGGCGAGCCGATCCGGGTCTCCGCCGTGACGGAGCTGACCGACGCGAGCTTCTGCTACTCCTCGCTCGGCGGCTGGGAGGAGGCCGGTCGGCTGGAGCCGATGCTCCAACTGATGCGCGACACCTGGCGCAGTCGCGCCTACGGCGACTTCTACGGTTACATGCTGCTGGCCGAGGGCGCACTGGACGTCATGGTCGAACCCGAGTTGTCGCTCTGGGACGTGGCCGCATTGGTACCCATCGTCACCGAGGCGGGTGGCGCGTTCACCGATCTGGCCGGTAGACCGGCCCCCGCCGGAGGCGACAACAGCGCGGTGGCCAGCAACGGGGCACTGCACCCCGACATCCTCGACAGGCTCGGTCGGCCCGCCGCGCACTGACGTCGGGTTACCTCTATCCTCGCCAGGTGGCTACCTCGGGTTGGTGTTTCCTCGCGGCGATGATCGTCGCGTACGGCGTTGCCAACCTGTTGCAGTCGGTCGCCGCGGCCCGCACCACGGTGCAGCACACCTTCGATCCCGGTCTGCTGCTGCGCCTGGCCGGACACCGCGCCTACCTGGTCGGTCTGGTCTGCCAGGTGGGTGGTTTCGTGCTCGCCTTCCTGGCCCGCCGGGACCTGCCGTTGTTCCTGGTGCAGGCGAGCGTGGCGGCCGGGCTCGGGGTCACCGCGATCCTCGGTGTGCTGGTGCTGAAATGGCGGCTGCCGGTCGCCGAGGTGGTGCTGCTGCTCCTGCTCTTCGCCGGGATCACCGCGCTGGTGCTCTCCGCCCGGCCGGCGCAGTCCAAGCCGCTCGGCACCGCCGGCATGATCGCCTTGCTGGTGACGCTCGGCGTGATCGCGGTGCTCGGCTTCTTCGCGGTCCGGTTGCGCGGAGCCCCCGGCTCGGTGGCGCTCGGATCGCTGGCCGGGCTGGCCTTCTCCGCCGCCGCGGTGGCCGCCCGCCCGCTGGCCTCCGCACCGACCTGGGACGCGTTCCTCGCCGACCCGCTGCTCTACGTGCTGGTCGGTCACTCCGTGGTCGGTCAGTTGCTGCTCGGCCTGGCCATGCAGCGCGGCTCCACCACGGCGGCGGTCGCCGCGATGGACGCCGCCGGGGCGGTGCCCGCCGCGATCGTCGGGTTGCTGCTACTCAACGACAAGATCTGGCCCGGCCGGGAGTGGCTCGCGGCGGTCGGCTTCCTGGTCACCCTCGCCTCGGTGATCGGCCTGACCCGGTACGCCGAGCCCCAGCACCACCACGCCGTCGCCCAGGAGACCTCGCGGGCGGTCGTCGCCGGCAAGCCGCTGATCGGACCGCAGCCCAGCGGGCCGCGACGGGGCGACACGGTCGGCCCGGTCGCGCATCCGGCCGACCAACTCTCCCCGGCCGCCTCCGGGCTGTCTCAGGCCGCCTCGACGGGCTTACGCCGACCGACCACCCGCTCGTAGAGCCGTTCCAGGGCGGAGGCTGTTCGCTCCCAGGTGTAGCTGCACCGGACCCGGTCCACCGCGGCGTGCCCGTAGGCGAACCGGCCCGCGTTGTCGGTGAGCAGGCGGCGCAACGTCATCCCCAGGGTCCGGACGTCACCCGGCGGCACCAGCTTGCCGGTCACCTCGTCCACCACCGCGTCGGCGATACCGCCCATGGCGTAGCCGACCACCGGAACCCCGCAGGCCATCGCCTCCAGCGACACCCGCCCGGCCGAGGAGTAGCGCGGTGTGCAGGCGACCACGTCGGCCGAGCGGTACCAGGTGGCCATCTGCTCGTGCGGCACGGCGCCCACCAGGTGCACCTGCTCCCCCACCCCGATCCGCTCGGCCAGTTCCCGCAGCCGGCGGGCCTCGGCGTGCCGGGCCAGCCCCTCCGCGGGCGGACCACCGGCGATCACCAGTTCCGCGTCGCCGACCAGACGCATCGCGCGGATCAGGTCGTCCTGCCCGTGGCCTCGCGAGAGCCCGCCGACGGAGAGGATCCGGGACCGCTGCTCCCGGGGGGCCGCCTCGCCGTCCGGGTGGAACCGGTCGATGTCCACTCCGGTCGGGACCATCGCCACCGAGCTGCGTTGCAGACCCATCCGGGTCAGCTCGTCCACCTCGTCGTTGCACTGGGCCACCGCCATGTCCACCGCCCGGGTCAGTGCCCGTTCCAGCGGGATGCGGGTGCCCGGCCCGTCGTACTGCGAACCGAGGTGGCGGAGTTGCTCCATGCCGAGGGAGTGGAACGTCTGCACCACCGGGATGTCGGTCTCCCGGACCGCCTGCGCGGCGGCCAGTCCACCGACCCAGTAGTGCCCGTGCACCACGTCCGGGGTCCAGTCGCCGGACCATCGGTCGGCCAGCCACTGGCCGAACGCCGGCACGTACGGCACCAGCTCGGCGGTGGGGATCGGGGTGATCGGGCCGACCGGCGCACGCTCCACCCGGTAGCCGTCGACGAGGTCGCTCTCGACCGCCTCCGGATCGTCCCGTCGGGTGTAGACCCGTACGTCGTGACCTCTCCCCGCCAGTTCGGCGGCGACCCGTGCGATGTGCTGGTAGGTGCCGACGACGGTACCGTCGCCGGACGGCGGCGAAGCGGCGTGGGCGCAGACGAGGCCGACGCGCATGGGTCACCTCCATGCGGATGGGGCGGTGGTCTCAGGTCAGAGCGTCCCATTAACCGGGCTCCGACGAGCCGAAACATGGCAGATCCGGCGCTGTCCGGCGCGCATGACCCGGACACCAGGGGGTACCGATGAGGAATGCCCCTCGCCCGAAAGCTCGCCGACGCGGTCGTGGTGATCACCGGCGGTTCCAGCGGCATCGGTGCGGCGACCGCCTACGCGCTGGCCCGTCGTGGCTGTGCCGTGGTGCTGGCCGCCCGCTCCGCACCGGCCCTGGAACGGGTCGCCGGGCACTGTCGTGAGCTGGGCGGTCGGGCGCTGGTGGTGCCGACCGACGTCACCGACCCGGACGCGGTGCGCCGGCTGGCGTACGTGGCGGCGAGCGAGTTCGGCCGGATCGACGCCTGGATCAACAACGCGGCGGTCGGGGCGGTCGGACTCTTCGACGAGATCCCGGAGGCGGAGTTCCGCCGGGTGCTGGACGTGAGCCTGCTCGGCAGCGCCAACGGCATCCGGGCCGCGCTGCCCCACCTGTCGGCCGCCGGCGGCGGTGTGGTGGTCAACAACGCCTCGATCCTGGCCGAGGTGGCGATGCCGTACCAGTCGCCGTACAACGCCGCCAAACACGGCATCCGAGGGCTGGCCGACACGGTCCGCCAGGAGCTGCGGCTCACCGGGCGCGGTGCGATCTCGGTCTGCACCGTGCTTCCGGCCACCATCGACACACCGTTCTTCCGGCACGCCGCCAACCACAGCGGCCGGGAGCTGACACCCCCACCGCCGGTCTACCCGCCGGAGGTGGTCGCCGAGACGATCGTCCGGCTGCTGCGCAGGCCGCGCCGCGAGGCGTACGCGGGTGGGGCCGCCCGGTTGATCGGCCTGCCCTGGCGACTCGCCCCGGCCGCCGCCGAGCGCCTCCTCGGCTGGTACGTGCAGCGCACCCAGTTCGGGCCCGCGCCCCGCCCCGAGGCACCGGGAACGTGTTCCGGCCGGACGCCGAGGCGCTGCCGGAGGGCGGCTGGCACGGGCGACGCCGACAGCTCGTCCGGATGACCGCCGCGGTCGGCCTGGCCGCCGCCGGCACGGTCGCGGCGGTGGCCCACCAGCGGCGGCTGCCGCAACGGCGCGGGCGGGACCGGTTACGGCCGGAGGGCAACGGGTAGTGGTCAGTCATGCGCGACGACGAGTACCCGACCCCCCTGTCCGACCCTGAGGCCGACGGCCTGCCGGACACCGCCGACGACGACTCGACGGCCGGTGACGACGTGCTGACCGGTCGGGAGGCGGACGGCCCGGCGCCGGCCCAGTTGCCCGGTGACCGGACCCCGGTGGCCGTGGACGAGTTCGGCACCACCGCCGAGGAGCAGCTCGACGGCGAGTCGCTGGACTACAAGCTCGGCCGGGAGCAGTTCGAACTGCCGGTCGACGATCCGCTGGCCGGTCCGGTCGACCCGGACATCGCGGCCGAGGCGGACAGTCGGGAGCAGGCGGCACAGGCGCAGCTCGACGCCGACGTGATCGACCCGGGCCCGACCTCCGACCCGAACTCCCCGGTGTCGCTCTACGACCACGACCGGCTGGGCACCGTCGCCGACGCCACCGTGGGCCGACTCGTCGAACCGGACGAGGGCACGCACACCGACCAGGAGACCGACTCCATCGCGTACGACGCGGGAGCGGCCGGTGGCGGGGCCAGCGCCGAGGAGTTGGCCGTACACGAGACCCGACCGCCGCACTCGGTCTGAGTCCCGCTCACGGCGTCACTCGTCCAGGCCGCGCTCGATCGCGTACCGGGTGAGCTCCACCCGGTTGTGCAGTTGCAGCTTGCCGAGCGTGTTCTGCACGTGGTTCTGCACCGTCCGGTGGGACAGTCCGAGCCGCTCGGCGATCTGCTTGTAGGACATCCCCTTGGCCACCAGGCGCAGCACCTCGGTCTCCCGTTCGGTGAGCCGGGGTGCGCTGTCCGGTGTGCCGTCCGGGGCCTGTTCCCGTACGGCGGCCAACCGGCGGTACTCGCCCAGCACCAGCCCGGCCAGGCCGGGCGTGAAGACCGGTTCTCCGGCGGCGGTCCGCCGGACCGCGTCCAGGAACTCCGCCAGCCCGGCGGACTTCAGCAGGTAACCGGTGGCGCCGGCCTTCACCGCGTCCAGCACTCCCTGCTGCTCGCCGCTGGCCGAGAGCATCAGCACCCGCACGTCGGGCCGTTCCGCCCGCAGTCCCCGGATCACCTGCACCCCGGAGATGTCCGGCAGTTGCAGGTCGAGCACCACCAGGTCGGGCCGGGCCGCGCCGATGACCCGGACCGCCTGTCGGCCCTCGCCGCAACTGGCCACCACCTCGTGGCCGGCCTCGGTGAGATCGCGGGCCACCCCTTCCCGCCACATCGGGTGGTCGTCGACCACCATCACGCGTACGCCGTTCACGATCCCCTCCTCGGCACGGTGAGCTCGACCTCGGTGCCGGCGCCCGGGGTGGAGCTGATCCGGGCGGTCCCGCCGAGGTCGGCGAGTCGTCCCTGGATCGCGTGGGTCACGCCGAGCCGACCCTGGGCGGCGGCCTCGGCCAGTCGTTCCGGGGCGAAACCGGCCCCCTCGTCGCGGATCGACACGGTCACCGCCGTCCCCTCGTCCTCGACCAGCACCCAGGCGCGTCCGCCGCCGTGTCGGGCGACGTTGTCCAGCGCGGCCCCGGTCGCGGCGGCCAGTTCGCGGGCCACCGCCGGTGGCAGCGGCACCGGGGTGGCCGGCGCGGACAGCGACACGCTGCCCGAGGCGTACCGGCCGAGCAGGGCGTTCAGGTCCACCGGTGCGTCCACGTCGTCGCCGGACAACGGACCGGTGCCGGAGATCAGCATCCGCAACGCCGCCTCCTGCTCACCGGCGAGGCGGGCCAGTTCGCCGGCCTCGCCGTCGAGCCGTTCGCCGCGCCGCTGCACCAGGGCGAGCACCTGGAGCACCGAGTCGTGGATGTCCCGGGCCAGCCGTTCCCGTTCCCGGTTGGCGGCCTCGATCTCGACCGCCCGCTGCAACCGCTCCCCGGCGGTCACGGTGAGCCGGGCGACGTGCCCGACGACGACTCCGGCGAGCAGCATCAGGATCGCGCCGTTGATCGCGGTCGGGGTGGCCATTCCCCGGGTGGCCAGGTCGGTGGCGCCGACGACCACGGCGGCCAGCGCCCCGCGTCGCCGTCCGCCGCAGACCGCCCAGGCCAGCACCGGACCGCTCAACCAGGCAACCGCCATGGTCGGCAGGCCCGCGTCCAGTGCGGCGCGGCCCATCACCCACGGGGTGGCCAGGAGGATCGCCACCACGACGCCGAGATCGGCCAGCAGCAGCGGCCAGCCGCGCCGGGCCGGAGTGGCGTAGCCGATCGCGGTGACGGCGGTCCAGGCCGCCATCACCAGCACCAGCACACCGGCGAGCAGCGGGTGGGCGTAGCGGTCCGCGTCGCGCAGCACGACGACGCAGACGTACGCCAGCGAGGCCACCCGGAAGACCGCGACGGCCCGCCAGAGGGGGAGTTCGAAACCACCGGGGGCGGACACGCCCGTCACCATGCCACAGCCCGTTCGGGGGGTCCTCGGCGATGCGGCGCTACGAACCCTGACGTACGGTGGAAAAAGCCGCGTAAAGCTCTGCGATCTCCTGTCGGGACGGGGCCATGACGAACGCAGAACCCCGCACACCGCGTACGGTGGTGCCCATCGAACACACCCTCCTGATCGCTGACGCCTTCGACCAGGCCCAGGTGACCGAGTTGCGACACTCGGTCACCTCCTGTGTGCGCGCCGCGGGGCTGCGCGACGACCGCCTGGACGACTTCGTGCTCGCGGTCAACGAGCTGATCACCAACGCGGTCCGGCACGGCGGAGGGCAGGGCTGGCTACGCCTCTGGACGGAGGCCGACCTGGTGATGTGCGAGGTCTCCGACCACGGCCAGGGGATCAGCGTGCAACGCCTCGACGACCGCAGCCGGCCGGCGCCGGAGACCGCCGGAGGCTGGGGACTCTGGCTGGCCCGCGAGCTGACCGACGCGATGGACGTCACGACCGGCCCGGCCGGCACCACGGTCCGGATCACCTCCGCGACCGCCCCCACCGAGCAGCACATCGGCCGGCACCGCAGCGAGTGACGCCAGAATCCCGGGATCACTCCCAGCGGTTGCCGGTGATCTTCTCGTAGACGTCCACGTAGCGGGCCCGGGTGGCCTCGACCACCTCGTCCGGCACCTCGGGTGCCGGTTCGCTCTTGTCCCACCCGCTGCCGGCCGCCCAGTCCCGCACGTACTGCTTGTCGTAGGAGAACTGCGTACGGCCCGGCTGGTACGACTCGGCCGGCCAGAAGCGGGACGAGTCCGGAGTGAGCACCTCGTCGGCCAGGACCAGGGTGCCGTCCGCCGCCCAGCCCAGCTCGATCTTGGTGTCGGCGACCAGGATGCCCCGCTCGGCGGCCAGCTCGGCACCCCGGCAGTAGACGTCGATGGTCAGCTTCCGCAGCCGCTCGGCGGTCTCCGCGCCGACCTCGTCGACCACCTCGGCGAAGGTCATCGGCTCGTCGTGCTCCCCCATCGGCGCCTTGGTCGACGGGGTGAAGATCGGCTCGGGCAGGATGGACGCCTCGCCCAGGCCACGCGGCAGCACGACGCCGGACACCGCACCGGTGCTCTGGTACTCCTTGAGGCCTCCGCCGGTGAGGAACCCACGGGCGACGCACTCCACCGGGACCATCCGCAAGCGGCGACACCGGATCGCCCGCCCGGCGAACTCCGCCGGCACGTCGGTGGCGGAGATGACGTGGTGCGGCACCAGGTCGGCGAGCTGCTCGAACCACCAGAGTGACAACGCGGTGAGCAGCTTGCCCTTGTCCGGGATCGGCGTCGGCAGCACCACGTCGTAGACGGAGACGCGGTCCGAGGCGACCAGGATCAGGTCGTCACCGTCCGAGTAGACGTCCCTCACTTTGCCCGAGTGCAGAAGTTCCACGCGGACAAGTAGACCACGCGCCGAGCGCGCCACCGTGTCGGGACCGCAGCGCGCGGGCGGCGCTGCGGAACCCCCTCAGCGCCGCCGGTTACGGGTGAGCCGGACCAGCAGCAGGACCACCACGGCCACCACCGCCAGGCAGCAGAGCAGGCCCAGGAAGCCGAAGAGGCCACCACCGCGCCCGCGTCGCCGGGCGGCCTCCACGACCAGTTCCCCGGTGCCGGTCGAGGCCCACGCGGCGACCGGCACGAACACCGCCAGCACCACCGTTCCCAGGAGCGTGCCGAGCCGCCCCCACCACTTGCCGATTGAAGACATGGCCCCATCCTCGCCGAGGCCCGCAACCCCTGACCGCCGAACGCGCTGGCGAGATGGGCCACCGGTCGCGATGTCGACGGAAACGACGAAGGCCCCGGATGTCCGGGGCCTTCGTCGTGCAGTAGCGGGGACAGGATTTGAACCTGCGACCTCTGGGTTATGAGCCCAGCGAGCTACCGAGCTGCTCCACCCCGCGTCGGTATGTGACAACCCTACCCCATCCGTCACGAGCCCCACCGACCACCCCACAGGTACCCGAACAAGGTGTTCCCGGCAGCCGTGGGAGGGGGCACCGCACTCCGGACAACGAGAAAGGCCCCGGATGTCCGGGGCCTTTCTCGTGCAGTAGCGGGGACAGGATTTGAACCTGCGACCTCTGGGTTATGAGCCCAGCGAGCTACCGAGCTGCTCCACCCCGCGTCGGTAGATCCACCGTAGCGCACCACCCCGTCCCGCCGCAAAACGACTCACAGAACGCCGTGGACGACCGGTGGGCCCGGACACCGAAGGGCCCGTGGGCGGCGACGGATCGCCGGTCCACGGGCCCTGTCGGAACGTGCTCCGTCAGCCGGTCGGCGACGGACTGCCGGTCGGTGCCGGACTGCCGGTCGGTGCCGGACCGTTCGTCCCGGCTGCCTGCTGTGCCTGCTGGAACGCGGTCAGCGCCTCGTCCAGCGTCTTGAGCGCCCGGCCGTACCGCTCGAAGTCACCGGACGCCTGCGCGTCACGCACCTCGGTGATCGCCGCACGTACCCGGTCGGCGGCGGCCCCCAGGTCCCCGGTGAGCGGCGGCGCCTCGGTCGACGTCGGCGAAGGCGTCGGCTCCTCGCCGCCCGGTGGCTCCTCGCCTGCGGGCGGCTCCTCCGTGGCCGGCGGCGGGTTGCCGGCCGCCGCCCGCTTGCCCTGCTCCACGAGCTGCTTGATGCCGTCGGCCGGGTTGTCGGCCAGCACCACGAACGAACCGCCGTCGCCGTACGAGAGCAGCACCTTCTGCAACAGCGGGTACGCGTCGGTCTGGTTGCTCTTCACGTAGACCGGCTCGACGTAGAGCATGCCGTTGCCGAACGGCAGCGAGAGCAGGTTGCCGTACTGCACCTGTGCCTGGTTCGAGGAGAGCAGGTTCAACTGCTGCCGGATGTTGGCGTTGTTGGTCATCTGCTGGTGCACCTGCACCGGGCCGGAGACCCGGGTCTGGTCGGGCAGCTCCAGCACCTGCAACCTGGGCCGCCCGTCCTGGTACGACGCCGAGATCAACGCGGCCAGGTTCTGCCGGCCGTTCGGGGTGACCGCGCTGGTGAGCTGGAAGGTCGGCTCCTCCTGCCCGGGCATCTGCGTGTAGAGGTAGTACGGCGGCTGCTTGACCCCGCTGTCCGGCGCGTCCGGCACGTTCGGCACCTGCCAGAAGTCCTGGCCGGAGTAAAAGTCGCCGGGGTTCGTGACGTGGAACCGGGTCAGCAGGTTGCGCTGCACCTTGAACAGGTCGGCCGGGTAGCGGAAGTGGTCGGCCAGCGCCTGCGGGATCTCCTCGCGCGGCTTGATCAGGTCACCGCCGAAGGCCTTATTCCACGCCTTGAGCACCGGGTCGTTCTCGTCGAACTCGTAGAGCGTGACCGTGCCGTCGTACGCGTCCACGGTCGCCTTGACCGAGTTGCGGATGTAGTTGACGTTCTCCCGGGCCAACTGGATGGTGCCCCGGCCGGTCAGCTCGTCGGTGGTCTCCTGCTGGAGGTTGACCCGCTCGGCGTACGGGTAGGTGGCCGAGGTGGTGTAGCCGTCCACGATCCACTGCACCCGGCCGTCCACCACGGCGGGGTACGGGTCGCCGTCGAGCGTCAGGAACGGCGCGACCTTCTCCACCCGGTCCCGGGGGTTGCGCACGTAGAGAAGCTTGGAGTTGTCGTTGACCGCCTCGGAGAGCAGGAAGTTCGGCTCCTGCTCCTTGATGGCGTAGAGCAGCCGCCGGGAGAACGACCCGACGTCGACGCCGCCCTCGCCGGTGTAGGTGTAGTACGACTCGCGGCCCTCGCCGCTCTCGCCCGCCGGACGGTCGAACTCCGCCGGGTTGGCGTCCTCGCTCGGCTTGCCGACGATGGCGTAGTCACCGTCCTGCATCCGCTCGCCGTAGTAGATCCGGGGCTGGCTGGCCGGGATCAGGTCGGTCGGCGAGGAGCAGGACTCCTGCGACCGCTCGCCGAGGAAGCCCGAGACGAAGAACGGCTGGCCACCGCAGACGACCCGGTTGGCGGGGGCGGCCACCACGCCGTACCCGTGGGTGTAGACGGTGTGGCGGTTGATCCAGTTGCTCTGCTGGGCGGTCAGCTCGCCGTAGTTGATCTCACGTACGCCGACCACGTAGTCCTGGGTCCGGCCGTCGACCGTGTACCGGTCGATGTCGAGCTTGGGGCCGAAGTCGTAGAAACCACGGACCTGCTGGAGCTGGGTGTAGGTCTCGCTGACCAACTGCGGGTCGAGCAGTCGGGCGTTCGGCACCACCGCGGTGTCGGTGGCCAGGCTCTCCGTCGGGGTCAGGTTACTCGCCGAGTACGCCGAGTTCTCCGCGATGTTCAGCCCGTACGAGGCGCGGGTGGCGTCGATGCTGCGCTGGATGTACGGCGCCTCCTTGTCCCGGGCGCTCGGCTTGACCTCGAAGGTCTGCACCGCCCAGGGGTAGATGCCGCCGATCGCCACCGCCGAGACGCCGAGCAGCGCCAGCGAGATGCCCGGCCAGACCAGGTTCCGCATCCAGGCGTTGGAGAACACGATGATCGCGATCGCCACCACCACGGAGATGTAGGCGAGGATCTCCTTGGCCGGCAGCAACGCGTTGATGTCGGCGTACCCGGCGCCGTAGACGCCCACGCCGTCGTTGTACTCCAGCAGCATCGACCGCCGGTCCAGCACGTACGCAACGGCCTTGAGCAGCACGAAGACCGCGACCAGCGAGCTCAGGTGGGCCCGTGCCGCACCGCTCATCCGGTCGCCGACGCCCTGTAGGCGTACCCCGCCGAAGAGGTAGTGCACGGCCAGCGATCCGATCAGCGCCAGCACCACCGCGGTGAAGCCCAGCCCGAGCAGGAACCGCCAGAACGGCAACTGGAAGACGTAGAAGCCGACGTCCACGCCGAACTCCGGGTCCTGTACGCCGAAGTCACCGCCGTGCAGGAAGAGCAGCCACTGGTTCCAGCGGCTCTGCGCGGACAGGCCGGCGAAGAGACCCACCACCACGGCGGCGGCGGCGATCCAGAGCCCGAGCCGGGGGCCGAGCAGCATCCGGTAGCGCTCCAGCGTCGCCTGCTCCGGCGAGTGCGGACGCATCCGGGGCCGCAACCGCTGCGCCAGCCAGAGGTTGCCGCCGACGATCAGGCCCATCGCGACAGCGGCGGCCAGGAACAACAGCAACCGGGTGACGATCACGCCACGGAAGACGGAGGTGTAGTCGACCTCGGAGAACCACAGCCAGTCGGTCCAGGCCTGCACCCCCCAGCCGAGCAGGGTGAACAGGACGAACACCCCGATCAACACCCCGATCGTGACGCGTCCGCGTCGGCTCATCCTCGGCAGGGGGCTGCTGCTACGCATGACCACTGTTGGCTCCGCACGCTCGTTATGATCGGCTCCGACCAGGCACCCAGAGTACGGGGTGTTCCTGAATGCGTTGTGGCAAGGTCGCGCCGCGCAGCCGGCACCGGGCCGGCCCGCGGTCGCACCCACCGGCAGCAGTCCCAGGTCAGCGGGCGTGGTGCGGGCCGGATGCCGAGTCGCCCCCGGCGGTCAGCAGAGCGTCGGCTCGCCCCCGGAACGCAGCGTCTCCAACGCGGTGAGCGCCTCGTCGAGCGAACCCACCCGGACCAGCGGCAGCTCCGGCTGCCGGTTGGACACCGCCTCGGCGCAGTTGGCCGCCGGCACCAGGAACACCGTGGCGCCGGCCCGCTTCGCGCCGACCAGCTTCTGGGGGATGCCACCGATCGGCCCGACCTCGCCCGCGTCGTCGATGGTGCCGGTGCCCGCGATGACCCGGCCACCGGTCAGGTCCTCCGGGGTCAGCTTGTCGATGATCCCCAGGGCGAACATCAGCCCGGCGCTCGGCCCGCCGATGTCCTGGAGGTCGAAGGAGAGCGTGAACGGGTGCGGCTGCTGCTGCTCGATCTCGACGCCGATGCGCGGGCGACCGTCCGACTCCTGGGTGGTGATGGTGTCGGTACGCGCGGCACCGTCGCGGGTGTAGCCGATGCGCAGCGCGGTGCCGGCCGGCTTCGCCCGGACCAGCTCGGTCAGCCGGCCGGCCAGCGGCACCGGCTCCCCGTCGACCGAGGTCACCACGTCACCGGGGCGCAGCACCCCGGCGGCCGGGCCGTCCTCGGCGACGGTCTTGACCACGACCTGCACCTCGTACCCCAACTCCCGCAGCGCGGCGGTCTCCGCGCTGGTCTGCGAGACCTGGAAGTCCTCGGCGTTGCGCTGCTCGACCTCCTCGCGGGTCTCGCCGGGCGGGTAGACCAGCTCGCGCGGCACCACCGCCTGGTCGTCGGAGAGCCAGCCCTGGATGGCCGAGCGCAACTTCACGGTGGGCTGCACACCCACCGTGGTCAGCCGCAGTTGCCCCGCGGAGGTGGAGGTCTCACCACCGGTGACCTGGATCACCTCCTTGCCGTCCTCCTGCCCGAGCGTGTCCACGGTCGGACCGGGACCGAGCACGACATAGGGAACGGGCGCGCCGAGCACCCCGATGCTGAGCAGAGCGGTGAGCAGAGCACCGAGGAGGACGGTCACGCCACGTCGTCTCATGCGGCAGAGCGTACCGAGCCGGTTCCCGGCCTCCGGGCGGCACGACGGGACTTCGCCCTCAGCGCAACCGCGGTGACGGCGACCTGGGGCACGGCGCGCGTACCGTAGAGCTCGTGCCTGATATTCCGTTCGGTTTCGCGCTCCCGGGTGGGCAGCCGCCCGACCCCAACGACCCCGCGCAGATGCAGCAGTTCATGTCGCAGTTGCAGCACCTGCTCTCCGCGCCGGGCAGCGGGCCGGTCAACTGGGATCTGGCCCGTCAGGTGGCGGCCAGTCAGCTCGCGGCGGCGGGCGACCCGGCGGTCTCGCCGTACGAGCGCAATGCGGTAGAGGAAGCCCTGCGCATCGCCGACCTCTGGTTGGAACCGGCCTCGGCGCTGCCCTCCGGCATCAAGACCACGGTGGCCTGGAACCGCAACGAGTGGATCTTCAAGACGCTGGACGTCTGGCGGAAGCTGTGCGACCCGGTGGCCAGCCGGATGGTCGGCGCGATGGGCGACCTGGTGCCGCCCGAGGCGCGCGCCCAGCTCGGCCCGATGCAGTCGATGGTGGCCACGCTCGGCGGCGCCCTGTTCGGCGGTCAACTCGGCCAGGCGCTCGGGTCGCTGGCCGCGGAGGTGCTCTCCGCCGGTGACATCGGCCTGCCACTCGGCCCGGCCGGGACCGCCGCGCTGATCCCGGCCAACATCCGGGGCTACGGCGAGGGCCTGGAGCTGCCCGAGGACGAGGTACGCCTCTACGTCGCCCTGCGCGAGGCGGCCCACCAGCGCCTCTTCGAGCACGTGCCGTGGCTGCGCGGACACGTGCTGACCGCCGTCGAGACGTACGCGGCCGGGATCCGGGTCAACCGGGAGGCGATCGAGGAGGCGATGGGCCGGGTCGACCCGACCGACCCGGAGTCGATGCAGGCGATCGCCCTGGAGGGCATCTTCACGCCGGAGGACAGCCCGGCGCAGAAGGCGTCGCTGGCTCGCCTGGAGACCGCGCTCGCCCTGGTCGAGGGCTGGGTCTGCCACGTGGTGGACGGTGCCGCCGACGGTCGGCTGCCGAACGTGGTCGCGCTCGGCGAGGCGTTCCGTCGCCGCCGGGCGGCCGGTGGACCGGCCGAGCAGACGTTCGCCGCCCTGGTCGGGCTGGAGCTGCGTCCTCGTCGGCTGCGTGAGGCCGCCGCGCTCTGGGCGGCGCTCACCGAGCACCGCGGCATCGCCGGACGGGATGCCCTCTGGGGTCACCCCGACCTGCTGCCCTCCGACGACGACTTCGCCGACCCGGTGGCCTTCGCCATGGCCGACGTGGACCTGATGACCGAGCTGGAGAACTTCGACTTCTCCGCACCGGGCGGCCCGGAGGAGAAGATCCCGGGCGAGGCCGAGGGCAAAGGCAAGGGCCCGGAGCGTCCCGACGACACCGACGGCGACGACCGCCGCTCCTGAACCCGCCCACGCACCCGCCGGTCCGGCGTCAGCCGGACCGGCCCGGTCGGCTGAGGCGGGCGGACGTCGTGGGCCGGGTGCGCGTCGATCCTCTCCGGTCAGCCGGACCGGTCGGCGCCGGTGAGCAGGGCGCGGGTGTTCTCCCAGCCGTCCAGCGCCAGATCGAGGCGGGCCAGGTCGGCGGGGCCGCGTAGCCGGTGCCAGGACGGGGTGACCGCGAGGTCGCCCGGCTCGGGCGCCGCCGCGCGCACGGCTGCGGGCACGGCGCTGTCCAGGTCCAGCACCGGCAGCCAGGAGGGTACGGGCAGCCGGACCGCCGCGCCGAGCAGTCCCGGCACACCGCCCTCGACCGGGGCCAGCGCCACCGGTCGGCTGGTCAGCGGACGCAGGAGCTTGCCGACGGTGAGTCCGGGCAGGTCGGGTGCGTCCCCGGCGACCACCGCCGCCTGCTCGTAGCCGTCGCCCGAGGCGGCGAGGGCGGCGAAGACGGCGTTGGGGGTCGGTTCGGACACCTCGTACACGGTGGTGCCGGGCCAGATCACCTCGTCGGCCAGCCGGCGGTCCGCCGCGGTGGCCGCCACCGCGGTGTCCACCTCGTTGAGCATGGCGAGCAGGTCGACCACGTCCTCGGCGAGCGCGCGCCGCCACTGCGCCGGGTCGATGCCGGGCGGCGTCCAGATGACCGGGGCGAGCAGCGCCACCACCACACGTCGAGCCATCCTCCGACCCTACCGCCGGGCGGAGCACCGCTCAGGGCGTGCCGCCCACCGCCGCGACACCCTCCAGGTAGCCCCGGGCCCGTTCGGTCTTCGGGTATCGGCCGACCAGCGCCCAGAACTGCGCGTTGTGGCTGGGCACGATGAGGTGGACCAGTTCGTGCAGCAGCACGTAGTCGATCACCCACTCCGGCATCTCCTGGAGCCGGTGGGAGAGCCGGATGGAGCGGTCCGCCGGGGTGCAGGAGCCCCACCGGCCGTTCTGGTTGCTCACCCACCGGACGCTGGCCGGCACCGCCTGGTCGCCGTACTCGGTCAGGTACAGCTTGATCAGCCGGCCGGCCCGCTCCAGCAGCTCGGCGTCGGAGCGGGTCAGGCGACCCTCGCGGGCGGCGAGCCGGGCGAGCATCCGGTCGACCCACTCGCTCTCCTCGGCCCGGGAGAACTGGTCGGGGATGAGGACGACGACCCGCTCACCGTCGCGGTAGGCGGACACCGTACGTCGCCGACGCTGGCTGCGCCGCACTTCGACGACAGGCTTCCGCGCCCCCGCCATCAGTGGACCGCGCAGCCTCGGTTTGCTGTCACGTTGGCAAGCTAATGCGTTGTGACCAGGGGTCCGCAAGGGTCAACCCCCCGACACGCGCCCGGAAAATGGGGATTGGTCGCCAGGAGTCCCGAAAAAATTCTTGCCGGAGCCCCGTGAGGCGTCACGATCACCCTTCGTGATGGCCGGTGAGGTGTCACAGCACCGACACGCTCCACCGTAAGTGATCATCGTCCGGCCCCGCCAGTCGGGTCCCGATCTTCGGTCACGCGGGCCCTACCAGCGGATTTAGCGACCTCCGGTCGGCGTGTCCCCGCCAAAAGGACTGATCTGACCCAATTCGGCGTGCACACTCTCGACGTCGCCTTGCTCACAGTGGCAACGCGCACCTGACATGGAACCGCCCGCACCTGGGTAGGGTCCGCCAACCGGTGGTCATGTGGATGACCACGGAGAAGACCCGGTGTCGGACGTCTTAGGCGACCGCCGCCGGGAGAACCGCCGGACCGGCATCGACCCGGCGGACGAGACGAGGAGGCACACCGTGGCCGACCAGGCCCAGACCTACAACGGTTACTGCGTCAAGTGCAAGGAGAAGCGGGATTTCGAGGGCCGCGTCGAGGTCTCGAAGACCGGCATGAACATGGCCAAGGGCAAGTGTCCGGTGTGTGGCACAACAGTGAACCGCATCCTGGGCAAGGCGAAGGTCTGACGTACGCGTCCGCGCGAGGGGGTGGCCGCCCGGCCACCCCCTCGCGGCGTTCCGCTCACTGTCGGGCCACCGACAGGGTTACCGGCGAGTTGTGGAAAACTCGCCGAATCCTGTGGACAGCCCTGGATCTACGAGTGGCCACCTGTGGACAACGATCGACGGACAGCAGGGAATCGGTCACTGTTCGTACCCATGCCGCCGATCACGGACCACCCGCCGTCGCCCCGCCCCACCCTGCTGCCCGGCCTCAACCGGCTCTGGCGTGACCGGCACACGCTCCAGCTCGGGCTGACGCCGGAGCGTGCCGTCCTGGTCGAGTTCGCCGACCCCGGGGCGGTGCGGCTGCTCGACCTGCTCGACGGCACGCGCAGCGAACGGCAGGTGCTGGTCGGCACGGGTGGCCGTCCCGAGCACGCCCGCGCCCTGCTCGACGCGCTGCGTGCGGCCGGCCTGGTGGTGCCGGCGCACACGCTGGTGCCCCGGGATCTCGCCGAGCCCCGCCGGAGCCGGCTCGCCGCGGAGGCCGGTGCGCTGGCCCTGGCCGCCGCCCGCCTGCCCGGCACGCCCGCGCAGGTGCTCCGCCGTCGCCTGGCCGCCCGGGTGGCGGTCACCGGCCCCGGGCCGCTCGGTGCCGCCGTCGCCCTGGCCCTGGCGCAGGCCGGCGTCGGGCACGTCCAACCCGACCTCACCGGCCCGGTACGCCCCGTCGACCTGGTCGGCAGCGGCATCGCCGCCGGTGACCTCGGGCACCCGCTGGACGCGGCCGTACGGGCGACCGTGGCGAGCGCCGCACCCGGCACCGCCACCGACGCACTGCGTCGGACCCGGCCCGACCTGGTCATCCAGCTCGGCCTCGACCGACCGGCCGCCCTGATGGCCGCCGTCCACGCCCAGCGCCGACAACCGCACCTGCTCGTCG
The DNA here is from genome assembly GCF_050780145.1 of Verrucosispora sp. TAA-831. NCBI lineage: Bacteria > Bacillati > Actinomycetota > Actinomycetes > Micromonosporales > Micromonosporaceae > Micromonospora > Verrucosispora sp. TAA-831. Next base: position 5,749,711 of record NZ_CP192240.1, read on the forward strand.
ACGTGCGGGAGGGCGTCCCGGTCATCGGGCCGCTGGTCCGGCCGCCGACCGGCCCCTGCCTGCGCTGCCTCGACCTGCATCGGGCCGACCGGGACCCGGACTGGCCGGCCCTCGCCGCCCAGATCGCCCACACGCCTGTCGCCGCAGCGTGTGCCACCGGCACGCTCCTGGCAGCGACCGCCTACGCGGTCGCCGAGGCGCTGGCGCAGCTCGACGGCGGGGCGCCGGAGACGCTCGGCGGTGCGGTGGAGATCGGTCCGGCGGGCGTCGTCCGCCGCCGACACTGGCCACCACACCCCCGCTGTCGGTGCGGCGCGTACCCCGAAGATGAACGCCAGCCCGGGCGCAGAGCAGCAGCGGGCCCGCCGAGTCGGTAACAATGACCTCGTGACCGACATCCCGCGCCGGGCCGTGTCCCGCACCGCCAAGCTCGCCGCACTGCCGCTCGGCTTCGCCGGGCGGACCGTCCTCGGCATGGGAAAGCGTGTCACCGGGCTCGCCTCCGACGTGATCTCCGCCGAGATCCAGCAACGCACCGCCGAGCAGCTCTTCAGCGTCCTGGGCCAGCTCAAGGGCGGTGCAATGAAGTTCGGCCAGGCGTTGTCGGTCTTCGAGGCGGCCCTGCCCGAGGAGGTCGCCGCGCCGTACCGGCAGGCCCTGACCAAGCTCCAGGAGGCCGCGCCGCCGCTGCCCGCCGCCAGCGTGCACAAGGTCCTCGCCGAGCAGTTGGGTCCGGCCTGGCGTGAGCGCTTCGTCACCTTCGACGACTCCCCCGCCGCCGCGGCCAGCATCGGGCAGGTGCACCGGGCCGTGTGGCGGATGCCGGACGGCACCGGCCGGGACGCGGCCGTCAAGATCCAGTATCCGGGTGCCGGTGACGCCCTGCTCGCCGACCTCAAGCAGCTCTCCCGGCTGAGCGCCATGTTCCGGGCCATCCAGCCCGGGCTGGACGTCAAGCCGCTCCTCGCCGAGCTGCGCGAACGCATCACCGAGGAGTTGGACTACGAGTTGGAGGCGGAGTCGCAGCGTGCCTTCGCCGCCGCATACGAGGACGATCCGGAGATCTACGTCCCCTCGGTCTTCTCCGCCTCGCCCCGGGTGCTGGTCACCGAGTGGGTGGAGGGCACGCCGCTGTCCGACATCATCCGGGAGGGCAGCGAGGAGCAACGTGACCGGGCCGGTCTGCTGATGGCCACGCTGCACCTGTCCGCACCGGCGCGGGCCGGGCTGCTGCACGCCGACCCGCACCCGGGCAACTTCCGGCTGTTGCCGGACGGCCGGCTCGGGGTGATCGACTTCGGTGCGGTGGCCCGGATGCCGGAGGGTACGCCGGAGCCGATCGGTCGCATCGCCGCACTGGCGCTGCGGGGCGACGCCGACGGCGTGGAGGCCGGCCTACGCTCGGAGGGCTTCCTCAGCACCGACGACCCGATCGACGCGAGCGCGCTGCTGGAGTTCCTGCGGCCGATGCTGGAACCGATCGCCGCCGAGGAGTTCCGGTTCTCCCGGGCCTGGCTGCGTGCCGAGGCGACCCGACTGGCCAACCCGCGCTCCCCCGCCTACCAGTTCAGCCGACACCTCAACCTGCCGCCGTCGTACCTGCTCATCCACCGGGTGACGCTCGGCTCGATCGGGGTGCTCTGCCAGTTGGAGGCCAAGGCGCCCTACCGGGGCATCCTGGAGCGCTGGCTGCCCGGCTTCGCCCCGGTCGGCTGAGCCAGCGGCCCACGAGACGACGACGGCGGGCGGGGACCTCTGGTCCCCGCCCGCCGTTTGCGGTGTCGGTCCTACAGGACGCCCAACTCGCGAGCCGACCGGGCACGGCCGGTCATGGCGACGGTACGGGCGGATCGGGTTGCCTCAGTGCTCGTGGTGGTGCGACCGGCCTGAGGCCGCAACATTCGCACCTTCGACAGCGCTTCGTGGAGTAGGTACATGTCGGTGGTTCCGTTCGGCAGGTACAACATCGTGGTCAGCTCTCTCTCGGCCGGCGTGCTGCCGGCGGGGTTGGTCCGGTTCGGGAACATGTCAGGCAGCCAGCCGGACCGCGTTGCGCGACGGGGCGAGCCCGTCGGCGGCCAGTCGCGCCTCGGCCTCGACCCGCAGGGCGGCGTCGCGGGCGATGTCCTCCTTGCGCGGGCGACCACGGGGCCGCTTGCGCGGGACGACCGCGCCACGCTCGAAGATCTCGCCGCCCCAGACGCCCCAGGGCTCGGCCCGCTCGACCGCACCGGCCAGGCACTCGACGCGCAGCGGGCAGTCCCCGCAGAGCGACTTGGCCAGTTCCAGCTCGGTGGGCGAGTCGGAGAACCACAGGTCGGGGTCGAACTTCCGGCAGGGCAGGTTCGCCTCCATCTCGACGCTCAGGTCGAGCGGGGCCAACGCCAGACTCATCGCCCGGTCACCTCTCTCTCACACTTCGATCTCGTGGATCGCTGTTCCGACGTACTTCGGCGGTGCAAAAAACTGAGGCCGCGGATCCCGGTGTGCGGGTTCCGCGGCCTCGAGGTGAGCCGGTGGTCTGTTGGTCAGACCGGTCTACCTCGAGGTGGAACACCGCGGACGTCCATCCGCTTGGTGGCGCCATCGACGCCCTTGCCCGTGAAGCCACTGGTCCCCTGGATCCCGGTCGGCTTCGGTGCGAGGATCAGCTCGGCCTGAACCTCGACCCGGTGCGCCTGCGGAGCCCACGGTCGGGTGGCGACGACGGTCGCCCGAACGTCCGTCGCCGAAACGACGGAGATCAGGGCAGCCGACAGCGGAGCGACGGCAACGGGCAGCGCCGTCGGACGCTGGTTGACGTAGCTCTCCATCGGTGCCACCTCCTCACCTTCACTCGACGATCGACTCGGAACAGATGCCCCGTGAGCAGCCCGAACAGGGCCCCCTCGCGAGGTGTGCCCTGAGGCTATGACGGTCGGTGGGGCGAGGGCAAACGAATTAACGGTCAGATTCAGAAACTTTTCTGAGGGCAGATCTCGTCGACCGCCGCGCCCCCGACCAGCGCCAGCACGGCCTCGCCGTACAGGCCGAGTTTGCGCGGGCCGATGCCGGCGATCGCGACCAGTTCCTCGGACCGGGCCGGCCGCCGCTCGGCGAGCGCGACGAGCGTCGCGTCGGTGAAGACCACATAGGCGGGGACCCGCTGGGCCCCGGCCACCCGGGAACGCCACTCACGCAGCCGCTCGTGCAGCTCGTCGTCGATGTCGGACGGGCAGGTGGCGCAGCGCCCCAGCTTGCGGTCCGGCCCGGCGAACAGGGTGGTGCCGCAGATCCGGCAGGAGACGATCCGGGTGGCCGCCCGCCGCTGCGGGCCACGCGCCGGTCCGCCCGCGGTCGCCCGCTCGGTCCCGCCCGGGGCCAGTTGGGGCAGGAAGCGGCACGGCCGCCGGGCCCGCCCGCCCGGGGAACGCGCCGAGGCGTACGACAGCCAGAGCCACTGGCGGGCCCGGGTGATACCGACGTACAGCAGCCGGCGCTCCTCCTCGACCTGCTCGGTGGTGCGCGCGTACGTGGTGGGCAACGTGCCCTCGGCGAGCCCGACCAGGAAGACCGCGTCCCACTCCAGGCCCTTCGCGGAGTGCAGCGAGGCCAGGGTCACCCCGTCCACCGTGGGTACGTGCTGCTGGGCCGCCCGTCGGGCCAGTTCGTCGGCGAAGTCGGCGAGGGTGACCGGGCGCTCGACCGTGGCGGCCACCCCCAGCGGCATCAGATCGGGCGTGGCCGCGTACTCCTCGGCGAGCTGGACCAGCGCGGCCAGCGCCTCCCACCGCTCGCGGGCGGCCCCACCGGGCGGGGGCGCGTCGGGGGCCCACCCGACGGCGGCGAGCGCCTCGACCACCGCCACCGGCAGCGGTGTCTCGCCGGGTATCGACCGGGTGGCCGCGCGCAGCGCCACCATCGCCTGCCGCACCTCGGCCCGTTCGAAGAACCGCTCGGCCCCCTGGACCAGGTACGGCACGCCCACCTCGGCCAGCGCCTTCTCGTACGCCTCGGACTGCGCGTTGGTGCGGAACAGCACGGCGATCTCGCGTGCCGGGGTGCCGGCGTCGACCAGCGCACGGCAGCGGGCGGCGACCGCGGCGGCCTCGGCCGGCTCGTCGGTGAAGATCCGCCGCTCCGGCTCCGGGCCGGGCGGACGCTGGCCCACCAGTTCCAGGCGCAGCCGCGCCTCGGTGCCCCGAGCCTGCGAGATGACCGCGTTGGCCAGCCCCACCACCTGCGGGGTGGACCGGTAGTCACGGACCAGCCGGACCACCGTGGCGCCCCGGTAGCGACGCGGGAAGTCGACCAGGTACGACGACGTCGCCCCGGTGAACGAGTAGATCGTCTGGCTGGCGTCGCCGACCACGGTCACGTCGTCCCGGCCGCCGAGCCAGGCGTCCAGCAGCCGCTGCTGCAACGGGTTGACGTCCTGGTACTCGTCGACGACCAGATGTCGGTACTGGTTGCGCACCTGCTCGGCGACGTCCGGGTGCTCCTCGATCCCCCAGACCGCGGCGCGGAGCACGTCCTCGAAGTCGATCACCCCACCGGTGCGCTTGAGCTTCTCGTACGCGGCGAAGACCTCGGCGACCTTGGCCGGTTCGTGCGGCGTCTCGCGCAGCGCCTTGGCCGCCGCCACCACGTACTCCCCCGGCTCGACCAGCGAGGACTTGGCCCACTCGATCTCACCGGCGAGGTCCCTCGCGGCGGTCCGGTCGGTCCGCAGGCCGGCCCGGGCCGCGGCGAGGGTGACCAGGCGCACCTTGCTGTCCAGCAGCTCGGGCATGGCCCGCCCGGCCAGCAGCCGGGGCGCGAAGTAGCGCACCTGGCGCAGTGCGGCCGCGTGGAACGTCCGGGCCTGGACACCGGCCACCCCGAGCGCGGCGAGCCGGTGGCGCAGCTCGGCGGCGGCGCGGGCGGTGAAGGTGACGGCGAGCACGTGCCGGGCGGAGATCTCCCCGGTCAACGCCCGGTGCGCGATCCGCGAGGTGACCGCGCGGGTCTTGCCGGTGCCCGCCCCGGCGAGTACGCAGACCGGGCCGGCCACGGCGGTCACGGCCGAGCGTTGTTCCGGGTCGAGCCCGGTCAGCACGCGTTCGGACCCGGAGTTAACCACCACAGCGGGGAATTGTCGCAGCTCGGTCGGACGTTGCAGCGGTTAGCCTGTGCTGATCTGCGCGAGCAGGCGCGCATGACGTTGGAGGATCTCACCATGCTGACCATGTACTCCACTCCCTGGTGCGGCTACTGCCACCGGCTGAAGTCGCAGCTCGACCGGGAGGGGATCGCCTACCGGGTGGTCGACATCGAGCAGGATCCGGCGGCGGCGGAGTTCGTGATGGGGGTCAACGGTGGCAACCAGACCGTGCCGACCCTGCGCTTCGCCGACGACAGCGCGCTGACGAACCCGTCGATCAACCAGGTCAAGCAGCACCTGGCGAGCATCACCGTCTGACCACGGACGTACCGCGGCGGCCGGTCGGATCGGGGACCGCCCCCCGCGTCGTGGTCAGCGACCGCCTTGGCCGGTCAGCGTCCCGACCGGGGCCGGGTCCCGGTCCTCGGCGGCCGGGCGCGGTGCCGGCACCCGGGGATGCGCCGCCGGTCCGGCGGGCGGGCTCAGCCGGCGCCCGCGCCACAGGTAGCCGCCCGCGAGCAGGGTGGCCAGGCCGATCGCCACGAAGACCACCCGGTAGTCGAGCACCCCGACGATCAGTGCGCCCACTCCGACGGAGACCGCCTGCGGGCACCGGACCACCGCCTCCGAGGCCGCCGCGACCCGGCCGATCAGCTCCGGCGGGGTCCGCCGCTGGATCAGCGTGTGCAGACCGACCAGGGTCAGCGGCAGGGAGAGGCCGGCCAGCAGCACCGCGGTGAAGCCGAGCCACAGGTTCGGGTACGCCAGCGCCAGTGCCGCCGGGCCGAAGAACGCCACTCCGGCGGCGAGGGTGCCCAGCTCACCGAGTCGACGCAGCACGGCTGCGGAGCACAGACCGCCGACCAGCCCACCGACGCCCTGCACGGTGACCAGCACGCCGACGAACGCGGCGTCCCGACCGAGCCCCGAGTCGACGTACGCGAAGATCAGCGACTCGGTGAAGCCCATCACCAGCGAGCCGAGACCGTAGCCGACCAGTGCCCGCCGCAACGCCGGCTCACCGGCGAGGTGCCGCAGCCCGGCGACCAGCTCGGACGACAGACGCCGTACCCGGGTGACGCCGTCGGCCGGACGGACCGCGGGCCGATCGGCCGACGCGGCGGAGGACTCGGCCACCCGGAGCGTGCCGACCACGGCGGCGGCGACCAGGAAGCCGGCCATCCCGACCGCGGCCAGCACCCAGCCGCCGAGCACCGCGTACAGGCCGGCGCCGGCCAGCGGACCGACCAGCCGCATACCCTGCCGCACGGTCTGCAACGCGGCGTTGGCCTCACCGAGCAGGTCGGACGGGACCAGCTCCTGGATCAGCCGACTGAGCACCGCGCCGACGGTGAGGTTCGACAGGCCGTAGAGCGCGGCCACCGCATAGATGATCCACATGTCGCCCGCGTCCCGGACCGCGAACAGCGGGGTGAGCAGCACCGCCATGGCGAGGTTGGTGACCACGAAGAAGGGCTTCCGGGGGTACCGGTCGACGAACCAGCCGACCAGCGGCGCGAGGGTCCTCGGCGCGAGGATGACGAAGATGGTGGCACCGGCGAGGCCGTCCGATCCGGTCAGGTCCTTCACCCAGATGGCGAGTGCCAGCAGCAGGATCGACTCCGCGCTCATGCTGGCCAACAGTCCGCCGAACAGCAGGCGGAAGTCCGGGCGACTCAGGACGGTTCGCATTGATCCCTCCGGGGGTGGCGCGACTCGGGCGCGGTCGGAAACCCGTCCGGGGCGGGGACGCAGATGACGGCGGTCTCGTTCCGGTGTGTCGGGTGTCCGTATTTCTCATGACACGCCCCCGCCGGTACCTCCGGCGCCGGTCGCGACGTCCATACTGGCCGTGGGGGGCGAATTTCATACAGTTACCGTCGCGTCTGCGGCGGTCGACGGAAAAGAGGACACCGTGCCTCCTGCCGCACCCAGTCCGATCCTGCGTCGGCAGCGGCTCGGCCGCGAACTGCGCCAGTTGCGCGAAGCCGCCGGGCTCACCGGCGACCAGGTCATCGAGCGTGTCGGCTGGGCCTCCGCGTCGAAATTGTCCCGGCTGGAGAACGGCCGCAGCCGGCCCGACCCGCAGGACGTCCGGGACCTGCTCGACCTCTACCGCGCCGACGAGGCACGTCGGGCGGAACTGCTCGGCATCACCGAGGAGGCCGGCGACATGCGCGGCTGGCTCAAGAACTATCCGGCGATGACGCAGCAGCAACGCGGCTTCGCCGAGCTGGAGGCGGGCTGCGTCGAGATCTCCGAGTACAACCCGGTGCTGGTGCCGGGGTTGTTGCAGACGCCGGGGTACGCCCGCGTCCGGCTCTCCTCGGCCTACCAGGTCGGCCGGGAGGCGGGCGACCCGGAGACCGAGGAGGAGACCGAAACGCAGGTCAGGGCCCGGCAGGCCCGGCAGCGACTGCTCACCCGGGAGCACGACGCGCCCCGGTACACGGCGGTGCTGGAAGAGGCGGCGCTCGGGCACCGGGCCGGGCCGCCCGACGTGCTCCTGGAGCAGTTGGCCCAGCTCTGCGAGCTGGCCATGCTCCCCAACGTCACGCTGCACGTGCTGCCCAGGGAGACGCCGATCGGGCAGTGGTACCTGCCGCCGACCGCGTTCTCGGTCTATCGGTTCGCCGATCCACTCGATCCGGAGACGCTCGCCATCGAAGGTGGCTTCACCGACGTCATGTCGACCGACGTAATCAACCTAAATCACTATAAAGTGGTGTTCGAGTGGCTACGTACGGCGGCACTTTCCGCAACGGACACCCACTCCTGGCTGGTCAAGGCGTCGGAACGGCTGACCGGTACGGGAGCACAGTCCACTGTGGTCAATGGATCGGCAACGGCGCCGGCCCAGCGCCGTGGTTCCTCCGGGAGCCTGACGGAGCGGTGACCGAGGAGGGGCCGCGCCCGACACGTGCGTCCCCACCCGATCCATCGGTCCACGTCAGGAGCACAACCATGAACGACATCCGCACCACGCCGTCCGTCCTCGCCCAGCTCGCGCACGCGCCCTGGCGTACCAGCACGCGCAGCCAGACCTCCAACTGCGTGGAGGTCGCACCGCTGGGCACCGGTCCCGCCGCGGTGGCGCTGCGCGACAGCAAGGACCGGGGTGGCCCGGTCCTGCTGTTCAACCGGGCCGGATGGCTGGGCTTCATCTCCGGCACGAAGAACGGGCAGTTCGACCTGAACTAGTCCGGGCACGTCTCGCGGGGCCGCCGGTACGTCACCGGCGGCCCCGTCGTCGTCCGCGCCGACCACCCCGGTGAGCAGGCATCGGATGATCGGACGGGGCTGGAAACAATCGCCGAGTTTCACTTGCTGAGATGCCGACCGGGCGTACGATGGCCGGGTAGTGACATGGAACTTCCACGGTTCCGCCCGTCGCGGCACATCGGAGACCCACATGCGGTTCCTGATCGTTCGCACCGACATTCGCGCCGTCGCCGACACCGACATCACGGCCGCCTGGGTCGGCGGTCGTCGGCTGCGGGACGAGACCACCCGGCCCGAGCCGCGTCGCCAGGTCGTGCACGCCGAGGACCGCGACGCCGCCCTGCACCTCGCCCGGGCCATCGCCACCGTCGGCGCCGTACGCTCCGGCAGGCAACGGGTCAAGGTGCTGCCGCTCGACGATCCGAGGCGCCGGCGGTCCCGCCCGGGACCGCCCGGCACCTGACCTCCCACGTCCGTCGTGGTCGACCGGCTCCCCCGCCGTGTTCCTCACCCAGCCGACCACGACGGCCCGTGTCCCCGGCCCGTGGCCGCCGCGGCAACGACGGCCACGGGTCGGGGCCGCACTCCCCCGCACGCAGACCCGCGCCGCACCGGGCGCAGTGCTCGGCGTGAATGTAAGGAAGGGTCCCCTGCTATCGCCTGGGCGATAGCAGGGGACCCTTCCTTACATCTCAGCAGTGCCCGTCGAACCAGCGATGGATCAGGAAGAGCGCGATCGACGACGGCGGGGGCAGCAGCAGGCGGTCGCCGCCGGCATCCACGTGCCGACCGGCGAGCGCGGCACCGATCTCCTGCCGGGTGAACCAACGGGCCTGCGCGATCTCGGCCGGATCGGGCCGGACCGGGTGCTCCGGGTCGGCGGTGGCCAGGAAGCCGAGCATCAGCGAGCCGGGGAACGGCCACGCCTGGCTGCCCGCGTACGTGATCTCGCGGACCGGCACGCCGACCTCCTCGCGTACCTCCCGCAGCACGGTGGCCTCGGCCGACTCTCCCGGCTCGACGTACCCGGCCAGGCAGGAGAACCGGCGCTGCCCCTCCGGGCTGGGCCAGGCGGCGTTGTTGCCCAGCAGGCAGCGCCCGTCGACACCGTCGACACCGTCGTGCACCAGCACGATCATGGCCGGGTCGGTACGCGGCCACACCCGTTCACCGGACTCGTCGACCCGGGACCATCCCGCCTCGTCGGTGCGGGTCGGCGCGCCGGTGACCGGATGGTAGAGGTGCCGCAGGTGCCAGTTGGTCAGCGCCAGCGCCGTGGTGAACAGTCCCGCGTCCCGGTCGCTGAGCAGGTGCCCGACACCCCGCAGATGCGCCGACCGGGTGTCCGGACGCACCGTCAGCGCGGTGTGCACGCAGAAGACCGGCACGCCGTCCGGCTCCACCCCGAGGAACACCGCGTCGTCGGCCAGCGTCGACGGCAGGTCGTCCGCCGACTCCAGGACCAGCTCCGGCACGGGGGTGTCGGTCCGCACCAGCGCCCGACCGCCGGCCTCGACGTCGAGCACCAGCACCCGGGCGCCCGACCAGGCCGCCGCCAGCCACTGCGGATCGGTACGCCGATGCGCCGCCCGGTCCAACGTGGCGCGGGCCAACGGCGGGGCCGCCTCCCCCTGTAGCACCCAGTCGACCGGCTGTCCCCAGCCGTCCGACTGGCTGCTACCGCTGGGGCCGCTCACGGTGTCGCCGGTGTGGTCTGGACCGGGGTCAGCGTGGACAGCGAGGGCGCGATCCGCTCGGCGTCTCCGAGCACGACGGTGACCGCGCGGGACGGGGCGAGGTAGCGGGCCGCCGCCTCGGTGACGTCGTCGACGCTCGCCTTCGCCAGCCGGGCCGCATGCTCGGACAGGAAGTCCAGCCGCAACCCGCTCCCGGCGTACGCGCTGACGAACGACGCCAGGCCCGCCTGGGTGGCGATGCCGAGCTGGAGCGTGCCGAGGGCGTACTGCCGGGCCTGGTCCAGTTCCTCCTGGCTCGGCGGCACGGTGGCCAGCCGGCCCAACTCGTACGTGGTCTCCAGCAGCGCCGGTGCGGTCACCTCGGTGGCCACCTCGGCGGCGGCCAGCAGCACCGAACCACCCACCGAGTGCTCGACCATCGAGTGCGGGCCGTACGTGTAGCCCTTGTCCTCGCGGATGTTCTCCACCCAGCGCGAGGAGAAGTAGCCGCCGAAGATCAGGTTGGCCAGTTGCAGCGCCGCGTGGTCCGGATGGGTGCGCGGCACCGCCGGCAACGCCATCCGCATCGACGACTGCACCGAACCGGGCCGGTCGACCAGCAGCAGCGGGCCGGTTTCCAGCGGCGGGACCGGCGGCACCTCGGCCGCGTGCTCACCCCCCTGCCAACCGGAGAGCGTCTTCTCGGCGGCGTCCAGCGCCCGCTCCGGGTGTACGTCACCGACCAGCACCAGCACCGCGCCGGCGGGTCGGACCCGCTGGGCGTGCAGCGTACGCAGGGCGGCCGGACGGACCGCCCGGACCTGCTCGGGCTCCGGCGTCTGGACCGCGTACGGGTGTCGGCCGAAGATCCGCCGCAACAGCGCGGTCCGGGCCAGATGGGCGGGCTGGCTCCGGGCCACCTGGATCCCGTCGACCAGCCGATCCCGCTCGACGCCGACCCACCCGGCCGGGTAGTTGGCACCGGTGACCACGTCGGCCAGGATCTCCAGCATCCGGTCCAGCCCGGTGGCCAGCGCGGTGCCGGAGAGCATCAGCCGGTCCGGGTCGAGCCCGGCGGAGAGCCCGCCGCCGATCCGCTGGAGTTCGGCGGCGATCTGCACGCTGCTCATCGTCTCGGTGCCGGAGAGCAGGGTCTGCGCCAGCAGGTGCCCCCGCGCCAGGTGGGCACGGACGAACGGCATCCACAGACGCAGTTCCACCAGCGGCACCGCCGGTCGGCGTACCACGATCACGGTGAGCCCGTTGTCGAGCGTGCGTTCGGCCTGTCGGGGCAGCTTGAGCCGGCGGGTCGGGCCGAGCGGCGGAAGCGTTCGCGTCGGGGTACTCATGAGCGGCCACCTTTCGCGATCACCTCGACGGACGCGCGGCGCTCCGGCCGCAGGGTGGCCGCGGCGGCGCGGACCTGCTCATCGGTGACCTCACCGACCAGCCGGGGCAGCTCGCCGAGCAGGCCGGGCTCGCCGCGCTGCTGCTCCAGCACCGCCATCCGCAACGCGCGGGCCAGCACCGCGTCGGTGTCGCGCAGCAGGTGGGTGGCCATCCGGGCCTGGGTACGGGCCAGCTCACCCTCGGTGAGTCCGTCCGTGGCGACCCGGTCCAACTCCTCGTCGACGGTGCGCAGCACCTTGTCGACGTCGCCGCCGGGTGGCAGATGGGACTGGATCAGCATGGCGGTCGGGTCGCGGACGTCGAACGGATCACCCATGAAGCCCAGGTAACCCCCGATGCTGGTGACCGTGCGGTCGCGGTGCACCAGCCGCTCGACCAGCCGCGAGGCGTCGCCGTCGGTGAGCACCTCGGCCAGCACCACGAAGGGCAGGTAGTCGGCGAAGTTCCCGATCGGGTCGGGCACCCGCCAGCCGGAGGCCACCGCCGGCAGCGGGGCCAGCTTGTCGTCGTACGCGGTGCGCCGCTCCGCGGTCGGCTCCGGCTCGGCGAAGTCCGGCCGGGCCGGCGCCGGGCGGGCCGGTACGTCGCCGAAGTGCCGTTCGATCAGCTCGACGGCCTCGGCGGTGTCGATGTCGCCGCTGACCGCGAGCACGGCGTTGCCGCTGGCGTAGTAGCGCCGGAAGAAGTCGGCCGCGTCGGCGACGGTGGCGGACTCCAGGTCGTCGAAGGACCCGTACCCGTCGTGCGCGTTCGGGAAGGTGTCGAACATGACCGGCGGCAGGGTCAACCAGGGGAACCCGCCGTACGGCCGGTTGAGCACGTTGACCCGGATCTCTTCCTTGACCACGTCCACCTGGTTGCGCAGGTTCTCCTCGGTCAGCCGAGGGCCGCGCATCCGGTCGGCCTCCAGGAACAGCGCCCGTTCCAGGGCGTTGCTCGGCAGCGTCTCGTAGTAGTCGGTGTAGTCCAGATGGGTGGAGCCGTTGAAGGTGCCGCCGGCCCCCTGGACGTGCCGGAAGTGGGCGAGCTTCTCCAGGTTCTCCGAGCCCTGGAACATCAGGTGCTCGAAGAGGTGCGCGAAGCCGGTACGGCCCTCGGGCTCGGACCGTATGCCCACGTCGTAGACCACCGCCACGCCGATCACCGGGGCACTGCGGTCGGGAGTCAGGACCACCCGTAGCCCGTTGTCGAGGGTGAACCGCTCGACGGGGTACTTCGCGGCTGGGATTCTCGCTCTGCGCGTCGGCACGGAACCGACCCTAACGCCTCCATCGAGCCGGGGAGGTGGGTAAGGGTCGTGGTGACCGGGAGCTGTTAGCCGGGGACCCCTGCTATACCCGAGGCGTTAGGAAGGTGCCCTTCCTTTCACCGGGCGCAGCCGGCGTCACCCGGCGGCGCTGCCCGGCCGCGCGGTGGCGGCCGGTCCGTGCAGGTCGACCAGGCCGGACGGGGCCGCCCCGCCCGGCGTGACGGGCCAGGGAGCGAACGCCACCGCCGTGGCCAGCAGCAGCCCGACAGCCGCCACCGCGACCACCAGGAGTAGTTCCCGCACCGCCGCCGAACCCACCATGGTCGTTCCTCCCCGAGCTGAGCCGATCCCCCCGGCTCATCCCCCCGCACCCAGCGTTCCCCAGCCGGGTGGTGGTGACAGTCGCCCACCCGACGGTAGGACGGCTGATTACCGACTCAGGGTTCCACCAAACCGGCCGTCCGAGATGCGGACGGCCGGACCGCCTCCGGTCCCAGTGGGTGGCGGAGGCGGCCCGGCCGTCGCGGGCGAACCCGGTAGATCAGAGCGGGCGGATGTTCTCCGCCTGCGGGCCCTTCTGGCCCTGAACGACCTCGAACTCGACACGCTGGTTCTCGTCCAGGCTGCGGTAGCCGGAGCTCTGGATGGCCGAGAAGTGGGCGAAGACGTCGGCGCCGCCGCCGTCCGGGGTGATGAAGCCGAAGCCCTTGTCAGCGTTGAACCACTTGACGGTGCCAATAGCCATGCTTGTTTCGTCTCCTTGACGGAACGTCGAACCCGCACCTGCTGCGAGTTCGAAAGAGTGGAGAGCTCCGGGCGGTTCCCGGAACTTCTGTCGCTGCTGGTCGCCCCGCCCGGAGAGGTCCGGACATAACAAAGAGCGCCTGGGGCCACAATCCGCCAGGCGCAAACAGAGCTGGAACCAAAACTGCAACGCGGGCACAGTACCACGAATTCGGGCCCGCGCTACCCGTCCTGCCCGATTTCCGGTAGCGACGTGATCAGGGCGGTCAGTCCGTCGACGTCGAGCAGGTCCGCCGGACGGACGGTCACCCCGTCCCGCACGTAGTGGAATGCCGCGCCCACCCGGTCGACCGGAACACCGGCCAGCTCGGCCCAGGCCAACCGGTAGACCGCCAGTTGCACCGAGGCCACCTCGGCCCCCGCGCCCATGGGCTGGGCACCGGTCTTCCAGTCCACCACGTCGAAGCGGTCGCCGGGACGACGGAACACGGCGTCCATCCGGCCGCGTACCACCACGCCGCCGATCACCGTGGCGAACGGCACCTCCACCTCGACCGGCGTACGGTCCGCCCACTCGCTGCTCAGGAACCGCCGTTGCAGCTCGGCCAGCGCCTCGTCGGGTGCGGCGTCGGCGTCCGCCGCACCGGGCAACTCGTCGGTGTCGAGCAGCCGGTCCGCGCCGAAGCGCTGCTCCAGCCAGGCGTGGAAGGCGGTGCCCCGACGGGCGTACGGGTTCGGTGCGGTCGGCAACGGCCGGCGCAGCGACCGGGCCAGTGTCGCCGGATCCCGACGCAACGCGACCAGTTGGGTGACCGAGAGGTGCTCGGGCAGCGTCACCTCGACCGGGCCGGACAGTCGGGTCAGCTCCGCCCGCTCGGCGAGCAGCAGATCGGCCTCCCGCCGCCACCGGGCCACCTCCGGATCCGGAGGCCCGTCGTCCGGGGCGTCCGGAGCGTCGTCGGTCAGGTGACGTCGGACCAGCGCCGCCGCCTCGGTCAGCGTGGAGCGGCGTACGCCCAGCGGGTCGGCCGGCCACTCGGCGCGGACCACCACCTCGGTGGTCGGGTTAACGGCATCCGGCGACGGCTCGGGCGCCCACTCGTCGACCAGGTGACCGGCCCCGGCGTCCAGGCAGGCGTCGTGCACCTCGCGCAGCAGCCCGGACGGGCCGCGCGGACGTTTGGTGCCCTCACCCCACCAGTGCCCGGAACAGAGCAGCAGACGACGCGGGCGGGTCACCGCGACGTACGCCAGCCGGCGCTCCTCCCGCTCGTCGTGCGCCCGCCAGGCGTCGGTGAAGTCCTCCATCGCCCGGGCCACGCCCCGCTGGTCGTCCAGATCGGCCAGGGCCAGGTCGGGCAGCCCGTCGGCGTCGCCGCGCAACGGGAACGGCAGCACCCCCAGCCCGCCCAGCCAGTGGTCGGAGCTGCGGACCGGCCCCGGCCACACCCCCCGGCTCAGCCCGGCCACCGAGACGACGTCCCACTCCAGCCCCTTGGCCGCGTGTGCGGTGAGGATCTGCACCGCCCCCTCGACCACCTCCACCTCGCCCGGTGCCAGGCCGCGCTCCTCGTCCTCGGCGGCGGCCAGGTAGGCCAGGAACCCGGCGAGCGTGGCCCCCGGTGTCTCCCCGCTGAACCGCGCCGCGACGTCGCCCAACGCGTCCAGGTGACTGCGGGCCAGGCCGGCGTCACCGGCGCCCTCGCCACCGGCCCGCACCGCCACCTCCACGTCCAGGCCGGTGGTCCGCTCCACGTCCGCGATCAGCTCCGGCAGCGACTGGTCCAGCCGGTAGCGCAGCAGACCCAGCTCCCGGGCGTACGCGCGCAGCCGCAGATAGCCCTCGGCCGAGTACGCCTGCGCGGGGCCGAGGTCGGCCAGCGCCTCGACCAGCGTCGCCTCGTCGAGGCGGTCCGGTGTGATCTCGGCCGTCCCGTCGTCGGCGAGTTGGCGACGGGCCGCCGCGATGGCCTTGGCCCGGCGGTGCAGTGCGACCAGGTCCCGTGGCCCGATCCGCCACCGGGCACCGGTCAGCAGGCGCAACAGGGCGGCACCGTCGGTCGGGTCGGCCAGCACCCGCAGCGTGCACACCACGTCGCGGATCTCCGGGGTGTCCAGCAGCCCGCCCAGCCCCACCACCTCGACCGGCAGGCCGCGCTCCCGCAACGCCCCCGCGATCGCCGGGATCTGGCTGCGCAGCCGGACCAGCACCGCCGTGGTCGGGCGCAGGGTCACCGGGATCTGCTCGGGCAGCGCCCCCGGCATCCGGGCCGCACCCCGCCAGGCGGCCAGCACGCTGTCGGCGATCCAGTCGGCCTCGTCGGCGTACGTCGGGAGCAACGCGCAGTGCACCGTGCCGGCGGCGACACCGCGTGCGCTGCGGTGCGGGATCGGGTCGCGGACGCTGAGCGCGGCGTGCAGCTCCGGCACCTGCGCACCGGCCGCCCGCAACGGGGTGGACAGCGCGTTCGCCACGGCGAGGATCTCCGGCCGGTTCCGCCAGCTCGTGGTCAGCCCGAGCACCTGGGCCGGCTCCCCGTCGGTGCGGGCGAACTCGGTCGGAAAGCGGTCCAGGGTGCCGGCGCTGGCCCCGCGCCAGCCGTAGATGGACTGGCAGGGGTCACCCACGGCGGTCACCGGGTGCCCACCGCCGAACAACGCGCCGAGCAGCACCACCTGGGCGTGACTGGTGTCCTGGTACTCGTCGAGCAGCACCACCCGGTAGCGCCCACGCTCGATCTCGCCGACGCCGGGATGGTCCCGGGCCACCCGGGCGGCCCGGGCGAGCTGGTCGGCGAAGTCCATCGCCTCGAAGTCGTCCTTGCGCCGGGCGTACGCGCGCACCAGCGGCAGCAGCTTCAGACGGGTCTGCTGGAGCGCGAGCGCCTTGCGCACGTCGGCGTAGACGCGTCCGGGGAGGGACTGCACCTCGGCGAAGAACCGGCCGGTCCAGGCGGCGAGCGCGTCCGGGTCGACCAGGTGTTCGTCCAGTTCGCCGGAGAGCGCCAGCACCGCGTCGGTGACCGTGCTGGGCATCCGGTCGACCTCGGACATGTCCCCGTCGTAGTTGCGCACGATCAGGTCCACGAGCTGCCAACGGGACGCCTCGGTCAGCAGCCGGGTGGAGGGCTCGTACCCGGCCCGCAGGCCGTGCTCGGTGACGATCCGTCCGGCGTACGAGTGGTAGGTGGCCACCGTCGGTTCGCCCGCGAACGGGTCGTCGAGCGGGTCCCGTCCGCGCCGCCCCAGCCGGCGCACCAACTGGTCGAGCCGGGTACGCACCCGGTGCGCCAGCTCACCGGCGGCCTTGCGGGTGAAGGTGAGACCGAGCACCTGCTCGGGCCGGACGTACGAGTTGGCCACCAACCAGACCACCCGGGCGGCCATCGTCTCGGTCTTGCCCGAACCGGCGCCCGCGACCACCAGCAGCGGCTCCACCGGGGCTGCGATGATCGCCGCCTGTTCCCGGGTCGGTGCCGGAAGCTTGAGCAGCTTGGCCAGCTCCAGCGGCGTGTACCGGGGACCGACGGCCGCCGCCCGGGGTGCCGGTGCCGCGGGGTTGAACAGTGCGGGCTGGGTCATGCGGCCCTCTTCGGAGCTGACACGCTCACTCCTGGTGCTCCGGTCGCCGGACGGTCGGTGGCTCGACCACCTGACGTCCCTGCCCGGAGACCGGGCAACTGGTCCGTACCGGGCAGACCCGGCACTTCGAGTTGGCGACCGCGGCGAAGGTGGCGGCGGCCATCGTATCGGCGGTCCGCCGGACCAGCGCTGTCGCCCAGCCGGCCTCGGGCCCGTCGGTCGAGGCGGCCTGGGCCTGCTCCCGGGCGTCCCGCGCGCCGGTACCGAGCTGCACCAGGGCCGCACCGCCGGGCTCGTCGCCGTACTCGGCGAACGCCCCCGCCTCCACCGCCGCCTGGTACGCGCCGAGCTGCGGATGCTCGGCCAGGTCCCGCTCGGTCACGGCGGTGGACTTGCCGGTCTTGAGGTCCACCACCACCAGCCGGCCGTCCTCGTCGACCTCCAGCCGGTCCACCCGTCCGACCAGCTCGATCGGCCGGTGCGGATCGTCCAGGCGGACCGCGAACTCGTGCTCGATGGCGAGCAGCCGACGCGGATTGGCCGCCAGCCAGCGCAGCAGCTTGTCCACCATCGCCTCGGCGCGGGTCCGTTCCGGCCCGACCATCCACCGCGCGGCCAGCTCGATCGCGTCGAACCGGGCGGCCACGTAGTCCAGCAGCGCGCCCCGGTCGGCGCTGGCGTCCTCGGCGAGCATCGCCGCCGCGTGCACCAGGTTGCCGACGCCCTGGGCGGCACTGGCCGGTGGGCTTCCGCCGTGCCGTTCCAGCAGCCAGCGCAGGCTGCACCGCAGCGCGCTCTCCATCGCCGACGGGGTGACCCGGACCGGCTCCCCCTCGTCCACCAGGGGCCGGTCGTCGGAGAGCGGGCGCAGCCCCCACCAGTCGTCCGGGTGCGCGCCCGCGACCCCCGCGGCGGCCAGTCGGGCCAGTTCGGTCGCCGCCGCGTGCCGCCGGGCGGTCGTCGCCGCCGGGTCGGCCACCGCGGTACGCAGCTCCGCCACCAGCGCCGGCAGGGTCAACGCCCGGGGCGGCCGACTCAGCGGCAACGCCCGCGCCCCGGCACCGTCGCCCCGGCCCTGCGCGTCGCCCCGGCCCTGCGCATCGTCATTGCTCTGCGCGTCGTCATTGCTCTGCGCCTCGTCGCGGTCGTCGACCTCCGGGCCCGGTGGGTGGGCGGGACCGAGTTCGTAGAGGAACCGGCTGGGCTGCTCCTCGTGGTCGTCGCCGCCGACGGCGGCCGACGCGACCGCGCTGACCAGCAGTCGCCGTCGGGCCCGGGTCACCGCGACGTGGAACAGCCGCCGTTCCTCGTCGAGCAGCGCGGAGGTCTGCCCGACCAGCGTGGCGACTTCACCGGCACCGTCCGCCCGACCGGTCATCACGTCGACCAGCCGTTCCGAGCCCAGCAGGCTGCCGCGCAACCGCAGGTCCGGCCAGACGCCCTCCTGCACCCCGGCGACGGCGACCAGATCCCATTCCAGGCCCTTGGCGGCGTGGGCGGTGAGCAGCCGTACGGCGTCGCCCCGGTCGGCGGAGGAGGCGAGCGTGTCGGCGGGTAGCTCCTGGCCGAGCACGTGGTCGAGGAAGACCTCGGTCCGTGCACCCGGCAACCGGTCGGTGAACCGGGCGGCGGCGTCGAAGAGCACCAGCACCGCGTCCAGGTCCCGGTCGGCTGCCTCGGCCCGACGCCGTCGGGCCAGGTCCCCCTCCCCGGCCACGGCCGGGCCCCGGGCCAGCGCGGCGGACCACAGCTCGGCCAGTCCGCTGGCCTGCCAGACCGCCCAGAGCACGTCCTCGACGCCTGCGCCCGGCCGACCGGCCGTCTCGCGGGCCACGGCCAGCAGCCCGGCCACCGTCTGCGCCGGCTCGGCCCAGCGCCGCTCCACCCCGGCCAGCTCGGCCGGGTCGCGCAGCGCCTCGACGATCAGTTCACCGGAGGGCCGCCGGTCACCGCCGGCCAGCGCGAGCGCGCGCAGGCCCTGCCGCAGCCGCCGCTCCGCCAGCGGGTCGGCACCGCCGAGCGGGGAGTGCAGCAGCGCGACGGCGGCCTCCTCGTCCAGCCGCTCCGGCTCCAACGCGCAGCGCAACAGCAGCAGCAACGGCGCGACCGCCGGTTGCAGGTGCAACGGCAGGTCCTCACCGTGCACCACGGTGGGTACGCCGGCGGCGTGCAACGCCCGACGCAACCCGGGCAGTTGCCGACCGGTCGAGCGGACCAGCACCGCCATCCGGGCCCAGGGCACGCCGTCGAGCAGGTGCGCCTCCCGCAGCGCGTGCGCCAGCCAGGCCGCCTCGCTGGTGGCCGAGCGGAAGGTGCGGACCTCGACGGTGCCCGGTGGTGTGTCGGGCAACGGATGCAGCCGCCGGTGTGCCGCCGGTCCACGCAGCCGCCGACCGAGCCGGGACACGGCGGCGAGCAGCCGCTCCCCCGCGCGGTAGCTGGTGGTGAGCAGCACCTGCGCGGCCGGCGCGCCGGAGGCGGTGCGGAACCGGTGCGGGAACGTCGTCACGCCACCCGGGTCGGCACCCCGGAAGGCGTACGTGGAGGAGTCCGGGTCGGCGAAGGCGACCAGCGGCGTACCGCCCCCGGCGACCGTGTCCAGCAGGTCGAGCTGGGCGGGATCGGTGTCGGCCAGCTCGTCGACGTAGACGTACGCCAGGCGACGTCGCTCGGACGCCAGCACCTCGGCGTCGTCGCGCAGCAGGCCGGTGGCCGCCCGGACCAGCTCCGCCGGGTCGTACGCGACCGAGCCCCGGTTGGCGACGTCCCGCAGCGCCAGCACCGCGACGTACTCGCGCAGGAAGCGGGCCGCGGCCGGCCAGTCGGCGCGGCCCAGCCGCTCGCCGAGCCGGGCCAGCTCGACCGGGCCGACGCCCCGCTCCGCCGCGCGCATCAGCAGGTCACGGAGCTGGGCGGCGAACGCGCGGGTACGTAGTGCCGGCCGCAGCTCCTCCGGCCAGCCGACCGGTTCGTCGCCGGGCTCCTCGCCGACCACGTCCAGCAACTCGCGGATGATCAGATCCTGTTCGGGACCGGTGAGCAGCCGTGGCGACGGCTCGCCCCGCTCGGCGGCGGCCCTCCGCAACAGCCCGAACGCGTACCCCGGGAAGGTACGCACCAGCGGCTCACGCACCACCCGTCGGCCGTTCGCGGCGATCCGCGCCTCGATCCGGTGCCGCAGGTCGGCGGCGCCCCGGCGGCTGAAGGTGAGCACCAGGACCCGCTCCGGGTCGACCCCCTCCTCGACCCGGGCGGCCACCGCCTCGACGAGGGTGCGGGTCTTCCCGGTGCCCGGTCCACCGAGGACGAGCATCGGCCCGTCGGTGTGCGCGACGACCTCGGCCTGATCCGCGTCCTCAGGCAGGCCAGCGTGCCGAACCGTGCTCTCCGACGGCCCGGCGGGCGGAGCGGTGCCCTGGGTCGGCCCGGCGGACCGACGCACCAACCGGTACGCCTGCATCCCGCCATCCCATCACGGCCCTGCGACACTCCCCGACGCGCCACACCCGCCGGGGACCGGCGCACACCGGTGTCTCGACGCACACCGTCCGCAGCGCGGGCGAGCGGCGGCGATCAGGTGAGGGCCGCCTCGATGACGTCGAGGGCGGTGGGGACGGTGTCGGCGACCTGCACGAGGTCGAAGCCGGCGGGCTTGAGGAAGTTCTGGTCGGTGACCGCGCGCAACCAGTCCAGCAGCGGGGTGTAGAAGCCGTCGGTGTCCACCACCACGGTCGGCTTGCGGTGCAGGGCCAGGGTGGCGGTGGTCCAGACCTCGAAGAGTTCGTCGAGGGTGCCCAACCCGCCGGGCAGCGTGAGGAACGCGTCCGACTTCTCGACCATGAGGACCTTGCGACTGGCCATCGAGTCGGTGATCACCAGTTCGTCCGAGGCCACGTCGGCGACCTCCAGGTCGACCAGCACCTGCGGGATGATCCCGACGGTCCGGCCGCCGGCCGCGCGGGCCCCCTCGACGAGCGCGCCCATCATGCCGACGCAACCACCGCCGCTGACCAGCGTGTGCCCTCGTCGGGCGAGTTCCGCGCCGGTGGCCGAGGCCAGGTCGAGCCAGCGTTGGTCGAGGGTGCGGGACGAGGCGCAGAACACGCAGATCGCGGCCACCTCAGCGCTCCGCCTGCTCGGCCTGCTCCGCCGACTCGGCCGCCGCCTGCTGGTCCGCCGCGGTCCGGGCCACCGCGTCCGCGCGTACCGCCTCCTGCTCGGTGTTGAGCGCGGCCTCGGCCTCCACGATGTGCCGGACCGCCGCGGCGACGTCGTCGGTGACGCAGATCAACTCCAGGTCGACCGGTCCGATCTTGCCCTCGGCGGCCATCGTGTCGCGCAGCCAGTCGAGCAGCCCCTGCCAGTACTCGGTGCCCATCAGCACCACCGGGAACCGGGTCACCTTGCCGGTCTGCACCAGGGTGAGCGCCTCGAACAACTCGTCCATGGTGCCGAAGCCGCCCGGCAGCACGACGAACGCCTGGGCGTACTTGACGAACATGGTCTTGCGGGCGAAGAAGTAGCGGAAGTCGATGGCCAGGTCGACCCACTCGTTGATGCCCTGCTCGAAGGGGAGTTCGATGCCGAGGCCGACGGAGTGTCCCCCGGCCTCGCTGGCGCCCCGGTTGGCCGCCTCCATCACGCCGGGTCCACCGCCGGTGATCACCGCGTAGCCGGCGCGCGCCAGGGCCGCGCCGAGCGCCTCGGCGAGCTGGCACTCCGGGCTGTCCGGTTTGCTCCGGGCGCTACCGAAGACGCTGACCGCGGGCGGCAGGTCGGCGAGGGTGTCGAAGCCTTCGACGAATTCGGAGAGTATCCGTAGCGCCCGCCAAGCGTCCTTGGTCTTCCAGTCCGCGCGGGTCCGCGAGTCCAGCAGACCCTGGTCCGCTGTGCTGGTGGTGATCGCCTGGCGGCGCAGTGTGACGGCGCCGCGGTGCCGCTCCCGTCCTGGTTCGCGGCGGTTGCTCTGAGTCATGGGAGCAACCGTAGTGGAGTTCAGCCGGGGTGCCCGGCAAACACTTCGTGATCTTGTGCAACCAATTCGCTTTCCCGTACGTCTTACTATTCACATACCGGGTATGCCCGGCGCGCAGGCTTCGGGGGAGGAGACAGCGTGATCAGTAGCAACGAACGGATCCGGATGAGGCGGCAGATGCAGCGCCGCATCCGCGACGTGGTGGCCGAGCGCCGCCGTACCCGACTGCTCGAAGACCCGCCCGAACCCCCCGTCGAGCCCGCTCCGGACGCGGCGCTCACCCGCGCCTGAGCAGGTCGTCGCCGCTCCCCGCGCCCCGATCGCCGCGCGTCCGGTCGGGCGGGACGTCGCCGCACCGCCACCCGCCCGACCGGACGCGGAGGTACGCCGGGTCAGGCCGAGGCGAGCCAGCGGTGCAGCGTGGCGGCACCCTCCCGGATCTTGCCGATCTCGACGTGCTCGTCCGGGTGGTGGGCGAGGTTGGGATCACCCGGACCGAAGTTGAGCGCCGGGATCCCCATCGCCGCGAAGCGGGCCACGTCGGTCCACCCCAGCTTGCCGATGGGCGCGGCACCCACCGCCGCCAGGAACTCCTGGGCGGGCGGGGCCTCCAGGCCGGGCAGCGCGCCGGCCGCGCAGTCGGTCACCGTCACCTCGTAGCCGGCGAGCACCTCGCGCAGGTGCGCCTCCGCCTCGGCCGGCGTACGGTCCGGCGCGAACCGGTAGTTGACCTCGATCTCGCACCGGTCCGGCACCACGTTGCCGGCCACCCCACCGCTGATCCGCACCGCGTTCATGCCCTCGCGGTAGTCGCACCCGTCGATGGTCACCCGTCGCGCCTGGTACTCCGCCAGCCGCCGCAGCACCTCACCGGCACCGTGGATCGCGTTGACGCCGTGCCAGGCGCGCGCCGAGTGGGCCCGTACGCCGGTGGTGACCACCCTCGCCCGCATGGTCCCCTGGCAGCCCGCCTCGACGATGCCGTACGTCGGTTCGAGCAGCAGGGCGAAGTCGGCCGTCAACCACTCCGGGTACGCCTCGGCCACCAGCCGCAGGCCGTTGTACCGGGACTCGATCTCCTCGGCCTCGTAGAAGAAGTACGTCACGTCGTAACGCGGCTCGGGCAGGGTGGCCGCGAGGTGCAGCGCGTAGGCCACCCCGGACTTCATGTCCGAGGTGCCGCAGCCGTACATCAGGTCGCCGCGCAGCGTGGACGGGAAGTTGTTGTTCAACGGGACGGTGTCCAGGTGACCGGCCAGCACCACCCGGGACGCCCGCCCCAGGTCGGTACGCGCCATCACCGTGTTGCCGTGCCGGTAGGTGGCCAGGTGGGGCAGCTTCCGCAGCACCTCCTCGACGCAGTCGGCGATGGCCTTCTCGTTGAGCGAGACCGACTCGATGTCGACCAGGGCGCGGGTCAACGCCACCGGATCGGCGAGGACCTCGGGGGTAAGCGGGTTCTCCATGGTCCGCACGGTACCGTCACAACCGGCGACCGCGAGACGCGAGCCCGCGAGCCCTTCGACGAGGCGCGAGGAGTGAGCTCGCCCACCCCGCAGTCGCGAGCAGCAGCCAGCGCAGCATGCGAGCGAGAGGTGAGTAAGTGACGTCCACAGAATCCGCGTGGGGCATCGGCCTGGCCACCGTGACCGCCGACGACCAGGTGCTCGACACCTGGTATCCGACCGGCAAGCTGGGCCTCGGCGAGCTGCCGCTGGTCCCCGGCGAGGACCAGGCCGACGTGCTGGACCTTCCGCCGGGCGCGATCGGCGACCGGGCCCTGCCGGGTCTGCGCACCGTCCAGGTGATCACCGTGATCGGCTCACTGGACGACCCGATCAAGGACGCCAGTGACGCGTACCTGCGACTGCACCTGCTCTCCCACCGCCTGGTGCGGCCCAACGAGCTCAACCTCGACGGCGTCTTCGGCAAGCTGGCCAACGTGGCCTGGACCTCCGCCGGGCCGTGTCCGCCGGAGCGGGTCGACGAGCTGCGCGTCATCGAGCGGGCCGCCGGCCGCCACCTGTCCGTGTACGGGGTGGACAAGTTCCCCCGGATGACCGACTACGTGGTGCCCTCGGGCGTCCGGATCGCCGACGCCGACCGGGTACGCCTCGGCGCCCACCTCGCCTCCGGCACCACCGTGATGCACGAGGGCTTCGTCAACTTCAACGCCGGCACGCTCGGCACCTCGATGGTCGAGGGCCGGATCGTGCAGGGCGTGGTGGTCGGCGACGGCTCCGACATCGGCGGCGGCGCCTCCATCATGGGCACGCTCTCCGGCGGCGGCACCGACAAGGTACGCATCGGTGAGCGCAGCCTGATCGGGGCGAACGCCGGGGTCGGCATCTCGCTGGGCGACGACTGCGTGGTCGAGGCGGGGTGCTACATCACCGCCGCCTCGAAGCTCGCCCTGCCGGACGGCCGGGTGGTCAAGGCCCGCGAGCTGTCCGGGGTCGACGGGTTGCTGTTCTGGCGCAACTCGATCACCGGCGGGCTGGAGGCCCGGCCGCGTACCGGTCAGGGCGTCACCCTGAACGCCGCCCTGCACGCGAACGACTGAGCTTGGTGAAAGGAAGGGTCCCCTGCTAACGCCTCGCGTATAGCAGGGGACCCCTCCTTACATCCGGGCCGACGATGCCGGCGCCGGCGGATCACCTCAGGCGGTAGGCCTGGATGATCCGCTGGGTCACCGTGTTGCCGTCGCTGTCCCGGGCGGCGGCCCGCAGCGACACGTGGCCGGCACCCTTCGGGTGCTTCACGGTGGCCTGCCAGCCACTGCCGGCCTTCGTCACCCGGGCCCGCTGCCAGGTCCGGCCCCCGTCGTAGGAGACCTCGACGGTCAACGAGGTGGTCCGCGCCGACGGCGCGCCGGGCTGCCGCTGCACCTGGACCGGGATCACGAAGGACCGACCGGCGGGAGCGGTGTTCGTCGCGTCGAGCCGGGGCGTGAACCTGATCGCCGACGCGGGCAACGCCACCGGATCGTCGCCCCGAACGTGTCGGGACCGGAAGGTCCAGGCGGCGGTGACCTCCGTGCTCAGGTCGGTGAAGCTGCGCTGCACCGAGGTCTCCATCCGGTACGTCGCCGTCCCGGCCGGCACCTCGAAGTCGCCCCAGCCGTTCTCCGGGCTCTCGCCGACCAGCTTGCCGTTGCGGTAGAGCGCGGTACGCGAGGTGTCCGCCACCGAAGCCCCGTGGTGCCCCGCGGCGTCCCCGTGCAGCGGCACCGCCAGGCTGATCACGTCACCCCGCCGGGTCAGCCCCTCCCCCGGCCACTGCGGCACCGCGAACGACGGCCCGTAGGGAGCGCTGTTCCAGGTGTCCTGGTACTTCTTACCCGCCCGGTAGGCCGTCGGGTCCGAGAAGAGGAAGGCCACCCCGACCGGCCACCCGTCGTCGGACGGTATGCCGAAGGTCAGGTCACCGTTCCAACGGACGCCCTTGGTGCTGTAGTACTCGACCCGTCGGCCGGGGGCCTCGGTGGGCAGGATGATCGCCCAGCCACCCACGTTCGGCTCGTGGACCGGATAGACGACCCGTTCGGCGACGGTGTCCGGGTACCCGCTGCGGAACTTCTGCGTGACGGTGGCCAGGTCACCGCTGCGGTAGTGCCGGATCAACCCGGTCGGCATCCGGCCGGGGCTGCTCTCCGCCAGGGCGTAGAGGTAGGAGCTGCTCTCCGCCTCCACGTCGGCCCACTGGCTGCCCACCGTGCCGAGGAACCTCTTCGGCGAGACGGGTCGGCCGAGCTGTCCGGTGCTGATGCCGGTGAAGTCGAACGCGAGCAGACCGTAGCTGGCGCCGCCGTCGTCCAGGAGGAAGTTCGCGCTGATGTCCACCAGAGCCGGCGTCGCCGACCGTTGCGGCACGGTCATCCGCACCGGCTTGGCCCGGCGGGCGTCGACGGTGACCGTGGTGTCCGCCGTGACGGTCAGTTCCGGCTGGACGATGAACGCCGCCGCCTCGGTCTCCAGGTCGAACAGGTAGCTGTTCAACCCGTACCGGCCCTTGGGCACGCGGACCTCGGCAGTGCCGGACGGGTCGTACGCGGAGTAGTCGGCGAAGTCCGCCAGGCCGAGCAGCGAGGTGCTGTGGTCCTCCGCCGCCGTGCCGTCGGCACCGAGGTGCCGCACCGTCACCGTGTAGCTCTCCACCTCCTTGTGGACCGCCAGCGGAGTGAGGGCCACCGTGTCGCCGGCCCGGGCCACGATCCGGCCGGTGTAGTGACCGTCCGGGCCGTCCACGCTGGTGTCGGTGGTGACGGTGGCGGACGCGGTGCCGCCCGCGGGCACCACGACGCTGCTCGTGCTCAGCGTGAACATGCCGGCCGGGGCCGACGTCCCGGCCGGGCCGGTGACGTCGAGGGCGAGATCCAGGGTGAGCGCGGTGCTGCCGGTGTTGTGCCAGCTCACCTCGCGGGTGATGGGATCGTCGTCGTCGTGCGGCCAGAGCGTACGACCGAACGACACGCTCGCCGGTTCGCTGGTCACCTGCTGGGTGATCGCCCTCGCCACGTCGACCCGGCCGGCGCCCTGCTGGTAGGCGGTCAGCTCCGGATGCGGCGCGGCGGAGGACATCAGGATGGCCTTGAGCGCTCCGGCCGTGGCGTCCCCGCGCTGCTGGACGAGCAGTGCCGCCGCACCGGCGACGTGCGGCGCGGACATCGAGGTGCCGGAGAGCGACACGTACTGCTCGCCGACCGGATCGCCGAGCAGCGTGCCCTGCCCCCGGGCCGCGACGATGTCCACCCCCGGCGCGGTGATCTCCGGCTTCAGCGCGTCGTCGCCGACTCGCGGACCCTGGCTGGAGAAGAAGGCGAGTTCGTCGTCCCGGTCCACGGCTCCGACGGCGAGTGCGGCGTCCGCGCTGGCCGGTGAACCGACCGATCCGGCCCGACCGCTGTTGCCGGCCGAGATCACGAAGAGCGCTCCGGTCTGCTCGGTGAGCGTGTCGACCGCCAGTTCCAGCGGGTCGACCTCCGGGGTGTCCGTGCCGCCCAGGCTCAGGTTGATCACGTCGGCCCGCTGGTCGACGGCGGCCCACTGCATCCCGGCCAGGATGGCGGAGTCGGGGCAGCCGTACTCCTCGCAGACCTTGCCGGCGAGCAGCGTCGCGTCCGGGGCGACTCCTCGGTTGCGGCCGTCCGACGCAGCGCCGCTGCCGGCGATGGTCGCGGCGACGTGGGTCCCGTGCCCGACGAGGTCGCCCGGGTTCTCCTCCTCAGTGAAGTTCTCCGCAGCACCGACCCGCCCCACCAGGTCGGGGTGCGCGGCGTCGACGCCGGTGTCCAGCACCGCCACCCGTACGCCCCGGCCGGTGAAGCCGGCCTGGTGGGCGGCGGGAGCGCCGATCTGGGGCACGCTGTGTTCCAGGGTCAGGTGCCGCCGGCCGTCGAGCCAGAGCCGCTCGACACCCCCCGCCGCGTCGATCCGGGCACCGCCGCCGGCCAGGGTGGCCCAGAGTCGGCCCGACTCCTGCTTGTCCAGGGTGGCTGCGACGCCGTCGATGGCGGCCAGGTCACGGGTGACGGTCACCCCGTCCGGCGCCCCGGCACGCCGCGCCGCGCCCGCCGGGTAGGTCATCAGCAGCGGCAGGTCGTCGCGGTGCTGGTCGTCGTAGCCGGCGGCGACCAGTCCGGTCACGTCGAACAGCCGTCGGTCGACGCGGCCCGACCGGATCAGCGGCAGGGCGTCCTGCGGCACCACCCAGAGGTGGTCCCGTTGGCGCTGGGTGAGGAAGCGGATCCCGGAGCGGCCCTCGGCCGGGCGGATGCTCGGCGCACCGGTCGGGCTCACGGTGACACGGTCACCGGTGATCAGGGTGACGGTCGCGGGTCCGGCCGACGCCGGGCGGACGGCGGACGGCGGGGTGGACCCCGGTGCGGTGGCTGGGGCGGGAGCGGCGGTGGCCGTGCCCGGTACGCCGAGCGCCAGGCCCAGCACCAACCCGATGGCGGTCAGTCTGCTTCTGCGAGGCAACTGAACCCTCCTTCTGGGGCGTTGTATCGATGTAGGCCACATCGACACCTGTCAGAATTGCATACCGAGTATGCACAAAGGAGTCAACAAATCGACGAAGTCGATACCGTCGCGCCGTGGATGACGGCATGATCGGTCCGGTGAGATCCATGAAGGAACGCATGCTGGCCGGGGAGCCGTATCTCGCCGAGGGACCCGAGATCCTCGCCGACCTCCAGCGCGCCGCCCGACTGATGGAACGCGTCAACACCAGCCCCGCCGACGACTCCGACGCGCGCCTCGCCGCCCTGCGGGAGCTGCTCGGCGAGCTCGGCGACGACACCTGGATCCGCCCGCCGTTCTACTGCGACTACGGCTACCACATCCGGATCGGCCCGCGCAGTTTCGTGAACTTCAACGCGGTCTTCCTCGACGTCGCGCCGATCACGATCGGCGCGGACGTGCAGGTCGGCCCGAACGTGCAACTGCTCACCCCGACCCACCCGGTGGACCCCGAGCAGCGCCGGGCGAAGTGGGAGGCGGCCAAGCCGATCACCATCGCCGACAACGTCTGGCTGGGCGGCGGGGCGATCGTCCTGGCCGGTGTCACCATCGGGGAGAACACGGTGGTCGGCGCGGGCGCGGTGGTGACCAAGGACCTGCCGGCCAACGTCGTCGCGGTCGGCAACCCGGCCCGCCCGGTACGCCGACTCGACGACCCCGCGTCCGACCATCCCGCGTCCCCGTCGGACTGAGCAGACGGACATCCGACTCCGGCACCCTCCGTCACCGGTTCGCGGAGTCCGGCAGGGCGGACGACGGACCACGGCACGCACGCTCGGTCACCGTCCGGACCGGACCGATCCCAACGAAATCACTTCCACCTGCGAAAACACCCTCGCGGTGGATGGCACCCCCTCCACAGTTCGGGCACTCTGGGTTACAGAGTCGTCACTGGGAGGTGCGCCATGGGCGGTCGGATCCTCGAACTGCGCGTACACGGTGTGTCGAACACGCCGCCGGCCGAGACCCTGGGCGAACCGACCGAACCGGGCACCGAGCCCGCCCCGCCGCGGCTGGTCGCCGGTGGACCGATCACCGGCTTCTACCGCTCCGCCAGCACCTCCACCGGCGACCCGATCGTGGTCGAGGCGTACAGCTGGGGGCAGTTGACCTCGGGCGCGCGGACCGCACGCGACGTGGAGCGGGCGCTGTGGACGCTGCTGCTGCCGTTCACCCTGGCCAACGTGGCACTGCACGCCCGGCCCGGCATCCCGGCCGACCCGACGACCGAGCGATTCGCCAGCCGGTCCGGGATCACCGCCTGGCTGATCCGGCTGTTCTGCCTGACGCTGACCGCCACGCCCGTGCTGGCGCTGACCGGTGTCGGCGTCGACCTGATCGGCTGGCAGTGCGTCGACGAGAGTTGCCTCAACCGCATCCCAGGGCCCTGGCAGTTCCTCGCCGACCCCTGGTGGCAGCGGGGCAGCCGGGCGCTCGCGGTCGGACTGCTGGTGCCACTCGCCCTGATCGTGGTGCTCGGCCTGGTCGCCTGGCGGACCTACCAGTACGAGGCGGTGATGCCGGCCGACCCGACCGACCCGCCGGTCCGCCAGCCGCCCGGCCCGGCCGACGCCGACGTGCCCGAGGGCCAGCCGGAACAGGAGCCGCCGTCGCCGCCCGAGCCACCCCGGGGCCCGCTCGCCAACCCACTGGAGGATCCGACCTTCTGGTGGGGTGAGGGACAACTCCGCCGGGCCGCGGTGCTGCACCTGTGCACCGGCACGGTGGCCGCCGCCGCCGTCCCGCTCGGCACCACCCTCGCACTCCACCCGCCGCACGGTGCCCGGGCGGCCATCGCCTGGCCCACCGTGGCGCTGCTCGTCGCGGTCGTCGTGATCACGGTGGTGGCCATCGGCCGGCCGTTCCTGACCCGCCGCGACGGTGCGACGCCGCTCGGCCCGTGGAGCGTCACCGTCATCGTCCTCACCGGTCTCGGACTGGTCGGCACCGTCCTGGTGCTGATGCTGCCGGACAGCGCGGGCGGTACCGCGCAGTTGGCCACCCTGCGCCCACCCACCGGCTGCGGCGACGTGTCGTCACTGCCGGGCTGCCAGGAGGACCGGTCCCTGCCCGGCTTCGACCGGGTCCTCGCCTGGCTGGGCACCGGCCAACTGCTGCTGCTCATCGCCATCGGCGCGACCGCCCGCTCCGGGCGACGCGGTGGCGCCACACCGGCCGCCGCCGCGGTGCTGATCGCCGTCGGCGCCGCCTGGTGCCACGGCTGGCTGCCGTTCCTGCCACCGGCACCGCTACAGGTGTGGCAGGTCGTACCGGCACTGCTGCTACTCGCGGCGGGCGGCCTGCTGCTGCCGCGGACCCGGCCCAGCAGCGTGACCCAGCCCCTCGGGCCCTACACCGACCTGGCCTGGCGTGGTCGGGGCCCGGCCGTCATCGCCGGATTCGGGTGGCTGCTCTGCCTGGCGTACAGCACCGGCCTGCTCTACTGGGTCAGCGACCTGCTCAACCGCGGCGCCACCGTCAGCGGACGCCCCCTGGTGGTGCCGCCCACCCCGGTGACCTGGTCCGGTCTGGTCTTCGGCATGACCCTGCTGCTGTTCACCCTGGTCGCGATCCGCGCCCTCGTGCTGTTCCGTCGACTGCGGCGGCAGGAGTACGCCGAACTGCGGGCCCGTGGCGGTCTCTCCGCGCACGACCTGCGCCGCGCCCGGGACGTGAGCACCCACCAGGCCCTGCACCGGCTGGTCGGCGAACACGCGCTGCGCCTGGTCGGCTGGTTCGCGGGCACCGCGGGGACGCTGGCCGCGCTCGGTTGCATGGCGGTCCTGTCCCCCGCCCGCCCGCACGACCTCACCTCGGGCACCACCGGCACCCTGGTCGGGGTGGTCGCCGACGTCGGTGACCGGCTGCTCGGCTGGCTGCCACTGGCGATCGCCGCCATCGGTCTGCTGGTCTACCGCAACGACACGGTCCGACGGTCGGTCGGCGTGGTCTGGGACGTCGGCACGTTCTGGCCGCGTGCCGCGCATCCGCTCGCACCACCGAGCTACGCCGAACGGGCCGTGCCGGAACTGCTCACCCGGGCTGCCGGACTGCTCGCCCTGACCGAACACGATCCCCGTCGGGTGGACGGCATCATCCTCTCCGGACACAGCCAGGGCACGGTCATCTGCACCGCCGTCATCCTCCAGCTACCGCAGCGCTGGCGGCACCGGATCTGGTTCTTCTCCTACGGATGCCAGCTCACCCGGCTCTACGGCCGGATCTTCCCGGCCTACTTCGGGCCGGAACGGCTGCCGGTGCTGACCCGGGCACTCACCCGCGCCTCGGCCGGGACCCGGTGGACGAACTTCTGGCGGGACACCGATCCGCTCGGTTGGCCGGTCACCGCCGGAGAACGCAACATCGCGGTCACCGACCCGGAGGCGTTGCACCCCAGCGACGGCGAGGTGGCCGACCCGCCGATCCGCAGCCACAGCGGCTATCCGGAGGCGGCCGAGTTCCAGCGGGAACGCTCCCGGGTGGCGTGGATGCTGCGTCGGGCCGTACCGTCACCCCGACGGGGGGTCGGCTAGCCGGACCACCAGGTCGGCCCGGCCCGCGGTGTCGGCCACCAGCGCCGCGTTGACCTCGTCGCTGCCCAGCGCCCAGGCCCGTGCCTCCTCCGCCGACCGCCCGTACGCGACGTGTCGCGCGACGAGCCGACGCCGACGCAGGTCACCGTCGAGGTCCAGGAACCACGCCTCGTGCAGCAACGCCCGCATCTCGTCCCAGGGCCAGTCCGGCACGAGCAGGTAGTTGCCCTCGGTCACCACCAACCGGACCTCCGGCGGCACCTCGATCGCCCCCGCGATCGGTTCCTCCAGCTCCCGGCGGAACTCCGGCGCCCAGACCGAGGTCGGTTCCTTGCGCCGCAGGCGGCGCATCAGCGAGACGTACCCGTTGGCGTCGAAGGTGTCGATCGACCCCTTGCGGGCGGCACGGCCCAGCCGGTGCAGCTCGGCCTGGGCCAGGTGGAAACCGTCCATCGGCACCAGCCGTGCGGCCGGGCCGACCGCTGCGACCACCTCGGCGGCGAGCGTGGACTTGCCCGCACCGGGTGCGCCGGTGATGCCGAGCAGTTGCCGGGGGCCCGCGTCGGCCAGGGTGCGGGCCCGCCGCACCAGCTCGTCGACGGGCAGCACCCGGGCCTCGGCCATCAGGACAGGACCGGCCGGCTGATCGCGAACCGGGCCCGCACCGCCGCGTGCACCGACTGTGGTTGCGGGTCCAACTCCAGCTCCGGCGCGGTGGTCGACTCGACCCCACCGGCGTCGAACGCCATCCGGGCCATCATCGGCTGTCCGCCGCCCTCGTCGGCAAGCTCGATCAGGTCGGTGACCTGGGCCTGGAGCGCATCGGCGTATTCGCGGGCGCGCAGCAGGGCATCGGCGATCGCGGCATGCCGCGCCTCCCGGAAGGCCGGGCTGTCCGGGCGCAGCGACCACCAGGGCCCGGCGACCGCCACCTGGTCCTGGTCGGCCAGGCGCAGCATCAGTTCGCCGAGCGCGGTGAAGTCGCTGACCGTCACCGTGGTCACCACCGAACCGTGCCAGGCCACCACCCGCTCGCCGGAACGCCGCGTCTCCGGCCGCACCCGTAGGTCACCGGTCTCCCGGCGGTCGATCGTCGGGCCGTACGAGTCGAGCAGCACCCGGACCGCGGCGGCACGCTCGGCCAGCCGGGTCAGCGTGGGCTCGCGGTCCCGGTCGCGCGCGAGCGCGGTCACCGTGAACCGGGCCTCCTCCGGAGCGACTTCCCGGTACGCCTCGCCGCGTACGGTCACCACCGGTCCGTCCACCATGCCCTCACCCTAGCGGCGGCTCCGGTACCGCGCCCAGCGATGCGCCGCGCGACGGCTCAGCCGGCCGTAGGCAGCCGGACCCGGCTCAGCCGGCCGTGGGAAGCCGGACGGTCTCAGTCGGCCTGCGGGAGCCGGGCGGCGTACGAGACCACCTCGCCGGTGACCCGGCACCCGCTGAGGTGACCGCCCGCCGCACCCAACCCGGTCAGCCAGGCGACCTCGTCGGCCGCGTCGCCGTCGACCGGGAACGAGCGGACCGTCGGCTGGTACGGCCGACCGGCGAGCGCGCCCCGGGCGGCACCCGCCTCGGTGTAGCGGGCGGTGAGCGTGTCGCCGTCGCCGACCCGCAGCGCGTCGGCCAACTCGTCCAGGTAGGCGGTCACCTCGGCCAGGGCGGCCAGCACCTGATCGCGGTTGCCGCGCAGCATGTTCGCGGTGCGCGGAGCCGGAGTGCCGGCGACCCGGGTGCCGTCGCGGAAGCTGCCGGCGGCCAGGGTGAGCACGGCGTCGCGCAGCGGCGAGCGCTGGGCGGCCCCGGCCAGGGCACCGGCGAGCAGGTGCGGCACGTGCGAGGAGAGCGCGACCACGGCGTCGTGCCGGTCCGCCGCCATCGGCACCACCCGGGCCCCGATCACGTCGGTGACCAGGGCGGCCAGCCGACGGAAGGCGACCAGCCCGTCCGGCGCGGGACAGAGCACCCAGGCCGCGCCCGCGAACAGCTCCGACCGGGCCGCGCCGAGGCCGGCCCGGTCGGTGCCGGCCATCGGATGACCGGGCACGAAGCGGTGGGTCAGCGCCCGGGTCGCGGCGAAGGCGGCCAGCTCGGCCTTGGTGCTGCCGACGTCGGTGAGCAGGCAGTCCGGGTCGGTCGCCGCGGCCACCTCGACCAGGGTCGCCGGCAGCGTCGGCAGCGGCCCGCCGAGGAACACCACGTCCCGGTCGGCC
Source organism: Verrucosispora sp. TAA-831 (assembly GCF_050780145.1). Classification (NCBI taxonomy): domain Bacteria; kingdom Bacillati; phylum Actinomycetota; class Actinomycetes; order Micromonosporales; family Micromonosporaceae; genus Micromonospora; species Verrucosispora sp. TAA-831. The sequence continues at coordinate 5,783,460 of NZ_CP192240.1, forward strand.
ACCGCGTCGACCAGCCGGTCGGAGGTGGGCACGCCGGCCAGCCGGGCCCCGCGGCGGGTCGCGTCGTCCGGGTCCCAGCCCGTCACGTCCACCCCGGCGGCGTGCAGCCGGAGCAGCACCGAACCGCCGATCAGGCCGGTGCCGACCACCGCCGCGCGCATCAGGGTCCGGCGAGGCGGGACGCGACGGCGGCGACCCGCTCGTCGGACTCGGTCAGCGCCACCCGGACGTACTGCCCGGCGCTGGGCCCGTAGAAGACCCCGGCGGCGACCAGGATGCCGCGCCGAGCCAGCCAGTCGACCGTGTCCCAGCAGTCCTCGCCCCGGGTCAGCCAGAGATAGAGGCCCGCCTCGGAGTGCGTGACGGTGAACCCGGCCCCGGTGAACGCGGCCCGTAGGGCCTCCCGACGCGCCCGGTACCGCTCCCGCTGCGCGGTGGCGTGCTCCTCGTCGTGCAGCGCGGCCACCATCGCCGCCTGCACCGGCTTGGGCACGATCATCCCCGCGTGCTTGCGGATCTTGAGCAGCTCGGCCACCAGGGCGGGATCGCCGGCCACGAACCCCGCCCGGTACCCGGCGAGGTTGGACCGCTTGGAGAGCGAGTGCACGGCCAGCACCGAGTCGTACGAGCCGCCGCAGACCTCCGGCGAGAGCACCGAGACCGGCTCGGCGTCCCAGCCCAGCGGCAGGTAGCACTCGTCGCTGGCGACCACCGCGCCGCGTTCCCGCGCCCACTCCACCACCTTGCGCAGGTGGGCGGCGGGCAGCACCCGGCCGGTCGGGTTGCCCGGCGAGTTGACCCAGACCAGGCGTACCCGGGAGGTCGGACCGACCGCGGTCAGCGAGTCGGCGCGGACCGTGGTGGCCCCGGCCAGCCGGGCCCCGTCCTCGTAGGTGGGATAGGCCACCGACGGCACCACCACCACGTCACCGGGCCCCAGCCCCAGCAGGGTCGGCAACCAGGCGACCAGTTCCTTCGAACCGATCGTCGGCAGCACCCCGAGCCCGTCGACGCCGGCCCCGCAGGACCGGGCCACCCAGGCCGTGATCGCCGCACGCAGGTCCGGGGTGCCGGCGGTGAGCGGGTACCCCGGTGCGTTCGACGCGTCGGCCAGGGCACGCCGGATCACCTCCGGCACCGGATCGACCGGTGTGCCCATCGAGAGGTTGATCAGGCCGTCCGGATGCGCCGCGGCCAGGGTCGCCGCGGCGTCCAGCGTGTCCCAGGTGAACTCGGGCAGCCGCGACGAGACCGGCGCGGGGGCGTTCAGTGCCCCTCGCCGCGCGGCGGCTGCGCGGCGACGAAGGTCGCGTCCTTCTCCACCTTGCCGATCTTGGAGGCACCCCCGGGCGAGCCCAGTTCCTCGAAGAACTCGTAGTTGGCGCCGGTGTAGTCCTTCCACTGCTCGGGGACGTCGTCCTCGTAGAAGATCGCCTCGACCGGGCACACCGGCTCACAGGCACCACAGTCGACGCACTCGTCGGGGTGGATGTAGAGCATCCGGTTGCCCTCGTAAATGCAGTCGACCGGGCATTCCTCGATGCATGCCTTGTCGAGCACATCCACGCACGGCTCGGCGATGATGTAGGTCACCGGTCTTCTCCTCCGCAAGACTCGTCGCGATCACCCGCGACGGTAAGAGCCTAGTATCTCGCCGGGGAGGAGGTCGATCGTGCTCCGAGAGCAGGATGTGGGACACCGGATCGTGGTCCGGCGGATCGTGGGCTCACGCGCCGGTCGGCCGGTGTTCTCCGACGCCCTCGGCGAGCTGGTCGAGCTGACCGAGACGCACCTGGAGATGACCACCCGGCAGGGTCGGCTGCGCGTGCCGATCGCCGAGGTACACCGGGCCAAGCGGGTCCCGCCGAGTCGCCGGCCCACCGCCGAGGCCATGATCGAGCTGGAACTCGCCGCCGACGAGGCGTGGCCGGCACCCGTCCGGGATCGGCTCGGCGACTGGCTGCTGCGCTCCGCCGACGGCTGGACCGGCCGGGCCAACTCCGCGCTGCCGGTCGGCGACCCGGACCGGCCGCTGCCCGCCGCGTTGGACGCGGTGCACCGCTGGTACGCCGAACGGGGCCGACCGGCGATCGTCAACACGCCGCTGCCGTTGGCCACCCCGGTCGACGCCGAACTCGACCTGCGTGGCTGGGAGAGCCGCCCGCTGGTGCTGGTGCAGACCGTGCCGCTGGCCGACCTGACGGCACCCGGCGGCCGGCGGGACCACACGGTCGCGGCAGCCGCACCCACCGTCGAGCTGACCGCCGCGCCGTCGGACGACTGGCTCGCGGTGGCCGCCGGCCGCAAGGGCGGGCTGCCGGACGCCGCCCGGCACGTGCTCACCGCCGTCGACCAGGTCCGCTTCGCCCACGCGTACGACGGGGACACGCTGCTCGGCGTCGGCCGGGGCACGATCACCGGCGGGGGCCGCTGGTTGGGGCTGTCGCTGATCGAGGTGCTGCCCGAGGCCCGTCGCCGAGGGGTGGCCCGCGCCGTCATCGGCGCGCTCGCGCAGTGGGCCGGCACGGCCGACGCCGCCGACGTGTTCCTTCAGGTCGAGCAGCGCAACGCGCCCGCCGTGGCGCTCTATCGCACGCTGGGCTTCAGCACGCACCACACCTACCGGAGCCGGGTCGCGCCGAGCTGACGGCGCGCCCCGGCCGGACGGACCCGGTCAGCGGCGCACGCTGCGACGCGGCCTGCTCGTGCCGCTCTCGGCGTACTCCTGAAGGGTCTGCGACCGGTGGTCGCGGCCCAGCGTGGTGAGCAGCAGGTAGCCCAGGATGGTGCCGACGGTGGTCGCGACGAGGTAGAGCACGACCTGCCAGAAGAAGGTGGCGCTGCCGTCGGCGAACGGGCTGCGGCCCACCAGCAGCGGCCCGACGAACATGGTCAGCACGAGCGCGATGCCGATCGCACCGGCCACCTCGGCGCCCCACTGGGCCACCGGACTCGACCGGCCCCAGGAATAGGCGACCCCGGCCAGGATCAACCCGATCACCGCGAACATCCCGAGGGTCACCCGGTCGGCGGCGGCCTCGTCACCGTCGAAGCCGAACCGGATCACCAGCCGGGCGACCACGTTGACTGCGAACAACGCGATCGCGAGTACTCCGATCGCGCGCCACCGCTGCCCCATCGCACGCCTCCCGCCGTACCGCCCGCCCCGGTGGCGGGCCTCCTTGGCAGGAATGTCTATCACCCGGGGCGGCGTGGCGTCAGTACCGCCTGGACGGCGGGTTCGGCGCGAGGATCGACCGGAACGCCATCACCGCGAAGGTCATCGACCCGGCCACCACCAGGATGAGCCCCACCCAGTTGCCGACCAGCAGCACGTCACCCTCGGTGGTCCGGTCGGCGGCGGCCACCATGATCACGACCCACGGTAGTGCCGGCAACAGCACCGCCCACCGGGATCCCACCGTCTCCATGGCGAACCAGCTCAGCACGATGTTCGCGAGCACGGCCACCAGCACCGCCACCCCGACCAGGTGGCCTCCGACCCGCAGCGGGGCCAGCAGCAGCTCCAGCACCGCCGTCACCGCCCCGGCGACCATGGCCACCAGCCCCCCGAGCGTCCGCAGGCCGATGTCCACGGGCCGCCGCCAGGCCCGCGCGGGCGGTGGCGGCTGGTGTCCGGGCGGGGCGACCGACATCGCGGCGGGCACGGTCACCGGAGACCGGCCGTACCGACCGGTGTCCGATCCGGGCCGTCGGCGGTCTCCAGCCCGGCGAAGAGGTCCGACTCCCAGCCGTACGGGCCGGTGCCCGGCCCCTTGGCCCCCACCGCGAGGGTGAAGTACTCCACGCCCATGAACTCGGCGCCGAAGTTGCCGGCGATCGAGTAGAGCCAGGAGGTGGCCGGGATCTGGGTGGCGTGCGCCCGCATCGCCGCCTCCTTCGCGGCATGCTGCTCGGTCGCGTCGATCCGCGCCGCGATGTCCTTGTCCGGCGTGCAGAAGGGCAGGTCGGTCGCGTTCTCGATGCCGGCGAACGGGTTGTCCGACGACTCCTCGAAGTGCGTCATCCCGGCCTCCAGGACGCTCTGCGGCATCGCCGTCCAGTAGACCTTCGCCGGGGCGATCCCCTCGGCGGCGGCCAGCTCGACGGCCCGCATCGCCACCCGGTGCGCCTGGATGTGGTCGGGGTGACCGTAGAAGCCGTTCTCGTCGTAGGTGATCATCACCTGCGGGCGTACCTCCCGGATCACCTCCAGCAGTTGGCCCGCGGCCTCGTCCAGGTCGGCCTGCCAGAAGGCACGTGGGTGGTCGTTGGTGGCCAGGCCCATCATCCCCGAGTCGCGGTAGCGCCCGGCGCCACCGAGGAAACGGTGGTCGGCCACGCCGAGTTCGGCGCAGGCGGCGGCCAGCTCGGCGATCCGGTACCCGCCGAGCTGGTCGGCCTCGGCGGCGGCGAGCCCGGCCAGCTCCGGCACGTGGATCTCACCCTCCTCGCCGAGTGTGCAGGTGACCAGGGTGACGTGGGCACCGGTGGCGGCGTAGTGCGCCATGGTCGAACCGGTGCCGATGGACTCGTCGTCAGGGTGCGCGTGGACCAGCAACAGGCGGCGGTCGGGCAGCGTCGTCACGAGGGTCACTCTAACCGGCGGTTCTCCCCGATCAGTCCTGACGCGTCCGCTCGGGTCCGGCACATCACGCTCGGCCGCCGCATACGATCTGGCCTGTGGACTTTCCCGAGCTGGCCGCCCGCACCCGCCGGTTCAGCCACGGGGCGCCACGCGCCGTCTCCGTGGCCGACGACGGGGCCCGGGTGGTCTTCCTGCGTTCCGCGGGGCCGGAGGACCCGGCCGACGCGCTCTGGCAACTCGACGTGGCGAGCGGCGAGGAACGGCTGGTCGCCGACCCGGCCACGCTGCTCGGCGAGGACGCCGACCCGGCCGCGCTGAGCCCCGGCGAACGGGCCCGGCGGGAACGGCTGCGGCTCTCCGCCGCCGGCATCGGGTCGTACGCCCTGGACGCCGCCGGCCGGGTGGCGGTCTTCGCGTTGGCCGGCCGCCTGTTCCGAGCCGACCTGGTACACGGCGACGTGATCGAGGTTCCGACCGCCGGCCCGGTCCTCGACCCCCGACCGGACCCGAGCGGCGCGCGGCTCGCGTACGTCACCGACGCCGCCGAGGGTGTGCGCCGGGGCGAACTGCGGGTCGTCGACGTCGACGGCACCGACACGATCCTGGCCGGCGAGGACTCCGGGGTGCTGTGGGGACTGGCCGAGCACATCGCGGCGGAGGAGTTCGACCGGCACCGGGGCTACTGGTGGGCACCGGACGGCCGCTCGGTGCTGGCCGCCCGGGTCGACGAGTCCCGGCTGCCCCGTTGGCACCTGCACGACCCGGCGCAGCCGGCCAGCCCCCCGGTCAGCGTCGCGTACCCGGTGGCCGGCGGCCCCAACGCGGAGGTCAGCCTGCACCTGCTCGACCTCGACGGCGGCTGGGTGGACGTGCACTGGGACCGGGAGACCTACCCGTACCTGACCGCGGTGCACTGGGCCGAGGGCGCCCCGCTGATCACCGTGCTGCGCCGCGCGCAGCAGCACGGGCTGGTGCTCGCCGTCGACCCGCGCACCGGCGAGACCCAGGTGCACGCCGAACTGGCCGACCCGCGCTGGGTGGAGCCGATCGCCGGTACCCCCGCACACCTGCCGGACGGGCGGGTGCTGGTCGGCGGCGAACTCGCCCACGACGGGTACGACGCGCGGTGTCTCTTCGCCGACGGCACCCTGCTCACCCCGCCCTCGCTGTACGTCCGCCGGGTGGTGGGTCGGCTCGCCACCGGCACCGGCCCGGCGGACCTGCTGGTCGAGGCGAGCGACGGCGAGCCCAGCGAGCAGCACCTGTTCCGGGTCCGCACCAGCATCGGCGGCGGGGTCGACGCCCGGCGGCTGACCAGCGACGCGGGCTGGCACCACGGCGCGGTCGGCGGGGACGTGCTGGTCATCGGCGTCGCCTCGCTCGACCACGCGGGCGTGCGGTGGACGGTCCGGCAGGGCGACCGCGAGGTGGGCGTGCTCCGGTCGTTGGCGGCCACCCCCCGGTACTCTCCGCTGCCGCTGCTGGAACGCGTCACCGACCGACGCCTGCCCTCGGCCGTGCTCTATCCGGACAACCATGTCACCGGCCGACGGCTGCCGGTGCTGCTGGACGTGTACGGCGGGCCGGGGCACCAGGAGGTGGTCGCCGCCCGCGCGGCCTGGCTGGAACGGCAGTGGTGGGCGGACGCCGGCTTCGCGGTGGTGGTCGTCGACAACCGGGGTACGCCCGGCATCGCGCCGTCGTTCGAGAAGGCCATCCACCGGCGGGTCGCCGACGTGATCCTGCTCGACCAGGTGGAGGCGCTGACCGCGCTCGCCGACAAACACCCGGACCTGGACCTGTCCCGGGTCGGGGTGCGCGGCTGGTCGTTCGGCGGCTGGCTGGCCGGATTGGCGGTGCTGCGGCACCCGGAGCTGTTCCGGTGCGGGATAGCCGGGGCGCCGGTGACCGACTGGGCCCTCTACGACACCGCGTACACCGAGCGCTATCTCGGCCTGCCCGACGACGGTCCGGACGTGTACGCGCACCACTCGCTGGTGGAGATGGCCGCCGAGCCGCCCACCGACCCGGCGCAGGCCCGGCCGCTGCTGCTGGTGCACGGCATGGTGGACGACAACGTGGTGGCCGCGCACACGCTGCGGTTCTCGGCCGCGCTGCTGGCCGCCGGCCGACCGCACTCGGTGCTGCCGCTGACCGGCGCGACGCACCTGGCCGCCGGTGGGCTCGCCGAACGTCTCCTACGCCTGGAACTCGACTTCCTCCGCACGCACCTGCTGGAGTAAGGAAGGGCACCTTACTAACGCCTCGTGCATAGCAGGGGACCCTTCCTTACACCTCAGGGCCCGGCACGGCACGAGCCGTCCGTCGCGCGCACGTCGGTCGGCTGGCCTAGGGTCGGGCCATGAGCGAGCACGACGGGGTGCGGGGATGACCGAGTTCGACGCGGCCGAGGTCGCCGTGCAGGCCGCGCTGGACGCGGGCGCCCGGTACGCGGACGTCCGCGTGATGCAGCGGCGCTACGAGTCGATGGCGGCCCGCAACGGCGAGGTGGAGGCACTGACCCAGGACGAGAGCTTCGGCCTGGGCGTACGCGCGCTGGTCGGGTCGAGCTGGGGCTTCCACGCCGTACCCGACGTCTCCGACGCGAGCGCCCGCGACGCCGGCCGACGGGCGGCGCGGATCGCCGCAGCGAGCGCCCGGGTGCCCGGTCCCCCGGTGGACCTGGTGCCGTCGACGCCGACCACGGCGAGCTGGGCCTCACCCTGCGAGGTGGATCCGCTCGGCGTCTCGCTGGCCGCCAAGGGCGACCTGCTGGTGGCCGCGACCCGCACGATGGCCGAGCACGGCGCCGATCTGACCGAGGGCCTCTACCAGGTCTGGGACACCTCGAAGTGGTTCGTCTCCAGCGAGGGCCACCGTATCGACCAGCACATCCGCGAGTGCGGGGCGGGCATCTCGGCCACCTCCATCGGCGACGGCGAGACGCAGCGCCGGTCCTGGCCCAGCTACCGCGGGCAGTACGGCACCACCGGCTGGGAGCTGGTCGACTCACTGGAGCTGACCGCGCACGCGGCCCGCATCGCGGAGGAGTCCCGGGCGCTGCTGACCGCGCCGCTCTGCCCGGCCGGCGAGACCGACCTGATCCTCGGCGGCGAGCAGTTGGCGCTCCAGATCCACGAGTCGGTCGGCCACGCCATCGAACTGGACCGCATCCTCGGCTGGGAGGCGGCCTTCGCCGGCACGTCCTGGCTGGACCTCGACCAGCTCGGCTCGCTGCGGTACGGCTCCGACCTGATGAACATCACCATCGACCCGACCATCCCCGGCGCGCTGGGCAGCTTCGGATACGACGACGAGGGGTCACCGGCGGTCCGGCGGGACGCGGTCCGCGACGGACGGTGGGTGGGCGTGCTGGCCGGACGCGACTCGGCCGCCGTCGCGGGCCTGGACTACGGCGGCAGCGTACGCGCCGACGGCTGGGCCCGGCTGCCGATGGTGCGGATGACCAACGTGGGCCTGGAGCCCGGCCCGCACACCTTGGACGAGATCGTCGCCGCCACCGACGAGGGGGTGCTGATGGACATCAACCGCTCCTGGTCCATCGACGACAAGCGGCTGAACTTCCAGTTCGGCTGCGAGATCGGTTGGGAGATCCGCAACGGCCGACGTGGCCGGATGGTCCGCAATCCCACGTACACCGGCATCGGGCCGCAGTTCTGGCGTTCAATGGACATGCTCTCCTCGGAGATCGTCTCGTGGGGCACCCCGAACTGTGGCAAGGGCCAGCCGGGTCAGATCGGCCACACCGGTCATCCGGCCGCACCGGCCCGGTTCCGCGGCGTCCGGGTGGGGGTCCGCGCATGAGCGAGCGAATCATCAAGCTCAGCTCACATGACGACACGCAGCGGAGCGGAGTGGCGGCATGAGCGAGCACCGCGAGCGAATCATCAAGCTCAGCTCACATGACGACACGCAGCGGAGCGGAGTGGCGGCATGACCGAGTTGGAGTTGGCGGGGCGGGTGGTGGAGCTGGTCGCCCGGCTGGGCGGCGCGGACGCCCAGGCCGAGGTGACGGTGGCCCGGGGCGAGGCGGCGTTGACCCGGTTCGCCAACTCGGCCATCCACCAGAACGTCGCCGAGTCCGCCGTGGAGGTCCGGCTTCGGCTGCACCTGGGTGGGCGTACCGCCACCGGGGTGGGCAGCACGGTCAGCGCCGACGGACTGCGGGCGCTGGTGGAGCGGGTGGTGGCGGCGACCCGCTTCACCCCGCCCGACCGGGGTTGGCCCGGCCTGACCCCGCCGACCGAGATGCCGGCACCGGCGCGGTGGGACGCCGCCACCGCCGACGCCGGTCCGGACGAGCGGGCCGACCTGGTGCGGGCCTTCGTCGACGCGGCCGACGGGTTGGAGACGGCCGGCTACTGCCGCACCACGTCCCGGTCGGTGGCGTTCGCCAACTCGGCCGGGCACACCGCCCAGGGCCGCACGGCGGAGGCGGCGATGGACGGGATCGCACGGGCCGGTGGCGCGGACGGGGTGGCCCGGCACTGCGTCGACCGGCTGGCCTACCTCGACGGCGCCGTGCTCGGGCGGCATGCCGCCGCGAAGGCCCGGGCGGCGGTCGACCCGGTCGAGTTGGCGCCGGGGCGCTACCCGGTGGTGCTGGAGCCGGCCGCGGTGACGGACCTGTTGCAGAACCTCGCCTGGTACGGCTTCAACGGCAAGCGGTACGCCGAGCGGCAGTCGTTCGCCGAGCCCGGAACGGCCCAGCTCGACCCGGCGGTGACGCTCGTCGACGACCCGCTCGGGGCGACCGGCCTGCCGTTCGACCTGGAGGGTACGCCGACCGGGATGGTGACCCTGGTGGACGCGGGCACCACCACGGCCGTGGCGCACGACCGACGTAGCGCCGCCGAGCTGGGCACCGTCTCGACCGGTCACGCCGCGCCCGGCAGCGCCACCTTCGGCCCGATGCCGGGCAACCTGCGGCTGGTGCCGTCCGGGCGCGCCGGGGCGGTGGAGTCGGTCGGGGCGACGGTGTCGCCGACCGGGGCGGTGGTGGACGCCGACACCGCGGCCCTGGTCTCCCGGACGGAGCGTGGCCTGCTGGTCAGCGACCTCTGGTATACCCGGGTCCTGGACCCGAAGAGTCTCGTGGTGACCGGGCTGACCCGCAACGGGCTCTGGCTGATCGAGGACGGCGAGGTCACCAGCGCGGTGCGCGACCTGCGGTTCACCGAGTCGTACCCACGGGCGTTGGCGCCGGGTGGGGTGCTGGAGGTGGGCCGCCGGGCGGTACGCCAGCCGGGTCGGTACGACGGCGTCTGGTGGGAGGCGCCGTCGCTGCGGCTGGCCGAGTGGAACTTCACCGGCGGGGCGTCCGGCTGACCAGCTCATCGCCCGTTTGTCGATCTTTTTCGGACGCTCACATATTGATCATGGCGAGAGGCTTTCCAAAGTTCGGGACACACGGGACACTGCCTTGCGCGGACGGCCCGCCTAGATCGGCGTAACGTGTGTCACTTAGCTGCGCCGAGAAACCCGGTGCGGTCGTTGGTGTGCGCATGACGTGGCACGTGGGCGCGGGATGACCGGTCCGCCTGCCGACCGGAAGTGTTCCGCCGCCCGTGACAGGGCCCCGTCAGGGAGACGACGCGAATGACATCATCGGCAACGAAACCGAAACCGCGAGGGGCGCGGGCACGTGCCGCCATCGCGGCGAAGACGTTGCGTACGGACCGTTGGTGGCTCGCGCCACTGATCACCGTCATCGGGCTCGGTGCGTGGATCACGTATGCGACGGTCCGGGTCTTCATGCACCGGTGGTACTGGGTCGAGGAGTACCACTACCTGACCCCGTTCTACTCCCCCTGCGTGACCGACCGGTGCATTCCGGAGGCGTCGCACTTCGGGCAGTACCTGCCCGGCTGGTGGATCATCCCGGACGCCGCGTTCACCCTGCCGTTCCTGCTGCTGTTCCGGCTGACCTGCTACTACTACCGCAAGGCGTACTACCGGTCGTTCTGGCTCTCTCCGCCGGCCTGCGCGGTGCCCGATGGTCACGCCAGCTACGGCGGCGAGACCCGGTTCCCGCTGATCGTGCAGAACTCGCACCGCTACTTCTTCTACTTCGCCGCGATCATCTCACTGATCAACACGTGGGACGCGATCGCCGCCTTCCGCAGCCCGGAGGGCTTCGGCTTCGGCCTGGGCAACCTGATCCTGGTCGGCAACGTGGTGATGCTGTGGGCGTACACCATCTCCTGCCACTCCTGCCGGCACATCATCGGCGGGCGGCTCAAGCACTTCTCCAAGCATCCGGTCCGCTACCGGGCCTGGGGCTTCGTCTCCTGGCTGAACGTCCGGCACATGCAGCTCGCCTGGATCACCCTCGGCACGTTGGCGCTGACCGACTTCTACGTCATGTCGATCGCCGCCGGGTGGATCTCCGACCTGCGGTTCATCAACTAAGGGCCCCCGACATGACCAATCCTCAGCACGGACCGAGCACCACCACCCGCATCGAACGACACCACTACGACGTCGTCGTGATCGGGGCCGGCGGCGCCGGCCTGCGCGCGGCGATCGAGGCGCGGCTGGCCGGCAAGAAGACCGCCATCATCTCCAAGTCGCTGTTCGGCAAGGCGCACACGGTGATGGCCGAGGGCGGCGCGGCGGCAGCCATGGGGAACGTGAACAGCCGGGACAACTGGCAGGTGCACTTCCGTGACACCATGCGCGGCGGCAAGTTCCTGAACAACTTCCGGATGGCGGAGCTGCACGCGAAGGAGTCACCGCAGCGGATCTGGGAGCTGGAGACGTACGGGGCGCTGTTCGACCGCACGAAGGACGGCAAGATCTCGCAGCGCAACTTCGGCGGCCACGAGTACCCCCGGTTGGCGCACGTCGGCGACCGGACCGGCCTGGAGCTGATCCGCACCCTCCAGCAGAAGATCGTCTCGTTGCAGCAGGAGGACAAGCGCGACCACGGCTCGTACGACGCGCGGATCAAGGTCTTCGCCGAGACCACCATCACCGAGCTGCTGCTCGACGGTGACCGGGTGGCCGGCGCGTTCGGCTACTACCGGGAGTCCGGCGAGTTCGTCCTCTTCGAGGCACCCGCCGTGGTGCTCGCCACCGGTGGCGTCGGCCGTTCCTACAAGGTCACCTCGAACTCGTGGGAGTACACCGGGGACGGTCACGCGTTGGCGCTGCGGGCCGGGGCGACCCTGATCAACATGGAGTTCCTCCAGTTCCACCCCACCGGCATGGTCTGGCCGGTCTCGGTCAAGGGCATCCTGGTCACCGAGTCGGTCCGCGGTGACGGTGGCGTGCTCAAGAACTCCGAGGGCAAGCGGTTCATGTTCAACTACGTCCCCGACGTCTTCCGCAAGCAGTACGCGGAGACCGAGGAGGAGGCGGACCGCTGGTACGACGACCCGGACAACAACCGACGCCCGCCGGAGCTGCTGCCCCGCGACGAGGTGGCCCGGGCGATCAACACCGAGGTCAAGGAGGGTCGGGGCACCCCGGCCGGCGGCGTCTACCTGGACATCGCCTCCCGGCTGCCGGCCGAGGAGATCCGTCGCCGCCTGCCGTCGATGCACCACCAGTTCAAGGGCCTGGCCGACGTCGACATCACCAAGGAACCGATGGAGGTCGGCCCGACCTGCCACTACGTGATGGGCGGCATCGAGGTCGACCCGGACAGCGGCGCCGCGCACGGCTCGGTGCGGGGTCTGTTCGCCGCCGGTGAGGTCTCCGGCGGGATGCACGGCTCGAACCGGCTGGGCGGCAACTCCCTCTCCGACCTGCTGGTCTTCGGCAAGCGCGCGGGTGGCCACGCGGCCACCTACGTCGACCAACTCGGCGGGCGACCCCGGGTGGCCGTCGAGGCGGTGGAAATCGCGGTGGAGACCGCGTTGGCCCCGCTGCAACGGGACACCGGCGAGAACCCGTACACCCTCCAGCAGGACCTCCAGGCGGTGATGGGCGACCTGGTCGGCATCATCCGGCGGGAGGCCGAACTGGAGGACGCGCTGGTCCGGCTGGCCGAGCTGCGCGAGCGGGTGGCGAAGGTCAGCGCCTCCGGCGGTCGGCGCTACAACCCCGGCTGGCACCTCGCGCTGGACCTGCGCAACATGCTGGTCGTCTCGGAGTGCACCGCCAGGGCGGCGTTGGAGCGCCGGGAGTCGCGCGGCGGCCACACCCGCGAGGACCACCCGACCATGGATCCGCAGTGGCGACGGGTCAACCTGGTCTGCTCGCTGGAGGGCGACACCGTCCGGCTGGAGCGCAAGCCACTGCCGAAGATGCGGACCGAACTGCTCGGCCTCTTCGACCGCACCGAGCTGGCCAAGTACCTGACCGACGAGGAGTTGGCCGAGTTCGACACCGTCGCCGCCGCCGACGCTGCCGGGAAGGAGAGCTGAGGAATGGGTACGAAGCGCAACTTCCGGATCTGGCGGGGGGACGCCGACGGAGGCGACCTGCAGGACTACGCCGTCGAGGTGAACGAGGGCGAGGTGGTCCTCGACGTGCTCCACCGTCTCCAGGCGACCGACGCGCCCGACCTGGCGTGCCGGTGGAACTGCAAGGCGGGCAAGTGCGGTTCCTGTTCGATGGAGATCAACGGGATGCCGAAGCTCGGCTGCATGACCCGGATGTCCACGTTCGAGGAGAACGAGACGGTCACGGTGACGCCGCTGCGCACCTTCCCGGTGATCCGGGACCTGGTCACCGACGTGTCGTTCAACTACGAGAAGGCGCGGGAGACCCCGGCCTTCGCTCCCCCGGCCGACCTGGCCCCCGGCGACTACCGGATGCAGCAGGTCGACGTGGAGCGCTCGCAGGAGTTCCGCAAGTGCATCGAGTGCTTCCTGTGCCAGAACGTCTGCCACGTGATCCGTGACCACGACGAGAACAAGCCGGCCTTCTCCGGGCCCCGGTACTTCATCCGGGCCGCCGAACTGGACATGCACCCGCTGGACACCAAGACCGACCGCAAGGAGTACGCGCAGGCGGAACAGGGTCTCGGATTCTGCAACATCACCAAATGCTGCACCGAGGTCTGCCCCGAGCACATCAAGATCACCGACAACGGGATCATCCCCATGAAGGAACGGGTCGTCGACCGCAGGTACGATCCACTCGTATGGCTCGGTAGCAAGATCTTCCGGAGGGGTCAGGTGCCTCAGACCAGCGTGACCAGCGAACACAGTCCGGGCGCCGTGCGCTCCAGCGCCGGCGGCCACGGCGTGCACTCGCACGCGGGCGGCTCCCACGACGCCGACGCCGAGGTGCAGGCCCAGCAGGGCGTCAACTGGCACCGTGAGGTGCCCCGGCCGACCGCCCCGGCGGTCGACGCGAGCGGCAAGCTGCCGCTGACGGAGCTCACCTTCGACCGGGCGGCGGCACCCTCGCCCTTCGGCGACGACGTGACCTTCCCGCTGCCCCCGGAGCACCTCAACTTCGCGCACCCGGAGCAGGACGACAAGAAGCACTGACCCAGCACAACGCGTCGGAGGGGCCGTGGCATCCGCCACGGCCCCTCCCCCACATCCCCCACCCCCGCCCCACCCCCCACCGTCCCCGCCACCCCCACCGTCCCCGCCACCCCCACCGCCCCCACCGCCCCCACCGTCCCCGCCGATCAAGAAGTTTGCGTCTCCGGTGAGCGCTCTCTCCGACGAAATCCCCTTGATCGACACGGAGATAGCGACGCGCGGGCGGCGGGCGGGGCGGGGCAGGGGCGGGGCGGGGGCTACGCCGGGTGTGGTCCGGTGGGCGGTGGGGGGAGGATTTCGGCCAGGAGGGGGCGGAGGGCGGCGACGATGGGGGCGTCGGCGGGCAGCCAGGTGACGGAGTCCAGCTCGGCGGCGGAGAGCCAGCGCATCCCGGAGTGCTCCAACGCCTGCGGTCGGTCACCGTGCAGCAGGCGGGCCACGTACACCTTGAGCACCGAACGGCCGTGCGCCATCCGGACACTGCGGCCGACCCGGTCGCCGATCTCGACGCGTACGCCGAGTTCCTCGGCGCACTCCCGGGCCAACGCCGCCGTCTCGCTCTCCCCCGGCTCGACCTTGCCGCCGGGGAACTCCCACATACCCGCGACCTCGGGTGGGGCCGATCGGGCGCAGGCCAGCACTCGCCCGTCCTCGATGATGGCCGCCCCGACGATCACCTTCGGGTCCCTGCGGGCAGCCTGCCCGCCACCATTAGCCCGTTCGGTCCGCACGGGCGTCCAGCGTGCCAGATCAATCGGCGGTTTGGGTAGCTTGGTCGACCGTCAGGCCAGGAATCCCAAGAAGTGTGGGCGTGGACACACCATCCGAGTGACGTAAGACTAGAGGCACCGACAAGACACGGGGCGGCGACGATTTGGCCACAAGCCGGCAACGAAGCCTGGGAGGTGCGGTAATGCGGGCGCTGTTCGGCGGTCGAGCGAAGCACGACTACCTCAGCGACGCCCTCACCCTACTCAACGGGTGGACGCGCGAGGGCGACCAGATTCGGCGCACTCTGGTCATAGACGACACGCAGCACGCGGCCCTGACCGAACGGGTCAAGGTGGTCGCCGACGCGCTGCACCTACGACCGGAGATCAGCCGCAAGGCCGACCACACCCAGATCCGGGTCGGGCACAACAACGAACCCCTCACCGAGGGTGAGGTCCTGCTGGCCGCCCGGATCGAGGACGCCTACCGTGCGGTGGCGGAGCCGGGCGAGGACCGCCTGAGCTGACCAGCGGCCCCCGACACTCCGCTCAGGCTTCGGCATCATCCTGCGGGTACGCCCGCAGCTCGACCGAGTTGCCGTCCGGGTCACGGACGTAGAGCGAGACCGCGTCGCCACGCGCACCGAATCGCCCGACCGGGCCTTCGAGGATCGTGAAGACACCGGAGTCGATCACCCGCTGCCAGTCCAGCGGTGCCACGACCAGGCAGAAGTGATCGACGTTGGCGCTGCCCCGATCCCGCCGGACCAGGTCGATGATCGTCTCCGGGCTGATCCGGACGGACGGGAACGGCACCTGCCCGGCCCGCCACTGGTCCACCCGGACCGGGGCCAGGCCGAGCACACCGCAGTAGAAGTCGAGGGATCGCTCGACGTCTGCCACGTTGAGTACCACGTGGTCGAAACCGGTGACCCGCACCGCCGGTGTCGGGTCGGAGGAAGTCGTGTTCATGCCGTTCACGATGCGCCGTCCGACGCCACCGACCAAGAGCCGATCACCGTACGATCGTTGCGCCCTGGTCAACGATGGGATGCGGATGTGCTGGAGCGGTACGAGATCGAGACCTTCCTGACCCTCGCCGAGGAACTGCACTTCGGCCGGACGGCCGAGCGCCTACGGGTCAGCACCGGCCGGGTGAGCCACGTGGTCAAGAAGCTGGAGCACCGGATCGGCGCGCCGCTGTTCGCCCGGACCAGCCACCCGGTCGTCCAGTACCCGGCGGTCACGTCGGCGGCGTTCAAGCGCGACCGTACGCCGGAGCACACCCCGGCCGGTCGGCCGGTGCCGAAGGGGCCGGCGGGCGCCACCTTCTCCGAGATGCTGACCCTGGTGGCGATGGGCCAGGGGGTGCTGCCGGTGGGCGAACACACCCGGCGCTACTACCCGCGCCCCGACGTGGCGTACGTGCCGATCGCCGACGCACCACCGATCCTGCGCGGGCTGGTCTGGCTGGAGAGCAACACCACCGCCCGGGTCCGCGAGTTCGTCCGTGCCGCCGAGGACGCCAACCGGGACGCCCCGCCGGGCTGACCTGGCGGGCTGACCTGGCGGATCTTGTGGTTGGCGTCGGCCACCTACCGTGGAGTACATGACGAACGCGACGTACGACCGCAAGGAGCAGTTCCAGCAGATCCAGAGTGGCCTGCTCGACGGGGAACAGATCATCGCCGTCTACGACGCCGTCGGCACCGGCACCGGGTTCATCGGGCTGACCGATCGACGCGTGATCATCCAGGACCGTTCGTTCATCGGCAAGAAGTACGCGATCACCAGCATCCCGTACTCGAAGATCACCAGCGTGAGCGTGGTCAGCAACAAGTCCTGGGGCGGCTCGTTCTTCTCCACCGGCGCCATCGCCATCCACGTCGGCACGCACACCTATGAGGTGGAGTTCCGGGGTGACCAGAAGAGTCACCACGTACACAACGTGATCCTGCACTACATCAGCTGACCGACCGGCGCGGCACCCACGCGCCGGAAAACGGGTTGCCACTCACCACCGGCCCGGCTTGGCTGGTCGAGGAATCACCGCCTGACGATCGAAGGGGGCTCGACCGACATGAGGTACGCCACGACGCACGTGCAGCGACCCACAGTCACCGACTCCGTCGAAACGAGGCTTCGTGAGTACGTGGTTTCCCACGATCGAGGTGCCGTACGGCACCACTAGCACCACCGGAGGCCGCTGATGTCGGTCTTCGACGACCCGGGGCACTTCGGCCGGTTCTGGGCCGACACCTACGACCTGCCCGGTGGACTGCCCGACCCGATGCCGGCGGCGGCGTTCCTCGCCGACCTGGCCGGTGACGGTCGGGCGTTGGAACTCGCCATCGGCACCGGTCGGGTGGCCCTCCCGCTCGCCGCGCACGGCTGCGTCGTCGAGGGGGTGGAGGCGTCACCCGAGATGGTCGCGCAACTGCGCGGCAAGCCGGGCGGCGTGGACATCCCCGTGTCCATCGGCGACATGGCGGACGTACCCGGGGTAACCGGGCCGTACCGGCTGGTGTTCCTGGTCTTCAACACGCTGTTCAACCTCACCCGCGAGGAACGGCAGGCGGACTGCTTCCGCAACGTCGCGCGGGTGCTGGAGCCGGGCGGGACGTTCGTCATCGAGACGTACGTGCCCGATCCGGCGGACATCGACCGGGACGAGCAGGTCCGGCCCTGGGGGGTGGCCGAGGACTCGGTCGCCATCCGGGTGCACCGGTACGACCGCGAGGCGCAGACGTTCCTCCGGCAGACCGTCACCTTCGACGGCACGGGGGTACACCTGCACCCGTTCGCCATGCGGTACATGTGGCCGGAGCAGATCGACGAGATGGCGCGGCAGGCCGGCTTCCACCTCGCCGAACGGTACGCCGACTGGGACCGCTCGGCGTTCGGGCCGGACAGCACCTCGCACGTCTCCGTCTACCGGCTCGGCTGACGACTGGTGCGGGCACGGATCGACCCCCGCGCCGCCCACACCCACACCCGCCCCGCCGACCCGCTACGTCGATCATGGAGTTGTGGCATACCCAAAAACCCACAAAGCGGCCGTGTACACGTCCACAACTCCATGATCGACGCAGATCTGGTGCGGCGGGGGTGGGCGGGACGGTGGGGTGGGCGGGGTGAGGGGGTGGGGGTGGGTGGCTCGGGGCTGGGATAATCGATCACATGCCGATCCGTACCGCCGTGTCAGCCCGGCTGCGCCGGATCCGGGAGAACGGCCGGGGCCGCTGGCTGCGCCGCACGGTGCTGGCCGGTGCGGCCGGTGTGGTGCTGCTGACCGGCGGTGCCTGGGCCAGCACCGGTTGGATCCGCTCCGGTGCCGACGGGCGCACGTACACCGCCGACGAGGTGCCCGAGGCCCCCGTCGCCCTGGTGCTGGGCACCCGGGTCCAGCCGGACGGCACCCCGTCGACGTTCCTCAGCGCCCGGCTGGAGATCGCCCGCGAGCTGTACGCCACCGGCAAGGTACGCGCCATCCTCGTCTCCGGCGACAACATGCGCCACGACTACAACGAACCCGAGGCGATGCAACGTTGGCTCGTCGACCGGGGAGTTCCCGCCGAGAAGGTGGTGCTCGACTACGCCGGCTTCGACACGTACGACTCCTGCGCCCGTGCCAAGCGGATCTTCGGCGTGGATCGGGCGACGGTGGTCACCCAGTCGTTCCACCTGGCCCGGGCCGTCACGGTCTGCCGCCATCTCGGCGTCGACGCCAACGGGGTGGGCGACGAGACGGTGCGGGTGTCCAACGACCGGACCTGGCGGATCAGCTCGACCCGCGAGTACGGCGCCGGCCTGAAGGCAGCGGTGGACGTACTCTCCGGCCGCGACCCGGTGCACCTCGGCGAGCGCGAAACCGCCCTCGACGACGCGCTGCGCGCCGGCTGACACCCCACCGCACCGTTGCCTCAGGTGAAGTTCGTCGGATAGACGCGCCGTTTGGCGCCCGGCTGCTGGGCGGCGGTTGCCTGCCGCTGCACGGCCGGGATCTGGGCGACCATCGGCGGCGGCGCGACCTTCGTCAACGGTCCGGGCACGGCCAGTTCCTCCACCACCTGGAGCTGGCCCGGCAGAATCGCGTCCAAGGTCTGGAAGTTGTGGTGGTCACCGCTGTTGTCCTGGCGCCACCGTTCGCTGCGGTCGACGTCGACCCGTGGCACGTCGAAGCTGAGGACCAGACCGCCGCACTCCGCCACGTCCTGGCGGGCGGGCTCGTGCTCCTTCAGTCCCATGGCCCACTCGGTGTGCTGCCGTGCGTAGGAGAGCGCCACCTCGAAGCTGAGCGTGACGGTGTGCCAACCCTGGTCCTTGTACTCTGCGGCGACGATGTGCTTCTCCCACCGCTTGCAGCCGATACCGCCACCGGCCTTGCCCGGATCGAGTCCCACGACCGAGATGCAGCCGGGCCCGGAGAAGAAGTTCTCGCGATTGGTGCCCTGGTAGAACCGGTAGACGTCCGGAGGAGGGACGGAAGCCGGTGCCGGATTCGCCAGCCGCCACAGGTGCTCCTGCCGCGTGTTGAACGCCTGGAGCGCGACCGGGTCGGCCACGTTCACGGGGAGCTGTTCGAGGCGGGCGGCCAGCCGATAGAGGATCAACTTGCCGGCGATCACGCCGAGCGTCGGACCGGCGTACGTGGCGGAGAGGACGATCATGTTGGCGGCCGGCAGGTAGTCGCTGCCGACCGGGGTGTCGAGAAGCCCGACGCAGAGCGGCGTGGGCTCGCCCGCGTTGATCGCCGCCACGGCGTCGGCGACCGTCCGGTCGGCCGCAGCCATCTGAGTGAGTCGCGCGGTCAGCCCCGGGTGTGCGGGCGGGGGTGCCGGAAAGGCGCCGGTCGGATGCATACCCGCGACGCTAGGCGGCCGGTCACCGACCGTCATGACTCAATCGCGAAGCAGACTGACGGGCTGACCGTTTCCGAGCGATCCACGCTCAAGCGGCGTGGCAGTGCACCTGTCCGACACGCCGAGGCTGGACCAGCTACACCGCCACGATCCGAGCCGGGTCAGACGTTGAAGCGGAACTCCACCACGTCGCCGTCCTGCATCACGTACTCCTTGCCCTCGATGCGGACCTTGCCCGCCGACTTGGCCGCCGCCATCGAACCGGCCTCGACCAGGTCGGTGTAGGAGACCACCTCGGCCTTGATGAAGCCGCGCTGGAAGTCGGAGTGGATCACACCGGCGGCCTCCGGCGCGGTCGCGCCGACCGGGACGGTCCAGGCCCGTGCCTCCTTGGGGCCGGCGGTGAGGTACGTCTGGAGGCCGAGCGTGCGGAAACCGACCCGGACCAACTGGTCCAGCCCCGGCTCCGACTGCCCGATCGACTCCAGCAGCTCGCGGGCCTCGTCCTCGGGCAGGTCCACCAGCTCCGACTCGATCTTGGCGTCCATGAAGACCGCCTCGGCCGGGGCGACCAGCGCCCGCAACTCGTCGAGGAACTCGGCGTTGTTCAGCTCGGCCTCGTCGACGTTGAAGACGTAGAGGAACGGCTTGGTGGTGAGCAGGTGCAGCTCCCGCAGGTGCTCCAGCTCGATCTTGGCTGCCGCCGCGCCCGCGTACAGGGTGGTGCCGCCGTCCAGGACCTCGACGGCCTGCTTGGCGGCGGTCACCGCGGCGGCCCGGTCCTTGCGGAGCTTGGCCTCCTTCTCCAACCGGGGCAGCGCCTTCTCCAGGGTCTGCAGGTCGGCGAGGATCAGCTCGGTGTTGATCGTCTCGATGTCGTCGGCCGGGGAGACCTTGCCGTCGACGTGCACCACGTTCGGGTCGGAGAAGGCCCGCACCACCTGGCAGATGGCGGAGGCGTCGCGGATGTTGGCGAGGAAGGCGTTGCCCCGCCCCTGCCCCTTCGAGGCGCCGCGCACCAGACCGGCGATGTCGACGAACGACACCGGGGCGGGGAGCACCTTCTGCGAGCTGAAGATCTCGGCGAGCTTGACCAGCCGCTCGTCCGGCAGCCCGACCACGCCGACGTTGGGCTCGATCGTCGCGAACGGGTAGTTCGCGGCGAGCACGTCGTTCTTGGTCAGCGCGTTGAACAGGGTGCTCTTGCCGACGTTGGGCAGGCCGACGATGCCGATGGTGAGACTCACGACGAGCCAGCTTACGCCGTTACCCGCCGAGCACGGTCAGCGGTGGGTCAGCTTCGCCGGGTCGGGCCGGCCTGTCGAGGCACCAGCGTGTCGACCCGCAGCGAACCCGGGGCCAACTCGGCCGCGGCGGCCAGCGGCAGCGTGAACCGGGCGTCGGCGGTCGGGGCGGCGCCGTGCGACTCGCCGAGCATCCAGTGCACCTCGTCGGCCGTCCAGCCCAACGCCGGCCGGGTGGCGATCTCCCGGAGCAGCCGTAGCGCGGTCCGGGTGTCGTCGTCGTAGAAGCGCATGCACCAGTGGTGCACCCACATGCCCAGGGCGCGTACGCCGTCGCGGTCCAACGACCGCACCAGGCGACCGCAGGCGGTGTCACCGAAGGTGCGCCCCGGGTCGTCGGCGCGGTCCCGCTCGATGGCACCGACCGCCGCCGGGGCGACCACGCGCATCCGCTCGTAGAAGCGTTGGACGACGACCTCATCCAGCGGGGGGTGCCCCTGCCTCGACGCCGACGCCCGACCCGCCACGCTCGCCATCACCGCGCCCCTTCTTGAGTTGGTGGCCGCACGCTACCGACCACAACCGACACTTTCCCCTCACCCGGCACTCCCCCTCCCCCACTTCCCGCAGCTCGCGCCGGGGGTTTATGTAAGGAGGGGACCCTTCCTATACACGAGGCGTTAGCAGGGGTCCCCTCCTTACCACCGGGTCCGAATCCCGCCAGCCGGAGGTCGGTGGGGAGGCGCATCATCGGTGACGTGGATCTGGACTTCGAGCGGTGCTACCGGGCTGTCGACAGCCGCGACCAGCGGTTCGACGGCTGGTTCTACACCGGCGTGACCTCGACCGGGATCTACTGCCGGCCGTCCTGTCCGGCGGTGACCCCGAAGCGGCACAACGTCCGGTTCTTCCCGTCCTCGGCGGCGGCCCAGCGGGCCGGTCTGCGGGCCTGCCGCCGGTGTCGGCCGGACGCCTCCCCCGGCTCCCCGCAGTGGGACGTCCGCGCCGACGTGGTGGGCCGGGCGATGCGGTTGATCGCCGACGGCGTGGTCGACCGTGACGGCGTACCGGGGCTGGCGGCCCGGCTCGGGTACACCGAACGGCACCTGCACCGGATGCTCCGGGCGGAACTCGGCGCGGGACCGCTGGCGCTGGCCCGGGCGCAGCGGGCCCAGACCGCCCGGACGCTGATCGAGACCACCGGGCTGGGCCTGGCCGAGATCGCCTTCGCCGCCGGGTTCGGCAGCGTCCGGCAGTTCAACGACACCGTCCGAGACGTCTTCGGGGTAGCCCCGTCCCAGTTGCGCAGTGCCCGCCGGCCCGACACGGGCGGGGCGGGGACGGTCACCGTGCGGTTGGCGTACCGTCCGCCGCTGCACGCCGCCGCGCTGCTCGACTTCCTGGACCGGCGCACGCTGCCCGGCGTGGACGAGGTGCGCGACGGGACGTACCGCCGGGGGTTGCGGCTGCCCCACGGCCCCGGCGAGGCCGTGCTGACCCCGGCGGACGGGCACGTCCTGGCCACGCTGCGGCTGACCGACCTGCGGGATCTCGCCCCGGCGGTGGCCCGCTGCCGACACCTGTTCGACCTCGACGCCGACCCGGTCGCGGTGGACCAGACCCTGGGTGCCGATCCGGCACTCGCCGGTCCGGTGGCCGCCGAGCCCGGCATCCGTGTTCCGCGTGCGGTGGACGGCTTCGAGACGGTCGTCCGGGCCGTCGCCACCCAGCAGGTCTCGCTCGCCTCGGCCCGCACCACGCTCACCCGGTTGCTCGCCGCGATCCCCAGCGGTACGGCCGATGCCGGCGACCGGCCGACTGGCGACCGGCCGACTGGCGACCGGGCCGAAGCGGGCGACTGGTCGGAGGCAGGTGACAGTGCCGATGCGGGTGGCAGGGCCAAGGCGAGGGCCGGGGCGAGGACGAACCGCAGAGTCGGTGCGGGCGAGGGCCATCGGGCCGTCGAGCACCTGCGGGAGCGGCAGGGCTGGCTGTGCGGTTTCCCCTCGGCGGAGGAGATCCTGCGGGTGCCGGACGCCGGTTTCCGGATGCCGGTGGGCCGGCGGGAGACCATCCGGCGGGTGGCTCGGGCGGTCGTCGAGGGTGGGCTCGACCTGGCGCCGGGTGGCGACCGGGAGGAAACCGCCCGGCGGTTGACGGCGACGTCGGGGATCGGCCCGTGGACGGCGGGCTACCTGGCGATGCGCGCGCTCGGCGACCCGGACGCATTCCTCCCCACCGACCTGGCGGTACGCCGAGGTGCCGCCGCCCTCGGCCTGCCCGACGACCCGACGACCCTCGACGCGTACGCCACCGCGTGGCGCCCCTGGCGCTCGTACGCGGTGATCCGACTGTGGAGAGCAGCATGAACCCGACCTTGGAGAACAGTGTGAACCCCATCTCGCAGAACCCGAGCAGCGCGGCCGTCGACCACGCCACGATGGACACGCCCGTCGGTCCGCTCACCGTCCTCGCCGCTCCGGACGGGGCGGTACGGGCCGCCGGCTTCACCGCCGATCCGGATGCCCTGCTGCCGCTGGTCCATCCCCGTCTGCGGGGTGCGTTGCGCCAGCGCCGGGAGCTCGGCCCGGTCACCGCCGCCGTCACCGGGTACCTCGACGGTGACCTGGCCGCGATCGATGCGGTGCCGGTCGAGCAGCACACCGACGGGGCGTTCATGGCGCACGCCTGGCAGGTGCTGCGCGAGGTGAAGCCGGGCGAGCCGGTCACCTACACCGCGTACGCGGGCCTGGCCGGACGTCCCGCTGCGATCCGCGCCGCCGCAGCGGCCTGTGCACGGAACGCCGCCGCCCTCTTCGTCCCGTGTCACCGGGTGCTGCGCACCGACGGCACGCTGGGCGGCTACCGCTGGGGGCTGCCCGTGAAGGAGTGGCTGCTGGCGCACGAGGCCGCCCGTTGAGGAAGGAGGGCGCGCCGCGACGGACGCCGAGTCGCGCCATCCTGACAGCCGGACCAGGATGTCCGCAGCCGTGATTCCTCTCCTGTGGACAACCGTCCGACAGGGCGAGATGGCTGACAACAAGCCGACACCGGCACCCCCACGTTTGCCGCTACCGTCGGGTAGTGGCTGCGGGGAGCGACGGCGGCCCGGCCGACCGGGGCGAGGTCGGGCGACATCCGCTGCGTAACCTGTGGCGGCTGCGGCGATACCTGCGCCCGCACGCCACCGAGTTCGCCTGGCTGATGGTGGCCGGGCTCGCGGCCACCGCCGCAGGCATCGCCGTACCGCTGGTGGCCCAGCGAGTGGTCGACGGTCCGGTGGCCGAGCGGGATCTGCCGGGGCTGCTCGAACTCGGCGGGCTCGCGTTGGCGCTCGGGCTGACCGAAGCCCTGCTGATCTTCATCCGACGCTGGGTGCAGTCGTCGTCCTCGGTGGCGATGGAGGCGACCATCCGCGCCGACGTCTACGCCCACCTGCAACGGCTGCCGGCCAGCTTCCACGACCGGTGGCCGTCCGGGCAGTTGCTGTCCCGGATCACCAGCGACCTGTCGGTACTGCGCCGGTTCCTCTCCTTCGGACTGTTCTTCCTCGTCCTCAACGTGGTCACCTACCTGGTCGTGGTGGTGCTGCTGATCCGGCTGCACCCGGTCCTGGGGCTGCTGGTGGCGGCCAGCGCGGTGCCGCTGTTCCTGATCGCGCGACGCTTCGGCCGGCACTACCACACCGCGTCGCGGCGGATGCAGGACCAGCAGGGCGATGTCGCCACCCTGGTCGAGGAGACCGCCCAGGGCCTGCGCACCATGAAGGCGTACGGGCGGGGGCCGCAGTTGGCGGCCAGGTTCGCGGGCGGCACCCGGGCGTTGCACGACACCGGGGTGGGCAAGGGGCGGCTGCTCGCCCGTACCTCCGCGTTGCTCGACCTGGTGCCCAACCTGACGCTCGGCGTGGTGCTGGTGGCCGGTGCGGCGGCGGTCGCCACCGGTCGGCTCACCATCGGTCAGCTCGTCGCGTTCGTCAGCCTCCAACTCATGCTGATCTGGCCGGTGCAGTCGCTCGGCTGGATCATCGCCAACGGGCAGGAGGCGGCCACCGCCGCCGACCGCATCCAGGAGGTGCTGGACACCGCGCCGAGCATCGTCGACGCGCCCGGTGCGGTGGCCCTGTCCGGCGCGGCGGTGCGCGGGCGGCTGCGCTTCGAGGCGGTGACGTTCCGCTACCCGGGCAGCACCTCCGCTGTGCTGCGCGGCGTCGACCTGACCGTGGAGCCGGGCGAGACGCTTGCCGTGGTCGGTGCCACCGGCAGCGGCAAGAGCACGCTGCTGTCGCTGGTGCCTCGGCTGCACGAGGTGACGGGCGGCCGGATCACCCTGGACGGGCACGATGTGCGGGACCTGCGGCTGGACTCGCTGCGTGGGCTGGTCGGGATGGCCTTCGAGGAGCCGACGCTGTTCTCCATGTCGGTGTGGGAGAACCTCACCCTGGGTCGTCCCGACGCCGGGGAGGACGAGGTCCGGGCGGCACTCACGCTGGCTCAGGCCGAGTTCGCGTACGAGCTGCCGTGGGGTCTGCGGACCCGCCTCGGCGAGCAGGGGCTCTCCCTCTCCGGCGGCCAGCGGCAGCGTCTGGCGCTGGCCCGGGCGGTGCTCGTCCGGCCCGCCGTACTCGTCCTCGACGATCCGCTCTCCGCGCTCGACGTGCACACCGAGGCGCTCGTCGAGTCCGCGTTGAAGCGGGTGCTGCGGGACACGACCGCGCTGTTGGTGGTGCACCGGCCGTCCACCATCGCCCTCGCCGACCGGGTCGCGCTGCTGGAACAGGGGCGGATCACCGCGGTCGGTCCGCACACCGAACTGCTGGCCACGGTGCCGGCGTACCGGGCGGTGCTCTCGGCCGACCCGACCGACTCGACCGGACCGACCGGACCGACCACTCCGGCCGTATCGACTGCACCGCCGCCGCCCCGAGCGCCCGCCGACCCGGCCCCCGACGGCTCGCCGCTGGTGCGCTCGTGACCGGCGTCGTCGGACCCGACCCGGCCGCTCCCGCACCGACGCTCTCCGGTTCCGCGGTCTCCGCGTCGAAGACCTCCGACCCGGAGATCCCCGCACCCACGATCTCCGACCCGGCCCACTGGCGCGGCATCGCCCCCGATCCGCACGCCGACCGCAGCCTGGCCGAGGACACCAGCCCGGAGGCGGTGGCAAGGTTGCGGGTCCGCAGCCGGGCGCTGTTGGCCGACGTGCTGCGTCCGCACCGCGCCCGGCTGGGCGCCGCGGTGGCGCTGCTGCTGACCCAGAACGCCGCCGCGATGTCCGGACCGTACCTGGTGATGCTCGGCATCGACCGGGCCATCGACCCGCTGCGCGAGGGTCGGCCCGGCCCGCTGGTCGCGGTCGCGGTGGCCTTCGCCGCCGCGAGCGGCACCGAGTACGCGGCCCGGCGCGGCTTCCTCGCCCTCTCCGCCCGGATCGGCCAGGCCGCGCTGCTCGACCTGCGCCAGCGGGTGTACGCGCACTTCCTGCGCCTGCCGGTGGCGTTCCACGAGCGGTACACCTCCGGCCGGATGATCTCGCGCTTGACCAGTGACATCGACTCGATCGCCGAGTTGGTCGACGGGGGCGTGGAGAGCCTGGTGATGGCGGCCCTGACGATCGTGTCGGTGGCCGGCATCCTGCTCTGGCTGGACCTGCCGCTGGCGGCGGTGACCCTGCTCGCCTTCCCGCTGCTGTTCTGGCTGTCCCGCTGGTTCGCCCGCGCCTCGGCCGCCGCGTACCGCCGCACGCGGGAGGCGATGGCGCTGGTCATCGTGCATTTCGTGGAGTCGATGCGCGGTATCCGGGCGGTGCAGGCGTACCGCCGCCAGGAACGCAACCAGCAGATCTTCGCCTCGGTCAACGACGACTACCGACACAGCAGCCGGCACGCCTTCCGCCTGATCGCGACGTACTCGCCGGGGATCAAACTGATCGGCAACGTCACGGTGGCGATGGTGCTCTGTTACGGCGGCGCCCGGGTGCTGGGCGGCGAGACCGGTGTCGGGGTGCTCGCCGCGTTCCTGCTCTATCTGCGCCGGTTCTTCGAGCCGATGCAGGAGCTGAGCCAGTTCTACAACTCGCTCCAGTCGGCCACCGCCGCGCTGGAGAAACTCGCCGGGGTGCTCGACGAGCGACCCGAGGTGGCCGAACCCGCGCACCCGGTGCCGTTGCCGCGCGGGCCGACCCGGGGCGCGGTCGAGTTCCGGGACGTGTCGTTCGGCTACCACTCCGGTCGGGAGATCCTGTCCGGCCTGGATCTCGACATTCCCGCCGGGCAGACGGTGGCGCTGATCGGGCCGACCGGGGCCGGTAAGTCCACCGTCGCCAAGCTGCTCGCCCGGTTCCACGACCCGACCGGCGGCACGGTCCGCCTCGACGGTGTGGACCTGCGCCAGGTCGCCGACGCCGCGCTGCGCCGGACGATGGTGCTGGTCACCCAGGAGACCCACCTGTTCGGTGGCACGGTGGCGGAGAACATCCGGTTCGGTCGGCCGGACGCCGACGACGCCGCCGTGGAGGCCGCCGCGCGGGCCATCGGCGCGCACGACTTCATCGCCGCGCTGCCCCACGGGTACGCCACCGAGGTGCACCGGCGCGGTGGACGGCTCTCCGCCGGGCAGCGGCAACTCGTCGCGTTCGCGCGGGCCTTCCTGGCCGATCCGGCGGTGCTGATCCTGGACGAGGCGACCTCGTCACTGGACGTACCGACCGAACGGCTGGTGCAGCACGCGCTCGGCACCATCCTGCGGGACCGGACCGCGGTGGTGATCGCGCACCGGCTCTCCACGGTGGAGACCGCCGACCGGGTCCTGGTCCTCGACGGTGGCCGGATCGTCGAGGACGGTCCGCCGGCCCGGCTGGTCGCCGAGGGCGGCCGGTACGCCGCGCTGCACCGCCAGTGGCGCGACTCGCTGCTGTAGATATTCCGGTGACCGCCCACCTGGTCACCCGCCTACCATCGACGGATGACTGATACGGCGAGGACGGCCCGCACCGGCGTCCCCGAGCGTCCGACCCTGGACGGGCTCGAGGAGACCTGGTCGCGCCGCTGGCAGGAGGACGGCACGTACGCGTTCGACCGCAGCAAGGAGCGGTCGGACGTATACGCGATCGACACCCCGCCGCCGACCGTATCCGGCGAGCTGCACATGGGGCACGTCTTCTCGTACACGCACACCGACCTGGTCGCCCGCTTCCAGCGGATGCGGGGCCGGACCGTCTTCTACCCGATCGGGTGGGACGACAACGGCCTGCCCACCGAGCGGCGGGTGCAGAACGTCTACGGCGTGCGCTGCGACCCGAGCCTGCCGTACGACCCGGACTGGCAGGCACCGCAGGCGCCGGTCGACGACGCCGCCCGCAAGGACCCGACCCCGATCTCGCGGCGCAACTTCATCGAGTTGTGCGAGCGGTTGACCGTCTCCGACGAGCAGGTGTTCGAGGCGTTGTGGCGGCGGCTGGGTCTCTCGGTGGACTGGTCGCTGATGTACACCACGATCGGTCCGGCGGCTCGGGCCACCTCGCAGCGGGCCTTCCTGCGCAACCTGGCCCGGGGGGAGGCGTACCAGGCGGAGGCGCCGACGCTGTGGGACGTCGGTTTCGCCACCGCCGTGGCCCAGGCCGAGTTGGAGGACCGGGAGCGCCCCGGGGCGTACCACCGGTTGCGGTTCCACCGGCCGGACGGCCGCGAGGTGCTGATCGACACCACCCGGCCGGAGCTGCTGCCGGCCTGTGTCGCGCTGGTCTGCCACCCCGACGACGAGCGGTACGCGGACCTGGTCGGCACGATGGTGCGTACGCCCGTCTTCGGGGTGCAGGTGCCGGTGCGCGCGCACGCGCTGGCGGACCCGGCCAAGGGCACCGGCATCGCGATGGTCTGCACCTTCGGTGACCTCACCGACGTGACCTGGTGGCGGGAACTGGACCTGGAGACCCGGGTGGTGATCGGCCGCGACGGGCGGCTGCTGCCGGAACCACCGTCCGGGGTGCCCGGCGGCCCGTACGCGGAGCTGGCCGGGCAGACCGTCAACGGTGCCCGGCGGCGCCTGGTGGAGCTGCTCGCCGACGCGGGTGACCTGGTCGGCGACGTGCGCCCGATCACGCATCCGGTGAAGTTCTACGAACGCGGCGACCGGCCGCTGGAGATCGTCTCGACCCGGCAGTGGTATCTGCGCAACGGTGGCCGCGACGCCGACCTGCGCGAGGCGCTGCTGGCCCGGGGGCGGGAGCTGCGCTGGGTGCCGGAGCACATGCGGCACCGCTACGAGCACTGGGTGAGCGGCCTGACCGGCGACTGGCTGGTCAGCCGGCAGCGGTTCTTCGGCGTGCCGGTGCCGGTGTGGTACCGGCTCGACGACGTTGGCGAGCCGGACTGGTCCCACCCTCTCACGCCGGACGACGCCACGCTGCCGATCGACCCGTCCGAGGACGCCCCACCCGGGTACGACGAGTCACAGCGCGGCGCGCCGGGCGGTTTCGTCGGCGACCCGGACGTGCTGGACACCTGGGCCACCTCGTCGCTGACCCCGCAGCTCGTCGGCGGTTGGGAACGCGACCCGGAGCTGTTCGCCAAGGTCTTCCCGATGGACCTGCGCCCACAGGGGCAGGAGATCATCCGGACCTGGCTGTTCGCCACCGTGGTGCGGGCGCACCTGGAACACGGCACGCTGCCCTGGCACACCGCCGAGCTGTCCGGCTGGATCCTCGACCCGGACCGCAAGAAGATGTCCAAGTCCAAGGGGAACGTGGTGACCCCGATGGCGCTGCTGGAGCAACACGGCTCGGACGCGGTGCGCTACTGGTCGGCCAACGGTCGGCCCGGCACCGACCTGGCTTTCGACCCGGCCCAGATCAAGGTCGGCCGACGGCTCGCCACCAAGTTGCTCAACGCGTCGCGGTTCGCGCTCGGGCTCGGTGCCGCCGACGCCCTGCGCGCCCCGGCGACCACCGCCCTGGACCGGGCGGTGCTGGCCGAACTGTCGTCCGTGGTGGCGGCGGCGACCACCGCGTTCGAGGCGTACGACCACACGGCCGCGTTGCAGGCCACCGAGTCGTTCTTCTGGCGGTTCTGCGACGACTACATCGAGCTGGTGAAGGAACGTGCCTACGGCACGGGTACCGGTGCCGACTCGGCCCGGGCCACGCTGGCCACCGCGCTCTCCGTGCAGCTCCGACTCTTCGCGCCGGTGCTGCCGTACGCGACCGAGGAGGTGTGGTCCTGGTGGCGGTACGGATCGGTGCACCGCGCGCCGTGGCCCACCACGTACGAGGTGGACCGGGCCGTGCAGGGCGAGGGTGATCCGGCGCTGCTGCGGCTGGCCTCGGACGCGTTGAGCCAGGTCCGGCGGGCCAAGTCGGAGCGGAAACTGTCGATGAGGGCGGAGGTGCCGTTGGCCGAGGCGCTCGGCCCGGCGGCCCTGCTCGACCAGCTCACCGAGGTCGCCGACGACCTGCGGGCGGCGGGCCGGATCGGCAAACTCGACCTGCTGCCGGACCGCACCACCGAACTCGTCATCGCCTGCGCCTTCTAGTGCTCTGCAAGGAAGGGCACCCTGTTAACGCCTGGTGCATAGGAAGGGCCCCCTGCTGACAACCGGCCGGTACGAGCCCGCCGGAACCGTTGATAGGGGGCCCTTCCTATACCGGAGGCGTTAACAGGGTGCCCTTCCTTACATCCGTCAGCTTGTTTCGCCGGCCACCGAGAAGGCGCGCAGGCGGTCGATGGCGAGCACCGTGAAACCGACGCTGACCAGCACCGTCATCACCGCCGCCACCGGCACGGAGACCGTGGTGTTGAGCAGCGCGGTCGGCGCCAGCTTGTCGGCGATGGCGATCACGTAGTGCTGGATGGAGAGCACCCGCGTGCCGGTCACCACGTTGCTGAGCAGCCCTTCCCAGATCAGCACGTAGACCAGGCCGAGCAGCACCGGCCGCCGGGTGAGCAGGCTGCTCGCCACGAACAGCGCCGAGTAGGCCAGCGCGCCGATCGCCGCGGCGACGGCCAGCGCCAGACCGAGGCGGGCCGAGTCGGCCAGCAGGCCCGCGGCGAACAGCGGCACCGCCACGGTGACCGCGGTGGCCCCGGCCGCCACCGCCAGCTTGGGCAGCACGATCTGCCAGCGCGGCAGCGGCGTGGTGAGCACGTGCACCACGGTGCCGTCGTCGATCTCGGCACCGAGCACGCCGGTGCCGACGATCAGCGCGATCACCGGCAGGACCACGGCCAGACCGAGACCGACCAGCACCGGCGGTCCCCAGTCGGTCGGCGCCACCCCCAGGCCACGGGAGAGTACGGCCAGCACCACCAGCAGGACGGGCAGTGGCAGCAGCAGCAGGAACCGACGGCGACCGAACAGCCCGCGCGCGGTGATCCAGGAGACAGTGGACATCAGGCCTCCACCAGGTAGGAGAAGACGCTCTCCAGGGATTCGTCCTCGGGCACGAGCTGGCTGACGCGTACGCCCCGGGCCAGCGCCACCTTCGGCAGCGTCCGGGTGAACGAGCCGTAGTCTCCGGCGCGTACGGTCAGCCCGTTGCGGCCCAGCTCGACGCCGCTGACCGAGGGTTCGGCCATCAGCGCGACGGCCAGCGCGCGGTCGTCGGTGGAGCGGATCGCGAAGACGTGCGGCCGGTTGGTCATCAGACGACGGATGGTGCGGAAGTCGCCGGAGGCGGCGAGTCGGCCGGCGACCATCACCTGCACGGTGCCGGAGACCTGCTCGACCTCCTCCAGGATGTGCGAGCTGAACAGGATGGTGCGGCCCGCGTCGCCGAGCGAGTGCAGCAGCTCCATCATGTGCAGCCGCTGGCGCGGGTCCATGCCGTTGAACGGCTCGTCGAGCAGCAGCACCTGCGGCTCGTGCACCAGCGCCGCGGCCACCCGGGCGCGCTGCCGCATGCCCTTGGAGTACGTGCCGATCCGGCGGTCCTGCGCGCCCTCCAACTCGACCAGGGCGATCGCCCGGCGGGCCGCATCCTTCGGGTCGGGCAGCTTGTGCATCTTGGCGGTGGCGAGCGCGAACTCGTAGGCGGTGAGGAACGAGTGCACCGCCTCCCGCTCGCTGACCAGGCCGAGCAGCCGGTAGACCTCGGGGTTGCGCCAGGTGGGCCGCCCGTCCAGGGTGACCGCGCCCCGCGACGGGGCGAGGAAGCCGGCCATCATGTGCAGCAGCGTGGTCTTGCCGGCCCCGTTCGGCCCGAGCAGGCCGGTCACGCCGGGGCCGAGGGACATGCTGACGTCGTTGACCGCGACCACGTTGCCGTACCAGCGGGAGACCCCGGCCAGGTCGAGGCTGCTGGTGGCGGTGGCCGTCGGCGCGGCGGCGGAGGAGGTCGTGGTCATCGTGCGGCCACCTTCCGGTAGCGGGCCAGCAGCAGGGCGACGCAGCCGGCCACGAGCGCGACGGCGGCCACGGCGTACACCGGGCCGAACGGGCCGAGGTCGGGCACGAAGGCGTCCTGGTCGGTGATCAGCAGGTCGCGCAGTGTCCACACGCCGACGCCCTGCACCAGGGTGGAGGGCGAGGCGAGACCGGAGAGCTGGTTGGCCGCCTGCGAGGGCAGGATCGACATGGTGCCGACGATCGGCGTGGTCATCAGGAAGACCGCGACGATGCCACCGGCGGCGAAGGCCCGCTTGCCGGTCAGCGAGGCGACCAGCAGACCGATCGAGGCGAAGACCGCCGCCCAGAGGCCAGCGTAGAGCAGCCCGCCGACCAGGTCCACGAACTCGTCCCAGACCGCGCCGGGACCGTCCAGCGTGAACGCGGCGCCGAGGAACATGAACATCTGCGGCGCGCCGAGCAGCAGCCAGAGCGAGGTGACCAGGGCGAGCAGCTTGGCCAGCGGGTAGTCGGCGCGGGGCAGCGGCCGGGAGAAGTACAACGGCAGCACACCGCTGCGCAGGTCCCGCGAGACCAGCTCGGGTGCGGCCACCGCGACGAAGAACAGGACCAGCCAGCTCAGGTTGTCGGCGAACTGGGCGTAGGTCATCACCACCTCGCCGAACTGGGCGCGCATCGCGGTGACGGCGACGGCCACCATCAGCACGATGCCGACCACCAGCCAGGGGAAGATCTTCGCCTTGGCGCTGCGGCCAAGACCGAAGGCGGTGCGTACGCCGTGCAGGTAGAGCGACCCGAAGACGTAGCGGCGACCGAGGCGAGGGCCGGTGTACCGCTGGTAGCCGATGTCGTGGATGACGCCGGTCGGCTCAGGCATGGCTGCTCTCCCTTCGGGAGAAGAGTTCGGCGACCCGGTGCCGGCGCTGGTCCAACCGGTGCAGCGGCAGGTCCAGCTCGGCCACCGCACCGAGGATCAGGTCGTAGGTGCCGTCGTCGGCGAGCGGGACCAGGAGCAGTTGCCCCTCCCGGCTCACCGGCAGGTCGAGCGCGGCCAGCCGGGTGGCCAGGTCGTCGGTGCCCTCGCTGACCTCGACGGCGAGCACGTCGATGGCCGAGGTCATCGCGGCGATGTTGTCGGCCCGCAGCAGCCGTCCGCCGTCGATCGCGACCAGCGTGTCGCAGATCCGCTCGACCTCGCCGAGCAGGTGCGAGCAGACCAGGACGGAGATGCCGAACTCGGTGCCGATCCGGTGCACCAGGGCCAGCATCGCGTCCCGACCGGCCGGGTCTAGGCCGTTGGTGGGCTCGTCGAGCAGCAGCAGGTCGGGGTCGTGCACCAGCGCCTGGGCCAGCTTGACCCGCTGCTTCATGCCGGTGGAGTAGCCACCCACCGGGCGGTGCCGCTCCTCGTGCAGCCCGACGTGCCGCAACGCCTCGGAGGCGCGTTCCCGTGCGACCGTCCGCGGCAGGCCGCTGATCCGCCCGAGGTGGGTGACCAGTTCGGCGCCGGACAGATCGGGTGGGAGACAGTCGTGCTCCGGCATGTAGCCGACCCGGGCGCGTACCGCCGCGGGGTCGGTGGTGGGGTCGAGGCCGAGTACGCGTACCTGGCCACTGGTCGGGGCGAGCAGGCCGAGCAGGAGCTTGATCAGCGTCGACTTGCCGGCGCCGTTGGCGCCGACCAGGCCGACTATCCCTGGCTCCACCGCTACCGTCAGCTCGGACAGTGCGGTGACCCCGCCGCCGTAGACCTTCGTCAACGACTCGGTTGCGATCAGTGTCACGCCGACAGCCTAGAGAAGGCCGGCAATGTTCCGGACCCCGGTGAGCGCCCCTGTTTCCCC
This sequence comes from Verrucosispora sp. TAA-831, assembly GCF_050780145.1. Taxonomy (NCBI): domain Bacteria; kingdom Bacillati; phylum Actinomycetota; class Actinomycetes; order Micromonosporales; family Micromonosporaceae; genus Micromonospora; species Verrucosispora sp. TAA-831. Next base: position 5,817,514 of record NZ_CP192240.1, read on the forward strand.
TGATCCTCCCCGGGTAGCTTCCCCCTAGGGTGCCGCCCGCCGAGTGCTCGGTCCCGGACGCCCGGGGCAGCGGTGCCACCGGGCCGGTTGCGTCCGCCGCGCCGGAAGAGAAGAATTCGGCCCCGCACACACGGTGATCGCGGCATTTAGTACACACTGGAGCACGCGACACGACACCCGGCGAAAGCGGCGGACGGGAGGGCGATGACGGCTGGCGGGCCGAAGGTGAGCGTGGTGGTGCCGGCGTACAACGCCGGTGGGACCATCCAGGCGCTCGTCGACTCCCTGCTGCGGCAGTCCATGCCGGCGGCGGAGTTCGAAGTGATCTTCATCGACGACGGTTCGACCGACGACACCGGGGACCGGCTGGACGAGCTGGCCGCCGCGCACCCGCACATCCAGGTGCTGCACATCGAGAACAGCGGTTGGCCGTCGCGTCCGCGCAACATCGGGATCGCCCGGGCACGCGGCGAGTACGTCCAGTTCGTCGACGACGACGACTGGCTCGCCGACGAGGCCCTGGAACGGCTGTACGCGTACGCCGTGCAGCACGACGCGGACATCGCGATCGGCAAGATGGTCGGCCACGGTCGGACCGTGCCCCGGGAGCTGTTCCGGGTCGACCACCCCCACGCCACGCTCGCCGACACCCCGCTGATCGACAGCCTGACCTGTCACAAGATGTTCCGCCGGGCCTTCCTGCTGGAGCACGACCTGCGCTTCCCGGAGGACCGCAGACGCCTGGAGGACCACCATCTGGTGGCTCGGGCGTACCTGCTCGCCCGCCGGGTCAGCGTGTTGTCCGGCTACACCTGCTACCACCACGCCAAGCGGACCGACGGCGGCAACCTGACCGCCAACCGCCTGGATCCGGCCGAGTACTTCGACAGCCTCCGCGCGGTGCTGGACATCGTCGACGCGCACGTGCCGCCCGGCCCACTTCGCGACCGGCTGTACCGGCGGTGGCTGCGCAACGAGATGATCGCCCGGCTGCGCGGCAAGCGGCTGCGGAACGCGCCCCGGGACTGGGCCGACCGGGTCGTCGAGGAGGTCGGCAGCACGATCCGGAAACGGTTCGCGCCCGAGGTGGCCGCCGCGCTGCCCGCGCTGCAACGGACCGTCGCCGGGCTCGCCGCCGAGGGTCGCATCGAGGACCTGCACCGCCTGGCCGAGTGGGAGGAGGGCGTCCGCGCCACGGTCCGCCTGACCGGGTACGAGCTGACCGGCTCGACGCTCGTCCTCACGCTCACCGGGCAACTGCGCAACGGCGGCGGGCCGATCGTGTTCACCCACGCCGACGGGCGGGACCTGCTCGTCGTACCGGTCGAGGAGATCCCCACCGACCTGCTCGACTGCACCGAGGAGCTGCACCACGGCCGGCTGGACGTCCTCGCCCGGCGGGCCGGGGACGGCGCGGATTTCCTCCTGCCGGTGAGCTTCGAGGTGAAGCGCGTTTCCGTTCCCGCCGGTGGCCTGCGCGTGGTCTACCGGGGCACCGCGACGGTCGACGTCGACCGGCTCGACGGCGGTCCGGACGCGGGTGACTGGACCTTCAAGACCCGGGTGACCAGTTCCGGCTGGACCAAGGAGGCGAAGGTACCGCTGGTGCTCTCCGTCGGTGCCGACGGCCCGGTGGTGGTGGACAAGCGCCCGACGCCGGCTCCCCCACCGCCCCCGGAGACGGTCGGCCTGTGGCGGCGGGTGCGGCGGGCGTTCGGCCACAGTCCCGGTCCGACCGGGCACGGCGCGGTCGGCACGACCTGACCCTCCGACGGCCACCCGGGTCGGGCGGCTGCCGTGGGACGAGTGGCGCTCTCGACCGATCGGCGACCGGCTGCGAAACTGTGTGCCGGTCGCCGGAGTTGGGGGTCTGATGAGCAACGGGTGGGTGCTGCCCGACGAGGTGCTGCGGGACGCGCCGACGTACACGCCGCGTCCCGGCGAGCTCGCGGATCTGGAGCTGTTGCTCACCGGTGCGTACGCGCCGCTGACCGGCTTCATGACCCGGGCCGACCTGGTCTCCGTCAGCCGCCGTGGTCGGCTCGTCGACGGCGCGCCGTGGCCGGTCGCGGTGACCCTCCAGGTGCCGACCGCGCTGGCCCAGGGGCTCGACCTGCACGCCCCGGAGCACCGCACCTTGGTGCTCACCGACGGCGAGGGCGCGCCGGTGGCGGCGCTGGAGGTGGCCGACGCCTGGCAGGTCCGGGACGGCGTGGCCGGGGTCGGCGGCACCGTCCGCCGGCTCGGCGACGGTGGACACGGTCCGTTCCAGCGGCTGCGTCGCCCGCCCGAGGAGATCCGGGCGATGCTGCCGCCCGGCCGGGTGCTCGGCGTGGTCGCCGACCGGCCGTTGCACCGCCCGCAGTTGGCCCAGATCGCGCACGCGGTCCGGACACTCAGCGCCCACCTGCTGATCATGATTCCGGTGGGCGAGGAGGGCACCGGGGGCCTACCGCCGGAGGCACTGGTGCGCGGCGTCTTCGCCGCCCGGGACCGGATGCCGCCGGCCACCCTGGTCGCGGTGCCGTTCTCCCGTCGACCGGACGAGATCAGCGACGCCCTGTTGCGGGCCCGGGTGTCCGCCGCGTACGGCGTGACCCACCTGCTCTCCACCGGGGAGATGCTCTCCGGTGCCGGGCTGCGGGTGCTGGTGCCCCGGGAACTCGCCTACGACAACCGGGACGGCCAGTGGCGTTGGCGTGAGGACATCCCGCCGCGCAACCGGCGGTTGGCGCTGACCCAGGCCGAGGTCGACGATCTGCTGGACCGGGGCTTCCCGCTGCCGGAGTGGCACACCCCGCCGGCGGTGGCGAAGGAGTTGGCCCGGGCCCGGCCGCCCCGACGGCACCGGGGACTGGTGGTCTTCCTCACCGGGCTCTCCGGCTCGGGCAAGTCGACGGTCGCCCGAGGGCTCGCCGACACGCTGCGCGAGCAGGGCGAGCGTACGGTGACCCTGCTCGACGGCGACGTGGTGCGCCGGGAGCTGACCGCCGGGCTGGGCTTCAGCCGGGCTGACCGGGACACCAACGTGCGGCGGATCGGCTGGGTGGCCGCCGAGATCGCCCGGCACCGGGGCATCGCCGTCTGCTGCCCGATCGCCCCGTACGCGCAGGCCCGGGCCGTCGCCCGGGAGATGGCCGTGGCGGCGGGCGCCGGTTTCGTGCTGGTGCACGTGGCCACGCCGTTGGAGGTGTGCGAGCAGCGTGACCGCAAGGGCCTGTACGCGCGGGCGCGGGCCGGTCTGCTCACCGGGATGACCGGCATCGACGACCCGTACGAGGAGCCGACCGACGCGGACCTGGTGCTCGACACCACGGATCTCGCGGTGGACGACGCGGTCCACGCGGTCCTGCACCAGCTCACCGAGACCGGCTGGGTGGAGCCGCCGCGACCGGCGCTCTGACTGGCGCAGCGTTCCCTTCCGGGAGGTTGCCGACCCGCGCTATGTTTGCCCATGTTCGAAGATGTTCGTTGACGTGGGGCGCGGAGGGTGCCGATGCTCGCCCAACAACGCCAGGCGGCGATCCTGGACCGGGTCCGGGCCACCGGTGGGGTACGCGTCGGTGAGCTGGCCACCGAGTTCGGTGTCTCCGACATGACCATCCGACGCGACCTGGACCTGCTGCACGAGCGCGGCCTGCTGGCCAAGGTACACGGCGGCGCCACCGTCGCCGGCTCCACGGACGAGCCCGGCTTCCAGGCCAAGTCGGTCCGCCAGCAGGCCGAGAAGGCCGCCATCGCCGCTCGGGCGGCACGACTGGTGCACCCCGGCGCGGCGATCGCGCTCTCCGCCGGCACCACCACCGCCGAGCTGGCCCGACGGCTGGTCGACGTGCCGTCCCTGACCGTGGTGACCAACTCTCTGCCGGTCGCCGACATCCTGCACGACCAGGGTCGGGACGACCAGACGGTGGTGCTCACCGGCGGCGTGCGGACGCCGTCGGACGCGCTGGTCGGGCCGCTGGCGGTGACCGCCGTCCGGTCCCTGCACCTGGACCTGCTCTTCCTCGGCGTCCACGGGGTCACCGATCGGGCCGGCTTCACCACGCCCAACCTGCTGGAGGCGGAGACCAACCGGGCCCTGGTGGCCGCCGCCGACCGGCTAGTGGTGCTCGCCGACCACACCAAGTGGGGCACCGTCGGTCTCTCCGCCATCGCCCCGCTGTCCGACGCGCACGTGCTGGTCACCGACGACCGGCTGGCCCCGGAGGCCCGTCGGCTGCTCGCCGACCGGGTCGGTGAACTGCTCGTGGTGCCGACGAGCGGTTCGGAGGCGGCGCGATGAGGCGTACCGCGATCAGGCTGGCCGACGGCCGCGAACTCGTCTACTTCGACGAGCGGGACGACGCCGTCCGGGACCAGCCGGACCGGCGCGAGCTGCCCCCTCCCCCACCCGCCTCCCAGCTCCGCTACGACCCGCTCACCGACGAGTGGGTCGCGCTGGCGGTGCACCGGCAGACCCGGATCTTCCTCCCGTCGGCCGACCAGTGTCCGCTCTGCCCCTCCACCGACGACTGGTTGAGCGAGATCCCGGCGCCCGACTACGACGTGGCGGTCTTCGAGAACCGGTTCCCGGCCCTGAGCGGCAACGTGGTCGACGAGCCCACCGAGATGACGCCGTTCACCGCGGTCCGTCCCGGGCAGGGTCGCTGCGAGGTGGTCTGCTTCACCGACGACCACCACGGCTCCTTCGTCGGCCTGCCGCCGCGCCGGGTCCGCACCGTGCTCGACGCGCTGGCCGACCGGACCGCCGTGTTGAGCGGGTTGCCCGGTGTGGAGCAGGTGTTCTGCTTCGAGAACCGGGGGGTGGAGATCGGCGTGACCCTGCACCACCCGCACGGGCAGATCTACGCGTTCCCGTTCGTCGCGCCGCGTACCCGGTCGCTGTTGGGCGCGGCCCGGCGGCACGCGGAGCGCACCGGCGGCCGGAACCTCTACGCCGACGTGCTCGCCGCCGAGCGTGCGGCCGGTGAGCGGGTGGTGGCCGGCAACGACCACTGGACCGCGTACGTCCCGGCCGCCGCCCGCTGGCCGTTCGAGGTGCACCTCGCCCCGCACCGGCCGGTGCCCGACATCCCCGCGTTGAGCGAGGCCGAGCGGGACGCCTTCGGCCCGCTCTACCTGGACCTGCTGCGCCGCTTCGACGGCCTGTTCGACGCGCCGATGCCCTACATCGCCGCCTGGCACCAGGCACCGGTACGCGTCGACCGGGAGCTGGGTCACCTGCATCTGCAACTGTTCAGCGTGAAGCGGGCCGCGGACAAGCTGAAGTACCTGGCCGGTACGGAGTCCGCGATGGGCGTGTTCAGCAACGACATCGCCCCGGAGCAGGCCGCCGCCCGGCTCCGTGCCGTCTGACCCGTGCATCCGATCCGCCGGATCCGGGGCGGTGGACACCGTCGGAAAGCAGGGCGCGGGGGGCCCGGGACAGGGCCCCCCGCAGGGAAGGGACGGCTGGCTGTCGTGACAGCCGAGGAAGGTTGGCTGCTGGGCACGCGTGCCGCGCGGCGGCGACGGTCAACCTTCCAGGACGGGACTGGCATCTCGTCCATCCTGGTCAACGAGGCGCGCCGGGTCGGGTGACGCGGGTACGGCGTGTCCCCCGCGCCGCGCCGGAGAAGACCACGAGCCCGCCGGCTGGTCGGCCGGCGGGCTCGTGGGAGGCGGACGGGACTCAGGCGGCCAGGCGGCGCGCCAGGTTCTCGTCGAGGGTGTTCATGAACTCGTCGGTGGTCTGCCACGGGGCGTCCCGCGAGATGAGCAGCGCCAGGTCCTTGGTCATCTGCCCGCTCTCGACGGTGGAGACGATGACCTGCTCCAGGGTGTTGGCGAACTCGGTGACCGCCGGGGTGCCGTCCAGCTTGCCCCGGTGGGCCAGGCCCCGGGTCCAGGCGTAGATCGAGGCGATCGGGTTGGTGGAGGTCTTCTCGCCCTTCTGCCACTGCCGGTAGTGCCGGGTGACGGTGCCGTGCGCGGCCTCGGCCTCGACGGTGCGACCGTCGGGCGAGAGCAGCACGGAGGTCATCAGACCGAGCGAGCCGAAGCCCTGCGCGACGGTGTCCGACTGCACGTCACCGTCGTAGTTCTTGCACGCCCAGACGTAGCCGCCCTCCCACTTGAGCGCGGCGGCGACCATGTCGTCGATCAGCCGGTGCTCGTAGGTCAGGCCCGCGGCGTCGAACTCCGCCTTGAACTCGTTCTCGAACACCTCGGCGAAGATGTCCTTGAAGCGGCCGTCGTACGCCTTCAGGATCGTGTTCTTGGTGGACATGTAGACCGGGTAGCCACGGTCCAGGCCGTAGCGGAACGAGGCCCGCGCGAAGTCCCGGATCGAGTCGTCGTAGTTGTACATGCCCATGGCGATGCCGCCGCCCGGGAAGTTGGCGATCTCCATCTCGACCGGGTCCGAACCGTCGGCCGGGGTGTAGGTGATGGTGACCGTGCCCGGGCCGGGCACCACGAAGTCGGTGGCGCGGTACTGGTCGCCGTGGGCGTGCCGGCCGATGATGATCGGCTTGGTCCAGCCCGGGACCAGGCGGGGCACGTTCGACATGATGATCGGCTCGCGGAAGACGACGCCGCCGAGGATGTTGCGGATGGTGCCGTTCGGCGACCGCCACATCTTCTTCAGCCCGAACTCCTCGACGCGGGCCTCGTCCGGGGTGATGGTGGCGCACTTGACGCCGACGCCGTGTTCCTTGATGGCGTTCGCGGCGTCGACGGTCACCTGGTCGTCGGTGGCGTCACGGTGCTGGATCGACAGGTCGTAGTAGTGCAGGTCGACGTCGAGGTAGGGCAGGATCAGCTGCTCGCGGATCTGCTTCCAGATGATCCGGGTCATCTCGTCGCCGTCGAGCTCCACGACCGGGTTGTTTACCTTGATCTTCGCCATCGGCCGGCGCTCCTCTCGGGGGACACATGCTCAAGCAGTACGAGCGTACTGGATCGGTTGGGACGAGGAACGCCGCGCCCACCGGTCGGCCGGGAACGGCCACGGGCCCGGCGGGACTTACCCCGCCAGGCCCGGCGCATGCGCGGTGGATCAGTCGGCCGACCCGGTGCCGTGCAGCCACTGGACCACCTGCAGGATCACCCCGTTGGGGTCGGCGACCTGGAAGAAGCGCTCTCCCCAGGGCTCGGTCTGCACCTCGGTGACGATCGGCACACCGGCGGCCTGGAGGCGGGCGTACTCGGTGTCGATGTCGTCCACGACGAACGCGACGAGCACGCCCTCGGCCCGCTGGTCCTTCAGGCTCGGGGGTTGGAGGCTGGCCAGCCCCGTACGCAGGAAGATCAGGTTGAAGCCGACCCCGTCCCGGGCCAGCGAGACGAACCCGTCGGCCGACATCTCCTCCCGGAACCCGAAGTGCTGCTTGACGAACTCGGCCGACGTCGTCACGTCATCGACGTTGAGCGAGATGGCCGAAGCGGTGATCTGCATGCGCTCTCCCACCTTGCGGAAACTTACTCCGTACATTGTACATCGTACTTCGTACAGAGATTTGGCCTGCAAAGATCGGAGGGTGCCCGACCATCACACCGGAGGCGGCGATCCCGCCCACACCCTGCGCCTGCTCTGGCGGCAGCCCGACGCCGCCCCCCCGCGCCGCGGCCCCCGCCAGGGCCGCTCGTTGGACGAGATCGTGATGGCCGCCATCGCGCTGGCCGATGCCGAGGGGCTGGATGCGGTGACCATGCGAGCGCTCGCCCGAGCCCTCGGGGTGGCGCCGATGACCCTCTACACGTACGTGCCGGGCAAGGCCGAACTGCTCGACCTGATGCTGGACGCGATCTACGCGGGCATGCCCCGGCCGGACCGCTCCGACCAGCCGTGGCGGGCGCGGGTGGCGGCGCTCGCGCAGGACAACCGGGACCTCTTCACCGCCCACCCCTGGGCCGCCGAGGTCGCCACCGGTCGCCCGCCGCTGGGGCCGGGCCTGATGGCCAAGTACGAACACGAGCTGCGCGCCTTCGACGACACCGGCCTGGACGACGTGACCCGGGACGCCGCGTTGACCTTCGTCCTCGACTTCGTCCGGGCCGCGGCCCGCTCGGCGGCCGAGGCGCGCTCCGCCCGAGCGCAGACCGCCTGGACCGACGAGCAGTGGTGGGCGGCGAACGCCCCCCTACTGGCCCAGGTCCTCGACGAGCAGCAGTACCCCACCGCCGTACGCGTCGGCACCGCCGCCGGCACCGCCCAGCAGGCCGCCTACCATCCCGACCGCGCCTACACGTTCGGCCTGACCCGCATCCTGGACGCCCTGACCACCCTCATCGACCAGCCGAGTTGATCAAGAAGCTTGCGTCTCCGAATCGCTCCTCGGGAGACGCAAACTTCTTGATCAACCTGGGGTGGGGTTACATGTTGGCTACGTCGGCCTGCTTGGCGCGGACGGCCTCGGCGGCCTCCTTGAGACTGGCCAGTTCGTCGGCGTCCAGGTCGGTCTCGACCACGCGCTTGACGCCCTCGGCGCCGATCGCCGCCTCCACGCCCAGGTAGACGCCGGAGATGCCGTACTCGCCGTCGACCCAGGCGCAGACCGGCATGACCTCGCCGGAGTCCTCGGCGACGGCCTTGGCCATCCGGGCGGCGGCGGCCGACGGGGCGTAGTACGCCGAACCGGTCTTGAGCAGGGCGACCACCTCGGCGCCGCCGTTACGGGTGCGGACGACCAGGTCCTCGATCTGCTCGGCCGGCATCACCTCACGCAGCGGCTTGCCGTTCACGCTGCTCTGCGACGGCACCGGGACCATGGTGTCGCCGTGCGACCCCAGGGTCAGCGTCTTCACCGCCTTCACCGGCACCTCCAGCGCCTCGGCGACGAAGTTGCTGAACCGGGCGGTGTCCAGCATGCCGGCCTGGCCGAGCACCCGGTTACGCGGGAACTGGGTGGCGATCTGGGCCAGCGCGGTCATCTCGTCCAACGGGTTGGAGACCACGATGACGACGGCGCTCGGAGCGTACTTGGCGACGTTCTCGGCGACCTGACGCACGATCTTGGCGTTGGTCTCCAGCAGGTCCATCCGGCTCATGCCCGGCTTGCGCGGCAGGCCGGCGGTGATGACGACCACGTCGGAGCCCTCGATGCCCTCGTAGCCCTCACCGTTGCGGCCGGTGGTGACGCCGACGACCTTGGTCTCGAAGCCCTCGACCGCCCGGGACTGGTTGAGGTCGAGAGCGATGCCCGCAGGCTTGCCCTCGATGATGTCGGTGATGACGACGGTGTCGAAGACGTCGTACTCGGCCAGGCGCTGCGCGGTGGTGGAGCCGTAGAATCCGGCGCCGACGACAGTGACCTTCTTACCCATGGTCGTCCCACTCCCTGCTACCAGTCGGTTTTCCGGACGGTATCAGCCATCCTGGCACCCGTCAGGCCAGGGGCGGACGGTTATGGGCCTTCCGCCACCTCAGCCGCGTTCGGCCCGCTCGACCACGTTGGTCAGCAGCATCGCCCGGGTCATCGGACCGACCCCGCCGGGCATCGGCACCACCTTGCCGGCCACCTCGAAGACCTCCGGGTCCACGTCGCCGGTGTAGCGGCCCTTGCCGTCCGAGCCGATGACCCGGGTGATGCCCACGTCGACCACGACCGCGCCCGGGGTAATCATCTCGGCCGTGAGCAGGCCGGGTACGCCGGCAGCGACGATCACGATGTCGGCGGCGCGGGTGTGCGCGGCCAGGTCGAGGGTGCCGGTGTGGCAGAGCGTCACGGTGGCGTTCTCGCTGCGCCGGGTCAGCAGCAGCCCGAGCGGGCGACCGACGGTGTTGCCGCGACCGACCACCGCCACGTTGGCGCCGCGCAGCGGCACCTCGTGCCGCCGGAGCAGTTCCACGATGCCGCGGGGGGTGCAGGGCAACGGCGCGTCGTAGCCGAGCACCAGCCGGCCCAGGTTGACCGGGTGCAGGCCGTCGGCGTCCTTCTCCGGATCGATCAGTTCGAGCACCCGCTGGGTGTCCAGATGTCCCGGCAGGGGCAGTTGGACGATGTAGCCGTGGCAGGCCGGGTCGGCGTTCAGCTCGGCCAGGGTCCGGTCGACCTGCTCCTGGGTGGCGTCGGCCGGCAGCTCACGCCGGATCGAGGCGATGCCGACCTCGGCGCAGTCGCGGTGCTTTCCGTTGACGTATGCCTGGGAGCCGGGGTCGCTGCCCACCAGCACCGTGCCCAGTCCCGGCACGGTTCCCCGTTCCGCCAGGGCCTTGACCCGCGCCCGCAGCTCGTCCTTGATCTCTGCCGCGGTCGCCTTGCCGTCTAGAAGCGTCGCCGTCACGACCTGATCGTCTCACGCCCGCCACGGTCGCCTCCCCCGACCTGGCGGGCTGGCGACACGGACCACCAAACTACTCTCCGTCAGGTGTCGTTCCTCACTTTGAGTGACGACTTGTGCCGGCAGCCACTACGGCTCCGGACAGCCGGGCACGAACGCCCGCAATCCGACGATCACGCTGTTCGCCACCCGAGAAGGTGCCGACCGCCGCACGGCACGTGCAAACCGCACCAGAAAGAGCACGCCATCGCCGGTTTGGGCGCCTCGGCGTAGCACGGTTGCCGACGCTCGCCAAGCCGGAGGGCCGCGTTCTGTTACCCCTTCGAGACCGATACGTTGCCGAGTCACGGCCCACGACCTACCGTTGCCGAGCGTTGCGCAGAGTTACCCCAATGCCGGGCTTGATTGCGCAGCGTAATGAGACGAGGAGGCTCAATGCGCGTTCGTAGGCTCGCCGCCTGGACCGCCCTCCCGCTCGCGGTGACGCTGGGCCTGGTGGCCTGCGGCTCGGGCGGCGACGGTTCCGGTGAGAGCGACCCCAACGCGGCCGTGCGGATCGAGATCGCCGAGCCGCAGCACCTGGTGCCGACCAACACCAACGAGACGAGCGGCTCCCAGGTGCTCGCCGCCCTGTTCAGCCCGCTGGTCGACTACGACGAGGCCCACAAGCCGTACGAGGTCGCGGCCGAGTCGATCACGTCCGAGGACAACACCACCTGGACGATCACGCTGAAGGACGGCTACACCTTCCACAACGGCGAGGACGTCACCGCCGACAACTACATCGACGCCTGGAACTACGGCGCGTACGCCCCGAACGGGCAGAACTCCAGCTACTTCTTCGAGAAGATCGCCGGGTACGACGACCTCCAGGGCGAGAACCCGAAGGCCACCACGCTCAGCGGGCTCAAGAAGGTCGACGACGACACCTTCACCGTCACGCTGTCCCAGCCGTACAGCGAGTTCACCGCGATGCTCGGCTACACCGCCTTCTACCCGCTGCCGGAGGCCGCGTTCTCCGCACCGGGCGAGCTGGCCGAGGGGTACGAGCAGGCGCCGATCGGCCAGGGTCCGTTCAAGATGAAGGGCACCTGGCAGCACGACGCCAAGGTCGAGGTCGAGCGGTACGACGCCTTCCCGGGCGAGCAGCCGAAGGTGGCCGGCGTCGAGTTCCGGATCTACCAGCAGCTCACCGCCGCCTACGCGGACGTGCTGTCGGACAACCTCGACGTGATCAAGACCGTGCCGACCGAGAACCTCTCCACCGCCGGCACCGACCTGGGTGACCGGTTCCAGCAGAGTCCCGCGTCGTCGCTGCACTTCCTGGCCTTCCCGACCTTCCAGGAGGAGTTCAGCAACCCGGACGTGCGCAAGGCCATCTCGATGGCGATCGACCGCGAGGAGATCACCCGGTCGATCTTCAAGGACTCGCAGCAGCCGGCCCGCTCGTTCGTGTCGCCGGTGGTCGCCGGCTACCGGGAGAACACCGTCGGCGCTCCGGGCGAGTTCGACCCCGCCCGCGCCAAGACGCTGTACCAGGCGGCGGGCGGCCCGTCGAAGATCACCCTGTCGTACAACGGCGACGGTGGGCACAAGGACTGGATCGACGCCACCTGCAACCAGCTCAAGGCCAACCTGGGCGTGGACTGCGTCGGCAACGCCGAGCCGAAGTTCGCCGACCTGCTGACCAAGGTCAAGGCCAAGCAGCCGGTCGGCCTGTTCCGGATGGGCTGGATCATGGACTTCCCGTCCATGGAGAACTACCTGGGCCCGCTGTACAGCTCGAACGGTTCGTCGAACTACTACGGCTACAGCAACCCGGAGTTCGACGAGCTGCTCGCCGAGGGCGCCAGCGCCCCCAGCGTCGAGGAAGCGATCAAGAAGTACCAGGCGGCCGAGGACCTGCTGGCCGAGGACCTGCCGGTGGTACCGCTGCGCTTCGGTCAGAACAACTTCGGCCACTCGACCAAGGTGAAGAACGTCGAGATGGACCTCTTCAACCGGGTCGACCTGATCAAGATCGAGGCCGTCAAGTAACACGACCACGGGCGCGGGTCGGGTCGAGGCGACCCGACCCGCCACGTGGTTCGCCCTTTTTGGGGAGACTGCCTAGTATGTTCCGCTTCATCGTGCGGCGCCTGCTGCAGATGGTCCTGGCCTTCTTCGGCACCACGCTGATCGTCTACGCGTTGATGTTCGCCGGCCAGGGCGACCCGATCCAGGCGCTCGCCGGTGAACGTCCGGTCACCGAGGCCCAGCGGGCCTACCTCACCGAGAAATACCACCTCGACGCGACCGGTGTCGGCGGCTTCCTCTACCGCTACTTCGACTACCTATCCAATCTGCTCCGCGGCGACCTCGGCGACTCGCTCACCGGCCGGTCGATCGGTGACATCCTCGCCACCGCCTGGCCGGTCACCATCAAACTGGCGCTGATCGCCATCGCGGTCGCCGTGATCTTCGGGGTCACCGCGGGCGTCCTCGCCGGCATCCGCCGGGCCGGCATCTTCGACAACGCCACGCTGCTGCTGACGCTGCTGGTGCTCGGCATCCCGACCATCGTGCTCGCGCCGCTCGCGCAGTACTTCCTCGGCGTCAAGTGGCAGGTCTTCCCGCCCACCGCCGGCGCCGACCCCGACTTCGGCTCGCTGCTGCTGCCCGGGATCGTGCTCGGCTCGCTCTCCCTGGCCACCGCGCTGCGGCTGACCCGGACCTCGGTGGCCGAGAACCTGCGCGCCGACTACGTGCGTACCGCCCGTTCCAAGGGCCTGCCGAACCGGCGGGTGGTCAGCGTGCACGTCCTGCGCAACTCGCTCATCCCGGTGATCACCTTCCTCGGCGTCGAGGTGGGCAACCTGATGAGCGGCGCGATCATCACCGAGGGCGTGTTCAACATCCCCGGCGTCGGCTTCAACCTGTTCCGCGCCATCCGCACCGAGGACGGCCCGCTGGTGGTGGGCATCGTCAGCGTGCTCGTCGTGGTCTACCTGGTCTCCAACCTGGTGGTGGACGTCCTGTACGCCGTCCTGGACCCGAGGATCCGCTATGAGTGAGCGCAGCGAACGAATCGGTCGGCTCAGCGGACATGCCGGCACCGAGCGCAGCGAGGGGGCGGCACGAGTGAGCGCAGCGAACGAATCGGTCAGCCCAGCGGACATGCCGGCACCGAGCGCAGCGAGGGGGCGGCACGAGTGAGCGCAGCGAACGAATCGGCCAGCCCAGCGGACATGCCGGCACCGAGCGCGGCGAGGGGTGGGCATGAGTGACTTCGAGACCGTTGCGGCGTCGGAGAACCAGGCCGCGCGACGCGGGCCGACGGGTGAGCCGGGCGCGCCCGACCAGGTCGGCCGGCCCCACAAGCCGCGCAGCCTCGCCGGGGACGCCTGGCGCGACCTGCGCCGCAAGCCGATCTTCTGGATCAGCCTGGCGCTGGTGCTGCTGGTGGCCGCGATGGCCGCCGCGCCGGGGCTGTTCACCAGCAACGACCCGGGCGACTGCGTGCTGTCCCGGCAGCACGCGGCCCCGTCCGGCGGGGCGATCTTCGGGTACGACTTCCAGGGCTGCGACACGTACGCCCGCGCGGTCTACGGCGCCCGGGCGTCCCTGCTGGTCGGCGCCCTCTCCGCGCTGCTCACCGGGGTGATCGCGCTGGTCGTCGGGATGCTCGCCGGCTACTTCGGCGGCTGGGTCGACGCGGTGCTCAGCCGGGTGATCGACATCGTGCTCGGCATCCCGCTGCTGCTGGCCGCGATCGTGCTACTCAAGCGGGTCGCCAGCGACAGTGCCACGGTCCGCGTCGGTGCCGTCATCTTCGTGCTCGCGGTGCTCGGCTGGACCACCGCCGCCCGGGTGGTCCGCTCCTCGGTGATCACCGCTCGGGAGCAGGACTACGTGTCGGCGGCGCGGATGCTGGGCGCCGGCAACGGCCGGATCATGTGGCGGCACATCCTGCCGAACGCGCTCGCCCCGGCGATCGTGGTGCTGACGATCGCGCTCGGTTCGTTCATCGCCGCCGAGGCGACGCTCTCCTTCCTCGGCATCGGCCTGCGGGAACCGACCATCTCCTGGGGCATCGACATCAACAACGGTCGGGTGCACATGCGGGAGTCGGCCACCCCGCTGGTCGTCCCGTCGACGTTCCTGGCCCTGACCGTGCTGGCGTTCATCATGCTCGGCGACGCCATCCGTGACGCGTTCGACCCGAAGCTGCGGTGACCGACATGACCACGACGCGGCCCACTCCGGCCTCCCCCACCCCGCCCGGCGGCCACCTGCTCCAGGTACGGGACCTGCACATCGAGTTCCGCACCGGCGAGGGGGTGGCGAAGGTGATCAACGGGGTCAGCTACCACCTGGACCCCGGCGAGACCCTGGCGGTGCTGGGCGAGTCCGGCTCCGGCAAGTCCGTCACCGCGCAGGCGGTGATGGGCATCCTGGACAGCCCACCGGCGCACGTCACCGCCGGGCAGATCCACTACCAGGGGCGCGACCTGCTCGCCCTGCCCGAGGAGCAACGTCGGCAGGTCCGGGGCAAGGAGATCGCGATGATCTTCCAGGACGCCCTCTCCGCGTTGAACCCGGTCTTCCCGGTCGGCTGGCAGATCGGCGAGACGCTGCGCCAGCGGCTCGGCATGTCCCGCGCCGACGCCCGCCGCCGGGCGGTGGAGCTGATGGACCTGGTGCAGATCCCGGCCGCCGGCCAGCGTCTCGGCGACTACCCGCACCAGTTCTCCGGCGGCATGCGCCAACGCGTGATGATCGCGATGGCGCTGGCGATGGAACCGAAGGTGCTGATCGCCGACGAGCCGACCACCGCGCTCGACGTCACCGTGCAGGCGCAGATCATGGACCTCCTCGCCGACCTGCGGCGGGACCTGGACATGGCGATGATCCTGATCACCCATGACCTGGGCGTGGTCGCCGACGTGGCGGACCGGATCGCGGTCATGTACGCGGGCCGCATCGTCGAGCACGCCGACGTGCGGTCGTTGTACCGGGCACCCGCCCACCCGTACACCAAGGGGCTGCTGGCGTCGATCCCGCGCCTGGACCAGCGCGGCGGGCGGCTGTCCACCATCCGGGGCCTGCCGCCGAACCTGATGCGCATTCCCAGCGGCTGCCCCTTCCATCCCCGATGCCCGTACGCGCAGCAGGTCTGTGTCGACGAGGTACCGCACGACCTGGTCCTCGGCGACGGCCGGACCAGCGCGTGCCACTTCGCGCAGGAGGTACGTGATGACCGCGCCGGCTGAGCCCACCACGGTGACCGGCGAGACGATCCTCGACGTCGACAACGTGGTGAAGCACTTCCCGATCACGCAGGGGGTGCTGTTCCAGAAGAGGGTCGGCGCGGTGAAGGCCGTCGACGGGGTGAGTTTCCAGCTCCGCCGGGGCGAGACGCTGGGCGTCGTCGGCGAGTCCGGCTGCGGCAAGTCGACCCTGGCCCGGTTGCTGATGCGGCTGGAGCGGCCGACCGCCGGCCGGGCCACCCTGGCCGGGCAGGACCTGTTCGCCGCCTCCGGGGCCCGGCTCCGCCGGATCCGCCGCAACATGCAGATGGTCATGCAGGACCCGTACACCTCGCTGAACCCCCGGATGACCGTCGGCGACATCATCGGCGAGCCGTTCGAGATCCATCCCGAGGCGGCCCCGAAGGGCAGCCGCGAGCGGCGGGTGCAGGAACTGCTCGACGTGGTCGGGCTGAACCCGGAGCACGTCAACCGCTACCCGCACCAGTTCTCCGGCGGCCAGCGGCAGCGCATCGGCATCGCCCGGGCACTCGCGCTGCGGCCCGAGGTGATCGTCTGCGACGAGCCGGTCTCCGCGCTGGACGTCTCCATCCAGGCCCAGGTGATCAACCTGTTGGAGCAGCTCCAGGACGAGTTCGGGCTGTCCTACATCTTCATCGCCCACGACCTGTCCGTGGTGCGGCACATCTCGGACCGGATCGCGGTGATGTACCTGGGCCGGATCGTGGAGATCGGCACCGAGGACGAGATCTACCAGCGGGCCACCCACCCGTACACGCAGGCGCTGCTCTCGGCCGCGCCGGTGCCGGACCCGGACGCCCGCGAGCGTCGTACGGTGATCCGGTTGCGCGGTGACGTACCGAGCCCGGCCGACCCGCCGAGCGGCTGCCACTTCCGGACCCGGTGCTGGAAGGCGCAGGAGATCTGCGCCGTCGAGGATCCGCAGGCGGTGCCGCGGGCCGCCGACCCGCACCCGTCCGCCTGTCACTTCGCCGAGCTGCGCCCGTCGGTGTAAGGAAGGGTCCCCTGCTAACGCCGGGTGTATAGCAGGGGACCCTTCCTTACATCCAAGGCCGAGCCGCGCGGCGGCGGGTCAGTGGAAGAAGTGCCGGGTGCCGGTCAGGTACATGGTGACGCCGGCCTGCTTGCAGGCGGCGATCACCTCCTCGTCCCGGATCGAGCCGCCCGGCTGCACGATCGCCCGGATGCCGGCGTCGATGAGGATCTGCGGCCCGTCGGCGAACGGGAAGAACGCGTCCGAGGCCGCCACCGCGCCCCGCGCCCGGTCGGCACCGGCCCGACTGACCGCCAGTCGCGCCGAGTCGACCCGGTTGACCTGACCCATCCCGACGCCGACCGTGGCGCCGTCCTGGGCCAGCAGGATCGCGTTGCTCTTCACCGCGCGCACCGCCCGCCAGGCGAAGGCCAGGTCGGCCAGGGTCGCCTCGTCGGCCGCCTCGCCGGTGGCCAGCCGCCAGGTCGTCGGGTCGTCGCCCTCGGCGTCGATCGCGTCGCGTTCCTGCACCAGCACACCGCCGGTGATCTGCCGCCACTCGGTCGACGGCGGACGGAACTCCGGTGCCCGCAGCAGCCGGATGTTCTTCTTGGCCTGGAGCACCTCGGCGGCACCGGGCTCGTAGCCGGGCGCCACGACGACCTCGGTGAAGATCTCGGCGATCTGCCCGGCCAGCTCGACCGAGACCGGCCGGTTCACCGCGATGACGCCGCCGAAGGCGGAGACCGGGTCGCAGGCGTGCGCCTTGCGGTGGGCCTCGGCCACGTCCGCGCCGACCGCGATGCCGCACGGGTTGGCGTGCTTGATCACGGTTACCGCCGGCTGGTCGACGAAGTCGTTCGCGGCCCGCCAGGCGGCGTCCGCGTCGACGTAGTTGTTGTAGGACATCTCCTTGCCGTGCAACTGCTCGGCCTGGGCCAACCCGGGCGGGCTCGCCGGGTCCGCGTAGACCGCCGCGCCCTGGTGCGGGTTCTCGCCGTACCGCAGCACCGCCTGCCGACGCAGCGCCAGTCCGGCGAACTCCGGCCCGCCGTCGGCGGCCGGGGCCAGGGTCGTGGCGAACCAGTCGGCCACCGCCACGTCGTACTCGGCGATGTCGGCGAAGGCGCGGGCGGCCAGCGCCCGCCGCTGCGCCAGCGTGAAGCCGCCGCCGTCGAGCGCGGCCAGCAGCAGCGGGTACGCGGCCGGGTCGGTCACCACCGCCACCGACGCGTGGTTCTTGGCGGCGGCCCGCACCATCGCCGGACCGCCGATGTCGATCTGCTCGACGCACTCGTCCTGGCTCGCGCCGGAGGCCACGGTCTGCTGGAACGGGTACAGGTTGGACACCAGCAGGTCGATCCCGGCGATGCCGTGCTCGTCGAGCTGGGCGACGTGGGTGTCCTTGCGCAGGTCGGCGAGGAGTCCACCGTGGATCTTCGGGTGCAGGGTCTTCACCCGGCCGTCGAGGATCTCCGGGAAGCCGGTCACCTGCTCCACGGCGGTCACCGGCACACCGGCACCGGCGATCGTCGACGCGGTGCTGCCGGTGGAGACGATCTCCACCCCGGCGGCGTGCAGCGCCTTGGCCAGGTCGACCAGTCCGCTCTTGTCGTAGACGCTGACCAGTGCCCGCCGGATCGGGCGACGCCCGTCCTCGATGGAACTCACGGAACTGTGACCTTTCTCCCGGTGATCGTCCAACCCTCGCGGACCAGTCGGCCCACCTGCTCGACGAGTTGCTGCCGCTCGGCTTCCTTGATGCGTTCGGTGAGCGTGTCCACGTCGTCGTCCTCGTGCACCGGCACCGCCACCTGCGCCACGATCGGGCCGGTGTCCATCCCGGCGTCGACGAAGAACAGCGTCGCACCGGTGACCTTCACCCCGTAGGCGAGCGCGTCCCGGGGGCCGTGGATGCCGGGGAACGCCGGCAGCAGGGTGTTGTGCGTGTTCAGGTAGCGGTCGCCGAAGGCGGCGAGGAACCGGGAACCGACCAGCTTCAGGAACCCGGCGGAGACGACCAGGTCAGGGCGGTGCGCGGCGACCTGCTCGGTGAGCGCCACATCCCACTCCGCACGGGACGGGTGGTCCTTGACCCGCGCCACGAACGTCGGCACCCCGGCGGCGGCGGCTCGGTCCAGCCCGGCGATGCCGTCGCGGTCCGCGCCCACCGCGACCACCCGGGCCCCGTACGCCGGGTCGGCGGTCGCGTCCAGCAGCGCCTGCAGGTTGCTGCCGGAGCCGGAGACGAGGACGACGATGCGGGCGGGCTCGGTCACCGGCACACCCTATCCGGCGGCGGATCGGCGCTGGTCCGGTGCCCACCCGGTGGGCCGGCGACCCTTCGCCGACCACCGAGGTCGCACTGACCGGGTACGCTGCCGGTCGCTTGGGACCGGCGCGTGTCCGGCCCGCACCCGTCAGCGAAACGTACGTGAGGAGCTCGTCATCATGCAGCCCGGATACCCGTCCCAGCCGCCCCAGCAGGTCGACAACAACATGACGATGTCGATCGTCGCCATCTTCCTGTTCTGGCCGCTGGCGATCCCCGCCATCATCAACGCCTCGAAGGTCAACCAGCTTCTCCAGCAGGGTGACTACGCCGGTGCCCAGGCCGCGTCCGCCGAGTCGAAGAAGTGGTCCAAGTGGGCCATCATCGTCGGTGTCGCGTGGCTCGCGATCGTGCTGCTCTGCTGCCTGGGCGGTGGCGTCCTCGGTTCGCTCAGCGGCTCCAACGTCTGAGTCACGGAACCACATGCAGCCCGGTAACCCCGGTCAGGACCCGTACGGCCAACAGCCGTACGGGGATCCGACAGCTCCACCTCCGCACAACCCGTACGCGCCACCGGCGGCCAATCCCTACGCACCTCCGCCGGCCAACCCGTACGCCACGCCGGAGCCGCACACGCCTGCGGTCGACCCGTACCAGCAGGCAGACCCGTACGGCCAGCAGCCGCCCACCTCCGGGCAGCCGTACGACCCGTACTCGGCCCCGCCCGCCGGACAGCCGGCGTACGGTCAGCCCCCGACCTACGGGCAGCCGCCGACGTCGGGGCACCCCTACGGTGGCCAGCCCTACCAGGACCCGTACGCCCCGCAGCCGTACGGCGGTGCGCCGATGTACCCGCACGCCGGTTTCGCCGGCCCCGGCGGGCAGCAGAACACGCTCGGTCTGGTGGCGATGATCCTGGGCATCGCGTCGATCCCGCTGAACTGCTGCTACCTCGGTATTCCGCTGGGTCTGGCCGCGGTGATCACCGGCTGGCTCGGCAAGCAGAAGGTCGACCAGGGCCTGGCCGGCAACGCGGGGCAGGCCCTCACCGGTCTGATCTGCGGCGGCATCGGCCTGCTGCTGGGCCTGCTCTATCTCTTGCTGATCGCGGTGAACTACGCCGTGCCGCAGCTTTGAGCCAGCAGTACGCGAGGGGCGCTCCGGACGAACGGGGCGCCCCTCGTCGTGAACGGCCCCGAGTTCGAGGGCCGGCCGCGCTGCGGTCGGTCTAGCCGGCGGGCCGGGTGAGCCAGCGGGTCGCCGCCGCTCCGAGCACCGCGCCGCCGCCCGTGATCAGCATCGCGGCCAGCGCCACCTGCCAACCGACCGGGCCGACCTCGGCCAGCCGTCCGGCACCGAGCGGCCCGCCGGAGACCTCCGCGAGCACGCCGAGGAGCACCCCGGCCACCGGGCCGACGAGTACGGCCGGCACCAGCAGCCGCCGCCAGCGCAGCGGTGCGCGGTCCGCCCCGGCCGACCGGAGCAACCGACGGGCCAGCAGCCAACCCGCGGCCATGCCCACCAGGACCGGTATCGCGAGGACCACGATCGACCCGGCCCCGTCGACCGGCCCGCTCGGCAGCCCGGCGAACAACGGCAGCGCCGGTAGCGCGCCGACCGAGACCTCGCTGGTGCGGACCGCCGTGTCGGTGCCCACGGCGAAGCCCGGCCCGAGCAGGTAGCCGGTGGCCCAGACGGTGGCGTTGGGGGCGTACGCCAGGCTGACCAGGGTGATGCCCGCCTGCCCGGCCACGCCGGTGCGGTACGCGCCGATCAGGTCGGCCGCGTCGCCCCCGCCGGTCGCCACGGCCAGTCCCGCCCCGGCCGCCCCCGCGCCGAGCAGCACCAGTGCGGCCACCAGGCCGGCCCGGACTCCTTCGCGCACCGGCGTCGGTACCTGACCGGCGAGCACCTCGGCCAGCCCGGTGGTCCGGGTCGCGCCGAGCCCGGCGGCGAGCGTGCCGATCACCGCGAGCGTCACCCCGGCCCGCGACCACGACACACCGGTGCCGCCGGTGTCCACGAGCAGCGCGGCGAGCAGACCGATCAGGCCGTAGCCGACGCCGACCGCCGCCGCGACGGCCGACGTGCGGCCCGGCGACCGGCTGCCGCGTGCGCCGACCGCACGGCTGGCGTGCACACCGCCCCGGGCGAGCCGCCAGAGGGCCAGCACGGTGACCGCGAGCGGGGCCAGGCCCAGGGGTCCGGCGGCGGTGTCCAGCGGTACGCCGTGCCCGAGCAGCCATCCGGCCGCCCCCGCGCGGACCGCACCCAGCAGCGTGGCGGCACCCTCGCTGAGCTGGAACAACCAGAGTGCGAGCGCCACCGGCAGCCAGGAGGTGAGGGCGGCTCCGCCAGCGGCCACCAACGCGGCGACCGCGAGGGGCGGGTGACGGCGACCGCCGGGCGTGCCCCGCTGCACCGGTACCCGGCGGGGCGGGCCGGCGCGACCGGGTGGCCGGGCGCCGACTCCGCGTGCGTCGGTGGCCCGGCGCGGCTGGTCAGGGGTGACGGAGGACATCGGCTCTACTCTGGCATGCCGGGGCCGCCTCGGCTGCCCGGACACCACCCCGTCCGGAGGTGAGTTCGCCTGATCCGGCGTGCCGGCCGCAGGGTCCGGTCTAGCCTCGGCTCAGGGCCGTGACCGACGTCGCGGCAGGTAGTGTCCGGAGGGAAGCCGTGAACGCTCCGTATCCACCGCCCCCGCCGCCACCGGCAGGCCGGGACCGCACCACTCTGTGGGGCGTGCTGGGCATCGTCACCGGGGTGCTCTGCTGCGGCATCCTCGGCATCGTCTTCGGCTGGTTGTCGATCCGCGACGCACGCCGCTACCGGCAGTCGCCGGTGCTCGGCTACGTCTCGATCGGCCTGGGTGTGCTGAACATCGTGATCAGCCTGATCCTGTCCGCCACGGGCAACTACCCGTACTGGAACCGCTGAGGGGCCGACCTTCCGGTCGGCCCCTCGAAGACTGTCGTACCGGCTCAGCCGGCGGACATGATCTCCCGCATCAGCTTGGCGGTCTCGGTCGGGGTCTTGCCGACCTTGACGCCGACCGCCTCCAGCGCGGCCTTCTTCGCGTCGGCGGTACCCGCCGAGCCGGAGATGATCGCACCGGCGTGCCCCATGGTCTTGCCGGGCGGGGCGGTGAAGCCGGCGATGTAGCCGACCACCGGCTTGGTGACGTTGGCCTTGATGTAGTCGGCTGCCCGCTCCTCGGCGTCGCCGCCGATCTCACCGATCATCACGATCGCGTCGGTGTCCGGGTCGGCCTCGAACGCGGCCAGCGCATCGATGTGCGTGGTGCCGATGATCGGGTCGCCACCGATGCCGACGCAGGTCGAGAAGCCGATGTCCCGCAGCTCGTACATCATCTGGTAGGTCAGCGTGCCGCTCTTGCTGACCAGACCGATCCGGCCGCTGCCGGTGATGTCGGCCGGGATGATGCCGGCGTTGGAGGCGCCCGGCGAGGCGATGCCGGGGCAGTTCGGCCCGACGATCCGGGTCCGCTCGCCCTTGCCCGTGTTGTACGCCCAGAAGGCGGCGGTGTCGTGCACCGGCACACCCTCGGTGATCACCACGGCCAGCGGGATCTCGGCGTCGATCGCCTCGATGACCGCGCCCTTGGTGAACTGCGGGGGCACGAAGATGACGGTGACGTCGGCGCCGGTGTCCTTCATCGCGTCCGCGACGCTGGCGAAGACCGGCAGCTCGGTGCCGTCGAAGTCGACGGTGGTGCCCGCCTTGCGCGGGTTCACGCCGCCGACGACGTTGGTGCCGGCCGCGAGCATCCGCCGGGTGTGCTTGGAACCCTCGGAACCGGTCATCCCCTGGACGATGACCTTCGAGTCCTTGGTGAGCCAGATAGCCATTGTCAGACCCCCGCAGCCGCCAGCTCGGCGGCCCGCTCGGCCGCGCCGTCCATGGTGTCGACCCGCTGCACCAGCGGGTTGTTCGCGCTGTCGAGGATCGCCCGACCCGCTTCGGCGTTGTTGCCGTCCAGCCGCACGACGAGCGGCTTGGTGACCTGCTCCCCGCGCTGCTCCAGCAGGGCCAGCGCCTGGATGATGCCGTTGGCGACCTCGTCGCAGGCGGTGATGCCGCCGAAGACGTTGACGAAGACGCTTCGGACCGACGGGTCGGAGAGCACGATCTCCAGACCGTTGGCCATCACCGCGGCGCTCGCGCCGCCGCCGATGTCGAGGAAGTTGGCCGGCTTGACGCCGCCGTGCCGCTCACCGGCGTACGCGACCACGTCGAGCGTGGACATGACCAGGCCCGCGCCGTTGCCGATGATGCCGACCTCGCCGTCGAGCTTGACGTAGTTGAGGTCCTTCTCCTTGGCGGCCTGCTCCAGCGGGTCCACGGTCGACTGGTCGACCAGGGCCTCGTGGTCCGGGTGCCGGAAGCCGGCGTTCTCGTCCAGCGAGATCTTGGCGTCCAGCAGCAGCAGCGTGCCGTCACCGGTCTTGGCCAACGGGTTGACCTCGACCAGGGTGGCGTCCTCGGCGACGAACGCCTTCCACAGCCCCACCGCGACGTCGACGACCTGGTCGGCGACCTCGGCCGGGAAGCCCGCGGCGGAGACGATCTCCCGGGCCTTGGCCTCGTCGACACCCTTGACGGCGTCGATCGGGGCCTTGACGACCTTGTCCGGGGTGTCCGCGGCCACCTGCTCGATGTCCATGCCGCCAGCGACGCTGGCGATGCAGAGGAAGGTACGGTTCGCCCGGTCCAGCAGGTACGAGAAGTAGTACTCGTCGGCCACGTCGGCGGTCACCGTGATCATGACCTTGTGGACCGTGTGACCCTTGATGTCCATGCCGAGGATGTCGGTGGCGCGGGCCACCGTCTCCTCCGCGCCCTCGGCGAGCTTCACGCCGCCGGCCTTGCCTCGCCCGCCGACCTTCACCTGCGCCTTGACGACCACTCGGCCGCCGAGGCGATCGGCGATCGCGCGGGCCTCCTCCGGGGTGGTGGCAACGCCGCCCGCGAGCACGGGCAGACCGTGCCGCTCGAACAGGTCCCGCCCCTGGTATTCGTACAGGTCCACGATTGCGCGTCCCGTCCCGTCTCCGCGGCGCACCGTCGCGCCGCCACCAGCGTATGGAAAGTAAACAGTGCGGTGCCTGACATCAGTCGAAGTTGACGCAGACCGCTGAACCTCGCGCGGCCCGAACCGCACGGCACTCGCGCACCGCGCCCTACCCGTGGGTCCGTCGGACCGTGGGCGGAGGTGATGCGGGGTTCATTGGGCGCAGCCTAGCGATGTCGGCACGGGCGGCAACCGAGCGGGTGCGGGGTGTGCGGTAATCCACAGCCACCACGGACGCTGTGTCACCAGCGTGCACCACGCCGCAGCGACCGCTCCGGTGTCACCCGTTCGGGCGATCTCCACGACCTGGGCAGGGAACCCGTCGCCGGTGCGTAACCCGGCCGGCAGGGCCTCGTTGAGTCAGGTGTCGGAGCGCTGAACGGCGCGAGGACGCAAGCGGCCGATGCCCTGTCGGTCGAGGGGTGGCGGCGGGGCATCGTGCATAGAGGGGCCGGACGTGTGAGGGGTGCGTCCGGCCCCTCCCCTTGTGCGCTGCACGCGTCGGGCCGGTTTGCGCGCTCTCCTGCGGCACGTCGGTCCCGCTCTGCGCGTCGACTCTCCGGTGTGCGTGTCGGGTCAGCTCACCGGCTGGGCGACGTTGCTGCGGACCCACTCCACGATGGACTGGGTGGTCGCACCGGGCGTGAAGATCTTGGCCACACCGAGCTGCTCCAGCTCCGGGATGTCCGCGTCCGGAATGATGCCGCCGCCGAAGACCACGATGTCCCGGGCGTCGCGCTCACCGAGCAGTTCGAGCACCCGACGGAACAGCGTCATGTGCGCGCCGGAGAGCACCGAGAGGCCGACCGCGTCGGCGTCCTCCTGGATCGCGGTCTCCACGATCTGCTCCGGAGTCTGGTGTAGGCCGGTGTAGATGACCTCCATGCCGGCGTCCCGGAGAGCGCGGGCCACCACCTTGGCCCCACGGTCGTGGCCGTCCAGGCCCGGCTTGGCGACGACGACCCGAACACGAGAGCTCATCTGCGCATCCCTTTCAGCGGCTCCGGGGCTTTCACCTGAACGAACGGTAACCCGCGCCCCCGAACCCGGGGAACCGGGGCCGAAGCCCGGTGACGGACCCGCCGCCACGACCACCTCACGCAGAGACACGACCGACGCGGTCCGGGTCAAGGAGGACGACTCCGCCGATCGGTCACGGTGTGCGACGAACGGACGATAACGAGGGCAGCCCTCCGGTGCCGCTAGCCATGACATTAACGGACGGAAAGGGACAGAAAGGTGCAACGAGTTCGGCGCTCCGGCTTGTGGGGCGACTGCCGGTTGGCTACCGTGTCCACGGTTGTCATCAGGTTTGCGGACGGGTGACGACGCGACCAGCCGACGGACGGACCACTGATCCGGACGACGGCCGACCGCCTCGGAACCCCGACAACGGAGGGTGTGCGTGCGCCAGCGCCTGTCGTCTGAGCCCGATCGATATCGCGGTCGCCGCCGCGTACCCACCCCCCCACGTAGCCGCTACGCCGCAGTCGTCACCACCGCCTTCGTCGGTGCCGGCGTGGTGGCACTGGGCGCCGGCGCTCTGCCGGACGCCAAGAGCGTCGAACAGTCGGTGCTCGACGAGCTGAAGCAGGCGGCGGTCAGCAGCCAGGGCGCTGCCGAGCGTGCCGAGACCGCCGACCGGGCCTCCCGGGACGGCCGCAGCGCCCCGGAGAGCGTCGAGGACTCCGGCGTCTGGCTGCTGCCACTACAGGGCTACGACTTCAACTCCCCCTACGGCATGCGGTGGGGGAAGCTGCACACCGGCATCGACCTGGTCGCGCCGGAGGGCACGCCGTACGTCTCGATCCACGAGGGCACCGTCACCAAGGCCGGCTGGTTCGGCGGGTACGGCAACGCCGTGATCGTCCAGCACCCGGACGGCAGCGAGGCGATCTACGGCCACTCCTCGGACGTGAGCGTGCGCGAGGGGCAGCAGGTCAAGGCCGGCGACCAGCTCGGTCTGGTCGGCAACACCGGACACTCCTACGGGGTCCACCTGCACCTGGAGATCCATGTCAAGGGCAAGCCGCTCGACCCGGTGCCCTGGCTCCAGGAGCGCGGAGTGGACATCAAGCTGCAAGTCGAGGCAATTTACAGCGAGGTAACGGAGTCCTGACAGCCCGTTGCACCCGTTGACCGCCCGGATCGATCGATCCGGGCGGTTTTTCGTGCCCGCCCGGATCGCAAAGTGTCCCGGGCCACAGTCCGCACTGTGGTCGAGCGCACACCCCGGTCGACGCACCGACCCGGTCATCCGGCGACAACCGGGGACGGACCGGGAAAGCAGCCCCGCCATGACCGCCCGCCCACCCAACCCCGGTACTCGACGAACACCCGGCGGACCCCAGGATTTCCAGGTCACGTACCCCTCGATCCAGTGAGGTCCGCCCCGTGCAGGACGACAACCCCACCCCGCACCACAAGCTCCCCCACGCCCCCGCCCGGCATCGCCGCCGGATCGGCCGGCGCGGCCGTCGACTGGCCGTCGGCGCGGTCGCCGTACTGGGACTCGGACTCGGTGGCGTCGTCGTGACCAGTCTCGACGACAGCCCGACCCCGACCCCCGTCTCACTCGACGCGCAGGCCAGCGCCGAAGCCGCCGCCCGTGCGGAGGCCGCCGCCCGCGCCGACCGCTCGGCCCGCGAGTCGGCCGCCCCGGCGACGCCGGAGAGCCCGACGCCGACCCCGACGGCGAGACCGTCCCGGACACCCGACGCGAGCCCGACCGCGAAACCCCGCCCGACAGCCACCAGGGCCGCCACGAAGACCACGAGTGCGGCCCCGAAGCCCGACTGGGTCATCCCGATGGCCGGCGCCGCCATCACCTCGTGCTACGGCCCGCGCTGGGGCACGCTGCACGCCGGGATCGACTTCGCGCTGCCCGCCGGCACGCCGGTGCGGGCCGCCTCCAAGGGCACCGTGACGAAGGCCGGCGACGTCGGTGACGGGTACGGCATCTCCGTCGTCATCGACCACGGCAACGGCTACCTCACCCACTACGCCCACCTGAGCACCACCCGGGTGAACGTGGGCGAGAAGGTCAGCACCGGGCAGACCATCGGCCTGGAAGGCTCCACCGGCGACTCCACCGGGCCGCACCTGCACTTCGAGGTGCACCAGGGACAGATGTGGAACCAGATCGACCCGGCGCCGTTCCTGCGTGCCCGGGGCATCGACGTGGCGTGCTGACCTGACGCCGGGCGTCCGGCGCACCGGCCCGGCCCGGGCCGGTGCGCCGACCCGTCAGATCTTCTCGATCGGGGCGTGCCGCAGCACCAGCCACAACGTCTGGTCGCCGAAGTCGATCTGCGCGCGGGCACCCGGGCCGTGGCCCTCCACCGTGACCACCCGACCGAGTCCGTACCGCTGGTGGTTGACCCGGTCCCCGGCGGAGACCTTGGGGCCCTGCGGCAGCTCGCTCGCGGTGGCCAGCCGACTGCCGTCCACGCCGAGCTTGCGGGCCAACTGGACCGCGCGGGGCGTACCGCCGGTGAAGCCGCCGCCCACCCGGTCCGCGCGACCGCCCACGCCGCCGCCACCACCGCCCCAGGAGGTGTACGACCCCTCGGTGCGCTCCCAACGGACCAGCTCGGTCGGCAGCTCCTCCAGGAACCGCGACGGCGGGTTGTACGCCGGCTGTCCCCACGCCGACCGGGTCACCGCACGGGACAGGTAGAGGCGCTGCCGGGCACGGGTGATGCCCACGTACGCCAGCCGCCGCTCCTCCTCCAGCTCACGGGTGTCGCCCAGCGAGCGCAGATGCGGGAAGACGCCGTCCTCCAGGCCGGTCAGGAAGACCACCGGGAACTCCAGCCCCTTGGCGGTGTGCAGGGTCATCAACGTGACCACGCCCTGGTGTTCGGGATCGTCCGCGGGTATCTGGTCGGCGTCGGCCACCAGGGCCACCTGCTCCAGGAAACCGGCCAGCGTGGCCCGCTCCCCCTCCGCGCCGCTCGCCTCGATCCGTTCGGTGTACTCCCGGGCCACGCTGACCAGCTCCTGGAGGTTGTCCACCCGGCCCGCGTCCTGCGGGTCCAGGCTCTCCTCCAGCTCGCTCAGGTAGCCCGAGCGGGTCAGCACCGCCTCCAGCACCTCCTCCGGGGTGCCGTCGACGGCCACCTCCCGGGCGGCGTCGAGCAGCGCCACGAAGTCGGCGATGCCGTTGGCCGCGCGGGTGGAGATGCCCGGCGCGTCCTTGGCCCGACGCAGCGCCGCGCCGAACGAGATGCGGTCCCGGCTGGACAGTGCCTCCACACACGCCTCGGCCCGGTCGCCGATGCCCCGGCGGGGCGTGTTCAGGATCCGGCGCAGACTCACCGTGTCGTCGTCGTTGACCACCGCACGCAGATAGGCCAACGCGTCGCGGACCTCCTTGCGCTCGTAGAAGCGCACCCCGCCGACGACCTTGTACGGCAGGCCGACCCGGATGAACACCTCCTCGAAGACGCGGGACTGCGCGTTGGTGCGGTAGAAGACCGCCACGTCGCCCGGCCGGGCCTCGTCGGCGTCGACCAGCCGGTCGATCTCCCGACCCACCCAGTCCGCCTCGGCGTGCTCGGTGTCGGCGACGTACCCGACGATCTGCTCGCCCGCCCCGGCGTCGCTCCACAGCCGCTTCGGCTTGCGCGAGGTGTTGCGGTCGATCACCGCGTTGGCCGCGTTCAGGATGGTCTGGGTGGAGCGGTAGTTCTGCTCCAGCAGGATGGTGCGGGCGTCGCCGAAGTCGCGTTCGAACTCCAGGATGTTGCGGATCGTCGCGCCCCGGAAGGCGTAGATCGACTGGTCCGCGTCACCGACCACGCACAACTCCGCCGGGGCCAGCCCGTCCGTGCCCGAGACCAGCTCCTTGATCAGGACGTACTGCGCGTGGTTGGTGTCCTGGTACTCGTCGACCAGCACGTGCCGGAACCGGCGGCGGTAGGTCTCGGCGACGTGCGGATGCGACTGGAGCAGGTGCACCGTCGTCATGATCAGGTCGTCGAAGTCGAGCGCGTGCGCCTCACGCAGGCGACGTTGGTACAACGTGTACGCCTCGGCCAGCGCCCGCTCGTTCGGCCCCGACGCCCGGTCGGCGAAGGTCTCCGGGTCGACCAACTCGTTCTTCAGGTTGGAGACCTGGGCCGCCAGGCCCCGCGCCGGATAGCGCTTCGGATCCAGGTCGAGCTCGCGCGTGACCATCTGCATCAGTCGGCGGGAGTCGTCGGCGTCGTAGATCGAGAAGGTGGACTTGAGCCCGGCGTGCTCGTGCTCGGCCCGCAGGATCCGTACGCAGGCGGAGTGGAACGTGGAGACCCACATCAGCCGCGCACGCGGCCCGACCAGGGCGGCCACCCGCTCCTTCATCTCGCCGGCGGCCTTGTTGGTGAAGGTGATCGCGATGATCTCGCCGGGATGCACGTCCCGCGCGGCGAGCAGGTACGCGATCCGGTGGGTCAGGACCCGGGTCTTGCCGGAACCGGCACCGGCGACGATCAACAGCGGTGAGCCGGCGTGGGTGACCGCGTCCCGCTGGGGGCCGTTGAGGCCCTCCACCAACTCGGACGGGTCGAGGCGGCCGGGAGCCGGCCGGCGCGGCGGCAGCGCCCGGTCGGGCTCGGGCGCGGACGGGGACGCGGGGATGTCGAAGAGAGGATGCATCGCAGGGCGAGTCTATGCCGCCGCCCCGACATCCCCGCCCCGCGCCGCCCTTGGTGAAAGGAAGGGCCCCCTACTAACGCCTCGTGTATAGGAAGGGTCCCTTCCTTACGGGTTTCCTTGCGCGGCGGCGTCCGCGGCGGGCATACTCGACGGCGTGTTCGACCAGCGCTTCTACTTTTACTACGGCCCCGGGAGTCCGGCAGCCGTAGGTCGCGCCTGATCGACAAGACCTACGAAAAGCCCCGGGCTCTCGGAGTCCGGGGCTTTCGTCGTCCCGGGATCCGGGCACCGGGCACCACACCGTGAGAGGTACCCGAAGATGACAGACGTGATGGAGCAGAACGGCGTCCCAGGCGAGTCCGGCACCACCCCGAACGGCACCAACGCGAACGACACCGGCGCGAACGGCGGCACCGGTCCCGCCGCGGACACCCCGGGCACCGGCACCGCGGAACCGGGCGCTGCCGCCCGCATCGCCGAGATCCGGGTCCGGATCGACGAGATCGACCGCACGATCGTCGAGCTGTGGCAGGAGCGGGCCGCCCTGTCCCGCGAGGTCGGTGCGACCCGGATGGCCTCCGGGGGCACCCGGCTGGTGCTCTCCCGGGAGCAGGAGATCCTGGAGCGCTTCCGGGTCGCCCTCGGTGCCGACGGCACCCAGTTGGCGCTGCTGTTGCTGCGGGCCGGTCGCGGACCGCTCTGACCCGGACGGATCGATCCGAGTGGCAGACCGGGGACCGGCGGTCCACGTGAGCGGACGCCGGGCCGACCAAGGGCGGCCCGGCCATGGCGGCCCGGACAACAGCTAATCGGCCATGGCGGCCCGAACGCGGCGGCCCGGCCACACCGGCCCGGACGCGGCAGCGCGGGCACGAGTCCGGACGGCAGCGCGGGCGCAGCGGCCCGGACGCCGGCAGTGCGGACACGGCGGCTCGGACACGGACCGGGGCGCCGGCCGCTGGTGACGGCCGACGCCCCGAATCACTGAGGAGGCACTACCTTCACCGCCGCTCCCGGTTTGGATGACCGGCCACGACGGCGTCTGTGTGGCTACTCCGTCGCGTGCACCACGTCGCGGACCTCGGCGAAGTGGCAGGCGCTCGGGTGGCCGGACTTGTCCCTGATCTGCAGCAGTGGCTCCTCTTCCGCGCAGACGTCCTGGGCCTTCCAGCAGCGGGTGCGGAACCGGCAGCCGGACGGCGGGTTGGCCGGCGACGGGACGTCGCCGGTCAGGACGATCTGGTCGCGGTGCCCACGCAGCTTCGGGTCCGGCACCGGCACCGCGGACAGCAATGCCTGGGTGTACGGATGCGTGGGCGTCTCGTAGATCTGGTCCTCGGTGCCGACCTCGACGATCTTGCCGAGGTACATCACCGCGACCCGGTCGGCGATGTGCCGCACCACGGACAGGTCGTGGGCGATGAAGATGTACGACAGACCCAGCTCGTTCTGGAGCTTCTCCAGCAGGTTGATCACCTGCGCCTGGATGGAGACGTCCAGGGCCGAGACCGGCTCGTCACAGAGGATGATCTCGGGGTTGAGCGCCAGCGCCCGGGCGATGCCGATCCGCTGCCGCTGGCCGCCGGAGAACTGGTGCGGATAGCGGTTGATGTGGTCGGGGTTCAGGCCGACCAGCTCCAGCAGCTCCTGCACCTTGGGCCGACGCTGGCCCTTCGGCACCACGTCCGGGTGCACCTCGAACGGCTCACCGATGATGTCGCCGACGGTCATCCGCGGGTTCAGCGAGGTGTACGGATCCTGCATCACCAGTTGGATGTTCCGCCGGCCCCGACGCCGTTCCTCGGCACCGACCTTGGCCATGTTCTTGCCCTGCACGAACAGGTCACCGGAGGTCGGCGTCTCCAGACCGACGAGCATCCGCGCCAACGTCGACTTACCGCAGCCGGACTCGCCCACGATGCCGAGGGTCTCGCCGCGCCGCAGCTCCAGGTTGATCCCGTCGACCGCGCGGACCGCGCCGACCTGCTTCTTGAAGACGATGCCCCGGGTCAGCGGGAAGTGCTTTACCAGGTCGCGGGTCTCCAACACCACGTCACTCATCGCCCTTGACCTCCTTCCAGAAGTGGCAGGCAGCCGTCCGGCTCGGCGACACCTGGTACAGCGGCGGCGCCGGGTCCTGCTTGCAAACGTCCTGGGTGTAGCGGCAGCGAGGGTTGAAGGCACACCCCGGCGGGATGTTGGTCAGCGCCGGGGGCAGACCCTTGATGGCGCTGAGCTCCTGACCCTTGAGGTCCAGCCGCGGGATCGACTCCAGCAGACCCTTGGTGTACGGGTGGGCCGGGGTGGCGTAGATGTCGTCCACGCCGGCTTCCTCGATGACCCGACCGGCGTACATGACGGAGATCCGGTCGGCCACGTCGGCCACCACACCCATGTCGTGGGTGATCAGCACCAGCGCCATGTTCCGTTCCCGCTGGAGCTCGGCCAGCAGGGCCATGATCTGGGCCTGCACGGTCACGTCCAGTGCGGTGGTCGGCTCGTCCGCGATCAGCACCTCGGGGTCGAGCGCCAACGCCATGGCGATCATGACCCGCTGCCGCATACCGCCGGAGAACTGGTGCGGGTAGTCGTTCACCCGCTGCTGCGCCGCCGGGATCTTGACCAGGTCGAGCAGTTCGACGGCTCGGGCCTTGGCGTCCTTGCGGGACATGCCCCGGTGCTTGCGGAACAACTCGCCGAGCTGGAACCCGACGGTGAAGACCGGGTTCAGCGCGGAGAGCGCATCCTGGAAGATCATCGCGATCCGGTTCGCGCGCACCTTGCGGCGCTCGGACTCCGGCAGCTTGAGCAGGTCGACACCCCGGTACAGGATCTCGCCACCGGTGACGAACCCGGGCGGGC
The DNA here is from genome assembly GCF_050780145.1 of Verrucosispora sp. TAA-831. NCBI lineage: Bacteria > Bacillati > Actinomycetota > Actinomycetes > Micromonosporales > Micromonosporaceae > Micromonospora > Verrucosispora sp. TAA-831. The sequence continues at coordinate 5,849,892 of NZ_CP192240.1, forward strand.
TGTCCAGGATGCCCATGATCGCCTGGGCGGTCACGCTCTTGCCGCAGCCCGACTCACCGAGGATCGCCCGGGTCTCGCCGGCCCGCACGTCGAAGCTCACCCCGTTGACCGCGCGAGCCACGCCGTTACGGGTACGGAACTCCACCTGCAGGTTCTTGACCTGTAGTGGCAACGCGTTCGGGTCGAGGCCCGGCAGCGCGTCCAACTTGACGTTCACATCACTGCTCATGCCGACACTCCGCTTCGCTCCGCGCCGGCACGAGGCACCAACGCACTGAGCCTGAAGATTCGCTCGCTCCGCTCACTCATGCCGACACTCCGCTTCGCTCCGCGCCGGCACGAGGCACCAACGCACTGAGCCTGAAGATTCGCTCGCTCCGCTCACTCATTCGGAATCACCGGAACTTCGGGTCGAGGGCGTCACGCAGTGCGTCACCCATCAGAATGAAGGAGAGCACCGTGCCGACCAGCAGACCACACGGGAAGAGCAGCAGCCACGGGTCCTCCAGGAAGTAGACCTGGTGCACCGAGATCATGATGCCCCACGACTGCGCCGGCGGCTGGAGCCCGACACCGAGGAAGGTCAGCGTGGCCTCCGCGGCGACGAACGAACCGAGCACGATGGTGGCGTACACCAGCATCGGGGCGATCGCGTTCGGCAGGATGTGCCGGAACATCAGCCGCGAGTTGCGGGCACCGACCGCCTTGGCCGCGTGTACGTAGTCCAGGTCCTTCGAGGAGATGACGCTACCTCGGGTGATCCGGGCGATGGTCGGCCAGGCGAGCAGGAACAGCACCAGGGTCAGGGTCCAGATGTTCTGCCGCTTGATGACCGTGAGGAACACGATCGCGCCGAGCAGGAACGGCAGCGACAGGACGATGTCCATCACCCGGGAGATGATCGTGTCGACCCAGCCGCCGTAGTAGCCGGCGAGCAGGCCGAGCGTGCCACCGACCAGCACGATGCCACCGGTCGCCATGACCGCGATGACCATCGACGGCCGCGCGCCGTAGATCGCGTGCGAGTAGTAGTCGCAGCCCAGGATGTCGTACCCGAACGGGTGCTCCCAACTGGGCGAGATCCGGGACCGGTCGGTGTTGCAGGCACGCGGGTCCTGGCTGGTCCAGAGCTTCGGGAAGGCCGCCATCGAGCCCACCACGAGGATGTACAGGGAAGCGATCATGAAGACCGGGTCGCGAAGCAACTGCCGCCGGGCGTCCGCCCAGAGACTGGCGCTGCGCTCCTTGCCACCGACCGGCGCATCGGTCGTGGGGCCGTCACCGGCCACCGGCGCACCGCCGACGGCGGCGCCCGCACTACTCAGGTCACTCATGCCGACGCTCCGCTTCGCTCCGCGCCGCCACGAGGCACCAACGCACTGAGCCTGAAGATTCGCTCGCTACGCTCACTCATGTCCATACCTCGTTTCGCTCCACCGGCACCCGGGAGCGGTCGGAAGATCCTGCGTCGGCATCGTCACCACGGTCCGGTCACTCATAGCGGATCCTCGGGTCGAGCACGGCGTAGAGGAGGTCGACCAGCAGGTTGGCGATCAGGACGACCAGCACCAGCATGGTCACCACGCCGATCACCACCGAGGACTCGCCGGTACGCGCGGACATCGTCACCAGCCGACCGATGCCCGGCACGTTGAAGATGGTCTCGGTGACCACCGCGCCGGCCATCGCGGCGCCGATGTCGACGCCGAGGAAGGTGATCACGGGGATCAGCGAGTTACGCAGCGTGTGCACACCGATGACGCGCTTGGTGGTCAGGCCCTTGGCCTTCGCCGTCCGGACGTAGTCGGCCCGGATGTTCTCCATGATGCTGGTCCGGGTGAGCCGGGCGGTGACCGCCAGCGACGTCGCACCGAGCACCATGCCCGGGATGATCAGACTCGCCCAGGGATAGTCGGGCTTGAAGCCTGGGCTGAACATACCGGTGGAGATCACGTCGGGGATCCAGCTCTGGCCCCGCAGCACGTTGCCGAACTTGACGCCGACGAACTCCCGCACGACCAGGCCGAGCACGAAGATCGGCACCGAGATGACGAAGACCGTGCTGATCTTCACCGTGTAGTCGGCGAAACTGCCGCCGCGCAGGCCGGCGAGCACACCGGCGGCGATACCCACGACCGCCTCGAAGACGATGGCGATGAGCAGCAGCTTGAGCGTGAACGGAATGGCGTCCGCCACCAGGTCGGTGACCTCGCGCTGGCGCAGGTTGATGCCGAAGTCGAAGTTCAGGAAGATGCCCTGCAGCCGGTCCACGAAGAGCCCGAAGCAGGGGTTGCCCTTCTGGTCGAGGCAGGGGTCACCGTAGCCGAGTCGCTCGGTGATCGCCTCCAGCAGCGCGGGCGGCGGCGTCCGGTCCCCGAACAGCGCCCGGACCGGGTTCCCGCTGAACTGGATCGCCAGTGAAGTCAGGTAGTGGAGCAGGAACATGGTGCCCAGCACGGTGGGGATGAACTGGAGCAACCGTCGAATGACGTAGCGCCCCATGTCGGGGTCTCCTCTCGGCGCTGACGTGGCGGCAACGATCACCCTGGTGGGGAGACCGTTGCCGCCACGTCGTGTTACGGCAGGATCAGGCGGTTGAAGCTCAGTTCTGCTTCAGCGAAATCGCTGCGTAGTCGGCGTCCGAGACGGAGTTCCAGACGAACTGGTCGACGTTCTCGCTGTAAAGGGCACCAACCTTGTTGAACCACATCGGGATGACCGGGAGGTCCTCACCGACCAGGTCCTCCGCCTTCTGGTAGGACGGGATCGCGGCCTGGATCGAGTCGGCCGAGTCACCCTCCTTCATGGCGGCGTCGAACTCGGGGTTGCTGTAGGTCGAGTTGTTGCTGCCCGAGCCCGTGGCGTACAGCGGGTAGAGGAAGGTCTCCATGAACGGGTAGTCCGGACCCCAGCCGAGGCGGAACCCACCGGTGAACTTCTTCTGATCGGCGGTCTCCAGGTACTCGGCGAACTGCAGGTTCACCCGCAGCTCGTAGTCGATACCCAGGGCCTCCTTGATCTGGTCACCGACCGCCTGCAGCCACTGGTCGTGGCCGGCACCGGCGTTGGCCCACAGGATCAGCTTCTCACCGGCCGGCCAGCCGCCGGCCTCGGCGAGCAGCTGCTTGGCCTTCTCGACGTCCTTCTTGGCGTACGGCGTGACGTTCTCCCGCGCACCCTCGAAGGTCGGGGCGACGAAGCCGGTGGCCGGGGTGAACCGGCCGTCGAAGACGGCGTCGATGATCGACTGGCGGTCGATCGACAGCGAGAGCGCCTGGCGGACCCGCTTGTCCTTGAAGTTGTCCTGGTACAGCGGCATGCCGACGTAGGTGAAGCTGTCACCCGGCTGCTCGTACATCCGGTCGGCGTAGGTGGCCTTGGCCTCCTTGTACCGGGCCGGCGGCACGGTGTACAGCACGTCCAGCTCGCCGGCCTGGAAGGCGGCGTAACCGGCGTCGATGTCGGCGAAGATCCGGTACTCGATGCGGTCCGGCTTGCCGGGCTCGCCCTTCCAGCTGTCGCTGCGGACCACGTTGATCGCGACGTTGTGCTGCCAGTTGCCGTCGATCTTGTACGGGCCGTTACCGATCGGCTTCTCGTTGCAGGCCGCGATGTCGGCGACGCAGGCCTCGGCCATCGGGAAGAAGCCCGGGTAGCCGATCGTGGTCGGGAAGCCGGAGAACGGGGCCTCCAGCTCGACGGTGAAGGTCAGGTCGTCGACCTTCTTCAGGCCGGACAGCTCCTTGGCCTTCGGCTCCGGGGCCTTCTGCGGGCCGTCGCCGTCCGGGTCCTCGGACTGGACGTCCTTGATGCCGGCGATCCGCTTCATGAAGTAGCCGTTGTTCTGGGCGTTCGGGCTGTAGGCCGCGAAGTTCCAGGAACGGATGAAGGCGTCGGCGTTGACCGGCTCACCGTTGTCGAACGTGTAGCCGTCCTTGATCTTGATCGTCCAGAGCTTCTGGTCGTCCGACTCGACCGACTCGGCCAGGTCCATCTCGACCGCGGCGCTCTCGGCGTTGTACTTGACCAGACCACGGAACAGCGAGCGGATCACGTACAGCGACGGCTCGTCGTCACCGCCGGAGGGCGTCAGGAACGCCGGCTCCGCGTTGTAGACGCGCAACGTACCGCCGGCCTGGCCGCTCGAGTCGTTGTCGTTGTCGCTACCACCGCCACAGGCGGTGGCCAACATGGCGGTGGCGGTCGCCGCGACCGCCACCTTCAGGAATTTCCCGCGCATGGGAGTGCCTCCTCAGGGCGCTCGGCTCACGAGGGGGTTGTGAGGTGCCTGCCACTGTGACACCCGATGCGCCCAAGCCGAAAGGCGTGTTATCAACCCGATACCCGCCCGGGACGGCCTCGACATCGACCCGGAGCCCCGTCCACACCGCCCGACAGGCATGCTATGAGCTGCCCGTCAACGGCTTTTTCGCGCCCGAATGGCCGATTGCCTGCGCGGCCGGATCACCTCGAAGCATCGACCAGGAAACCTGAGGTGAATCCCTCCACGTCGCCCCGAATCCTAACCGAAAGGAGGATGTCGAATCCAGACGGGAGACCGAATCAGTTCCTCGGGTGATCGTCTTCCGAAGAGTCGGAACGAGCCCCGTCCGCTCACACCAACCGGCGGTCCGCAGCCCAGCGGGACAGCTCGTAGCGGTTGGACATCTGGAGCTTGCGCAACACGTTGGAGACGTGGGTCTCGACGGTCTTGATCGAGATGTACAGCTCCCGGGCGATCTCCTTGTACGCGTACCCCCGGGCCAACAGCCGAAGCACCTCGCGCTCGCGGTTGGTGAGCTGGTCCAGCTCGGGGTCGGCGACCGGAGCGTCGGGGCGGGCCGCGAACGCGTCCAGCACGAACCCGGCCAGCCGGGGACTGAACACGGCGTCGCCGTCGGCCACCCGCCGGATCGCCGCGGCCAGCTCGTCCGGCGAGATCGTCTTGGTGACGTAGCCCCGGGCACCGGCGCGGATCAGCCCGATCACGTCCTCGGCGGCGTCGGAGACGCTGAGCGCCAGGAACCGCACCTGCGGGTGGCTGCGCCGCATCGCCTCCAGCACCGCACGCCCGCCCCCGTCGGGCATGTGCACGTCGAGCAGCACCACGTCCGGTTCGATGGCCGCGATCCTGCTGACCGCCTCGGAGACCGTGCTCGCCTCGCCCACCACCTCCACGTGCGCGCCCAGTTCGGCCCGTACCCCGGCGCGGAACATGGCGTGGTCGTCGACCAGGAACACGCGCAGCCGCTCGGGTCCGGCTCCCGTCGGCTCGGCCGCTGGCGTCGACTGCTCGGTCATGATCTGTCCCTTTCCGCCGTGGCCGAGTCCCGGCTGATCGGCAGGATCAGTCGCACCTCGGTCCCCTCCCCCGGCCCGGAGCGGATCTCCGCCCGGCCGCCGTGTCGCTTCATCCGCCCGATGATCGAGCCCCGTACACCGTGCCGGTGATCCTCCACGGTATCCGGATCGAAGCCCGCCCCCCGGTCCCGTACGAAGACGCTGACCTGGTCGGGTTCCACCTCGGCGTAGAGCGAGACGGTCTGCACCCCGGCGTGCCGGGCGGCGTTCACCAGCGCCTCCCGCGCGGCGGCGACCAGCGCGCCGACCCGTTCGTCGGTCTCCCGGTCACCGACCACCACCGCCTCCACGGTGATCGCGAAGGTGTCCTCGACCTCGGCTGCGGCCTGCTCCAACGCGGCGGCGAACCGTTCGGTGGGCGACGCGGTGGGCTTGTAGAGCCAGTTCCGCAACGAGCGCTCCTGGCCCCGGGCCAGCCGCTGGACGGCCTTCACGTCACTGGCATTGCGCTGGATCAGCGCGAGGGTGTGTAGCACCTGGTCGTGCACCATGGCCGCCAGCTCGGCCCGTTCCTGCTCCCGAATGCGTCCCTCGCGCTCGGAGCGGAGCTGGTTCCACGTCCGCCAGAGCACCGGCGCCGCCACCACCCCGACGCCGGCCAGGCCGACCAGCGCGAAGATCACGCCGTTGATCACCGCGTCGAGGTTCTGCGCCGGGGAGTACACGGCGGCGACGCCGATGATGCCGACGGCGACCAGTACCCCACCGCCGACGAACCGGAGCACGAAGGCCCGCCGGTCGCTCTCCTCCACCACCGCGCCGAGCCACGGCACCGGCATCGACTCGCCCCACTGCCGCCGCCGTTCCGGGGTCGACTGGTGCCAGATCACGCCGGCTCCCACCGCGATGATCGCGACCAGCCACCCGGCGGTGCCCGCGGCACCCACCGAGTCGAAGAGCACCACCTGGACCAGCAGAGCGCCCAGCCCGATCGCCACGAACGGCAGCAACTGCCCGAACTCCCGCCGGGGCGGTACGGCGGTGTCTCCCGGCCGCAGCGGCACGACGGCCCAGAACGCCGCGTAGAGCAGCAGGCCGAGCCCGCTCAGCCCGAGCAGCACCATGAAGGCGACCCGGACCCGGAGTACCGGGACACCGAGGTGCTCGGCGATGCCGGCCGCCACCCCGGCGGCCATCCGGTGTTCCGGGGCACGGTAGAGGCGCGGCGGCCCAACGACGGTGCTGATCACGTACTCCCTGGTCAGGACGGCTCGCGCCGGAGACGGACGGTGCGGCGGCGCTGGTCCGATCGTCACACGCGCGGTGGTCGGCCGACCACGGGGACGCCCCGGACTTCACCGGCCCGCCGATCTCAGGGTGGGGTCAGGGTCGGCTCCGGAGGTCGCTCGGGTCCGTGGCGCAGCAGTATCGAGACATGACCGACGACGCTGCTCAGCCGCACCGGCCCGGGCCCACGGAGAGGGCGCCGGGGCACGACACCCCGGCACCGGACGCGCCCGGGCCACCGGGCCCCGTCCAGGAGGAGGCCGGCACCCCGAGCACCGCCCCGGACGGTTCCGGCACCTCGGCCGCACCGCCATCGGCGGGATCGACGGCCTGGGACGCGACGCCGCCGCCGGTCGGCACGCCACCCCCCGCCGGGCCGGGGGGGCCGGGCGGGGCCGGTGGGTACGGCGGGTCGGCGTACACCGGTGGCCCGTCGGCCACGCCGCCGCCCGGGGGGACCGGCGGGCCGCCGCCGTCGGACGGCCCCTGGTCGCACTTCGGCGGCGCCGGGTTCACCTCGCGGTACGGGTTGGTCCGACCCCGCGACGGCCGCTACCTGGCCGGTGTGTGCGCCGCCGTCGGTCGTGCCACCAACACCGATCCGGTGCTCTGGCGGGTGCTGCTCGCGGTGCTCGGCTTCTTCGGCGGCATCGGCATCCTGCTCTACGTCGCCGCCTGGTTGATCATTCCGGGTGAGGGTGACACCGCCTCTCCGGTCGAGTCCATGCTCGGCCGGGGTCGGTCCAGCATGTCGCCGGTGACCGTGATCGTGCTCAGCATCCTGGTCGCGATCAGCTTCGGCTTCATCGTCACCGACGCCTTCCGCGCGGTGCTGCTCGGCGCGGCGATCCTGGTCGGCGGCGCACTGCTGCTCAACCGCCACCAGCAACGCGCCCCGCAGCCGGCGGGCGGCCCGGGCGGAGCACCGGCGCCACCCGCCGGTCCGCCCGGCCCGGTGCCGCCGGTGAGCTACCCCGGTCCCGCCGGATACCCGCCGCCGGCCGGCGGGTTCGGGCGCACCGTTCCGCCGTTCACCGCGCCGGCCGCCTTCCACGCGCCCGCCCCGTCATCCGGTCCGGCCGGGCAGACCGAGGAGCCCACGCGGTACCTGCCGCCGACACCCCCGTGGCCGTCCATGGGCGCTCCGACGCCACCGGTGGTGCCGCCGCACTCGCCGACCTACCGGGCCCCGTTCGCCCCGCACGGCCCGTACGCCGGGCAGACCCCGGTGGTACCGCCGCCGCCTCCGCCCAAGCCGCCGAAGAAGCCGCGCGAACGGTCCGCCCTCGGTGCGGTGACCTTCTCGCTGATCTTCGTCGCGCTGGGTGTGGTGGGCATCCTCGACCTGCTCGACGTCTTCCCCGTCGGCGCGTCGGCGTACTTCGCGGCGGTCCTCGCCGTGATCGCCCTGGGCCTGCTCGTGGGCACCTGGTTCGGCCGGGCCCGCTGGCTCATCGCCCTCGGCCTGGTGGTCTCCGCCGCGTTGGCGGTCGCCACGGTCGCCGAGTCGTACGACCGGGTCCGTGGGGTGGACGGCACCGTGACCTGGGCACCCACCGACCACCGCGACCTCGCGGTGCGGTACGAGCAGAGTTTCTCCGACGCGGTGCTCGACCTACGCGCGGTCGACTTCGACCAGAAGGACACCGAGATCACCGTGGTCATCAACTTCGGCGAGGCCACCGTGGTCGTCCCGCCCAACGTGGACGTGACGGCCAACGCACATGTCACCGCCGGTGACGCCAACGTCTTCGGCCAGCGTGCCGGCGGCCTGGACAACCGGCTCACGGAGATCGTCGACCTCGGCGCGGACGGTGCGGGTGGCGGCAAGCTCCGCCTCAACCTGCAGATCAACGCCGGACACATGGAGGTGACCCGGTGAGGGTGCATCGCACGGACCTGGTGTCGTTCGCCTTCGGGCTGCTCTTCCTCCTGCTCTCGGCCTGGTGGCTGCTGGCCCAGGTACTCGGCCTGGTCCTGCCGCCGGTGGGCTGGTTCCTGGCCGGCGGCCTGATCCTGATCGGTGTGCTCGGACTGGTCGGCGCGCTGCGGTCCAGCCGGCACGGCCCGTCGGCGGACGGGGCCACCGCGGCCGACCCGTCGACCGGCGACCCGGACGCCGCTCCGGGCGCATCGTCGGCGACCGACCCGGACTCGCCGACCCTCGATCTCCCCTACGGCGACGACACGTCGTCCACGCCGCCACGGGGGCCCGCCGCCTGACCATGCGACGGCTGTCGTCAGCCGCCTATGCTGGCCGGTGTGCTCCCGCCTCCGCCGGCCGGTCCACGCCGCAGGACGTCCTGCGCTGGCCGCCGGCTCGCGCGGGCCGTCCGCGGCGGGTCCGGCCCCGCCGCTGGCGGTGATCTCGCGACAGTCGCCTCTACCCCGTCAGGAGCCCGTTCGACATGACCCAGTCCCCCGCCGTGCGTGTCCCCGGGCGGTCCGGTCCGGTCCGCCTCGGCGAGCGCGCCGCCCGTACCCTCGTCGCCGAGTTCGCTCGGATCAACGACCCGAAGGCCGCCCTGCTGGTGGGCGCCGCCCCGGAGTCCGCTGTGCTGGCCGCGGCCATCGACGCGCTGCTGCCCGGCGACACCCTCACCCTGGTGCCCACCGAGCGGGTCAGCGCGACGGCGCTGCGGGAACACGTCACCGCCCAGGGGCGCTGGGTCGCCGACCGGGTCCGGGTGGTGGACAGCCTCACCGAGGCCGAACCCGCCACCGTGGTGGTCGCCGGTGAGCCGTTCGTCGGCACCGCGGACGAGACCCGGAGCGCCGTCGAGGAGCTGACCAAGTACCTCGCCGACGGCGGTGTGCTCACCGTGTCCACGGCGGTCGCCCGGACCGCCGGCGCCGCCGCGGAATTGGAGCGGCAGGGCGCGCTGCACGGCGTCGGCGCAGACCTGGTGCTGCGCAACTCTCCGCCGGTACGCGTGTACCGGCTCCGGTTCACGCCGGCCGACGCCGCGTCGGCGGAGCGCCTCGCCCCCGCCTACCGGCCGTCGAGCGTGCCGCTGACCCGCGACATGCACATCGACTCCAACGGGGTGGCCGCCGCCGGCATCGCCCTCGGTCTGGCCGCGCTGACCCGCCTGGCCCGGCCGAAGTCGAAGCTCTGGTTGCTGCCCGCGCTGGCCGCCGCACCCGTGGCCGCCTTCTTCCGCGACCCGGAGCGGGACGTGCCGGAGGACCCGTCGGCCGTGGTGGCCGCCGCCGACGGTGAGGTGCTGTCCGTGCAGCGCCTGCACGACGAGCGCTTCGGCGACGGCGAGTTCCTGCGGGTCGCCGTCTTCCTCTCGGTGCTCGACGTGCACGTCAACCGCGCACCGGTGGCGGGCAAGGTGGTGGACTACTTCGTCGCCGACGGCGGGTTCGTCAACGCGATGAAGCCGGACGCGGAGCACAACGTGGCCGCGTACACGGTGCTGGACACCGCCCACGGCACCGTCGTGGTGGCCCAGCGGACCGGCCTGATCGCACGGCGGATCGTGCAGCGGGCCCCGATCGGCGCGCTGCTGGCCCGGGGCGAGCGGTTCGGCCTGATCCGGTTCGGCTCGCGTACCGACGTGTATCTGCCGGCCGAGGCCGCCGAGCCGCTGGTCGGGCCGGGCGACAAGGTCGTCGGCGGGTCGAGCGTCATCGCCCGTTGGCGCTGACCGACACAGGAAAGGGGCGCCGTGGTCTTCCGACCGCGGCGCCCCTTCTCGCGATGTCGATCAGATGGTGCGACGCTGCCGCAGCCAGAGCACCGGACCGCTGACCAGGTAACCCACCACGATCAGCCCGAACGTGACCCGGATGTCGATCAGCGCGCCGAGCACCGGGGCCACCCAGACCCACGGCGGCAGCTTGACCAGCCGCGCGAGCTTGGCGTACGGGAAGCTGCTGACCATGGTGAAGGCGAGCAGCGCCACCCCGGCCACCTGCACCACACCCGGCACCGGCAGGCCGATCACGACCATCAGGGCGAGTACCGCCGCCGCCATGGTGGTCGGCACGCCGCAGAAGAAGCGGCCGTCCTGGGGCGAGACGTTGAAGCGGGCCAGCCGGATCGCGGCGCACGCCGCGACCAGTGCGGCGGCCACCCCGGCGGCGGCCGTCGGCACCTCACCGGCGAGCGAGGCGTAGACCACCACCGGCGCGGCGAGACCGAACGAGCACATGTCGGCGAGTGAGTCCATCTGCGCGCCGAACGGGCTGGAGACTCCGAGCTTGCGGGCCAGCGCGCCGTCGAGACCGTCGAAGGCGACGCAGGCGATGAGCAGCAGGGCGGCCAGTCGTACGTCGCCACGCATGGCGACGAAGATCGCGTTGATGCCCAGCACCAGGCTGGCCAGTGTGCAGGCGTTGACCAGGGCGAACTTCATCCGCCGGGCCATCGTCCGCTCGCCCGGGAGCAGCGGGACCGGTGTCTCGACGCTCTCCTGGGCTCCGGTCGGCACGACGGCGGGGCCGGCCGGGGCGATTGTCTCGATCCGTGTGCGGTGGAACCGCTGCAGACCGTACCGGCGACGCGGGCGGTCCTGGTACCTCGGCTCGGGCAGCACGTCAGCCGTGCCGCCCCCCTCCACACCTCGACGACCGACGCGGACCAACAGGACCTGGCGGGCAAGACTGCCGCTGCGGCGCAGCGGGCCCGTCCAGTTGCGTCCGGCGGGACGCGGGCTGTCAGTGGTACGACGCCGGCGCCATGGGGCTCTCGGCACGCTTCCTCCATCACCGGATCGTCGGCCGCCACCTGGGGCCTGCGTCCGGCTCTCTCGTGCCGGGTCTCTGTGACCCGGCAGCCGTTTTGCGGAGTACACCATTGCATAGGGGGACGGGGATTGGCGATAGCTACCGGCGGTACTTATATCTGCCTCAACTACGCAAACCGCCGCCTTGTTCCCATCCCGGGACTTCCTGCCCGTTTTGGTTGTCAGCCCTGCCTCGACTGTACCGGAGCCGGTCATCACCGGCCTGGTGAGCAGGGGCGCGGGCAGGCCCGCGACGAGCGTCACACGAGCGTGACGAGCGCCCGCGAGGCGATCTCCGTCATCGGGAGTTCTCGCAGCTCAGGAACGGTGAACCAGGCGGCCTCGGCGGTGGATCCGCCGGCCAGTTCGGTCACCGCCGCAACGGTCGGAAGGTCGACCAGCACCCGGTAGACGACGCGGATCCCGTGCCAGTCCAGCGGATAGCCCTCCGGACCCAGCGCGGCCGGATTGTGCAGATTGTCCACTGCGATCAGCTCGGTCACCCGACCCAGTTGTCCGGACTCCTCGACCAGTTCCCGTAGCAGCGCGGTGACCGGCTGTTCACCATGATCCGTTCCACCGCCGGGCAGGTGCCACCGACCGGCACCCGGGTAGCCGTCCGCGATCAACGACAGCAGCACCCGACCCGCCGGGTCGGTGACCACGCCGTACGCGCCGAAGCGCTGTCGTCGGCGGGGCTCGGGAGGCGGGAAGGGCGCGGTGCGGCGCAGCGCCTCCGGCGGCAACGGAACGACCGGCAGGTCGAGCGCCTCGGCGGTGAACGGCAGTAGCGGCAGCACGGAAGCCTCGGCCGGGGTGACCCACTGGGCGAGGTCGGTGCTGCCCGACCGCTCGGCGCGCAGCCGCCCGCCCACCGGGGTCACGTCGAACAGCACCCGGTCGGTGTGCAGGGCCACCCCGAGGTCCGGGTACGGCGTCACGTCCGCGACCACCGCCCGCAGGCCGGCCACCTCGACGGCCAGGCCGGTCTCCTCGGCGACCTCGCGGACCACCGCGTCGGCGGGATGCTCGGCGTGCTCCAGACCGCCGCCGGGCAGCGACCACACCGCGGGGAAGTCCGCCTCCGTCGAGCCGCGCACCAGCAGCACCCGCCGCTCGGCGTCCCGCAGCACTCCGTACGCACCGACCCGCCGTACCTGTTCCACGCTCCCGACCCTAGGCGAGCGAGGATCGATCATGAAGTTGACGGCCGTTTCCGTGCTGCCCGCCGCCAACCTCACGATCGTCGGGCGGATGGCGTCAGGTCAGTCGGGCCGCCTGCACGGCCTCGGCCGTGACCTCGGTGAGGCGGTCGGAGGGCAGGGCGCCCAACTCCTCCCGCGCGAACCAGCGTGCCTCGCAGGTGGAACCACCGACGTCGGAGACGGTGGGCGGGGCGGGCTTGTCCACCACGACCCGGTAGAAGGCACGGACGCCGTGCCAGTCGATCGGATAGCCCTCGGGGCCGAGCGAGGCGGCGTCCCGGTGGCTGGCCACCCCGAGCAGCTCGACCAGGCGTCCGGTCTGCCCGGTCTCCTCCACCAGTTCCCGGATCAGCGCGGCTCCCGGCTGCTCGCCGTAGTCCGTGCCGCCACCGGGCAGGTGCCAGCAGCCCGCCCCCGGGTAGCCGTCGGAGACCCGGGTCAGCAGCACCCGCCCGTCCGGATCGGTGACGACGGCGTACGCGGCGAAGCGCTGCGCCCGGTGCAGCCCGTCCGGGCCGGGCACCGCGTAGAAGGAGGGGAACTCCGGTGCCTCGTCGGGGACGATGTCCGCCGAGGAGGCGGGCAGCCCCAGCGCGCGGGCGGTGAAGGACCGCAGCGGGAGCTGCTGCGCCTCCTCCCGGGTCACCCAGCGGGCCAGGTCGGTCGGCCGGTCGACCCGGTCGGTCAACGAGCCGCCCCGGACCGAGACCCGGTAGAGCAGCCGGTCGGTGTGGATGGTGATGCCCCGCTCGGGCAGGGCACGCATGTCGGCCAGGACGTCCTGGAGGCCCGCCACGGCCACGGACAGCCCGGTCTCGGCGGCCGTCTCGCGGACGACGGTGTGGTGGGGGTCCTCGCCGTGGTCGACAGCCCCGCCGGGCAGGGACCACGTGCCGGGTGTGCCGGAGCGCTCCGATGCGCGGACCAGCAACACTCGGTCAACCGAATCAGCACAGACTGCATATGCCGCGATCCTGCGCAGCGGCTCCAGCATGGTGGTCACGGAGCCAAATTCTCCCCGTGACCGGTTACCGCTGCGGAAAAGAGTCGGATTCCTGACTGATCACTCGCCCCTGAGGGATAGGTCAGGGTAGGGCTCCGGGCCATCACCGAGGTCGATGAGCGCCGCGACGCGGACCGTGGAGTCATGACTTCCACTTCGCAGGCCCCGTACAAGCAGTTGCGCCGTCCGACCACCGACCGGATGATCGCCGGTGTGGCCAGCGGCCTCGGCCGGTACTTCGCCGTCGACCCCACCCTGATCCGCGTCGCCTTCGCCGTCGGCACGCTGCTGACCGGCGGGATCGCCGCGCTCGCGTACCCGGTCATGTGGTTCCTGATGCCCGAGGAGCCGGCCGGCGCGCCGGCCTGGCCGCACCCGGCGGGCGCGGCGCCGCACGGCGCTCCGCCGCAGGCCGGTGGTCCACCGCATCCGGCCTGGCCCTTCCCGGGCCCGGCAGCGGCACCCACCGCCCCGGCCGGCACCCCGCACGCGGCGTCACCGGCCCCGCACGCCCCGCAGCCGACACCCGCCGCGCAGGAGGCTCCGCAGGCGTCGTACCCGGCTTCCGCGGCCCAGGAGACGCCCCGGGCGCCGCGCCCGGCGTCCGCCCCACCGGACGCGGGACCGGCGCTGGTCGTCGAGCCGGAGCCGGAGACCGGGCCGCTGCCGACCTCCGGGACCTCGTCTCAGCCGATTTCCGGGACCTCGCCTCAGCCGTCGGAGAAGCCGACCTCCTGAGGCGTCACTCCCACTCGATGGTGCCCGGCGGCTTGCTGGTGACGTCCAGGACCACCCGGTTCACCTCGGCGACCTCGTTGGTGATCCGGGTGGAGATCCGGGCGATCACGTCGTAGGGCAGGCGGGACCAGTCGGCGGTCATCGCGTCCTCGCTGGAGACCGGGCGCAGCACCACGGGGTGACCGTAGCTGCGCCCGTCGCCCTGCACGCCGACGCTGCGGACGTCGGCCAGCAGCACCACCGGGAACTGCCAGACGTCGCGGTCCAGCCCGGCGGCGGTGAGTTCCTGGCGGGCGATGAAGTCGGCCCGGCGCAGCAGGTCCAGCCGCTCCCGGTCCACCGCGCCGATGATCCGGATGGCCAGGCCGGGGCCGGGGAACGGGTGCCGCCAGACCATCGCCTCGGGCAGGCCGAGCTGGAGGCCGAGCGTGCGGACCTCGTCCTTGAACAGCGTGCGCAACGGCTCGACGAGGGCGAACTTGAGGTCGTCGGGGAGCCCGCCGACGTTGTGGTGGCTCTTGATGTTGGCGGTGCCGGTGCCGCCACCGGACTCGACCACGTCCGGGTAGAGGGTGCCCTGCACCAGGAACTCGACGTCACCGTGTGCGGCCACCTCCCGGGCGGCGGCCTCGAAGACCCGGATGAACTCCCGACCGATGATCTTGCGCTTCTGCTCCGGGTCGACCACCCCGGCCAGCGCGCCGAGGAACCGGTCGGCGGCGTCCACCACCTTGAGCTTGATGCCGGTGGCGGCGACGTAGTCCTTCTCCACCTGCTCGGCCTCGCCCGCGCGCAGCAGGCCGTGGTCGACGAAGACGCAGGTGAGCTGGTCACCGACGGCCCGGTGCACCAGCGCGGCGGCGACCGCGGAGTCCACCCCGCCGCTCAGACCGCAGATGACCTCCTTGTCGCCCACCTGCTCGCGGATCCGGGCCACCTGCTCGTCGATGATGTTCTCGGGAGTCCAGGTCGGCTCGATCTCGGCGATCTCGTACAGGAAGCGGGTCAGCATCTCCTGCCCGTGCGCGGTGTGCCCCACCTCGGGGTGGAACTGCACACCGGCCCGTCGACCGGCCAGGTCCTCGAAGGCGGCGACCGGCGCACCGGCCGACTCGGCGGTCACCGTGAAGCCCTCCGGCGCCTCGGTGACGCAGTCGCCGTGGCTCATCCAGACCGGCAGGTCGGCCGGGAGGTCGCGGAGCAGCACACCCGGGTCGAGCAGGCGGGGGCGCAGCGGGGTGCCGCCGTACTCACGGTTGCCGGTGCGGGCCACCGTGCCGCCGAGCGAACGGGCCATCGCCTGGAACCCGTAGCAGATGCCGAAGACCGGCACACCGGTGGTGAACAACCCGTCGTCCACCTGTGGCGCACCCGGCTCGTAGACGCTGGACGGGCCGCCGGAGAGGATGATCGCGGCCGGATTCTTAGCCAGCATCTCGGCCACGGGCATGGTGTGCGGGACGATCTCGGAGTAGACCCTCGCCTCGCGTACCCGGCGGGCGATCAGTTGGGCGTACTGGGCACCGAAGTCGACCACGAGGACAGGACGCGGCAGGCTCATGTGCACGAAGCCTACCGACAGTCACCGGTCAGCCCGGCCGCGCCCTGCACGCTCCCACCGACCCCTCGCCCGACCGGCACCGGGGCGAGGACCGGCCGCCCTAGTCCGGCAGCGCTGCGGGTGCGCCGGGCGGCACGGCCGGACGGTGCGGGCGGACCGCCGCGAGCCGCCGGTACGGCGCGCCGAGCGGTGGCCGAGGGTCCGTCTCGCCCCGGTTGGGCCAGAACGACGTCGCGCGCTCGGCCTGCGCGGTGATGGTCAGCGACGGGTTGACCCCGAGGTTGGCCGAGACGGCGGCGCCGTCCAGCACGTGCAGCCCCGGGTGGCCGAAGATCCGGTGGTAGGGGTCGATCACCCCGTCGGCGGGGGACGCGCCGATCACCGCGCCGCCGAGGATGTGCGCGGTCATCGGGATGTCGAACGGCTCGGTCAGCGCGCCGCCCGGCGTACCGTCGATCTCCTCCGCCAGCAGCCGGGCGGCCCGATGGCCGGCCGGGATCCAGGTCGGGTTCGGCGCGCCGTGGCCGGGGCCGGAGACCAGCCGGCCGCCGAACGGTCCGCGCCGCCACCGGGTGGTCAGTGAGTTGTCGACCGATTGCATCACCAGTGCGATCACGGTGCGTTGCGACCAGCCGCGTACGGAGAGCATCCGCGCGGCCCGGCCGGGATGCCGGACGAGTTGCCCCAGCCAGCGGCGGACCCGATGCGGCCCGCCCTCGACCAGCAGCGTCTGGAGCAGCCCCATCGCGTTCGCGCCCCGCCCGTACCGGACCGGCTCGACGTGGGTCTGCGGGTCGGGGTGGAACGAACTGGTGATCGCCACCCCCTCGGTGAGGTCGACCCCGCGCGCCCGGGCCTGCCGACGGGACATCGAGGCGCCGAGGATCGCCTCCGAGTTGGTGCGGGTCAGCTCGCCGAGTCGGGGTGAGAGTCCGGGCAGCGCGCCCACTGCCCGCATCCCGTGCAGCAACCGCTGGGTGCCCAGCGCCCCGGCGGCGAAGACCACCTGATCGGCGTCGATCACCTGCCGACGCCGCCGCAGCCAGGCACCGCTGCGCTCGGTGTGCACCCGGTAGCCGCCCTCGACCGGCCGGACCGCGGTCACCGTGGTCAACGGGTGTACCCGGACACCGAGCCGCTCGGCCAACCAGAGATAGTTCTTGACCAGCGTGTTCTTCGCCCCGTGGCGGCAGCCGGTCAGGCAGGCGCCGCAGTGCGTGCAGCCGGTGCGGGCGGGACCGGCACCCCCGAAGTACGGGTCGGCGACCGACTGGCCGGGCCGCCCGATGTGCACGCCGACCGGGGTGGCGTGCACGGTGTGTCCCACCCCCATCCGCCCGGCCACCCGCCGCATCACCCGGTCCGCCGGGGTCACCAGCGGATACGTGGTCACCCCGAGCATCCGCTTCGCCTGGGCGTAGTGCGGGGCCAGTTCGGCGCGCCAGTCCGTGACGTCGCGCCACTGGGGATCGTCGTAGAACGCGGCCGGCGGCTCGTAGAGCGTGTTGGCGTAGACCAGCGACCCGCCGCCGACACCGGCTCCGGACAGCACCAGCACTCCGCCGCCACGTCGCCGCTCGGCGGCCCGCAGCAGGGTGAGGCGTTGCAGGCCGAGGCAGCCCAGCCGGGGTGCCCAGAGGAACCGCCGCAGCCGCCACGAGGTCCGGGGGAACTCGTCGTCGGCGAACCGTCGGCCCGCCTCCAGCACACCGACCGAGTACCCCTTCTCGGCCAGCCGCAGCGCGGCGACGCTGCCGCCGAAGCCGGACCCGATCACGACCACGTCGTACCGCATGCACGCATCATTACTCGTGAGTAGATCTCGCGCCAGGCGGCGTTCTCGCGCCATCATGCAGCGCACCCGACCACCGTGCGGCCGACGCGTGCCACGACGCCGTCCCGGACGCCTGCGGACCGGTCGGTGGCAACCCGGCCCGCCGCGCGGCGGCGGCCCGGCATCGTAGGAGGAGGCGGGGGATGGCGCTCGGAGGAGACCGGAGACGACTGACACTGGCGCTGGCCGGTCTGGTCACGGTGGCGGTGGTGGCCGTCGGCGCGGTGGTGGTGGCCAAGACGGTCGGCGAGGACCGTGCGCCGAGCGCCGCGCCCACCGACGTCGCCACCTCGCCGAGCCCGTCGCCCAGCCCCGTCCCGAGTACGCCCCCACCCGGCGCCGACATCACCGGCCCGCTCAACCTGCTGCTGGTCGGCATCGACACCCGGGTCAGCGTGCCCGGCTGGCAGCCGAACGCCGACGCCGTCCTGGTGCTGCACGTGCCGGCCGGGTTGTCCCGGGGGTACCTCTTCTCGCTCCCCCGTGACCTGCTGGTGGACATCCCGGCGTTCCCGGCCGCCGACTACCGGGGTGGGCGGACCAAGCTCACCCACGCGATGAGCAACGGCAGCCGGGTGCCGGGGCGGCCGAACAAGCCCGACCCGGCCCAGGGGTACGAGCTGCTGCGCCGCACCGTCAGCGAGTACACCGGACTGCGCATCGACGCGGGCGCGGTGCTCACCTTCGGCGGCTTCGACAAGCTGGTGGACAGCCTCGGCGGGGTGGACATCCGGGTCGACCAGCGGGTCGTCTCCCGGCACCGCCAGCCGGACGGCAAGCACCGTCAACCGGGCCCGGGTGTGGGCGGCTACGTCGGGCCGAGGATGGTCTACGAGCCGGGCGACCGGCACCTCAACGGCTGGCAGGCGCTGGACTACGCGCGCCAGCGCTACCTGCCCGGCGGCGACTACACCCGGCAGCGCCACCAGCAGCAACTCGTCCGCGCGCTGATCGGCGGGATCCTCGCCGACGACCTGGCCCAGCAACCACAGCGCGTCGAGCAGGTGGTCGCCGCCCTCGGTGACGCCATGGTCTATGTCGGCGGGCGGCGGATCGTTGAGTTCGCGTACGCGCTCGGCACGCTGTCACCGGAGACGCTCACGCTGGTCGGCCTGCCCGGGGCGTCGGTCGGCCGGGGTGGCGCGTACCGGGGCGAGGAACTGACCACCGTCGGTCGCCGGTTCCTGACCGCGCTGCGCGCCGGGCGGGCGGACGCCTACCTCGCCGAGCACCCGACACTCGTCGTGCCGCAGTGAGCGGTGCCCGTCCCGCGGTGGAGCGGCCGGGACCGGGCGGTCAGGGCAGGCCGGGTGGGGTGGTGCCGGTGAGCCAGGTGTCGAAGAAGCTACCCAGCGACCGCCCGGAGACCCGCTCGGCCAGCGCGACGAAGTCGCTGGTGGTGGCGGTGCCGTCCCGGCGTTCCGTGGTCCAGGAGCGGAGGATCTCGAAGAAGGCGTCGTCGCCCACGGTACGACGCAACGCGTGCACCACCAGCGCCCCGCGCTTGTAGACGGCGGTGCTGAACATCTGGCCCGGACCGGGGTCGAGCGTGGGCCGCGACCAGTCGGTGTCGGCGTACTGGAGTTCGAAGCTGCGCTGGGCGGTACGTCCACCGTCGTGTTCCGCCCACAGCCACTCGGCATAGCTGGCGAAGCCCTCGTTGAGCCAGATGTCGCCCCAGCGGGCCAGCGCCACGCTGTTGCCGAACCACTGGTGGGCCAGCTCGTGCGCGACCACCGCGTAGTTCGGTTCACCGTCGCGGAAGAAGCCCGGCCCGTAGACCGGCCGGGACTGCGTCTCCAGCGCATACCCGATGCGGCTGTCGTCGACCACCACCCCGCCGTACGCCTCGAACGGGTACGGCCCGAACCGGCCGGCCAGGAAGTCGGCGATCTCACCGGTGCGGGCCAGGGACCGTGCCTGCGGGCCGGTGGCGGGCATCCCGGTCGGTACGGCGGTGACCAGCGGCTTGCCGCCGTGGGTGCCGGTCTCGACCCGGTAGTCACCGATCACCAGCGTGGTCAGGTAGCTCGCCATCGGCGAACGCTCGGCCCACCGCCAGGTGGTCCAGCCGTCGGCGCTGGTCCGCTCCCCCGGCACCCCGTTGCTCAACGCGGCGAGGCCGTCCGGGACGGTCACCTCGATGTCGTACGTGGCCTTGTCGGAGGGGTGGTCGTTGACCGGGAACCAGGTCGACGCCGAGTGGGGCTGCCCGAGCGCGATCGCGCCGTCGTCGGTGTGCTGGAAGCCGCCGCTGCCCAGCACGTTGTCGGCGATCGGCTGCGGCACACCGGCGTACGTCACGTCGACGGTGAACCGGCTGCCCTCGGGAAGTCCCCGGCGCGGCGTGACGGTCAGCTCGCCGTCGGCGTGCCGGTGCTGGGCCGGTGCGCCGTCCACGGTGACCGTGTCGACCGACAGCCCGGTCAGGTCCAGGTTGAAGCGGGACAGCCCGTGTGTGGCGGTGGCCCGGACCTCGGCCCGGCCGGTGAGCCGGTCGTCGGCCGGGTCGTAGCGCACCAGCAACCGGTAGTGGTCCACGTCGTATCCGCCGTTGCCGCTGCCCGGCACGTACGGGTCGGCCAGGTCGACGCTGCCCGCCCGGAACCCGTCCGGGTCCGACGCGTCGCGCTCCCCCGTGCAGCTCACCAGCCCCACAGCGGCCACCACGGCCACCACGCCGGCCTGCCACCGCCGCCCCGCACCCCTGTTCATCCGCCAGAGCCTACCGCCGCCCACGTGATCGATCATGGAGTTGTGGCGGTGGCGAACCGGGCGAAATCAGCACAGGTCAGGTGCCACAACTCCATGATCGACGCAGCCACGGGCGCGCGGCGGGAGGGAGCGTCAGCGGTCGAGAACCAGGCCGACGCGCTGGAACTCCTTGAGGTCGCGGTAGCCGCACTTGGCCATGGCCCGGCGCAGGCCGCCGAAGAGGTTGAGCTGGCCGTCCGGCTCGTCGGCGGGGCCGAACAGCAGGCGCTCCATCGAGCCCAGCGGCTCACCGGCGACCTCGAACGCGCCCCGGGGCAGCGACGGGTGGCTGGCCGCCGAGTGCCACCAGGCCCCACCCGCCGGCGCCTCCGCGCAGAGCGACAACGGCTCGCCGAGCATCACCGCGTCCGCGCCGCAGCCGAGCGCCTTGGCGATGTCACCCGAGGTACGGATGTCGCCGTCGGCGATCAGGTGCACGTACCGGCCGCCGGTCTCGTCCAGGTAGTCCCGGCGGGCCGCCGCGGCGTCGGCGATCGCGGTGGCCATCGGCACCCGGATGCCGAGCACCGACTCGGTGGTGGACCACTCGTCCCCGCCGATGCCGACGATCACGCCCGCCGCACCGGTCCGCATCAGGTGCAGCGCGGTCTTGTAGTCGGTGCAGCCGCCGACGATGACCGGCAGGTCCAGGTCGGCGATGAACTCCTTGAGGTTGAGCGGTTCGTCGGTGGTCGAGACGTGCTCGGCCGAGACGATCGTGCCCTGGATGACCAGGAGGTCGACGCCCGCGTCGAGGATGACCGGAGCCAACGCCAGGGTGTGCTGGGGGGACACCCGGACGGCCACCGTGCTGCCGCCCTCGCGCAGCTCGCGGACCCGCTCGGTGATCAGGTCGGGCCGGATCGGCTCGGCGTACACCTCCTGGAGGCGCTTGGTGGCGCGGGCGTCCTCGCCGAGGTCGGCCAGTTCCTCCAGCACCTTGGCCGGGTTCTCGTACCGCGTCCACAGCCCCTCGACGTTGAGCACGCCGAGTCCGCCCAGCTCGCCGAGCCGGACCGCCGAGGCCGGGCTCATCGTCGCGTCGGAGGGGTGCCCGACACAGGGGATGCCGAACTGGTACGCGTCGAGCTGCCACCCGGTGGAGACGTCGTCGACGTCCCGGGTGCGGCGGCTCGGCACGATCGCGATGTCGTCCAGGTGGTAGCCGCGCTGCGCGGTCTTGCCCAGCCCGATCTCGACCACGTCACGCATTGGGGACTCCAGTTGTCTTCGGGGGTGGAGGGGGAGGTCAGCGGGTGTGGTAGTTGGGCGCCTCGACGGTCATCTGGATGTCGTGCGGGTGGCTCTCCTTGAGCCCGGCCGCCGTGATCCGGATGAGCTGACCGCGCTCGTGCAGCTCGACGATGCTCTCCGCGCCCGCGTACCCCATCGCCAGCCGCAGGCCGCCGACGAGCTGGTGGGCCACCCGGGCGAGCGGCCCACGGTAGGGAACCTGGCCCTCGACGCCCTCCGGGACCAGCTTCTCGTCGCTGGTCACGTCCTGCTGGAAGTAGCGGTCCTTGGAGTACGACTTGGCCTGGCCCCGGGACTGCATGGCACCGAGCGAACCCATCCCGCGGTACGCCTTGAACTGCTTGCCGTTGACGAA
Organism: Verrucosispora sp. TAA-831; assembly: GCF_050780145.1. Lineage (NCBI taxonomy): Bacteria > Bacillati > Actinomycetota > Actinomycetes > Micromonosporales > Micromonosporaceae > Micromonospora > Verrucosispora sp. TAA-831. The sequence continues at coordinate 5,871,920 of NZ_CP192240.1, forward strand.
GATCAGCTCACCCGGGCTCTCCTCGCAGCCGGCCAGCAGGCTGCCGAGCATCACCGTGTCGGCACCGGAGACCAGCGCCTTGGCGATGTCGCCCGAGTACTGGATGCCGCCGTCACCGATCACCGGCACGCCGGCCGGGCGGGCCGCCCGGGCGGCTTCCATGATCGCCGTGATCTGCGGCACGCCGACGCCGGCCACGATCCGGGTGGTGCAGATGGCACCCGGGCCGACGCCCACCTTGACGCCGTCGGCACCGGCGTCGACCAGGGCCTTCGCCCCGGCGTAGGTCGCCACGTTGCCGCCGACGATGTCGATCGCGACGTCCTTCTTGAGCCGGCTGACCATCTCCAGCACGGCCCGCTGGTGCCCATGCGCGGTGTCCACGATGATCACGTCGACCCCGGCGTCCACGAGCGCGCGGGCCCGCTTGTACGAGTCCTCGCCCACCCCGATGGCGGCGGCCACCCGGAGTCGGCCGGCGTCGTCCTTGGTGGCGCTCGGGTACTGCTCGCTCTTGGTGAAGTCCTTCACCGTGATCAGCCCGCGCAGCTTGCCGGAGCCGTCGACGATCGGCAGCTTCTCCACCTTGTGCTGGCGCAGCAGGCCGAGCGCGTCGTCCTTGCTCACCCCGACCGGCGCGGTCACCAGCGGCGCGCGGGTCATGATGTCGCGCACCGGCGTGGCCGGGTCGGAGACGAAACGCATGTCACGGTTGGTGACGATGCCCACCAACTGGCCCTGCCCGTCCACCACCGGCACACCGGAGATGCGGTAGCGCCCGCAGAGCTGGTCCACCTCGCGCAGCGTGTCGTCCGGGCTGGCGGTCACCGGGTTGGTGATCATGCCGGACTCGGAGCGCTTGACCAGGTCCACCTGGAGCGCCTGGTCCTCGACGGAGAGGTTGCGGTGCAGCACGCCGATGCCGCCCTGGCGGGCCATGGCGATCGCCATCCGCGCCTCGGTGACGGTGTCCATCGCGCTGGACAGCAGCGGGATGGAGAGCGTCACGTTGCGGGTCAGTCGAGTGACCGTGTTCACCCGGCTCGGCACCACGTCCGACTCGCCGGGCTGGAGCAACACGTCGTCGAAGGTCAGCCCCAGCGGCACCACCCGGGCGGAGCCGGCCGGCAGCTCGGGCAGATGGCCGCCCAGCTCGCCACCCTCGGTGCCAGCGAAAAGGTCGGAACGGGGCGAATTCTCCACGATTGCTCTCCTGAGCTGGTCGAACGGGGCTTCAGCGAGGTGCACGGGTGGGCACCGGCGAGCGCCGGGCGAGGGTGCGTCAGGGCCATCGTACCCAGTGGCCGGGGCGGCACCCGCGTCCGGCGGTCCGTGCGGCGAGGCGGAGACGACCTCAGTGGGGTACGTCGGCTTGCGCGAAGGGGGACAGGCGTCCGACGTGCCTTGGGTCTACGGTGAGGGGGTGCACGACGAGCCCATCGACCCGTTCACCGGCGATCCGACCGACCCGTCGGCCGATCTGGACGGCCCCGGTCGCGACGCCCCGCTCGATCCGCTGACCGACGTCGAACGCCAGGACGTGCTGGAAGACCTCGCCGATCTGGAGATCTACCAGGCGCTGCTGGCGCCGATCGGCGTACGCGGGCTGGTCATCGAGTGTGAGGACTGCCGGGAACCGCACTACTTCGACTGGGACCTGCTCCGGGGCAACCTGCGTCACCTGCTCAGCTCGGGCCGCCCCCGGGTGCACGAGCCGGCCTACGATCCCGACCCGGACCACTACGTCACCTGGGACTACGCCCGGGGATACGCCGACGGCGTGCACGACACCCTCAGCGAGGGCACCGAGGACGACTCCCCCGGCCGGGACTGAGCCGCGCCGCCTGCCGCCGGGCCGTGGCCGCCGTCCGGTGACCGGTGAGGAGGGGGCCCTTCCTATACACCAGGCGTTAGCAGGGGGCCCCTCCTTACCGGCCGGTGTCAGGCGACCAGACCCGCCCGGAAGCCGGCGGCCACCGCGTGTGCCCGGTCCCGGGCGCCCAGCTTGCGGAACAACCGCCGGGCGTGGGTCTTCACGGTGTCCTCGGAGACGAACAGCTCGCGGCCGATCTCGGCGTTGCTCTTGCCCTCGGCCATGCCGAGCAGCACCTGGAGTTCCCGTTCGGTCAGGCCGACGGTGGACCGGTCGACCCGCGCCGGAGCGGCCGTGCCAGTCTCGGCGGCCTCCGGCTCGGCCGGGTCGTCGCCCCGCTGCACCGGCACCATCGCCGGGCCACCGGCGGCGTCACTGCCCGGCCAGGCCGACGCGGCCTCACCGGTGGTGGGCCGGGCGCCCGGGGCCGGACGGCCGGGGCCGCCGACGGCGGCGGTGTCCCGGGCCGGGTCGGCGATCCGGGGACGGTTGGCCCGGCCGGAGGCCGCCAGCAGCAGCAACGCCTTGGCGACCGCGCTGGTGAGATCGTGGTCGACGCCCTGGATCAGGCCGCGCGCACCGGCGCTGATGGTGGCCGCCGCCGCCTCGGACTCCTCCGCGCCGAGCAGCAGCACGCTGGCCTGCGGCGCGCGGGCCAGGACCCGACGGACGAACCCGGCGCTGTCGGGCCGGGTGATGGCGGTGTCGGCGAGCACCACGTCGGCGGGGCGCTCGGCGAGCCGCAGCATCACCTCCGGATCGGAGACCGCCGTCCGGACCGCACCCGACAGTCCCAACCGCGCCGCCGCGGAGGTCAGGTGCTGCGCCGCGAGCGGCGTCCGAACGCACACGAGAACCGTACGCACTGTGATCTCCCTTCCGCACACGAGCAGACCATGACGGGGTGGGGTCGGGAGGAGGTTCCCGGCAACTCTTCCAACTTTTCCGACAGATAGGGCATATGCCCCAATTCGCCAAAGGTTTTGGATCACACACGTGTGAGCCGAGAGAGGGCTGGGTACCGAGGGGCTCAGGCCGGGAACGGTGCGCCTGCGCGGCCCGCCGCCCGGACAACCGGCCACGAAGTATCTCGCGGTGCCGCGCGAGAGGAGGGGTGCAGATGTCGAACGTACGTAGACTGCCCGGACCCATCATCGACCTGTGGGACTGGCAGCGGCTCGGCTCCTGCCGTGGCCGCGACAGCGCCCAGTTCTTCCACCCCGACGGTGAGCGTGGATCCTCCCGGCTGCGGCGCGAGTCCTCCGCCAAGAACGTCTGCCGCGCCTGCCCGGTCCGGGCCGAGTGCGCCGCACACGCGCTGGCGGTGCGGGAGCCGTACGGCGTCTGGGGTGGGTTCAGCGAGTCGGAGCGCCTGCGCCTGCTCGCGGTCGGCTGGGAGGACCTCGCCGACCGTCGGCAGAGCCGGGTGGACGTCAACCGGCTGGAGGCCCGGCTGGGCAGCTCCCACAAGTCGACCCTGCCGCCGCCCCAACGCAACGTCGCCTGACCGAACGCCCCCGACGCCGCGCTCCCGCCCCCCGGAAGCGCGGCGTCGGTCTGTGCGTCACTCGACCGTCAGGGTGACCGAGTGCCAGCCGGTCGCGCCGTCCGGTGCCACCGCCTGCCGCTGACCGGTCTGCGTCTCACCGGTACTGTCCGTCGCGCGGACCTGGAGCGTGTGCTCGCCGGGCGTCGCCGTCCACCGCCACGACCACTGCACCCAGGTGTCCACCGAGGCGGTCGGCGCCAACTCCGCCTCCTGCCACGGCCCGCCGTCGACGCGTACCTCGACCCGCCGTACGCCCCGGTGCTGCGCCCACGCCACCCCGGCCACGGTGACCGGGCCGGCGGCCGGACGGTGGCGCGGACGGGGCGTGTCGATCCGCGACTGCGTCTTCACCGGCCCCTCGGCCGACCAGCCCCGAGGCACCCAGTACGCGTCGAAGTCGGCGAAGCTGGTCAGCTCCAGCTCGGTGATCCACTTGCACGCCGACACGTAGCCGTAGAGACCGGGCACCACCATCCGGGCGGGAAAGCCGTGCGCCACCGGCAGCGGTTCGCCGTTCATGCCCACGGCGAGCAACGCGTCCCGCCCGTCCCGCAGCACCGCCGTCGGGGTACCGCAGGTCCAGCCGTCCACCGAGCGCCCCACCACCTGGTCCGCGCCGTCGAGCGGCTGCACCTCGTCGAGCAGTTCCCGGATCGGTACGCCGAGCCACCGCGCGTTGCCGATCAGGTCGCCGCCGACCTCGTTGGAGACGCAGGCCAGCGTGACGTACCGCTCCACCATCGGTCGGGCCAACAGGTCCGCGAAGCTCAGCGTCACCGGATTGCGCACCCGACCGTGGATGCGCAGCCGCCACGTCTCGGGATCCACCTGCGGCACCACCAGCGCGGTGTCGATGCGGTAGAAGCGTCGGTTCTCCGTGACGTAGCCCGCCAGGCCCGGCACCTCCAGGTCGACCCCGGCGGGCAGCGGCGGCGCGGCGGAGACCGGGGCGGGCAGCGTGATCGCCGCCCGTGCGTCGGCGACACCGCGTCGACCGGACCACCACCGCCCGGCCGCACCGCCGACGACCGCCACCCCGAGCACCCCGCCGACGCCGGTGAGGAACCGCCGCCGCGACTCCGGATCGGTACGCCGCCGCGACCCCGCCCCGTCCGGCACGGGCGAATGCCGCGGCCCGGCTTCGTCCGGGCCGGGTGCGTGCGGCGGTCCGGCTTCGTCCGGGCCGGGTGGACGCTGTTCGGTCGGCGGGGACCAGGGCCATGGATCGAGTTCCAGCGGACCGGCGACGAACGCCCAGAGCGTCACGCCGCCGACCAGAGCGCCGACCAGCGACGGCAGCACGTCCACGCCCTGCGCACCGGCCCGGGTCAGCGCCGCGCCGGCGCCGAGCGCGGCGAACGCCGCGATGCCGGCCAGACCGACCACCAGACGGCGTACGGCCAGCACGCCCAGCAGGGCGGCGAAGGCGGCCAGCAGCACCGCCGTCCCGACCAGCAGGGCGATCTTGTCGTACGTGCCGAAGACCGCGATGCCGAACCGCTTCATCGGCTCGGGGGCGGCGTCCACGACCAGCCCACCCACCGCCACCAGCGGGGCGGAGCGGGGACCGGTCAGCACCGCCACCACTTCGGCGGCACCGATGGCCGCCGCTGCGGCGGCGACACCGGCGAGGGCGGCGTACCGGGGTGTCGTACTGCTCACCGGTCCAGTGTTTCCGACCGTACGCCCGACCGGTAGTCACCTCGACGCGGCGTGACCGGGCCGGAACGCGCGGGGCGCACCGTCGTCGACGATGCGCCCCGCGTCCGGATCTCTTCGGGTCAGAAACCCGGGCCGTGCTGGTGGCCGTGACCGTGGCCGTGACCGTGACCGTGACCGCCCGCGGCGGGCTCCGGCTCCTTCGGCTTCTCCACCACGAGGCTCTCGGTGGTGAGCAGCAGACCGGCGATCGACGCGGCGTTGGTGACGGCGTTACGGGTCACCTTGACCGGGTCGATGATGCCGGCCTTGGCCAGGTCGACGTACTCGTCGGTGGCGGCGTCCAGGCCGGTGCCCCACTCGGCGGCGACGACCCTCTGCACCACCACGTACCCGTCGTGGCCGGCGTTCTGGGCGATCCACCGCAGCGGCTCGACGAGCGCCTTGCGCACGATCGAGACGCCGACCTTCTCGTCACCGGTGAAGCCCAGGTCGTCGTCGAGCACCGGCAGGATCTGGGCCAGGGCGGCACCGCCACCGGGGACCGTACCCTCCTCGACCGCTGCCTTGGTCGCGGCGATGGCGTCCTCAATGCGGTGCTTGCGCTCCTTCATCTCGACCTCGGTGGCCGCGCCGACCTTGACCACCGCGATGCCGCCGGAGAGCTTGGCCAGCCGCTCGGCGAGCTTCTCCCGGTCCCACTCGGAGTCCGAGGCCTCGATCTCCTTGCGGATCTGCGCGACCCGGTCGGTGACCTCGGTGGCCTGCCCGCCACCGTCGACGATCGTGGTGTTCTCCTTGTCGACCACGATGCGCCGGGCGGTGCCCAGCACCTCCAGGCCGACCTGGTCGAGCTTGTAGCCCAGCTCGGGCGCGACCAGCTCGGCACCGGTCAGGACCGCCATGTCCTGGAGCATCGCCTTGCGGCGGTCGCCGAAGCCGGGCGCCTTGACCGCGCAGACCTTGAGGGTCTTGCGGATCGCGTTGACCACCAGGGTGGACAGGGCCTGACCCTCGACGTCCTCGGCGATGATCAGCAGCGGCTTGTTGTTCTGGAGGACCTTCTCCAGCAGCGGCAGCAGCTCCTCGATCGCCGAGATCTTCTGCGTGGTGATCAGGATGTACGCGTCCTCCAGGACGGACTCCTGCGACTCCACGTCGGTGACGAAGTTCGGCGAGATGAAGCCCTTGTCGAACTGGAGACCCTCGGTCACGTCCAGCTCGGTGTGCAGGGCGGAGCCCTCCTCGACGGTGATCACACCGTCGCGGCCGACCCGCTCCATCGCCTCGGCGATCAGCTCACCGATGGTGGAGTCCTGCGCGGAGACCGTCGCCACGTGCGCCACGGCCTTCTTGTCGGAGACCTCGACGGCCTTGCCGAGCAGCGCCTCGGAGACCTTCGCGGAGGCCGCGTCGATGCCCCGCTTGAGACCGGCCGGGTTGGTACCCGCGGTGACGTTGCGCAGACCCTCGCGGACCATGGCCTGGGCCAGCACGGTCGCGGTGGTGGTCCCGTCGCCGGCGACGTCGTTGGTCTTGGTCGCCACCTCCTTGACCAACTGCGCACCGAGGTTCTCGTACGGGTTGGTGAGCTCGATCTCCTTGGCGATGGTCACACCATCGTTGGTGATCGTCGGCGCACCGAATTTCTTGTCCAGGACGACGTTGCGCCCGCGCGGCCCGAGGGTGACCTTGACCGCGTCCGCGAGCGCGTTGACACCGTGCTCCAGCAGGTGCCGGGCGTCGTCCGAGAAGCTCAGGATCTTCGCCATGAATGTCCCTTCGACGCGAGGTTGCCCCGGCCCGGCGAGCCGGACCGGGGCAACGTCACTGATCGGTTGGTTACTTCTCGATGACCGCGAGGACGTCGCGGGCGGAGAGCACCAGGTACTCCTCGCCGGCGTACTTGACCTCGGTGCCGCCGTACTTCGAGTAGAGGACGGTGTCGCCGACGGAGACGTCGATCGGCACGCGGTTGCCCTTGTCGTCGATCCGGCCCGGGCCGACAGCGAGGACGGTGCCCTCCTGCGGCTTCTCCTTGGCGGTGTCGGGGATCACGATGCCCGAGGCGGTGGTGGTCTCGGCCTCGTTCGCCTGGACCACGATGCGGTCCTCGAGCGGCTTGATCGCAACCTTGGTCGCGGTAGTCACGGGCATACCCTCCTGGGGTACTTGGTTTCGTTACCGGTCGGCATGCCGACCGGCGTCAATTGCCACATGCCACCGGGCGGGGCCGTCGTCGCGGGTGCCGGTCCGCCTGGCGTTCAACCCCCGGGCACCAGGGCCCGGACGTTGGCACCCTCAGGGTGAGAGTGCTAATCGCAGGTTATTCCTCGGCTAGCACTCCGTCAAGGAGAGTGCCAACCCACCACCTCGTGTCGCCACTCTTGCCTTACGCCCGCCTTCACCCCGGCCGCCCGGCACGCCTTCGTCACCACCCACACCACACGCTGCCGTAATCGGCGCTCCACCAGCCGCGATGCACCCCGTCGCCGGTCCCGCCTTCCCGCCACCCCGCCGCCCCGTCGCCCGTCGCCCGTCGCCTCGTCGATCATGGAGTTGTGGTCGACGAAACGCCGCGATATGGGCATTTGCGTGAGCCATGAGTCCATGATCGGCGGAGCGACGGTGCGAGCCGCCGCATCGACGGGGCGATGGGCGGGCTGCTGCGTGATCGACGGTGGGCGGGATGCCGCGAACGCCGTCAAGGTCACGCTCGATCCAGGTTCGAGTGGCATCCAGGCGACTGCGAGACCACTCGAACACGGATCGAGCACGATCATGAACCGGACAGCGCAGGGCGGGGGCGGGCGGGCCGGTGTCGGGGGCGGGTCGGAACAATGGGCGGGTGGATGTGGAGCAGTTCGCCGTGTTGCGTACCGACGAGGGGTCGGCGGCGCTCGACGCGGCGGGGCGGGTCGCCGGCGGTGACCCACTGCACGCGGCGGCCACGCTCCGCGCGGCCGGGGTGCCGCCCGGACTGGCGGCCACGGCACTGACCCAGGCGGAGTTGCGCCGCCGCGCCACCGGCAAGTTCGGGCCGGAGGCAAGCGGCATGTTCTTCACCCGGCCCGGCCTGGAGCAGGCCACCCGACGGATCGTCGCGGACCGTCGGGCCCGACGACTGCGGGCCGCCGGGGTGGGCACCCTGGCGGACCTGGGCTGCGGTTTGGGCGCGGACGCGCTGGCCGCCGCCCGCGCCGGCATCCGGGTGTACGCCGTGGAGGCCGACCCGCTCACCGCCGCGCTCGCCGAGGCGAACGCGCACGCCGCCGGGGTGGCCGACCTCGTCTCGGTGGAGTGCGCCGACGCGACCACCGTCGACGTGACCCGGGTCGACGCGGTCTTCTGCGATCCGGCCCGCCGCCGGGCCGGCACCGGTCGCCGGATCTTCGACCCGAACGCGTACTCGCCGCCCTGGGACTTCGTCGTCGGGCTCGCCGAACGGGTGCCGCGCACGGTGGTCAAGGTGGCACCGGGGATCGACCACGCGCTGATCCCGGCCGGTGCCGAGGCCGAGTGGGTCGGCGTCGACGGCGACCTGGTGGAGGCGGCCCTCTGGTGTGGCCCGCTCGCCGAACACCCCCGCCGCGCGACCCTTTGTAAGGAAGGGCCCCCTACTAACGCCTCGTGCATAGCAGGGGTCCCCTCCTTACATCTCGGCGACGGGCCGCGCGTGCATCAGCTCATCGGACAGGGGACGGCGCAGGCGCCGGTCGGGCCGGTACGCAGGTTCGTCTACGACCCGGACTCGGCGGTGGTGCGGGCGCACCTGGTCGCCGAGTTGGCCGAAGACCTGGACGCCTCGCTGGCCGACCCGAGCATCGCCTACCTCTACGCCGACCGGGCCACCCCCACCCCGTACGCCCGCTGCCTGGAGGTGACGGACGTGCTGGCGTTCTCGCTCAAGCGGCTGCGGGCACTGCTGCGGGAACGTCGGGTCGGCCGGGTCGAGATCCTCAAGCGGGGCTCCGCGCTGGAACCGGAACGGCTCCGCCGGGACCTGCGGCTGGCCGGTGACCAGTCGGCCAGCCTGGTGCTGACCCGGGTCGCCGACGCCCCGACGGTGCTGGTCTGCCAGCCGGTGACCTGACCCGCCGGATCACCGCACGGCCAGCATCCGCCCGGCGGCGGCCACACCGGACCCGCCGCTGGCCTGCCGGACGGTCGGCGGACTAGGTTGACGGGCATGGCGGGACGGGGGACGCCGGCGATCGCGCTGCTGGCGAAGCGGAGGATCACGCACCGCACCCATCCGTACGACGTCTCGCCGGACGCCGCCAACTACGGCGCGCTGGTCGCCGCAGCGCTCGCGGTCGCGCCGGAGCGGGTCTTCAAGACGCTGGTCACCGAGGTCGACGGCGCGCTGACCGTGGCGGTGGTGCCGGTCACCGGCGAGTTGGATCTCAAGGCCCTCGCCGCCGCCGTGGGTGGCAAGCGGGCGGCGCTGGCCGACCGCGCGGTAGCCGAGCGCGCCACCGGGTACGTGCGGGGCGGCATCAGCCCGCTCGGCCAACGCAGGCGGCTCCCCACGGTGGTCGACGGCTCCGCCCTGGCCCATCCGACCGTGTACGTGTCGGCCGGTCGCCGGGGTCTCCAGGTGGAGTTGGCGCCCACGGATCTCGTGACGCTGACCGAGGCCCGCACCGCCGCGCTGACCACCGGCTGACAACACCCCACCTGCGCACTCACCCGTCGCGGTCCGGCCGCGTACCGGGCGGGTGTCCTCGGCGTTGCTGAATTGTTACTGCCGACAACAAACTCATCGCCATCGCGCTCTTGTGCTGACGGGTGGGGCGCAATACGTTGCCGGACACAACAAAACAAACACCGATACCTTCCCCCACCCTCGAAAGGACCCTGCAGATGCGCAAGGGCTTCCTCGCCGTCGGCGCCGTGGGTCTCCTGACCCTCGGCTCCCTGACGGCCTGCGGCGACGACTCCGGCGGCGACCAGGCCGGTTCCGACAAGACCCCGAAGATCGGGGTGATCCTGCCGGACAGCAAGTCCTCGGTCCGGTGGGAGAGCGCGGACCGTAAGTTCCTGGAGGAGGCGTTCAAAGCCGCCAACGTTCAGTACGACATCCAGAACGCCCAGGGTGACAAGAACGCCTTCCAGACCATCGCCGACCAGATGATCACCAGCGGCGTCACCGCGCTGATGATCGTCAACCTGGACTCCGGCACCGGCAAGGCCGTGCTCGACAAGGCCAAGTCGCAGGGCGTCGCCACGATCGACTACGACCGCCTCACCCTCGGTGGCTCGGCGGAGTACTACGTCAGCTTCGACAACGAGGCGGTCGGCAAGCTCCAGGGCGAGGGCCTCGTCAAGTGCCTCACCGACGCCAAGGTGGAGAAGCCGGCGATCGCGTACCTGAACGGCTCGCCGACCGACAACAACGCGACCCTGTTCAAGAACGGGTACGACTCGATCCTCAAGCCGAAGTTCGACTCGGGCGAGTACACCCAGGCCGCCGACGACTCGGTGCCGGACTGGGACAACGCGCAGGCCGCCACCATCTTCGAGCAGCAGCTCACCAAGGCCGGCGGCAAGATCGACGGCGTGCTGAGCGCGAACGACGGCCTGGGCAACGCCGCCATCTCGGTGCTCAAGAAGAACAACCTCAACGGCAAGGTCCCGGTGACCGGCCAGGACGCCGACCCGCAGGGTCTGCAGAACATCCTCGCCGGTGACCAGTGCATGACCGTCTACAAGGCGGTCAAGCAGGAGGCGGACGCCGCCGCCGAGCTGGCCATCGCGCTGGCCAAGGGCGAGCGCAAGGAGACCGGCCAGACGGTCAAGGACCCGGAGAGCGGTCGGGACGTGGCCAGCGTCCTGCTCACCCCGAAGGCGATCTTCAAGGAGAACGTCAAGGACGTCATCGCCGACGGCTACGTGACCAAGGAAGAGGTCTGCACCGCCGACTTCGCCAAGCTCTGCACCGAAGCGGGCATCAGCTGACCCACCCGCCTAGGCGTCGCCGCCCGGCACGGCAACCCCGTGCCGGGCGGCGCGACGCCGCTGGACGGGCCCCGATCTCCCTCCGTGCCTAAGGAGAACCCCGTGTCCGCGACCCCACTGCTGGAGCTACGCGGGATCGACAAGAGCTTCGGTCCCGTCCAGGTCCTGCGCGACGTCGCCTTCGCCGCCTACCCGGGCGAGGTGACCGCGCTCGTCGGCGACAACGGCGCCGGCAAGTCGACCCTGGTCAAGTGCATCAGCGGCATCTACCCCACCGACTCCGGGGAGTTCGTCTTCGACGGCCGCCCGGTGCACATCAACAGCCCCCGGGACGCCGCCTCGCTCGGCATCGAGGTCGTCTACCAGGACCTCGCGCTCTGCGACAACCTCGACATCGTGCAGAACATGTTCCTCGGGCGCGAGAAGCGCAGCGGCATCGTCCTGGACGAACCGACGATGGAGCAGATGGCCGCGGAGACCCTGGCCGGGCTCTCCGTACGCACCGTCAAGTCGCTGCGTCAGCACGTCTCCAGCCTCTCCGGCGGCCAGCGGCAGACCGTGGCGATCGCCAAGGCGGTGCTCTGGAACAGCAAGCTGGTGGTCCTGGACGAGCCGACCGCCGCGCTCGGCGTCGCGCAGACCGCCCAGGTGCTCGAACTGGTCCGCCGGCTGGCCGACAACGGCCTGGCCGTGGTGCTCATCTCGCACAACATGAACGACGTCTTCGCCGTCTCCGACCGGATCGCCGCGCTCTATCTCGGCCAGATGGTCGCCCAGGTGCGGACCACCGACATCACGCACTCACAGGTGGTCGAGCTGATCACCGCAGGCCGTTCCGGCGGGCTCGGGCTCGCCGCCGAACCGGCCGTCAACGGCAACGGTGGAGCAGCCGCCGACGGTACTCCGGGAGGCCAGGCATGAGTTCCACCGTCGTCAAGCAGGACGGGCCGGCCGCCGTGGCGCCGGAACCCACCGTCGCCAGCCACGTACGCGGCTACTGGCGTCGGGTACGCGGCGGCGACATCGGCGCGCTGCCCGCCGTCGCCGGACTGCTCGTGCTCTGCACGATCTTCTCGATCATGCGTCCGAGCTTCCTCACCGCGGGCAACTTCGCCAACCTGTTCACCCAGGGCGCGGCGGTCACGCTGATCGCCATGGGTCTGGTCTTCGTCCTGCTGCTGGGCGAGATCGACCTGTCCGCCGGTTTCGCCAGCGGCGTCTGCGCGGCGGTGCTGGCCAACGTGGTGACCGTCCTCGGGTACCCCTGGTACGTGGCGGTGCTCGCGGCCGTGCTCACCGGCCTGGTCATCGGCACCACGCTGGGCTTCCTGGTCGCCAAGGTCGGCATCCCGTCGTTCGTGGTCACCCTCGCCGGCTTCCTCGCCTTCCAGGGCGTGGTGCTGCTGTTGATGGAGGAGGGCCGGAACATCTCGGTCCGCGACCCGGTGCTGGTGGCGATCGCCAACCGCAACCTGCCGCCGACGCTCGGCTGGGCCCTGGCCGCGCTCGCGGTCGTCGGCTTCGCCGCAGTGCAGTTGCTGCGGTACCGCAAGCGTGCCGCACGCGGCCTGATCAACGACCCGCTGGCCATGGTGCTGGGCCGGATCGGCATCCTGGCCGTGGTCCTCGGCGTCGCCGTCTACGTGCTCAACCTGGAGCGCAGCCGCAACGTGCTGATCAGCTCGCTCAAGGGTGTGCCGATCGTGGTGCCGATCATCGCCATTCTGCTCGTGCTCTGGACCTTCGTGCTCCAGCGCACCAGCTACGGCCGACACATCTATGCCGTCGGCGGCAACAAGGAGGCCGCGCGCCGGGCCGGCATCAACGTGGACCGGATCCGCATCTCGGTCTTCGTGATCTGCTCCACGATGGCGGCGATCGGTGGCATCGTGGCGGCGAGCCGGGCCAACTCGGTCGACCCGAACACCGGTGGCAGCAACGTGCTGCTGTACGCCGTCGGGGCGGCCGTGATCGGTGGAACCAGCCTCTTCGGTGGCAAGGGACGCGTCCTGGACGCGGTCCTCGGTGGCGCCGTGGTGGCGGTGATCGACAATGGCATGGGGCTGATGGGCTACAGCTCGGGCGTGAAGTACGTGGTCACCGGCGTGGTGCTGCTGCTCGCGGCCAGTGTCGACGCGTTGTCGCGACGACGAGCCTCGGCCACCGGCAACCGCTGATCCGCTGTACCGAAAGTAGTAAGCCCCGATGCGCGTAGGACCCAGCCAGGACGAGATCCGTCGACAGAATCTCGGTGCCCTGCTGCGCTACGTGCACCTGCACGGCGCCACCACGCGCGCCGAGCTGACGAACACGCTGGGCTTGAACCGGAGCACCATCGGCGCGCTCACCGCCGACCTCGCCGCCGCCGGCCTGGTGAGCGAGGGGGCACCGAAGGAGACCGGCCGGGCCGGACGACCGTCACTGGTCGTCCGGCCCGAGTCGGACCGGGTCTTCGCGTACGCGTACAGCATCGAGGTGGACCGGCTGCGGGCCGCGCGGGTGGGTCTCGGCGGTGCGGTGCTCGACCGCTGGGAGCTGGACCGCCCGCGCGGGCTCACCGCGACGGAGGCCGCCCCGCTGCTGGCCGGGGCGGTCAAGGAGATGCGCCACGGGCTGCCGCAGGGCGCGGTCTGCGTCGGGGCCGGGGTGGCGGTCTGCGGCATGGTGCGCCGCGACGACGGACTGGTCCGGCTCGGCCCGACCACCGGGTGGGTGGACGAGCCGATCGGCACCACCCTCGGCCGCGAACTCGGCGTCGACGTCCCGGTCACCGTGGGGAACGTCGCCGACGTGGCGGCCTTCGCCGAACACGCCCGCGGCGTGGCGTCCGGCTGTGACAACGTCATCTACCTCTACGGCGACGTCGGCGTGGGCGCCGGGATCATCGCCGGAGGTCGCCGCCTCACCGGGCACGGCGGCTACAGCGGCGAGGTCGGGCACATGGTGGTGACCCGCGACGGGGTGCGCTGCGAGTGCGGCAACCGGGGCTGCTGGGAGACCGAGATCGGCGAGCACGCGCTGCTGCGGGCCGCCGGACGCTCCGACGCCCGGGGCCGGGAGGCCATGCTCGCGGTCTTCGACGCCGCCGACCGGGGCGACGCCCGGGCCCAGACGGCGGTACGCCAGGCCGGCGACTGGTTGGGTTTCGGCGTCGCCAACCTGGTCAACATCTTCAACCCGGAGATGGTCATCTTCGGCGGCACCATGCGCGACCTCTACCTGGCCGCCGCCGCCCAGGTACGCAGCCGGCTCAACTCGAACGGTCTGCCCGCCTGCCTGGAACACGTACGCCTGCGGACGCCGAAGCTCGGCGAGGACGCCCCACTGGTCGGTGCCGCCGAACTCGCCTTCGACCGGTTGCTGGCCGACCCGCTCGACGTCGGCTGACCCGGCCGGACACGACCGTGAACCGCTTTCGGAACTGATGAACTGATCGGCCGCTCATTCCGTACCACTGTGCGCACGAGCGGCCGGCGGGGTGCCGTCCCGCCCGTCACTAGTCGATCGGTTCTCGTCCGAGGAGGCGCCGCAGACATGGCACCGCTGGATTCCGTTCGTCGCCGGCAGGGCACCCGGTCCCGTCGCCTGGCGGTGCTACTCACCACGATCGCCGCCGCTCTCGTCGGGTTGCCCGGTGTGGCCGCAGCCGCGCCCGTGGGGCAGCAGCTCGCCGCCGCCGACCAGGCTCTGCTCGACGGCGTACGTCTGGCCGGGCTCTGGGAGATGCCGGCCGGGCAGATGGCCGCCGAGAAGGGCCAGTCGGCGGTGGTCCGCGAGGTCGGTGCGGAGATCGCCCGGCAGCACGAGGAATTGGACCGACTCACCGTGGAGGCCGCCAACAAGCTCGGCGCGACCATCCCGACCGTGCCGTCCGCGCAGCAGCAGCAGTGGCTGACGGAGATGAAGAACGCCACCGGCGCCCAGTTCGACCAGATCTTCGTCACCCGGCTCCGGGTCGCCCACGGCTCGATCCTCCCGGTGGTCACCGCGGTCCGGGGCAGCACCCGCAACGACGTCATCCGGGACCTGGCCAACGCCACCAACAAGTACGTCAGCGACCACATGCTGATGCTGGAGAGCACCGGCCTGGTGCGATACGCCGAACTGCCGCCCGCCGTGCTGCCCGCCCCCGGCGAGGACGGACTGATCGCCGCCGCGCAGGCCAACTCCGCACCGGCGATGGGCATCAGCAACACCCTGATCTGGGCGATCTTCCTCGCCGCCCTCGGCACCGGTGGATTCCTCAGCTATCGGCTGTTGCGCCGCAGGTAACCAGCCGACCCGCACCGATGACTCCCCGTACCCGGGCCCTCACCCTGCTCGGGCTGGTCCTGGCCACCCTGTGCGCCGCCCTGGGCCCCACCGGCCCAGCGGCGGCGCACGCCGTGGTGGCGAACACCGCCCCGCAGCGCGACGAGGTGCTCCCGTACGCGCCGCGCGAGGTGCTGGTCACCTTCAGCGAGTCGGTCGCACCGGTCGCCGGCCGGGTGCAGGTGCTCGCGCCGGACGGCAAGCGGATCAACATCGGTGACCCGGAGGTCCGCGACCGGACCCTGCGGATCATGCTGCGCGCCTCGGACCGGCCACTCGGCACGTACCTGGTCAGCTACCGCGTCATCTCGGCGGACAGCCATCCGGTCGCCGGCAGCTTCACCTTCGCCGCCGGGGCGCCGTCGGTGGCCCCGCCGCTGCCGGCCACGCCGGAGTCGGAGTCTCCGGCCGGGGTCCTGGTGCCCGCCGCCAAGTTCCTCGGCTATCTCGGGCTGCTGCTGGCCGTCGGTCCGCCGCTGCTCGCGGCCGTCCTCTGGCCACCCCGACGGTCCCGACGGGGTGCGACGGTGACGGCGCTGGTCGGGCTCGGCCTGGTCGCCGTGGCCACCGTGGGCACCTGGGTCGGGCAGGCCGCCCAGGTGGTCGGCGCGCCGGTCGGGCGACTCTCCCCCGCCGACCTGCGCGCCGTCGCCGACACCGACATCGGGCTGGTGCTGGCCGCCCGCCTGGCGCTGGTCGGGGTCGCCGCGGCGCTGCTGCCGGCGGTCACCCGGGGTACCGCCGGACGGGCCCGGACCGGCGCGCTGGCCGCGGTCGGCGTGGGCGGGGCGGTCACCTGGCCGCTCGCCGGGCATCCGGTCGCCGCACCGGTGCCGCCGGTGAGCATCGTGCTGACCACCGTGCACGTGGTCGGGGTGGTCGTCTGGCTGGGTGGGCTGCTCACCCTCACCGTGTTCCTGCTCCGGGGCACCCACGAGCGGGTTCTCGCCCGCATCCTGCCGGCCTGGTCGAGGTGGGCCACGCTGGCCGTGGCCTGGCTGGTCACCGCCGGTGTGCTCCAGGCCGCGATCGAACTCGGTCGACCGGCGGCGCTGTTCGGCACCGCGTACGGTCGCCTGCTCTGCGCCAAGGCCGCGTTGCTCGCGGCCGTGCTGGCGATCGCGGCCTGGCAGCGCCGCCTGATCCGGCGGCGGGCCGCCGCCGGCCGCCCCCGCTGGGTCGCCCGGGCGGCCGGCGTCGAACTCGCGGTGACCGCGGTGGTCCTGGCGCTGACCGCGGTCCTGGTACAGACGCCGCCGGGGCGTACGGACGGCGCGACCCCGGACGGCGTCACCCGGGACGGTGTCGCCCAGTCGTTGACCACCAGCATCTTCGTGGTGCAGTTCGACATCTACCCGGCCGCCCCGAACACGGCGAACAGCCTGCACGCGTACGTCTACACGCCGGAGGGCAGGGAGCTGCCGGTGGCGGAGTGGAGTGTCACCGCCGCCCTGCCGGAGGCGGGTGTCGAGCCGATCGCGATCGACGTGGTCAGCCTGGAACCACACCACGGCAGCGCCGAGATCCAGTTCCCGCTGGCCGGCGAGTGGACGCTGCGGATCAGCGCCCGGACCAGCGACATCGACCGGGCCACCGCGACCACCACGGTGACCATCCGCTGACCGTGGTGGCGCTGCCGGTCAGCGGTCGACCTGGGTGAAGTCCCAGGAGTGCGGCGGCCGGGCGAGCAGCATCACCGGCGGCTCGGGCAGCGGCCGGGGACTGCTGCGCCACTTCGAGATCACCACCACCCGGTGGTCGGTGGAGGAGAACACCTCGCTGGACAGGTGCAGCGGGTCGTGCTCGAACTCGGGTAGGGCGCTGTCGCAGACCCAGGTGATCAACTCGGCGAGCGCGTACGGCTCCGCCCGCGCCTCCCACATCCGTACGATCACGTCGCCGTCCTCCCTCACACGCTGACCGTGGTCAGCGGCATCGCCGAATCCGCGGGCAGGTCGAGCCGGCTCGGCGCGACCCCCGAGGCGACCAGGTGCGAGCCGAGAGCCGCCACCATCGCGCCGTTGTCGGTGCACAGTCCCGGCCGGGGTACGCGTACCCGGATGCCCGCTCGCGCGGCCCGCTGCTCGGCCAGCGCCCGCAACCGGGAGTTGGCCGCCACTCCCCCGCCGATCACCAGGGTCTCCACGCCACTGCTGCGGCAGGCGTCCAGTGCCTTGGTGACCAGCACGTCGCAGACCGCCTCCTGGAACGACGCGGCCACGTCGGCCACCGGCACCGGTTCACCGGCGCGTTGCCGCGCCTCCACCCACCGGGCCACTGCGGTCTTCAACCCGGAGAAGGAGAAGTCGTACCGGTGCGCGGCCAGATCCTTGGCGGCGGTCAGGCCGCGTGGGAACGCGATCGACGCCGGGTCGCCCTCCCGCGCCTGCCGGTCGATGTACGGTCCGCCGGGAAACGGCAGGCCGAGCAGCCGGGCGACCTTGTCGAAAGCCTCCCCGGCCGCGTCGTCGATGGTCGCGCCCAGCGGGGTGACGCCGTGGGCCAGGTCGTCGACGAGCAGCAGCGACGAGTGGCCGCCGGAGACCAGCAACGCGATCGCCGGCTCGGGCAGCGGCCCGTGCTCCAGCGTGTCCACCGCCACGTGGGCGGCCAGGTGGTTGACCCCGTAGACGGGCTTCTCGGCGGCGACCGCGTACCCCTTGGCCGCGGCCACCCCGACCAGCAGCGCACCGGCCAGCCCGGGGCCGGCGGTGACCGCGATCGCGTCGATGTCGGCGAGGGTCACCCCGGCCTCGGTCAGCGCCCGCCGCATGGTCGGCACGATCGCCTCCAGGTGCGCCCGGCTGGCCACCTCGGGCACCACCCCGCCGAACCGGGCGTGCTGGTCCACGCTGGACGCGAGCGCGTCGGCGAGCAGGGTGTGCCCGCGTACGATGCCGACGCCGGTCTCGTCGCACGAGGTCTCGATGCCGAGGATCAGTGGTTCGTCAGCCATGGTTCTCAGTCCTGGTTGCGCTGCATCACCAGCGCGTCGGTGTTGCTCGGTTGGTAGTAGCCGCGCCGCACGCCGATCGGTTCGAAGCCGTACGACGCGTAGAGGCGCTGGGCCGGCGCGTTGTCCGCCGCGACCTCCAGCAGCACGCTCCGTACGCCCCGCCGGGCCGCCTCGGCGAGCAGTGCCTCCAGCAGCACCCGTCCCACGCCCCGACGTTGCGCGTCCCGCCGTACCGCGATGTTCTGCACCCACGCCTCGTCGGGCGGCGCGACGGCCAGCCCGGCGTAGCCGAGCACCGCACCACCGTCGTCGGTGGCGACCAGATAGAAGTGCCCGTGGGACAGCTCGTTCCAGAACATCGCCGCGGACCACTGCTCGGCACCGAAGAGGTCCGCCTCGATCGGCAGTACCTCGTCGATGTGCCACCAGCGGAACCGGCCGAGCCGCACCGAGTCACGCTGCTCCGGATCGCGCTGCACCGGATCGGATCGCACCGGATCGGTGCCGTGCCGCCCGGTCACGGCAGGACCGGTTTGCGGGCGGTGGCCGCCACGGCGTCCGGACGCCGCAGATAGAGCGGAGTCAGCGTCTCACCGGGCGCACCGGCCCGGATGCGTTCGGCGGCCAGTGTCGCCAGCGTGTACGCGTCCGGGTAGCGCGGTTCCGCCCGCAGCGGCAGCCCGAGCGTCTCCGCGTACCGGTGCGCGCCGTCCCCGACCGCCGCCGTGACGCCCGACTCCCGGGCCCGCTCGGCGGCGACCGTCGGCGCGCCGACCTCCGGCCCGACGAGCCGCTGCCCGGCGCCGTCGTAGACCGCCCAGTAGATCTCCCGCCGCCGTGCGTCACCGGCGGCCAGCACCGGCTCGCCGTTCGCCGCCGGGTACCCGATCGCGTCCAGTGAGCAGACACCGTACGTCGGGATGTCGAGCACCTGGCCCATGGTGGCGGCGGTGACCAGCCCGACCCGCAGCCCGGTGAACGGTCCCGGACCGAGCCCGGCGACGACCGCACCGAGGTCGGCCGGGCGGGCGCCGACGTCGGTCAGCACCGCGTCGACCTGGGGCGCGAGCAGTTCGCCGTGGGCACGGGCGTCGACGGTGCACCGGTGCGCCCGGGTCGTCACCGCCGTCGCGGTGACCTCGACCAGGGCCGCCGTCACCGCCGGCGTCGAGCTGTCCACCACGAGTACGAGCACAATGAGCCAGCCTAGCCGCACCGCCGATCGCCCCGTGGCGCCCCGCCCGCCACCGGTGCCGGCGCCGCGTCCACCACCGCCGGCACCACCGAAAGTGATCGGACAAGTACTTCCTCTCCCCGAGCAACTTCTGCTCCCGATCCCGCCGTCCCACCTCCGGACAGAGGAGGAATGTCGATTTTGAAGGCCGCAGACGAGCAAGCGTTCCGGGAGTTCGTGACGTCCGAGATGGCGTCGCTGCGCAAGCTGGCCTATGTGACCTGCGGGGACTGGCACGCGGCGGATGACGCGGTGGCCAACACACTGATCAAGCTGTACCCGCGCTGGCGCAAGGTGGAGCGGCCGGACCTGTACGCCAAGACCATGGTGTACCGGGCCGCTGTCGACGAGACCCGCAGGCCGTGGCGTCGGGGGCGGGAACGGTCGGTCGGCGACGGCATTCCGGACGTTGCGATGGACGACCCGAACGGCACCACCGACGAGCGGCTACGGCTGCGGGCGGCGCTCAACGCCGTACCCACCGGCCAGCGTGCCGCCGTGGTGCTGCGCCACTACCTGGGACTCAGTCTGGAGGAGACGGCCCAGGTCCTGGGCTGCACCGTCGGTACGGCAAAGAGCCAGACCTCACGCGGTCTCGCCAAGCTCCGCGAACTACTCGGAGCCGATCGACTCAATCACATCGAGGACAAGGAATGGCATGTCGCAGTTGCATGAAATCGTGGCGGCGGTGACCGTGGACGAGCCGCCCATGTCGCGTTCCGTCGACCAGATCGTCGCGGCCGGCCGCAAGGCCGAGCGTCGTCGTCGGGCCGGCTTCGCCTCGGCGGGTGCCGCCGGCCTGGTCGTGGCCGTGGTCGCCGGCACGTTCGCGCTGACGCCGGGCGCTCCGGGAACCGCCGAGCCGCCGACCACGATCGTCGCCGGGGCGGCACCGGAGACGGCGGCCACCTGGTCGGACGCACCGCCGTTCAGCTTCACGTTCCGCGCCTTCGACGCCGGTCCGCTGCGCGTCCAGGACCCCGTCGTGGCCTCCACCGCCTATCAGATCGCCGCGGTCTACCTGGACGGCAGGGTCACCCACGATCGGCCGGTCGAGGACTCCGAGGCGCCCGTCCGGCGGAACGGGAAGCGGCCCCCCGCTGCGGGCACCGACTCGACCCGGCCGTTCTCCGGCTACCTCACGCTCTACCGGCCGGGCGCGTTCGACCCGGCGGGGATCGTCGGCGGCACCGCGTCGACGATCGCCGGCCGCCAGGCCGTCGAGTCCGCCGTCGAGCCGGCCGGCCGACAGTTGGCCTGGGAGTACGCCGACGACGCATGGGCGGTGGTGACCGCGTACACCAGCACCTCCGAACCCTCCATCGCGGACCTGTCGGCGCTGGTCACCGCCCTGGAGCCGAGCCCGGCGACGCCGGCCACGCTGCCGTTCCGGGTCGGCTACCTGCCCGCCGGCCACGCCCCGGTGGAGGCCGGCACGCACGCCCTGCCCGGTCTGATCGGCATCTCGCAGGCCCGGGCGGGCAACTACGGCGGCGTGACCTACGCCGATCCCAGCCCGGCGACCACCGGCCTGAACGCGCCGTACGGCGACAACGAGGCCGGGACCATCCCGGGCAGTGTCAGCATCTACGTCATGCCCGCCTCCGCCTCCAACCAGCGGGCGAAGGCCGGCAAGACGAAGTGCCACCAGGTGTCGGGTGACCCGTTCTGCAACCGCTGGACCGCCGACGGCGCGGTGCAGGTGCAGGTCCTGAGCACCGGCGGGCTCTCCGTCGCGGAGCTGACCCGGATCGTGGAGTCGGTCGAGGTGACCGACGTCAACGACGAGAACACCTGGGTCCCGGTGCTCCAGGCGCGGTAGCCCTGGCCCACACCGGCGACCCCGCACGTCCGGCGCCGTGTCCCCGCCCCCGGGGGCGCGGCGCCGTCGCACTTCTCCCACCCGTGATATGTCCACAATGGAGGACAAGAGGTACATGCGTTCCAGACGATTCCTACCGGCCGCCGTGGCCCTGCTGCTCGCGGCCGGTCTCGTCCCCGCGTCCCCGGCCGGTGCGGCTGACGCGGCCGGGTCGGCTCCGCTGCCCGGCGGTGACACCCGGACCGCGACGCTGATCACCGGCGACCGGGTCACCGTGACCGCCGACGGCGGCGTCAGCGTCGTCCCCGGCCCCGGCCGGTCGGAGATCCCGATGCTGACCAGCACGATCGCCGGCCGGGTACGGGTGGTGCCGGCCGACGCGCTGCCGCTGTTGCGGGCGGACCGGCTCGACCCACGGCTGTTCGACGTGACCGGCCTGCTCGCCGACGGGTACGACGACGACCGGCGCGCCGACCTGCCGATCATCGCCTCCACCGACAGTGGCGTCGACGGCACGATCGTGCACCGGATGACCAGCTTCCAGGCCACCGCCATGCACACCCGCAAGCAGGGCCTCGACCGGCTCTGGTCGGGGCTGACCCGCAAGGGCGCGAAGGGCAAGGTCTGGCTGGACGCCGTCGGTCGTTTCCACGGTGCCGAGGGCGTCCAGCAGATCGGCGCGCCGAGCGCCTGGCAGGGCGGCCTGACCGGCAAGGGCGTCACCGTCGCGGTGATCGACAGCGGTGTCGACGCCACCCACCCCGACCTGGTCGGCCGGGTGGCCGACCAGGTCGACTTCTCGCCGGTCTCCGACGGCGGCGTACCCACCAGCGGCGACGTCCGCGACCTGATGGGACACGGCACGGCCGTCGCCGCCGTCGCCGCCGGCAGCGGGGCCGCCTCGGCCGGCCGGTACCGGGGCGTCGCTCCGGAGGCGACGATCATCGACGCCAAGACCGGGGACTGGGACTCGACCGAGTCGGCGGTGATCGCCGCGATGGAGTGGGCGGCCGGCCCGAAGCGCGCCGCAGTCGTCAACATGAGTCTCGGCTTCCCCGACACCCCCGGCGAGGACCCCCTGGAGATCGCCCTGCGCAGCCTGAGCGAGCAGCACGGCACGCTGTTCGTGGTCGCGTCGGGCAACAGCGGCGACAACGGCAACAACCCGAACGCCGCACACGACTACGACGTCGGGTCACCGGCCACCGCCGATGCCGCGCTGGCCGTCGGCGCGGTCGACCACGACGACCGGCTGACCTCCTTCTCCAGCCGTGGCCCGCGTCTCGGCGACGACGCCGTCAAGCCCGACCTCACCGCGCCCGGCGACGACATCACCGCCGCCCGCAGCACCGACGCGTACGGCACCGGCCCCTACACCGACGGGCTGTGGGGCACCTCCTTCGCGGCCCCGCACGCGGCCGGCAGCGCCGTCCTGCTCAAGCAGCGACACCCGGACTGGACCGGAGACATGATCAAGGCCGCGCTGATGGGTACCGCCCGACCGGCACCGGGTGTCGGCGTGTTCGCCCAGGGGGCCGGTCGGGTCGACGTGGCCGGGGCGCTCGCCGGCCGGGTGCTCGCCGACCCGCCGAGCCTGAGCCTCGGCACGCACGCGTACCCGCACACCGACGACGAGCCGACCAGCCGGACGGTCACCTACCGCAACACCGGCACCGCGCCGCAGACGTTGACCCTGGCCCTGACCGTGGACGGGCCACGGATGACGCCCGTCTCCGGACTGTTCCAGGTCAGCCCGTCGACGCTGACCGTGCCGGCGGGTGGCAGCGCGCAGGCCACCGTCACGGCCGCCGCCTCGACGACGGCACCGGTCGGGCCGTACTCCGGGCGGCTGACCGCCAGCACCGGCGACGGCAAACGGCTGACCACGCCGGTCGGGTTGATCCGGGAGGCCGCCACCCACTCGCTGACGGTGCGGCATCTCGGTGTGGACGGACAGGCGAGCAGGGACTACTACACCACCGTCGTGGGCCTGGACACCCCGTACGTCTACGACTCGCTCCACCACTACGACGACGAGCAGGGCAGCGAGATCACCATCCGGGTGCCCGAGGGGCGCTACGCGGTCGTCTCGCAGATGTTCTCCGGCTCGCCGGCGCTGACCTACCTGGCCCACCCGAACCTCGCCGTGACCGCCGACACCGACCTCACGCTCGACGAACGGGCCGGGCGGCCGGTCCGGATCAGCGTGCCGGCGGCCGACGCGGTCCGCGCGGACAGCACCGTCCAGGTGGGCGTCCGCAACGGCGACTCCTGGGTGACCGTCGGCGGCAGCAGCAACGCGTCGACCCGGATGCGGACCGCCCAGATCGGCGGGATCGGCAGCGCCGACACCTTCGTCTCGATGATCGGCGCGGCCTTCGCCGACGGATCGGATCCCAGCAGGTACGCGTACCAGCTCGCCTGGCACCGGCCCGGCACGCTGCCCACCGGCTTCACCAGGTCCGTCCGCACCGGAGACCTCGCCCTGGACCGGACCTCCGCCCGCGCCCAGGCCCCGGAGGGTCCGACCGCGATGCAGTCGGCACCGATCGTGCCGGGCTATCCGCTCACCCCCGCCTACGCCTCCACGCCGCTGGCGCAGACCCGCTACTTCAACACCGACGGCGGCGTCACGTGGGCCTCGCGGGTGTTCCAGTACTCGGACGAGGCCGTGGACTACTACACCGTCACCACGACCGGCGCGCCGATCGCCTACCGGGCCGGGCGGACCTACACCTCCACCTGGAACGCCCCGATCGTCGCGCCCTGCCCGACCGCCGGTGGCGGGTGGTCCGGCGACCAGTTGGTCGTGCGGATCGCGCCCTACTGCGACAGCGCCGGTCACCCCGGCTACGTCGAGCAGGAAGCCCGCACCGGCACGACCACCCTCTACCGCAACGGCACCGCAGTGGCCACCTCCGACGTGCCCGGTCACGCCCGGTTCACCGTCCGGCCCGCACCGGGCGACTACCGGCTCCACGTGGAGTCCACCCGGGCCGCCTCGTTCGGCCTCTCCACCCGGGTCACGGCCGACTGGACGTTCACCCGGCCCGCGACCGCCTCGCGCCTGATGGCGGTCCGGATGGCGCCCGGCCTGGACGCCACCGGCACCGCACCGGCCGGCCGGTCGTTCACCATCCCGATCAGCGTCGACGCCGACTCGGTCGGCCTGCGGGTCTCCTACGACGACGGCGTCACCTGGCGGCCCGCCCCGGTCGTCCGCACCGGCGCCGGTGCCTTCCGTGGCACGGTCCGGCACCCGGCCACCCCCGGATACGTGTCGGTGCGGGTCACCGCCAGGGGCAGCGCCGCCACCCTCACCGAGACGGTGGTTCGCGCGTACCGGATCGGCTGAGCACGAGGTGCCCCCGCACATCACCCGTCCGGTGGTGTGCGGGGGCACCTCTCCTCGTCCTGCCGGAGCGCGTCGGTCGGCTCAGCCGGCGGTGCGCTCCCAGTCGACGGTGGGCAGACCGGCGTCGGCGAGCGCCTTGTTGGCCGCGCTGAACGGACGGCTGCCGAGGAAGCCGCGCGGGTTCATCGGGCTGGGGTGCCCCGCCTCCAGCACCACGTGCTGCGGGTTGGTCACCAGCGTCGCCTTCTTGCGGGCGTAGCCGCCCCAGAGCAGGAACACCACCCGCGACTCCTGGGCGTCCAACGCCCGGATGGTGGCGTCGGTGAACTCCTCCCACCCCCGGTTGGCGTGCGAGCCGGGGGTGCCCTGCCGGACCGTCAGCACCGAGTTGAGCAGCAGCACCCCCTGCGCCGCCCAGCCGTCCAGGTTGCCGCTGCGCGGCTTGGGCACACCCAGGTCCTCGCCCAACTCCTTGAAGACGTTGCGCAGCGACGGCGGCACCGAGACGCCCTCGCGCACGCTGAAGCTCAACCCGTGTGCCTGGCCGGCCCGGTGGTAGGGGTCCTGCCCGAGGATCAGCACCCGGCAGGCCGACGGCGCACAGAGCCGGTAGGCGGAGAACAGGTCCTCGACCGGCGGGAAGACCGTCTGGGTCGCGTACTCCCCGGCGACGAAGTCGGCCAACGCGGCCGTGCGGGCCGGGTCGAGGTGCGGGGCGAGCACCTCGCGCCACTGCTCGGGAAGCAGGGCCAGCAGGTCGAGAGCGGGGGTGTCGTCGGGCATCGGCGGCCTTTCACCGGTCGGAACGTTTCCGGGGCACTGTAGGCAGTGGGTACGACAGCGTCGGGCGCAGGGCGGTCAGCGCGGCACGGTCAGCGCGGCCAGCCGTGCCGCCCAGTCGCCGCCGACCGGCTCCAACTCCACGTCCCGGGTGTCGTCGTCGCGCCGGTCGAGGCGGATCCGCAGGTGCGCGTCGACCAACTGCTCGACCAGCCCCTCGCCCCACTCGACCACGGTGACCGACTCCTCCACCGAGGCGTCCAGGTCCAGGTCGTCGATCTCGGCCCGGGGATCGCTCGCCGCCCCCAGCCGGTACGCGTCGGCGTGCACCAGAGCCATCCCGCGTCCGGTCGCCGGGTCCGGCCGGTGCACCCGGGCGATCACGAAGGTCGGCGAGGTGATGTCGCCGAGCACGCCCAACCCGGCGCCGATCCCCTGGGTCAGCGCGGTCTTGCCGGCGCCCAGCGGGCCGGTCAGCAGCACCAGGTCACCGGCGCGCAGCACCTGCGCGAGGCGCTGCCCGAAGGCGTGCGTGTCCGCGACGGTCGGCAACTCGAAGCGGGTCACGGACGGTCCCGCTCGCACGAGTCGAGGAACCGGCTCACCGCGATGTTGACCTCGTCGGCGTGCTCCAGCATCACCACGTGCCCACTGTCCTGGATCTTGACGAACTCGGCGTGCGGCAGCCGCCGGACGATCTCCTCGGAATGCGTCACCGGCGTGATCATGTCCTTGTCTCCGACGATCACCAACACCGGCGTGTCCTCCAACGCGGCCAGCGCCGGGAACCGCGAGTGCGTCGCCAGCGTACGCAGGTAGCGGGTCACCGTGTCGGCCGAGGTACGCGAGTTCATCTCCTCCACGTACGACACCAGTGCGGGGCTCGGTTTACGGGTGCCGAAGCCGTACCTGCGGGTGAGCAGCCAGGCCACGTTGCTGGTGGACTTGCGGGCCCGGTCGATCACCGTCCCGCCGTACCGGGTCACGTAACCGGCCGTGTAGAGCACCGGCGCGCCGACGCGCCCGAGCAGGGCGGACGCGACCAGCTTCGTCTCCGCCAGCAGACCACCCGAGGTGGCCATCAGCACGGTGCCGACCACCCGGTCGTCGAACATCTCCGGGTACAGCTCGGCCAGCGACATGATGGTCATGCCACCCATCGAGTGCCCGATCAGGACCAGCGGGCCGTCCGGCGCCACTTCGTCGATCACCCGGCGCAGCGTGTGGCCGAGCGCGACCAGGTCGTATTCGCCGCCCTCCAGCCGCCCCGAGCGGCCGTGTCCGGGCTGGTCGTACGCCACGATCCGGTGCTCGCCCCGCCCGGCCAGCATCTTGCGCTGGAAGTGGAAGGTGCCCATGTCCAGGCAGAAGCCGTGCACCAGCACGACCGTCGGGTTGCCGGCGACCGGGCGGATCGGTTCGACCACCTCGACGTGCACGTCGGTGCCGTCGGGCAGTTCCAACCGGTACGCCGCGTCGTAGTGCTGCTCGCCGAAGACCTCGTCGACGTACGGGTCGGCGGGGTCGGCCTTGAGCCGGCGGACCAGGGCCCGTTCGGTGGCCACCCCGGCGGCGAGCCCGGCGGCGGCCACACCGAGCGCCGCCCCGACCAGCCCGGCGGCCCGGCCGGCGGCGGAACGCGGTCGGGGCACCCTCACGCCGACCCGCCGTCGTAGATCCGGGGCACCCGGGTACTGCCGAACCGGGTGACGATCTCGTAGTTGATGGTGCCGGCCGCCTCGGCCCAGTCGTCGGCGGTGGGCGCCCCGTCCGCACCGTCGCCGAAGAGGGTGACCACGTCACCGGCGACCACCGGGTCGTCGCCGCAGTCCAGCACGAACTGGTCCATGCAGACCCGGCCGGCGACGGTCCGCCGCTTGCCCCCGAGTTGCACCGGGCCGGTGTTGGAGGCGTGCCGGGGCACCCCGTCGGCGTAGCCCAGCGGCACCACCGCCAGCGTCGCGTCGCGCTCGGTGAGGTAGGTGTGCCCGTAGGAGACGCCGGCACCGGCCGGTACCCGCTTGGTCAGCATCACCCGGGCCCGCGCGGTCATCGCCGGCCGCAGCCCGTACGTCTGCCCGGCCACCGGGGAGAGGCCGTACACGGCCAGCCCGGGACGGACCAGGTCGAAGTGGGTGTCGGGCCGGGTGAGCGTGGCCGCCGAGTTGGCCAGGTGCCGATAGCGGGGGCGTAGTCCGGCCCGCTCGACCATGGCCAGCCCCTCGTGGAAGACCGCCAACTGCCGGTCGGTGGTGGGGTGTCCCGGCAGGTCCGCGTAGACGAAGTGACTCCACACCCCGACCACCTCGACCAACCCGTCGGCCTGGGCCTTCGCGGCGGCGTCGAGCAGCGTCGGCCAGTCGGCGACGGTCGCGCCGCCCCGGGCCAACCCGGTGTCGATCTTGAGGTGCAGCCGGGCCGGGCGCTCCGCGCGCCGACTCGCCTCGACCATCTCGTCGAGCTGCGGAAGGCTCGCCACACCCAGGTCGACGCCGACCGCGACGCCGCTGTGCAGCGGCAGCCCGGGGGCCAGCAGCCAGGCCAGCACCGGGGCGTCGATGCCCGCCGCGCGCAGGCCCAACGCCTCGTCCAGGGTGCAGACGCCGAGCCAGTCCGCGCCCGCCTCCAGCGCGGCACGGGCCGCCGGGACCATGCCGTGGCCGTAGCCGTCGCCCTTCACCACCGCCATCACCTCGGCGTTGGTACCGGTGCGCAACCGGTCCACGTTCTCCCGGATCGCGTCGAGGTCGACGCGTACCTCGGCCTGCCACATGCCCCCACCCTACTTCCGCGCTGATCACCCGGGGTGGCCCCGGCCGAGTACGGGGTGTCGGACGGGTCCCGGGACGGCCGGAGTCAGGTGATCCGGGCCAGCACCGGACGCAGCGCGGCGGCCACGTCCGCGGCGACCACCGGACCGCCCCGCGCGGCCTCCCGACCGGCCGACCCGTGCAGGTACGCCGCCGACGCGGCGGCCCGCTCCGCCGGCAGGCCGGACGCGAGCAGCGAGCCGAGCAGCCCGGCCAGGACGTCACCGGTGCCACCGGTGGCCAGGGCCGGGGTGCCGGTCGGGTTGACGTACGCCCGGCCGTCCGGCGTGCCGATCACCGTGCGGTTGCCCTTGAGCAGCACCACGGCGTTGGTCCAGGCGGCCAGCCGCAGCGTCGCGGCGACCCGGTCCGCGCCCGGCTCCTCGCCGCAGAGCCGGGTGAACTCGCGGTCGTGCGGCGTGAGCACGATGGGCGCGTCGCGCTGCCGGAGCTGGTCGGCGAGCCGACCGTCGACCAGCAGGGTGAGCGCGTCGGCGTCCAGCACCACCGGCACCGGCGCGGCGAGCACCGTCCGCAGCTCGGCGGCGGCCCGCTCGTCGGTGCCCAGGCCCGAGCCGCACACCCACGCCTGCACCCGGCCCGCGTCCACCACCCGGTCGGTGGCGATCACCGACGGGTAGCGGCGCACCACCTCCTCGCGGGCACCGCCCGCGTAGCGGACCAGGCCGGTCGGCCCGGCGAGCGCACCGCCGACCGACAGCACCCCCGCACCCGGGTACGTCGCCGACCCGGTGGCCACCCCGACCACGCCCCGGGTGTACTTCTCCGAGCCCGCGCCGAGCGGGGGCCACCAGTCGACGACGTCGGACTCCTCCACGACGTGCCACGCCGGGCTGCCGCGCAGCCACGGTCGCAGGCCGATGTCGACCAGTTCCACCTGCCCGGCCAGTGCGGCGGCCGGGCCGACCGCCAGGGCCGGTTTCCACGCGCCGAAGGCCACCGTCACGTCGGCCCGCACCGCGTTCGGCCGACCCGACGAGGTCAGCGGCACCGCCCCGGTGTCCACCTCGACCCCGCTGGGCACGTCCACCGCCACCACCGTCGCCCGGCCGCCGTCGCGCCCGTGCTGCCGCAGCAGGCTCGCCGCCAACTGCTCGGCCGTCTCCCGCAGCCCGCCGCGCCCACCGATGCCCACGATCCCGTCGACCACCAGGTCGACCACGACCGGCGGGCGGTCCACGACCCGGCCACCGGCGGCCCGCAACGCGGCCAGCCCCGCCGCGTGTACGCGGTCCGGGTCGAGCAGCAGCGCCGACACCGACGCACCGCGCCCGGCCAGCCGGGCGCCCGCGTACAGGGCGTCGCCGCCGTTGTCGCCGGAGCCGACGAGCAGCAGCACCGGTGCGGCGTACACCCCGCCCCGGTCGGCGAGCAGCAACGCGCAGCGGCGGGCCAGCCCGGCGGCGGCCCGCTGCATCAGCGTGCCCGGAGGCAGCGTGGCCATCAGCGCCTTCTCGGCCGCCCGAATCTCCGCCACCCGCCAGACCGGCCGCATGTCCCACCCCGTCTCCCGCGCCCCGCACGCGATCGATGCCGACGATCACGCGCCACCCTACCGGCGGGCGGGCCGCAGGATAGCCGTTGTTCACATTCCCGGCGGCCCCTGTGGACGGCCGTCGGAGGTGCGCGCCGTCGTCGTCCACAGGGCACGCATTCGACGGCCGACCCCGCCTAGCGTCTGCGGCGTGCGGGAGCCGAGGGCGGGAGGGGCCGATGGCACAGGAGGAGTTGACCGTGCGGCCGGAGACGCTACACCGGGTCGGGCGGACGCTCGGCGACACCGCCTACCGGGTGGTCCACGGCCCGGCGGGCGTACCGGGGCTGGCGGCACCGGACCGCCGGTGGTCGGCGGCGGAGGCGCTGGCCGCCCTGGAGACGTCGGTACGTACCTGGTGCGGGCGGCTCGGCGCGCAGGTGGCCGACACCGGGGACGCGGTGCGGGCCGCCGCCGGGGCGTACGAGTCGGTGGACGGTCGGGCCGCCACCCGGCTCGCCGCGGTGCCCCGGTGACCGGCTCGACACCGGCCCGGCCCGCCCCTGTCGGTTACGTCCAGCTCTCCAGCACCGACCCGACCGGCTGGCGGGCCGCCGGCACCGCCTGGGCCGGCCTGTCCGGGTTCGCCCGGCGACGCGCCGACGAACTCGCCGACGGCACGACGGCGCTGCGCGCCGGCTGGTCTGGGCGGGCCGCCGGGTCGGCCGGGGCCCGGTTGGCCGGGCTGCGGACCGAGCTGACCGCACTCGTCCCGGCCGCCGTCGAGGTCGACCAGGTGCTCGCCGGGTTCGCCGCCCGGCTCGCGGCGGCCCGCGCCCGGCTCTCCTCGGCCGTCGAGCTGGCCGCCGCCACCGGCGTGCTGATCGACCGGTCGGGTCGGGTACGCCCCGACCCGGCACGGGTGCCGCCGGAGCGGGCCGCCGCCACCACGGCCCCGGTGGCCAGCGGCATCCGGGACGCGCTCGACCTGGCGGGTGCGGCCGACCGCGAGGCCGCCGCGCGCCTCGGGCAGTTGTCCCGGGATGCCGCCGCCGGGTGGGTGGTTGCGCCGCCACCGGGTCGGCCCGCACCGCACACCGACCCGGCCCGGGTGCGGCTGTGGTGGGCCGGGCTCAGCACGGCACAGCGCCGCTGGCTGGTGCTGCACGAGCCGGAGCTGGTCGGTCGACTCGACGGAGTGCCGGCAGCCGACCGGGACCAGGCCAACCGGTCGCTGCTGGGCACCCGGCGGGAGGAGTTGCGGGCCCGGTGGGAGCGCCTGCTGGCCCGGGTGCCGCGCGGGCCGGTCGAGGTGGCCGGGCTCCGGGCGGTGGACGCCGCGCTGACCGGGCTGGACGCGCTCGCCACCCGGCTCGACGCGACGGAGTCGCCCCGGGCGTACCTGCTCGGCCTGGACGTGGGCGGGGAGGGACGCACGGTGGTGGCGCTGGGCGACCCGGACCGCGCCACCGGCGTGGTCACGTACGTGCCGGGGATGACCGCCGGGCTGGACGACGCCACCGGCGAGCTGGGCCGGGCGGCGCGGGTGCTGTCCCGCTGCGCCGACCTGGCACCGGGCCAGGAGACCTCGGCGGTGCTCTGGCTGGACTACGACGCCCCGGATTTCCTGCACGAGGCGGCCCGGGACGGGCAGGCCCGCGACGCGGGCGACGCGCTGCACCGGTTCCAGGAGGGGCTGCGGGCCACCCACGACGGGCCACCGGCCCGGCAGACGGTGCTCGGGCACAGCTACGGATCGCTGGTGGTCGGCACCGCCGCCCGGGACCACGGGCTCGCCGCGGACGCGCTGGTCTTCGTCGGCTCGCCCGGCGTCGGCGTGCGACACGCCGCCGAGCTGGGCATACCGCCCGAGCAGGTGTGGGCCAGCACCGCGCCGGACGACGTGATCCGGCTGACCCGCCCACCGGACGAGTTGGCCCGGCAGACGATACTCGGCGCCTCGCCGGTCGGGACCATCGTCGACTGGCTGGCCGGGCCGCGCGACGAACGCTGGTTCGGGCGCGACCCGGCCGAGCCGGGTTTCGGGGGCCGGACGTTCCCCAGTGGCCGGTACGGGCACACCGGCTACTGGGATCCGGCCAATCCCGCGTTGGACGGCATGGCGCGTGTGGTGCTCGGCCGGTGACCGCCCGGTCGTCGACCGCTCCTACTCGACGGTGACCGACTTCGCCAGGTTGCGCGGCTGGTCGACGTCGTGCCCCCGGGCGGCGGCGATCTCGGCCGCGAGCACCTGCAACGGCACGGTGGTCACCAGTGGGGCGAGCAGCGTCGGGGTACGCGGCACGTAGATCAGGTGGTCGGCGTAGCGGACGACCGCCGCGTCGCCCTCCTCGGCGATCACGATGGTGCGGGCGCCCCGGGCGCGTACCTCCTGGATGTTGGAGACGATCTTGTCGTGCAGCAGACCGCGACCGACCGGCGACGGCACCACGCAGATCACCGGAGTGCCCTGGTCGATCAGCGCGATCGGGCCGTGCTTGAGTTCGCCTGCGGCGAAGCCCTCGGCGTGCATGTACGCCAGCTCCTTGAGCTTGAGCGCACCCTCCAGCGCCACCGGGTAGCCGACGTGGCGGCCGATGAACAGCACCGTCGGCGCGGACTTCAGCTCGCGGGCCAGCTCCCGGACCGGATCGATCCGGCCGAGCAGCTCCCGCAGCTTGTCCGGCACCTGGTGGAGCTGCTCGACCACGGCCGCCACCTCGTCGGCGAACTTGATCCCGCGCACCTGGGCCAGGTGCAGGCCGATCAGGTAGCAGGCGACCAACTGGGTGAGGAACGCCTTGGTCGAGGCGACGGCGATCTCCGGCCCGCCGTGCGTGTAGAGCACCGCGTCGGACTCCCGGGGGATGGTGGAGCCGTTGGTGTTGCAGATGGCCAGCACCCGGGCCTTCTGCTCCTTGGCGTGCCGCAGCGCCATCAGGGTGTCCATGGTCTCGCCGGACTGCGAGATCACCACGATCAGGGTGGACCGGTCCAGCACCGGGTCCCGGTATCGGAACTCGCTGGCCAGCTCCACCTCGCAGGGGATCCGGGTCCAGTGCTCGATGGCGTACTTGGCGACCATGCCGGAGTGGTACGCGGTGCCGCAGGCGACGATGAAGATCTTGTCGACGTCGCGCAGGTCCTGGTCGCTGAGGCGGACCTCGTCGAGCATGATCTCGCCGCTCTCGGTCAACCGGCCCAGCAGCGTGTCGGCGACGGCCTGCGGCTGCTCCTCGATCTCCTTGAGCATGAACCAGTCGTAGCCGCCCTTCTCCGCGGCCGAGGCGTCCCAGTCGATGTGGAAGTCCTTGCCGGTGGCCGGCTGACCGGCGAAGTCGGTGATCTCGATGGTGTCCGCGGTGATCAGGACGATCTGGTCCTGGCCCAGCTCGACCGCCTCGCGGGTGTGCTCGATGAACGCGGCGACGTCGCTGGCGAGGTAGTTCTCCCCGTTGCCGCGCCCGACCACCAGGGGTGAGTTGCGGCGCGCGCCGACGACGGCCCCGGGCACTCCGGAGTCCACCGCGAGCAGCGTGAAGGCACCCTCCAGTCGCTGGCAGACCACCCGCATCGCGGCGGCGAGCAACTGCGGCCCGTCCGGGTGACCGGCGGCCCGCAGCTCGGCCAGTGCCTTGGCGAGCAGGTGCGCGGCGCACTCGGTGTCGGTGTCGCTGAGGAACTGGACGCCGTCGTCCTCCAGCTCCGCGCGGAGCTTGGCGAAGTTCTCGATGATGCCGTTGTGGATCACCGCGACCCGGCCGTCGGGCGACAGGTGCGGGTGGGCGTTACGGTCCGTGGGGCCGCCGTGGGTGGCCCACCGGGTGTGCCCGATGCCGGTGGTGCCGTCGCCGATGCCGATCGGGCTGGCTCCGCAACCGTCCGGGTCCTCGGCGGCCCGCTCGGAGAGCACCTTCTCCAGGTTGGCCAGTTTGCCGGCCTTCTTCTCGGTCAGCAGTTGCCCGTCGCAGACCACGGCGACGCCCGCCGAGTCGTAGCCGCGGTACTCCAGCCGCCGCAGGCCGTCGAGCACGATACCGAGCGCCGGCCGACTACCGGCGTACCCCACGATTCCACACATGGGTGGCAGCCTAACCAGTTCCGCTCACGATGTCTGCGCGAAAGCGGGGTAAACAATCACTGAATTTGAGCGATTAGCGCAACACCGGTGATCGGTGTCACGGAGCACGCAGCCGGGCCGGGTCGGGACGACCGGGCCCACCCGTACCCTGACGGGGTGACGAGCACCGATGTCGACCCGCTGGTGAGCCGGATGCGCCCGTTCGGAACGACGGTATTCGCCGAGATGTCCGCTCTGGCCGTGCGTACCGGCGCGGTGAACCTCGGACAGGGTTTCCCGGACACCGACGGCCCGCCCGAGATGCTGGCCGCCGCCGCCGAGGCGCTGCACTCCGGCCGCAACCAGTACCCGCCCGGTCCCGGCGTCCCGGAGCTGCGCGCCGCCGTGTCCGCACACCAACGCCGCTTCTGGAACCTGGAGTACGACCCGGACGGCGAGGTGGTGATCACGGCGGGTGCCACCGAGGCGATCGCCGCGGCGATCCTCGGCCTGTGCGAGCCGGGTGACGAGGTGGTCTGCTTCGAGCCCTACTACGACTCGTACGCCGCCTCGATCACCCTGGCCGGCGCGGTCCGGCGACCCGTCACGCTGCGTCCCGGCGACCACGGGCGGTACGCCTTCGACCCGGCCGACCTGCGGGCCGCGTTCGGGCCACGGACCCGACTGGTGCTGCTGAACTCACCACACAACCCGACCGGCAAGGTCTTCACCCCGGCCGAGTTGTCGCTGATCGCCGAGCTGTGCCAGGAGCACGACGCGTACGCGGTCACCGACGAGGTGTACGAGCACCTGGTCTTCACCGACGCGTCGACCGGGCACGTCCCGCTGGCCACACTGCCCGGGATGCGTGAGCGCACGCTGCGCGTCTCGTCCGCCGGTAAGACGTTCTCCTGCACCGGCTGGAAGGTGGGCTGGGTCAGCGGCCCGGCGGCTCTCGTCTCGGCGGTACTGCGGGTCAAGCAGTTCCTCACCTTCGTCAACGCCGCGCCGCTGCAACCGGCGGTCGCGGTGGCCCTGGCGTTGCCCGACGCCTACTTCACCGAGTTCCGGGACGGTATGCAGTCCCGCCGCGACCAGTTGATCAGCGGTCTCGGCGACGCCGGCTTCGACGTGCTCACGCCGGAGGGGACGTACTTCGTCACCGCCGACATCACCGGGCTCGGCGGCACCGACGGCGTCGACTTCTGCCGTACGCTGCCGGAGCGCTGCGGCGTGGTGGCCGTGCCCACCCAGGTCTTCTACGACGACCCGGAGGCCGGCCGACGGTTGGTGCGGTTCGCGTTCTGCAAGCGCCCCGAGGTGTTGACCGAGGCGGTGGCCCGACTACGCCGGGCGGACACGCACGCCTGATCCGACGGTCACCGCGCCCGGGCCCGGCGGCGCGCCGCCGACCAGCTCAGCACCATCGCGACGAGGAGCAGCAGCGGCGCGAGCTGGGCCAGCTCGGCGGCGGACCGGATGTCGTAGGTGACCGCGAGGAAGCGGGCGCGCTCGGCCGCGTCCTGCCACTGCGCCGGGTCCAACTCCAGGAAGTCGTGGGCGAGGGCGAACGCGAACGCCACCGGCACCGTCACGAGCAGCAGCGGCAGCCGCCAGCGGGTCGACCGACGCGCCGCGGCCCACCAGACCACGGCGGCCAACGCCACGGTCCCGACCATGACGACCACCGACGCGGTGCCCAGGCCGGTCCACCGGACGGTGCTGCGGTCCACCTCGGTCGCGGTCGCGCCGTACACGGTCACCCACGGTGCCGCGAGACCGACGAGCAGGGCCAACGTGCCGGCCCCCGCCAGCACGAACCGGCCGCCACCCGGCAACCGACCGGCCAGCACGGTCCCCGCCAGGGTGGCCACGCCGAGCACCGCGAACGTCAGGCCGGGGCTGTCGTAGCCGAACCGGATCGCCCCGTAGTCGTCGTCGAGCACCGGCGCCAGCCGCCGGACGACCTCCGCCCAGCGCGCCGCCGTCTCGTCCGGCCCGGACGAGACGCGGTGGGCGGCGCCGACCAGGACCGTCGACATCGCCAGCAGGGCACCGCCCGCCGCCAGGGCCGCCACCCGTCCCGCCCGCCCGGCCAGCACCGTGGCGGCCAGCGTCAACAGCACCAACGGTAGGAGTACGGCCAGGTAGGCCCAGCCCCAACCGCCGATCTCGGTGAGGCCCAGCGCGGCGGTGGAGTCCTGGTTGATCAGTGCGTCGTCCCGGCTGCCCAGCACCCGCAACGACACCTCGGACCAGGGCACCACCACCGAGGCGGCGATCAGCCCCAGGGCCAGCAGGATGGCGAGCAGGCGCCCCCAGCGGGCTCCGAGCCAGCTCTCCGGCACGTCCGCCCCACTCACGTCCGACGGGAGGTCGGCGGGCTGGTCGACGGCACCGAGGGAGCCTGGGTGAGACACGGTCACCTCCGTGAGAGCGGGCGGTACGGCGGTCGCCATGGTCGCACGACACACCTCGGGGCAGGGGGCACCACGGCCGCCCTGCCGCATCTTCGGCTCGTCCTCGCGTCGGTCAGGCCGGGCTGGCCGTGCTGACCTGCTCGGCGATCCGCTCGGCGACCTCCCGTGCGGTCGCCTCGGTGGCGGCCTCGACCATCACCCGCACCAGCGGCTCGGTGCCCGAGGGGCGCAACAGCACCCGCCCGGTCTCGCCCAGCTCCGCCTCGGCGCGTTCCACCTCGGCACGTACGGCCGGCGCGGCGGCACCGACGGTGCGGTCACCGACCGGCACGTTGATCAGCACCTGCGGCAGCTTGGTCACCACCCCCGCGAGGTCCGCCAGGGTACGGCCGGTGGCGGCCATCCGGGCCATCAGGTGCAGCCCGGTCAGCACCCCGTCGCCGGTGGTGGCGTACGCCGGCATGACGATGTGTCCACTCTGCTCGCCGCCCAGCGCCAGCCCGGAGGCGCGCAGTTCCTCCAGCACGTACCGGTCGCCCACCTTGGTCTCGACCAGCCGGATGCCCTCGGCGGACATGGCCAGGCGCAGGCCGAGGTTGCTCATCACGGTGGCGACCAGGGTGTCCCCGGTCAACGTGCCGGCCTCGCGCATGGCCAACGCCAGGATCGCCATCACCTGGTCGCCGTCGACCTCGTCGCCGTCGGCGGTGACCGCCACGCAGCGGTCGGCGTCGCCGTCGTGCGCGATGCCGAGGTGCGCGCCGTGCTCGACCACGGCCTGTCGCAGGGCGGCGATGTGGTTCGAGCCGCACTCGTCGTTGATGTTGAGCCCGTCCGGCTCGGCGTAGATCGCGACGACCTCGGCACCGGCCTCCCGGTACGCGGCCGGGGCGACCTCGGCGGCGGCGCCGTTGGCGCAGTCCACCACGACCTTGATCCCGTCGAGCCGGTGCGGCACGGTGCCCGCGAGGTGCTGCACGTAGTGGTCGGCACCGTCGAGCAGGTCGTGCACCCGGCCCACTCCCGCGCCGACCGGGCGCTTCCAGGCGGTGGTGGCGTTGGCCTCGATGGCCGCCTCGATCCGCATCTCGATCTCGTCGGGCAGCTTGTGCCCGCCGGCCGCGAAGAGCTTGATCCCGTTGTCCGGCATCGGATTGTGCGAGGCGGAGAGCATCACCCCGAGATCCGCCTTGGCCTCGGCGGTAAGGAACGCCACCGCCGGGGTGGGCAGCACGCCGACCCGGACCACCGTCGCCCCGGCGCTGGTGAGTCCGGCCACCACGGCCGCCTCCAGCATCTCGCCGCTGGCACGGGTGTCCCGGCCGACCACGGCGATCGGGGCGTGACTGCGATCCGACTCGGCGAGGGTGTGCGCGGCGGCGACGGCCACCGAGAGCGCCAACTCCGGGGTGAGGTCGACGTTCGCCCGCCCGCGTACGCCGTCCGTGCCGAACAACCGACCCATACCCACCAACCTCCGATGAAACTACCGTAATAGGTGAAAAGCGGACGGCCGGTCCACCTCCCAGGATCGAGGGGAGGCGGACCGGCCGTCCGTCAGAAGTACAAGGTGCGGCTGGAGATCAGCGCTTCGAGTACTGAGGAGCCTTACGGGCCTTCTTGAGGCCGTACTTCTTGCTCTCCTTGACCCGGGCGTCACGGGTCAGGAAGCCGGCCTTCTTCAGGGCCGGGCGGTCGTCGGGCTCGTTGACGATCAGCGCCCGCGCGATGGCCAGCCGCAACGCACCGGCCTGGCCGGTGGTGCCGCCGCCCCGCAGGTTGGCGATCACGTCGAAGGCCTCGGGCTTCTCGGCGGTGACCAGCGGGTCCTTGATGAGCTGCTGGTGCACCTTGCTCGGGAAGTAGGCTTCGAGGTCACGCCCGTTGCACGTGATCTTGCCGGTGCCCGGCAC
The DNA here is from genome assembly GCF_050780145.1 of Verrucosispora sp. TAA-831. Lineage (NCBI taxonomy): Bacteria > Bacillati > Actinomycetota > Actinomycetes > Micromonosporales > Micromonosporaceae > Micromonospora > Verrucosispora sp. TAA-831. The sequence goes on from NZ_CP192240.1 coordinate 5,910,118, forward strand.
GATCCGGACTCGGACGATGGCCTCCTTGCGCCGACCCACGGTCTGGATCGGGCGGTCACCACGAGGCGCGCGGGCGACGGGCGCCGGCGCCTCGGTGGCCTCGGGGGCGACCTCGGTGGCGGTGATGTCGGTCATGCTGCTTCCTTCGCCCGCGCTCACTGCGCGATCTGCTTGATCTCGAACGGCGCCGGCTGCTGCGCGCCGTGCGGGTGCTCGGCACCGGCGTAGACCTTCAGCTTCTTGATCAGCTGACGGCCGAGCTTGTTGTGCGGGAGCATCCCCTTGACAGCCAGCTCAATGGCCCGCTCGGGGCGCTTGGCGAGCAGCTCCTCGTAACCGACCTGCTTCAGGCCGCCCGGGTAGCCGGAGTGGCGGTAGGCGATCTTCTGCTGCCGCTTGTTGCCGGTCAGCGCGACCTTGCCCGCGTTCACGATGACGACGAAGTCGCCCGTGTCGACGTGCGGCGCGAAAGTCGGCTTGTGCTTGCCCCGCAGCAGCGTGGCGGCGTGGGTGGCCAGGCGGCCCAGCACGACATCAGAGGCGTCGATGACGTGCCACTGACGCTCGATCTCACCCGGCTTCGGGCTGTACGTACGCACAGGTCTACCTTGTCTCGTCGTCGGTCTGGGGTAGCGCGCCGAGGTGACCAGGGCTTCTCGGTCGGACCAGCGCGCACGAACGACCAAGCGTACCTCAGGCGGCACGCCCACAGATGTCGTACAACAGCAGGCAACGATACCCGTAGCCCCGTCGGCCGGTCAAAACGGGGGTCCGGCGGGCGCGCCGGACGACCGGACAATACCCCGCACACCCACGCCCGGGCCATCCGGGACCCCGTCCGCAGGTACGCCACCCAGGTGGCCGCCAGCAACACCAGGAAGCCGACGTAGAAGTGAGCAGCGTCGGGAAGGCCGCCGAGTAGCCGATGAACGAGTGCCCGATCCAGCGACCGGGCCGGCGGTCCAGGTCCTGTTCGTCCGCGACGACCTCGGACGCGTGCTCGTGGTGGTCATGGCGCCGCAGCCAGGAATCGAGCGCCGGTGGTGAGGAACCCGCCGGGTCAGAGCTGCTGGAGGATGCGCAGCGCCCGGTCGATCTGCCGCATCGTCTCGACGTCGGCCACGTCCACGCACTCGGCGAACCACTTCTTCATCGGTGACGAGATCCGGTCCGGCATCACCACCCAGCCACCCATCGGCACCGCCAGAGGCGAGTCGCGCAGCAGCGCCGCCTCGACCACCTCGGCGACGATCACGATGGGCACTGCGGTGGAGTTGTAGACGTCCGAGCTGATCACGAGCCCGAGCCGCTCGCGGGCCCCGGCGATCCGCCAGACCTCGCCCCTACGCAGCACGCGGGCGACCGCCGAAGAGCAGGTCGTCGACCATGCCCACCTCCTGCGCGTCGGCCAACGAGGCCGACTCCAGGTCCAGCCCCGCCCGGCCGACCGCGGCGGCGTGCGCCGCGAAGACCTCACGCAGGGCCTTCTCCCGGGCCGCCTGGTCCATCCAGGCCGACAGGGAGAGCCCTTCGCGCTTGGCGAACCGCCGGGCCTCCGCGATCGTCTCGTCGGAGAACGACAGAGTCACCTTTGCTGTCATGCCGGTCAGACTACCCGTCGGTATGACCATCAGTCATCCGCCGGATACCGCGAGCTGTCGCCGGACGGGCCGGTGACGGCCGGGGCACGGCCGCCGAAGACGGCGAACCGCCACGCCTTGAAGAAGCAGTCCACGTCGACCAGGCCCGCCTCGGACAACCAGCGACACTGCTCCCCCACGGGCGCGGGCCGGTCGTACGCCATCCGTTGCGCGGCGGCGGCGATCTCGTCGGCGTCGGAGCCGCGCGCGGTGATCTGGGCCAGCCAGACCTCGTGGTAGCGCCGGTCCAGCTCGGCCGTCGGGCCGGTGACCTGTTCGGCGTTGACGAAGACGCCGCCGGGCACCAGCGCACCGGCGGCCCGCCGGTACAGGTCCCGCTTGCCGGCGTCGTCGAGATGGTGGACGGCGAGCGCGCTGACCACCGCGTCGTAACGCCCGCCGGGCAGCGGGTCGGTCAGGTCGGCCACCACCACCCGGTGCGGCACGCCACGACCGGTGAGCTGCTCGGCGGCGACGGCGAGCATCTTCGGCGCGGCGTCGACGAGGGTCAGCCGGACGTCCGGCACGGCGGCGGCGACGAGCAACGACAGCAGACCGGTGCCCGCCCCCAGGTCCAACACCTCGGGGGTACGTCCGGCGGCACGGGCGGCCCGCAGCGCCGGCTCGACGACCTCGACGGCGGTGCCGTAGAACCCGTCGAAGCAGGGCACCAGCCGCCGCCGCGCGGCGTCGTAGCTGCCGGCCACGGCGTCGAACGCCCGAGCCACATCCATGTCGATCCTCCGATCCGGAGTCTTCTCAAATATCAGGATTTTTGTTCCATATTGTAGACCCCTCGACCACACGCGCAGCCGGCGTGCGGTGTGAGGCGCTCTTGACAGGGCCGAAACAAACGGGACGCTGACCGGAAACCGCCCAACGGCACGCTTTGCCGACATGACAGACGGTGCACGGTCCGCAACTCGACCGGGGCAGTCGCCCCGGGAGGTGGCGACGCACTGCCCGTACTGCGCCCTCCAGCGCGGGATGACCCTGCGCCGGGAGGAGGACCGGATCGCCGTACGCCCCCGCGACTTCCCGACCAACCTGCCCAGAACCGATCCGGTGGAGGTGGGGCGATGAGCACCGCGACGACGCTGCGCTGGCACGTGGTCCGCCCGCTGGGCCAGCTGGACCCGGACCGGGGCGTGGCCGCCCTCGTCGACGGCGTGCAGGTGGCGATCTTCCGCACCGGGGACGGGCTGTACGCGATCGACAACCGCGACCCGGTCGCCGAGGCGTACGTGCTGTCCCGGGGCATCGTCGGCAGCCGGCAGGGCGTGCCCACGGTCGCCTCGCCGCTGCACAAGCAGGTGCACGACCTGCGCACGGGGGTTTGTCTCGACCTGCCCGGCGTCGCCGTGACCCGGCACGAGATCCGTTGTCGGAACGGCATGGTCGAGGTGCGGCTGCGACAGGAGGGGTGAATGGGCGAGGAACTGGCCGGCTTCACCATCGGGGTGACCGCCGACCGGCGGCGGGACGAACTCGCCGCGTTACTACAACGGCGCGGTGCTCGGGTGGTGCTCGCTCCCGCCCTGCGGATCGTGCCGCTCGCCGACGACACCGAGCTGCGCGAGGCGACCCGGACCTGTCTGGACCGGCCGCCGGACGTGTTGATGGCCAACACCGGCATCGGAATGCGCGGGTGGCTGGAGGCCGCCGAGGGCTGGGGGTTGGCCGAGCCGCTGCGCTCGGTGCTCGGCGACGCGTACGTCGTGGCCCGGGGCCCCAAGGCCCGGGGGGCGATCCGTGCCGCCGGGCTGCACGACCAGTGGTCCCCGGAGTCGGAGAGCTGCGACGAGGTGGTGGACCACCTGCGTCGACGGGGCGTGGCCGGGCAGGTGATCGCCATGCAGTTGCACGGCGAGCGACAACCGGAGTGCACCCGCGCCCTGGAGGACGCCGGTGCCACCGTCATCGAGATCCCGGTCTACCGGTGGGCGCCGCCGACCGACCCGGCCCCGCTGCACCGGCTCGTCGACCTGGTGGCCAGCCGTCTGGTGGACGCGGTCACGTTCACCTCGGCACCGGCCGCGGAGGCGTTGCTGCGGGCCGCCGGTGACCGTACCGAGACGGTGCTGGAGGCGCTGCGCGGTGACGTGCTGGCGAGTTGTGTCGGCCCGGTCACCGCCGAACCGCTGGTGCGTCGGGGCGTACCGGTCAGCGCACCGAGCCGGGCGAGGCTGGGTGCGCTGGTCCGCACCATCGTCGACGAACTGCCCCGTCGGACGGTCACCATCAAGGCCGCCGGACATCTACTCACCCTGCGCGGACACGCGGCGGTGATGGACGGTGAGCTGAGACCCCTGGCCCCGGCGCCGATGGCGGTGCTGCGGGCCCTGTCCCAGACGCCGGGTCGGGTGCTGTCGCGTACCGCCCTGCTGCGGACGTTGCCGCGCGGCGCCGACGAGCACGCGGTGGAGATGGCGGTGGCCCGGCTCCGGGCCGGGCTGAAGGCCCCCCGCGTGGTACAGACGGTCGTCAAACGCGGGTACCGGCTCCGGGTCGACTGACCGGACGCGGGAGCCCGCCGGTGGAGATCGATCCACCGACGGGCTCCCGCCCGGCACTCAGCCGACCGGGGTCGGAAAGCCCCGGTCGTGTTCGGCCTGCAACCGCGTCATGGCGTGCTCGACGACGGTCATCAGCACCCGCTTGACCGAGTCGCGCTGCCGGGCGTCGGTCAGCACCAGCGGTACGTCCGGCGAGATGGCCAGCGCCTCGCGGACCTCCTCCAGTTCGTACTGCTGCGCACCGTCGAACCGGTTCAGCGCGACCACGTACGGCAGGTTGCGGCTCTCGAAGTAGTCGAGCGGAGCGAACGCGTCGGTGATCCGGCGGGTGTCCACCAGCACCGTCGCACCCACCGCGCCCCGAATGATCTCGTCCCACATGAACCAGAACCGGGTCTGCCCGGGTGTGCCGAAGAGGTACAGGATCAGGTCCTGCGCCATGGTGATACGGCCGAAGTCCATGGCGACCGTGGTGGTCTCCTTGCCCGGCACCTTGGACGGGTCGTCGATACCGACGCCCGCCGCGGTCATCACCGCCTCGGTGGTCAGCGGTGTGATCTCCGAGATCGCGCCGACCAACGTGGTCTTGCCGACACCGAAGCCACCCGCGACGACGATCTTCGCGGAGATGATTCCCCGGCTCTGGCGGGCCCCGGCGGGGTCATAGCTCGCGAAGTCCACTCAGCACCCTTCCCAGCATTTCCATCCGCTCCTCGAAACCTGTGGCGGGAGCAGCCGTCTGTAGCGTCAACAGGCCCTCGGCCACCATGTCGGCGACCAACACCCGGGCGACACCCAGCGGTAGCCGGGTGTACGCGGCGATTTCCGCCAGCGATTCGGGCCGGCTCTCGCAGACCATGGCGATGCGATGCTTGTCATGCCCGGCAAACCGCGACTCGGCGATCTGGGTGGGGCTGGCTACCAGCACCGCTTCCAAGGCGATGTCCTGCCGCGGCTCGGTCCGTCCCCGGGTGACCGCGTACGGCCGCACCAGTGCACCACGCGGGTCACGTCGGTGTTGCTCCATCCGCGATCACCTCCTCTCCCCTTCGCCGGCGTGTCGCCACCGGATCTCCTCCGTACCGGCGCGGGATTGCGCCGGTGCTGTCCCTGTTATGACCGCACCGCGTCCCGGGGCAGCGGCACCAGCGCCGCGCCGACCCGCTCGACCAGCAGTGCCATCTCGTAACCCACCTGCCCGACGTCGCAGCTACGCGCCGCGAGCACCGCCATCGACGACCCGTCGCTGATCGACATCAGGAACAGGTAGCCGCTGTCCATCTCGATGACCGTCTGCAACACCCCGCCGGCACTGAACATCCGCGCGGCGCCCTCGGTCAGGCTCACCACGCCGGAGGTGATCGCGGCGAGCTGGTCCGCCCGGTCCCCCGGCAGGTCACGGGAGGAGGCGAGTAGCAGTCCGTCGGCGGACACCGCCACCACGTGGGCGATACCCGCCACGCTGTCGGCGAAGTTGGTGAGCAGCCAACCCATGTCCTGCATGGCCGCTGGCCTGTTCATCGGCTCGTCTCCTTGGTCGAGGTGCTGTCCTGACTCGCTCCGGCCGTCCGTCCGCGCTGCACGCCGCGGTGGTAGGCCGAGAGCAGGCCGCGTACTTCGTCCGGCGTACGGCGGCTGCGCTCACGTCCGCCGCGGGGCTCGATCCCACCGGGGACGAGCTGTTGCTGCGGCACCCGCTTGGGCAGTCCGGACCGGGTGGTGCCGGCCGGGGTCGGCTCGGCGGCCTTGCTGGCCCGCGTCCAGCCGTCGTCGGCCGCGGTCCGCCAGGCGTCGGACGGATCCGGGGCGTGGGCCGTCGTCGGTGCCGGGGCCGGGGGCGCCGCCGGTGCCGGCGCGGCCGGGGCGGTCCGGGGAGGCGCCGCCGGTGGTGGTGGCGCGGCGGCCGGAGTCACCGTGGGCAGTTGCGTGGTCGCGGCCGTCGCGGCGGTCGGCGCAGCCGGTGACGACTGGTACGGAGGTGGCGGCGCGGGCTGCGCGGCGGCTGCCGCACCGGGTGTACGTGTGGGCAACGGGCTCCGTCCCCGAGTCGGCTCGACAGCCGGCGTGGGTGGGCCGGCAGCCGGTTGCGGCGGCTCGTCGAACTGCGGTCGGCTGAAGATGGCGGTGGCGTCGTTGCCGTGTGAACGGAACCAGACCGCCTCCATCTCGCGGAAGATCGGCGCCTCGGCCTGGGGTTCCGGCGGGGCGGTGATCGGCGCGGTGGCCTGTGGTGCGGTGGCCGCGAGGCTGGCGCCCAGGCCACGGAAGGGCGTCTCGGACTGCGGGGTGACACCCACGCCGAACGCGGTCGGCGCGCTCATCGGCGCTCCGGCGACCGGACCGGCCGGCAGCACCGGGTCGGGCCGGGCGGCGGGCGGCGCGGCGCGCTGTGGCAGCGGGTCGAGCGACGGCTGGGCGACGGTCGGCGTACCGGCGTTGAACCCACCGGCGAAGGCGGGCGGCACGGTACGGGCCGGTGGTGCCGGCGGCTCCGGGGTCGGGGCCGGGTTCGCAGCCGGCCACGGTGCCGACGTGGGGGTGCTGTCGCGCCACCGCTCGGTCGTCAACGTGGCGAGGTTGCTGCGACCCGCGCCGGTGAGCGGCTCGGCGGGTGCCGGCGGCGTCGCCGGGGTCTGCTCGACCGCGAGCGGCTGACGCGGCCGGGTGATCTGGTCGCGTCCCCGCAGGCTCGGCAGGATCACCGTCGCGGCCGGCAGGGTGATCTGCGCCACGGTGCCGCCCTCGACGTTGCGGCGCAGTTCGACCCGGATGCCGTACCGCGCGGCGAGGCGACTGACCACTGCGAGACCCATCAGCCGGAAGGCGGCCACGTCCACGGTGGACGGCGCGGCGAGCCGCCGGTTGAGCGAGTCGAGCTGTTCGTCGCTGAGGCCCAGGCCCCGGTCCTCGATCTGGATCAGCACGTAGTCGCGGATGCGGCGGCCGTCGGCGACCACGGTGGTGTTCGGCGGCGAGAAGCGGGTGGCGTTGTCGAGCAACTCGGCCACCAGTCGCACCACGTCGTTGACCGCGTGCGCGGCCACCGAGACGTCGGTGTCGACCGTGCCGAACTCGATCCGGTTGTAGAGCTCCACCTCCGACTGCGCGGCGCGCAACACGTCCACCAGCAGGGCGTCGTCGCGACGCGGCACGGCCGAGTCCGCGCCGGCCAGCACGAGAAGGTTCTCGTCGTTGCGGCGCATCCGGGTGGCGAGGTGGTCCAGCTCGAAGAGCTGGGCGAGCCGCTTCGGGTCCTCCTCGCCACGCTCGATCGCGTCGAGCTCACCGATCATCCGGTCGACCAGGGTCTGACTGCGCCGGGCCAGGTTGAGGAACATCGCCGAGACGCTGGTCCGCAGGGCCGCCTGCTCGGCCGCGACCCGGACCGCCTCCCGGTGCACGACGTTGAAGGCCAGGGCGACCTGTCCCACCTCGTCGCGGTTGTTGAGCTGGATCGGGTCCCGCACCTCGCGGACGATCTCGTCGACACTGCCGTCGCTGACGTTACCCATGCCCTGGAGGCGGCGCACCGCCTCGGGCAGGTCGTGGTTGGCCACCGAGAGCGCGCCCTCACGGAGCCGGCGCAGCGAGTGGTTCAGCGAGCGGGCCAGCACGACGGCCAGCGTCACCGCGATGATCAGGGTGAGCAGCACCAGCGTCGTCTCGACGATGGCCTGCCGGATGACGTCCGTCCGGGCCTGCTCGGCCTGGGCGAGCAACCGGTTCTGGAGCTCGATCTCGGCCCAGCGCATCAGCTCGTTGACCGCGCCGATCGCCGCCGTGGCGTCCTGCGCGCTGACCGGCGAGCGGTTGCCCACCGAGCGGCTGATGTCGGTGGCGATCCGGTCGGCCAGCACCACCGCGTCACCGGAGACGGTGGTCTCGACCAGGGCCCGCTGGGTCGGGTCGGCGGCCAGCGAGAAGGCCAGCAGCGCCTCCTGCTGCCCGGTCAGGGTGGCCACGAACGCGGAGAACTGCTCGTTGTCCAGCCGGCCCCGGCTCAGCGCGGTGAACGCGATCGACTCCTCCTCGGCGACGGCGGCCTTCGCGCGGGCGAAGGCGGCCACCGCGCGGCGGCTGTCGGCCAACTGCTCCTCACCCGGCAACTGGGCCAGGCCGTCGCCGTAGGCGACCAGGTCGGCCAGGACGACGCCGTACCGCAGGGCCGCCTCGGCGACCTCCATCTGCGAGCGGTCGAGCACCTCCTGCCGGGTGCCGTCGAGGGTGTCCAGGTGCGTGTCGATGGTCCGCAGGCGGTCGCCGACCGCGCTGGGCACCTCACCGATCTTGGACCGCTCCGCGCGGTACGCGTCGATCCGCTGCTGGGTCTGCCGGACCCGCAGGTTGTACGCGTCGGCCTGCGGCTGCGGCTGGGCCAGGTAGGCCGCCGCCGCCATCCGTTCCGCGTGCAGGTCGTTGGTGAGTGCGGAGATGTTCATGGACAGTGCGGTCAGCGATCGCGCCTGGGTGGCGTCGTAGGCGCCCTCGCCGACGGAGACGAGACGGACGGTGGCCAGCGCGATGACGGCGGCGACCGGCACGACCAGGATCAGCGCCAGCTTGGACCGGATCCGCGCGTCGCGCAGCCGGAACAGGCGGCGAGGCGCCTTCGGCACGGCGTCACCGCTGGCGGGCAGGGTCGTCGGTCCGGTGCTCACGACATCGCCTCCGTCGTTTTCTCCACGCCTGGCCCGTCGATCCGTGCATGGAGCGACGGCCAGCGCCACGCGCGGCACGGCCGCGATTTCATCAGACGAGATCGTGTTTGGGAAGCCGCAGGCGGGCAGGAATCGGTCGGACGTCGCGCATCCCGTGATCCGGTCAACTAATACCTACATTTCCACAGCGCCCTGAACAGGGCATGTAACTCCAGAGTGGCGAAGCATGTCGCCACAGTGAGCAACGGAAAACATCTGGTTACCCCAGCATGTGGGATCGGCGTCCCGAAACGCCTCCAGTGGTCCCGCTTGACCGCAGCGCCCGGCATTGGCAAGGTTTTGCAGGCTTCGCGCACACGGTACGGCAGACCCTTCCCGATTATCCACTGAGGACGGTCGCCGACACCAGTGACCGGGCCCCGCCCGCGCCACTCCAGGAGGACTGAGTTGACCCCCTTCCGCTCCGCGACCGCCACGGCGCTCGCCTCCACCCTGCTGGCCTCCATGCTCGCCGGCTGCCAGTTCGGCGGAGAGGCGAGGGACACGAGCCCGATCGTCATCGCCGCCGACCTGGAGCTCTCCGGTGCGGCGGCCGGGGTCGGCAAGGCGTACCGGCAGGCACTGGAACTCAAGGTGGAGCAGTTGAACGCCTCGGGTGCGCTCAACGGCCGTTCGATCGATCTGCGGGTGAAGGACAATCGTTCCGACGCCAGTGAGTCGCTGCGAAACATCGCGGACTTCAGCAACGATTCGGCGGTCAGCGCCATCATCATGGGCGGCTGCAACGAATGCGCGGTCGGCGCGGTCCGCACCATCAACGAAAAGCAGATCCCGACCATCGCGCTCGCCGCGGCCGGCGCCATCACCAGCCCGGTCGCCGAACGACGGTACGTGTTCAAATTGGCACCGAACGCAGCCGACAGCGCCGACGCGCTCACCGTCGAACTCCGCCGACGCAGCATCGACACGATCGGCATCCTGCACACCGAGGACACCTACGGCCGGGAGGGCGTCACCGCGTTGCAGCGCGAGTTTGACAACGCCGGCATCCGGGTGGTGGCCCAGGCCTCGGTGCGGGGCACCGACACCGAGGTCGACCAGCAGGCCGCCTCGCTGGCTGCCGCCGACCCGGAGGGGATCATCATCTGGACCTCGCCGGACCAGGCGATGCTCGCCGCCGCAGCGGTGAAGCGGGCCAACTTCGGCGGGGCGTTGTACTTCGACGCCGCCGCTGCCGGTGACCTCTTCCTCGGATCGGCCTCGCGGGCGGTGGAGCGGGCCACCCTGGTCTTCACCCAGACCATGGTGATCGACGACGTCATCGCCACCACCCCGGCGAAGGCGGCCCGCCGCCAGTGGTTCCAGGACTACACCGCCCGCTTCGGCGGCTACCACGGTTCGTCCTCCTTCGCAGCGGACGCCGTCCAGCTCATCGCCGACGCCGAACTGCGCGCCGGCGGACCGGCCGGACAGGTCGACCGTGAGGGCCTCCGCGACGTGCTGGAGACGTCCCAGTTGGACGGTCTGTCCGGACCGATCCGGATGACGCCGGACAACCACTCCGGGCTGATGCCGCAGGCGCTCACCACGCTGGTCGCCCGCAACGGCCGGTGGCGCCTGGCGGGCTGACCTCGCTCAGCGGCTGGAGGTGGTCTCGCGCACCCACGGCAGGCTGCGCCGCTCGACGAGCACCAGCACGGCGTACAGCAGGATGCTGACCAGGGCGACGAGGATGATCGCCGCCCACGCCGTGGCGGTGTCGCCGATGCCCGCGTACTGCTGGATGACGAAACCGAGACCACCCTCACCGGCCTGGAACTCGCCGATCACGGCGCCGATCGCGGCCAGCGGCATGGCGACCTTGAGCCCGACGAAGATCTGCGGCAGCGCGGCCGGGAAGCGGACCTTGCGGAACGCCTGCCAGCGGGAGGCGTTCCAGGAGCGGACCAGCTCGGCCAACTCGGCCGAGGTGGTGGTCAGGCCGGTCGCGGTGGAGAGCACGATCGGGAAGAAGCAGAGCAGGAAGACCATCGTCAGGATGGGCTTCTGACCCCAACCGAGCGCCACCACCAACAGCGGGCCCAGGGTGATCTTCGGGACCGCGTTGACGGCGACCAGCAGCGGGGTGAACATCCGCTCGACCGTCCGCGAAGCGGCCAGCGACAGGCCGATCAGCACACCCGCCACCGCCGAGAGCAGGAAGCCGAGCAGGATCTCGCCGGTGGTGGTGACGGTGTGTTCGAGCAGCCGGTCCTGGCCCAGCCGGAAGGCGGTCAGCACGTCGCCGGGCGGCGGCAGGGCGGCCGGGTGGACCAGCTCCAGCCGGGCGACCAGCCACCACACGCTGAACGCGATCAGCAGGCCGGCGGCCGGCAGCAGCGCGGCCCTCACGCCGTCCCGCAGGTCTGCCGGCCGCCACCGCCGGCCCTGCGGTGCGGCCGGGGCCGGCTCCGGGGCGGGTGCCACCTCCGGCTGCCGTGAGCGGACGTCGGTCATCGGATCCTCCTGCGGTTCGGGTGGTCAGACGCGGGATCGGGGTACGCCGTACCGGCTGACCGGCACGGCGTACCCCGCGGTGGAACTGGTGTGAACTGGAGTCAGGCCTTGGGGGCCAGGTTGAAGTCGACGATCTGGTCCGGGGTGAGGTCGGACTCCAGAGCGCCGGCACCGCGCAGGATCGCGATGCTCTTGGCCACCCGACCGCTGTCCAGCGCGCCCAGGGCGGTGCCGGAGTTGCTGGAGCGGACGTACCCGGCCATGAGCTGCAGCTCGGCGGCGGCTGCGGCGGGCACCACGGCCTCGACGTTCTTGGCCAGGATCTCGGCGGCCTCCTGCGGGTTCTCCAGGGCGTACTCCAGGCCCTTGAGCAGCGCCTCGGTGAACCGCTTGACCATCTCCGGCTTGTCGGCGGCGATCTGCTTCGAGGTGACCAGCACGTTGCCGTAGAGGTCCTGCATGACGTTGCTGTACGGCAGCAGGACGGCCTTCTTCTTGGTCACCGCCTCGATGGTCGGCTGACCGACGACGAACTGGCCGATGCCGTCGACCGAGCCGGAGGCCAGCGTGCCCATCAGGGTCTGCGCGTCACCGTTGACCCAGGTCACCTTGTCGTAGTCGATGCCGGCCAGGCGCGCGTAGGTCGGGAAGAGGTTCCGGACGACCGAGCCGGGGGTGTCGGCGAGCTTCTTGCCCTCCAGGTCCTTCGGCGTGCTGATGCCGGTGCCCTCGACGGTCGCGATGGCGGCCATCGTGCGCTGCTGGATCGCCGCCACCGCGACGAAGTCCTTGGCCTGGCCGTTGCCGAGCTGGAGCAGACCACCGGTCAGGTCGATCGGACCGAACTGCGCCTGGCCGCCGACGATCGTCTGGATCACGGCGTTGGTGCCCTGGCCGGGCTTGATGTCCACGTCGAAGCCGGCGTCCTTGAAGAAGCCCTTCTCCTTCGCCACCCAGGCGTAGGCGTCACGCCCGAAGTTGCCGAACGAGGTGAGGTAGGTCACCTGCTCCATCGAGGAGCCGACGTTGTCGTCAGCGTCGTCCGAGCCGCTGCCGCACGCGGAGACCAGGGCGAGCGCGGTGGCCATCGTGGCCGCGGCGACCGTACGGGTCAGCCTTCTCATCAGTACACCTTGTCCTTTCCCACCGGAGGCGTCGCGGGCCTCCGGGAGGGGATGTTGGGGCGGTACCGGCAGCCGGAACGGAAGCCGACACCGCGTATCGAGGGGACTCTTCGCGGGCACAGCGTACGAGAACCTCACCTTTGCGACGCCAGGCATACCGGGTTGCGGAACGGAAACAACTCATCTCCACCCCGGACGGTGAGATAACGGTGGAGACCGCTAACCTTTGGGCGGAATCCTGACTACTCACTCAGGGAGGCCGCCGGAGATGATCCGCCTGTCCGAGGTTTCGCGCACCTTCGACGGCCGTAGTGGCCGCGTGGAGGCGTTGCGCGGCATCAACCTCGACGTGGCCGACGGCGAGTTTGTGGCCATCCTCGGCCGCTCCGGCTGCGGCAAGTCGACCCTGCTCCGACTGATCGCCGGACTGATCCCGGTCACCTCGGGTGAGATCACCGTGGGTGGCGAGACGGTCACCAAGCCGCGCCGCGACATCGCCATGCTGTTCCAGCGGCCGGCCCTGCTGCCGTGGCGCACGGTGCTGGACAACGTCCTGTTGCCGGTGGAGATCTTCGGCTGGAAGCGGAACGACTACCGGGAGCGCGCCCGGCAGCTACTCGACGTGGCCGGGCTGGCCGGTTTCGAGAAGCGGCTGCCGCACGAGCTGTCCGGCGGCATGCAGCAGCGGGTGTCGCTGTGCCGGTCCCTGATCGGCGACCCCCGCGTGATGCTGATGGACGAGCCCTTCTCCGCGCTGGACGCGCTCACCCGCGAGGAACTGTCCGGGGAGTTGCAGCGGGTGCACATGCGCAACCGCGCCACCATCGTCTTCGTCACCCACTCCATCGACGAGGCGGTGCTGCTGGCCGACCGGGTGATCGTGCTCAGCCCGCGCCCCGGCCGGGTTCGCAAGATCGTCGACGTGGCCATCCCCCGCCCCCGTACGCTGGGCCGCAACGCGCACCTGGCGGAGGTCGCCCAGGTCAGCGCCGACCTGCACGAGCTGCTCATGGAGCGGGACCACCCCGCGACCGCCGGTACGCGGAGGTGACCATGCGGGTCACCGTCTTCACCGAGCCGCATCGCGGGGCCGACTACGACGACCAGCTCCGCTTCGCCCGACTCGCCGAGGACGGCGGTTTCGAGGCATTCCTCCGCGCCGACCACTACCAGTCGATGAGTGACGCGTCGGCGCTGCCCGGCCCGACCGACGCCTGGCTGACGCTCGCCGCGCTCGCCCGGGAGACCAGCCGGATCCGGCTCGGCACCCTGGTCACCTCCGCGACCTTCCGGCTACCCGGTCCGCTCGCGGTGATGGTGGCCCAGGTGGACCGGATGAGCGGCGGCCGGGTCGAGCTGGGCATCGGCGCCGGATGGTACGCCCGCGAGCACACCTCGTACGGCATCCCGTTCCCCGGCACGAGTGAACGCTTCGACCGGCTCACCGAGCAACTCGACGTACTCACCGGACTGTGGCGGACCCCGTCGGGCAGCACGTACAGCTACAGCGGCGACCACTACCGGCTGGTGGACGCCCCGGCGCTACCGAAGCCGGTGCAGACCCCCGGGCCGCCGATCATCATCGGCGGACGCGGTCCCAAGCGCACCCCGGACCTGGCGGCCCGCTTCGCCGACGAGTTCAACGTGCCCTTCACCGACGTCGCCCGGACCGCCGAGTCCTACGAGCGGGTACGCGAGGCGTGCGACCGGGTCGACCGCGCCGGCACCGGCCGGGCACCGCTGGTGCTCTCCGCCGGCATCGTGGTGGCGATCGGACGCACCGACGCGGAGGCCCGACGACGGGCAGCACCACTGCACGTGACCAGCGCCCTGCCGCCCGAGGAGGCGGTGGTCGGCTCACCGGAACAACTGGTCGACCGGATCGGCGAGTTCGCGGCCGTCGGCACCGCCCGCGTACACCTCCGGTTGGTCGACCTCGACGACTTGGACCACCTGGAGCTGATCGCGGCCGAGGTGCTGCCCCGACTGGAGGGAACCCGATGACCGAGACCCCCCTCGACCTGCCCACGCTCGGCCCGGTGGGCCAGGAGATCGTCTTCGAGAACGACCGGGTCCGGGTCTGGCACATCCGGCTGGAGCCGGGCGAGCGGCAGCCGCTGCACCGGCACGACCACCCCTATCTGGTGGTGGCTGTGCAGGGTGCGAAGAACGTGGTGCAGACCATCGACGGCACCACGATCGACGCGGACGAGCCGACCGGCGGCGTGGTCTACCGCGACCCGGGCGCGGTGCACATGCTGACCAACGTCGGGGACACGACATACCTGGCTCGCCTGGTCGAGCTCAAGTAGACCCGCCGGGCGCAGGTAGCGGCCGTCCCACGGCGCGCCGGTGGCGATCGGTCGCCACGGACCGTAACGTGCCGACCATGGCCCATAGGACCTTGAGCCGGCTACTGCTCACGGCGTTCGGCGTCAGCCTGCTGACCGCAGCCGGTCAGCTCGGCGTCGCCTTCGGCTTCGGCATACTCCGTCTCACCGGCACCTTCACCGGCGCCACCGTCAACCAGTGGCCGGCCCAACTCGTCTGGGCCGGTTGGTTCGCGGCGAACGCCGCCGTCGTCGGAGCGGTACTCACCGAACGCCTCGCCGAGCGCCACGGAGGGCTCACCGGTACGCATCGTCAACTGGCCGTGGCGTGCAGCGCCGCGCTGGGCGCCGTCGTGGTGGCACCGTTGTGCATGCGACCGGCCCGCGCGGTCGAGCTCGTCTCGGTCGACCCGGTCTGGGCCGTCGCCATCTGCGCCGTCCTCGGCGCGGTGGTCGGCGCGGGCGCCGCGCTGGCCGCCCTGCTCCGGCCGACCTTCGCCTGGAACATGGCCGGCATCGCCGGTACGGTGTGGCTGCTGGCGCTGCTGTCCGTCGCCCCGTCGCTCGCCTCGACCGGGCCACTGACCCCGGTCCGCCTCGGCGTGCTGGAACCGAGCTGGCTCACCGCCGACGCGGCCCAGCGCCTGTCCCTGCTGATCCTGCCGCTGGTCAGCCTGCTGGCCGGTGCCGCGACCGGTGCCCTGGCCCGGTGGCGCGGCCAGCCGCCGCTGATCAGCGGGCCGAGCGGGGTGGCCGGGCCGATCCTGGTGGCGTTCGCCTACCTGGCCGCTGGACCCGGCGACGCGAGCGACCGCTACCAGCTCGCGCCCTACTACGGTGCCCTGATCGCGGTCGCGGTCGGTGCCCTCGGGTCGGCCGCTGCCGCGCTGATCCCTCTCGCCGCACTCGACCGCGACACCGCCGGGACCGCCGGGACCGCCGGGACCGCCATCGAACCGACCGCGATCCTGCAGCCCCTACCGACCTCCCCCGCCCTGCCGACGTCGGCCGACCGTCCGACCGGCACGGAGGCCGACGCCGGGGCCGTCGCGGTGGCCGATCCGCCCGGCGGTCCGCACACCGGCCCCGACCGGCCGGTCACCGGCGACGCGTCACCGCCGCACTGGCACTGGCCCGGCGAGCCGGCTGCCCCGGTGCCCGCCGCGTCGGGGAACGCGCCGATCGGTCCGGCCTCCGACGCCGGGCCGAGGACCGGTCTCCCGACCGCCGCCGGCCCGACCATCGACGGCGACGTCGCACCGGCCGCCGGTGCCTCTCTCCACACCGGGTCCGAGGATCTGCCCACCGGCACCGCAGGGCTGACCCGACCGGACGAGTCGGCGGCCGACGCCGGTGCCACCGCCACCGGCCCCGGTGCGCCCGACACCGGCCCCGACCGTCTGCCCGCCACCGACCGCTTCCCCGCCGCCGAACTCGGTTCAGCCATCGGTGTCGACCGCGACGGAGCCACCCCCGCCCGACCCGTCCCCGCCGAATCCAGCGACGCCGAACCCGCTGCCGAGCCCTCCGGTGCCCGGTCCGCTGCCGACCGACCCGCCCATGCCGACCCCACCGAGCGGCCCCTCTTCGTCGGCACCGACACCGTCGACCCCGCGATCGTCGACCCCGCTCCGCTCGGTACACCGGCCCTCGCGGTCCAGGCGACGGGCGACCCCGACCACCCGGACCAGCCGCCGACACTTCACGCGCGCCCGATGGATCCGCCGGGGCCGTACGACCACCGGCCGCCCTTCGACACGCCGTCGGCGGGGACCGGCGCGATCGTCGGGCCGCCTGCCCGCAGCGGCGCGATCACCGAGCCTTGGACGGCCGGGCCCGACCCGGTCGGCGACGGCGGCGACCTCACCCCGACGGCGGGCCCGGCGAAACGGCCACCCCGGCTTGTCCACACACCACGCCCGCTGGCCGAGCCGCCGAACCGGATCGCGCCCGTGTTTCGCGCCGCTGACCAGGACCGATCGCCGCACCCGTTCGACGCGTCAGGCCCGACCGCCCAGACGCCGATGCCCCGGGCCGGGGTGCCCGACCAGGCCGGTGGTCCGGACTTCGTCGACACCGCGCCCGTACCACCCGGGGGCGGTCCCGGGTCGACGGACGACGACGAGCCGACCGGTGGCGGCCGGTCCGACAGTGCGGTGACGCCGGCCCCCCGTCCGGTCGAGGGACCGGAGACCGCACCCTGGCCCCGGCACCGGCTCCCGCTGCCCGACCTCAACACCACGGCGACCTGGAACGCCTTCACACCGGCCCGCCACCCTGACCCGGCCGATGCCACCGACGAGGCCGGGTCGCCGACCGGGCCGGGCACCGACGGACCATCGGGTTTGGACGGCGGCACCGAACCGGGCCACGCCCACGCCGGTGCCGACCCGAACCACGCCACCGCCGGTGTCGATTCCGACCCGGGCCACACCGAGGCCGGTGCCGGTACCGACCCGGCGACCGCCGCGCGGGACGTCTCGGCGGCCTTCGCCAGCGCGGCACCGGCCGTCTCCACCGACCCGGCGGCGGCCGCCCGCGACGTGACGGCTGCGTTCAGCAAACCGCCCGCCCCGCGCGCCGAACCAGCCCCGCCCAAGCACGAACGCGAGAGGGGCCGGCGGGGCCTGTTCCGGCGCAACCGGCCCCGCCCCGTGGAGACCGACCCCGCGGAGCAGGAGGAACCGCTCGCCGCGCAGGACGAGGAGTACGTGGACTGGGTGGCCGGACTCGGCCGCCCGTCGATCGAGGACGAGCCGCTGCCGAAGGAGGCGCGCCGCCGACTGCGGCCGACCGGCCGGCACCACCGCGAGTAGCAGCAGCCCGGCCGGCCGGACCCGTCAGGCCAGCGGCAGGTAGACCCGTCCGCCGGAGGCGACGAACTCCTCGGACTTGTCCTGCATGCCCCGGGCGGCGTACTCCTTGAGGTCCTGACTGATCTTCATCGAGCAGAACTTCGGCCCGCACATCGAGCAGAAGTGCGCGGTCTTCGCCGGCTCGGCGGGCAGCGTGGCGTCGTGGTAGGACCGCGCCGTCTCCGGGTCGAGCGAGAGGTTGAACTGGTCCTCCCACCGGAACTCGAAGCGTGCCTTGGAGAGCGCGTCGTCCCAGGCCTGCGCGCCGGGGTGCCCCTTGGCCAGGTCCGCCGCGTGCGCCGCGATCTTGTACGCGATGACCCCCGCCTTGACGTCGTCACGGTCCGGTAGCCCGAGGTGCTCCTTGGGCGTGACGTAACAGAGCATCGCGGTGCCGAACATGCCGATCATCGCCGCGCCGATGGCCGAGGTGATGTGGTCGTACGCGGGCGCGATGTCGGTGGTCAGCGGGCCGAGCGTGTAGAAGGGTGCCTCGTGGCACCACTCCTGTTGCAGGTCCACGTTCTCCTTGATCTTGTGCATCGGCACGTGGCCCGGACCCTCGATCATCACCTGCACGTCGTACTCCCAGGCGATCCGGGTCAGCTCACCGAGCGTGCGCAGCTCGGCGAACTGCGCCTCGTCGTTGGCGTCCGCGATCGAGCCAGGGCGCAGCCCGTCACCGAGCGAGAACGTCACGTCGTAGCGGGCCAGGATCTCGCACAGCTCCCGGAAGTTCGTGTAGAGGAAGTTCTCCTCGTGGTGCGCCAGGCACCAGGCCGCCATGATCGAGCCGCCCCGCGACACGATGCCGGTCACCCGGTCGACCGCCAGCGGCACGTACGGCAGCAGCACCCCGGCGTGCACCGTCATGTAGTCCACGCCCTGCTCGGCCTGCTCGACCACGGTGTCCCGGAACACCTCCCAGGTCAGCTTCACCGGGTCACCGCCGACCTTCTCCAACGCCTGGTAGATCGGCACCGTGCCGATCGGCACCGGCGAGTTGCGCACGATCGACTCGCGGGTCTCGTGGATCCGCTTGCCGGTGGACAGGTCCATCACGGTGTCCGCGCCCCACCGGGTGGCCCAGGTCAGCTTCTCCACCTCCTCGGCCACCGAGGAGGTCACCGCCGAGGTGCCGATGTTGGCGTTGACCTTGACCAGGAACGCCTTGCCGATGATCGCCGGCTCGCACTCCGGGTGGTTGATGTTCAGCGGCAGCACCGCCCGACCCGCCGCGATCTCGTCCCGGACGAACTCGGGCGCCATCCCCTCCCGGATCGCCACGAACTCCATCTCGGGGGTGACGATTCCGGCCCGGGCGTACGCGAGCTGCGTCGGCCGTCTGCCGTCCGCCCCGCCCAGCGGCGTTCCGGCACCGCGTACCGGGGCCACGTCGCCCCGCTCGGCGATCCACGGTCCCCGCAGCGGCGGCAGACCGATTTCCGGGTCCGAACCCGGCCCGGCGGTGTCGTACAACCGGACCGGCGGGTTGTCCCCGGTCAGCTCGACCTCCGCGAACGGCACCCGGACGTCCGGTCGCGAACCCTCGACGTAGACCTTGCGACGTGCCTGCATGACAGCCTCCCTCGCCTAAGCGGACCAGCCGAAGTGGTCCATCGGGCCGCGTCCCGCGCCCAACTCCCAGTCCCGCGCACCGGCCAGCGCGCGGGTCACGTACTCCTTGGCGGCGGCGACCGCCACCGGCACCGGATCGCCCAGCGCCAGCCGTACGGCGGTCGCCGCCGAGAACGAACACCCGGTGCCGTGCGTGTGCCGGGTCGGCACCCGGGGAGCCCGCAGCACCGTCGTGCCGTCCGGGCCGTGCAGCACGTCCACCGCCTCGTCGCCGGTGTCCACGTCACCGCCGGTCACGATCACCCACTCGGCACCGCCCGCCGCCAACGCCCGCGCCGCCGCCGTCATCTCCGCCACGCCGGTCACCGGCGCCCCGGTGAGGGCGGCGGCCTCCGCGCTGTTCGGCGTCGCCACCCGGGCGTACGGCAGCAGCCGCTCCACCGCCTCCACCACGCCGAGCCGGTGTCCACTGGTCGCCACGAGCACCGGATCGACGACGAGTTGCGGCAGGCGACCCGCTGCCGCCGCCTCGGCGATCGCACCCGCCACGGCCGGCGTACCGAGCATCCCGGTCTTGACCGCGCGGACCGTGAAATCGGAGAGCACACTGTCCAACTGGTCGCTGACCGTCTGCGGCGGCAACGGCAGCACCGCGTCCACGCCCCGGGTGTTCTGCGCGGTCACGGCGGTGAGCACACTCGTGCCGTACGCACCGAGGGCGGCGAAGACCTTGAGGTCGGCCTGGATACCGGCACCGGCACCGGAGTCCGAACCGGCGACGGTGAGCACGGTCGTTGGGGTTCTCACGTGTCTCCTCTTGGCTTGTTCTTGCTCGGGTTGCGGTTGGGGGCTGCGGCCGACCGTGCCCACTCCGGGCGGTCAGGCTTGATTCCTGCGTGGGCACGGTCGGCCGCAGCCCCGTCGTGGGCGTCGCCCATCGAGACGGATTGGTGGCGGCTTCGGGTGTCCTGCCTTGGGAGAGGCTGGCGGGGTGGGGGTCATCGCTGGGCCGGGGTGGTGGGGGCGGGGTCGCTGCGGTGGGGGGTCTGGGGCGTACTCGTCTGGTGAAGCTCGTGGTGGGCGGTGGTGAGGGTGGTGGCGACCCGGTGTGGGTTTCGGGCGCGCATGATGGCGCCCTGGACGGCCACGCCGGTGGCGCCGGCCTCCACGCAGGCCCGGACCTGGGCGGGTGTCTCGATGCCGCCGAGGGCGAGGACGGGCACGGGACTGCGACCCACCAGGGCGGCCAGACCGTCGGGGCCCAGCGGTGGGCCGTAACCGGGTTTGCTGCGGGTGGGGAAGACCGGTGACAGGGTCACGTAGTCCTCGGTGGTGAGTCGGTCCAGCTCCGCCTCGTCGTGGCAGGAGCGACCGACCAGGTCGGCGACGGGTGGCGGGTACGGGCCGGCGGCCGGAAGGTGGAGCGCGACGAATGCCCCGCCGAAGGTGCTGGGGATCCGTGGGGCGGGCTGGGTGTCGGGCAGGAGCGGGTCGGGGCCGGCGACGATCAGCGTGCCGCCCGCCTCGGCCAGGATCGGTCGCAGCTCGGCGGCGAGCACCAGGCGCTCGGCACGCGGCAGGTCCTTCTCGCGCAGCACCACGCACCGCACTCCCCCGGAGACCGCCTGCGCCACCACATCGCGCAGGTCCCCCCGGGCCGCCCGGCGATCCGTCAGCAGCACCACACCCGAGACCGGCTGGACCTTGGTGCGAGGAGTCCCCTGGAGGGGCGGTTTCGCACCAGGATCGGCGACGTGACGGGTCACAGGTCGGGTCGACCGTCGTCGGGAGTGGAGGCCAGGGCGTGGAACCGGCGGGGAATCCGGCCCGCGCCGTACGCGAGGCGGCCCGCCTCGATGGCGTACCGCATCGCGGTGGCCATGGCGACCGGATCCGCAGCCCGGGTGACGGCGCTGGCCAGCAGCACGGCGTCGCAGCCCAGCTCCATGGCCAGGGCCGCGTCCGAGGCGGTGCCGATGCCCGCGTCCAGGATCACCGGCACCGTCACGTCCTGCCGGATCAACCGGATGTGGTGCGGATTGTTGACGCCCAGCCCGGAGCCGATCGGCGCGCCGGCCGGCATCACCGCCGCGCAGCCCACGTCGGCCAGCCGCCGGGCCAGCACCGGATCGTCCGACGTGTACGGCAGCACGGTGAACCCGTCGTCGACCAGTTCCTCGGCGGCACGCAGCAGTTCCACCCCGTCGGGCAGCAGCGTGCGCTCGTCGCCGATCACCTCCAGTTTGACCCAGTCGGTGGCGAAGGCGTCCCGGGCCAGCCGCGCCACCTTCACCGCCTCACCTGCGGTGTAGCAGCCGGCCGTGTTCGGCAGCAGGCGTACGCCACAGCGGTCCAGCAGATCGAGCAGGCCACCCGAGCCGACCGCGACGGTGTCCACCCGGCGCAGCGCCAGCGTGACCAGCTCCGTGCCGGAAGCGCGGATCGCCTGTTCCAACACGTGCAGGTTGGCGGCCCCGCCGGTGCCGAGGACCAGCCGGGAGCCGAACCGGACCCCGCCCAGCTCGAAACCCTTCGTCTCGGCGTCCGTCTCGGGCCCGCCGGTCGACGGTGTGCGCTCCATGCCGCTCACCCGCCCTGGGCGGCGCTGAGCACCTCGACCCGGTCGCCGCCCCGCAGCACCGTGGCCGGCCAGTCGGTACGCGGCACCACCTCGCCGTTGACCGCCACCGCCACGCCGCGCTGCTGCGGGGTCACGTCCCGGACCAGCTCGGCGACCGTCACCTCGTCCGGCACGCTGCGCCCGACACCGTTCACCGTCAACTCCATCAGGACTCCTCCGTTCACTGCGCGGATCGGGTGGCGTCGCCGGAAGCGCCGAAGCCCTCGCCCGGTCCGGCGGCGACGTGGCGCTCGGGCCGGAACGGGCTGGCGGTCGCGTCGGCAGCGGCGACGACGAAGCGTTCGGGGCGGAACGGACCGCCGATCGCGTCGGGGTCCGCCCCGGTCACCAGGTCGGCGATCAGGTCGGCGGTCACCGGGGTGAGCACGATCCCGTGCCGGTGGTGCCCGGTGGCGACCAGCACGTCCGGCCGACCCGGCAACGGACCCAGGATCGGGGCGTTGTCCGGGGTGCCGGGGCGCAACCCGGCGATCGCCTCCACCAGGTCGTACTCGGCCAGCTCCGGCAGCAGGTCGATCGCGGCCCGCAGCAGCCGCAGCACCGCCCCGGCACCGACCGCCAGGTCGGAGCGCTCCTCGACGGTCGCCCCGACCACCACCTCGCCGTCGTCGCGGGGCACCAGATAGACGTGCTCGCCGTCGGCGTACCCCCGGATCACGTGCCGGAAGCCCGGCGGACCGCCGTCGGGGGCGCGCAGCCGCAACACCTGGCCCTTCACCGGGCGGACCGGTAGCCCGGTGAGCGCGGCCGAGCCGCAGCCGGCGGCGACCACGGTCACCCGAGCACGGACGTCGGCCGGCCTCCGCACCGGCTCCCGGACCACCGTCGCACCGGCCCGCTCGGCGGCGAGCCGCAGCGCCGGCACCAGCCGACGCGGATCGACCTGGTGATCGGTGGCGGCGAGCGCGCCGCCCCGGACCCGGGGCGCGAGCGCCGGCTCCCGGTCGCGAAGCTGCGAGGGACGCAGCGGCGTCACCGGCAACCCCAGGCCCAGTTGGTACGCCCAGAGTCGACGCGCCTCGGCGAGGTCGTCGGCGGTCAGCCCGACCATCAGCGTGCCCTCGGTGCGGTAGCCGATGTCGGCGCCGCTCGCCTCGGTCAGCTCGGCGGCGAACGCCGGCCAGCGGGCAGCCGACTCGGTGAGCAGGGCGGTCAGCTCGTGCTCGCCGAAGTACGCCTCGGCCACCGGCGCGAGCATCCCGGCGGCGACGTGCGAGGCACCCGAGCCCGGCGCGGGATCGTGCACGACCACCCGCAACCCGCGCGCCGCGCAGCGCCAGGCGATCGCGAGCCCGATCGGGCCCCCACCGACGACAGCGACATCGGATGAAAGGAAGGGCCCCCTGCTAACGCCTGCGGTATAGGAAGGGTCCCCTGCTAACACGACAACGCCCCGATCAGCTCTGCCGCGACGCGCGCGGGATCGGCGGCGCCGGAGAGCGCACCGACCACCGCCACCCCGTACGCCCCGGCGGCCCGCAACGCGGGCACGTCCGCCGCCGTCACCCCGCCGATGGCGATCACCGGCACGGTGACCGCCTCGGCCACCGCCCGTACCCCGGAGACGCCGATCGCCGGCGGCAGCCCGTCCTTGGTGGTGGTGGCGTGGCACGGACCGACGCCCAGGTAGCTCGCGCCGGCACCGACCGCCTCGCGGGCCGAGCCCGGTTCGCGGGCGGTGGCGCCCAGCACGGCGGCCGGGCCGAGCACCCGCCGCGCCGCCGTGACCGGCAGGTCGTCCGCGCCGACGTGGCCGCCGCCCGCGCCGGCCGCCAACGCCACGTGCAGCCGGTCGTTGACCAGGCAGTCCACCGCGTACGGCGCGCAGAGGGCGAGCACCCGTCGGGTCAGGTCGTACGCCTCGCGGTCGGTGGCGGAGTCCTCCACCCGGACCTGCACCAGCAGTTCGGTACGGGCCACCGGGAGCACGGCCCGGAGCACGGCGAGCGGATCCCGCCCGGGCCGGGTGTCGGTGATCAGATGCAGTCGTCCCAGGGACGGCACGGCAACACTCCTCCCTGCGCCGGCATTACCCGGATCAGGTTCGACGGTCGGGGGCTCACAGCCCCCCTCTCAGCCCGGTCGACCGGGCTCCCGTGGGTCACTTGCGTGGCCACCGTACGACAGATCCGCTGACCTGCCAAGGTGCGTCCCGCCACGACGCCGGCTCCGCCGCTGGCGTGAGGAGGGGGCCCTTCCTATACCGCAGGCGTTAGCAGGGGACCCCTCCTTACTTCCAGCGGAATGCGCGCTTCGTACACATAGACGGTAATTACAGCCCACCGATGCCGAAACGTTATCCATCGAGACCTTGCCATGAACCGATTCACCGGAATTAATTTGTTCAGCGATTCGACATAATGCCGCAACGGAAAGCCCTGGCACGGCCCCCCGGCTGCGGCTCCATCAGGGACGGTCTTCGGCGAGCCGGCCCCCGCGACCCCTGTCCGGCAAGGACAAAGGAGACCGGAGTGTTCCGAACACGCCGTAAGCGCGTGCCCTTGACCGCCACCCTTCTCACCCTCGGCCTGGCCGCGACCACGCTCGCCGGCGCACCCGCCGCCCAGGCCGCCCCGTCCCGGACCGTCCCCGTCGCCCAGGCGCCGGCCCCGCAGGCCGAGGCCGACCCGTTCTCGGTGCTGGTCTTCTCCAAGACCGCCGGCTTCCGGCACGGCTCGATCCCGGCCGGTATCGCCGCCATCCAGCAGCTCGGCGCGGAACACGGGTTCACCGTCGACGCCACCGAGGACAGCACCGCCTTCACCGACCAGAACCTCGCCGAATACCAGGCGGTGATCTGGCTCTCCACCACCGGTGACGTGCTCAACGCCGACCAGCAGGCGGCGTTCGAGCGCTACATCCGGGCCGGTGGCGGGTACGCGGGCGTCCACGCCGCCTCCGACACCGAGTACGACTGGGAGTGGTACGGCGGCCTGGTCGGCGCGTACTTCAACAGCCACCCGGCCAACCAGCAGGCCACGATCAAGGTGGAGGATCCGGCGCACCCGTCCACGGCGGACCTGCCGGACCGCTGGTCCCGGTTCGACGAGTGGTACAACTACCGGACAAACCCGCGCGGCAAGGTGCACGTGCTGGCCACGCTGGACGAGACCAGCTACTCCCCCGGTGCCGGTGCGATGGGCCACGACCACCCGATCGTCTGGTGCCAGGACTACGACGGCGGCCGGTCCTGGTACACCGGCGGCGGCCACACCAACGAGTCGTACGCGGAGCCGCAGTTCCTCACCCACCTGCTCGGTGGCATCCGGACCGCGGCCGGGGTGCAGGACGCCGACTGCGGCGCCTCGCTGACCGCCAGCTTCGAGAAGGTGACGCTGGACAGCAACACCAGCAACCCGATGGAACTGGACATAGCCCCGGACGGCCGGGTCTTCTACATCGAGCGCGACGGCCGGGTGCAGATCGTCAAGCCGGACACCGGCAACACGGTCACCGCCATCGACCTCGACGTCTTCACCGGCAACGAGGACGGGTTGATCGGCATCCGCCTCGACCCGGACTTCGCCACCAACAACTGGGTGTACCTCTACTACGCCCCGAACGACGGGGTGGCACGTAACGTGCTGTCCCGGTTCACGGTGAGCGGTGACGCGATCGACGCGGCCACCGAGAAGGTCGTCCTCCAGGTCGACACCCAGCGCAACACCTGCTGCCACGCGGGCGGCACCATGACGTTCGACTCGGCCGGCAACCTCTACCTGGCCACCGGCGACAACACCAACCCGTTCCAGTCGGACGCGTACACCCCGATCGACGAGCGTCCGGGCCGTGCCGACTACGACGCGCAGCGCACCTCCGGCAACACCAACGACCTGCGCGGCAAGGTCCTGCGGATCCACCCGGAGGACGACGGGACGTACACCATCCCGGAGGGCAACCTGTTCCCGCCGGGCACCGAGAAGACCCGCCCGGAAATCTACGGCATGGGCTTCCGGAACCCGTTCCGGATCGGCATCGACCCGGCCACCGACACGCTCTACGTCGCCGACTACGGTCCGGACGCCGCCTCGGCCAACCCGAACCGTGGCCCGGCCGGCCTGGTCGAGTGGAACATCGTGGCCGAGGCCGGCAACTACGGCTGGCCGTACTGCCACGGCGGGAACCAGGCGTACAACGACTACCAGTTCCCGTCCGGCCCGAGCGGGCCGAAGTTCGACTGCGCCGCCGTGGTGAACAACTCGCCCAACAACACCGGTCTGACCAACCTGCCGCCGGCCATCCCGGCCACCGTCGACTACGGCTACAGCGGTGACCCCCGGTTCCCGGAGATCGGTGGCGGCGGTGCTCCGATGGGCGGCCCGGTCTACCGGTACGACGCCGACCTCGACTCGGACCGCAAGTGGCCGGCGTACTACGACGGCAAGGCACTGCTCGGCGAGTGGAACCAGTCCAAGATGTACACGATGCAGGTCAGCGCGGACGGGCGGGAACTGGTCGACATCAACCAGTTGCTCACCGGGATGACCTTCATCCGTCCGATGGACTTCGAGTTCGGCCCCGACGGCGCGATGTACCTGATCGAGTGGGGCAGCGGCTTCGGCGGCAACAACGACAACTCCGGCGTCTACCGGATCGACTACATCGCCGGTGACCGGGCGCCGATCGCGGTGGCCTCCGCCGAGCCGACCTCCGGCCCGGCGCCGCTGACCGTCGAGTTCTCCAGCGCCGGATCACGTGACCCGGACGGCGGCGTGCTGACGTACTCCTGGGCGTTCGGCGACGGCGGCACCTCCACCGAGGCGAACCCCACCCACACGTACGCCGAGGCCGGCAACTACACCGCCCAGCTCACCGTGACCAACCCCAACGGCCGTACGGCGGTGGCGAACGTCCCGGTGACCGTGGGCAACACCGCGCCGACGGTGGAGATCGAATTCCCGCCGAACGGTGGCTTCTTCAACTGGGGCGACCAGGTCAGGTACTCGATCAAGGTGACCGACCCGGAGGACGGCGAGATCGACTGCGCCGACGTCCAGCTCCAGGTGCTGCTCGGCCACGACGAGCACGCGCACCCGCTGGAGCAGCACACCGGGTGCAGCGGCACGGTGCAGACCCAGCTCGCCGCCGGTCACGGCGCCGAGGCGGACGTCTTCACCGTGCTGGAGGCGACCTACACCGACAAGGGCGGCTCCGGCGGCGCCAGCCCGCTGACCGGGCGGGTCATCGAGATCCTCCAGCCGAAGCGCAAGCAGGCCGAGTACTTCAGCGACACCGGCCGTACCGCGGACGGCACCGGCGGCGGTGAGCCCGGCGTGCAGCGGGAGACCACCGGCGACAGCGCGGGCGGTGGCGAGAACATCAGCTTCATCGAGGACGGCGACTGGTGGTCGGTGGACCCGGCCGACCTGACCGAGATCTCCGAGATCCGGTTCCGTGCCTCATCCGGCGTGGACGGCGGGGTGATCGAGGTCCGGGCCGGCGCGGTCGACGGACCGGTGGTCGCCACGGCCACCGTGCCGGGCACCGGTGACTGGCAGACGTACACCGACGTCACCGCGGAGGTCACCGGACCGGCGAGCGGATCGCTGTTCTTCGTGGCCCGGCACCCGAGCGGCGGCTCCGGCTCGCTGTTCAACGTCAACTGGGCGGACTTCGTCGGCAAGGGCGTCACCGACAACGCCCCGCCGACGGTCACCGCCACCGCCACGCCGGCCACCGGCACCGCGCCGGTCACCATCGCGTTCGGCGGAACGGCCGTCGACCCCGAGGGCGACACCCCGCTGACGTACGAGTGGGACTTCGGTGACGGTGGCACCGCCGACACGCTCCAGGCCGAGCACACGTACGAGCGGCCCGGCAACTTCACCGCCACCCTGACGGTGACCGACAGCCGGGGCGCGTTCTCGTACGCCACCGTGCCGGTCCGGGTCGACGCGCCGAACACCTCCTGCGTCGGCACGCGCTCGGACGACTTCGGCGGCACCACCCTGGACCGGGAGCGCTGGACCAGCGTGGTGCGGGAGAACCAACTCCTGTCCGTCTCCGACGGCGCGCTGCGCCTGCCCACCTCGGCCGGTGACCTGTACGGCAGCCGCAACGACGCCACCAACCTGGTGCTCCAGCCGGCTCCCTCGGGTGCCTGGTCGGCCACCACCAAGGTGACCCTGCCGGTGACGGCCGACTACCAGCAGGCCGGTCTGCTGGTCTACGGCGACGACGACAACTACGCCAAGGTGGACCTGCTCTACAACGGCAGCCGGCGGGTGGAGTTCATCCGGGAGACCGCGGGTACGCCTCGCAACGAGGGTGCCGACAGCACGGCGGCACCGGCCGGTGACACCGTCCACCTGCGGATCAGCAGCGACGGCACCAGCCTGACGGCGTCGCTCTCGTCCGACGGGCTGACCTTCACCCCGGTCGGTCGGGCGGCGGCGCTGGAGGGCATCGAGAACCCCCGGATCGGTCTGTTCGCCCTCAACGGCGGCACGACCGCGCCGGTGGTGGACGCCGCGTTCGACTGGTTCCAGGTGACGCCGGACGAGCCGGCCGGACCGGTCGACCCGTCCGACGAGTTCAGCGGGACCGCGCTGGACAAGTGCCGGTGGAACGCGATCCTCCGGGAGGACGCCACCGCCTACCTGGTGGCCGACGGGGCGTTGCGCATCGACGTACCCAACGGTGACATCTACGGCACCGACAACACCGGGCCGACGAACTTCATCCTGCAGAACGCGCCGGACGGCGACTGGACGCTGGAGACGAAGGTCGACGGCAGACTGCTGGACGAGCAGTACCAGCAGGGCGGGTTGATCGTGTACGGCGACGACGACAACTACGTCAAGTTCGACTTCGTCGTCGACAACCAGGCCGGCTCGCCGGTGTCGCGACGGATCGAGTTGCGCAGCGAGATCGACGGGGTGATCCAGGACCCGCAGCCCGGCGCGGAGGGCCTGACCGAGTCGGTGTGGCACCTGCGGCTGGCCCGCACCGGTGACACCTTCACCGCGTCGTACTCGGCGGACGGCAACACCTGGACGACGCTGACCGAGCTGACCAACGCGGCGGTCGGGCCGACCCCGAAGGTGGGCCTGTTCGCCCTCGGCGGCAACCAGACCGCCTCGAAGCAGGTGTCGTTCGACTACTTCCGGCTGAGCACCGGCACGGTCGACGACACCGCGCCGGTGACCACCGCCGAGGTCGCCGGTACGCCGGTTCAGGGCTGGTACACCGGCCCGACGACGGTCACGCTGGCCGCCACCGACGAGGGCGGCAGCGGGGTGGCCCGGACCGAGTACCAGCTCGACGACGCCGACACCTGGACCACCTACACCGCGCCGGTGGCGGTGTCCGGGGACGGCGAGCACGAGCTGCGGTTCCGCTCGGTCGACGAGGCCGGCAACGTGGAGGAGACCAGGACGGTCGACGTCCGGATCGACACCACCGCGCCGGTCAGCACCGCGGCGTTCGCTCCGGCGAACGACGAGGGCTGGCACGACGGCACCGTGCCGGTGGTGCTCACCTCGACCGACGCCGGTTCCGGGGTGAAGTCGCTGGAGTGGTCGCTGGACGGCGGTGACTGGACGCCGTACACCGAGCCGGTCGAGATCAGCGGCGACGGGGCCCACGAGTTGCTCTATCGGGCCACCGACAACGTGGGCAACGCCGAGACGCTCAAGTCGGCGGTGGTGCGCATCGACGGCACCAAGCCGACGCTGCTGGTCTCCGGCATCGCCGACGGCCAGCTCTACGGCGACAGTCAGGACGTACGGGTGTCCTGGCAGGCGGTGGACCCCACCTCGGGGATCGCCACCGTGGTCGGTCGACTCGACGACCGCCCGTACGTCAGCGGCACCCTCCAGGCGATGTACGAGCTGCCGCTGGGGCTGCACGAGCTGACCGTGACCGCGACCGACAAGGCGGGTAACGCCACCACCACGACGGTCCGGTTCTTCGTCACCACGTCGTTCCGGGACATGCAGAACCTGCTGGACCGGTTCAAGGCGACGGGTCGGCTCTCCGCTCGGGCGCACACCCAGTTGTCGAACCGGCTCTCCAACGCCCGTACGGCGGAGGCCGCCGGTAACGACCAGCGGGCGATCAACCAGCTCACCGCGTTCCGGGGGCTGGCCGCCGACGCCTCGCTCGTCGGCGAGGCGGAGATCCGGGACACGCTGGTCCGGGACACCGACGCCATGATCGTCCGGCTCGGTGGCACGGCCAGCAAGGCGGGCGTACGCGCCAACGACGGCGAGTCCGTCGCCGGCACCGGACGACTGGGTGGCGATCCCACCCGGCTCGCGCCCGGCCGGAAGTTGTAGGCGAGTTCTCGGGGCCCCGTCCGGCTGTGCGCCGGGCGGGGCCCCTCTCCGCGTGCGCTGTCCCCTACCGGTCGAGCACCGCGCGCAGTGCCGTGAGGTCCGCCTCACCCGGCTGCCAGTTGCCCGCCTCGGCGTTGGCGCGCACCTGGTCGGGCGTGGTGGCTCCGGCGATGACCGAGGTGACCGCCGGTTGGGCGGCCAGTCCGCCGATCGCCACGTGCAGCATCGACACCCCCCGCTCGGCGGCGTACGCCTCGATGCCCTCGATGGTGTCCCAGTCGGCGGCGGCGAGCCGTTGGGCGTACCGGCCGCCACCGGCGAGGCGGCTACCGGCCGGCGGGGCCTCGCCACGCTTGTACTTGCCGGTGAGCAGCCCGTTGGCCAGCGGGAAGAACGGCAGCATGCCGAGGCCGAAACGCTCGCAGGCGGGCAGCACCTCGATCTCGGCGTCCCGGTTGAGCAGGCTGTAGTGGTTCTGGGCGCTGACGAATCGGGTGGTCCCCCGGGTCTTCGCCGTCCAGTCGGCGTCCGCGATCTGCCAGCCGGCGAAGTTGGAGTTGCCGAGGTAGCGCACCTTGCCGGCGCGGACCAGGTCGTCCAGGGCGGCGAGCGTCTCCTCGATCGGGGTGCCCGGGTCCGGCTCGTGGAACTGATACAGGTCGATGTAGTCGGTGTCCAGGCGGCGCAGCGACGCCTCCACCGCCCGGATGACGTACCGCCGCGAGCCGCGCACGCCGAAGTCGCGCCCGTTGTCACCCCCCATCGACATGCCGAACTTGGTCCCGATCACCACGTCGTCGCGACGGCCCTTGAGGGCCGCACCGAGCTGAGCCTCCGACGCACCGTGCGGTTCGCCGTAGATGTCGGCGGTGTCGAAGAAGTTGATCCCGACGTCGAGGGCGGCGTCGACCACCGCGCGGGTGCCGTCCAGATCGAGTTTGCGGCCGAAGTTGTTGCAGCCGATCCCCACGACGGACACCACGAGCCCGGAGTCGCCCAACCGGCGATAGGTCATCTCAGTCACGAGATCAACCCTATGTCGATCGCCCGACCTCCCACACCGGCTCCGGCGTCTCCACCACCTCACCGTCACCGCGGAACAGCAGGAAGCGGTCGAAGGTCCGGGTGAACCAGCGGTCGTGGGTGACCGCCAGCACCGTGCCGGAGAACGCGGCCAACCCGGCCTCCAACGCCTCGGCCGAGGCCAGGTCGAGGTTGTCCGTCGGCTCGTCGAGCAACAGCAGGGTCGCCCCGGACAGCTCCAGCAGCAGCACCAGGAAACGGGCCTGCTGGCCGCCGGAGAGCGTGCCGAAGCGCTGGTCGCCCTGCCCGGCCAGCTCGTACCGGCTGAGCGCGGCCATCGCGGCGTGCCGGTCCATGCCGGCACGGTGCTCGTCGCCCCGCCACAGGATCTCGGCCAGCGTCTTCGCCATCAGCTCCGGCCGGTCGTGGGTCTGCGAGAAGTGCCCGGGGCGCACCCGCGCGCCGAGTCGGGCCGTCCCGTCGTGTGCCACCGGCGCGAGCGCCGCCGCCCCGTCGACCGGGCCGTTGGCCGGATCCGGGTCGGTGCCCCCGCGCGCCAGCAGCCGCAGGAAGTGGGACTTGCCGGTGCCGTTGGCGCCCAGCACCGCCACCCGGTCGCCGTACCAGACCTCCAGGTCGAACGGGTAGGTCAGGCCGTCGATCTCAAGCTGTTCGCAGATCAGTGCCCGCTTGCCGGTCCGGCCGCCGGCCAGCCGCATCCGGATGTCCTGGTCCTTCGGCGGTACGGGCGGCGGCCCGGCCTCCTCGAACTTGCGCAACCGGGTCTGCGCCGACTGGTACCGGGAGGCCATGTCCGAGTTGTACGCCGCCTTCTGCTTGTACATCAGCATCTGCTCGCGCAGCTTGTGGTGCTCCTCGTCCCACCGTTTGCGCAGCTCGTCGAGGCGGGCGTGGCGCGCCACCCGGGCCTCGTGCCAACTGGCGAAGCCGCCCGGATGCACCCAGGCGCTGCCGCCCTCCACCGCGACCACCCGGTCGGCGGTGTGCGCCAGCAACTCCCGGTCGTGCGAGACGTAGAGCACCGACTTGGCGGACTCCCGCAGCCGCGCCTCCAGCCAGCGCTTGCCGGGCACGTCGAGGAAGTTGTCCGGCTCGTCGAGCAGCAGCACCTCCTCCGGGCCGCGCAGCAGCAGTTCGAGCGCGAACCGCTTCTGCTGTCCACCGGAGAGAGTGCGGACCGGCCGCTGTCGGGCGGTGTCCCAGGGCAGGTCGAGCACGATGGTGGCGACGGTGTCGAAGAGGACCTCGGCGTCGTACCCGCCGGTCTCGCCCCAGGCGGCCAGCGCGTCCGCGTACGCGAGCTGTGCCTTGCCCGCCACCGTGCTGTACTTGCCGCGAAGCTCGGCCGCGCGCATGGCCGCCTCGGTCTCGGCCAGCCGGCGTCCGGCCTCACGCAGCGGCGGCGGGGCCAGGGACAGAGCCAGGTCGGCCAGCGTCGACTCGTCGCCGATCATGCCGATGAACTGGCGCATCACGCCCAGGCCACCGGCCCGCGCGATGGTGCCGGTACGCACCGGCAGGTCACCGGCGACCATCCGCAGCAGGGTGGTCTTGCCGGCGCCGTTCGGGCCGACCAGCGCCACCTTGGCACCCTCACCGACCCGGAACGACACGTCGGTGAAGAGATCCCGCCCGTCCGGCAGTACGTGTCCGACCGCTGCCACGTCGACGTATCCCACGCCGGCATCCTGCCGGAGCCGGGCCGGACGGCCAACCGATTAGTCGCCCGCGAGCGGTCAGCGGGTGACGCGCAGCACCCGGAAGCCCTTCTGGCTGGCGTGCCGCTCGACCCGCCAGTCCTGCTCGACCAGCCAACGGTGCAGCGAGTCGCCGCCGAGGTGGCGGGCCACCACCAGCCAGGCCACCCCGTCCGGGGCCAGTCGCGGCAGCCAGCGGCCGAGCAACTGGTGCAGGTCCTCCTTGCCGATCCGGATCGGCGGGTTGGACCAGATCTGCGCGAAGTGGAGGTCGGCCGGTACGTCCTCGGGGGCGGCCACCCGTACCCGGTCCGCGACGCCGAGCCGCTGCGCGTTGCCGGCGGTCAGCTCCCGGGCCCGCGCGTTGACGTCCACCGCCCAGACCGTCGCCTCGGGCGCGACGCTGGCCAGGACGCAGGCGATCGGTCCGAACCCGGAGCCGAGGTCGAGCAGCGGCCCGGTGGCCGACGTCGGTAGTTCGGCCTTGCGCAGCAGCACGGCGGTGCCGGGGTCCAGCCGGGTGGCCGAAAAGACCCCGCCCGCCGACGCCAGGGCGTAGTCGCGGCCGGCGACGCTGAACTGCACCTCGCGCGCCTGGGCGGGCGTGCTCGGTTCGGCGGTGAAGTAGTGGTCCCCGGTCACGCCGGCCATTCTCGCACCGGGCCGGAACCGACCCGGCCGTCGGGAGTGGCCTGCGCCGCCAGCACATCCGGCAAAATGCCCACTAATGGGGTAAAAATCCTTACTCTGGTCACCATGTACCGGTACGACTCTGATGAGGACGCATACCTCCAGTACGGCGACGACGACGCCGAGGGGATGCCGGCCGGCGACGCCCGCCGCCCGGGTGGCCCCTCGCCGTCGCGCTTCCCCACACCGTCGCTGACGCGCCCCAACCAGATCCTGCTGCCCTCGACGGCAGCGGCCCCCGACGCGGATCCCGCGCCCGAGTTGGCCGCGCCACCGGCGCCGATCGGCCCACAGGAGCCCTACCCAACGGAGGCGTACCCACCGGAGCCTTATCCGCCGGAGCCCGACCTGGTCCTCCCCTCCGGGGTGTACGCGTCGAGCACCGCGACGGCGACGCAGACCTCCCTCACCGGGTACGAGCCGACCACCGCCGCGCCACCGTCCACACCGGTGAGCCCGCCGCCGCCACGCACCGGCGGCAACCGCACCTGGCAGGTGCTGATCGGCGGTGCCGCCGCGCTCGTGCTGCTCGGGCTCTGCGGCCTCACCGCCGGGGCGCTGATGGACGGTGGGCAGTTCATCGGTCAACAGGCGGCGCCCACCTCCGAGCAGCAGGACACCCAGGACACCGAGCCCGCCGCCAGCGACCTGGACTCCCGGGACACCGACTCCGCGCCGCTGACCGCGCGCGAGGTCTTCCCGGGCAGCACCCTGACGGTCGACGGCAGAGACACCGGCTACGAGGTGCTGCGGACGCAATCGAGCGCGAGCTGCGCGGTCGCGGCCACCGGCGAGGTCGCCGAGTCCCTGACCCTGCTCGGCTGCAACCAGGTGGTGCGGGCAACCCTGCGCACCCCCGACGGCGAACACCTGGTCACCACCGGCCTGTTCAACCTGACCGACCGCTCCAGCGCGGAACGGGCCCGGGACCGCATCCGGCAGGCGCTCGACGCACGACAGGGCCGGTTCCGGGGCATGTCGGCCGGCGACGGGACCGACGTCATCACCTCCGCGCCCGCCCGGGTGGGCTGGCAGGTACGCGGTCACTACCTCGCCTACGCGGTGGTGGCCCGGACGGACGGGGCAGCCGTCCGCTCCGCCGACACCACGGTCCGCGAGGTCCTCTTCGACATGCTGGAGATGCATCTCAGCCGGGACGTGCTGGAACGGCGGGCAGCCGGCGGTACGGCCACGCAGCCGAGCCCGACGCCCACCGACGACACCGGCGACCAGGACCCCGACACCGGAAACTGAGCAGGCCGCTCAGGCCCCGGCGGGCACCCGGAGCTGTCGGGTGGCCTCGGCCCGGCGGGCGTACTCGGCCGGATCGTCGGGATAGCCGACCGCCACCAGGGTCAGCCCGTGCGCCGGCGCCACCGTCACCTCGCTGGACCGCTCCCGCCGGGTGAGCAGGCCCGCCGGCCACTCGACCGGTCGACGCCCGTCCCCGGCGACCAGCATCGCGCCGACCAGGCTGCGCACCATCGCCTGGCAGAACGCGTCGGCCTGCACGGTGGCGACCAGGATGCCGTCGGCCTCGCGTCGCCAGTCCAGGCGGGTCACCTCCCGCAGCGTGGTGGCGTTCTCCTTGCGCCGGCAGTACGCGGCGAAGTCGTGCTCCCCCACCAACCCGGCCGCCGCTGCACCGAGCAGGTCGACGTCGAGCGCGCGGGGCCAGGCCAGGATCTCGTGCCGGCGCAACGGTTCGGCACCCCAGGGCGCGTCGGTCACCCGGTACTCGTAGCGCCGGAAGGTCGCCGAGAAGCGGGCGTCGAAGCTTCCCGGCACCACGCCCATCGCGCGCACCCGCACGTCACCCGGCAGCAGTCGGGCCAGCCGACGCAGCAGGCGGCCCTCGTGCGCCCGCCACACCTCGCCGGGCACGTCGACGTGGCAGACCTGCCCGCTGGCGTGCACCCCGGCGTCGGTGCGTCCGGCGACCGTCAGCCCGGCCGCGACACCCGCCCCGAGCACCAGGTCCAGCGCCTCGACCAGCACACCGGCGACGGTGCGCCGCTCCGGCTGGGCGGCCCACCCCGAGAAGCCGGTCCCGTCGTACGCGACGTCCAGCCGCAGCCGGGTGCGCTCGTCCACGTCGTACCTCCTCGACGAGTCGGGCCCGGCACCCCCGTGGGGGATGCCGGGCCCGACGACGGCCTGACTCAGGCCTTGCCTTCCTCGGTGGCCAGGTCGCTGTCCTCGCGGGCAGCGGCGGTGTCACCGGATGCCGACACCGGCGCCTCGGCGTCCTGGTCGCCCGACCGGTTCGCCGGGGCCTCGTCGGCCGGGGCCAACGCCTCGACCTTGTCCTGCTGCGCGGCCTTGCGGGCGGCGGTCTTCTGGTTCGCCTTCGGCTCGGCGACCTGAAGCTCCTCGACCAGCTCGATGATCGCCATCGGCGCGGCGTCACCCTTGCGCGGACCGGTCTTCACGATCCGGGTGTAGCCGCCGGGCCGGTTGGCGTACCGCGGCGCGATCTGGTCGAACAGGGCGTAGACCACGTCCTTGTCCTTGACCACGGTCAGCACCCGCCGACGCGACGCCAGGTCGCCCCGCTTGGCCTTGGTGATCAGCTGCTCGGCGAGCGGACGCAGCCGCCGGGCCTTGGTCTCGGTGGTCTTGATCTTGCCGTGCTGGAACAGCGCGGTGGCCAGGTTGGCCAGCATCAGCCGCTCGTGCGCGGGGCTGCCGCCGAGGCGGGGGCCCTTGGTGGGCGTGGGCATGCTTGGTGCTCCTCAGGTGTGGCGGCAGCGCGGACTAGAGCTGCTCGGTCTCGCGGTAGTCGTCGGTGTCGTAGTCGGCCTCGCCGAAGGTGTCCACGACATGCGCCGGGTCGAAGTTCGGAGCCGAGTCCTTCAGCCCCAGACCCATTCCGGCGAGCTTCATCTTGACCTCGTCGATCGACTTCTGGCCGAAGTTGCGGATGTCGAGGAGGTCGGCCTCGGTACGCCCGATGAGCTCACCAACGGAGTTGATGCCCTCGCGCTTGAGGCAGTTGTAGGAGCGGACGGTCAGGTCCAGCTCCTCGATCGGCAGTGCCAGGTCCGCCGCCAGTTGCGCGTCCTGCGGCGACGGGCCGATGTCGATGCCCTCCGCCGTCTCGTCCAGCTCCCGGGCCAGCCCGAACAGCTCCACCAGCGTCGAACCGGCCGAGGCCAGTGCGGTACGCGGGCCCATCGACGGCTTGGTCTCGACGTCGATGATCAGCCGGTCGAAGTCGGTCCGCTGCTCGACACGGGTCGCCTCGACCCGGTACGTCACCTTGAGCACCGGCGAGTAGATCGAGTCGACCGGGATCCGGCCGATCTCGGCACCCGCCTGCTTGTTCTGCGCCGCCGTGACGTAGCCCCGACCCCGCTCGACGGTCAGCTCCATGTCGAGCCGGCCCTTGCCGTTGAGGGTGGCGAGCTTCAGGTCCGGGTTGTGCACCGAGACACCGGCCGGGGGCTGGATGTCACCGGCGGTCACGTCGCCCGGGCCCTGCTTGCGCAGGTACATGCTGACCGGCTCGTCGTGCTCGGAGCTGACGCAGAGCTCCTTGATGTTCATGACGAGCTCGACCACGTCCTCCTTGACCCCGGGGATCGTGGTGAACTCGTGCAGCACACCATCGATCTTGATCGAGGTGACCGCCGCACCGGGGATGGACGACAGCAGCGTACGCCGCAGCGAGTTGCCCAGGGTGTAGCCGAAGCCCGGCTCCAGCGGCTCGATGGTGAACCGGGACCGGGTCTCGTTGATCGACTCTTCGGAGAGAGACGGTCGCTGGCTGATGAGCATGTTTTCTCTTCTCTTCCGGGACGCCCGCTATATGACGTCCACGACACAACGTGTTCCGGTGGCCCGCCCGTCGCCGGGCGGGCCACCGCAACGAGCCCTTACTTGGAGTAGAGCTCGACGATCAGCTGCTCCTGGACCTGGGTGTCGATCACCTGGCGGGCCGGGAGCGAGTGCACGAGCACCTTCATCTGGCTCGGGATGGCCTCAAGCCACGCCGGAACCGTCTTGGAGCCGGCCTCGGCCTGCGCCACGATGAACGGGGTGAGCTCCTTGCTCTTCACCCGAACCTCGATGATGTCGTGCTCCTTGACGCGGTACGACGGGATGTCGACCTTCTTGCCGTTCACCGTGAAGTGACCGTGCTTGACCAGCTGGCGGGCCATGTCCCGGGACTTGGCGTAGCCGGCCCGGTAGACCACGTTGTCCAGCCGCGACTCGAGGATCTGCAGGAGGACCTCACCGGTCTTGGCCTGCTTGGCCACGGCCTCCTCGTAGTAACCGCGGAACTGCTTCTCCAGCACGCCGTAGACCCGGCGAGCCTTCTGCTTCTCACGGAGCTGGAGCAGGTACTCCGTCTCCTTGGTCCGACCGCGGCCGTGCTGCCCGGGCGGGAACGGCCGGGACTCGAACGGGCACTTCGGACCATCGCACTTGCTGCCCTTGAGGAACAGCTTCATCTTCTCCCGCCGGCAACGGCGGCAGTCAGCACCGGTGTAACGAGCCATCTCTCTCTAACCTCTCAGACCCGACGACGCTTCGGCGGACGGCACCCGTTGTGCGGCTGCGGGGTGACGTCGGAGATCTGCCCGACCTCCAGACCCACCGCCTGCAGCGAACGGATGGCGGTCTCCCGGCCGGAGCCGGGTCCCTTGACGAACACGTCGACCTTGCGCATGCCGTGCTCCATGGCCCGACGCGCGGCGGCCTCGGCGGCCAACTGCGCGGCGAACGGAGTCGACTTGCGCGAGCCCTTGAAGCCGACCTGGCCGGCGGAGGCCCACGAGATGACGGCACCGGTCGGGTCCGTGATGGACACGATGGTGTTGTTGAAGGTGCTCTTGATGTGCGCCTGCCCGTGGGCGACGTTCTTGCGTTCCTTGCGCCGGACCTTCTTGACTGCGGCTCCGGCACGAGCCTTCGGTGGCATAAGTCTGTGCGCTCCTGTTTGGGTTCTCGATCGGGTTCCGGTCTCTCGCCCCGCTACTTCCGTAGACACCGGCTCCGGTGGGAGTCCGGCCGACCTCGGCGGAGAAGGACCAGAATTCCGGTTTAAGAACTACTACTTCTTGCCGGGCTTCTTCTTGCCGGCGACCGTCCGCTTCGGGCCCTTGCGGGTACGCGCGTTCGTGCGGGTCCGCTGGCCACGGACGGGCAGTCCCCGGCGGTGCCGGATACCCGCGTAGCAGCCGATCTCGACCTTGCGGCGGATGTCAGCGGCGACCTCGCGGCGCAGGTCGCCTTCTACCTTGTAGTTGGCCTCGATGTGGTCACGGAGCTGGACCAGCTCCTCGTCCGTGAGGTCCCGGGCGCGCTTGTCCGGCGAGATGCCGGTGGCGGCGAGCGTCTCCAGTGCGCGGGTACGACCCACGCCGAAGATGTAGGTGAGCGCAATCTCCAGCCGCTTCTCGCGGGGGAGATCCACGCCGACTAGACGTGCCATCTGCGGGCGTACTCCTTGTGGTTTTCTGCCGGAGGTGTGGTCCCGTCCCACCCCGCTACGCGGCCGTCCCGTCTTTCCGGCGCGAAACACGCCGGCGACCGGGATCGGTCGCTGCCCGAGCGGGCCCCGGCCTCCGACCGGGGGTCAACCACGAGAAAGTACGCGCTGCGCACCGCCCGCGGCTGGGACGAGCATGTGTGATGTGTGGGCTGGTTCAGCCCTGGCGCTGCTTGTGGCGCGGGTCGGTGCAGATCACCATGACCCGGCCGTGCCGGCGGATAACCCGGCACTTGTTGCAGATCCTCTTGACGCTCGGCTTGACCTTCACGGTTGCCTTACTTCCCATCTGGCCCGGCGCCACGAGGCGCGACACCGGACGTCGAAGACGGACACGGGACGATTTCCGGCCGCCGTCAGGCTTACTTGTAGCGGTAGACGATGCGCCCGCGAGTCAGGTCGTACGGCGAGAGCTCGACGACGACCCGGTCCTCCGGCAGGATGCGGATGTAGTGCTGCCGCATCTTGCCGCTGATGTGAGCCAGCACCTTGTGGCCGTTGGCGAGCTCCACCCGGAACATGGCGTTCGGCAGGGGCTCGATGACCCGACCTTCGATCTCGATGGCTCCGTCTTTTTTCGGCATGTCCTCCGCTGTCCTGACGTCGGTTACTCCGGACGGCCCACAACGTCTTACACGGGTGACTGATCAAGATCAGATTTCCCGCGCCAGCCGCGGCTCCGCGTCCCACCGAAGCGCTGGTGGGCATGGCGGAGTGGACGCTGTGCGCCGATCAGAAAGTGTACGCCCGCCTGCACGCCGCCGCCAAACCGACCGGCCAGAGTACGCCCACGAGGTGGACAAACCCGGCTTTCAGCCCGCCGCGTCGCGCTCCGCACGGCGCATCCCGCCGGTGGCCTCCGGCTCGGCGCGCGTACCGCCACCCGCCTCCGCGCCCAGCTCCTCGGCGCGCAGGTCCGCCCCGGCCGACTCGGGCACCGCGTCCGGCCCGGTGTCGGTGCTAAGCCGGTTCCGCCCCGCGCCCGGCTCGGTGAATCCGGTCGCCGTGGCGGCGATCTCGCCGGGCTGCTCGTCGACGAGCGCTGCCCGCTCCCGCTTGCGGGCCTTCTTCTCTTTCCGCCGCTGCCGGCGGCGTTCCTGCTGCGCCGCCCACCGCTGCGGCTCCCCGGTGCTCAACCCGGTGACGGTACGCACCACCTGCACCGCGCCCCACGGTCCAGCGACCCAGATGGGCCAGAAGTAGACCAGATCGCGGGCGGCGAACGAGGTGACCGCCCAGATCGCGACGACGATGCCGACGGTCTTGAGCCACGGCTCCCACACGTCGACGAGCCAGCGGACGGTCACCCCACGCCCGCCGTCGGGCAGCACCGGCGCATCCGGCTCCTGCCGCGCCGGCAGCGCCCCAGGCAGGTCACCCGTCAGAGCGTCCAGTTCCGCGTACGTCCGTGCCGCGTAGGCGCGCTGCAACCGGTCGTCGTACTCGTGCAGGTCGAGCCGGCCCTCGTCGAGCGCCTCGCGGAGCCGTTCGGCGACGGCCTGCCGGTCGGAGTTCGCTGCCCGCATCCCGTCCCGCCCGTCCATGTCGGCAAGCATGCCATCGTGCCGCCAGTCCGGCTAACCGACGTCGTACGGCCGCCCGCCGTCACGCCGGAGCCGACTCGACCACCCCGCCTCCAATCACGGAGAGTGAGCACAGGGCTCCGGTGGTGTCGAACGTCACACGACCGACGACCGGACAGAGCCGCCCAGAGAGCCGACGGCGCGGCCGATCGCCGAGCGTCGGTGGGCTCAGCCGGCCGAGGAGTCGGCGGGCTGGCGGGCGGTGACCAGATCACCGAGGCGGGCCCGGCCGCCGTCCCGGGCGGTCAGCACCCAGACCCCGTCCGGGAGCAGCGCCATGGTGTGCTCGACGTGCGCCGCGCGGGACCCGTCCCGGGTCACCACGGTCCAACCGTCGGCCAGTTCGGCGGTACGCGGCGAACCCATGGTGATCATGGGCTCGATGGCCAGCGCCATGCCCTGCACCAGACGCGGCCCCTTGCCCGGACGCCCGTGGTTGAGTACGTGCGGGTCCTGATGCATCTCGGTGCCGATGCCGTGGCCGCCGTAGCCGTCGACGATGCCGTACCGGCCGCCCTTGCGGACCGCGTTCTCCACCGCGTGGGAGATGTCGGTCAGTCGGCCCTTGCCGCTGGCCGCGCCCCGGGCGGCGGCGGCGATACCGGCCCACATCGCGTCCTCGGCGACCGTCGCCATCCGCAGCAGCGCGGGGTCGACCTCCCCCACCCCGACGGTGATGGCGGCGTCGCCGTGCCAACCGTCGAGCACCGCACCGCAGTCGATCGAGATCAGGTCGCCCTCGGCGAGCACCTGGTCCGGCGACGGGATCGCGTGCACGATCTGCTCGTTCACCGACGAGCAGATCGACGCCGGGAAGCCGTGGTAGCCCTTGAACGAGGGGACGCCACCGGCCTCGCGGATGGTCGACTCGGCGATCGCGTCCAGGTCGGCGGTGCTCACCCCAGGCGCCACCGCCTCGCGCATCCGGTGTAACGCCTCGGCGACCACCAGCCCGGCGGCACGCATCTTCTCGATCTGCTCGGGGGTCTTCAGCTGGATGTCCAGCTGGGGACGACGCATCGGGGCGCTACCTTTCGTTGCCGAACCAGCGGGGCACGCCGGACGTACCCCGCTGTTCGCACTCTATCCGGCCGGCGACTACGCCGATCTCAGCCGCCGTAGGACCGCAGGGCGTCGATCGCGCGGACCGTGACGTCCTCCACCGGACCGGTGGCGTCGATCCCGACCAGCTTGCCCTGGGCACCGTAGTAGTCCACCAGCGGCGCGGTCTTCTCCGCGTACTCGCGCAGGCGAGCGGCGATCGTCTCCGGCTTGTCGTCGTCGCGCTGGAACAGCTCGGCACCGCACCGGTCGCAGATGCCGTCCCGACTGGTCGGGTCGAACTCGACGTGCCAGATCTTGCCGCAGCCCCGGCAGGTACGCCGGCCGGAGAGCCGGCGGATCACCTCGTCGTCGTCGACCACCAGCTCCAGGACGACGTCCAGCGCGGTGCCGAGGTCGGCCAGGAGCTTGTCCAGCGCGGCGGCCTGCGGAGTGGTCCGCGGGAAGCCGTCGAGCAGGAAGCCCTCGGACGCGTCCGGCTCGGCGAGACGATCCCGCACCATGTTGATGGTGACCTCGTCCGGCACCAACTTGCCGGCGTCCATGTAGCGCTTGGCCTCGACCCCGAGCGGGGTGCCCTGCGACACGTTGGCGCGGAAGATGTCACCGGTCGAGATCTTCGGCACGGAGACGTGCGCGGCGATGAACTCCGCCTGCGTTCCCTTGCCCGCCCCGGGTGGGCCAACCAGAACCAGTCTCATCTACCGCAGGAACCCTTCGTAGTTCCGCTGCATCAGTTGGCTCTCGATCTGCTTGCTGGTCTCCAGAGCCACACCGACCATGATCAGTACAGCGGTACCGCCGAACGGGAAGTTGAGGTACTGCTGCCGGTCCAGCCAGATGAAGAAGAAGTTCGGCAGGATCGAGATGATCGCGAGGTACAGCGCCCCCGGCAGCGTGATCCGGCTCAGGATGAAGTCCAGGTAGTCGGCGGTCGGCTTGCCGGGGCGGATGCCCGGCACGAAGCCGCCGTACTTCTTCATGTTGTCCGCGA
The DNA here is from genome assembly GCF_050780145.1 of Verrucosispora sp. TAA-831. Taxonomy (NCBI): domain Bacteria; kingdom Bacillati; phylum Actinomycetota; class Actinomycetes; order Micromonosporales; family Micromonosporaceae; genus Micromonospora; species Verrucosispora sp. TAA-831. The sequence continues at coordinate 5,952,802 of NZ_CP192240.1, forward strand.
CCTCGGTCGGGTTGAACGTGATCGACACGTAGAAGTACGTGAAGAAGATGATCAGCAGGAAGTAGACCGAGATGTAGATCGGGCTGGTCGGGTCGACCAGGTTGTTCTGGATCCACGCCTGCGTCTGACCCGGGTCGTTCTGGTCGAAGAACTGCAGCGCCAACTGCGGCAGGTAGAGCAGCGACGAGCCGAAGATGACCGGGATGACACCCGCCTGGTTGACCTTCAACGGGATGTAGGTCGACGTGCCGCCGTACATCCGCCGGCCGATCATGCGCTTGGCGTACTGCACCGGGATCCGGCGCTGCGCCTGCTCGATGAAGGTGACCGCGGTGATGACCACCAGGACCAGGGCGATGACGAGGAAGAACTTGGCCCAGCCCTGGCTCTCCTTGATCCGCCAGCCCTCGCTGGGGAGGCGGGCGGCGATCGAGGTGAAGATCAGCACCGACATGCCGTTGCCGACGCCACGGTCGGTGATCAGCTCGCCCAGCCACATGACCACACCGGTACCGGCGGTCATCGTCATCACCAGGATGGACAGGGTCAGCCAGTCCGGGATGCCGGTGCCCTCGGGGATGATCGGGAACTGGTCGCACTGGTTGTTGAAGAGCTGTCCGGAGCGGGCCAGTGCCACGAACGCGGACGCCTGCAGGACACCCAGCCCCAGGGTCAGGTAGCGGGTGTACTGGGTGATCTTCGCCTGGCCGGCCTGGCCCTCCTTGCGGAGCTGCTCGAGCCGCGGGATCACCACTGTCAGAAGCTGCAAGATGATCGACGCGGTGATGTAGGGCATGATGCCCAACGCGAAGACCGAGAGCTGGAGCAGCGCACCACCGGAGAAGAGGTCGAGCAGGTTCAGGACCCCGGTCGAGCCGTCGATGGTGTCGAGGCACTGCTGGACGTTGCCGTACGACACGCCTGGGCTGGGCAGCGTCGCGCCGAGCCGGTAGATCGCGATGATGCCTACTGTGAACAGCAGCTTCTTGCGCAGGTCAGGCGTACGGAACGCACTGAGAAAGGCGGACAGCAACTTCTTCCTCCTGCGCGAGGCGGGCCGCCGGTCGTCCCTGGCGGTTTGGGGTGGGTGCCGGGCAGGTGCCCGATATCCATGGCTGGGAAGGGACTCTAACAGCCCGATCCCCGTCCGGGCAGATGTGCCCGGCTACATAAACCGAATCCGATGTTACCGGGCGCACAGGCCCTGTGGAGACCATGGCGCCCGCCAGCTTCGATCAACTGGCGGGCGCCATCGCTCGTACCTGCTTACAGCTCGGTGGCCGAACCACCGGCGGCAGCGATCTTCTCCTTGGCCGACGCGCTGAACGCGTGCGCCGAGACCTGGAGCGACACGTTGCCGAGGTCCCCGGTGCCGAGGACCTTGACCGGGTGACCCTTGCGGACCGCACCGGCCTCGACCAGCTCGGCCGGGCCGACCTGACCACCGTTGGGGAACAGTTCGGCCAGGCGGTCCAGGTTGACCACCTGGAAGACCACCTTGAACTTGTTCTTGAAGCCCTTCAGCTTCGGCAGGCGCATGTGGATGGGCATCTGCCCACCCTCGAACGCCGCCGGGATGTTCTTCCGGGCCTTCGAACCCTTGGTACCGCGACCGGCGGTCTTGCCCTTGGAGCCCTCACCGCGACCCACCCGGGTCTTCGCGGTCTTGGCCCCCGGCGCCGGGCGCAGGTGATGGACCTTGATCGTCATTACTCGACCTCCTCGACCTTCACGAGGTGGCTCACCTTGAAGATCATGCCGCGAATCTCGGGCCGGTCCTCCTTGACCACCACGTCGTTGATCCGCTTGAGACCGAGCGACCGCAGCGACTCACGCTGGTTGTGCTTGGTCCCGATGTCGGACCGGAGCTGGGTGACCTTCAGACGTGCCATCAGGAGGCCACCTCCGCCCGCGAGGCGAGCATGGCGGCCGGAGCGACGTCCTCCACCGGCAGGCCCCGACGCGCCGCGACAGCCTCCGGGGACTCCAGCCCCTTCAGGGCCGCCACGGTGGCGTGCACGATGTTGATCGGGTTCGACGAGCCGAGGCTCTTGGAGAGCACGTCGTGGATGCCCGCGCACTCCAGCACGGCACGGACCGGACCACCGGCGATGACACCCGTACCGGCCGAGGCCGGCTTGAGCAGCACCACACCGGCGGCGTCCTCGCCCGTGACCGGGTGCGGGATCGAGGAACCGATCCGCGGCACCTTGAAGAAGTGCTTCTTGGCCTCCTCGACACCCTTGGCGATCGCCGCGGGCACCTCCTTGGCCTTTCCGTAGCCCACGCCCACGGTGCCGTCGCCGTCGCCGACGATCACGAGGGCGGTGAAGCTGAAGCGACGACCACCCTTCACGACCTTGGCGACGCGGTTGATCGCGACGACCCGCTCGAGGTGCGGGGTCTTCTCGGCGGGCGCGTTTCCGCGGCCGCCCTCACGGCGGTTGTCGCGGCGACCACCCTCGTTGCCACCGGACCCGCCGCCACGGCGCTGTTGACCTGGCATCAGCAGCCTTCCTTCTCTCTCGTGACGGGGATTGTCAGAACTCGAGCCCGGCTTCGCGGGCGGCGTCGGCAAGCGCGGCGACCCGCCCCGCGTACCGGTTGCCACCGCGGTCGAAGACGACCTTGGAGACGCCGGCGGCCTTGGCCCGCTCGGCGAGCAGGGAGCCGACCTTGCCGGCCAGGGCGCTCTTGTCGCCCTCGGTACCGCGCACCGAGGCGTCCAGCGTCGAGGCCGACGCCAGGGTGTGCCCCTTGGTGTCGTCCACGATCTGGGCCACGATGTGCCGCAGCGAACGGGTGACCACCAGGCGCGGACGCTCGGCGGTGCCACTGACGTGCTTGCGGACCCGGAAGTGCCGACGCGCACGCCCGACGGCACGCTTGGCGGCGACGCCGCGGCGGCGCTTGAGCAGCGTGGCGCTCACTTCTTACCTGCCTTTCTCACGGCCTCGCGGCCGGCGGATGACCTCGCCCTGGTGTCAGCGAACGCGGTCACTTCTTGCCCGCCTTACCAGCCTTGCGACGGATGACCTCGCCCTGGTACTTCACGCCCTTGCCCTTGTAGGGCTCCGGCGGGCGGATCTTCCGGATGTTGGCGGCGACCTCACCGACGAGCTGCTTGTCGATACCGGCCACGTGGAACAGCGTCGGCCGCTCCACCGTGAAGGTGATGCCCTCGGGCGCCTGCACCTGCACCGGGTGCGAGAACCCGAGTGCGAACTCCAGGTCCTTGCCCTTGGCGGTGACCCGGTAACCGGTGCCGGCGATCTCCAGGCTCTTGCGGTAGCCCTCGGTGACCCCGACGATCATGTTGGCGACCAGGGTACGGCTCAGGCCGTGCAGTTCCTTGGCCTTGCGCTCGTCGTTCGGGCGGTTGACGCTCAGTTGCCCGTCCTCGGCCCGCTCGATCGTGATCGGCGCGGCCAGGGTGTGCGACAGCTCGCCCTTGGGGCCCTTGACCTTGACGGTCTGGCCGTCGATCGTCACGTCGACGCCGGAGGGCACCGGGATCGACTTACGTCCAATTCGCGACATTTCTACCTGTCTCCCGTTACCAGACGAAGGCGAGGACTTCCCCGCCAACGCTCCGCTTGCGGGCCTGCCGGTCGGTGAGCAGCCCCTGGGACGTCGAAATGATCGCCACGCCCAGCCCACCGAGCACCCGCGGGAGCCCGTCCGACTTGGCGTACACCCGCAGACCGGGCTTGGAGACGCGCTTGATACCGGCCAGGCTCCGCTCCCGGTTCTGGCCGTACTTCAGCTCGACGACCAGTCGCTTGCCGACGGCGCCCTCTTCGGGCTCCTCGACCGCCCAGGTGGCGATGTAACCCTCGGACTTGAGGACCTCGGCGATGTTGGCCTTGATCTTCGAGTAGGGCATCGTCACCCGGTCGTGGTACGCCTGGTTGGCGTTACGCAGACGCGTGAGCATGTCTGCGATCGGGTCGGTCATCGTCATGAAAACTCGTCAACCTTTCTCGCCGGGGTTCCCGCGACTCGCGCAGGCCTACGGCGAAGAGACAGTCCAGCAGATGCGCCGAAGCGCGCCGGGCTATTACCAGGAAGCCTTGGACACGCCGGGCAGCTCACCGCGGTGGGCCATCTCCCGGATGCACACCCGGCAGAGACCGAACTTGCGGTAGACCGCCTTGGGACGCCCGCACCGCTGGCAGCGGGTGTACGCGCGAACCGAGAACTTCGGCTTCGCGGCCGCCTTGAGGATCAGCGCCTTCTTGGCCATCTCAGTTCTCCTTGAACGGGAAGCCCAGGAGCTTCAGCAGCGCCCGGCCCTCGTCGTCGGTCGTGGCGGTGGTCACCACCGTGATGTCCATGCCCCGCTGGCGATCGATCTTGTCCTGGTCGATCTCGTGGAACACCGACTGCTCGGTCAGACCGAACGTGTAGTTGCCGTGCCCGTCGAGCTTGCGCCCGTCCAGGCCGCGGAAGTCACGGATACGCGGCAGCGCGATGGAGAGCAGCCGGTCCAGGAACTCCCACATCCGGTCGCCGCGCAGGGTCACCTTCGCGCCGATCGGCATGCCCTCGCGGAGCTTGAACTGCGCGATGGACTTCGTCGCCCGCCGGACCTGCGGCTTCTGGCCGGTGATGGTGGCCAGGTCGCGGACCGCGCCGTCGATGAGCTTGGCGTCCCGAGCGGCCTCGCCGACACCCATGTTCACGACGATCTTGACCAGTCGCGGCACCTGCATCGGGTTGCCGTACTCGTGCTGCTCGCGCAGTTGGGCCACGATCTCGTTGCGGTACCGCTCCTTGAGGCGCGGCATGGTCTTGGTTTCGGTAGCCGTGGTCATCACAGGTCCTTACCAGTGCTACGCGCGACGCGGACCTTCTGGCCGTTGTCGTCGATCCGGTAACCGACGCGGGTCGGCTTGCCGTCGGAGTCCACGACCATCACGTTCGAGACGTGGATCGGGGCCTCCTGAGTGACGATGCCACCGGTCTTGGCGCCACGCTGAGTGGTGCTGATGCGGGTGTGCTTCTTGACCCGGTTCACGCCCTCGACCAGGACCTTGTCCTGCCGCGGGTAGGCCGCGATGACCTTGCCCTTGGCACCCTTGTCCTTGCCGGCGATGACGACGACCGTGTCGCCCTTCTTGACCTTCACGGTCACAACACCTCCGGCGCGAGAGAAATGATCTTCATGAACCGCTTGTCCCGCAGCTCACGACCGACCGGGCCGAAAATACGGGTACCGCGCGGGTCCCCACCGTCCTTGATGATGACGGCGGCGTTCTCGTCGAAGCGGATGTACGACCCGTCCGGCCGCCGCCGCTCCTTGGCGGTACGGACGATGACGGCCTTGACCACGTCGCCCTTCTTGACACCGGCACCCGGGATCGCGTCCTTGACGGTCGCCACGATGACGTCGCCGATGCTCGCGTAGCGCCGACCGGAGCCACCGAGAACCCGGATGCACAGGATCTCCCGGGCACCCGTGTTGTCGGCGACGCGCAGTCGCGACTCCTGCTGAATCACGTCTATCTCCTATGTCTGCCGGTTCTCCGGCCGCCGGGGCGGCCGGAGCCTGGCGGAACCTGCGCCCGACCGATCTCGGCCGAGCTCGAGCCTTCGCTACTTGGCCTTCTCGAGGATCTCCACGATTCGCCACCGCTTGGTGGCGGACAGCGGCCGGGTCTCCATGATCAGGACGCGGTCGCCGATACCGGCGGAGTTCTGCTCGTCGTGGACCTTCAGCTTGCTGGTACGGCGCATGATCTTGCCGTACAGCGCGTGCTTGACCCGGTCCTCGACCTCGACCACGACGGTCTTGTCCATCTTGTCGCTGACCACGAGGCCCTCGCGGACCTTCCGGCGGCCACGCTGCTGGGTGGCGGTCGTGTTCTCGCTCATGAAGCAGTCACCTCAGTCGGCGCGGCCGAGAGCCCCAGCTCGCGCTCACGCATGATCGTGTAGATCCGGGCGATCTCCCGACGGATGACCTGCAACCGCCGGTTGTTGTCCAGCTGACCGGTCGCGGCCTGCACGCGGAGGTTGAACAGCTCCGCCTTGGCCTCACGCAGCTTCGTGACCAGCTCCTCCTCGGAGAGCTCACGCAGCTCGGAGGCCTTAACGCCCGCTGCCATCAGGATTCACCCACTTCGCGCGTCACAATTCGGCACTTCATCGGGAGCTTGTGGATCGCGCGGCGCATCGCCTCTCGCGCGATCTGCTCGTTGGGGAAGGACATCTCGAAGAGGACCCGCCCCGGCTTGACGTTGGCGACCCACCACTCCGGCGAACCCTTACCGGAACCCATCCGGGTTTCGGCCGGCTTCTTGGTGAGGGCCTGGTCCGGGAAGATGGTGATCCAGACCTTGCCGCCACGCTTGATGTGGCGGGTCATCGCGATACGCGCCGACTCGATCTGCCGGTTGGTCACGTACGCCGGCTCGAGAGCCTGGATCCCGAACTCGCCGAACACCACCCGGTTGCCGCCCTTGGACGCGCCACTGCGGTCCGGGTGGTGCGGCTTGCGGAAGCCCTTCGGGGGCTTGCGCGGCATCAGCATCTGTCAGCCCTCCTGCTGCGTTTCTGCCGCGGCGGCGACGGCGGACGCGTCCACCGGCTCGCCACTCGGCGTCTCGGCCTGCTGCGCGACGGTCGTCGCGGCAGCGCGGCCGGCCTCGGTGCCACCGGAGGTCGTGCCGGACGAACCGGACCGACCACGACGCGGCCGCTCGGGGCGGTCACCGCGCTCCCGGCGCGGGCGCGACGGAGCCTCGGTCGGGGTCTCCCGACCCGGCACCGCGTCACCCTTGTAGATCCAGACCTTCACGCCGATGCGGCCGAAGGTGGTACGGGCCTCGAAGAAGCCGTACTCGATGTTGGCCCGCAGCGTGTGCAGCGGAACCCGACCCTCGCGGTAGAACTCCGTGCGGCTCATCTCGGCGCCACCGAGGCGGCCCGAGACCTGCACCCGGATGCCCTTGCACATCGGGTTCTTCATCGCCGACTGCATCGCCTTGCGCATCGCCCGGCGGAAGCTGACCCGGCTGGAGAGCTGCTCGGCGACGCCCTGGGCGACCAGCTGCGCGTCCGACTCGGGGTTCTTCACCTCGATGATGTTGAGCTGCACCTGCTTGCCGGTGAGCTTCTCGAGCTCGCCGCGGATCCGGTCGGCCTCCGCACCCTTACGGCCGATGACGATGCCCGGCCGGGCGGTGTGGATGTCGACGCGGACCCGGTCGCGGGTGCGCTCGATGTCGACCTTGGAAATGCCGGCGCGCTCCAGGCCCTTGGACATCATCCGGCGGATCTTGACGTCCTCGCCGATGTAGTCCTTGTAGAGCTTGTCCGCGAACCAGCGGGACTTCCAGTCGGTCGAGATGCCGAGCCGGAACCCGTGCGGGTGAACCTTCTGACCCATTACTCGGCGCCCTCCGTGTTGCTCTGCGTCTCGGCCGGCTCGGTCTGCTTGGCCGGGGCCGACTTCTTCGCCGACTTCTTCGGCGCGGCCGGCGCGACCGCCTCGACCGCCACCGTGATGTGGCAGGTGCGCTTGCGGATCCGGTACGCCCGGCCCTGGGCCCGCGGCTGGAACCGCTTCATGGTCGGGCCCTCGTCCACGAACGCCTCGCTGACGAGCAACGCGTCGGGGTCCAGCCGCTCGTTGTTCTCCGCGTTGGCGATCGCGCTCGCGAGCACCTTGTACACCTGCTCGCTCGCCGCCTGCGGCGCGAACTGCAGCACCGTGAGCGCCTCCTTCGCGGGCAGGCCGCGGACGAGGTTGACCACCCGGCGCGCCTTCATCGGCGAGATGCGCACGTGTCGCGCAATCGCCCGCGCGCCCGGAAGCACCGGAGCGTCGCCCTTTCCTGGCATCGCTGTAACCCCTTGATCCTCTATCCGTATGCCCGCGGCGTCAGCGCCGGCGGCTCTTCCGGTCGTCCTTCTCGTGACCCTTGAACGTGCGGGTCAACGCGAACTCGCCGAGCTTGTGCCCGACCATGGCCTCGGTCACGAACACGGGGACGTGCTTACGTCCGTCGTGCACCGCGATCGTGTGCCCGAGCATGTCCGGGATGATCGTGGAGCGGCGCGACCAGGTCTTGATGACGTTCTTCGAGCCCTTCTCGTTCTGCGTCTCCACCTTCTTGAGCAGGTGGTCGTCGATGAACGGGCCCTTCTTCAGGCTGCGAGGCATGTCTTATCTCCCTCAGCCGCGCTTACGCGTGGCGTAGCGGCGGCGGACGATCAGCCGGTCACTCGGCTGGCCCTTACGACGGGTGCGGCCCTCGGGCTTACCCTGCGGGTTGACCGGGTGGCGACCACCGGAGGTCTTGCCCTCGCCACCACCGTGCGGGTGGTCGACCGGGTTCATGGCCACACCACGGACGGTCGGGCGCTTGCCCTTCCAGCGCATCCGGCCGGCCTTGCCCCAGTTGATGTTTGACTGGTCGGCGTTGCCGATCTCGCCGACGCTGGCGCGGCAGCGCACGTCGACGCGGCGGATCTCACCCGACGGCATACGCAGGGTCGCGTACGCGCCCTCACGGCCGAGGAGCTGGATGCCGACGCCGGCCGAGCGGGCCAGCTTGGCACCGCCACCCGGACGCAGCTCCACGTTGTGGATCGTGGTACCGACCGGGATGTTGCGCAGCGGGAGGTTGTTGCCGGGCTTGATGTCCGCGCCCGGGCCCGACTCCACCGCGTCGCCCTGCTTCAGGTCCTTCGGCGCGAGGATGTACCGCTTCTCGCCGTCGGCGTAGTGCAGCAGCGCGATCCGCGCCGTGCGGTTGGGGTCGTACTCGATGTGCGCGACCTTGGCCGGCACGCCGTCCTTGTCGACCCGCTTGAAGTCGATCAGCCGGTACTGGCGCTTGTGGCCGCCGCCCTGGTGCCGGGCGGTGATCCGCCCGTGGGCGTTCCGGCCACCCTTCTTCGGCAGCGGGGCCAACAGCGACTTCTCGGGCGTCGACCGGGTGATCTCGGCGAAGTCGGCGACGCTCGAGCCACGCCGGCCCGGCGTCGTCGGCTTGTACTTACGGATAGCCATTGTCTACACCCCTCAGCTGACCGGGCCGCCGAAGGCCTCGATGCGGTCTCCCTCAGCCAGCTTCACCATCGCCCGCTTGGTGTCCTTGCGCTTGCCGAACCCGGTACGGGTCCGCTTGCGCTTGCCCTCGCGATTGAGCGTGTTGACCGTCAGGACGCGGACGTTGAAGATCTGCTCGATGGCGATCTTGATCGCGGTCTTGTTCGCGTCCGGGTGCACCAGGAAGGTGTACCAGTTCCGGTTCAGCTCGCTGTAGCTCTTCTCCGAGACGACCGGCGCCACGATGATGTCGCGCGGGTCGGCGATCGTGCTCACTTGCCACCCTCCTCGGTGGTCTCGGCGGGAACGCCCAGGAACTCGTCCAGGGCCTCCTTGGTGAAGACCACGTCGTCGGCCACCAACACGTCGTACGTGTTGAGCTGGCCGGCCTCGATCAGGTGCACCCGCGACTCGTTGCGCAGCGACACCCAGTTCAGCTCGTCGGTGCTGCTCAGCACGACCAGCACCCGACGGGCCTCGGTCAGCTTGGCGAGCGTGGCCAGCGCGGCCTTGGTCGACGGCTTCTCGCCCGAGACGAACGCCTCGACGACGTGCACCTGTCCGGCGCGCGCCCGGTCGGAGAGGGCGCCACGCAGCGCGGCGGCCTTCATCTTCTTCGGGGTGCGCTGGCTGTAGTCGCGCGGCACCGGGCCGTGCACCACGCCACCGCCGGCGAACTGCGGCGCCCGGATCGAGCCCTGACGGGCCCGACCGGTGCCCTTCTGCTTGTACGGCTTCTTGCCGCCGCCGGCGACCTCACCGCGGGTCTTGGTCTTGTGGGTGCCCTGCCGGGCCGCCGCCAGCTGCGCCACCACGACCTGGTGCATCAGCGGGACGTTGGCCTGCACGTCGAAGATGTCGGCGGGCAGCTCGACCGAGCCGCTCTTGGCGCCTTCGGTGTTCAGGACGTCAACGGTGGTCACTTGGCCACACCGCCCTTCTTCGCCTTGGTCTTGGCCGCGGTGCGAACCAGGACCAGCGCGCCCTTCGGGCCGGGGATGGCGCCGCGGACGAGCAGGAGGTTGTTCTCGGTGTCGACCGCCTGGACGGTCAGGTTCTGCACGGTGTAGCGCACGCCACCCATGCGGCCCGCCATCCGGGTGCCCTTGAAGACGCGACCCGGGGTGGCGCAGGCGCCGATGGAGCCCGGGGAGCGGTGCTTGCGCTCGACACCGTGGCTGGCGCGCAGACCGTGGAAGCCGTGCCGCTTCATCGGGCCGGCGTAGCCCTTGCCCTTGGTCTTGCCGGTGACGTCGATGGAGACGCCGACCGGGAACTCCTCGACCGTGATCTCCTGGCCGAGCGAGTAGTCGCCGGCGTCGGCGGTGCGCAGCTCGACGATGTGCCGGCGCGGCGCCACGTCGGCCTTGGCGTAGTGCCCGCGGAGCGGCTTCTTGGCCTTGCGCGGGTCGATCGTCCCGTACGCCAGCTGGACCGCGGAGTAACCGTCCTTGTCGGCGTCACGAACCTGGGTGATGACGCAGGGGCCGGCCTGAACCACGGTCACCGGGACAACCTTGTTGTTGTCCCAGACCTGGGTCATGCCGAGCTTCGCGCCCAGGATCCCCTTAACTTGCCTGTCCATGTGTCCGGTCCCTACAGCTTGATCTCGATGTCGACGCCAGCCGGCAGGTCGAGGCGCATGAGCGAGTCGACCGTCTTCGGGGTCGGGTCGATGATGTCGATCAGCCGCTTGTGCGTACGCATCTCGAAGTGCTCGCGCGAGTCCTTGTACTTGTGCGGCGAGCGGATGACGCAGAAACGGTTGATCTCCGTGGGCAGCGGCACCGGGCCAGCGACCTGCGCCCCGGTACGCGTCACCGTCTCGACGATCTTCCGCGCCGAGGAGTCGACGACCTCGTGGTCATAGGCCTTGAGCCGGATGCGGATCTTCTGTCCCGCCATGGTGGCTTCTGTTCCTTCTCTCGATGCCGCTGTGTTGCGGGTGCCTGTACCGGCTGGTACAGGCCCTCTTCGCCCACCCCCGCGGTCGGGCGTGTCGCGCCCTGTGGCCAGGCTCCGCCCCGAGATTCCGGAGCGATCCTGACCGCGGTGGGTCCAGGCGCCGATCGCGCTACCCGCGACCTGAACGCCGCGCGAGGGTGGTTGGCGGCCGGGCCGCCAACCACCCCACGCCCGACTGTTCTGCCTACCCGGAGGTTCGGCGTGAGCCGAACACAGGCAGCGAACTGTCGTTACGCAACCTGACTAGTATGCCGCACGACCGGCGGCGGGTCTAATCGGGGTTACCCAGCTCACTTGATGATCTTGGTGACGCGACCCGCGCCGACCGTACGGCCACCCTCCCGGATCGCGAACTTGAGGTTGTCCTCCATCGCGATGGGCTGGATCAGCTTCACGGTCATCGTGGTGTTGTCGCCAGGCATGACCATCTCGGTGCCCTCGGGGAGGGTGACGACACCGGTGACGTCCGTGGTCCGGAAGTAGAACTGCGGACGGTAGTTCTGGAAGAACGGGGTGTGCCGGCCACCCTCCTCCTTGGAGAGGATGTAGACGGTCGCCTCGAACTCCGTGTGCGGGGTGCTGGTGCCCGGCTTGACGACCACCATGCCGCGCTCGACGTCCTCGCGCTTGATGCCGCGCAGCAGCAGACCGACGTTCTCGCCCGCGCGAGCCTCGTCGAGCAGCTTGCGGAACATCTCGATGCCGGTGCAGGTGGTCTTCATCGACTTCTCACGGATGCCGACGATCTCCACCTCCTCGTTCGGCTTGAGGATGCCGCGCTCCGCGCGACCGGTGACGACGGTGCCACGACCGGTGATCGTGAAGACGTCCTCGATCGGCATCAGGAACGGCTTCTCGGTCTCGCGCTCCGGCTGCGGGATCGCGGTGTCGACGGCGTTCATCAGCTCCAGGAGCCGGCCGGTCCACTCCGGGTCGCCCTCAAGCGCCTTGAGCGCCGAGACCCGCACGACCGGCAGGTCGTCACCCGGGTACTCCTGCGCCGAGAGCAGCTCACGGACCTCGAGCTCGACGAGCTCCAGCAGCTCCTCGTCGTCGACCATGTCGCTCTTGTTGAGCGCCACGACGATGTACGGCACGCCGACCTGGCGGGCCAGCAGCACGTGCTCGCGGGTCTGCGGCATCGGGCCGTCGGTCGCCGCGACCACCAGGATCGCGCCGTCCATCTGGGCGGCACCGGTGATCATGTTCTTGATGTAGTCGGCGTGACCGGGGCAGTCGACGTGCGCGTAGTGCCGCGCCTCGGTCTGGTACTCGACGTGCGCGATCGAGATCGTGATGCCGCGGGCCTTCTCCTCCGGCGCCTTGTCGATCTCGTCGAACGGCGTGTACGGGTTCAGGTCCGGGTACTGGTCGTGCAGGACCTTGGTGATGGCCGCCGTCAGCGTCGTCTTACCGTGGTCGATGTGACCAATGGTGCCGATGTTGACGTGCGGCTTAGTCCGCTCGAACTTCGCCTTCGCCACTGGTGTCCTCCTGTGGACTTCTTGGTTCGTTCGCCCCGGTGCGCCAGGTCGGCGCTTAGGACTCTGTCGACAGCCTTTCCGACCTGACGGCCGGAGAGCTTTGTGGGTTCTGCGGCGATGAAGCCTACAGGCCCGGAATTCACACAATCCGACCGAGGTGGTCGCAGTCGGGGAATCCTCCCGCGACCACCCCGGATCAGCTCAGGTGAGCGTCACTCACCCGTCGCCTTGGCGATGATCTCCTTGGCGACCGAGGCCGGAACCTCGGCGTAGGAGTCGAACTGCATGCTGTAGCTAGCCCGGCCCTGGGTCTTCGACCGCAGGTCGCCGACGTAGCCGAACATCTCCGACAACGGCACCAGAGCACGGACGACGCGGGCGCCGCTGCGCTCCTCCATCGCCTGAATGATGCCGCGGCGGGAGTTGAGGTCGCCGATGACGTCACCCATGTTCTCCTCGGGAGTGGTGACCTCAACAGCCATCATCGGCTCGAGCAGTGCGGGGTCGGCCTTGCGGGCCGCCTCCTTCATCACCATCGAGCCGGCGATCTTGAACGCCATTTCCGACGAGTCGACCTCGTGGTACTGGCCGTCCAGCAGCGTGAGCTTGATGCCCACCAGCGGGAAGCCGGCGAGGATGCCGTACTGCATGGCGTCCTGCGCACCCGCGTCCACCGACGGGATGAACTCCCGGGGGATGCGGCCACCGGTGACGCCGTTGGCGAACTCGTAGGTCGGGGCGTCGTTGCCCAGCGGCAGCGGCTCCAGGCTGATGATCACCCGGGCGTACTGGCCGGAACCACCGGTCTGCTTCTTGTGGGTGTACTCGACCTTGTCCACCTTGCGGCGGATGGTCTCGCGGTACGCCACCTGCGGCTTACCGATGTTCGCCTCGACGTTGAACTCGCGGCGCATCCGGTCGACCAGGATGTCCAGGTGCAGCTCACCCATGCCGGAGATGACCGTCTGACCGGTCTGGTCGTCCAGCTTGACGCGGAAGGTCGGGTCCTCCTCGGCCAGCCGCTGGATCGCGGTGCTGAGCTTCTCCTGGTCGGCCTTGGTCTTCGGCTCGATGGCGACCTCGATGACCGGCTCCGGGAAGGTCATCGACTCCAGGATGACCGGGTTCGCCGGGTCGCACAGCGTGTCACCGGTGGTGGTCTGCTTCAGACCCTGCACCGCGATGATGTCGCCGGCCTGGGCCGAGCTGCGCTCTTCCCGCTTGTTGGCGTGCATCTGGTAGATCTTGCCGATCCGCTCCTTGCGGTCCTTGGTGGAGTTGACCACCTGGGAGCCGGACTCGAGCGTGCCGGAGTAGATCCGCACGTAGGTGAGCTTGCCGAGGTGCTTGTCCGTCTGGATCTTGAAGGCCAGACCGGAGAACGGCTCGGACACAGACGGCTTGCGCTGCATCGGGGTCTCACCGTCGGTCGCGGTGCCCTCGATCGCCGGGATGTCCAGCGGCGACGGCAGGTACGCGACGACCGCGTCCAGCATCGGCTGGATGCCCTTGTTCTTGAAGGCGGTGCCGGTGAGGACCGGGTTGGCCTTGCCGCCGATGGTGGCCCGACGGATGGCGGCCTTGATCTCCTCGACGGAGATCTCCTCGCCCTCCAGGTACTTCTCCATCACCGAGTCGTCGACGTCGGCCAGGGTCTCCATCAGCTTCTCGCGCCACTCGGCGGCGGAGTCGGCCAGCTCGGCCGGGATCTCCTCGACCGCGTAGTCCTCACCCTTCTGGGTCTCGCCACGCCAGGTGAGGGCGCGCATCTCGACCAGGTCGACCACGCCGATGAAGTCGCTCTCGGCGCCGATCGGGATCTGAAGCACCAGCGGGGTGGCGTTCAGCCGGTCGATCATCATCTGCACGCAGCGGAAGAAGTCCGCGCCGGTCCGGTCCAGCTTGTTGACGAAACACATCCGGGGGACGTTGTACTTGTCCGCCTGACGCCAGACGTTCTCCGTCTGCGGCTCCACGCCGGCCACGCCGTCGTAGACCGCGACCGCACCGTCCAGGACACGCAGCGACCGCTCCACCTCGACCGTGAAGTCGACGTGGCCGGGCGTGTCGATGATCTGGATCGTGTGGCCCTTCCACTCGCACTTCGTGGCGGCGGAGGTGATGGTGATACCGCGCTCCTGCTCCTGCTCCATCCAGTCCATGACGGCAGCGCCCTCGTGGACCTCACCGATCTTGTACGTGATACCGGTGTAGAACAGGATTCGCTCGGTGGTAGTGGTCTTACCGGCATCGATGTGCGCCATGATGCCGATATTGCGTACGTTGGCGAGCGCGTCTGCGGCGGCCACTTCAATCCCTACTTATCGTCGTCTCGACACAACTGGTGGTGGTCCCGGCACCGGTTGGGCGCCGGGACCAGGCTGTTACCAGCGGTAGTGCGCGAAGGCCTTGTTGGACTCCGCCATCTTGTGCGTGTCCTCGCGCCGCTTGACGGCGGCACCGAGGCCGTTGCTCGCGTCCAGCAGCTCGTTCATCAGCCGCTCGACCATGGTCTTCTCGCGCCGGGCGCGGGAGTACGTGACCAGCCAGCGCAGGCCCAGCGTGGTCGCCCGGGCCGGACGGACCTCGACCGGCACCTGGTAGGTGGCGCCACCGACACGGCGGCTGCGCACCTCGAGGGTCGGCTTGACGTTGTCCATCGCCCGCTTGAGGGTGACGACCGGGTCGGTGCCGGACTTCTCCCGGCAGCCCTCCAGTGCCGCGTACACCACGCGCTCGGCGAGCTGACGCTTGCCCCGCAGCAGGATCTTGTTCACCAGCTGGGTGACCAGCGGCGAGTTGTACACCGGGTCAGCGACCAGCGGCCGCCGCGGAGCGGGTCCCTTACGCGGCATGTCAGCTCTTCTCCTTCTTCGCGCCGTAACGGCTGCGCGCCTGCTTGCGGTTGCGGACACCCTGGGTGTCCAGCGAGCCGCGGACAATCTTGTAACGCACGCCGGGGAGGTCCTTCACACGACCACCGCGGACGAGCACGATCGAGTGCTCCTGCAGGTTGTGGCCGACGCCCGGGATGTAGGCGGTCACCTCGATCTGGCTGCTGAGCTTGACACGAGCGACCTTGCGCAGCGCCGAGTTCGGCTTCTTCGGGGTGGTGGTGTACACGCGAGTGCACACGCCGCGCCGCTGAGGGGATCCCTTCAGCGCCGGGGTCTTGGTCTTACTCGTCTTGGCCTGGCGGCCCTTGCGGACCAGCTGCTGGATCGTGGGCACCGGGTTTCTCCGCTCCCTTCGGCCGCTCACGCGACCGCGCTTCGCTTAACCGGCCTGATGAACCGGCTCTCCTACATTCCGACCAGGGCCACCTCGCGGTGGTCCCGGCACCCGCGGTCGGGCGTGTCGCCCGCTCACGGTTCCCCGGTTCCGACGCTCGCGCGGAGGCTCCGGGTTGTGTCACCGGCACGCGGGTCACCGCCCGCCGGGTCTTCTGGCTCAGTCGTGCCGCTGTTCGGATACCGGATTCCGGATCCTGCGCACGCACGAGTTGCCCGGGCAAGCCCGGGCACAAGGGGAAAGAGTACCTACCACAGCCGTGCAGGTCAAAACGGAAGACCCGCCGGACTTCTCACTGCTCGCCGGCTGAATCCGTCATGCCTGACAGTTGTGATGGGCACCTACGGAAACAAGTGTACCGGCTCCGCCGGAAACCGGACCGATAGCCCCTGGGCGGGCCCGGTCGGTATCCGGCGGCCGGTTCACCCACCCGCCACGAACGTGGATCGCGTCTCAGGTGAGGGTCAGCAGCAACGCCAGTCCCAGGCCCGACAGACAGAGGAGAAGACCCGCGCCACCACAACTGATCCCGGCGATCGCCACGCCACGGCCGGTGAACCGGACCGCCGGCGGAGCGGCCGGGCGGCGGATCTGTCGTACGCCGAGCAGGCCGGCCACCACGGCACCGGCACCGGTCAGGCTGCCCAGCACGGCGAAGGCACCGGCGGCCCAGGCTCCCCCGCCCGTGCCGCCGCCGACCGCACCGATGCAGATGGTCAGGAACGAGATCAGGATCGAGGTGATGCCGGCCACCAGCGATCCGACCGCCAGTCCCGACGTGACCGGGGGTACGTCCAGGTGCACGGTCGCGAACGGGGTGCCGGGCACCGGCTCCACCCGCTTGGGCGGCCGGGGCCGGTCCTGTGGTGGCGGCACGGCCGCCGGGCCACCCCAGCCCGATCCGGACCCGCCTGGAACCGGCGGCGCACCGAATCCCGGGCCACCGGGCGGCGGTCCCGGCGGCGGCGAGTTGTGCGGCGGACCGACACCGGGCGGCCCAGAAGGCGCGGTGAAGCCCGGCGGCGCAGAAGCCGGGCTGAACCCGGGCGGCCCGGACGGCGGACCGAAGCCGGGCGGCGCAGAAGGCGGACCGAAGCCGGGCGGCCCAGAAGCCGGGCTGAACCCGGGCGGCCCGGACGGCGGGCCAAAGCCGGGCGGCGCAGAGGCCGGACCGAAGCCAGGCGGCGCGGAGGGTGGGCCGAAGCCGGGCGGCGCGGAGGGTGGACCGAAGCCGGGCGGTGCACTGTGCGGCGGGGCGTAGGCCGACGCGTACCCGGACGGGGGCGGCGGGGTGGCGGACTCCGGCGCGTACCCGGGCCCTGGCTGCTCCCCCGGTTCCGTCCCGGCCGCGTCGTCCGGGCGCCCGGAAGTGGGCTGGGCGGACTCGCCGCCCTCGGGGCGCGCCGGTTCCGTCACGGGATCTCCTCCTCATCGGCCGTCCACCGCGGTGCGGGACGGACACCGTCAGGCTACCGCCGTGGGTCGGCCCTCCGTGCCCGGCGCGAGGCCCCGTCAGGTCGGGGTCAGTCGACGGTGGGGGCGAAGTCCTGCCCGTAGGGCGCCTCGGCGAGCCGGACCACCCCGATCACCAGCAGCGCCACCACGCTCGCCGCGACCAGGACCAACCCCGTCCAGGCCAGCCGTTCGCCGCGACGCAGCCAGGCCGCGCCGGTCAGGAAGCCGCCCGAGGCGTACGCCTCCCGGCGTGCCTGCCGCGCCAGATGCAGCGCAATCGTCGCGGGGACCACCCCGCCCAGCAGCAGGCCGGTCATCGCCCCCATCAGCCCGAGCGCGAACACGGCGCGGGCCTTGGTCGCCCGGACCGGATCGGGGTCGAGCGGATGACGTGGCGCCGACGCGGTCGGCGCCGGTCCGGGTGCGATCGTCATGAGCACATGATGCCTGTCCGCGCCGGACCCCGCGCCACAGCGGCGGGTACGGACACGAGGAGGCCCCCGGCGGATGCCGGGGGCCTCCCACGTCACACGGTCCTAGCGGTACGACCCGAAGTCGAAGTCGTCCAGCGGAACAGCCTGGCCACTGGCCGGCCCGAAACCGTAGTCGGTCTCCGGGTAGCCGGTCATCGAGTAGACCTTGGCCTTCGCCTCCTCGGTCGGCTCGACCCGGACGTTGCGGTACTTGCTGATGCCGGTACCGGCCGGGATGAGCTTACCGATGATCACGTTCTCCTTAAGACCGATCAGCGAGTCGCTGCGGGCGTGGATCGCCGCGTCGGTCAGCACCCGGGTGGTCTCCTGGAAGGAGGCCGCCGAGAGCCAGGAGTCGGTGGCCAGCGAGGCCTTGGTGATACCCATCAGCACCGGACGTCCGGCTGCGGGCTCGCCGCCCTCGCCGACGAGCCGGCGGTTCTCCGACTCGAACAGCGCCCGGTCGACCAGCACACCCGGCAGGAACTCGGTCGAGCCGGAGTCGATGACCGTCACCCGCTTGAGCATCTGGCGGATGATGATCTCGATGTGCTTGTCGTGGATGAGCACACCCTGCGAGCGGTAGACCTCCTGGACCTCCTGGGTCAGGTGGACCTGGACCGCACGCGGGCCGAGGATGCGCAGCAGCTCGTGCGGGTCGATGGTGCCCTCGGTGAGCTTCTCGCCGACCTCGACGTGGTCGCCGTCGTGCGCCCGCAGCCGGACCCGCTTCGAGATCTTGTCGTACACGATCTCGTCGCTGCCGTCGTCCGGGATCACGACGATCTTGCGCGACCGCTCGCCGTCCTCGATCCGGATCCGGCCGGGGGTGTCGGCGATCGGCGCCTTGCCCTTCGGAATCCGGGCCTCGAAGATCTCCTGCACACGCGGCAGACCCTGAGTGATGTCCTCACCCGCGACACCACCAGTGTGGAAGGTACGCATCGTCAGCTGGGTACCCGGCTCACCGATGGACTGGGCGGCGATGATGCCGACCGCCTCACCGACGTCCACGATCTTGCCGGTCGGCAGCGAGCGGCCGTAGCACGCACCGCAGACGCCCAGCTTCGACTCGCAGGTGAGCACGCTGCGGACCCGGACACCGTCCACCCCGGCGGCGACGATCTTGTCGACCAGGATCGAGTTGATGTCCGCGCCACGCTCGGCGACGACGGTGCCGTCCGGCCCCTTGATGTCGTCGGCGAGGGTACGGGCGTGCACGCTCGTCTCGGCGTGCTCGTGCACCACCAGCCGGCCGTCGAGCTGCTGACCGACCTGCATCGGGATGGCCCGGTCGGTGCCGCAGTCCTCCTCGCGGATGATGACGTCCTGCGAGACGTCCACCAGACGCCGGGTCAGGTAACCCGAGTCGGCGGTACGCAGGGCGGTGTCCGCGAGACCCTTACGGGCACCGTGCGTGGAGATGAAGTACTCCAGCACGGACAGACCCTCCCGGTAGCTGGCCTTGATCGGCCGCGGGATGATCTCGCCCTTGGGGTTGGCCACCAGACCACGGATCGCCGCGATCTGCCGGAGCTGGAGCAGGTTACCGCGAGCACCCGAGTTGATCATCTTCCACAGCGGGTTCTCCTGCGGCAGCGCGGTGTCCATCTCCTTGGCGACCTCGTTGGTCGCCTTGGTCCAGATCTCGATGAGCTCGCCGCGACGCTCCTCGGCGGTCATCAGACCACGCTGGTACTGCTTGTCGATCCGGTCGGCTTCCTTCTCGTACCGCTCCAGGATCTCCCGCTTGCGCGGCGGAGCGATGACGTCCTCCATGCCGATGGTCACGCCGGACCAGGTGGCCCAGTGGAAACCGGCCTCCTTGAGCCCGTCCAGGGTGGCCGCCAGGGCCACCTTCGGGAACCGCTCGGCGAGGTCGTTGACGATCGCGGAGAGCTGACCCTTGCGGATCTCGTAGTTCACGAACCGGTAGCCCTGCGGCAGGGTCTCGTTGAACAGCACCCGGCCGAGCGTGGTCTCCACGCTCAGCGGCTCACCGGGAACCCAGCCCTCGGGCGCGGTCCACGGCTGCCCACCGGCGCCGTTGTCCACCTCGACCACGTCCCGCAGCCGGATCTTGACCGGCGCCTGCAGGTGCAGCTCGCCGTTGTCGTACGCCATCCGCGCCTCGGCGTCCGAGCTGAACGCCCGGCCCTCCCCGCGCTCACCGGTGGTGAGGTGGGTCAGGTGGTAGAGCCCGATGACCATGTCCTGGGTGGGCATGGTGACCGGCTTGCCGTCGGCCGGCTTGAGGATGTTGTTCGACGACAGCATCAGGATCCGCGCCTCGGCCTGGGCCTCGGCGGACAGCGGCACGTGCACCGCCATCTGGTCACCGTCGAAGTCGGCGTTGAACGCGGTGCAGACCAGCGGGTGGATCTGGATGGCCTTGCCCTCGACCAACTGCGGCTCGAAGGCCTGGATGCCGAGTCGGTGCAGGGTGGGCGCCCGGTTGAGCAGCACCGGGTGCTCGCCGATGACCTCTTCCAGCACGTCCCACACGACCGGGCGCTGCCGCTCGACCATCCGCTTGGCGGATTTGATGTTCTGCGCGTGGTTGAGGTCGACCAGCCGCTTCATCACGAACGGCTTGAACAGCTCCAGCGCCATCTGCTTGGGCAGACCACACTGGTGCAGCTTGAGCTTCGGGCCGACCACGATGACCGAACGGCCGGAGTAGTCGACGCGCTTGCCCAGCAGGTTCTGACGGAACCGACCCTGCTTGCCCTTGAGCATGTCGGACAGCGACTTCAGCGGACGGTTACCCGGGCCGGTGACCGGCCGGCCGCGGCGGCCGTTGTCGAACAGCGCGTCGACGGCCTCCTGCAGCATCCGCTTCTCGTTGTTGACGATGATCTCGGGCGCACCGAGGTCGATCAGCCGCTTGAGCCGGTTGTTCCGGTTGATCACGCGGCGGTACAGGTCGTTCAGGTCGCTGGTCGCGAAGCGGCCACCGTCGAGCTGCACCATCGGGCGCAGGTCCGGCGGGATGACCGGTACGCAGTCGAGCACCATGCCGAGCGGCGAGTTGCGGGTGTTCTGGAACGCCGCGACGACCTTGAGCCGCTTGAGCGCCCGGATCTTCCGCTGACCCTTACCGGTGCGGATGGTCTCCCGCAGGTTCTCCGCCTCGGCCTCAAGGTCCATGTTCTGCACCAGGGCCTTGATCGCCTCGGCGCCCATGCCCCCGGTGAAGTACTCGCCGAACCGGTCGCGCAGCTCACGGTAGAGCAACTCGTCGGTGACCAACTGCTTCGAGTCCAGCTTGCGGAAGGTGTCCAGCACCTCGTCCAGGCGGTCGATCTCGCGCTGGGCCCGGTCGCGGATCTGGCGCATCTCGCGCTCTCCGCCCTCCTTGACCTTGCGCCGGACGTCCGCCTTCGCGCCCTCCGCCTCCAGCTCGGCCAGGTCGGCCTCGAGCTTGGCGGCCCGCTTCTCGATCTCCGAGTCGCGGCTGTTCTCCGACTGCCGCTTCTCGGCCAGGATCTCGTTCTCGATGGTCGAGAGGTCGCGGTGACGCGCTTCGGCGTCGACGCTCGTCACGACGTACGAGGCGAAGTAAATGATCTTCTCGAGGTCCTTCGGGGCGAGGTCCAGCAGGTAACCCAGCCGGCTCGGCACGCCCTTGAAGTACCAGATGTGGGTCACCGGCGCGGCGAGCTCGATGTGGCCCATCCGCTCACGGCGGACCTTCGAGCGGGTCACCTCGACGCCGCAGCGCTCACAGATGATGCCCTTGAACCGGACCCGCTTGTACTTGCCGCAGTAGCACTCCCAGTCCCGCTGCGGACCGAAGATCTTCTCGCAGAAGAGCCCGTCCTTCTCCGGCTTGAGGGTGCGGTAGTTGATCGTCTCGGGCTTCTTGACCTCGCCGTGCGACCACTGACGGATGTCGTCGGCGGTCGCCAGCCCAATTCGCAACTCGTCGAAAAAGTTGACGTCGAGCACGTTCAATTCCCTCACACGTCGCTTGTTGCGTTAGCAGCTGACCGGGTCTGGGCTCGGGGCGGGGCGGCCTCCGGAGAGAACGCCCCGCCACCGAGGCCCAACGTCACACTTCCTCGACCGAGCTCGGCTCGCGCCGGGAAAGGTCGATACCCAGCTCCTCCGCGGCCCGGAAGACCTCGTCGTCGGTCTCGCGCATCTCCAGGGCCACGCCGTCGCTGGAGAGCACCTCGACGTTGAGGCACAGCGACTGCAGCTCCTTGAGCAGCACCTTGAACGACTCCGGGATGCCCGGCTCGGGGATGTTCTCGCCCTTGACGATCGCCTCGTAGACCTTGACCCGGCCCAGGACGTCGTCGGACTTGATCGTCAGCAGCTCCTGCAGGGCGTACGCGGCACCGTAGGCCTGCATCGCCCAGCACTCCATCTCACCGAAGCGCTGGCCACCGAACTGCGCCTTACCACCCAGCGGCTGCTGCGTGATCATCGAGTACGGACCGGTCGACCGAGCGTGGATCTTGTCGTCGACCAGGTGGTTGAGCTTCAGGATGTAGATGTAGCCGACCGCGATCGGGTCCGGCAGCGGCTCGCCGGAGCGACCGTCGAACAACTGCGCCTTACCGGTGGCGCCGATCAGCTGCTTGCCGTCCCGGTTGGGCAGGGTCGACGCGAGCAGACCGGAGATCTCCTCCTCGCGGGCACCGTCGAAGACCGGCGTGGCCACGTTGGTGTCCGGCTCGGACTCGTCCGCACCGATCCCTTGGAGCTGACGCTTCCACTCCGCGTCGTCGCCGTCGACCTTCCAACCGGTCTTGGCCACCCAGCCCAGGTGGGTCTCCAGCACCTGGCCGATGTTCATCCGGCTCGGCACACCCAGCGGGTTGAGCACGATGTCGACCGGGGTGCCGTCCTCCAGGAACGGCATGTCCTCGACCGGCAGGATCTTGGAGATGACGCCCTTGTTGCCGTGCCGGCCGGCGAGCTTGTCGCCGTCCTGGATCTTCCGCTTCTGGGCGACGTAGACCCGGACCAACTCGTTGACGCCCGGCGGCAGCTCGTCGCCGTCCTCGCGGGAGAAGGTACGCACGCCGATGACCGTGCCGGTCTCACCGTGCGGCACCTTCAGCGAGGTGTCCCGGACCTCACGCGCCTTCTCACCGAAGATCGCGCGGAGCAGCCGCTCCTCCGGGGTCAGCTCGGTCTCGCCCTTCGGCGTGACCTTGCCGACCAGGATGTCGCCGGGGACGACCTCCGCACCGATCCGGATGATGCCGCGCTCGTCGAGGTCGGCGAGCATCTCCTCGCTGACGTTCGGGATGTCGCGGGTGATTTCCTCCGGGCCGAGCTTGGTGTCCCGCGCGTCGACCTCGTGCTCCTCGATGTGGATCGAGGTGAGCACGTCCTGCTGCACGAGGCGCTGCGACAGGATGATCGCGTCCTCGTAGTTGTGACCCTCCCAGCACATGAACGCCACGAGCAGGTTGCGCCCGAGCGCCATCTCGCCCTCGTCGGTGCACGGCCCGTCGGCGACGACCTGGCCGGCCTCGACCCGGTCACCCTCGAAGACCACCGGCTTCTGGTTGACGCAGGAGCCGGCGTTGGAGCGGCGGAACTTGTGCAGCAGGTACGTCCGGCGGTGGCCGTCGTCCTGGTGGACGGTGATGTAGTCGGCGCACAGGTCCTCGACCACGCCACCGACCTCGGCCACCACCACGTCACCGGCGTCGACCGCGGCGCGGTACTCCATGCCGGTGCCGACCAGCGGCGACTCCGCCTTGACCAGCGGCACCGCCTGACGCTGCATGTTGGCGCCCATCAGGGCCCGGTTCGCGTCGTCGTGCTCCAGGAACGGGATCATCGCGGTCGCGACCGAGGTCATCTGCCGCGGCGACACGTCCATGTAGTCCACCGCGCCGGGCGCGACGTCCTCGGTCTCGCCGCCCTTACGGCGGACCAGGACGCGGTCCTCGGCGAACGTGCCGTCGGCCCGCAGCGGCGCGTTGGCCTGCGCCTTGACGAACCGGTCCTCCTCGTCCGCGGTCAGGTAGTCGATCTGGTCGGTGACCCGACCGTCGACGACCTTCCGGTACGGCGTCTCGATGAAGCCGAACGGGTTGACCCGGGCGAAGGTGGACAGGGCGCCGATCAGACCGATGTTCGGGCCTTCCGGCGTCTCGATCGGGCACATCCGGCCGTAGTGGGACGGGTGCACGTCGCGGACCTCGAAGCCGGCCCGCTCCCGGGACAGACCACCCGGGCCGAGCGCGCTCAGCCGGCGCCGGTGGGTCAGGCCCGCCAGCGGGTTGGTCTGGTCCATGAACTGGGACAGCTGCGAGGTGCCGAAGAACTCCCGGATCGCGGCCACCACGGGACGGATGTTGATCAGGGTCTGCGGCGTGATCGCCTCGACGTCCTGAGTCGTCATCCGCTCGCGGACGACCCGCTCCATCCGGGAGAGGCCGACCCGAACCTGGTTCTGGATCAGCTCGCCCACGGTACGCAGGCGCCGGTTGCCGAAGTGGTCGATGTCGTCGGCCTCGTAGCCCTCCTCACCGGCGTGCAGCCGGCAGAGGTACTCCACGGTGGCGACGATGTCGTCCTCGGTCAGCGTGCCGGTGGTGATCGGCACGTCCACTTCGAGCTTCTTGTTGAACTTGTACCGACCGACCTTGGCGACGTCGTACCGCTTCGGGTTGAAGAAGAGGTTGTCGAGCAGGGTCTGGGCGTTCTCACGGGTCGGCGGCTCGCCAGGGCGCAGCTTCCGGTAGATGTCGAGTAGCGCCTCGTCCTGGCCGGCGATGTGGTCCTTCTCGAGCGTGGTCATCATCAGCTCGGACCAGCCGAACTTCTCACGGATCCGCTCGGCCGACCATCCGACGGCCTTGAGCAGCACCGTGACGGCCTGCCGACGCTTGCGGTCGATGCGTACGCCGACCGTGTCGCGCTTGTCGATGTCGAACTCCAGCCAGGCACCCCGGCTCGGGATGACCTTGACGCTGGAGAGGTCGCGGTCGGAGGTCTTGTCCGGCTGCTTGTCGAAGTAGACGCCCGGCGAGCGGACGAGCTGGCTGACCACGACGCGCTCGGTGCCGTTGATGATGAAGGTGCCCTTCGGCGTCATCATCGGGAAGTCACCCATGAACACCGTCTGGCTCTTGATCTCGCCGGTGGTGTTGTTGGTGAACTCCGCGGTCACGAAGAGCGGCGCGCAGTAGGTCAGGTCCTTCTCCTTGCACTCCTCGATCGAGGCCTTGACCTCGTCGAAGCGCGGTGCCGAGAAGGAAAGCGACATGGTGCCGGAAAAGTCCTCAATGGGACTGATCTCGTCGAGGATTTCCGCGAGACCCGAGCGTGCGTGCGGGTCGTCCGCCGACCGGCCCTGCCAACCCTCGTTGCCGACGAGCCAGTCGAAGGACTCGTTCTGAATGGCGAGGAGGTTGGGGACCTCGAGGTGTTCGGTGATCCGACCGAAGGAAACTCGGCGGGGAGCGAATGCGCTCGACGTACGACTGGTCTTCGCAGGGCGGGAAGCTGCCAAGATGCGTCCTTCCGAGGACCGGTGCTGCAGAACGGCTGGTACGCGTGCACTCCAATGACCCCACCAGAAAATATCCATAAACGGACATTTCCGAGCAGGGGTCAAGTCGGAAGGCAGCGCAAACTAGCAGTGTAGCCGAGAGGCTAACCGCTGTCCAGCCCACCCCGCAGGAAGTTGCGGAACGGGCCTCGGGACCCTGGAAACGGGTCGCACCGGGCCGCTCGGAACGCAACGTCCCTGCCGGGCCGCCCAGGTGTCTGCGGCGGTGGTGCTGCCGCTTCATACCCAGCCGGTGGCCGTCGCAAGCGCGGAAGGTCTTGCTGATGTCAGCGTGCCTGGGAGGCCATGGTCGCGTCAAGGGCCGGTGCCGCCATCCGACGCTCTTTCCCACCGACGGGCGAAACGAGCGCCGTTCGCCCCCACGCCCGCCGCGACGCACACGCCCTGCTCATGACCGGTTCCGGGCGGTGAAACCACACAGCGGGCGGCGATCCGAGATCCGGATCGTCGCCCGCCGCGATGTGGGTGTGCCCCGGCTCACGTGAGCCGGGGCGCCCGGGTGAGGCTCAGGTCACTTGAGGGTGACCTTGGCGCCCTCGCCCTCCAGCTTGGCCTTGGCCTTGTCGGCGGCCTCCTTGTTGACCTTCTCCAGGACCGCCTTCGGCGCGGCCTCGACCAGGTCCTTGGCCTCCTTGAGGCCCAGGCCGGTCAGCTCACGCACGACCTTGATGACCTGGATCTTCTTGCCACCGTCGGCGTCGAGGATGACGTCGAACTCGTCCTTCTCCGGCTCGGCCTCGGCGGCGGCGCCACCCTGGGCCGGGCCCGCGGCGACCGCGACCGGCGCGGCGGCGGTGACCTCGAAGGTCTCCTCGAACTGCTTCACGAACTCGGAGAGCTCGATCAGCGTCATCTCCTTGAACGCGTCGAGCAGCTCTTCGGTGCTGAGCTTCGCCATGTCTGGCGTCCTTTCTGAATGGTTTATCTAAGAACGTGGGTGCGCCGGGTGGCCTCAGGCCGCCTCGGCGCCCTCCTTCTCGCGCTTGTCCTGCAGTGCGGCCGCCAGACGGGCGGTCTTCGACAGCGGGGCCTGGAACAGGGCCGCAGCCTTGCTCAGGTTGCCCTTCATCGCGCCGGCCAGCTTGGCCAGCAGCACCTCGCGGGACTCCAGGTCGGCGAGCTTCGTGACCTCGGCCGCGGTGATGGCCTTGCCCTCGAAGACGCCGCCCTTGATGACGAGCTTCGGGTTGGACTTCGCGAAGTCGCGAAGTCCCTTCGCCGCCTCGACGATGTCGCCCGAAACGAAAGTCAGCGCGGTAGGACCGGTGAACAGCTCGTCGAGGCCGGAGATGCCCGCGTCCGCCGCAGCACGCTTGGCCAGCGTGTTCTTGGCGACCGTGTAGGTGGTCTCCTTGCCGAGCGAGCGCCGCAGCTGGGTGAGCTGGGAAACCGTCAGACCGCGGTACTCGGTCAGCACGGTGGCACCCGCGCTGCGGAAACTCTCCGTCAGCTCAGCAACGGCCGTGGCCTTGTCGGCCCGGATCGGCTTGTCCGCCATGTCCCTCCTCTCTCGTTACTCGAGGCTGGTCACCGTCGCAGACAGGCGCCTGTGACGGGGGCGGAGGCACCGCGGCAACAGAAAAGCCCCGGCGCAGGGCGCACGGGGCGAGGTCGGCGGAGATCATCGCAGTCGGCGGACCACGGGACACTGCCGGTTATCGCTTGCCGCCCTACGCGGGTCGCCCGTCTTCGCGGGACCTTCGACCGTGCCGAGGCACGGTGACCAGCGGTCTCTGGGTGGATCCTCACACATGACAACATGTGTGAACCTACGCAGCGTACGCGACCACGCGCCGCTCCACCAAATGCTCTGCTGTGCCCCTGCTCACCCGGCTGAGGCCACCGGCCGTACGCGGCGGACCGTCAGATCCGCCGACGAGAGCCGGAAGGGCCCCGCCACGACCGTGGCGGGGCCCTTCGCGGAGGTCGATGCTCAGCTGTCGGCCGAGCCCTCCTGCAGGTTCTTCACCAGGTTCGGGTCGATCGGCACACCCGGGCCCATCGTCGTGGTGAGGGTGACCTTCTTGAGGTACTTGCCCTTCGCCGCAGACGGCTTGGCCCGCAGCACCTCGTCGAGGACCGCCGCGTAGTTGTCCACCAGCTGGTTCTCGGAGAACGAGGCCTTGCCGATGATCAGGTGCAGGTTGGAGTGCTTGTCAACCCGGAAGGTGATCTTGCCGCCCTTGATGTCCGCGACCGCCTTGGTGACGTCCATGGTCACCGTGCCGGTCTTCGGGTTCGGCATCAGACCGCGCGGGCCCAGGATCCGCGCGATCCGACCGATCTTGGCCATCTGGTCCGGCGTGGCGATCGCCGCGTCGAAGTCCAACCAACCGCCCTGGATCCGGGCGACCAGCTCGTCGGTACCCACCTCGTCGGCACCGGCGGCGACGGCCTCCTCGGCCTTCGCACCGGCGGCGAAGACGATCACGCGGGCGGTCTTACCGGTGCCGTGCGGCAGGTTGACCGTGCCGCGGACCATCTGGTCCGCCTTGCGGGGGTCGACGCCGAGGCGCATGGCGACCTCGACCGTGGCGTCGAACTTGACGTTGGTCGTCTCCTTGGCCAGCTTGACGGCCTCGGCGGGGGTGTAGAGCTTGGACCGGTCGATGACCTCGGCGGCCTTGCGGTAGCTCTTGCTGCGCTGCATTTCTGTCTACTCCTGTGGTTTCTGGCGGGCCCGCGGTGCTCGCGCGCCCTCCCACGATCCGTACGGGTTCGCTGTGGCCGAGATCAGTCGGTGACGTTCAGGCCCATCGACCGGGCGGTACCGGCAATGATCTTCTCGGCCTGGTCGAGGTCGTTGGCGTTGAGGTCGGCCATCTTCTTCTCGGCGATCTCACGCAACTGGGCGCGGGTCACCGAGCCGACCTTCTGGGTGTGCGGGACGCCCGAGCCCTTCGGCACACCGGCGGCCTTGATCAGCAGCCGGGCGGCGGGCGGGGTCTTCAGCACGAAGGTGAAGGACCGGTCCTCGTACACGCTGATCTCGGCGGGGACGATGTCGCCCCGCTGCGACTCGGTCTGCGCGTTGTAGGACTTGCAGAACTCCATGATGTTCACGCCGTGCTGACCGAGCGCGGGGCCCACCGGCGGCGCCGGGGTGGCCTGGCCCGCCGGCAGCTGAAGCGTGAACGTCTTGACGAGCTTCTTCTTCGGAGGCATGTCTCTTCCTGGGGCTTGGAACTGGGAATTGTTCGCACCGACGTCGCCGTCGGGCGCGCACGGTCAGCGCGTGTGGACGGCGGCGACGTTCTAGGGTAGCGCAGGCCGGAATCCACCCGCCCACAGAGGTTGCCCCCGACGGGGCGAACCGGACCAGACGAACGTCGTCGACCGGCCGCGACGACCACCCGGGTCGTCGCCGCCGGTCGACGCGATCAGATCTTGGCGACCTGGTTGAAGTTCAGCTCCACCGGCGTCTCCCGGCCGAAGATCGACACCAGCACCTTGAGCTTCTGCTGGTCGGCGTTGATCTCACTGATCGTGGCCGGCAGCGACGCGAAGGCGCCGTCGGTGACGGTGACCGAGTCGCCGACCTCGAAGTCGAGGACCTTGATCTCCGGCTTGGCCTTCTTCTGCTCGGTCTCGACGGCCGGCGCCAGCCACTTCAGCACCTCGTCGAGGCTCAACGGGGCCGGGCGGTCGGCCCGGTCCGTGGCACCCACGAAACCGGTCACCCCGGGCGTGTTGCGCACGCAGGAGTAGGACTCGGCGGTCAGCTCCATCCGGACCAGGATGTAGCCCGGGAAGACCTTCGCCTGGACCTGGGACCGCTTGCCGTTCTTGACCTCGACCTCTTCCCGGGTCGGCACCTCGACCTGGTAGATGTAGTCCTCCATGTCGAGGGACGTGATCCGGGTCTCGAGGTTGGTCTTGACCTTGTTCTCATAGCCGGCGTACGAGTGCACCACGTACCAGTCGCCCGGCGCGTAGCGCAGCTTCTGCCGCAGCTCCGCCACCGGGTCGTAGTCCTCGTCGGGTGCGGGCTCCGTGGTCGCGAACTCCGGCTCGCTGGCGGCCTCGACCGACTCGTCGTTCGCCGCCGTCGCCACCGTGGACTGCTCGTCCGGGGTCTCGGCGGTCTCGTCGTACTCAGGCACGCTTGCTCACTTCCGTCACTATCGGCACAGTCAGCCGGTCAGCTGGGGTTGCCGAAGACCCACAACACGCCCTTCGCGAAGGCGTAGTCAAGGCCGGCCACGATCGTCAGCATCATCGCGACGAATGCGACCACCACGGCCGTGTAGGTCAGCAGCTCCTTGCGCGTCGGCCAGATGACCTTACGCAGTTCGGCCACGACCTCGCGGATGAAACGCGCGACGCGGCCGAACAGGCCAACCTTCTCGGCATCGGCGCGCGTCTTCGACCGGCTGTCGGCGGAATCCGCCTTGGCCCGCTCACGGGTGGCGGTGCCGCCCCGTGATACCAGCTCGTCCGCGTCGGTGGCGTCGTCGTCGGCACCGTCGCCGTCGTTGACCACCTCGTCGTTCAGGCGGTCGTCGTCGGCGTCCTCGCCGCGCCGCTTGTTGTCGGCCACTTCGCCCTCCGTCGCGGGATGTCGGGGTCGTACGCGGTACACGCGTACGCGGCGCTGGTCACGCCGGCCGGACCAACCGTCCCGGGACGGGCCGCGGCCGGCGGATCAACCGGAGGGGCCCCGATGCCTCGGAACCTCTCCGCCGATGCCACCACCACGGGCCGCACGCCACCGAGCGGTGACGCGACCCACGGAACGGTCAGGCCTGAGGCGCAGGGGTGACAGGACTTGAACCTGCAGCCTGCGGTTTTGGAGACCGCTGCTCTGCCAATTGAGCTACACCCCTGTGCGGCAACGCTCGTCCCACCAGGTCACACGACCAGGCAGGAGTCACTTGCCCCACGGCGGACCAGTGTACGGGTACGGACCCGACTTTCCCAACCGGTCCACCGATCGTGCCGGACGGGGCCGCTCAGGCGGAGGTCCGCACGATGGCCCGCGCCTGCGACAACACCTTCTCGCCCTGACAGGTGGCGGTGATGTCGAGCCTGGTCAGGCCCTCCTCGGTGACCTCGCGGACCACGGCGGTCACCACGATCTCGGTGCCCTGGTCGTCGTCCGGCACGACCACCGGGCGGGTGAATCGGACGTTGTAGTCGACCACCGCGTCGGGGCCACCGGCCCAGGCGGTGACGGCCCGGCCGACCAGCGCCATGGTGAACATGCCGTGCGCGATCACCCCCGGCAGACCCACCTTGGTCGCGAACCGGTCGTTCCAGTGGATCGGGTTGAAGTCGCCCGAGGCGCCGGCGTAGCGGACCAGGTCCGCCCGGGTCACTCGGAACGTCTGGGTGGTCAGCTCCATGTCAGGCCTCCCCGCGTACGACGAGCTTGGACCAGACCGTGACCACCGGCTCGCCGGCGGTCGTGCTGACCTCGGTCCGGGTGGTCAGGAACTCGTGACCACCCCGGCTGGTGATGTCCTCCACGAAGTTGACGCAGACCAGTTCGTCGCCGGCCGCCACCGGGCGGGTGTACGCGAACCGCTGGTCGCCGTGGACGACCCGGCTGTAGTCGACACCGAGGGCCGGGTCCTCGACGATCTGGCGGCTGGCGGCCATGGTGATCACCACGGGGAAGGTCGGCGGCGCGACCACGTCGGGATGGCCGAGGGCTCGGGCCGCCTCCGGGTCGTGATAGGCGGGATCGGTCGCCCCGATCGCCGTCGCGAACTCGCGGATCTTCTCGCGGCCCACCTGGTAGGGGGCGGTCGGCGGGAAACTGCGGCCGACGAAGGAGTGGTCCAGGGACATGCCGCGAACCTACACGCAACGCATGATCGCCGGTCCGAGCGGTCGACGTCGGCCCGAGGGCCGCGCCGCCGCACGAACCGGCGATCGTGGAATGCGTCGACCCGGGCCGAATCGGCCCGGCCGGGTCAGCGGGTCTCGCGGTGAACGGTGTGCCGTCCGTCCCGGGGGCAGAACTTCTTCAGCTCGATGCGGTCCGGGTCGTTACGGCGGTTCTTGCGCGTGATGTAGTTGCGCTCCTTGCACTCCACACACGCCAAAGTGATCTTCGGCCGGACATCGGTCGCCTTCGCCACGGCGGAGTGCCTTCCTCGCTAACGGATACAACTACAGCGCTACAGCGTACGCCCCACCAGGGCGGACACGCAAAGCGGGCGCCCAGGGCGCCCGTCCTACCGACCGCCGGAATGCTCCGGACGGACGAGAGTAGCGGTGGCCGGACTTGAACCGGCGACACAGCGATTATGAGCCGCTTGCTCTGCCATCTGAGCTACACCGCCGTGGTGGGCCCAGCCGGGCCCTCTGAGCCCCCTTACGGAATCGAACCGTAGACCTTCTCCTTACCATGGAGACGCTCTGCCGACTGAGCTAAGGGGGCCTGCGCGATCACTCGGTGCCGCGCAGAGGTAAGAGTACACGGCCCCACCTCGCTGGTGAAATCGGATCCCCAGGCACGCCGTACGTACAGCTCAGGGCACCACTCGCAGGCGCGGCAGCTCGTGGTCGGTGATCGACTCCGGGTCGACCTGGGCGCCGAACCAGGCCTCCAGACGCTCGTACGGCAACGGGCGGCTGAACAGGAATCCCTGGCCGATCTCACAGCCGATGTCCTGGAGCAGTTCCAGGGTCAGCTCGCTCTCCACCCCCTCGGCCACCACGGTCAGGCCGAACTGTTGGGAGAGAGTCACCACGGCGTTGACGATCGCCAGGTCACCGGGATCGGTCGCCATGCCCTGGACGAAGGAGTGGTCCACCTTGACCTCGTGCACCGGCAACCGGCGCAGGTGGGCCAGCGACGAACTGCCGGTGCCGAAGTCGTCCACCGAGAGCCGTACGCCGAGGTCCCGCAGGCGGCGCAGGGTAGGGATGGGCCGGTCGGTGCCGTCCAGCACCCCGGCCTCCTCGATCTCCAGGGTCAACAACTGCGCCGGTACGTCGTACTCGGCCAGCAACTCACGTACCCGCTCCGGGAAGTGCTGGTCGTTCAGCGTACGCGCGGAGATGTTGACCGCGACGGCGAGCGACTGGCCGCCGTGTGCCCAGTCGCGGCTGTGGCGCAGCCCCTCCCGCAGCACGAACTCGGTGAGCCGACCGAGCTGGCCGGTGTGTTCGGCCACCGCGACGAAGTCCTGCGGCGCGACCGTGCCGTGGGTCGGGTGTTCCCACCGGGCCAGGCACTCCACCCCCACCAGACGCCGGTCGCGCAACGTCACCTTCGGCTGGTAGTAGATCTCCAGCTCGCCGTTGTCCAGAGCGCTGCGCAGGTCACCGGCGAGACCCAGCCGGTGCAGCGCCCGCGACTCCAGGGCCGGCGTGTAGAGCTGCACGCTGCCCGGGACCGACTTCGCCGCCGACGCCGCCACGTCCACCCGTTGCAGCAGCGTCGCCGGGTCGCTGCCGTGATCCGGATGCACCACCACGCCGACGGCGGTGTCCACGTCCAGCGTGAGGGCGTCGAAGACCATCTCGTCCCGGATCTGCTCGCGAAGCTGGCCGGCGAGCTCCACCGCCGCCTCGGCGCTCTCCAGGCGCAGGGTCACCAGGAACTCGTCGCCGCCGGCCCGACCCACCAGGGCCGCCGACGGTACGCATCCGCGCAGCCGATCGGCGACCTCGACCAGCACCTTGTCCCCGGCGGCGTGCCCGAGGGACTCGTTGACCTGGCGCAGCCGGTCGACGTCGAAGAGCAGCAGCGCGACGACCTCGCCGGGGGCCCGGATCCGGACCGCCTCGGTCAGTGCGCCGAGGATCCGGCGGCGGTTGGGCAGCTTGGTGAGCCCGTCGTGGTACGCGTCGTGCCGCAACCGGTCGACCAGACGCGAGTTCTCCAGCGCGACCGCCGCGTGTGCCGCCACCGTCTCGAAGACCGTCACGTCCGCGGCCCGGAACGAGTTGGTGTCGCCGAGCCGGTTGGTCACCTCAAGGGTGCCGATGATCGCCTTGCCGGACCGCAGCGGCACCACGATCACGTCCTTGACCGAGGTCGACCCCAGCGCGTCGCGCAACTCCGGGTCGTCGCCGCCCAGCCGAGCGCTGACCGCCACGGTCTCCTGCCGGGCCACCGCGACGTCCCGCAACGCGGCCGGGCTGAGCGTGGAGTCCAGCAGGCCGGGCTTGCCCTCCTGAGCGGTCAGCAGCACCTCCGGGTGACGGCCCTGGGCCGGCAACCAGAGGGTGGCGGACTCCGCCTGCATCAGGCTGCGGATCCGGACCAGCAACGCGTCGATGAGGTTGCCGTCGGGACCGCTCTCGGTGATCCCCTTGGTGAACTCGTACATCTCGGCGACCGTGCGGTGCTGCCGGAAGAACTGCGCGTACGAGCCGTAGACCAGGGCGAAGGCGATACCCAGACCGGCGAAGAGGAAGACCGCCCAGGGCGTGCCCTCCAGCGCGATGATGATCACCAGGCCGATCGCGAGGTTGATCGTGACCGCGAGCAGCATCGGCGGGGCGGCCCGCAGCATCTCCCGCCCGGCCTGCCAGCCCTGCACCACGGAGACCACCGCGACCACGGCGGCCAGCGCGACGAGGGTGTGCGTACCCACGGCGGCGGTCAGCACCGCCCAGGTACCCGGGCCGACGCCACCCGGCTGCGGCAGAACGTGGTAAACCACGGTCGCCAGCGAGGTCGCGATCGCCGCGAGTGCGACGTTGAACCAGAACTTCGCCGGCAGCAGCTTGCGCCGGATCTGCACAACGATGGCGGCGGCCGTGTACGCCAGCACCACCGACAGCGGCGGCAGCAGATAGAGGGCGACGACCAGCGGGATCTCGGTCGGCGTGGCGGCGAGCGCCTGACGTCGCACCACGACGTTGATGGTCGGCAGCGCGGCGGCCACCATCGCCACCGTGAGCAGCAACGTCATCGGCCAGTCCCCCAGGGCGGGGGACGTCGTCAGCCCGAGGATCAGCGAGAAGACGACAGCACCGAGCGCCAACGGCCCGGTGACCAGCCAGGCGTACTCCGTCCGCCGTCGGATGGGGCGGGGGCGAGGCGTCATGGCTCCCCTAGCGACCTGAACTCAGCGGATCCCGGAGATGCCCGGACCCAGCACCGGGTGCTGCGGGCCGGGCAGCAACGGGGCCGGCGGAAAGTCCCGTCAGGGGATCAGCGACCCTAGCGTCGGCATGTTCCACTCGAGACCATTCGCCCTGACATCGAACTCCGCGACCGTGCTCGTCGCGAGAACCAGGCCGGTAACGAGCAAGAGGGAGCCGAGTAGCCGGCCCAAACGTCGAGCAGACATCTGTGCTCCTGAGTGGGGTGATGGGAACGCGATGGAGGTCCCACGATGGTGCCACAGCGAGTCGGCCGGTGGAAAGTTCACAGACCTGATGTTGGTCCGGATGTCGTCCGGCACCGCACTTACGTACCCGTGCCCTACAACGTCCGGGCAGGTCAGCGCTGGCAGCGCCGTTGCCACCGAAGAAGAAGACACCAACTACCCATTCCCTACTTAGGTGGCGTAGCGGATCTAGCGGACAATGGCGAAGAATACTTTTGACCGGATATTGCGGAATGGCGGAAGACCTCCAATCGCACCACCGTGAGCGATCAGTCACCCCGCGTTTGCGACCGCTCTTCCGCCCCGCGTCGGTCCGCGTCCTCCATCGCGTGCCGAACCAGCCAGCCGGATCACCAGGCAGAGCCCCGCCACCCCGACACCCACGCCGCAGGGGCGAACGGCACGCTGTGGAGCTGCACGAACCCAGAGTAGGCCGAACACACCATCGCAGTCACCCCCATGGATGGCCGAATCGTGCCAACCTGCGCGAAGGTGCTGCTCATCGGTGCCGCCAGTTGATCTGTCGGGTACCCGCTCCCACCGTCGGAGACATTCGGCGTCCTCGCTGACCAGCGGCCGGACGAAAAATACGACCTTCCCGGTTCACCGCTACCCGACCTCGACCGGCCGGAGGTACCGACGGCTTCCGCATTATCAAACCCGATTCCGTACTTCGATAAAGGTGTGGAGTCGCGGAGAACGCCCCCGAAGGTCGAGGAGGCCGCCGGTCGGGGTGACATGAGCCGCGAGTGGCACCGGCCCGTTCTCGTCCTCGTGCTGGCATGGCACTGCCGCAGGCGCGCACACCGCCATGTAGCTCCCCAGGAAGACCTTCCGCTGCCGGCCACCGGTCTCGTACGTCACGTTCAGTCCGCGTCGGACCGTCCGGCCCTCCCCGACGAACTCGTAACCGAGCAGGATCTCGATGTGCACGGTGCCGTGGGGATGGTCGACCGGATCAGCGGCAGCCGGACCGGGAATGACGAACCCGGCCGGATCCTCCGCACCGTCAAGGTCAGGGTGAGCCGGCGGCCAGCCCTCGGAGTCCACCACGGGTGATCCTCGGGACGCAGTCAGCAACCGCACCTGGGCACCGAGCAGACGAGCCGAGCCACCGTGCATGACCGGCTCGATGCTCTTGATCGTCACCGGCCCCTTGTCGATCCGAACGATTGTGACGCCGTCCGTGAGTCGATGACCGACAGCGAAGGATCCTCCCCAGCCGTAGCTGCCCGTCTGGACAAACACGTCATCGCCAAGCTGGCCACTGGCCCGGCACGGCGAATCGCAGCCGGTGGCGGCGAGTGCCAGAACAAGGATGCCCGCCGTCCCCGCTCGGACGAACCGAGTGCCCACGCAACCTCCTCGACCTCACGGTGCGCCAGCCGGCGGCGGGCCGCCCTGCCTGCTACGGCGCCGGGCACACAGCTACCGACGACAGGCGGGGAGTTGCCTCACGACGAGGATCCTGACAGCCCGCATCAATTCCCGACGGCAAGGACTCGGCCCAGGAAGTCGCTCAGGGCGCAACGGGCTGGACTCAGCCGGACGGAGCTAGCTCGACGAGAACGGCCCCCGACCAGCATCTCTGTTGGTCGGGGGCCGTTCTCGCACCTGGTGGCGGGTAGAGGATTCGAACCTCTGTAGCTTTCGCGACGGATTTACAGTCCGCTCCCATTGGCCGCTCGGGCAACCCGCCAGGGCGTGCCACCGCGCCGTGGCGCAGCAGCGGAAGCAAGGATAGCGGCTACTCCCGGCTCGGCCGCAACCGGGTACCGTCAGGGAGTCGTACCCCTGGGCATCGGGGGCAAAGGATCACAAACCAGCCAGACAGCAGGAGCATGAGCATGGCAGCGAACCCGTCGTTCGACATCGTGAGCAAGGTCGACCGCCAGGAGGTCGACAACGCCCTTCGCCAGGCGGAGAAGGAGCTCGCGACGCGGTTCGACTTTCGGGGGACCGGCGCGGAGATCTCCTGGTCGGGCGAGGAGGCGATCAGCCTCCAGGCGGAGACCGAGGAGCGGGTGCGGGCCGCGCTGGACGTCTTCAAGGAGAAGCTGGTCAAGCGCAACATCTCGATGAAGTCGTTGGACGCGGGCGACCCGCGCCCGTCGGGCAAGATCTTCAAGATCGATGCCAAGGTGATCCAGGGCATCGACCAGGAGAAGGCCAAGGCGATCAGCAAGAAGATCCGCGACGAGGGTCCCAAGGGGGTCCAGGCGCAGATCCAGGGTGACCAGCTTCGGGTCACCGGCAAGAAGAAGGACGACCTGCAGGCCGTCATCACGCTGCTCAAGGGCGAGGACTTCGGCGTCGCCCTGCAGTTCAACAACTACCGCTGAGGCAGTGGCCCACGCTGTCGGCCGCCCCCGAGGAGCACCCGGGGGCGGCCGGCGGGCGGTGTTCCGCCGGCCGCCCCGTGCCGCGTCCACACTGCCGACGGCGCTGCCGCCCCAGCCGGTCGGGCTGGCCAGATCGGCTTCGGCTGCCCTGCCTCGAACCGCACCGCCGATCCGGGCCGGGCGCGAGGCGTCGCGGTGCGGTGGTGGTACGCGCGGCTCAGCCGGGTGCCTGGCGGCTGAGAGTCTCCCAGGCTCGGTACTCGTCGACTCTGGCCTGCTCCATCTGCTGCACGATGTCGTAGGAGTCGCTGCCGACGATGAGGCGTAGCGGCGGCTCGGGCAGGTCGACCAGTTGCATGATGACCGGTACGGCGGTCTCGGGCGGTGGGCCCGCGTCGTCGCCCCAGAGTTCGGCGAGTTTCGCGCGCAACGGCGCGTACGCCGGTTGGGGTTCGGTCGTGGTGGTGCCCGAGGTGTAGAGGCCGGTGTCGTAGCCGCCGGGCTGCACGATGCTGACCCTGATGCCGAAGGGCGCGAGTTCCATCGCCACGGACTGGCTGAGCGCGTCGAGTGCGGCCTTGCCGGCCGCGTAGAAGCCGACGGAGGCCACGCCGCCTCCGCTGCCCATCGAGGTGACCTGGAGCAGGCGACCGCCGCCCTGGGCGCGCAGGTGCGGGATGGCGGCCTGGGTGACCCAGACGGCGCCGAAGAAGTTGACGTCGAAGTGCTGCCGGATCTGTTCCTCGGTGGCTTCCTCCAACATGCCGAG
This sequence comes from Verrucosispora sp. TAA-831, assembly GCF_050780145.1. NCBI lineage: Bacteria > Bacillati > Actinomycetota > Actinomycetes > Micromonosporales > Micromonosporaceae > Micromonospora > Verrucosispora sp. TAA-831. Next base: position 5,990,484 of record NZ_CP192240.1, read on the forward strand.
CAGCATCCCGCCGGCGTTGTTGAGGACGACGTCGAGCCGGCCGTGCGCCTCGGCCGCACGGTCCACCGCCCCCGCGACGGCGGACCGGTCGGCGACGTCCAGGGGCAGCGCGATCAGCCGGTCGGGGTGGCGCGCGACCAACTCGGCCAGCGGGCCGACGTCCCGGGCCGCCCCGACGACCCGGTCCCCCGCAGCCAGAGCGGCCTCGGTGACCGCCCGGCCCAGGCCACGGCTGGCTCCGGTGACGAACCACACGCGAGGATCTGTCACCCCGCACCTCCCCTGATCGCATGAGACGAGACGTCCCGTCTCGCTTGACGGATCGAGTCTGCTCCGCCGACACCGATCCGTCAAGACGGACCGTCTCGTTTCACTCTCGATATGCTCAAGCCCATGTCCCCGCCCCCGAGAAACACCGACCCGACCCAGGCCGCAGCCCACGCACCGGCACCGAAGCGTCCGGACCCGGCGCGCCGCAGCGAACGATCCCGGCAGGCCGTGCTGGCGGCCACGCGGGAGCTGGTCTCCGAGGTCGGGTACGCGAAGCTCTCCATCGAGGCCATCGCGGCACGGGCGGGCGTCGGCAAGCAGACGATCTACCGGTGGTGGCGGTCCAAGGGGGCGGTGGTCTTCGACGCGTTCCTGGCGTTGAGCGAGGAGGCCAACGGTGTGGTGCTGCCGGACACCGGGGACATCGAGGCCGACCTGAGGGCGGTGCTGCGGGCCACCGTCGCGGAGTTCGCCGACCCGGCGTTCGAGGCACCGATCCGGGCGCTCAACCTGGAGATCGCCGCCGATCCGGAGCTGGCCGCGCAGTACCGGGAACGGCTGGCGGCTCCGGTGGACGAGGCCAAGCGGGAGCGGCTGCGCAGCGCGCAGCGGGCCGGGCAGATCCGCGCCGACGCCGACCTGGACCTGGCGCTCGAACTGCTCTACGCGCCGCTGTACCAGCGGTGGCTGCTCCGCCTGGGGCCACTCACCGACGAGTATGCCGACGCACTCGTCGCGCACGTGCTCCGCGCGTTGCGCCCCTGACGTGGACGGGCGTTCGGGGCACGGTCAGACGGTGACCGGCGCTTCGAGGCGTACCGCCTCGGCCTCGGCGCGGGCGATGGGGCCGCCGGGCAGGGCCGCCACCCCGGCCCCGACGGCGACCGCCGCACCGGCGAACAGGAAGGCCCAGGGCACCCCGCCGGCCTGGTCGACGATCAGGCCGGCGACGGCACCGCCTGCCGCGCTCGCGCCGACCGACATGGTCACCACCCAGGTGTACGCCTCGTTCAGCATGCCCAGCGGGGAGATCCGCCCGACCAGAGTGTTCTCCAGGGTCAGTGCGGGCGCGATGGTGGCACCACCGATCACCAGGGCGACGCCCAGCGCGCCCGCCGTGGGCATCGCGGCGAACACCACGAAGCTGCTCGCCACCCCGCCCAGCAGCCAGGCGAACTGGCGGGTCATGTTCCGGGCCGGACGACGCAGGCCGAACCAGAACCCGCCGATCGCACTGCCGATCCCCCAGACGGCCAGCAGCACACCGGCGAGGCTGTCCGGGTCGCCGGCGGCGTAGCGGGTGGCGAACGCCGGCACGGTCACACCGGTCGCACCGAACGCGATGCCGAGGCTGGCCACGCAGAGCAGCAGCGCCGGGAAGCCGGGGACCCGTAGCGGGCCGAGCCCTCGGGTGCGGTGCTCACGGGAGTGCGGCTGCCAGCCCCGCATGGTGCTGCCGAGCGCCACCGCCACGGTGCCGACGAGGGTGACGACGGCCGCGCCGATCAGGGCCGCTCCGGCGTCGGCGAACAGGATGAAGCCGGCGACGAGCAGCGGGCCGAGCACGAAGACGATCTCGAACAGCGTCGTCTCTGCGGCGAGAGCCGTGTTACGCAGGTGGTAGCGGCCCGAGGAGACACTGGTCAGGTCGTTCCAGGCGCCCCGGATGGCGGCGGTCAACGGCGGGTACGACCCACCGGCCAGCGCCGAGGCCACCAGCACCCACGCGAAGGGCACGGTGTCGGAGCGGGCCGACAGGAGCAGCCCGATCAGCGCCAGCGGATGGGCGATCGCGGTGCCGACCAGGACCGGAGTGGGGCCGATCCGGTCGGCGATCCGTCCGGCGACCGGACTGAGCGCGGCACCGGTGAGGGCGTAGCAGCCGCCGGCCAGGGCGGCCAGCGAGTACCGGCCGGTGACCTGCTCCACGACGAGCAGCAGCGCCAGCGGCGTCATGCCGATCCCGAGTCGCCCGAGGATGCCGGTGACCAGCAGGGTCGGTGCCCCTGGGATCTGCCAGACGCTCAGATACCGGCGCAGCCCGACCACCGTTTACCCCCACCGCTGATGTAATGAGCCAGATTCGTTTAGACCCTAACGCCCCGGTGGCGTCGGTCAACATGGTTATCGCGCTCACAGGCCGCACCGAAGCGCCGCCCGCGCCGGGTGACCCGGCGCGGGCGGCGAAGGGGTTGGGTGGTGCGTCAGCGCTGGTAGCGGACCGGGCCGCTCTGGGCGGCCATCTGCTCCAGCCGGGCCACACGCTCCTCCATGCGGGGGTGCGTGGCGAACAGGGCGGAGATGCCACCGCCCTTGAACGGGTTGTCGATCATCAGGTGGGCGGTGCTGGTGAGCTGGCCCTCGGCCGGCAACGGCCGACGCTGGGTGCCCATGTGGATCTTCCGGAGCGCGCTGGCCAGGGCCAGCGGGTCGCGGGTCAGCTCGGCACCGGAGGCGTCCGCCTGGAACTCCCGGCTGCGGCTGATCGCGAGCTGGATGACGGTCGCGGCGAGCGGGCCCAGGATGATGGTGAGCAGCAACACGACCGGGTTCGGGCCGTCCTCGTCGCTGTTGCCGCCGAGCGGGATGAACAGGGCGAGGTTGGCCAGCATGGTGATGATGCCGGCCAGACCGGCCGCCACGCTGGAGATCAGGATGTCCCGGTTGTAGACGTGGGACAGTTCGTGGCCGATCACGCCGCGCAGTTCGCGGTAGTCGAGGATCTCGACGATCCCCTGCGTCACGCATACCGCCGCGTTCTGCGGGTTGCGCCCGGTGGCGAACGCGTTCGGCTGGGCGGTCGGGCTCACGTAGAGACGGGGCATGGGCTGCCGCGCCTCGGCGGCCAGTTCCCGCACCATGTGGTACAGCTCCGGGAACTGCGCCTCGGTGACCGGCTGCGCCCGCATCGAGCGCAACGCCAGCTTGTCCGAGTAGAAGTAGGTGAAACCGTTCATCGCCAGCGAGACGAGGACGGCGACGACCAGTCCGCCACTGCCGCCGAACCAGTAACCCACCGCCAGGATCAGCGAGGTGAGCAGGCCGAGCAACGCGGCGGTCTTCAGACGGTTGTGGTGCACGATCACTCCTTCGGTGCACGGATGACGGGATCCGCTGACCGGTACAACAACCCGGTACCCGTTAACCATCCGCTTCATGACTGAGAGTTACCTGAACGGCAGTCATGACCAAGGAGTGCGGTAGCGGTCAGCCCCCGGCGAGATCCAGCACGACCTGCGGCGCGAACCCGACCACCACGGCGAGGAGTGTCGCCACCGCCAGCGCGGCGAGCACCGCCCGTCCCGGCCGGACGGCGGGCGCGGCGGTATCTCCGGGCGGCCCGTAGAGCGACGCGGCGACGCGCAGGTAGTAGGCCAGGCCGATGACCGCGTTCAGCGCCACCACCAGGGCTAGCCAGTTCGCCTCGCCGCCGAGCAGCGAACGGACCACCGTCACCTTGGCGAACAGCCCGGCCAGCGCCGGTGGCAGACCCGCCAACCCGACCAGCGCGAACGCCAGGCCCCCACCGATCCACGGGTGCCGTCGGGCCGCACCCCGCAGGTCGTCCAGGGTGCCGCCGTCCGCGCCGGCCGGGCGCAGCGCCACCACCCCGGCGAAGGCCGCCAGCTCCAACACCACGAAGAAGACCGCATACGCCAGGGCAGCCGCGTACGCACCGGTGCGCGCGTCGGAATCGGCCAGGGCCAGCGCGCCGAGCGGAGCGAGGATGTACCCGGCCTGCGCCACCGAGGACCAGGCCAGCAACCGCACCGTACGCCGCTGGCGCAGCGCCACCAGGTTGCCCACCGTCATGGTCAGCACCGCGACCGTGGCCAGCACCGGGCCGGTCACCTCGGCCGGCAACGCGTGCTGCACCACGGCCAGCAGGGCGACCACCCCGCCGAGTTTCGAGGCCGTCGACAGGTACGCGGCCACCGGCAGCGGCGCGCCGTCGTAGGTGGCCGGGGCCCAGACGTGGAACGGCACCGCCGCCACCTTGAACGCCAGTCCCGCCACCACGAGCGTCACCGCCACCGTGGTGAGCGGCACGTCGAGCAGTGCCCCGTCGGCGAGCAGCCCGCCCAGCCGCTCCAGGTGCAGCGCGCCGGTGACCGCGTAGAGCAGCGCGGCACCGAGCAGCGTCAGCGTGGTGGCCACCACGCTGACCACGAAGAAGGTCACCGCCGCCTCGGCACTGGCCAGGCTGCCCCGGCGCAGCCCCACCAGCACGTACAGCGGCAGGGTGAGCACCTCCACCGCGACGATCAGGGTGATCAGGTCACCGGCCGCGCCGAGCACCACGCCACCGGTCATCGAGCAGGCGAGCAGGAAGCAGTACTCCCCCACCGGCGTACGCCCGTCGCGCAGCACCGACCCGGACAGCGCCAGCACCCCGACCATCAGCAACGCCACCAGCGCCGCGACCAGTGCGGCCCGGCCACCGAAGACGTACGAGCAGTCGGCGCCGACGCAGAACGTCCGCCGATCCGGCAGCGTCCCGACCGCCGCCGCCCCCACGGCGGTGGCGACCGCACCGGTGACCGCCGTGGCCACCGTCGCCGCCGGACGGGCCAGCAGCAGGTCCACCAGGAGCACCAGGACGGCCGTCCCGGCGGCCAGGTACGCCGGGAGCAACGCGACGTGATCGACACTCTGCACCATGCTCATGCCGGCACTCCGCTCCGCTGCGTGCCGCCACGAGACACCACCGCGCTGTACCGACGATTCACTCGCTGACGCTCGCTCATGCCGGCACTCCGCTCCGCTGCGTGCCGCCACGAGACACCACCGCCCTGCAATGACGATTCACTCGCTGACGCTCGCTCATGCCGGCACTCCGCTCCGCTCCGTACCGCCACGAGACACCAACGCCCTGCAATGACGATTCACTCGCTGACGCTCGCTCATGGCAGCACTCCCACCAGGGCGGCCACCGGTGCCTCGGCGACGCCCAGCACCAGGGTCGGAGCCAGTCCGACGGCGAGGGTCAGCAGCACCAGCGGTGCCCAGGCGGCCAACTCGGCCCCAGCGATCCCCGGGCCGAGGGCGTTGACCGTGGGTGTGGGTCGCCCGTGGGTGACCCGACGCAACAGTCGCAGCAGGTACGCGGCGGTCAACGCCCCGCCGATCGCGGCCAGCACGGCCAGCGTGGTCCAGAGTGCGCCGCCCACCTGGATCGCGGCGACCACGGCGAACGCCTCGCCCCAGAAGCCGGCCAGGCCGGGCAGCCCGAGCGAGGCGACCGCCGCGAAGGCGAGCAGCCCGGAGAGCCGGGGTGCGGTCTCCCGCAGCCCGGACAGTTCACTCAGCGCCCCGGTGTGGGCACGGTCCTTGATCGCGCCGGCCAGGAAGAACAGCAGGCCCGTGATGATGCCGTGCGCCACGTTGCCGATCAGCGCCGCCTGGATGCCGGTGGCGGTGAGGGTGGCGATCCCGAGCAGCACGAAGCCCATGTGCCCCACGCTGGAGTACGCGATCAGCCGTTTCAGCTCGCTCTGTGCCAGGCAGACCAGCGAGCCGACCAGGATGGCGGCGACGGCGAGCACACCGAGCACCGGTGCCGCCCAGCGGGCACCCTCCGGTGCCACCCCGACGGCGACCCGGATCAGGCCGTACGTGCCCATCTTGAGCAGCACACCGGCGAGCAGCACGCTGCCGACCGTCGGCGCCTGGGTGTGCGCGTCGGGCAGCCAGGAGTGCAGCGGCCAGAGCGGGCTCTTCACCGCGAAGGCGACCGCGAGCAGGGTGAACGCGGTGAGCTGGGTGGTGCGGGACAGCTCGGTGCCGCCGGTCAGCGCCACGATGTCGGCGGTGCCGGCGGCGGCCACCACGACGTACACGCCGACCAGCAGCAGCACCGAGCCGAACAGCGTGTAGAGGGCGAACTTCCGGGCCGCCCGCCGCCGCGCGTCGACCGCCGCCAGGTCGGTGCTGTCGCCGCCCCAGCCGACGATGATCGCGTACATCGGCAGCAGGACGACCTCGAAGAAGAGGAAGAACAGCACGAGGTCGAGGGCGAGGAAGGTGCCGAGGATGCCGACCTCGACCACCAGCAGCAGCGCCACCAGTGCCTTCCCGCTGCCGCCGGTCGGCACCCGCCAGAGGCTGTAGCCGCAACAGAGCAGCGTGAGCAGGGCGGTGAGCACCACCAGCGGCCAGGAGATGCCGTCCACCCCGAGGTGGAAGCGCAGGTCCAGGCCGGGCACCCAGGGCAGGTCGACCGTGTGCCAGGGCAGCACCGCCCCGGCGGTGTCGTCCGGCCGGTACGCCGACCAGCCGGCGTCCCGGCCGACGACCAGGGCGACGGCCGCGACCAGGGTCAGCGCGGCGACGACGGTGCCGAGAACCCGCGCGCCCCGGTCGTGTGGCGTGGCCGCCACCGCGAGAGCGCCGAGGGCCGGCAGCGCGAGGACCGCCACCAGCAGGACTTCCCCGGACGTCATGCCGCTCCTCCGATCAGGACGGCGGCCAGGCCGAGCAGCAGCGCACCGGCCAGCACCGCGACGACCGCCCGGGGCAGCGCCGCCCGGTGCAGGGTGCCCAGCCCGCCGCCGAGCGCGCGGGCGGCCCGGCCGGTGCCGGTGACCGCGCCGTCCACCACCCGCTCGTCGGCGGTACGGGCCAGCCGACCGAGCGCGGTCGTCGGGCGTACCACCAGGGCGTGCTGGACGTCGTCGAGCCGGAACGCGCGGACGAGGACCGGCCGCAGCGGACCCAGCGTGGTGGCCGGGTCGACCGCCGGGTCACGCCGCCCGGCCAGGGCCGCCCCGGCCAGCAGCAGCGCCAGCGGCAACAGCATCAGCGGCCCGATGTGCACCAGCTCGGACACCTCTGCCTGACCGGACGACACGCCGGACCGCAGCCGGTCGGTGAACCAGGTGGAGAAACCGGCCAGGCCGAGCAGGACCGCCGGCACCGCGAGCACCAGCAGCGGCCAGCGCAGGGCGGCGGGCGGGTCGTGCGGCTGGAGCTGCGGCGTGCGCAGAGTGCCGAAGAAGGCCCGCAGCAGCAGGCGGGTGGCGTACCAGGCGGTGATCGCCACCCCGACCAGCCCGGAGACCAGCACCAGCCAGCCCACCCAGGCCGGGGCCGGGCCGTCGCCGTGCACGGCGTCGGCGGCGGCGGCCAGTACGCCCTCCTTGCTCCAGAATCCGGAGAGCGGTGGTACGCCGGCCAGCGCGCCGAGCCCGATCAGCATGCACCAGAAGGTGACCGGCATGGTGTGCCGCAGCCCGCCCATCCGGGACATCAGCGCGGTGCCGACGCTGTGGATCACCGCACCGGCGGCGAGGAACAGCAGCGCCTTGAACGCGGCGTGGGTGAGCAGGTGGAACAGGGCGGCGGGCGGCGAGCCGACGGCCAGCGCTCCGGTCATGTAGCCGAGCTGGGAGACGGTGGACCAGGCCAGTACCCGCTTGATGTCGTCCTGTGCGGTGGCGGCCAGCGCGCCGAGCAGCAGCGTCACCGACGCCATCACGCCGAGCACGGCCAGCGCGACCGGCGTCGCCTCGAACAGCGGCCACAGTCGGGTGACCGCGTACACCCCCGCGGCGACCATGGTCGCGGCGTGGATCAACGCGGAGATCGGGGTCGGGCCGGCCATCGCGTCGGGCAGCCAGGTGTGCAACGGGAACTGGGCGCTCTTGCCGGCCACCCCGGCGAGCAACAGCAGGCAGGCGGCGGTGAGCGTGGTGGTGTCGTGCGAGTGGACGAGCACCTCGTGGATCCGGAAGCTGCCCGCCGAGACGCCGAGCAGTGCGATGCCGAGCAGGAAGCCGACGTCGCCGACCCGGGTCACCAGGAACGCCTTCATCGCGGCGGCCGGTGCCTCCGGCAGCCGCCGGTCGTGGGCGATGAGCAGGTACGAGCAGAGGCCCATCACCTCCCAGCCGACCAGCAGCAGGATCAGGTCCCCGGAGACCACCACCAGCAGCATCGCGGCGGTGAAGAGGCTGATCTGGGCCGCGTACGGCGGGTAGCGATGGTCCACGTCCCCGTCCTCGCGGGGACCGCCGGTCAGGTAACCGGTCGAGTAGACCTGCACGGCCAGGGCCACGGCGGTGACCGCGACCGCGACCAGCGCGGCGGCCCCGTCGAGGCGTACGCCGAGGGTGACGGTGAGACCGCCGAGGTCGATCCAGGTGGTCGACGCCTCCACCGGGCCGTCCAGCGTGACCAGCAGGGCCACGGCCAGGGCGAGGGCACCGGCCGCACCGGTCACGCCGAGCGCGACGGCCGCCCGGCGGGCCGGATCCGCACCGAGGGCGGAGCCACGCGGCGAGGGCGGCAGCAGCAGGCCGGTCAGTCCGGCGACCAGCGGGACGACCGGCAGCAGCACACCCAGCAGCGTCGTGGCGCTCACCGCTCCCCCTCCGCGACCACGGCCGGACCGGCGGTCACCCGCGTCGGCTCGTCGGCCGGGCGCTCGGCCAGCGGGATCTCGTCCACCGCGACGCTGGCCCGCATCCGATAGAGCTGGAGCACGATCGCCAGCCCCACCCCGATCTCGGCGGCGGCCAGCACGATGACGAAGAGGGCGAAGACCTGCCCGCCGTGCGGCAGCAACGCCTTGGCCGTGGTGTCGGCGGTGACCAGGATCAGGTTCACCGCGTTGAGCATCAACTCCACGGCCATCAGCACCAGCACCGCGTTACGCCGCCGCAGGACGCCGTAGACGCCGAGGCCGAACAGCAGGGCGGCGGTGACGTACGGGATGACCGGTCTCACCGCGACCGCCCCTGGGCCGCGCCACCCTGCGACGCGCCGTCGGACGCCTCCGCCCGGTCGCGCGACGCCCGGCCGATGTCCGGCCGGGACAGCACGATCGCGCCGACCAGCGCGGAGAGCAGCAGTACGGAGAGCACCTCGAACGGCAGCACCCAGCTTCCGAAGACCTGCTCACCGATGCGCTCGGCGTTGCCCGGCTCGGGCAGTTCCACGGCGGTCCAGCGGTACGCGTCGACGAGCAGGGCCGACAGCCCCAGCCCGACGCCGCCGCCGATCAACGCGGCGGGCCAGCCGGGGCGGTCCAGGTCGTCGGAGGCACCGATCGGCGCCCGGGTCAACATCACCGCGAACAGCAGCAGCACCACCACCGCGCCGACGTAGATCAGCACCTGCACCCAGGCCACCATCTCGGCGGAGAGCACCAGGTACATCCCGGCCAGCGCGCCGAGGCAGACCACCAGGTAGAGCCCGGCCCGGACCAGGTGGCGGGTCGCCACCACCAGCACCCCTGACCCGACCGCCACCGCGCCGAGAGCCAACAGCAGGGCGTCCACCCCGGTCACGCGGGAGTGCCTTCCCCGGCATCGGGTTCGGGCGTACCCGCACCTGCGGCACCGGGCTCGGCGGCGGGTGGGCGGGCGGCGGGGCGGCGCTCGGGGCGTACCGCCGGGGCGGTCGGCCGGGCGGCGGACGCGGCGGGGACCGCGGCCTTGCGCGCGGCGGCGGTCTCCTCCTTGGCCGGCTCACCCTGCGGATCGTGCGCAGGCGGCGGCGGCACGGTCGCCATCCACTCGCCCAGGTGCTCCTTGTCGTGCAGCAGGTCCTTGATGTCGTACTCGGAGTACTCGAACTCGGGCGACCAGTAGAGCGCGTCGAAGGGGCAGACCTCGATGCAGATGCCGCAGTACATGCAGAGCGAGAAGTCGATGTCGAACCGGTCGAGGACGTTGCGCTGGCGGGGCCGGGCCGCGCCGGGCACCGCCACCTCCTCCTTGTGCGAGTCGATGTAGATGCACCAGTCCGGACACTCGCGGGCGCAGAGCATGCAGACCGTGCAGTTCTCCTCCATCAGCGCGATCACCCCGCGCGAGCGGGGCGGCAGGTCCGGCGCGACGTCCGGGTACTGCTGGGTGGTGGAGCGCTTCGTCATCGTCTTGAGCGTGACCGCCAGCCCCTTCACCAGGCCGCTGCCGGGTACGCCGGCCGACTCGCTTCGCTCGCTCATGCGCAACATCCTGCCCTGTGGCCACGGCGCGCGCGACCACCACCCGAAGGATCTCCACCGTCCGGCCCGGACCGTGGCTTCCGACGGGCTCCCCGCGCCGGCCCGCGCATGATCGGCCATGATGGGACGCAGGAGGACGTGGCGACACCTTGGGGGCGGGATGGGCGAGGGCGGGAAGTACGTCGAGCAGGGCGAGTTCAACCGGGACCAGAACTACATCACCACCCGGATCACGGTCGACGGCCGGGACGGCTACCCGGTCGAGGCGGGCCGGTACCGGCTGGCGGTCAGCCGGGCCTGCCCCTGGGCGAACCGCTTGATCATCGTCCGGCGGCTGTTGGGACTGGAGGACGCCATCTCGATGGCCGTCGCCGGGCCGACCCACGACGCGCGGAGCTGGACCTTCGACCTCGACCCCGAGGGGCGTGACCCGGTGCTCGGCATCGAGCGGCTCCAGCAGGCGTACTTCGCCCGGTACCCGGACTACCCGCGCGGCATTACCGTACCGGCGATCGTCGACGTGCCGACCGGTCAGGTGGTGACCAACGACTACAGCCGGATGAGCCTGGACCTCTCCACCGAGTGGACCGCGCACCACCGTCCCGGCGCGCCGCAGCTCTACCCCGAGCACCTGCGCGACGAGATCGACGAGGTCAACGCGCTGGTCTTCAGCGACGTCAACAACGGGGTGTACCGGTGCGGCTTCGCCGGTAGCCAGAAGGGGTACGAGAAGGCGTACCACCGGCTGTTCGACCGGCTCGACTGGCTCAGCGAGCGCCTGGCCGGGCAGCGGTACCTGGTCGGCGACACCATCACCGAGGCCGACGTACGGCTGTTCACCACGCTGGTCCGCTTCGACCCGGTGTACCACGGGCACTTCAAGTGCAACCGGCAGAAGCTGAGCGAGATGCCGGTGCTGTGGGCGTACGCGCGGGACCTGTTCACCACGCCCGGCTTCGGCGACACCATCGACTTCGACCACATCAAGCGGCACTACTACGAGGTGCACCGGGACATCAACCCGACCGGGGTGGTGCCGCTCGGCCCCGACCTGTCGAACTGGCTCACCCCGCACGACCGGGAGGCGCTGGGCGGTCGCCCGTTCGGCGACGGCACGCCCCCGCCGCCCCCGCCGCCCGCCGAGCGGGTCGACCCCGCACACACTCCCCTGCGCTGACCGCCCGCCCCGCCGTCGCGCTCCGGTGCAGCGGCGGCGGGCCGTCTGGCGGCGGGAAGAGATGTCAGGAAGGGACCCCTGCTATACCGGAGACGGTAGTAGGGGTCCCTTCCTTACATCTGCGCCACCCGTACGGCGGCGGTCAGCACGAGCTGGGCCAGCGCAGTCGGCACCAGCACCAACCAGCAGAGCCGCTGCAACTGGTCCTCGCGCAGGCGCGGGTAGGAGACCCGCAACCAGATGATCACGAAGCTGACGGCGGCCACCTTGAGCAGGGTCCAGAGCCAGCCGAGCTGGTCGTCGGCGAACGGCCCCTGCCACCCGCCGAGGAACAGCACCGTGGTCAGCGCGGCGATCACCACGATCCCGACGTACTCGGCCAGCAGCAGGAACGCGAACCGCAGGCCGGTGTACTCGGTCATGTACCCGAACACCAGCTCGGAGTCGGCCACCGGCATGTCGAACGGCGGCCGACGGATCTCGGCCAGGCCGGCCACGAAGAACACCACCATCGCCGGGGCCTGCCAGATCAGCCACCACGGCTGCCACGCCTCGACGATGCCGGACAGACTCAGCGTGCCGGCGGCCATCGCCACCGACGCGGCGGCCAGCACCAGCGGCAGCTCGTAGCCGAGCAACTGGGCCGCACCGCGCAGCCCACCCAGCAGGCTGAACTTGTTGGCCGAGGCCCAGGCCGACATCAGCACGGCCAGCACACCCACGCCGACCACCGCCAGCACGAAGAACAGGCCCACGTCCAACGGCTGCCCGACCAGATCGTTCGGCCCGAGCGGGATCACCAGCAGGGCGAGCAGGTACGGCACCAGGGCCACCGCCGGAGCCAGCCGGAACACCGGCCGGTCCGCCGCGCGCGGGGTGACGTCCTCCTTCTGGACGAACTTCACGCCGTCGGCGACGAGCTGTGCCCAACCGTGGAACGCGCCCGCGTACATCGGGCCGAGCCGGCCCTGCATGTGCGCCATCACCTTGTGCTCGGCCTGACCCACCAGCAGCGGCAGGATCAGGAAGGCGGCCACCACCCCGCCGATGCGGATCACCAGTTCCAGCCAGAGCGGCATCAGAGCGTACCCTCCTCGCCGTCCGCCGCCGGGTCCGCGGCGGGACCGGCCGATCGGGGGGTACGCGGTGGGCGCGTACCCGGTGCCGGTCGGGCCGGACGCTCCCGGGCTGGCCGTGCCGGGGTACCGCCGCGCGGCCCCTCCCCGACACCCCCGGCCCCGGCCGGGGTCGGCACCACACCCCACTCACCGGGTGCGGGTACGCCCGGCGGCCGGATCGGCCGCCGACCGCCACCGGCCTCGGACTCGCCCGGTTCCTTCGCCCCCGGCCAGGGCTTCGCGACCCGGGAGGCGAGCACGAACTCCTTGCGCAGCGGATGGCCCTCGAACTCCGGCGGCAGCAACAACGGCCGCAGGTCGGCGTGCCCGGCGAAGTCGATGCCGAACATCTCGTGGGTCTCCCGCTCGTGCCAGGCGGCACCCGGGTAGACCGACACCACCGAGTCGACCGTCGGCGTCGCCCGGGGCGCCCGGGTGCGCAGCAGCACCCCGTGCCGGTGCGTGGTGGACCACAGGTGGGCGACCACGTCGAAGCCGTCGGCCAGCTCGTCGACCGCCGAGAGCCAGTCGAAGTAGTCGCAGGCCAGCTCCGGGTCGTCGCGGACAGCGAGCAACGCCGCCCGCCACTGCTGCGGGGGTACGTCGACGGTGGCCCGGGAGTATGCCTGACCCCCGGAAACCGTCGCGGTGGCCTCGACGGGGGCGAGCAGCGTGACGAGCCGCCGGCCGACCTCTTCCGGTGTCATGCCGCTGATCCTAGGGCGTGTCCGGCCGCCCGCGCCGGTGGTGCGCGGCCGGGTGGAGATCTCGGCTTTGCCGACGGTGGGCCCCGGTGCCGGACAGGATGGGTCCGTGCGCGCTGTGACCGTGACCCCGGGAGTGCCCGGCTCGCTGCGACTGCTCGACGACTACCCGGAACCGGCCACCGAGGAGGGGGCGATCCTGGTCGAGGCCGTCGCGGTCGGAGTCTGCGGCACCGACATCGAGATCATCGACGGGCAGTACGGCGAGGCGCCGCCCGGTGCCGAGCACCTGGTGCTCGGGCACGAGTCGCTGGGCCGGGTGCTGGAGGACCCGACCGGCACCCTCCAGACCGGTGACCTGGTCGCCGGGATCGTCCGGCACCCGGACCCGCTGCCCTGTCCGAACTGCGCCGTGGACGAGTGGGACATGTGCCGCAACGGCATGTTCACCGAGCACGGCATCAAGGGACTGCCCGGGTTCGCCCGGGAACGCTGGCGCCTGCAACCCCGGTTCGCCGTCGGCCTCGACCCGGCGCTGGGCGAGGTGGGCGTCCTGCTGGAACCGACGAGCGTGGTGGTCAAGGCGTGGGACCACATCGACCGGATCGGCCGGCGGGCGGAGTGGCAGCCGCGTACCGCCCTGATCACCGGTGCCGGGCCGATCGGCCTGCTGGCCGCGCTGCTGGCCAGCCAGCGGGGGCTGTCGGTGCACGTGCTCGACCTGGCCACCGACGGGCCGAAGCCGGCGCTGGCCGGTGCGCTCGGGGCCACGTACCACTCCGGGCCGGTCGAGGAACTCGACTTCGAGCCGGACGTGATCGTCGAGTGCACCGGCGCGCCGGTGGTCGTCCTGGAGACGATGTGCAAGGTCGCACCGACCGGGATCGTCTGCCTGGCCGGGGTCTCCAGCGGCGGCCGGATCATCGACTTCGACGCCGGTGCGCTCAACCGCACCCTGGTGCTGGAGAACAACGTCGTCTTCGGCTCGGTGAACGCCAACCGACGACACTGGGACGCCGCCGCCGAGGCGCTGGCCCGCGCCGACCGGGACTGGCTCGGCGCACTGGTCACCCGCCGGGTGCCGCTGTCGCAGTACGCCTCGGCCTACTCCCCCGGGCCCGAGGACATCAAGGTCGTCATCGACTTCACCGTCTGACCTCGGACGCCGGTCGCTACACGCCCGGCAGTTCGCCGTTGCGGAACAGGTCCACGAAGAGCTGGTGGTCCTGCCGGGCCCGCACCCCGTACGCGTGGGCGAAGTCGACCAGGTGCGCGACGAAGCCGGCGGGATCCGTGTCGACCGCCGCGACGATCGCCTCCTCGGTGGAGTAGTCGACCAGGTCGTGGCTGGACTCGTCGTCGGCGACCGAGTGCATCCGGGCGACCGCCCGACCGAGGTCGGCCAGCACCCCGGCCAGTTCCTCGGGCTCGTTGACGTCCGCCCAGTCCAGATCGGCGGCGTACGGGGAGACCTCGGCGACGAGTTGGCCCACCCCGTCCAGCTCGGTGAAGCCCACCCACGGGTCGGCGTGCGCCTGGAGGGCGCGCTGCGACTCGGCCGTACGGTGGCCCTGGTGGCGGAAGTAGCCACGGACGCGTTCGTCGTCGACATAGCGGGCGACCGCCGGGACCTGCGCCTGCTTCATGTAGATCAGGACGTCGTTCTCCAGCGCCTGGGTGTGCCCCTCCAGCAGGAGGTTGTACGACGGCAGCCCGGCCGACCCGATCCCCACGCCCTTACGCAGCACCACGTCCTTGATCTGCGCCGCCACCGGACGGGTCCGCGTGCCGGCGGGCAGCGTGTCCAGGTAGTCCTGGAAGGCGGCACAGACCCGCGCCCGAACGTCGTCGTCCACCTCGTACACGCCGTCGCGCAGCGAGAACCGCCGCTCGTACTGGTCGACGGTGGTCTGCTCACGCAGCAGGTCGACCCGGGTGTTGAGGCGGGCCTGCTGGAGCACCCGGCGCAGTACCCCGTCGGCGTTGTCCAGCGTGATCGACCCGATCGCGTCGTCACCACCGGCGGCGATGGCCCGCAGCTCGGTCAGGTAGTGCTCGGCGAACGTGGTGACCAGGTCGCTGATCACCCGGTCGGAGAGCGCCTTGGTGTAGCCGATCAGGGCCACGCTGGCGACGAAGCGCCGCAGGTCCCAGGTGAACGGCCCGACGTACGCCTCGTCGAAGTCGTTGACGTTGAAGACGAGCTGGCCGGAGCCGTTCATGTAGGTGCCGAAGTTCTCCGCGTGCAGGTCGCCGTGGATCCACACCCGGCTGGTCTGCTCGTCGAGGAAACGCTCGTCGGCGAAGTCGCCGCGCTGGTCGGCGTAGAAGAGGCTGGCACTGCCCCGGTAGAACGCGAACGGCGACGCGGCCATCTTGCGGAACTTGCGCCGGAAGGCGGCCGGGTCGAGCGCCATCAGGGTGCCGAACTCCTCGGTCAGCACCTTGACGATGAAGGCGGAGCGCGGCTCCGCTGAGTCGGTCATGACCGCACGCTAGCGTCCGCCCGCCACCGTGACGGTGACCGCGCCGAGCGGGGTGTCCCGCCCGCCGGGGATCGGTCGTCGCTGCGAGTCTCAGGAGGTCGGAGGGCGTACCGGCGGGGCGGTGAGGGAGGCCGCGTCGCGGGGCGGGGTGCTCCGGCCCGCCGGTGCGTCGGCCGCTCGGGCCTGGTCGGCGGACGGGGCGTCGGCCTGCGGCCCGCCGGTCGATGGCGCGTCGGTGGCCAGCGCGTCGGTGGGCGGGGCGAGCGCGTCGGGGCGGGGTACGCCGCCGATGCCGGACTGCTCGGCGGCGATCTTCTCCTGTAGGCGGAGGATGCCGTGCAGCAGCGCCTCCGGCCGGGGCGGGCAGCCGGGCACGTAGACGTCGACCGGGATGAGCTGGTCGACGCCCTTGGTCACCGAGTACGAGTCCCAGTACGGGCCGCCACAGTTGGAGCAGGCACCGAACGAGATGACGTACTTCGGCTCGGGCATCTGGTCGTAGAGCCGCTTGATCGCCGGGGCCATCTTGTCGGTTACCGTGCCGGAGACCACCATCAGGTCGGCCTGTCGGGGACCGTGTGCGAACGGGATCACGCCAAGGCGCATGAAGTCGTGCCGGGACATGCTGGTCGCGATGAACTCGATGGCGCAGCAGGCCAGCCCGAAGTTGAAGACCCAGAGCGAATACCGCCGGCCCCAGTTGAGCACGAACCGGATCGGCTCGCCGAGCACCGCCGGTAGCTGCACGTCCGCCCCCTTCCCGTCTCCGACAGTCAACCACAGCGCTCACTCGCCCTGGTTGTAAGGAAGGGCCCCCTGCTAACGCCTCGTGCATAGCAAGGGTCCCCTCCTTACAACAAGAAGGCGCTCAGAACGACGGGCGTTGCAGCAGGCTCACGAACTCCACCAGGAGCCGCTCCCGCAGCGCGGGTGGCGCGGCGTCCAGCAGGGTGTTCACCGCTGCCATCCGGTCCGGCAGCCCACCACCACCTCCGAGGCCCAGCCCGGCGGCGAGCCCGGCGACCAGGTCGGGGGTGAGCGCCTCCGGGGTGAGCGCCCCGGCGAGGGCGAGCAGTTCCGGCGGCAACACGACCGGCCCGGTCGCGCCGGCCGCCGCCACCGCCTCGGCCAGGTCGGCACCGAACTCCGCCGCCGTGGGCGCGACCGCCGCGGTCACCGTCAGGTGCACGCTGCGCGGCAGACCGGCGTACGTGAGCTGGGGCTGGGTGTGCCACCCTCGCGCGGCCAACTCGTCGACTAGGACGAACAGGTCGGGGCCGGACTCGGTGGCGGTGAAGCAGACCACGGTCGACTCCGGCTCGGCGACCAGCCGCAGCCCGTCGACGCCGCGTACCGCGTCGGCCAGCACCCGGACCGCCTCGCGGGTGCGGCGGGCCAGTTCCAGGTAGCCGTCGTCGCCGAGGTGCCGCAGGGTGGCGTACGCGGCGGCGATCGGGCCACCGGATCGGGTGGAGGAGATCACCGGGTTGACCATCGTGTACCCGGGCCAGTCGGCGTACGCGAAGTACTGCGGCGCGCGCAGCCCGGCATCACGGTGCAGCAGCACCGAGACGCCCTTCGGCGCGTACGCGTACTTGTGCAGGTCCACCGAGATCGAGGTGACCCCGGCGACGGCGAAGTCGAACGCGGGCACGTCGACGCCGAGACGGCGCAGGTACGGCAGGGTCCAGCCGCCGAAGCAGGCGTCCACGTGGCAGCGCACCCCGGCCGCGGCGGCCGTACCGGCGATCTGCGCCACCGGGTCGATCACGCCGTGCGCGTACGAGGGGGCGGAGCACGCCACCAGCACGGTCTCCGGCCCGATCGCGGCGGCCACGTCGGCGACCGAGGGCCGGAGCGTGGCCGGGTCGACCGGTACGGTGTCGAGCGCCACCCGCAGGTAGTGGGCGGCCTTGGCGAACGCGGCGTGCGCGCTGGTCGGCACCACGATCCGTGGTGCGGTGATCTCGGGGCGGGCGTCGCGGGCCGCCTTGACGGCCAGGATCAGCGACTCGGTGCCGCCGCTGGTGACACTGCCGACCACCTCCGGCGCGCTGGTGCCGGGTCCGCCGCCGAGCACCTGTGCCGCCGCGCCGACCAGCGCGTTCTCCATCGCCAGCAGCGACGGGAAGGCGGTCGGGTCGAGCCCGTTGACGTGCGCGCTCTCGGCGTACGCCGAGGCGGCCAACTCGTCCAGCCCGGCGACAGCCGCGTCGTACACGTACGCGAACAGCCGCCCGCCGTGCGTCGGCCGGTCCGACTCCCGCAGGACGCGAACCTCTGCCAGCACCTGTTCCGCCGGGACCCCGTGCGCCGGCAGCGCCGACCCGCTCTCGTCGATCATGGAGTAGTGGTGCCCTTTCCGTGGCTTTTAATGGCATTCGCCCTCACCACAACTCCATGATCGACGCCGGAGACGCGGGGAGCGTCGGGGGTGCCGGGGGTGCCGGGGACGTCGGGGGTGGTGGGGGCGTGGGAGGGGTGAAGGGTGGACAGGAGGGTGGGGGTCAGGTCGTAGGGGCGGAGCAGGAGGGTGGCCAGGCCGATCAGCAGGGCCGGGAGGACGGTGAAGCCGAGCAGGACGCCCAGGCGCGCGGTGTCCGACTGGACCGCTGCAGTGCCGGTGGTGGAGGAGACGTAGCCGGTGAGCGCGAGCACCAGACCGAAGATGCCCGGGCCGAGCGCCAGGCCGAAGGTCTCGCCCGCCGTCCACAGGCCGGTGAAGACGCCCGCCTGCCGCCGGCCGGTGCGCGCGGTGTCGTACGCGATGCAGTCCGGAAGCATGGCCAGCGCGAACACCTGCTGACCGGCGTACCCGACGCCGAGCGCCGCGACCAGCAGATAGACCACGACGGCGGGCAGCACCGGCGCGGCGACCAGCGCCAGTCCACCGGCGGACAGGATCAGCGACGCGGCCACCAGCGCGGCCAGCTTGCCCAGCCGGGCGCCCACCCGCGACCACAGCGGCATCACCACCAGCGCCGGGCCGACGAAGCAGAGGAACAGCAGCGTCGGGCCGGTCGTCGGGTCGCGCAGAATCTGGTCGGCGAAGTACTGCACCCCGGCGAGGATCGTGGCCACCCCGGCGGACTGCACCACGAAGCAGAGCAGCAACGCCCGGAACGGTCGGTTGCGACCGGCGACGGAGAGCTGGGCCCGCAGGCTCGGCTCGCTCTCCCCGACCGAGCCTTGCGGGGCCGACCGGGTGCCGAGGAACGCGCCGACGACACCCACCGCGATCAGCGCGGCCACGAACACGCCCATCCAGCGGTGCCCCGGCACGCCACCACCGGCGGCGTCGCGGACCAGCGGGGCCACCGCACCGGCGACCAGGATGGCCAGCGCCAGCACCGCGATCCGCCAGGTCATCATCCGGGTACGTTCGGCGTAGTCGTCGGTCAACTCGGCCGGCATCGCCACGTACGGCACCTGGAAGAAGGCGAACGCGGTGGCCGTGGCCAGGAAGGCGATCGCCACGTACGCCCCGGCGGCCGGTCCGGCGCCGAACGGCGCAGCGAAGATCGACCCGAACAGCACGGCCAGCGCCAACCCGCCGACGAGCAGGTACGGCCGACGGGCGCCCCACCGCGACCGGGTCCGGTCGGAGATCCGCCCGGCCACCGGGTTGACCAGCACGTCCCATGCCTTCGGCAGCAGCACCAGCAGGGCAGCCATCCCGGCGGCCACGCCGAGCGTGTCGGTGAGGTACGGCAACAGCAGCAGCCCCGGCACGGTGCCGAAGGCTCCCGTGGCCAGCGATCCGAGCGCGTACCCGGCGTGCACCTTGCGCGGCAGGCCGGCCGCCCCTGTTCCACCCGGCGACGCGTTCATGGTGCCGAATATTACTCACGTTATGGCGCGGGTCACATCCCCTCTCCGGGCTGCCACTGCGCCACCCGCATGTCGACCCGGCCCGCGCGCAGCGGCGTACCCTCGCTGCGCCACCGCGCCCGCGCCTCGGCGACGAGTCGGGGCGGCATCGTGCCGGTGGCGTTGACCACGCGGTGCCATCCGACGGCCCCACCGTGCCGAGCCATGATCGATCCGACCAGCCGGGCGGAGGCCCGTCCGGAGCGCTCGGCGAGCGCGTCGGCCACCCCGCCGTACGACATCACCCGGCCCGGCGGTATCCGGTCGACGAGCTCCAGCACCGCCTCGACGTACTCGTCTGGTGTCACAAGCGGCCAGACTATGGGAAGGCCGCCGGGCCACACCGCGCCGACCACGCAGAATAGGCGGGTGCGTGACACGGTGAGGGCGGCCCGGCGGGTCGTGGTCAAGATCGGTTCCTCCTCGTTGACCACCGCCACGGGCGGTCTGGACGACGGGCGGGTGGACGCGTTGGTCGACGCCCTCGGATCCCGGACGGCCGACGGACGTGAGGTCGTGCTGGTCTCCTCCGGCGCGATCGCCGCCGGCCTGGCCCCGCTCGGGCTCTCCCGGCGACCACGTGACCTGGCCACCCAGCAGGCCGCCGCGAGCGTCGGCCAGGGCCTGCTGATCGGGCGGTACGCCGCCGCCTTCGCCCGGCACGGCCGGACCGTCGGGCAGGTGCTGCTCACCGTCGACGACGTGACCCGCCGGGCGCACTACCGCAACGCGTACCGCACCCTGCGCAAGCTGTTGGACCTGCGGGCGGTGCCGATCGTCAACGAGAACGACACGGTCGCCACCGAGGAGATCCGTTTCGGCGACAACGACCGGCTGGCCGCGCTGGTGGCCGCGCTCGTCGACGCCGATCTGCTGGTGCTCCTCTCCGACGTCGACGCGCTCTGGACCGGCAACCCGGCGCGTCCCGGCGCCCGCCGGATCGCCGAGGTACGCGACGAGTCGGACCTCGCCGGAGTCGACATCGGCGGTGCCGGGCGGGCCGGTGTCGGAACCGGTGGCATGGTGACCAAGGTCGAGGCGGCCCGGATCGCCACCGGATTCGGCATCCCGGTGGTGCTGACCTCCGCACCGCAGGCGGTCGCGGCGCTGGCCGGTGAGCCGGTCGGCACGTTCTTCCACCCCAGCGTCAGCCGCCCGGCCGCGCGGCTGTTCTGGCTGGCGCACGCCACCGCACCCCGGGGACGGCTGCACCTCGACCCGGGCGCGGTCGCCGCGGTGGTGGGCCGCCGCAAGTCGCTGCTGCCGGCCGGGATCACCGCCGTGGACGGAGCCTTCACCGCCGGTGACCCGGTCGACCTGGTCGACACCTCCGGCGCACCGGTCGCCCGGGGACTGGTCAACTACGACGCGGTCGAACTGCCCGGCCTGCTCGGCCGGTCCACCTCGGACCTGGCCGCGGCGCTCGGTCCGGCGTACGAACGGGAGGTCGTCCACCGCGACGACCTGGTGCTGCTGTGAGCTATCGAAAGCAGGGGACCCCTCCTATACACGAGGCGTTAGCAGGGGGCCCTTCCTTACATCCAAGGAGCGTGGGTATGAGCGTGAGCGAGCAGGCCCGACGGGCGCGTACGGCGGCGGAGGCGCTGGCCGTGGCGACGCGTACGGCCAAGGACGCGGCGCTGCACGCGATGGCCGACGCGCTGGTGGCGCGTACGCCGGAGATCCTCACCGCGAACGAGGCGGACCTGGCGGCCGGACGGGAGGCCGGACTGAGCGCGGCCGTGCTGGACCGGCTCGCCCTCGACGAGTCCCGGGTGGCCGGCATCGCCGACGCGCTGCGCCAGATGGCCGGGCTGCCCGACCCGGTGGGTGAGGTGGTCCGTGGCTCGACCCTGCCCAACGGGTTGGAGTTGCGGCAGATCCGGGTGCCGTTCGGCGTGGTCGGGATCATCTACGAGGCCCGGCCGAACGTGACCGTGGACGCCGCCGGCATCTGCCTGAAGTCGGGCAACGCGGCGTTGCTGCGCGGTTCCTCGTCCGCCGCGCACTCGAACGCGGCGCTGGTGGCGGTGTTGCGCGACGCCATCGACGGTGCCGGGCTGCCCGCCGACACGGTGCAGTTGCTCGACGCCGCCTCGCGCGACTCGGTCAAGGAGCTGATGCGGGCCCGGGGGCTGGTGGACGTGCTGATCCCGCGCGGCGGCGCCTCGCTGATCCGCACCGTGGTCGAGGAGTCGACGGTGCCGGTGATCGAGACCGGGGTGGGCAACTGCCACGTCTACGTGGACGCCGCCGCCGACCCCGTCAAGGCCGTGTCGATCACGCTGAACGCGAAGACGCAGCGACTGTCCACCTGCAACACCGCTGAGTCGCTGCTGGTGCACCGGGACGTGGCGGACGCCGTACTGCCCCCGATGCTGGCGGCGTTCGCCGAGGCCGGGGTGACGGTGCACGGCGACGCCCGGACGGCGGCGTACTCCGACGCGGTCATCGCCGCGACCGACGAGGACTTCGCCACCGAGTACCTCTCGGCCGACATCGCGGTGGCCGTGGTCGACTCGCTCGACGCGGCGGTGGCACACATCCGCCGGTACGGCAGCGGCCACACCGAGGCGATCGTCACCGACTCGCAGTCGGCCGCCCGCGAGTTCGTGGCCCGGGTGGACTCGGCGGCCGTGATGGTCAACGCGTCGACCCGGTTCACCGACGGCGGCGAGTTCGGCTTCGGCGCCGAGATCGGCATCTCCACCCAGAAGCTGCACGCCCGTGGCCCGATGGGTCTGCCGGAGCTGACCAGCACCAAGTACGTGGTCACCGGGGACGGTCACCTGCGGAGCTGACGGCTGACGGCGGCCGGAGGTCAGGCCCGGCACGGCCGGCGGCACCAGTACGGCCAGCGCCCGGCCGGTTCAGCGGAAGGCGCGGATCACCGCCAGGGTGGCGTGTACGTCGAACTGGTGCCCGTCGTCGCTGCTCCAGCCGCCGTCGCTGCGTTGCGTCTCGGTGAGCCGGCGACGGGCCGCCACCATGGTCCACTCCTGTTCGTCGACCTCGACCCGGCGCAGGGTCGCGGCGAGCCAGGCGGCGTCGGCCGGGGACGCCTCGGGCATCCGCTCGGCGAGCACCGCCTTGATCCGCGCCGACTCGTAGAAGAGTTGCTGCCGGTGCAGGACCGCCGCGCTCAGCCAACCGGCGGCCAGGAAGGACGGCCAACTGCCGTCGGGGCGCAACTGCGCGGCGAGCGCCTGCCCGGCGGCGTGCACCACCCCGGCGTACGCGCCGCCGACCCGGTGGTCCAGCGGCCCGGCGGCCCGCGCGTCCAGGCCGGCGACGGTGAGCCAGAAGGCGGCGTTGGCGGTCAGGTAGAGCCGTGCCTCCGGGCTGCCCGGCCGGGCCCACTCCGGGGCGGTCTCGGCCAGCGTCGGGTCCTCCTCCCAGCAGCCGTCGCGCTGCTGACCGGCGGCGAGCCAGTCGAGGGCGCGACGGGCGGCCGGGCGACCCAGCGCACCGAGGTCGTCCAGCTCGGCCAGCCGGAAGCAGGTCGCGTCGACCGAGGCGACCGGATCGCCCCAGGAGGCGGGCCAACCCCCGCCGGGGGTCTGGCCGACCTCGGCACTGTCCAGGGTCTCCGGTGGCGGCGGCGCGCCGGTGCGCAGCCAGGAGAGGCGGGCACGTTCGACCGTGTCCCCGTGTGCCACCACGAACCCGATCGCGGCGTCGATGTCGACCACGGCGGTCACGCTACCGGCGGGAACATGATCCCGCCTCGGTACAACGGGCAGGTGGGACCGGCCGTCAGCGGGTGGTGTGAGAGGCCGCCGGCCGGGTGTCGGCAGGGGTCCCCTGCTATGCCTGAGGCGATAGCAGGGGACCCCTCCTTACGTCAGTACGCGGGCAGCGAGGGATCGATCTGCTTGATCCAGGAGAGCACACCGCCCTGGACGTGCACGGCGTCCCGGAACCCGGCCGCCTTCACGGCGGCGAGCGCCTCGGCGGAGCGGACCCCGGACTTGCAGTGCAGCACGATCTGCCGGTCCTGCGGGAGCTTGGACAGCGCCTCGCCGGAGAGGAACTCCCCCTTCGGGATCAGCGTCGCGCCGGGGATGCGGACGATCTCGTACTCGGCCGGCTCGCGCACGTCGACCAGGAAGATGTCCTTGCCGGCGTCCTGCCACTCCTTGAGCTCGGCGGCGGTGATCGTCGCGTCGACGGTCGCCTCCTGCGCCTCCTCGGAGACCGCGCCGCAGAAGTCCTCGTAGTCCTCCATCAGGTCGGTCAGGGTGGCGTTCTCGCCGCAGAGCACGCAGTTCGGGTCCTTGCGGACCTTGATCTTGCGGTAGCTCATCTCCAGGGCGTCGTAGACCATCAGCCGGCCGACCAGCGGCTCACCGATGCCGGCGAGCAGCTTGATCGCCTCGTTGACCTGGATCGAGCCGATCGAGGCGCAGAGCACGCCGAGCACGCCGCCCTCGGCGCAGGAGGGGACCATGCCGGGCGGCGGGGGCTCCGGGTAGAGGCAGCGGTAGCAGGGGCCGTGCTCGGCCCAGAACACCGACGCCTGGCCGTCGAACCGGTAGATCGACCCCCAGACGTACGGCTTGCCGAGCAGCACCGCCGCGTCGTTGACCATGTACCGGGTGGCGAAGTTGTCGGTCCCGTCCACGATCAGGTCGTACTGGGCGAAGATGTCCCGGACGTTGTCCCGGTCCAGCGCGGTGTTGTGGATCTCGACGTTGACCAGCGGGTTGATCTCGCGGATGCTCGCCGCGGCGGACTCGGCCTTGGACCGGCCGATGTCGGAGACCCCGTGGATGATCTGCCGTTGCAGGTTCGACTCGTCGACGGTGTCGAAATCGATGATGCCGAGCGTGCCGACACCGGCGGCGGCCAGGTACATCAGCGCGGGCGAGCCGAGGCCACCGGCGCCCACACAGAGCACCCGGGCGTTCTTCAGCCGCTTCTGCCCGGTGACTCCCACGTCGGGGATGATCAGGTGACGGGAGTAGCGGCGGATCTCGTCAACGGTCAGCTCGGCGGCAGGCTCGACGAGCGGGGGCAACGACACGGTGGACTCCCCGGGGATCGATGTGGCGGTCAACCGAGCCATTGTTGCTCGCCGGCCCGCCCGCCGACCATGAGCAGCGACACGTCGCCCGGCATGCGGGAGCGGGAATATCCCGCCTCGGGTGACGGCCGCGGTCAGGTCACCGGGTCGCCGACGTACCGCACACCCTCCAGGTACGGCCAGGCGTACGCCAGACAGCCGTCCAGGCCGTACGTCTGCTGCTGCATCACGGGTGCCGGTCGGCCCGCGCCGGGGCACGTCTGGTGCCCCTCCCCGAACTCGTGGCCCACCTCGTGGTTGATCACGTAGGCCCGGTACACCGCCAGCGGCGCCCCGTAGTCGGGTACCGCCTCCGACCAACGCGCCAGGTTGATGATCACCTTGCCGGGCAGCCGGCACGAGGTGTAGCCCTCGGTGCTCAACCCACCGGCCGCGCACATCGCCTCGGAGGTGTCCGGGGTGGCCAGGTAGACGGTGAAGTCGGTGTACTCCGGGTCGTCGATCCGGCGCACCCGCAGCTCACCCGAGCCGATCCAGCTCCGCGGATCGCCGAGCACCGCGTCGACCTCGGCGGCGAAGGCGTCCGGGTCCTGGCCGGTGCCCTGCTCGACGGCCACCCGGTAGTGCACGACCGGGCCGTCCAGACCACGCACCGGGGACTCCCCGGTGGCCGCCGCGAAACTGCCCGCGCCCGCCGTCGGGTACGCCGGTCCCGGTGAGGTCGCCGCCTCGTACGCCCGTCCGGCCGGTGCCGCGCCGGTGGAGCGCTCCTCGGCCGGTGCGATCCGCAGCACGACGGTGGCCGCCAGGGCCAGCGCCACGGAGAGGGTCACGACCAGTCGACGGCGACGGCGACGTGCCGCCGGCCGGTGCCCCGGCAGCGGACCCTCCGGCCGGGGGTCCGGCGGACGGTCCGGCAGGCCGGAGCGGCCGTTCAGGGGCGAAGACGGCATGACATCATGGTCGCACCCTAATCGGGCATATCAGAGCATTACCGTACGGTCGGTTCGCCTCTACAGCGGCGGACCGGCGTACCGCTTCCCGTCCAGGTAGGGCCACGGATTGGCCACGCACCCCTTGAGGAAGAGCGTCTGCTGCATCATCACCGGGGCCGGTTCACCCCGCCCCGGACAGCGCTCGTGCCGATGACCCAACTCGTGCCCGACCTCGTGGTTGAGCACGTACGTGCGGTAGACCGAGAGCGGCACCTCGGCCTCGACGTAGTGCGGCACCGACTGCCGCCACCGGTCCAGGTTGATGATCACCTTCCCGGGGGCACGGCACGAGGTGTACGGGCGGCCACCGACCCGGATGTCGACCCCACCGGCGGCACACATCCGTCCCGCCGTGGTGGCCGTCGCCAGGTAGACGGTGAAGTCGTAGCGGGACGCGGGCGCCACCTGCCGCAACCGCAGCCGCCCGCTGTCCACCCAGCTCCCCGGACCGGCCAGCGCCGCACGGACCGCCAGGCCGAACTCGCCCGGGTCCACGCCCGCGCCGGACTCCACCGCCACCCGGTACCGCCGGGCGGCACCGGCGGTACCCAGCACCGGCCCGGTCCGGTCGTCGTCGACGAAGCGGCCCGGCCCGGCCGACGGCACCGGCCCGGACTCCTGCAACACCGGCTCAGGCGAAGAAACGGCCGACGGCGACACCGGTGCCGACTCGGGCAAGGGAACGGCCGACGGCGACACCGAGGGCGGCACCACCGGCGGGGAGGTCACCGCCGCCACCTCCTCGGCGGAGCCGGCCGAGGGCCGGTTCATACCGCTCACCAGCGCCGCACCGGCACCGATCGCCACCACCAGCACGGCCGACCGGCGCACCACGGCGCGGATCGACGTGGTGGCCGCGACGGGCTCCGGTGACCGGCTGTGCCGACCGGTGGGGCGCGACCGTCGACGACCACCAGGACTGCGCATTCGCGTCATCCTGCCAGGTCAGGGCTCCCGGGCGCAGTCCGTCGACTCGGTCAGAAGCCCGACTACGGCCCGCGCCACCACGCGCGGCACCTCCAACTGTGCGACGTGACCGACACCGTCGAGCATCAGCAACCGGCTGTCCGGGATCATCCGCGCGGTCTGCGGTGCCACACGTACGTCGACCAGCCGGTCCTGCCGACCGCCCACGACCAGCGTGCGGGCCCGCACCGACCGGGCCATCGCCCACAACGACCCCGACCCCGGCAGGTACGACCGCAGGAAGCTGGAGACGATCCCCCGGAACGTCCGCACGTACGCGGCGGCGTAGTGGGTCGCCTCGTACCGCACCCGGATCTCCTCCACCGCCTCCTGCCTGCGCTGTTCGGAGATCCGGCTGAGATCGGCCACGCACGCCTCCATCGTCTGCTGCGCCATCACCTCCGGCGCGAACTGGGCCAGCCGCCAGGCGGCCAGCCGCTCGGCGCGGGGGATCGCCAGCAGCGGCAGCATCCGGCCCTGCAACGAGCGGCGGAAGTCGAGGAACGGCAGGGCCGGCGACACCAGGGTCAGCGTCCGCACCAGATCCGGCCGCAGCGCGGCCACCCGGACCGAGATCGCCCCGCCCAGCGAGTTGCCGAACAGGTGCACCGGGCCCCGGTCGGAGTGCTCGATCCAGCGGATCACCCGGTCCGCGAAGGCGGGCACGGTGTAGCGCAGACCCGGCTCGCTGCGCCCGAACCCCGGCAGGTCGATCGCCTGGCCGTCGAGGCGGTCGGCGAGCAGGCCGGCCAGGTCGGTCCAGTTCTGCGCGGACCCGCCCAGGCCGTGCACGTAGAGCGCCGGCTCCGCGTCCGGGCCGGTGGCCGGTGTCTCCCGGACGTAGGTCACCGTGCCGTCCAGCCGTACCTGCCGTCCCGGCCAGGGCGGCGGCATGGAGGGGGCGGGCAACAACCGATCGGGCCAGAGGGTGGCAGGCTTCACCACTCCAGTCTGCCCCGAACGGATCAGGCCAGCAGAGCCTCCAGCCGCCGGTTGACCG
Source organism: Verrucosispora sp. TAA-831 (assembly GCF_050780145.1). Taxonomy (NCBI): domain Bacteria; kingdom Bacillati; phylum Actinomycetota; class Actinomycetes; order Micromonosporales; family Micromonosporaceae; genus Micromonospora; species Verrucosispora sp. TAA-831. The sequence continues at coordinate 6,018,048 of NZ_CP192240.1, forward strand.
CGGCCAGGCTGGCGCGGACCACCGCCTGCCGGGGATCACCGGCCACCAGCGCCGACCCGGCCAACTGCTCGACCCATCCGTCGCAGACCAGCAACACCACGACGGTGGCCACCTCGCAGTTGCCGAACGGCACCACCGCGGCGTGCTCCACGAAACAGCGTCCCCGCTCGGCGGTGGGGTCGGCACTGCGCAGCAGCTCGTCGATGGCCGCCGCGGCGGCCACCGCGCAGAGCCGCAGCACGTACCCGTCGACGGCCGGGCCGGTGGCGTACCCGGCGGCGCTCTGGTCCCCGGCGAGCAGGCGTACCTCGACGGTCGCGTCGAGACCGAACGTGCTGACCTGGACGTGGTCGAGCACCACGCGGGGACCGGGTACCCCACCGGTGTCCAGCGGTCGGGACGGCGCGGACTCGGTGGTGGTGAGCTGCCCGCCCGAGTAGGAGGCACCGAGCGTCGCCGGGCTACCGGTCGGGCCGGGCTCCTCGACGACGGCCCGTCCCCTCGGCGGGGCGGGCGTCGGGCGTCGACGGCGGGCGGGCTCCGGCTCGACGCGGGCCGGTGGCGTCTCCGTCCGGGCTGTCGCCGGGCGGGCCGGTGGGGCCTCCGTCCGGGCTCCGGCCGGACGGATCACCGGGCGTCGGGGCTCGGCGGACGGACGCGACTCGCCGCCGTCGCGGGGCTCGGTGGACCGACGGCGCACCGGCGCGGTCGGTGGAGCCGGCGCCCCGCTCGGCGCGGCGGCCAGCCCCATCCGTTCCTGGAGCAGGCGGGCGACGTGCCGGCTCACCTCCGCCGGGTCGGCACCGTCGGACAGGTCCAGACGCAGGCTGTGGGCACCGGCCGGGGTACGTCGCAGGGCCGCGTCGCGTACTCCCTCCACGCCCCGCACCGCGTCGAGGATCGCGTTGACGTCGAAGCCCTCGGGCCGCTCGCGCAGTGGTGCCGGTTCGTCGTCGCGACGCAGATGGGTGGCGATCCTGGCGAGTTCCGGGGTTTCGGCGGGTGGGTCCACGGCTGGCGGCTCCGGCACGACGGGCACGTCCGGCTCGGCGGGGACGCGCTGCGGCAACACCGCCGAGGTGCGCTCCGGCGACCGGTCGCCGGGTGTTTCGGGCTCGGCCGCGGATCGGCGGGCCGCGTAGGGGGCAGCGCTCGTCGGGACGGGCGCGGACGGGGTGCGTTCACGGTGCGTGGGCACGTCCGACGCCCGCGCGCCGGTCGTCGGCTCGGTCGGGGCCGGGGTGGCGGGCGGACAGGGCGAGGCGGGCGACGGAGCGGTCGGCCCCGGATCGCTGGGCACCGGTCGGAGCCGGAACGGCCGGTAGGCCGGGCCGCCGCCGGAGGCGCTCGTGGCCTCGGTGGCCGGCGGCTTCGGCGGCTCGGGCGGAGTCGTCTCGCGAGGTCCGGCCGGTGTGGCGGCCGGTGGCGCGCTGGCCGGGCCGAGCGCCCAGGGCAGTCGGTCGTCGGCGGGCGGCGGCCCGCCGACACGCGCCCCCCACGGCAGGCCCTCGTCGGTACGCGCCCCCCAGGGCAGGCCCTCCTCGGTGCGCGCCCCCCACGGCAGGCTCTCGTCGGCCGGTGCGGCGCTCACCGGACGGGCTCGCCGGGAGGCGTGCTCGTCGGCGGGCACACCGCTGACCGGCGAGGCCGACCAGGCAGGCCGCTCGTCGGCGGGCGCACCGCTGACCGGTGACGTCGACCAGGCAGGCCGCTCGTCGGCCGCCCACGAGGGCCGGTCCCGCGTCGGCGGTACGGCAGTCGGGCCGGGTTCCCGGGCCGGTCGCTCGTCGACCGGTGGCGCGCTGGTCGGCGCGGCGGCCCATGAGGGCCGACCGGTGGACTCCGGCGGTTCGGCCGGGGTACGCGGCCCGCTGGCCTCCGGCCGGGTCGGCTCGTACGGCCGGGGGCGCTCGACCGGTACCGGCTGGTAGGGGCGGGTCGGCTCGACCCGGACCGGCTCGTACGGCCGACTCGGTTCGCTGGACCAGCTCTGCCCCGAGGTCTCCCGCCCGCGTCGGTCGCTCTCGTCCTCGCCGCGTGCCCAGGACGGCGCCCAGTCGCTCGGTGGGCCGGACCGGGCCCAGCTCGGACGCTCGTCATCGGCCGGATCGGCGTCCGCCGCCCAGCCGCCGCGCCGGCCGGTGCCCGGCGGTGGCCAACCGACCTGGTCGTCGTCGTATCCGTGGCCGCCGGACGGCCCGGGGGCGTCGGTGGGGTGGGACGGACCGGCCGACTCGGTCGGATACGGCTCGTCCCAGCCGTGCGACCGGCCCCCGGCGGACGGGTCGTCCCCGGCCCGCTCGGCGGCGGGCGCGTGCAGGCCGGGCGGCATCTCGAAACCGGAGGCGGCGGTGCCGACGGGCGGCACCTGGACGGCCGGCGGCGCCGAGGTGGGCAGGCCGGAGGTCGAGGTCACCGGTTGCTCACCGGCGGGGGTGGGACGCGGTGCCGGCACCACCAGCCGGTCGTGGCCGACGTCACGGCCGCTCTCACGTAGGCCGGGTGGGGCGCTGACCGGGGTGTACCGACCGGCCGGCGACTCGTCCTCGGGGTGCACGCCGTTGACGTGGTGTCCGTTCGTGCGCGTCGCGCGTTCCGGCTCGGGCTGGTCACCGGCGGGAGCCGGCAGGTCGGCGTAGCGTGGTGAGGCGGTCGCCCAACCGGAGGGCGGCTCGGGGCGACGGCGGGTCGCGTCGAGGTCGCGGGGACCTTCCGCCCCCCACGACCAGTCGGCCGCCGACGGTGCCCACCCGTTGCCGGAACGGGCCAGGTCATCCCGCTGACCCGTCCCGTCGCCGTGCTCTCCCGGGGTGGCGGCACCGGGTTGCCCTGCTTCACTCACCGCGCGCTCCTTGGTCGCCCCCGCTGAGGCTACCGTGTGGCGACAGTGGCGATAAGTTACAGCGGCGGGCCAATTCCGCACGGGGCCATGGCGGCCTTGGGCGGTTCGGGCGAAATGCGGCCCGTCTACAGACTCGGAGGTTCCCATGACCGCTGTGGGGAACGGCGCCCAGACCACCGGCAGGCCGACCCGCCTGCCCCGTTCGGCACGCCGCAAGCAGCTACTCGCCGCTGCTCAGGAGGTATTCGTCGCGCAGGGCTACCACGCCGCGGCCATGGACGACATCGCCGAGCGGGCCGGGGTCTCCAAGCCCGTGTTGTACCAGCACTTCCCCGGCAAGATGGAGCTGTACCTCGCCCTGCTCGACACGCACTGTGACGCAATCGTCGCCAAGGTGCACGACGCGATGGCGAGCACCGCCGACAACAAGGAGCGGGTCAGCGCGTCGGTACGGGCGTACTTCGACTTCGTGGACCACGAGAGCGAGGCGTTCCGCCTGGTCTTCGAGTCGGACCTGCGCAACGACCCGGCCGTGCGCCAGCGCGTGGAGCGGGTCGAGCAGGGCTGCATCGCGGCGATCACCGACACCATCATCTCGGACACCGGGGTCAGTCGGGCGCACGCGGAACTGCTCGCCTCCGGCCTGGTCGGGGCCGCCGAGACCGCGGCACAGTTCTGGCTGGCCCGCGGGCGGCAGGTACCCAAGGCCGAGGCGGAGGCGTTGGTCGCCGCGCTGTCCTGGCGGGGCATCGCCAGCTTCCCGCTGCAAGGTGAGTCAGCCTGAACTCGCACCTTGTGATCGGATAGCCTTCGCACGGCGACCATTTCGCCCGACGGAGGAGGCACAGTGGAGGTCAAGATCGGGGTGCAGTACGCACCGCGCGAGCTGGTCCTGGAGAGCGCGCAGTCGCCGGCCGAGATCGAGCAGATCGTGACCGACGCGATGGCCAGGAACGAGGGCGGCACGCTCTCCCTGACCGACGAGAAGGGCCGGCGGGTCATCGTGCCGGTCAGCAAGGTCGCTTACGTCGAGATCGCCGAGGCGTCCCCTCGGGCGGTGGGCTTCACCGTCCGCTGACGATCAGTTGTTGAGGCCGGCGGCGGCCATCCGCGCGGTGTGCGCGGCGGTCAGCCGCCGGAACAATCCGGGCACGTCCGTCCGCCCGTCCGCGACGATCAGGGCGGTGAACGCCCCCTGGTCGGCGGCGACCACCCGGCCCGCCTGGGACAACGCCTCACCGACCAGCCGCCGGGCCCACATCGACAGCCGTCCCGCGACCTTCGGATCCGCCGCGAGGGCGTGCCGGATCTCGGCGGCGGCGAACTCCGCGTACCGCGACTCGTGCAGCACGTCCAGGACCAGTTGCCGGTCCGGCTCCCGCAGCGCCTCGGCGATCTCGCGGAGGAAGTCGTCGGTGATCCCGTCCCCCACGTACGCCTTGGTGACCGCCTCGGCCCAGTCCCGGGGCTCGGTGGAGTCGTGGTATCCCTGCAACGGTTCGACGTAGGCCGCCATCGCCTCCTCGACCGGTACGCCGAGCACCGCCAGCCGGTCGGCCAGCCGCCGGTAGTTGGTGATCTCGGCGGCGGCCATCTCGCCCAACGCGGCACGACGGCGCAGATCCGGGGCGAACCGGGCATCGGCCGCCAGACGTTCGAAGGCGAGCAGTTCACCGAGGGCCACCAGACCGAGCAGATCGGCGACGGCGTGGTCGGGCGCGGCGGGGGCGGACACCCGCGCAGGCTACCGCTCACCGTTCCGCCCCGGAGTGCCCGACGAGGCACCGTGGCGCGCGTCGACCACCCACAGCCATCCGCATGTGTGATACGGCTCACACATCGGCTCTCCCGGCGGCTCTTGCCGGATTGGAATCGGGACGGCTTCACCGCCGTTCAGGTAACATGGACTAGTTGCCGTAGGCGCCGATCCCGACCGGATTCAGATCCAACCCGGTCGAAGTCCGACCCACGGCGCGCGTGCGGCCCGGTCCGCTCGGCACTTCTGCCGCCGACCGTGTGGCCCGCGCCAAAACCGAACGCGCCCTGAGGACATGACGGGGCGCACCCACGAGAGGGCACCCCCAAATCCACATGAGTGAGCCGATTCAAGACCTCACAGACGGCCAGGAACTGGCCCCGACCGCCCCGGTCCGACCGGAGGCACCGACCTTCGCCGAGCTGGGCGCACGCGCCGAGACGGTGGACGCGCTGGCCGCGGCCGGCATCACCCGCGCCTTCGCCATCCAGGAGTACGCGCTGCCGATCGCGCTGCGCGGCGCCGACCTGATCGGGCAGGCCCCGACCGGCACCGGCAAGACCCTCGGCTTCGGCGTCCCGCTGCTGGAGCGGGTCTTCGCACCGAACGAGGGCAGCGACGGCGTGCCGCAGGCACTCGTCGTCGTACCCACCCGTGAACTGGGCATCCAGGTAGCCAAGGACATCGCCGCCGCCGGCCGCACCCGGGGCGTCCGGGTGCTTCCGATCTACGGCGGCGTCGCGTACGAGCCGCAGGTCGACGCGCTGCGCAAGGGCGTGGAGATCCTCGTCGGCACGCCCGGCCGCCTGCTCGACCTGGCCAAGCAGAAGCACCTGCGCCTGCACGGCGTACGCGCGCTGGTGCTGGACGAGGCCGACCGGATGCTCGACCTGGGCTTCCTCGACGACGTCGAGCGGATCCTGGCGATGCTCCCGGAGGACCGGCAGACCATGCTGTTCTCCGCCACCATGCCGGACCCGATCGTGACGCTGTCCCGCCGGTTCCTGCGGCACCCGATCACGATCCACGCCGGGCACACCGCCGAGACCGGTCCGTCCCCGCAGACCGAGCAGTTGGTCTACCGCACCCACTCGATGAACAAGATCGAGATCGTCGCCCGGATCCTCCAGGCCGAGAGCCGTGGCCTCACGATGATCTTCACGCGGACGAAGCGGGCCGCCGACCGGGTCGCCGAGGACCTGGACTTCCGTGGCTTCGCGGTCGCGGCCGTGCACGGCGACCTCGGGCAGGGCGCCCGTGAGCGGGCCCTGCGGGCGTTCCGCGCCGGCAAGATCGACACTCTGGTCGCCACCGACGTCGCGGCCCGGGGCATCGACGTCAGCGGCGTGACGCACGTGATCAACTACGACTGCCCCGAGGACCAGGACACCTACACGCACCGCATCGGCCGGACCGGCCGGGCCGGAGCGACCGGTGTGGCGGTCACGTTCGTCGACTGGGACGACATGCCCCGCTGGCGGATCATCGACAAGACGCTCGGGCTGGACATGCCCGAGCCGCAGGAGACGTACCACACCTCCCCGCACCTCTACACCGACCTGCACATCTCGACCGAGGTGACCGGCACCCTGCCGACCGCCGAGCGGACCCGCGCCGGGTTGGCCGCCGAGGTCGAGGAGGACCTGGGTGGCGGTCGCTCCCGCCGGGGCGGCGAGCCGCGCGGCGCCGGACGGCGCCAGGGTCGCGGTCGCGGCGAAGGCGGTGGACGCGGTGAGGGCCGAGGTCGCGGCGAGGGCCGTGGCCGCGCCGAGAGCGGTCGTGGGCAGGGCGACGACGCCGGACCGGAGTCCGCCGAGTCCAGCGCGGAGCTGTCCGACGAGGCCGGCGAGGGCACCCGCACGCCGCGCCGCCGTCGGCGCCGTCGGGCCGGCGAGGTCATCGCCGGTGTCGACTCGACCAACCCGGCCGAGACGGGCACCCCCGCCGAGGCCGCCACCGGCACCGAGGGCAGCGCCGAGGCGTCCCGCCCGCGCCGCCGACGCCGCCGCCGGGCCACCGCCTCCGCCAGCGGTGGACCGGCCGAGGCGAGCACCGACTGATCCCGTTCCGCCCGTCGGGCGGAGCACAGCGAGACACGCAACGACATCGCGCCGACGACCTGCCCGGTCGTCGGCGCGCTGCGTCAGCACCCGCCGCCCCGCACGCACAGCGCCACCGCCCGCCCGGAACGCCCAGCATCGCCCGTCCGGTCGCCGTCGCCCCGGTCCCCTGCACCCGCTGCCGGGTGCCCGGCGTCACCGACGGCCCGCCGCTGTCGGCGTACCCCTGCACGACATGGAAGATGGAGCGATGCCCGAACCGTTGGACTCCGCCCTGGCCGAGGTCCGCTCGATGCTGCTGGATCCCGCGCTGACCCGGGCGGTGGCCGCCGGTCGCCGACGCGGCCAGCGGCCCTCCGTGGTCCGGGCCGAGCTGCGGCCGGTCGCGCTCAAGGCCGGCCCGAGGTTGCAGATCTCCACCTCCGACGGCGAGCGGCCGTACACCCGCAACGTGGCCTCCGGGCCGGAGGCGGACGCGGCGGTCGAGGCGCTGCTGGCCGAGCCGTTCGGCAACTGGCACGTGGAGACCACCGGGGCCACGCTGCAACTGCGGGTCACCAAGTCGGGTGAGGCGCAGGTGCACCGCAGTGCCGGCACCCGCCCGGCCGCCGCGCCGACCGGGCACGACCGGGCCAAGGAGTACCTGCTCGACCCGGGTGACCCGCTCTTCGCCGAGATCGGCGGCTCGGCGGCCAAGCGTCGTCAGGTGGACGCGTTCCTGCGGGCGCTGGCGGCGACGCTGCCCGACACGCCGGGTCCGCTGCGCGTGGTGGACCTGGGCTGCGGCAACGCGTACCTGAGCTTCGCCGCGTACCGCTATCTGTCCGGGCTCGGGTGGGACGTCGACCTGATCGGCGTCGACGTCCGCGACGACCAGCGCCAGCGCAACACCGCGCTGGCGCAGCGGCTCGGCTGGGCCGAACGGGTCCGCTTCGTGGCCGGCACCATCGCCGACGCGGTCGTCGAGCCGGCACCGGACCTGGTCCTCGCCCTGCACGCCTGCGACACCGCCACCGACGAGGCGCTGGCCCGCGCGGTGCGCTGGGGAGCCCGGTGGGTACTGGCCGCGCCCTGCTGCCACCACGACATCGCCGCACAGCTCCGCACCCGCCCGGCACCCACGCCCTACGAGCTGCTGACCCGGCAGGGGATCCTCCGGGAACGCCTCGCGGACGTCCTCACCGACGCGCTGCGGGCCGGGCTGTTGCGGCTGCACGGCTACCGGGCCGAGGTGGTCGAGTTCGTCGACTCGGCGCACACCCCGCGCAACCTGCTGATCCGGGCACGACGCACCGATGCCGGGCCGACCGACGCCCAGCGCGCGGAGTACCAGGAGCTGGTGGCGCAGTGGCGGGTCTCACCACGACTGGAGACGCTGCTCGCGCCGCCGCCCGAGAAGCGTTGACCCGACTCGTCTCCGCCGTCTCTGTCGTCTGGTCGATCAGTCAGTTGTTTCCGCACCTTCGCGTACTAGTCTCGAAGAACGCACCGTCGGGTGCCGGTCGGGAGGGCATACCCACCGGATGGGTTCGGCAGAGGTCTCGCCGCAGATGGCGTTCGCGCGCTTCGTGCGCCGTGCCATCGACGACGCCCGGGAGGAACGCGGCTGGACGGTCACCGACCTGGCCGGGCACACCGGCGTCGGTCGGTCCACCGTCTTCCGCTGGCTGGCCGGTGACTGGCAGGACTACCCCGAGTTGGCGAAGGTACGCGGCTTCTGCGCCGCGCTGGACCTGCCGGTGGCGGCGGCCTTCCGGGCGCTCGGCCTGCCCGACGCCGGCCCCGGGCCGTGGCGGCGCGGCGACGAGGGTCCGGTCGAGGCCGACGTCCGGGTGATCCTGCAACGGCTGGCCGATCCGAGCGTCCCGGCCGAGGAGAAACACCACATCCGTGACCTGCTGCGCTACCTCGCCCGCCGACCGATCCGCCGGGCCGGCTGAGCTAGCCCACCGTCACCGTGAACTCGGCGGTGCGGACCTCCCCGCCGGTCGCGAAGTCCAGATAGAGGCGGTAGCGCCCCGGACCCGGCGTGGTCAGCCAGAACCGGATCGTGCCGTCGACCAGCTCCGTCTCGGGGTGCACGTGCAGATACCCGAGGTCGCCCTCGCGCAACGCGACGAGGTGCCCGTACGCGCCGAGGTACCGCTCCAGCTCCGGGGCGGTGCCGTCCGCACCGCCGACCCGGAAACTCAGTGGCACCGTCAGCCCGGGTTCGGGGTCGCCCTGGTATCCGACGGTCCACCCGTCGACCGTGTCGGTGGTGGCCGGGGCGGGCAGGTCCCGGGGCTGGTACGTGCCCGGGGCGACCAGGTCCACACCGAGCGTGGTGGCGGTCTGCCGCCCGTCGTCGGCGAGCGCGGTGAAGTCGGCGTACGCCCGCCAGAGGCCGGGCTGCGCCAGGGTGAGCGGCACCGACCAGGTGCCGTCCGGCGTCATGGTCGGGTGCAGGTGCTGGAAGCCGCTCAGGTCGCGGCGCACCACGATGACGTGCATCGGCTTGTCGTGCACGACCGCGAACCGGGTGACCGTACGCCGTTGCCCGTCCTCGATCCGGAACCGCAGCTCACCTTGGCGCCCGGCGGTGAACTCGGCGGACAGCGGGGCGAGCGTGTAGCCGTCCCGGCTGATCGCCAGCCCGCCGGCCTCGGCGGCGGCGTCCTGGTCGGCGCCGTGCGAGTGCGCGCCGACGCCGGGTGCGTGGCTGTGGTCGGCCAGCGCGCTGTCCCCCGCGCCGCCGAGGGCCGTCGCCGGACCGCCGCCGTTGAGCCGGCCGAGCCCGAAGCCGAGCAGCACCGCCAGCACCAGCCCGCCGACCACCAGGGCCAGCCGCAGCGTGGCCCGGTCCGGCGTCGCGGAGACCGCGTCCGGGTCGCCGCCCGCCGTCGGTCGCTCGGCGACCCGCACCGACCCGAACGCGGGAGCGTCGGGTTCCTGGTCAGCCATGCGCCCACCGTACCGCCGGGTGCTCCGGTGCCCCGGCGGGTCCGCCCGGTCGTGGCTCCGGTCGCACCCGCAGACCGGTCCCGGTCGGGCTCGGCACGTGGGCGGAGGTGTCCGCCGACCGTGTGCAGAGCGTCAGCCCGCCACCGCCAGGGCCAGCGGCAGGACGTCGGGGGCACCGGCGCGGCGCAGTTCCCGGGCCGCCATCGTCATCGTCCAACCCGAGTCGACCAGGTCGTCGACGAGCAGCACCGGGCCGTCCAGCCCGGCGAGGGCGTCGGGGAGCGGCTCGGGCACGGTGAGGGTGCCGTGCAGGGTGCGTACCCGCTGGGCGCTGTTGCCACGCGGCCCGGCCGGCGGACCCGCCGAGACGACCCGGCCCAACAGCGGCAGCCGCCCGACGGCGGCGATCCGCTCGGCCAGCGACCCGACCAGCAGCGGGTGGGTCCGTGAGTCGACCGCGACCACGCCCGCCGGGCGGCGGGGCCACGGGTCGTCGCCGTGCGCCCACGCCTTGAGCACCTCGATGACGGCGGCGGCCAGGTCGTCCGGGAGCGGGCCGTCCGAGGTGCCCGCTCCGACCAGACCGCGTAGGCGAGAACCCCAGCCGAGATCGGAGAGCCGACCCACGGCCCGTCCGGGAAGCGCCTGCTCCGTCGGGGCGATCCGGCCCTTCAGCGGTACGCCGACCGCCTCCAGCCCGGTCGGCCAGAGCTTCTTGGGCGCGAGCGGCACGCCGGGGCGGCCCAGGAACGTCTGCGCGGTGGTCAGCGCGGCCGGTGACACCTCCGCCGTGAACAGCGGCTCGGCGCACCGGTCGCAGCGTCCACACTCGGTCGCCTCCGCGTCGTCCAGGCAGTCGCGGAGGTATCGCATCCGGCAGTCGGTCGTCGTGGCGTACCCGAGCATCGCCTGTTGCTCGTCGGCGCGGGCGGCGGCGACGCGCCGCAACCGGGGCTCGTCGTAGACCCAGGGTTCGCCGGTGGCGAGCCAACCACCGCGCACCCGGCGGACGGCGCCGTCCACGTCGAGCACCTTGAGCATCAGCTCCAGCCGGGCCCGGCGCAGGTCGACCAGGGGCTCCAGGGCCTGGGTGGAGAGCGGCCGGTCGGTGTGCAGGGCGGCCAGCACCGCGCGGACCTGCTCCTCGGGCGGGAAGGCGAGCGACGCGAAGTATCGCCAGATGGCCTGGTCCTCGGTGCCGGGCAGCAGCAGCACCTCGGCGTGCTCGACCGCTCGGCCGGCACGCCCGACCTGCTGGTAGTAGGCGATCGGCGACGGCGGCGCGCCCAGGTGCACCACGAAGCCGAGGTCGGGTTTGTCGAAGCCCATGCCGAGCGCGCTGGTGGCGACCAACGCCTTGATCTTGTTGTCGAGCAGGTCCTGCTCGGCGGCGCGACGGTCGGCGTCCTCGGCCTGCCCGGTGTACGCGGCCACCGTCCAGCCCCGCGACCGCAGGAACTCGGCGGTCTCGGTCGCCGACGCCACGGTCAGCGTGTAGACGATGCCGGAGCCGGGCAGCCGGTCCAGGTGGTCGGCGAGCCAGCCGAGCCGGTGCGCCGGGCTCGGCAGGTCGAGTACGGCCAACCGCAGCGACTCCCGGTCCAGGCTGCCGCGCAGCACGAGCACGTCCGGACGCTGCTGACCCGGCGTGGCCGTCTCCGTGCCGAGCTGCTCGGCCACGTCCCGCGTCACCCGCTCGTTGGCGGTGGCGGTGGTGGCCAGCACCGGCGTCTGCTCGGGCAGGTTGCCGAGGAAGGTCCGCAGCCGGCGGTAGTCCGGCCGGAAGTCGTGCCCCCAGTCCGACACGCAGTGCGCCTCGTCGACCACCAGCAGGCCGGTGGTGGCGGCCAGCCTCGGCAGTACGCCGTCCCGGAAGTCCGGGTTGTTGAGCCGCTCCGGGCTGATCAGCAGCACGTCCACCGCACCGGCGTGGATCTCGCCGGTGATCTCGTCCCACTCGTCCAGGTTGGCCGAGTTGATGGTGCGCGCCCGGATACCCGCGCGGGCCGCCGCCTCGACCTGGTTACGCATCAACGCCAGCAGCGGCGACACGATCACGGTGGGCCCGGCCGGTTCCCGGCCGTCCACCTGTTGCCGCAGCAGCGCGGTGGCCACGAAGTAGACCGCCGACTTGCCCCAACCGGTGCGCTGCACGCAGAGCACCCGTCGCCGGTCCACCACCAGCGCCTCGATCGCCCGCCACTGGTCCTCCCGGAGCCGGGCGTCCTCGCCCGCCAGCCGCCGCAGCACCGCCTCGGCCCGCTGCCGGATCGCCGTCCGTTCCTGGCTCATCCGGCCTTTCTACCAGCACCGTCAGACGATCGACCGGTGCGGTGACCGGTGGGCGGCGCGATGGCGGGAGTGGGCGGCGCGATGGCCGGACGGTTGGTGCGGTGCGCGGTGGCCGTGTGGGCGGCGGGCTGGGCGGGCGACGTGGTGGTGTACGGCGGTGCCGGGGCGCCTGGCATACGATTCCGTTCGATCCGCGGAAGAGAGACGAGATGACTCAGCGAACCGGCACCACCGCCACGACCCGGCGCTTCGCGGTCGCGGCGATCGCCCTGCTGACCGCGACCCTGGTGGCCGGCTGTGACGACAAGGCCACCCCGGAGGCGGCACCGCCGCCACCCGACCCCAAGCAGGAACTGCTGGCGGCCGTACCCGGTGAGCAGGATCCGGCGTTCCGCTTCACCACCTCGGGCGGGGTGTCCGGAGTGGTCGACCCGACGAATCGGGGCATGGACATCGACACGGTCACCAAGGACAAGGACTTCACCCTGGAGATGTCCTTCCGCATGATCGAGTCGCGCACCTGGATGAAGGTCAACTTCAAGGGCTCGAAGGACATCCAGGAGTTGATGAAACTGCCCACCACGTGGATGGAGCTGGACCCGGCCAAGATCGAGGGACCGGACTCCCTGCCCACCTACGAGGGCACCGACCCCGGCAACGTCCAGGTGATCATGCAGGCGGCCAGCGACATCCAGGCCGGTGAGGGTGGGACGTACACCGGCACGGTGGACCTGTCCGCCCAGCCGGACCTGGCAGACGTCCTGGACGGCGTGGCCAAGCTCGGCGACACCGCCACCCAGGTCCCGCTCACCGCCGTGGTGGGCGCGGACGGCAACCTCACCTCGCTCACCCTGGATATCCCGGCCGCCGGGGAGCAGAAGGCATCGGAGTACGTGGTCGAGTACTTCGACTTCGGCACCGCCCCCGCGATCGTCGCGTTCACCGAGGACGAGGCGAAGAAGGCACCCAAGGCGGCGTACGACCTGCTCAACGGCTGATCGGCCCGGGGCGGCCCGGCTCCGTGCCGCATCCTCTGGATTCCTGCACCCTCAACCGGCCGGAATCGGAAGATTGGCTGGTGCGCCGGTTCCTTCGTCACCCCGTCCGGCTGGTGCCGGTCGGCTTCCTGGTGACGATCCTGCTCAGCACCGGTCTGCTGATGCTGAGCCCGATGACGCTCACCCGGCAGGACGCCCCCTTCCTCGTCGCCCTGTTCACCGCTACCTCGGCGGTCTCGGTCACCGGGCTGGCCGTCACCGACACGCCGAACTACTGGTCCGAGACGGGGCTGGTGGTGATCACGGTGCTGACCCAGATCGGCGGCATCGGCATCCTGACGCTCGCCGCCCTGGTGATCCTGACCGTGTCCCGCCGCCTCGGTCTGCACAACCGGATGCTGGTGCAGGCCGAGACTCTGGAGTACGGGCCGGGTGACGTACGCCGGTTGCTGGTGCGCATCGCTGCGACGGTGCTGGCCTGCGAGGCGGTGATGACGGTCCTGGTCGCCGCCCGGCTCTGGCTCGGCTACGAGTACACCCCGAGGCGGGCGCTCTGGTCGGCGTTGTTCCACTCGATCCAGGCGTTCAACAACTCCGGCTTCTCGCTCTACTCCGACGGGCTGCTGGCCTTCTCGCGGGACCCCTGGGTGACCCTGCCGTTGGCCCTCGGTTCGATCGTGGGTGGGCTGGGCTTCCCGGCGTTGTTCGAGGCGGTCCGCCAGTGGCGGCGGCCGATGCGTTGGGCGGTGGCCACCAAGCTCACAATCTGGGGCAGCGTCGTGCTGGTGGGCGTCGGGTTCGTGATGCTGCTGGCCAGCGAATGGTCCAACCCGTGGACCATCGGCCAGTACGACGTACCGGGCAAGGTGAACGCCGCGTTCACCCAGATCACGCTCTCGCGTACCGGCGGCTTCGAGGTGATGCCGATCGACCGGTTGCGGGAGGAGAGCTACCCGTTGCTGACCGCCTTGATGTTCATCGGCGGCGGCAGCGCCAGCACCGCCGGTGGCATCAAGGTGTCCACGTTCTTCCTGCTCGCGTTCATCATGTGGGCGGAGATCCGGGGTGAGCCGGACGTCACGGTCGGGCACCGCCGGATCGCCACGTCGAGCCAGCGGCAGGCGTTGACCGTCACCCTGCTCAGCGTTGCGATGGTGGCCGCCGGCACCAGCGTGTTGATCCTGCTCACCGACGGGGTGCCGCTCAGCGACGCGCTGTTCGAGATCACCTCGGCGTTCAGCACCACCGGGCTCACGGTCGGGCTGACGTCGTCACTGGAGGACGGCGGTGTGTTCCTGCTGACCGTCCTGATGTACATCGGCCGGGTCGGTCCGCTCACCCTCGGCTCGGCCATCGCCCTGAACACCCGCCGCCGGCTCTACCGCTATCCAGAGGAGCAACCCATTGTCGGCTAGAAGATCCGACGACGAGGCCATCGCCGTGATCGGGCTGGGCCGCTTCGGCTGCCATCTGGCCGAGTCGCTCAGCGCCCTCGGGCACGACGTGCTGGCCATCGACCGCAACGCCCAGCAGGTGCAGAAGTGGTCGGCCCAGCTCGACGAGGTGGCCCAGGCCGACTCCACCGACGAGGACGCCTTGCGCCAGCTCGGCGTCGCCGACCTGCAACGTGTGGTGGTGGCCATCGGCGCCTCGGTGCAGGCCAGTGTGTTGACCGTGCTGGCCCTGGTCGAACTCGGCGTACCGCAGATCTGGGCACGGGCCACCTCGGCGCAGCACGCGAAGATCCTGTCCTCGGTCGGCGCGCAGCACGTGATCTTTCCCGAGGCGGAGACCGGCGAGCGGCTGGCCCACCTGATCGTCAGCCGGATGCTCGACTTCATGGAGTTCGACGACGCGTTCGCCATCGCCAAGCTGCGCGTACCCGAGTCACTTGTGGGGCACGCGGTCAGCGAGGTACGCCTCCTGGACCGCTACGGCATACGCGTCATCGGCGTCAAGCCGCCCGACGAGACCCGTTTCCGCTACGTCAACGACGGGCTGGAGCTGGTCCGGGGCAGCACCCTCATCGTCGAGGGGACCATCGACCACGTACAGCGGTTCTCCCTGATGACCTGAGGTCAGTTCTTTCCCTTGCCGGGCTTGCCCTTCTTCTTCGGCTTGTCCTTGCCCGGCTGCTTCTCCTTACCCGGCTGCTTGTCCTTACCCGACTTGTCCTTGCCCGACTTGGTCTTCGTGCCGGCCGGCTTCTTCTCCGCGCCGCTCTTGGTCTTGGCACCACCGGAGCCACCCGAGCCCTTGGACGTCGTGGCGGCCTTCACCGGTTTCGCGGCGGGCGGCGTGCTCCCGGCGACCCCGGAGACCTGCACGCCGCACCGCGCGTCGCCGACCCGGAACTCCAGCGGCAGCGGGTTCGGCCCGGTGTACCGGCCGGTCAGGCTCAACTTCTCGGTGGCACCCGGCGCCAGCGCCGGCTTCTCCGACGCCGGCTGCACCGCGACCGACCGCCCCTGCTGGCGTGCCTGGGCCGGGCTCGCCTTGGTCACCTTCTGCTTGCCGGGGAAGGTGAAGCTCATCGTCCAGTCGCGCAGTTCCCGCTCACCGGTGTTGGTCAGGCTCAGCTCGGCGGTGAACTCGGTGCCCGAGTCCTTCCGCAACGCGTAGCTGACCTGGCAGGGGATCGTCTGCTCGATGCCCATCCGGGCCTGGGTGGGCTGGTCGATGCCGCCACTGGCCGGGTTGTGCGAGGTCATCGTCCAGACCATCGCCGTCACGCCGATCAGCGCGGTGGCGGCCACCGCCGCCTCGATCCGGCGGCGACGGGTCGCCGCGCGGCGGGTACGCAGGCCGGCGAAGGGCAGCGCGTCGGTCGCGGCCGACCACGGCAGGATCGTGGTGCCGACGCTGGCCAGCAGCATCGGCGTGGCGGCCCGCCCGTCGTCGGCCCGCGCGGTCACCTTGCCGACCGCCTCGGCGAGGCACCGGGCCAGGTCGGCGGTGCGCGGCCGGTCCTCCGGCCGCTTCGCCAGGCAGCGGCGCACCAGCTCGGCGACGCCGTCGGGCAGCTCCGGCACGTCCGGCATCGGCTCGGGTTCGCGGTACAGATGTGCCCGCAGCATCTGGGTGGTGGTGTCGGCCTGCCAGGGCAGCCGCCCGGTGAGCATCCGGTAGAGCAGCAGCCCGACCGCGTACACGTCGGTGGCGGGGCTGACCTGGCCGTTGTCGAGCCGTTCCGGGGCGAGGTAGGCGGGGGTGCCGAGCAGCGTGCCGTCCGGCCCCTTCTCGCTCTCTCCGACCAGCGCCGAGATGCCGAAGTCGACGACCTTCACGCCGGTCGGGGTGAGCATCACGTTGCCGGGCGTGACGTCGCGGTGCACCACGCCCCGGGCGTGCGCGGTGGCCAGCGCGGAGGACACCTCCGCCGCCACCGTCACCGCCTCCCGCCAGGGCAGCCGGGCGTCCCGGCGCAGCCGTGCGGTCAACGGAGCGCCGTCGATGAGTTCCATCACCACGTACGGCACGGTCAGCCCCACCTGCTCGGACTCCCCGTAGTCGTACACGTTGGTGATGTTGGGGTGGCAGAGCCGGGCGGCGGCCTGCGCCTCGATCCGGATCCGGTGCCGGAACGCCCGGTCGCTGGCCAGCCGGGACGCGAGGACCTTGACCGCCACCTGGCGGCCCAGCACCTCGTCGTAGCCGCGCCAGACCACCGACATGCCGCCGGTGCCGACCTGCTCGATCAACCGGTACCGCTCACCGAGCAGTTGCGTGCCCATGCGTTGGCCACCACCCATGGTCGGCGTTGTTGCCCGACACGAACCCGCCTACACCTTTCTGGTCAGATTCGGTCAGGATCTCACCCGATCAGGCGGTCGCGAGCAGTTGGTCCACCGGCGCGTAATCATCGGTCAACACCAGTGCGTCACCGACGAAGTCGGTCAGGTCGCCGCCGGAGAGCAGGCTGACCGCCTCGTTGCGGTCGTCCAGACGGGCCCGGACGGCGGCCAGCGGCAGCGGGGCGTCCGAGGCGACGATGAGGAAGTTCGCACCCCGCTCCCCGGCCAGTGCCTCCGGCGGGGCGATCAGCGCCACGTGCCGGAACTCGGCGGCGACGGTGGCGACCTCGCTACGGATGAAGCGCAGCGGCGGATAGTCGATCACGTTCTGCACGTACACCCCGCCGGGCCGGGTGACCCGCCGCACCTCGGCGGCCATCTCCCGGGTCGCCAGGTGCCACGGCACCACCAGGTGCCCGAACGCGTCGCCGACCACGAAGTCCCGCGTGTCGGTGCCCTCCGCGGCCACCAGCATCCGGGCGTCACCCACCTCGGCCCGCAGGTCCGGCCCCTGGCGTACGCCGAGGTGGCGCTCGCCCAACTCGACCAGCCCGCCGTCGATCTCGAAGACCAGGTTGTCGGTGCCCGGCCGGGTGGCGGTCAGGTAGCGCGGCACGGTGAACCCACCGCCGCCCAGGTGCAACGCATCGAGCCGCTGCCCCGGCGGTGCCAACACGTCCGCCACCGCCCCGATCCAGCGGGTGTACGCGTACTCCAGGTGGGTCGGGTCGGCCAGGTCGACGTACGAGTGCTGGGCCGAGTTCAGCAGCAGCGTCCGCCCGGTGGACCGGCCGGGATCGGCCTCCACCCGGGCGCAGTGGTACGCCGTCTCCACGTCGCACGGATCCGGTGCCACCACGGTCAGCCCCACGCCGACCAGGCCCAGCAACGCCAACGCGGCCTTGGCCCGGGCCGGTCCGGGCAGGCTCGCCCGGTCCTGCCGGTGCAGGTACACCCCGAGCGCGATGCCGGTGATGCCCAGCGAGGCGGCCAGCCCGAACAGGATGACCGTGCTGGGCAGCGCGGCGACCAACACGAAGCCGGTGACCAGGGTGGCCGTCACCGCGCCCAGCGTGCCGATGCCGGAGAGCCGGCCGACCACCTGACCGGTCCGGCGCAGGTCGGCGAGCTGGAGCTTGATCACCAGCGGGCTGACCGAGGAGAGCAGCATCGCGGGCGCGAAGACGGCGACCACCACCAGCAGCAGGATCGCGCTCTCCGCACCGCCACGCAGCACCTCACCGGCGTACCGCACCGCCGGCAGGGTGATCGCGGTGGCGATGCCGGAGAGCACCAGCGCGGGCGCCAGCAGCGTACGCGGGTTGCGCCGGTCGGCCAGCCAGCCGCCCGCCCACGCCCCGTACGCGATCGCGGCCAACGCGATGCCGATGACCGAGCTGGTCACCTGGAGAGTGACCCCCACATACGGCCCGACCAGGCGCAGCGCGGCGGTCTCCAGGACCAGGACGGCTCCGCTGGAGTAGAAGACCAGGAACGCGGCGAGCCCGTTGGGCAGGGCCCGGGGTGCCTCCGGTTCGGAGGGCACCGCAGGCACCGCCACCTCAGGCGATGGAGAGTTCATCGTGGCGATGGTACGCAGCAGGAGACGGGTGCCGGGTCAGTACATCGAGGTGTGAACATGGTTCGTGTGATCCGCGGCCGGACTGCCGCTGCCGCCGTACGCCCGCCAGCCGGTGCCGGGGTGCCAGATCTGGCGGTACCAGATGACGTAGAGGATGCCCAGCCGGTCCGCGTTGCGGACGTGCCAGGCGGCCAGGCTGTCCCCGTACGATTTGTCGCCGCCGGTGGCCGTACGGTCCTCGAAGCCGTTCGTGGCCGCCGAGAAGTCGCAGGCCCGGCCCTTCGGATGCTCGCCCGAGCCGCCGCTGCGGTAGCAGGAGACGTGCCGCTTGTAGCCGGCGGCCTTGGTCTGGTTGAGCATGTGCAGCGTGCGCGCGGTGATGCAGCCGGAGGTGGTCGGGTCGTTCACCGAGCACGACTCGCCGGGCCAGGATCCGTCTGAGTTGCGCGGTGCCGGGCTGGCCGAGCTGGAGTTGCCGCCGCTGAAGCCGCCGCTGCCGCCCGAGCTGACCGCGGCCAGGGCCGTCTCGGCCTCCTTCTTCTTCTTCGCCATCACGGCGAGCTGCTTGCGCTGCTCGCGCACCTCGGCGTTGATCGCGAGCTTGGCCTGCCGGGCCTCCTCGCGGGCCGCGCTCAGCTCACGTACCCGACGACCGTCACGCTGGGCCATCATGTCGAGGCTGGCGGCGCGCTGCACGAACGCCTCCGGGGTGCCGCTGTCCAGCAGCGCGGCCGCCGCGCTCAGCCGACCCACCCGGTAGGACTGCGCGGCCACCTCGCCGACCAGATCGGTCAGCTCGCCCAGCCGGCCCTCCACGTCGGCCAACTGCTTGGCCATCTCCTTCTGCCGCTTCTCCGAGCCTTCGAGCTTCCGTTTGGCCTCGATGTGCGCCTTGGCGGTCGACTCCAGGGCGTCCCGCAGCTTCTTGGTGCCCCCCTCGTTGGGCTCGGCGTACGCCGGCACAGCACCGAGGCCGAACAGCAGTGCCACAGCGGCGAGCAGTGCGATCAGCGGCCGTGTTACCCGCCGACCGATGGGCATGGACCTGCGCACGGAAGCATCCTCTCGTCGGCCGCCGGGCCTCCGATGAGGCGCTGCGCGGCGGCGGCCGCCGCCGACGTCGGTCGGCGGCCTGCTGGCGGAGACCGCCGGTCAGGATACCGGACCTGGCCGGCGGAACCACGCCCCCGAACCCGGTACGCGCCACACCGTCGACACACCGACACCAGGCCCTCACGCACCGCACTCGCATTCACGTCGGTCTCGACGTGCGCGGGCTTGCGGACCTCCCGGTGCGGTGGCGGTCAGGGAGCCAGCAGCGTGTTGTGCACCTCGGTCCAGACCTTGTCGCTGGCGGCCACCAGCAGACCCGGCTCGGTGTCCGCCGGGTGGTAGTCGGTGCCGTCGAGGCGACGGGCCACCCCACCGGCGGCCCGGACCAGCAGCGTGCCCGGAGCGTGGTCCCAGGGCAGGGTGCGCCAGAACAGTACGAACTGCTGCCGCCCGGTGAGCACGTCGAGGTACTCGCGTCCGGCGCAGTGCTGGCCCGGCAGCAACTCGCCGATCCGGGACCCACCGGCCACGACCGTACGCTGCGACGACACCGGCAGGAACTTGGTCATCGCGGCCCCCCGCAACTCGCCGACCGGCGGCGCGTCGGCGGGCAGGCGCAACGGCACCCCGTCCAGGTACGCGCCCGCGCCGTCCTGCGTCGTGGCCAGCGTCCCGGCGATCGGGTCGAGGATCCAGGCCGCGCTCGGCCGACCGTCGGTGAGCAGGGCGACCATCAACGCGAACGGGGACTTGCCGGCCGCGAAGTTGGCGGTGCCGTCGATCGGGTCGACCAGCCACACCTCGCCCGTGAAACCCAGGTGACGCAGCAGGTCCGGGTCGTCGGCCACCGCCTCCTCACCGACCACCACCGAGCCGGGGCGCAGCCGGCGCAGCCCGGCACTGATCATGTCCTCGGCGCGGCGGTCGGCCACGGTGACCAGCTCACCCGGGGCCTTCTCGGTCACGTCGGCGGCGTCGAGGTGCCGGAACAGCGGCAGCACCACCCGGTCCGCGGTCTCCCGCAGCAGCCCGGCGACGTCGTCGACCAGGGTGTCAGCCACGCGGCGGCAGCTTCACCACGCTGACGAAGAACTCGTCGATCTGCCGGACCACCGCGATGAACCGCTCGAAGTCCACCGGCTTGGTGACGTACGCGTTGGCGTGCAGTTGGTAGCTGCGCAGTATGTCCTCGTCGGCCTGCGAGGTGGTGAGCACCACGACCGGGATGCGGCAGAGCTGCTCGTCCTTCTTGATCTCCTCAAGCACCTCCCGGCCGTCCCGACGCGGCAGGTTCAGGTCGAGCAGGATCAGGTCCGGCGTCTGCACGTCCGCGTACTCGCCCTCGCGGCGCAGGTAGGCCAGCGCCTCGGCGCCGTCGGAGACCACGTTCAGCCGGTTGCGCAGCTTGTGCTCCTCGAACGCCTCCCGGGTCATCAGCACGTCGCCCGGGTCGTCCTCGACCAGCAGCACCTCGATCGGGCTGTTGCCGTCAGCCGGCGCGGTCATCTCACCGCCTCCTTCATGCCACCAGTTCCGTTGCCCGACGCCCCGTCCGGGGCCTGCGGTCCGCTGTCGTCGGTCGGCCCGCCGGTGCGCTGCGCGACGCCGGACGAGGGCCGTCCCGCGCCCACCTCTTCGCCGACCGTACCGCCGTCACCTGGGGTTTCCGCACCCGATCCGGCTGCGTCACCGCGCGACGACACTCCGTCGACATCGGTGGCAGCGGTCGTCGACGCCTCGTCACCGGACCGCTGCGCCGCGTCCGACCCGCTCCGATCGGCGTCCGACGCCTCGGCGGTCGACCCGTCCGCCCCGGCGGCCTGCCGGGCGCGCTCCACGTCGGCGGGCAGCGCCGGCAGGGTGAAGCGGATGGCGGTGCCCTCGGGCACGTCGGTGTCCACCCAGACCCGGCCGCCGTGGTACTCGACGATCTTCTTCACGATCGCCAGCCCGATCCCGGTGCCCGGGTACGCGTCCTTGGCGTGCAGCCGCTGGAAGATCACGAAGATCTTCTCGGCGAACTCCGGCTCGATCCCGATGCCGTTGTCCTGGCAGGTGATCTCCCACTCGTCGTCGACCAGCCGGGCCGACACGTGCACCTTCGGCGCGACGTCCGGGCGGCGGAACTTCACCGAGTTGCTGACCAGGTTCACCAGCAGGTTGGTGAGCAGCGGCTCCTCGCCCCGGATCACCGGCAGGTCGCCCCAGGTCAGCTCCGCGTCGGCGTACTGGCGGGCCGGTTCGGTCTGCGCGGCCACCTCACCCATCAGGCGGCTCAGGTCGACCTCGGTGAACCCGGCGGTGATCCGGCCGATCCGGGAGAACGCCAGCAGATCGTTGATCAGCCGCTGCATCCGCTGCGCGCCGTCCACCGCGAAGGCGATGTACTGGTCGGCGCGTTCGTCGAGCCGCCCGGCATACCGGCGCTGGAGCAGTTGGCAGAAGCTGGCCACCTTGCGCAGCGGCTCCTGGAGGTCGTGCGAGGCGACGTAGGCGAACTGCTCCAGGTCACGGTTGGACCGGGTCAGCTCCTCCGCCTGCTTCTGCAACTGGGTGTTGACCCACTCGATCCGTTCCCGCGCCTCGCGTACCTCGGCCAGGTCCGCGGCGATCTTCTGGCGCATCGCGTCCACGTCCTCGCCGAGGCGCTGGAACTCCGGCGGGCCCGCACCGGAGATCCGGTGCGAGTAGTCGCCGGTCGCCACCTGGCGGACCTGCCCGGCCAGCGTGGTCAGCGGTCGCAGCACCATCCGGTCCAGCGAGAGCAGCAGCGCGATACCGGCCAGCGCGACCACCAGCGCAGCGATGATGAGCAGGACGACGAGCAGGTTTCCGGTCCGCTCGACGTCCCGGGCGGTCGCCTCCCGGGCGGTGAAGATCTCCTCCTGCAACGCGGCGACCGAGGCACGCAACTGATCGAACCGCTGGCGGCTCTCGTCGGTTAGCAGGGCCTGTCCGGCCGCCGTACCGCTGCTGTTCGTCGTGTCGATCACCGGCTGGGCGACGCTGCGCCGCCACTCGTCCGCCTGCTGCTCGACCACCACGAGGTCTTCCACGATGGCCGGGTACTTGACGGACAACTCCCGGATCTCCCGGGCCGTCGCCCGCTCCCGCGCCAACCCCTGCTCGTACGGGGCCAGGTCCGCCGGGTCACCGGTCACCGCGTACCCGCGTACCCCGGTCTCCTGGTCGAGCAGCGCGTTGAGCATCTCCTGGCCCTGCACCCGCAGCGGCCCGACCTGCATCAGCAGCACGTCGGTGTACTCGCGGTTCTTGGTGGCCACGACCGCCTCGGCCCCCGCCACGCTGAGCAGCATCGCGCCGACCACGCCGAGCATCACCAGCACCCGGCGACGCAGCGTCCACGTACTCGCCGCCAGGTTCATCGACCACCACCCCGGGACACCAGCAGCATCGCCACGTCGTCGGCGAACGGGCCACCGTTGAGCTGCTCGGCCCGGCCGACCAACCAGGCCGGCACCTCGGCGAGCGGGAGCCTGCGGCTGTCCGGCTCGGCGAGCAGGCGGGTGAGGCCGGGCACGTCGAGGCGTTCGTCACCATCACCCACCCGGCCCTCGATCAGACCGTCGGTGTACATCAACAGGGACCAGTCATCGGTGTCGAACTCCAGATCGAAGGCGACCGGACGGCGCGGCCGTACGCCGAGCAACAGACCACCCGGTGCCGGTACGGGTACCACCCGCCCACCGGCGAGCAGCACCGGCGGCGGATGCCCCGCCAGTCGTACCGTCGCCCGGTTGGCCGCCAGGTCGAGGCGGACCGCCGCGACCGTGGCGAAGATCTCCTGGAGACGGCGCTCGCTCATCAGCACCTGCTCCAACGCGGGCAGCACCTCGTCGTCGGGCACCCCGGCGAGCACCAACGCCCGCCAGGCGACCCGCAGTTCGACGCCGAGCGCCGCCTCGTCCACCCCGTGCCCGCAGACGTCCCCGACGATCAGGTCGACCCGGTCCGGCCGGGTCTGCACCACGTCGTAGAAGTCCCCGCCGATCAGGGCGGCGTGCCGGCCGGGGCGGTAGAACGTGTGCACCGCGATCTGGTCGGTCGACATCAGCGGCTGGGGCAGCAGGCCGCGTTCCAGACGCGCCGACTCGGCCTGGCGCAGCTCCACCTCGCGCAGCCGGCGGGCGTTCTCGTCGGCCCGCTTGCGCTCCACCGCGTATCGCAGCGCCCGGGTCAGCAGCACCCCGTCGACCTGGCCCTTGACCAGGTAGTCCTGTGCTCCCTCGGCGACCGCGACGATGCCCAGGTGCTCGTCCGAGCGCCCGGTGAGTACGCACACCGCCGCACTGCCGGACATCTCCAGCACCTGCCGCAGCCCGTCCAGCCCCTGCGCGTCGGGCAACCCGAGGTCGAGCAGGACGCAGTCGACCCCGGCCACGCTCCTGCGCGCCTCGCGCAGGCTCGTCGCGACCAGCAGGTCGACCCCCGAGTTCGTCTCGGCGAGCAGCTCGCCGACCAGGAACGCGTCCGCCTCGTCGTCCTCGACCAGCAGCACCCGCAGTCGCTCGCCGGGCGGCAGGTTGGGATTGCTCCCGAGACCGCCCTGCGGATACGGCCACGACACGACGGAGGGACCGGTCATACCGGTCCCCCGGTGCGGCCGGGTCACCGCCGCCGCGGGCGGGAGGTCGTTGGCGATGTCGGGCTCCTTCCGAGTGCCCTGCTGATCCTGTATTAGACAACGTTCGCACACAACACGAGGGGGCGGCCCGGCCCAGCATGGAGGATGATGTCCACCCCTGGTCCCACCCCCCGAGGAGCCACCCGTGGGCGCACCCCCCAGCCCCGCCGCCGACCGTGCCCTCTGCCGACCGTCCCGGCGACCCCTGGCCGCGCTGGCCGCGCTCGTCGCACTGGTCGCCGTCGGCACCACCGCGCTGCTCGACATCCGGCCGCCGGCACCCCGTGGAACGGACGCGGCGACGGACGCGTTCAGCGCCGGGCGGGCGTACGCGCACGTGCAGCAGGTGGCGAGTCGGCCGCACGTGGCGGGCAGCCCGGCGAACGACGAGGTCCGCGCCCACCTGGAGACGGTGCTGCGCGGTCTCGGCCTGGAGACCGAGGTGCAGGACACGGTCGCCGAGGAGGCCGGTCAGCTCAGCGGGGCGGCGGGCGGGGCCACCCTGGCCCGGGTACGCAACGTGGTGGCCCGGCTGCCCGGCACCGCCTCCACCGGCACGGTGTTCCTGGTCGCCCACTACGACGCGGTGCAGACCGGCCCGGGCGGCAACGACGACGGCGCGGGGGTCGGCACCATCCTGGAGGTGGCCCGGGCCCTGACCGACGGCCCCGCCCCACGCAACGACATCGTGTTCGTGCTCACCGACGCCGAGGAGGCGTGCCTGTGCGGGGCGTCGGCCTTCGCCACCGAGCACCCGCTGGCGGCCGGTAAGGGAGTGGTGCTCAACCTGGAGGCGCGCGGGCGCACCGGGCCGGTGATCATGTTCGAGACGTCGCCCCGGAACGCCGCGCTGGTCGACGTCTTCGGTCGGGCCGCGCCGCATCCGGTGGGCACCTCGTTCGCCGTGGAGGTCTACCGGGCCCTGCCCAACGACACCGACTTCACCGCCTTCCTCGACGCCGAGTTCGTCGGACTGAACTCGGCGTACCTCGACGGCGGGGCGATCTACCACACCCCGCTGGACACCCCGGAGTCGATGGACCGGGCCAGCCTCCAACACCACGGCGACAACACCCTGGGGCTGGCCCGCGAGTTCGGCACGATCGACCTCGGCGACCTGCGCGCCGGTCACGACGCCACCTACTTCCCGGTGCCGGGCGGGCTGGTCCGGTATCCCGGCACCCTGGTGCTGCCGCTGGCACTGCTGGCGTTGGCGGCCGTCGTCGTCCTCGGCTGGCTGGCCCGCCGCCGCGGCCGGGTCACCACCGGTCGGCTGGCCGCCGGCTTCGCCCTGGGGCTGGTGCCGATCGTGGTCGCTCCGGTCGGCGCACAACTGCTCTGGGCGGCGATCAGCGCCCTGCGCCCCGGGTACGCCGAGTTGCTCGACCCGTACCGGCCGACCCTCTACCGGCTGGCCGTCCTGGCGCTCGCCGCCACCGTCCTGTTCACCTGGTACGCGCTGACCCGTCGTCGGGTCGGCCCCGCCGCGCTGGCCGTCGGCGGCCTCGCCTGGCTGGCGCTGCTCGGCGTTCTCCTCGCCGTGCTGGTGCCCGGCGGGGCGTACCTGGCGACGCTGCCCGCGCTGGCCGGGGCGCTCGCCGGCCTGGTCGCGCTCGCCGCCCGCCGGGACGGCCCGGTGCCGGTGGTCGCGGTCACCCTCGGCGCGGCGGTGGCGGTGATCGTGCTGCTGCCCACCGTGGTGCTGCTGTTCCCCGCACTCGGCATGGGCATGGGCGGCGTGGCCGCCCTCTTCGCCGTACTGCTCGGCCTGGCCGCGCTGTCGGTCGTCGACCTGCTGCACCCGGAGGCCGGTGGACAGCGCGGCATGGTGGCGCTGCGGGCCCGCCGACACGGCGCGCTGCCGGCCGGCGCCGCCGCGCTGGCCACCGTGGTCCTCGCCGCGACCGGTTTCGCCGTCGACCGGTTCGACGCCGCACACCCGGTACCCACCCACCTGATGTACGCCCTGGACACCGACACCGCGACGGCCCGCTGGCTCAGTCACGAGTCGACCCCGCAACCCTGGACCGGCGAGTACGTGGACGGGCCGGTCCGGATCGCCGACGAGTTCCCCGGCATCGGCGCCGAGGAACTGCTCGGCGGCCCGGCGGAGGTGACGGACCTGCCCGCGCCCCGGCTGGAGGTGCTCGCCGACACCGGCACGGCCGACGAGCGCACGCTGCGGCTACGGCTCACCCCGCAGCGCCCGGTACGCCTGACCACCCTGCACGTCGACACCTCCACCGCGACGGTCCGCAGCGCTGCGGTCGCGGGGCGGCCGGTGCCGGTCGAGGTGCGCGACGGCCGGTGGGGTTTCGGGGTGGTCTTCCACGCCCCGCCGCCGGAGGGCATCGAGATCACGCTCACCGTCGCGCCGAAGGCCCCGCAGGTCGCGTTCCGCGCGATGGACGCCAGCGACGGTCTCGACGCGGTACCCGGCTTCCGTCCCCGCCCGCCGGACGTCGGTGTCGCCGGCTCGCACAGCTCCGAGATGCTCGCCGTGGCCCGCACCTACCCGCTGTGAGCAGGCGCCCGGCCGGTGTGCCGGGCGCCCGGCCTGGGCCGCGCCGGGTCCTACTTCCAGCGGTATTGATCTAGGGGACGCAGTCGACCAAAAGCGGGCAAGTGCGGCCGCGAGATGGTGCTACATCCGTCAGGTCTGGTCAACGTCGGTCACCGTCGGCTGCCCTCCGGCGGCCTGGCAACGGCATGATCTTGGACGGGTGCGAAACATTGTCCCCTCGTCGGCTAACCTTGACGCGACCTTACTTCTAGGGCCTGTTTCATTTGTCGGGGCGGAGCCATTCGTTGATCGTGGCGATGTGCACGGTGGCGTGGTAGCGGACGGCGAGTTTGTCGTAGCGGGTGGCCAAAGCTCGGTTGCGTTTGAGCTGGTTGATGCCGCACTCGACGGCGTGGCGTTGCCGGTAGGTGCCGGGGTCGAAGGTGGGTGGACGCCCGCCTTTCGAGCCCTTCCTGCGTCGGCTCGCCGCCTGGTCGATCTTGACCGGAATGGTCGCGGCGATCCCTCGGCGGGCCAGGTGCTGCCGGTTGGCGCGGGAGCTGTAGGCCTTGTCCGCCAGGACCCGATCCGGTCGTGTGCGAGGACGGCCACCGCCGGCCCTGGGGACCCGAATGCCGGCCAGCACGGGGACGAACTGCGGACTGTCACCATGCTGTCCGGCGGTGAGCACCGTCGACAACGGCTTACGGCCCTGTTCACAGGCCAGGTGAAGCTTCGTGGTCAACCCACCTCGTGACCGCCCCAACGCATGATCGTCGGGCTCGTCATCGACGCCACCGGGCGACTCGACCTGCAACTGGCCACGGTTGCGGGCGCCGGCGGCGTGCTGATGAGCGCGGGCGCTGGTGGAATCGACGCTGACGTCCCACGTGATCAACCCCGCCGCGTCGGCCCGAGCCTGCAGCCCGATGACCATCTCCCACCACACTCCGGTCCGCTGCCGTCTGCTCCACTTCGGCGGACCTCCCGACCCACACGGCCTGGGCAGCAACGGCTCCAACACCGCCCACTGAGCGTCGGTCAGATCGTGTCGCCTCGTCACCGCTAAGGTGGCCACGAGGCCTCCGGTATGAAAGTTCGTCTTGGTCGATGAACCCTCTACCGGAGACCTCGCTGCCTACCGATCACCGACACGCCCACACCAGCCCAACGCGGCCAACCACAGACGGTCAGACAACTTTCACTTTTGAAACAGGCCCTAGGCCCTGTTTCATAGCTGCGGTTGGCCAGTTAGTCCCGGCCAGGGAGATCTCGGCGTGTCGGTGATCGATACGTAGTGAGGTCTCCGGTAGATGGTTCATCGACCAAGACAGACCATCAGCACGGAGACCTCGTGGCCACCATACCGGTGACGAGGCGGTTCGACCTGACTGACGTGCAGTGGGCGGCGCTGGAACCGCTGCTGCCGAGGGGTAAGAAGCCAGGGCGACCGCTGAAGTGGAGTAAACGGCAGCTCATCGATGGGATCCGGTGGCGGGTCCGGGTGGGCTCGCCCTGGCGGGATGTTCCGGAGTGTTACGGGCCCTGGCAGACGGTCTACGGGCTGTTCCGCCGTTGGCAGCGTGCCGGGGTGTGGCAGCGGTTCGTCACCGGGTTGCAGACCCGCGCCGACGCCGCCGGTCTGATCACCTGGGACGTCAGCGTCGACTCGACGATCGCTCGGGCGCATCAGCACGCCGCCGGCGCCCGCACCCGACCCGAGTTGCAGAAGGAACCACCCGGCGGGGTCGAGGACGAGCCGGCTGATCACGCTCTGGGTCGGTCACGAGGTGGCTGGACCACCAAACTGCACCTGGCCTGCGAGCAGGGCCGCAAGCCGCTGTCGATGCTGCTGACCGGCGGGCAGCGCGGTGACAGTCCGCAGTTCACCCGGGCCCTGGCCCGCATCCGGGTCCCCGGCCCGACGGCGGCCGACCCCGCACCCGACCCGACCGGGTCCTCGCGGACAAGGCATACAGCTCCCGCGCCAACCGGGAGCACCTACGCCGACGTGGCATCCCAGCCACGATCCCGATCAAGATCGATCAGGCCGCAAGCCGGCGCAGAAAGGGGTCCAAGGGCGGCCGACCGCCGACCTTCGACGCCCACATCTACCAGCAACGTCACGCCGTGGAGTGCGGCATCAACCAGCTCAAACGCCATCGAGCCATGGCCACCAGGTTCGACAAGCTCGCCGTGCGCTACCAGGCCACGGTCCACGTCGCCGCGATCAACGAGTGGCTCCGACCCGAGCTATGAAACACGGCCTAGTAGCCATCCCGTCGGCCTTCGTCCGCACTCTGTGGAGTGGGTGGGGCCTGCCCGGACGAAGGTTGTCGGGATGGCCAACCATCCCAGAGTGCCCGAGCGCCCCGCCGGAGGCACTGCTCTTGTGACCCCATGCATGAGGCCCCGGACCTGCCATCGACCATGGCGGCCCGGGGCTTCGGTGGGCTGGAACCGTCGCGCTGGCGGCCGAAGGCCAGAGGCGCGACGGCGGGCCCGTCAACGCCCCCGGCGGAGGGGTCAACCTCGCCCAGATCACCGGCTACATCGCCAAGTACGTCACCAAAAGCACCGAGGTAACCGGCCTCAACCTGCGCCGCGTCGACGATCTGTCCGTAGAAATCCACGGCGACCCGACCACCCCAGCGGCTACGACGCTGGGCGCACCAGTTCGGCTACAGCGGCCACATCACCACCAAAAGCCGCGCCCTCTCCGTCACCCTCGGCTTCCTCCGCCACCAGCGCACCATCTGGCGACGCACCGAAGGCCACCCCCACACCTGGGACGACGAACAAGCCGAACGCGTCATCTACGAACTCGGCTACCAAGCCCCCGGCTGGATCACCACCGGAGACGCCCTACTCGCCAACACCGCCGCCGCCCTCGCCCTCGCCCGACACCAAGCCGGACTCGACGCCCTGGCCGACGAGCAGGCGAACCACCACCGGACCGCCGCCCAACCCCTGGCCGCTTGACACGTACGTGTCAACGACCCGTGAACCCGTTCCTTGACAACTCCACAGCGACACACCTCAATGGCGGCCCGTCATCCGCTCCCACAACCAACGAGCGGCCGAGTCGACTGCCGCAAGGACAAGGTCCACAACTGGCCGGACCACCGCCTCCATGAGCGAGTGAAACACCTCCACACCGTACGAGAGCCGATCAACCAGCGAAAAGAACGGCTCGTGTGCGAACCGCTTGGAGAACGCCACGCCGACGTCACCTTGACCCGGAAGGAGCCCCGATGACCCCACCCACTACCCCGGAACCACTCTGGGAAATCGAAGACGTGTCGGAGGTGTCCGGTGGGATTGTAAAACGAACGGTGTAACTCCTGATCAAGGAGCAGCACCTGATGACGGATGTCGTGTTCACCGAGGCTGATACTGGCCAGGTGGCGAAGCGTGGACCGGCGCGGCCGGTGGGAGACGGGGTCGACGATCAGCTCGTCGCGCAGGTGGTGGAACAGGCTCGTGCGGCGGGTCTGCAGCTCACCGGCGAGGGCGGGCTGCTGCAGCAGTTGACCAAGCGGGTCCTGGAAGCTGCTTTGGACGGTGAGATCACCGATCACCTGGGCTATGACAAGGGCGACCCGGCCGGGAACAACGGTCAGAACTCCCGCAACGGGGTGCGAGGCAAGACGGTGCTGACGGAGGTCGGTCGGGTGCAGATCGAGGTGCCCCGCGATCGCGACGGCACGTTCGAGCCGCAGATCGTGCGTAAGCGTCAGCGCCGGTTGTCCGGGGTCGAGGACATGGTGATCTCCCTGTCGGCCAAGGGATTGACCACCGGGGAGATTCAGGCCCACCTGTCCGAGGTGTATGGCGCGGACGTGTCCCGGCAGACGATCTCCACGATCACCAACAAGGTCGTCGACGGGATGGCCGAGTGGCAGAACCGGCCACTCGATCCGGTCTACCCGGTGATCTTCCTCGACGCGGTGCACGTCAAGATCCGCGACGGGAAGGTCGCGAACCGGCCCATCTACGTGGCCCTGGCCGTCACGGTCGACGGCAACCGGGACATCCTCGGACTCTGGGCCGGCGACGGCGGTGAGGGCGCGAAGTTCTGGCTCAGCGTCCTCACCGAGCTGAAGAACCGGGGTGTCGCCGACGCGTGCATGGTGGTCTGCGACGGACTCAAGGGCCTGCCCGACGCGATCGGGCAGACCTGGCCCGAGGCAGTCGTGCAGACCTGCATCATCCACCTGCTGCGGGCGTCGTTCCGCTACGCCGGCCGGCAGCACTGGGATTCCATCGCCAAGGCGTTGAAACCGGTCTACACGGCGGCGACCGAGGCCGCCGCCCGGGAACGCTTCGCCGAGTTCACGCAGGCCTGGGGCGGAAAGTATCCGGCCATCATCCGACTGTGGGACCAGGCGTGGGCGGAGTTCGTGCCGTTCCTGGCCTTCGACGCCGAAATCCGCACCGTGATCTGCTCCACCAACGCCATCGAGTCGGTCAACGCCCGCATCCGCCGAGCCGTTCGAGCCTGCGGCCACTTCCCCAACGAGGGCGCCGCCCTCAAATGCGTCTACCTCGCCGTGATGAGCCTGGACCCGACCGGACAGGGCCGCCGGCGATGGACCATGCGCTGGAAACCCGCCCTGAACGCCTTCGAAATGGCCTTCGAAGGCCGCCTGACCGCAAGCCGAAAGTAACCCTCAACAACCCGAGTTACACCGTTCGTTTGACAGACCCCCTGCTGGTGCAGCATTAGGGCGCCTCCGGCGGGGGCGCTCCGGCTCCAGGATGGCCGGGGCTGCGTCGGCGAGTCGCGGTCCGTGGGTGGTTGCGGTGGGAGAGCCATCCCGTCTGCCATCGACCCGGGCAAGCCGAGCAGGTCGACGGCAGACGGGATGGCATCCAGGGCCAGGTTCACGCAGCTCCGCTGGCGTGGCGCCAGCAGGGCTCGGCACATTCGCGCGGCGGTATGGTCGAGCTACGGTAGCCGTGTTGCCAAGGCAGCAGGCAGCCAGCCCCACACCCCGTTGGACTCCGTAACCAACGCGGCGAGTTCGCGCAGCAGTGGCTCTTGTGTCACGAAGACGAGGCGCACGGCCTGGGCGTCGTCAAATAGTACAGCGGCTATATCCCCTTCCGATGGAACGGGAACCCGTGCTCGTGCTGCCGCGTCCACGATCCCATTGGTAATCGGTTTTAGGTAGTTGAAACGAAGGTC
The DNA here is from genome assembly GCF_050780145.1 of Verrucosispora sp. TAA-831. Lineage (NCBI taxonomy): Bacteria > Bacillati > Actinomycetota > Actinomycetes > Micromonosporales > Micromonosporaceae > Micromonospora > Verrucosispora sp. TAA-831. The sequence goes on from NZ_CP192240.1 coordinate 6,049,707, forward strand.
TCGGTGGCTTTTCACAACCACGCCCATCCCAACGTAGGTGATGTTCGTTTCGCTCCTGGAAGGTTCGTGCAGAAAAGTAGTTCCTGGAAGCGTGTCCAGGTAGGCTGCCACATGCACGTTAATCCGCGGTTCCCCATTGCGGCCGTACGGCGACATTGGCAGGAAAGCTGCGAGGTCTCGGGGGAGTGCAATGTGCGGAGTCCCTCTCTCGCCCCGAAACGCCTTCGTGTCAAGGCTGGTAAGCCTCTTGACGATGCCGATCGAACCCCCTGGCAGCCCCCACGAGCTGGCTACCTCTTCCGGTTCATCGGTGGCCTCGCCGTCCGGAGTTGGCATGACGTTCGGCGCCGAACTTCCACCCTTTTTCCTTCGACCACTACTCGCAACCATGGTGCCTAGGGCCGGGAAAAGCTTCTTGCGCCGTTCCGACTCCGCCGGTGTCGCATTGGGAGGTGCCGGAGCTAGCAGATCTACAGCTCCGGCCGAGACGAGGTCGTCTATATTGCTCAGGTTGACCTTTATGGAATTCGGTCGAGTTCCTGATCCCCATGCCAGAATAGCTTCGAGGATTTGATCGAAGGGGGCGTCTGGGTCTCCAACCGAATCAATCGCGAGGGCCGCCTCTACATTTGCGGTTATTCCCCGCAATGTCAGATTTGCCGATCCGACTAGCGCATGCTTCACCCCGGATCGGGTTTCCACATAGTAGGTCTTGGGGTGCATCAGGACGTCGCTCGCGCCTACGACATGGAGGGTGCAGCCCGGCCCGCGTCCATCGATCAACTCGGCCACATGCCTGAGGTCCGCGCTGCGTAGTCCGCCATCGTTCGACCCCACCACTAGATGGAACTCGCCGCCACGATCGAGCAGGGCTCGGAAGTCGGTCTCAAACTCATCAAGGCCGTCACGACCGAAGTATCCCGTCTGACACGCAAAAAGGGTCGCATCGGGCAGAACCTCGGCTAGCCATCGATGTACTGTCTGGTTTGCGTCCCGGGAGCCTGTATCGAGGTATCTCACAACGCGAATCTACCGCCCTCATGCGCGAGCCAGCACTACCGCATCCTCGCCGTTGACGCCGTTGCTGCTGTGGAGCCCGTAGCGCGGCCACGTCTCGAACGGGATCAGCTCCCTGACCGCAAAGCCGTGCAGCTCTGCGACATCAGCCAGCAGTCGAGGCGTATCGATCAGGATCCGATCGTCCGCAGGCCCCGTTCGGTTCCGGCCCACCACCAGGACGGCGCGCTCGCCTGGCCGCAAGTAGCCGGACGACCAGGCGTTGAACGCCTCCCCCATCTGTGCGAAGTAGCGGTAGAGAAGGGTGGGGACAGCCGCCCGCCGGAAGCCGGCACCGACGGTTTTGTTGCGTTCATCGAGCTGCTGCAGAAGCTGGGTAACCGACCGGGGTAGCCCGTACGCGTTCTCGCTGCGCGCATCTGCCCAACGCTTCTGTACAGCTTTATTCCATTCGCGACTTCCAACCAGGCTTGCCTCCAAGGGGCGGAGTTCATTCGGATCGACGAGTCCCAAGGCGATAAGCGAGAGCCGGTCCGTATCGATGTATGGGAGCGCGGTCGCGTAGGGTGGCGATGTGACAATCAGCCGTCGATCCGTACCCTGTTTAATCTTTTGAACTAGGCCCGGGTTATGTGACGAACCAAGGAGTAGTTCAACCGACCCGACGGCCCTTGGCGTCTCGGCCAGTTCTTCTAATCCCACTTCGATCTTTTCGCAGGCCGTCTTGAATAACTCAGCCAGCGATGGCGCAACGAAGCCCGTTGGCCGGCGCCGGACGCGCAGGTCCTCGGGTACCTGGAGTGATACGTCCCTGAGAATAGAAGACAGCGCGACTCCGGCGAGGAGTCGTGTGCAGTCGCCGCTGTGGTTTCGGATAATAGAGAGGCCTGCGCGTAAAGCTGCGAGGGCTGGGCTCGTGAACCAGTCCGTTAGATAGCGGGCGGCTTCTGTTGAAAGAGGATCCCGACCTGCGTAGTAGTCTTCATCCTGCGCAACCTTCATCGCTGCGGCGGCCTGGGACTTCAGAGCGCGTAGGTCCTTCGTTAGCCCCTCGTGGTCGTGGTGCAGGAGGGCTTGTGTCTTGACAGTGGCGATGTGATGAGCGATTGGCGAAAGGTCGATCCCGGCAACACTCATGCTAAGCCGGAGGCCCTCTACAAGAGTAGTGCCTGAACCGCAGAATGGATCCAAGAGGGAATTTGCATCAGGGTCAACGACATTGATTAGCGCACGAGCCATCTGGGGGTTGAACTTGCCGCGATATTCGTGGATGCCGTGCACCCCAAATCGGGTACTCTGCTTTCGCCGCTGTCCACCGCCTCTCAGTTGCCAGTGCTTTCCTTCGATCGTTGCCTGGGCAGTAGGCTGCCAGTCCTGACCCTCTGATCGAACTGCTGAGAGGTAGGTGCTACGTTCGATTAGGAGTTTAATGGCTCTTGCGATGCGGTCCGAGGACCATTCTTGGCTGCCATCGATAGTTGCGCCGTCCCCAGCTGCGGCTGCCCCGGCGAGTTGCTCGACTTCTCGGTTTAGCAGGACTTGTTCATACTCGAACATCCGGTAGGACGGGCCTTGAATTTCGATCACGCTGGGCCCCTGTAGAGCAGTACGTGCTCGGTTCGGCGACCCCGAGTGTGGGAGGAATTAAACGAGCTTCTGCGCCGAAGAATGTCGCGCTGACGGTGAGCTATTAGATCGAAACCTTCGCTTGCCACTGCCTCCGTGAGTAGTTCGGCGTTATCAATTTCCCGGCCGCCAATCACAGAATCCCCCAGCACTACAACCACCGGCGACTCCGGGCGCAGGACCCTTTGAAGCTCTTTGAACACGCTGCCCATCTGATCCGAAAAGTCAGTCTCGTCAAGCCCGTTGGGGCGGCAGTAGTGGGGCCTAGCGCCAATCTCCTCCGCCCTGACGCTGATTGGGTCGTGACCAAGCCAGTACATGCGGTACTTGTGATAGAGCCAGTATTCGTAAGCGTTTGGGTAGGGGGGTGAAAACACTGCCGCGCACACCGTTGCCTCATCCACGGATTCAAGCGCTCGCGCGTCTCCATTTACGACCGCGGCAGGCGGGTTGCCCGTCGCTGCGTTGGCGCGCAGCCACTCCGACACCTTCAGAACCGAACGCGAGAGAGTGTTAGCCGCCAATTCTTCGTCGCCTGGCTTATCGATGGCGGCGTAACGCGTGTCCGACTCCTGTCGACTGAGCCGTACCACACAGGCGGAAATGGCGAGGGCGATCCGGTCATGCCATGGGTCTGTTTTCGGGACGCTATGCAGATACGAGGTGGCAGCTACGAGCGATCGCTGGGACCACTCGTCGAACCAATGGTCTATTCGAGGGATATGGCCCGCGGCCGCTTCTGCACGCTCTCGCCCAGCGCGCGATACCGCCTCAGCCAGCGCAAAAGCGTGCAGTTGGGCCAGACCCTCGTCCTCTGGCTTCCAGTCGCTCGTGCGCACCCGTGAGATAAGGCATGCGATCGGGTTGAGGTCATTTCCGATTGCGGGCAACCCGCGCCGGCGCACCTCTAGGAGGGTCGTTCCTGATCCACAGAATGGGTCCAGTACCGGACCCTGCGGGCGCACGATTTCCAGAGCCTGCCGGGGAATTGCGGGTATGAAGCGCGCCGGGTATGGATGAAGCTCGCCACCCCGGGATGGTGCGGCAGTTGTGAGGTTCCAGTCTGCGTCGTCGAAGGCCCTAGCAATCGCTGTCCAGCTGTCTCTGGAGCCGGCCGCAGGGTCGTTTAGGCTACTCAAGTCGCATCCCGTTGCACCTTCGCCACACCCTGCATCGGCTCCGGCCCCTCCCTTGGATGTCCGCTCGGCCAGGCCCTCCCGCCCGAGCTCAGGCATGGCTCGAACCTTAGTACGAAGGCTGGTGGTGCTGTCCACCCGCCACGCGTCCAGTGAGAGGTCGGCGATAGCCCGGGCTGGTTGTGCGGCCGCTGAGATATCGATGCGGTATGCGGGTCCAGGTCGAGGCGGCGCCCCACAGGGGTCACGTCCGCGCTGGTGGTGTAAGAGACGGCCATCGCAGGATCCGGTCTGGTGTTAGGCGGCGATCGGGGTGGGATCGGCCTGGTCGTTGTCGTGTTGGTGTGGCTGGATGTTGATGAGGCGGGCTTTGGCGAGGAGGTCCAGGCCCATGTAACGGCGTCCTTCGGTCCATTCGTCGGTCTGCTCGGCCAGGACGGCGCCGACGAGACGGATGATCGCTGGTCGGTTCGGGAAGATCCCGACCACGTCGGTGCGGCGGCGGATCTCCTTGTTCAGTCGTTCCTGCGGATTGTTCGACCAGATCTGACGCCAGATCTCGCGGGGGAACCCGGTGAAGGCGAGGAGGTCGTCGCGGGCGTCGGCGAGATGTTCGGCGGCGGCGGGGAACTTCGCCTCGATCGTGGTCACGACGCGGTCGAACTGGGCTCGGACGGCATCGGCGTCTGGTTGGTCGAAGATCGTCCGGACGAGGGTGGCGATCCATGGCTGCGCGGATTTCGGGACTTTCGTGAGCAGGTTGCGCAGGTAGTGGGTGCGGCAGCGTTGCCAGGCGGCTCCGGGCAGGGCGGCGCCGATCGCGCCCACGAGCCCGCGGTGGGCATCGGAGATGACGAGCGCAACGCCGGACAGGCCGCGGGCGGTCAACGACCGCAGGAACGCCAGCCAGCCGGCGCCGTCCTCGTCGGAGGCGACGTCCACGCCGAGGACCTCGCGTTGACCGTCGGCGTTGACACCGACCGCGACCAGTGCGTGGACGTTGATCGTCCGCCCGTGCTCACGGACCTTCATCGTCAACGCGTCCATCCACACGAACGCGTAATGGGCGGCGTCGAGAGGCCGATTGCGGAACGCCTCCACCTGGGCGTCCAGGTGGGCGGCCATCTCCGACACCTGCGACTTGGACAGCTGCTTGACACCAAGCTGCTCGACCAGCTTCTCCACCCGCCGGGTCGACACCCCGAGCAGATACGACGTCGCCACCACCGAGACGAGGGCTTGCTCGGCTCGTCGGCGGTGTGTCAGCAACCAGTCCGGAAAGTACGAACCGGTGCGCAGCTTCGGCACCGCCAAGTCGATCGTCCCAGCCCGGGTATCCCACTCCCGCACCCGATACCCGTTGCGGGAATTCACCCGCTCAGCGCTGCGCTGCCCGTAGCCAGCGCCGCAGATGGCGTCCGCCTCGGCCGACATCAACACCTGCGCGAACGTCTTTACCATCGCCTGCAACACATCCGGCGACGCGCCCTCGATCTGCTCGCGCAGCAGGTCAACAGGGTTCACACTCTCAGAAGCGGCCATCGCGTTCTCTCTTCCTTCTCTGACTTGGTCGTCTTGAAGGATCGACGCGATGGCCGTCTCTCATCTACGCAACACGCCCATCACGGGCAAGTCGTACACCACACCCGTGGACGCAACCCGCACAAAAGGGCTTGTCAGCGAGACCTCCGACCAGCGGTGAGGCAGCAAGAAGGCAGCATCAGCGCCGACAGCGGTTGGGATCGATCGCTAGTGGGTAGTGACCTCCAGCTGCATGCGCTTCAGGGATTGTAAAACGAACGGTGTAACTCCTGATCAAGGAGCAGCACCTGATGACGGATGTCGTGTTCACCGAGGCTGATACTGGCCAGGTGGCGAAGCGTGGACCGGCGCGGCCGGTGGGAGACGGGGTCGACGATCAGCTCGTCGCGCAGGTGGTGGAACAGGCTCGTGCGGCGGGTCTGCAGCTCACCGGCGAGGGCGGGCTGCTGCAGCAGTTGACCAAGCGGGTCCTGGAAGCTGCTTTGGACGGTGAGATCACCGATCACCTGGGCTATGACAAGGGCGACCCGGCCGGGAACAACGGTCAGAACTCCCGCAACGGGGTGCGAGGCAAGACGGTGCTGACGGAGGTCGGTCGGGTGCAGATCGAGGTGCCCCGCGATCGCGACGGCACGTTCGAGCCGCAGATCGTGCGTAAGCGTCAGCGCCGGTTGTCCGGGGTCGAGGACATGGTGATCTCCCTGTCGGCCAAGGGATTGACCACCGGGGAGATTCAGGCCCACCTGTCCGAGGTGTATGGCGCGGACGTGTCCCGGCAGACGATCTCCACGATCACCAACAAGGTCGTCGACGGGATGGCCGAGTGGCAGAACCGGCCACTCGATCCGGTCTACCCGGTGATCTTCCTCGACGCGGTGCACGTCAAGATCCGCGACGGGAAGGTCGCGAACCGGCCCATCTACGTGGCCCTGGCCGTCACGGTCGACGGCAACCGGGACATCCTCGGACTCTGGGCCGGCGACGGCGGTGAGGGCGCGAAGTTCTGGCTCAGCGTCCTCACCGAGCTGAAGAACCGGGGTGTCGCCGACGCGTGCATGGTGGTCTGCGACGGACTCAAGGGCCTGCCCGACGCGATCGGGCAGACCTGGCCCGAGGCAGTCGTGCAGACCTGCATCATCCACCTGCTGCGGGCGTCGTTCCGCTACGCCGGCCGGCAGCACTGGGATTCCATCGCCAAGGCGTTGAAACCGGTCTACACGGCGGCGACCGAGGCCGCCGCCCGGGAACGCTTCGCCGAGTTCACGCAGGCCTGGGGCGGAAAGTATCCGGCCATCATCCGACTGTGGGACCAGGCGTGGGCGGAGTTCGTGCCGTTCCTGGCCTTCGACGCCGAAATCCGCACCGTGATCTGCTCCACCAACGCCATCGAGTCGGTCAACGCCCGCATCCGCCGAGCCGTTCGAGCCTGCGGCCACTTCCCCAACGAGGGCGCCGCCCTCAAATGCGTCTACCTCGCCGTGATGAGCCTGGACCCGACCGGACAGGGCCGCCGGCGATGGACCATGCGCTGGAAACCCGCCCTGAACGCCTTCGAAATGGCCTTCGAAGGCCGCCTGACCGCAAGCCGAAAGTAACCCTCAACAACCCGAGTTACACCGTTCGTTTGACAGACCCTTCAGCAGGCATGTCAACTATCGCGCGGAAGGTCGGAAGGCTGAGACTCTTACTTCCAGCGGAAGTGCACGAAGAGGCGACCGAAGTTCTTGGAGTCCTTCTCCACCCGGTGGTAGAGCTGCTTGACGTCCTTCTGGTCGAGGAAGCGCAGCACCCTCTTCTTGAGCTGACCGGAGCCCTTGCCCGGGATGATCTCCACGAGGGTGGCCTTCTTGGCCACCGCCTCGTCCATGATCCCGCGCAGCGCCCGGTCGATGTCGTGGCCCTTGTTGAAGATGTCGTGCAGGTCGAGCTTCAGCTTCATGCCCCGTCCACCGTCCGGTCGGCTCCCATAGGGCCATCGTAGGCACGTCTGCGGCGGGGCCCGGAGACGACGAGAGGGCGGCCCGGGGGCCGCCCTCTCGTCGTGGTGTCGGGTACGCCGCCTCAGCGGCGGCTGCCGACCCGGGTCTCGACCCGCCGCAGCGCGGTCGTGTAGTCGTCGTTGGCGGAGTGCATGGCCGCCGCGATGCGCAGGTGCCGCAGCGCGTCGGTGTACCGGTTCAGCCGCTCCAGCGTCCGGCCCAGCACGTGGTGGGCGTAGTGGTCGCTGGGGTTGCGGTCGATCAACTCCTGCAACTGCTCCTCGGCCCGCCGGAGCTGGGCCGACTGGAAGTACGCCCGGGCCAGCAACTGGCGGACGGCGGAGTTGTCGGGCTCGGCCTCGACGATCGGTTCGAGCAGCCGGGCCGCTCCGCTCGGGTCGCCCGACTCGAAGAACAGGGTCGCTCGCCGGTACTCAGCCAGAAGATCCATCTCGGCCCACCCCCTAGTTCGCACCACTGCCCTGACGCTGGCACAACACCGTCCGGTGCGCGAGTGTTCCCGGGCGCCTGCGGGCGGGGGCGGGCGTCGCGTCGGCGGTGCCGGACGGTGCCGGACGGTGCCGGACGTTAGCAGGGGACCCCTGCTATACCGCAGGCGTTAGCAGGGTGCCCTTCCTTGCACCCACCCGGCCGCGCACCAACCCGGCGCGCACCCACCCGGCCGCGCACCCACGCGGCCGCGCACTCACACGGCCGCCAGCTCCCAGGCGCGGACGCCGCCGACGATGCCGGCGCTGTTGGGCACCACCACCACGTCGTCGCCCATCCGGGCGAGCTGTTCGGGGCGGATCAGCCGGGAGTTGCCGCCGCCCAGATAGAGCCGGTCCCAGCGAAACACGGGGCGCAGCCCCTCCACCACCTGCCGGATCCGCCGGGACCAGAACGCGTCGCCCAACCGGCGGCGTTCCGGCTCGCCCACGTACGTGTCGTAGGTGGTGCCCCAGCGCACCGGGGCGTGCGACAGCTCCAGGTGTGGGGCGAGCACGCCGCCGTCGAAGAGGGCGCTGCCCAGCCCGGTGCCGAGGGTCAGCACCAGTTCGCAGCCGGTGCCCGCGACCACTCCGGCACCGTGCACCTCGGCGTCGTTGAGCACCAGGGTGGGCAGCCCGAACGCGGCGGCGAGGGCGCTGCGGGCGTCGTACCCGGACCACTGGTCGTGCAGGGCCGGGTCGACCCGGCTGCGGGGGCCGGAGCGGGTCACGTAGTGCGGGGTGGCGACCACCACGCCGTGCCGGATCATGCCCGGCATGCCGACCGTCACCCGGTCGGCGGCGGGCAGCCGGTCGCCGAGTTCCCGCAGGGTCCGGACGAACAGCTCCGGTGGCAGCGGGTACGGCGTCGGCACCCGCATCGGTTGGGCCCGCATGGTGCCGGCCGCGTCCAGCACGGACGCCTTGATCCCGCCACCGCCGCAGTCGATCGCCAGAGTGGTCTGCACGACCGTGAGTCTGCCTCGTGTGTCGTGCCCGGGCATGGCGAGCCACGCCAACCACGCCGGCGGGTAGGCTCGGCTGCTTGTGAGCGCCACGCTGATCGCCAAGGACCTGGCCGCCGGGCACGGGGAGCGAACGCTGTTCACCGGGCTGGACCTGGTGGTCGCGCCCGGGGACGTGATCGGCCTGGTCGGGCCGAACGGGGCGGGCAAGTCGACGCTGCTGCGCACCCTCGCCGGGCTGCTTCCGGTGGAGGCGGGCAGTGTCGCGGTGAGTCCGCCCGGCGCGAGCGTCGGGCACCTGCCGCAGGAGCCGGACCGGCGTCCCGGCGAGACGATCCGGGCGTTCCTGGCCCGGCGGACCGGGGTGACCTGGGCGCAGGCCGCCCTCGACGCGGCCACCGAGGCGCTGACCGCCGGGGCGCCGGGCGCGGACGACGCGTACGCCTCGGCGTTGGAGAGCTGGCTCGGCCTGGGCGGGGCCGACCTGGACGAGCGGGCCGAGGAGGTCGCCGCGGAGCTGGGGCTCGGCGTCGGTCTCGACCACGAGATGACCGGGCTCTCCGGCGGCCAGGCGGCCCGCGCCGGGCTCGCGTCGCTGCTGCTCAGCCGGTACGACGTCTTCCTGCTCGACGAGCCCACCAACGACCTGGACCTGGCCGGGCTGGAGCGCCTGGAGCAGTTCGTCACCGGGTTGCGGGCCGGCACGGTGCTGGTCAGCCACGACCGGGAGTTCCTGACCCGGACGGTGACCCGGGTGCTGGAACTGGACCTGCACCAGCAGCAGGTCAACCACTTCGGTGGCGGTTACGCGGCGTACCTGGAGGAGCGGGAGGTGGCCCGCCGCCAGGCACGCGCCGAGTTCGAGGAGTACGCCGACACCCGGGCGGCACTGGAGGCGCGGGCGCGCACGCAGCGGTCCTGGATGGAGAAGGGTGTCCGCAACGCCCGCCGCAAGGCCACCGACAACGACAAGATCGGCCGGAGGTTCCGCTCCGAGGCCAGCGAGAAGCAGGCGGCGAAGGCCCGGCAGACCGAGCGGCTGATCGAGCGGCTGGACGTGGTCGAGGAGCCGCGCAAGGAGTGGGAGCTGCGGATGGAGATCGCCGCCGCGCCCCGCGCCGGGGCCGTGGTGGCCACCCTGCGCGACGCGGTGGTACGTCGGGGCGACTTCACCCTCGGCCCGGTGAACCTCCAGATCGACTGGGCAGACCGGGTGGCGATCACCGGGGCGAACGGGTCCGGCAAGTCGACGTTGCTGGCCGCCCTGCTGGGCCGGCTGCCGCTGGACGCCGGGCAGGCCGCGTTGGGCCCCGGTGTGGTGGTCGGCGAGGTGGACCAGGCGCGCGGGGCGTTCCTCGGGGACGCGCCGCTGCTGGACGCCTTCCGGGTCGCCGTACCGGACCTGTCGCCGGCCGACGCGCGGACGCTGCTGGCCAAGTTCGGCCTGCGCGCCCAGCACGTGCTGCGCCCGGCCGCGACGCTCTCCCCGGGCGAGCGGACCCGGGCCGCGCTGGCGTTGTTGCAGGGGCGCGGGGTCAACCTGCTGGTGCTCGACGAGCCGACCAACCACCTGGACCTGCCGGCGATCGAGCAGTTGGAGTCGGCGCTGGCCGGCTACCCGGGGACGTTGCTGCTGGTGACGCACGACCGGCGGATGTTGGACGCGGTCCGCGTGGACCGCCGTCTGCGGGTGGACGCCGGGCGGATCGCCGAGTCCTGATCCCGGCCGGCAGCCCCCACCGGAGTGACAATCACTGCATGCTCAGGTGGGAGTACGCGCTGTTGGTGCGGCGCCGCCAGGCGGCGAGCACCGACGCCGGCTGGGAGATCGTCTTCATCTGGTACGGCCCGGACGGTTCCATGATCGACGTCACGCCGTACGGCGACACCGCGCTGGCCCATCTCAACCGGGCCGGCGACCAGGGCTGGGAACTGGTCTCGATGAGCGAGGACCCGTCCCTGGCAGGCCACGCCGAGTTGCACCGGTACCACCTCAAGCGCCCCAAGGTGCCCGCACCCCGACAGCGGATCGGCGCGGCCGGCCGTCCCCGGCGCACCGCTCCGGGCTGATCGATCCTCCGGCGGCAGTCCGGCCGAGCGCCCACCCGAGTGCCGCCTTCTGGGCTAAGTTGCGCATAACGGGCAGCGATCGGGGTATCGCGCCGGCCGGAGGTGGGCGAATGGTCGCGTTGGCACACACCCCGCCCTCGGCCGAACGGCTGCGGGCGGTCGACGGGTTCCTCGCGGAGTCCTGGGCGGACCAGGCCCGCCACGACGACCGGCTCCGGTCGCTGGCCGTCGAGGTCCGCTTCGACCGGGGCGTCGCCCACCTGACCGGCGAGGTCGACGAGCCGGCCCAGCTCCGCCTGGTCCGCGAGCAGGTCGGCCGACTCGCCGGGGTCTTCGGCGTCTGGTGCCGGGTACGCGTCGGCGGACGCGACCCGGTGGTGGTGGACCTCGGCTGCGGCGGCACCAAGCAGTGGTCGGGCAACCTCGGGCTGGACATCTATCCGGCACCCGGGGTGGACGCGGTGGCCGACCTCTCCGGCTCACTCCCCCTCGCCGACGACTCGGTGGACGTGTTCTTCGCGGTGCACATCCTGGAGCACCTGATCGACTTCCTGCCGCTGCTCGACGAGTGCCACCGGGTGCTGCGTCCCGGCGGCGTCCTGCACGTGATGAGCCCCTGGTGGGGGCATGTGAACGCGGTCGCCGACCCGACCCACGTCCGACTGCTCGACGTCCAGACCATCAAGGGGGTCTGCGCGATGCGCCCGCCGGGCACACCGCGCTGGCACCCGCTGCACGCCGGCACCGACGGTGCGTCGATCTTCGCCGACCTCACCCCGCTGGGCGTGGACGACGAGGGGCCCTCCCCCGCCCACATGGCCCGCTTCTTCGACTGACCACCCACCGGCCCACCCGGCACTGAGCTGCGAATCAGGCTGACCGGCCTGCGGAACACCCCGGACACCCTCGGCGTCCGGGGCATTCGTCTGTTTCAGCACTGGTCACCAATATTTCTCAATGGTTACACCCGAATGTCGCGACCTTGATCGAGACTGGTCGAACTCCGGGTACTCACCGGTAACCACTGCCCACCGCACACCCCCGCGGAGGTATCCCCCGTGCTCAAACGTCTCACCACCGTCCTGGCCTCCGGCGCGGTCGCGCTGGCCGCCACGCTCGCCGTGGCGTCCCCGGCGGCTGCGGCCGTCACGCCCGCCCAGAAGCTGTCCGTGCTGTCGAGCTGGACCCAGACCAGCGCCAGCAGCTACAACGCCTGGAACTCGGCCCGGCAGAACCGCACGCCGTGGGCCGGCTACAACTTCGACTGGTCCACCGACTTCTGCTCCTCCAGCCCGGACAACCCGCTCGGGTTCCGGTTCTCCCTCTCCTGCCACCGCCACGACTTCGGCTACCGCAACTACAAGGCGGTCGGCCAGTTCAGCGCCAACAAGTCCCGCCTGGACAGCGCCTTCTACGAGGACCTCAAGCGGGTCTGCGCGACGTACAACTCGGTCGTCCGGCCGGCCTGCCTCAGCCTGGCCTGGACCTACTACCAGGCGGTGAGCATCTTCGGCTCGGCCGCCGCCGTCCAGCAGTCCGACATCGACCGGGCCGCCCGGATGAAGGCCGACGCGGAACGGCTGGCCCGCGCCTGATCTCCCGACCGAGGGGTCCACGTCCGACGCGGACCCCTCGGTCAGGCGTGCTCGGTGTGCCGGTCGGCGGCAGCGGTCGACTGGCGGGGCGTCGCCCGGGCTGCCCGCGCCGCGAACCGGGCCGAGTCGGCGGCCAGGTCGGGATGCTCGACGCCGAGCGCCAACGCCACCGCCTCGTCCAGACCCAACTCGGCGCCTTCCCCGTACGCCTCGTCGAAGGCGACGTCGCCGAGCGTCCGCCGCAGCGCCACCTGCCGCTCGTTCCAGTAGCCGTCGTAGATGCCGGTGGGCGACCGCAGCCCCGCCCGGGTCGCCTGCGCCGCGCCGAACAGCCGGGCTGCGGTCAGCGGCTCGTCCCCGGCCTGGCAGCGCACCGCGATCGCGTTGAGCGTGTCGCAGGCCCGACCGTGGAAACCGTGGTTCATCCGGGACCGCAACGCCGCCAGCAGGTGTTCGTGCGCGGCCACCAGATCGCCCCGGGCCAACGCCACCACGCCGAGCAGCATGTCCACCGAACGCCGGCCCCGGTCGATCGGGCGGGCCGCCTCCACCGGGCGCGCCGCCGCGAGCAGGTCGGCCGCCTCGTCCAGGGCACCCCGCCGCCAGAGCAGCTCGGCCAACCGGAACACCGCGAACAGCGCCTCGGACTCCACCCCCTGCTCACGGGCCCAGTCGATGACCTCCCGGCAGACCCGTTCGGCCTCGGCGAACTGCCCCATGTCCACCAGCGGCGCCGCCCGCCCGGCGAGCACCCGGGCCAGCAGCCCGGCGTCGCCCGCCTGCCGCGCCGCCGCCTCGGCCCGCTGCGAGTAGCGCAGCTCCTCGGCGTACTCGCCGTCGCCACCGGCGTGCAGCGAATGCATGTGGTAGGCCGCTGCCAGCTCGGCCTCGGGGATCGTCTCCCCGGTCTCGGCGATCCGGCTGTAGAGCCGGAACAACCACAGCCGCCCCTCCCGGGCCAGCCCGCGCTCACGCCACCACTGGTCCAGGCCGCTGGCGAGCCGCAGGCCCGCCCGGGCACTACCACCGGTGGCGCACCAGCGCAGGGCGGCGCGCAGCTCCCCGGCGAGCGGGTCGAGCGCGTACAGCGACAGCGTCACCGGCTGGCCGTCCGGACCCAGGTGCGCCCGTTCCAAGGCGTGCGCCGACCAGCCCACGTGCCGGTTCCGCGCGTCCCGTTCCTCACCGGCCTCGGCGAGCCGACGGGCCGCGTACGCCCTTATCGGATCGAGCATCCGGTACGTGAAGCCACCGGCCTGCGGCTCGGCCAGCACCATCGACTTGTCCACCAGCACCGAGAGCGGGTCGAGCGGATCGTCGTCGAGCAGCCACTCCACGGTCGGCAGATCGACCGGACCGGCGAACACCGCCAGCCAGCGCAGCAGCCGCGCGGCCCGGGGACCGAGCGTGCGGTACGACCAGGTGACCGTCGCCTGCATCGTCAGGTGACGTTCGATCGCCGACCGTGCCACCGCCCGCGTCTCCGGGGACTGCGGACTCGCCCCGGTCGCCGCCGCCGCCAGGTCGACGGTGTCCCGCTGGTTACCGGTGTTGCCGTGATCGGTCGGTAGCGGCTCGGGGTCGTCCCGGCCGGCGTCCAGCGTGCCCAGCACGTCGTCGAGGCGTTCGGCGAGCTGCCCGACGGAGAGCACCCGCAGCCGGGCCGCAGCCAGCTCGATCGCCAGCGGCAGTCCGTCCAGCCGACGTACCACCCGGCGCAGGTCCGCCGACTCGGCCGCGTCCGGACGTCGCCCGCCCCGAGCGGCGGCGGTCCGGTCCAGCAGCAACGCGACCGCGTCGCTCTCGGTGCCGTCCGGTGACGGGTCGACCGAGAGCGGCGGGATACGCCACACCACCTCGCCCGGCAACGCCAGAGGTTCCCGGGTGGTCGCCAGCACCTTCACCCCGCTGCCTCCGGAGAGCAGCCGGGACACCGCCTCGGCGCAGGCCGTCGGCTGCACGTCGCAGGTGTCGAGGACGATCAGCATCCGGCGACCGGCCGCGTACTCGACCAGGGTGTCCACCATGGGCCGACCCGGTTCGGGACGCAGCCCGAGCACCGCGGCGATCGCGAACGCCACCAGCCCCGGATCGGTCACCGAGGCGATGTCGACGAACCAGACCCCGTCGGGGTACTCGTCCACCAGGTCGATGGAGAGTTCCACGGCCAACCGGGTCTTGCCGCCGCCACCGGCACCGAGCACGGTGACCAACCGGTGCCCGGCCACCAACCCGCGCAACTCGGCCCGTTCGGCGTGCCGACCGACGAACGAGGTGACCGGGATCGGCAGGTTGTGCGCCACCGCGTCGGCCGTACGCGGACGCGGGAACTGCCGTTCCAGGCCCGGCGCGACGAGTTGGAAGAGGCGTTCCCGGTCGTCGAAACCACGCAACCGGTGCAGCCCGAGGTCGATCAGGGACGCCCCGGTCGGCAGCGGATCGGCGTGCCGCGCGGTCGCGGCGGAACAGAGCACCTGCCCGCCGTGCGCGGCGGCGGCCACCCGGGCGGCCCGGTGCACCTCCGGGCTGGCGTACTCGCCGTCACGCGGCTCCGCCCAGCCGGTGTGCAGGCCCATCCGCACCCGGGGCGCCGCCTCCGGGGTCGGCCACTCGTGCTCGCCGAGCGCCCGCTGCGCGGTCAGGCAGGCGGTCAGCGCGGCACCGGCGTCCCCGAAGGCCAGGAAGAACGAGTCCCCCTCGGTCAGCAGCTCGGCACCCTCGGTCGCGGCGATCGTCCGACGCAGCAGACGGCGGTGTTCCCGCAACACCGGGCGGTATCCGGAGCCGAGCATCTGCGCCAGCCGCGTGGAGCCCTCGATGTCGGTGAAGACGAACGTCACCCAGCCACTGGGGAGGTGGATCCGTGGCGGCATGCGTGGAACCTCCCCCCTGGCCTCGGCTTCATACTTCCCGAAACCAGATCATCACGCATCGTGAGAACGGTCGGCCGAGACTCCGCCCCAAGGTGCCATCGCACCGGGCGTCCAGGCAAGACCGACATCAACCGTCCCACCACGTACGACGGTCCGCCGGTCGGTCCGGCCGCCTCCGACCGGCCACCGTCGACGGCGGCGTTCAACAGCCGCAACCGCCACCGCAGCAGCCGCCACCGGAGGGCGCGGGCGGACCGGCGGAGGCACCGCCACCCCGTCCGGTGACCGCGACCGTCGACAGCAACTTCACCGTGTCGGAGTGCCCCTTCGGGCAGGACGCGGGCTCGCCCGCCTGGGCCATCGGCCGGTTGACCTCGAAGGTGTCACCACAGGCGCGGCAGCGGAACTCGTACCGGGGCATGACATCAGGGTACGGCCGGACCTGACGCTCGCGGCGACATGGGTGATACTCGACGGGTGGCAGACGGCGAAGAGCGGACGACCCTTCGGCCCCTGCGACCGGCCACGCCGGGCGCCCAAACCGGTGCCACTACGGACAGACCGGTCAGCGCGATACCCCGGCCGCGCCGACCCTGGTTGAGATCCGGCGAACCGGCCGGCGGGTCGCCCACCGCCGGGGCCGAGCCGGCTGCCGGTACGCCGACGATCCGGGCCGCCACGCCCGAGCCCGAACCGCCCACCGAGCCCGCCGCTCCCCCGATCGACGGGAAGCCCGCCGCGACCAGCGGCGCACCCGCCCGGAACGACGGCGAGCAGCCCGGCGGGACGGACCGCGAGACGGCGCCCCCGCCCGACGCCGCCACCAAGCCCGACGCCGCCGCCGAGCCCGACGCCGTGACAAGGACCGGCCTCAGCGCGACGCCCGACGCCCGCACCGCGCCCGACAGCGCGACAACGTCGGACGACACCACGAAGGCCGACGACCCCGGCAAGGTCGAGGAGAGCGAAGAGGCCGACGCCGCCACCAAGACCGACGGCGAGGCGGCGGGTGGGACGGCGACCCGGCCCCGGCGGGCCCGGCGACGCCGGGTGCGCTTCGCGCACGCCGTACGCATGCCGGGTCCTCGGGCCGCCGCCCGCGCGACCCGCGACTGGGCGCGGCGGCCCGGGGGACGACTCACCCTGCCCGGGGTGTTCCTGCTCGCGCTGGTCATCGCGACCGCGACAGCCGGCGCGACGCTGGTGCCGGCGACCGTCGGTGCGCCGCGCCCGGTGGCGGCCGGGGCGACCGGCGAACCGGAGGCGACCGACGGCACCGCGCCGCTGACCGAGGCTCCGCCGGTCGGGGCCGTCCCGCCGACCACCGGGACGCTGCCGCCGGGGACCACGCCGTTCCCGGGCGCGACGGGTGGTACGGCGCCGGTGGGCGCCCGCCCCTCCGACGCGCTCGCCGGCTGGGCCCGCGAGGTCGGCGCCAAGACCGGCATCGACCCGATCGCGGTGCAGGCGTACGGCTACGCCGAGTTGGTGCTCGCCGAGACCAACCGGGCCTGCGGCCTGAGCTGGACCACGCTGGCCGCGATCGGCTTCGTCGAGTCCCGGCACGGGCAGGCCAACAACGCGCGGCTCGGACCGGACGGCCGGGCCACTCCGGAGATCATCGGACTGCCGCTGGACGGGCAGGGCGGCCGGATGCGGATCGCCGACACCGACCGGGGCGAGCTGGACCGGGACACCACCTACGACCGGGCGGTCGGACCGATGCAGTTCATCCCGACCACCTGGCAGGAGAACGGCGCCGACGCGGACGGCGACGGGGTCAAGGACCCGCACAACATCCACGACGCCGCGCTGGCCGCCGGAATGTACCTGTGCAAGGGGGGCCGCAACCTCACCGTTCCGGGTGACTGGTGGAACGCCATCCTGTCGTACAACAACGTCGGCCGGTACGCCCAGGCCGTCTTCGAAACGGCCAACCGGTACGGACAGGCCAGTCGCACCTGAAGTGATCGTCCGCGCACATTGGAGGACTGGACACTTCCCCCCGGCAGCGGTTAACGGCAAGCTAGACGCGTGATGGTGCGCGAGTGGGACCCCAGGACCGCGTCGTCCGCCGAGATCGCGTCGCTGTTGGACACGCTGAACGCGGTCCTGGCGGTCGATCTTCCGCAGGATCCGCCGTGGCGGGAGAGTTCCGTGCGGGAGTACCTCACCGAGGTGATGCCCGGCGAACGACGGATCGCCTGGGTGGCCCAGGCCGAGCCGGCCGCCGACGGGACACCCGGCCCGATCCTGGGTCAGGTGCACGTGCTGCTGCTCGGCAGCATCGGTGTGCTGGAGGTGCTGGTGCATCCCGACCACCGACGCCGGGGCCTCGGCCGTGACCTCGTCCTGCGTGCCTCCCGCCGGGTCTACCAGGAGGGATTCGAGTCGATCGGCGTCGAGGTGGTGGGTGACACCCCGGCCGTCGGCTTCTACGAGTCGCTGGGCTTCAGCCGGGAGTACGTCGAGACCCGCAGCGTGCTCGACCTCGCCGGTGTCGACTGGACCGAGCTGGCCGAGATGTCGACCGGTGTCGGCGCCGGCTACCACGTGCAGTTCCACCCCGGCGGGCCGCCGGACGAGCTGATCGAGGCGTACGCCCGGGCCAAGGCCGAGATCCGGGACGTCGAGGACGGCGAGCTACGGCCCAGCTCGTACGACCCGCAGCGGCTGCGCGACAGTCTCGACTGCCTGCACCGTCGGGGGATGAAGCCGTACATCGTGCTCGCCCTGCACGAGCAGACGGGCGAGGTGGCCGGCCTGACCGAGGTGGTCGTGCCGGCGCAGCACCCGACCCGCGCGGACCAGTACGACACGATCGTGGTGCAGGATCACCGTGGCTACGGGATCGACCGCGCGATCAAGGCCCGCATGTTGTTGGAGTTGCGCTCGGCCGAGCCGCAGCTCACCGAGGTCCAGACGTGGAACGCCCAGGCCAACGAGGCCATGCTCAAGGTCAACGCGGAGCTGGGCTACCGGCCCGACCGGGAGTGGTGCGAATACAGCGTCGACGTGGCCGAGTTGGTGCACCGCCTCGACGCCGCCCGCTAGGGCTCGGGTCGCGCCGCCGGGTCGTGGTCGGTCAGGACCGGGGTGGAGATCAGTAGCGGTCGCGGAGCAGGCCGGCGGCCTCCACGGCCCAGTAGGTGAGGATGATCTGCGCTCCGGCGCGGCGGATCGAGGTGAGCGTCTCCAGCATCACCCGCTCGCGGTCGATCCAGCCGTTGGCGGCGGCGGCCTCGACCATGGCGTACTCGCCGGAGACCTGGTAGGCGGCGACCGGCACGTCGACCGCGGCCCGGACCGCGGCGACCACGTCGAGGTAGGGCAGGGCCGGCTTGACCATCACGATGTCGGCGCCCTCGGCCACGTCCAGTTCGACCTCGCGCAGGGACTCGCGCAGGTTCGCCGGGTCCTGCTGGTAGGTCCGGCGGTCGCCGTCGAGCGCCGACTCGACCGCGTCGCGGAACGGACCGTAGAACGCCGACGCGTACTTGGCGGTGTAGGCCAGCACGGCGACGTCGGTGTGACCGGCCGCGTCGAGCGCCCGGCGTACCACTGCGACCTGGCCGTCCATCATCCCGGACGGGCCGACCATGCCGACTCCGGCGTCGGCCTGGGCCACCGCCATCTCGGCGTACGCCGCCAGGGTGGCGTCGTTGTCCACCGAACCGTCCGGCCGGAGCAGGCCGCAGTGCCCGTGCGAGGTGAACTCGTCCAGGCAGAGGTCGCTCATCACGACGGTGGCGTCACCCACCTCGGAGACCACGTCCCGGATGGCGACGTTGAGGATCCCGTTCGGGTCGAGGCCGCCGGAGCCACGCTCGTCGCGCGACGTCGGCACCCCGAACAGCATGATCCCGCCGACCCCGGCGCGTACCGCCTCGACGGCCGCCTTGCGCAGCGAGTCGCGGGAGTGCTGGAGCACCCCGGGCAGCGAGCCGATGGCCCGGGGCTCGGTCAGCCCCTCCTTGACGAACATCGGCACGATCAGCTCGGCCGGGTCGAGACGGGTCTCGGAGACCAGCCGCCGCACGGCTGCGGAACGCCGCAGCCGGCGGGGGCGGTTCTCGGGGTACGGCACGGTGCCCTCCCTGACGACTACCGGAACCTGAGCGCGGTCGGCCCCTGGACCTTCGAGCCACGGCGCTGCTTCGCCGGCATCGCGGCGAGCTTCTCCCGCAGCTCGACGGCGTAGCCGGCGAGCGCCTCCACCAGGTCCGGCACCGAGGCGTGCGGCGGCTGGACGTCGACCCGCAGGCCGAACTCCGTCGCGGTCTCCGCGGTCTTGGGCCCGATGACGGCTACCACGGTACGCGCATGCGGCTTGCCGGCGATGCCGACCAGGTTCCGGACCGTGGACGACGAGGTGAACAGCACCGCGTCGAACCCACCCGACTTGATCGCGTCACGGATCTCGGCGGGCGGCGGGGCCGCCCGGACCGTCCGGTACGCGGTCACGTCGTCGACCTCCCAGCCGCGCTCGGTGAGCCCGGCGGCGAGCGTCTCGGTGGCGATGTCGGCGCGCGGCAGCAACACCCGGCCGACCGGGTCGAGCACCTCGTCGTGCGGGGAGAACTCGGCCAGCAGCCCCTCGGACGACTGCTCCCCGGAGGGGACCAGCTCCGGCTGGATGCCGAAGGCGCGGACCGCGTCGGCGGTGGCCTCACCGATGCAGGCGATCTTGACGCCACCGAAGTGCCGGGCGTCCAGGCCGTGCTCGGCGAACTTCTCCCAGACCGCGCGCACCGCGTTGACCGAGGTGAAGATGACCCAGGCGTACCGGCCGTCGACCAGGCCCTTGACCGCACGCTCCATCTGCGCCGGGGTACGCGGCGGCTCCACCGCGATCGTCGGCACCTCGCACGGGATGGCCCCGTACGCCCGCAGTCGGGCACTCATCGCGCCGGCCTGCTCCTTGGTGCGGGGCACCAGCACCTTCCAGCCGTACAGCGGGCGGTTCTCCCACCAGCTCAGCTTGTCGCGCTGGCCGACGCCCTCGCCGACGGTCAGCACGACCCGGCCGGTGAAGCCGAGTGCCGCCGCGACGAAGGAGTCCACGGTCGACGTGGTGGTGTACTGCGTCTCGCCGGTGCCGTCACCGGTCACCCCGACGTCGGTGGTGCCGTCGACCCCGGCGGCGAGCAGCCCGTCACGGATCGCGGCCAGGTCACCGGCGTCCACCGCGAGCGCCAGCGAGCCACGCTGCACCGCTCCGGCCAGCGCCTCGAAGTCGAGCGTGCCGACATCCTCCACGTCGGCGGCGGTGCGTACGCCGGGCAGCGGCACCCCCGCGTACGCGGCCACGCCCTCGGCCTGGCCGACGCCGGGCACCACCTCGAAGTGCGCGGCGGTACGTGCCACCGCCTGCACCTCCTTGACGACCGAGTCGTGACCGAACGGGTCGCCGGCCACCAGGTGCACCGCGTTCTGCCCGGAGCGGGCAGCCGAGATCAGTACCTTCGCCACGTCGCCCGGCGCGCCCTCGGCCGGAGTGAACTGGGCGTCTTCCCTGGCCTCGGCCCGGACGACGTCGAGCAACGACTCGGGGACTCCCCGGTCGTACACCACCTGGTCGGCGTCGACCAGGGCGTCGTGCGCCCGGCGGGTCAGCAGGCCCGGGTCGCCGGGACCGGCCCCGACGAATGCGATCCGGCCTACGGGCTTACGGGTGCGGGTCATTCTGTGCTCCCAAATTGCTGGGTCCCCGGGCCGTCGTGTCCTTGCGGGCCGAGGATCGAGTCGGCGCCGAGGTCGAGGAGTTCGGCGGCGAGTGCCTTGCCGATCTCCGCCGCCTCGGCGGGCGTACCGGTGCGGGACAGCCGGATGTCACGGGTGCCGTCCGGGCTGATCACCGCCCCGCGCAGGTAGATCTCCTCACCGGTCTCGCCCTCGGCGAGTTCGGCGTAGGCGGCGACCGGAGCGGAGCATCCGGCCTCCAGGGTGGCCAGCATCGCCCGCTCCGCGACGACCGCGGCGCGCGACGGTGCGTCGTCGAGCGTGGCGAGCAGTTCGACCAGGTCCGGGTCGTCGACCCGGCACTCCACCGCCAGCGCTCCCTGCGCGGGGGCGGGCAGCATCAGCATCGGGTCGAGCGTCTCGGTGACGACGTCGACCCGGTCGATGCGGGCCAGGCCCGCTCGCGCCAGGACGACGGCGTCCAGGTCGGCCTCCGGACCGAGCACCCGGTTCAGCCGGGTGTCGATGTTGCCCCGGATGGGGGTGACCGACAGTTGCAGGCCCAGCGCGTGTAGCTGGGCGATCCGGCGCAGCGCGCCGGTGCCGATGTTCGCTCCGGGGGCGAGCTCGGCCAACGTCTTCCCGTCGCGGGCGACGAGCGCGTCGCGCGGGTCCTGCCGCGGCGGCACCGCGGCGATGTGCAGCCCGGCCGCGGTGGCGGTGGGCAGGTCCTTGTACGAGTGGACGGCGAAGTCGATGGTGCCGGCGACCAGCGCGTCCCGCAGCGCGGAGACGAACACGCCGACCCCGAGGCGGTGCACCGGCGCGCTGGACCGGTCACCGGCGGTGACCACCTCGACCAGTTCGACGGGGCGTCCGGTGCGGGCGGTCAGGGCGTCGGCGACCTGCCCGGACTGGGCCATCGCCAACTTGCTGCCACGGGTACCGAGACGCAGTACGTCGGCGCTCATGCCGGCCCTCCGCTCCGCTGCGCGCCGCCATGAGGCACCTTCGCACTGAGCCGACGATTCGCTCGCTGGCGCGCGCTCATGCCGGCCCTCCGCTCCGCTGCGCGCCGCCATGAGGCACCTTCGCACTGAGCCGACGATTCGCTCGCTGACGCTCGCTCATTGCTCACCTCCGGGTGGGGTGATGTCGGGGACGGTGTCCACCGGCGAGGTCTGCGGGACCTGGAGGTCGAACAGCTCGCGCAGCAGGGCGGCGTACTGGTCGCCGCCGGGTTCGGCGGCGAGCTGCCGGACCCGTACGGTCGGCTGGTGCAGCAGTCGCTGGACCACCCGGTGCACGGTGCGGGCCACCTCGGCGCGCTGGTCGTCGGTGAGGTCGGGGCGGCGCTGCGCGAGGCGGCGCAACTCGGCGGTGACCACGTCGTCGGCCCGGCCGCGCAGGGCGGCCACGGTCGGCGCCACGTCGGCACCGCGCAGCCAGGTGAGGAAGGACTCGACCTCGGCGGCCACGATCCGCTCGACGGCGGCGGCGTCGGCGGCGACCGGTCCGTCGGCGAGCAGCGCCGCCATCCGGTCGATGTCGATCACCTCGACGCCGGGCAGCTCGGCCACACCGGGCCCGACGTCGCGGGGTACGGCCAGGTCGAGCAGGACCAACGGGCCCCGCTCCGGCTCGCGGGCGGCCACCGCCTCGGCGACGACCGGACGGGTGAGGACCGGCTCGGTGGACGCGGTGGCGGCCACTACGATGTCCACCGTGGACAGCGTGTCGGCCAGCTCGGTCAGCTCCCGTGCGGCGGCACCGTACGACTCGGCCAGTCGGACCGCGCGGTCGGTGCTGCGGTTGGTCACGGTCAGCGGCCCGGCACCGAGCCGGGACAGCGTCGCCACGCCCAGCGAGCCCATCGCCCCGGCCCCGACCACCAGCGCGGGACGGCCGACGAGGTCGTTGCCGAGATGACCGGCGGCCAGCCCCAGCGCGGCGGTGACCACGCTCTGCCCGGCCCGGTCGATGCCGGTCTCGGAGTGGGCCCGCTTACCCACCCGCAGCGCCTGCTGCATCAGCTCGTGCAGCAGGCGGCCGGCGGCGTCGGTCTCACCGGCCCAGTGGTAGGCGTCCCGGAGCTGCCCGAGGATCTGCGCCTCGCCGATGACCATGGAGTCCAGCCCGGCGGCGACCCGGAAGACGTGCTCGACCGCGGCGGAGTCGAAGTGCACGTAGAGGTTGTTGGCCAGCGCGGTGGGCGGGCAGCCGGCCTGCTCGGCGAGGACGGCGCAGATGTCACCGAGGCCGCCGTGGAAACCGGAGACGGCCGCGTAGACCTCCACCCGGTTGCAGGTGGAGACCAGGACGACCTCGCTGACGTACGGCTGCGCCAACAGCCGGTCCAGGGTGGCGCCCAGTTCGGCCGGCGGCACCGCGAGCCGTTCCAGGGTGGCGACCGGCGCGGTGCGGTAGGAGGCGCCGACGACGATGAGTTTCACGTGCCGATCGCCTCCTGGCTCTCGGTGACCGCGAAACCGCCCGGCAGGGCGGTGAGAGCGGACCCACCGGCGGCGGGGAGCGCGGTCAGTGCTGCCTTGCGGTGCTCGTGGAACGACAGGATCTGCAGTTCGATGGCGAGGTCGACCTTGCGCACGTCGACCCCCTCCGGAACCGAGAGTACGCACGGTGCGAAGTTCAGGATGCTCGTCACGCCGACGGCGACCAACTGGTCGGCGACCCGCTGCGCGGCGGCGGCCGGGGTGGCGATGACGCCGATCGCGACGGCCTCCGCGGCGGCGACCTCGGGCAACTCGTCGATGTGCCGCACGACGAGCCCGTTGATCTCCTCGCCGACACGGCGGGGGTCGGCGTCGAAGAGGGCGGCGATCCGGAATCCGCGCCCGGCGAACCCGTCGTAACCGGCCAGCGCGTGACCGAGGTTTCCGACGCCCACCAGGGCGACCGCCCGACGTTGGGTGAGCCCGAGGACGTACTCGATCTGCTCGACCAGCAGGGCCACGTCGTAGCCGACGCCCCGGGTGCCGTACGAGCCGAGGTGGGACAGGTCCTTGCGGAGCTTCGCCGAGTTCACCCCGGCGGCGTTGGCCAGGCCCTCGCTGGAAATCGTCTCGTGACCGGTTTCGGCGAGGTTGTGCAGGGCACGGAGGTACTCGGGGAGCCGGGCGACCGTTGCCTCGGGCAGGTCCGGGAGCGCCGGTACGGCACCGGCGCGGCCGGGCGCGCCTGGGTGACGGTGCTGACTCATGAGACTCCGTGCGGTGCGATCCTCGACCAACTCCACCGGCCGGTCGTTTCGGGACTCCCGCTGGCGACCGAAATTGCCGGCTGTGCTAGCAGGGCGCGTCGGAATTACAGAGTAGGCGCTTGTGAAGACGTGCACAAATCGCGATCTTGTCGGCACGTGCCGCGCCTCCACCAGCCCCTCCGTCCCGCAAGATCGACCGGAGACCCCTCCACCACGACTACCGGCGCGATTATTGCTCAATCCCGACTTCTCTGACCAATCACACACGCCAATCATTGATCGAACACAGCGATCGGGAGACCGCGACCACGCACGGTGACACCCGTTTCCGCTCAGGTGGGCGATTCCACCGTCGGGACGTCGGCCAGCGCGGTGGCGAGAGTCACGGCCTCCACCAGACTGTCGGCGACCGGGTGACCGGAGCCCTCCAGCCGGGCCCGGTCGGTGAAGCCGCCGCTGTAGAGGACGGCCCGCCCGCCGACGGCGTACGCCGCGTCGGCGTCGTCGATCGAGTCACCGATCACCACCACCGACCGGCCGTCCACGCCGATCTCGGCCAGGTGGCGGGCCAGCGACTCCGCCTTGCGATCACCGCCGACCCGGTCCCGCCATCCGTCGACCCGGACGAACCGGCCGGTCAGCCCGTACGTCCGGACCGCCGGCACCAACTCGTCGTGCAACCACATGGACAACAGCGACTGGCTGCCCGGCCAGGCCGCCATCGCGTCGACCGCGTCGTGGGCCAGCTCACAGCCGGTCAACCCCAGCCGGTACGCGTCGTGGAAGATCTTGTCGAGGCGGCCGAAGTCCTGCGCGTCCACGGCCCGACCGAGTACGTCCGCGTAGTAGTCGGCGATCGGCCGACGGAACCGCACCCGGTGCTCCGCCACCGTCACCGACGGCCCGCCCGCGCTGCTGAAGGCGGCGTTCGTGCAGGCCACCACCAGATCGAGATCGTTGAGCAGGGTGCCGTTCCAGTCCCACACCAGATGGGTGCGCGCAGGGGTCATCACCGCACCCTACCGGCGGCCTCAGAGCTGCGGGGTGGTCAGATCCTTGAGCAGCCGCTGCTCCTCGACCCGCCAGTAGCCGTGCTCCTTGCCGTCGAGCAGCACCACCGGCAGCCGGTCGCCGTACTCGCGTTCCATCTCGGCGTCGCCGCTCACGTCCTGCTCGATCCACCGGTCGCCGGTGACCGCGACGACCCGGTCGAGGGCCGCCTTGGCGTCCTCACAGAGGTGGCAGCCGGGTCGGGTGATCAGGGTCAGGCGGGGCTCACGCATCGGTCTCCTCCGTGGTGCCGGTGGGTCGGAGCAGGGTCTTGCGTACCTTCCCGATCACCGAGCGCGGCAGCAGGTCGACGAACTCGACGTCGGTGGGGCACTTGAATCTGGCCAGATTACGCGCGCAGTGCGCGATCAGCTCGGCACCGGTCGCCCGATGCCCCGCCCTCGGCACCACGTACGCCCGGACAGTCTCCCCGGTCCGGGGGTGCGGCACGCCCACTACCGCCGACTCCGCCACCGCCGGATGGGCCGAGAGCACCGACTCGACCTCGTGCGGGTACACGTTGAAGCCGTTGACCAGGATCAGCTCCCCGAGCCGGTCGACCAGGAAGAGATCACCGTCGGCGTCCGCGTACGCGACGTCGCCGGTGGCCCACCAGCCGTCCGGGTCGGGCCCACCCGCACCGTCCGGCCAGTACCCGGCGAAGAGGTTCGCCCCGCGCACCACGATCTGACCGGGATCGGTGCCCGCCATCGGGTCGGACAGGTCCCATTCCTCGGCGTCGTCGTCGGGCGCGGCCAGGCCGTCGCGCCACAGTTCGGTCCCGTCCGCCCCGACCAGCCGCAGCTCGACGCCGGGCAGCGGGCGGCCGATCGAGCCCGGCTTCGGCTCCCCGCCGACCAGCGTCGAGGTGAGCACCGGCGCGGTCTCGGTCAGGCCGTAGCCGATCTGCACCGGCCGACCGGTGGCCTCGGTGAAGCGCGCCGCGTCCGCCGGATCGAGTGGCGCCGCGCCGCAGACCACGACGCGTACTGCGGTCATCGCCTCGGCCAGCACGTCGGGATCCGCCCGCGACCAGGACTGCACCATCGACGGCACGCCGATCAGCACGGTGGCCCGGTGCCGGGCGATCTCGGTCAGCGCCGCGTCGGCACCCGGGTCGTCGACGAGTACGCCGGTCGCCGCGTGGTGCAGCACCGCGCCCAGTCCGGCGTTCAGCCCGTACGCGTGGAACAGCGGCAACGCCAGCAGCACCACGTCGTCCGACCCGACCACCGGCGGTGCGATCCGGCCGACCTGCTCGTGGTTGGCGGCCAGCGCACCGTGCGAGAGCATCGCGCCCTTCGGCCGGCCCTCGGTGCCCGAGGTGTAGAGCAGCACCGCCAGGTCGTCGGCGGCCCGCGCCGGGAAGGTCGGCGTTGCGCCGTCCACGACCGGAGGTCTGGTGTGCACGGCCCGCAGTGCGGGCAACTCGACGTCGGCCACCAGGTCACGGACGTGTTCGGTGCCGATCAGCACCGACGCGGCCGAGTCGGCCAGCACCTGGCACAGCTCGCGGGCCGTCAGCGCGGGGTTGACCGGTACCGCCGTCAGTCCGGCCCGCAGCGCACCGAGCAGCCCGACCACGAAATCCGG
Source organism: Verrucosispora sp. TAA-831 (assembly GCF_050780145.1). Taxonomy (NCBI): domain Bacteria; kingdom Bacillati; phylum Actinomycetota; class Actinomycetes; order Micromonosporales; family Micromonosporaceae; genus Micromonospora; species Verrucosispora sp. TAA-831. The sequence goes on from NZ_CP192240.1 coordinate 6,076,546, forward strand.
TGAGTTGGGCAGGGCCACCGCGACCCGGGCCGGTCCGCCCGCCGCGTCCGGGGCCGTCCGGGCCAGCGCCCGGGCGACTCCGGTCACCACCTCGTCCAGTGCGGACCAGGTGATCGTCCGGCCGGAGTGGTACAGCGCCGGCTTGCCCGGACTGCTCCGGGCCGCCCAGGTCAGCCGTTCGGCGAGATTCGGCCCGGCGCCGTCGGCCGCCTGCGGCCGACCGGCAGTGCCTGCGTCCGCGTCGGCGGCGGGGTGCGCCCCCGGCCCGACGGCTGCGTCTCGGTCCTGCACGGTGGCTGAGTCTGGCACAGCCGGGGCCGCCCGGCCATGCCCGACGGGCGATGACCGACACCGATCCGGAGATACCGGTACGTCGATCCCGGTGCGCTCCCGTCCGGGGCACACCGCACCGGCCACCGAGGACCCGCCCGGTCCCGTGCACGGAACTCAAGCAAGGTCACCGTCGGTGTGCGACAGCCCCGGCGAATCGCCGCCGCAGCCGGCCACGTGCGGTGCCGCACGGGTCGCGCAAGCCGCCGTACGCACCGTCCTGCCACGACCCTGAACTGGCAATACGTGCCGGAACAGCCCGCCGGCCAGTTGTCAACGACCCCCGACGGACAACCGGTCCGCCAGGGGTGCGACCCGCCGAGAAATACTTTGGCCCTGTGTAACGGACTTGCCACGCGCGGGTGACGTTGGCCCTATCATCACTCGGGTCGGCTCACCCCATTTTGCCGTGAGTCGACACCCCTCAGCCCGAGGAGGCCCCCGTGCCCGTGAGCGCATTGGACCAGCACCTCAAGGGGAACTGCCGCCCGTCGGCACACCCCGGAGTCGCCCTGCCCGCCGGAGGCCCGATCGATCGACCGGGCACCGTCGGCACGGCGACCGGTGCGACGGAGGTGGCCTGATGACCGCCTTCGGCTTCGTATCCCGCCCGGTCGGCCTGCCCGGCCCGCAGGCACGTACACCGGTCAACGAGCGCGGCAACGCGCACGGCCAGCAGGACAACACGGGCAACGTGCCCGCACGCGGCGAGGGCGCCGCCAACCGGGTGGGCAGCAGACCACATCAGAACGATCCGCCGCACCGACCATCGACGCCCGGCGCAAACGCGAAACCCTCCGGTGGCCGGGTCGCCTCGCCGAGCCGACCGACCATGCCGGCCCAGGCCCGCCGCAGTGGGGACACCCCGGTCACCGAGGTGTCCACCTCGGAGACGGCGGTGTTGCCCGCGGTCTCCTCGGCCGGTACCTCCACCGGGTTCCCGAGCCGACCCGACCCCTCCGACCCGGCCACCGAGGTCTGGGGCCTGGTCGAACGCGCCCAGGCCGGTGAGTCCGAGGCGTTCGGACTGATCTACGACCGCTACGTGGACACCGTCTTCCGCTTCGTCTACTTCCGGGTCGGCAACCGGCAACTCGCCGAGGACCTCACCTCGGACACCTTCCTGCGGGCCCTCAAACGGATCGGCAGCTTCACCTGGCAGGGCCGCGACCTCGGTGCCTGGCTGGTGACGATCGCCCGCAACCTGGTCGCCGACCACTTCAAGTCCGGTCGGTACCGGCTGGAGGTCACCACCGGCGACGTCCTCGACGCCGACCGCGAGGACCGCGGCCCCGAGGGCAGCCCGGAGGCGGCGGTGGTGGAGCACATCACGAACGTCGCCTTGTTGACAGCCGTCAAGCGGCTCAACCCGGAGCAGCAGGAGTGCATCGTGCTGCGGTTCCTCCAGGGCTTCTCGGTTGCCGAGACCGCCCGCGCGATGGGCAAGAACGAGGGTGCGATCAAGGCGTTGCAGTACCGCGCGGTGCGGGCGCTGGCTCGCCTCCTCCCGGACGGCTTCCAGCCGTAGCCGATCACTTTGCGTGATTTCGCCGCCGGTCGGCCCGTAACCCGGCCCCGGCACGGCGCGTTTCTCCGGGTGCGACCGATGACCGGCCGGAAACCTCCGAGGTGGACCGGCGGCGGTGCCGACGAGGGCTTCCGTCCCGGTGTCATGCGGTGGTCGGTCGCTGGTGGTGAACGCGGCCGACCGGCCGCGACCAGCGAGAGGAGGTGCCGCGGTGGACAACGCCCTCTTCTCCCGTCGGCGCACCGAGCGCTTCGCGCAGCTTCTCGACGAAGCCAACGGTGGCCTACGTCATCACGTCCGGTCCAGCGCCGACGACCGGCTCGCACCGCTCGTCGCGCTCGGCCGACAACTCGGCGTCAATCCGCCGAGTCCCGAGGTCGACCCGGAGTTCCGGACCGGCCTGCGGGCGATGCTGCTGGCCACCGCCGACCGGGAGGGCATCGGGTCCACCGTCGCCGCCCCGGCCGAGAAGGCCACCACCGGTCGCGGATCGCTGCTACCGGCCGTCACCGCCCGCCGGGCCCGCGCCCGGGGCGCGATCCTGGTCGGCATCGCGGCCGGCGCCATCGCCGTCTCCGGCATCTCCGCCGCGAGCGAGAACGCGGTGCCCGGTGACGCGCTGTACGGCATGAAGCGCAGCACCGAGCGGGCCCAGTTGGCGCTCGCCAGCTCCGAGATCAGCCGTGGCCAGCTCTTCCTCGACTTCGCCCGGACCCGGCTGGCCGAGGCGTCCTCGCTCAGCGGCAACCGGGCCGGTTACCGCGCCGTGCTCGACGACATGGACGCGGACATCCGTCAGGGCGTACGCCAGCTCAACGGTGCCGCCGTGCGGCGTGCGGACCCGGCGGCACTGAACACGGTCGACGCCTTCGTCACCGGGCAGCGCCGCACGCTCGACGCGCTGGCCGACCGGGGCTCCCGCGCCGACCAGGAGCGGACCGCCAGGTCGCTGAAGCTGCTGGACCTGGTCACCGAACGCACCGAGGCCCTGCGCACCGCCATCGCCTGCGGCCAGTCGGCCGGCACCGTCAGCGACGACCTCGGCCCCACCCCCGGCGTCTGCTCCTGACCCGACCGGCGTCCGTCGTTCCCGCGTCCGGCAGCGGTTTCCGCTGCTCCGGATACCCTCGCTGAGGGCAGCGGGGCAGGGCGAGCGACAGTGAGGGGGCGCAGGTGGCGCGCAGCCGCAAGGTGACCGTCAGCACCGACGTGCACGGGCACACCGCCGGTTGGGCGCAGACCGAGCCCGCTCCCCCGGCCACGCCCGACCCCCGCGCCGCCGCCTTCTTCGACGTGGACAACACGATGATGCAGGGTGCCTCGATCTACTGGTTCGCCCGTGGGCTCGCCGCCCGCAACTACTTCACCACCGGGGACCTGGCCCGGTTCGCCTGGCAGCAGCTGCGGTTCCGGCTGCTCGCCCGCGAGCACGCCGGGGACATGTCCCAGGCCAAGGAGGCCGCGCTCGCCTTCGTCGAGGGTTGGCGGGTCCAGGACGTCGAGCGGCTGGCCGAGGAGATCTTCGACGAGTTGATGGCCCCGAGGATCTGGGCCGGGACCCGGCGGCTGGCGCAGGGGCACCTGGACGCCGGTGAGCGGGTGTGGCTGGTCAGCGCCGCCCCGGTGGAGATCGGCCGGGTGATCGCCACCCGGCTCGGGTTGACCGGCGCGATCGGTACGGTCGCCGAGATCGTGGACGGGGCGTACACCGGTCGGCTGGTCGGGGACCTGATGCACGGCCCGCTCAAGGCGGAGGCGGTCACCCAACTCGCCATGGTGGAGGGTCTCGACCTGAGCCGGTGCGCCGCCTACAGCGACTCCGCCAACGACCTGCCGATGCTGTCGCTGGTGGGACGCGCGGTGGCGGTCAACCCGGACGGCACACTGCTGCGTCAGGCCCGGCAGCGCGGCTGGGAGGTACGCGACTTCCGCACCGGACGACGGGCGGTCAAGATCGCTCTCCCGTCCACCGCCGCGGCGGGACTGGTGGCCGGAGCGGTCACCGCCGGAGTCGCCTTGCAGCGCCGCCGCCGCGCGGCCGACGCCGCCTCCGGACGCACCCGACGCAACGCCGGACCGTAGGACCCGCCCCCGTCCACACCGGAGACGACTACGGGCCGAACGGGTCCGGGCGGCGTTCGAGAAGCTGGTGCACGGTCTGCTGGATGGTCTCCCGGACCTGGTCGGCGAGGTTGAACACGACCAGCGGATCGTCCGCCGAGTCGACCAGATGCGCCGTCGGGATCGGCGGGCAGAACTCGATCAGCCACTTGCTCGGCAGCGGCACCATGCCCAGCGGCCCGAGCCAGGGGAAGGTCGGCGTCACCGGGAAATACGGAAGCTTGAGCAGTCGGGCGAGGGGCTTGAGGTCGGCGAGCATCGGATAGATCTCCTCGCCACCGACGATGGCGACCGGGATGATCGGGGTGCCGGTGCGCAGTGCCGCCGACACGAAGCCACCCCGCCCGAAGCGTTGCAGCTTGTAGCGGTCCGCGTACAGCTTGCCGATGCCCTTGAAGCCCTCCGGGAAGACACCGACCAGTTCGCCGCCGCGCAGCAGCCGTTCGGCGTCCGGGTTGCAGGCCACCGTGCCACCGGTCTTGCGGGCGATCTCGGAGACCACCGGCATCCGGAAGACCAGGTCGGCGCCGAGCAGGCGAAGATACCGGTTGGCCGGGTGCTCGTGGTGCAGCGCCGTGGAGAGGATCAGCGCGTCCAGCGCCACGGTGCCGGAGTGGTTGCCCACCACCAGCCCCGCCCCGTCGGCGGGTACGTTCGCCAACCCGGTGACCTCGGTCCGGAACCAGTCGCGGTAGAGGCGGCGCAGCAGCGGGTGGAAGACCGCCTCGGTCAGCTCCGGATCGAAGCCGAACTCGTCCACCTCGTAGTCGCCGGACAGCCGCCGACGCAGGAACGCGAGCCCACCGGCGACCCGCCGGTCCCAGACGTCACCGGTCCGGTCCGGCACCGCCGCCTCGGCGGGACGGTGTCCGTTGCGCCGGACGGGGTCGAGGTCCTCCGACACCGGAGGCGGTACGGCGTACCGGTCGTCCAGGTACGCCTCGTCGCGCTGTTCCTCCGGCCCGGTCACGAGCGCTCCCGTACGGCGGCCCGGGCCTGGCGGATGCTGTCGAGCACCATCCGCTCGGCGGCGGCCAACTGCTCCCGGGTCACCACGGCCCGGCCGTGGTGGGCGTTGATGAAGTCGTCGAAGGCGGCTGCGGTCGAGCGGGGGGTGAACCCGTACTCGCGCTCCAGGCGGGAGGTGTCCACCACCCGGCCGTGCACGAAGAGGTCGACCTGGTCGAGCCCGTACCGCCCGAAGCCCATCGTCCGGGCCAGCGCGATGGCACCGGCGACACCGGGCTCCAGCACCGGCACCGAGATCCGACCGGCCCGCCGGATCGCCTGCGACAGCGACAGCACACCGCGGCCGGCGACGTTGTAGGTGCCCGGATGGTCCTCGACGACCGACCGGTGCACCACCTCAAGGGCGTCGTCGAAGTGCAGGAACTGCAACCGGGCGTCGCGGCCGAAGATGGTCGGCACCACCGGCTGGGAGAAGTACCTGGTCAGCGTGGTGTCGGCCGTCGAGCCGATGAACGGGGCGAAGCGCAGCACCGTGGCGGTGACGTCGGAGCGTCGGCGACGGAAACCACGGACGTACCCCTCGATGTCGAGGATGTCGCGGCCGAAACCGCCGCGCGGCACCTCACGGGGTTCGGTCTCCTCGGTGAAGACGGCCGGGTCCCGGAACGAGGCGCCGTACGCCGCGGTGGAGGACCGGACCACGATCTTGCGCAACTGCGGCGCCCGCTGACAGGCGGCGAGGAGTTGCATGGTGCCGATGACGTTCTGTTCCTTCATCGCCGCACGGCCGCCGTGCTGCGAATCCGGGGCGCTGACCAGGGCCAGGTGCACCACGGTGTCGACGTCGAGGTCGGCGAGCAGGCCACCGATCGACCCGGCGTCCACCCGGACCCGTTCCACCTGCGCCAACAGCTCGGCCACCTCGGGGCCGGGCTCGGGCAGGTCGACGCCGATGACGCGGGCGATCCGGGGATCGGCGGCAAGGCGGGCGGCGACGTGTGCGCCGAGGTAACGGCTGACCCCGGTCACGACGACAACCCCCGGAAGGCTCGATGAGCCACCGGGGGTCATGTCTCGCACCTACCCCGGCCGGAGGGACCGAGCCGGGACAGCCACGGCCTGATCACCTGAGCCTCCGAGGGTCGACAGTTGGCAAGCGACGAATGCCGGGCCACGGCCCGGCACACGGTCACTTGCCGAGACGGCGACGCTGGACGCGGGTCTTGCGCAGCAGCTTGCGGTGCTTCTTCTTAGCCATGCGCTTGCGGCGCTTCTTGACCACCGAGCCCATAAAAAAGCCTTTCGATGCAACGTGCGGCGCGACCGGTAAGACACCACGGATCCGTGGCGTCGGCGACCGCTTGCGGACAACGGACCGGACCGGCGGAGTGGGCGGCAGAGCGCACCAGCGGTCACGATCGCCAGTCCAGCGTAGCGGGGATGCGTCAGCAGGACCAACGCGCCCCCGGTCGATGCCCGTTCACCGGGCCCGCCGCGACCGGGTCAGGCTCGCGGGTCAGGCGGTCTCCTGGAAGGCGCCACGGAGATATTCGTGCACCGCGTGCTCGGGCACCCGGAACGACCTGCCCACCCGTACCGCGGTCAGCTCACCGCTGTGCACGAGACGGTAGACCGTCATCTTGGAGACCCGCATGACCGTTGCCACCTCGGCGACGGTCAGGAACTTGACATCCGACAGTCGACCGTCGGATTGCGACCCGGCCATGGCTCACCGACCCATCCCATGCCCGGCGCGGCCGCCACACGGGTCCTCCCGCGCGGCCGGCGACGCGCGTGTTATCAGTACGGTAGCGGGACGGCTGTGACCGGCGCGATCCCTTCCTGCAACTGATCATGATTCGACCGGCACACCGGGGCGAAAAACCCCTGGTCGGGTGGATGCTGGCGGATTCGGCAACCGATCATCCTCGGCCACCTGGCGGAAACCGTCACTCGGCGCGCAGCGCCACCACCGGGTCGAGTCGACCGGCCCGCTGCGCGGGCAGCACCCCGAAGACGATCCCGACCGCCGCCGAGACGCCGAAGGCCAGCGCCAGCGACCACCAGGTCACCGCCGCCGGGATCGGCGACAGGGCGGCCACCAGCAACGCGCCGCCCACCCCGAGGGCCATCCCGGTGACCCCGCCGACCGAGGTCAGCAGCACCGCCTCCAGCAGGAACTGCACGCCGATGTCGCGCGGACGCGCCCCCACCGCCTTGCGCAACCCGATCTCCCGGGTGCGCTCGCGCACCGAGACGAGCATGATGTTGGAGACGCCGACGCCGCCGACCAGCAGCGAGATCCCGGCGATGGCGGCGAGTACGCCGGTCAGGATGCCGAGGATGTCGCCCAGTACGCCGAGGATCTGCTCCTGGGTGACCGCGCTGAACTCGGTGCCCGGATGCCGGCCGTTCAACTCGGCCACGATCCGCGCGCCCAGTTCGTCGATGCGCTCCCGGTCCGGTGCCTTGACCGCGATGGCGTCGACCCGCTGGGTGCCGTACAACCGTTGGGCCGCAGTCACCGGGATGTGCACCTCGTCGTCCCGGTCCACGCCGAGGCTCTGCCCCAGCGGCGTGAAGACCCCGATCACCCGGAACCGGACGCCGGCCACGTTGACCTGCTGACCGACCGCCTCCCGGTCGGGGAACAGCGCCCGGGCGACCGAGTCGCCGAGCACCGCGACCCGGCGGCCGGTGTCCACGTCGGAACGGGTCAGATAGCGGCCCCGGCCCAGATCCCGGGCGAAGACCTCCGGGGTGGTCTCCAACACCCCCTGCACGGTGGTGAAGTCCTGCCGGGTGCCGGCGCGGACGGTGGCGCCGGAGGCGACCGTCACGGCCACCCGGCTGGGGTCCCCGACCACCCGACCGACCGCGTCCACGTCCTTGAGGGTCAGCGGGGAGACCGCCGGGGCGGACCCGACGTCGAGCCGCCCCGGCACGACCAGCAGCAGGTTGGAGCCGAGCCCCTCGACCTGCTGTTCCACCGTCTGTTTGGTGCCGGTGCCGATGGCCACCAGCAGCACCACAGAGGCGACTCCGATGATCACCCCGAGCATGGTCAGCGCGCTGCGCATCCGGTTCGCGCGCAGCGCGTCCCAGGCCACCCGCCACGCCTCCGCGAGCCTCACGCCTGTCCCCCGTCGCCGCCCCGGTCGGCCGGGCCACCGGACGGGCCACCGCCGACCTGGTCCGGCGTACCGGCCGCACTGTCCGCGACCATCACCCCGTCGCGCATGGTGATCCGACGGCGGGCCCGGGCCGCGACCTCCGCGTCGTGGGTGACCATCACCAGCGCCACGCCGGACTCCGCGTTGAGCTGTTCCAGCAGCTCCAGGACGGCCGCTCCGGTGCTGCTGTCCAGGTTTCCGGTCGGCTCGTCGGCGAGTAGCACCGTCGGATCGGTGACCAGCGCCCGGGCGATCGCCACCCGCTGCTGTTCACCCCCGGAGAGCTGGTTGGGCCGGTGGTCCAGGCGGTGCCCGAGACCGACCCGGCCGAGCATCGCGGCGGCCCGGGTCCGGCGTTCGCGCGCGCCCACCCCGCGATAGACCAGGGGCAACGCCACGTTGTCCACTGCCGAGGTACGCGCCAGCAGGTGGAACGCCTGGAAGACGAAACCGATGGTCTCGTTGCGCAGCCGGGCCAACTCGGGTGCGGAGAGCGTGCCGACCTGCCGTCCGCCGATCGCCAGCCGACCGCCGGTCGGCCGGTCCAGGCCGCCGAGCAGGTGCATCAGCGTGGACTTGCCCGAGCCGGACGGCCCGATCAGCGCCACGTAGTCGCCGGCCGCCACGGTCAGCGTGACCCCGCGCAGGGCGGGTACCGAGATCCCGTCGAGCTGGTACGTCCGGGAGACGTCGACCGCCTCGATCGCCGGAGCCCGGCTCACCCGACCTCCTGGCCGTTGCGGACCTGGTCGGTGCCGCGCACCACGATCCGGTCCCCGGCCTGCACCCCGTCGACGATCTGCACCAGGTCCTGGCCCTGCACGCCGACGGTGACCGCCGCCTGCCCGGCCCGACCGTCGCGGATCAGCCAGACCGTGTCCCGACCGTCGACCGAGAAGACCGCCGAGGCGGGTACGGTCACCGCGTCGGCCGCCTCCCGGACCCGCAGCCGCAGCACCGCGTTCATGCCGGGGCGGGGCGCCGGTGCCGGTTCCGCCTCACCGAACCGGCCCGGCCCGAGCGCGAGCCGGACGCGGTAGCTGACCCCGCCCCGGGCCGAGGTGCTGGGCAGCACGTCGATCGACTTCACGGTGGCCTCGTACACCGCGCCGGTCACCGCGTCCAGTTCCACCGTGCCGGTGAGCCCGGTCCGGACCAGCAGCACGTCGGTCTCGTCGACCTCGGCCAGCAGGCCCAGCTCGCCGGTGTCGACCACGGTCAGCACCGGAGTGCCGGCGGTGACCCGGCCGCCCTCCGGAACGGCGGAGTCCACGCCGGGCGGCGGTCCCGCCGGGGCGGCACCGAGTGCGGCCGGGTCCAGCCCGGGCGGCAGCCCGCCCGATCCGAGCAGACCGGCCAGCGCACCCGACGGGTCGGCACCGGCACCGACGCCGCCCGGCTGCACGACCCCGGCGATCGGCGCGCGCAAGGTCAACGCGTCGACGGTCGCCTTGGCCAGGTCGTACGCCTGCTGGGCCTGGAGGCGCTGGGCGGTGGCGAGCGCGCCGACGGCGGAGTTCAGGTTGCGGACGCCGCGCTGCACCTCGCGTACCGCCGCCTCGGCAGTGCGGGCGGCGGCGTCGTAGCGCTTCTGTGCGGCCTTGACCTGGGCCAACAGGGCCTTGCGCAGCTCCGGGTCACTGATCTTGCGGGCGGCGGTGCGGGCCGCCTCGTGTGCCTCGTCGGCCGCGCGGTCGGTGCCGCGCAGGCTGCCGGCGAGGTCGCCGCCGCCACCACCGGCACCGGCCCGCTTGGCGGCGTTGAGCGCGGTACGCGCCTGCCGGAGCCGCTCCCGGGCCGTCGGCGACTCGACCACGGCGAGCACCTGGCCACGCCGGACGCGTTCGCCCGGCTCCACGCGGAGGCTGGCGAGGGTGCCGTCGGCGGGGGCGGTGAGGGTGGCCGCCGCCCGGGCGGTGACGGTCGCCGGGGCGTCGATCTCCTCGGCCACCGGGGCGAGCGTGGCGGCGGCGAGCGAGATCGACGGCGGGTCGCCGCCGCAGGAGGCGGCACCGGTGAGGGTCAGGACGACGACGGCGGTCAGGGCGGTGAGCAGGCGGGGCCGCGTGACTGCGGGCAGCCGCGGCGAGTCGGTGCGGCGCACCCGCCCATGCTACGAGCCGCCCCCGACGCTGCTGCGGAACGCCGCCTGGTCAGCGCACCGTGGCGCGGATGTACGCGACGCACTCCTTGTGCAGGGTGCTCCACTCCTCCTCGAAGATCTCCTCGCTCACCTGCGCCGGCACGCGCAGGTCGTGCAGCACGGCCTTGACGAAGGCGCGCACCCGCTCCTCGCCGAACCGGTCGACGAAGTAGCGGACCGCCAGGAAGGCGGCACCGTAGCTGCCGTTCACCTGTTCCTGCGGGGTGTCGGCGTCGGGGATCAGGCTCTCCAGCTTCCCGTCCCAGTCGCCCTCGACCAGCCGACGGACCGAGTCCAGCCCCTCGTACCGGCCGACCGGCTGACCGTCGACGCCCGCCTGCTCGGCCAACCCCTCGCTCAGCCACCACGTCGACTCGTCCGCGTAGTCCTTCTCCGGCAGCGAGGCGGCGTGGGCCAGCTCGTGCCGTAGCAGTTCGTCCAGGTAGGGGCCGTACTCGAAGCTCTCCGGGCCGAGCACGATCTCGTAGTGGCCACCGCCGACGTTGATCGCGTACCCGGCGCCCCACTCCGGCTGCTCGCCGCCGTACCAGCGTTTCCACTCCTTCGGCCCGGCGTAGAAGATCCGGTACCGGTCGGGCGGGCCGCCCGTCACCACGTACGCGTCGGCCACCGTCGCCGCCGCCTCGGCCCGGCGCAGCAGACCCGGCAGCCGCTTGCGGTACGCCGGTGTGGTGGCCACGACCGTCCGCTCGCCCACCGCCACGACCAGCTCGCTGACCTCCCAGGGCAGGCTGCCGGGCTGCCCGTTGGACCGGCCGCTGACGTGGTGCGAGGGCCTCGACCGGGAGACCGCGAGCAGGCGGGGCTCCGCGCCGTCGCGCCACCGGGTCTCCATCACCACCGGGCTGGGTGTGCAGTCCGGCAGCACGAAGCAGTACCGGAACTCGACCGGCAACCGCCATTCGCCCGCCCGCCCGGCCGAGGTGGGCAGTCCGCTCGGACGCGCCTCCCAGCGGGTGACCCGCAGCGCGGTGAGTGCGCCGTACCGGCGGCGCAGGTCCTTCTGCGCGGCGGGTGCGGCAACCGACAGGAAGGCGGCCCGGTCGCGGCCGAGCAGCGCGGCCGACTGCCGGTCCAACTGCACGCTGATCCGCTCGGCCACCTGCCGGGCGGCGATCGTGGTGGGGTTCTCGGTCGGCGAGGCGGCGGTGGCGGGCTGGGCGAGGTCGGTGTCCGGCAACCCGCCGGCCAGCAGCACCACCGGCACCCCACAGGCCAGCACCAGCACGACCGCGACCAGCGCCGTCCACAGTCGCCACCGCCGACGCGGCGTCGCGTCAGCCGGTTTCGGGTCGGCCGGCGTCGTTCCAGCCCGCGTCGTGTCGGCCGGCGTCGGATGGTCGCCGGCCGTGGATCCCCCGTCGGTCACCGGCGCAGAGTACGGGTCCGTCTGCGCGCGCGGAAGTGCCGCGTCGCGCCGGGTGTGCGGGGCGGTCAGCCCTCGGACCCGGGCCAGCTCCGGTAGGCGACACCGAGGGCGGTCACCATCTGGTCGAACGAGCGGTCGACCTCGCGCGGCAGGCCGAAGTCACCGCCCGCCTCCAGCGACACGAAGCCGTGCACGGCGGCGCGGAACATCCGGACCCCGTCCACCGCCGCGTCGCCCTCGATCCCGTACCCGCGCAGGATGGCGTAGACCACCTCGACCGCGCGCCGACCCGCCACCACGTGTGCGGGGTCGTCCGGGTCGGGCACCCGTTGCGTCGCCGGGTAGCGGCCGGGGTGGCGGCGGGCGTACGACCGGTAGGCGGCGGCGACGGCACGCAACGCGTCCTCGCCACTGCGACCGGCGGCAGCCGTGGTCATCTCGTCGGCGATCTCGGCGGTGGCCAGCGCGGAGAGCTGTTGCGCGAGTGCCTCGGCACCCCTGACGTGCTTGTAGAGGCTGGGCAGGGCGACGCCGAGCCGAGCGGCGAGCGCGGCGAGGGTGAGCTTGTGGTGGCCGACCTCGTCGGCCAGTCGGGCCGCCTCGCGGACCACCACCTGGGAGTTGAGCCCGGCCCTAGGCACGGTCGATCACCGCGAGGAACTCGGTCAGCTCACCGGCCATCGCCTCGGGCCGGTCGGCGTGCGGGTAGTGTCCGGCCTCGCTGATCATGCGCGCCTCGGCGACCGGGAAGAGTCGTCGGGCGGCACGCGCCTCGGCGGCCGGGTCGGCGAAGTCCGGGTCCTTCGTGCCCATCAGCACGAGCACCGGCTGCCGCACCCGGGGCGCGACGGCGGTCCAGTACGGCTCGACCGGGACGATCAGGCCGCGGACCGCCGCCATCCGACCGGGTCGGCGTAGCGCGGCCACCATCGCCCTGCGGTACGCCGCGTCGTCGGCGGGCCGGTGGACCGGGAAGAGGGTGCGGTGGAACAGCCCGAACAGGCGGGCGCTACGCAGCACCGCACCGATGCCCAGCCGCATGAACGGGTTGAGCCTGCGCTGCGCGACGAAAGCGCCGACCAGCACGATGCCCTCGACCAGCTCCGGCGCCTCGGTGGCGGCGAAGACGACCGCCGCGCCACTGGATGAGTTGCCGACCAGGGTCGCCGGGCCAGCGCCGAGGTCCCGGACCACGGCCAGCAGGTCGGCGCCGACCTCGGCCGGAGCGTACGACGACCAGCCGACGCTGGAGTCACCGTGTCCCCGGACGTCGACCGACGCCACCCGGTAGCCCGCCGACACCAGCAGCGGGACCAGGTGGCGGTAGGAGTGGCGGTTCTCCCCCATGCCGTGCGACAGGACGACGAGCGGCCCCTGCCCGTGCACCTCGTAGGCGACGCGTCCGCCGTCGCGCTCGACAAAGCTAACAGTCATAGCCAGAAGGCTAATGACATTAGCTTCAATCGTCAAGACAACGGCCCCGGACCCGTCGGGTCGACGGTTCCGGGGCCGGTGGACGACGGCTGGCCGGGCTACTTCCGGGAGGCCACGGCGCGGGCGAAGAAGGCCAGGTTGGCAGGGCGCTCGGCGAGCCGGCGCATCAGGTAGCCGTACCAGTCGTCGCCGTAGGGGACGTAGGTGCGGACCGTGTAGCCCTCGCCGACCAGGCGGGCCTGCTCCTCCGGCCGGATGCCGTAGAGCATCTGGAACTCGAAGCCGTCCGCCCCCCGGTCGAACCAGCGCGCCCGGTCCTCGCCGATGGCGATCAGGCGCGGGTCGTGGGTGGCCAGCATCGGATAGCCCTCGCCGGACATCAGGATGTTCATACAGCGGATGTACGACTTGTCCACCTCGCGGGGTGACTGGTACGCCACCGACTCCGGCTCCTTGTAGGCGCCCTTGCACAGCCGGACCCGCGATCCGGCCGAGGCCAGCTCACGGCAGTCCGACTCGGTCCGCCGCAGGTACGCCTGGAGCACCGCCCCGGTCGACGGGAAGTCCTTGCGCAGGTCGGTCAGGACGTCCAGCGTCGAGTCGGTGGTGGTGTGGTCCTCCATGTCCAGCGTGACCGTGGTGCCGGCCTCGGCGGCGGCGGCGCAGATCGCGCGGGCGTTGTCGGACGCGAGGTGCTCGTCGAAGGCCTGGCCGAGCGCGGAGAGCTTGACGCTCACCTCGGCGGCCGGCGTCAGGCCCGCCGCGGCGAGACTCCGCAGCAGGGTGAGGTACTCGTCCCGGGTGGCGTTGGCCTGCTCGGGGGTGACGGTGTCCTCACCGAGGTGGTCGAGGGTGACCGCGAGACCGTCGCCGACGAGTGCGCGGGTCGCGCGCAACGCGTCGTCGGTCCCGGCGCCGGCGACGAACCGGCGCACGACGTCCCGGGAGAACGGGGCCGTCGCGACGAGCCGCTCGACCCGGGTTGACCGGGAGGCGGCGAGGATGACGGAACGGAGCATGAGCCGAGCGTAACGCCCGAGCCCCCGGCCAGCGCGCCCCGCCCGAGGTGTGCCCGGACCCCGGGCGACACGCCTGGCGTGCATCGGTTACAACGATGAACGTGGAAAACCGCCCCCGTCGCCGACTCCGGTCGGCCTCCGTGCAGCTCGGCGCGCTCACCGCCCTCGCGCTCGCCCTCTCCGGCTGCAACATGTCCTCCGACGACGACGATGACGACTGCGCCATGGGCCCGGCCGGGGGCGGTGAGACAGTCGCCCTGGCGATGCGGATCCCGACACCGTCGGTCGACACCGCCGCCACCCGAGGCGCCCCGGAGCCGGTCGGCGCGTCCGTGCCCGACCGGGGTGGCTTCGGCACCCATCTCGCCTCCTGCGGCGGCTGACGGTGCGTCGGGAGCAGGTCACGCCGCGACCCGACTGGGACGCGACCATCCGCGCGCAGGGGCTGGTGTACGTCGACACCGAGCTGCCCGACGGCGGGGTGATGTCGTACTGGGACGAGACCGCCGCGTACGCCTTCGAGCTGGACGAGGTGCTGCGGCTGGAGGAGGCCACCGAGGAGCTGCACCGGATGTCGGTCGCCGCCGCCGAGCACGTGGTCGCCCGCAACCGGTACGCCGAGTTCGGCATCCCGCAGTGGGCGACCGAGGCGGTGGCCCGGTCGCTGCGCGAGACGCCGCCGACCCTCTACGGCCGGTTCGACCTCTGGTACGACGGCAGTTGGCCGCCGAAGCTGCTGGAGTACAACGCGGACACCCCGACCGCGCTGGTCGAGGCGAGCATCATCCAGTGGTACTGGCTGGAGCACACCCGCCCGGAGCTGGATCAGTGGAACAGCCTGCACGAGCGGCTGGTGGGCGCCTGGGCGAAGATCGGCGCGGGTCTGCACGAGCGCCGGGTGCACGTGGTCTGGTCGAACGAGGAGGAGAGCGGCGAGGACCACATGACCGCCGGCTACCTGGCCGAGACCGCCCGTCAGGCCGGGCTGGAGGTGAAGCTGCTGCCGATCCAGGAGATCGGCTGGGACGGGCACCGCTTCGTCGACGCCGCCGACCGGCCGGTCACCACCTGCTTCAAGCTCTACCCGTGGGAGTGGATGCTGGCCGAGCCGTACGGGCCGCTGGCGCTGGACCCGGGTACGCCGACCACCTGGATCGAACCGGCCTGGAAGCTGCTGCTGTCCAACAAGGCGCTGCTGGCCGTGCTCTGGGAGCTGTACCCGGGGCACGAACTGCTGCTGCCGGCATACTTGGACTCGCCGCGCGGGATGACCGAGTACGTCGCCAAACCGCTGCTCGGCCGGGAGGGCGCAGCCGTACGGATCGTCACGGAAAGTGAGGAGATCACGAATCCGGGTGACTACGGCAGCGAGGGGTTCTGCTATCAGGAGTTCCGCGCGCTGCCCGAATTCAACGGGAGTCACCTGGTCCTGGGCGCGTGGGTGGTGGACGGCGAATCGGCCGGGGCGGGGTTGCGGGAGAGCGCCAGCCTGATCACTGATGGTTACGCCAGATTCCTTCCGCACTACATCGACGCGCCACGTCCGGGATGAGTCGTCTACCGTTGGAGTGTGAACTTCGACGCGTACGCCCGGACCGGAGTTGACCTCGTCAACGCCCGCCTGGACGACCTCGACGACCTGCGGGCCCTCTTCTGCGACGACCACGAGTGGATGCGCGACGAGGTCGCGGAGCGGGATCTGGCCACCTTCCGGCGCGCACAGAAGCGGCTCCGGGACGTCTTCGAGTACGGCACCACCGGGCGGGACGGCGAGGCGGTCGCCGAGCTGAACTCGCTGCTGGAGGTCCACCCGGTGCAGCCGCGCATCTCGGGGCACGACTCCAGCGACTGGCACATGCACGCGACCGGCCGGGGCGCCTCGGTCAGCTCGGAGTACCTGGCCGGCGCGGTCTGGGGCCTGTCGGTCTGGCTGTGCGAGTACGGCAGCGCCCGGTTCGGGGTCTGCGCCGACGACCGCTGCGGCAACGTCTACCTGGACACCTCGTCGAACTGCTGCCGCCGGTTCTGCTCGGAACGCTGCGCCACCCGCTCGCACGTGGCCGCCCACCGCGCCCGCAAGCGGGCCGCCGTGCCGGCCCAGAGCGACCCGTTGACCTCGGTCTCCTGACCGACCCGGCGGCGAAGCGACCGGGGTCGGGTCGCCGCGCCGGACTCGGCCGAGGTCAGGCCGCCTCGACCGGGGACGGCGTGTTCAGGTGCTGGCGGGCGAAGGCCAACGCCTCCCGCAGGTCCGCCTCGCGCACCTGACGACTCTTCGCGCCCCGGGTGGTGACCTCGACCGCCACCGAGCCGGTGAAGCCGCGCCCGGCCAGCGAGCGCAGCAGGTCGGCGCAGGGCTGTGTGCCGCGCCCGGGCACCAGGTGCTCGTCGCGCCCCTCGCCGGTGCCGTCACCGAGGTGCACGTGCGCCAGCCCGGACCCCATCCGGTCGGCCATCTCCAGCGCGTCGACGTGCGAGGCGGCGCAGTGCGACAGGTCGAGCGTGTACGAGCGGTAGCCCGTCTCGGTCGGGTCCCAGCCCGGCGCGTACGGCACGAACTGCCGACCGGCCATCCGCACCGGGTACATGTTCTCCACCGCGAAACGCAGCCCGCCGAACTCGTCGGCCACCGTGTCCAGCCCCTCGCCGAAGGTGCGGGCGTAGTCCCGCTGCCAGGTGAACGGCGGGTGCACCACCACGGTCGGCGCCTGGAGCGTCTCGGCCAGCACGGCCGCCCGCCGCAGCCGTTCCCACGGGTCGGTGCTCCACACCCGCTGGGTCACCAGCAGGCAGGGGGCGTGCACGCTGAGCACCGGCACGCCGTAGTGGTCGGCCAGCCCGCGCAGCGCGCCGGCGTCCTGGCTGACGGCGTCGGTCCAGACCATCACCTCGATCCCGTCGTAGCCGAGCTCCGCGGCGAGCTGGAACGCCGCCGCGGTCCGCTCAGGGAAGACCGAGGAACTGGAGAGGAGCACCGGGACGCGGGAAGTCACACCACCGAGGGTAGCCGCCGGCCATTGCACCAATCCGATGATAATCCGCGAATCGGATTCTACGGACACCCGGTCTCACACCGGGTCACCCACCGGCCTCACACCGGTGCGATCCGATCCAGCCGGTCCAGGATCACACCCTCCCGCAGCGCCCACGGGCAGACGTCCACCGAGTCGACGCCGAGCCGACGCATGACCGCCTCGGCCACCACGGCACCGGCCAGGAGCTGGTGCGACCGGCCGGCGCTCACCCCCTCCAGCTCGACGAGCTGGGCCGGTGGGATGTGCCGGATGAAGCCGAGCACCTGCCGCAGCCCGGACCGGGTCAACCGGCGCTTGGCCCAGAGCCCGGCACCGCTGGGCGCGGCACCGGCGAGCCGGGCCAGGGTGCGGAACGTCTTGGAGGTGGCCACCGAACGGTCCCAACCCACCTCGGTCATCCGCTCGACCACCGGCTCCAGCAGGCCGTCGACGTACTCGCGCAGCTCGTCCACGGTCTCCGGCGCGGGCGGGCGGTCACTGCACGGATCCACGCCCAGCCGGTCCCGGGTCAGCCGACCGGCACCCAGCGGCAGCGAGACCGCCAGGTCGGGGTCCTCGTCGATGCCGGCCGCGATCTCCAGGGAGCCACCGCCGATGTCCAGCACCAGCAGCCGCCCCGCGGACCAGCCGAACCACCGCCGCACCGCGAGGAACGTCATCCGCGCCTCGTCCGCGCCGGGCAGGACCTCCAGGCGTACGCCGGTGGCGTCCCGGACCCGGGCCAACACCTCGGCGGCGTTGGTGGCCTCGCGTACCGCCGAGGTGGCGAAGGCGAGCAGCTCGTCCACGCCCAGGGCCTCGGCCGAGACACGCGCCGCGCCGACCGCCTCCACCAGGGCGTCCGCGCCGGTGTCGCGCAGCGCGCCGTCCGGGCCGATCTGCTCGGCGAGCCGCAGCACCACCTTCTCCGAGTGCGCCGGCCACGGGTGCGCCCCACGATGGGCGTCCACCACCAGCAGATGCACCGTGTTCGAACCGACATCGAGGACACCCAGTCGCATGGGGAAACACTAGGGGAGATCGGATCGCGTCACTCACCGGCCATCCCCGTACACCACGCGTACGCTGGGCCGAGTGACAGGGCAGATCGAACTCCGCGTGCTGGTGGACGACCCGGCGGACCCGCGCAGCCGTGAGGTGCCGCTGGACTTCCCTCGGGAGTGGATCGAGTTCACCGACCCGGCCGACGAGCGGCACCTGATCCGGGCCGACCTCACCTGGCTGCTGTCCCGGTGGACCTGCGTCTTCGGGCAGGGCTGTCACGGCATCATCGCCGGCCGCTCCGCCGACGGCTGCTGCTCGCACGGCGCGTTCTTCACCGACTCCGACGACGAGAAGCGGGTACGCGGCGCGGTGAAGCGACTCACCCCGCAGACCTGGCAGCACTACCGGCGCGGCACCAAGAACTGGACCGAGAACGACACCGTGGACGGCAAGAACCCGGCGCGGCGTACCGCCACCCAGGGGCCGGACGCGCCGTGCGTCTTCCTCAACGACGCCGACTTCCCCGGCGGGGGCGGGTGCGCACTGCACGCCCAGGCGCTGCGCGACGGGGTGCACCCACTGGAGTACAAGCCGGACGTCTGCTGGCAGTTGCCGGTCCGCCGGGACCAGGAGTGGGTGAAGCGGCCGGACAACACCAAGGTGCTGGTCTCCACGCTGGCCGAGTTCGACCGGCGGGGCTGGGGCGCGGGCGGACACGACCTCGACTGGTGGTGCACGTCCTCCACCGACGCTCACGTCGGCACCGAGCCGATGTACCTCTCCTACGGCCCGGAGTTGACCGCCCTGGTCGGCGCCGCCGCGTACGCCCGGCTGGCCGAGCTGTGCGCGGCGCGGATCCGGCAGGGCCTGGTCGCACCGCACCCGGCCGACCCGGCCTGACAGCCGGTCGCCGGGCGGCGGATCACGGCTCGAACTTGTAGCCCAGGCCGCGCACCGTGACGATGTGGCGCGGGGTGGACGGCTCCGGCTCGATCTTGGAACGCAGGCGCTTGACGTGTACGTCCAGCGTCTTGGTGTCGCCCACGTAGTCGGCGCCCCAGACGCGGTCGATCAACTGTCCCCGGGTGAGCACCCGGCCGGCGTTGCGCAGCAGCAGTTCGAGCAGCTCGAACTCCTTGAGCGGCAACTGCACCGCACCGCCGTCGACGGTGACCACGTGCCGTTCGATGTCCATCCGGACCGGGCCGGCGGCCAGCGTCGGCAGGCCCGACTCGGTCGTCTCGGGGGTCTGCCGGCGCAGCACCGCCCGGATCCGGGCGACCAGTTCCCGGGGCGAGTACGGCTTGGTGACGTAGTCGTCGGCGCCGATCTCCAGGCCGACCACCTTGTCGATCTCGCTGTCCCGCGCGGTGACCATGATGATCGGCACGTGCGACCGCTGCCGGAGCTGCCGGCAGACCTCGGTCCCGGACATCTCCGGCAGCATCAGGTCGAGCAGGACGATGTCGGCCCCGGCCCGGTCGAACTCGGTCAGCGCCGACGTGCCCGTGGCGGCCACGGAGACCTCGAACCCCTCCTTGCGGAGCATGTACGACAGGGCGTCGGAGAAGGACTCCTCGTCCTCGACCACCAGTACGCGGCTCAACGGTGTTTCCTTCCTTCCGGGTCGGACCGGGCGACGCCCGGCCTGATCCATGTGCGGTCAGACCTGCCGGAGGTCGGCCGAACCGGCCTCGATCCCAGCAGCCGGCAGTGTCGCCAGCAGGTCGTCCGGCGGTCGGGCCGGCAGCCGGAGGGTGAACGTCGACCCACCACCAAGAGTGCTCGTCACGTCCACCCGGCCGCCATGGTTGCTCGCGATGTGTTTGACGATGGCCAGCCCCAGGCCGGTGCCGCCGGTGGAGCGGGACCGCGCCTGGTCGGCCCGGTAGAACCGCTCGAAGATCCGGTCCACGTCGGTGGGCGCGATCCCGATGCCCTGGTCGGTCACGGCGATCTCCACGTGGTCGTCGGTGGCCCGCGTGGTGATCCATACCGTGGTGTCCTCGCCCGAGTAGTTCACGGCGTTCTCCACCAGGTTCGCCACCGCCGTGGCCAGTTGGCTGTCGCTGCCGTACACGGTCAGTCCCCGGCCGGAGTCGGCCGTCACCTGGATCCGGCGGGCGGCGGCCGTGGTCCGGGTCCGGTCCACCACCTCGGAGATGACCCAGTCGAGCGCGACCGGCTCCGGCGCGGGCTGCGGCTCGGCGCCCTGGAGCCGGGTCAGCTCCAGCAACTCCTGCACCAGCCGCCCCAACCGGGTCGACTCGTGCTGGATCCGCTCGGCGAACCGCCGGGCCGCCACCATGTCCTCGGAGAGGTCCGGCCGGTCCCCGTCGGGTGGTTCGGTGGCGTCCAGCAGCGCCTCGGCGAGCAGTTGCAGCGCGCCGATCGGGGTCTTCAGCTCGTGGCTGACGTTGGCCACGAAGTCGCGCCGCACCCGGGCCAGCCGGTGCGACTCGGTCACGTCGGCCGCCTCCACGGCGATGTAGCCGCCGCCCAGGCCCATCGCGCGCAGGTGCACGCCGAGCGGGTTGTCCCCGACGTTGTCGCGGCCCCGGGGCAGGTCCAGCTCGATCTCGCGGCGCACGCCGGTGCGGCGTACCTGCCCGGCCAGCGTACGGACCAGCGGATGGGCGATGATCGAACCCGGTCGCCCGCCGGTACGCAGCAGGCCCAGCGCACGGGCCGCCGGGTTGACGAGTACGGGTACGTCCTCGGGGTCGAGCACCACCACTCCGGCACGCAGCGAGTCGATCGCGCGGCGGCCGAGCCCGACCTGCACCTCGTCGGCGATCGTGTGCCTCCCCCTACCGAGCCGGAGACCGGCCCACCCACGTCCGGCGGAGCCCGCCGACCGGCGCGCCGCCGGGACGAACCGGGACAGCGACAGTCCGGCGACCACGCCCACCACCAGGGCCGAGGCCGCTCCCACCGTCACCGCCCACGTCACCCGGCGATCGTAGGGTCATTGTTAACCCGGCTACCGTACGGAACGGGACGAAGCACTCTCACTTCCGGGAAAGTTCACCTGCGCGTCCGGCTCAGTTCATCGGCGTTCACCTGAGGTCCTCCCGGTGCTCCTAGCTTGGGCGGCGTACCTGCACGAACCCCCGCCGGCCCGCTGCCGGCGCCGACCGACAGGACGTGAGCATGCGCGACGAGTTCCGGGCCGATCTCGACACGGTCAGCCAGATGCTGGTGGAGATGGCCGAGGGGGTACGGGCGGCGCTGCGCCAGGCGACCCGGGCCCTGCTCACCGCCGACCGGCAGGCGGCCGAATCGGTGATCGCGGGCGACGCCGGGATCGACGCGCTCTACCGGCAGGTGGAGGAGCGGGTCTGCGACCTGCTGGCCCGCCAGGCACCGGTCGCCTCCGACCTACGCGCCATGATCACCGCGCTGCACGTCGCCGCCGACCTGGAGCGGATGGGTGACCTGGCCGACCACGTCGCCAAGACCGCGCTGCGCCGGCACCCGTCGCCGGCCGTCCCGGCCGAGCTGCGACCGGTCTTCACCGACATGGCCGGCATCGCCGACCGGATGGCCGAGAAGATCGCCTCGGTGCTGGCGCGTCCGGACGCCACCGTCGCCGCCGAACTGGACGGCGACGACGACGCGATGGACGAGCTGCACAAGGGGCTGTTCGGGGTGCTGCTCGGCGAGGACTGGCCGTACGGCGTGGAGACGGCCATCGACGCGACCCTGCTCGGGCGCTTCTACGAGCGGTTCGCCGACCACGCGGTGAACAGTGGCGAGCACGTGGTCTACCTGATCACCGGCGAGCCGGTGACCCCGGCCTGAGACCGAAGGAAGGGTCCCCTACTAACGCCTCGCGTATAGCAGGGGACCCTTCCTAACGTCCGAGCCCGAGCCCGACGGGCCGGGTGCGATCAGCGGCCCTGGTTGGCCACCGCGGCGGCGGCGGCCTTGGCGGCCTCCGGGTCGAGGTAGGTGCCGCCCAGCGTCTGCGGACGCAACTGCGGGTCCAGGTCGTAGCGCAGCGGGATCCCGGTCGGGATGTTGAGCTTGGCGATCGCCTCGTCGCTGATCTGGTCCAGGTGCTTCACCAGCGCCCGCAGCGAGTTGCCGTGCGCCGCCACCAGCACGGTCCGGCCGGCCAGGATGTCCGGCACGATCGAGTCGTACCAGTACGGCAGCATCCGCTCGACGACGTCCTTGAGGCACTCGGTACGCGGCATCAGCTCGGTCGGCAGCAACGCGTACCGGGGGTCACCCACCTGCGACCACTCGTCGTCGTCCGCGATCGGGGGCGGCGGGGTGTCGTACGACCGGCGCCAGAGCATGAACTGCTCCTCGCCGTACTCGTTCAGGGTCTGCTTCTTGTCCTTGCCCTGTAGGGCGCCGTAGTGCCGCTCGTTGAGCCGCCACGACCGCCGCACCGCGATCCAGTGCCGGTCGGCGGCGTTCAGGGCCAGCTCGGCGGTGCGGATCGCGCGGCGCATCACGCTCGTGTGCACCACGTCGGGAAGCAGGTCGTGCTCGCGCAGCAGCTCGCCGCCGCGGCGCGCCTCGTTCTCCCCCTTCTCGGTCAGGTCCACGTCGACCCAGCCGGTGAAGAGGTTCTTGGCGTTCCAGTCGCTTTCGCCGTGCCGCAGCAGGACCAGCGTCCCGACGGTGGGTCCCTCGCTAGCTGTCATGCGGATCATCCTGCCGCAACCCGCGATCGGACGCGCGGGAAGGGGGGTGACGACCACCACGTGGAAAACGGGGTGACCGGTCTTCCGGCCGACATCTAAGTTGTAATGGATCATCTCGATTATTGGTCATTACCGAAACGGGGGTGCGCCCAGGTGCGCGCGATACGGGGCTGGTTCCGGGACACCACAGGCGGGCTACCGAAGACGTTCTGGTATCTCTGGACCGGGACGCTGATCAATCGCCTCGGCTCGTTCGTCCTCGTCTTCCTCGCCATCTATCTGACCCAGGAACGCGGCTTCTCGGCCTCGCAGGCGGGCCTGGTGATCGGCGCGTGGGGCGTCGGCGGTGCGTTCGGCACCACCGCCGGGGGTACGCTCACCGACCGTTGGGGACGGCGGCCCACCCTGCTCACCGCCCATCTCGGCGCGGCGACCATGATGCTCGCCCTCGGCTTCGCCCGGGACCTGTGGACCATCGCGGCGGGCGCGCTGCTGCTCGGCCTCTTCGCCGAGGCCGCCCGGCCGGCGTTCGGCGCGATGATGATCGACGTGGTGCCGGAACGGGACCGGCTGCGCGCCTTCTCGCTCAACTACTGGGCGATCAACCTCGGCTTCGCCTGCGCGGCGGTGCTGGCCGGCTTCGCCGCCCAGGCCGGTTACCTGCTGCTGTTCGTGGTCAACGCGTCTACCACGCTGGTCACCGCACTGATCATCTTCAACCGGGTACGGGAGACCCGCACGGTCACCGTGAGCGTGCCCCGCGACGGCAAGCCCACCGGCGCACTGCGCACCATCCTCACCGACCGGGTGTACCTGGGCTTCGTGGCACTCAACCTGCTCGGCGCGCTGGTCTTCCTCCAGCACATCTCGATGCTGCCGATCGCGATGGCCGACTCCGGCCTGACCCCGGCCACGTACGGCTCGGTGATCGCGCTCAACGGGGTCCTCATCGTCGCCGGCCAACTCTTCGTACCCCGGCTGATCCGGGGTCGTAACCGCTCGCACGTGCTCGCCCTGGCGGCGGTGGTGATGGGCGTCGGCTTCGGCCTGACCGCCTTCGCCGACGTGGCCTGGTTCTACGGGCTCACCGTGCTGATCTGGACGTTGGGCGAGATGCTCAACTCGCCGTCCAACGCCACCCTCATCGCCGAACTCTCCCCCGGCGAGCTGCGCGGTCGCTACCAGGGCGTCTTCTCGCTCTCCTGGCAGCTCGCCGGGGCGGCGGCACCGATCCTCGGCGGCCTGGTCCGGGAGCAGGCCGGCAACGCCACCCTCTGGCTGGGCTGTGCCGTCATCGGCGCGGTGATGGCGGTGGGTCACCTGGTCTCCGGACCGGCCCGGGAACGGCGCGCGCTGGCGCTGCGTACCGCCGGGGCCGCCCCCGTGGTGACCGTGCAGTCGACCGCCCCGCAACCGGCGGCGCCCCAGGCGGCCGAGCCGGTGGCCACCGGCAAGAGCTGAGCCCGCCCCTGGCCCCACCCCTCCGGGCGGCTCAGGCAAGATCTGTTAGGTGTCCGAACAGATCGAGGAGGTCGGGGTGCGGGCCGCAGACCAGCACGACGGCGGTACGGCCACCGGGTCGCGCCGCTGGCTCGCCGACACCGCGGGTGGACTGCCCGCCACCTTCTGGTACCTCTGGGCCGGGCTGCTGATCAACCGGGCCGGCGCGTTCGCGATGCTGTTCCTGTCGCTCTACCTGACCGCCGCCCGGGGCGCGAGCGAGTCGCTGGCCGGGGTGGTCGTCGGGGCGTACGGCGCCGGTGGGGCGGCCGGGGTGCTGCTCGGCGGGGTGCTGGCCGACCGCTGGGGGCGACGGTCGACCCTGGTGTTCGCGCACCTGGTCACCGCCGGGCTGATGGTCGCGCTCGCGCTGAGCCAGCACCTCGCGGTGATCGCGGCGCTCGCCCTGCTGGTCGGCGTGACGCACTCGATGCCCAGCCCGGCGTTCGTCGCGGCGATCGTCGACGTGGTCCCGGAACACCGCCGCTCGCGCGCCTTCAACCTCCAGTTCTGGGCCTTCAACCTGGGCATGGCGGTGGCCTCGCTGCTCGCCGGGCTGCTGGCCGAGGCGAGCTACGTCGCGCTCTTCCTGGTGGACGCCGCCGCCACGCTGGCCACCGCGCTGCTGATCGCCTGGAAGGTCCCGGAGACGCTGCCCGCCCGGTCGGCACCGGCAGCGGGTACGACACCGGAACCGCCGACCTCCGTCCGGCGTACGCGTCGCCCCGGGCTACACACCGCGCTCACCGACCGTCACTTCCTGGTCTTCGTCGGGCTGACCTTCGTGCTGGCGGTCCTGACCATGCAGGCGTCGACGATCATGCCGTTGGCGATGCGCGCGGACGGGCTCGGCCCGTCGGCGTACGGCACGGTGGTGGCCCTCGGCGGGGTGCTGATCGTGCTCGGGCAACTCTTCGTGCCCCGGCTCATCGACCGGCACCGCAAGGGCAGCGTCCTGGCCCTCTCCACGGCACTGCTGGCGATCGGCTTCGGTGCGCTGGCCGTCGCCGACGACCTCGTCTTCTACCTGGGCGCGTGCGTGGTCTGGACGGTCGGCTCCATGCTGGCCGCGCCGCCGAACGCGCAGATCAACGCCGACCTGGCACCACCGGCCCTGCGGGCCCGCTACCAGTCCGTGTTCTATCTGGCCTTCCCGGCGGCGTCGTTCGTGGCACCGACGCTCGGCGGGTTCAGCCTCCAGCAGTGGGGCGACGCACACTGGCTGATCGTCGGCGCGCTGGGACTGGTGGCGGCCGGTGGCCACCTGCTCGCCGGGCCGCCTCGGGAACGCCGGGTGGCCGCGCTGCGGCAGGCTCCGGTGGAACCGGTCGCCGCCGCGTCCTGAGACGCCCCGCGAGACGCGTGGTGCCCGGTACGCGGGGCGTACCGGGCACTCGCGTCGTACGACCGGCGGCGGCGGGCGGCACTCACCCCCGTAAGCGACGCCCGCTCGCGCCGCCGGTCCAAACAGGTGGGGCACCGTCCCCCAACGGTGTTGATCCACCCGTCCCCCGACACCCCACTCGGTGCACGGACCTGATCGGTCCGCCGCTCCCCCGAACGGTTCCGAGCGTGGCGCGGTGCAATAAAGTTAGTTCGGCCAGCAGGGGCGATTCAACTCGAACGGCTGTCTCGCCCGTCACAACGCGCCGTTCCGGTCCCAGGACCAGCGCGTTCACCCCTACCTGGCGCCAACAGCGGGTACCCGACCGCGATTCCCGCAAACCTCAGCCGTCCTCCCGATCGGGTGACTCGGTACGGAAGAAGTTGCTCGGCCGACCGTCCCGCAACTGCTCCTGGAAGATCAGGTTCAGTCGCCGCAGATCGAAGGTACGGAACCACTCCTCCCAGGTGATCTCCCGGATCCGGCTGCTCTCCCGGTACCCCGGGATGTTGAACGTCAGCACCCCGGCCCGACCGTCCCGCTCCGTACCGCTGATCGTCGCCGGCTTCGCGCCACGCGCCCGGGCCCACCGCTGGATCACGTCGTGGTTGCTGGTGACCAGGCTGCGGCCGGGACGTTCCGGCCGATCCTGGAGCGAGGCGATGACCTGCGACGACCGGATCGACCGAGCGGTCGACCGGCCGGTACGCACCGCCCCGCCCCGCGACGACGTGGCCTTCGCCGCCCCGGCCCGGCCCGGCGTGGCCGTACCCGTGGTGCTCTTGCGGGCCGTACCGGTCGTCTTCCGGGCCGTCGTGGCCTTCCGGGCCGTCGTGGCCTTCCGGGCCGTCGTGGCCTTCCGGGCCGGAGTCGTCTTGCGGGCTGCGGTGGTGCTCCGGGCCGGGCTGGTGCTCCGAGCCGCAGCGGTGCTCTTGCGCGCCGTGGTGGTGCTCGTGCGGGCGGTCGTGCTCTTGCGGGCGGTGGTCGTCTTGCGGGCCGCAGCGGTCGTCGCCTTGCGGGCCGACGTGGCGCGCTTGGCGGGTGCCGCCTTCGCCCGGCCCGGCGCGGTACGGGCCGACGTGGTCTGCCGCGTCCCGGACGCCTTCGTGGCCTTGGCCCGACCGGCCGGGCCACTGCTGCGGCGGGCGGCGCCACCGGACCGCATGGTCTTGGCCAGCGCCTTCACCAGCTCCGGCTTACGCAACGCGGAGATGCCCGAGACGCCGTACCGCCGCAACTGGCCCCGGATGTCCTCCGCCCGCATCTGCGAGATCTCCGACTCCGACATCCGGGCGGTGCTGCTGTTCCGTCGTGTGGTGCTGGTCGCGGTCCCGCCGCGACCCGAGCTGCTTCGCTGAGCCATGGACGCTCACGCTCCTCGACACTCGGTCTCGGCGCGGCGGGTCCCAACGCCGCACCGCGCGGTGCGGCGGCTTACCCGTCAGGAGCGATCCGAATCCCCGTTCGTGCCGAACGGCTCGCCTCGCTGCGGCAACGTCCCGCCCTGCGACGCCGACGGCTGACCGTGCGGAGACGGCTCACCGTGCGGAGTCCGCTCGACTTACGGAGATGTCTCACCCTGCGGAGACCGCTCGGCCTGCGGAGACCGCTCGGCCTGCGGCGACGGCTCGAAGAGGTGAGCGAAGGCGGCGAGGTTCGCGGTGGATTCGCCCCGCTTGACCCGCCACTCCCACTCCCGCCGGATGGAACCGCCGAAGCCGATCTCCAGCATCGTGTCGAAGGACTCGTCGGCATAGGTGAGGACCGCGCCGAGCAGCCGGTCGAGTTCGTCGGCGTCGACACCGGCGGGGTTGACCCGGCCGGTCAGGTAGACGTCCCCGACCGCGTCGACGGAGAAGGACACCGCGTACATCCGGGCGTTGCGTTGCAACAGCCAGGCCCACAGTTCCTCGCGGCGCTCGTCCGGCTGGCGCATCACGAACGCCTCGATCCGCAGCGCGTGCTCGCCGACGATCAGGTTGCAGATCGTCTTGAGTTTGTGCGTGCCGGGCAGGGTCACCGCGTACGACCCCGGGCCGGTGGACTCCCAGTCCAACTCCCGCTCGGCGCAGACCGACTCGATCAGGGCCCCAAGGTCACTCATCGGATCAACTCTACGGATGTAAGGAAGGGACCCCTGCTATACACGAGGCGTTAGTAAGGTGCCCTTCCTTACATCCAACCTCACGCGCAGCGCTACCAGGAGCGGGATGCGGTGAGTTCGGCGGTGAGACGGGCCCGGTGGGCGGCGATCGCCTCGCCGTAGACCGTCAGCAGGCTCTCGGCGGTGCGGTGCCAGGAGAAGTCGCGAGCGTGTCGGGCCGCCGCCACGGACAGCTCCGCCCGCAGGGCCCGGTCCGGCAGCAGGCGGCCGAGCGTACGCGCCCAGTCGACGGGATCGTGCCCACCGACCAGTACGCCGCTGACCTGATCGCGTACCGCGGTCACCAGGCCGCCCACGGCGGCGGCCACCACGGGCGTACCGCAGGCCTGGGCCTCCAGCGCGACCAGTCCGAAGCTCTCGTTGTACGACGGCACCGCGACCAGGTCGGCCGCCTGGTAGAGCAGGGGCAGGTCGGTGCCGGTGCGCGGCGGCAGGAAGTGCACCCGGTCGGTGACGCCGAGCGTGGCAGCCAGCTCGATCAGCGCGGTGGGCCGGTCCAGTCCGCTGCCGCTGGGACCGCCGCAGATCACCACCGCCACCTCCTGTGCCAGGGCCGGGTCCCGGTCACGCAACGCCGCGATCGCCCGGATCAGCACGTCCGGGGCCTTCAGTGGCTGGATCCGACCGACGAAGGCGACCAGATGCCCCCGGACGGGCAGGCCGAGCCGGGTACGGGCGGCGACGGTGGCGGCCTCCCGGTCGCCGGTGACCGGGCGGAACCGGTCCAGGTCCACGCCGGGTTCGACGACCGCGACCCGGGCCGGGTCGGCGTCGTACCGGTCGATCAGGTCCCGCGCCTCGACCTGGGTGTTCGCCACCAGCCGGTCGGCCTCGGCGACCACCTGCTCCTCGCCGATCACCCGGGCCTTGGGTTCCGGCCGGTCCCCGACGGCGAGCCGCGCGTTCTTCACCTTGGCCAGGGTGTGCGCGGTGTGCACCAGCGGTACGCCCCAGCGCTCCTTGGCCAGCCAGCCGACCTGGCCGGAGAGCCAGTAGTGGGAGTGGATCAGGTCGTAGTGGCCCGGTGGGCGGGCCGCCTCGGCACGCAGCACTCCGGCGGTGAAGGCGCAGAGTTGGCCGGGCAGTTCCTCCTTGGTCAGTCCTTCCAGCGGACCGGCCATCACGTGCCGGACCTGCACGCCCGGGGCGACTTCCACCACCGGGGGCAGGTCGCCGGAGGTGGCACGGGTGAAGATCTCCACCGCCACGTCCGCCTCGGCGAGCCGCCGGGCGACCTCCAGGATGTAGACGTTCATGCCGCCCGCGTCGCCGGTGCCTGGCTGGTGCAGGGGTGAGGTGTGCACCGAGAGCGTCGCGATCCGTCGGGGACGGGGCCACGGGAGGGCACCTCGCTGACGTCCGACACCGGTGTGCATTTCCGCCACGTCCGCTCCCTTTGCCACGGTTGATGCCGACGCGCGCCACCGGCGCTCCTGCGTCAACCTCCACGCCGGATGTCATCTTCCCGATCGGCGGCCGGAAATACGCCGTCCAGGCGGCCCGGCGTGACCGACCTCATCACCAGGGTGCCGCTGTCCGGGGACGACGGCAGCGGCGAGAATGGCCGGATGAGCCGTGTCACCGGGTCCGTGCGATGGCGAGACTGAGGTCCCGGCCGCTCGGTGTGGTGACCCGGGGCACCACCAATCCCAACCGGCTGCGCCGGGTGGACAACTGGATGGTGGAGAACTGCGCCGACACGCTGCGGGCCGCGCCGGACCCGCTGGTGGTCGACCTCGGCTACGGCGCCACACCGGTGACGGCGGTGGAGCTGCGCGCCCGGCTGGCCGCGCGGGTCCGCGCCGACGTGCGGGTGGTCGGGCTGGAGATCGATCCGGTACGCGTCGACGCCGCCCAGCCGGCCGCCGACCCACCCGGTCTCACCTTCGCCCGGGGCGGCTTCGAGCTGGCCGGGCTCCGGCCCACCGTGGTCCGCGCGTTCAACGTCCTGCGGCAGTACGACGAGAGCGAGGTGGCCGCCGCCTGGACCACCATGCTCGCCGGGCTGGCTCCGGGCGGGCTGCTGGTGGAGGGCACCTGTGACGAGCCGGGTCGACTCGGCGGCTGGATCCTGCTCGACGTCACCGGCCCACGTACGCTGACCCTGGCCGCCCGGCTGACCACTCTGGAGAGCCCGGCCGAGCTGGCCGAACGGCTGCCCAAGGCGTTGATCCACCGCAACGTGCCGGGCGAGCCGATCCACGCCCTGATCCGGGCCCTCGACGACGCCTGGCGGGCCGCCGCCGGCTACGCCCCGTTCGGCCCGCGCCAACGTTGGCTGCGTGCGGTGTCCACGGTGCGCACGCAGGGCTGGCCCGTGCTGCGCCGTCCCCGCGAGTGGCGTCAGGGCCAACTGACGATCCCCTGGCTCGCGGTCGCCCCGCAGGGACGCGTGTAAGGAGGGGTCCCCTACTAACGCCTCGTGTATAGCAAGGGTCCCTTCCTTACATCTCAGCCAGCCCGCCCACGACCGCGGCGCGGCGGGTGTGGGTGCCGGCGCGGCGTCAGATGGTGCAGTTGACGAGGACCGGCTCGGGGTGCAGGGTCACCGCGAACCTCGCCTCGACGGTGTCACGGATCTCGCGGGCCAGCGTGATCAGGGCTTCGGTGCTGGCGGTGCCGGACTGGTTGGTCAGCGCCAGGGTGTGCTTGCTGGAGATGGCGACACCCTCGGGACCGGGGTGCCCCTTGCCGAAGCCCGCCTTGTCGATCAGCCAGGCGGCGCTGACCTTGACCCGGTCCCCGACACCCGGCCAGGCCGGTGGCTCCCCGATGTCGGCGGCCCGTTGCCGCAGCAGCTCGTAGCCGGCGGTGTCCAGCACCGGGTTGGTGAAGAACGAGCCGACCGAGCGGGTGTCCGGGTCGGCCGGGTCCAGCACCATGCCCTTGCCGGCGCGCAGCCGCAGCACGGTGTCCCGCGCCTGGCTCGCCGGCACCCGGTCACCGACGGAGACACCGAGCGTACGGGCCAGTTCCGCGTAGCGCACCGGGCCGGACAGCGGCGAGCGGGCCAGCCGGAAGTCGACCGAGAGCACCACCAGCCGCTGGCTGTACTTGAAGACGCTGGCCCGGTAGGCGAAGCCACAGTCCACCGTGGGGACCGTCGACACCTCCCCGGTGACGCGGTCGTACACCTGCACGCCGACGATGGTGTCGGCGACCTCCTGCCCGTACGCCCCGACGTTCTGGATCGGGGTCGCTCCGGTCGAGCCGGGGATGCCGGACAGGCACTCCAACCCGGACCAGCCGTTGGCCACGGTCGCGGCGACCAGGTCGTCCCACGGCTCGCCGGCCTCGACCCGTACGGTGACGTTCGCCTCGTCCTCGGCGAGCACGCGCAGGCCCCGGGAGCGGACGAGGACCACGGTGCCGGGGAAGCCGGCGTCGCTGACCACCACGTTGCTACCGCCCGCGAGCAGGAGGATCTCGTCCTGTGCCGCGCGTACCCGGGCGACGATCTCGTCGGCGGTGGTGGCGGTGACGATCCGGCGAGCCGGGCCGCCCAAGCGTAATGTCGTGTATTGCGCCAGATCGCCGGTGCTGGCGGGTTCAGTGGCGACTGTCGGCTGGGCGTAGGCGTCGAACACGCCTTTCACCCTAGGCTGGTGGGTAGCCGCGGCACCCATTGGTGGCCGGGTCACCCCCGGGAGGATGGCGATGAGCAGATTGCAGGGCAGCAAGGACTTCTGGATCGGCGCGCTTCGGACGGAGGGTCCGGCGTTCGCCGCCGCGGTGGCCGAAGCCCCGCCCGAGACACCCGTGCTCTCCTGCCCCGGCTGGACGGTCGCCGACCTGGCCCTGCATCTCGCCGGCGTCTACCGGTGGGCGCACGGGATCGTGGGCTCGGGCGGGACGGCGGCCCCGGAGCGCCGGGCACAGCCGGTCGAGCCGGTGCCGGGTGTGACCCCCGCGGCGCAGTGGCAGCAGGCGTACGACGAGCTGATGACCCTCCTCGACGCCCTCGACCCGGAGGCTCCGGCGTGGAACTGGGCGCCCCAGCCGAAGAGGGCGGGTTTCTGGCCGCGTCGGATGGCCCACGAGACCGCGGTGCACCGCTGGGACGCCCAGCTCGCCATCGCCGCCGGTGAACCGATCGAGGCCAAGCTCGCGGCCGACGGGGTGAGCGAGGTGCTGGACACCTGGCTGCCGGCGGGCCGGCGGGCGGCGACCGGGCAGTGGCGCGGTGTGGTCCGGTTGAGCGCGAGCGACGCCGCACAGGAGTGGTTTCTGCGGCTGCGTGGCGAGGGGGTGGCCCTGCTCGACACCGGCACCATCCTCGACCACGACGAGCACCACGCCCGGGTGCACGTCAACGGCACCGCGAGCGACCTGCTGCTGGCGCTCTGGGGGCGGGTCAGCTTCGACACCCTGACCGTGGCCGGTGACCGCGCCCTGCTGGACGGGGTCCGCGCCGCCTGAGTCCCACCGTACGGCACGCCACGGGCGGCCCTCCCGATCGGGAGAGCCGCCCGTGGCCATTCTGTGACCTCGTCGAGAGAGCGCTCTCTTGACATCGATCGACGGCGGACCGCAAGCTTCGTGAGAGCGCTCTCTGGGCCTTATCCACCACCACCCCCGACCTGAGAGGGGTCACCAGACATGGGCACCTTCCCGCGCCACCGCCTCGCTGCGGTCGCCCTGGCCGCCGTCGGCGCGTTGCTCGTCACCAGCGGCTGCGGTGGCGGCGACGACGCCGAGGACGGCACGATAACCCTCACCGTCGACGTCTTCGGACAGTTCGGCTACGAGGAGCTGTACAAGCAGTACATGGACGCCAACCCCGGCGTGAAGATCGTCGAGCGGGGCACCGGCGGCAACCTCGACGAGTACTCGCCGAAGCTGACCCAGTGGCTCGCGGCGGGCAAGGGCGCCGGTGACGTGGTCGCCATCGAAGAGGGTCTGATGGTCGAGTACAAGGCCAACCCGGACAACTTCGTCAACCTGCTGGACCACGGCGCCGCCGACCTCAAGGGCAACTTCCTGGAGTGGAAGTGGAACCAGGGGCTCACCGCCGACGGCCAGAAGCTGATCGGCCTCGGCACCGACGTCGGCGGCATGGCCATGTGCTACCGCACCGACCTGTTCGACAAGGCCGGGCTGCCCACCGATCGCGAAGAGGTCTCCAAGCTCTGGCCGACCTGGCAGGAGTACATCGCCACCGGTGAGAAGTTCAAGGCGGCGAACACCGGCGCCGCGTTCCTGGACGCGGCGACCAACACGTTCAACACGATCGTGCTCCAGACCGCCGGCAACGCGCAGGGCTACCACTACTACGACACCAGCGACAACCTGGTGGTGGACAGCAACCCGGCGGTGAAGCAGGCCTGGGACACCACCATGGCCATCATCAACGCCGGCCTCTCCGGCAAGTACGGCTCCTGGTCCGACGAGTGGGTCTCCGCCTTCAAGCAGTCCAAGTTCGCCACCATCGCCTGCCCCGCCTGGATGACCGGGGTGATCGAGGGCAACGCCGGTCCGGAGGCCAACGGCAAGTGGGACATCGCCCGGGTGCCCGGTGACGGCGGCAACTGGGGCGGCTCGCACCTGGCCGTGCCGCGCCAGAGCAAGAACCAGGACGAGGCGATCAAGCTGGTCAAGTTCCTGACCAGCGCCGAGGGCCACATCGGTGCCTTCAAGCTCAAGGGTCCGCTGCCGTCGTCGCCGCAGGCGCTGGAGGACCCGGCCATCACCGAGGCCACGAACGCGTACTTCTCCGGCGCGCCGGTCGGCCGGATCTTCGGTGAGGGCGCCAAGACCCTCAAGCCGGTCTACATGGGCCCGAAGAACCAGGCCGTACGCACCGAGGTCGAGAACGCCGTCCGCACCGTCGAGCTGGGACAGCGCAACCCCGAGCAGGGGTGGCAGGACGCGATCGCCAACGCCAAGAAGGCCGCCGCCAAGTAGCCGGCCCGACGGTCCCCACCCCGTCGCCGATCCACCGCACCCGACGCGTCCACCCCGACGCGACGGAGGCCGGCGGATCGGCGCGGGGCGGGGGCGTGGAAAGGAGTCACGGGTCATGGCGTTGCAGCTCGACGCGCACCCGCCGGCCACCCCGGCACCGCGGAACACCCGCCCGCCCCGGTCCGGCCGACTGAGCCGGATCGACGCGAAGTACTCGCCCTACCTCTACATCGCCCCGTTCTTCGTGATCTTCGCGATCTTCGGGGCGTGGCCGCTGGCGTACACCTTCTGGGTCTCGCTGCACGACTGGGACCTGCTCGGCAGCGATCCCACCTTCATCGGCGCGGACAACTACACCCAGTTGCTGGTCGACGGCGACTTCTGGCACTCGGTGGTGAACACGCTCGGCATCTTCGTGATCAGCACCGTGCCGCAGTTGCTCCTGGCGCTCTGGCTGGCCAACCTGCTCAACCGGCACCTGCGTTTCCGGACCGGCTGGCGGATGGCGGTGCTGGTCCCCAACGTCACCTCCACGGCCGCCGTGGCGATCGTCTTCGGGGTGCTGTTCGGTCGCGAGTTCGGCATGGTCAACTGGATGCTCGACCTGGTGGGCCTCGATCCGATCGGGTGGAAGTCCGACCGGTTCGCCTCCTGGGTGGCCATCTCCGCCATGGTCGACTGGCGCTGGACCGGCTACAACGCGCTGATCTTCCTGGCCGCCATGCAGGCCATCCCCCGCGACCTGTACGAGGCGGCGGCGATCGACGGCGCGAACCGGGCCCGGCAGTTCTGGGCCGTCACCGTGCCGCTGCTCAAGCCCACGATCATCTTCTGCGTCATCATCTCCACCATCGGCGGGCTCCAACTCTTCACCGAGCCCCGGCTGTTCCACTCCGGCACCAACGCGATCCGGGGCGGCCCGATGCGCGAGTCGCAGACGCTGACCATGTACATGTTCGAGAACGCCTTCGCGCCCTACTACAACTTCGGCTACGGCTCGGCGGTGGCGTGGCTCCTCTTCGCCCTGATCGCCATCGTCGCGGCGATCAACGTACTGATCATCCGCCGGCTCGGGGCCGGTGCCCGCCCGAACGTCGGCGGGCGGAAGGGAGGCCCGCGATGAGCGAGCGTAGCGAGCGAGTCCTTCGGTTCAGCGCGTTGAGGCTTCGTCGCGACGCCGAGCGAAGCGAGGTGGCGCGATGAGCGAGCGCAGCGAGCGAGTCCATCGGTTCAGCGCGTTGAGGCTTCGTCGCGACGCCGAGCGAAGCGAGGTGGCGCGATGAGCCGGCTCTGGCGGGCCAGCCCGCTCACGTACTGCGCGTTGATCGCCGCCACCGTGATGTCGCTCTTCCCGATCTACTGGATGTTCGTGGTGGCCAGCCGCAGCAGCGACGCGATGGGGCAGTTGCCGCCACCGATGACGCCCGGCGGCAACCTGGGCGCCAACATCGCCCGGTTGTTCGACAACACCGACGCCTACTTCCTGACCGGTCTGATCAACTCCGCGATCGTGGCGACCACGGTCACCGTCTCGGTGGTGTTCTTCTGCAGCCTGGCCGGGTTCGCCTTCGCCAAGCTGCGGTTCCGGGGCCGCAACGCGATGCTGATGGTGATCATCGCCACCATGATGGTGCCCACCCAGCTCGGCGTCATCCCGCTGTACATCCTGATGACGAAGCTGAACCTGAACGACCGGCTGCCCGCCGTGATCCTGCCCGCCCTGGTCACCGGCTTCGGCGTGTTCATGATGCGGCAGTACGCCGGTCAGGCGGTCAGCACCGAGCTGATCGAGGCGGCCCGGGTGGACGGATGCGGCACCGCCCGGATCTACTGGAACGTGGTGGTACCGGCACTGCGGCCGGCCGCCGCCGTGCTCGGCCTGCTCACCTTCATGACCACGTGGAACGATTTCCTCTGGCCGTACGCGGTGCTCAACGATCCGGAGAATCCCACCGTGCAGTTGTCGCTGCGTGCCCTGTCCGACGGCTACTACCAGGACATGTCCCAGGTGTTCACCGGTACGGCCATCGCCACGCTGCCGTTGCTGCTGGTGTTCGTCCTGTTCGGCCGCCAGATCATCGGCGGGATCATGGAAGGTGCGGTGAAGGCGTGAGCGAGCGTCAGCGAGCGAGCCATCAACACCCGGGTGGCTCAGGCAGACACGCAGCGAAGCGGAGTGCCGGCATGAGCGAGTTGAGTTTCCCGGAGAACTTCCTGTGGGGTGCGGCCACGGCGGCGTACCAGATCGAGGGGGCGGCCCGCGACGACGGGCGCGGTGACTCGATCTGGGACACCTTCAGCCGTACGCCGGGCAAGGTCCACGCCGGGCACACCGGCGACGTCGCCTGCGACCACTACCACCGGTACGCCGACGACGTGGCGATGATGGCGGAGCTGGGCCTCCAGGCGTACCGCTTCTCGGTGTCCTGGCCCCGCATCCAGCCCGACGGCAGCGGGCCGGTAAACCCGCGCGGCCTGGACTTCTACGACCGGTTGACGGACGCGCTGCTGGGGCGGGGCATCGACCCGATCGTCACCCTCTACCACTGGGACCTGCCGCAGACGTTGCAGGACCGGGGCGGCTGGACCGACCGGGACACCGCCGAGCACTTCGCCACCTACGCCAGTGCCGTGCACACCCGGCTCGGCGACCGGATCGACACCTGGACGACGCTCAACGAGCCGTGGTGCTCCGCGTACCTCGGGTACGGCAACGGGGTGCACGCGCCCGGCGTGCAGGACGCGGGGGCGGCCTTCACGGCCGTACACCATCTGCTGCTCGCGCACGGCCTGGCCACCCAGGCCCTGCGCAGCCGCGGTGCGGCCCGGGTCGGCATCACGCTCAACCCCGCCGACGTGCAGCCCGCCGACGCGGACAGCGCGGCCGATGCCGCCGCCGCCCGCCTGGTCGACGGCCTGCACAACCGGATCTTCCTCGATCCACTGCTGGTCGGCGGGTACCCGGACGACGTCCGCGAGCACGTGGCGCGGCTGGTCGAGCCGACCTTCGTCCGGGACGGCGACGAGAAGATCATCGCGGCACCGATCGACCTGCTCGGCATCAACTACTACTCCCCCACGTACGTCGCGGGCCGTCCGGACGGCGGCGGGGGCGGTGGCGCGTACCCGGGCACCGAGGGCGCGGTGGAGTTCCTGCCGGCGGTCGGTCCGCTGACCGACATGGGATGGATGATCGAGCCGGCCGGGTTGACCCGGCTGCTGGAGCGGATCGCCGCCGACTACCCCGGCGTGCCGTTGCTGATCACCGAGAACGGTGCGGCTTTTCCGGACAAGACCGCCGACCCGTCCAGCCCGCTCCAGGACTCGGACCGGATCGCCTACCTCGACGGCCACCTGCGCGCCGCGCACGAGGCCATCGCCCGGGGCGTCGACCTGCGGGGCTATCTCGTATGGTCATTGCTGGACAACTTCGAGTGGGCCGAGGGGTACCGGAAGCGGTTCGGCATCGTGCACGTCGACTACCTCACCCAGCGGCGTACACCGAAGTCGAGTGCCCGGTGGTACCAGGAGGTGATCTCCCGGAACGGGCTGTGACGAGATGGTGGTTTCTCCTATGACGGGGGCGCAGCGGCCCACTCTGGAAGCGGTGGCGCGACGGGCCGGGGTGTCCCGGGCCACCGTCTCCCGGGTGGTCAACGGCTCGACCACGGTCGCCGAGCCGATCCAGGAGGCGGTCCGCCAGGCGGTGGCCGAGTTGGGGTACGTGCCGAACCTGGCCGCCCGCACCCTCGTCACCCAACGCACCGACTCGATCGCCCTGGTCATGCCGGAGGAGGCCACCCGGGTCTTCTCCGACGACCAGGTGTTCCCGGGCATCATCCGGGGCGCCGCGCAGGAGTTGGAGGCCGCCGACAAACAGCTCGTGCTGATGCTGGCCGGCTCACCGGCCGGTCACGAGCGGGTGGAGCGGTACACCACCGGCCGGCACGTCGACGGAGTGCTGTTCGCCTCGCTGCACGGCGCCGACCCGCTCCCCGCCAAGCTGGCCGCGCTCGGCATCCCGGTGGTGTGCAGCGGCCGTCCCCTCGACGGGGCGGACATCCCGTACGTCGACGTCGACCAGGTGGCCGGGGTGACCCGCGCGGTCCGGCACCTGATCGATGGGGGCCGCCGCCGGATCGCCACCATCGCCGGTCCGCAGGACATGGTCGCCGGGATCGAGCGGTTGACCGGCTACCGGGAGACGGTGGCCGCCGCCGGGCTGCCGGAGATGGTGGCCGTCGGTGACTTCACCCGCGAATCCGGGGCGGCCGCCATGCGGGAACTGCTCGCCGCCCACCCCGACCTGGACGCCGTCTTCGCCGCGTCGGACCTGATGGCGCACGCCGCCATGCGTACGCTCCGCGAGACCGGACGGCGGGTGCCGGACGACGTGGCGGTGATCGGTTTCGACGACATCGAGACCGCCGCCTACACCGATCCGCCGCTGACCACCGTGCGCCAGCCGATAGTCGAGCTGGGTCGGCAGGGCACCCGCCTGCTGCTGCGTCTGGCCGCCGGGGAGGACGTCGAACCGGCGCTGATCCTCCCCACCGAGCTGATCGTCCGCGAGTCCGCCTGAGGGG
Organism: Verrucosispora sp. TAA-831; assembly: GCF_050780145.1. Taxonomy (NCBI): domain Bacteria; kingdom Bacillati; phylum Actinomycetota; class Actinomycetes; order Micromonosporales; family Micromonosporaceae; genus Micromonospora; species Verrucosispora sp. TAA-831. The sequence continues at coordinate 6,114,871 of NZ_CP192240.1, forward strand.
TGCGGGTGCGGGTGTAAGGAAGGGCACCTTACTAACGCCTCGTGTAGAGAAAGGGTCCCTTCCTTACACGGAAACCAGGTGGTGACCGGCTCGCCGGACTGGTTAGCCTGCCGCGCATGTCCAGCTCCATCCGATTGCTGCCCGTGCCTGCCCTCACCACCGCCGCCCCGTACGCCTATCTGGCCACCGTGGAACCCTCCACCCGCCTGATCTACACCGCAGGCGCCTGCCCGCTGGACGCCGACGGGAACACGGTCGCCCCCGGTGACTATGCGGCCCAGGCCCGACAGGTCATGGCCAACCTGGAGACCGCGCTGCGCGCCGCCGGCGCCACGCTCACCGACGTGGTCAAGAGCACCGTCTACGTGGCCTCGTCCGAGCAGGCCGACCTGATCGCGACGTGGGACGTGGTACGCGACGCCTTCGGCGACCACGACGCACCGAGCACGCTGCTCGGCGTGGCCGTGCTCGGCTACGCCGACCAGCTCGTCGAGGTCGAGGCCGTCGCCGCCGTCCCGGCGGGCTGACGGGCTGACGGGCTGACGGGCTGACGGGCTGACGGGCTGACGGGCTGACGGGCTGACGGGGCTACGGTCCGCCGCCTCCGCGGTGCCATCCGTGACAGCGTTGCCGACCGCCACCCTTGAGGACGTCACCAGCCGCGCTCCGCGCGAGCGGCACCGGACGCGTTCCCGACGACGACGCCAGCCGTGATCTTGACGACGCCGCAGCCGTCGGCCAGGGGCGCGATCGGTGCGAGCGGCGCAGCTTGCCGTACCTCGGCTTGCCAGTCACGGGAAGGCGGCGGCGACACGAAGGTGGGTAGATTTACTGTCGTTCCAGCGACAACAAATCTACCCACCTCCCGATTCAATCGATTCGTGCGGATACCCCGAGATGACGCCGACCCGTTGCAGTGGTTGCTGTTCGAGCAGGCGGCGATCATCACCTCGGCGCAGGCCACCGCCACGCTGAGCCCGTCACGGGTACGCCACCTGTTGGCCTCCGGGCGATGGAGCCGGGTGTGCCGGGGCATCCTGCGGGCCGAGCCGCCCGACGGGGCGTACTCCCGGGCACAGGCACAGTGGGTGGCGGTGCTCGCGGCCGGGGAGGGCGCGCTCCTCGCCGGGCTGGCGGCGGCGACGGCGGGCGGGCTGCGCGGCACCTATCGCTACGACACCGTCGACGTGCTGATCCCGCACGATCGCCAGCGCGCCGACCTGCTGCGCCGGCTACCACTCGGCCTGCCTGCGGTCCGGGTACGCCGGGCCCGCCATCTCCCCGACACCGACCGCCAGCGGGGCCGCCCCGACCGTACGTCGATGGCACGGTCCCTGGTCGACGCGGCGCAGTGGGTGCGTACCGACGACGAGGCGCAACAGATCCTCGCGGCCGGCTGCCACCAGCGGCGGACGACCCCGGCGGAGATCGGGGCAGTGCTGGACCGGATGCCCCAGGCCCGCCGGGGCGCGCTGATCCGGGAGACGCTGCACGACATCGCGGGCGGCGCGGAGGCGCTCTCCGAGATCGACCTGACCCGGCTGTGCCGTCGCCATGGGCTGCCACCGCCGCAGGGACAACATCGGCGTCGGGACACCGACGGGCGGGTGCGTTACCTGGACGCCTACTGGCCGCGCTGGCGGCTGCATGTGGAGATCGACGGCGGGCACCACATGGACGTCCGGCACTGGGCCGCTGACCTACGCCGACAGAACAAGATCTGGATCGAGGGCGACCGTATCCTCCGCTTCACCGCCTTCGACGTCCGACACCGCCCGGCCGAGGTGGCAACCCAGCTCCGCGCGGCCCTGGAGGCTGCCGGCTGGCAGGGCTGACGGGTGGGGTGGGGAGATTTGCAAGGACCCCACCGGCCGCACCCTGGCCTTCGGACCGACGGCGTGGCGGACGTTCATCGCCCAGCTCGCCGAGCGAGCCTGACCCAGACCTACGACGAAGCGCCCGCCCGATCGTGGCGGGCGCTTCATCGTCGAGAAGGCGAGCAGCTCGGCGCAAATCGGTGGAAGTGTCGGGGACAGCGTGCCTACGCTGGCCGGACTCAAGAGGACGTGCTGAGCGAGGTGCATTGATGACGGTCCGAGCAGCGGCGACCGGCTCCGGTCGACCGCCTTTCGCGCACGCCATGACCGCATCACCGCAAAGGAGCATCTCCCGTGGATCTGCCACGCATCTTCACCATTCGCGAGAGTAACCACCGCATTCACAACCCGTTCACCCCCGGCAAGCTCGCCGCCCTGGGCCAGGCGCTGCGTCTGGCCCCTGACACCCGTGTGCTCGACCTGGCCAGCGGCTCGGGCGAGATGCTGTGCACCTGGGCCCGGGACCATCAGGTCACCGGGACCGGGGTGGACATCAGCACGGTCTTCACCGAGCAGGCCCGCGCCCGCGCGGCGGAACTCGGCGTCGCCAACCGGGTCACCTTCGTGCACGACGACGCCTCCGGTTACGTGGCGGACGAGCCGGTCGATCTCGTCGCCTGCGTCGGCGCCACCTGGATCGGTGGTGGCGTGTCCGGCACCGTCGAACTCCTGAGCGGCAGTCTCCGCCCCGGCGGTCTGATGCTCGTCGGCGAGCCGTACTGGCGTCGGGAGGTGCCGGACCAGCAGACCGCCGAAGCATGTCTCGCGCAGAGAGTGGACGACTTCCGGCTGCTGCCGGAGTTGGTCGAGCAGTTCGGCGACCTCGGGTACGACGTCGTGGAGATGCTGCTGGCCGATCAGGACAGTTGGGACCGCTACCAGGCGGCACAGTGGTTGAACCTGCGCCGCTGGCTCGACGCGAACCCCGACGACGAACTGGCCGACACGGTACGGGCGGAACTCACCACCGAGCCTGTCCGCTATACGCGCTACCAGCGTGAATACCTGGGCTGGGGCGTCTTCGCACTGATCGCCCGCTGAGCGGGTCCGCAGCGTCCGCACGGCGTTGAGAAGGGGCGGGGCGGCACGTCTGCCCCGCCCTACAAGGCGTCAGCCGGTCGCGTGGACCCGCTCGGCGGTGATGTCCCCCTCGACCAGCGTGACGTCCATGCTCACGCCTCGGTGATGGGTTGGCCGAGCGTGCGGCGGGCCAGCAGGGCGGCACCGGCCACCGCCGCCGGCATCAGGAGGACGGCACCGAGCGGGATCAGGAAGCAGACGAAGACGGCCACACCGAAGCCGAGCGCGGTGGGTCGGTCCGCCTTCAACACGGCCCGCCGGTCCCGCAGGCCCTTGCCCCGGCGGTAGAAGGGTGCCCCCACCAGCTCGACGGCGAGCAGCCAGCCGCCGACCGCCGCGCCGATCACCGGGACGACGGTCTGGCCGAGCAGCGGGATGAACCCGGCCGCGAACAGCGGGACGCCCACCAGGACGGCCAGCGCCACCAGGCGGAGCGAGTCGGCGATGCTGCGCCGCAGCGACGGCCAGAACGGCACGTCGACCGCGTCCGGGGTGCCGCCGTACCGCTGCTCCACCCGCTCGGAGATCTTCTCGTAGAACGGGTCACCGATGACCAGCGTGACCGCCGTGAAGGTGAGCACCGTGAGCAGGCCGCCGAGGCCGAGGATCGCCAGGCCGGCGATCACCCGGACCGCGTTGCGGGCCGTCGTCGCCCAGTCGTCGGCGAACGGGGTCACGAAGCGGGCCAGGTCGCCGACGAAGTACACCAGGGCGGCGTACGCGGCGAGGAAGATCGTCCCGGAGATCAGCGCGGGCACGATGCCGAGCAGCATCAGGCCGGGGCTGCGGACGTACAGGGCGAGCCCGCGCAGCAGCAGCGCGGCACCGCCGACGAACCGGCGGGCGCTGCCCACGGCGGCACCGGGGATCGCGGATGCGTTCACGCCGCAGAGCCTAGTCACCGCCGCCACATCCACCGGTTGACGGATCGCCGGGATCAACCGGGGCCGCCGCCGGGCGTCGCCCGTTGGTCGATCCGCTGCCGGGCCGCCGCCGCGACGCTTGAGGGGTACGCGAACACGGCGGCGGGGAGGCGGCATGTCGGTCATCGAGGTGACCAGTCTGCACAAGCGGTACGGCGAGACGGTGGCGGTGGCGGACGTGTCGTTCACCGTGGCGGACGGGGAGATCTTCGGCGTGCTCGGGCCGAACGGTGCCGGCAAGAGCACCACGGTGGAGTGCGTCGCCGGGCTGCGTGTCCCTGACGGGGGCGGGGTGTCGGTCCTCGGGCTCGACCCCCGCCGGGACGGTGCCCGGCTACGCCAGCAAGTCGGGGTGCAACTCCAGGAGAGCCAACTGCCGGACCGGCTGCGGGTCGCGGAGGCGCTGGAGCTGTACGCGTCGTTCTACCGCGAGCCGGACGACCCGGCGCGGCTGATCGACGAACTCGGCCTCGGCGAGAAGCGGCACACGCCGTACGCGAAGCTCTCCGGCGGGCAGAAGCAGCGGCTCTCCATCGCGTTGGCGCTGGTCGGCAGGCCCCGGATCGCCATCCTGGACGAGCTGACGACCGGTCTGGACCCGCAGGCCCGGCGGGACACCTGGGACCTGATCGAGCGGGTACGCGACCGGGGCGTGACGATCGTGCTGGTCACCCACTTCATGGCGGAGGCCGAACGGCTCTGCGACCGGGTGGCGGTGATCGACCGGGGGCGGGTGGCGGCGCTGGACACGCCCGCCGGGCTGGTCGCGGCGGTGGCACCGGAACGACGGGTGCGGTTCCGGCCCTCGGCACCGCTCGACGACCGACTACTCACCGACCTGCCGCAGGTCAGCGCAGTGACGCGGACCGGGACGCAGGTGGTGGTCACCGGCACCGGCGAGCTGCTGCACGCGGTCACCTCGATACTCGCCCGGCACCGGATCACCGCCGCCGACCTGCGGGTGGAGCAGGCGAGCCTCGACGACGCGTTCGTTGAGCTGACCGGGCACCGGCTCACCGACTGAAGGGACGACGATGCACGCCTTCGGACAGATCCTCAAGACCGAGACCAAGCTCTATCTGCGGGACCTCCCGACGCTGCTGCTCACCATCCTGCTGCCCACCGGGATCCTGCTGGTGCTCGGGCTGGTCCCGTCGTTCCGCGTACCGGACCCGAACTTCGGTGGGCGGTCCTTCCTCACGTACTTCACCCCGTCGCTGCTGGTCGCCTCGGTGGCGATGGTCGGGGTGAACGTACTCCCGTCGGTGCTGGCCACCTACCGCGAGCGCGGCATCCTGCGACGGCTGGCGACCACTCCGGCGAGCCCGGTGGCGCTGCTGGTCGCCCAGCTCGTCCTGGCGCTCACCGGGATCCTGACCAGCGCGGTGCTGCTCGCCCTGGTCGCCCGGTTCGCGTTCGGCTCGCCGTTGCCGCAGCGTCCCTGGGGGTTCGCCGCCGCCCTGGTCCTGGGTACGGCGGCGTTGCTGGCGCTGGGTCTGGTGATCGCGGCGGTGGCCGGCTCCGGCCGGTCGGCGCAGGCGATGTCGGTACCGCTGTTCATGGTGGTGATGTTCTTCGGCGGGGTCTACCTGCCCCGGTTCCTGCTGCCCGACGTGCTGGCCGACCTCGGTGCGTATCTCCCGCCCGGGGTGCAGGCGCTGTTGGACGCCTGGACCGGCACCGCACCGGACCCGCTGCACCTGGGGATAATGGCGGCGATCGCCCTGACGGCCGGCACCGTCGCGGCGAGACTGTTCCGCTGGCAGTGAACGGGGGCCGGATGACCAGCAGCGGCGAGACCGGCGACCGGCCACAGATCTGGCAGGAGCGGCTCTACCGGGTGCTGCCCTTCGGCGGGCTGGCCGTGGGCACTCTGTTGGCCGCTCTCGCGCCGACCCCGCGCAGTCTCCCGCTGACGGTCATCCTGCCCGTCGTCGCAGCCGCCGCCTGCTGGGTCGCCTGGTTCGTCACCCTGCATCCGGACTGGCACGACCGGCGGGGTCCGATGGCGTTCTTCTACGTGGGGCTGCTGGGGTTCGCCGCCACGCTGGTGATCGCCAGCCCGTGGTACGGCTTCTTCGCCTGGATCGGCTTCGTCTACGCGTTCTTCCTGCCGGGCCGGTGGCCGATGGCCGGAGTGGTCGTCACCGCCGTGTTGCTCGGCACCTCGCAGAGCGGCGGGCTGCCGTCGGTCTCCGCACACTGGCTGGTCTGGCTGGTGATGGTGCTGTTCAACCTGGTGGTCGCCGGGGGCGTGAGCTGGTTCGCCTTCGTCGCCGACCGGGAGGGTGAGAAGCGCAAGCGGCTGGTGGCGGAGCTGACCTCGGCCAACGAACGGCTCGCCGAGACCGTACGGGAGAACGAGGGGTTGCACGCACAGCTCATCACGCAGGCCCGGGAGGCCGGTGTGCGCGACGAGCGCCAGCGGATGGCCCGGGAGATCCACGACACCCTGGCCCAGGGGCTGACCGGCATCATCACCCAGTTGGAGGCGGCCGAGCAGTCCCGGGACCGTTCGGCCGACTGGCGGCGGCACGTGGACAACGCGCTGGACCTGGCGCGGGAGAGCCTCACCGAGGCCCGCCGCTCGGTCCGGGCCGTGCGCCCGGAGCCGCTGGAGACCGCCCGGCTGCCCGACGCGCTCGCCGAACTGGGCGGGCGCTGGTCGTCCCGGCACGGGGTGGCGGCCAGCGTCAGCACCACCGGCACGCCCCGACCGCTGCACCCGGAGATCGAGGTGACGCTGCTGCGGGCCGCCCAGGAGGCCCTGGCCAACGTGGCCCGGCACGCCGCCGCGTCCCGGGTCGGACTGACTCTGTCGTACATGTCGGATGTGGTGACGTTGGACGTCCGCGACGACGGGTCGGGGTTCGACGTCGACGGTGGCGTCGCACCGGACCGGGACGGCGGCTACGGTCTGACCGCGATGCGCCAGCGGGTGACCCGGGTCGGTGGTCGGCTGGCCGTCGAGTCCGAACCGGGTACCGGCACCGCCGTCTCGGCGTCCGTACCCGCCCTGCCCGGAGCCGCCGCATGACCGCCCCGGTACGCCTGCTCATCGTCGACGACCATCCGGTGGTCCGGGACGGGCTGCGCGGCATGTTCACCGGCGACCCCGGGTTCGAGGTGCTCGGCGAGGCGGCCGACGGTGCTGAGGCGCTGGCACTGGCCGAGGCGTTGCGACCGGACGTGGTGCTGATGGACCTGCGGATGCCGGGCATGGACGGGGTGACCGCGATCGGGCGGCTGGCCGCCTCCGGCAGCCCGGCGAAGGTGCTGGTGCTGACCACCTACGACACCGACGCGGACGTGTTGCCGGCGATCGAGGCGGGCGCCACCGGCTACCTGCTCAAGGACGCGCCCCGCGAGGAGTTGGTCCGGGCGGTACGCGCCGCCGCCCGGGGCGAGTCGGTGCTCTCCCCCAGCGTCGCCGGACGGTTGATGGGGCGGCTGCGGACGCCGCGGACGCCCGCCGAGGAGCCGTTGAGTCAGCGGGAACTCGAAGTGCTCACGCTGGTCGCCCGAGGTTCGTCGAACCGCGAGGCCGCGGCCCGCCTGTTCATCAGCGAGGCCACCGTCAAGACGCACCTGCTGCACGTCTACGCCAAGCTCGGCGTCAACGACCGGGCGGCGGCGGTGGCCACCGCGTACGACCGGGGCCTGCTCACTCCCGGCGGGCGGTGACCGGTGCGCGCCGCCCGACTGATCTCGTTGCTGCTGTTGTTGCAGTCCCGGGAGGTGATGACGGCGGCGGAGCTGGCCCGCGAGTTGGAGGTCTCCGAACGCACCGTCTACCGGGACGTGGTGGCGCTCTCCGCCGCCGGGGTGCCGGTCTACGCCGACCGGGGGCCGACGGGCGGTTACCGGCTGCTCGGCGGCTACCGGACCCGGTTGACCGGGATGACCCGGGACGAGGCGGAGGCCCTCTTCCTGGCCGGGCTGCCCGGCCCGGCCGGGGAGATGGGACTCGCCGACGCGGTGGCCGCCGCCGAACTCAAGGTGCTCGCCGCGCTGCCGCCGAGTCTGCGCGACGCCCCGGCCCGCACCGGGCAGCGGTTCCACCTGGACGTGCCGGGCTGGTACCACCACCGGACCGCCCCGCCGGAGTGGCTGACCGAGCTGGCGGGCGCGGTATGGCGGGACCGGGTGGTGACGCTGCGCTACCGGCGCGGGGAGCACGAGGTGACCCGCCGGGTCCGCCCGTACGGTCTCGTGCTCAAGAGCGGGACCTGGTATCTCGTCGCCCGGGTCGGCGAGGACGTCCGCACCTACCGGGTGGACCGGGTCACCGCCGTCGAGCCACACGGGGAGACCTTCGACCGGGAACCGGACTTCGACCTGGCGGCGCACTGGCAGCGGCAGGCCGCGTCGTTCCTGCGGAGCATGCTGCGGGCCGAGGTGACGCTCCGGCTGAGCCCGGTCGGCCTGCGCGTGCTCCGGCACCTGGTCGACGCCCCGTTCGGGTACGACGAGGCGGTCGCCGCCGCCGACGGACCCGACGACCAGGGCTGGTCGACGATCCGGCTGCCCGTCGAGTCCGTCGACGTGGCGTACGCCCAACTGCTCGGGCTCGGGCCGGAGGTGGAGGTCTGCGACCCGCCCGAGCTGCGCGCCCGGCTGGCCGAGGCGGCGGCCCGGACGGTCGCGCTCTACGCCACCGATCCTGCGCCGCCGACCGGCGAGGACTCCCGCCCCGGATCCGCCGGGGACAGCCGACCGTAGCCGCCGACCGGGTGCACCGCCGGTCGGCGGGCGAGGGGTCAGCGGTAGCCGGTGACGTCGGCGGGGCGACCGGCGTCGACCACCTCGCTGATGTAGCGGAAGGCGTCCGGCTGGCTGCCGTCGACGTCGGTGAAGCCGTACACCCGGGACAGTTCCCCGGCGGAGACGGACCGGCCGTTCCAGCGGTGCCGGTCGGAGTCGGTGGCGAGTGCGGCGACCGCCCGGCCGACGAAGGCCGGCGTCTCGGAGATGAGGAAGTGCGGGTCGGTCGCGGCGCCGTCGCGCCAGGTCTCCTCGGTGACGCCGAAGTGCTCCAGCATCGCCTCGGACCGCAGCCATCCCGGGCTGAGCGCGACGGCCGTGCCGCCGTGCTCCTTCAGCTCGTGCGCCCAGATGAAGGCGAGCCGGTTGACCGAGGTCTTGGCCAGGTCGTAGAAGACCGACAACCGGTAGTTCTCGTCGTTGTACGCCTTCGTGCCGTCGCCGATCTCCACGACCAGTCCACCCGGACGGCGGATCAGCAGCGGCAGCGCGAAGTGGCTGGTGATCACGTGGGTCTCGACCGCCAGCCGCAGCGTCCGGAAACCGGCGTCGAGGGGCTGCTCCCAGACCGGCTTCTCCCAGGTGATCAGCGGGTCGGCACCCCACACGTCGTTCACCAGCACGTCGAGGCGGCCCTGCTCGGCGTCGATCCGCTCGACCAGGGCCCGCACCTCGTCCGGCACCAGATGGTCGGTCCGGACCGCGATCCCGGCGCCTCCGGCGGCGGTCACCAGCTCGGCGGTCTCCTCGATGGTCTCCGGCCGGTTCAGCTCGGAACGTGCCGCCCGGCTGCTGCGGCCGGTGGCGTACACGGTGGCACCGGCCGCGCCGAGTTGCACCGCGATCTGCCGGCCGGCGCCCCGGGTGGCCCCGGCGACCAGCGCCACCTTCCCCGTCAACGATGTCGTCATGACGGTCACGTTGCCAGCAATACCTGACAACCGACGTCAGCTTTGGCGACGACATCCCGCCGGCTCTCGACGACGAGCCGGACCGCACGGGGGCGGCGTCAGCCCGCCGCCGTCAGTCCCGCCGCCGTCGACACCGTGCTGCCGTCAGCCCTGCCGGCGGCGTCCGCCGGGCCGGGCACGGGCGGAGAAGGCCGCCGCTCCGGAGCGCGCCCCGCCGGCAGGGACCGCACCGGCTCGGGCCGACTGCGACCGTCCGCCCTGGGAGCGACCGGAACCGGCCTGCGTCCCCTGGGCCCGGCCCGCACCGGTCTGGGTCTCCGGGGAGCGGCCCGGGCTGCTCTGCGCACCACGTGACCGCCCGGCACCCGCCTGGCCGCCGTGGGACCGGCCGGTGCCGGGCTGTGCCGTCTGGGATCGGGCCGCACCGCTCTTGGCCGGTGCCGACGTGCCACCGCGACGGCCGCCCCGGTTCGACCGTGGCTCGCGTACCGGCTCGGCGGACTCCACCGGCTGGGCGACCAGCGTCCGCTCCCCCGGGGCGATCTCGCGCAGCAACGCGTCACCTGGACGCAGCCGGGTGGTGGTCGCCCGGATGCCCGCCTTGCGGGTCAGTTCCCGCACCTCGGACGCCTGCTGGTCGGTCATCAGAGTGACGACCGTGCCGGCCGCCCCCGCCCGGGCGGTACGACCCGACCGGTGCAGGTACGCCTTGTGCTCGGCGGGCGGGTCGGCGTGCACCACCAGGGCCACGTCGTCGATGTGGATGCCCCGGGCGGCGATGTCGGTGGCGACGAGTGTCTGCACCTCGCCGTCGGAGAACGCCTGGAGGTTGCGGGCCCGCGCCCCCTGGGCCAGGTTGCCGTGCAGTTCCACGGACTTCACCCCGGCGGCGACCAGGCGACGGGTGAGCGTCTTGGCCCCCCGCTTGGTGCGGGTGAACACCACGCTGCGGCCCGGCGTGGCGACCAGGTCGACCAGCACGGCGAACCGCTCGTCGGCGAGCACGTGCAACACGTGGTGCGTCATCGCGGTGACCGGGGACCGCGCCGAGTCGACACTGTGCGTGACCGGGTCGGTGAGGAACCGGCGGACGAGCACGTCGACACCGGCGTCCAGGGTGGCGGAGAAGAGCAGACGCTGACCGCCGCGCGGGGTCTGGTCCATCAACCGCCGTACGGTGGGCAGGAAGCCCAGGTCGGCCATGTGGTCGGCCTCGTCGAGCACGGTGATCTCGACCGCGTCCAGGTGCGCGTGCCCCGCGTCGACGTGGTCGGCGAGGCGGCCCGGACAGGCCACCACCACGTCGACCCCGGCACGAAGGCCCTTGATCTGCGGGTTGGCGGCGACACCGCCGAAAACGGTCATCGTGCGCAGCGACAGTGCCTGCGCCAGCGGTGCCATCACGGCGTCGATCTGGGAGGCCAGCTCACGGGTGGGCGCGAGGATCAGCGCCCGGGGACGCCCGGCCCGTCGGGGCGCGGGGGTGGCCGCCAGGCGGGTCAGCACCGCAAGCACGAAGGCGTACGTCTTGCCCGAACCGGTGCGGCCACGGCCGAGCACGTCGCGTCCGGCGATCGCGTCGGGCAGCGTCGCCGCCTGGATCGGGAACGGCCGGTCCACCCCGGCCGCGGCGAGGACGCTGGTGAGCGCCTCGGGCACGCCGAGGTCGGCGAAGGTGGAAGTGGTCGAGGAGGTGTTCTGCTGCTGTGGGCGGCGTGCCGCCATGAATGCTCCGAACGTCGAAGAGAGATCCCGCCCGGCGCTGACCGCTTACCGGTCGCGGCGCGTGGCCTGGGAACATCGAGCCGGCCCGCCAGGACAGGGCCGCAAGGTCAGTCTACCCCCTGCCGCCCGCCGACGTGTGGGAGCACGATCCGCTCAGGTGGCGACGTCCTGCCACTTGCGCTGGCCGTCCATCCATGCTCCGGCCAGGATCTCCGCCGACCGCAGACCAGGACACGGGATGATCTTCGACCCGCCGGCGCCGCCGCCGGCCCGGGCCTCGACCTCCCACGACTCGCCGTCGGTGCGGATGTACACGTCGCGACGGCCTCGCACGGTGCGGTCGCCGTTCCACCAGTGACGCTCGGTTCTCACCCACAGACCGTACAGCAGAAATCGCCACCGAAGATGAGATGATCTTGTAATCTGTCATGTCGATCGGGTAAAGGATGCCGAGGCCGGGCGGCAGGCGCTAGTCGGACAGGCGGATGCGTACCCGGCGGTTGGCCCGGCCCTTGCTCTCGACCTTCACCACTCGGACCTGGCCGATCTGCGCCGTCGAGGCGACGTGGGTGCCCCCGTCGGCCTGCACGTCCAAGCCGACGATGTCGACGATGCGCACCTCGGCCTCGTCCGGCGGGATCAGGTTCGACTGGGTGCGGATGATGTCCGGCAACGCCAACGCCTCGGCACGCGGCAGCACCCGGGTCGCCACCGAACGGTCGGCCGCCACCTCGGCGTTGACCAGCTCCTCGATGCGGGCCTTGAAGTCCGGCGGCACCTCGGGCAGGTTGAAGTCCATCCGGGCCTCGCCGGGTTCCATGTTGCCGCCGGTGACCAACGCACCGAAGTCGCGGAAGACCACCCCGCAGAGCACGTGCAACCCCGAGTGGGTACGCATCAACCGACTGCGCCGCTCGTCCTCCACCGCGCCGGTGACCGTGCCGCCGACCGGCGGCAACGGGTCACCCTCAGCGGGGATCAGCCAGAGATCGTCGCCCTTGCGGGTGCCCACGATCCGGGTCTGCACCCCCTGCCACAGCAGGACGCCGTGGTCCGGCGGCTGGCCGCCACCGCCCGGGTAGAAGGCCGAACGGTCCACCACGATGCCCTGCTCGGGGTCGCTGTGCAGGACGGTGCACTGCCACTCGCGCAGGGTCGGGTCGGCCAGGTCGAGGCGGTGGGTGCGGCCATGGTGTGTGACGCCCATGACAGCGCAGGCTACCCGTTCAGGAACTCGGAGATCCGTGCGCGGAGATCGGCGCGTTCCGTCCACAGCACGCCGGGGCGTTCGTACCGGTGCAGGATGGCGCCCGGCAGCACGGCGGCCAGCTCCTCGGCCACCTCCACCGGGTGCAGGTCGTCGCCCTCGGCGGCGATCACCAGGGCCGGTGCGGTCACCGCCGCCAACGCCCGGGCGTCCGGCAGCGGCACCTGCCCCGGCAGGTCGGCCAGTCCGTCGGCGAGTCCGTCGCGGAGCAGGTGATCGAGCCGCTGCCGCAGGTACGCCCAGCCGGCCGGAGTGTTGCGTACGGCCGGCGGCATCTCGACCGAGACCACCTCGGCCACCGCCGAGGCGTCCCCGTCCGCCACCGCCGCGAGCAGCTCGGTCAGCCGGGCGTGGGCCAGCGGTCCCCGGGGCCGGTCCAGTGCGGCGGGCAGGAAGAAGACCAGCCGGTCGAAGCGGTCCGGGCTCTCCACGAGCAGGCGACACAGTGCGCCCGCGCCGAGGCTGACCCCGAAGGCGCGGGTGGCACCGCTGAGATCGGCGACGGCGCGCAGGTCCCGGGCGAGGTCGAGGTAACTCCACGGACCGTCCGGCGCGTCCGAGCGGCCGTGGCCACGGAACTGGAAGAAGACCTTGCGCCCGGTGACTCCACTGCCGAACGGGCGGGTGGTGGCGATGCCGTTGCCGAACCCGTGCGCGAACACGGTGACCGGGTCACCGACGCCGGTGACCAGCCGCTCCAGGCGTACGCCGTGCGGGGTGTCGACCAGCTCGGTGTCCGGGTCGGGCAGCGGCGGGCGGCCGGTGCGCGGTGCGCCCGGCCCCGGCCCGCAGGTGCGAGGTCCGCCGTCCGGTGGAGGTGGCCAGCGGAAGGCCCTCACCAGGATCCTCTACCGTCGCCCAGTTCACGCAGGCCGACGCGCACGTCGAGCAGGTAGATGAGGGCGGCGGCGACACCGATCAGCCCGAAGATGCTCAGCGTGCTGCGGGTCAGCAGGGTCAGCAGGGTGGTGACCGCCAGGATCGCGATCCACCCACCCTTCGGCAGGGTGCCGATGGCGGGGAAGGCGTCGGAGCGCTGGGTGACGGCGTGCACGAGTGCGACCCCCTGCACGACCAGCGCGAACACGAACAGGATCAGTTCGATCACGTAGCGGACGTCGAAGACGAAGATCGGCGCGGCGTTGGCCATGACGGCAAGCTTATGCTGGCGACCCCGGTCCCGTCCGACAGGACGATGACCGGGGTCGCCGTGGTCGATGTGTCTGCCGTGGTCACTCGCCCGCGGGGCGGGTCCGCTTCGTGGCGCGGGGCAGCTTCGCCGACGGCGTGGTCTTCTTGGCGGCGGCCGTCTGCCGGGTGCCCGCCTTGGCCGGGGTGGTCTTCTTGGCCACGGCCTTCCCGGCAGCCGGCTTGGCCTCCACGATCTCGGCGACCTCGGCCGGGCTGGGCACCTCGGCCGGCTTGCGCGGCGACACCGGCTCGGCGTCCGGCGTGATCGCGGCGGGCTCCACCGTGGCGTCGGTGGCCTCGATGTCGGCGTTGACCGTCTCGGCGGCCTCCATCACGCCCGCCCCGACGACCCGCTCACCGTGCGCGACCAACGCGCCGTACGCGGCCAGCGCCCGCTCCTGGGCGGCGTGCGCACCGGCGACGACCACGGCGGCGTTGCGGGTGGCCAGCTCGCGCAGCCGGTCCAGGTCGGCGGCCTCGCGCAGCTTCTGCACGTCGGCGGCCTCGCGCAGCTTCGCCGGGTCGGCGACCTCGCGCAGCCGGTTCAAGTCGGCCGCCTCGCGCAGCCGGTTGAGGTCGGCCGGCGTGGCCTTCTGCCGCAGCGACTCGGCGGTCTGGTTGGCGTTGCGCAGCGCGTCGTTGGCCTTCTGCCGCAGCTCGAACCCGGCGACGACGGCCTTGCCACCGAGGTCGCTCACGACTCGGCCACCGTCGGCGGTGACCCGGTCACGCAGCTCGCCGACCACGGTCGGCAGTCGCCGCAACTGCTTCAGGGCGAGGTCGCCGGCACCGGCGGCGGCATAGAGCGGGGCGGGGATCCGGTCGGTCTTCGGCTGGGTCATGACTTCTCCTCCTGGGCCGCGGCAGCGGCCTTGCGGACCACCGTGCGGGCGGCCTTCTTGGCTGGGGTGCGGGTCGGCGCGGGGGCCGGACCGGCCTCCGTCACGGCGACCGATTCGAGGACGGCCTCGGTCGGCGATCCCTCGGCGGTGGTGGGACCGGTGGCGGCCAGGTTCGCCACGTCGGGCGAGGTGAGGTCGGGTACGTCGTTCGCAGCGTTCGTCCCGCCGGCCGCCTCGGTGTCGGCGCTGCTCTCCCGGGCGGCGTCCGCCGCGGCGGTGGCGTCGGCGAGCCGGGCGTTCTCCCGACGGAACGTCTCGTAGATCTGGGTCAGGGACTGCTTCTGGGCCATGGTCAGGTCGGGGTCGACCGCGATGGCCGCCAGTACGCCCTGACCCTCCTTGTCGTCGAGGAGCCCGGCGCGCAGGTACATCGCCGGGGTGGAGACCCGCAACGCGCTGGCGAGCTGCTGGAGCACCTCGGCGCTGGGGCGGCGCAGGCCCCGCTCGATCTGGCTCAGGTAGGGGTTGCTCACCCCGGCCTGCTCGGCGAGCTGCCGCAGTGAGATCTTCGCGTTCCGCCGCAGGTCACGAATGAACCCGCCGACGTCGGGAAGGTCCTTGGAAGTGGCCATGACTCCACGCTAACCGGCCCTGCTAGCTACTGCAAGCAAAACGCTTGCCCGAGTTAGCAAGGTCTCAGGGTGCGGGTTTGCGCCCGCGCGCGGGCGGTCGTACCGTCTCGCCGTGACCAAGATCGAAGTGAATGGCGCACGGCTGGCGTACGACGAGACGGGCTCCGGATCGCCGGTCGTCCTGCTGCACGCCGGCATCGCGGACCGCCGGATGTGGCACGCGCAGCTCGACGCGCTCGCCGTCCGGCACCGGGTGATCGCCGTCGACCTGCGGGGTTACGGCGAGTCCGAGTTGCCGGACACCGCCTTCGCCCACCATGACGACGTGGCCGGGCTGCTCGACGCACTCGACCTGCCCCGGGCCGCCCTGGTCGGCTGCTCGTTCGGCGGCGCGGTGGCGATCGACACCGCCCTGGCCTACCCGACGCGGGTCAGCGCACTCGGTCTGCTCGGCACCGCCGTCTCCGGCCACGAGTGGTCCGAGCAGACGAACGACCTCTGGGAGAGCCTCGTCGGCGAGGTGGACCCGGAGGACTTCGCCGCCACCGCCGCCGGTGAGGTGCGGTTCTGGGTGGTCGGCCCGGAACGGGACCCGGCGGACGTCGACCCGCACCTGGTGGCCTTCGCCACCGCGATGGACGAACGCGCCCTCGCCGCCGAACTGGCGCTCAGCGCGGTCGACATCGCCGAACTGGATCCGCCGGCCACCGGGCGGCTCGACGAGCTGACCATGCCCGTGCTGGTCATGGCCGGCGCGGCGGACGTACCCGACATCCGGCACCTGGCCGACCGCATCGCGGCAGAGGCCCCGCAGGCGGTACGCCTGCCCGACGTGCCGTACGCCGCTCACCTGCTCCCCCTGGAGCGCCCGGCGCCGGTGAACGCCGCCCTGCTCGACTTCCTGCCCGCGGTGTAGGGATGAAAGGAAGGGCCCCCTGCTAACGCCTGCGGTAGAGCAGGGGTCCCTTCCTCACCACTCAGCCGGCGGCGAACGACGACGGCCGCCGACGTGTCACCAGAGCGGACGGACGGCGCCGACCGGCAGGCCGCCGCCGAAGAGCGGCACCTCGGCGAACTCCGCCAGCACCGGCGCGTCGACACCGAGTCGACGCAGCGCGGAGACCAGCACCGGCATCCGGGGACGACCGGCGCCGTCGTCGATCTTCAGGGCCACCGCGCCGACACCGGGCAGCGCGGCGGCGATCACGCCCTCCGCGCCCACCTTCGCCAGCAGCCCCGGTACGCCACGCATCAGCCGGGTGTCGTCGGCCTCCGTGCCACCGACGATCTCCGGATGCCCGCGCATGGCGTCGGCCACCGTACGCGCCGCCGTGCCCTCCTCCGCCGTCACCAGCCGCAGGTACGCCCCGGCCAGCCCGGTCAACGAGGCCGACAGCACCGGCGCGCCACAGCCGTCCACACCGACCGCCACGGCCGGCTCACCGGTCGACTCCTCGACCGCGTCCCGTAGCCGCCGCTGGAGCGGGTGCTCCGGCCGCCAGTACCCCTCCAGCGGCCAACCGGCGGCACGGCAGGTCAGCAGCATCCCGGCGTGCTTGCCGGAACAGTTCATCTGGATCCGGGTGGGACCGCCGCCGGCACGCAGCACCGCCTCGCGGGCCTGCTCGCCGACCGGCAACTCCGGCGGGCAGTGCAGCGCGTCCTCGCCCAGGCCCGCGGTGGCGAGCAGCGCGGCGACCCGGGCCAGGTGGAACTCCTCCCCCGCGTGGCTGGCCGACACCAGGGCCAGGTCGGCCGAGCCGGTCAGCGGCAGCCCGGAGTCGATCATCCCGACCGTCTGCATCGGCTTGTTCGCCGAACGCGGGAAGACCGGCGCGGTCACGTCACCCGCCGCGGCGACCACCGCGCCGTCGGCGTCGAGCACCACCACCGATCCCCGGTGTACGCCCTCCACGAACCCGGACCGGACCACCTCGGCGAGGGCCACGCCGCCCTCGTACGTCTCTCCCACAACGTGGACGGTACCGACGAGGTGGGGTGGGCCGGCACCGGGGTGAGCAGGGACGCCACCACCGGGTGTACAGCGACGGTGGGGAGTTCCCCCCTTACATTCCGAGCATCTCGCGCGCCTCGGCGGTGGTCATCGGCGGACGCTGGGCGAGCTGTGCGAACCCGACCGCGCGGGCGACGAGCTGCATGTTGGACTCCACCGGCCGCCCCTTGGCGTACGTGATCGTGTCCTCCATGCCGACCCGCAGGTGACCACCGGCCGACAGCGAGGCGAGCAGCACCGGGATGCTGGTGCGGCCGACACCGGTCGCCGAGAACGTCGTCCCCTCCGGCAGATCCCGCAGCATCTGCTGAGCCGCCACCAGGGTCGCCGTGGTGCCCGGCATCCCGCCCGGCACCCCCATCACGAAGTCGACGTGCACGTGCCCGCCGTGCGGCAGCCCGTACCGACCGAGCAGCCGCTGCAACGCGGTCAGGTGGCCGAGGTCGAAGATCTCGTACTCGGGCACGACGCCCCGCTCCTGCATCCGGGTGTGCAGGTCGACGATGAACTCCCACCGGTTGAGGAAGACGTCGTCGCCGAAGTTGACCGTGCCCATGGTGCACGAGGCCATGTCCGGTCCCGCCTCCAGCACGGCCAGCCGGTCGGTCTCCGGGTCGGTGACCGCCCCGCCGGTGGAGAGCTGCACGATCAGGTCGGTGCTCTCCCGCAGCGCCGCCACCGTCTCCCGCAGTCGTCCCTGGTCCAGCGTCGGGCGCGCCTGGCCGTCACGGATGTGGACGTGGATCACGGAGGCACCCAGCGCCTCGCACTCCTTGGCGGTGAGCAGCAGCTCGTCCAGGGTCACCGGCAGCGCCGGCACCTCCGTCTTGGCCGACTCCGCGCCGGTGGGGGCAACCGTGATCAACGTCGCTGTCGTCATGCCGGCGATCCTAGAACCCCGAGCCCGGCCTTCGGCGCAGGCAGGTGCCGTCAGCGCGAGCGGGGAGCGTCGGCGTGAGCAGGTGCCGTCAGCGCGAGCGGGGAGCCGGTGTGAGCAGGGGACCCCTGCTATGCAGCAGGCGTTAACAAGGTGCCCTTCCTTACATCACGTCGATGGCGGCGGTGCTCTCGCCGACCCGCAGCGTGGCGTCGTCGGCGACCGAGCGCTTCACCACGGCCAGCGCGATCTGGCCCTGCTCGTGGTGGTGCACGGCGGTGCCGACGAAGCCGACCGTCCGGTCGTCGAGCGTGATCGGGGTACCGGCGGCCGGAAGCTGGTCGGTCATCACCCCGTCCAGGTGCAGCAGGACCAGCCGACGCGGCGGACGGCCCATGTTGTGCACCCGGGCGACCGTCTCCTGCCCCCGGTAGCAGCCCTTGTCGAGGTGCACGGCGGGGGCGATCAGGTCCACCTCGGCCGGGATCGTGCGGTGATCGGTGTCGACGCCGACCCGGGCCCGATGGGCGGCGACCCGCACCGCCTCGTACGCCCACAGCCCGGCGGGCCGCACACCGCCGTCGCGCAGCCGGTGCACCACCTGGTCCATGGCGGCCCGGGGCACCAGCAGGTCCACCCCGAGCGGCACCCGGCGAGCCCATCCGCCACCGGGCAGCGGCTTGACGTCGTACCGGGCGGTCGGGCGGGCGGGCAGCTCACCGGAGCGGAACTTGGCCCCCGGTACGCCGAGCACCTCGGGCTCGGCGAGCGGCGGCACGTCCAGCAGGGCCAGCGCGTCGGGTGCCTTCGGTCCGACCAGGGACAGCAGCGCGTACTCGGCGGTGGCGTCGCGGGGCTCGACCCGGCTGAAGAAGCGCATCTTCTCCAGGTAGCCCAGCAGGCTCCCGGTGGCGCCGGGCTCGGTGTCCAGCCAGGTGGTGTCGCCGTCCTCGGTCACCATGGCGTGCTGCTCGACGTGCCCGTGCGGCGAGAGCACCAGCAACTCGGTGCCCTGCCAGGGCCCCAGGTCGGCCAGGTGTTGGGTGGTGAGCGTGTGCAGCCAGGAGATCCGCTCCGCGCCCGGCACCGCGACGACGCCCCGGTGCGAGCGGTCCACCAGGCCGACCTCGGTGTCCAGCAGCCGCTGCTCACGCATCGGGTCGCCGTAGTGCGCGGCCACCGACCGTACGCCGGCCGCCACGTGCGCCGGTTCCGGCTGGTCCCGGCTGGCCTCGTCGATGCTCTCCACGGCCACTGCGCCCGCGATGTCGATCATTTCTGGTCCCCGTCTCCGTCTCCGCACCGTTCACACACGCCGAAGAAGGAGACGTGGCCGATGTCGACCCGGAAGCCACGCTCGGCCGCCAACTGGTCGGCCAGCGGGCGCAGCAGCTCGGGTTCCATCTCGTCGATCGCGCCGCACTCCCGGCAGACCAGGTGGACGTGCTGGTCCTCACCGGCGGCGTGGTAGGTCGGCGACCCGTGCGACAGATGGGTGTGGGTGACCAGGCCGAGCCGCTCCAGCAGCTCCAGCGTGCGATAGATGGTGGTGATGTTGACACCGGCGGCGACCTCGCGGACCGCCGTGTGCACCTGCTCCGGGGTGGCGTGCCCCAGGTCCAGCACCGCTTGCAGGATCAGCTGCCGCTGCGCCGTCAGCCGCAGCCCACGGGCGCGGAGCAGTTCCGCCAGGGAGGATTCGGACACCCTCCGATCATAGTTCGGAGATGCGCGTACCTCCGGTCACGGGCGTCGGCACTAGGCTCGGCCGCATGGTGGCGTCGCGGATCGGCGTACTGGGCCAGGGCCTGCGACCGCCCGGCGAGCCGCTGCTGCGCGGCGACGACCTCGGCGTCCTGCACGGCGACGGACTGTTCGAGACCATGCACCTGCGCGGCGGTCGGCCGTGGCTACGGCAGGAGCACCTGGCCCGGATGCGGGCCGGCGCAGCCGCCGTCGAGCTCCCCCTGCCTCCCGACGCCGACCTGATCGCGCTGCTCGACGACGTCGCCGCCGACTGGCCGACCGAGGTCGAGGGCGCGCTCCGGCTGGTCTGCACCCGCGGCCCCGAGGGCGGCGGAGGACCCACCGTGTACGCGACCCTCGCCGAGGTGCCGGCGGCGGCTCGGCAGGCCCGCCGGGACGGGGTTCGGGTGGCCACGCTTCCGCTCGGCGTACCCGCACAGGCCCGGCGGGAACTCCACTGGCTCCCCGCCGGCCTCAAGTCGACCTCGTACCGGGCGAGCACCGCCGCCCGCCGCTGGGCCGCCCGGACGGGCGTGGACGACGTGCTCTGGGTCTCCTCCGACGGGTACGTGCTGGAGGGGCCGACCGCCAACGTGGTCTGGCTGGACGGGGACACCCTGTGCACGGTGCCCGCCCGGCACACCGGCATCCTGCCCGGCACCACCGTCGCGTGGCTGCTGGCGCACGCCGCCGAGCTGGGCTGCGCGGCCGACGAGCGGATGGTCACCCCGGCCGGGCTGCGGACCGCCGACGGCGTCTGGCTCACCTCGTCGGTACGCGGCGCGGTGGCGGTGCGCAGTCTGGACGGGATTCCGCTGCCGCCCGGTACGCGTACTGGGGCGGTGCAGGAACTGCTCGGTTTCCCGCTGCCCTGACGGCCGACCCGCACCGGGCCGACCCGGCCGACGGGGCCGGACGGCTCAGCCGGCCACCCGGATCAGGCGTGCCGACAGGTGCGGCGAGAGCGGCTGACCGACCGCGGCCATGTCCTGCGCGTACAGCAGCGCCCCCTCGACGATGCCGAAGAGCCGGTGCCCGGCCGTCACCTCCTTGGCGGTGGCGCTGCGCACCACCGCGTCGGTGACGAACTCGATCTGCGTGCCCTTGCGCCGCCCGACGTGCAGCTCCATCACACCGGTGGGGACGGTCAGCAACGCCTCCAACTCGTCGGTGACCCGGTCACCGTCGAGCACCGGACGCCACCAGCCGACCTCCCGACCGGCCGGACGCACCGGCTGGCTCTGCTCGTCGAGGATCCACGCCCGCGACTCGTAGTGCAGGAAGGGCCGGCCGTCGTGACTGATCCGGATCTCCTGGGCGAAGTCGAAGTCCTCGATGGTGGGGAAACCGCCCCGGCCGCGTCCCCGCCAGACGCCGACGTACGGCAGCAGCCCGTCCAGGCTCGGGTGCAGCTTCGGTCCGACCCGCAGGTCGTGACTCTCCTCGAAGGGGTACGGCTCGACCGGCGGCGCGTTCAGCCACGGCGGCGGTGCCAGCGGATTGTCGTCCGACGCGCTCGCGCTCACTGTTTCCCTCTCGCTATGAGGACCGCCACGTACACCAGACCACCGGCGAGTGCGCCAAGGCCGGCGACCAGCAGGCTGACGAACCCGATCTCGGTGACCATCCGGGTCATCTTATGCTGGACGGCATGGCCCGCTCTCTCGTCGTCAAGGCCACCGCCGGCGCCGACGCGCCGGAGCGATGCGCCCAGGCGTTCACCGTCGCCGCCACTGCGGCGGCAGCCGGAGTACACGTCTCGCTCTGGCTCACCGGTGAGTCGACCTGGTTCGCGTTGCCCGGTCGCGCCCAGAATTTCGAGCTGCCGCACTCCGCGCCACTGGCCGAGCTGCTGCACGTGATCCTGGCGACCGGCACGGTGACCGCCTGCACCCAGTGCGCCGCCCGCCGGGACATCGGCACCGGCGACGTGATCCCCGGCGTGCGGATCGCCGGTGCCGCCGTCTTCGTGGAGGAGACGATGACCGAGGGCGCACAGGCACTCGTGTACTGAGGGCAGCGCGCCGGAACCGGCCCGACAACTCGGGCTAATGCCTACGATTCGGGTGTGACCGAGGCGACCGAGCAGTTCTTCGCGGCTTTGCCCGCCCGCGCCCCGGAGGTACTCCGGTCCCCCGTGGCGGGCACGCTCCGGATCGACCTCAGCCTGGACGGGCGCACCGAACACTGGCTGGTCCGGATGCGGCCGGGCGCGGCCGAGGTGGGCCAGGGCCCGGAGTCCGCCGACGCCGTCTGGTACTGCGGCGTCAACCTGTTCGACCGGCTGGTCACCGGCCAGGCGCAGAGCATCTCCGCGGTGTTCCGCAACGAGAGCACGTACACCGGGGACGTGGTCCTGTTCCTCGCCTTCCGGCGCTTCTTCCCACCGCCGCCCGGCACCCGGGACCCCCGTGAGGTGGCCCGCGAGCACGTCAGGCGGACCCGGTGAAGGAACTCGTCAGCATCCTGGACGGCAACACCTTCCTGGTCAGCGACAGGCGCGGCGACATCGAGCCGGCGATCGACTTCCCCACCGGACTCTTCTCCTTCGACACCCGGTTCCTCTCCACCTGGCTGCTGCTGCTCGACGGCGAGCGGCTGCACGCGCTGTCGATGGACGACTCGGAGTCGCATCGGACCCGGTACTTCCTGGTGCCGGGCGAGCCCACCCACTTCCTGGACGCGAAGGTCTCGGTGATCCGCAGCCGGGCCATCAGCGGCAGCTTCGAGGAGGAGCTGACCGTACTCAACCACTCCGGGCAGCCGATGACGTTCACCGTCCGGATGGAGATGGGCGCCGACTTCGCCGACCTCTTCGAGATCAAGGACACCCAGCGCAAGCGCGGGGAGCACACCTCCGCCCCCGGCGAGAACGCGCTGCGCCTGGACTACCGCCGGGAGGCGTTCCACCGGGAGACGGTGATCAGCAGCAGCGCACCGGCGGAGGTAGACCTGACCGGGATGACCTTTCCGATCGAGATCGGGCCGCACGGCGAGTGGACCACCCGGCTCACCGTCGCCACCACGATCTACGGTGCCCGTGGCGAGGACGTCCGCAGCAAACTCCCCTTCTCCGGCAGCCGGACGACCGCCGTCATCCAGGCCGAGCACGCCGAGTTCATCGCCAAGGCGCCGAAGCTGAGCTGCGACTATCAGCCGCTGACCGAGGCGTACCGGCGCAGCCTCGACGACCTGGCCGCGCTCCGGTACGAGTCGATCGCGCTCGGCGTCCGGCTGCTGGCCACCGGACTGCCCTGGTTCATGACCCTGTTCGGCCGGGACAGCATCATCACCTCGCTCCAGGTCCTGCCGTTCCAACCGGAGCTGATCCCGCCGACGCTGACCATGCTGGCCGGTCTCCAGGGCCACCGGCTGGACGACTTCCGCGACGAGGATCCCGGCAAGATCCTGCACGAGCTGCGCTACGGCGAGAGCGCCGGTTTCGAGGAACAGCCGCACTCGCCCTACTACGGCGCCGCCGACTCGACTCCGCTGTTCGTGATCCTGCTCGACGAGTACGAGCGGTGGACCGGCGACGTGGCGTTGGTCAAGCGTCTGGAACTGGCCGTGCGGGCCGCGCTGGCCTGGATCGACACGTACGGCGACCTGCTCGGCACCGGCTACCTCTGGTACCAGACCCGCAACCCGAAGACCGGCCTGGAGAACCAGTGCTGGAAGGACTCGTGGGACGCGATCTCCTACTCCGACGGTCGGTTGCCGAGCTTCCCCCGGGCCACCTGCGAACAGCAGGGCTACGCGTACGACGCCAAGCTGCGCGGCGCCCGGATGGCACGGCTGTTCTGGAACGACCCGGAGTACGCCGACCGGCTGGAACGGGAGGCCGCCGAGCTGAAGGAACGGTTCAACCGGGACTTCTGGCTGCCCGAGAAGGAGTACTACGCGCTGGCCCTGGACGCCGACGGCACGCCGGTGGACGCGCTCAGCTCCAACATCGGGCACCTGCTCTGGAGCGGCATCGTCGAGGAGTCGAGGGCCCGGCGGATCGCCGACCACCTGGTCGGGCCGCGCCTCTTCTCCGGCTGGGGCGTCCGTACCCTCGCCGACGACCAGGGGCGGTACAACCCGATCGGCTACCACGTCGGCACGGTCTGGCCGTTCGACAACTCGATCATCGCCTGGGGCCTGTGGAAGTACGGCTTCCGCGAGCAGGCCGGGCAGATCTGCGAGTCGATCCTGGCGGCGGCGCGCTACTTCGACGGTCGGCTGCCGGAGGCGTTCGCCGGGTACGAGCGTGACCTCACCGAGTATCCGGTGCAGTATCCGACCGCGTGCAGCCCACAGGCGTGGTCGGCGGGGACACCGCTGATGCTGCTGCGGGTGATGCTCGGGCTCGAACCGCAGGGCGAGCACCTGATCATCGACCCACACGTGCCGCAGGGCATCGGGCGCGTCGAGTTGCTGGACATCCCCGGCCGCTGGGGCCGTGCGGACGCGCTGGGCCGCAGCCGCAGGCGGGACGACGGGAACGGTCAGCCGGTGTAGGGGTCAGCCGGCGCAGCCGGTGGTGGCGGCGAGCACCACCTCGTCCGCGCCCAGGTCGGCGAGGACCGCGACGCCGTCGCGCCGGAAGGCGTACACCTCGTCGGTGTCGACCACCGGCGTGCCGCCCGCCAGCGGTGCGAGCGTGGCCTGCGGCGACGCGGGCAGCGCACCGACAGCGGACCGGACGGTACGCGCCGACCCGCCGCCCGGACACGGCGCGGCCACCACCTCGTCGGGCCCGGTCGCCGTGCTGCCGAGCGTCCGCAGCGCCTCGGTCAGGGCACCGACCTCGGCGCCGGTGGCGTCCGCGCCCGGCGCGGAGTAGCCGTCGCCGACCATCCGGCACCCGGTGTCGGCGGTTAACCGGATCCGGCCGTCGGCGACGGGTCGCCCCAGCACGGTGACGAACTCGCCCGCGTCGGCGCGCAGCCGGGGCCCCTCGGAGGTGACCCGGACCCCGGCCCGCCACACCGTGGGCAGCCGGTCGGAGATCTCCTCGAGCGCGGCCCGTTCCTCACCCACCGGCACCGCCAGGTCGACGGCGCGGACCAGCTCGGCGCCCTCGGCGAAGGGGGTGATCCGGCAGCCCCGGTCCACCTCGGGGGCGACCAGCGCGGGCACCGCACCCCAGCTCGCCGCCACCAGCTCGCCGACGGCGGCGTCCACCACCGGGCCGGCCTCCGCGAGGGTGCGCTGCTCGCGGACGGTCGGCGGATCGTTTCGGGCGGAGCGCCAGGTCAGACCGGCGAGCAGCACCGCCCATGCCACGGTCGCCACGATCAGCCAGCGCGGCCACCGGGGTTCGGGGGCCGGGGGCCGGGGACCTGCGGGCGGGGGAAACCCCGTCTGGACAGCGCCGCTCACCGGGTCATGGTGTCACGCGCGGTGTACCGCCTCGCCGGGACGCCCGTCGGCGGCCTCCGGCGGAGGGCTCAACCGGTAGCCCACCCCACGGACCGTCTGCACCTGCGGGCCGTCGGGCAGCGCCCGCAGCTTGCGCCGCAGCCGTTTCACCGCCGAGTGCAGGATCGCGGTGTCGCCGAGGTACGCGCCGCCCCAGACGGAGGCGAACAGCCGCTCGTAGCTCCAGAGCGCGAGCGGCGGGCTCATCAGCCGGGCCAGCAGCTCCCGTTCGGTACGCGTCAGGCCCACCGGCGCACCCCGCCAGGTGACCAGGTGCCCGGCCCGGTCCACCACGAGATCGCCCCAGCTCGTCGGTCGGCCGGTCGGCTCGTCGGTCGACCCGGCGGGCTCGGCCAGCGGAGCCGGGAACATCGCGCGCAACTGCGCGAGGTCACTACAGATCACCACCGGCCCGACGCCGTCCAACCGCTGCACCACCCGATGCCGTACGGACGCGTCGGAGCTGACGCAGACCAGGATCGGTATCTCCTCAACGGACACGTTGCCTCCCCCGAGAGCACCGTGCTGACCTGCGACTTTCCACCAGTCGCCAACGACAGTCACCGATGGAGCCCCCGCCTGAAGACTAACGGTCAGGATCCCGCCCCGTCACTGACCGAGTACTGACCGACGCCGTCCATTGATCACTGACTGTCGGGGCAAGAGCATGACTCTCAGCGGGCGGGCGCTCACCATCAGCCACCCACATCGCCTCGTCCGCTCCGCGACGTCGCATTCCGGCGCGCGGGTCTCCGGCCCCGAACGGATCGGGTCCGACGACGTGGGGGAGGAACCTTGTTCACACGACCATCCGCACGGTCACCACGGTGGCGGGCGGTGACGCTGCTGGCCGCCGCCGTACTCGCGGTCACCGCCCAGCCCGCCGTGGCCGCGCCGGCCTCGCAGCCGACGGCACACCGGGCCGCCGTCGACCAGGGGCTGCTCGACCGGTTCGGCACCGCGTCGACCGCGACGTTCCTGGTCTACCTGCGCGAGACCGCCCCGCTGGCCGACACCGCCCGGCTGCGCGACGCCGACCGTCGGGCGGACGAGGTGCACCGGCTGCTGACCGACACCGCCGACCGCACCCAACGGGACCTGCGGACGATGCTCGACGAGCGCAAGGTGCCGCACACCGCGTACTGGATCGCCAACGCGATCCGGGTCGAGGGCGACAAGGCGCTGCTGGACGAACTCGCCCGGCGGCCCGAGGTGGCCCGGATCTCCCCCAGCCGCAGCTACCCGCTGGTCCGGCCGACCGCCACCGACACCCGGGCCCGCACCACGGCCGTCGAGTGGGGCCTGACCAACATCGGCGCGCCCCGGGTGTGGGACGAGTTCGGCGACCGTGGTGAGGGCATCGTGGTCGCCAACATCGACAGTGGCGTGCGGTACGACCACCCCGCGCTGGTCGGCTCCTACCGGGGCAACCTCGGCGACGGTTTCGACCACGCGTACAACTGGTTCGACCCGACCGGCGTCTGCGCCGGCACCGCGCCGTGCGACAACAACGACCACGGCACGCACACCATGGGCACCATGGTCGGCGACGACGGCGCCGGCAACCAGATCGGCGTGGCACCGGGCGCCCGGTGGATCGCCGCCAAGGGCTGCGGCTCGAACAGTTGCGCGGACGCCTCGTTGCTCGCCGCCGGCCAGTGGGTGCTCGCGCCGACCGACGCCGCCGGGCAGAACCCCCGACCGGACCTGCGCCCCGACATCGTCAACAACTCCTGGGGCGGCGACGGGGGCGACCCGTGGTACCAGCAGACCGTGGCGGCCTGGCGGGCCGCCGGCATGTTCCCGGTCTTCTCCTCCGGCAACGACGGACCGGCCTGCGGCAGCGCGGGCTCGCCCGGCGACTACGCCGACTCGTACGCGGTCGGCGCGTACGACGTGAACAACGCCATCGCCGACTTCTCCGGCCGGGGGTTCGGCACCGACCGGATCAAGCCGAACATCGCCGCCCCCGGCAGCAACGTGCGGTCCAGCGTCCGCAACGGCGGGTACGCCTCGTTCAGCGGTACCTCGATGGCCGCCCCGCACGTGGCCGGCACCGTCGCGTTGGTCTGGGCGGCGGCACCGAGCCTGCGCGGGGACGTGGCCGGCACCGAGGGACTGCTCGACCGCACCGCCCGGGACGTCGACGCCACCACCTGCGGCGGCACCCCGGCCGACAACAACGTCTTCGGCGAGGGACGCCTGGACGCGTACGCGGCGGTGCGGGACGCCCCGCGCGGCCCGGTGGGCCGGGTCAGCGGCATGGTCACCGACGCGGCCGACGACGACCCGGTGGCCGGAGCCACCGTGACCGACGGCACCCGCACCGCCACCACCGGCGCCGACGGCCGGTACGCGCTCAACGTGCCGGCCGGCGAGACCCGGCTGACGGTCAGCGCGTACGGCTACGCCGATCGGTCCGCGACCGTCACGGTGGCCGAGGGCGAGGCCGTCACCCGGAACTTCGCGCTGACGGCGAACCCGACGGTCACGATCAGCGGAAAGGTCACCGACGGTTCCGGACACGGCTGGCCGCTGTACGCGAAGGTCGAGGTGGCCGGACGGCCCGGTGGGCCGGTCTTCACCGACCCGGTCACCGGTCGCTACTCGTTCACCGCGCCGGGCGGCACCGGGTACCGGCTCACCGTGACCGCCCGGTACCCGGGCTACCGGACCGTGACCCGGGAGGTGCCGGTCGGCACCACGGACACCACGGCCGACGTGACCGTCCCGGTCGAGGCCGGATGCACCGCCGCCGGCTACACCGGACGGTTCGGGACCCCGCTGCTGACCCAGAGCTTCGACGGCACCGGCACCCCGGCCGGCTGGCGGGTCGACAACCGCACCGCCTCCGGCGGCTGGACCTTCACCGACACCCGGTCGCGCGGCAACCTGACCGGTGGTGCCGGCGGATTCGCCATCGTCGACAGCGACGCCCTGGGCAGCGGCAACACCCAGGACACCGATCTGGTCGCCCCGCCGCTCGACCTCTCCGGCACCGGCGCGCCGGTGCTGCGGTTCCGCAGCGACTGGCGGGCCGTCGGAGTCTCCGACACCGCCGACGTCGACGTCTCCGTCGACTCCGGCGCGACCTGGACCAACGTCTGGCACCAGACCACCAGCCGGCGTGGCCCCCGCGTGGAGGAGGTGGCACTGACCCCGGCGGCGAACGCCGCCTCGGCCCTGGTCCGTTTCCGGTTCAAGGGCACCTTCGCCTGGTGGTGGCAGGTGGACGACGTGGAGGTGGTCAACCGCGAGTGCACGCCGGTGCCGGGTGGACTGGTGGTCGGCACCACCACCGACCGCAACACCGGCGCACCCGTGGACGGTGTGACCGTCGTCAGCGACGACCGGCCGCAGGACCGGGCCGTGTCGGCGGCGACCCCGGAGGACACCGCCGAGCCGGACGGCTTCTACTGGCTGTTCTCCGGCCTGACCGGCGCCCACCCGTTCACCGCCAGCCGTCCGCCGTACCAGCCGGCCACCAAGCAGGTCACGGTCGTCGCCGACCGGGTCAAGCGGGCCGACGTCGCCCTCGGCGCCGGGCGGCTCACGGTCAGCTCCGCGTCGGTGGTGTCGCACCAGCCCTACAACAGCACCCGGACCACCAAGCTGACCGTGCGCAACACCGGCAGCGCACCGGCCGCCGTCGAGCTGCTGGAGCGCACCGGCGGGTTCGAGCTGCTGAACCGTTCCGGCGCACCGTTGCGGGAACAGACGATGAAGGGCATCAGCAAGACCCGCACCGGTGTCGCGTACGGCGGGGCGGCACCCGAGGCGCGTACGGCGGCCGACGACGCGTGGAGTCCGGTCGCCAAGCTGCCGGCCGCGATCTACGACAACGCCGCCGCGTGGCTGGACGGGAAGATCTACTCCGTCGGTGGTGGCGGTGGCACCGGCACCGAGCGGCGGGCCTGGGCGTACGACCCGGGTGCCGACGCCTGGACCGCGCTGCCGGACCTGCCGGTGGCACGCTCCAAGCCGGTCGCGGCAGCGGTCGACGGCAAACTGTACGTACTCGGCGGCTGGGGCGCGGACGACCGCACGGTCGCCACCGTCGACGTCTTCGATCCGGCCGTCGGCACCTGGAGCACCGTGCCCGGGGCGACCAACCCGGCACCGACTGCGGCAGCCGGCGGGGCGGTGGTCGACGGGAAGGTGTACCTGGTCGGTGGCTGTGCCGACGCCACCTGCACGGACTCCGCCCGGCTGGTGGTCTTCGACCCGGCGACCGGCACCTTCGGCACCCGGGCCGCGTACCCGCACCCGGTGTCCTGGCTGGCCTGCGGCGGGCTCGGCGAGACGGTGCACTGCGCCGGTGGCACCGGCAGCACCGAGTACACCGACGCCCACCGGTACGACCCGGCGACCGACGCGTGGAGTCCGCTGCCGAACATGCCCACCGAGCTGTGGGGCTCCCAGTACGCGGCAGCCGGCGGGATGCTCGTGCTGGCCGGTGGCGTGACGGCGGGCTCGACGGCGGTCAGCAACCGCACCATCGCCTACGACCCGGCCGCCGGGGCCTGGCGGGACCTGCCCAACGCCCAGTTCGGCCGGTACCGGGGCGCCGCCGCCTGCGGCGCGTACAAGATCGGTGGCTCGCCCAGCTCCTTCGTGGGCTCGGCGGACAGCGAGCGGCTCGGTGGCCTGGAGCAGTGTGCCGCCGAGGCGGACGTACCCTGGCTGTCCACCTCGCCGACCACCTTCACCCTGGCACCGGGCGCGTCCCGGACGGTCACGGTGACGCTCACCGCCACCGCGGCGGCCGGGTTGCAGCAGCCGGGGCGGTACGACGCCGACCTGGCGATCGCCTCGGACACCCCGTACCCGGTGACGCCGGTGTCGGTGGAGATGAACGTCTCGCCGCCGTCGAGCTGGGGCAAGATCCAGGGCAGCGTCACCGGCACCACCTGCGGTGGGGTCACGGTGCCGGTGGTGGCGACCGTCCGGGTGAACCTGATCTCGGCCGGCACGGGCACGACGCTGACCTCCGGCCCCGACGGGAAGTACGCCTGGTGGTTGCCGAAGGGCCGGTACGAGGTGATCGTCGCCAAGGACGGCTGGGTGCCGCAGGTCAAGCGGCACCAGATCGAGGCGGGCATCGTCGGCTCGCTCGACTTCGCCCTCGATCCCGTGTCGACCTGCACCAGAGCGACCGGCATCTGACACACCACCGGTGATGGCCGCCGGTTCGTGACGAACCGGCGGCCATCACCCTGTCCGCGCAGAATCCAGGTCAGGGCTTGCGAAGCCAGGTGCTCGGATCGGTCACGAGATCAGCTCGACAGGGCGCACCTTCGACATGGCGCGCACCCGGCAGCCCCTGTCGCGCGTCCGCCCAGCCGACTGTTTCTCCTGGTCATCGGCGTTTTCGACCGACCGGAGGGTCATCCGACCGTCGGCCGAACGGACGAAAGAGATCATCGCTCTTGGCGACCGCCGGTACATCACTTAGCGTTAGCAGCACGCCTCAACGCGAGCGGCGTTCACAACCCCTCCCGCCTGCGGATTGGCTGCCATGCTGGAAGTTCTCCTGGCCTCGACCATCACTGTGAGTGCCCTCGCGCTGCTGCTGATCGTCGGGTCGTTCGGGTACGGCTTCGTCCGCCCCGAGGTGGCCCACCGGCCGCGTCACGGGATTCGGCCGCCGCGCTACGGCCCGGTACGCGCCGACCAGGTGGCGGTCCTGATCGCCTGCCGCAACGGCGCCGCGACCATCGCCGAGACGGTACGCGCGGCCCGCGCCACCGGGAGCGACGTGTTCCTGGTCTCCGACGCCTCGACCGACGACACCGCGCGCCTCGCCGAGTCGGCCGGTGCCCGGGTGCTGGCCCTGGCCCGCAACGTCGGCAAGCCGGCCGCCCTGCACGCCGGGTACGTCGAGTTCGGTCTCGGTACGCACTACCGGGCCGTCGCCATCCTCGACGACGACGTGGTGGTCGCACCGGACTTCGTCACCGCCGCCCTGGCCGAGTTGACCGAGGAGGTCGGCATCGCGGTCGGCCACAACGTCACGTGGTGGCCGCCGGAGCGGCGGTGGAACCCGTGGCTGGCCAAGCGCGCCTACAGCTACTGGATGTACCAGGCGGTGATCCGCCGGATCCAGAGCCACTTCAACGTCATGAACTGCATCTCCGGCTCGAACTCGGTGTACCGCACCGAACTGCTGGACACCGTGCTGCCGCAGCAGCCGCCCTACATCGTCGACGACACGTACTGGGTGCTGGAGACACACCGGCGCAACCTCGGCCGGGTCGTGTACGCGCCACGTGCCCTGGCGCACCTCCAGGACCCGACCACGCTGCGCGACTGGTACCGGCAGAACCTGCGCTGGATGTGGGGCACCTTCCAGGGGGTCATCGGGCACCGGGTGGGTCGGCACACCAGCCGCTTCGACTTCGCGTACCTGCTGTTGATGCTGCACTGGGTGCTCTATGTGGCCGGCGGCCCGGTGACCCTCTGGCTGCTCGCCACCGCCGGACCCGGACTGCTGGCCGGGCTGGGACTCATGCTGGCCGGGCAGAGCCTCTGGGTCGGCCTCGCCGCGTGGCGTCTGCGGCACCCCCACCTACCGCTGTTCCTCCCCGTGATCATCGTCGCCGACCTGCTGTACCGGGTGATCCTGGTGCACGCCCTGGTGAAGGCGATCCGAGCGCCAACTGTCGACCGGTGCGTCTGGGACTCCCCGGCGCGCATGGCGGTCGGCGTGAAGGGCTGAGGGAGGTGACAACATGTCCGCGAACCAGGACCTCCCGCTGACCGGTGCCTCCACCGCCACCGTCGGCCTGCTCGGCAGCATCCTGCTGGGGCTCGGTGCCCTGCTGGTGACCGCCGCCAAGTGGGGCGCCAAGGCCCGTCGCAAGATCGGCTGACGTACTGCCAGCACGGCCCGACGTGAAACGGCCGCCGGCATCATGCCGGCGGCCGTTCCCATGTTCGACGCGCCGGTCCCGGTCGCGGAAGGGCGGAGACGGCTCGTGGCCCGGATCCCCCCGTGGTCAGGGGGACGCGGGCCACGAGGCCGATCAGAGCGTGGGTCAGTCGGTGACCGTGACGGTCACCTCGTTGACACCCCGTCCGGCGGCCACGGCGGTGTCGCCGTTGCCGTGCCGGGACAGGGCGCGCAGGGTCCAGTTCCCAGGAGCGGCGAAGAACCGGAACTGACCGGCCGGAGAGGTCACCACCTCAGCGGTGAACTCGCCGGTCGAGTCGAGCAGCCGGACGTACGCGCCCGGCACCGGGTCACCCTCGGCGGAGCGGACGAGGCCGGTGATGACCGTCTCCTTCTCCAGGTCGATGCTGGCCGGCAACGGCGCGGCCTGATCCGGTGCGGCGCAACCGGCGGCGGTCGGAGCGGTCATCTCAGGCCTCCCCGGGCTCGTCGCCGAGCGCCACCGGCACGCCGACCAGCGAGCCGTACTCGGTCCAGGATCCGTCGTAGTTCTTCACGTTGCGGTGGCCGAGCAGCTCCTGGAGGACGAACCAGGTGTGCGAGGAGCGCTCGCCGATCCGGCAGTACGCGATGGTCTCCTTGCCGTCGTCCAGCCCGGCCTCGCCGTAGATCTTGCGCAGCTCGTCGTCGGACTTGAAGGTGCCGTCCTCGTTGGCCGCCTTCGACCACGGCACGCTGATCGCGGTGGGGATGTGGCCACCCCGCTGGGCCTGCTCCTGCGGCAGGTGGGCGGGGGCGAGCAGGCGACCGGCGAACTCGTCGGGGCTGCGCACGTCGACCAGGTTCTTGACGCCGATCGCGGCGACGACCTCGTCGCGGAAGGCCCGGATGGTGTTGTCCGGCTCCTGCGCGACGTACTGCGTCGCCGGGCGGGTCACCTCGTCGCGGACCAGCGGACGGCCGTCCAGCTCCCACTTCTTGCGACCGCCGTCGAGCAGCTTGACGTCGCCGTGGCCGTAGAGCTTGAAGTACCAGTACGCGTACGCGGCGAACCAGTTGTTGTTGCCGCCGTACAGGACGACGACGTCGTCGTTGCCGATGCCGCGCTCGGAGAGCAGCGCCTCGAACTGGGTCTTGTTGACGAAGTCCCGGCGGACCGGGTCCTGCAGGTCGTTCTTCCAGTCGAGCTTGATCGCGCCGGCGATGTGACCGGTGTGGTAGGCCGAGGTGTCCTCGTCGACCTCGACGAAGACGACGCCCGGGGCGTCGAGGTTCTTCTCGGCCCACTCGGCCGAGACGAGTGCGGTGTCGCGACTCATCAGATCACTCCCTGGTGAGGATGGATGGTGAGCCAGCGCGCGGAAATCGCTGTTCGAAAGGAGTCGCACCACGCGCGGGACCCATAGCTAGGAACGGATCACGGGATTCGTGCGACGGCGCCGCTGCCGGGCGTCCGGTGGGGTGCACCGGGATCAGGTACGCGTACCCCTGGTGCCGTAGGCCGCTAGGCGGCCCGAAACAGCCCCGCCGTCAGATGACGGGGCGACACAGGCAGGTGGCCACGCGGCACAGGTCGACCGCGCGCCGTTTGGTGAGGAGCGTCCCCATGACCAGGGAGCCTACCAGCGATCTCACGAATCTCCAGGGGCCCGACCACCATCCGGGACTGGCCCGGATGGTCAGCCGACCGAGTTGATCGGTACGTCCCGTGCGTCCGCGGTCACCGTCAGCCCCTCCGGCCTCGGCACGACCTCCCGGACGGTGAGCTGGAACGGCAGTTCCGGCAGGGGTACGTCGACCGAGATGCTGCGGGCGAAATTGTTCAGCAGAGTGCGGGCGATCGCGACGTTGGGCAGGCCCTCGGCGTTCAGGTCGTCGAAACGGAGCGCGATCTGCCCCTGCTCCCCGACGACGATCTCGGCGATGCCGGTGACCGTGAGGCGCTGGCCGAGGACCTCCAGCGGCGCGGTCACCGCGAGCTTCCCGTCCTGCTCGGCGAGGGCCAGCCCGTCCCGGTCGAGCAACGCGGCGAGACTCTGGTAGCTGATCGTGCCGGTCCCGTTGACCGTCTCGGCGACGACGTCGCCCTGGCCGGTGCGCAGCGTGTCCAGCGAGGCGCGGACGTTGCGGGCGTCCACGTCCAGGCTGGGCAGCGCGACCGCGTCACCCTGCACCGAGCCCTGCACGTCGCGCAGCCGGATGGTGATCCGTTCGTACCGGCCGTCGAGCACCTGGTTGAGGAAGGGGAACCCGCCCACCTCGACCTCGGGCGGGGCGGACTGCGCACCCTGCTGGGCCACCTGCTGGCGGACCTCGTCGGCGATGGTGCGTTCGGCCACGTTCGCCGCGACCCGGTCGGCGATCACCAGCAGCCCGACGAGGACGAGCAGCAGGACGACGAAGCCGATCAGTACCTTGCGCCCCCGTCGCCGCGGGCGCCGTCCATAGGTCTGCTCGTGCTCCACGCCTTCTCCTGTCCTGTCGAACATCGATCCCGGCCGACCGTCGATCCCGGTCGCATCGCCGGGACGCCCCGCGGCGCACCGGTGTTACCCGATGTCCGGATTCCTCAACCGCCGCCGCAGCGGTCGGCTACAACGCCAGTCGGCACATCAGGTACGCGGCCGGGGCGGCCATCGCGAAGCCGGCGAGCGGACCCTGCACGTGCCGGGCCGCCCACGCGTCGGGCAGTTCGCCCGCCATCATTCGACCGGCCTCGGCGTACCCGCAGGCCAGGTCCGCCAGGACGGCGACGACCGCGGTGACCAGACCGATGATCGCGGCGCGGGTCGGGGTGAACGGGGTGACCAGGTAGCCGCCGAGCAACGCGCTCACGAGCGTACCCACCATCGCGCCACCGACCACCCCGGCGGCCCCACGCGGCACCTGGGGTGCGAGCCGGGGCCAGGCCGCGACGGCGTCGGTCAGCCGGGCGACGGTGAGCGCGACCGTGCTCGCCGCGAGGCAGACCGCGATCGCCTGGGTGCCGGCGGGAATCCGGGTGAGCACGATGAGCGTGGCGAAGGCGACCGGGCCGAGCACGATGGTCGCGGTGGTCCGCACCGAGTCGGTCACCCGCACCCGGTCGACCCGTCGGACCAACTGGCCGAGCACCGCGACGAGCACCCCGCCGACCGCGACGTAGAACAGCGGCAGCAGGCGGGGTTCGGCCGTCCGGATGGCCACGGTGTCCGCCACGGCGGCGACCAGCACGCCGACGCCGATCACCACCGCGGAGGCCGGCGGCCGGTTCACCACCGTCCAGGCGAGTACGAACAGCACCTGGACGAGGAACACCACGATGGCGAAGGGCACCCGGTCGCCGGGCCCGGAGGTCTGTGCGCCGACGATCAGACCGACGCCGAGCAGCGCGGCGAACCCGCCGACGGCGAGGGAAAGCTTCTTGGGTACGTCGACCGGTGGTACCTCGTCCTCGTCCTCCTCCTCGTCGAGCGCGTCGTCGGCACGCCGGGGCGAACCGCCGCGGCGCAGCCGTCGCGGGCCCCGGGAGCGGCCCCGCTCCTCGGGCTCGACGTCCGGACCGGTACGCGGTGCCGCGCCGTCGCCGGGGGGCGCGTCGTCCACCCACGGGTCTCGGTCGGCCTCGGGCGAGTTGGAGGGAAACACGCACCGATCGTGCCAGACCTTCCGCACAACTCGGGTGTCACGGTTTCGGCGACGTTAAAACCTGGGCCGCGATCAGGGGCAGAAGGGGCAAACAGGAAACCGCGTCAGGGTCCGAGCGGACCCATCGGCTACTCTCAAGCCGAAACCCGCCCGTCAGCGACGCCGGGACCCACGGAAGTTCCCAGCGCCCACTCGCCCTGAGTGCCGCTGGTCGCGTGCGGCCACACCGGCCGCCGGGACGGAGGTGATCGTGGAGATCCTGCTGCTGGTGACCGCACGAGCAGGCGAACCATCCGCAGTGCTACCCGCACTCGACCTGCTGCCGCACTCGGTTCGCACCGCACCGCGCGACGTCCGCACCCTGGTCGCCGGTCCGAGCCCGGACGCCGTGCTCGTCGACGCCCGCTCCGAGCTGAGCGAGGCGCGGGCGACCTGCCGCATGCTGCACGCCACCGGGCTGGGCGTTCCGCTGGTCGCGGTCGTCACCGAGGCCGGACTGATCGCGCTCAACGCCGACTGGGGCGTGGACGACGTCATCCTCGCCTCCGCCGGTCCGGCCGAGGTGGAGGCCCGGTTGCGACTCGCGGTCGGCCGGTTGAGCAACGCCACGGCCGGTGCCGGCGGTTCGATCCGGGCCGGTGAGCTGATGATCGACCCGGACACCTACGCCGCCAAGCTCAAGGGCCGCCCGCTCGACCTCACCTACAAGGAGTTCGAGCTGCTCAAGTTCCTGGCCCAGCACCCGGGCCGGGTGTTCACCCGCGACCAGTTGCTGCGCGAGGTCTGGGGCTACGACTACTTCGGCGGCACCCGGACGGTGGACGTGCACGTCCGTCGGCTGCGGGCCAAGCTCGGCTCCGAGTACGAGTCGATGATCGGCACCGTGCGCCAGGTGGGCTACAAGTTCGTCGTGCCGTCGAACCGCGCCCTGGCCGAGGCGACCGAGCACGCGTCCCTGGCGATGCACCCCCTCACCGTCGAGGGCTAATTCCCCCATATGCCCCTTTTGGGCGACTCGGCAGTTTTATGGTGACTGCCGAGTTGACCAGCAAAAGGGGCTGCGGTGGGCACGTATTACGGGAGCTCGGCACGACGGTCGGTGAGTACGACACAGGCGGTCGGCATCATCGTGCTCGTGGTGTCCGCGGTGCTCGGCTCGACGTACCTGCTCGGGCGCAACCTACTGCCCCAGGAGCCGCGCGACGACTCCGCGGTCACCGCGACCGGTGCCGAGCATCCCGAGTACGCCGACCAGGCCCCGCCCTCGGCTGACGTACCCACCGGCACGCCCGGTGCCGTCCCGTCCAGCGGTGCTCCGCGCGACCCGGACCACGGCACGACCGAGGACCCCAACTTCGGTCCGATGGGCACCCAGGTCACCACCGGCACCGGCACCGTCGCCCTCACCTTCGACGACGGACCGAACCCGGACTACACCCCGCAGGTGCTCGCCCTGCTGCGGGAACACCGCGTCACCGCGACCTTCTGCCTGGTCGGCCAGAACGCCCAGGCGTACCCGTGGCTCGTCCAGCAGATCGTGGCCGACGGACACACCCTGTGCAACCACAGTTGGGAACACGACGTGACGCTGGGCGCGCGGTCACCGGAACAGATCCGGAACGACCTGCTGCGCACCAGCGAGGCGATCCGCGCCGCCGTGCCGGACGCCCCGATCGCCTGGTACCGCCAGCCCGGCGGCGCCTGGACGTACTCCCTGGTCGCCACCGCCCGCGAACTCGGCATGACGCCGCTGCACTGGACGCTGGACACCTCCGACTGGCAGCGGCCCGGTGCGACCCGGATCGCCGCGTCGGTGCTCGACGGGGTGCAACCCGGCTCGATCGTCCTGTTGCACGATGCCGGAGGCGATCGACAGGGCACAGTGGACGCGCTGTACCGCATCCTGCCCGAACTGAGTGGTCGGCTCGACGTCCAGGCGCTGCCACGTCACGGCTTCTGACCGGTTCCGTCCCGCCCACCGCCGCGATGCCGCCGGTGATCCGGATACCGTGACGGGATGAGCGGCACTCGATCGACCGACGACCAGGTCCACCGCACCGAGCGGCTCGGGCCGACGGAGATCGCCGAGGTGCTGGCGCTGGCCCGGACGGCGGGCGACTCCGACGGCGCAGACCCGCTGGACGAACACGTCCTGCTCCGGCTGCGCGACGAGCGGGCGCCCGCGATCCACCTGCTGACCCGCGCCGACGACGGCACTCTCACCGGGTACGCCCACCTGGACACCGGTGACCCGGCCGGCGGGATCGGCGCGGAACTCGTGGTGCACCCCGCGTACCGGCGACGCGGCCTCGGTCGGTCGCTGGCCCGAGCGGTGGTCGCCGCCGCCACCGGGCCGCTGCGCGCCTGGGCGCACGGTGACCACCCGTCGGCCGCCGCGCTCGCGGTGGACCTCGGCTTCCTCCGCGCCCGGGTGCTCTGGCAACTGCGCCGGCCGCTGACCGCCCCCCTGGACGCACCGCGCCTGCCCGACGGGGTGGAACTGCGCGCGTACCGCCCCGGCCAGGACGACGACGCCTGGCTGGCCCTGAACGCCCGGGCCTTCGCCGACCATCCCGAGCAGGGCCGGTGGACCACCGACGACCTGCGGGTACGCCTCGACGAGCCGTGGTTCGACCCGGCCGGTTTCCTGCTCGCCGTCGAGTCGTCGACCGGCCGACTGCTCGGCTTCCACTGGACGAAGGTGCACGAGCGGGAGGGCTCGGCCCGCATCGGCGAGGTGTACGTACTCGGGGTGGACCCGTCCGCGCACGGCGGCGGGCTCGGTCGGGCACTGACCACGGCCGGGTTGGCGTACCTGC
This sequence comes from Verrucosispora sp. TAA-831, assembly GCF_050780145.1. Taxonomy (NCBI): domain Bacteria; kingdom Bacillati; phylum Actinomycetota; class Actinomycetes; order Micromonosporales; family Micromonosporaceae; genus Micromonospora; species Verrucosispora sp. TAA-831. The sequence goes on from NZ_CP192240.1 coordinate 6,153,464, forward strand.
GGGAGCAGCGCGGTCTGGACCGGGTGATGCTCTACGTCGACGAGTCCAACACCGGCGCGGTGGCGCTCTACGAGCGGACCGGGTTCGCCCGGTGGTCCGCCCACGTCAACTACCAGCTCGGCTGAGACGGATCAGCGCGTCGGCGGGGTTTCCAGATAGAAGCGGGGATCAGCCTCGTCGGAGAGGTCCAGGACCGGCGTGATCGGGCTGCCGGCGTCCCGGGCCGCCGCCGCCCGCGCCACCGCCGCCAGGTCGGCACAGGCGGCCACCTCGGCGAGGGTGACCCGGGTCGGCGGCAGCATCGTCAGCTCACCGGCCGCAGCGCGTTCGCAGGCGTCCCCGGGCCTGATCCACAGGGCGTGGTCGGCCTCGCCGGAGACCTCCCGGGTCCGCTGCCCCTCGGGCAGCAACGCCACGAAGAAGTACGTGTCGAAGCGGCGCGGCTCGAAGTCCGGGGTCACCCAGCGGCTCCACGGCAGCAGCAGGTCGGACCGCAGCGTCAGGTCCCGCGTGGCCAGCAACTCGGCGAAGCCGGTGCGCCGCTGCTCCAGGTCCACCCGGGCGGCCTCCCAGCCGTCGTCGCTGACGTCACCGACGACCCGCCCCTCGTCCGGACCGGCGAGCAGCACGCCGACCTCCTCGAACACCTCCCGGGCCGCCGCGCAGACCACGGCCTGCGCGGCCTGCGGCGCCACGCCGAGTCGTACGCCCCAGTCGGCCGGCTCGGGCCCGGCCCAGCCGAGGTGCGCGGTCGAGTCCGAGGGGTCGACCCCGCCGCCGGGGAAGGCGTACATGCCGCCGAAGGCCATCGCCGCGACCCGGCGGATCAGGTAGACCTCGAAGCCCTCGTCGGCGGGGCGGAGCAGCAGCACGGTGGCGGCCGTCCGGGGCGTCGCGGGGGCCCCGCCCGTCGCCTGGAACCGGCGGGCGTGCTCCACCAGTGCGGGCGGCGCGGGATAACCACGATCCACGGTCATATGCCGAGCTTAGGTCGGGTTCCCGACCGGTGGATCAGCGGTGCCGCCCGAAGGTGATCTTCGGTAGCGTCACGCCATGACTCGTTGGGGCATCCTGGCCACCGGCCACATCGCCGCTCGCTTCGCCGAAGACCTCCGCCTGGTGCCGGGCGCGGAACTGGTCGCGGTCGGCTCACGGACCGCCGAGAGCGCCGAGCGCTTCGCCGAACAGCACGGTGCGACGCGGGCGTACGGCACCTGGAGCGACCTGGCGGCCGACCCCGAGGTGGACGTGATCTACGTCGCCACCCCGCACGCCGCTCACCACGAGGCGGCTCGCACCTGCCTCACCGCCGGCAAGCCGGCGCTGGTGGAGAAGCCGTTCACGCTCGACCTGGCCACCAGCACCGAGCTGGTGGAGATCGCGCGCGCGGGCGGGGTCTTCCTGATGGAGGCCATGTGGATGCGGTGCAACCCGCTCATCCTGCGCGCCTGCGAGCTGATCGCCGACGGGGCGATCGGGACCGTCACCGGCGTACGGGCCGACTTCGGGGTGGCCGGGCCGTTCCCGCCCGAGCACCGGATGCGGGCGCGGGCGCTGGGCGGGGGTGCCCTGCTGGACCTGGGCGTCTACCCGGTGAGCCTGGCCCACCTGGTGCTCGGTGTGCCGCAGCACGTCCGGTCGTGGGCGAAGCTGGGGCCGGAGGGCACGGACGAGAACACCGGCATCGTCCTCGGGTACGACTCCGGCGCCGTCGCCACGCTGAGCTGCGGCATGGTCGGAGCGACCGGGCTCACCGCCTCGATCGTCGGCACCACCGGGCGGATCGAGCTGCCGGATCCGTTCTTCCGGCCGGACGGCTTCACCCTGCACCGGGCGGACGCACCGGCCGAGACGATCGCCGCCGACCTGGTCGGCAACGGCTACCAGTACGAGGCGATCGAGGTGCAGCGTTGCCTCGCCGAGGGGCTGACCGAGAGCCCCCTGGTGCCGCACTCGGCGACCCTGGAGATCATGACTCTGCTGGACGACGTCCGCGCGCAGATCGGCGTCTCGTACCTCTGACCGGATGTAAGGAAGGGTCCCCTGCTATACGCGAGGCGTTAGCAGGGGACCCTTCCTTACATCTAGGAGCCGAACAGCGGGCGGACGACGAAGTACATCAGCGCGCCGATCGAACCGGCCGCCGGGAAGGTCAGGATCCAGGCGCCGACGATGTTGCCGGCCACGCCCCACCGTACGGCGGAGAGCCGCTTGGTCGCCCCGACGCCCATGATCGCTGAGGTGATCGTGTGGGTGGTCGAGATGGGCGCGCCGAGGACCAGCGCGTTGAAGTAGAGCACGCCGCTGGCCACGGTCTCGGCCGCGAAGCCCTCCGGCGGGCGCAGGTCGATGATCTTCCGACCGAGGGTCCGGATGATCCGCCACCCACCGGCGTACGTGCCGGCGGCCAGCACTGCGGCCGAGGTCCAGAACGCCCACTCCGGGATGTAGGTGGCGTCGTCCTGGTAGCCACCGACGAAGAGGGCGAGCACCACGATGCCGATGGTCTTGGCGGCGTCCTGCATGCCGTGGCCGACCGACATGGCCGCCGCCGAGGCGGTCTGCGCCCAGCGGAAGCCCCGGTTCAGCTTACCCGGGTGCCCCTTCCGGAAGATCCACTGCACGGCGATCATCGCGATGTAGCCGAGGATGAAGCCGACCATCGGCGACAGGATCATCGGGATGATCACGTTCTCGCCGATGCCCGACCAGAGCACGGTGCCGGAGGCCGCGACGGTGGCGCCGACCAGGCCACCGATCAGGGCGTGCGAGGAGGACGAGGGCAGTCCGAAATACCAGGTGATGATGTTCCAGGTGATCGCGCCGATGACACCGGCGAAGACGATGCCGAGGCTGGACACACCGGTGGGCAGAGCCACCAGCCCGCTGCCGACGGTCTTGGCGACCTCGGCGCCGAAGTGGGCACCGATGAAGTTGCCGACCGCCGCCATGGCGAGCGCGACCCGGGGTGTGAGTGCCCGGGTGGAGATGCTGGTCGCGATCGCGTTGGCGGCATCGTGGAAGCCGTTGGTGTAGTCGAACACCAGGGCCACCCCGATCACCGCAAGCACCGCGATGAGCTCGGGACTCACAGGATCAGGACTCCTTGACCGCGATGGTCTCGACGGTGTTCGCCACGTGCTCGAAGGCGTCGCACGCGGCCTCCAGCTCGTCGGCGACCTCCTTCATCTTGAGCACGGTCAGGGCGTCGTACTCGCCGGAGAAGAGCCGCACCAGCAGCATCCGGTACGCCTGGTCGCCGTCGTTCTCCAGCCGGTTGATCTCGATCCAGTAGTCCTCCAGGTCCTTCATCGACTTCAGCCGGGGCATCGCCTCGGCGGTCAACTTGGCCTGCTGGTCGAGGACGTGCACCAGCTCGTGCATCTCCCGGGGCAGCGAGGGCAGCTTGGTCAGCCCGTACAGGTAGAGCAGGTTGCCGACCGCCTCCAGGTGGTCCATCACGTCGTCCAGCAGCGACCCCAGCCGGTAGATGTCCTCCCGGTCGAACGGAGTGACGAACGTCGAGTTGATCTTCTTGAACAACTCGTGGGTGATCTGGTCGCTGTCGTGCTCGACCTCGGTGAGCCGTTCGCTGACCGACTGCACCTCGACATCGGGCAGGGCCAGCTCGTTCAGCAGCGCGGTACCCCGGACCAGGTTCTGCGCGGCCCTGGTGAAGAGCTCGTAGAAGGCGCCCTCGTTGGGGCGGAATGAAAACCTCACAGCACGGACCTCGTCGTGTCGGTGGTAGGGGTGCAGCCGCCGTCCGGCGCCCTGCTGAGGGAATGCTAGGGAACCCCCGACGCGGCCCTTCGGCGGCCCACCCCTGGCCAGGTGCCATTCACCGCTCGTTCAACTTCTGTTCACCTTCAGCAGACCCGTTGTCCTCAGCAATCGCTCCCGTTCCCCCGCGACGTCGAAGTCCGCGGGCGGATACCCGAGCGGGAGGGTGTCGAACGTCTCACGCAGCAGGTGCGCCACCGCCCAGTCCCGGTACCACTTCCGGTCGGCCGGCACCGCGTACCAGGGCGCGGCGTCACTGCCGCACCGACCCAGCAGCTCCGCGTACGCGGCCTGGTAGTCGTCCCAGCGTGCGCGGGCGTCGACGTCGGAGGGGTGGTACTTCCAGTGCTTCGTCGGGTCGTCCAACCGGGCCAGCAGGCGGCGCGCCTGCTCGGTGTTCGAGATGTGCAGGAAGACCTTGACGACGGCCACGTCGCCCTCGGTCAGCTCCCGCTCGAAGTCGTCGATCTCGGCGTACCGGGGGCGCCAGACGCGCTCCGGCGCGCGCTCCTGCACCCGGGGCACCAGGATGTCCTCGTAGTGCGAGCGGTTGAACACCCCCAGGTGGCCTGCGGGCGGCAGCGCCTGTCGGATTCGCCACAGGAAGTGGTGCCGTAGCTCCTCGGCGGTCGGCGGCCCGAACGCCCGGATGTGCACCCCGAGCGGGTTCATCGCGCCGACCACCCGCTTGACCGTGCCGTCCTTGCCACCGCAGTCCATCGCCTGGAGCACCAGCAGCACCCGCCGCCCCAACCCCGGGTCGGCCTTCGCACCGGCGAACAGCATCTCCTGCTGGCGGGCCAACCCGTCGCCGACGAACCTCACCTGCCGACGGGCCCACCCCTTGCGGTCCGGCCCGGTCACCTCCGGGCCGGGCAACCCGGGCGTCGCGCGCGGATCGATCGCCCCGAGGTCGACCGGCCCTCCGGGTGGCACCCGGAGCAGATCGCGTACCGCGCCGCCGACCGGCGCCACCACGTCAGTTCCCTCCTAGCCCATCGCAGCATCATCGCGCGACCACGGTGGTGGCGCGCGGCGACGCCGGGGCAGGCCGGGCTCAGACCACCAGGGCCAACCACTTGCGGTACGAGGCGGCGAACGGCTCGGTGCCGTCGCCCAGCGCGCCGAGCAGCCACCGTGCCGCCGCCTCGGCCTCCACCACCAGGTCGTCGGGGTAGCCGAAGCGGGCCCGGTGCTCGGCGAACTCGTCCTCGTCGCGCAGTTCGACCAGGCCGGTCTCCCGACGCCGGACCACGTCCAGGTCCAGGTCGATCAGGTGCACCGTGTCCTCGCCCTCCCAGCGGGCCGGACTGGTGATGTCGCAGTAGACCTCGCTGGTGCGCGGGGGCGGGTTGAACATGCCGGTCCACCAGGCGTGGTGCGGCACGAGCAGCACGAACGGGATCTGCTCGACCGACGGACGACCGTGGTAGACGGAACTGGTGCCGGCCGACACGCCGAGCCAGACGCCGAGGTCGTCCTCGGCCAGTCGCCGGGCCGGGTAGTCGCGGTGGGCGCTGCCGTCGTACTTGCGGTAGATCACGCGGACCACGTCGCTCGGCATGAGTCGCACCCTAACCGATTCCGCCCACCCGTCGCCGTCAGGAAGTTACCGGACGACGGGGAGAGAAGTACCCGCACCGTGACACCGCAACACGGCCGATCGGTACGGTCCGCGTCGGCCCCGGCGGGTACCGTGCCACGGTGACTCCGCCCCGCACCGCCACCGGCTCCGCCCGCGCCAAGGCCCGCCGTCGAGGTGACCGGCCCGGCGGGGCCGACCTGCTCGCCGCCGCGGTCGGCGCGGTGCCGGGCGGCGCCGCCCGTCCCGGTCAGCAGCAGATGGCCACGGCGATCGAGGAGTGCGTCGCCTCCGGCGACCACCTGCTGGTGCAGGCCGGCACCGGCACCGGCAAGTCGCTGGCCTACCTGGCGCCCGCCCTGACCGTCGACGGTCCGGTGGTGGTCTCCACCGCCACCCTGGCGTTGCAGTCCCAACTGGTCGAGCACGACCTGCCGCGACTGGCCGACGCGGTCGAGCCGGTGCTCGGCCGTCGGCCGACCTTCGCCGTGCTCAAGGGCCGCCACCACTACCTCTGCATGGCCCGCCTGGAGAACTCCAACGAGGACGAGCCGGAGGACACCCTCTTCGACGCCCCGACCGAGCGCCCCGGCGGCGGCACCAAGTGGCTGGGCGAGGCCGGCCGACTCGGCAAGCAGATCCAGCGCCTGCGGGACTGGGCGATGGAGACCGACACCGGTGACCGGGACGAACTCGACCCGGGCGTCGACGACCATGCCTGGCGGCTGGTCTCCATGCCGGCCCGGGAGTGTGTCGGCGCGAGCCGCTGCCCGTACGGCGCGGAGTGCTTCGCGGAGGCGTCCCGGGCCCGCGCCCGGGAGGCAGACATCGTGGTCACCAACCACAGCCTGCTCGCCGTCGACATGCTCGCCGGACGGCACATCGTCCCGCCGCACAAGCTGCTGGTGGTGGACGAGGCCCACGAGCTGGCCGACCGGGTCTCCTCGGCGGCGCAGGCCGAGTTGACCCCGGAGCTGATCGACCGGTCCGCCCGGCGGGCCCGCCCGTTGCTGCGGCCGGAGACCGCCGAGGCGCTGACCGCGTCCGGTGACGCCCTCGCGGTCGGGCTGGCCGAGGCGCCGGTCGGGCGGATCACCGGCGGCCTGCCCGCCCCGCTGCGGGAAGCCTGCACGCTGCTCGACGCGGCGACCCGGGCAGCACTGGACAGCATCGGCGACGTCAAGGCCGACGACCCCGACCCGGTGCGCAAGCAGCAGGCCAAGTCCGTGCTGGACGAGCTCTCCACCACCGCCCAGCGGCTGCTGGACGAGGCGGAGCACGACGTGGCGTGGGTGGAGCGCAACGACAACAGCGGGCGGCGCGCGTTGGTCGTCGCGCCCCTGTCCGTCGCCGGCACGCTCGCCACGCACCTGTACGACGAGCGGACCGTGGTGGCCACCTCGGCGACCCTGGCCCTGGGCGGGCGCTTCGACACCGTGGCCCGGGCCCTGGGGCTGGACGCACCGCCGCCCGCCCCGCCGACACCGGCCGCCGCCGCGCTCGCCGACACCACCCGCCGCCCCCGCACGGCGTCGGGCGGCGCAACGCCGGTCGACACCGGGTCGGGCGGCGATCCCACCGGGTCCACGGCCGGGGCGGCGACCGACTCCGGCGCGGGATGGCGGTCGCTGGACGTCGGCTCCCCCTTCGACTACCCGCGCCAGGGCATCCTCTACGTGGCCTCGCACCTGCCCCGACCGGGTGTCTCCGGGCTACCGGACGCCGCCGGCGAGGAACTGCTCTCCCTGGTCACCGCGCTCGGCGGCCGTACGCTCGGGCTGTTCTCCTCGCGGCGGGCCGCGCAGCAGGCGGCGGAGCTGCTGCGGGCGCGCACCGACCTGCCGGTGCTGCTACAGGGCGAGGAGGCGCTGCCACTGCTGGTGCGCAGGTTCCGGGAGGAGCGGTCGAGCTGCCTGTTCGGGGTGATGTCGCTGTGGCAGGGGGTGGACGTGCCCGGTGACTCGTGCCAGTTGGTGGTGATCGACCGACTGCCCTTCCCCCGGCCGGACGAGCCGCTGGCCGCCGCGCGGGCAGCGGCGGTGGACGCCCAGGGCGGCTCCGGCTTCGCCGCCGTCAGCGTGCCGATCGCGGCGGTCCGCCTGGCGCAGGGGGTCGGGCGACTGATCCGGGCCACCGGTGACCGGGGCGTGGTGGCGGTGCTGGACTCCCGGCTGGAGACCGCCCGTGGGTACGGCCCGTTCCTGCGTCGTTCGCTGCCGCCGTTCTGGTACACGACCCGTCGTGAGGTGGTCCAGGGCGCGCTGACCCGGCTCGCCGCCGACTGACGCCGACCGGGCCGCGCCGGACCACCATGGGTCAGGGCGCGCGGGAGGCGACGACCACCGCATCCGGCGGGGTGTCCGGCACGCTGCGCGCGGCGAGCCGACGCACCGCCGTGTTGAGCACCGCGATCAGCGGCACGGCGACCAGCGCGCCGGTGATCCCGGCGAGCACCACACCGGCGGCCAGACCGATGATCACCGCGAGCGGGTGGATGGCCACCGCCCGACCCATGATCAGCGGCTGGAGGATGTGGCCCTCCACCTGCTGCACGCCGATCACCACGCCGAGGATGATCAACGCGGTCACCGGACCGCTGTCGACAAGTGCGACCAGCACCGCCACGCCACCGGAGAGGGTGGCACCGACGATCGGGATGAACGCACCGAGGAAGACCAGCGCGGCCAGCGGGAACGCGAACGGGATGTCGAAGATGACGAGGAAGATCCCGATGCCGACCGCGTCGATGAAGGCGACCAGCACCGTGGCCCGCACGTAGGCGCCCAGCGTCGCCCAGGAGGCCCGACCGGCGTCGTCGACCTTCCAGCGGGCCGCCACCGGCAGCAACCGGACCAGGAACCGCCAGATGATGGTGCCGTCACGGAGGAAGAAGAACGCCGCGAAGAGCACCAGGACCGTACCGGTCAGCACCTCGGCCAGGGTCGCGGCGGTGGAGAGCGCGCCGCTGGTGAACCGCTCGGTGTTGTTGTTGACGAACTGCTGGAGCTCCTCGATGTACCGGTCGAGGTCGTTGTCGGACAGGTGCAGCGGCCCGGTCTTGAGCCAGTCCTGGATCTGTTGCAGACCCTGGGTCGACTTCGCGGCCAGCTCCGGCACACCCTTGATGAACTCGTTGACCACCAGGGTCAGCGTGCCGATCACCGCGGCCAGACCGGCGACCAGCACCACCGCCGTCGCCAGCGACCTCGGGAACCGGGCCCGCAGCAGCCACCCGACGGCGGGGGCCAGCAACGCCGACAGCAGCAGGGCCACGGCGAGCGGAATGATCACGATGCTGATCGTGCTGACGACCTTCATCAGCGCCCAGAACACGACGCCGACCACGATCAGCCGCCACGACCACCCGGCGGCGATGCGTAACGCGTGCGGCACGTCCGCGTCGTCGCGACTGGAGGTGGAGACGTGCCCGGACTCCGGGGACTCCTCGTCGACCACGGTGGTGGCCGGTGACGCCGCCGGACCCGGTCGCGACGGCGAGGCCGTGACGGCCGGCTCCGGCACGTCCGGCGGCCGGTTGCGGGCCGCCCGCACGGAATCCCGACCCGACTCGTACGCGCGCCGCACGCGGCTGCGGATCCGCTCGAACCGGCTCACGGGGCACCTCCAGGCAGATTCTCGGCCCGCGCATGGGCGCCAGCGGCGGACAGGATACGTCCGACCGCTCCACGGTAGGGCAAACTTCCGCCACACATTGCCCCCGCGGACGGCTGCCCAACCCGGGTGACCACCGACCGGTGCGCCGGAGGCGACACGGTAGCGTCTGCGGCGTGACAGCCGACCCGAATCTCGACTCCGGCCTGCCCATCCGGCTGCTGCACGACCGCGTGCTGGTCCGGGTGGAGGGCAGCGAGGGCGAGCGCCGTTCCACCGCCGGCATCGTCATCCCCGCCACCGCCGCCGTGGGCAAGCGCCTGGCCTGGGCCACGGCCGTGGGAGTCGGGCCGAACGTACGCTCGATCGTCTCCGGCGACCGGGTGCTATTCGACCCGGACGACCGCTCGGAGGTCGAACTGCACGGGCGCGGCTATGTGCTGCTGCGCGAGCGTGACGTGCACGCGGTGGCCGCCGAGCGGGTCGAGGAGAACGCCACCGGGCTCTACCTGTGACCCCGACGGCACCGGTTCACCGGGCCTGACACCGTCCGCGTCGTTTGCCACGCTCCCCGGCGGGAAGCCAGCCGCACCACCGGCCCTGGGGAGGGACGATGCCGGTTCTCGTGAAGAAGGTGCTGGCCTGGGGCAGCCTCGCGTTCCTGATCTACTTCATGGCCTTCCGACCGGAGGGCGCCGCCCAGATGTTCCGGTCGATCGGGGCGGCCCTGATGATGATGGCGCAGGGGCTCGGGGACTTCCTGACCAGCCTGATGGCCTGAACGGGCACCCGCCCGCTCAGCGGTGGCCCGGCGGCCAGTGCGCGGGCGGGTGCTGCCCGTGCCAGCCGTACGGGCCGTAGCCGCCGTGGTGGACCGGTGGCGGCGGGGGCTGCGGGGGCGCGAGCACCACCGGGATCGGCACCACCGGCTCCTCCGGTGCCTCGACCGCCCGCTGCGAGCCGTCCGGGAAGCGCAGAAGATACCGCTGTCCGTCCCAGACGCCCACCGGGGTCTGCGGGTCCCGGCCCACGAAGTACGACCGGTACAGGCTGATCGAGTCCAACAGCTCCCGTTCCTCCCGTGCCGTCCGTTCCCGGTCGGCGGGCCGACGGTCCAGGCCCCGCGTCGCGCCGTCGCGCAGCAACGCCAGCCGGGTGGCCGCGAACTGGTAGCCGCGCATCGCCCGCAGCCCGGCCTCGCCACCCACCCGCTGTGCCCACACCCGGGCCGCGTGCCGCCGCCCGAGACTGCTCAGCGCCGCCACCTCCGGCGGGGTCAGCCACCCGGCGCGGACGTAGTCGGGCAGCACCCGCTCGGTGAGCCGGCCCTCCCAGGCCCGCAGCCAGACCGCGAAGCCGACCATGCCGAAGAAGATCGGCACCATCACCCCGACGATGCCGACCACCGAGATCAGCACCTCGCCGGTGGCCTCGGCCAGCGTCGGCAGCAGGTTCCACGCGCCGTGCAACATCATCGCCAGCAGCAAACCGGCGACCGGGGCGAAGAAACGCACCCGCCGGTCCGCCGACCGGGCGGCGATACCGAGTCCGATACCGGCCAGCGAGGTGAACAGCGGGTGGGCGAAGCCGAACAGCAGGATCCGGCCGATGAAGATGGCGATGACCTGCTGCGCACCGGTCGCCGGGCCGTACTGCTCGACGCCCGAGGCGTAGCCGAGGCCACCGAGGTAAAGGATGTTCTCCACCATCGCGAAGCCGATCGCGGAGAGTCCGCAGTAGACCAGTCCGTCGGTGATGCCCGACCACTCGCGCCGCCGGAAGATCAGCAGCAGGATCGGGCCGAGGGTCTTGGTCAGTTCCTCGATGAACGGCGCGACCAGCACCGCGGTCAGGCCGGCGGGCAGTCCCTGGTCGTCGAACCAGTTGGCGGCCGTCTCGTTGACCAGCAGCGAGATCGAGGTGGAGACGAAGGCGCCCCAGGCGAAGCAGAAGATCAGATACTTCAGCGGCTCGGGTTCGTACCGGTCGAGCCAGAGGAAACAGGCCACCAGCACCGGCACCGGGAGGATCGCGGCGGCGGTGCCGACCAGCAACGCCTCCGTACCGATGCTGGCACCGATGCTGAAGATGATGAAGATCGCGCCGACGGCGATCAGCAGGATCACCCCGGCCAGTACCAGTGCCCGCCGCCAGCCGAACCGGCGACGTGGCATGCCGGGCGTGCCGGGGCCACCGGGTGGTGCGCCGGGCACGGGAGGCGACGGCGGGAGGTATCCGCCGGACGGGGTGTCGGCCATGCGGTCAGCGTAGTCATGCCGAGCCCACCCGGCCCGACGCATCGGCACCACGCCCGCGACTCAGCCGACCGGGGGCGCGGTGGGTGCCTTGGCGGCCGGTTCCGGACCGGCCGGCGCACCGGGTCGGTCCAGCTCACCGAAGGACTGCCGGACCAGCCGGTTCGCCTCCTCCTGACTGATCCCCGAGGCCACCATGAGGTCGCTGGCGGTGGTGCGCACCTGGGCGACCACCACGCTGCCGGAGAACCCGACCCCCTCGGCGTACGCCCGACCGGCCTCGCTCACCGCGCGCAGCGACCGCTCCCGGGCCTGCTCGGGCTCCTCGCCCTGGGCGAACTCCTTCTTGAGCAGGCGGACCGACTCGGCGAGGTGCGCGACCGCGTCCGGCATCGGCCCGGGGACCGGTTCGTCGTCCTCGACCAGGGTGACGGCCCGCCGGATCAGCGTGCCGCTGTTACGCATCGCCCGGTCGATCGGCTCGGCCGCCTCCGCGTAGTGGGTCAGTTCGCTGCGCCGGTGCCAGCGCGCCGGAGAGAGCAGGGCGGTCTCCTTGGCGCCCTCGATCGCCTCGGAGAGCGCGGTCAGCTCCTCCTTGTTGTCCCGCAGCCGGTCCAGCGCCTCCTGGATCCGGTCGCGGTTCCGGTCGCGCAGGCCGTGGGCGGCGTTGTCGAGTTGCTCGGCGAGCAGGTCCAGGGCCGGGCGGGCGGCCCGGTTGAGCACCCGCAGCGGGTTGAGTGGCAGCAGGACCGCGGTGACCAGCAACGCGATGCTGCCGCCGACGAGCGCGTCGATGAACCGGGGGATCTCCAGGTCCTCGACCGAGGGACTGAGCGTCGCGATCAGCACCGCGGTGGCCGCCGCCTGGATGACGATCGCGACGCTGCCACCGGCGAAGATGGTGAGCAGGATCGCCGAGGTGACGATCAGCGCGAGCTGCCACGGACCGGTGCCCAGGAAATAGACCAGCAGGTCACCGACGAACACCCCGACTCCCACGCCGATGATCAGTTCGGCGGTGCGACGGAACCGTTGGCCCACCGAGACGGCGAGGGTGCCGACCGCCGAGATCGGCGCGAAGACCGGCTGCGGGTTGCCCAGCAGTTCGTGCGCGGCCACCCAGGCCAGCCCGGCCGCGAGACCCGCCTGGAGGGCCAGGGCGAGCGACATCCGTACCCGGTGCAGGCGGTCCTTGAGGGTGGCCTTGCCCCGGTGGTGCAGTTGCGCGACCGTCTCCGAGATCCGCTGGGTGTCCACGTCCGACAGGCCCTCGCGCATGCGGTTGCCGCGCAGCAGGGTGAATCGTCGGTCCCGGGCCACCGCCATGGCCGCGACTACCCACGGCACGAAGGGACAATCCTCGCCGGGCGGGTGCGCCCACCCAACGGGTGACGGACCCGCCGTGACCCGAGAAACCCCCCGGTGGTGCAGACTCGTCCGGGTGACGGGGCTGACGCAACGGTGGCGGGCCGCCGCCCGCTCGGCGGGCGCGACCCGGTCGGCGGCGGTGGACGACGCCGGGGCCGAGCTGCTCACCCGCTGGCGGGAGCCGCACCGTCACTACCACACGGTCGACCACCTGACCGCCGTGCTCGACCTCGTCGACCGGTACGCACCGGCCGCGTCCCGGCCCGACCTGGTCCGGCTCGCCGCCTGGTGCCACGACGCGGTGTACGACCCCCGGGCACCCGGCGACCGCAACGAACGCGACAGCGCGGCGCTCGCCGAGTCCCTGCTCACCCGGGCCGGACTGCCCGCCGCCGAGGTGGCCGAGGTCGGCCGGTTGGTCCTGCTCACCGCCGGGCACGCGGTGGACCCGGCGGACCGCGACGGCGGGCTGCTCTGCGACGCCGACCTGGCGGTGCTGGCCGCGCCCGAGCCGGAGTACGACAGGTACGCGGCGGCGATCCGCCGGGAGTACGCCCACGTGCCGGAGCCGGACTACCGGGTCGGTCGGACCCGGGTGCTCTCCGGGCTGCTCGCCCTGCCCGCGCTGTTCCGGCTAGCCCCGCTGGCCGACGCCGGACAGGCGCGGGCGCGGGCCAACCTGACCCGCGAGCTGGCCGCCCTCACCGGCCGGGGCGCGGGCGGCGAGGTGTTTGGGGCGACGTAGGCCGGTGGCCCGCAGGAGCCGGACGATCTCGCGACTCGGCACCACCTGCGCGCCGAGCCAGACCGCCATCGCGAAACGTTCCGCCGGGATGTCGTAGTGGTCCCGGTCGAAGCCGCGCCGGGGAGCGCCGAGCGCCTCGGCGAAGGCGTGCAGTTCGGCGACGGAGACGTCACTGATCAGGTGGGACCAGAGTCGACCCCGTGCCGGCCAGGCCGGCCGGTCCAGGTAGATCACGGCAGCCACGGTACCCGGCGACGACCCGAGGTTGATGATCACCATCGGCCGGTCGTAGCCTCGGCCCATGGCCAGCCTCCTCGACGACCTCCGCGCCGCGCTCGGCCCGGACGCGGTCCTCACCGACCCGGACCTGCTGCGCGGGCACGAGCGGGACGAGGCCGACCTGTGCGCGTCCGGCACCCCGCTGGCGGTCGTCCGGCCGCGCAGCACCGAGGAGGTGGCCGCCGTGGTGCGGGCGGCCGGGCGGCACGGCGTACCGGTGGTGCCGCAGGGCGCGCGGACCGGCCTGGCGGGTGCGGCGAACGCCGTCGCGGGCGCGGTGGTGCTGAGCACCGTGGCGATGGACGCGATCCTGGAGATCGACCCGGTGAGCCGGATCGCCGTGGTCCAGCCCGGCGTGGTCAACGCGGCGCTCAGCGCCGCCGTGGCCGAGCAGGGCCTGTGGTATCCACCGGACCCGGGCTCCTGGGAGTCCTCCACCATCGGCGGCAACGTCGCCACCAACGCGGGCGGGATGTGCTGCGTCAAGTACGGCGTCACCACCGAGTACGTGCTCGGCATGGAGGTGGTGCTCGCCTCCGGCGAGGTGCTGCGCACCGGTCGGCGTACCGCCAAGGGGGTGGCCGGGTACGACCTCACCCGGCTCTTCGTCGGCTCCGAGGGCACCCTGGGGGTGATCACCGAGGTGACCGTGGCGCTGCGGCCCGCCCCGGCGGAGTCGTTGACGCTGGTGGCGGTCTTCGGCTCCACCGCCGAGGCCGGTGACGCGGTGGCCCGGATCGCCGCTCGTGGGCTCTCCCCCAGCCTGCTCGAACTGCTCGACCGCACGCACCTGGTGGCGATCGAGGCGTACCGGCCGATGGGGCTGCGCACCGACGCCGAGGCGCTGCTGCTGGCCGCCGCCGACACCGGTCCCCGGGCCGCCGAGGACCTGGCCGAACTGGCCGCCGTCTGCACGGCCGCCGGTGCCGCCGAGGTGTACGCGGCCACCGACGCGGTGGAGGCCGCCGCTCTGCTCCAGGCCCGACGCCTGGCCCACCCGGCGATGGAGAGGTACGCGACGGACACGTACCCGGGCGGCAACGGCGGCCTGGTCATCGACGACGTGGCGGTGCCCCGGGCGGCGCTGGCCGCGCTGCTCGACGGGGTCGCCCGGATCGCCGTCGAGTGCGAGGTGCCGATCGGTGTGGTCGGTCACGCCGGTGACGGCAACATGCACCCGAACATCGTGGTCGACCGGGCCGATCCGGCCAGTCTGGAGCGGGGCCGCCGGGCCTTCGACGAGATCATGCGGCTCGGCCTGGCGCTCGGTGGCACCTGCACCGGCGAGCACGGCGTCGGGCTGCTCAAGCGGGAGTGGCTGGCCCGCGAGATCGGGCCGGTGGGCGTCCGGGTGCATCAGGCGATCAAGCACGCCCTCGACCCGTCCGGGCTGCTCAACCCCGGCAAGGTGCTCTGATCCGGGCCGTCCGGACTGCGCCGCCCGGGCGAGGTGCTTCTGACGGGCGGCCTCAGCCGACCATCTCGGCCGGGGTGTTCTGGGTGAGCAGCAGCAGGATCTCCTCGGCCACCTCGGGCCGTTCCTCGCCGGGGCAGTCCTGCGAGGTGATCAGACCGGCCGAGGTGAGCAGGCTGGAGGTCAACGCGCCGACGCAGGTGACCCGGTAGCCCCGGGCCTCGTCGGTCTCCTTCGCCAGCCTCGGGTCGGCGAGCAACTGCTGCAACCGTTGGCGGTGTTCCTCGCTGAGCGTGCCGGTGGAGGTGACGCCGTCGCCGGCACAGTCGATGCACTCCCACCGGCCGTCGGGGGTCACGTTCAGGGTGCGCAGCGGCCCGTCGCTGCCGAGGTTCTGCAACAGGCTGACCCGCCCCTGGCCGCTGGTCGCGGCGCCACCGGCACCGGGCTGGTCGGCGGCCGGCCCGCTCGCCGACCTCTCCGGTGCGGCGCGCTGGCCGAACGAGGCGCATCCGCTGAGGGCGACCACCACCAGGGCCGTGACGGGCAGGGACACCAGCCGTGACCAGGGTTGCGCTATCACGCGCGGAACCTACCCTACCGTAGGTAGGACACGGAAGCGTCCGGACGGACATCCATCGACAGCGATATCCAGAATGGACCTGGTCAGCGTGGCAGCCCCGCCGCACCGTCGTCCGCGCCACGGTCCGCCGGATAGCCGCGCACGTCCGGCGCACCCAGCCGGGCGGCGTCCGCCGTCGCGTCGTCCGGCATCAACTGGGACTGCCGCTCCGCCTCCACCCGCGCCCGGTAGTGCGTCACCTCGCGCTCGCGCCGGGCCGCGTCCCAGCCCAGCACCGCGCCCATCAGCTCGGCCGCGTGCTCGGCCGAGTCCAGCCCCCGGTGCGTGGTCTCGAAGGAGATCCGGGTACGCCGGGTGAGCACGTCCTCCAGGTGCAGCGCGCCCTCGGCACGGGCCGCGTAGGTCACCTCGGCCGCGAGGTACTCCGGCGCACCGGCCAGCGGCGACGCCTGCAACGGGTCGGCGTCGATCAGGGCGAGCAGGTCCAGGGTGAGGCTGCCGTAGCGCTCCAGCAGGTGCTCGACCACCCCGACCGGCACCCCGTGCCGACGGGCCAGATCGGCCCGGTCCCGCCACATCGACGCGTACCCGTCCGCCCCGAGCAACGGCAGGTCGGCGGTGCGCGAGGGACGTTGCGCCCCGAGCCGGTGCGCGGCCCGGTCGACCACGTCCGAGGCCATCACCCGGTACGTCGTGTACTTGCCGCCGGCCACCAGCAACAACCCGAGCATCGGCTCGATGACGGCGTGCTCCCGGGACAGCTTCGAGGTGGAGTCCGCCTCGCCGGCCAGCAACGGGCGCAGCCCGGCGTACACGCCCTCGATGTCGGCGGTGGTGAGCGGCCGGTCCAGCACGGTGTTCACCTGCTGCAACAGGTAGTCGATGTCGCTGGCGGAGGCCGCCGGATGCGACCGGTCCAGTCGCCAGTCGGTGTCCGTGGTGCCGATGATCCAGTGCCCACCCCAGGGGATCACGAACAGCACACTGCGGGCGGTACGCAGGATCAGCCCGGTCTCGCCGGTGATCGCCGAGCGGGGCACCACCAGGTGCACCCCCTTGGACGCCCGGACCCGGATGCCGCGCCGCAACCCGACGTCGTCGAGCATCCGCGACATGTCGTCGGTCCACACGCCGGTGGCGGCGATCACGGTCCGGGCGCGTACCTCGAACTCGGCCTCCGGGGAACCGGCGGGCGCCTCCAGGTCGCGGACCCGTACCCCGGTCACCTCCCGGGCCTGCCGGATCAGCCCGACCGCCCGGGTGCTGCTCACCACCGTCGCGCCCAGGCTCGCCGCGGTCCGGGCCAGCGTCACCACCAGCCGGGCGTCGTCCACCTGGCCGTCGTAGTAGCGGATCGCGCCGGCCAGCCCCTCGTTGCGCAGGCTCGGGAAGACCCGGCGGGCACCCTCGCGGCTGAGGTGCCGGTGCAGCGGCATGCCCCGGCCACCGCCGAAGAGACCCGCGAAGGCGTCGTACGCGGCCACCCCGGCGCCGTAGTACGCCCGGCGCAGCACCCGGGCCGGCAGGTCGCGTACGCCCTGCCCGGCGGGGAGCGGCACCAGGAACGGCACCGGACGCACCAGGTGTGGCGCCAACCGGGTGGCCAGCAGGCCCCGCTCGGTGAGCGCCTCGTGCACCAGGTTGAACTCCAACTGCTCCAGGTAGCGCAGGCCGCCGTGGATCAGCTTGCTGGATCGGCTGGACGTACCGGCCGCGAAGTCGCGGGCCTCGACCAGGGCCACTTTCAGCCCCCGGGAGGCCGCGTCGACGGCCGCGCCGGCTCCGGTCACACCACCGCCGATGACGAGTACGTCGAAGCGCTCGGCACGCAGCCGACGCAGGTCGTCGGCCCGGCGGGCGGGCGAGAGCTGGCCGGCAACGGATCGCAAGACGTGGGGATCGCGCACCCGTCCACGGTAGCCGCAGCGATCACCTGGTGGCATACGACGGCCGTCGGGGACGGCCGGTGGAGCCCGGACCGTAGGGTGTGCGGATGCGTGACGATCACTTGACGTCCGGTGACGCCGGCAGTCCCTGGGCCGTTGTCGCGGCGGTGCTGGTCGGCGGCGCCACGGTCACCATCACCCTGCTGACACAGGCCGGTGGCTGGTTGGTCGACCAGGTGCTGCTGCTCAGCGGGCTGGACCGGTTCGTACCGCTCTGGCCTCTGGCCGGTCTGTTCACCGTGCTCCTCGTCGGTGCCGCCACGCTGCCGCTGGCCCTGGTCCCCCGCTCGGCCGCGATCCGGGCCGCCGGCCGTGCCTGGCTGGCCGGGACGCTCGCGATGGTCGTACTCGGGCTGCTGCGGACGATCCCGCCGGTGCACCACGAGGCGTACCTCGCCGCACTGGCCGTGACCGCCGCGCTGCTGGCGCTGCTCGCGCACCGGCTCTCCCCCCGCCTGGCCCCCGCTCCCCACCCCGCCCGCCCCGAGCCCGACCGGGCCGCCCCACCGGCTCCCCGGCCGACCGTGGTGACCCTGCTCGGCATCGCGGGCGGGCTGGTCCTGCTGATGCCCTGGGTCCGGTTCGGGGCGCTCGGCGGGCTGCTGGAGACGCTGCTGGCCGGGCTGGCCGCCGCCGCCGTGGGAGTGCTGGCCGGTGAGTTGCTGGACGCCCGTTTCTGGGGCCACCACGAGGTCGGCGAGCCACCCCGACCGGCCCGGCTGGTGCTGCTCGGCGGTCTCGTCGCCGGTGTGGTGCTGCTGCTGGTCGGTGCCGGTACCGGCCAGTCGGGCGCCCAGTTGCCGCTGCTGCTGACCCTGCCACCGGCCGGCTTCGCGCTGGCCGCGCTGCGGGCCCTGGCCCGGCGTACCGACCCGGGACGCGGTCGCCTCCCCACCGCGACGCTGGTCGGGCTGGGTGTGTTCGGTCCGCTGGCCTTCACCGACCCGGAGGAGGTCACCCTGCTCCTGTCGGGCAGCCGGGACATCCCGTTCTGGGTGGCCGTCACCACGGGTGCCGGGCTCCTGATCGCGCTGCTGCTGTCGACCGCGTACGCGCTGACGCTGGCCCGGCCCTCGGCGCGCCCGCCACGTCGGGCCACGGCATGGGCGACCGCCGTGGTGATGCTGCTGACGGTCGGCGTCGGAGGTGTCGTCGCCGGCCAGCCCGGGCTGCACGGCGAACGGTTGTTCGTGGTGCTGCGGGAGCAGGCCGACCTGACCGGCCTGCCGGCCGGGACGGGCCGGGCGGGCCGGGACGCCCGCGCCGAGGAGGTCTACCGTCGGCTGGTCGACACCGCCGAGCGGACCCAGGCCGACCTGCGCCGCGACCTGCGCCGACTGCGGCTCGACCACACCGCCTACTACCTGGTCAACGCGATCGAGGTGGACGGCGGGCCGGTGACGCGGGCCTGGCTGTCCACCCGGCCCGAAGTGGCGAGGGTCCTGGTCAGCCAGCGGCTGCGCCCACTGCCGGTGCCGGACGGTACGACCCGCGGCGACGCCCCCGCGCCGACCGGGCCGCCCTGGAACATCACCATGATCGGCGCGGACCGGGTCTGGTCCGAGCTGGGGGTGACCGGTGCCGGGGTGACCGTGGGCAGTTCGGACTCCGGGGTGGACGCCGGGCACCCGGCGCTGACCCCGGGCTTCCGGGGCGGCGACGACTCGTGGTTCGACCCGTGGAACGACACCCGTACGCCGACCGACCGCAGCGGGCACGGCACCCACACGGCGGGCAGCGCCGTCGGGCGGGACGGCATCGGCGTGGCACCGGGAGCGCAGTGGGTGGGCTGCGTCAACCTCGACCGCAACCTGGGCAACCCCGCCGCGTACCTGGACTGTCTCCAGTTCATGCTGGCGCCCTTCCCGCCGGGCGGCGACCCGTTCGCGCAGGGACGCCCGGCCCGGGCACCGGAGATCCTGACCAACTCGTGGGGCTGCCCGTCGATCGAGGGTTGCGCCCCCCGGACACTGCTGCCGGCCGTCGACGCCCTGGAGGCCGCCGGGATCCTCGTGGTGGCCGCCGCCGGCAACACCGGCCCGTTCTGTCGATCCATCCAGGACCCGCCGGCCCCCTACCCGAACGTGCTGACGGTCGGCGCGGTGGACGAGCGGCGACGCGTCACCGACTTCTCGTCCCGGGGACCCACCCCGTCGGGAGTGCACAAACCGGACCTGGTGGCGCCGGGCGAGGAGATCCTCTCCGCGATGCCCGGAGGTGGCTACGCGGCGCTCGCCGGCACGTCGATGGCGACCCCGCAGGTGGCCGGCGTGGTGGCGTTGATGTGGTCGGCCAACCCGGACCTCGTCGGCGACCTGGACCGGACCCGACGCATCCTGCGCGAGACGGCCACCCCGATCGACGTCCCGAGCGGCACCGGCACCTGCGGCGGTACGGCGAACGTGGCCGGCGCCGGGCTGGTCGACGCGTACGCCGCCGTCGAGGCCGCCCGGGGCTGACGTCCGATCGGGTCTGACACCGGACCGGATGTGATCTAGGGTCGGCAGCCATGGACGGGACCACCATCGCCGAGTTGAGCGTCGAGCGGGCCGCCGAGGTGGTGGAGGTCTGCCGCCGGGCGCTCGACCTGCCGGAGGACGCGGCCGAGGCGGAGCCGCTCGTGGCGACGCTCTGGCACCGGGCCGCCGCCGACCGGCCGGTGCGGGTGTTCGGCGCGTACCGGGGTGAAGACCTGGTCGGGGTCCTGATCGGGTCGCTCTCCGGCGAGGCCGGGCACGTGGACCTGCTGGCGGTGGACCCCGAGGTCCGTCGTCAGGGCGTGGCCCGGGCCCTGCTCGGGCACGCCGAGCGGGTGCTGGCCGAGGCGGGCGCGGCCGAGATGGTGCTCGCCGGGAACCCGCCCCACTACGGCTGGCCCGGCGTCGACGTCCGCTACACCCCGGCGATCTGTCTCGCCCTCGCGCTCGGCTACCGCCAGGACCGTACCGCCTGGAACATGACCGCCGACCTGTCGTCCGACTCGTCACCGGCGCTGCGCTCCACCGAAGCGGCCGAGGCCCGGTTGGCCGGGCAGGGCGTGACGGTACGCCGGGCCGAGCCGGCCGACCTGCCGACGCTCGCCGCGTTCGCGCAGACGACCTTCGGCGGTGCGTGGGACGCCGAACTGGCCGGCTCGGTGGGCCGCCCCGACGCCGGCTGCCACCTGGCCGAGCGCGACGGTGCACTGCTCGGCTTCGCCGCGTACGGGTCGTCCCGGCCGAGTTGGTTCGGGCCGATGGGCACCGCGCCCGCCGCCGAGGGGTCGGGCATCGGTGGTGTCCTGCTCCGCCGCTGCCTACGGGACCAGCGGGCGGCCGGTGTCGAGTTCGCCCAGATCGGCTGGGTCGGGCCGGTGCCCTTCTACTCGCGCAGCGCCGGGGCCCGGATCGAGCGGGTCTTCTTCCTGTACCGCAGGGCGCTCACCGGTCGGAACGAGTCAACCGGCGCATAGCCGCCGATAGCACCGTTCCCCCACCCCGGTCATCGACGCCCCCTACGGTTTTGCGTAGAGGAGGCAGCCATGACCACGGATGACGAACAGACCCGGGACACCCTGGCGGTGCCCCTGGTCGCGGTTCCCGAACTCCCGGCCCAACTGCCGATCGACCGGCTGGACTACGGCGACGCCGAGCAGTTGGCGGAGATGTTCGGGGTCGCCGAGCCCCCCGAGGAGCCGCTCATCCTGGTCGACGAACCGGCACCGCACCACGGGCCGTACGAGCGGGCGCGGCACCAGCGCGACGAACGGCCACTGCCGACATAGGGAAGGGGCGGACCGCTGACGCGGTCCGCCCCTTCCGGCGTTGGAGCTGGACTCAGAAGTCCATGTCCCCGCCACCCGGACCAGCCGGGGCGGCCGGGGTCTTCTCCGGCTTGTCCGCCACGACGGCCTCGGTGGTGAGGAACAGCGCGGCGATCGACGAGGCGTTCTGCAGCGCCGACCGGGTCACCTTGGCCGGGTCGATGATGCCCGCGGCCAGCAGGTCGACGTACTCACCGGACGCGGCGTTGAGGCCGTGACCGGCGTCGAGGTTGCGGACACGCTCGACGACGACGCCACCCTCCAGGCCGGCGTTGACGGCGATCTGCCGCAGCGGGGCGTCCAGCGCGATCTTCACGATCTGCGCGCCGGTCGCCTCGTCGCCGGCCAGGTCCAGCTTGTCGAAGGCGGTCTTGCCGGCCTGCACCAGCGCGACGCCACCACCCGGGACGATGCCCTCCTCGACGGCGGCCTTCGCGTTGCGGACGGCGTCCTCGATGCGGTGCTTGCGCTCCTTGAGCTCGACCTCGGTGGCCGCGCCGACCTTGATCACCGCAACACCGCCGGCCAGCTTGGCCAGACGCTCCTGCAGCTTCTCCCGGTCGTAGTCGGAGTCGCTCTTGTCGATCTCGGCCCGGATCTGGTTGACCCGGCCCTGGATCTGCTCGGCGTCACCGGCACCGTCGACGATCGTGGTCTCGTCCTTGGTCACCACGACCTTGCGGGCGCGGCCCAGCATGTCGAGACCGGCGGCGTCCAGCTTGAGGCCGACCTCCTCGCTGATGACCTGGCCACCGGTGAGGATGGCGATGTCGGTCAGCATGGCCTTGCGGCGGTCACCGAAGCCCGGCGCCTTGACGGCGACCGACTTGAAGGTGCCCCGGACCTTGTTGACCACCAGGGTGGCCAGGGCCTCGCCCTCCAGGTCCTCGGCGATGATCAGCAGCGGCTTGCCGCCCTGCATGACCTTCTCCAGGATCGGGAGCAGGTCCTTGACCGACGAGATCTTGCTGTTGGCGATCAGGATGTACGGGTCGTCGAAGACGGCCTCCATACGCTCCGGGTCGGTCATGAAGTAGGCCGAGATGTAGCCCTTGTCGAAGCGCATACCCTCGGTGAGCTCCAGCTCCAGCCCGAAGGTGTTGCTCTCCTCGACGGTGATGACGCCTTCCTTGCCGACCTTGTCCATCGCCTCGGCGATGATCTCGCCGACGCTGGTGTCACCAGCGGAGATGGAGGCGGTGGAGGCGATCTGCTCCTTGGTCTCGACGTCCTTGGCGAGCTTCAGCAGCTCCTCCGAGACGCTGGCCACGGCCGACTCGATGCCCCGCTTCAGGGCCATCGGGTTGGCGCCGGCGGCCACGTTGCGCAGACCCTCGCGAACGAGAGCCTGGGCCAGGACGGTCGCCGTCGTCGTGCCGTCACCGGCCACGTCGTCGGTCTTCTTGGCGACCTCCTTGACCAGCTCGGCGCCGATCTTCTCGTACGGGTCCTCGAGCTCGATCTCCTTGGCGATGCTCACACCATCGTTGGTGATGGTGGGGGCACCCCACTTCTTCTCGAGCACGACGTTGCGGCCCTTGGGGCCGAGGGTCACCTTCACGGCGTCGGCGAGCTGGTTCATGCCCCGCTCGAGGCCGCGGCGAGCCTCTTCGTCGAACGCGATCATCTTGGCCATACGGCGTTGTCCTCCTGGACACTCACGGACCAGCCGGGGTGTGCCCCGGACGGGCCGTCTGGTGTACGCACCTTGGGACGTCGCCACCTGGCGACGGCGACGTCTCCTCGGCCGGGCCGGATAGCCCGCGACGACCGGCCACTGCCCCGCCCGGGGTGGTCCCCCGAGTGCGACGGTGGCCCCACCGTCCCGACCAACTGGCACTCACGCCATGCGAGTGCCAATGACTTGTTTAGCACTCTGCCCTGCCGAGTGCAAGCACGACCGCCGCGATCAGCCGAGTTCGTGCGCCAGTTGGGCGTCGTTCACCGGCCCCTCGTGTGCCCGCTGCTCGGCGTACGTGACGACCAGCCCGACCAACTGGGCGAGGTGGGCCGGCAGGGTCAGCAGCGCCGCCATCACCGTCACCAGGACCGTGCCGACCGTCACCGTCCGGGTGTCCATCGGGCCGGTGCCGATGAGCAACAGCCCCACCTGCTCGATCCCGGCCGCCACCAGCGACACGGCGATCACCGCGCCGATCACCAGCGCCAACCGGCCGAGCAGCAGACCCAGCCGCTGCCGCAGCATCTGGTGCGAACGGCCGATCGGGTTGTCCCGCTCGAAGAGATAGACCGGGCCGACCATGGCCAGCGCGAAGACCGCGTAGATGCCGGGCAGGAAACAGAGGCAGAGACCGAACAGCACGATCATGCCGACCAGCAGTGTCCAGCCCCACAGCCCGAGCGCCCGCCGGAGCCCGTAGCGCAGGGCGGTGCCGAGGTCGACCGGCGCACCGGCCGCCTGCCGGGCGATCACCCAGGTACCGGCCGCCCACCCCACGCACTGCGCCAGGCTGGCGACCAGACCGGCCCCGAACAGGCTGCCCACCCAGATGACGGCGTCGGCCCAGAACCCGGCGGGCAGCGCCTCACTGTCGCGGGCGAGCTGCTCCTCCCAGCGCGCGGAGGGATCGACCACCAGCCCGAGCACCGCCACCACCACCGCCGGCAACACCTGGGTGACCAGCACGATCGGCAGCAGCACCGGCCAGCCCCGGCGGAGCGCGCCGATGCTGCGCGCGTACCAGCCGCCCACTCCGGCACCGGGCGGATTCACCAGCGGGCTGGCCGGGTCGAGGCCGTACCCCGGCTGCGGATACCCACCATGGGCCGAGGCCGGATACGGCTGGCCCGGATAGGGCTGACCGGGATAGGGCTGGCCCGGGTACGGCTGATCGGGGTAGGGCTGGCCGGGGTAGGACTGGCCCGGATGGGGCGTCGGTGCGCCCGGCTGGCCGGACACGTCGGCGTGCCGATCAGGCCCGGTCACGGACGAGTCGGGCCCGGTCACGGACGACTCAGGCTCGTTCGCGCGTGAGTCGGACCCGTCCGTCGACGGGGTCGGCTCGTTCGCAGGCGAGGGCCGGCCCGGCTCGTCGGAGGACGAGGACGGACCCGCCGGGGGCGGCTGGTCGGACATGGACGCTCCTCAGCGATGGCTGGATCGGCCCATGATCTTCCCTGGTCGGCCCCGGCGCCGCAGCCCTGCACCGGCCACGATCCCATAACCCCGCCAGACGATCAGTCGGCGAGGCGGACGGGGTCGGTGCTCAGATGGCGCGGACCCGCTCGGCCTGGGGGCCCTTCTGGCCCTGGCCGATCTCGAACTCCACCCGCTGGCCGTCGTCCAGCGCCTTGTAACCGTCCATCTCGATCGCGGAGAAGTGGACGAAGACGTCCTGCCCGCCGTCGACGGCGATGAAGCCGTAGCCCTTTTCGGCGTTGAACCACTTCACGGTGCCCTGTGCCACGGTGTTGTCCTCACTCTGCGCGGCGTACCACAACTCCGGGCACCGGCACGCCGAGCACCCGGAGACCACCGGTTTCAGCGATCCGCGACGACCCCGAAAACGGTGACCGAAATCGCACGGTACACGAGGCGTGACGACCGCGCACGACCACAAATCGGGCGTATTCCGACTGACGGCATCGCCGTACGTCATTGTGGTAAGCATGCCGACATGACCAGCACCATGGACGGGGCCGACACCCTGCGCGCGGACGTCCGCCGGGTCGAGCCGACGGACGCAGCCCGGATGCGGGCCCTCCGTCTGGAGATGCTCGCCGACGCCCCGCTGGCCTTCCTGGAGACCATCGCGGAGGCCGCAGCCCGCCCGCACGCCGAGTACGCCGCCCGAATCGCCCAGGTCTCGGCCGGCACCCACACCGCCCAGTTCGTGGCCGACCCCGGCGGCCGGCTGGTCGGGCACGCCGGCGGTGTCGCCCACCCCACGGAACTCGCGGTCACCGTGGTCTACGCGGTCTACGTCACCCCGACCTGGCGCGGCACGGGCCTGCTCGCGGACCTGATCGAAGCGGTGGGCGCCTGGTCCCGGGACTGCGGGCGGCGCGAGCTGATGCTCGAAGTCGTGGTGGGCAACGACCGCGCGTACCGCGCCTACCAACGGATCGGCTTCGCCGACACGGGCGTACGAGTCCCGCACCCGACCGTCCCCGCCCTCCGCGAACTCCAGATGCGCCGACGCGCGTAGTTGGGAGTGGGGTGGGGGTTTCCGGGCAGCCCACCCTGCTCCGGGCGGTCAGGCTTGATCCCTCCGCAGGGTGGGCTGCCCGGAAACCCGACGTGGTCCGGCTGGTCTCGTGGGTCGTCCTCGGGTTGGCCCCACTCGCCCTCTCCCTGCTGGGGCGACCCCTGACGGTCGTGGGGAGGCGGAACGGCCGGGTTGTCCCGGCGGGTGCGGCGCGCGCCAGGTCCCCTGCGCCGCCTTTGCTCTGCGTCAACCCACGCAACGAACAGGGCGATTCGTTCCTTCTGACAGAAAGCGCACTGGCAGAGCCCTGGCAGTTGCCCAGAACCAGCACGCTTTCCCGGAAGTGTTGCGTGGAGTGAAGCAGAGCGAAAGCGGCAGGCGGGAGTACCGCCGGGGTTCCGGGGCAGCCCACACCGCAAGCAATCGAAACCGATACCCCTAGGCGTGGCGGCGGCTCTGCACGATGCGGAAACGGTTGGCGACGTACGCGCCGTCGGTCAGCGCCGAGTTGGCCGCCGCGTTCGCGCCGCTGCCGTGGAAGTCGGAGAACGCCGCCGACTGGTTCACGAAGACGCCGCCGGTGAGGTTGCCGGACAGGTGCACCCCGACCTCGATCGCGGCGCTCTCGGCGGCGTCCAACACCGCCTCGTCGGTGGAGTAGACGGCTGCGGTCAGCGCACCCTTCTCCCCCACGGTCGCCCGGAGGATGTCCAGGCTGTGCGTGGTGGAGTCGGTGGCGATGGCGAAGGAGATCGGCCCGAACCACTCCCGCGAGTAGGTCGCCGTGTCGCCCGCGTCCAGCTTGACGACCGTCGGCGTACGCACCACCGCGTCCGGGAACGACGGGTGCGTGACGGCACGCGACTCCAGCACCGGCGTACCGACCTTGGTCACCTCGTCGAGGCGGTCCAGGACGCCGTCGTTGACGATGGCGCCGGTCAGCTCGACCCCCCGGGCCGGGTCGGCGGTGAGCTTGCCGACGGCGGCGGCGATCCCGGCGGCCACCTCGTCGAAGCTCTTGTGCCCCTGGTCGGTGTCGATGCCGTCCCGGGGGATGAGGATGTTCTGCGAGGTGGTGCACATCTGACCGCTGTAGAGCGTCAGGGTGAAGCCGAGGTTGCGGCACATGCCGGCGAAGTCGTCGGTGGAGTCGACCACGACCGTGTTGAGTCCGGCCTTCTCGGTGTAGACCGCCGCTTGGCGGGCGTTGGCCTCCAGCCAGTCGCCGTACTCGGTGGACCCGGTGAAGTCCACGATCTTGACGGCCGGGTGCAGAGCCAGGGTCGAGGCCAGCTTCTCGCCGGGCGCCTCGGGGGCGAGCAGGACCAGGTTCGGGTCGAAGCCGGCCTCGGCGAGCACCTCCCGGGCGTAGCGGACCGTCACGGCCAGCGGGAGTACGGCGCGCGGGTGCGGCTTGACCACCACCGGGTTGCCGGTCACCAGCGAGGCGAACAGGCCCGGGTAGGAGTTCCAGGTCGGGAACGTGTTGCAGCCGATGACGAGGGCGACGCCGCGCGGCACCACGTGGAACGTCTTGGTCATCCGCAACGGGTCGCCCTTGCCGGCGGCCTTCTCCCAGGCGGCGGTCCCCGGGTGCCGGGTCATCTCCGCGTACGCGTAGGCGACGGCCTCCAGCGCCCGGTCGAGCGCGTGCGCGCCACCGGCCTGGAACGCCATCACGAACGCCTGTCCGCTGGTGAACTGCACCGCGTTGGCCAGTTCGAAGACGTGCTTGTGCAGCCGGGCGAGGATCTCCAGGCAGACCCCGACCCGGATCTGTGGACCGGCGTCCCGCCACGCGGGCAGCGCCGTGGACGCGGCGGCGACGAGTTGGTCGGCGGTGGCGTGCGGGTACCGGACGTTCAGCGGCACACCGAACGGACTGGTCTCGGTGGCGACCCGGTCGCCGTCGCCCGGCTGGTCGAGCGGGAAGTCCCCGCCCAGGTACGCCTCGAACGCGGCCTTGCCGTCTGCGGCTGCGGTCTCGCCGTACACCCGGGGGCTGGGTGATTCCGGGTAGGCGGACCAGTACCCGCGCTCCGCGATCGCGGTCAGCGCGCGGTCGAGGGTGTCGGCGTGCCTGTCGTAGAGGGGGTGCGGGGTCTCCGTCATGCCCGCCATCATGCAACAGGAAGCCCCGCGATCAGTAGGGGCGTGTCACACCTCAGACGTCGAGCTGCCAGTTGCTCCACCGGTCCATCACCCGGAACCCGAGCTGCTCGTTGATCGCGATCATGTGGTCGTTGCTGTCCGCGTTGAAGGTGTCGATCACCTGGACAGCGGGCTCGTGGTCGAGCAGGTGACGAAGGTTCTCGATCTTCGTGAGCAGGCCGAGGCGGCGCCCCCGGTGCTCCGGGTCGACGATGGTGATCTGCTGGAAGGCGTGCCAGTCGGCGGTCGGTGACATGTCGAGCAGGGTCCAGGCGACCAGTCGGCCGGACCCCCGGTGCCGTACGCCCGCGTGGTACCGCCGCTTGCCGCGCGCTTCGAGCGCCCGCTCGGTGCCGCGTACCCGCTCCGCGTCGACCTGCTCGGGCTCCCACTCCAGGCCGCCCATCGGCGCGTCGGCCAGCAGCCGCCCGTCCAGATACGCGACGTCGGCGATCAGGTCGTCCGGCGTGTTCCCGCGCCAGAACAGCACCTCGTAGTCGGTGGCCCGGGACCGGGCGTCGGCGAGCAGCGCGTCCAGGGCGGTCTGGTCCAGCTCGGCGACGTGCAGTCGCCGCCGTACGTCGGCCAGGGCGTCGACCGCGCCGACGGTGGCGGCGAACCGGGTGGCCGGACCCGGCTGGTGGGGCTCGCCGCGCAGGTGTGCCCGGCTCATCGCGCTGACCCGTTTACGTCCACGCTCCCGCAGCACGCGCAGGCCGCGCTCGAACAGCGCCCGACCGACCCCCTGGCGGCGGTGGTCCGGATGGACGACGAGCTCGGCCGAGGCGTTCTCGGTGTTGTCGAGTTGCGGCAGGTGGAGCAGCAGGTATCCGGCGGCGACGCCGTCGACGTGGGCCAGCAGTGCGAGTGTCTCGGTGCCCGGCATCGGTTGGTGGAACAGCGCGGCGAACCGCTGCCGACTGAACGGTGGGTAGTCCGGCAGTTCCGCGGCGCTGTAGTCGGCACCGACCTGGAACGCCTGCTCGATGGCCGACTCGTCGTCGGCACCGAAGGGGGTGATGGTGATGGCCATCTCCGCAGCCTGCGGGACGACGAGCGACGGGGCCAGCGATTATTCGCTGGCCCCGTCGGGAAGCTTGGTCGGGAGGGACGATCGCACAACGCCTCCGGCGCTGGGTCGTAAAGACTGAAAGTCTACGGCGAAGCGCCCTCCCGCACGAAGCATCTTGCGCCGCCCGGTTCCTGCCGTCAAGTACTCGACGGCGTGTTTTCGGCACTCACCGCGAAAAGCCCGTTACCCGGCGGATCGGTCGGCGTGCAACATGCCGACCAGCCGACGAGTTCGCGGTGTGCCTCAGCCGAGCAGGCCGGCGTCGCGGGCGGCCCGCAGCGACGGCTTGATCCGGTGGGTCGGTCCGACCTCGCCCGCGACCGCGTCGAGCGTCTTGAGCCCCTCGCCGGTGTTGTAGACCACCGTCTCCGCGGTCGGGTCCAACTTTCCGGACTCGACCAGCTTGCGCAGCACCGCGACGGTCACCCCGCCGGCCGTTTCCGCGAAGACCCCGGTGGTACGCGCCAGCAGCCGCACGGCGGCACGGATCTCGTCGTCGTCGGCGTAGTCCATCCAGCCGCCGGTACGGCGTACCGCCTCCAGGGCGTACAGGCCGGCGGCCGGGTCGCCGATGTTGAGCGACTTGGCGATCCCGGTCGGCTTGACCGGGGTGATCGTGTCCCCGCCGCCGTGCAGGGCGGTGGCGATCGGGTTGCAGCCGGCCGACTGGGCACCGAAGACCTTCCACCCGCCGGCCGGTGCCTCGACCAGGCCGATCTCGACCAGCTCGCTGAACGCCTTGTCGACCTTGGTGAGCAGTTCGCCGGAGGCCATCGGGATCACGACCTGGGCCGGAATCCGCCAGCCGAGTTGCTCGGCGACCTCGTAGCCGAGCGTCTTGGACCCCTCGGCGTAGTACGGCCGGACGTTGACGTTGACGAAGGCGGTGTCCTCGAACTCGTCGGTCTCCACCAGTTCGCCGCAGAGCCGGTTCACGTCGTCGTACGAGCCGTCGATGGCGACCAGCTCACCGCCGTACACGGCGGTCGTCACGACCTTGCCCTGCTCCAGGTCACTGGGGATGAAGACCACCGACGGGGTGCCGGCCCGGGCCGCGTGGGCGGCGACGGAGTTGGCCAGGTTGCCGGTGGAGGCGCAGGCGAACCGGGCGAAGCCGAGCGCCCGGGCGGCGGTCAGCGCGACCGAGACGACCCGGTCCTTGAACGAGTGGGTGGGGTTGGCGCTGTCGTCCTTGACCCAGAGCGGGCCGGTGATGCCCAGCTCGGCGGCGAGCTGGTCGGCGGCGACCAGCGGCGTGAAACCGGGGTCCAGGCTGACCCGGGTGGCCGGGTCCTGCCCGGCGGGGAGCAGCGCCGCGTAGCGCCAGATGTTCTGCGGGCCCGCCTCGATCTGCTCGCGGGTCACGGTGGCGAGGGCCGCCGGGTCGTAGTCGACCTCCAGCGGGCCGAAACACTCGTAACAGGCGTGCTGCGCGGCCAACGGGTAGCGGGCCGAACAGGCGCGGCAGACCAGGGCGCGGGCGGGGCTGGCGGTGGTGTCGATCCCGGTAGGGGCGAGCGTCGACGTCATGTCCGAGTCCTCTCATCTTCCCCCACATCGCACCCTGCGGCGGGGACGGAATTGGCACCTGCCCCACGGGACGCTCAGCGATGAGCGCGTGGGGTGGTTGCCGGGGCGTCGTCGGGCCGTATCCCTCAGCCCCTCTGGATGAGGTATTCAGTTGTGCCGCCGAGTCTAGGCAATCGCGCCGCGCTCGTCAGCGTTCGATCTCAGCCTGTGAGCGATTCCTCACCGCCGCCACCGCCTGAGGGACGGCGACGACCCTGGACCGGACGGCTCCGGCGGTGCCGGAGGAGACCCGGTCCAGGGTCGCGCACGAGCGTCGGCCTGGCCGCCGCACCAGCCGGATCAGGCCGGTACGGACCTGCGTTCGGCCGCCTTCACGTCCAGTGCGGCCCCGTTGCGCTGGCGCAGCAGGTTGTCCAGCGCCCAGCTACCCGGACCGAGTATCGCGATCAGCAGGAACGACCAGCAGAACAGCACGGACAGCTCGCCGTTGTTGCGCAGCGGCAGCAGCGCCTCGGGCTGGTGGACGACGAAGTAGGCGTAGGCCATCGAGCCCGACGCCACCAGGGCCGCCGGCCGGGTGAGCAGACCGACGAGCACCAGGGCGCCGCAGACGGCCTGGATCAGCGCGGCCCACCAGCCCGGCCACGTGCCGAGCGGGACGGGTTCACCGCTCCCCCGGGCACCGCCGAAGACGCCGAACAGAGACGACAACCCGTGGCAGAGAAACAGCAGGCCGATGACCATGCGGAACAGGGACAGGGCCGGCCCGCCGAACCGGTCAGTACGCATTCCGGAACCTCCATTGTGGATGGACGAGGGCAACCAGAATGCGGGATTGATAAATATTTGTCGATGCAATCTCTTCCTTTGGGAACGCTCCCACATCGATGGTAGCGACTGGAACTTCCGAAGGAACCCCCCTCGACGAAGATCGTTTCGATCACCCTCCGTAACGACTCCCTGTACACCCTGGACATGTGACCGCAACAAGTCGCGGTCATCCGAGCCGGAGCCGCGCGCCCACCCGGGTCCGGAAGCGGCCACCGTCGTCCCACCAGCCGGTACACCGAGCGGCCCCCGGCCGACCGCGACGCCCTCCCGAACCACCCGCCTCGCCACGCCGACAGCCGGGCGAGCGATCGAGCACCGTGATGCGACGATGGCCCGATGCGAGACATCCACGGGGGATCGATTCCGGAGACGACCCCGAGACACGGCCCGGGTGACCGGCGTACGCGGCACGCCGCGCTGCTGACCGCCGTCACGATGCTCGCCGGCTGCGCGCCGACCGACGCGTCGCACAACGCCCCGGGCGACCCGCCGCCGGAGCCGCTCGGCGCGGCCACCGCCCCGGCACCGACCTCGGCCGGGCCGGAGGTCTGCCCCGAGTCCGGCGTACGGATCCGCTACCTCGGTGTCAGCGCGGCCATGGGGCTCCGGGCGATGGGCGTCGAACTGGTCAACTGCGGCGACCGGCCGTACCCGCTGCACGGCTATCCGGCGTTACGGCTCTACGACGGCGAGGGGCGACCGCTCAGCGTCCGGGTGGTCCCCGGGGCGGCCGGGATCGCCTCGGGCTTCGACGACCCACCCCGGCGACTGGTGGTGGCACCGGGCGACGCGGCCGGAGCTGCCGTGATCTGGCGCAACCTGGTCGACGACCCGACCGTGGCCGCCACCGAGGCCACGCGGGTGGAGATCGCGGCGGGCAAGGGGCAGCCGGGGCAGGTACTCGACATGGAGGGGCCGATCGACCTCGGCAACACCGACCGGATCGGAGTCAGCGCCTGGAAGAAGCGGACGGGCCCGACACCGACGCCCACCGATTCGGCGGACGACGGCGTCGACGCCGCACTCAGCTCGTGATGTCCTTGCGGGTGAAGCGCCAGAAGGCGAGCCCCCAGAACAGGGTGGCGTAGCAGATCGCCGAGATGGCCCCTCGGACGATGTCGTCGGTCTGCACGGGCGTGGAGAGCAGCCCCAGCCAGGCGGTGCTGTAGTGGGTCGGCAGGAACGACCGGATCGCGCCGAGCGCGGTGATCTGGTCGAGGATGCTGGAGAGGATCCACAGCAGCACCGCACCGCCCACCGCGCCCAGCGCGGCGTCGGTGACCACCGAGAGCAGGAACGCCAGACCGGCGACGACCAGCAGCACGACCGCCAGGTAGCCGAGCACCGCCAGCAGGCGGAGCAGCCCCTCGCCGGGTTCGAGCTGCGCGGCGACCGTGCTACGCAGCGGTGACCAGCCGTACCGCAGGGTGCCGATCAGCAGGGCCGTGCCGGCGAGCAGCACCAGCGCGAACGCCGAGTACGCGAGCGCCACCAGCAGCTTCACCGTCAGCAGCCGGGCCCGGGGCACCGGCACCGCCAACAGGTAACGCAGGCTGCCCCAGCTCGCCTCGCTGGCCACCGTGTCGCCGCAGAACAGCGCCACCACCACGACCAGCAGGAACGAGGCGGAGACGAAGATGGTGAACAGGGTGAAGTTCAGCCCGCCGGAGGTGGCGAACGAGACGAGGCTGCCGAACTCGCCCCGGCCGTTGTCGTCGTCACCCGAGTCGAACTGGAACGCGATCAGGATGATCAACGGCAGCAGCACCATGAAGCCGAGCGCCAACTGGGTGCGCCGCCGCGCCGCCTGTCGGCGGAACTCGGCACCGAACGGCAGCGTCCTCGACGGCCGGTAGCCGGCGGCGGCGCCCGACGGAGCCACCTCGGACTCCTCCCGCGTCGGCACGGTCGATCCCGCCATCACCGGTCCCCGCTTCCCCGAGAGTTCTCGCCCACCAGGGCGAGGAACGCGTCCTCCAGGCGGCGCCGGGGCACCACCCGGTCCACCCCGATACCGGCCCGCACCAGTTCGGCGACCACCTCGCTGCGGGCGGTGCCGTTGGTGTCCACCACCAGGTGCCCGTCGGCGTCGTCCAGCACCCGTACGCCGCCGAGGTCGTTGAGCACGTCCCGGGCCGCGCGCGGGTCGCTCACCTCGAACAGCACGCTCGGCGAGTCGCCGACGATGTCCTCCACCGGCCCGGAGGCCACGATCCGGCCCTTGTTGACCACCACGGCGTGCGTGCAGGTCTGTTCCACCTCGGCGAGCAGGTGGCTGGAGACCAGCACCGCGCGGCCGTCGGTGGCGTACCGCTGGAGCACCCGACGCATCTCGGCGATCTGCGGCGGGTCCAGCCCGTCGGTCGGCTCGTCGAGCACCAGCAGCTCGGGCAGGCCGAGCATGGCCTGGGCGATGGCCAACCGTTGCCGCATGCCGTGGCTGTACTTGCGGACCCGCCGGTGCACCGACGAGCCCAGCCCGGCGATCTCCAGCGCCTGTGCGAAGTGCGCGTCGGCCTCCGGCCGCCCGGTCGCCCGCCAGTACGCCCTGAGGTTCTCCAGACCGGACAGGTGCGGCAGGAAGCCGGGCCCCTCGACGAGCGCGCCGATCCGGGAGAGCACCGGCGATCCCGGCACCAGCCGATGCCCGAAGACGTAGATCTCCCCGGCCGTCGGCTGGGTCAGCCCCATCAGCACCCGCAGGGTGGTGGTCTTGCCGGCACCGTTGGGCCCGAGTAGGCCGACCACCTGACCGGGGTGCACCTCGAAGTCCACCTCGGAGACGGCCACGAAGCCGTCGGCGTACTCCTTGCGCAGATGGCGCACGGCCAGCGGGGTGTCCGCGTACTCGGGATGGATCGAGGTGTCCTGGCGGCGGTGCCGCAGGCGCAGCACGGCCACGAGCACGACGAGCCCGATCACGATCGCGGCGATCAGCCCGACCAGCACCCAGCGCCAGAGCGCCGCCTCGGTGGGGATCGGGTCGCTGTCGACGGTCGGCAGGCCGACCGGCGTGTCACCGACCGCGACCGTGTAGACGGCCGGCTCGATCGGGGTGGTGTACGCCTGGTCCGAGGTGGCCACCACCAGCCGGAGCCGGTGCCCGGCCTCCACCCGGTGCACGATCGCCGGCAGGGTCACGGTGACCGGCGCGGCGGCGTCGACGGTGGCCGGCAGACCGCTGAGCCGGATCGGCGCGATCAGTCCGCTCGGCAGGGTGGCCGCCCCCTCCGGGTCGACCACGTAGAGCTTGGCGAAGAGGACCGCCTCGCCGCTGCTCGACGCGGCCCGCAGCGACACCGTGGGCGCACCGACGATGTCGACCGCCTCGGTCAGCGGCTCGGACTCGAACCGGGCATGCTGCCCCGGTATGTCGCCGGCCACCCCGCTGAGCAGTGAACTCAACGAGCCGGCGAACGGCACCGAGGAGATCGCGGCGGGGTTGCCGCCCGGTGGGTTGGCCACCGGCTGGGGCGGCCCGGCCACGGTCACCTCGCGGCGGGAGTCGCCGCCGAGACCGGGGTAGTCGTCGGTGCGGTAACCGGTGGCGACCAGCCCCCGGTCCATCGCGTCGAAGCCGGCGATCCGGGAGAAGGTGAAGGTGTCGCCGGGTGCGTCCCCGGTGCCCGCGACGTAGTGGTCGAGCCACTGCGCGGTCAGGAACTTCACCCGGTCGGAGTCGGTCTGCGGTCCGGCGCCGCCGTCGTGGCCGCCGGTGAACCAGGCGACCCGCACCGGGGTGCCGTTGGCGGCGATGCCCCGGGCGTTGGCGTCGGCCTCGCCCAGCGGGAAGAGCGTGTCCGCCGCGCCCTGGACCAGCAGGGTGGGCGCCTCGATCCGGTCCAGCACACCGGCCGGGCTGGACCGGCGCAGCAGGTCGACGGCGGCCTGGTCGGCCTGACCGGTGGCGGCGATGCGCAGGTACGCGGCGCAGACGTCGGCGGCGAACCGGCCGCAGGAGGGATCGGGCAGGGCACCGGCGGCCGGGGCGCCCGGCGCGGTGCCCGGCCCCTGACCCGGCGCGGGGCTGGGCGGGCCGGCGTCCGGCGCACCCTCCGGCGACTCGGCGCCGGTGCCGGAGATACCGGCCGGTCCGGAGCCGACGGCGCCGCCACCACCGAAGAAGATGCCGGCCCAGCCGGACTTGAACACCCCGGCGGTCGGTTCCCCACCGGCGCTCTCCGGCAGGAAGGACCGGGACAGGTCGTTCCAGGTGATCATCGGGACGATCGCGTCCACGCGCTGGTCCTGGGCGGCGAGCAGCAGCGCCAGCGCGCCGCCGTAGGAGCCGCCGACCACGCCGACCCGGGGGTCGCCCGCCGCGTCGGTCCGGATCTCCGGACGGTCGGCCAGCCAGTCCAGCAGTCGCTGCGCGTCGCGGACCTCGTGGTCGGGGCTGTCCAGGTGGATCTGGCCACCGCTGCGACCGAAGCCCCGGGCGGTCCAGGTCAACACCGCGTAACCCCGGTCGGCGAGGTCCTCGGCGTCGGTGCGGACCGAGTTCTTGGTGCCGCCGAACCCGTGCGCGAGCAGTACCGCGGGCACCTTCCGGTCGGCGGCGGCCTCGCGCGGCAGGTACAGCGTGGTGTCCAGGTCGACGGGCTCGTCGCCGGTCGGCCCGGATCGCACGGTGAGCATCGCGGCCTCGGTCCGGAAGCTCGGCCGGTCCGGCCACACCGCCCAGACGACGACCGCCGCCAGCAGTGCGACAGCCACCGACGCGGCGACGGCCCGGCGGCCGGTGGGCAGGGCACGGCGAATCCGCTCGGCCGAGAACGGCGATCTCATTCGGCACACGGTACGGCCCGCAACCTGAGTGGTAGCTGAGATCCGCCGTACGTCCGTCCTACTCGGCCGATCGTCATCCGCAAGAGGTCGACCGCACATCCTCCGTAGGCGAACCTTTGGGATGACTTCGCATCATGGAAATTAATGCCTTTCACTGGAAACTACGCGTTACTACGACGTATCTCCATGGAAAGAGCCACCCACCGTAGTCAATCAGTTAATCCTCCGTCACATCGCTCGAAGTGACGCAAACCTGACCCGGAGAGACCGATACAGACAGTCCCGGTTCGATTAGTTTTCCGGTCCGGCGCACGGGACCGGCTCCTTGACGCCATCCCCCGACCGCTGCGCCACCCGGAGGAGAAACCATGACCGTTCCCGCTTCGCGGGTCCGTCGCCGGCCCCGGACACCGGGCCGCATCCTGCCGCTGATACTCGCCACCGCGCTGCTGTTGCCGGTGGCGTTCCTCGTCATACGCGCCCACCAGTACATCGACGCCGACCGCGAGGCCCTCCAGCAGGAGCGGTTGGGCGTGGAGTACCTGCGTGCCCTCGGACCGGTGACCGAGGCCCTGGTGGACGCGCAGAGCGCCGCCGTGGCCGACCGCCGACCGCCCCGCGAGAACCTCCAGAAGGCCGTCGAGCAGGTCGCCGCCGTGGACGCCCGCATCGGTGCCGAGCTGAGCACCAACGAACGGTGGGCCGGGATCCGGGCCAAGCTGGAGGCGCTGCCCGAGCGGTCGCTCGACCCGGAGGCGGCCTTCAGCGCCTACCGGGAGGTCACCGACCTGCTGCTGGCCCTGCACGGCAAGGTACGCGAGACCTCCGGCCTGATCCGCGACTCCGGCGCCGCCTCGTACTTCCTCCAGGACGGTGTCGGCGAGGAGATGCCGGAGGCGACGGTGGCCGCCGGGCGGCTCGTCGACGCGGCCGTCCTGGCCGGGCAGCGGCCCGCCAGCGACCAGGTACGCACCCTCAGCGAGCTGGCCACGCTGCGGCTGGCCGCCCTGCAACCCGCCAACGACCTGGTCAACAACCTGCGCGCGGTGGTGGACAGCTCGGCGAGCGCCGACCTCGGCGCGAGCGTGCTCACGCCGTTCGACGCCTACCAGCGGGCCGCCGAGGCGATGGCGCTGCACTCCCAGCCGGACAACCGGACCGGCACGATCAACCTGGTCCGGCTGACCAGCGCACGGGACGACGCCCAGCGGGCCGCCGGACAGCTCCAGCCGATCCTGCTCGACGAGATCGACCGACTGCTGGTGGAGCGGATCGACCAGCTCGACCGGGACGACGTGCTGACCATGGTCGCGGGCGGTGTCGCCGGCCTGCTCCTGATCGCCCTGGCGGTGGCCGGGTGGCTGTCTCGCCCGAGTGACACCACCGGTCGACCGCACACCACCGACGACGAAGCCGGCGACCTGGAGCACCCTGCCGACACCCGGTGGGAGCCCATGCGTACGCCGGGCGACCGCGCGCTCCAGCCGGTCGGGCACGGCCACGACCCGGATCGGTGGAGGCCCTTCGATGCTGCTCGATAGGCTCCGGATCCGGGGCAAGCTGGCCCTGTTGGTGCTCATCCCCCTGCTCTGCATGCTCGGGCTGACGCTGCCGGTGGTGTGGGAACGCGCCGGGGTGGCCCAGCGGGCCGGTGACATCGAGAGCACCGTCCGAGTCGCCAGCCGGGTCGGCACCCTGCTCCAACACCTCCAGCGGGAGCGGATGCTCGCCATCGGACTGCTGCTGCGACAGGTCGAGCGCACCGACCTGGTCCAGGAGATCGCGGAGGTGGACGACCTGATCGTCGACCTGCGCACCGAGCTGGGCGACGAACTGCCCGGCGAGGTGTCGACCGCGCTCGACGGCGTCCGGCAACTCGCCCCGGTACGCACCGCCACGCTCGCTGGACAGGCCACCCCGGACCAGGTCATCGGCGCGTACGGGCCGGTGAACCTCAACCTGATCGACTCGCTGCGGCTGCCGTACGACGTGGACACCCGCACCTCGGCCGGACGACAGGTGTTGGCGCTGGACGGGATCCTGCGCAAGAGCGAGGGGCTCGGCAGCGGCGCCGCTCTGCTGGTGCTGGTCGCGGCGAGGCCCAGCCCGCAGCTCGCCACCGTCTTCGTGGCCAACATGGCCACCCTCCAGTCGGAGACCAACCAGTTGCTCGGCCTGATCACGCCCGAGCAACTGGCACTGATGGACATCGAGCAGGCCGCCCTGGACGCCCGGACCGGGCCGGGCTTCCTGGACCAGAGTTCGCTGGACCCGGTCGGTGCGGTGTCCCAGACGCCCGTCGAGGTCCTCTACCCGACCATCTCCTCACTGATCACCCTCGGCCAGTTCGTGGAGAAGAAGCTG
Organism: Verrucosispora sp. TAA-831; assembly: GCF_050780145.1. Classification (NCBI taxonomy): domain Bacteria; kingdom Bacillati; phylum Actinomycetota; class Actinomycetes; order Micromonosporales; family Micromonosporaceae; genus Micromonospora; species Verrucosispora sp. TAA-831. The sequence continues at coordinate 6,191,738 of NZ_CP192240.1, forward strand.
GTCGCCGACGTGACCGCCGAGGTGCGGGCGGACCGGCAGGCAGCGCTCGCCGAGGCGTACTGGGTGACCGCCCTGGTGCTGCTGATCCTGGTCGTGGTGGTGCTGCTCGCCCTGGCCATCGGCCGGACCGTGGCCCGACCGCTGACCCGCCTCACCCGCTCCGCCGACCGGGTCGCCCGGGTCGCCGAGTCCGAGCTGGTGCGGGTGGCCGACGACGAGACCGACAACGCCCAGCCGATCCGGCTCGACCGGGTCGACGTCCGCGCCCGGGACGAGATCGGTGACCTGGCCCGCGCCTTCGAGCGGGTGCAGAGCACCGCCGCCCGGCTGGTGGAACGGCAGGTGGCCAGCCGGCGCAACGTGGCCCAGATGTTCGGGCACGTCGGCCGACGTACGCAGAACCTGGTCGGCCGGCAGATCGCGCTGATCGACCGGCTGGAGCAGCAGGAGGCGGACCCGGGTCGGCTGGAGAGCCTGTACCGGCTCGACCACATCTCCAGCCGGTTGCGGCGCAACGCCGGCAACCTGGTGGTGCTCTCCGGTGCCACCGGCGACGTCACCCACGTCGCGCCGGTCCCGCTGGCCGACGCGGTCCGCCTCGCCCTCGGTGAGATCGAGGACTACACCCGGGTCGACGTCGCGGTCCCGGCCGAGGTCTCGGCGGCTCCGGCGATCATCGGTGACCTGGTGCTGGCGCTGGCCGAGTTGATGGAGAACGCCACGGTCTTCTCCCCGCCGCACACCCGCGTGGTGGTCGGCGGCGAGGTGACCGAGGACGGTGCCCGGCTGACCGTGGTCGACCACGGGATCGGCATGACCGAGGCGCGGCTGGCCGACGAGAACGTCCGACTCACCCGCCGGGAACGGCTCGACCTCGCCCCGACCGAGGTGCTCGGACTCTTCGTGGTGGGCCGACTGGCCCGGCGACACGGCTGGGGCGTCGGCCTGTCCGCGACGCCCGGCGGCGGCGTCACCGCCACCCTGCTCATCCCCCGGGTGTCACTGGTCTTCGGCACCGGCGGCGTGACCACGACCGTCCGGGTCGGCACCGCCGTCGCGCTGCCGACCCGGCACCAACCCGACCCGGGCACCCCGCCGATGCCGGACGGCCCGGCGCAGGCCGAACCGGTGCCGGTCGGGGTCGGCGGTCCGACCCGGCCCCCGGTCGAGGCCACCGCACTGCCCGGCTTCGACCAGAAACTGCTCAGCCGGGCCACCGAGAGCATGGAGCTGGGTGAGTCCTGGGACGCCTTCGCCACCGCTCCGGACACCGTCGCACCGGACCACACCGTCGCACCGGGCCACGCTCCCGCCCCGGACCACACCGTCGCGCCGGACCGTCCAACCGAGGGCGACCCCGCCGTACCGGCCGGGGCCGAGCCGGCGCGGGCGGAGGCACCGTCGCCCGCACCGACCGGCCGGCTGCCCGGTGTCCGGCAGCGCGTCCCCGGCGCCAGCCTGTCCCGGAGCGCGCCCCGGGTGGGGCCGGTGGACGCCACCGGTGCCGACCCGGTCGCCGCCCGCGCCCTCGTCGAGCAGTTCGAGTCGGGCGTACGCCGGGCCGAGCTGAGCCGCGCGGCGGCGCTCCCACAGCCGGTCGCGCCCGCACCGTCCGGTACCCCCACCGAACTGACCCGGCGCGTGCCGGGCGCGAACCTGATCGTCACGGCTCCCCGTCAGACGGTGGCCCAGAACCCCGGTGACCCGGCCGAGGTCCGCGATCTCCTCAACGCGTTCGAGACCGGCGTCGCCCGGGCTCTGCGCGATGTCCGTCCCGACCGCAGCGACGAAGAAGGAACGCCACTTTGACCAGCCCGCACGTACACGAGAACCTCGACCACCAGAGTCACCCGGCCGGCGACCTCAGCCCCGAGGCCCGCACGTTCAACTGGCTCCTGGACACCTTCACCTCGAGCACGGCAGGGGTGCTGGAGGCGATCGCCGTCTCGTCCGACGGGTTGCTGATGGCCATGTCCGCGATCAAGGACCGGTCCAACGCGGAACGGCTCGCCGCGGTGGTCTCCGGCATGACCAGCCTGGCCGGCGGTGCCGCGAGCTGGTACGCGCTGGGCGGGCTCAACCGGGTCGTGGTCGACATGGCCGAGGGCTATCTGCTGATCAGCGCGATCAGCAGCGGCTCGGTACTCGGTGTGGTCGCCGACCGGTCGGCCAACCTCGGCACCGTCGCGTACGAGATGACCCTGTTCGCCGGTCGGGCCGGAAGCGCACTCACCCCGCGCCTGATCGCCGAACTCAAGAACTCCGTTCAGCAATGAATCCCGACGCCGCCGGTGCGGAACCGGAGCCGGTGCTCCGGATCCGGCCCTACCTGCGTGAGCCCTCCCCGGTCGGCGGCGACGCCGGCCCGGTGGACGCACCGGCGGCGGTCGGATCGGAACCCGAGACGGCCGGTCCGACCGGACTCCGCCCGTTCGTGCTCACGGCCGGGCGGGTGGCCGGCGCGGACCCGTCGATCGGCCTGGAGACCCAGGTGACCGCCCGGCCCGGCCCCGAGCCGTGGACCAGTGTGACCGCTCGGCTGACCCCGGAACTCCAGGCGATCGTGGCACTCTGCGGCGACCCGATCTCGGTCGCCGAGATCTCCGCCAAGACCCGGTTGCACTTCGGTGTGACCCGGGTCCTGGTGGGCGACCTGCGGGCCGCCGGCCATCTGGACGTACACGTCAACGATGCCGACGACGCCCTCGACCCCGACGTCATCCTGCGAGTGATTGATGGACTTCGTGCAATCTCCTGACTGGCCGGTCGCCCCGCAGGGCGCGCTCTCCGCCAACAGCGCCGCGGCCCGCTACGGTGGCTCCGCGCCGGTCCCACCACCGGTGGGACGGGCCACTCCGCCGCCGCCCCCCGCCCCGGTGACCCCGCCACCGCCGTACCTGCCTCCGGCGGCGACCGGCGGCACGGGTGCACACCGCCGGACCCCGCCGATCCCGGTCAAGATCCTGGTGGCCGGCGGCTTCGGAGTGGGTAAGACGACCACCGTGGGCGCCATCTCGGAGATCGTGCCGTTGACCACCGAGGCGGAGATGACGATCGCGGGTATCGGGGTCGACGACCCCGGCCAGCGCTCGGACAAGACGACGACCACGGTGGCGATGGACTTCGGTTGCGTCACCATCGACCGCAGCCTGAAGCTCTACCTGTTCGGTACGCCCGGCCAGGCCCGCTTCGGCTTCATGTGGGACGACCTGGCCCGGGGTGCGCTCGGCGCGCTGGTGGTGGTGGACAGCGCCCGGTTGGACGACTGCTATCCGGCGATCGACTTCTTCGAACGGGCCGGCCTGCCCTTCGTGGTCGGGGTGAACGCCTTCGACGGGCGGCTGGCGCACGACCTCAACGCGATCCGGTGGGCCCTGGCCATCGGTGAGCACGTACCTCTGGTGCAGTTCGACGCCCGGGATCGGCTCTCGGTGCGGGACGCCCTGCTGGTCGTCCTCGATCGAGCGCTGGACCGGGCGATCCGGGACAAGCGGGCCTGAGTCGACCGGCTCACGGCCGCTCGTGGGAAGGGGTGAGGCGGATGAGAGGCGGACTGGACGAGACACTGGCCCGCATGCGTCGGCGCGAGGAGGCGCTGCGCCGCCGGTCCACGGATCCGTCGGCCGACGACCAGCCCGATCCGGGCCCGGACGTGCCGCCCGGTGCGACGGTGAGCCGGACGGACAGCCGGAACGCGGGACCCGGCTGGGTGGGCGCGCCGGAACGCGTACCCGCGACGCCGCCGCGACACGTCGCGGAGGAGGTCGCCGAGGCGCTGCGCGCCGTGGTCGCGGCACATCCGGGCAGCAGCGTCACCGCCCGGGTCGACCACGACGGCACCGCGTACGACCTGCGGGTGGCCTGGGTCGGCCAGGAGATCGCGGTCAGCGGGCAGCCCGCCACGCCACCGCCGGCCTGGCCGATGCCGACCAGCGACGCGGCCGGGTGGTCCGGCCCTCCGGACGCCCCGGAGCCGGACCCGGCGGCCCGGCTGGCCGAGTTGATCCGTCGTGACCCGTCCCTGCTCACCGGTGAGGATCCGCCGGGCTGACCGCACGTGGGGTGACCGGGCCGGTTAGGGTCGCTCGGGTGGGCGAACCCGAGTTGACCCTGATCGCGAGTCTGCGTCCGGCCGCGCTGGACGCCCGGCGTGGCATCGTCCGACTGCACCCCGAGGCGCTGACCGCGCTCGGGTTACGGGCCGGTGATCCGGTCCGGTTGGCCGGCCGGCGGGTGACCGCCGGCATCGCCGCCGAGGCCGAGCCGGGCTCCGGCGCCGGTCTGCTGCACGCCGACGACCTGACGCTGGGCAACCTCGGTGTCCGCGACGGCGGAGAGGTCACGGTGAGCGCGGCCCCGGTCACCGCCGCCCGCCGGGTGCTGCTCTCCGGCCCGGCCCAGATCGTCGCGGTGGTCTCCCCGGAGATGCTGCGGCTGGCGCTGCTCGGCAAGGTGGTCACCGCCGGGGACGACGTCTCCCTGTTGCCCCAGGACGTCCTGCCGGACGCCTCGACACGCACGCTCGTCGAGGCGGCCCGACGCAGCCTCTCCACCCGGGTCGGCTACGCCTGGACCAGCACGCTGCTCCGCGTCGTCGACGCCGACCCGGCCCCGGGGGCGCTGGTCACCATGGACACTCTGGTCGGCTGGGAGCACGGTCCGGAGACCCGGGGTGAGACCGACGTCCGCCGGTCGGCGACCGCCGTCTCCGCCGGGCGCGGGCGAGCGGCCGGTGGGCGTACGACGGTGGTCGGCGACCGCACCGACGCCGACGCGGAGACCGGTGCCGAGGTCTGGACCGGCAGCGAGGTGCACGAGGAGCAGATCCCCTCGGTGGACGAGCTGCCCGGCCTGCGCTCTCAGGCCGAGGAACTGACCGAGCTGCTGGACCTGGGCTTCCACCACGGTGAGGTGCTCGGCCGGCTGGGCACCACCGTCGCGCTCGGCGTACTCGTCGCCGGCCCGGCCGGCTCGGGGAAGTCCGCGCTGGTCCGGGCGGTGGCCGCGCAGGTCGGTGCCCGGGTGCACCAGCTCTGGGCGCCCGAGGTCGCGGCGCTGAGCAACACCTCGGCCGCGGCCCGGCTCCGGGCGGTGACCGCCGAGGTGGTCGCCGGTGGCCCGGCCGTGCTGCTGGTCTCGGACGTGGAGGCGCTGGCCCCGGCGGACAGTCCCGGCCCGGTCGCGACCGTGTTCCGGCAGTGCCTGGCCGAGATCGTCCGGGCCGGTTCGGCGGTGGTCTGCACCACCGGCCGGTCGGAGGCCGTGGACCCGGCGCTGCGCGCCCCGGACCTGCTCTCGCTACGGATCGACGTTCCGCTGCCCGACGCCGCTTTGCGACGGGAACAGCTCACCGTGTTGACCCGCCCGGTGCCGCTCGCCGAGGACGTACGGCTGGACGAGGTCGCCGGGCGTACCCCCGGGTTCGTCGCCGCCGACCTGGCCGCGCTGGTGCGGGAGGCCGGGGTGCGCGCGGCCCTGCGGCAGAAGTCGGTGGAGAACCCGACCGTCGCTAAGGCCGACTTCACCGCCGCCCTGGAGGTGGTCCGGCCGACCAGCATGGCCGCGTCCACGTTGGAGTTGGCCCGGGTGACCCTCGACGACGTCGGTGACCTGGTCGAGGTCAAGCAGACGTTGACCGAGTCGGTGCTGTGGCCGCTGACCTACCCGGACACCTTCGCCCGCCTCGGCGTACAGCCACCCCGTGGCGTGCTGCTCTACGGCCCGCCCGGCTGCGGCAAGACGTTCCTGGTGACGGCGCTGGCCGGGTCCGGTCGGGCGAACGTGCTCTCGGTCAAGGGTGCCGAACTGCTGTCCAAGTGGGTCGGCGAGAGCGAACGCGCGGTCCGCGAGCTGTTCCGGCGGGCCCGGGAGGCCGCGCCGACGCTGGTGTTCCTGGACGAGGTGGACGCCCTGGCTCCGGTGCGCGGCCAGGCCAGCGACGGCGGCACCACCGACCGGGTGGTGGCCGCGTTGCTCACCGAGATGGACGGCGTCGAGTCGCTGCGCAACGTGGTGGTGATCGGCGCGACGAACCGCCCGGACCTGGTCGACCCGGCGCTGCTACGTCCCGGGCGGCTGGAACGGCTGGTCTACGTGCCGCCGCCGGACGCCGAGGCCCGGGCGGAGATCCTGCGGGCCGCCGCCCGCAACGTACCGCTCGCCGAGGACGTCGACCTCCCCTCGCTCGGCGCGGAGTTGGACGGTTTCTCCGCCGCCGACTGCGCGGCGCTGGTCCGGGAGGCGGCGCTGGCCGCGATGCGTGAGTCGCTGACCGCCGCCACGGTCACCGCCGACCACGTCGCCACGGCCCGTGCCCGGGTACGCCCGTCCCTGGACCCCGCCCAGGTCGCCTGGCTCGCCGCATACGCCGACCAACGCACCTGACCCACCCTGCCCCCGGGCTACCCCCGGCGAGGCAGTGGGGACGAGGCGGTGGGGGTGGGGTCAGCGGGCGGGGTCGAGGGAGATCTCGGCGTACACCCGGTCGCCGTCCTCGCGCAGTTTCGCGCCGCACCTCTCCAGCACGTACAGCGCACCGTGGTTGTCGGTGGTGGTGTCCGCGACCACGGTCCGCACCCCGACGTCCGGCGCGAGGTTCATCAGCTCGCACAGCGCGGCACGCCCGATGCCCTGGCCCCGGGCGGACTGGCCCAGCCACATGCCCACCTCGACGGTGTCCGGGGCGTCACGCCGGGTCATCCGGATCATGCCGACCACCTCGCCACCGGCCAGGATGGCGTACATGGCGGTGCGGGTGGGCCCGTCGAGTCCGCCGAAGCTCGCCCGGTGGAACTCCCGGAACGCCTCCCGTCGCGCGTGCGACCAGCCCGCCGGTGCCTCCACCGGCGGCATCACCTCGGCCGGTTCCGCCTCAGCCGCCGCCACGGAGAGCAACGGTTCGAGGTTCTTCTCGTCTACCGGCTCCAACCGGACCGCACCCGTCACGTGCCGCAGTCTCCCGCGCCCGGCGCCGCAAGTCCACCCGGTCCGCGTCGACCGACCCCTCCGGCGGACGGGTTCGACCGGTCGGACCGGATTTCGTACTACCTCACGCTCCGCTGTCGTCCGGCGGAGTGAATTCGCAGTAGACGGCGGACGCGTCGTCGGCCGGCTTGTGCCGGCGCAGCCGGTCGGGGTGGTCCCGCTCGGCCGCCCGGACCAGGTCGACGAGCGCGCCCGGTCCGCCGGTGGAAGCCACGTCCAGCAGGCCGGCCCAGTCGAACAGGCCGAACTCCTCGACGGCGGCGGAGGCGCCGTCGCTGAGCAGCACCGCGCGTCGCAGCGCCTCCGGGCCACGCAACGGGAGGGTGCCGACCACCGCCTGGTACGCCGCATCCGGATCGGCGGCGGCGACCCAGTAACCGTGCGTACGGTTCATCTGCTCGCGCTGTGCGGTGACGGCGTGCCGGAAGCGGGTCGCCCGATCGGCGGAGTCGGGCAGTGCGGTGGCGACGGCACGCAGGCGGGCCACCGAGGCGGCCAGCCGGTCGTCGGTGACCACCCCGACCCGGCCGCCGATGTCGAGCACCAGCGGACTGTCGCAGAGCACCAGGTAGTCGACCTGGTCACCGCCGTCGCGCAGCAGGCACACCGTGCTCGACGGCGTACCGGGGTGGTCGAGGTCACACTGCCCGTCGTGGTCGGAGCGGACCGCCAGGATCGCCGCCGCCAGGTTGCTCACCAGCGTCGCCGCCGGACGGGCCGCCTCGGCCAGCCCCAGCCGGGCGGCCAGGTGCCGGACGTACCACTGCGGCCCGTGTACGCAGCCGGTGTCGAAGCCCTCCGGCACGGTCGCCCCGTCCAGTACCCCGACCAGCGGGCCGAACCGGAACACCAGATCCTCGTTGACCGTCCGGCCGGGTGGCGGGGCGGACGCGGAGCGTACCCGCATGATCGGTGCGGCACCGACCGCCGGGCCCCGCCGACGCTCCTCGGCGACGGCCTCGGGCAGCCCGGTGTCCGTCCTCGGATACGTCACCTGTGCGGTACGCCTCGATCGCGCCGGGCCGGCTCCGGTCATCGTCGCCACCTCCGCGCCCCGGCTACCCGCCGGACGGCCCGACATTCTTCCCGGGTCAGCGGCGCCTGTTCCGCGCCCGGGAGGCGCGCAACCGGGCCAGCCGGCCGACCAGCACCGGATCGGCGGCCAGCGCGGCCGGGTTGTCCAGCAACGCGTTCAGCAACTGGTAGTAGCGGGTCGCGGAGAGCCCGAAGCGGTCCCGGATGGCCTGTTCCTTGGCACCGGCGTGCCGCCACCACTGGCGTTCGAAGGCGAGGATCTCGCGATCCCGCTCGCCGAGCCCTCCGGCCGCCTCGCGGGCACCCTCCGCCGCAGTGTCGTCGGGTTCATCGGCACCCGTGTCCGGCGCCGGGTTCGACTCCATCTCGGGGGCGGACCGTGGCGGCGGCACCGTGACGGCGTCCGGGCCGGTCTCCGCGCTCTGCGCGGCGTCGGCGGGCTGCATGGGGCTCCTCTGCGAGGGGCGGCCGGCACGAGCCGCGCCGACCGGGTCCCACCAGCCTAACCAGGGCCATCACCCGACGCACTGGACGCGTAGGCACCACTGCCACCACCGGCGGTGAGGTCGGTGACGGCAGTGGTGTCGCAGCCCGGACGGGTCAGTTGATGTCGCGGCGGCGCATCGCCCAGAGCGCCCCGCCGAGGACCAGCACGACGCCGACCGTGAACAGCGCCGACGAGTGCTGCCAGGTGATGTCGAGGGTGGCCGGCTCGCACATGCCGCTGTACGAGTCGTTGCAGGAGCGCCAGTCCTGGAGCTCGACCTTCTTGGTCATCCAGGCGTACGCGTAGGTGGGCAGCAGCCACGCGTCGAGGTAGCGCACCTGGATCATGCTCAGCAGCATGGCGATCGCCACCTGACCGACCACCAGCACTCCGATCGCCCCGCCGAGCGCCATCGCGGTGTGCCGACCCAGCGACGCCAGGGCGAAGCCCACGGTCGCCGCCACCAGCGCCAGCACGATGCCGCGCACCCCGGTGAGCAGGAACGACTGCCAGACGCCGGAGGTCATCTCCGCGGTGCTGCCGCGCAGGTTGGCGACCAGCCACAGGCTGCCGAACCAGGCCACCGTGGCGGGCAGCGCCAGGGCGAGCAGCCCGGTGAGCAGCGCGCCCAGCTTGGTCAGCAGCACGGTCAGCCGTTTCGGTCGCCAGAGCAGCAGGTTCATCATCCCGCCGGTGCTCCACTCGGCGCCGACGAAGGAGGCGCCGACCACGAACCCGATCAGGGCCAGGATCGCGGCGAGCGGGATCAGCATGTCGCCGAAGCTCTCCCGGAAGTCGAACGTCGAGGGCAGGAACCACTCCGCCTGGATGTCCTCGCGCAACGGCGGGCTGATGTCGGCGCAGTCGTCCGTCCAGAACTCCTCGCCTGCCGCCTTGGCCCGCTCGCAGGCGGCGCGTTCCTGCTCGGCTCCGCGGACCTGCTCCTGGTGTTGCCGGTCGGCGGCGCGTTCGGCTTCGGCCCACTGGTCCGCGCCGATCTTCTGATTGCTGAGGAACATGCCGACCACGACGAGGGCCAGCACCAGCAGGCCACCGGCCGTCATGAAGCGGGCGAAGCGCCGCTTGGCCAACCTGCGCAACTCGGTACGGAAGAGACTCACGCGCCCCAACCTCCTGCGGTGGGCGCGGACGGTGCCGCCCCATCCATTCGTACGGACTGGTCGACCTGCCGGTGTTGACCGGGGACCGGTGTGGTGGCGGTCAGTTCGAGGAAGACGCTCTCCAGGTCCACCGCGATCGGTGCGAGTTCGCTGACGTAGAGGCCCTGCTCGGCGAGCAGCCGGGTGACGGTGGCCGGCTTGTCCACTCCGGCGAGCATCAGGTGGTCGTCGTTCGTGGTGACCCGTACACCGGCCCGGGTCAGCGCGGCGGCGGCGACCGGCAGGTCGGTCACGGCCTCCAGCCGGACCCGTACCCCGCCGGACGAGTGCTGCGCCAGCACCTCGTCGACCGGGCCGAAGGCGACCCGCCGACCCAGCGAGATGATGGTGACCGAGTCGCAGATGAGCTGGATCTCGCCGAGGATGTGGCTGGACAGCACCACCGTCATGCCGGACTCGGAGAGGTTGCGCATCAGGGTGCGCATCTCCCGGATGCCACCCGGGTCGAGGCCGTTGGCCGGCTCGTCCAGGATCAGCAGCCGTGGGTTCTTGAGCAGCGCCGAGGCGACCGCGAGCCGCTGCTTCATGCCGAGCGAGTACGTCTTGACCCGCTCGACGGCCCGGTCACGCAGGCCGACGAGTTCCAACACCTCGTCGACCCGCTGCGCGGGCACGTCACCGGCGCCGGCCAGCAGCGACAGGGTGTCCCGGGCACTGAAGTGCGGGAAGAACTGCGGGCTCTCCACGATCGCACCGACCTGACCGGCGACCTGCGGCAACGCTGCGGGCACCTCGTGCCCGAGGATCGCCATCCGACCGCCGTCGGGCCGGATCAGGCCGAGCAGCGTACGCAGTGTGGTGGTCTTGCCCGACCCGTTGGGGCCGAGGAAGCCGTGCACCTGCCCCGCCTCGACGCGCATGTCGAAGCCGTCCAAGGCGTTGCGGGTGCCACGTCGTCGGCTCCGGTACGTCTTTCGTAGACCTTCGATTTCCAGGACAGCCGGCAAGCTGCACCTCCCCCGTTGGTGTGTGGGCGACGACGACACCATACGCGGTATGCAGCGGAAGGCAATACCCGGTATGCACCGCCACGCCGGGCGTTCTGCAAGCAGGTGCCCCCTGCTCTACCGCAGACGATGGAAAGGTGCCCTTCCTTGCAGGTCAGGCGCAGATGACGTGCACGCCGGCAGCCCGGAAGGCATCGACCACCCCGGGTGCCGCACCCGAGTCGGTGACCAGCGTCTCGACCCGGTCGACCGGGCAGATGCGGGCGAAGGCGTGACCGCCCAACTTGGACGAGTCGGCGATGATCACGACCCGCTTGGCCCTTGCCACCATCAGGTTGTTCATCGCCGCCTCACCCTCGTGATGGGCGGCGGCCCCGAGCTGCGGGTCGATCGCGTCCACGCCGAGCAGCGCCACGTCCAGGGTGACCTCGCGCAGCAGCGCCCCGCCCAACGGCCCGACCAGCTCGAACGACTTCGGCCGCACCACCCCGCCGGCCACCACGACCTTCATCCGGGAGCGGACCAGCAGCTCGTTGGCGATGTTCAGGGCGTTGGTGACCACGGTCAACTGCGCGCCCTCGGCGTTGGTGTTGAGATCCGGGCGGACGGCCAGCGCCCGGGCCACCTCGGTGCTGGTGGTGCCGCCGTTGAGGCCGACCACGGTGCCCGGTGACACCAGCGCCGCGGCGGCGGTGCCGATGCGCTGCTTCTCGGCGGAGTGCTTGGCGGTCTTGTACCGCAGCGGCAGGTCGTACGAGACGCCGTTGGCGACCGCGCCACCCCGGGTACGCGTGATCATCTGCTGCTGGGCGAGCTGGTCGAAGTCGCGGCGGATGGTGGCCTGCGAGACGTCCAGGCGCTCGGCGGCCTCCTCGACGGTGACCCGACCGGAGTCGGTCAGCATTTCGAGCAGGGCGTTCCATCTCGCGTAGCGGTCCACCCCGGAGCCTCCGTCACTGCACGATCCGTGATTGGTTGCGTGCACAGTAGTGCGCGAAACTACGATGAGGCAAAACCTCCGACTGCGCGTTCACCCCTGCGGTTGCCATTACCACCGCGTTTCGAGCAGAATGGCGCTCGAAAGATGCGGTTAACGAGCCGTATTGCGCAGTGAGCTGCATCGCGCAACACGTTGCACTGCGCACCGGACCGCCGTTGCGCTGCAAAGGTGCACCGCGCGACGCACTGCACGACGCGACACGCTGCCCCCGGGCAGCGAGCCGGCCTGCGAGGAGTTCTCATGACCTACGTTTCCGCGGAGATCACGAGTCAGCCGGACTGCTGGCGCCAGGCGGCCGACCTGGCTCCCTCGGTGGTCGACCGGCTACCCCGCACCGGTGAACGGGTCGCCGTCGTCGGCTGCGGCACCTCGTGGTTCATGGCCTCCGCGTACGCGGCCCGCCGCGAGGCCGCCGGGCACGGCGAGACCGACGCCTTCCAGGCCAGCGAGTTCCCCACCGACCGGCGGTACGACCGGCTGCTGGCGATCACCCGCTCCGGCACCACGACCGAGGTGCTCGACCTGCTCACCACGGTACGCGGACGGGTCCCGACCACCGTGCTGGTCGGCGACCCCGCCTCCCCGGCGGTCGAGATCGCCGACGCCAGCGTCACAATGCCCTTCGCCGACGAACGCTCGGTCATCCAGACCCGCTTCCCCACCACCGCGCTGGCGCTGCTCCGCGCCCACCTGGGCGACAACATCACCGCGCTGGTCGCCGACGCGGAGGTCGCGGTCCGCGCCCCGCTGCCGATCGACCCGAGCCTGATCGAGCAGGTCACCTTCCTCGGCCGGGGCTGGACCATCGGACTGGCCCAGGAGGCGGCGCTCAAGTGCCGCGAGGCGGCCACCTTCTGGGCCGAGGCGTACCCGGCGATGGACTACCGGCACGGTCCGATCTCGGTGGCCGCACCCGGCCGGCTGGTCTGGGCCTTCGGCGAGCTGCCCGACGGGCTGCCCGAGGACGTCGCCGCCACCGGTGCGGCGTTCGCGCACAGCCGCACCCACGGCGTCCGGACCGTGCTGGGCCGCTGGGCCGCCGGACGTACGCCGGTCGACCCGATGGCCGACCTGATCCTGGCCCAACGCTTCGCCGTCGCCCTGGCCACCAGTCGCGGGCTCGACCCCGACGCACCCCGGCACCTGAGCAGGTCCGTGGTACTCACGTGACCGCTGACCACGAGCGGGTCGTCGTCGCGTTGGACGTCGGCGGCACCGGGATGAAGTGCGCGCTGATCCGGCCCGACGGTGCCGTGGTGCACGCCGAACGGCACCCCACCGAGGCGGACCGGGGTGCCGAGGCGGTGGTCGACACGATCCTCGCCGTGGCCGAGGGGCTGGCCGACAAGGCCCGCGCCGACGGCCTCGCCCCGGCCGCACTCGGCATCGTGGTCCCGGGCGTCGTCGACGAGGCCCGAGGGGTCGCGGTCTGGTCGGCGAACGTGGGCTTCCGGGACGTACCCCTGCGGGAGCTGGCCACGGCACGGCTCGGCCTACCCACGGCGCTGGGGCACGACGTGCGGGCCGGCGGGCTCGCCGAGGCCCGCCTCGGCGCCGGTCGCGACGCGGGGCACGTGCTGTTCGTGGCCATCGGCACCGGCATCGCCGCCGCGCACGTGGTCGCCGGGTCGGCCGCCACCGGCGCGCACGGCGCGGCCGGGGAGCTCGGCCACATCCTGGTCCGCCCGGACGGCCCGCCCTGCGGCTGCGGCCGGGCCGGCTGCCTGGAGTCGATCGCCTCCGCCTCGGCCGTGGCCCGCCGTTACGCCGCACTCACCGCCGCACCGGGCACGGCCGGGTCCGCCGCCACGCCGGCGACCGACGGGTCCGCCGCCGGACACGCCGGGTCGAGCGCCGCCACCACCGGGCGCGCCGGGTCGGACGGCGGGTCCGCCACCGGTCCCGGTACGCCGCCGACGATGGTCAGCGCCGCCGAGGTGGCCGCCCGCGCGGCGGCCGGCGAGAAGCTCGCCGGCCGGGTCTGGCGGGACGCCGTCGTGGCGCTGGCCGACGGGCTGGCCACCGGCCAGGCCCTCTTCGACGTGGAGACGATCGTCCTGGGCGGTGGGCTCGCCCAGGCCGGTGCCGGGCTGTTCGATCCGCTGCGTACGGCGCTGCGGGACCGGCTGACGTTCCACCGGGAGCCACGGCTGGTCCCGGCCGCCCTCGGCGACGAGGCGGGCTGCCTCGGTGCCGCCCTGCTCGCCCTCGACCAGTTGGAGACGTGATGACCGAACGGGTTAACGGCAGGGTGGTGACCCCGGGCGGGGTGATCCGGCAGGGTTGCGTCGAGGTCAGGGGTGACCGGATCAGCGCTGTCGCCGAGTACCCGTCGGTCCGGGACGGTCACTGGGTGGTGCCCGGCTTCGTCGACATGCACACCCACGGCGGCGGCGGGCACACCTTCACCACCGGCGACGCCGACCAGGCCCGGGCCGCCGCCGCGTTCCACCTGCGGCACGGCACCACCAGCCTGCTCGCCAGCCTGGTCAGCGCGCCGTTCGAGCTGATGCGCTCGGCCACCACCGCGTTCGCGCCGTTGGTGGGCGACGGGGTGCTGGCCGGTGTCCACTTCGAGGGGCCGTACCTCTCCGCCGCCCGGTGCGGCGCGCAGAACCCGGAGTTCCTCCGTGACCCGTCCACCGACGAACTGGACGAGTTGATCAAGATCGGCGACGGGGCGGTCCGGATGGTCACCCTCGCCCCGGAACGCCCGGGAGCGCTGGAGGCCATCGAGCTGCTCACCCGGCACGGCGTGGTCGCCGCGGTCGGGCACACCGACGCCACGTACGAGCAGACCGTGGCGGCGGTGGCGGCCGGGGCGAACGTCGGCACCCACCTGTTCAACGGGATGCGTCCGGTGCACCACCGCGAGCCGGGGCCGGTGGTGGCGTTGCTGACCGCCCCGAACGTGGTGTGCGAGCTGGTCGCCGACGGGGTGCACCTGCACGAGGGCACGTTGACGTTCGCCACCGGCACGGCCGGCCCGGAACGCTGTGCGCTGATCACCGACGCGATGGCCGCCGCCGGGATGCCCGACGGCGAGTACGAGCTGGGCGGGCAGGCGGTGACCGTGACCGGCGGCGAGGCCCGGCTGGCCCGCGACGGCGCGATCGCCGGCAGCACCCTGACCATGGACGCGGCACTGCGCAACGCGGTGGCTGCCGGAGTCCCGGTAGCCGACGCGGTCCGCATGGTGTCCACCACGCCGGCTCTCGCGATCGGCCTCGCCGACCAGGTCGGCGCCCTCCAGGTCGGTTTGCGCGCCGACCTGGTGGTGCTCGACGACGACCTGCGGGTCGTCCGGGTGATGCGCGGCGGCGACTGGGTCGAGTGACCCGGTCGGTCAGCGGGGCGCCGGGATCTCCACGCCGAGCACCGCCTGCTCGTCGGGGCGGTGCACCAGCACGTCGCCGAGGAACGAGTGCACCGCGTGCCGCATGCCGACGTCCCGGCCGGCCTCCTCGGAGAGCAGCCACTTGTGCTCGATGATCTGCGCGAACAGCTCCTGCGGCTCCAGCTTGCGCCGCAGGTGCGCGGGCACGGCGCGGACCACCGGCTCGAACACCTCGGTCAGCCAGCGGTGCGCCGCCTGCTGCTCGTCGATCAGGTCGCTCTCCGCCCGGTACGCGTCGAGGTCGTTGAGCAGCCGGCGGGCCTGGTTCTCCTCGGCGTCCAGGCCGGTGAGCCGGAGCAGCCGCCGGTGGTGGTAGCCGGCGTCGACCACCTTCGGCCGGATCAGGTACCGCCCGTTGTCGATCGTCGACATGGCCACCTCGGCCACGTCGAAGCCCAGCTCGTTGAGTCGCCGGATCCGACCCTCGACGTCGTGTCGGGCGTCCCGCTCCACCTGCTGCTCGTAGGTGATCTCGTGCCAGAGCCGCTCGTACCGCTGCACGACCTCCTCGCAGACCACCTCCGGGTCGATCGAGTCGTGCAGCAGACCGGCGGCGGCGAGGTCGAGCGCCTCGCCGAAGATGTTGACCCGGGCGATCTCCAGGTCCTCACCACGCTGACCGTTGCTGAGTGCGCTGCGCAGCGCCCCGGTCTCGGCGTCGACAAGGTACGCGGCGAACGCGCCGGCGTCCCGGCGGAACAACGTGTTCGACAGCGAGCAGTCGCCCCAGAAGAAGCCGGTCAGGTGCATCCGGACCAGCAACGCGGCGAGCGCGTCCAGTAGTCGGCCCATCGTCTCCGGCCGCAGCGTGTGCGAGAACAACGCCCGATACGGCAGGGAGAACTGGAGGTGCCGGGTGATCAGCACCGGGTCGAGCGGCTCACCGGCGTCGGACTGCCGGTCGGCGACGATCGCCACCGCCTGCACCGACGGGAAGTCGATCCGTTCCAGCGCGCGCAGCAGGTCGTACTCCCGCTCGGCCACCCGCTCGCCGGTCTCCTTGACCGCGTAGACGAAACCGCCGAGGCGGACGAAGCGCACCACGTGCCGGGAGATGCCCTGCGGAAGCGCGACCAGGTGCTCGGCCGGCCACTCCTCCAGCGGTGTCGACCAGGGCAGGTCGAGCAACGCCGGGTCTACGAGGGCCGAAGTGATCCGCACGGCCTCAAGTCTGACGGCTTTCCGCCCGGAACGCTTCCCCGCGTGGTCGGCCCCACAGTGCCGAGGCGGAGGCGCGGTCCGTCCGTCCGGGTGGGCCGGTAGCGTGGCGGGGTGCGGGAAACGACACCCCGGAGGCTGCGCCCGGCGCCGGTACGCCCGGCCGGCTGGTGGTTCGACGCCCTGCTGGTCGCCGGGTTCGCGGCGCTGACCGCAGTGCTCGCCACCGGCCGGTTCTACGGTCTCGACCTCGCGGTGAGCGAGTGGGCCTTCACACACGCACCGACCCCGCTGTACTGGACCGCTCGGGCGTTCAACCTGCTCGGTCAGGGCGGCGGGCTGCTGCTGCCGCTCTCCGGCGGACTGGCCGTGGCGGTGGCCTGGCGACGCCGTACGATCCGGCCGTTCCTGCTGGTGGGGGCCGCCTTCGTGGGCACCATGCTGACGATCGGCCCGCTCAAGCTCTGGACCGACCGGGCCGCGCCGACCGCCTCGGTCAAGGAGTCGTACCTGGCACCGGAGGAGGCGGTACGGATCTTCCACGAGCTGCCACCGGACGCCTACTCGCTGTCGTACCCGTCGGGCCACGTCGCCAACGCCATCGTCTGGTACGGCGTGATCGCCGTCCTGCTGCTCTCGCTGGCCGCCGGCCGGCTCCCGACCGGCCTCTACCGGCTGGTCCGGTACGCGCCCCCGGCGATCCTGCTGGTCACCACCACGTATCTGAACTTCCACTGGCTCACCGACGGGCTGGCCGCCCTGCTGCTGGGCCTGCTGCTGGACCGGCTGCTGCACCGGGTGCCCTGGGACGGGCTGCCGCTCCCCGGTCGGCTACGCGATTGGAGCGCTCCGTTCACCGAACGCCCCTAGGCTGCCGCCGTGGAACGGTTGGCACGGCGGTTGGGCGTACCGGACGCGGTCGTCATCGGTCTGGGGTCGATGCTCGGCGCGGGCGTCTTCGTGGTCTTCGCCCCGGCCGCTGCGGCAGCCGGCGGCACCGGGCTGCTGGTCGCGCTGGCGCTGGCCGGAGCCGTGGCGTTCTGCAACGCGACCAGTTCGGCCCGGCTGGCGGCCCGCTATCCGGAATCCGGCGGCACCTACGTCTACGGGCGGGAACGACTCGGTCCGTTCGCCGGATTCGTCGCCGGCTGGGGGTTCGTGGTCGGCAAGACGGCCAGTTGCGCGGCGATGGCGCTGACCGTCGGGGCGTACCTCTGGCCCGGGCAGGCCCGGCTCGTGGCCGTCGCCGCCGTCGTGGCGGTCACCGGCGTGAACCTGCGCGGGGTCACCAAGACCGCCGGCGCCACCCGGGTCCTGGTGCTGGTCGTGCTGGCGGTGCTGGCCCTGGTCGCGGTGGCCGGCGCGACCGGCGTCCAGATCGCCCGGATCGACCAGTCCGGCGGCTCCGCGCGGGGTGTGCTCACCGCCGCCGGGCTGCTCTTCTTCGCCTTTGCCGGGTACGCCCGGATCGCCACCCTCGGCGAGGAGGTACGCGAGCCGGAGCGGACCATTCCACGGGCGGTACCGCTGGCGCTCGGCCTGGTGCTGGTGGTCTACCTGGTGCTGGCCGTGATCACGCTCGGGGTGCTCGGGCCGGACCGACTCGCCGGATCCACCGCGCCGCTGGCCGACGTGGTCAGCGCCGCCGGGCAGCCCGGCCTGGCCTGGGTGGTCCGCGCCGGGGCGACCGTCGCGGTGACCGGGGTGCTGCTGTCGCTGCTGGCCGGGGTGGGCCGCACCACGCTGGCGATGGCCCGCCGTCACGACCTGCCCGCCGCCCTGGCCGCCGTGCACCCCGTACACCGGGTGCCGCACCGCGCCGAACTGGCCGTCGCCTCCGTGGTGATCCTGGTGGTGGCGCTCGGCGACGTCCGGGCCGCGATCGGCTTCTCCAGCGTCACCGTGCTGGTCTACTACGCGATCACCAACGCGGCGGCGCTGACCCTCGGACCGGACCCGGCACGGAGACTGCCGGTGCGGGCACTCGCCGTGGTGGGGTTGGTCGGCTGCGTCGTGCTCGCGGTCAACCTGCCCCTGACCAGCGTGCTGGCCGGCCTCGGCGGGCTGGCCCTCGGCGCCGCCTGGTACGCCCTGCGCCCCGGTCACGCCTGACCCGGCCCGGTCACGCCGTCTCGCGTGGATGGCCGGTGCCGACCGACGTGAACCAGACCGTGCGCCGTTCGTCGTCGACGAGTCGGCGAAGAGTCCGTGGACCGTTACTCGTCGGTCGCGCGCGGCACCGGCGGGCCGGTCGGTGCCGGTGGCTCCGGCTCGGGCGGTGCGACCTCGCGGAGCAGGGAGTTCAGCCCGGCGCGGCGGGCCATCACGGTCAGCCGGTCCCCGGCCGAGACCACCATCCGCCGGTCCGGCGACCAGTCGAGTCGCTGCCCGACCTTCGCGTGCGCGAGCAACCGGACGCTGCCCGGTCGGCCGACGCTGGCGAGCGTCCGGCCGTCCAGCGTCGAGCCGGCCGCCACCGCGACCTCGGTGACCAGCAACGCGTGCCGGCCGACCGGGATGGTGGCGATCACCGCGCGGTCCAGCAGGGCCGCCGCGAACGAGGGCGCGGCCAGGTAGGAGACGCTGCGTGAGGTGCCGATGCCGAAGGCCCGCTGGACCCGTTCGGCGAAGTCGCCGTCGAAGAGTCGCAGCACCACCCGGAGCCGGTCGTTGATGGTGCGGCCGTTCAGTGCCGCCCGCAGGTTGGCGCCGTCGTCGGTGGAGACCACCACCAGCGCCTGGCAGGTGGCGACCGAGGCGGCGCGCAGCGTCTCCTCCTGCGCCGCGTCGCCCACCACGAGTGGTACGCCCAGCCGCCGGGCCAACCCGGCACCCCGGGCGTCGGCGTTGCTGTCGATCGCGACCACCTCGACGCCGAAGTCGTTGAGCTGGGCCATCACCCGGGTGCCGATGTTGCCCAGCCCGACCACCACGACGTGCCCGGAACGCTCGATGAAGTTCCGCCCGGCGTGCAGGGCCAGCCGCGCCCGGACCACGCCGTCGACGACCACCGCCGTGATCAGCGGGATCAACGCCAGCCCGGCGAGGTTGAGCACCACCTGCATGACCTGCTCGGCACCGCCCTTGTCGGTGTCCGGGTCCTGCCCGGTGAGTGTGGTGACCATGGTCAGGTAGAGCGCGTCGGCCCACGGGACGTGTGCGGCGTACCCGTAGAGCCCGCCGAGCGCGGCGATCACGGCGAGCAGCACGATCACCGCGATGCCGATCTTGCGGGTGGCGAAGCCCCGCACGGCCCCGAGGAACATCGCCACCGGGCGTCGCCGACGCCGCGCCCGGACCAGCCGGCGGGCGGCCAGCTCGGTGCCGGCCGGGCGGCCCACGGCCTCCGCGAGCACCACGTCGGCGTCCTCGTCGTCGGCCGGAAGCACCAGGTCCTGCTGGGCGTCACGGGTGTCGGCCACCCCGCAGACGATCTCGCTCGGGCGTACGTCGTCGCGGCGGGCGACGTACAGCGTGCGCCCGCCGTGCCGGAAGTGCGTCGGCGCGACCTCGCCGAGCGCGGCGGCCACGAAGGCCGGGGCGGCCATCGAGGCGTCGGAGAGCACCGACGAGTCGGGGAAGATCTGTCGTACGCCGTTGGCCAGGCCGGTGTTGAACATCCGGACGACCAGCCGCAGCCGGGGCTCGACCTCCTGTGCGCAGAGGGCGGCCTGCATGTTGCCCACGTCGTCCTGGTGCAGCAGGGCCAGCCCGGCCGCCCCGGCCAGCCCGGCCCGGCGGAACGTGGCCTCGTCCAGGCGGTCGGCCGGGATCACCTCGATGCCGGGCAGGTCACGCCCGTCCGGGCCGGGTGACCGCTGCCGCTCGGGCACGATGAGGGTGATCCGCAGCCGCCCGGCCTGCGTCTCGCTGGCCAGCATCGCCCGCACCACCCAGTACGCGAGTGGGTCCTGGCCGCAGACCACGTAGTGCGCCCGCGGCTCCCCGTTGACCCGCAACCGGCGGCCTGCCCGCCGAGCGCGATCGAGCAGCGGCTCCGCCATGCTTCGCATCGTAAACAGCCGATCGCATTCCGCGCAGCCCCGCGACGATCATGAAAGTCCTCTCCCGGCATGTCCGGGTCGAGGACGGGTACGGCAGCCCCATGCAGACCTTCCTGCCGTACCCGGACTTCCTGGCCAGTGCCCGTGCGCTGGATCAACGGCGGCTGGGCAAGCAGCGGGTGGAGGCGATCCAGGTGCTGCGCGGTCTGACCCGCCCCGGGTACGGCTGGCGTCACCATCCCGCCGTCAAGATGTGGACCGGTTACGAGGAGGCCCTCACCCGCTACGGGCTTGACGTCTGCGCGGTCTGGTGTGCGACCGGACGGGCCGACACCTGCGCCACCACGTTGACCGCCGACCTCGCCGCCGCCCGGGGCATCGAGCGGGTCCGTACCCAACCGGAACTGGCCGAGGCCGGTGAGCTGCCGCCCTGGCTGGGCCGCGCCGACCTGCACCTGAGCCACCGTTCGTCGCTGCTGCGCAAGGATCCCGAGCACTACCGCCCGATCTTCGGCGACGACACCCCCACCGACGTCGAGTACGTCTGGCCGACCTCCGACCGGTGAAAGGACCGGTAAAAGGAAGGGCCCCCTGCTAACGCCTCGTGTATTACAAGGGTCCCTTCCTTACACCCATACCCACGGCGATGCCGTGCGCTCGGGCAGACTGAGAGGTCATCTGGAGGTGCGGTGTGAAGCTGTCACAGGCGTTCGGTCGGCTCATCGGCGTACGGCCGCACCAGGTGGACCCGGGCGGCGGTGGCGCGACCCGCGTGCCGCGTCCGGTGCACGCGGTGGTGGTGGGCGGCGGCATCGCCGGAATGTCGGCGGCGGTGGTGCTCGCCGAACGCGGGGTCGAGGTGACGGTGCTGGAGGCCGCGCCGACTCTCGGCGGACGGCTCGGCGCCTGGCCCGACACGCTGACCGACGGCACCGGGCAGGTCGACGAGCACGGCTTCCACGCCTTCTTCCGGCAGTACTACAACTGGCGCAACATCCTGCGCCGCGTCGATCCGACGCTCCGCTTCCTGCGACCCGTGCCCGGCTACCCGGTGCTCAGCGCGCAGTGGCCGACCGAGGAGTTCGGACGGTTGCCACCCGCGCCGCCGGCCAACCTGCTCACCCTGTTGGCCCGCAGCCCCAGCCTGCGGCTGCGTGACCTGCGCACGATGGACCGCGACGCCGCCCTGCCGCTGCTGACCTACCACCCGGAGCGCACGTACGCCGAGTTCGACCACCGCACCGCCGACGAGTTGCTCACCTCGCTGCGGCTGCCGGACCGTGCCCGGGCCATGCTCTTCGAGGTCTTCTCGCACTCGTTCTTCAACCACGAGGGGCAGATGTCGGCCGCCGAGATGATCGCCCAGTTCCACTTCTATCTGCTCGGCAACCCCGAGGGGCTGGCCTTCGACTGCCCGGACGAGGACTACGCGACCGCGATCTGGCAGCCGCTGACCCGTCACCTGGAGCGCCACGGCGGACGGGTGCAGACCGGCGTCGCGGCGACCACGGTGGACCGCGAGGGCACCGGCTGGCGGATACGCACCGACGACGGCTCGTACCCGGCCCGGCACGTGGTGCTCGCCCTCGACCCGCCGGCCCTGGCCGACCTGGTCGCCGCCTCCCCGGCCCTGGCCGAGGCGGCACCGGCCCTGGCGGCGGCGATGCCCGCGTACGGTCGGCCCGGTCCGCCGTACGCGGTGGCGAGGCACTGGTGCGACGGGGACGTGGACCCGGGTCGGGCGACCTTCAACGGGGTGTCCCGGCAGTCCACCCTGGATTCGGTGACCCTGTACCACCGGCTGGAGGAGGAGCCGCGACGCTGGGCGGCGCAGAACGGCGGCTCGGTGGTCGAGCTGCACGCGTACGCCTGCGATCCGGACGTGTCCGCCGACGATCTGGCCGACCGGATGTGGGCCGAGCTGGGCGCGCTCTGGCCGGAGACGCACCGGTTGCGGATCCGCGAGCGGCGCGCCCGGGTGGAGGCCAAGGCACCCGCCTTCACCCCCGGCAGCCAGCCCGGACGGCCCGGCGTCCGCACCGAGGCCGCCGGGCTGTACCTGGCTGGCGACGGCATCCGCACCGACTTCCCCAGCGCGCTGATGGAGCGGTCCGCGGCAACCGGCATCCTGGCCGCGAACCACATCCTGCGGGCCGAGGGCGGCGCGGCCGAGCCGATCCACTCGGTACGCCCCCGGGGCCTGCTCGCCCGGCCCTGACCGGCCCGGTCAGCCGGCCGTGGGCGGGGTCCAGCCGAAGCGGGCCGGTCGGCGTTCGTGGAAGGCGGCGACGCCCTCCCGGGCCTCGCCGCTGTCCCGCGCCTGCCCGTGCCACCAGGCGATGCGGGCGACGTCGGCCCGACCGTCCACGATCTCCTTGGCGGCGGCGACGCTGAGCTGCGAGCGTTCGGCGATCGTCGCGCTGAGACCGGCGACCCGGACGGCCAGGTCTGCGCCGGGAAGCAGCTCGTCCACCAGGCCGGTGCGCAACGCCCGGTCGGCGTCGACCAGTTCGCCGGTGAAGAGCAGGTGCTTGGCCGCCGACGGGCCGACCAGCCGGGTCAGCCGCCGGGTGGCCGGCGCCGGGTAGACCAGGCCGAGCCGCGCCGGTGGTACGCCGAACCGCGCGTCGTCGGCGGCCAGCCGCAGGTCACAGGCGACGGCCAGCAGGCAACCACCGCCGACGCAGGCACCCCGCACGGCGGCGACGGTCGGCTTGGCGAAGTCGGCCAGCCGTCGCTCCGCCACGTCCACCACGTTGCCGTCGCCCGGGTTCAGCACCTCGTCGAGATCACCGAGGTCGGCACCGGCGCAGAAGGTGCCGTCGGCGCCGGTGAGCACCAGCACGCGTACCGCCGGATCGGCCTCCAGGCCGTCGAGCAGCACCGGGAGCTGCCGCCACATCGCCGTGGTCATCGCGTTGCGGCGGCCCGGGTTGCGGATCACCACCGTGGCCACCGCGCCGGTCACCTCGACGACGAGTTCCGCGTCTGCCATCACCGACCCCCTCCTGCCGACGGCCTGAGGGTAACCCGCACCGTGGCCGCGCCCGCCGCCCGTCCGGTGACCCGAGCTGTACGCCTGGTAGCTGCCCGGCATTCACCGACGGGCCGCCCACGCCTGACAGCGTCGGTGTGCGCGTCTCCTTTCCGGCCGAGCGAGCAGGTGATCATGGCTTTTACACCCCAGGTCAGCGTGGTCGTGCCGACCTTCGCCCGACCCTCGTTGGTGACCCGCGCGGTCCGCAGCGTCCTCGCCCAGACGGCGACCGACATCGAGGTCATCGTCGTCGTCGACGGACCGGACGCCGCGACGGGCGCGGCCCTCGCCGAGATCGGGGACCCCCGGGTACGGGTGGTGGAGCTGCCCGGCCGGGGCGGCGCGCCGAACGCCCGCAACACGGGGATACGCGAGGCCCGCGCGCCGTGGACGGCCCTGCTCGACGATGACGACGAATGGCTGCCCACCAAGCTCGCCGTCCAGTTCGACGTCGCCCGACGCAGCCGTGTGTCCAGCCCGGTGGTGGCCAGCCGCCTGATCAACAAGACGCCCCGGGCGGAGTTCGTCCTGCCCCGTCGGCTACCCGAGCCGGGCGAGCCGATCAGCGAGTACCTGACCGTGCGCCGGGGCCTGTTCCACGGTGACGGTTTCATCCAGACCTCGACGATCATGGCGCCGACCGAGTTGCTACGGCGGGTGCCGTTCACCGTCGGCCTCCGTCGGCAGCAGGAACTCGACTGGACCGTCCGCGCCACCGGCCACCCCGACGTCGAGCTGGTCTTCGCCGCCGAGCCGCTGGTGCTCTGGCACCAGGACGAGGACCGGCCCCGGATCAGCCTCAGCTCGCCGTGGGAGGCCCAACTCGCCTGGCTGCAAGGCATCCGGCCGCTGATCACCCCACGCGCGTACGCGGCGATCACGATGAGCATCATCAGCTCGATGGCCGCACCCACCCGCAGCCTCCGGGTCTTCCGCCTGTTGCTGGCCGAGGCACGTCGACACGGCAGCCCCGGCCTGGTCGACTATCTGACCTTCGCGCAGATCTGGCTGATCCCGCCGGCCCTGCGCCACCGGGTACGCGACCGGATCCTCGCCCGCCGGACCGTACGCCCGGCCCCGCCTTCCGCCACAGCCTCACCTTCCGCCGCGATCCCTGTGGCCACGGAGCTCGGAGCCGATGTCGGACGCTAGGGTCGCCGTGATCTGGCGGAGCTGCCTGCTGCCCGGCTCGGAGACGTTCGTCCGCCACCAGGGCGACACGTTGCCCACCTGGCGTGCGGTCTACCTCGGCGCGATCCGGGTCGACTCGCCGTTGAGCCGGGACACCGACGTGCTGCTCTGCCCGGACACCCCCCGTGGTCGCCGGGACTGGCTCCGGCTGCGACTGACCGGTGATCTGCCCCGACTGCACCGGCTGCTGGCCCGACTGCGGCCCGACGTGGTCCACGCCCACTTCGGCGGGGACGGCTGGCTGGTCAGCCGTGCCGCCACCCGGCTCGGCATCCCGCTGGTGATCACCCTGCACGGGCTGGACGTCACCCGCCAACCGACCGCCCCGGGCTGGCGGGGTGCCCGGCACCGACGCCACCTCCGGACCGCCTTCGACCGGGCCGCGCTGATCCTCGCCGTCTCCGGCCCGATCCGCGACCGGGCGCTGGAACTGGGCGCGGACCCGGCCAAGGTACGCGTGCACCACACCGGCGTGCCGGTACCCGCCGAGCCGCCGACCGGCCCGAAGAACTGGGACGTGGTCTTCGTCGGCCGCTTCGTCGACAAGAAGGGCGTGGACGACCTCGTCGAGGCGCTGGGCCTGCTCGCCGACCTGCGCCCCCGCACGCTGCTCATCGGCACCGGCCCGCTGCTCGCCCGGGTACGCGCCCAGGCCGAGCGCTCGGGTGTGGACGCGACATTCGCCGGGGCGCTGCCACCGGACGAGGTGCTGCGGCACATCGCCGGGTCCCGGGTGCTCGCCGCCCCGTCACGTACCGCCGCCGACGGCGACACCGAGGGCCTGCCGACGACGATCCTGGAGGCGGCGAGCCGGGGCGTACCGGTGGTGTCGACGTACCACAGCGGCATTCCCGAAGCGGTCAGGCACGAGGTGACCGGCCTGCTCGGTCCCGAGGCCGACCCGCCTGCCCTGGCCGCCAACCTCCGTCGACTACTCACCGACAGCCCGCTACGCCAGCGCCTCGGCGAAGCGGCCCACCGCCACGCCGCCGCCCGCTTCGACCTCCACCGCCAAAGCCACACCCTGGAATCCCTCTACACCAGCCTGACCGCCCCCTCACCCCACCCCTTCCCCATCGATCATGGAGGTACGGCGAGCGATACGCACCCTTGAGCCTGATTTGCACTCGCCACCACTCCATGATCGACGCGCCGAGAGGGCTGGGCAGGGATGGGGGTGTAGGGGGTCAGGTGGGGCGGCGTAGGTGGTGGAGGGCGGTGCGGCGGGCGGACCTGGCACCGGCCAGCAGGATTCGGGCGACGCGGGCGGTCGGGGTGCCGCTGAGCAGCGAGACGATCCGCCGCAGCCGCGTCAACTCGTGGTCGCGCTCGGCCAGCGTCCGTTCGTACCACTGCGCCAGGGCACGGGCCTCGCCCAGTTCCCGCGCCAGCTCGTCCCGGTCGATCAGCAACTCCCGCCACCCTCGTGCGGTGGTCTGCACACGGTCGTCGGCGAACGACTCCGGATCCCGCCCCGCCAGGACGGCCAGGGTGGCCGCCAGTTCACCGGACGGCAGGAGGTGCGCCAGCCCGGCATCGGCCGTCCGGGCCGCCAACCGGTGCAGCACCCGCACCGACCCGGCCTCCCGCAGCTCGACCCCCGCCGACCCGGCCGCCACGACGGCGTGCCAGGCGCCGTCAGGTGCGACCACCACCTGGTCCGCCGGCACGTCCGCCACCGCACCGGCCTGCCAGCCGGTGAGCAGCGCACGCAACCCGGGCAGATCCCGCCGGGCCGTCGCGGTCAAGGCCAGGTCCTCGACGGTACGCCCCGACGGCACCACCGTCCCGTCGGCGAACCGCCATCCGACGGCCGGACCACGGCGGACCTCTCGACGCTGACCGTCCCGCATCAGCACCCCCGCCGGAGGCCGACCCTCGACCTGATCGGTGACCTCGTCGGACAGGTCCGAAGTGGAGTCGGCGGCGGCCAGGCGCTCGGCCAGCACCACCCAGCCGGGGGCCGACTCCGTGGCACCCCCGTGCCGGACGGCCAACGCCGTCAGCCGGGCCGGATCGGCGAACGGCGGCACCGGGATCGGCCGGTCCGAATCGGCGGCTCCGGTCGGCTGGGTCGTGCTCAGGGTGGCCTGGAGAAAGCCGGTCAGGTCGGCGTCGGCCAGCAGCTCGGACCCGAGCAGGGCGGTCGGCGTTCGCGGCGACGGAAAGGTGGCCCAGGTGCCGACGGTCCACAGGCCGGACGCGGCCAGCCGATCCCGCAGCCGGGGCAGACCGGCGGGACGGGTGTGGTCGTACTCGTCGTCCGGTGCGGCCCAGTCCGAGTCGGTGCGTGGCGGCGGCGGAAACGGCAACCGGTGCAGCCCGAGAGGGTTCTCCGCGCCGAGCAGCAGTCGGCCGGTGGGGCGCAGCATCGACGTCAGCAGGTCGAACAGGTCGGTCCAACTCAGCTCCGGCCCTTCCACCGAGGCGAGCCGCCCCAGCCCGTCCAGGGCCACCAGGTTGTCGTACTGCGGCGAGGCGGGCAGTTTCTCGGGGCTGCCGCAGCACACCTGCACTTCCGGCCGATCGGCGTACCGGACGGCCAGCGTCTCGGCGTCCGCCAGTCCGCGTACCAGAATCGTCAGGTCGGACGAGGGCACCACGTCGAGCAGGTCGGGATGGTGCGGTCCGACCACCAGGGTGCGTCCGCCGACGGCGGTCAGCAGCGCGGCCAGCGTGGGCCCGCCCACCGGGCCGGGCCCACGGGACCCATCGAGGTCGGACCAGCCGAGCATCTCGCCGCCGAGCAGCCGCGGGCTTCCGGGGGTCATGCCGAACTCCGATCGCCGGACGCCGCCCCCGCACCCCGCCGCGCGCCTGCGGCGGGCAGCGGGGCCGGTACGCCCGCAGGGACATCCGGCGGGGCCGGTACGGCGGCCGGCGTCGGCCAGCGGAACAGGTGGCGCAACTCGGCGGGGGTCAACAGGCGGTCGGCGCCCAACTCGGCGTCGGCGACCGCGCGCGCCACGGTGACGTCGACCCGGGGACCGTGCAGGTCGGCCCACTGGCGGCGGATGCGTTGCTGGCCGCCCCAGACGGGGGCCTCCCCGGCCAGTCGCATCGGGTCGCCGTACACGGCGGGCTCACAACCGGCCAGGACGCCGTAGAGGATCGCGCTGCACAGCCGGTTGGAGGCGACCCGTCGGTGCCGACGCAGTTCGGCGAGCTGCCGGCCGAGGAACGCCGGGTCCAGGTCGGTCCACCGGCCGCCCCGGTAGCCGTGGCAGACGACCCGGAACCCGGCCTGCTCGTAGTATCGGCGGACCCGCGTCGACCGGTACTCCTGCCAGTAGAGGCAGACCGTCACCGGACCCGGCTCCTCGGCCCGGATCTCGTCGACCAGCCGGCCGTGGTGGCCGAGGATCCGCTGCCCCTCCCAGCCGTGGAAGGGGTACCAGACGGTGCCCTCGCGCCGGGACGGTCCGGCGGGCGTCAGGGCGGCCAGGTACGCGAACGGCGCACCGAGGACGTACGTCCGCCGGTGCCCGAGGGACCAGGCGCGGCGGCGCGTCCGCTCGGACCAGAGGAACAGCGGGACCCCGGGTACGAACTCGTGGTCGGGGGCCATCCCGTCGCCGATGTTCCAGCCGTGTTGCAGGTAGCCGGGTATCCGGGGCGGCTCCCGGTCGTCGAGTCCGCAGTACCGGGCCAGCACGTGGGAGTGCCCGTAATAGTGGTTGGCGTGGTGCACGGTGTGGGTGTCCCTGGGGGGTGGCGGGGGCGTTCAGGCGGACGGTAACCAGCCCGCCTGAACGCCCGGCCACGACGAGGTGTCGCCCGGTGTTCCGTGCGCGATACGGATGGAGCCCCCGGCCGGGATCGAACCGGCGACATCCCGCTTACAAGGCGGGTGCTCTGGCCAGCTGAGCTACAGGGGCGTTGTTTCCCGGTCAGCATAGCGACCGACGTCTGCTTTTCCCGCTCGGCAGGGGTCCCGAGCACGGGAAACGTCAACATCCCGACCCGCAGGCGTCGATTCGTGTCCGACCGTGCCCGAGTGACCGGAATGCGAATGCTCTCAGTCCCATGCATCGTCCCGAACCTTGGCATCGCGGCGAAAGCCGTTTACCGTGCAGTGACACGGGCGACACCGGGGTTTTCCTCACGTCGTCCGTCGCGCCGGTCCGGGTCTCCCGTGCCGGTCGCTCCTTCACTCGGATCGTCCGGCACGTTCCTGCCGGTGAAAGGAAGCGCACCCCCTCATGGCTACGGTCACGTACGCGAAGGCGTCCCGGATCTACCCGGGCACCGAACGCCCGGCGGTCAACCAGCTCGACCTCCAGATCGGCGACGGGGAGTTCCTCGTCCTGGTCGGCCCCTCCGGTTGTGGTAAGTCCACCAGCCTGCGCATGCTCGCCGGCCTGGAGGACGTCGACGACGGCGCGATCTACATCGACGACCGGGACGTCACGCACCTCCCGCCGAAGGCCCGCGACATCGCGATGGTCTTCCAGAACTACGCCCTCTACCCGCACATGACGGTGTACGAGAACATGGCGTTCGCGCTCAAGCTGCGCAAGACCTCCAAGGCCGAGATCGACCGGCGGGTCAAGGAGGCGGCGGCGCTGCTCCAGTTGGAGGAGTACCTCAGCCGTAAGCCCAAGGCGCTCTCCGGTGGTCAGCGCCAGCGGGTCGCGATGGGCCGCGCCATCGTCCGGGAGCCGCAGGTCTTCCTCATGGACGAGCCGCTGTCGAACCTCGACGCCAAGCTCCGGGTGCAGACCCGTACCCAGATCGCCTCGCTGCAGGCCAAGCTCGGCGTCACCACCGTCTACGTGACCCACGACCAGGTCGAGGCCATGACCATGGGTCACCGGGTGGCGGTCATGCTCGACGGTGTGCTCCAGCAGGTGGACACCCCGCGTGCGCTCTACGACACCCCGGCCAACGTCTTCGTCGCCGGCTTCATGGGCTCGCCCGCGATGAACATCAAGACCGTGGCGCTCACCGAGCAGGGTGCGTCGTTCGCCGAGATGTTCGTCCCGCTGACCCGGGAGCAGGCCGAGGCGGCCCGCGCCGAGGGCGGCGACGGCAAGGTCACCGTGGGCTTCCGTCCGGAGGACTGCGACATCGTCAGCCCGACCGAGGGCGGCATGCCGGTCGTCGTCGAGCTGGTCGAGGACCTCGGTTCGGACGCCAACGTCTACGGGCACGCCGCCCTGGACGGTTCCTCCGAGCGGTTCGTGGTGCGTACCGACCGGCAGCACAGCCCGAACATGGGCGACACGATCTTCGTGAAGCCGCGTACCGGCCGCAGCCACGTCTTCCACGCCGCCAACGGCAAGCGGATCTGACGTAGCAACCGCGAAGGGGCGGTCCGCCGATGGCGGGCCGCCCCTTCCGCGTACTCCCGGGGTCTGGTGGGGGGGGAGGTCAGAGCTCGGCGGCGCGGCGGCGCGCCACCTCGGCGAGCGTCACCGCGGCGGCGACGCTCGCGTTGAGCGACTCCACCTCGGAGATCATCGGGATGCTGACGGTCAGGTCGCAGGTCTGGCCGACCAGGCGGGACAGCCCGCGCCCCTCCGAGCCGACCACCACGACCAGCGGGCCGACCGCAGCCGCCAGGTCGTAGAGGTCCGTCTCACCGTCGGCGTCCAGCCCGACGACCAGGAAGCCGGCGTCCTGGCACGCCTTCAGCGCCCGGGTCAGGTTGGTGACCTGCGCCACCGGCACCCGGGCCGCCGCACCGGCACTGGTCCGCCAGGCGGTCGCGGTGATCCCGGCGGCCCGCCGCTCGGGTACGAAGACACCCTGCGCGCCGAACGCGGCAGCCGACCGGATCACCGCGCCGAGGTTGCGCGGGTCGGTGACACCGTCCAGCGCCACCAGCAGCGGCGCGGTCTGCTCCACCGCGGCGGCGACCAGGTCCTCGAACGGCTGGTACGCGAACGGCGGCACCTGGAGGCCGACGCCCTGGTGCAGCACGCCCCCGGTCATCCGGTCCAGCTCGGCCCGGCTGACCTCCATGATCGCGATGCCCCGGTCGGCCGCGG
Source organism: Verrucosispora sp. TAA-831 (assembly GCF_050780145.1). NCBI lineage: Bacteria > Bacillati > Actinomycetota > Actinomycetes > Micromonosporales > Micromonosporaceae > Micromonospora > Verrucosispora sp. TAA-831. The sequence continues at coordinate 6,222,152 of NZ_CP192240.1, forward strand.
TGCGGACGATCTCCTTCATCCGGTCGTCGACATCGATGCCCTGCGCGGTGTAGAGCGCGGTGGCCGGCACCTGGGCGCGTAGCGCCTCCAGCACCGGGTTGCGCCCGACCAGCAGCTCCGGCGAGTCCTTCGCCGGGTTCGACTTGCGCCCGGGCGCGACCCGGGGGCCACCGCGCGCGGCGGGCTGCCTACCCCGGGTCGGCTTGGCCGCCTGGGTGCCCCGACCGCCGCCCCGACCCCAGGTGGTGTCCTTGCTGCCGGGCGTACCGATCTTCGGGGCGCGCCCCTCCTCGGCCGCCGCCCGACGCTCCTTCTCCTGCTTCCAGGCGGTGCGTTGGGGCAGCTTCTCGGTGCCCGAGTAACCCTTGTGCCAGGGACGTTCGTCGGCCGGCAGGGTCCGGCCACGCCCGGCGAGGGAGTCCCGGTTCTTGCCGCCGGAGCCCTTCGGGGCTCCCGCCTTCGACGTCATCCGCCGGCCACGGCGTTGCGAATTGCCGGCCATCAGTCATGTTCTCCAATTGTCCAACGCGGGCCCTGCGGGGTGTCCTCGACCACCACACCGGCTCGCTTGAGTTGATCCCGCAGCGCGTCCGCGGCGGCCCAGTCCTTGCGGACCCGGGCCTGTGCGCGCTGTTCGAGGGCCAGGGCGACCAGGGAGTCGACCACACCACGGAGGTCGCTCGCCCGGGCACCACCCGTCCACACCGGGTCGAGCGGGTCGACGCCGAGGATATCCAGCATGGCCCGGACGTCGGCGAGCGTCGTGCGGACGGTCACATCGTCCGCGTCGGCCAACGCGGTGTTGCCGTCGCGCACCACGTCGTGCAGCACGGCCAGCGCGGCCGACGTGTTGAGGTCGTCGTCCATCGCCGCGGCGAACGCCGCCGGCACCGCGCCGACCTGGCCGACCCCGACCCGTTCCACGGCCCGCTGGACGAAGCCCTCGATCCGCCGGTACGCGACGGCCGCCTCCCGCAACGCGTCCTCGGAGTAGTCGATCCGGGAGCGGTAGTGCGCGGCCACGTAGTAGTAGCGCAGTTCGACCGGCCGCACCCCGAGCGAGGCGACGTAGGCCAGGTCGAGGGTGTTGCCCAGCGACTTGCCCATCTTGGTCCCGCCGATGCCGAGCAGGCCGTGGTGCACCCAGTACCGGGCGAACGGCAGGTCGGCGGCCTGCGACTGGGCCAGCTCGTTCTCGTGGTGGGGGAAGATCAGGTCCAGCCCGCCGCCGTGGATGTCGAACTCGGCGCCGAGGTAGCGCCAGCACATCGCCGAGCACTCGATGTGCCAACCGGGACGGCCCAGCCCCCACGGCGAGGACCAGTAGGCGTCGGTCGGCTCGTCCGGTTTCGCACCCTTCCACAGCGCGAAGTCACGCGGGTCCCGCTTGCCGCGTTCCGGGCCCTCGCAGGCGGAGAGCATGTCGTCCGGCGACTGGTTGGACAACGCGCCGTACGCCGACCAGGACCGCACGTCGAAGTAGACGTCCCCGGAGTCGTCGGTGGCCGGGTACGCGTGCCCCCGCTCGATCAACTCCGCGATGAGCTGGTGCATCTCCGGGATGTGCCCGGTGGCGCGCGGCTCGTAGGTCGGCGGCAGCACGTTCAACGCCCGGTACGCCTCGCCGAGCTTCAACTCGTTGGCGTACGCGATCGACCAGAAGGGCTGCGCCTGCTCCTGCGCCTTGACCAGGATCTTGTCGTCGATGTCGGTCAGGTTGCGGACGAAGGTGACCTCGAAGCCGGCGGCCAGCAGCCAGCGCCGTAACACGTCGTAGTTGACGCCGGAGCGGAGATGGCCGATGTGCGGCGGTGCCTGGAGGGTGAGACCACACAGGTATACCCCCACCTTGCCGGCTTCCCGCGGGACGAAGTCCCGCACCGATCGGGTGGCGGTGTCATACAGGCGTAGCGTCACCGTACAAGGGTAGCCGTCCGTCGTTTTCCGGGTCCGCCGGAGCCGGGTCGTACGCTGCTGGTCGTGGACTCCGCAGCGACGCCCGACATCGATCCGCCGGCACCCGCCGTACCCGGTGGCGAGACGTCGCAGACGCTGGACCGGGGCCTACGGTTGCTGCACCTGGTGGCGGAGGCGGCGGGCGGGCTGACGGTCACCGAGGCGGCGACCCGGCTGGGCATCGGTCGGGCGGCCGTCTATCGACTGGTCGGCCCGCTGGCCGGGCACGGCATGCTGCGCCGGGACGCCACCGGTCGGTTGCGCCTCGGCGCCGGTGTGCTGCACCTGGCCCGCCGGGCCCAACCGCTGCTCGCCGAGGGGGCACTGCCCGCCCTGCGTCGGCTGGCCGAGCAGGCCGGGGCAACCGCCCACCTGACCGTGGTGGAGGGCGGTGAGGGGGTGGCGCTGGCGGTGGTGGAGCCGAGTTGGACGTCGTTCCACGTGGCGTACCGGACCGGGTCCCGACACCCGCTGGAGCGGGGAGCCGCCGGGCAGGCCATCCTCGCCGGACGGGCCGGCGTCGCCGACCCGGTGAGCACCGCCGGTGAGCTGCAACCCGGCGCGTACGGGGTGGCCGCGCCGGTGCTCGGGGTGCCGGGGCTGGAGGCGAGCGTGGGGGTCGTCGCGCTGGCTCCGCTGGACGCCGAGGCGGTCGGTGCGCAGGTACTCGCCGCCGCCACCGCGATCGCCACCGCGCTGAGCTGATCCGGCGGCATACCACATCCCACGCCCTCGGTAGGCGTTGTCCACAGGCGGTCGTCCCGGTTGCCGTCGCGGTTGTCCACAGGGGTCGCCGGGGCGGTGGCACGGGCCGCAGGCTGCTCTCATGCCAGTTCGCACACAGCCACCGGATGCCCTGGCGTGGCAGGTCTTCCGCGGCTCGGACGTCGTCCGCCGAGGTCTGCTCACCGCCCACCAACTCCGCAACTCCGCCTGGATCCGACTGCGGCACGACGTCTACGCCGACGCCCGACTCGACCGGGACCACACCCTGGCCTGCCGCGCGGCGGCCCTCCAACTGCCCGCCGGGGCGGCCGTCGCCGGGCCGTCCGCGGCCTACCTGCACGGCGTCGGGCACGCCGCCGACTTCGACCAGGCCGTCCACGTCCTGGTGCCGACCCGGGCCGGGCTGCGCAGCCAGCGCGGGCTCCAGGTGCACACCGAGTCCCCGCAGTCGCTGGCCCGGCTGACGATCAAGGGCACCCCGCCGCACACCGACACCGCCCGAGCCGCCTGGGAGAGCGCGGTGTGGCTGGAGCCGAGTCGCTCGGTCGGCATCGTGGACGCGCTGCTGGGCCGAGGGCTGACCACCACGGCGGCGTTGGCCGAGGTGGCGGGCGCGAACGACGACCGCCCCGGCGGACGCCGGGCGCGCTGGGTGTTCGACCTGGCCGACCCGGCCGCGCAGTCTCCCGACGAGTCGCGGCTGCGGGTCGGGTTGGTGCTGGCCGGGCTACCACGCCCGGTGGCCCACCATCCGGTGGGCCTGCCCGGCGGCGTGGTGCTGCGACCCGTCCTGTCCTGGCCGGAGCAGCGGGTGGCGGTGGAGTTCGACGGTCAGCGGCTCTATCCGCTGGCCGGGGCGGGTTGGCTGATACGGCACGTCACCGGCCGGCGTCTGCACCAGGATCTCCCCGGGGTCGCCCGCGAGATCCGCGCCGCACTCCTCGACGGGGGCCTGCGTCGGTGACGGGGCAGAACGGGGGACGGCCCGGCCGGGGGCAACCCGGCCGGGCCGTCTGTTCGCCCGTCGAGGGCGGGTGTCCTATCCGGTCACCGGCGCAGCGGCGCGGTCACCGCCGCGTACGCGTCGATGATGCCGTGGCCGTAGAAGCCGTTGAAGTCGACCGAACCGTCACAGTAGGCGTCGAACTCGGCCGGCCGCCCCTCGTTGGTGTAGGTCTGCAACCGCGGCTCGGGGCAGGCCCGCTCGGTGGCGGTCCGGAGCAGGTGCTTCTCGACCAGCTTCGGGGCCAGACCGAAGTCGCCCCGGCCCTGCGGCTTGCCGTACCTGCTCACGATGAGCGCAGCCACGCCGGAGGCGTGCGGAGCGGCCATCGAGGTGCCCTGGAGGTACGTGTAGTAGCCGCACTGCCCGTTGGCCTTGCACTCCTTGAACACGAAGGTCTCGGCGCCCGGCACGATGTTGCCGGCCTCGTCGACCGTCCCCTCCTCCTGGAGCACCTTCTTGGGATAGGTGGAGAGGATCATGTTGGCGTCGGTGCGGAACGTGTCGGTGCCGAAGCCGTCCCGGAACCACCCACCCGGCGCGGCCACCGCCGTATGCTCGGTGCCGTAGTTGGAGTAGTCGGCCTTCTTGCCGGACGGGCCGACCGAGGACACGCTGATCACGTGCGGCCCCTCGGCGGGCAGGTCCCAGCAGCTCTCGTTGTCGATCTCCCGGGGGTACGGCGCCACGTCACCGTAGTTCGGGCTGGACACGTCGGTACGCGGGTCGCCCAGGTCCTCGTGGTTGTTGCCGAGCGCGCCGACCAGCGTGACGCCCCGGTTGTGGGCGTACGTCAGAGCCCGCTTCATGGCACGGATGGTGGCCCGCTGCGCCGCCTGCGCCTCCGGCGAGTCGGCCGGGTTGGCCGTGCAGTTGTAGAGCCACGGGTCGACGTAGAACGACATGTTCACCACGTCCAGGCCCGAGCGGCCGGCGTGCAGCAGCGCGTTGACCACCGGGTTCAGGAAGAAGTACCCGGAGTCCTGGCCGCCCTTGAGGTTGACCAGGGAGACCTTCGGAGCGACGCCGGACAGGCCGAATCCGTTGGCGGCGGCGCCGATGGTGCCGGCCACGTGCGTACCGTGCCCGCCGTCGTCGGTGCCGACCGGGTCGAGGCAGCTCGGCACCTCGCACTCCCCGTCGATCTCGGGAATGTCCGGGGCGAAGTTGCGCGACAGTGCCCAGTTGAAGTTCGGCGCGATGTCCGGGTGGGCGGCGTCCACGCCGGTGTCCAGCACGCCGACGGTCACCCGGCGGTCGCCGGGCTCGATCTTGCGTGCCTTGTCGGCCCGGATCATCTCCAGGCCCCACAGCTTGTCGTCGAGCGGGTCCAGCTTCTTGCCCCGCTGCTTGCCGGCCCCCTTCGCGGCGGCCACGGCCAGCAGGTTCTCCTGCTCGACCCGGTCCAGCTTCGGCTTGCGGCCGATCGCCTTCTGCTCGGCGGCACCGATCAGGGCGGCGGCAGCCGTCGCCTTCGTCGCGAAGTCGGCCCGGTCGCTGGTCACCTGGAACACGCCGACCTCGTCGGTGCGGGACACCACGGTCCCGCCGGCCGACCGGATCGCGGCGAGGGCCGCGTCGGCGGAGTACCCGTCCTCCGCGACCACGGTGAACGTCCGGACGGTCGTCGGCTCGGCGCTGGCCGGCACGCCCAGACCCGTCACCGTGATTGCCAGTGCCGCCGCGGTCGCGACGACACCGACGGTGAAGCGCTTGCTCACCACATCGAATCCTCTCTTTGAGGGACGTGGCGTCATCAGACATCAACGCATGACGTTTCGCCAGACCGGCGTCGGTAACGCGGCGGAAGTTCCGCTTCGCCGGAAAGGCCGACCAGGACGGCAGGCAGCTCCGCAAGCATGGACACTGTCGCGTCCTACGTGAGGGCCGGCTCCGCCGCCTTCGTCTGATCCGCGGCGGCGGGTGCGCGCAGTTCGTCGACGCGGACCAGGGCCACCCCGGCGACGATCAACGCGCCGCCCAGCAGTTGCACGACCGTCGGCAGTTCACCCAGCACCAGCCAGGCGATCAGCACCGCGAACATCACCTCGGTGAGCCCGACGAAGGAGGCCATCCGGGCACCCAGGACACGGGCCGCGGCGATCCCGGCCAGGTAGGCGACCACCGCCGCCACCAGCGCGAGGCCGACGATCGGCACCAGCCAACTCGTCTCCTGTCCAGCGAACTCGACCGTGCCGAAGCTGGCCCGCAGCGGTAGCGCGCCGAGCAGGCCGAGCACCAGCAGCGCACCGGCACCGACGGCCATTCCGCCGCTGGCCATGACCACCGACGGCAATGCGGCGTCGACCCGGCCGGCCAGTACGAAGTAGCCGGCCAGACCGACCGCCGCGCCCAACCCCCAGAGCACCCCGATCGGGTCGAGTCGCCCGGCTCCGGTGAGGTCGAGCACGAAGAAGAGACCGGCGAGGGCCGCCGCCGAGCCGGCCACGGTCAGCCGGCGGGGTCGCTGCCCCTGGACCAACCAGGTCCACCCGACGACGAGGATGATGCCGAGGTACTCCAGCAGCAGCGCGACACCGACCGGCAGATAGCGGACCGCGTTGAAGAAGCAGACCTGGGCGAGCGCCACCCCGAGCAGCCCGAAGACGCCGATCGAGCCGATGTTGCGGCGGAGCACCGTCCACCGGCCTCGCAGCACGAGCAGTGCCGGCCCGGCCAGCACCAGGGCCGCGATGCCGACCCGGGCGGCGACGACCGCCTCGGCGGACCAGCCCTCGTTGATCAGCGAACGGGCGAAGGTGCCCGACGTGGCGAACGTGACGGCGGAGAGCAGAGCCAGGGCGAGCCCGGCCCCCGCGACGGGGGAATGACGCATCGACTCTCCTTGGCACGGTCGCCCGCCATGGGCAAACTAGTCTTACGCCGATGACGCTAAAGCGGGGCCACGACAGGAGTCAAGTTGCTTTTCGCCCATGACACCGAATGTTCGCTGACCGCCGCCGCCGCGCTGGTCAACACCGACGGACGGGACGGCGACAAACTGCCCGACGTCGCCGCGCTGGACGCCTTCTACGTCACCCACTCCTACAGCGGTCGGCACGAGCACAGCGAGGCCGAACTCCGCGCGGTACGCGCCCTGCGTCCCCGCCTGCGACGATTCTGGTCCGCCGACGTCGACGAGATCGTCGAGATCGTCAACGGGCTGCTCCGCGAGCACCGCGCCCTGCCGCAGCTCATCACGCACGACGACGAGCCGTACCACCTGCACGCCGTCCCCCGCGACGCCCCGCTGGCCACCCGGATGGCGGTCGAGGCCGCGATGGCGATCGCCGACGTGGTCCGCGGCGGCGAGCTACGCCGACTGCGGACCTGCGATCACCCCGACTGCGACAACGTACTCGTCGACCTGTCGAAGAACCGGTCCCGCCGGTTCTGCGAAGCGGGCTGCGGCAACCGCGCCGCCGTCAGCGCCTACCGCGCCCGAAAGGCCGCCGCCCGCTCCTGAGGTGACCCGACCCCGAGCCGTTCATCGCCCGCCCGCCGTCCTCGGGAGCAAGGTCACGCTCGGGAGCAAGGTCACGCTCGATCCAGGATCAAGTGGTTATCGCGGGCGACCGATGCCACTCGATCCCGGATCGAGCATGATCTTGGTCCCGAGACACACGGAGCCGACGGGACCACTGCCGGGGCGATGGCATATCCGACTCAGCTCGAAAGGACGCCGCGCCTGTCCCGACCCGCCCGACCGACCTGGTTCCGCAGCACCCGCCGCAATCAACGGCCGATCCCCCTCGCGCCCCGACACCGTCGGGTCTGGCGTGGGCTGCGCCGCTACTGCTCCTGTGGCCTGCGCTGGCGCACCTGCCCGGACCGGCACGCCCCGGTGCCGACCGAGCCGACCGCCGCGCCGCCGCCGAACCGTCCCTCGTGGGCCCAGGCCGCCGTGGCCCAGGCCGCCGTGGCGAACCCGCAGTTCGGCAGGGCCGGCAGGCGCACGCTGACACAGTCCTGGCGGGCCGACGGCGGCCAGTGGTGACCGGCTCGTCGGTGCCGGTCACGCCGGTCCGCCCGCACCTGGCGTTGCGTCCGCTGTGGCTCTGCCGGGTCTGCGCCGCACCCTGGCCCTGCGCCACCGCGCGGCCCGCCCCTCGTCGCCGAGTACGCCCACGACCGCGTCGCGCTCAGCGTCTACCTGTGTGCGGTGCTGCACGACGCCACCGCCGACCTGTACCGCCTGAATCCGGACGACGGACCGACTCCAGCGGCACTCTTCGCCCGCTTCCTCGCCTGGGTGCCGCGCGGTCAACCTGACCGTGACCAGCCTGACCCGTGACACACCCCCGGCCCGTGACCGGCGCCCCCGCAGAGGTCCACGCTCAGGGGTGGGTCATCCGGAGCAGGTCGAGCGCCTCGTCCAGTTGCGTCTCGCTGAGTTTGCCGGACTCGACGTGGCCCCGCGAGATCACCACCTCCCGGATGGAGATCTGCTTCTCCAGCGCCTCCTTCGCGATCGAGGCGGCCTCGTCGTACCCGAGGTGGCGGTTGAGCGGGGTGACGATCGACGGCGAGCCCTCGGCGTACGACAGACAGACCTCGGCGTCCGCGACCAGGCCGACCACGCAGCGGTCGGCGAGCAGGCGGCTCGACGCGGCGATCAGCCGGATCGACTCCAGGAGGTTGCGGCCCATCACCGGCAGCATGACGTTCAGTTCGAAGTCGCCCTGCGAACCGGCGAAGGCCACCGTGGCGTCGTTGCCGACGACCTGCGCGCAGACCTGCCGAACCGCCTCGCAGACCACCGGGTTGACCTTGCCCGGCATGATCGAGGAGCCCGGCTGGAGGTCGGGTATACGCAGCTCACGCAGGCCGGCACGCGGGCCGGAACCCATCCAGCGGATGTCGTTGGCGATCTTGTAAAGCCCCACCGCGACGGTACGCAACTGGCCCGACGTCTCCACCAGCGCGTCGCGGGCGCCCTGCGCCTCGAAGTGGTTCCGCGCCTCGCTCAGCGGCAGCCCGGTCGAGTCACGCAGCTTCTCGATCACGCGGGCGGCGAATCCGAGCGGCGTGTTGATGCCGGTGCCCACCGCCGTACCGCCCAGCGGCAGCTCGGCCAGCCGGGGCAGCACGCCCTCCACCCGGTCTCGGCCATAGCGGATCTGGGCGGCGTACCCGCCGAACTCCTGCCCGAGGGTGACCGGCGTGGCGTCCATCAGGTGGGTACGCCCGGCCTTGACCACGGTCTCGAACTCCGACGCCTTCGCCTCCAGCGCGGCGGCCAGGTGGTCCAGCGCCGGCAGCAGATCCCGTACGACGGCCTCGGTGGCCGCCAGGTGGATCGAGGAGGGGAAGACGTCGTTGCTGGACTGCGAGGCGTTGACGTCGTCGTTGGGGTGGACGGCGTCGCCCAGCTCCCGCCCGGCGAGCGTGGCGATCACCTCGTTGGTGTTCATGTTGGACGACGTGCCGGAGCCGGTCTGGAACACGTCGACCGGGAACTGGTCGTCGTACCCGCCGTCGGCCACGTGCGCGGCGGCGGCGGCGATCGCGGCGGCCACGTTCCCGTCGATCACGCCCAGATCCCCGTTGACCTCGGCCGCCGCGCCCTTGATCTGCGCGAGGGCGCGGATCTGCGCCGGCTCGATCCCCCGGCCCGAGATCGGGAAGTTCTGCACCGCCCGCTGCGTCTGGGCCCGCCAGAGCGCCTCGGCGGGCACCTCCACCTCGCCCATCGAGTCGCGTTCGATCCGGTAGCCCGTGGTCTCCGTGTTCGTCACGCGTTCCATCCTGCCCCGCAGACAGCGGACGTGCAGATGATCGCGGCAGCGCGGTCAGCGGCGACCGATGCTGAGGACCGGCTTGGTCACCTCGGCGAAGAAGTCGTTGCCCTTGTCGTCGACCACGATGAAGGCCGGGAAGTCCTCCACCTCGATCTTCCAGACCGCCTCCATGCCGAGTTCCGCGTACTCCAGGACCTCGACGTGCTTGATGCAGTCCTGGGCGAGCCGGGCCGCCGGCCCACCGATCGAGCCCAGGTAGAAGCCGCCGTGCTGCTCACAGGAGCGGGTCACCTGGGTCGACCGGTTGCCCTTGGCGAGCATCACCATCGAGCCGCCGGCCGCCTGGAACTTCTCCACGTACGCGTCCATCCGCCCGGCCGTGGTCGGACCGAACGAGCCGGAGGCGTACCCCTCCGGGGTCTTCGCCGGACCGGCGTAGTAGACGGCGTGGTCGCGGAGATACTGCGGCATCGACTCGCCCGCGTCCAGCCGCTCGGCGATCTTCGCGTGCGCGATGTCGCGGGCCACCACCAGCGGGCCGGTCAGCGACAGACGCGTCTTCACCGGGTACTTCGACAGCTCGGCCCGGATCTCGTCCATCGGGCGATTCAGGTCGACGCGGACCACCTCGGTGGCATCCAACTGCGCCTCGGTGACCTCGGGCAGATAGCGGGCCGGGTCGGTTTCGAGTCGCTCCAGCCACACACCCGACGGGGTGATCTTCGCGACCGCCTGACGGTCCGCCGAGCAGGACACCGCGATCGCCACCGGGCAGGACGCGCCGTGTCGGGGCAGCCGCACCACCCGCACGTCGTGGCAGAAGTACCGCCCACCGAACTGCGCGCCGATGCCGAAGTTGCGGGTCAGCTCCAGCACCTCGGCCTCCAACTCCAGGTCCCGGAAGCCGTGCGCGGTCATCGAGCCGGAGGTGGGCAGCGCGTCGAGGTACTTGGCGCTGGCGTACTTGGCGGTCTTGAGGGCGTACTCGGCGCTGGTGCCGCCGATCACCACCGCCAGGTGGTACGGCGGGCAGGCCGAGGTGCCGATCAGCCGCAGCTTCTCGTCCAGGAACTGCATCATCCGCGTCGGGTTCAGCAGCGCCTTCGTCTCCTGGTAGAGGTACGACTTGTTGGCCGAGCCGCCCCCCTTGGCCATGAACAGGAACTTGTACGCGTCTGGGTGCCCGTCCGGGTCCTCCGCGTACAGATCCACCTGGGCCGGGAGGTTGCTGCCGGTGTTGCGTTCCTCCCACATGGTGAGCGGGGCGAGCTGGGAGTAGCGCAGGTTCAACCGCGTGTACGCCTGCCACACGCCGCGCGAGATCGCCTCGGCGTCGCTGCCGTCGGTGAGCACGTGCCGCCCACGCTTGCCCATCACGATCGCGGTACCGGTGTCCTGGCACATCGGCAGCACCCCGCCGGCCGCGATGTTGGCGTTACGCAGCAGGTCGAGCGCCACGAACCGGTCGTTCGGCGACGCCTGCGGGTCGTCGACGATCGACCGCAACTGGGCCAGGTGCGCCGGCCGCAGGAAGTGCGCGATGTCGTGCATCGCCTCGGCGGTCAACGCGGTCAGCGCCGCCGGGTCCACGGTCAGGAACCGCCGACCACCGGGACCGTTGACGACGTCGACGCCCTCGTCGGTGATCAGGCGGTACTCCGTCTGGTCGGGACCGGTCGGCAGCAGGGGGGCGTACGAGAAATCCACAGCACCGCTCATGACGACGCTCCGCTTCGCTCCGCGCCACCATGAGGCACCGCCGCACTGCGCTGATGATTCGCTCGCTGGCGCTCGCTCATGACGACACTCCGCTTCGCTGCGTGTCGCCATGAGGCCATCACCGCACCGAGTTGATGATTCGCTCGCTGGCGCTCGCTCATGACGGCAAAGCCTAGGGCAGACGGGTCGATCATTCCCACCCGCCGGGTGGGGTGGTGGGGCGTCGCACTCATCCGCCCCGGTTACCGGCTCACTTGCCGGGATCGGGGGCGGCGCAGAGTTCGTTCTTGGGGCCGCAACTGTCCTGGGGTTGCGGCCCCTGGCCGCTGCCGGCGGGACCGGGTACTCCCCCGTCACCGTCGCGCGCCGGGCCGCCCGTGGCACCGAAGCGGACGTACCCGATCTCGCGGCCCTCGCCGATCACCATGCCGGCGGGGCCGACCGCGAGGGCGTTGGCGGAGGTCCGCAGCACGGCCAGTTCCCGACCGGTACGCGGATCGAGCGCCACCAGCCGGTTCGGCTTCTCGTCGGCGAGTACCGCCGCGTACTGGGTCAGCGCGGCACCCGTCTTCTGCCCGGCGGGCCGGTTCCACCTGGTCCGGTCGGTGCCGAGTTCCCGGCCGGAGACGGTCTCCCCGTCGGCGGTCCGCACCACGCCGTACCGGTCGTCGACGGCGAGTACCCGCTCCCCCTCGGCGGCCACCAGCAGCAGCCGTCCGTCGTAGCCGTCGAGAACCGTCTCCCGGCCGTCGGGCGCGACCCCGATCAGCACGTTGCGGGCACCGTACGGGTCCTCCCGCTGCACGCAGCCCGCGCTGTCGGCGGTCCGCAGGTTGATCCCGGACCGCCGCCACGCCTCCTGACCGGTGGCCGGGTCACGTCCGGTGATGGCGAAGTAGCAGTTGCCGTCCTGTGAGCGGGCGGCGACGTGCAGCAGACGCCCACCGATCACCGCCAGCCGCTCGTCCCGGCCGGGCTCGACGTTCTGCAACACCCGTCCGGTGGCGGTGTCGACCACGTGCACCCGGCCGTCGACCGGGAACCCGAGCAGCGGTGGCACCGACTCCGGGCCGGCCACCTCCTCATGGATGCGGTTGGCGCTGAGGCGACGGGTGTCCAGCAGGTTCGGGTTGTCGGCGAGCAGACCACTGCTGACGCCGGGCAGGAACGCCGTCCAGATCGGGGCGGTGCCGCGCGGATCCCAGGCGCTCAGTGTGCAGTCGGTGGCCTCCACGCACCGCGCGTCGAGCAGCATGTTCCGGTACGTCCAGACGGCCACCGCGTCGGCGTCGCGTCGGCGCGTCACACCGGTGCTGGGGTCGAGGACCTCGTACCCCTTGACCAGCAGTTTGCCCACGGCGACGACGGACTCCGGGCCGACGCCCGCGACCGCGCTCCAGTCGGCCTTGCGTTCCCAGAGCTGCGAGCCGGTGGCCAGGCTGCGGGCCTCGACGCGGGTGCGCTGCTCGACGACCACCGCCTCGCCGGCGATCGTGACGCTGCGCGGGGTGCCGCCGATGCGCTGCTGCCACTGCACGTCCGGGGAGGAGATGGGCTGACGCCGGTTCACCCAGTCCCACATCGTGGGGAACGGATTCCACACTCCGGTCGCGGCGAGCGCCACCACCGCGGCCAGCCCGAGCAGCAGGCCGCCACGCACGCCGAGCCCGCTGCCCTTCGCCACCGGATCACGGTAGCCACCCGCGCTCTGAACCGCCCGCACCGCCCCGCGTGTCGTGAAAGGAAGGGCACCTTGTTAACGGCTCCGGTGGTAAAGGGGTCCCTTCCTAACTGCTCGCGGCGACCTCACACGACCGCCTCACGCGGCGACCCGACGCGTGCGGCCCGTCGGGGCGAGCACCGGCCACAGGACCAACGTCGCCGTCGCCGACGCGGCACCGGCCAGCGCCATCACGAGGCCCGGCGCGAGCACCTCGCTGAGCGCGCCCGCGCCCGCCGCAGCCAACCCCTGCATCGCCATCATGCCGGTGCTGACCAGCCCGAACGCCTGCCCACGCCGCCCCTCGGGCACCGCGTCGAGGAACCGCCGGGCCAACCCGAGCTGGTAGGCGAAGCCCGCGGTGGCCACCGCGAACAGCGCCGCCGCCGGCACCAACGACGGCCGGGCCACGAACGCGAGCATCGGTACGCCGAGCAGCAGCGCGAGCCAGGGCGTCCACCGCTCCCGCCGGGCCGGTGCCACGAACCGCCCCACCAGCAGGTCACCGACGAGCATGCCGCCCGCACCGGCCATCAGCAGTACGCCCGCGCTGGCGCCCGGACCCAGGTCGGCCGCGTACGGCACGGCCACCCCCTCCGCGCCCACCAGCAGCGAACCGGGCAGCCACTGGGCGAGCAGCAGTCCCCGGATCCGGCGATCGGCGAGCAGGCTCCGGTTGACCCGCAGGGTCTCGCGTACCGCCCCGCGTGCCGGCTTGTCGGTCGTCGGGGCGTACTGGATGCGGGCCGGGCGTCGGGTGAGACCGACCCGCACCAACAGCGCCGAGAGCCCGCAGGTGACTGCGGTCAACCAGAGCGCACCGTACGGGCCGACCAGCCCGAGCAGCAGTCCGCCGACCGCGAACCCGGCCACCTGGGTCCCACCGGAGGCGACCGAGAGCAGCGAGCGCCCCAGCACGTACGCGTCGCCGTGCAGCACCTCGGGCAGAAGCGCGGTGCGGGCGGCGTTGCTGACCGGGCCGAACAGGGCCACCACCGCGACCAGCCCGAGCATGGCCGACGGGGATAGCGCTCCGACGGCGAGCACCGCCACCATGGCCATCCGGAGCAGGTCGTACCCGACCATCATGGCCCGGGCCGGCCACCGGTCGGCCAGCGCCAGCAGGAACACCCCGCCCAGGGCGTGCGGCAGGAACCCGGTCACGTACGCCAGGGCAGCCAGCAGTCCGGAGCCGGTGCGCTCGTAGACCAGCACGGACAGGGCGAGCATCTTCACCGTCTCGCCGATCATGAAGACGCTGAAACTCGCGAAGATCACCCGGAACTCGGCGACGGCGAAGGCGTCCCGGAACGTCGCGGGCCGGTCGGCAGCAGCCTGAGCTGCGGTGGCACTGGTGCTGTTCACGTCGGCAAGCTTCGTGGTCCGGCCGGGCGGGCTCTATCCTTTCGCCAGGAGGCGAAAGGTCATGGGCATGCGGATCGAGGTGACCCCGGCCGACCTGGCGGCGAGCCGGTTCGCCATCTCGCCACTGGGTGAGACGGCCTCCGCGCTGCGGCTGCTGGCCGGGCTGAACAGCGCCCCCGGGCTCATCCCCTGGGTGGCCCGGCAACGGCCGGTGTACGAGCGACTACGGCGCGACCTGCCGGAGGTCGGTGCACTGCTGGCGCTGATGCGCCGGGGCGGCTACAACGCCGACTTCATCCATCCGCCACCGGCGGACACCGCCCAGGACTTCGCCGACGAACTAGCGGTGGTCCGGGCCACCCCGCTCGCCCAGGCGCGCGACGAACTGGCCCGCAACCTCGTCGCCCCGCACACCACACCCCCCGGGTACGCCCGCCGGATCTACCGGTCGCCGAACGTGGTGGATCTGCTCGCGGACGCGATCGAGGCGGCTTGGACGACGCTCGTACAGCCGGACTGGCCCCGCCTGCGGGCAGTGCTGGAACGCGACCTGCTGCACCGGGCGGGCCGGCTGCTCGCGTACGGCTGGGGTGCGGCGGTGGCGGACCTGGACCCCCGGATGCGCTGGGTGCCCGGCGGCGACGTGGGCACCATCGAGGTCGACGACCCGCACCAGGAGGAGACACACTCGCTGGCCGGGCGGGGCCTGCTCTTCGTACCCACCGTCTTCGGCATCCTGATCAAATACCTCGAACCGCCCTGGCCGTTCGCGATCGTCTACCCGGCCTACGGTGCGGCGGAACTGCTCGGACCGCCCGACCCGAGCCGCCCCGACGACGTGCTGGACCGCCTGGTCGGACGGTCCCGGGCGGCGGTGCTGCGGGCGCTCGCCCTGCCCGCCACCACCAGTCAGCTCGTCGCCCAACTCGGGCTGAGCCTGGGCGGGGTGGGTGACCACCTGACCGTGCTGCGCGAGGCCGGCCTGGTCAGCCGGGTGCGTTCCGGCCGCGCCGTCCGCTACCGACGCACCCCGCTCGGCGACGCCCTCGCCGAACGCTGAGGATGTAAGCAGGGGTCCCTTCCTAAACACCAGGCGTTAGCAGGGGTCCCCTCCTTACACAGCGGCGGAGCGGACCAGCGGGAGGACGCGGTACGGGATCTGCTCGGCGAGCGCGATGATCGTCGAGGCGCGGGTGATCCCCTCGTACGCCACGATCTGGTCGATGACCCGCTGGAGGTCGGTGTTCGAGCGGGCCACGATGCGGCAGAGCACGTCACCCGAGCCGGTGATGGTGTGCGCCTCCAGCACCTCGGGGATCGCCGCGAGGTGACGGGTCACCGGGTCGTGCCCGAGCCGCTGGCTGATCTCCAGCGTGACGAAGCTGGTCACCGTGAAACCGAGGGCGGCGGGCCCGAGGTCCGGCCCGAAACCGGTGATCACGCCCCGGCCGACCAGCTTGTCCATCCGGGCCTGGACGGTGCCCCGGGCGACCTGGAGTCGACGGGAGCACTCCAGCACACCGATCCGGGGTTCCGCCGCGAGCAGCTCGATCAGTCTGGCGTCCAACGCGTCGAGCTGTACAACCTGCCCAGGGTTCATGTGGAAACACCATACCGTTTGCGCAACCTGACCAGCGTAGGCGGAGTGTGTTGCCCAGTGAGCCCGGTCACCGCGATGCTCGTAGCAGCAGACGACCCCGTCGGCCCACGAGGCCGGCCGGTACGCAAGGGAGGCCACCACCATGACCCAGGCGATCGACCGACCCCAGTCGACCGAGGAGGTCGACGTCGACGCGCTCGTCGGCGCTGTCGACCACGACACCAGCAAGGACCCGTTCCCGGTCAAGGGCATGGATCACGTGCGCTTCCTGGTCGGCAACGCCAAGCAGGCCGCGCACTACTACTCCACCGCGTTCGGCATGACCTGCGTGGCCTACCGGGGCCCGGAGCAGGGCTACCGCGACCACGCCGAGTATGTGCTGACCAGCGGTTCGGCCCGGTTCGTGCTGACCGGCGCGGTACGGCCGGACGCCACCGGCACCGAGCACGTCGCCCGGCACAGTGACGGTGTCTCGGACATCGCGCTGGAGGTGCCGGACGTGGACGCCGCGTACGCGCACGCCACCGCGCAGGGCGCCACCGGGCTCGCGGAGCCGCACGACGTCACCGACGAGCACGGCACCGTACGGCTGGCCGCCATCGCCAGCTACGGCGACACCCGGCACACCCTGGTCGACCGTTCCCGGTACTCCGGCCCGTTCCTGCCCGGGTTCGTCGCCCGTAAGCCGATCGTGGACCGGCAGCCGATGATCGACGCCGGGGTGCAGCCGAAGCGCTTCTTCCAGGCGGTCGACCACGTGGTCGGCAACGTGGAGCTGGGCCGGATGGACGAGTGGGTCGAGTTCTACCGGCGGGTGATGGGCTTCACCAACATGGCGGAGTTCGTCGGCGACGACATCGCCACCGACTACTCGGCACTGATGAGCAAGGTCGTCGCGAACGGCACCCGGAAGGTGAAGTTCCCGCTCAACGAGCCGGCGATCGCCCGGAAGAAGTCGCAGATCGACGAGTACCTGGAGTTCTACCAGGGCCCGGGGGCCCAGCACATCGCCGTCGCCACCAACGACATCCTGGCCAGCGTCGACGCGATGCGCGCCGCCGGCGTGGACTTCCTGGAGACGCCGGACTCGTACTACGACGACCCGGAGCTGCGGGCCCGCATCGGCGAGGTGCGGGTGCCGATCGAGGAGCTGAAGTCCCGCAAGATCCTGGTCGACCGGGACGAGGACGGCTACCTGCTCCAGATCTTCACCAAGCCGGTGCAGGATCGCCCGACCGTCTTCTTCGAGCTGATCGAGCGGCACGGCTCGCTCGGTTTCGGCAAGGGCAACTTCAAGGCGCTCTTCGAGGCGATCGAGCGGGAGCAGGACAAGCGCGGCAACCTGTAACACTGTCCAGCGTGACCCAGCCTCCCGCGCACCCGTCGCCGGCCGGTGGGCCTACGCCCCCGGCCGGCGGCGCACCGCCGCCCCTCGGCCCGCCGCAACCGATTCCGCCCCAGTACACACCGCCGGGCCACTCGCCGCCCGGCTATCCGCCACCGCCCGGCTGGTCGGGTCCGCCTGGACCGCAGCAGCCGGGCGCGGGCTGGCCGGGTCCGCCCGGACCGCAGCCGCCGCCCGGCTGGACGCCGGGTGTGGCGCCACCGGTACTCGGACCGGGCGGGCAGCCGCTGGCCGGCTTCGGTGACCGGCTGGCCGCGTACATGATCGACTCGCTGGTCGCCGGTGCGGTGCTGCTGGTGTTCTTCGTGCCGGCCTTCCTCTACGTCTGGTTCCGGATGTTCAGCGCGCTGACCCGGACGAACCCGGACGGCACCCTGGTCGAACCGGACCCGGGGAACATCGTCACCAACTTCCTGCTGCCACTCCTGCTGCTCCAGGCTGGTCTCTTCGTGGCGATGTTCGCGCTGTACTGGGTCTACCACGTGGAGTACCTGATCCGGAACGGCGGGCAGAGCGTCGGCAAGCGGGTGATGAACCTGCGGGTGGTGATGCTCGACCCGACGCACACCCTGGACCGCCGGGCGGCAGGTAGGCGGTACCTCGTGCAGTTCGTCGGCGGGTCCCTGGTGCCGGGCGGCAGCTACCTCGACGGGCTCTGGCAGTTGTGGGACAAGCCCTGGCAGCAGTGCCTCCACGACAAGTTCGCCGGGACCGTCGTCGTTAAGGTGTCGAGGTGAACGAGCGCAGCGAGGCCGCGACGTGAGCGTGGCACCCGGTTGGTACGTCGACCCCGCCGACCCCGAGACCCGCAGGTACTGGGACGGTGAGGGTTGGATCGGCGCGCCCATCCCGGTGGACGCCACCCCACCCGAGGGCCCACCCCCACCGGAACCCGAGCCGACGCCCGAACCCGCGCCGGCGACCCCGGCCGCCGGGCCCGGCTCGTCGACCGGCACACCCACCGAGCCGGGCCCGCAGACCACCTGGCCCGGCCAGCCCGGCGGCACGCCCGGAACACAGCCAGGCCAACTCGGCGGCACCACCGAACAACCCGGCGGCCACCCCGGACAGCAGCCGGGCTGGCCGCCCGGCTCGGGACCGCCGCCGGGCTGGCCGTATCCGACCTGGCCCGGTCAGCTACCCCCACCCCGGCCGCACGGGCTGCCGCTGGCCTCGTTCGGTGCCCGCTTCGGCGCCCGACTGATCGACTTCGGCATCGTCTTCCTGCTCAACGTGTTCGTCAACGGGATCTTCGTCTATTGGCTGGCGCAGGCGTACGCCACGCCGCTCAACGAGTTCTGGCGGCGGGTGGAGGCGCAGGACCGCACCACCGACCCACTGCCCCCGGCCGGGGATCAGGCCGGTTCGCTGGTGGTGGTGATCCTGCTGCT
Organism: Verrucosispora sp. TAA-831; assembly: GCF_050780145.1. Taxonomy (NCBI): domain Bacteria; kingdom Bacillati; phylum Actinomycetota; class Actinomycetes; order Micromonosporales; family Micromonosporaceae; genus Micromonospora; species Verrucosispora sp. TAA-831. Next base: position 6,240,778 of record NZ_CP192240.1, read on the forward strand.
CGCCACCGCGCTGTGGTTGGCGTACGAGGTTCCGGCGATGGCGGCCAACGGGCAGACCTTCGGCAAGCGGCTGCTCCGGGTCAAGGCGGTGCCGGTCGAGGCGGACGCACCACTGGGCTTCGCCCGGGCCCTGCGCCGCTGGAACACGCTCGGCCTGCCCACCCTGCTCTGGTACTGCTGCGGCCTCGGCCTGGTGCTCCAGTTGATCGACTCACTCTCGCCGCTCTTCGACCACCCGCTACGGCAGGCCCTGCACGACAAGCGGGCGCAGACCGTGGTGGTCCAGCTTCCCCGCACCCCTGACGACCGCAGCCCCGACGACCGTGCCGACACATCGGGAGACACCCCATGACCGACACCGGACGACAGCCGGCACCCCGGTTGACCCGCGCCGACCTGGACGCACTGCCCAACTACGTACCCGGACGCAGCCCGGCCGACCTGGCCCGCGAGCTGGGTCTGCCCGAGGCCATCAAGCTGGCCAGCAACGAGGTGCCGTACGGCCCGCTCCCCGGGGTGGTGGAGGCGGTCGCCGAGGCGGTCGCCGGTACGCACCGCTACCCGGACATGGGTGTCGTCGCGCTGCGTCAGGCGCTGGCCGACCGGTACGGCGTGAACCCGGACCGGATCGCGACCGGCTGCGGCTCGGTGGCGCTGGCCGAGCACCTGGTCCGGGCCACCTGCCTGCCCGGTGACGAGTTGGTCTACTCGTGGCGCTCCTTCGAGGCGTACCCGATCATCGCGGCGACCAGCGGCGCGACCAGCGTGCAGGTGCCCAACGCGGCCGGGCACGGGCACGACCTGTCCGCGATGGCCACGGCGGTGACCGACCGGACGCGGATGATCCTGGTCTGCAACCCGAACAACCCGACCGGTACGGCGGTCCGCCGGGCCGAGCTGGACCGTTTCCTGGACGCGGTACCGGACGACGTGCTGGTGGTCATCGACGAGGCGTACCGGGAGTTCGTCACGGACCCGGAGGTGCCGGACGGGTTGACCTACGCCGACCGGCCGAACGTGGCGGTGCTGCGCACCCTGTCCAAGGCATGGGGCCTGGCCGGTCTGCGGATCGGTTTCCTCGTCGCGCAGCCGCAGGTGGCGGCGGCGGTACGCAAGGTCGTCACGCCGTTCTCCACGAGCATGGCGGCGCAGGCGGGCGCGCTGGCCGCGTTGGCCCAGGCCGACGAGGTGCAGCGACGGTGTGCGCTGGTGGTGGCCGAGCGGGACCGGGTCACCGAGGCGCTGCGCAAGTTCGTCCCGGACGTGCCGAGCAGCCAGGCGAACTTCGTCTGGTTGCCGTTGGGCGAGCGGGCGGTGGCGTTCGGCAAGGCGTGCGAGTCGCGGGGCGTGATCGTCCGGCCGTTCGCGGGTGACGGGGTGCGCGTGACCATCGGTACTCCGGAGGAGAACGACGCCTTCCTGGCCGCCGCCGAGTCCACGCTGGGCTGAGCCACGAGCGGTGCCGGGCCGGTCCGCCATCCCCCAGCGGACCGGCCCGGAAGCCCACCGAGAGCATACGTAACTTTTGTCCGATTTGCCCGAGACTCGCTAGCGCCCGCCGACTCAGGTCGCCGCCAGCACCAGCGGCTCCGAGGTGAGGAAGTAGCGCTGGTCGTCGGCGTCCGGGGCGGGCGGCGGCCGGAGCCGCTCCAGCGCCAGATAGCCCCCGCTCGCGTACGCCGCGCCAGGCGTCCAGCCGACCCCGTCGGCGCCCACGTTCAGCACGAAACGGGACCGTTCGGCACCGGTGGCCGGGTCGACGGTGATCAGGTCGTTGGTCTCGGTGACCAGGTGCACCCGGTCGGCCTGGACCGCCACGATCCGGACCGTCCCGAGGTCGGTGCGTCGCCAGACCTCCTCGCCGTCGCGGGCGGACCCGCCGGTGACCACGCCGTCCGCCGCCCGGACGACCCACTCGCCGGTCAGCTCGGCGTCGGACGGATCGAGCGCGGGCACGGCCACCGGGCCGTCGGCGGCCAGCAACCAGCCGCGTCCGCCGTCGTCGCTCGGACCGGTGACGCGCAGACCACCGCAGCGGACGCCCTCGGTGACGCAACCGACCGGGGTGACGCTCCACTCGGCCGTGACACCCGGCGGCTGCCACCGGTCCACCGGCTCACCGCTGCGCACGTCGCGGAACTCGACCACCGCCGGGCCCGCACAGCGGTCCACCGCGGCGAACCGACCGGTCGAGGTGGTACCGACGTCGGTGCGGCATGCGCCGTCCACCTCCGTGGACCAGAGTTCCCGGCCATCGTCGAACGCGAAGGCGGCGAGGCGCTCCGGCCCGGACACCACGAGCGTCGGCGGGTCGCCGGTCCCGGTGTGGAACAGGCCCGCCGGGCTCCAGACCGCACCGGCGCCGGTGCGGCGCGCGGTCCACCCCTCGGCGGGCGCCGGGCCGTCGACCTGCCAGGCCACCTGTCCGGTACGCGCGTCCAGCGCCACCAGCTTCCCGTCCGACCAGTGGCTCACCACCGTGGTCCCGGCCGCCACGACCCCGCTCACCTCGGCGGGCCAGCGCCGGTACGACCAGTACGGCGTGCCCCGGTGCCGGGCGTCCACCGGCCCGTCGGCGTACACCTGGCGCTGTGCCGCGTACACGCGGAGGCGCCCGTCGACGATCAACGGTGCCACCGGCAACCGGCCGACCACCCCGGCCTCCCGGACGGCGGCGGCCGGGTACTCACCCCGCGCGGTCGTGCTGACCTCGGCCGGAGCGAGTACGCGGTACGCGGTGATCGCGGTGACCGCGACCATGACCGCCACGGACACCACCGCCACGATCCGTCGCCGGCCCGTCGTCAACGCCATCCCGCACCTCCGACCGGCACCCTATCCAGCCGGGCTGAGTGCGCCGGGGGACGGTCCCGGCGGTACGGGCGGCACACCCACCGCCACCGGGCCGTCCCGGCACGGGAACGGCCGTGTCCCACGAGAACGGTACGGCGCTCGCGGAACACGGCCTACGGCGTCAGCGGGTGAAGTGCCCCGCCCGGATCGCGCCGACGAACGAGGTCCAGTCCGGCGGGCTGACCACCAGGACCGGCCCGGCCTGGTCCTTGGAGTCGCGTATGCCCACCACGCCGTGGACACGGGCCAGGTTGTCGGCCACCTCCACACAGAGTCCCTGGTCGTTCGAGCGGCTGCTGGTGCGCCAGACCGCGCCCACGAGTTCGTGCATCGTCATCTCCTCGGTTTGTGACGTGTCGCCAGTCGGGGCCGGGCCGACCGGAACGGGGGGCACCGGCCGGCCCGGCTCCTCGTGGCGACGCGATTCCGAGGTCATCAACGAAGTCGGTGACGGTCCTTGATCGCACATCGAGTGCGATCAAGGAATAGTGTCAAGTTGGGGTCAGTTGGCGGGCGTGACCGTGCCGGTGACCGCACCCAACTCGATGGTGCTGCCGTCCGGTCCGGGAGCGGTCGCGGTGATGGTCACCGTGTCCCCGTCGGCGAGGAAGGTTCGCTCCGCTCCGCCCACCACGACCGGCTCGGTGCCGCCCCAGGTGAGTTCCAGGAACGAGCCGACCTGGTCCCGCTGCGGACCGGAGACGGTGCCGGAGGCGTACAGATCGCCGGTACGCAGCGAGGCGCCGTTGACGGTCAGGTGCGCCAGTTGCTGGGCGGGCGTCCAGTACATGCCGGCGAACGGCGGCTCGCTGACCGCCTCGCCGTTCCAGTGCACGGTCAGCCGCAGGTCCAACCCCAGGCGGGACTCCTCGCGCAGGTAGTCGACCACCGGTGGGTCCTGTTCCGGAGCGGGCACGAAGGCGTGTCGCAACGCGTCCAGCGGGGTGATCCACGCGGCCACCGATGTGGCGAACGACTTGCCGAGGAAGGGCCCGAGCGGCTGGTACTCCCACGCCTGGATGTCCCGGGCGGACCAGTCGTTGACCAGCACCACCCCGAAGACGTGGTCGGCGAAGTCGGCGGCGGCGACCCGTCGGCCGAGCGGGCTCGGTACGCCCACCACGAACCCGACCTCGGCCTCGATGTCCAGGCGGGCGGACGCGCCGTAGACCGGCCCCTGCGGGCCGGGGCGCTGGCCGTGCGGGCGCACCACCGGGGTACCGGAGACCACCACCGTGCCGGCCCGGCCGTGGTAACCGATCGGCAGGTGCTTCCAGTTCGGCAGCAGCGGCGGCTGGCCCGGCCGGAAGATCAGTCCGACGTTCGAGGCGTGGTGCTCCGAGGAGTAGAAGTCGACGTAGTCGGCCACCTCGAAGGGCAGTTCCATCGTCACCTCGGCCAGCGACACCAGCAGCGGTTCCACCGTCGCGCGATGGGTCTCCTCGGTGAGCAGCTCGGTGATCCGCTGGCGGGCGGCGGTCCACTGCGGGCGGCCCAGCGCCAGGAACGCGTTGAGCGTGGGCTGCCGCAACGCGCCACCGGCCAGCACCAGGCCGGCCTCCTCCGCGCCGGCAAGGTCCAGCACGAGGTCCCCGACGCGTACGCCGATCCGGGGCTCGCCGGAGCCCACCCGGAACACCCCGTACGGCAGGTGGTGCACCCCGTACCCGGAACTCTCGGCACCCGTCACCCAGCTCACGCCGCCCCTCCGTTCCACAGTGCCCACTCGCTCATCCCTCGAATCCTCCGTTCACCAGCCCGAGCCGGATCAGGTCGGTCAGTGGTTCGGTAATGCTGCACGAGCCGAAGCCCACCCAGAGTGGACGCGCCGAGTCCCGTCGTCCCTCGGTGCCCTGCACCAGCGGGCGCTCGTCGCGCACGGAGAGCAGCTCGGCGACGGCGTCCACCCCGGCTCCGTCGGCGGCGGCCAGCGTGGCGGTCAGCACGTTGCCGAAGCCGTGGTGGGTGAAGCCGGTCTCCGGATCCACCTGCCGCACCGCGTGGTGCAGCCCGGCGGTCAGCTTGAACGGCAGCTCGCGGTCCCGGCAGGCGCAGATCACCGCCGCCAGCTCGGCGGGAGTGGGGAACAGCTCGGCGGCGAGCCCGCCGGTGCGGAACTTCGCGGCGACCGGCAGCCCACCGGACCGCGCCTCGGCCAGCGCGTCCAGCGCCCCCATCAGCCCGAAGGTCAGCGGGATCTCCGCATAGACGGGGACGCCGTCCAGCCGGTCGGTCAGCGTCACCAGCTCGGCCAGGCCGGGCTGCGGGTCCTCACCGCGCCGGGCGACCGGTGCCTCGACCTGCCGGGCGGTCACGCCGAGCGGCGGCAGGAACGACAGCGCGAAGGGCAGGCGGTCCAGACCAGTGTCGCCGATCAACCCGATGGCGAGCCCGGGATCGACCAGGCCGTCCAGCTCGCCCGCGGTCACGGTGGAGGCCGGCAGCAGCAGCGGGCCGACGAGGTCGGCGTACCAGGCGGCGCGGTGCTGCCGGTGGGCGGCGAGGGCGTCGCGCAGCGACGCGCTGCCCGGCGGGAAGACGGCGGCGTCGTCGACGAGTCCGGTGACGAGCGCGGGAAGCTGCGTTGACACGAGACAAGAATGTACGGGACGCTCTAAGAAGCGGACAACAGCGTCCGATTATCGGACGCGCTGGTGACCGGGAGGCGAGATGCCGTACTACCGCAGCGTCGGCGAGGTGCCACGCAAGCGTCACACCCAGTTCCGGCAGCCCGACGGCAGCCTCTACACCGAGGAACTGATGGGCCAGGAGGGCTTCTCCTCCGACTCCTCCCTGCTCTACCACCGGTACGCGCCGACCGCGATCGTCGCCGCCGAGGAGTTCACCCCACCGGTGGTGACCCGGGTGCCCAACCTGCCGCTCAAGCCCCGGCACCTGCGGACCCACAAGCTCGACGGCACCGGGACCGACCCGGTCCTCGGCCGGCGCTACCTGCTCGCCAACGACGACGTCCGGATCGCGTACGTGCTGGCCGACCGGCCCTCCCCGCTGTTCCGGGACGCCACCGGCGACCACTGCCTCTACGTCGAGTCCGGGGCGCTGCGGGTCGAGTCGACCTTCGGGGTGCTGGACGTGACCGCCGGCGACTACGTGATCATCCCGACCTCGACGGTGCACCGGCTGGTGCCGACCGGTGACACGCCGACCCGGCTGCTCGCCGTCGAGGCGTCCGGGCACATCGGCCCGCCCAAGCGCTACCTCTCCGTACGCGGGCAGTTCCTGGAGCACTCGCCGTACTGCGAGCGCGACGTCCGGGGACCGGACACGCCGCTGCTGGTCGACGGCACCGACGTGGACGTGCTGGTCCGCCACCGCCGGGGCTGGACACGACACGTCTTCGCCAACCACCCGTTCGACGTGGTCGGGTGGGACGGGCACATGTACCCGTGGGCCTTCTCCATCCACGACTTCGAGCCGATCACCGGCCGTGTCCACCAGCCGCCACCGGTGCACCAGACCTTCCAGGGGCCGAACTTCGTGATCTGCTCGTTCGTCCCGCGCAAGGTCGACTACCACCCGGGCGCCATCCCGGTGCCGTACCACCACCACAACGTCGACTCCGACGAGATGCTCTTCTACACCGGCGGCAACTACGAGGCCCGGCGCGGCTCCGGCATCGAGCAGGGGTCCATCTCGCTGCACCCGTCCGGCTTCACGCACGGACCGCAGCCCGGCGCGGCGGAGCGCTCGATCGGGGTGGACTTCTTCGACGAGCTGGCGGTCATGGTCGACACCTTCCGGCCACTCGACCTGTGCGACGCGGCGAACGAGTGCGAGGACGACGCGTACGCCTGGACCTGGGCCCGCCGCCCCTGACCCGGGCCGCCGTACCCCGGCCGGTCAGGCGACCGGTCGGGTGACGATCGCGAGTTGCGCGGCCATCGCCACCCCGATCGCCAGCACGAGCGGCCACGGGGTGCCCAGCAGGGCGTAGAGCAGGATGAACACGGGTGCCACGCAGGCACCGTAGACGGCGAACGCGAGCGTCCGGTCGGTGCGCCGCAGCACCGGCAGCACGGTCCGGGTCAGCCCGGGCAGCCGCGACGCCTGCCGCCACACCACGAAGCCGCCGCCGGCCGCGGCCAGCACCGCCATCAGACGGGAGAAGCCGGGCCCGGTGGCGGCCGAACAGGCGACCATCACGGCGGCGATCACCGACCAGCCGGCGCCCCAGACGACAAGCTGCCGCAACGCCGCCGGCACGGTACGGTCGGCGACCGGACCGACCGGCCCCGCGCTGCCCCCCGGTGCGGCGAAGGGGTCAGCCCGGTACGCCTCGGCCGGTCCGCTCTCGGCGGGCCAGGCCGGCGGCTCGTCCCGCCCGTCGGCCGACCGCCCGGCGCTTGCCCCCGCCTGGTCCGCGCCGCCCTGGTCCGCGCTGGCCTGGTCCGATCCGCCCTGGTTCGTGCCGCTCTGACCGCCCAACGGCCGACCGGGGCCGCTCTGCCCCTCCGGCTGGCCCGTCCCGGGCCCGGTCGGGTTCTCCGGCCGACTCGTCCCGCTCTGGCCCGCCGTGGGCCAGCTCGGACCGCCGCTGGGCCAACTTGGGCCGCCGCTGGGCCAGCTCGGACCGCTCTGGCCAGCCGTCGGGCCGCCCGGCCCACCCGGACCCGGTTTCCGCCCGTCCGAGGTGTCGTCCCGGGACTGGTCGAGACCGCTCAGGTCGTCCGGGACGGCGTCCGGCCGGTTCGGGTCGGTCCGTGACCCGTCCCGGCGGCCCGAATCGGGCGGCAGGCTCGCCACCGCCGCCTCCGCGAGCTGTTCCAGCGTGGCACTCCACCGGCGCTGCTCCAACCGCAGCACGCCGACGTCCCCGCTCACCTCGGCCAGGCGTGGGTCCAGCCGCAGCGCCTCCCGGTAGGCACGCTCGGCCAGGTCGTACATCTGCATGTTGGCCGCGACCAGACCGAGCACCAGATGCGCCTGCGGCTCCTCGGGTGCCAGCTCCACCCCGTGCCAGGCCGCGTTCAGCGCCGGCTGCCCGTTACGGGAGCCGGCCAGGATCGCCGCCCCGCTGCGCTGCGCGTACGCGTCCTCCGGCCCCAGCGCCAGGATCTCGTCGGCGGTACGGGCAGCCTCGCCGTACCGTTCCAGGTCGCCCAGGGCCAGCCCCCGCACGACCAGTGGGGCGACCTGCCCCGGCGCCGCCGCGACGGCCGTCTCGGCGGCGGTGAGCGCCTCGGCCGGGCGGTCCGCGGCCAGGTGCACCCGGGCCAGCATCGTCGACGCCTCGACGGCGGCCGGATCGAGGGCGAGGGCGAAGCCCAGCTCGGCGGCGGCCTCGTCGTAGCGGCCCAGCTCGGCGAGGAGGGTGGCGCGCTCAAGGTAGCCGTCGGCGGTGGGCGGATCGGTGGGGACGTCGGCGGACATCGCGCGAGCCTAGCTCGCCTGCTCGTGGACCAGGGCGACCGCGATCCCGGCGAGCCCCTCGCCGCGCCCGGTGAAGCCCAGGCCGTCGGTGGTGGCGGCGGAGACGGTGACCGGTGCGCCGACCGCCTCGGAGAGCACCTGCTCGGCCTCCGCGCGGCGTGGGCCGATCTTCGGGCGTACGCCCACGACCTGGACCGACACGTTGCCGACGACGAAGCCGGCAGCCCGGACCCGACGGGCCGACTCGGCGAGCAGAGCCACCCCGCTGGCACCCGCCCACTCGGGCTGGTCCACGCCGAAGTTGGCACCCAGATCGCCCAGACCGGCGGCGGAGAGCAGCGCGTTGCAGGCGGCGTGGGCGGCGACGTCCGCGTCCGAGTGTCCGGCCAGGCCGTCCTGGTCGGGCCAGTGCAGGCCGGCGACCCAGCAGGGCCGACCGGCCTCGAAGGCGTGCACGTCGGTGCCGATGGCCACCCGAGGAACGATCATGAAACGAGGGTACGCGTCAGAGCCCGGCGGAGAGCAGGTGCTCGGCCAGCGCCAGGTCGAACGGCCGGGTGATCTTCAGAGCGTGGTCCGATCCGGGTACGCAGTACACCGGTACCCCCTGCTTCTCGACCAGCCCGGCGTCATCGGTGAGCGGGTCACCGGCAGCGGCGTGCGCGGCGGTCAGCACCGCCCGGCGGAAGCCCTGCGGGGTCTGCACGGCCCGCAACGCGGCCCGGTCGACGGTGCCGAGCACCACCTCACCGGCGTCGACCTCCTTGATCGTGTCGACCACGGGCAGCACGGGGATCACCGCGTCGTGGCCGTCCCGGACCGCAGCAGCCACCGACTCCACCAGGGTCGACGGGGTCAACGCGCGGGCCGCGTCGTGCACCAGGACGATCTCGGGGCCCTCCGGCACGGCGGCCAGGGCGGCGGCCACCGACGCCTGCCGTTCCGCCCCGCCCGGCACCACCGTCACCGGCGCGACCGGGGCGAGCAGGTCGCGCACCGCCGGGACGTCGGCGACCGGTGCGGCCACCACGATGGTGCGCACCGACGGAGCGGCGGCGAGCCGGCGGACCGCGTGCACCAGCAGCGGCTCGCCGGCCAGCAGCCGTAGCGCCTTCGGACGGCCCGGCCCCAGGCGTACGCCGGCACCGGCCGCAGGCACGAGGACCGCGACGTCACCGCGCGGATTAAGCTGCGCGGTCACGTCGCGGTCCTCGATGGTTTCTTCGCTACGAAGTGGGTACGACGATGCTGTGCGGACTAGGCCTCGGTCAGCACCTTGTCGAGCAGCGTCTCCGCCTCGTCCTTGGTGCTCTTCTCGGCCAGCGCGACCTCGCCGACGAGAATGTCGCGAGCCTTGGCGAGCATCCGCTTCTCACCTGCGGACAGCCCACGCTCCCGCTCCCGGCGCCACAGGTCACGCACGACCTCGGCCACCTTCAGCGGGTTGCCGGAGGCCAGCTTCTCCAGATTTGCCTTGTAACGCCGCGACCAGTTGGTCGGCTCCTCGGTGTGCGGAGCCCGGAGAACGTCGAAGACCTTGCCGAGACCCTCTTCGCCGACCACCTCGCGCACACCCACGATCTCGGCGTTCTCAGCGGGCACCCGGACCGTCAGGTCACCCTGCGCGACCCTCAGGACGAGGTACTGCTTGGGCTCGCCCTTGATGACCCGAGTCTCGATTGCCTCGATGAGTGCGGCCCCGTGGTGGGGGTAAACAACGGTCTCGCCGACACTGAAAACCATAGGTTCGAAACCCCTTTCGCTGTGTCTAGGGTAACACGCTCAGGCACCGATGTCTCACCGCTGTCCTGACCGTTGGCGCAGCTCAGGGGCCCTGTGAGAGGTATTTCTTCGGCTTGACAGACCACCCAAACAATGATTCGACCACGCTGCGTAATCAGAAGATGACCCCCGGACATCGTCCGGCGAGAGCCATCGAAGATCACGATTGGCATTGCACGTCAGGGCCTACGCCACCCGCCCCATGATATCCCGCCGTTGCGGAGTGTGGGCAGCGGTAGCGCGACCCGGGCCTGGTACGGGACGCTGGAGGGGTGCCCGCGTACCCGCATCCGCGAGGGTCGGGACCGACCGGCGACAGGGCGGTCCCACCGCCGGTCGCCCTGAGGGGGTGGTGATGGGCAAGGCCGACGCCGACGGTCCCGGGTTGCCCGACCTGCCGCCCGAGTGGGGCCGGGTGGTCGTCCCCGACGACGCCGCCGCCCTCGCGAACGAGGCCGAGCAGATACGCCGTGAGCTGCACGGCCCCGCCGCCGGACGAGCCCGGCGGTGGCGTTCGTCCGCGTTGCCGGTGCTCGCGCTGCTGCTCGCGGTCGTGGCGACGGTCGCCGGCCTGGCCGCTGCCACCTGGCCCCGCGCCGGCCGCTCCCCCGGGCCGACCACCGGCACTCCCGACCCGGCACCGATCCGCCTCACCGGACGACCGTTGCCCGCCCTGGACCTGGTCGACGGCGGGCAGTCCCCGGTGCCGCTGCGCGGCCTGGTGCCGACCGTGGTGCTGCTGGTCGACGGGTGCGCCTGCCCGGAGCGGGTCGCCGAGGCAGCGACGGCGGCACCGGCCGGAGTGAGCGTGGTCACCGTCGCCGCCGCCCGTCCTCGGGCCGCACCGGCCGGCACCGAGGTCCGCGCGCTGGCCGATCCGGCCGGTGGCCTCCGCGACTTCCTGCACCTGCCGGCCCGCCCGGACACGGTGACCGCCCTGCTCGCCGACCGCACCGGCCGGATCGTCCTGGTCGTGCCCGAGGTCGGCTCTCTCGCCGACTACCAGGCCGAACTCGCCCGCCTGGCGGGCTGACCGCGCCTCGCGGAGCTGGACGGTGAGCCGGTGGCCGGGCCCGACCCGGCCACCGCCGCGACACCCGGCCTGGCCGGTCTGACCGATCTCAGGACTGAGCGATCAGGCGGGCCACCAGTTGGGCCTGCGCCGCCTCGCCGGGATAGAACGTGACCCGCAGCGGCCCACCGGCACCGGTGATCCCGATCGTCGACAGCGCCCCCGTGCACTCGACCCGGTGTGGGTAGAACGCACCCCGGGCACCGTCGACGGCGACGCTGACCTCGCCCGAACCGGTGCAGCTGACGAGCAACGTCAACTGGTCGCCGTCGGCGACCCGAGCCCTGCGGACCACGGGCTCGCCCGCCCGCAACGTCGATCGGTCGAACCACACCACGTTGCCGCCGCCGGCCCGCCGCCGGCCCGGCTCTCCGGTCTCCGGAACGCTGACGTCACCCGAACCCGCCCCGGCCAGCACGCGTCTCCTGCCGTCGCGTGTTTCGAACACGAGCGAGGAACCGGTGGCCGGATCCACCCAGAACGACGCGCCGGTCGCCGCATCCACCCGGAATGTCGCCGTCGCCTCTGGTCGGGGCGAGTCGGTACCGCGATACTGCCGGGTCCAGCCACCGGTGAGCGGCTCCACCTGCCAGCCGCTCGCCTGGGGGACGCTGCTGGATGTCGGCCCGGCCGGTGCGGTCGCCTGCCACCAACCGCCACCGGCAGCGAGCGCCACCACCCCCACACCGGCGAGCAGGGCGCCTCGGAGCCGATGGACGGGATCGTCACGCATGCCGAGAAGAGTAGATGCCCGAGCGGCTCAGGACGGCGCGATCAGGCGGGCCTCCAGTTGCAGCGGCTCCGCACCTGCGGTGGAGAACGAGATGCGTACCGGGCCGCCGGTGCCGGTCACCTCCGTCGTGGCCGCCGCACCGTCGCAGCCGATCGTGATCGGGTCCGCCGCCCGCGCTCCGTCGACCGTCACCAACAGGTCTCCCGGCCCGATGCACCGGAAGCGGAGCCGGAACGACTCGCCGTACCCGATCGGGGCCCGTCGGACCACCGACGCGCCCTCGCTGAGCTTCGTCGACTCGGTCCAGACCACATTGCGGACCTCCGCCCGCCCTGGGCTCCGATGGTCGGCACTGGACGACGCGTCCGCCGTGCCGCCGGGCGGCCCGTACCCGCCGCCGGGATGCGCCGAGACGACGGCACCGCTTCGTCCGTCGAGTACGACGCTGGTCCTGATGCCGGGCTCCATCCGCCACGTCGTCGCCGACCACGGGCCGTCGCCGGGACCGATCGGCGCCGGGGCCGGTGTCGGTGCCTGCGCCTGCCACCACCAGCCTCCGAGCGCCAGCGCGACCGCACCGATCCCGGCGAGCAGAGCGCCGCGCAGCCGATGAACCGGATCGACGTGCATGAGTTCCAGGGTAGCCGCCCGCGCGATCAGACGTGCCGTTCCAGCAGGACCGCGTAGAGGGTCAGCCCGGGTCCGAACGCGAGCATCAGCACCCGGCGAGGCGACGGCGCGGCCCGCAGCAGACGGTCGAGGATCAGCAGCACCGTCGGGGACGAGCAGTTGCCGTGCTCGTCCAGCGTCGCCCGGGACGCCGCCAACCCGGTCGGCGGCAGCTCCAGTTCGCGCTCCACCACGTTCAGGATGCGCGGCCCGCCCGGGTGCACCGCCCAGCCGTCCACCCCGGACACCGTGGCGCCGTGCCGGGCCAGCAGGCCCTCCACCAGCCCGCGTACGTGGGTCGACAGCACCTGCGGCACCTTCGGCGAGAGCCCCATCCGGAATCCGGTGTCGGTCACGTCCCACGTCATGTGGTCGGCCGTGGAGGTGTCGGTGACCGAGGTGACCTCGCGTACCGCGTACCCCCGGCCGCCGGGCATGATCACGGCGGCGACCGCGGCGTCCGAGAAGAGCGCGTGGGAGACGATCTGCTGGGTGTCCACCCGGGCCGACGAGGGTTGCAGGTGCAGGCTGGTCAACTCGGCGCAGAGCAGCAACGCCGGGCGTCCCCGGGAGACCACGAAGTCACTCGCCGCGCCCAGCCCCGGCAGGGCCGCGTAACAGCCCATGTGGCCGACGAACATCCGCTGCGTCGTCGAGGACATGCCCAGGTCACGAGCGAGCAGGATGTCCAGCCCCGGGGTGGCGTACCCGGTGCAGGAGCAGACCACGAAGAGACCGACGTCCCCGGCGTCCAGCCCGGCCGAGGTCAGCGCACGACCGACCGCCTCCTTGCCCAGCGGCAACGCCTCCACCTGGTAGCGGCGCATCCGCCGCTCGGTCGGCCAGTCCGAGACGTCCTCGATCAGCGGACTCACCGCCGCCTGCCGGCGGGTCACCCCCGAGTTCGCGAAGATCCGTTCGGCGAGCGCACGAGTACTGCCGGAGTAGTGCCGGGAGAAGAACCGCTCCCAGAGTTCCTGCTGGTCGGCCGAGGGCGGATGAGCCGTACCCACACCCGCGATCACCGGTACGGTCACCGTCCCACCTTCCGCTCGCTCGGGCTCCCCACGCTCACCAACGAGGAGCCGACCCGTCACGGTCCGGGTCACCGCCGAGCGCGGCGATGCCCAACCAGTCGGCGCAGACGTCGGAGGTGGCCGGGTGCAGCGACCCGCAACGGGCGTCCCGGTAGAGGCGCTCCAACGGGTGGCCGCGCCGGGTGGCGGACGTGCCGGCCGCCTCCAGCATGGACGCGGCCACCTCCGCCGCGGTCGTACCGGCCAGCAGCTTGGCCCGCCACACCCAACGGTTCGTCTCGGCGTCGCCCGGTGCCTCGTCCACCCGGCGGGCCGCCTCGGCGACCGTGAGCCGCGCCGCCGCCACCGCGGCGTCGGCCCGCCCCAACCGGGCGCGGACCGCCGGCAGGTGCGTCAGACCTCGGGCGTTCAGGTGTTCCGCCGCCGCGTCGATCGACGCCTGTGCCACCCCGACGTAGACGGCGGCGTAGCTGGCCACCAGCCAGTGCGGCATGAGCTGGGCGACCACCAGGGCCAGGCCCTCGACCCCGCCGAGCAGCCGATCGGCCGGCACGGTGACGTCCAGGTGCAGGTCGTGCGAGGCGGTCGCGCGCATGCCGAGCGCGTCCCAGGTCGGCTCGACGGTCAGCCCCGCACCGGCCGGCACCAGGAACTGCGAGACCACCGACGGGTCCGCCGCGCTGCGGGCCGCCACCAGGTAGCCGTCGGCGTGGCCGGCGCCCGAGCAGAAGGTCTTGCTGCCCTTGATCCGCCATCCGCCGTCGACCGGCTCGTAGACGGTGGCGAGCTGGGACAACCGGGCACCGGCGCCGCGCTCGCTCATCGCGACCGCGTACCACGCCCCCTCGGCCGCCGCCCGCAGCAACCGGTCGCGGGCGGCGAGCGCCTCGTCCGGTACGCCCAACGCCTCGGCCAGTTCCTCGGTGACCGCACCCAGGGCGCCGGTGACCGAGGCGTGCATGTTGAACACCAGAGCCGTGGCACCGTTGCCCCGGGCCAGCTCGGTGGCGACGGCCGCGTACCCGGCGAACGTCGCCCCGGCGCCGCCCAGCTCGGCGGGGACCATCAGCCCGAACAGCCCGGCCGCACCGAGATCGGCGAAGTCGTCCACCGGGAACGACCCGTCCCGGTCGTGCCCGGCCGCCCGGGCCGCCAGCCGGGGCGCCAGCCGCCGCGCGGCGTCCAACACCGACCGCACGCTCATGCCGGCACTCCGCTGCGCTGCGTACCGCCACGAGACACCCACACACTGAGCCGATGACTCGCTCGCTGGCGCCCGCTCATGCCGGCACTCCGCTGCGCTGCGTACCGCCACGAGACACCCACACACTGAGCCGATGACTCGCTCGCTGGCGCCCGCTCATGCCGGCACTCCGCTGCGCTGCGTACCGCCACGAGACACCCACACACTGAGCCGATGACTCGCTCGCTGGCGCTCGCTCATGGAACCCCCTTCTCGGCTTCCCTTACCCCCGCTCGCAGCGGCTACCCGCCGTACACCCCACGGCCCTGGTAGAGCACGGCCGGCGAACCGGTCGGCACGATGCGCGGTGCCTGGCCGGGCGGCGTCGCCGCGCCGCGTACCTGGCGGAACAGCCAGCGCAGCAGGCCCGGCACCGCCGGACGGACGCCCCGGACCCGCAGGTCCACGCCGTGCCGGGCGCACTCGGCGATCAGCTCACGGTGGTCCACGAACAGCCGTGGGTCGTGGATGCCACGCGGCACGGTCGGCAGCCGCTCGGCGATGCGGACCGCCACCAGCCGAGCCAGCGCGGTGTCGTTGAGCGTGTCCAGCACCAGCAGCCCGCCGGGACGCAGCAGGCGGCACGCCTGGGCCACCACGGCCCGCCAGTCGGGGACGTGTTCCAGCAGCTCACCGGCGGCCACCACGTCGGCACAGCCGTCGGCGAGGGGCACCCGGGTGGCGTCGCCGTTGACCACCGTCACACCGTGCGCGGCGGCCTGGGCCAGTGCGGACCGGGTCAGGTCCACCCCCACGTGCCGGTAGCCCTTGCCGACCAGATGCGGGGCGAGCAGGCCGGCACCGCACCCGAGGTCGACCAGGACCGCGTCGGGCCGCGTCGCCGGTGGGACCATCGCCGCCCGCGCCTCGGCCAGCCAGTGCAGCATCGCGAATGCGCCGTCCGGCCGCCACCATTCGCCGGCCAGGTCGTCGTACTGACGCGGGTCGTTGCGGGGCAGGCTCAGGCCGGCGTCACGCATTCACCGAGCGTGGCACGACTAGCGGGTAACGACCAGACTTCCGTTATGTCGTCCACGGTGTTAGGGCTGGTCAGAGCGAGCCATCCGGAACCGACGATGGCCGTCACCACAGTGGCCGGTCTGCTCGCGGCCGGCGTCGGACACCCGCCCGGCGGGGTCGCCGTGGTGGCGCTGACGGTGGCGGCGAGCCAGCTCGCGGTGGGGTGGACCAACGACGCGCTGGACGCCGAGCGGGACGCCACGGTGGGGCGTACCGACAAGCCGGTGGCCGCCGGTGCGGTCAGCCGGCGGGCCGTCGCGGTGGCCGCGGTGCTGGCCGCCGCCGCCACCGTGACGCTGGCACTGACCACGAACCCGGCTGCTGCGCTCTGCGCCGTCGTCGCGCTGGTCTCGGCCCTGCTCTACGACTGGCCGCTCAAGTGGACCCTGATCTCGGTGCTGCCGTACGCGATCTCCTTCGGGGCGCTGCCGGCCTTCGTGGTGCTGGCGCTGCCCGGCGCACCGACGCCGCCGGTGTGGCTGATCGCCGCCGCGGCGCTGCTCGGTGCCGGTGCGCACTTCGCCAACGTGCTGCCCGACCTCGCCGACGACGCCCGGACCGGGGTACGCGGTCTGCCACACCGGCTGGGTCCGGCGGGCAGCCGGGCAGCCGCCGTCGGCCTGCTCGTCGCGGCGACCGTCACGCTGGTGCTGGGTCCGCCCGGCCCGCCGTCCGGCCTGGGCCTCGCGGCGGTCGTCGCGGCCGTGATCATCCTGGTTCTCGCCTGGTACGCCGGACGCACCGACGACCGCCCCGGCGCCCGCCCGGTGGCCGCCTTCCGGGCGGTCATGCTGGTGGCCCTGATCGATGTCGTCCTGCTGGTCACGAGTGGTCGCCTGATCTGACCGGGTCCCCCGGCAGGTGGCAGCACCGGGTCGCCGTGCGGGCCACGATCAGCTCCAACTAGGCTGGGAGGCGGTCTGCGCGGGTATGGCCAGCGGTTCCGGCGACGTCGCCGGGGTGTGATCGTGACGAGGAGGACCGACGTGACGCGCTCGATCAGGGGTTCCCGGCGGGCTGCCGTAATGCTGCCCGGGATCGCGGCGGCAGCCGGGCTGCTGCTGCTGTCCGGGTGCGGCGCCGGTCAGATCTCCGAGACGGCGAACAAGGTCCCGTCGATCCAGGGCGTCGACCTCCAGGCGGAGGACGGCCGGTACGGCGTACGCAGCGTGCTGATCGCCTACCCCGGCGTGGAGGGCTACCAGGCCGGTGACGACGCGATCCTGAACGCGCTCTTCTACAACGACTCGCCCGACCCGGTCACCGTGACCGTGACCTCGTCGGACGCCCGCGAGGTGGTGCTGACCACGGTCCAGGCCGCGACCAGCCCGTCACCCTCCGCCTCGCCCTCGCCGACCGGCTCGCCGTCACCGGAGAACAGCCCCTCCCCGGGCGGTTCCCCGTCGCCCGACGAGACGCCCTCGCCGGACGAGACGCCGTCGCCCGAGGCGACCGAGTCGCCGGCCGGCGGCCCGGCCCGGATCGAGATCCCGCCGCTGAGCTACGTACAGCTCAACACCGAGGGTGAGCAGGTGCTCCAGCTCCTCGGGCTGAACTCGGCCCTGCTCGCGGGTCAGAACATCACGGTCAGCTTCGACTTCGGCGACGGCAACACGATCACCAGCCCCGCGCCGGTGGCCGTGCCGCTCAGCCCGGCCCCGCCGCCGTCGCCGATCATCGAACGGCACACCGAGTTCGAGGGCGAAGGCGGCCACTGACCCGTCCCGCCGGAGTCTCCGACGGCACCGTCGGCGTGGTGCACCCATGCCGGCGGTGCCGTCGTCGTACCAAGGGGTTAGCGTCGCTCGGGTGAGCATCTCCCGATCGACCCCGGCCCGGGGAGCGGGTGGCGGGCGCGGCCGGGCCGCCGCCCGCGAGCCCCGCCCCGCGTACGAGTGCGACGCCTGCGGCCACCAGCCGCCCAAGTGGGTGGGACGGTGCCCCGAGTGCGGCGAATGGGGCTCGGTGGTCGAGTGCACCGTCACCGGTCCGACCGTCTCCGGGCGCGTGGTCAGCTCCCGGATGCCCGCCGAGCCGGCCCGCCCCATCGCCACCATCAGCGCCGCACCGGCGCGCGCCCGCCCCACCGGCGTCAGCGAGTTGGACCGGGTGCTCGGCGGCGGGCTGGTGCCCGGGGCGGTGGTGCTGCTCGCCGGTGAGCCGGGGGTCGGCAAGTCGACCCTGCTGCTCGACGTGGCCCAGCAGTGGGCCGCCGGAGCGGGCAGCCCCTCGCTGGTGGTCAGCGGTGAGGAGTCGGTCAGCCAGGTGCGGCTGCGGGCCGAGCGCATGGGCACCCTGCACGACCAGCTCTACCTCGCCGCCGAGAGTGACCTCGCGGCGGTCCTCGGTCACCTCGACGCGGTCCAGCCCGGCCTGCTGGTGCTCGACTCGGTGCAGACCATCTCCACCACCGGCACCGAGGGCGTGCCGGGCGGAGTGACCCAGGTGCGGGCGGTCACCGCCGCCCTGGTCTCGGTCGCCAAGGAGCGCGGCATCGCCACCGTGCTGGTGGGCCACGTGACCAAGGACGGCCAGGTGGCCGGCCCCCGGGTGTTGGAGCACCTGGTCGACGTGGTGCTGCACTTCGAGGGCGACAAGCACTCCTCGCTGCGGATGGTGCGCGGGGTCAAGAACCGGTTCGGTGCCGCCGACGAGGTGGGCTGCTTCGAGATGCACGAGGGCGGCATCAGCAGCCTGGCCGACCCGTCCGGGCTGTTCCTCACCCGCTACAGCGAGCCGGTGCCGGGCACCTGCGTGACGGTGGCGATGGAGGGACGCCGGGCGCTGGTGACCGAGGTACAGGCGTTGATCGGCGCCACGGTGGCCGGTTCGCCCCGGCGTACCGTCTCCGGGCTGGACTCGGCCCGGCTGGCGATGGTGCTCGCGGTGCTCCAGCGCCGTACCGAGCGGCTCACCCTGCACGACCGGGAGGTCTTCGCGGCCACCGTCGGCGGCATCCGGGTGGTGGAGCCGTCGGCGGACCTGGCGGTCGCCCTCGCGGTCGCCTCCGGCGGCCTGAACCTGGCGATCGCGCCGCATCTGGTGGCGATCGGCGAGGTCGGCCTGACCGGCGAGGTACGCCGGGTGGGCGCCGTGCCGCGACGACTGTCCGAGGCGGCCCGGCTCGGGTTCCGGCTGGCCCTGGTGCCACCGGGTTGCGGCCCGGCGAGCACCGGCGCCGGCCCCGAGCAGATGCGGGTGGTGGAGGTGTCCGACGTCCGGGCGGCGTTGCAGGCCGCGGCCCGGGCCTCGGCGGAGTGAGCCGCGTCTCCGGCGGACGGGACGGACGGGACGGGCCGAATCGTGACACATCCCAGTAACCACGGGAGCACCCACCGCAGGGCAGTCCGTAGACTGTGCCCGTGCCGATCGACCGCGAAGCCACCAAGCCTGCCGGCGCGACACCCCACGCCCGCACCGGTGCCGTGGGCTCGCCCGCTCGTCCGATCAGCGTCAGCGTGACCGGGGGCGGCAGCGCCGGTGACCCGCTGCGCGCGAATCTGGCGCTGATGGCACCGGGCACCGCGCTCCGCGACGGCCTGGAGCGCATCCTGCGCGGTCGCACCGGCGCACTGATCGTCCTCGGGTACGACAAGGTGGTCGAGGGTCTGTGCACCGGCGGTTTCCCGCTGGACGTCGAGTTCTCCGCCACCCGCGTCCGTGAGCTGTGCAAGATGGACGGCGCGGTGGTGCTCTCCAGCGACGGCACCCGGATCGTCCGGGCCGCCGTGCACCTGATGCCCGACCCGACGATCCCGACCGAGGAGTCGGGCACCCGGCACCGCACCGCCGAGCGGGTCGCCCGGCAGACCGGTTACCCGGTGATCTCGGTCAGTCAGTCGATGCGGATCATCAGCCTCTACGTCAACGGCCAGCGGCACGTGCTGGACGACTCGGCGGCCATCCTGTCCCGGGCCAACCAGGCGCTGGCCACCCTGGAGCGCTACAAGCTCCGGCTGGACGAGGTCTCCGGCACCCTCTCCGCGCTGGAGATCGAGGACCTGGTCACCGTCCGGGACGCGGTGGCCGTGGTGCAGCGGCTGGAGATGGTCCGCCGGATCGCCGACGAGATCGCCGGCTACGTGGTCGAGCTGGGCACCGACGGGCGGCTGCTCGCGCTGCAACTCGACGAGCTGATGGCCGGCGTCGACGCCGACCGCACCCTGGTCATCCGGGACTACCTGCCCACCGGCCGCAAGCCCCGCACGCTCGACGAGGCCCTGGTCGAGCTGGACCTGCTCAGCGCCACCGAGCTGATCGACCTGGTGTCGGTCGCCAAGGCGATCGGTTACCCGGCCGCCTCCGACGCGCTGGAGGCGGCGGTCAGCCCGCGCGGCTTCCGGCTGCTGGCCAAGGTGCCCCGGCTGCCGGTGGCCGTGGTGGACCGGCTGGTGCTGCACTTCGGCAGCCTCCAACGGCTGCTCGGTGCCACCGTCGAGGACCTGCAGGCCGTGGAGGGCGTCGGCGACGCGCGGGCCCGGGGCGTCCGCGAGGGACTGTCCCGACTCGCCGAGGCGTCCATCCTCGAACGCTACGTCTGACCCGGGCCGCGATCAGCGGCCCGGATCGGTTCCCCGCCCGGTCAGCCGGTCAGCCGGAGCTTGGCCGGCTGGCTCAGTCGGGTGCCCACCCGCGCGAAGACCTCGTACGTCCCGGCCTGCACGACCGGGCCGTTCGCCAGTCCCTCGGCGCACCGGCTGCTGTCCTTGCCGTTCCAGCCGACCTGGTAGGAGCGCTCGAAGCCGGGCGTGAAGGTCTGCGGGTCCGACCCGGAGGCCGCACCGCAGGTGTCCGAGGACCAGACCACCTCGGCGCCCGACTTGATGAAGATCTCCTGCGCGTCCGCGCCGACGTCCCGGCTGCACGTCCGCTCCGACCGATTCCGGATCTTGAGGTGCAGGTCCACGGCGGCTCCGCGGACCACCTCGCCGGGCAGCGCCTGGGCGGTCACCACGATCTCGTTGTCGGCGCAGGTGCCGTCGTCGGTCGAGGTGTTGTTGACCGGCGGGTCGTTGCTGAGCGACGGCTCGGTCGACGGACTGGCCGCCGGGCCGCCGGACGGCGTGGACGGATCGGCCCCGGCGTCGCCGGACGGGGGTGAGCCGGTCTCCGGTGTCAGCACCGATCCGGTCGGCCCCGGCGTACCGGTCGACACACCGGGATCGGGCTGACCGTCGCCGGTCGCACCGGGTTCGCCGCTCTGCCCGTTACAGGAGTAGAGCACGACAACCAGCAGGAGCAGGACCGCGCCGAGCACGACGGCACGACGCCGCCAGTACACCGCGGGAGACAGGGGGCCGACCGTCAGACGCATGATGCCCCCACCGTAGCGGCGTCGCACACGACGGACGGTAGCGACGCGCCGGGGTCGACCGGACCCATCGGAACCCATCCTCCATTCACGACGGTACGAGGTGTCGGCATCGCCGATTCGTCACTCACCGTGTCGATCCGCCCTCGGTCAGAGATACACCTTGCGTTGGTAGATCGCGTGCGCGCCGGCCACCCGGTCCAGGAACAACAGCCCGGCGCAGTGGTCGATCTCGTGTTGCAGGGCCCGCGCCTCGAAACCGTCGGTGACCAGGCGGACCAGCTCGCCACTGCCCGGCAGCGCCCCCTCGACCACGAGCCGGCTCGCGCGCTTGACGTCACCGGTCAGGTCCGGCACCGACATGCACCCCTCCCGGCCCGCCTTCCACCGGGTCGCCTCCACCACCCGGGCGTTGCAGAGCGCGAACGTGCCGTGCACCGTGACCGCCTTGGGATGGCCCGTCACGTCCACCGCGAACACGTGCGCTCCCACCCCCACCTGCGGTGCGGCCAGGCCGACACAGCCGGGCGAGACCCGCATGGTGGCGATCAGGTCGGCCGCCAGCCGGATCGTCTCCGCGTCGGTCGGGTCGACCTCCGCGCCGGCCCGACCGAGCACGGTGTGCGGGGCGGAGACCACCGGCAGGACCGCACCGGCCCCCAGCGTCTCGGGTGTCCACGCCCCCAACCCGGCGTACGCCTCGGCGGTCAGGTCCGGCGTACCCGCGTCGCCGCTCACAGGAGATCCGGTTCGGCTGGACGGAGAGTGACGTCGACACCGAGATTCGTGGCGGCCTCGGACAGCCGGGCGGCGAGCGGTTCGGCCGCACCGGACGGCAACTCGACCTCGGCCACCACCACGTAGAGCGACCCCACCAACCGGGTACTCAGGTCGGTGACGTTGCCGCCGGCCTCGGTCAGCACCCGGGTCATCGCGGCAACGATGCCCATCCGGTCCGCCCCGTGCACCGCCACCACGTACGGCTCGCCGGCCGGGGTCGTCTCCCCGTCCGGCGTCACCTCGCGTACGGTCGCCAGCAGTTGGCCGTCGGCGGTCAGCGTGGCCAGTGCCGCCTCCACCTCGGCGGCGGCCGGGCCCACACAGATCAGGGTCATCGCGAAGTGTCCGCGCAGCCGGGTCATGGTGCTGTCGGTGAGGTTCGCCCCAAGTCGGGCCAGCACCTCGGCGACGTCGGCCACGATGCCGGGTCGGTCCCGACCGATGACGGTGATCGCGAGCTCGTTCATCCGGGCATTCTCCCCGATCCACGTCCGCCGACGGTGGCG
Source organism: Verrucosispora sp. TAA-831 (assembly GCF_050780145.1). Classification (NCBI taxonomy): domain Bacteria; kingdom Bacillati; phylum Actinomycetota; class Actinomycetes; order Micromonosporales; family Micromonosporaceae; genus Micromonospora; species Verrucosispora sp. TAA-831. The sequence goes on from NZ_CP192240.1 coordinate 6,263,175, forward strand.
GCCCGCCCGGACCGTCCAGTCGGCGGAATCCGACGCCCGTGACATGATCGGCGACGCGATGACAGAACCCACTTTCGCCGGCCTGGTGAGCCGGTGGTACGAGCGCAACGCCCGGGACCTGCCGTGGCGCCATCCCGACGTCAGTCCGTGGGCCATCCTGGTCAGCGAGGTCATGCTCCAGCAGACCCCGGTGGTCCGGGTGCTGCCGGCCTGGCAGGCGTGGCTGGCCCGCTGGCCCACCCCGGCGGCGTTGGCGCAGGACACCCCGGCCGAGGCGATCCGGATGTGGGGGCGGCTCGGCTACCCCCGCCGGGCGCTCCGGCTGCGGGAGTGCGCGGTCGCCGTCGTGGAGCGGCACGGCGGTCAGGTGCCCGATCACCTGGAGCAGTTGCTCGCCCTGCCGGGGGTCGGCACGTACACCGCGCGGGCGGTGGCGGCCTTCGCGTACGGGCAGCGGCATCCGGTGGTCGACACCAACGTGCGGCGGGTGGTCTGCCGGGCGATCGCCGGAGAGCCGGACGCCGGCCCGGCGACCCGCCCGGCGGACCTGGTCGCCACCGAGGAGTTGCTGCCGGTCGAACCGGCGGCCGCCGCCCTGGCCAGCGCCGCGTTCATGGAGCTGGGCGCGGTGGTCTGCACCGCCCGCTCGCCCCGCTGCGGCGTCTGCCCCGTCGAGACGAGCTGTGCGTGGCGCGCGTCGGGCCAGGTCGCACCGGACGGCCCGACCCGCCGACCGCAGCGCTACGCCGGCACCGACCGGCAGGTACGCGGCCTGCTGCTCGGGGTGCTGCGCGAGGCGACCGGTCCGGTGCCGCACCAGCGGCTGGACCAGGTCTGGTCCGACGACGTGCAGCGGGCCCGAGCGCTGTCCGGGTTGGTGACCGACGGTCTGGTCGAGCCGGTCGGCGAGGCCGCGTTCCGCCTGGTCGGCGACGGCCCACCGGCGCCGATGCCGACCTGACCCGGATGCGGCCTGAACAGACAGGTGGGCCGGCTCCCCGGTTGGGGAGCCGGCCCGCGTGGTCCTGCCTTGCGGGGCTGCCCGGCCCTCGGCGCGGTGTAGATCCGCGCCGGGATGCCGGCGACGGCCGACGGCTCGGTCAGGCGGAGTAGCCGCGGCTGGCGATCCAGTCCGCCAGCGCCTCGGTCTCCATCCAGTACTCGGCCTTGGCGGGATCCGCCGAATCGGCGATCTTCACCTGGCTGCCGCCGTCCCGGTAGCCGGTCACCGAGATGTAGTGGCCGCCCTCGAAGGAGTGGCTGCCTCCGCCGGTGTCGACCGCGGTGCCGAAGACGTTGGCCACCACGCTCCGGCCGTCGTCGACCGTACGCACGATGTCGTCGCGCAACCGCTCGGTCTCGGCCTCGTCGGCGACCTGGCCGGGGATCTCGACGGTGCGGTAGACGTCCTTGCCGGCCTTGCCGTTCAGCGCCTTGGTGATCACGAACGCGGAGTCGGTGCCCCGCTCGGTGGTGCCCATCTCCCGGGCCAGGTCGTCCTGGGAGACGTCCTTGTCCATCACGCTGAGGGCGTTCCGCACGGCCGCCGGGCCGCAGTAGTAGAAGTTCGGCTGGGCCTGATAGCGGACCTTCAACTGCCGCTCGCCCTTGCCATGGCCGCGCTCCGTCACGACGGACAGGGCGTCCGTCTTGCTCGTCGTCGCCGCCATCGCAGCCATCGGCCCACTGATCATCCCGCCGGCACAGACGGCACCGGCGGCGGTGAGGGCGGCCTTACGCATCAACGTCGTCATGATCATGCCTTCCAGCTCGGGGGATCGACACGACACCCGAAAGTGCAGGGAGGGTGCGGATACCGCATCGGAAGGGAGGAGGCGGGCGGCACCACGATCGGTGGGGTGCCGCCTGCCCTGGGTGCAACGGCTCGAATGGGCCACACATTCCGGGCTTACCGGGCGTACGCGAGTCGCCCTGCGGAACAGCGAGGCCGCCGGAGGCGGCTACGCACAGGGCGCCGCGGCGACCACCCCGGTACAACCGCTCGGGGTGCCCGCCCATGCCCCGCCGGCGGGTGACGGGGTTCTCCCACGCGATCCGTCAGTGATGGAATGCGCCTGGATGCGGTCCAACCGACCGGATGTCCGATTCCGCCGCTCCACCAGGATGACGACAGACGACGGCGGCCCGGTGGCAGAGGCCACCCGGCCGCCGCTGGTCGGACCAGCCGGTTACCTACTCGTCCGCGCCCGCCGCAGCGGTGCTGCCGCCGAGCTCGGCCGGGACCGCGTCCGGCACGGTGACCGGCCGGTCGGAGCCCTTGAAGACGAGCTTGGACTTGTCGATGTCGTTCGGGTCGCCCTCGCAGTCGACCACCACGATCTGACCGGGGGTCAGCTCGTTGAAGAGGATCCGCTCGGAGAGGTTGTCCTCGATGTCGCGCTGGATCGTGCGACGCAGCGGCCGAGCGCCGAGGACCGGGTCGAAGCCCTTGACCGCCAGGTACTTCTTGGCGTTGTCGGTCAGCTCGAGACCCATGTCCTTGTTGCGAAGCTGCGTCTCGATCCGGGCGATCATGATGTCCACGATCTGGAGGATCTCGTTCTGGCGCAGCTGGTGGAAGACGATGGTGTCGTCGATGCGGTTGAGGAACTCGGGCCGGAAGTGCTGCTTGAGTTCGTCGTTGACCTTCTGCTTCATCCGGTCGTAGTTGGACTCGGAGTCCTCCGACTGCTGGAAGCCGAGCGAGACCGCCTTGGCCACGTCCCGGGTGCCGAGGTTGGTGGTCAGGATGATGACCGTGTTCTTGAAGTCCACGATCCGACCCTGACCGTCGGTGAGCCGACCGTCCTCCAGGATCTGGAGCAGCGTGTTGAACACGTCCGGGTGGGCCTTCTCGATCTCGTCGAAGAGGACCACCGAGAACGGCCGACGCCGCACCTTCTCGGTCAGCTGCCCGCCCTCGTCGTACCCGACGTAGCCGGGAGGCGCACCCACCAGCCGCGACACGGTGTACCGGTCGTGGAACTCGGACATGTCGAGCTGGATCAGCGCGTCCTCGCTGCCGAACAGGAACTCGGCGAGAGCCTTGGACAGCTCGGTCTTACCGACACCCGACGGACCGGCGAAGATGAACGAACCCGACGGACGCTTGGGGTCCTTCAGGCCGGCGCGGGTACGCCGGATCGCCTTCGAGACCGCCTTGACCGCGTCCTCCTGGCCGATGACGCGCTTGTGCAGCTCGTCCTCCATGCGCAGCAGGCGCGAGGTCTCCTCCTCGGTCAGCTTGTAGACCGGGATGCCCGTCCAGTTGCCCAGCACCTCGGCGATCTGCTCGTCGTCGACCTCGGAGACGACGTCGAGGTCGCCGGCCTTCCACTCCTTCTCCCGCTGCGCCTTCTGACCAAGGAGCTGCTTCTCCTTGTCGCGCAGCTGGGCGGCGCGCTCGAAGTCCTGCGCGTCGATCGCGGACTCCTTGTCGCGGCGCACCTGGGCGATGCGCTCGTCGAAGTCGCGCAGGTCCGGCGGCGCGGTCATCCGACGGATCCGCATCCGGGCACCGGCCTCGTCGATCAGGTCGATCGCCTTGTCCGGCAGGAAGCGGTCGGAGATGTACCGGTCGGCCAGCGTCGCCGCCGCCACCAGCGCCGCGTCCGTGATGCTCACCCGGTGGTGCGCCTCGTAGCGGTCCCGCAGGCCCTTGAGGATCTCGATGGTGTGGGCCAGCGAGGGCTCACCCACCTGGATCGGCTGGAAACGACGCTCCAGCGCGGCGTCCTTCTCCAGGTGCTTGCGGTACTCGTCGAGCGTCGTCGCACCGATGGTCTGCAGCTCACCACGGGCCAGCATCGGCTTGAGGATGCTCGCCGCGTCGATCGCGCCCTCGGCGGCACCCGCGCCGACCAGGGTGTGGATCTCGTCGATGAACAGGATGATGTCGCCCCGGGTCCGGATCTCCTTGAGCACCTTCTTCAGGCGCTCCTCGAAGTCACCCCGGTAGCGGGAACCCGCCACCAGCGCGCCCAGGTCGAGCGTGTAGAGCTGCTTGTCCTTGAGCGTCTCGGGCACCTCGCCCTTGATGATCTTCTGGGACAGGCCCTCCACCACGGCGGTCTTACCGACGCCGGGCTCACCGATCAGGACCGGGTTGTTCTTGGTGCGGCGGGAGAGCACCTGCATCACCCGCTCGATCTCCTTCTCCCGCCCGATCACCGGGTCGAGCTTGCCCTCACGGGCCGCCTGGGTCAGGTTCCGCCCGAACTGGTCGAGCACCAGGCTGGTCGACGGGGCCGCCTCGCCCGGGGCGGTGCCGGCGGCGGCCGGCTCCTTGCCCTGGTAGCCGGAGAGTAGCTGGATCACCTGCTGGCGGACCCGGTTCAGGTCGGCGCCCAGCTTGACCAGCACCTGCGCGGCCACGCCCTCGCCCTCGCGGATGAGGCCGAGCAGGATGTGCTCCGTACCGATGTAGTTGTGGCCGAGCTGCAGAGCCTCGCGCAGCGAAAGCTCCAGCACCTTCTTGGCCCGCGGCGTGAACGGGATGTGCCCGCTCGGCGCCTGCTGGCCCTGGCCGATGATCTCCTCCACCTGCTGGCGGACGCCCTCCAGGGATATCCCCAGGCTCTCCAGGGCCTTCGCCGCGACGCCCTCACCCTCGTGGATCAGGCCCAACAGGATGTGTTCCGTACCGATGTAGTTGTGGTTGAGCATCCGGGCCTCTTCCTGGGCCAGGACGACAACCCGTCGCGCTCGGTCGGTGAACCGCTCGAACATGCCCTCGTGCTCCTCACGTGCCGTGCGCACTCGATCTTGGTGGTCAAGACTCTCGGCGGGGCCGGATACGCGAGCGCCCGGGACGGGCGTCCGCGCCTCTTTACTCTATCGCCGCGGACCGACTCGGCTGACCTCGTGTGTCTCCGCCGGTGGCCCGGTACGCGTCGTTTTGCACAACCCTCCACGCTCAACCGGTGTTCCGGGCATGGCGCCTGTACGCGCAGAGCGAAATTCGAGCACGGGCCGTGGGCCCTCGGGAGCACCACACGGAGCCCTTCCGGCACCGGACGGTCGCCTCCCATCCGCCGTCCACAGGCTGTGGACAACGCGTCCACCGGCTGTGGACAACGTCCGACCCGACCCGAATCGTCCCACCAGACGACCGCGCCGGCCCGGAGACGCGCTCCGAACCGGCGTGGCGGACGACCTGGTCTCAGTGACCGGCCTTGGAGTGGTACTCGTCGACGATCTCCTGGGGGATCCGGCCCCGGTCCGAGATGTCCTTGCCGGCCTTGCGGGCCCAGGCCCGGATGGCCTTGTTCTGCTCGCGGTCCGCCGTGGCGCCACCCCGACCCCGGGCGGCACGCCCACCGACGACCACGCCGCCGCGTCCCACCTTCGACCCACCGGCGATGTACGGAGCGAATGCCTCACGCAATTTCTCGGCGTTCGAACTCGACAGGTCGATCTCGTACTGAACACCATCGAGCGCGAACTTGACAGTCTCGTCCGCGTCCCCGCCGTCCAGGTCATCGACCAGCCTCTGAATGATCTGCTTGGCCACGTCCCACATTCCTTTCGAGCAGGGTTCGGTGCACCTGCCACTTACCAGAGCACAATAGTCCGTCAGACGCTTGTAGCGTCAATAGGATCCGGTATCGCGGCGGAAAGTTCCGTGTCGACTACTCGGGGCGAACCAAGGGGAACAGGATGGTTTCCCGAATTCCGAGGCCGGTCAGCGCCATCAGGAGCCGATCGATTCCCATTCCCATGCCACCGGCCGGCGGCATTCCGTACTCCATCGCCCGGAGAAAGTCCTCGTCGAGCCGCATCGCCTCGTCGTCACCACGGGCGGCCAGTTGCGCCTGGGCGACCAGCCGCTCCCGCTGCACCACCGGGTCGACCAGCTCCGAGTACGCGGTGGCCAGCTCGACCCCGCGGACGTACAGGTCCCACTTCTCGGCCAGCCCCGGCTCCTCGCGGTGTCCACGGGTCAGCGGACTGGTCTCCTCCGGGTAGTCCCGCACGAAGGTGGGTGCCACCAACCCGGGCACGACCAACTCCTCGAACAGTTCCTCGACCAGCTTGCCCGATCCCCACCCGGGGTCGACGGCGAGGCCCACCTTGTCCGCGTACTCGACCAGACGGGCGTGCTCGGTGCGTACCGTGACCTCCACGCCGAGCGCCTCGGAAAGCACGCCGTACAGGCTCACCGAACGCCACTCACCGCCGAGGTCGAACTCCTGGCCGTCGGCGTGGGTGACCACCGTCGACCCGGCGACCGCCACCGCCGCCTGTTGCACGAGATTGCGGGTCAGTTCGGCCATCGTGTTGTAGTCGCCGTACGCCTGGTACACCTCCAGCATCGCGAACTCGGGCGAGTGCGAAGAGTCGATGCCCTCATTACGGAAGTTGCGGTTGATCTCGAAGACTCGCTCGACACCACCGACCACGGCGCGCTTGAGAAACAGTTCCGGTGCGATTCGCAGATACAGATCGGTGTCGAGTGCATTGCTGTGGGTCACGAAAGGACGGGCCGTCGCGCCGCCGTGCAGCAACTGCAACATCGGGGTCTCCACCTCGATGAAGCCCGTGTCGTGCAGGGAATCACGGAGACTGCGGACCGTGGCCGCCCGGGTGCGTACCATCTGGCGGGCCTGCGGGCGCACGATGAGGTCGACGTAGCGCTGCCGGACCCGCGCCTCCTCGCTCAGCGGCTTGTGCGCCACCGGCAGCGGACGCAGCGCCTTGGCGGTGGTCGCCCACTCCTGCGCCAGCACCGACAACTCACCCCGGCGGCTGCTGATCACCTCACCGGTGACCCCGACGAGGTCACCGAGGTCGACCAGCCGCTTCCAGTCCTCCAGCCGCTCGGGGCCGACCCGGTCCAGCGAGAGCATCGCCTGGAGTTCGGTGCCGTCGCCGTCGCGCAGGGTGGCGAAGCAGAGCTTGCCGGTGTTCCGTACGAAGATCACCCGGCCGGTGACCGACACCTGGTCGCCGGTCGCGGTGTCCGTCGGCAGGTCGGCGTAGCGCTCCCGTACCTGGGCCAGGGTGCTGGTCCGGGGGAAGCTGACCGGGTACGGCTCCACGCCGTCGGCGAGCATCCGGTCCCGCTTCTCCCGGCGGACCTTCATCTGCTCGGGAAGGTCGTCGGCGGGGTCGACTGGCACGGGGCTCTGCTGGATCACGGCACGCTTCCTCAGTAGGAGATTTCGGGCGAGGTCAGGCCGAGCGTACTCAGCGCTCCGGCGGCCGTCCCCGGATAGCCTGCCGGTCATGACGCATCCCACCCAGGCCCGCTCGTTCGGTGCGGCAGCCGCCGAGTACGACCGGTACCGGCCCCGATATCCGCAGGCCGCACTGCACTGGGCGCTGGAGGGGCTGACCCGGCCCGCCCGGGTGGTCGACCTGGCGGCCGGCACCGGCATCCTCACCCGCGGCCTGCTCGCCCTCGGGCACCAGGTGACGGCCGTCGAACCCGACCCCGAGATGCGCGCCCACCTGGTCGCCACCACCCCGGGAGTACGCGCCGAGGCCGGCACCGCGGAGGCCATGCCGCTGGCCGACGGGTCCGCCGACGCCCTCCTCGCCGGCCAGGCGTACCACTGGTTCGACCCGGAGTCGGCGCACGCGGAGATCGCCCGGGTGGTACGCCCCGGCGGGATCTTCGCCCCGATCTGGAACCTCCGGGACGAGCGCGTCGACTGGGTGGCCGAGCTGAGCCGGATCGCCCGGATCGGGGACACCGTCGACCACCTGCGCCAGACCGTCACCGGCTTCGGCGACGCCTTCGCCCCACCGGAGTGGGCCGAGTTCCCCCACACCACCACGCTGACCCGCGACGAACTACTGGGCCTGGTCCGGACCCGTTCCCACTACCTGACCGCGACTCCCACCCGTCGGGCCGAGGTCGACCACCAGGTCCGCCACCTCCTAGACACCCACCCCGCCCTGAGCGCCCAAGATCCGATAACCGTCCCCTACCGCACCCTCACCGCCCGCACCCCCCGACTCTGACTCCCACCAACGGCCACACCGCTCGCTCCCACCCCACCACTGCCCACCCCCGCCGACCACCTCACCGGAACGGATGACGCCGCCCTCCGAGGGTTTCCGGGTCGCCCGACCGGCGCAGGGATCAAGCCTGACCGCCCGGAGCCGGTCGGGCGGCCCGGAAACCCCACCAGCAAGAACCAAACAGAAGTCAGACGTTCCGCTCGTACACCATGCGCAACCCGATCAACGTGATCATCGGCTCGTGGTGCGTGATCGTCCGGCACTCGTTCAGCACCAGCGACGCCAGCCCACCGGTGGCGATGACCGCCTTCAGCTCACCCATCTCGGCGGCCATCCGCTCGACGATCCGGTCCACCTGACCGGCGAAGCCGAAGTACAGCCCGGCCTGGAGGCACTCGACGGTGTTCTTGCCGATCACCGACCGCGGTTTGGTCGCCTCGACCTTGCGCAACTGGGCGGCACGGGCGGCGAGCGCGTCGAAGGAGATCTCGATGCCGGGCGCGAACGCGCCACCGAGGAACTCGCCCCGCCCGCTGATCACGTCGAAGTTGGTGGTGGTGCCGAAGTCGACCACGATCGACGGTCCGCCGTAGAGGGTGTAGGCCGCCAGCGTGTTGACCACCCGGTCGGACCCGACCTCCTTGGGGTTGTCGATGGCGAGCTGCACGCCGGTGCGGACGCCCGGTTCGACGATGACGCTCGGCAGGTCCGCGTAGTAGCGGGTCAGCATGGTCCGCAGCGAGCGCAGGGCGGCCGGGACGGTCGAGCAGGCGGCCACCCCGGTGATCTCGACGGCGTCGCCGGCGAGCAGTCCCCGGAACATCAGGCCCAGCTCGTCGGCGGTGGATCGGGCGTCGGTCTTGATCCGCCAGTTGTGCACCAGCTTGTCACCGTCGAAGGTCGCCAGAACGGTGTTGGTGTTCCCGATGTCGATGCAGAGCAGCACGCACGAAGCCTAGACGGGTTCAGTCCGTGCGCAGGTCCAGGGCGATGTCCAGGATCGGCGAGGAGTGGGTGAGCGCGCCGACGGAGAGGAAGTCGACGCCGGTGGCACCCACCTCGGCGGCGTCGGCGAGGGTCAGCCCGCCGGTCGCCTCCAACTCGGCCCGGTCGCCCACGGCCGCCACCACCGCGCGCAGTGTCGCCGGGGGCATGTTGTCCAGCAGCAGGAAACTCGCGCCGGCCTCCACCGCCTCCACCGCCTCGTCGAGGGTGTCCACCTCCACCTGCACCGGTACGTCCGGGAACGCCGCACGGACCCGGCGGTAGGCGGCGGCGACACCGCCGGCGGCGAACTTGTGGTTGTCCTTGACCATGGCGACGTCGTGCAGGCCCATCCGCTTGTTCGTGCCGCCACCGGCGCGGACCGCGTACTTCTCCAGGGTGCGCAGACCGGGCGTGGTCTTGCGGGTGTCCAGCACCATCGCCTTGCTGCCGGCCAGGGCGTCCGCCCAGGCCCGGGTGTGGGTGGCGACGCCGGACATCCGGCAGAGCAGGTTCAGCGCGGTCCGCTCGGCCGTGAGCAGCACACGGGTGGGGCCGGTGACCGTGGCGAGCACGTCGCCCCGGGCCACCCGCTCGCCGTCGCGGGCCACCAGGGACACCTCGACGGTACGTCCCGTCCCGGTCAGCTCTCCGGTCAGCTCGAAGACGGCGGCGGCGACCGCCAGCCCGGCGACCACCCCGTCGGCCCGCGCCACCAGGTCGGCGGTGTCGGTCTGGGTGGCCGGGATGGTGGCGACGCTGGTGACGTCGAGCAGGTCCGGGCCGAGGTCCTCGACCAGGGCCGTCTCGACGATCCGGCGGACCTGTGCCGGATCGAGGCCGGTCTCGTGCAGCATCCGTGCCGTGTCCGCCATCAGCTCTCCTCCCACCGGGTCGTCAACCGGCCCTGCGCGCTGACCGCGCCGACCAGGTGCCCCTGCCATCGTTCGTCGGTCGTCCCGTGGTCCTCGCGCCAGTGGCAGCCACGGGTCTCCTGCCGTGCGTACGCGGCGGCGACCAGCGTGGCGGCCACCGTGAGCAGGTTCGTCGCCTCCCAGTCGGCGGTACGCGGGGTGCCCCGGCCGGTGCCCAGGTCGACCAGCTCGGCGGCGGTCGCGGCAAGCGTCCCGGCGGACCGGAGCACCCCGGCGCCCCGGGTCATCGCCGCTTGGAGTGTCGAGGTCGTCGCGGCGGGCACCACCCAGCCGGTGCCGCCGCGCCACGCTCCGGTGTCCGCCGGGCGGGCCTGCTCGGGCAGGCCGGACGCGATGTCGTCGGCGATCCGTCGGGAGAAGACCAGCCCCTCCAGCAGCGAGTTGCTGGCCAGCCGGTTGGCGCCGTGCACTCCGGTGCAGGCGACCTCGCCGCAGGCGTACAGGCCGGGAATGGAGGTCCGGCCGTGCAGGTCGGTGCGTACCCCGCCGGAGGCGTAGTGGGCGGCCGGCGCGACCGGGATCAGGTCGGCCCCCGGGTCGACGCCGATGGCCAGGCACGAGGCGACGATGGTGGGGAAGCGTCGGGCCAGGAAGTCGCCGCCGAGGTGCCGGGCGTCGAGGTGGACGTGGTCCTCGCCGGTGGCCAGCAGGACCCGATGGATGCCCTTGGCGACCACGTCCCGGGGCGCCAGCTCGGCGAGTTCGTGCTGGCCGACCATGAACCGCTTGCCGTCGGCGTCCACCAGGTACGCGCCCTCGCCGCGCAGCGCCTCGGAGACCAGCGGCTGCTGGGCGTGCCCGGCACCGGGTACCCGGGCGGTCGGCGGCACGATCAGCGCGGTCGGGTGGAACTGCACGAACTCCACGTCGGTGACGGCCGCGCCGGCCCGCATGGCCAACGCCACGCCGTCGCCGGTCGAAACGGCGGGATTGGTGGTCGCCGCGAAGATCTGGCCCATCCCGCCGGTGGCGAGCACCACCGCGCGGCTCAGGATGGCACCGACACCGTCCTCGCTGCCCTCGCCGAGTACGTGCAGGGTGATGCCGCACGCCGGGCCAAGCCCGTCCGGACCGTCGCCGGGGGCACGGAGCAGGTCCAACACCAGCGCGTGCTCGACCAACCGGATCCACGGGTCACGGCGTACCGACTCGTGCAGGGCGCGCTGGACCTCGGCGCCGGTCGCGTCGCCACCGGCGTGCACGATCCGGTCGGCGCGGTGCCCGCCCTCGCGGGTGAGCATGAGCGAGCCGTCCGGGTTGCGGTCGAACTCGGCACCGATGCGCATCAGCTCACGCAGTCGGGTCGGCCCCTCCTCGACCAGGACCCGCACGGCCGCCGGGTCGCAGAGACCGACCCCGGCGATCTCGGTGTCCGAGGCGTGCATCGCCGGGGTGTCCGCCGGGTCGAGGACCGCCGCGATGCCGCCCTGCGCCCACCGGGTCGAGCCCTCGTCGATGCTGACCTTGGTGACCACCGTGACGTGCAGACCGGCCTGGCGCAGGTGCAGCGCGGCGGTCAGCCCGGCCACCCCGGAGCCGACCACGATCACGTCGGTGGTCTCCACCCAGCCGGGCGCCGGAGCGGCCAGCAGGCTCGGCAACGTGGGCAGGCCGACGGTCGGTAGCTCCATGCCTCCAGTCAACCCGAATGCTTCTCGGCTCGGACGGCGGGGGCCGGACGAGTGGTTCCGGCTACTTCGTCCGGAGCGGCAGACCGGCCGGGCCGACGCCCTTGAGCGACCCGGTCACCTTCCGGTCACCGAGCCACAGGTAGCAGCGCACACCGCGGTCCCCGGCCCGCCACCGGCCGGCGCCGGGCGGCCGGACCACCAGGTCGCTGCGGAAGACCAGCCATTCGTCGTCCGGTACGCCGGCGTAGCGCGCGAGCACCGAGCGGCAGCCGTCGTAGAAGGGCACCCACTGGACGCTACGCGTCGGGTACGCCCGCTCGGGCGACTGCCACACCCCGACGAACTCGGCGTCGTGGCGCGTGGCGCAGTCCACCGCGACCAGGGTCTGCACCACCCGGTTGCGGTCGACACGTGTCTGCTGGCAGCCCAGCCGCAACGGCGACGGTGTCCGGAGCGCGTCCCGCAGCGAACCGGTACGCAGCACCACCGTGGCCGCCGCCTCGGCCGTGGTGACCTCCATCAGGTCGCAGCGGTACCAGCGGGAGCCGGCGGCCCAGCCCGGCTCGGACGGCACCGCCACGGCGAGTCGCAGCCGGCCGGCCCGCCAGTTGTCACCGACGAAGCCGCTGGCCTGTTTGTCGCACTCGCCGAAGGCGGTACGCAGCTCGGCGGAGCCCACCGCGGGCGGCGCGGCACGTTCGGCCGGCAGGGCGCCGACGTGCACCGTCTCCACCCGGTGTGGCTGCACGCAGTCCACCGGCGCGTACGCGGCCAGCGAGACCGTGGGGGTGAACTCGGGCTCGTGGCAGACCCCGGCGGCCGGGGTGAACGGACCCGGCGGCGGCAGCGCAGCCCAGTCGTCGGTCAGGTCATCGTCGAGGCCGCCGGACCCGTTGCAACCCGCCAGCAGGGCCGCCACGGCGAAGGCCGCGACCAGGCTTCTCGTCGCACGCTGCATGACGCCGCCTCCCCCAGCCAGCGACCGCCTCCCGACGGCGCCCCCAGGGTAACCAGGAATGACCTTCCGGTGACAGACCGGATTTCGGATGAAGGAAGGGACCCTTGCTATACACGAGGCGTTAGTAGGGTGCCCTTCCTTACACCGTCAGCGGGTTGGAGACGGGAGCGCCGGCGGTGCCGGGGGCGGCGGTCGTCGGGTCGGCGTCCAGCTCGACGATCCGGTTCTCGGCGTCCACGTGCACCACCCGAGGGAGGTACGTCCGCGCCTCGACGTCGTCCATCTGCCCGTACGAGATCAGGATCACCAGGTCGCCCGGGTGCACCAGGTGGGCGGCGGCACCGTTGATGCCGATCACCCCGCTGCCCCGCCGCCCCGGGATCACGTACGTCTCCAGTCGGGCGCCGTTGGTGATGTCCACGATGGCCACCTGCTCGCCGGGCAGCAGGTCGGCGGCGTCGAGCAGGTCCTCGTCCACCGTCACCGAGCCGACGTAGTGCAGATCCGCCTGCGTGACGGTGGCCCGGTGGATCTTCGACTTGAGCATGGTGCGGTACATCGGGATCGCCTTTCGCGGAATGCGGGGTCAGGAGGTCGGGGCGAGCCGGACCGGAGCGTTGTCGATCAGCCGGGTGTCGCCCACCCAGGCCGCGACGAGCAGCCGAGCCGGACCGTCGACCGGGCCGGGCGCCAGGTCGGGATCGGTGAGCACCAGGTAGTCCAACCGGGCACCGGCGGCCTGGGCGCCGAAGGCCGCGTGCGCGGCGGTCAGCACCGCACCGGCGTCACCGCCCGCCTCGGCGGCCTCGGCACCGGCACGCAGCGCCCGCGACAGGCTCAGCGCCGCCGTCCGCTCCTCGGTGGAGAGGTACCGGTTGCGGCTGGACATCGCCAACCCGTCCGGTTCCCGGACCGTCGGCACGCCGACCACGTCGACCGGTACGTCCAGGTCCCGGCACATCCGCCGGACCAGGGTCAACTGCTGGTAGTCCTTCTCGCCGAAGAAGGTCAGATCCGGCCGGGTGAGCTGGAGCAGCTTCAGCACCACGGTGAGCACCCCGTGGAAGAACCCGGGACGGCTGAGTCCCTCCAGATCCTCGCCGAGCGGCCCCGGGTTGACCCGGACCGCCGGCTGGCCACCCGGGTACATGTCCGTCACCGAAGGCGCGAAGACCAGGTCGGCCCCGGCCCGCCGACAAACCTCAAGATCGTTTTCGAGGGTACGCGGATAGCGGTCGAAGTCCTCGTTCGGCCCGAACTGCAACGGGTTCACGAAGACCGTGACGATCACGTGGTCGGCGTGGTCCCGGGCGGTCCGGATCAACGTCTCGTGCCCGGCGTGCAGCGCCCCCATGGTCATCACCACCCCCACCGTGCCGGTGAGAGCGGACCGCGCCCGGGCCAGGTCACCCCGGCTGTGCACCAGTTCCGTCACCTCGCCCACCTCCCTGACGTCCGCCCGACCGGGCCACCGCCCGGCGTCACGCCGCCACTCCGGTCTGGTCCCGACCGAGCACGCCGAGCAGCGGCTCGGCGTCCACCGGTCGCAGTCGGCCGGCGGCCACCGCCCGGTCGGCGGTACGCCGGGCCAGGGCCAGGTACGGTCCGACCGCCTCGGGCGCGGTGGCGGCGAGCGCGGCCAGATGACGCTCGACGGTGCCCGCGTCACCCCGGGACACCGGGCCGGTCAGCGCGTCGTCGCCCAGGCGCAGCGCGTTCTCCAGGGCGGCCCGCAGCAACGGGGCCAGCACCTTCTCGGGTCGGTCCACCCCGGCGTCCCGCAGCCGGTCGGCCGCCTCGTTGACGAGGGTCACCAGGTGGTTCGCGCCGTGCGCCAGCGCCGCGTGGTACAGCGGCCGGTCGGCCTCACCGATCCACTCGGGCACCCCGCCCAGGTCCGCCACCAGCCGCGCGGCCAGCGGCCGAAGCTCGGTCGGGGCGGTCACGCCGTACGAGATGCCGGGCAGCCGGCCGAGGTCGTCGGGCGTACCGGTGAAGGTCATCGCGGGGTGCAGCGCCAGCGGTCGGGCACCGACCCGGACGGCCGGTGCCAGTACGGACAGGCCGTGCGCACCGGAGGTGTGCACGGCCACCTGGCCCGGACGCAACGCGCCGTCGGCGGCCAGCGCGGCGACCACCCCGGCGAGCGCGTCGTCCGGTACGGCGATCAGCAGCAGGTCGGCGGCGGACCGGGCGACCGCCTCGGCGGGCCGGCAGGAGGCGGCCGGAAGCAGCAACGCCAGTCGGGCCTTCGAGGCCCCCGAACGCCCGGTGGCGGCGACCACCCGGTGCCCGGCGGCGGCGAGCGCGGCACCCAGGGTGGCACCGACCCGCCCGGCGCCGATGACGCCGACGGTGAGCTTGGCGACCTGGGCCGACGGCCCGGGCGCGGGCCGCCGGAAGGCGGCCGGATGGTGGCGCAGCGGTGCGCTCATGTCACGATCCAGTCCTCGAGATGGGGTACCGGTCGGGGCAAGTATGCGTCGCTGACACGGATCTCAAACAAGGATGTGTGAAATCGTTCACCGGCGCCGAGGAGGCACCACGATGTCGATGCCTTGGCGGGCCGCGATGCACCAGGCGCTCTACGGACCGTCGGGCTTCTTCGTCTCCGGGTCCGGTCCGGCGGCGCACTTCCGCACCAGCGTGCACGCCTCCCCGGTCTTCGCCTCGGCACTGCTCCGGTTGATCCACCACCTCGACGCGGCCCTCGGCTTCCCCGAGCGGTTCGACGTGGTGGACGTGGGGGCTGGTCGGGGTGAGCTGCTGTCTTCGTTGGCTGCTGCGGTGGGGGTTTCCGGGGAGCCTTCCGTCGCGGTGAAGGTTTCCGGGGAGCCCACCCGCTCCGGGCGGTCAGGCTTGATCCCTGCGCGGGTGGGCTCCCCGGAAACCCTGACCTCCACGGCCGCCGTCCGTGCCGGAGGCTTCACCCCGGAGGTCGGGGGTACGGGGGTTCCGCTGGTGGAGCGGGTGCGGTTCACCGCGGTCGAGTTGGCGTCGCGACCGGATGAGCTGCCCGAACAGATCGCCTGGACGGATGAGATCCCCGACGGCGTCATCGGGCTGCTGCTGGCCACCGAATGGCTGGACAACGTGCCGCTGGACCTGGCTGTCCACGGCGAGGACGGCTGGCGCTACCTCCTCGTGGACCCGACGTCGGGCGAGGAGACGACAGGTGACCCGGTCAGCCGAGCAGACGCCGCCTGGCTCACCACCTGGTGGCCCCCACAGAACCAGCCCCACCCCACGGACGGCACCCTGACGGACGGCACCCCCAGCGAGCGGAATGCGGAAGTCGCGCGGGCCGAGATCGGGCGGACCCGGGACGAGGCGTGGGCGGCGGCGGTGGGCCACGTCGAGCGGGGGCTGGCCGTCGCGGTGGACTACGGGCACCTGCGCGCGGAGCGGCCCCTCACGGGTTCGCTGACCGGGTACCGGAATGGGCGACAGGTGCCGCCGGTGCCGGACGGATCGTGTGACGTGACCGCACACGTCGCCATGGACTCGGTCGCCTCTGCCGGTGAGCGGGTCGCGCGGTGTGCGTACTCCCTGCGGACTCAGCGGGAGGGGCTGCGAGCGCTCGGGGCCGACGGCGGGCGACCGCCGTTGCGCCTGGCCTACCAGGATCCGGCCGGGTACGTGCGGGCGCTGGCCGAGGCGACGGCGGCGGCCGAGTTGACCGATCCGGCGGGGCTCGGCGGGCACCTGTGGCTCTGGCAGCCGGTCGGCCTGGCCGTGGACCGGCTGCCACTGCGGGCCTGACGTTCATGGCACGATGGCGGGCATGACCACGGGCGACCTGCGCGAGCTGACCGTCGGCACCGGTGCCGGGTTGGTGGCGGGCACCGGCGGCGAGCAGCTCGGCACGGACATGGTGCTCAACATCGGCCCGCAGCACCCGTCCACCCACGGTGTGCTGCGACTCAAGCTCGTCCTCGACGGCGAACGGGTGATCGCCGCCGAGCCGATCGTGGGCTACATGCACCGGGGCGCGGAGAAGCTGTTCGAGGTACGCGACTACCGGCAGATCATCGTGCTGGCCAACCGGCACGACTGGCTCTCCGCCTTCGCCAACGAGCTGGGTGTGGTGCTCGCGGTGGAACGGCTGATGGGCATGGAGGTGCCGGAGCGGGCCACCTGGCTGCGGATGGCCCTGGCCGAGCTGAACCGGGTGCTCAACCACCTGATGTTCCTCGGCTCGTACCCGCTGGAGATCGGTGCGATCACGCCGATGTTCTACGCCTTCCGGGAGCGGGAGACGCTCCAGGCGGTGCTGGAGGAGGTCTCCGGCGGACGGATCCACTACATGTTCAACCGGGTCGGCGGCCTCAAGGAGGAGGTGCCCTCGGGCTGGACCGGCCGGGCCCGCGCCGCCATCGCCGAGGTACGCCGCCGGATGCCCGACCTGGACAACCTGATCCGGCGCAACGACATCTTCCTGGCCCGGACCGTCGGGGTGGGGGTGCTCTCCGCCGCCGACGCCGCCGCGTTCGGCGCCTCCGGGCCGGTCGCCCGGGCCTCCGGGCTGGACCTTGACCTGCGCCGCGACGAGCCGTACCTGGCCTACGACCAGCTCGACGTGCCGGTGGTCACCCGCACCACCGGCGACTGCCACGCCCGCTTCGAGGTCCTGCTCGACCAGGTGTACGCGTCACTGGACCTGGCCGAGCAGTGCCTGGACCGGGTGGACCGGCTGACCGGGCCGATCAACACCCGGCTGCCGAAGGTGCTCAAGGCGCCCGAGGGCCACACCTACGCCTGGACGGAGAACCCGCTCGGCATCAACGGCTACTACCTGGTGTCGCGGGGCGAGAAGACGCCGTGGCGGCTGAAGTTGCGCACTGCGTCGTACGCGAACGTGCAGGCACTCGCCACGCTGTTGCCGGGCTGTCTGGTGCCGGACCTGATCGCCATTCTCGGCTCGATGTTCTTCGTGGTCGGCGACATCGACAAGTAGGCCGGAATCGGTCAGCGCCAGCGGCCCCGGTCGGGCTCGTAGCCCGGCCGGTCGTCGTAGCCGGGCTCCTCGGCCTGGTGCCGCCGCCCGTACGGCTCCGGTTCCGTCCGCCCACGGACCGGTTCGGGCTGCTGCTGACCACGCTGGCGAGGTGGCCGCCACTCCTGCGGCACCGGGACCCCGCCGGGCGGTAGCGCCGGCTGGCCCTCCGGCTCGCCCCAACTCTCCCGCCACGTCTCGTCGCGGGCACCGCCGCGCCGGGGCTCGTCCTGCCGCACGCTGGCCCAGCGGTCCTGCATCCGATACTCGGTGCCGGTCTGGTCGGCGTGCACCTCGGCGCGCCGCTCACCGACCCGTACTTCCCGGCCCTGCTCGTCGTCGCGTACGGCGGCCCAGCGATCGCCGGCACGCATCTGCGCCCAGTACTCGCCGGTGTCGTCCGGTCGGGCCGTCCGACTCGCGGCCGGGGCCTCGGGCGCCGCCTCCCACCGCCCGGCGCCGCCGTCCCACCCACGGTCGTCCCGACCCGTCTCCCGGTCGTCCCGGTACCCGGCGTACTCGTCCCGGTAGGCGGCGCGGTCGTCGCGGTGCCCGGCGCGGTCGTCGCGGTGCCCGGCGCGGTCGTCGCGGTGCCCGGCGCGGTCGTCGCGCGGGCCGGTCCAGGACCGCTCGGGCTGTGGTTCCCCCCAGGCGGCGTCCTCCTCGCGGGCCCGGCCGGGCCGCTGAGGGTCGTCCGCCCGGGCCGCGCCGGACCAGGACCGCTCCTCCTCGCGGCCGGGCGGGGCCGACCAGGAGCGGTTCTCGCCCCGGGGGGACCGCTCGGCGGCGTCGGACCACGACCGGTCGTCCCGCTCGGCGGCGTGCCCGCCCCGGGACCGTTCCTCCGACCAGTTCGTGCCGTAACCGCCGTACCGGCCGCCGGACTCACCGCCACCGCCGTCCACGACGGTGTGCCGGGTGGTCACGTGCACGGTCTCGGTGTGCCGGACCACCCCGTGCGGGCGGTGCGCGTGGTCACCCGAGCGGTACTCGGCGTCCTGGCGGTTCGCCGCGCCGTAGACCCCGGCGCCACCGGCCGGGCGGTCGGTGCCGTACCCGGACGGCCGCTCGTCGCCGCCGCGCGACGCGGGGCGCTCGTCGTGGTATCCGCCAGCCGGTGCGTCGTCGGGTTCGGCGGACGCCGCCGCGCCGTACACCACGGCGGCAGCGGGCTCCGCGACCTGGGCCGCACCATACGTGCCGGCCGGGGCCGCAGGTCGCTCGGCGTACCGGGGCGGCGCCTCCGCGGCGGGCGCCGGGACCCGGGCCCGCCCCGGGCCGGGCGCCTCGTCGGTACCGGCCAACTGGGCGGCGCTCGCCTCGAGCCGACGTCGCAGCCCGGCCAGCGCCTCCTGGGCCCGCTGTGCCTCGTCGAGCGCCTGGTTGCCGCGCTGGGCGGCGGCCACGATCTCGCCCCGCAGTTCGCGCCGGAGTTCGTCGAGCTCCGTGCGCAGTTCCTCGCTCCGCGCCGAACCGTCCCCCTCGGTCCGCAGCGCGATGGAGAGGCCGATGAGCACCACGGCCATGATCGCCAGCACCGCGGCGAAGCGGAGCGGGCCGTTGCCGTCGGCGACCAGCAGGATCAGGGCTGCGACGGGGGCCAGGGCCACACCGCCCCAGAAGAGCGCTTTGAGCATTCTCTTGTTGCGCGCGTCGACGGGTACCGGGGCAGGCATGGGTCCCCACACTACCGAGAGTTGTGGTGGGTGGGAACGGTCAGCCGAGAACCTTTCGATGGGCGATGCGCCGATTTCGCCGTACCCGGCGGGGACCGGCGACGACCCGGCGCCCCCGGTCGGATCGACCGAGGGCGCCGGGTGTCGACGGGTCAGCTCTGTGCGTACGCCGCGTCGGTGGAGAAGACCAGGCCGACGCTGATCGTGCCGTTACGCAGACCGGTCTTGGTCAGCGGGCCACCACCGTCCAGCGACGAGAAGGAACCCACGGTCAGGCCGTACTTCTCCTCCAGGCCGGGCTTGCAGAACGGGCGCTCCTGGCACTCCGGCGGGCCGCCCAGCACGGTGGCCGTTCCCGAGCACTTCTCGGCCAGTTCGGAGAGGGTCCGTACGCCGTACTTGTCGGCGAACTCCTGGGTCACCGCGAACGCGTTCTGGCTCTGCGCGGCGGCCGGGGCACCGAAGGTGAGGCCGGCCTTCTCGCCGAGACCACGCAGGGCGGTCACGGTGGCCTCCACGTCCGGCGAGGAGACCGGCTGGCCGCCGCCCGCCTTGCCGTTGAGGAACTCGGCCATGGTGGCGGCGTACTCCGGGACGACCTGGATCTCGCCCTTCTCCAGCGCCGGCTCGTACAGCTCCCGGTTGCCGATCTGCTGGACGGTGACCTGGTAACCGGCCGCGGCGAGCTGGATCTTGTAGAGCTCGGCGATGATCTCACTCTCGGTGAAGTTTCCGGCACCCACCGTGATGCGCCCGCCCGGTCCCCGCTCGACCCCGTCGGCCAGCGAGTTCGCCGTGGCGAACTCCTGTGCGGCCACCTGGGCGCTCTTGCGGTCCACGTCGACCGCCTTGTTGAGCTGCACCAGCTTGGGGGTGTCGAGCACGGACGAGACCTTGTCCAGCGCCGCGACGAGCTGCGGGTTGGACACCTCGCTGTTGATCGCCGGGATGATGTTGTCCGCGTTCTGCAGGGACTTGTCGTCGTCGAGCGCGATGAGCTGCTCGCCGGCCACCGGTGCGCAGCCCTCCCCCGAGGCCCCCTGCTGCGGCGCCTCGGTGCCGGACGAGCCGGCCTCGCCGCATCCGGCCAGCACGCCCGCGGCGGCGATCGCGCCGACGAACGCGATGGACAGTCTTCTACCTGCGCGCATGTGCCCGCCTTCCGTGTCCCGGCGCGACCCCCTCGGGCCGGCCGCGTGTCCGACGGGCGATCCGCCTCGGCCGCCCGCAGTCCCACCCAACATCGTCGCGGCAGGCACCGACAACTCGGAGAGAACTTCGTCACCGGAACGTCACCATCCGTCCACGACGCCCAGCGTGCGGAGCCGTCCGGACCGGTGCGGACGGGCGGTTCAGGTGCCGGTGACCGCGTCCGCAGCGCGCCGTGCGGCCCGACGCCGGACGCGTCGCAACGGACGCGGGGTGACCATCCGCTCGACCCACGCGAAGACCAGTTCGACGCTGACCGCGAGCAGGGCCACCAGCAGGCCACCGGCGAGGATCTGGCCGCCGCCGACCGCGATGCTCAGCCCGAAGCCGAATCGGATGATCTCTCCCAGGCCACCACCGTTGACGAAGGTCGCCAGGGCCGCCGTGGCGACCACCTGTACGGCGGCGGTCCGGAATCCGGCGGCCAGGTAGGGCACCGCGAGCGGCAACTCGACCCGACGCAGCACCTGACCGCCGGTCATCCCCATCCCCCGGGCCGCCTCCCGGATCTGCGGATCCACCTGCCGCACCCCGGTGTACGCGTTCGCCAGCAGCGGCGGCACCGCGAACACCGCCAGGGCGACCACCACGGCCGGACGGCCGAAACCGAGGAAGGTCAACGGCAGGATGGTCAACAGTGCCAGCGTGGGCACCGCCAGGGTGAGGTTGGAGACCAGTACGACCAGCCCGCCGCCCCGGCCGGTGTGGCCCAACCACAGCCCGAGCGGCCAGGCCACCAGGCAGCCCAGCAGCACGGCCGCGGCCGACATGCTCACGTGCTCGCCGAGTCGGTCCAGCACCCCGCCCGGGTTGGTCCAGTTCAACGGGTCGTTGAGCCAGAGCACCGCCTGCTCCACGGGGTTCATCGCGTCCTCCCGCCGACCCGCCGGTCGCCCGCCGCGTCCGCGCTCATCCGACCCGCCCGCGCAGCCACGGGGTGAGCAGCCGGCCGACGCCGACCAGGAACAGGTCGAGCACCAGCGCCAGCAGTACGCAGAGCAGCGTCCCGGTCATGATCTGGGCCTTGTAGAAGTTGTTCTGGAAACCCGCGAAGATGATCTGCCCGAGGCCGCCACGCCCGATCACCACGCCGACGGTGACCAGCGCGACGGTGGAGACCGTAGCCAGCCGCAGGCCGGTGAGGATGCCGGGCAGGGCGAGCGGCAACTCCACCCTTAGCAGCCGGCCCCAGCGGCCGTAGCCCATGCCCTCGGCCGCCTCGCGTACCTCGGTCGGCACCTGGTTGAGCCCGGCCACGGCGTTCCGGACGATCACCAGCAGCGCGTAGAGCACCACCACGGTGAGCACCGTCGCCACCCCGATGCCCAGGTACGGCGCGATGAACGCGAACAGCGCCAGGGACGGGACGGTGTAGAGCACCCCGGTGAGTGCGAGAATCGGACCGGTCAACGGCCGGAACCAGTACGCCACGACGGCCAACGGGATGGCGATCAGCGCCGCGATCAGCACCGCCCGTAGGGTCAGCGTGGTGTGGTCGCGCAGGGCGGCCAGCACCGTGTCAGAGTTGTCCCGCACGTACTGCCAGGAGAACCACGGGTTACCCGGGTCGGCCCGGTAGCTCAGGCGGAAGGACATACGTGGACGTTACCCCGGTCGCCGACGACGGTCAGCGCGCGGCGTCGATCACTCTCGACGGCATCGGCAAGCGGTATCCGGACGGTACGGAGGCCGTCCGCGATCTCAGCCTGCGCATCGACGCGGGTGAGCTGGTCGTACTGATCGGACCCTCCGGATGCGGCAAGTCGACCGTGCTGCGGATGGTCAACCGCCTGATCGAGCCGACCGCCGGACGGATCGTGCTCGGCGACTCCGACGTCACCCGGGTGGACCCGGTCACGCTGCGGCGGCAGATCGGGTACGTCATCCAGAACGTCGGCCTCTTCCCGCACCAGACGGTGGCCGCCAACGTGGCCACCGTGCCGCGCCTGCTCGGCTGGCCCCGGGACCGGGCCCAACGGCGCGTCGACGAACTGCTGGAACTGGTCGGCCTCGATCCGGCGCAGTTCGGCCGGCGCTACCCGCACGAACTCTCCGGCGGTCAGCGGCAGCGGGTCGGCGTGGCCCGGGCGCTCGCGGCCGACCCGGTGGTGCTGCTGATGGACGAGCCCTTCTCCGCCGTGGACCCGATCGTGCGGACCCGGTTGCAGGAGGAGTTCCTGCGGCTGCAGGCCGAGGTCCGCAAGACCATCGTCCTGGTCACCCACGACCTGGACGAGGCGGTACGACTCGGCGACCGCATCGCGGTGCTCTCCGAGGGCGGCCAGCTGGAGCAGTACGACACCCCGGCGGCCCTGCTCGGCAGCCCCGCCACCCCGTTCGTGCGCGAGTTCGTCGGCGCCGACCGGGGCATCCGCCGGCTGGCGGTCACCCCGCTGACCCGGGAGGTGCTCGAACCGCTGCCCGCCGACGGTACGGCGGACCTGCCCTCGCTACCGCTGGGCGGTTCGGCGTACGACGCGTTGGCGGTGCTGCTCACCTCGGCGCAGGGCCGGGCCCTGGTCACCGAGGAGGGGCGCCCGGTCGGCCTGCTCAGCCGGGAACGCGTCCTGACCCTCGCCGAACCGACCGTCTGAGGCGCGCCGACCGGCTGAGCCACGCCGCACCTCGGTCCGCACCGGGACCGGGCCCGCCGGTGCGGCAGGCCCGGTCCCGGTCGACGGACAGGTCAGCGGCGGCCCCGGTAACCACCGAGGGTGGCGATGCCGATGATCCAGCCGGTGAACAGGCCGTACTCGGCACCGTCACCGGCGGCCTGGAGCGCGCCGAGCAGCGACGGGTTGGCGCGGATCAGCGCGGTGAGCAGGGCCGCGAAGGCTGCCGCGAAGACGTACGCCGCCCAGCCGGCGAAGAACTGGCTGAGCGTGCCCCGGGCCCGGGCGAGCTGCGAACCCGGCAGGAGGTACAGGAAGACGAAGGTCATCACGACCACGAGAATCGCCTTGAGATCAGCGGCGAAGATCTCCTGGATCGAGTCGGAGGAGTCGAACCGCCAGGCCGGCCAGGCGAGAAGTCTCAGGAACCAGCCGCCGGCGCTGTCCGGGTCGGTGTTGTCCCGAGCCCAGTCGGCGTACCAGGGGCTGCCGAAGACCAGGACCAGGATGAGCGCGGCGAGCGTGCCGGCGCCCGGTGCGGACTTGTACCGATTGGTGAGAGCCATGGCCCCGCTAGTTCCCAGCACATCGACATGGGCAAACGCGAGGCGCGTTTTATGGTGGTACGCCCTCTTCGGCGGCCGGCACCGACCTGGTCGGTCAGTGCTTCATCAGGTAGTCGATGAAGGCGGCACGCAGCAGCGGAGCGGACTCCTCGTAGCCGTGACCGGTCATCTCCCGCCACAACGCGACGGCCTCGTCGACCGTCGGGCCCACCGAGTTCGGCGCACCGTCCAGGGCGGCGGCCTCGTCCGCGTTCGGCAGGCGCCGCAGCACCGACCAGAAGAACTTCACGTCCCGGTTCTCCCGGGCGAGCGCGAACGCCTGCTCGCGCAGTTCCTCGGTGGAGAGGGCGTCCAACTCCTCGAACGACCGGCCGCCGGAGATCGATGATGTGTCGGTCATGAAGCGAGCCTAACCGCCGAGATCACATTCGGCGCGTCGACGGCACACGGGGACGACGGCCCGTCACCGGTCCTCGGCGTCCCACGGACGCGGGCCGGTCTCCCACCGGCGGGGCCCCCACGGATCGGTGTTGCTCATCGGCGGCTGTGCCGGAGGCATCGGCGGCCAGTCACCGACCGGCTCCGGCTGCGGCAACGTCCACCCGCCGCCGTTGGTGGCGTCCGGTGGCGGAGGCGGCGGCGGGGCTCGGAACATCGGAGCCGGCCGCCCGTACGCCTCCACCAGCCGGGTGACCACCAGGCCGACGGCCAGCACCACTCCGCCGACCGCCCAACGGCTGACCGTCCAGCCCCGGGTCTGCGCGTACGCGAGGAACAGGCCGATCGCGCCGGCCGTCAGCAGCGTGCCGAACACCCCGCCGCGCAGCCCGAAGGCGCTGGTGCCGGCGAGCACGGCCGCGCCCACCGCCAACACCGTCCAGTCCAGCCCGCTGGCCGGGGTCACCGCGCCCTCGGCGGAGGCGACCAGCGCACCGGCGAGCATCGCCAGGACGGTGGAGACGACGTACCCGAGGGTGGTGACGACCGCCGCGGCCGTGCCCCGCCGTCGGGCCGGGTCGCCGACCGGCCGGAACCGGCCGACCAGCCGCCGGATCGGTCCCAGCGCCCCGAACAACGCGCCGAACACCGCGATCGCGGCGAAGCCGACGAAGAGCTGACCGGCGACGCCGCGCGGATCGAAGTCCCCCTGCACCAGCACCGGAGCGGAGCGCCGCTCGATGTAGACGATCACACCGGCCGCGCCGGCCAGGCTGGCCGCCCAGCCGGGCACGTGCAGCACCACGACGAGCAGCCCCAGCAGCAGCCCACCGAGGGCGGCCACGCCACCGGCCAGCCCGACGGCCTCGACCAGGCCCCGGTCCGACTGCTCGGCGAAGTGCAGTCCGGCCGCGACCGCCACCGGGCCGATCGCCAGGTTCACCGCCGCCGTGCGCAGGCTCACCCCGGCGGCCAGCGCCAGCAGGCCGAGAGCCACCACCTCGACGATGAGTACGCGCAGCCCACTGCCCCGCAGGACCGCCGGGTCCTCCCGCCAGACCAGGTAGACCAGCGCGGCGAAGCCGAACAGCAGGAGCGTCTCCCAGACGATGTGCACACCGAAGCGGTCCGGGCCGGTCTCGCACTGCGGCTCGTCGGGACCGGGGTCCGTCACCGCGACGGGGGCGGCGGAGGTCGGTTCCGGGAGTTGACTCCGGCCCGGGTCGTCGTACGCCATGATCGTTGCCTCCCAGCAGCCGCCGGGAACCCATCGACGCACCGGCGGTGACCGTCACCTTCTGGTCGCAGGCACCGTACCCGCGCGGCGGAGCCGGACGTAACCCCGCGTTCAGCGTCGAGGCGGACGGCTCTCCCAGTCGTCCGGTTCCTGCTCGTCCTCCGGCTGCTCCGGGACCCGGCAGGAGCGCTCCAGCCAGAGCGCGGCGGCCACCAGCGCGACCGAGGCCACCAGTCCGGCGATCGCCGCCGGCCGATCCGCGCCGGCCGCCCGGGTGCTCTGCACCAGCAACCAACCGACCAACCCGGCGTACGCCCCGGCGAAGATCGCCCCGACCAGGGCGGACGCCTTGGCCAGGACGACGAAGCGGGCGACCATCAACGGGTTGACCGGATCACGGCCGGGTCGACGGTCGATGCGCCCCCGGGTGTTGACCGCCGCGTACGCCTCCAGCACGGCGAGCCCGGCCAGGGTCACCACCGGCAGCCAGGGCAACGGCGGCAACCCGCTGTAGTAGAAGCTGCTGATCAGCAGCCAGGTGGCCGCGGCGGCGGCCAGGGCGGCGACCACCAGGGTGGAGATGCGGGTAGGGCCCATCCGTGCGTCGTCGGGAGGCGTGGACCGCGTCATGGCGTCGACTCTAACGTCAGATCCGGCCGTGGGCTCAGTTCCGCGACCTCGGCGGCGAGTGGCCCCGAGGTGAGCAGATCGGTCAGCCAGCCGTGACCGGGCAACCGGCCGTAGGGCTGGATGTCGATCCACGGCCGCAGCACGAAGGCGCGCAGATGCGCCCGGGGATGCGGCAGGGTGAGCTCGGGGTCGTCGCTGAGCACCGGTGCGCCCTCGTCGTCCCAGACCGCGATCACGTCGACGTCGAGCGTGCGCGGGCCGAACCGCCGCTGCGGGTCGCGGACCCGCCCGGCGGCCCGCTCGGCGGACCGGGCCCGCGCCAACCAGTCGTACGCTCCGGCGGTCGGATCGCCGACCAGCACCACCGCGTTCAGGTACGCCGGCTGGGCGGTGTCGCCCCAGGGCGGCGTCTCGTACACCCCGGAGACCATCAGCACGTGCTCGCCGAACGAGGCCACCGCGCTACGCAGGTGGTCGAGACGGTCACCCAGGTTGCTGCCCAGGGAGAGCACCGCCCGCGTCATCGGGTACGCGTCCGGCGCATCGTCACCGCCACGTCGCCGAACGCGTGCGGGACCGGCGCCTCGGGCTTGTGCACGGTCACCGTCGCGGCGCTCACGCGTGGATCGGTCAGGCAGACCTCGATCAGACGGTCGGCCAGCGTCTCGATCAGGTTGACCGGCTCGCCGGTGACCACCGCGACCAGCCCGTCGGCCAGTTCGCCGTAGTGCACCGTGTCGGCCACGTCGTCGGAGCGCGCGGCGGGGCCCAGGTCCAGCTCCAGGACGACGTCGACGACGAACTCCTGCCCCCGGGCGCGCTCGAAGTCGTACACACCGTGTCGGCCGTGGGCGCGCAGGCCGGTCAGCTCGATCCGGTCGGTCATCGCCGTACCTCCCGGTCGACTCCGGCCGCGCCCGCGCCGACGGGCGATCCGGGGTGCGGCGTGTCGCCGAGTCGGGGAGCGCCGCTGGCCTGCCAGACCGCGAGCGCGTCCACGGTGGCGCGGACGTCGTGCACGCGTACCCCCCAGGCGCCTGCGGCGACCGCGAGCAGGCTGGTCGCCACGGTGGCCGCCTCCCGGCCGCCGGCGGGTCGCGGGGTGCCGTCCGGTCCGGCCAGCAGCAGGCCGAGATAGGACTTGCGGCTCGCTGCGAACAGCAGCGGGTAGCCGAGGTCGAGCAGTTCCGGCAGCCGGGCGCTGAGCTGCCAGTTGTGTGTCGCCGTCTTGGCGAAGCCCAGGCCCGGGTCGATGATCAGTCGGTTCTCGGACACCCCGGCGGCGAGCGCCTCGTCCACCCGCTCGCCCAGTTCGGCGCGGACGTCGGCGACCACGTCCCGGTAGCTGGCCAGCTCGCTCATCCGCCGGGAGTGACCGCGCCAGTGCATCAGCACCCAGGGACAGTCGGCGTCCCGGACGACGCGGGCCATGTCCGGGTCGGCCAGGCCGCCGGAGACGTCGTTGACCACCACCGCTCCGGCCGCGAGCGCGGCCTCGGCGACCCGTGCCCGGGTGGTGTCGATGCTGACCGGTACGCCGGCTGCGGTCAGCTCCCGGACCACCGGCAGTACCCGGGCGCTCTCGGTCTCGGGGTCCACCCGGTCGGCGCCGGGCCGCGTCGACTCTCCACCGACATCCACCAACGCCGCTCCGTCGGCACGCAGCCGGACGCCGTGTGCGACGGCCGCGGCGACGTCGGCGTAGCGTCCGCCGTCGGAGAACGAGTCGGGCGTGACGTTCAGAACGCCCATCACCACCGGGGCCGGGGCCCGTACCAGATCGGTCACGACTAGACGGTACCGGTCCGTCCCACCGCCCTGAGCAGGCCCGGGATCCGGGCACTGACAAGGCGATTAGAACGCGTGTACGATCGGTCGTCCGGGCGACTTCGGGCAGACTCTTCGCGGCTTGTCGCAAAGGGGGGCGGCCCGTACGCTGTGGAATTGCCCAGCATCAAGATGGCGAGGCATGGAGGGGAGGGCCGAAGCGGGGTAATTCGCCCAAAAATCGCCACTTTCCGTGGCGAGTGACGCACGCAGGGTCCCGGGCGCTGCACCGACCGAGCACCCATCCCGCAAGGCTTACCTACTGCACCACCGCGGCACCGCCGGCCGCGACTTGGGGAGGTTCCAGTGATCGCCATCGAGCTGATGGAAACGGCGTCGAGCAACGCCGCCCACCTGCTCTCCACTGTGGCGTCGTCGATCCCGCTCGCCGCCGACGAGCCGAGCGGGATCAACACCGAAGGCGTCGTCACCTTCTTCGCCAGCAAGATCGCGCCGATCCTGCTCGCCGTCCTCGGCGTCATCTTCATCGGCCGCGCCAGCCGGGGCGAGATCTCCAAGGTGCTGACAAGCTCCGCCATCGCGATCGTCGGGTTGGCCTTCATCGCCGGAGCCGCCACCCTCTTCTTCATCGGCGACTTCCTGATCAACCTGATCTTCGAATAGGCGCGGGCTCGACATGCGGCTGCGCACCGACGACGACATCTACCGGGCCCGCCTGGTCTATCTCGGGCCGCCCGGCTACACCCTTCCGGTCCACCTGCCGTACGCCCAGTACGGGCTGTTCATGCTGCTCGTTCCCCTCTACATGTTCATCCACTGGTTGTTCACGTTGCAGGTCGAGCTCTTCCCCGCCTGGGAGATCGCCCTCGCCATCGTGACCACCTCGTTCGTCTTCCGGTACGTCGATCCGGACCGGCCGGCGCGCATGGTGATCCGTACCGCGCTGACCGACTGGCGACGCACCCGGGAGCCGGCCGCCGAACAGCGCGATCCGCGCCTGGTCGGCAGCAGGATCAGGATCCGGGAGGAACTCGCATGACCGGCTGCACGCCGTACCGGCCGTCCCACAGGTCGCCGGGCCGCCCCGGTGTCGTCGCGACGGCACACGGCTTCCCGACGGCCACCACGGACGCGGGCAGGGCGGCCGCATGAGCCCCTCCTCCACGCCGGGATCCCCGGCCGGGCGTCCGGCCGCACCACACGGTAACCGTGCGCGATCATTCGACTACCCGCAGGCCGGGGAGCTCGACGAGGCCGAGCTGGACCCGGCGCTCGCCACCACCCCCGGCCACGGCGGCGTCGGCGTCTTCCAGGCGCCTCGCCCGCCGCAGCGCCGCTCGGTGTCGGCCGAACCCGCGCCGCCGCCACCGGCCCCCCGCGACGGAGCCGACATCGACTCGCCCTTCCTGGACCTGTTCGGCGGCGCCTACGCCCGACCGGGTTCCGCCCAGCGTGCCCTGCCCGGGCGGAGCGTGCCGCAGCAGGCACCGCCCCCGCCGCCACCGGTCGTACCCCCGGCACCGATGACGCAGCGTCCGGCCGCACCGCAACTGCCCGCGCAGGCCACCGGCCCGGCCCCGGCCGTCGCCCGACCGGCTGTCGAACCTCCCACCGCACCCGCCGTCGCGCCGCCACCCACGCGGACGCCGGCACCGGCCCCCGACCGGCTCCCGAACGCCCGTCCGCCCGTCGACGACCAGCCCACCCGGGCCGAGCGGTCCGGTGTCGACGAGCGTCCGGCCCGCGACGGCCGTCCGCAGCGCGAGCCTCGGCCGCCCCGCGACGAGCGGCGGCCGACCGAGGAGGACCACACGGCCGAGACCGCCCCGCCGTCGCGCCGGACGCCGGCCCCCACCGCCCGGACGACCGCCGCGCCCCGGCAACGCTCCGTGGAGCGGCGCGACCGCCCGGTGAAGCCGGCCCGCGTCCGCCCGCCGAAGATCAAATTCGGCGACCGGGACCCGTCGGTCGAACTCGCCATCACCGAGATCGCCGGTCACCTGACCTTCACCCCCAACACCGTCACCGCCTGGTACTGGCTGCCGGAGGTGCGCTGGGCGTTCCGGCCGGACGCGGAGCGGGAGGCGCTGCTCTCGGCCATCTCCGAGCAGTACGCCGGCCTCGCCGGGTTCCGGCTGCACCTGCGGCGCACCACCCGGCCCTTCCCGGCCGACGAATGGGCCCGCACCATCGACGCCCACACCGCCGCGCCGCTGCCGGACGTCCCCGACACCCCCAGCTGGGCCGACCACCTGGTCGCGGCCCAACGGCACCTGCTCTCGGTCAACCATGCCGAGGGACAGACCTACCTCGGCGTCACCTTCGCACGTCGTTCGCTCGGCGACTCGCTCACCGAACGGGTGCTGCGCACCTTCGGCCGAGGCGTGGCCGAAGGCGAACGCCGCAAGCTCGGACGCACCGTCGAACAGTTCGACGAGGTCCTGGGCGCGTTCGGCATGCGGGGCCGCCGGGTCACCGCGCAGGAGCTGGAATGGCTGCTGTACCGCTCGGTGGCGCTCTGCATGGCCCCGCCCGGCGCGCTCTCGCCCATCACCGACGGGCGCTGGGAACGCGGCGACCTGCTGGCCCTCACCGAGCAGGTCGAGCGCTACCGCACCCCCTACGGTTCGACCGTGAAGCTGGTCAACCGGATGACCGGCGAGGAACGGCACGTGGCGGTGCTCGCCGTCGGCCGGATGGAGCCGCTGGAGATCCCCGAACGACACGAGCCCTGGCTGCACTTCCACGAGCGGCTGCCGTGGCCGATGGAGCTCTCCACCCGGGTCGACATCCTCGGATCCGGCGACTCCTTCCGGAACCTGGAGCACCGGCTCCGGATGATCCGGTCACAGCAGCTCGACTACGCCGAGCACGGTATCGACGCCCCGCCCGAGCTGGAACGCCTGGCCAAGCGCGCACTGGTGATCGGCGACGAGATGACCACCGGGTTGCCGGTCGACTCGGCCCGGGCGCACGGCTGGCACCGCATCGCGGTGGGCGGGCGTACCCGGGAGGAGTGCCTGGAGCGGGCCCGGCGGCTGATCCAGCTCTACTCGCGCGAGCTGCGGGTCTCCCTCCAGCACCCGAAGAGCCAGGACTGGCTGGCCCGCGAGTTCATCCCCGGGGAGCCGATCGCCAACACCGGATACGTCCGACGGATGCCGGTCCCGCTGTTGGCGGCGGCGCTGCCCCAGGCCGCCTCGACGGTCGGCGACCGCCGGGGCGACCTGATCGGACGTACCGCGGGCACCTGCCGTCGGCCGGTCTTCCTCGACCTGCACTTCCCGATGGAGGTCCGCGAACGCTCCGGGCTCGCGGTCTTCGTGGCCGAGCCGGGCGGTGGCAAGTCGACCCTGCTCGGCGCCCTGGGCTACCTCGCCGCGCGGCGTGGTGTGCAGGTGACGCTGCTCGACCCGTCCGGCCCGTTGGCCCGGCTCTGCGCGATGCCGGAGCTGCGCCCGTACTCGCGGGTGCTCAACCTGACCGGTTCCGAGCACGGCACCCTCGCGCCGTACTCGCTGATCCCCACGCCGCTGCGCAGCGAGTTCAGCAGCGGCGCGGCCGGTGACCGCGAGTTCGAGATCGCGGTCTCCAACGCCCGCGCCGAACGACGCATGCTGGTGCAGGACATCTGCATGATGCTGGTGCCGCCGCAGGTGGCCCGCGAGGCGTCCACCGCCACCCTGTTCCGGCACGCCGTACGCCAGGTGCCCGCCGAGGAGACCTCCACGCTGGACGACGTGGTCACCTGCCTCGGGCAGCTCGACGACGACGCCGGTCGGGAACTGGCCAACCTGCTGTTGGACACCGCCGAGATGCCGCTGGCCATGCTCTTCTTCGGCCGGCCGCCGGAGGGGCTGCTCGGTCCGGACGCGGCCCTCACCGTGATCACCATGGCCGGCCTCCGGCTGCCCGACCTCAAGATCGAACGCGAGTACTGGTCGGCCGAGGAGGCGTTGGCCCTGCCGATGCTGCACACTGCGCACCGACTGGCGGTACGGCGCTGCTACGGCGGCTCGATGTCCTCGCGCAAGCTCGTGGGCCTGGACGAGGCGCACTTCATGGAGGGATGGCGCTCCGGTCGGTCCTTCCTGGTCCGGCTCGCCCGCGACTCCCGCAAGTGGAACCTCGCCGCGCTGGTCGCCTCGCAGAACCCACGGGACATCCTCGGACTCGACGTACAGAACCTCGTCTCCACCGTCTTCGTCGGCCGGATCGCCGAGGACGCCGAGATCGCCTCCGAGGCGCTGCGGTTGCTGCGTGTGCCGGTGGACGACGGATACGAGGCCACCCTCGCCTCGCTCTCCACCGCCGACGCGACCTCCGCCCACCGGCTCGGTTTCCGTGAGTTCGTCATGCGTGACGTGGACGGCCGGGTGCAGAAGGTCCGGGTCGACGTCTCCTACGTGGACGGACTGTTGAGCCACCTCGACACCACCCCCGCCGCCATCGCCGCCGCCGCCGGGGTGCTGCCGACCGTCCTGCCGGACATGGAGGCGTGACATGGCGAGGGCCCGGGCAAGGATCACGGCGTTCCTGCTGGCACTCGGCGTCCTCGCCGGAGCCACGATCAGTTGGCCCGGGCTCACCGCCACACCCGCGTACGCCGCCCCGGTCGCGTACCAGGCACCCACCGACCTCTGCACGGTGCAGGAGTGGCAGGTCGACTTCCGTGCCTGTGTCGCGAAGCTCCAACAGGTCGCGGAGACAGAGGCCACCTGCCTTAACCCCCCGACCCCGACCGCACCGGACTCCGGCATGGCCGGCTGGTTCGCCTCCCGCCCCGAGGCATCCAAGCTGCCCGGCCCCAAGGGGTACTACACCGACTACGGCTACGCCGGCTACAGCTACAGCACGTACAAGGTCGAGTCGGGATGTGCCACCACACTGCTGCACCCGGACTACAAGTTCACCAACACCGTCGCCAACGGCGAGTTCATGATGGCCACGGCGATCATCGGCGCCTCGAACGCGCTGCGGGAGCGCGCCTGGGAGCCGGGAACGATGTGGGGTTGGGCCGATCCCCTGGTGGATCAGGCGACCAAGGCGATCTACCAGAAGGTGTTCAGCGTCTTCGGCATCGTCACGCTCTGCGTCGTGGGGCTCTACCTGCTCTGGCGGTCCCGCCAGTCGGACATGAGCAGCGCCATGACCACTGCGGGGTGGGCATTGGTGGTGATGATCGCGGTGACCGCGCTGGCCGCCTGGCCGGTCAAGTCCGCCAACCTCGCCGACGGCGCCCTCGTCTCCACACTCGGCGTCGTACACGACGCCGTCGGCCCGGCGTCCAAGGACGTGCCACCCGACCGGTGCGTCATGCCCAACCCGGACGCCTGCACGGACAAACGTCCTCCTGCCGTCCGTGCGAGTGACACGGCTGCCGAGGCGATGCTCTACCGCAACTGGTTGCGTGGTGCCCTCGGCTCTGCCGACAGTGAGACCGCCCGCAAGTACGGTGCGGCGCTGTACGACGCCAAGTCGCTGTCCTGGGGAGAGGCGGAGAAGATCCGCACTAGTCCTGAGACCCGTGATGCCACCATCGCCGCCAAGAAGCAGCAGTGGATGACCGTCGCGGCGCAGATCGAGCGGGAGGATCCGGAGGCGTTCGAGTACCTGCAGGGCGTCCGGGACATGGACCGGGTCGGCGCGGGCTTCATCGCCGTACTGGCCGCCCTGCTCTTCGCGATGTTCGACCTGACCGCTTCACTACTCGTCCTGCTCGGCTTCCTGATCTTCCGGTGGGCGGTGATCGCCGCACCCATCCTGGGTACGATCGGCCTGCTCCGTCCGGCCAGCGCCGGCCTGCGTCGCCTCGGCAACGCGGTGGTGGCGGCCCTCTTCAACATCGCGATCTTCGGCACGGGCGCCGCCATCTACCTCTTCGCGGTCGACCTCATCATGAGTACCGCCACGCTACCGGGCTGGCTGCAGGTGGTCCTGGTCTGGCTGTGCGGAGTGGTCGGTTGGCTGCTGCTGCGCCCGTACCGGCGGATCACCCAGTTGGGCGGTAAGGACAGCAGCGAGGCGGTCAGTTCCGCCGGATCCTGGCACCGACGGTTCTTCCGCGACATGCGGACCGCCGCCCGGCTCGACGTGGCCGAGCCGGGCGGGACCACCGAACCGGGCATGGGACGGCGCCGAGCCCTCGCGCCAGAGCAGCCGAAGGTGCGCCCGGAGGCCCGGCCGGACCCGGTACCCACCGGCGGCCCGAATGCTCCGCAACGTCCGGACGCACCGCAGCGCCCGGACGGACGGGAGCCCAAGGGCACGCCCGGCCCGGTGGATGAGCCGCGTCCCGAGGGGCGGCCCGCGGCGCCCCGGCCACGCCGTCGCCAGCCCGCCTCCTGGACTCAGCCGGACGTACCCGAGGAGAACCCGTCGTTCGCCATCTACCGTCCGGGCTCGGCTGAGCGTGCACCCGAGAAGGTGACGCCGCGGGTTCGGTCCGAGGCCCGGTGAGCGTCGTGCGGCGCGCGGTCGAGTTCGTCTTCACCCGGTTGTTGCGGTCCCGGCTTGGCGTCGCGCTCGGCATCGCGGTCCTGGTGATCGGCGTGGTCGGGGCGGCCAGGGTGGTGTCCGGTCCGGACGACTCGGCCGGACTGCGCAACCGCCCGCCGGCTCCGATCACGACGGTGCACCCGACCACCGGTGACGACGGCGCGATCTCGACGACCACGACACCGTCGCCGGTCACCCGTTCCGGCGAGCCCACGCCGGAACGGATCGCGGAACGCTTCACGACCGCCTGGCTCGGGCAGCCCGGCCAGTCCGCGGAGCAGTGGCAACAGGAGCTACGCCCGTTCGCCACCCCGGCGCTCCTCGACAAGCTCGCCGGCGCGGATCCCGCGGGTGTGCCCGCCGGAGAGGTGACCGAGGAGGTGACCGTGCGCCCTCGGAGTGAGACCTTCGTGGAGGCACTGGTCACGCTCGACACGGGGCGGCTGAGGCTCGAACTGGTGGCACCGGACGGGCGATGGTTGGTGGACGCCGTGGACTGGGAGCGGGCATGAGCGAGCGTCGGCGAGTGAGTCAGCGGTGCCGTGCGGTCGTGTATGACGGTGGCGCGGAGCGCAGCAGCGGAGCGCCGTCATGAGCAGCGAGAACAGTCCGCGTCGTCGGCCGGTCCGGGTGGGCGCGCTCGCCGCGGCGCTCACCGCCGCGCTCGCCTTGCTCTGCTGCACGGGTGGTGCCGGTGCCTTCTTCCTCACCGAGCTGGGCGGCGAGTCCGCCGAGCAGATCGACCCGGTCAGCATGGAGTGCACCGGAGAGTTCGAGGTCGACGTCACCGGCAAGATGCCCCGCTTCTCCGACTACGGGGAACGACAGATGCGCAACGCTGCGGCGATCATCAAGGTCGGTCAGGAGATGAAGGTGCCGGCCCGGGGCTGGGTGGTCGCCGTGGCGACCGCAATGCAGGAGTCGCGGCTGCTCAACCTGGCCAACCGAACGGTCGCCGAATCGCAGGACATCCCCAACGAAGGCGTCGGCGCCGACCACGACTCGGTCGGTCTGTTCCAGCAGCGCGCCTCGTGGGGATCGGTCCGGCAGCGGATGAACC
The DNA here is from genome assembly GCF_050780145.1 of Verrucosispora sp. TAA-831. NCBI lineage: Bacteria > Bacillati > Actinomycetota > Actinomycetes > Micromonosporales > Micromonosporaceae > Micromonospora > Verrucosispora sp. TAA-831. Next base: position 6,298,361 of record NZ_CP192240.1, read on the forward strand.
CGGCGTACGCATCCCGCAAGTTCTACGAGAAGCTCGTGGACGTGCCCGACTGGGAGAAGCTGCCGCTGACCGTGGCCGCCCAGCGGGTCCAGATCAGCGCCTTCCCCGACGCGTACGCCAAGCACGAGGAACTGGCCTCGCGCATCGTCGACGCGCTCGCCGGTGGCGCCGCGCGGTCGGCGCTGATCGCCGGCCGACAGGTCTGCGACGCGGCCGCCTCCGGCGACATCGCCGCCTCCGGCTGGACCGCACCGATCCCCGGCGGCGTGGGCTCCGGTTTCCGGACGGCCAGTCGGCCCGGGCACAACGGGGTGGACATCGCCGCACCGAAGGGCACCCTGATCAGGGTCGCGGCCACCGGTCGCGTCATCGTCTCCCGCTGCGACCCGGACCGGCGCGGCCGACTGAGCTGCAATGTGGACGGCTGGCCGGGCAAGGGCGGCTGCGGCTGGTTCGTGGACGTGCTGCACGCCCAGGGTTTCATCACCCGGTACTGTCACCTGGTCAGTCGTCCCCGGGTCCAGGTCGGGGACACCGTGCAGGCCGGCGAGGTGATCGGCGAGGTGGGCAGCAGCGGCAACTCATCCGGACCGCACCTGCACTTCGAGGTGCACGTCGACAGTGACCGGAGCAGTCGGGGGGCCATCGACCCGGTGCCCTTCATGCGGTCCAAGGGCGCGCCGCTCAAGGGCGCGGGGTGAGACGCCCGCCGTCATGACCGGACCACTGCCCGACCCCTTCGCCGATCAGCCGGACTGGGCACCACGACCACCCCGCCCGATCGAGATCGTGCCTGCCACCGGCCGCGTCGAGCTTCGCGGGCAACGCGTCCTGGTCGGGTTGCCCGGCCTCGGGTGGCGCGCCGACCTGCGGGCCGACGAGCGGGTGGTGCAGAACAGCCGCACCTACGTGCCGGTGATCCCCGAGCACGAGTGGTACCGCGCCGAGTCCGATCAGGTGGAGGTCTTCGCACCACTGGTACCGGTCGAGCGGGTCTGGGTCGAGACGGTGGGCACACGCGCCCCCTCCACCGAGGACGGCAGTCTACGGCTCGTTTCGCTGGACGCACCGGCTCACCGGGCCCCCACCCCGGTGTTCGAAGCGGACGCGGTCACCGGCCGACGCGTCGTACACATGGTCGACACCGTCGAGCACCGCGACCTGCGGGCCGTCACCGAGACCTACTCCGGTGCCGAAGGCGACATCTGCGTACGCGTCGCGCCCGAGCTGGAGTGGTACCGCTGGGCCTGGCGCGGCCAGTCTCCGACCACACTGGAAGTGCCCGTACATCTGTTGTGGGTCGAATAGGAGCTCAGCCTTCTGGCACTGCTGAACAGACGCGCCAATCATCACGCAGCTGAGTAGCAAACATCCATGACTGGCGGTCGGTTTGTCTAAGGCCATCGACCTGTGCGGAGAAGGTGACATCAACACGAACCTCGGCGTTGTTGCCATTCTTGGTGACCTGAAGCTCCTCCCAGCTGACCCACAGCGCGGTTCCGAAGCGCTCCTCGCGAGCGCCGAGGTCGCTTCTAAGATCGCCCAACTGCTCCAGGTTTGTGCCGCCGTCGCAAGTGAATAGATCCGCACGGACATCGTTCTTGTCGACCAGAAACGCGCGGAGATAGTTGTCCACCACCGCCGCAGGTGTACTGCGGTCGGGAGTGGTGGCGCGGTCGTATAGGACGAAGCCGGTTATTCCGCCTGTCAGACAGAGTGCCGCCACCGCTCCGGTGATCACCATCAGCACCTTCCGCAGCCGCCGCCGAGGCTGGGGTGGCGCTGGCGCGGTCGAGGGCGGCGCCAGATCCTCCGGCGGGGTCCGTTGCGCCGGTACGCGGGAGACCTGGGAACCGGCGGGGGGCGGCACTGATTCCACCCCCTGAGGCTAACGGCTGGACGCTGTGGCCCCAATGCCCCAGATTCAGCAGATCGTGACGGACCACTCCCGTCCGGTGAGATCCACGACAACACCGGCGCTGCGTCGCCGCGCATCCCCGAGGAGGCGCTGCGGCTGGGATACCGTCGACTCTGCCCGGGATCTGGTGCCGAACTCGGGCGGAGGAGGTGGACTCGGTGGGCGGTCCGAAGGCACGGACGCTCCGCGCCGCCACGCTGCACCGCCGAGCTGCCGCGACGGTCACAGCGGCGGCAGGGGTCCTCGACGAGACCCGGCCCGCTCCCGCCGACCAGCGCCGCCAGTACGCGCTCGCCGAGCGGCTGCGCGGCGCCGCACAGATTCTCGCGCCCGGCTGGGCCGGTGCCGGGCTCGACGAGATCGCGTTGAACTGTCCCGCCGGGGAGGGTCCGCCGTCCTTCGTCCGGGTGGGCACCGCCGCGCCACTGGACGATGCCCGTTTCCCCGCGCTGATCCCGCTGGTCGGCACCGGGCATCTGGCCGTCGACGTCGACGCGCACGATCCTCGGGTGGCCGGGTTGCTGCGGGCCGTGCTGCTCCGCTTGGTGGCGGCGACCCCGGCGGGGGCGCTGCTGGTGCGGGCGGTGGACGCGACGGATGGGGTGCTCGGGCCGTTCGGGGCGCTCGGTGACGCCGGGGTGCTCTCGCCGCCGGCCACGACCGTCGACGGTCTGCGGGCGGTGTTGGCCGATGCGGAACGGTGGGTGACGCCGGGGGCCTCGGGTACCCGTCGGCACGACCGGTCGATGTTGTTGGTGGTCGCGGCCCTGCCGGACGGCGCCGGGGCGACCGAACTGGCGCGGATCGAGGCGCTTGCCGAGCAGGGGCCGGCCGCCGGGCTGCACCTGGTGGTCGCCGGCTGGCCGGCGGCCGGACGTGCTCCGCTGCCCCGGGCCACGGCGCTCTCCGTCCGCACCGCGTACGCGGTGCTGGGCGACCCGCCCGGGGCACCGTTCACGAGCGCGGGCACCGGCTCGCCGGGCGGGTTGAACTCGCCGGTGTTCGTCGAGCCGGATCCGCCGGCCGAGTTGGTCGACACCGTCTGCCGCCGGCTCGCCGCGCAGATCGAGGCCGGTACCCGGTTGTCCCTGTCGGGCCTGCTGCCGCCGCACGACGACGAGTTGTGGCAGGTGGACGCTTCCGACGGGCTGAGCACCACGGTCGGGGACGCCGGTGGGCGTCCGGTGCCTCTGGGCTTCACCGAGTTGACGCCACACTGGCTGGTCAGCGGCCGGTCCCGGATCTGTCGCGCCACGTTTTTGACCACGGCGCTGCTGGGTCTCGCCGCCCGGTACGGCCCGGAGGAACTGGAGCTGTACCTGGTCGACCTCGGTGCGGGCGAGTCCTTCGCGGAGTTCCTGCAGACCGAGCGGGACCGGTCCTGGGTGCCGCAGGTGCGGGCCGCGGCGATGGCCGCCGACCGGGAGTACGTGCTGGACCTGCTGGAGCAGTTGACGGCGGAGGTGCACCGGCGGTCCGAGGCGGCGACCCGCGCGGGTGGGCAACGTTTCGCCGAGCTGCGGCGGCACCGCCGGTTGCCCCGGGTGGTCTGCGTGGTGGAGAACCTGCCGCTGCTCTTCGCCGAACGGGACCGGTTGGCCGCCGACGTGGTGGCCCGGTTGGACGCGCTGACCCGGGCGGGCCGCGCGTACGGGGTGCATCTGGTGTTGGCCGGCGAGGGCGATCTGGGGCTGGGCGTACGCGACGGTGGGCAGCGGGACTCGCTGCTCGGCCAGTTCCCGGTGCGGGTGGCGCTGCCGGGCGGCGGGCCGGTGTTGGAGCCGACCAACGACTCGGCAGCGGGGCTGCCGGTGGGCAGCGCGGTGGTGAACACGGCCGGGGGGCTGGGTGGTCCGCGTGGCGCGATCCGGGGCCACGAGCGGATGGTCCGGTTCCCCGATCCGCAGGACGAACCGGACGTCGTGGAGGGTCTGCGGCATCGTCTCTGGCAGGCGCGTCCGGAGGGCAGCGTGCCGCCGGTGGTCTTCGCCGGGTTCGCGTACCCCTCGTTGCGTAACGATCCACGGCACCGGTCGGCCGAGTCCGGGCAGGCGTTGGCACCGGCGGCGCTGCTCGGGCGGGCGGTGGAGGTGGCCCGGAGCACGGTGGCCGTGCCGCTCGGTCCGGCCGCCGGGCGCAACCTCGCCGTCCTCGGGCCGCGCCCGGAGGCGACCCGGCTGTTGGTCACGGCCGCCCGGACCACGGCCACGCACCACCCGCAGGGGACGGCCCGCTTCGTGATCGCCGTGCCGGATGCCGAGTCGCGGTCGTCCGCCGACGACCTGGCGCGGGAACTGGCGGACCGACATCCGGTGGAGACGGTGGACCTGGCCGGGTTGCTCGCGGTCGTGGACGCCGGGAAGCCGGCCTATCTGGTGGTGTTCGGGTTGGACGTGGCGCCGCCCGAGCAGTTGCCACCGGATCGGCTGCGGGCGCTGCTGCGGGAGGGCCCTCCGGCGGGGCAGCACCTGCTCGGTTGGTGGCGCACGGTGCCGTCGTTCGCGGCGCTGCTCGGGCCGGAGGAGACGGTCGACAAGCTGACTGCGGTGGCGGTGGCGGGTGTGCCGGGGGCGCAGCTCACGCCGGTGTTCGGTCGGCCGGTGGAGTGGCGGCCCCGGCCCGGGCGGGTGGTGCTCTGGGACGGTCCGGCCGAGCGTGGGCTGGTGCTGGTGCCGTACGACGTGCCGGATGACGTGGACGGGGAGGCGGCGTGACGGGCAGCGGATCGTCGACCACGGCCGCCGGGCCGGTGCGGCAGCGGACCGGCGGGACGTCGCCGTCCGGTGCCACCGATCCGGTGGCGGCGGCGTGGGCCGACTATCTGGCCGCGACCCGTCAGCTCGACGGGGTACGTCGGGACGCGGCGACCGCCGCCAGCGAGCAGGCGCGGACGGTCCAGGCGGCCCGCGAGGAGTTGACGGCGGTACGGACCCGGTTGGCACCGCAGGAGGCCCAGCTCCGGGAGTTGGGGCTACCGCCGATGTCGCTGGTCCCGTCGCCGCCGGAGCTGACCGAGGCGACCCGCTCGATGACCGGTGGATCGGGGGCGGTGCTGGCCGCATTGCGGGAGGCGAACCGCTGGGCGCATGGTGCGGACGACGTGCTGGCGGCCCGGGGTCTGCCCGGGGCGGCTCACTGGCCGGCCCGGCCGCGCAACCTGCTGCTGTACGGGCCGTTGGGGCTGCTGGTGCCGCTGTTCCAGGTCGTGGCGTATCTGGTGGCCGGCAGCGGCGCGGTGGCGGTGCTGGCTCTGGTGGTCGGGCTGCCCGCACCGGCGGTGGCGTTCGGCGCGGGCTGGCTCGCGGTGGGGCGGCTCTTTCCGCCTCGACCGGGTGAGCGGGTGGACCGGACACCTCGGTTCGGCGCGTTGGTCTGCCTGGTCCCGGCGGTGGTGGCCACCGCCGGGATCGTCCTGGCGATGCTGGCCGCCTGAGCGGGCCGGGCTCCGGGGACACCGGTGCCCGGCCGATCCCCGTGACGGGGACGTCCCGAGCCGCTCAGCGCGGGATGATCAGCGCCATCGCCTCGGCGCGGGACTTGGCGTCCCGTTGCAGGGTGCCGCGTACCGCCGAGGTGATCGTCTTGGCACCGGACTTCTGGATGCCGCGCATGGCCATGCACATGTGCTCGCACTCCAGCACGACGACCACGCCCCGGGGCGCCAGCCGCTCCATCAGCAGGTCGGCGATCTGGGAGGTGAGCCGCTCCTGCACCTGCGGACGCCGCGCGAAGACCTCGACCAGTCGGGCCAGTTTGGACAGGCCGGTGATCCGACCGTCGGGCCCGGGGATGTAGCCGATGTGCGCGCTGCCCCGGAACGGCAGCAGGTGATGCTCGCAGAGGCTCATCACGTCGATGTCCCGGACCAGCACGAGTTCCTCGTGGTTGGCCTCGAAGGTGGTGGTGAGCACGGTGGCCGGGTCGACCCGCAGGCCGGCGAAGAGCTCGGCGTACGCCCGGGCCACCCGGGCCGGGGTCTGCTGGAGGCCGTCGCGGTCCGGGTTCTCGCCGACCGCGATCAGGATCTCGCGGACCGCCTTCTCGATCCGGCCGAGGTCCATGGTGTCCTCGACCGGGCGGCCGGTGAGCCGGCCGTTGACCAGCCGGGCGGCGATGTAGTCGAGGTCGTCGAGGTCGTCGATGTCGGGCTCGGTTGCGGAGGCGGCCGATCCCCGTGGCTGGGGACCGGCCGCCGTGTCGTCGGTGCTCAGTGCGGGCCGTCCGAGTTGTTCGAGCTGACGCCACCGACCGTGGTGGCCTGGGCGCCGTCGGCCTCGGCCTGCACCTTGAGCGCGTCCTTCTCGGCCGGGGTGAGCACGGGCGGCTCGGTGGAGGGCTGCCGCTTGCCGAAGCCGTTGTACGGCGCCATCGGCGGACGCTTCACCACCCGGGCGCAGATCCGGGCCATGTCGGCGGTGGAGAGGGTCTCCTTCTCCATCAGCTCGAGCACGATGTTGTCCAGGACGTCCCGGTATTCGACCAGGATCTCCCAGGCCTCGTCGTGGGCCAGTTCGATCAGCGCCCGCATCTCGCCGTCGATCTCGGCGGCGACGGCGTCGGAGTAGTCCCGCTCGTGGCCCATGTTGCGGCCGAGGAACGGCTCGTCACCGCTGGTGCCGTACTTGATCGCACCGAGCTTGGAGCTCATGCCGTACTGCGTGATCATCGCCCGGGCCAGCGCGGTGGCCTTCTCGATGTCGTTGCCGGCACCGGTGGTGGGCTCGTGGAAGACGAGTTCCTCGGCGGCCCGGCCACCCAGCGCGTACGCCAGGGTGTCGATCATCTCGGCCCGGGTCTGGGTGTACTTGTCCTCGGTGGGCAGCACCAGCGTGTGCCCCAGCGAGCGACCGCGCGACAGGATCGTCACCTTGTGCACCGGCGCGGCGTGCGGCAGTGCCCAGGCGACCAGCGCGTGCCCACCCTCGTGGTACGCGGTGATCTTCTTCTCCTGGTCGCCCATCACCCGGGTCCGGCGCTGCGGGCCGGCGATCACCCGGTCGATCGACTCCTCCAGCGACTCGTTGCTGATCGCCCGCTGGTCCTTGCGGGCGGTCAGCAGGGCCGCCTCGTTGATCACGTTGGCCAGGTCGGCGCCGCTGAAGCCCGGCGTCCGCTTGGCCACCGAGTCGAGGTCGACGTCGGGCGTGAACGGCTTGCCCTTGGCGTGCACCCGCAGGATGGCCTTGCGACCCTCCATGTCGGGGGCGTCGACCGGGATCTGCCGGTCGAAGCGGCCCGGGCGCAGCAGCGCGGGGTCGAGAATGTCCGGCCGGTTGGTGGCGGCGATCAGGATGACGCCGCCCTTGACGTCGAAGCCGTCCATCTCGACGAGGAGCTGGTTCAGCGTCTGCTCGCGCTCGTCGTGCCCGCCGCCCATGCCGGCGCCACGGTGTCGACCGACGGCGTCGATCTCGTCGACGAAGACGATCGCCGGGGCGTTGGCCTTGGCCTGCTCGAACAGGTCGCGGACCCGGCTGGCGCCGACACCGACGAACATCTCCACGAAGTCGGAGCCGGAGATCGAGTAGAACGGCACGCCCGCCTCACCGGCGACCGCCCGGGCGAGCAGCGTCTTACCGGTTCCGGGCGGCCCGAAGAGGAGCACGCCCTTCGGGATCTTCGCGCCGAGCGCCTGGTACTTCGCCGGGTTCTGCAGGAAGTCCTTGATCTCGTGCAGCTCCTCGACGGCCTCCTCGGAGCCCGCGACGTCCGCGAAGGTCGTCTTTGGGGTGTCCTTGGTGATCATCTTCGCCTTGGACTTGCCGAAGTTGAGCACCCGGGAGCCGCCGCCCTGCATCTGCGACATGAAGAACAGCAGCAGAAGCACCAGCAGCACGATGGGGAGCAGGTTGACCAGCAGGCTGACCCAGATGCTGTCGGAGGACACCTCCGTGTCGGCAGGCCCGGTGACCCGGTTGTTCGCCTTGGCGTCGAGGACCTGGTTCCAGACCTCGTTACCGACCTCGTACGGGAACTGGGCCTCGATCAGCTTGGTCTTCGTCTCGCCGAACTCGGCCTCTTCGGCCAGGTCCAACTGGATCGTCTGTTCCTTGTCCTGGAAGACGACCTTCTCGATGCCGCCCTTGTTGAGCTGGTCGAGCGCGACTGAGGTGTCCACGCGGTGGTAGCTGGGCCCACCGGTGAACAACTGACTGAGCACGACGGCGCCGAGGATGACCAGGATGACCCAGAACACCGGTCGGCGGAAGAAACGCGTACGTTCCATGCTGTTGTCGAGCGCCGAGACGCCCGCATCCTCCTGATCGACGTCCTGACCGACTGTGGGTGTCGCCGCCTGGGCGGCTGCCGGAGCCGCCGTGCGGGCCGGCCTCGACCCCGGGGCACGAACTGTCGCGCCACGGTCATTCGACGGTACACCGTACGAGACGGATCTGAGCTGGCGAGCCCAGCACTTACGCGTACGGCGAACCGGATGTCGACCGGCGTGACGGAGAGCGGATCCCACCGTCACCGGAGTCCACGGTAGCCCGAGCAGCTGAAAGTCGGCTGAACGTCGGCCGGACCGGCGACGCCGGACCCGACGCTCGCCCCGATCGGGGGCTGAGGTCAGGAGCGCGCGTACACCTCCGGCTTGAGCACCCCGACGTACGGCAGCTCGCGGTAGCGCTCGCCGAAGTCGAGGCCGTACCCGACGACGAACTCCGTCGGGATGTCGAAGCCGACGTACTTCACCGGCACCGTCACCTTGACCGCGTCCGGCTTGCGGAACAGCGCGACCACCTCGACGCTCGCCGCGGACCGTGACTCCAGGTAGCGCAGCAGCCAGGACAGGGTCAGCCCGGAGTCGACGATGTCCTCCACGACGACGACGTGCCGACCGGCGATGTCCCGGTCGAGGTCCTTGAGGATGCGGACCACGCCGGAGGAGGTGGTGCCCTGGCCGTAGGAGGAGATGGCCATGAAGTCGAGCTCGGCGGGAGGTCCCTGGCGGCCCAGCGCCCGGGCGAAGTCGGCCATGAACATGACCGCGCCCTTGAGCACGCAGACGAGCAGCAGCCCGTCGGTGACGTGGGCGTAGTCCGCGGAGACCTGCTTTGCCAGTTCCGCGGTCTTCTCGCGGATCTGCGCCTCCGAGATGATCACGTGGTCGATGTCGGCGTCGTACCAGGAGCCGTCAGCCATGGCCCTAGCCTGCCGTACGCCCCGGCTTCGCCGTCGGCGGGGCCGCCTCTTTCGGGACGGCCCCGGCCCGGATCTTTCCGACGAAGGGTATGAACCACCTCAGTACGGGTGGGATCGCCAGCGGTGGCCGCCGTCGGACGGCTTCCAGTCGGCCGAGTCGCGGCTGTCCGCGGTCAGCCCGACGGCCGAGAGCAGGGCGAGGAGCAGAAAGAACACGAGGAAGAACAGGAATCCCATGGCGGCGCTCGCTTTCATCTGGTTTCTGGTGTTCTCGCCGCCGGTGCACCGGGCTTGACATCAGTCTCCGGGACGCGCCACCCACCCGACAGTGGCAGGAATGCCATTCACCCTCGATTTTCCGCCACCCCTCGGGTTACCCTCGTCACATGCTCCGCTCGGTCGCGGTACTCACCCTGGACGGCGTCGCCCCGTTCGAAGTCGGCGTGCTCGCCGAGGTCTTCGGCACCGACCGCACCGCCGACGACCTGCCCGGCTACCGCTTCGACCTGTGCAGCCCGCAGGGCGCCCCGGTGCGTACCATCGCGGGTTTCGGCCTGGTGCCCACCGCCGATCTCGGCCCGATCGACCGGGCCGACCTGGTGGCCGTGCCGGCGCACCACGGCACCGAGGCGCCCGCCGAGGTGCGCGAGGCGCTGCGGCGGGCCGCCGACCGGGGGGCGTACCTGTTCAGCGTCTGCACCGGGGCGTACCTGCTGGGTGAGGCCGGGCTGCTCGACGGCCGGGAGTGCACCACGCACTGGCGGCACGTCGACGAGTTGCAGCGACGCAACCCCACCGCCCGGGTCCGCTGCAACTCGCTCTACGTGCAGGACGACCGGCTGCTCACCAGCGCCGGCACCGCCGCCGGTATCGACGCCTGCCTGCACCTGGTACGCCAGGAGCACGGCTCGGCCATCGCCACCCGGCTGGCCCGGCGGATGGTGGTGCCGCCGCACCGCGACGGCGGCCAGTCGCAGTACGTCGAGGCGCCGATCCCGAAGGCACCCGAGGCACCCACCCTGGAGCCGGTGCTGGAGTGGCTGATGGAACGGCTCGACCAGCAGCTCACCGTCGACGACCTGGCCGCCCGCGCGGGGATGGCGCCCCGGACGTTCGCCCGCCGGTTCCGGGCGGAGACCGGCACCACCCCGCACGACTGGCTGACCGGCCAGCGGGTGCTGCTGGCCCGACGGCTGCTGGAGGACACCGGGCTGTCGGTGGAGGCGGTCGCCGAACGGGCCGGCTTCGGGGACGCCGCGGCGCTGCGGCACCACTTCACCCGCCGGGTCGGCGCCACCCCGCACCAGTACCGCACCACGTTCCGCGACCGCGCCCCGACGGGCTGACTCGGCGCGCCGCCTAGAAGCCTCCGGCGGTGCCGTCGACGCGGGACTCCGAGCCGGCGACGTAGCCGCCGTCGGGACGACGCCAGATCGCCTGCCCGTACCCGAAGACGGCCGGCTCGTCCGCGACGGTCACCCGGTGGCCCCGGGCGCGCAGGTCGGCGACGAGCTCGACGCCGCCCGGCCCGTCCGCCAGGGGCTCCTCCACCAGCAGCGACCGGCCTGCGTGCCAGTACCAGCGCGGGGCGTCCAGCGCCGCCTGCGGGTCGAGACCGGCGTCCACGGTCGACGAGATCAACTGCACGTGTCCCTGGGGCTGCATGTGTCCGCCCATCACCCCGAACGGCCCGACCGGCGCACCGGCGCGGGTCAGGAACCCGGGGATGATGGTGTGGAACGGCCGCTTCGCCGGGCCCACCACGTTGGGGTGGCCGGCGTCCAGGCGGAAGCCGAGACCCCGGTTCTGCAGGGCGAAGCCGTGTCCGGGCAGCACCACGTGCGAGCCGAAGGCCAGATAGGTGGACTGGATCAGGCTCACCATCATCCCGTCGGCGTCGGCGGCGCAGAGGTACACCGTGCCGCCGCGTTCCGGGATCCCGGCGACCGGATCGGCGGCCTGCCCGGTCATCGCGGACCGGCGCGAGGCCAGGTACTCGGGGGAGAGCAGCGCCTGGATCGGCAGCCGCATCCGGTCCGGGTCGGTGACGTGGGCGTGCGCGTCGGCGAAGCCGAGCTTGACCGCCTCGATCTGCCGGTGCCGCCACGACGTGTCGGCCGGGTCGAGCCCGTCCAGCACACCCAGGGCGATCAGGGCGGCCACGCCCTGCCCGTTCGGCGGCAGCTCCCACACCTCGTGGTCCCGGTAGCCCACCGCCACCGGATCGACCCAGGTGGAGGTGTGCGCCGCCAGGTCGTCGCCGGTGAGCAGCCCGCCGGTCCGGGCCGCGTGGTCGGCCAGAGCCGCCGCGATCCCTCCCCGGTAGAACTCCTCGGCTCCGCTGCGCGCGATCAGTCGCAGGGTCCGCGCGGCGTCCGGGTTGCGCCACCGCTCGCCGGGGCGGGGCGCCCGCCCGTCCGGAGCGAAGACCCGGGCGAACTCGGCGTACTCCCCGCCGGTGCGGTCGGCGTGTCCGGCGACCGCTCGGGCCCACGTCTCGGCGGTGCCGGTGGAGACCGGGTGCCCGTGCTCGGCGTACCCGATGGCGTCGGTGAACAGGTCGGCGAAGGGCAGCGAGCCGAACCGGTCGTGCAGGTCACGCCAGCCCGCCGGCACGCCGGGCACGGTCACCGGCAGCCAGCCCCGGGCCGGCATCGCCGGGCCCCGGGCCTGCGCCCCGCCCAGCGCGTCGGCGGGCTCGGCTCCCCGGCCGTCGGTGGCGGCCAGCACCACGTCCCGGGTCAGCGCGGACGGTGACCGGCCGGAGGCGTTCAGCCCGTGCAGCCGGTGGCCGTCCCAGACGATGGCGAACAGGTCACCGCCGATGTCGTTGGACGGCGGCTGCACCACGGTCAGGGTGGTCGCGGTGGCCAGGGCGGCGTCGACCGCGTTGCCGCCCCGGCGCAGCACGGCCAGCCCGGCCGCCGTGGCCAGCGGGTGGCTGGTGGCCACCGCGCCGTGCGGGGCGAACAGCGGCCTGCGGGGGTACGTCACGTGTCGACCTCGCCGTCGTCCGTCGCGGGTGCCGGGTCCGCCGGCAGCAGGCGGTCGCGGTGTCGGCGGACCCGCAACCCGCCGGGCAGGTACGCCGCGCCCTGTCCCCGCCAGTCGGTGACCAGCCTGTCCAGCGCGGCGACGTGCCGGTGCGACAGGGCGGCGGGTACGGCGCCCAGCTCGTGCGCCCAGGTGTGCAGCACCCGGCTGCGCAGCGCGGGAGCGAGGTCGGCCAGCGCCTCGGCGGCCAGCCCGCCGTCGGGGTGCCGGGCGGCGGTCAGCGCCTCGACGGCCAACCCGTCCAGCACCGCATTGTCCGCCGCGACCAGCCGGGCGGTCCGGGCCAGGTTGTCCACCACCGCCGGGCCGAGCGCGTCGACCAGCGCGGGCAGCACGTCGGCCCGTACCCGGGACCGGGCGTACGCCGGGTCGGTGTTGTGCGGGTCCTCCCACGGGGTCAGGCCCAACGCGGCGCACACCGCCCGGGTCTGCTCCCGCCCGGTCTCCAGCAGCGGCCGGAGCAGCGGCACCCCGGCCAGTTGCCGGATCGCCGGCATCCCGGCCAGCCCACGGGGGCCGGCACCTCGGGCCAGCGCGAGCAGCACCGTCTCCGCCTGGTCGTCCCGGGTGTGCCCGGTGAGCACCGCCGCCGCCGCATACCGGCCGGCGACCTCGGCCAACGCCTGGTAGCGCGCCTCGCGGGCGGCGGCCTCCGGGCCACCGGGTCGGCCGGTGACCTGCACCCGGACCACCTCCACCGGTGCCAGCCCGCTCTGCCGCGCCCAGTCCGCGACCGCCTCGGCGCGCTCGGCGGATCCGGGCTGCAACCCGTGGTCGACGGTGACCAGCCCGGCGGCCCGTCCCGACCGGGGTACCACGAACGCGGCGGTGGCGGCCAGGGCGAGCGAGTCGGCACCGCCGGAGCAGGCCACCAGCACCGGCCCGGACGCCGTCAGCTCGGCCAGCGCGCGACGGACCGCGACGCGGATCGCGGCGACCGGCGGGGCGAGTGGGGCCATGCTCAGTCGGCGGGGGGCTTCGGCCCGACCGGACCGTGCACCCGGGCCACCCAGGCGTCCGGTTCGCTCAGCTCGGAGAGGCGGGGCAGGGTCAGCGGGGACTCGAAGATCCGGTTGAAGCCGGCCATCCCGACCCGGTCCACCACCGCATGGACGAACTTGCGGCCCTCGGCGTACTGCCGCAGCTTGACGTCGAGGCCGATCAGGCGGCGGACCGCCTTCTCCACCGGGTTGCCGGCGTCCCGGCGTCGGTCGAACCCGGCCCGGATCCGCTCGACGCTCGGGATGACCTGCGGCCCGACGCCGTCCATCACGAACTCGGCGTGCCCTTCCAGCAACGTCATCAGCGCGGTCAGCCGGTCCAGCACGGCGCGCTGCCCCGGGGTCTGCACGATGTCCAGCACGCTGGCCCGGCTCTCCGGGTTGCGTACCACGTCGGCGAGGGTGCCCACGCCCCGGCGCAGCCGCTCGACCAGGTGCTCGCCCCCCTGCGAGGCGTCCACGAACGCCTGGACCTCGCCCAGGAAGTACGCCCGCATCCACGGCACCGCGGTGAACTGCGTCCGGTGGGTCACCTCGTGCAGGCAGACCCAGAGCCGGAAGTCACGTGGCTCGGCGCCCAGCTTCCGCTCCACCTCGACGATGTTCGGCGCGACGAGCAGGAGCTGCCCCGGGTCGGCGGAGAAGACCTCGTACTGACCGAGCACCCGCCCGGACAGGTACGCCAGCACGGTTCCCGCCTGGACCCCGGTGACCCGTGACCCGATCGCCTCGGTGAACGCGCCGGGCTGCTTGTCCTCGGCGAGCCGACCGACCAGCGGAGTGATCACCTCGCGCAGACCGGCGATGTTGGTCGCCGCCCAGTCGCGCCGGTCGACCACCCGTACCGGCGGATGGGCCACCTGCGACGTCAGCCCGGTGTAGTCGGCGACGTGCGCGGCCGCCTCGTCGGTCAGCCGGCGCAGCTCGGCGACCACCTCGGTGGCCTCGGCGTACGACACCCGGGGGCCCGACTTGCCCAGCGCCCCCGCGGTAGCGGCGGCCAGATCCCAGTCCACGAACTGCGCCATGCCACCCACCGTACCCGCGCCGCGACACCCGTCCCCGGATCGTGCCCGGTGCACCCGGCCCACCGGGTCAGGGGCAGCCGCAGGTGGCGAGCGCCGCGGCGATCCGGTCCAGCGCCACCCGGGCGGGTTCCATGCCGTCCGGCGGCACCTGGTCGGTGAGCACCGCGAAGGTGAGCAACCGGCCCTCGGCGGTGGTCACCACTCCGGCGATGGCGTGTACCCGGGTCAGCGTGCCGGTCTTGGCGCGGACCACGCCCATCCCGGCGTCCGTGCCGGGTGCCGAACCGTAGCGGTCGCGCAGCGTGCCGGACCAGCCGCCGACCGGCAGTCCAGCGAAGATGCCGCCGAGTTCGGGCCGGTCCGGCCCGGCCGCGAGCGCCAGCAGCTCGGTCAGCAGCGCCGGACTGATCAGGTTGCTCCGGGACAGGCCGCTGCCGTCGGCGAGCGTCAGCCCGTCCACCGGCAGACCCAGTTCGGGCACCATCTCGGCCATCGCCGTGGCGGCACCGGCGAACGACGCGGGCTGGCCGCGGGCCAGCGCGACCTGGCGGGCCAGCGCCTCGGCGACGATGTTGTCGCTCTCACTGATCATGACGTCGACCAGGCGGAGCAGCGGTGGCGAGTGCACCACGCCCAACTCGGTGCCGGGTTCGGTGGTGCCGGTCGCGTCGACCGGGGCCACCGGTGCGGTGCCCTTGCCGACCGCTGCGGCCGGTACGCCGAGCAGCTTGGCGAAGGCCCGTCCGGCGCTGAGGTCCGGCTCGGGTACCCGCTCGGCCCACCCCCGCCCCGCCTTGGGGTCCTTCCGGGCACCGTCGAGCATCAGCGCGGTGATCGCGCTGCCGTAGCCGCCGGTGGGGATGTCGTCGTCCCAACCCGGCTCGAAGACCGGCCCGGAGAACAGCGAGGAGTCGACCACCACGCGGGTCGGCGGGGTGCCGCCCAGGGCGGTACGCACCTGCTCGGCGAGGTTTTCCAGGCTGGCCGCACCGGGGTAGAAGCCCTTGGCACCGGCGGTCAGCGTCGGGTCCCCGCCACCGACGACGACCACCTCACCGGGCTGGGCGCCGGCTACCGCGCGAGTCGGGATCCGGTAGCCGGGGCCACGGGCGGTCAACGCGGTGACCGCGGTCAACAACTTCGTCACCGACGCCGGCACGGTGGCCTCGGCGCCGTCCCGGTCGAAGAGCGACTGCCCGGTGAGGGCGTCGGCCACGGCGAGGTGGACCCGATCACCGAGCGCGGGGTCACCGAGCAGCGGGTCGAGCACGGCACGCATCCCGTCGGCGCTGGGCACGGGAGCGCCGACGTCGGCTGCGGCCAGCACCGCGGCCGGCGCGGGCTCGGACGACTCGGCGACCGCCGACGAATCGGGGTCGTCGCCCAGCCACTGACCGACCGGGCCGGGGCGTACCACGACCACACCCACCCCGACCAGCACGAGTGCCAGCACGGCGGCGAGCACCAGCGGCAGTCGTCGGCGCAGGGCGGACGACGGCGCGGACGGTGTCCCCTGGTCGGCCAGGGCAGCGGTGTTCCCGGGTGGGGCCGGCGGCACCGCACCGGAGTCAGCCTGCGGGCCGGACGGCGTGTCGGCCGCCGGGACCGCGACGGACACGGCGGGAACGCTCACCCGACCGACCGGACCGGCCTCGGTGCCGGGCGTGCCGGACACGCTGCCCGGGGGCACGGAGGCGGATGGGGTGGCACCGGGTGCCGGGCTCGTCGCAGCGGGGTCCGCAGGTGTCGGCGACGGTGTCCGGAGCAGGTGCGCGCCGGGCACCACCACCCGCCCGGTCGCCGGTGTGACCGGCGGTGTCGCGGTACCACCCTCGGTGGCACCCTCCGGACGGTAGTGTGAATCTTCCCTCCCCACGACCCCCTCCTCCCCCACCGGAAACCGGCCTGGGTGACACTACTTCGGTCCGAAGACTATGCGGCGGCCGGACTCGGTGGGCGAGCAATCGCCTGTCCGGGCTGGTCGCCGGTTCCGTCAGGCCAGCGTGGGCGAACGAGGGAGCGTGCGAATGGATTTCGACGTCACGGTTGAGATCCCCAAGGGTCACCGCAACAAGTACGAGGTGGACCACGTGACCGGCCGGATCCGGCTGGACCGCACGCTCTTCACCTCCACCCAGTACCCGGCCGACTACGGCTTCATCGAGGGCACCCTCGGCGCGGACGGCGATCCCCTGGACGCCCTCGTGCTGGTGCCCGAGCCCACCTTCCCCGGCTGCCTGATCCGGTGCCGCACCATCGGCATGTTCCGGATGACGGACGAGAAGGGCGGCGACGACAAGGTCCTCTGCGTGCCGTACGAGGACCCCCGGCAGGAGCACCTGCGCGACATCCACCACCTCGGCGAGTTCGACCGGCTGGAGATCCAGCACTTCTTCGAGGTCTACAAGGACCTGGAGCCGGGCAAGTCGGTCGAGGGCGCGACCTGGGTGGGGCGTACCGAGGCCGAGACCGAGATCCTGGCCTCCTACCGGCGGGCCAAGGACGCCGAGGAGCGCGGCGAGACCACGCACTGACCTCGCGACGGGCCCGTCGGACCGCTCAGCCGAGCAGTCCCCGGGCCCGGTCGTAGAGTCCGAGCACCGCGCAGGCGACCGGCACCACGGAGATCACCAGCGCAGTGTCGGTGAGGTCGGCGATCCGCCCGACGTACGGCGAGACCGGCCGGTGGGCGTAGCCGGTGCCGGCCGCCACGACCGTGAGACCGGCCAGCAGGCCGCCGACCGGGAGCAGCAGCGCGCCGAGGTCGGCGTCGACGGCGAGCACCGTGCCGAGGGCCGCGTACCCGGCCAGGCCGGCACACAACGGCGGCACCCGGTGCCGAACCGCCGCGAAGAGCCGGGCGCGCAGCAGGAACACCGTCGAGGTCACCACGACCAGTAGTCGGCCGGCGACGCCGCCGGTGGCGGTGAGGACCAGACCGGCGGCGCCGGCCAGCACCGCGTGCCCGATCAGCATCCCGGTCAGCATCTCCTCGGTGCGGGCCACCGCCGCGTGGACCCGGCCACGATCAGGCAGGTCACGGGCCTGGTCCAGGTCGTGGGCGGCACCGCTGGGCAGGGTGGTCGGCGGCAGCGGCACCCGGCCCAGCCGGATCGCCAGCAGCGGGACCGCGCCGATCGCGAAGGCCAGCACGCAGAGCAGGACGGCCGTCGCGCCGGCCGGGCCGAGCAGCACGCCACCGAGAGCGGCGGGTACGCCGACCACACCGACCACCGCGCCGGCCACGAAGACCCGTTGCCAAGTGGCCACGCCGAGCAGCCCGAGCACCGACGCCAGCAGCAGGGCCACCGCCGCGGCCAACGCCTCCTCCGCGCCGACCCAGCGCAGCGGAGCGAGGGGACCGACCGGGTCGCCCGAGCTGACCGCGAGCGCACCGGCCACGGCGGCGTACGGCAGCGCGTACCCGCCGAGGACGGCACCGGCCGCGCCGTCGCCCCGGGCTCGGGAGAACACCGTCCCGGCCAGCACCAGCAGGATCACGACCAACGTCGCCACCGCCCGGGTGGCCTGATCACCGGGGCCGGTGGCGAGCAGGGCGACCAGGCCGACGCCGAGCGGCACTCCGGCACCGGTCAGCGCGGCGAGCCGGGTGGCCTCGGGTGACCAGGGGGCACCGCGCCGTCGTGCACCGTCGGCGATGGCCTCCACCACGTCGTCGTACTCGGGCTCCGGCCACTCGGCGCGGCCCGGCACCAGGTGCAGCACCTCACCGTCGCGGACCCCCTGGGCGAGCAACGCCTTCCCGGTCGCGAGCGTGCTGCCGTCGGCGCGGCGCAGCAGCCAGCCGCCGTGCCGTTCGCCGTCGTCGGCGAGCCCGACACCGGCGTGCCGGAGCACCTCGGGCAGCAGCTCGACGAGCGGAACCTGCTCGGGCAGGGCCACGTCGACCCGGCGCAGGGGCGAGTTGACGGTGACCCGGGCCAGCCCGATCGTCATCGACTCATCTCCATATCGAGCGAGGTGCGGGCCTGCGCGGACGGAAGGACTTTACCTACCATGAGCCAGGCTCGGGTCACCGTGCGTCGTCGGGAGGTCGAGTGTCCACTGTCGTCGTGCGGCGGCCGGCCCGACGTCCGGCACCGGAGATCCCCGTCGGCGAGGTGCCGGTGCAGGCCCCGCCGGAGATCCCGGACGTCACCGGTGGCCGCTGGCAGCAGATGCTGATGGTGCTGCCGATGCTCGGCGGGACGGTCGCGATGGCGATGATGTTCGGGCGGGGCGGCGGCGCGTACGCGTACGTGGTCGGGGCGATGTTCGGCCTCTCCACGCTGGCGATGCTGGTGACCTCCTGGGGCAGCGCCTCCGGCAGCCCCCGCAAGTCCGAGATGATGGCCGCCCGACGCGAGTACCTGCGGCACCTGGCGACGTTGCGGCGGCAGGTCCGGCAGACCGCGACACGGCAGCGCAGTGGCCTCTGCTACCGGCACCCGGATCCACGGGGTCTCTGGTCGACGGTCGAGAGCCACCGGGTCTGGGAACGTCGTCCCGCCGACCCGGACTTCGCCGTGGTGCGGGTCGCCGTCGGGCCGCAGACGCTGGCCACCCCGTTGGTCCCACCGGTCACCCGGCCGCTGGAGGAGTTGGAGCCGATGACCGCCGGGGCGCTGCGTCGGTTCCTGGACGCGTACTCGGTGGTGCCGAACCTGCCGGTGGCGGTGTCGCTGCGCAGCTTCGCCCGGGTGTTCGTCCGGGGCGCGCCGGTCGGGCCCGCGTCACCGGCCGCGCAGTCGCTGGTCCGGGCGATGCTCACCCAGCTCGCGGTCTTCCACTCCCCGGACGAGTTGCTGATCGCGGTCTGCGCCGGACCGGAACGGCGTGGTGCCTGGGAGTGGGTCAAGTGGCTACCGCACGCCGGTCACCCGTCCCGGCACGACGCCCTCGGCCCGGTACGGCTGGTCGCCAGCGCGGCGGTGGACCTGGAGAAGCTGCTCGACGGGGTGCTGGCCAGCCGGTCCCGGTTCAGCCCGACCGGTCCGGCCACCGACGGGCCGCACCTGGTGGTGGTGCTCGACGGCGGCGACCTGACCGGCGCCACCGAACTGGCCGGTGACAGCGGCATCGACGGGGTGACGCTGATCGACCTGAGTTCCCCGCCGCCGCGCCTGCTGGACCGGTTCGCCCTGCTGCTGGAGCTGCGCGGTGACCGGCTGCACTCGCACTCGGCGGACGGGCCGGCCGAGGTGGGCACGGCCGACGCGCTGGAGGTCGCCGAGGCCGAGGCGGTGGCCCGCCGGTTGGCCCCGTTGCGCCCGGCCGCCGCCCGTGGTCCGGACGCCGCGACCGGCGCCGATCCGGGCCTGCCGGAGTTGCTCGGCATCGGCGACCCGGAGGGCTTCACCACCGAGCAGGGCTGGGCACCCCGGTCGGCCCGCGACCGGCTGCGGGTGCCGATCGGCGTCGGCGCGGACGGCACCGCCGTCGAGCTGGACCTGAAGGAGTCGGCGCAGGACGGCATGGGCCCACACGGGCTGTTGATCGGCGCCACCGGCTCGGGCAAGTCCGAGCTGCTGCGGACGCTGGTGCTGGGGCTGGCCGCCACGCACTCCTCGGAGCAGCTCAACGTCGTCCTCGTCGACTTCAAGGGCGGGGCCACCTTCGCCCCGTTCGACCGGCTGCCGCACACCGCCGCCGTGATCACCAACCTGGCCGACGCGTTGCCGCTGGTGGACCGCATGGTCGACGCGATCAACGGCGAGCTGGTACGCCGGCAGGAGCTGCTGCGTCGCGCCGGCAACTTCGCCAGCGTGCGCGACTACGAGCGGGCCCGGGCGGCCGGCAGCGCGCTGGCCCCGCTGCCGTCGTTGCTGCTGGTCTGCGACGAGTTCTCCGAGCTGCTGTCGGCGAAGCCCGACTTCGTCGACCTGTTCGTGCAGATCGGGCGGTTGGGCCGGTCGCTCGGGGTGCACCTGCTGCTGGCCAGCCAGCGGTTGGAGGAGGGTCGGCTGCGCGGGTTGGACACCCACCTGTCGTACCGGATCGGTCTGCGGACCTTCTCGTCGCTGGAGTCGCGCACGGTGCTCGGGGTGCCGGACGCGTACGAGTTGCCCCGCTCACCGGGTCACGGCTACCTGCGTTCCGGCACCGAGCCCCTGGTGCGCTTCAAGACCGCGTACGTCTCCGGGGCGGTCCGGCGGCACGCTGCGACGGCCGACGCGCCCGGGGGCGAGCGCCCACGCCTGCTCACCTTCACCACCCACTTCACACCCGAACCGGAGCCGCCCACTGCGCCCCCCACCGTCGAGCAGGACGAGGAACCGGATCGGGAGACCCTGCTCGACCTGCTGATCGGACGCCTCGTCGGCCAGGGGCCACCGGCCCACCGGGTGTGGTTGCCGCCGCTGGACGGCGCACCGGGGCTGGACGAGCTGGTCGGGCCGTTGACCGTGCACCCGTCCCGAGGGCTGACGTCCGGCAATCCGGAGCTGCACGGCGCGTTGCAGGTGCCGGTGGCGGTGGTCGACAAGCCGTACGAGCAGCGGCGCGACCTGCTCTGGTTGGCGTTGGACGGCGCCGCCGGGCACGTGGCCGTGGTCGGTGGTACGCAGAGCGGCAAGTCGACCGCGCTGCGGACGCTGATCTGCGCGTTGGCGCTCACCCACACCCCCAGTGAGGTGCAGGTCTACGGTCTGGACTTCGGCGGCGGCGGGTTGGCCGCGCTGCGCGACCTGCCGCACGTCGGTGGGATCACCGGGCGCGCCGACCCGACCGGCGTGCGACGCACCGTGGGCGAGATGGCCACGGTCCTGACCGAGCGGGAACGCGCCTTCGCCGAACTCGGTGTCGAGTCGATGGCGGCCTGGCGGCGGCGGCGAGCCGAGCAGGCCGCCGCCGGTGCGCCGCTCACCGACCGGTTCGGTGACGTCTTCCTCGTCGTCGACGGCTGGACCACGCTGCGCGGCGAGTACGACGACCTGGAGCCGCTGATCACCGACCTGGCCACCCGGGGACTCTCCTACGGCGTGCACGTGGTGGCCACGGCGGTGCGCTGGTTGGACTTCCGACCGGCCATCCGGGACCTGTTCGGTGCGCGGCTGGAACTGCGCCTCGGTGACCCGTCGGACTCGGCGGTCGCCCGCCGGGCGGCGGCGGACGTGCCGGAGCGGACGCCGGGTCGCGGCATCACCGCCGGGAGCCTGCACTTCCTCACCGCGCTGCCGCAGGTCGCCGATGCGGACACCGCCGCTCTGGTGCGACGGGCGGCGCAGAACTGGGCCGGTCCACCGGCACCCCGGGTCCGGCTGCTCCCGGCGGTGCTGCCCTACGCCGAGGTCGACCTGGCCGCCACCGCCGGGCTGCGGATCCCGGTCGGGATCGCCGAGGCGGACCTGCGTCCGGTGGTGCTCGACTTCGCCACCGAGCCGCACTTCGTGGTCTACGGCGACGCCGAGTGCGGCAAGTCGTCGTTCCTCCGCGCGCTGGCCCAGTCGATCGTCACCCGGTTCACTCCGGAGCAGGCGCGGGTGATCCTGGTGGACTACCGACGTAGCCTGCTCGGCGCGATCGAGACCGAGCACCTGATCGGGTACGGCACCGCCGCCGCGCACACCGCCGACCTGGTGGATTCCGCCGCCGGTTACCTCCAGGACCGCACCCCCGGTCCCGAGGTCGGCCCGGCGCAGTTGCGTGACCGGTCGTGGTGGACCGGACCGGAACTGTTCGTGCTGGTCGACGACTACGACCTGGTGGCGAGCGGGCCGGCGAACCCGCTGCGGGCGCTGGAGGAGCACCTGCCGCACGCCCGCGACGTCGGGTTGCACCTGGTGCTGGTCCGCCGTTGCGGCGGTGCCGCCCGCGCCCAGTACGAACCGGTCGTGCAGCGGTTACGCGAACTGTCCACCTCGGGCCTGGTGATGTCCGGCAGCCCCGAGGAGGGCGCATTGGTCGGTGCCGTCCGGCCCGGGCCACTGCCCCCCGGACGCGGTCGACTGTCCACCCGGCGCGAGGGTGTCCGCCTGGTTCAACTGGCATACCTGCCGCCACAGTGACGTCGAGTCCACGGAACGTCCCGTAACGGGGAGGCGAACCGGTAATCTCCGTTCGTCATGTGTCCCTGCGACGAATGGCTGAGGATGTGACCAGGGTGCGGCAGAGCGGCCCGCCGGGGCCTCGACGGTTCGCGCATCGGGCGCTGCTGGCGGCGGCGGTCACGGCGTTGTCCGTCACGGTCGCGGTCGTGCCGGCCGCCGCCGTGCAGGTCGCCCCGACTTCCTTCGGCGTGCCGGTGGCGTACGCCCCGGACACCGCCGAACGCGCCGACCAGGTCCGTGACGAGCAGTGGCAGCTCGACAAGCTGGGCGCGCGGGTCGCCTGGCGCACCTCGACCGGACGCGGCGTGATCGTCGCGGTGATCGACTCCGGGGTGGACGGCTCGCACCCGGACCTGGCCGGTCAGGTGCTCCCCGGTCTCGACCTGGTCTCCCCGGGTGGTGCCGCCGAACCCGATCCGGTCGGCCACGGCACCACGGTCGCGGGCCTGATCGCCGGACGCAACGACGACCGCCGGGGCGTGGTGGGACTGGCCCCCGACTCCCGCATCCTGCCGGTCCGCGTACTCGATGAGGAGAACCGGTACGACGACGCGCTGATCGTCGCCAAGGGCGTGCGGTGGGCGGTCGACAACGGCGCCAAGGTGATCAACCTGTCGCTCGGCGGCAACGGCGACAGTCCTGCCCTGGCCGCCGCCATCGACTACGCGTTCGCCAAGGACGTGGTGGTGGTCGCCTGCACCGGCAATCTCGCCACCTCTCCCGAGGCGAAGGTGTGGTATCCGGCCCGGGAGCCGGGCGTCATCGCCGTCTCCGGGTTGGAACGCAACAGCGACAACCTGTGGAGCGGTGCGATCACCGGTCGCGCCACCGTCCTCACCGCCCCGGCCAGCGGCCTGGTCGGCGCCCGGCCGCCACAGGGGTACTGGCGGGTGCAGGGCACCAGCTTCGCCGCCCCGCTGGTCGCCGCCACCGCCGCCCTGGTCCGGGCCCGGTACCCGCAGATGTCCGCCGGGGACGTGGTGAACCGGCTGCTGGTCACCGCCAGGGACATCGGGCCCACCGGGCGCGACGACCGGTTCGGGTACGGCCTGGTCGACCCGATCGCAGCGCTGACGGCGGACGTACCGCTGGTCGGCGACAACCCGCTGGACGACAACGACTCGCCCGGGGTGACCGGCTTCGGTCCGGCCCCCGGCTCGGTGCCGGTCGGCGAGCCGGACGCCGAGCAGCTCGGCCTCACCGGGTCACAGCAGGAGACCCGGTGGCGGGCGCGTGCCGCCGGGACCGCCACCGACACCGGTCCGGTACGCCTCTGGGTCGGCTCGGCGATCCTCGTCGCCCTGGTCACCGGCGCGGCGCTGATGGTGCGCCGGCTGCGGAAGCGCTGAGCGACGCCGCCGGGCAATCCGGCGATCCCGGGTCTTCGATCCCGCTCGGCGGGGTACAACCGTCGGCGTGAGTGCCTCAGGCCGGCGCACGACCGCGCCCCCGCCAATCCGCGACCCGGCGGGTCCGGCGGACGGCCCGTCGGGCCTGCGTCCCGGCCACACCGTCTCCGGCCTGTCGATGCTGGTGCCGTTCGCACTGCTCGCCATGCTGGTGGCGGGCGGCTGGTCGCCGCTGCGCCGCCTGGACGCGGCGATCACCGCAGACCTGCACGGCTTCGCCCGCGACCACCCCGCCTGGGTGTCGGTGATGAGCCTCTGGACGGACGTGTTCGCACCGATGCCGCTGCGTGCCGGGGCGTTGTGTCTGGTGGTCTGGCTGGCCTACCGGGGCGCGCGGCGGCTGGCCGTCTGGGTCACCACCACCATGGTGCTCGGCGGCCTGCTCGGACCGCTGCTCAAGCTCGTGGTGGGCCGTCCGCGACCGGATCTGCCCGAGCCGGTGGCGCTGGCCCCCGGACTGTCCTTCCCGTCGGGCCACGCGCTGAACGCGGCGCTGGCCGCCGGTGTGCTGCTCGTGGTGTTCCTGCCCCGGGTGTGGTCGGCGGGCCGGGCAACGGTCTGGTCCGCCGCACTCGCCATCGCCCTGGTCACCGGGTTCAGTCGGGTCGCGCTCGGGGTGCACTGGACCAGCGACGTGGTCGCCGGATGGCTGCTCGGTGCGGCGGTGGTCACCGCCACCACCGTGGCCTTCACGCTCCGGGCCCGACGGTCGCCGTCCGACGGCTGACCGTCAGGTGCACTCGCCGGTGCCCACGCCCCGGGTACGCTCCGCACCCGCCAGCGCCACCGGCCGGGCCTCGGCGGCGGTCACCGCGAAGCCGGTGTTCGGGTCGTACGCAGCCGCCGCGAAGATCACTCCGAGTACCAGGCCGTTCGAGGAGACCAGTGGCCCGCCGGAGTTGCCGCTGCGCACCAGCGCCCGGATCGTGTAGATCTCCCGGGTCACGTCCCCCGAGGAGTAGATGTCCGGGCCGGTGATCCGGTCGACCTCGCGGATCCGCGCCGACTGGGCGTTGTACGGCCCGTCCAACGGGAAACCGAGCACGATGGCGTCCGCGCCGGAGGTGGTGTTGCCGGCGGCGAACCGCATGGACGGGCCGGGCAGGTTGGGCACGTACAGCACGGCCAGGTCGCGGTTCGGGTCGTAGACGACGACGGTGCCCTCGTACCGCTCGCCACGCAGTTCCACCGCGACCGAGTCGGTGCCGGCGACCACGTGCGCGTTGGTCATCACCCGGTCGTCGGCGTACACGAAGCCGGAGCCCTCGATGCGGCGGGAGCAGCTCTTCGCCGAGCCGAGCACCTTGACCACCGACTGTTGGCCGTTGGCCACCACCGGCGATCCGGCCAGTGCCGGGTCGGGTGGCTCGACCTGCCGGGCCTGGGTACGACGCAGGCCGTCGAACACGTCCGGGAAGCCGTTGGTGTCGACGGTGTCCCGCAGCGCGGTGGAGAGCTGCTGGGCCTGGTCGGGCATCACCTGGTCGACCACGTTGAGCAGCGCGCTGCTGCGGACCGAGGCGGCGAGCCACGGCAGTGAGGAGGAGCCGAGCGGCACCGCCACCAGCCAGGCGACCATGAGCACCGCGAAGAGCGAGACGAAGGCACCGCCGATGTCGTCGAGCCGTCGACCCACGTCACTGGCGATGGTGCGGCGTAGGTGGGAGCCGAGCCATCCGGCGAGCGCCTGGCCGATCACCGCCAGGCCGAAGATGGCGACGAGCGAGATCAGCACCCGGGTGCCACTGTCGACGAACTGCCGGGCGAACATCGGCCCGATCTGAAGCCCGATCAGAGCTCCGAGGAAGAACCCGGAGAACGAGAGCACCCCGATGACGAACCCCTGCCGGTATCCGCTGATCGCGAAGACGAGCATGAGTAACAGCAGAACGAGATCAACGGCCGACACGGGTCAAGCGTACGGGCCGAGGGCTCGCGGGATGACGATCGCTTGCGCAAGGTGACCGTGCGGTCAGCGGATCGCGCTCTCGTCCACCTCGTCGGTGCCGGCCGAGGGGGCGGGCGAGGCACCCGACGGAGGCAGGTCGATCACCCGTCCGTGCGGCCACGGTCGGCTCCAGCCGCCCATCTCCAGCAGCGCGGCCAGCACCCCGGCGGTGAAGCCCCAGACCAGCATGCCGCGGACCGAGAAGGCGGGGCCGACCCAGCCGCTGGAGTGGCGTACCCGGACCCGGTTGTCCGGGTCGACCAGTTCGGTGACCGGCAGGCGGGCCACGTGCGCCACCTCGGCCGGTTCCCGGGGGTGCACCCGGTGCGGCGCGTGCCACCAGGCGAGCACCGGCGTCACCACGAACTCGCTGACCGGGATCCACAGTCTCGGCAGCTCGGCGAGCAGGGTGACGCTCGCCGGGTCGAGACCGACCTCCTCGTTGGCCTCGCGCAGGGCGGTGGCGGCGGCGTCGGCGTCACCCGGGTCGGCCGCACCGCCGGGAAACGCCGGTTGACCGGCGTGGTTACGCAACGTGGCGGCCCGCTGGAGCACCAGTACGTCCGGCCCGGTCTCGGCGTCCTCACCGAGCAGCACGAGCACGGCGCTCTCCCGGCCGCCCTGCTCCGGGGTGCGGACCTGGGTGAAGTCCTCCATGTGTGCGGTGCCGAGCCGGACCAGCAGCGGGTCCAGCCAGTCCGGCACCGGTCGTGGCGCACCGGCCGCCTCCCGGGCCGGGCTCACGCCGGCGGGCACCTCGCTCATGCCGGCACCGCGATGTCGAGGTGCTGCTGAACGAGGTCGGCGAGTCGGGCGTCGTCGAGCGCGCCCGAGGTGTCGATGTGCCGGACGCCCCCGTCGGCGCCGACGAACACCGTCATCGGGAACGCGTTGCGTTCCAGCGCGCGTTGGAACGCCTTGCCCTGGTCGAACAGCATCGGGAACCGTACGCCGAAGTCCTCGCCGATCGACTGCGCGGCGCTGCGGCTGTCCTGGGTGTTCACCCCGATCACCTGTAGTTGCCCCTGGGTCTGCTCGCTGAGCCGCTGGAAGGCGGGCAGTTCCTTACGGCAGGGCTGACACCAGGAGGCCCAGACGTTGATCAGGGCCGGTCCGGGGATGTCACGCACGGCGACCGGTGCGCCGCCGGTGAAGCAGGTGAGGGTCAGCTCGGGCAGCCGGTCACCCTGCGGGGCGTCGTCGCCGGTGGTGCCGGGCTCGGCCGCGAGGGCCGCACAGTCCTCGAACGGGGACGGTCGGCTGGTGCTCGTCCCCGGTCCGGCGGCGGAGGGCTGGTCGTCCTCCGGCGTGCACGCCACGGTGCCGACCAGCAGCAGTGGCAGGGCCAGCAGGGCCAGTCGACGGGTCACGGCGCCTCCGCCCGGACCGCCTGCACCGGCACCAACTCGGGGTCGACTCCGGCGGCGACGGCCAGGTCACGGGCCCGGGGGCCCTTGAGCAGCTTCGCGGCGGCGGCTGCCTCGGTCGGGCCGGTGCCGTACGACGGGCAGAGCTTCGCCAGCGTGCACGCGCCGCAGGCGGGCTTGCGGGCGTGGCAGACCCGTCGGCCGTGGAAGATGATCCGGTGCGACAGCATGGTCCAGTCGCGCTTCGGATACATCGCCCCGATCGCGTGCTCGATCTTGACCGGATCGGTCTCGGTGGTCAGTCGCCACCGCTGGACCAGCCGCTGGAAGTGCGTGTCGACGGTGATGCCGGGCACGTCGAAGGCGTTGCCGAGGATGACGTTGGCGGTCTTGCGGCCGATCCCGGGCAGGGTCACCAGGTCGGCCAGCCGACCCGGCACCCGGCCGTCGTACCGGTCGACGAGGGCCTGGCCGAGGTGGATCAACGAGGTGGTCTTGTTGCGGTAGAAGCCGGTCGGCCGGATCATCTCCTCCATCTCGTCCCGGTTCGCCCCGGCGTAGTCGGCGGCGCCCGGGTAGCGGGCGAAGAGCTTCGGCGTGACCTCGTTGACCTTCTTGTCGGTGCACTGGGCCGAGAGGATGGTGGCGACGGCCAACTCCAGCGCGTTGCCGTGGTTCAGCTCACAGTGGGCGTCGGGATGCGTCTCGGTCAGCACGCGGCCGATCCGCCGCGCCCGACGCGTACGACCCAGGTCGGTCTCGGTGGCGCTTCTGGTCACGACGGCCAGCCTACGTCGCCGCGCCGACGCTCCGGTCGGCCCACACGTGCGAGCCGGTGATCAGCCCTCGTCCGGCGGGCTGATCTTGCCCGCCTTGGTGAACCGGGCACCGGTCTCCGGGAAGTCGAGCTTGGTCAGGTCCCGGAGCAGGCCGAGGCCCCGGTCGTCCGGGTCCATGGTCGGCTTGCCGATCCCGTTCATGTACGTCGAGACGAACGACCCGCCGGACCAGGTGCCGTCCGGTTCGAGGGTCACCTTGAGCACCCCGCCCCAGCCGAGGCGGCCGTTGTTGCTCAGCATGTTGCCGCCACCGGCGAAGTTGCCCAGGCTGTACGCGATCAGTCGGCCCTTGTAGAACTCCATGCCCCGCAGCACGTGCGGGCCGTGGCCGACGATCAGGTCGGCGCCGGAGTCGATCATCGCGCGGGAGAACTTGATCGGGTCGCCCCGGTTCTCGCCGAGGAACATCTCGGTGCCCGGACGGGTGCGGGTCATCTCCGAGCCCTCGGCCCCCATGTGCACCTGCACCACCACGATGTCGGCCATGGTGGCGGCCTTCTCGATCACCTTCTTCGCGGAAGGGATGTCGATCAGGCTGTTCGACCAGCGGTACGACGAGAAGCCGGCGACCGCGACCTTCACGCCGTCGGCCTCGACCACGGTGATCTGGTCGGGCGCGCCGGTGTGCGCCAGATCGTGCTCCTCCAGCGCCTTCTGGGTGTTCTCGTACCCCTTTGGCCCGAAGTCGTAGCCGTGGTTGTTGGCCTGGTTGAGCAGGTCGAACCCGGCGTCGGCGAGGTGGGCGGCGTACTCCGGCGGCGCCCGGAACTGGAAGCACCGGGTCGAGTCGGCCCCGCACTTGCCGGTGCCGGTGTCCACCGTCAACGGCTCTTCCAGGTTGCCCATCGCCACGTCGGCGGAGATCGCCTTCTTGACCGAGTCGAAGAAGCCCTTCCCGCCGTTCGGCGGCAGCCGGTTGGGCGCGTTGCCCATCACGATGTCGCCGGTGGCGGAGAGGGAGATGGTCTTGACCTCGGGCGGGGTCGACTCGACCGGCCCGCCGGTGGCACCGCCGCCCGCGCCCGGCTGCCAGACCGGCTCCTGACCGAGATCGGCACAACCGGCGACCAGCAGCACGGCGAGCAGCGCACCGAGCGCGGCCAGGGAACGGCGGCGTGGACGCGACGCCCCGAAGGCACGGCCCAGCGGACGTGAGGCGGAGAAGGCACGGCCCAGCGGACGTGAGGCGGAGAAGGCACGGCCGAACGGACGTGAGGCGGAGAAGGCGTGGTGGCGCGGACGCGACGCCTCGGAGGCACGGCGTCTGCGCGCGAGGGGGGCGCGAGCATACATCGGGGGCGACCCTACCGGGCGGGAAACACCACGACGACGGCCGATCGGGTGGAGGATTCAGCCCCGGAGCCGATCCGACCATGGGACGACGGTGTCGGCGCCGACCGCCGACACCGCGGCGTGCACCGCGCGGGCCAGCGGGGCTCCCCAGGTCGAGCGCGGGCCGCCGTACGCACTGACCGGCCCGTCCGGCGGGCAGAGCACGGTGACCGCGTCCGTCGGGGTGCCGGTGCCGGGCAGGCCGAGGTCGGCGATCGCCTGCGCCTTCGCCTCGGTCGCCGTGGCCACCGCGTTGACCAGAGCCGCGTCGCCGAGCCGGGCCGGCACGTACACCACGATGTTGACGGTGCCGACCCGTTGTGCGGGGGCCGCCACGTCGGGCGCCGCCGCGGGCACCGGCGTGCCCAGGCCCACCGTGGCCCAGACCTGCACGCCGGTGTCGGTCCGGGCGATCACCTCGGTCACGTCGACGCCGGTCAGCAGGCCCACCCCGGCTCCGTCGAGGCCGAGCCGCCGGGCCATGCCGGCCAGGTGCTCGGCGGGGTCGTCCCGGTCGTACGACATCGGCACGGTCGCGTTCAGCACCCACCTTCGTAGGCCGAGCCCGCCGCCGAGCGGGCCGGTGCCGACCGCCCGTAACGGCCGCACGGCACGCCACACGAGGAGCGGAATGTCCCTTCCGTCCTCGTGACGGGTGGTCACCTGGGGCTCGTTCAGCACGCCGTGACCCTACGACCGGCGACCTCGCCGGTCGTCGCCGGCCCGCGCGGGCGAGCGATGGTACCGGGCGACCGACACGGGAAGGTTACGCCCAACGATCAAGATTCCAGGGGTGCACCTCTGATTCCTGCTCACGTGCGCCTAGACTGGTCGGCGCGCGAGGGATCAGCGGACGGCGACCCAGCCGACAGACGGCACGCGCAACCGGAGGTGCGCGATGGACGAGGTACTGGCCCGCAGCGGGATCTTCCAGGGAGTCGACCCGGAGGCTGCCGAGGCGCTCGCCAAGGAGATGGAGACGATCGAGGTCCGCAAGGGCGAGGTCGTGTTCAACGAGGGCGAGCCCGGCGACAGTCTCTACATCCTGCTGTCCGGCAAGATCAAGGTCGGGCGGCGGGCTGCGGACGGCCGGCAGAACCTGATCGCGGTGATGGGCCCGTCGGACATGGTCGGCGAGCTGTCGCTGTTCGATCCGGGTCCGCGTACGGCGACCGCCACCGCGGTGACCGACAGCCGTCTGGCCCGGCTGCGCAAGCAGGCGCTGCGCCCGTGGCTGAACAACCGGCCGGAGATCGCCGAGCAGTTGCTGCGCGTGCTCGCCCGCCGGCTGCGCCGGACCAACGACGCCCTGGCCGACCTGATCTTCACCGACGTGCCCGGCCGGGTCGCCAAGAACCTGCTCCAGATGGCCGGCCGCTTCGGCACCCGCGACGGTGGCGTGCTGCGCGTGACGCACGACCTGACCCAGGAGGAGATCGCCCAGCTCGTCGGCGCCTCCCGCGAGACGGTCAACAAGGCGCTGGCCGACTTCGCCTCGCGGGGCTGGCTCCGGCTGGACGGCAAGAGCATCATCATCCTCGACCCGGAGCGTCTGGCCCGCCGCGCGCGGGTCTGACCCCCGCTTTCCTCCACCGCCCGGTCGCCCACCTGCGGCCGGGCGGTGTCGTGTCCGGGATCGCCTCCGTTGACCGTATACCGGGGCACACCGCGCGGTGAAAAAGTCAGTCTTGACTGTTTGTTTTGCGGACGGCAGGCTGTGCCCGTGCCCACCGCATCGACCCGCGTCCCTCAACAGCAGCGCAGCCGTGCCACCCGGGCCCGGCTGCTGGAGGCGACCGTCGAGTGCCTGGTCGAGCACGGCTGGTCCGGCACGACGACCACGGTGGTGGCGGCCCGGGCCGGGGTCTCCCGAGGCGCCCAACTGCACCACTACCCGACCAGAGCCGCCCTGGTCACCGCCGCCGTGGCACACCTGACCGAACGCCGGGCGGCGGAGCTGCGGGCCGAGGCGGAGGCGCTGCCGGCCGGCCCCCGTCGGCTGGACCGGGTGGTCGACCTGCTCGCCGCCGCCTTCACCGGGCCGCTCTTCGTGGCCGCCCTCGAACTCTGGGTGGCCGCCCGCACCGACGCCGAACTGCGAGCCGCGCTGCTGCCGCTGGAGACCCGGGTCGGGCGGGAGATGCACCGACTGACCGTCGAACTGCTCGGCGTCGACGAGCGACGACCGGGCGTACGCGAAGCGGTGCAGGCCACCCTCGACCTGCTCCGGGGGCTCGGCGTGGCCAACCTGCTCAGTGACGACTCGGCCCGCCGGGCCGCCCTGCTGCACGCCTGGAAACACCAGTTCACCGCCCTGCTCACGCCCGCCGACCACCGGCCGGAAGACGAGCGGGACTGATCCCCCACCGGAGGCACCATGGTCGACCTGGCCGTCCTGCTCACCGACCTGGCCGCCGAGTCCGCGCAGCTCGACGTGCTCGTCGCGCCCCTGCCCGAGGCGGAGTGGGAACGGCCGACTCCGGCGGCGGGCTGGACGGTCGCCCACCAGATCGCTCACCTGGCCTGGACCGACCACGTGTCCCACCTGGCCGCGACCGATCCGGACGCGTTCCACGCCTCGGTCGTCGCCGCCCCGGATCCGACCCGCCTGGTCGACGCGGGCGCGGAGGCGTTCCTCGCCCCGCCGGAGGTGCTGCTGAGCCGCTGGCGGGTCGGCCGCAGGACGCTCGCGGCGTCGCTCGCCGCCGCTCCGGCCGGGCAGCGACTGCCCTGGTACGGCACCCGGATGTCGCCCGCCTCGATGGCCACCGCCCGGATCATGGAGACCTGGGCGCACGGCGAGGACGTCGCTGACGCGCTGGGCGTCTCCCGGCCGGCCACCGCCCGGCTGCGACACATCGCGTACCTGGGCTCCCGTACCGTCGGGCACAGCTTCGCCGCGCACGGCCGGACGGTGCCGACGGCGCCGGTCCGGGTCGAGCTGCGGGCACCGGCCGGGGAGACCTGGGCCTTCGGTCCGCCCGACGCGACCGACCGGGTCACCGGCCCGGCGCACGACTTCTGCCTGCTGGTGACCCGGCGGCGGCACCGCGCCGACACCGCCCTGGTCGCCGACGGGCCGGTCGCCGACGCGTGGCTGGACGTGGCACAGGCGTTCGCCGGCCCACCCGGTCCCGCCCCCACGCCCCGGTCGCCGGGGGGCGACCAGGCCGGAGCCGCCGCGTGAGCGCGGCCGACCGGCGGCCCCGCGCCGACGTGCTGCGGGTCGGCAACGCGTCCGGCTTCTACGGCGACCGGTTCTCCGCCTGGCGGGAGATGCTCGACGGCGGCGAGCTGGACGTGCTGACCGGCGACTACCTGGCCGAGTTGACCATGCTGATCCTCGGCCGGGACCGGATGCGTGACCCCGACCTGGGGTACGCCAGGACGTTCCTGCGACAGCTCGAAGGCTGCCTCGGCACCGCGATGGACCGCCGGGTCAGGCTGGTCACCAACGCCGGCGGACTCCACCCGGCCGGGTTGGCCGCCGCGATCCGCTCCCTCGCCGACCGGCTCGGGCTGCCCGTGCGGGTCGGGTACGTCGAGGGCGACGCGCTGGCCCGCCCGGACGCGCTCACCGCGAACGCGTACCTCGGGGCGTTCGGTATCGCCGCCTGCCTCGACGCCGGGGCGGACGTGGTGGTCACCGGTCGGGTCACCGACGCCGCCCTGGTGGTCGGCCCGGCCGTGGCCCACTTCGGCTGGACGCACGACGACCTGGACGCGCTGGCCGGCGCCACCGTGGCCGGGCACCTGGTCGAGTGCGGGGCGCAGGTAACCGGCGGCAACTACAGCTTCTTCACCGAGCTGCCCGACGGCGGTCACCGGCCCGGCTTTCCCGTCGCCGAGCTGCGTCGCGACGGCTCGTCGGTGCTCACCAAGCATCCCGACACCGGTGGCGCGGTCACCGTCGAGACGGTCACCGCGCAACTGCTCTACGAGATCGGTGGACCCGAGTACCTCGGACCGGACGTGGTAACCCGGCTCGACACGATCGAGCTGCGCCAGGACGGGCCGGACCGGGTACGCGTCTCCGGCGTCCGGGGCACGCCACCGCCGGAGACGCTGAAGGTGGGCGTCAACAACCTCGGCGGTTTCCGCAACTCGATGACGTTCGTGCTCTGCGGGCTGGACATCGAGGCGAAGGCGGCCCTGGTCCGGGCGCAACTGGAAGTGGCGGTCGGCACCGACGGGCTGGAGTTCCGGTTGGCCCGTACCGACCACCCGGACGCGACCGACACCGAGGTGGCGAGCGCACTGCTGCACGTACACCTGCGGGACGTCGACCGGACGCGGGCCGGGCGGGCCTTCTCGGCGGCGGCGGTGGAGTTGGCGCTGGCCTCGTACCCCGGCTGCACGCTGACCACGCTGCCCGGCGACGCCACCCCGTACGGCGTCTGCACCACCGATGCGGTGTCGCAGGACGCGGTCACCCACGTCGCCGTACTGCCCGACGGCACCCGCCGGCAGATCGCCCCACCGCCGCTGCGATGTAAGGAAGGGTCCCCTGCTATACACCAGGCGATAGCAGGGGGCCCTTCCTTTCATCCGAGTGGAGCGGTGCGGCGGGGGGCGCTCGGGGAGTTGGTCGGGGCGCGTTCGGGCGACAAGGGCGGTGACGCGAACCTCGGCGTGTGGGCGCGTACCGACGCGACCTGGGCGTGGCTGCGCGGTTGGCTGACCGTGGCCCGGCTGGCCGAACTGCTGCCGGAGACCGCCCCGCTGACCGTCCGGCGGTACGAGCTGCCGAACCTGCGCGCCGTCAACTTCGTGATCGAAGGGCTGCTCGGACCCGGTGTGGCCGGCTCGACCCGGTTCGACCCGCAGGCCAAGGCGCTCGGTGAGCTGCTCCGTGCCCGGGTGGTCGACCTACCGGCGGAGCTGCCCACCGGACCGGCCTCGCCCACCGGACCGGCCTCGCCCACCGGGTCGGCCTCGGCCACCGGGTCGGCGTCGGTCGGGGGGCCGCAGGCGTGACCATCGTGGACACGCCGGAGCGGCGTCAGTTGCGCGAGATGACCCGGACCTTCGTGACCCGGGAGGTGCTGCCGCACCTGGCCGACTGGGAGAAGGCCGGTGAGGTGCCGCGCACGTTGCACGTCGCCGCCGCGCGGACCGGGCTGCTCGGCATCGGGTTCCCCGAGTCGGTCGGCGGCAGCGGCGGCGACCTGCTCGACTCGATCGTCGTCACCGAGGAGATCATCCGCTCCGGCGGATCCTCGGGGCTGGTCGCGGCCCTGTTCACGCACGGCATCGCGGTGCCGCACATGGTCGCGGCGGCCGGCGGCCGGCTCGGCGGCACCCTCCCGGGCGCGGCCGGTCCGCCGGCCGAGCGCCCGCCGGCCGCTGACGACCTGGTCGACCGGTACGTCCGGCCGACGCTCGCCGGTACGACGATCGGTGCGCTCGCCGTCACCGAGCCGGAGACCGGCTCCGACGTCGCCGGGATCCGCACCCACGCCCGCCGCGACGGCGAGCACTACGTGGTCAACGGCGCGAAGACGTACATCACCAGCGGTGTGCGGGCGGACTTCGTGACCACGGCGGTGCGGACCGGCCCACCGGGCAACGGCGAGTTGAGCCTGCTGGTGATCGAGAAGGGCATGCCCGGGTTCACCGTCGGGCGACGGCTGGAGAAGCTCGGCTGGCACTGCTCGGACACCGCCGAACTCTCCTTCGTCGACGTACGCGTCCCGGTGGGGAACCGGATCGGCGAGGAGGGCACCGCCTTCCTCGCGATCATGCAGCACTTCGCCGCCGAGCGGCTCTCCCTGGCCACGCAGGCGTACGCGATCGCGCAGCGCTGCGTGGAGTTGAGCGTGCGCTGGTGCCGGGACCGGTCCACGTTCGGTCGTCCGCTGGTCGGTCGACAGGTGGTCCGGCACCGGCTGGCCGAGATGCACACCCGCGCCGAGGCCGCCCGGGCGTACGTGCACGAGGTGGCCGCCCGGGTCGTCGCCGGGGAGCCGGTGGTGACCGAGGTGGCGATGGCCAAGAACGTGGCCGTGGCGGCGAGCGACTGGGTGGTCGACCAGGCCCTGCAACTGCATGGCGGCTTCGGCTACCTGCGCGACGCCGAGGTGGAGCGGCACTACCGGGACGCCCGGATCCTCGGCATCGGCGGCGGCACCACCGAGATCATGAACGAGATCGTCGCGAAGGGCATCGGCCTATGACCACGTTGGAGAGCACGGTTGACCTCACCTCGCCGATCCACCGGGCCAACCGGGAGGCGTTGCGGGACCGGATCGCCGAGCTGGACGCCGCGCTCGACCAGGCACGGGCCGGTGGCGGCGAGAAGTACGTGACCCGGCACCACGCGCGCGGCAAGCTGCTCCCCCGCGAGCGCATCGAGCTGCTGCTGGATCGGGACAGCCCGTTCCTGGAGTTGTCGCCGGTGGCCGCGTACGGCACGGACTTCCCGGTCGGGGCCAGCGTGGTGACCGGGATCGGGGTGGTCGAGGGCGTCGAGTGCCTGATCGTGGCAAACGACCCGACCGTACGCGGCGGTGCGGTGAACCCGTGGTCGCTGGCGAAGACCCGGCGGGCCGGGGAGATCGCCCTGGCCAACCGGCTGCCGATGGTGAACCTGGTCGAGTCGGCCGGCGCGGACCTGCCCACCCAGGCGGAGATCTTCATTCCGGGCGGGCGGGTGTTCCGTGACCTGACCCGGCTCTCGGCCGAGAAGATCCCCACGGTCAGCGTGGTCTTCGGCAACGCCACCGCCGGTGGCGCGTACGTGCCCGGGATGTCGGACTTCACCATCATGATCCGGGAGCGTTCGCAGGTCTACCTGGCCGGGCCGCCGCTGGTGAAGATGGCCACCGGGGAGGACGCCGACGACGAGTCGCTGGGTGGTGCGGCGATGCACGCCACCCGTAGCGGTCTGGCCGACTTCCTCGCCGCCGACGAGCGGGACGGCATCCGGCTGGCCCGGCAGTGTGTCCGCCGGTTGAACTGGCGCAAGCAGGGGCCGGGGCCGCGTACCGCGAATCCGCGTCCGCCCCGGCACGATCCGGAGGAGTTGCTCGGCATCGTCAGCGCCGATCTCAAGGTGCCGTTCGATCCGCGCGAGGTGCTCGCCCGGTTGCTCGACGGCAGCGAGTTCGACGAGTTCAAGCCGGCGTACGGCACGGCTCTGGTCACCGGGTGGGGTGAACTGCACGGGTACCCGGTCGGCATCCTGGCGAACGCCCGGGGGGTGCTGTTCAGCGAGGAGGCGCAGAAGGCGACGCAGTTCATCCAGCTCGCCAACGCCGCCGACACCCCGCTGATCTTCCTACAGAACACCACCGGCTACATGGTCGGCACCGAGTACGAGCAGCGCGGCATCATCAAGCACGGCGCGCTCATGATCAACGCGGTGTCGAACTCGACGGTGCCGCACCTGACGGTCAACCTGGGCGCCTCGTACGGGGCCGGGAACTACGGCATGTGCGGCCGGGCGTACGAGCCGAGGTTCCTGTTCACCTGGCCGAACGCGAAGTCTGCGGTGATGGGTCCGGCCCAGTTGGCCGGGGTGCTGTCCATCGTGGCCCGGCAGGCCGCCGCCGCTCGGGGACGTGAGTTCGACGAGGACTCCGACGCCGCCATGCGGATGATGGTCGAGCAGCAGATCGAGTCCCAGTCCGGCGCGCTGTTCCTCTCCGGGCGGCTCTACGACGACGGGGTGATCGACCCTCGGGACACCCGTACCGTCCTCGGGCTCTGCCTGTCGGCAGTGCACAACGCACCGGTGCGCGGTGCCGCCGGTTTCGGCGTGTTCCGGATGTGACACCCGTGAGCGCGAGGAACGCAGCGCAGCGGAGTCCCGCAGTCGCGAACGAAAGGCCGGCCCGATGAGCGCGAGAAAGGCTCTGCTGCCATGATCACCAGGCTTCTGGTCGCCAACCGGGGCGAGATCGCCCGCCGGATCATCGCCACCTGTCGGCTGCTCGGCGTGGAGACGGTCGCGGTGCACTCCGACGCGGACGCCGACGCGCCCTTCGTCGGCGAGGCCGACCGGGCGGTACGCCTGCCGGGGAACACGCCCGCCGAGACGTACCTGCGGATCGACCTGATCCTGGCGGCGGCCCGCCGGTCCGGCGCGGACGCCGTCCACCCGGGCTACGGCTTCCTCGCCGAGAACGCCGACGTCGCGGCAGCGGTGACCGACGCCGGGCTGACCTGGATCG
This sequence comes from Verrucosispora sp. TAA-831, assembly GCF_050780145.1. NCBI lineage: Bacteria > Bacillati > Actinomycetota > Actinomycetes > Micromonosporales > Micromonosporaceae > Micromonospora > Verrucosispora sp. TAA-831. Next base: position 6,335,622 of record NZ_CP192240.1, read on the forward strand.
GCCCCTCGGCGAAGGCGATCGCGGCGATGGGTGACAAGCTCGCCGCCAAGGCGTTGCTCGCCGAGGCGGGCGTGCCGATGCTGTCCACCTGGACCGACCCGGACCAGGTCACCGACTTTCCGGTGCTGGTGAAGGCGTCCGCCGGTGGTGGCGGGCGCGGCATGCGGGTCGTCCGGGACGCCGACGGTCTCGCCGAGGCGGTGGCGAGCGCGGGCCGCGAGGCGGCGTCGGCGTTCGGCGACGGCACGGTCTTCATCGAGCGGTACGTCGAGCGGGGTCGCCACGTCGAGGTGCAGATCGTCGGCGACCGGCACGGCACCGTGCTGGCGCTCGGCGAACGGGACTGTTCGATCCAGCGGCGGCACCAGAAGATCGTCGAGGAGGCTCCGGCGGTGCTCGCCCCGGAGCTGCGGGACCGGCTGCACGCGGCGGCGGTGGCTGCGGGCCGGGCCGTCGACTACGTCGGCGCGGGCACGGTGGAGTTCCTGCTCGCCCCGGACGGCGACTTCCACTTCCTGGAGATGAACACCCGTCTCCAGGTGGAGCACCCGGTGACCGAGGCGGTCACCGGACTGGACCTGGTCCGGCTGCAACTGCTGGTGGCCGAGGGCGAGCCGCTGCCGCTGGCGGTGACGCCGCCGGTCGAGGGCCACGCGATCGAGGTGCGGCTCTGCGCCGAGGACCCGGCCCAGGGTTTCCTGCCGGTCACCGGCACCCTGCACCGGTTCGCGATCCCCGGGGTGGTCGGCGAGTTCGCTCCGACGCGTGGGGTGCGGCTCGACTCCGGGGTGCGGAACGGCTCGGCGGTGCAGGTGCACTACGACTCGATGCTGGCCAAGTTGGTCGCCTGGGCGCCCACCCGTGCCGAGGCCGCCCGTACGCTGGCCGCCGCGCTGGCCCGCGCCGAACTGCACGGGGTGACCACCAACCGGGACCTGCTGGTGCGGGTGCTGCGCAGTCGGGAGTTCGGCGCGATGGCGGTCGACACCGGGTTCCTGGAGCGGCATCCCGAGGTCTTCGCCCCGCTGCTGCCGCCCGGCGAGGTGCCGCTGGTCGCGCTCGCCGCCGCGCTGGCCTCGGCGGCGGCGCGTCGCGCCGCCGCACCGGTGCTGGCCGGACTGCCCTCGGGATGGCGCAACGTACCCGCCTTTCCGCAGGTCGCCCGGTTCACCGGCCCGGACGGGGAGGTCGAGGTGCGGTACCGGCTGGACCGGGACGGCTCGCTCGCCGAGTGGTCCACGTCGTCGGAGACCGGGTCACCGGAGAGCAGTGCGCCGGAGGTCACGCTGGTCGGGGCAGGCCCGGACCGGGTGGTGTTCGACGTCGACGGGGTGCGCCGGGCGTACCGGGTGCACCTGACCGGCGCGGTGTTCTTCGTGGACGGCCCGGACGGTGCGGCGGGCCTGACCGAGCTGCCGCGCTTCCCGGCACCCGGCGCGGAGCTGGCCGCCGGGTCGCTGCTCGCTCCGCTGCCCGGGGCGGTGGCCCGGGTGCACGTCGAGGTCGGACGGCGGGTCGCCGCCGGTGACCTGCTGCTGACCCTGGAAGCGATGAAGCTGGAACACCCCGTGCTCGCCCCGACCGACGGCGTGGTCACCGAGCTTCCGGTCCCGGCCGGCGGTCAGGTCGAGACGGGTGCGGTGCTGGCCGTGGTCACCCCCATCGAGGAGGCATCGTCATGAACTTCGACCTCAGCCCGGAGCAGGAGCAGCTCCGCGACGCCGTCCGGTCGCTCGGTCGGCGGTACGGGCACCGCTACTTCGTGGCGAAGGCAAAGGCCGGCGAGCACACCGACGAGCTGTGGCACGAGGCCGGACAGCTCGGCTACCTCGGCGTCAACATCCCCACCGAGTACGGCGGCGGGGGCGGCGGCATCACCGACCTGGCCATCGTCTGCGAGGAGTTGGCCGCCACCGGCTGCCCGTTGCTGCTGCTGGTGGTCTCCCCCGCCATCGCGGCCACGGTCATCGCCCGGCACGGCACCGAGGACCAGCGCAAACACCACCTACCCGGCCTGGCCGACGGCTCCCGGAAGATCGTGTTCGCGATCACCGAGCCGGAGGCCGGATCGAACTTCCACCGCCTCGGCACCGTCGCCCGCCGCGACGGCGACGACTGGGTCCTCTCCGGCCGCAAGTGCTACATCTCGGGCGTCGACGAGGCCGGGCACGTCCTCGTGGTGGCCCGGGCCGGGGACGACACCGCCACCGACGGTGCCGGGCAGCGGTTGAAGCCGGCCCTGTTCATCGTGCCGACCGACGCCCCCGGCGTGACCTGGTCCAAGCTGGACATGGAGATCCTCTCCCCGGAGAACCAGTTCCTGCTCTATCTGGACGAGGTCCGGCTGCCCGCCGACGCGTTGGTCGGCGGGTCGCTCGACGCCGGACTGCCGGCGTTGTTCTCCGGGCTCAACCCGGAACGCATCACCGTCGCCGCGATGGGCGCCGGCACCGGCCGGTACGCCATCGAGCGCGCCTCGGAGTACACCGCCACCCGCACGGTCTGGGGTGGTCGCACCATCGGTACGCACCAGGGCGTGTCCCATCCCCTGGCACACGCGGCGGTCCAGGTGGAGCTGGCCCGGTTGATGATCCAGAAGGCGGCGGCGCTCTACGACGCGGGCCGAGACCTGGAGGCCGGCATCTCCGCCAACATGGCCAAGTACGCCTCCGGCGAGGCCGCCGCGCTCGCGGTCGACACCGCCGTGCAGGCGCTCGGCGGTGCCGGCATGACCACCGAGTACGGGGTGGCCACGCTGCTCGGGGCGGTACGGGCCGGTCGCATCGCCCCGGTCAGCCGCGAGATGATCCTCAACTTCGTCGCGCAGCACGTGCTCGGCCAGGACAAGTCGTACTGAGTCGGGCGCTCACCGACAGGCCGCGTCCACCCGGTGCACCGGGCGTACCCGTCGGCCCAGCCCTTCCAGCAGCGAGTCCTCGACGTGGAAGTCGTGGATCCACAGCCGGTAGCGGGGCAGTTCCTCCTCGGCGGGGCAGAGCACCTGTTCGCGTACGAAGTCGACGGGCACGTACCGGACGCCGCCCCGCTCCTGGAGGATCACCATGTGCACATCGTCGGTGGTCACCACGTGCCCCCGGATCTCCTCGGTGACCTCGGGGGTGGCTCCGACGGTGGTCACGGTGAGCGGCAGCACCGGTGTGCTGATCACGGGCAACGCCGCCCAGACCAGCACCACCAGCACGGCGGCCTGACTCAGTGGGGCGAAGGCCCGCAGCACCACCCGGGGCAGCGGCCCGGCGACGAAGAGCGCCAGCAACGGCGGCACCACCAGCAGCACGATCGGCAGCGGTTCGGCCTGCCGCCACGCGTCGCGCAAGGTGGGGACGAGCAACCACAGATAGCCCGCGTACGCCGCCGTGATCGTCAGCGCGCGGACCGCCGGACGCTCGTGCAGGCGGACCGGCGCGAGCCCGAACGCCGCCGCCAGGGTCGGCAGCAGCAGCGGCAGGTACAGCAGCGGCCAGGTGACCAGGGCCATCAGGAAGCTCGCCGCGATGAACCAGCTCGGTGTGACGTCCATCCAGCGGGCGAAGAGCGAGCGGCGGGCGGTGGCCTCCCGGCTGGCCGCGAGCACCCCGCCGAGCGCGAACACCGCCACCAGCGCGGTGCAGAGCAGGCGGGCCGCCGTGGTGAGGAAGCCGGCCAGCATGTTGACCGGCCCCACGTTGGCCACCAGCAGCAGCGTCGTCTGCAACTCGCCGCCGGCCTCGACGCCGAGCCGGAGCACCGAGAAGACCGCCGGTACGCCGACCACCGCCGTCCAGAACGACTGGCTGGCCCGGGCCCGGCGCTCGCTCCGGTCCACGCCGACCTCCGCGCGCCCACTCGACTTGGCGAGACCGTCCGGCATGGCGCGGTCGTCCACCGGCGGATCCGCCGGGACGGAGGGCGTCACCTGGTACGGCACCGGCCGGTCGGCGTCCGGGGCGTTGCCGGTGGTCGCCGCCGGCGTGCTCATCGCCCCGGCACCTTGTCGTCGAAGTCGACCAGTCGGGGTACGTCGAGCGGTTGTGGTTGCCGCTTCTCCGTCCGCAGCCACGGGCCCAGCGTCCGGTTGTACGCGACCTGCCACGGGCTGATCTCCCCGTTGCGTCCCTGCCGGTAGCTCTTGTCGAGGAAGTACGCCACCAGGTCGCGCAACGCGGGGTCGCCGATGGGCACGCCGATGCCGAGCAGTTCGCTGGTGCCGAAGGGCATGTCCACGATCTCGAACTCGGTCGGATACCGGGCGACGAAACCGGCGAGGATCGTCTCGTCCGAGCTGACCGCGTCGTACCGGCCGTCCAGGATGCCCTCGACGCAGTCGCCGACGTCCTTCACCACCACCGCGCGCACCTGGTGCTGTTCCAGCTCCGCCTCGGTGGTGGAGCCACCGCTGGTGCAGATCTGGAACTCCGGGTTCCGCAGGTCCTCGATGGTCCGGATGGTGTCCCGGTGTCGGCTCGGGACCAGCACCTCCTGCGTGGTCACCAGGTACGGCCCGGCGAAGCTGACCTCCTTCTTGCGCTCCTCGGTGATGGAGAAGCTGGACACCACCAGGTCGACCATGCCGCCCTGGAGGGCGGGGATCCGGTCCTCGGTGGAGACCGACACGAACTCGATCCGCTGGTCGCCCTCGAAGCCGAGCGAGGCGGCGACGTAGCGGGCGATCTCGACGTCGAAGCCGACGTGCCCGCCGTCGCGGACGTCGCCCATCAGCGGCTCGTTGGTCGCCACTCCGATCCGCAGCACGTTCTGCTCCCAGATGTGGGACTCGCGGAGCTTCTCCTGCACCGAGGGCAGTTCCGGCTCCTGCTGGCTGTCACAACCGGCCGCCGCACCCAGGAACAGCGTCAGGGCGACCGCGAGGGTGGTGGCGACCGAGCGGAACCGGGTGGTGGAGAACCGTCCGACCATGGATCACCTCACTACCTTCCGAAGTTGTCATGCCACCGAAAGTAGCGAGTGTCTGCCAGTCGACGCCGCCGCGAAACGCACCGGGGTGCGGCGGGCATCCGACTGCCCGCCGCACCCCGGAAGGTGTGTCGCGACCTCAGCGCGCCGTCGGCGCGCCGAGGGCCGGCATCGGCACGACCACCGGCGGGAGTTGCTTCGGCTCACCGCGGCGCGGCGCGCCCCTGGCCGCCAGGTCCTCCTTGGAGATGTCGACCCGGACGGAGGCCGCCGACTCCGGCAGCTCCTCGAACGGCTGGATGTCACCGTGGCAGACGGTGCCCTTCTTCGGCAGCGTGAGCCGCAGCAGGTACGCGTCGATGGCGCCGGTCGCGCAGGCCGACGAGCCGTACGCGGTGTGGCCCCAGTTGTCGCTGGACAGCAGGCGGCTGTTCGGCAGCAGCCTCGCGGAGGCGACGGCACCGTTGTAGTTGGTGGCCGGGTCCCAGTAGTTGCCGACGACCAGGACCGGGTTGGCGGTCCGCCGGTCGAACGGACCGGTGAAGCGGTCCTCGTCGCGCACCGTCCAGGTGTCCCGGGCACAGGGGGCGGTGAGCCAGGTCCAGTACCGACCGAAGTACGGGTCGCGCTTGTCGGCCTTGGCGGCCCGAGCCGCCCAGGAGGCGGCGTCCTTCGGGTGGTTGGCGTCGGTGCAGTCCACCCCGAGGAAGGTCTCCAGCCCGTTCTCGTACGGGAAGTCGTAGGCGCGGGCCGACTCCCGAGCCTTCTCGGCCCGTCGCAGCAGCGAGGTACGTGCCTGCGTACGTGACGCGTTCGTCGCCGACGGGTCGGTCAGGACCAGCAGTTCCTGGGTGAGGTAGGCGACGTCCATGTACCCGTACGGGCCGTAGAGGGAGCTCGCGATGAAGGCGACGAAGTCGGCGTAGGTGAAGGTGTACTCGCCCAGGTCCGGATCCTCCAGCACCAACGGCTTGGCCTTGAGTCGCTTCGCCACCAGCTCGAACAGGGCGGCCGGGTCACCGGAGGCCAGCGGGCAGGCGTCCACACCGGCGGTCTTGCAGCGCGTGAGGATCTCGCGGAGCGCCAGGTGCGCGCCCTGCGCACTGCGCATCCGGTCCTCCTGGCCCAGGTTCCCGGAGGCACCGGCGCCGAACCACGCCGTCGGGTCGAGCACACCGTCGATCGCGACGGCCCGCACCCGGTCCGGGAACATGTTCGCGTAGTACTGCCCCAGCACACTGCCGTAGCTGAAGCCGACGTAGGACAGCTTCCGGTCGCCGACCGCCCGCCGCAGCACGTCCATGTCGCGGGCGACCTCGGCGGTCGACATCGCGCCGCTGAGCGGCTTGCCGGTGGTCGAGCAGCCCTTGCCGATCCTGATCGCGGCGGCGACGTACGCCTTCTCCTCGGCCTTCGTGTACGGGAAGGCGACGTTCGCCCCCTCGTACGCCCGGGCCTGGTCCTTGACCGACCGGAAGCACCGGAGCTGCTCGCTGGCGCCCACTCCACGCGGGTCGACGCCGACGATGTCGAACCGGTCGAGCACGTCGTCACCGAAGACGTACGGCGCGGCGAGGGCGAAGCTGGTGCTCGAACCGCCCGGGCCGCCGGGGTTCACGAAGAGGCTGCCGATCTTGCGCTTCTGGTCCCGCGCCTTGACCCGCAGGACCGCGATCTCGGTCGTGTCACCCTTCGGCTGGTCGTAGTCCAACGGCAGGTCGACAGTGGCGCACTCGGCGTAGTCGTAGCACTCGTACCAGTCCAGCCTGGGCGTGGGCACGCGGTCGACCCGCAGCCGCTCCAGCAGGCTGGTGCGGTGGGCGACGGTGACGATGCCCGCACCGATCGTGGCGGGTGCGGCACTGGCGGGTACGACCGCCGCTCCGGCGAGCAGCGCGCCGACGAGCCCTGCGGCGGCGAGGTTCCGGATTGGTCGTGGCATGTGGACGCCTTCCGGTGGGATACGGGACAGGTCGAGTCGGACTCGACCTCCGCCACTCTAGAGACGTCGAACGATGGATGCGGTCCAATGAACAGCAACATGTCCGACAATGCAGGCGCCGATGTCACGATTCCCGAATCCCGTAAGCTGGAGTTATCAGGTGTTACGCAGGCGCTCGACCATCTGCTGTTGACAGATCGGCAATCTCCGACATTCTGGACGCGTGAGACGCATCCCCGGACCTGACGCGCGCACCGTGGCGGTGGTCGCCGCACTCGGATCGCTGTGGCTGTTGGTGACACTGATCGTCGGGCCCCGGCAGGATCTGCTGGGAGTCGCGATGGCCCTGGGCTGCGTGCTGCTCGCCATCGTCAGCGGAGTGGCGGTCACCGCCGCCCGGCAGGCCCGCCCGGTCGACACCCCGCCTCCGGCCCCGCCGGTCCACCCGATGGCCCACGCACCCGGCATCGACGCGGACACCCTGGAGACGTTGGGCGACCGGGAGGCAGTCCGGGCGATGCGGGACCGCTACCGCCGCGACGCGAGCCACTGACCTCGCGCTCAGCCGCCGGTGATCGTGGGCGACGCAAGCCCGTCCAGACCCCGCCCGGCCAGGCAGCGGTAGGTGGCGTCGGTCTGCGCGTCGGCTGGCGGCAGCACCTCCAGGTTCCACCCGGTGGGCTTGTCCATGCCGCTGACCAGCCGGAACGTCTCCGTGTTGCAGACCTTGCGAACGCCCGGGTCCGTCACGATCTCGTCGTGGTCGGCGTCGAACAGCGCGCGGGGCAACTCCCCCTCGGCGTAGCTCTCCCAGGTGTGCCGGGTGTCGCACGACACCTGGTCGGCCTCGGCCCGCTGGGCGCGTACCTGCACCGGGCCGAAGCACTCCAACTCCTCCGCGCACCGGGCGCCCTCCGGCAGCACCTCGGGCAGGGTGGCGCAGCCCGGACGGTGCACCCCGGTCGTGATGGGCCGGTTCGGCACGGTGGGCTGGCCGGGCGGGAATCCACCGGCCGCCCAGGCGCCGACCCCCGCCGAGGCGGCCAGCGCGACCACGCCGGTGGCGCCCAGGAACCAGCGCCGTCCCCGGCTGCGCTCGGTGGAGGTGCCGGTGGCCCCGGCGTCGGGTGCCGTACCCGTGCTCCGCGGACCGCCCTGGAATCCGCCGCCGAGCAGGCCGATCGGCGGGCTCGGCGGGCCGGAACCCTCCAGTTGCAGGCCGACCAGCATGTCGTGCAACTGAACGACGGAGGGGCGGTCCGCCGGGTCGTTGGCCATCCCGGCGCGGAGCACGTCGACCAGCTCCTCCGGGATGCCGGGGATGCCGGGAATCGGCTGGTGGAACATCTCCAGCACGGTGACCAGGCTCGGGTTGCGTTCGGTCTGCCAGCGGGGCGGACGGCCGTGCATCACCGCGTAGAGGGTGGCGCAGAGCGCGTAGACGTCCACCGCAGGTGAGGGCGGGCTGTGGCTGAACATCTCCGGCGGGGCGTACGCCGGGGTGAGCACCTCCAGGGCGACCGTGGCGTCGCGCATCTCGGCGACCACGGCCAGCCCGAAGTCGGCCAGGACGGCCGAGTTGAAGTGCGAGTAGAGGATGTTGGCCGGCTTGACGTCGCGGTGCAGCACCCCAGCCGCGTGCGAGTGGGCGAGCGCGTCCGCGATCTTGATGCCGAGGTCCCGCGCCTCGGCGGCGCCCAGCGGCGAGGTACGCATCCGTTCGGCGTACGACCCGTCGCAGAGTTCCATGATCAGGTAGGGGTGCTGGTCGATGGTGACCCCGACGTCGAAGAGATCCACCACGTGCGGGTGCGACGACATCCGACCGGCTGCCCGCGCCTCGCGCAGGAAGCGGGCCTGGTCCCGGTCACTGGCCAGGGTGCGGTTCTCGACCTTGACCGCGACCTCGCGGTCCACCGAGATCTGGGTGGCCCGGTAGACGGTCGCGTAGCCTCCCCGGGCAAAGACCTGCAAATCAGTCAGACCAGGCACGATGGGCGTCGGCAGGGCGCCGGGCGGGGTGTCGGTCACGGTTTCGAAAATACCCAACTGGACCGGCGGCTCAGTGAACCGCATCGGCGGGCGACCGCTCCGGCGAGGTTTCCGCACTGCGTCGGGAGTCCCACCAGAGGCCGGCGGCAGTGGCCAGCGCACCCACGGCCTCCCACGCCGCCACGCCGAAGAACCGGCCGGGCGCCACGTCGGCCAGCACCGCGAGTGTGAACACGGTGAACGTGACCAACCGGAACACCACCGTGAAGCGGTAGAACGCCCGCCACTCGGTGGCGGTGGCGAGCAGGTAGTAGACCCCCATGTTGAACGAGGCCATCGACGAGGCGGTCACGAACACGCCGGTGTAGTCGCCGGGCGCCCGGGTCGCCGGGATCTCGAAGCCGAGCATCCCGAGCAGCGCCTCCGGCCAGAGCAGCCCGACCGCCCCCATCACCAGCGCCAACACGCCGAACACCGCGATCGTCCAGCCGGCGACCGAGCGCGGCAGCCTCATCTGAGCCCTCCCCCTTGACGGCACGACCGCCCATGTTGACCGCCGCGTGCACCGTGCACGGTAGCGGTCGGCCCCGACAGACGACATCACCGGAACCGACAGAACCGGCCGGACCACACCATGTCGACAAGCCGGCGGCGTGGCTCAGCGCGCGTCGCGCAACCGGGTGTACAGCGCCTCGGAATCGGCGCGCTCGCTGCGCTGCTCGGTGGCGAACGACAGGCGTACCGCCTCCTCGGCACTGGTCAACGCCTCCGACGACCGGCCGCAGGCGGCCAGCGCCTCGGCGCGTACCCGGGCCGCGACCACCTGGCTGCGGACGTCCTCGGCCGGCGTGGCCGCCGCCCGGCGGGCCCAGACCAGCGCCTGCTCGCACTGTCCGTGCGCGAGCAGTGCCGAGGCGTAACGCGCCATCGACTGTCGACGGGAGAACAGCAGCGACGGCGAGGTGGCGGCGGCGGTGGCCACCGGGGCGAGCAGTCCGACCGCAGTGCCGGAGTCACCGGCCGCCAACCGGGCCGTCGCCAGCAGCACCCGGGGCCCCACCTGCGCGGGCGCCTGCGGGTTGTGCGGCTCCACACTGGTCAGCACCGATCGCGCGTACTGCTCGGCGCCGGCCACGTCGCCCATGTCCAGCGCCACGAAGCCGCGCAGCGTGCCGGCCATGCCGGTGAGCAGCGGATGAGCCGTCCGGCCGGCGTACTCCAGCGCGTCGGTGAGCAGGTCGGCAGCGTGTTCGGGCTCGCCGAGGCCACGCGCCACCACACCCCGGACGACGAGCGCGAAACCCTGCCCCCACTCGTCGGAGGCGGCGGCGAACTCGCGGTACGCCCGCCGGGCCTCCCGGTCCGCGTCGAGCAGTTCGCCCAACTCCGCGTTGGCGTACGCGTCGACCGCCCGCAGGGTGCCCACCGCCCACGCCTCGCCGACCCGTTCCCCGAAGGGCAGGAAGATCCGGGCCAGCCGACGCGCCTCGCTCAGCCGACCGGCGAGCAGTCGGGCGAAGGCGGTGGTGCCACGCAACCACGCCCGCCCGTACGGATCCTTGAGTTCGGCGAAGAGTCGGGCGGCCCGACCGAGCACCGCGTCCGTACCCGCGAAGTCGCCCCGGGTGGTGGTCACCCAGGCCAGGTTCTGCAACGACCACGCCTGCCCCCGGCGGTCCTGCACCGCCAGGCTGACCTGGTACGCGGCGGCCAACCGGCTACTCGCCTCGCCGAGCCGTCCGGCGAGGAAGTCGGCCATGCCCAGTCGACGCATGGCCGACGCCCGCAGGCTCGGCAGGTCCGCGTCGGTGGCCACCTGCAACGCCTCGCGCCAGCAGGTCTCGGCCCGCCGCAGGTCACCCATGGCCTGCTGGGCCTGCCCGGCGAGCAGCAACGCGCTGACCCGGGTGGTCGCCTGGTCCCCGGCGTTGGCGGCGATCTTCTCGGCCGAGGCCAGCGCGTCGGCCACCCGACCGACCTGGAGCAGCGCCCGCGCGTGCACCACCCGGTCGGAGGCCGGTACGCCGTCCACGCGGGCCAGTTCGGCGGCGCGTTCGGCGTACTCGACGGCGAGAGCCGGCTCGCCCTCGTGCAGAGCGCGGCGGGTGGCCCGGCCGAGCGCGGCGACCCCGAGCGGGGCGACCGCCCGGGCCGGAGCATCCGGGCGCAACGTGACCGCGTCGGCCAACGCGGTGGCCCGCTCGACGTGCTGCGCCACGAAGTCGTCCCGGGCCGCCTCGGTGAAGCCGCTCGGACCGGCCGTGGCGCCGGTCGCGACCAGGTCGGGGCCGCCCAGGCCACTGCTGACACTGGCCGCCGGGCTCGCCCACCGGGCCAGCGCCGCGTGCCGCTCGGCCAGCTCCGCCTTGCTGATCCCGGCGTACGCGGCCTCCCGCATCAACGGGGTGGCGAAGGCGTACCCGGTGCGGGTGCGGTGCAGCATCCGGCGTTGCAGCAGCTCCTCCACGGCCCGGTCCAGGTCGAGCGCGACCACCGCGCCCGGTCGGCCGTCGCGTCCGGCCCGCTGCTCGCGCAGCGCCTGCAACGCCCCCTCGGGCACCGTGTCCCCGACCACCGCCGCGTCCCGCAGCACCGAACGGGCCTCGGCGGGCAACGCGTCGATCCGGGCCGCGAGCACCGCCGCGAGGTCCCGGGAGAGCAGTCGGCTGCCGAGCGAGCCGGGTGCCAGCCGCCAGTCGTTGCGCGCACCGGCGGTCAGCGCGCCGCGCTCCATCAGCAGGGTGACCAGCTCGGCCAGATAGAACGGGTTGCCCTGGGCGGTGGCGAGCAGCCGGTCGGCGTCGGCCTGCGTCAGCCGCCCGCCACCGAGGTAGCTGGTGAGCAGCCGGGACGCGTCGGCGCCGCGCAGCGGCGGCAACGGCTGCACCTCGGCGTCCGCGACCCGGGCCAGCGTGCCGGCGGTACGCACCAGCTCCGGCCGCCCGAGCAGCAGCACGAGGATCGGCCCGTTGAGCCGGGACAGGGTGACCTCCAGCGCGCCGATGGTCTCCGCGGTGGCGTCGTGCAGGTCGTCCACCACCACCATCAGCGGTGCCTCCTCGGCGAGCGCGCTGAGCAGGTCGGCCACCGCGTTGGGCACCGCCTCGGCGTCGGGCGGCGGTTGGGTGCCGGTCCACTCGCTCTGGTCGGTGTGGCCGGCGGCGGGTAGTTCGGCGTATCCGAGCAGGGCCAGCAACTGGTCCACGGCGACCGGGGCGGGCGCGGTGCGGGAGCGGCTGAGGCGCTGCCCGAGTCGACGCAGCCGCTCCTCCACGGCGGCCCGGGTGACCGCGGTGGCCGTGTCGTTGGGCAGGCCGGTGGCGGCGCGTACCAGGTCGGCCAGGGGGGCGAGCCGACGGCGTTCGCCGAAGGCGGCGCAGCGTACCGAGAGGACCCGGGCGCCGGTGTGCGCGGCGTACCGTCCGGCGCCCACGTCGTAGCCGGCGGCCAGGCGCTCCACCTCGGCGGCGAACCGGGACTTGCCGATCCCGGCCTCGGCGGTCATCAGCAGCACCCGGGGCTCACCCCGGTCGATCACCTCGGCCAGTCGACCGGCGACCCGGCCGACCTCGGTCTCCCGGCCCACGAAGGGTGCCTCGTCGCCGAGGCCGGAGCGGGTGCCCGGCGCGTCCAGCAGACCGAGCAGCTCGTACGCCTCGACCGGCTCGCGCTTGCCCTTGAGCCGCAACGGTCGCAGCGCCCGCCAACTGGCGACGTGCCGGGTGGCCGCCGCGGTCCGCGCCCCGGCGTAGACCGCGCCGACGGCGGCGGCGTCGGCCAGCCGCGCGGCGGTGTTCACCGTGTCGCCGATGACGGTGTACTCAATGGCGGCCTGGATGCCGGCGATCACGTCACCGGTGTTCAGCCCGACCCGCAGCCCCAGCGGCGCACCGCCGCCGCGCTCGTCGTCGAGCACCCGACGGACCGCGCGCTGCATGGACAGGGCGGCCCGGACGGCGCGTTCGGCGTCGTCCTCGTGCGCGACCGGAGCACCGAAGACCGCCATGATCCCGTCACCGGTGAGTTTGTCGACGTGCCCGCCGAAGGTCTTCACCGCACCCGCGAGGGCGGCCAGCACCCGGTCGGTGACCGCGCCGACGCGTTCCGGGTCGAGGTCCTCGGACCAGGAGGTGAAGTCGGACAGGTCGCCGAAGAGCACGGTGACCACCCGACGCTCGGCGGCGGGCAGGGTGGCGGCGGCCGGCAGCGCGGCACCGCAGTTGTGGCAGAACCGGGCGCCGGGCACCGCGACGGTTCCGCACACCGGACAGGTCACGGTCGGTCCAACCTCGCGGCGTCACCCTCGGATTCCCGGTCCAGGTACTCCAGTTGGGCGCGCACGGACCACTCCGCCGCCCACCACAGCGACCGGTCCACGTCGGCGTAGACGACGGCGACCACCTCGGCCGGGGTCCGCGCTCCGCCGTCGCGCGCCGCCCGGACCTGGTCCAGGCGGGCCCGCCGGTGGGCGAGGTAGAAGTCGGCGGCGGCACCGCAGTCGGCCAGCGCCGGACCGTGGCCCGGCAACGCCGGGATCCCCCGGTACGTCGAGAGCAGTTCCAGGCTGGCCAGGTAGTCACCGAGGTGGCCGTCCGGGTGGGCGACCACGGTGGTGCCCCGGCCCAGGATGGTGTCGCCGGTGAGCACCACCTGCCGGTCGCCGTGCTCGGCCAGGAAGCAGACCGAGTCGGCGGTGTGCCCGGGAGTGGGTACGAGTCGGATCGTCAGCCCGTGCCCGGCCACCTCACCGGCGGCGTCGAGCGGCGGTCCGCCGATGCTGTGCGCCGGGTCGGCGGCGCGTACCGGTGCCCCGCCGAGCAGGTCACGCAGGCGCGGCGAGCCCTCGGTGTGGTCCGGGTGCCCGTGGGTGATCAGCACCAGGCCGACCGGCCCCCACTGGGCGATCGCGGCCAGGTGTGCCTCGTCGGCCGGTCCCGGGTCGACCACCACGCCGTACTCCGCGCCCGGGGCGCGCAGCAGCCAGGTGTTGGTGCCGTCCAGCGTCATCGGCCCCGGATTGGGTGCCCGCAGCAGCGTCACCCACCCCGGCAACTCGCTGGCGAGGGCGGTCACCGCCCCCGTCACATGCCCTCCCATGGCTGCGATCGTACGACCCCGGGGGCGCACCTCCGCGATCTTGCGGTTCCGCTCCCCGATTCGCCCTCGTTAGGGGCCTTCGTCCGGGCGGAACCGCAAGATCACGGTGACGTCGGGTCAGGCGACCTCGACGATGACCTCGACCTCGACCGGCGCGTCGAGCGGCAACTCGGCCACGCCGACGGCCGACCGGGCGTGCCGACCGGCCTCGCCGAACACCGCGCCGAACAGATCTGACGCGCCGTTGATGACGCCGGGCTGACCGGTGAAGCCGGGGGCGCTCGCCACGAAACCGGTCAACTTGACGATCTTGACGACGTTCTCCAGGCCGACCAGCGAGTCGATCGCGGCGAGCGCGTTGAGGGCGCACCGCTCGGCGAGCTGTCTGGCCTGGTCGGCGGAGACACCGGCGCCGACCTTGCCGGTGGCCAGCAGCTTGCCCTCGGCCATCGGGAGCTGCCCGGAGACGTACACGTGCTGGCCGGACTGCACCGCCGGCACGTAGCTCGCCACCGGCGGCACCACCTCCGGCAGTTCCAGCCCGAGTTCGGCCAACTTCCCGTGCGGTCCGTTGCTCACCGCGTCACGCCTTCGGGCGCTTGAGATAGGCGACGAGCTGCTCCGGGTTCGGCCCGGGTACGACGGAGACCAGTTCCCAGCCGTCCTCACCCCAGTTGTCGAGGATCTGCTTGGTCGCGTGGACCAGCAGCGGGACCGTGGCGTATTCCCACTTCTGCATCGGTGGAGAGCTCCCTCGGTGGCATGGACACTTCGGGGCACAGCCTACGGTCCGCCGGCCGGTCAGGACGCGGGACGCTGCTCGGAGGTCGGCCACTGCTCCGCGGCGGGACGCTGCTCGGGGGCGATCGACAGCTCGCCACAGAGGCCCTTGTGATCGTACGGCTGCGGGCATCGGCTGCGGTCGGGCAGCAGCAGGTCGCAGAAGACCTGGTGCCGGTTGTTCTGGTCGTCGGCGGTCGACACCTCGGTCTCTCCCGCGTCCAGCTCGGGCAGGAAGTTCAGCGACGTCGCCACCCGGGCGGCCAGCGCGGTCGCGGCGGCCAGGTCGGCCACCCGGACGGGCAGGTGGATGACGTAGCCGGGGACCTCGTCGTCGCGCCCGCCGGCCGGCTCGACCATCCCGACCGGGTCGACGGTGCGCCGGTACGACCGCTCGTTGACCGGCAGCCGGCCGGAGGAGTCGCCGCCGGCCGTCCGGCTGCCCCGGCGCCCCCCGGCGGAGAACTGGACTCGGGGGGTGTTGTCGATCTCGCGCATGCACTGCCTCCGGGCGTCGTACCTGGTCACGGCGCCGCCGGCCGGTCCGGCGCCGCTGCGGCCAGCCCTTTCAGGGCGTGCCGGAGCGACGGTAGGACCGCTGCGGCGGTCCCATCAACAGGACGCGCGCGCCCAGTGGCCTTTCGTCACATTTGCGACACCTCATCAGCAGGAAGCTGATCGCGCGGCCCGCACGGGTGACACCGGGACCCCCGCACCCGACCGATGGACCGTTACCCTTCCCGTCTGGACGGGCGCCCGGCCCGGCCGCCCCATCCCACGCCCGTCGCCGTCGCGCGGCGGTGCGCCGCACCCGGGGGTACGCGATGACCCAGCCACCCACCGGCGGCCCGACCGGCCCCACCGACCCGCTGCCGGCCGGCTCGCCGGTCGCCCCCTCCTCGCCGGCCGGTCCGGGACCGGCTGCGGCGTCGTCCGGCGGCTATCCGCCGTACCCGCCGCCGGCCGCGCCGTCCCGCAGACGCGGCGGCGCGCTGGTGGCCTCGATCGCGCTGGCCGTGGTGCTGCTGCTCTGCGCGGGCGGCGGTGTGGCGGCGTTCCTGACCGTGCGCAACGCCGAGTCCGGCGAGGGCGCCCAGGATCCGTCGGTCGCGGTCGACGACTTCCTCACCGCGGTCTACCAGGAACGCGATGCCGCCAAGGCGACCCGGCTGGTCTGCACCGGCGCCCGCGACCAGGACAAGATCCGGGCGAAGGTCGCTGAGGTCGAGCAGTACGTGTCGGCGCACCAGAGCCCCCGGTTCCGCTGGGACACCCCGAAGGTCGACAACGAGACCGGGGACCGGGCCACCGTCACCACCACCGTGACGGTGACCACGGCCGACGAGAAGATCGCCGACCAGGACCTGCGCTTCACGGTGATCCGGAAGAGCGGCTGGTGGGTCTGCGAGGTCGCCTGAGCCGGCCCGCTGGATAGGCTCGGCCGGTGGCAGCAGCGCAGCGCCCGGCCGACCGGGCCGGTACGGAGTGGCCCGCCCGCCTGCACGTGGTGACCGGCAAGGGCGGCACGGGCAAGACCAGCGTGGCCGCCGCCCTGGCCCTGGCCCTGGCCGCCGGTGGGCGGCGCACGCTGCTGGTCGAGGTGGAGGGGCGGCAGGGCATCGCCCAGCTCTTCGGCACCGACCCGCTGCCGTACGCCGAGCGACACCTGGCGGACGCGGCGGACGGCGGTGAGGTGTGGGCGCTCGCGGTGGACGCCGAGGAAGCGCTGCTGGAGTACCTGGACATGTTCTACAAGCTGGGCGCCGCCGGCCGGGCACTACGCAAGCTCGGCGCGATCGACTTCGCCACCACCATCGCCCCCGGCCTCCGCGACGTGCTGCTCACCGGCAAGGTCAAGGAGGCCACGACCCGCCGGGTCGAGCAACGGCGGGTGTACGACGCGGTGGTGCTGGACGCCCCGCCGACCGGCCGGATCGGCCGCTTCCTGAACGTGACCGCGGAGACCGCCCGACTGGCCAAGGTCGGCCCGATCAAGACCCAGAGCGAGAGCGTCTCGGTGCTGCTGCGGTCGCCGATGACCGCCGTGCACGTGGTGACGCTGTTGGAGGAGATGCCGGTCCAGGAGACCGTCGACGCCATCGCCGAGCTGGCCTCGCTCGGGTTCGGGGTGGGTCGGGTGATCGTCAACGGGACCCGGTCGCCGCTTCCGGCGGGACGGATCGTCACCGAGGCGGAGCTTGCGCGGGGGCTGCGCGCCGCCGGTCTGCCCGCCGACCGGCGAACCCTGGACGGGCTGCGCGACGAGGCACGCGACCAGGCCGTCCGCCGCGAGCTGGAGGACTCGCTCCGCGCCGATCTGGCGGAACTCGACGTGCCCCTGGTGGAGCTGCCGCTGCTGCCCGACGGGGTGGACCGCGCCGGCCTGGACGTGCTCGCCGCCGCTCTGGTGCGGGGCGATTGACTCACACCTGACCTCGGCCCGCCGCGCGGACCGGGTCGGGCCGATACGCTCGAATGGTGCCTTCCGACAACGCCGCGCCGCTGCTGGACGTCGACCGGATCCTGGCCGATCCCGGCGTACGGATCGTGGTCTGCTGCGGTGCGGGCGGGGTGGGTAAGACGACCACGGCCGCCGCGCTCGCGCTCCGCGCGGCCGAGCGACACGGTCGCCGGACGGTGGTGCTCACCATCGACCCGGCCCGGCGGCTGGCCCAGTCGCTCGGCCTGACCGAGCTGGACAACACACCCCGTCAGGTCAAGGGCATCGACGTCGAGGCCAGCGGCGGCGAGTTGCACGCCATGATGCTCGACATGAAGCGCACCTTCGACGACGTGGTGCTCGCGCACACCGACCCGTCGAAGGCGGCGGAGATCTTCGCCAACCCCTTCTACCAGGCGATGAGTTCCACCTTCGCCGGTACGCAGGAGTACATGGCGATGGAGAAGCTGGGCCAGTTGCACGCGCGCGGCGACTGGGACCTGATCGTGGTGGACACGCCGCCGTCACGGTCGGCGCTGGACTTCCTGGACGCGCCGGCCCGGCTGTCCCGGTTCCTCGACGGGCGGATGCTGCGCCTGCTGCTGGCCCCGGCACGGACCGGCGGACGCAGCATGTTCAGCCTGGTCACCGCCTCGTTCGGGATGTTCTCCCGGGTGGTCCAGAAGATCCTCGGCGCGCAGTTGCTGACTGATCTGTCCGGCTTCGTGGCCGCGCTCGACTCGATGTTCGGCGGGTTCCGGCAGCGGGCCGAACAGACGTACCGCATCCTCCAGGCCAGCGAGACGGCGTTCCTGCTGGTCGCGACGCCGGAGCCGGACGCGGTCCGGGAGGCCGCCTACTTCGCCGGGCGGCTGAGGGATGAGACGATGCCGCTGGCCGGCCTCGTGCTCAACCGGGTGCACCGCCCGGCCGACACCGGGTTGGACGCGTCGGACAGCCGGGCCGCCGCCGACCGGTTGGCCTCGACCGGGGGTCACGAGGGCGTCGTCGAGGTGTTGCGCGCCCACGCGGCCCTGGCCGAGCAGGCGGTACGCGAGCAGCACGTGGCGGCACGGTTCACCGAGGCGTTCCCGCAGGTGCCGACCGTCTCGGTGACGGCACAGCCCGCCGACGTGCACGACGTCGACGGGCTGCGGACGATCGCAGCGGCGATCAGCCGCTCCTGATCGCGCCGGTCAGGTGGTGGCGAGGATCTTGTCCTTGCCGGCCTTGTCCTTGGCGTTCTTCTTCATCGCCGCCTCGAACATCTTGCGCCAGCTCGTCACCTGCGGGTGCCGGCGCAGCAGTGCCCGGCGTTCGCGTTCGGTCATGCCACCCCAGACGCCGAACTCGATCCGGTTGTCCAACGCGTCGGCCAGGCACTCGTAGCGGACTGGGCAACTCCGGCAGATCCGCTTGGCCACGTTCTGTTCGGCGCCCTGTACGAACAACGCGTCCGGGTCCCCGTTCTGACATGCCGCCAACGACGGCCAGTCAGTGATCATGCCCATCTGTACTCGTCCCCCCTTGCAGTACTACCGACGCCGTCGCGGGCCAGCCGGCAATTCCCCCCGGTCGTCCGGCACGCCTTACCCCAAGGCGGCACAGACGACATGTGGCGCTGTCGCCGCAACCATCATGCTCTGTAGTCACCCGATTACGCAACGTTGTCGGCTAAATCCATCATTCCGGACACTCCCGGCTTCTCGGGCTCGGGACCCCCGCTTACCCCACCGGAGTCCGCGAAAACGCTGCGCGTCACCCCTCGTCCAGAGGAGACTCGGCACGGATCACAGGCAACCAGATCTCCGGTGCCACGCGTCTAGCACAACGAGGACGGCGCGCGCAGGAAATGGGGAAAAGACGCCCCAGCGCCCCTCGTTACCTGTTCGCGTACCCTGTCGAGGTGACCTGGATGCGGAAACGTGACCACAACATTCTGACCAACGCCGCATCGCTGCTCATCTGCGGGTTGTTGGCCGGCGTGGTGGTCGCCGCGGCGGCATTCCCCGCGGTGGCGATGTCTGGCCTGGCCGCCAAGGCCGGCGCGGAGACCTTCGGCGCGCTGCCGAAGGAACTGACGGTGTCCCGCGCCCCCCAGATCAGCTACCTGCTGGCCAGTGACAAGAAGACACCACTGGCCACGATGTACGACGAGAACCGGCGCGACATCACGTTCGACGACATCGGCGAGAACATGCGCAACGCGATCATCGCCGCCGAGGACCACGACTTCTACAACCACAACGGAGTCGACCTCAACGGCGTCGCCCGCGCGTTCGTCAACAACAGCTCCGCCAGCAACGACCGGCAGGGCGCCTCGACGCTGACCATGCAGTACGTCCGGATGAGCATCGCGTACTCGGCGACGCACCCGGCCGACGTGGTCGCCGCGACGGAGGACACCAGCGCCCGCAAGCTGCGCGAGATGAACTACGCGTTGCAGATCGAGAAGACGCTCACCAAGGACCAGATCCTGGAGCGCTACCTCAACCTCGCCGCGTTCGGCAACGGCACCTACGGCGTCTACGCCGCCAGCCAGGTCTACTTCAACAAGCCGCCGAAGGACCTGACGATCGACGAGGCCGCCATGCTGGCCGGTCTGGTCAAGGCGCCGACCTCGTTCGACCCGACCACCAAGGGCGGCCACCCGCTGGCGGAGGCCCGGCGCAACTACGTGATCGACAACATGGTCAAGACCGGCGCCGTCAGCCAGGAGGACGCCGACAAGGCCAAGGCCGCCAAGCTGGTGGTGAAGGGCAAGCGGGCACCGAACGGCTGCGTCGCCACCAACAAGAACGCCTGGGGCTTCTTCTGCGACTACTTCTACCGCTGGTGGCTGTCGCAGGAGACGTTCGGCTCGACCACGTACGACCGGGAGCGGCTCCTCAAGAGCGGCGGCTACACGATCGTCACCACCCTGGACAAGCAGGCCCAGGACGGTGCCGACAAGGCGGTCCGCAAGGCCAAGTCGGTGAAGTCCAAGGAAGCCGCGATGATCGCGGTGGTCGAGCCCGGCACCGGCCGGGTCCGGGCGCTCTCGGTCAACCGCAACTACAAGCTGGACAACCCGAACAAGCCGAAGAACCTGCCGCACAGCGAACCCAAGCAACGCGAGAACGGTAAGCGCGGCAACTACCCGAACACGGTCAACCCGCTGCTCACCGGCGGCGACGGGATCACCGGCTACCAGGCCGGCTCGGTCTTCAAGATCTTCACGATCGTGGCCGCGCTGGAGAAGGGCATCCCGCTCAGCTACACCATCAACGCCCCGCAGCAGTTCAAGTCCGAGTACATCATCAGCCCCAGCAGCCCGGCCGCCTGCGAGGGCACGCACTTCTACTGCCCGACCAACTCGAACAAGCAGCCCGGTGGCGTGAAGGACATGTGGAGCGCGTTCTCCGCCTCGACCAACACCTACTTCGTCCCGCTGCAGCAGCAGGTGGGCGCGGCGAACGTGGTGGACGTGGCCAAGCGCCTCGGCATCCAGTTCCGGGAGCGCGAGGACGCGGACCTCGCGCGAACCAAGGAGTCGGCGAACCAGTGGGGCGCCTTCACGCTGGGCGTCTCGCAGGTCACCCCGCTGGAGTTGGCCAACTCCTACGCCACGCTGGCCGCCGACGGCAAGTACTGCGAGCCGATCCCGGTGCAGGAGATCCGCGACATCGACGACAACAAGCTGGACGTGGCGAACCCGCGCTGCGAGAAGCGGATCAGCACGGACGTGGCCCGGGCGGCCGTGGACGCGGCCCGCTGCCCGGTCGGCGACAACTCCCCCACCACCAAGTGCGGTAGCAGCCGGACGTCCCCGCAGACCAAGGCTCTCGTCGACGCGCCGGTCGCCGGCAAGTCCGGCACCACCGACGGCGAGAAGTCCGCCTCCCTGGTCGCGATGACCAAGCAGTATGCGGTCGCCGGCATCATGGCCGACCCGGACTGGCCGCAGACCAACGTCAAGATGAGGCACAACCAGCCGGACGGCATCAACCCGCCGGTCAACGAGACGCTGCGGGACGCCATGAAGGGCAAGAAGAGGATCAACTTCGACCCGCCCGGCAGGAAGATCGCCGAAGGCGACCAGCGCAGCATCCCCGGCGTCAAGTGCCTCTCCGTCGACGAGGCCAGATCCCGCATCTCCGGTGCCGGGTTCCAGCCGGTGGTCTCCAGCAACCGGGTCGCCTCGGAATGCGCGGCGGGCACCGCAGCCGGCACCAGCCCGGACGGTCGCACCATCAAGAACGGCATCGTGACGATCCTGGTCAGCGCCGGTGGTGGTGGCGGCAACAACGACGCCGGCAACGGCCCTCCGGGTGGTACGCCGAGCAGCCCCGGTAGACCGCCGGGCCGACCGGGCGGCTGATCACCGCCGAGACCGCACGCGAACGGGCGGGCAACCCTGGAGGGGTTGCCCGCCCGTTCCGCGTCGTCGGGCGTGGTCAGCCGTAGCGCCGCCCGGCGCGTACCGGCCGGTGAGGTGTCAGAGGCCGAGCTGTCGGCGTACCTCGGCGGCGACCCGACCACCCTCGGCCCGGCCGGCCGTCGCGGCCTGGGCCGCCTTCATGGCCGGCCCCATCTGCGCCTTGCCGGTGAACCCGCCCGTGGCGAGTGCCCCCGCGACCAACTCGGTCAGCTCGGCGTCGGAGAGCTGCTTCGGCAGGTAGCGCTCCAGCACCTCGCCCTCGGCGGTCTCCTTGGCGGCCTGCTCGGCGCGACCCGCGTCGGCGAAGGCGGTGGCCGCCTCGCGACGCTTCTTGGCCTCCTTGGTCAGCACACCCAGCACCTCGTCGTCACTGAGCTCACGCTTGGCCTTGCCGGAGACCTCGGCCGTGCCCACGGCGGCCAGGGCCATCCGCAGGGTGGAGGTGGTCAGCTCGTCGCGGGCCTTGAGGGCGGCGCGCATGTCGGCGGTCAGACGGTCCTTCAGCGTGCTCATGGTCGCCCAAACTACCCTGATCGGCATGCGAAAGCGCACACTATTCCGGCTCGCGACCGCCACTGTCGCGACGGGCGCCGCCGCCCTGGCGTACGCGTCCCTCGTCGAGCGCAACATGTTCACCCTCCGGCGCTTCGACGTCCCGGTGCTGCCGACCGGCACCGAGCCGCTGCGCGTCCTGCACCTCTCCGACCTGCACATGACCCCCAACCAGGTACGCAAACAGAACTGGGTGGCCTCGTTGGCCGCCCTCGACCCCGACCTGGTCGTGGTCACCGGGGACAACATGGCCCACCCGGGGGCGGTGCCGGGCGTCCTGCGGGCGCTGCAACCGCTGCTCGACTACCCGGGTGCCTTCGTCTTCGGCTCCAACGACTACACCGGCCCGGTGTTGAAGAACCCGTTCAGCTACTTCCTGCCCGACCGGGAGTACACCGAGGGCGTCGAGCTGCCCTACGAGGACCTGCGCGACGTCTTCACCGGGGCCGGGTGGACCGACCTGAACAACCGACGGGGCACGCTCAAGGCCGGCGGCCGGGCGATCGACATGGTCGGTGTGGACGACCCGCACATCGAACGCGACGACTACCCCTCCGTGGCCGGTCCGGTCTCCGCCTCGGCCGACCTCTCCATCGCGCTGACCCACTCCCCCGAGCCGGCTCTGCTCGACGAGATGGCCGCCGACGGCTTCGGGCTGCTGCTCGCCGGGCACACCCACGGCGGCCAGGTGTGCGTACCGGGTGTGGGCGCGCTGGTGACCAACTGCGGGCTGCCCCGGTCGATGGCCAAGGGCCTGCACCGCTGGCCCGGCTCGGACTCCTGGCTACACGTCTCCGCCGGCCTCGGCACCCATCCGACCGCCCCGGTGCGGTTCGCCTGCCCGCCCGAGGCCAGCCTGCTCACCCTGATCCCGCGCTGACCTCCCCGCCCCGGGGGTACCGAGTTTGACCCTTGGGGCGGGTGGGCTAGTATTTGTCCGCACGCCTCGGGGTGTGGCGCAGCTTGGTAGCGCGCTTCGTTCGGGACGAAGAGGTCGTCGGTTCGAATCCGGCCACCCCGACAGATGTGAGGCCCTGATCGGCATTCTCGCCGGCCAGGGCCTCTCTCGTGCGAGGTGCGGCGAGTCCTGCGCGGACCGCCGCCGCAGGGCGACCGGCGGACAGTGGCGTACATCATTCGGCCGAACGATCCGGCCGCCGCCGCAGCCGCGTCGACCCGCGCATCCCACCCCCCGAGAACGGTGGTGGTGCACTACAGTCCGAGAACACCCGAAAGGCCGTCTGACCTCACTCGACACGGCCGCCGCCACAATCGGGGCACCTCGTTTCGAACACAAATACCTACGCGCAAAGTCGCTGAGATCAGTTCAATGTTTGCTGGTTCGGGAATCCTCCACTCAAGCCAGGATAAACCAGACAGGCAATAATTCCCGTGGTCGACCCTTTTTCCTCCACCACTGAGCGTGTTACCGTACTCACGCAACAACGGCCGTAGATGGGTTGGGGGCCGCGGCCGGATAATTCTCTCTATTGGGGGAACAGTGCGTTGTCCAAGCTCGGCGCGCTCCGAGTTGACCCCGCAGATGCTTGTTTACGACGATTTCGACCAACGCGGTCAGGCCCGCTGGATGTCCTATGTGATGCATTTTCACCGCGTGCACTACCGCTCCCGGGTCATCAATACGGATCGCCTCGGTTTCCGCATCTCGCACGGCGTGGACAGCCACGCGTCGGCGGGTGGGGAGCCGACCGACGGCCCGATCCGGCTGTTGGCCGGCAGTTCCATGGCGATGGGCATCGGAGCCACCAGCGATCAGGCGACACTCGCCTCGCGACTGTGGGCCGCCCACGCACCCTCGCTGCCCTGGTTGAACTTCGCGGGACGCAGTCATTCCTCCGCCCAGGAGCTGTTGCTCTTCCTCTTCTATCGGCACCTGCTGCCGCCGGTGGAGGAGATCGTCATCGTGTCCGGGCTCAACAACCTCGCCCTGGCCCGCCTGCCCGCCGCCCAGCGCGGCGACGACGGCGCGTTCTTCAACTGCGGCGACTTCTTCGGACAGATGGACAAGCTCAGGTCCCAGCACCGGACGCACCCGTTCGGCCCTGCCGCCCCGTCGGCCGGAGACGACGAACCGGTCCGTCCGCTGGAGGTACGCATCGCGGACGCCGCAGCGCTGACCGTGCGGCATCTGGAGTCGTGGAAGCAGCTCGCCGCCGCGACCGACACCAGGATCGCCTTCGTGCTGCAACCGCTCGCCACCTGGGTACGCGAGTCGGCGGCACCACAGGAGAAGCGACTCTTCGACGAGCTGGACCGGATCTCGAACTTCTGGGAGCTGTTCGGTGACATCGCCACCAGGGATTCGGCCCGCAGATATGCCGAGCTGCTGCAACTGGGCTGCGAGAAGATCGGCGTGGAATTCCTGGACATCAACCCCCTCCTCGCGACCAGCGTCAAGGACGACGACTGGCTGTTTGTCAACCGAGCCCACATGACCGACCACGGTTTGGACCTGGTGGCCCGGCTGTTGGCCGAACAGTTGCATTTCTCGTCCTAGGGCCGACACGGGCCCGCCTGAGGTGAGGACAGAAAGATGAACGTGGTGCGCAGAATTCTTAACAAGATCTTCGGACGCAAGAAGAAGCCGAAGAACGACGCCTCCATCTACCCGATGTTCTAGCTTCCCGAGACGGCGACACCTTCCCGTGGCGACACGTGACATGTTCGTCGCGCGGGCCCTCCGTGCCGTCGAACTCCGTCCGGACATTTGATTACCAATTTGTTTCGGGATAGCAGACACGGATAGAGCCAGGAGCTGGCAGTGTCAACGAAAGAAGACGGTGAGTCGGACCGGCAGGCGGCCCGACCGATTGATCATCAGGCCCGGTCCCGCGAACTCTTCGTCATCGCGGTCGACCCGGAGACCTCCTTTCCGGGTGACCCGTTCGTCGCCCGGCTGCGGTCCGAGGTCGGCGACCTCGCCGACCAGGAGTCGCTGCCGGCAGCACTTGACGGGCTTCGGGACGAGGCGGTGCGCTGGTCGACCGCCGAGTCCCGCCGGTTCGAGGAGTTGGTCTCCACCGCCCCGGCTCCGCTGGCCACCGAGTCCCTGGTCCGCCGCACCGCCCTGGCGGCGGCGCCGCTCGCGCTGCGGTCCGGGGCCTGGTTGCAGTGGCAGAGTGCGCCCGGGAACGCCGACGAGGCGACGACGCTGCGCATCCTGACCCTGTACGCCTCCGACGTCGGCGTCGGTCGGCCGCAGGACTCGCGCGGCAGCGTCTACCTGGCCCTGCTCCGCCACCTGCACCTGTCCGAGCACGCGGTGCCGGTGGCCCGGCTGGCGCACGACCCTCGGGTGGCCGACCACCACTTCTACCTGCCCGCGATCCTGCTGGCGATGAGCCGGAGACCGGTCGAGTTCCGCCCCGAGATCCTCGGCGCCGACCTGTGTCTGCGTACGGTCGGACTGCTGCCCGCGTTGCGGCTGGTGCGTCAGGCGCATCCACAACTCGTGGACTGGAGTGCCGTCGACCCGTCCGCCGCCCGGGACGGCGATCCGCGGACCGGGCTGGAGCTGTGCCGGGACGTCGTCGAGCACGGCTTCGCCGACGGGGAGCTGGCCCGGGTGACCGCCGGTTTCCGGTGGGCGTTCACCGTGCTGCGCAGGTGGAGCACGACTCTGTACGCGGAGCTGGCGGAGGCCCTCGACCCGGCGTACGAGATGGCCGAGTTGCTCCGCCATCGGGCGCGCGAGGGCGCGGTCTACCACCGGGACTTCACCGTGGCGGACCGTTCGCTGTCGAGTTGGTTGGCGGAGGCCCGCACGGATCCGAGCGGGCTGCTGGCCGAACTGGCCGCCAGCCGCCTGGTCAAGCCGGGCCGCTCCGCGCAGAGCCCGCTGGTCAACGGTCTCGTCGGGGAGCGGGGCCCGATGTTCCGGGTGTTCTCCCCGGCCGACCTGGTCGTCATCCGCCGGTGGATCGACTCACTCCCCACCGGGCAGCCGGAGCGGGCTCGACCCGGGCCGGTCCAGCAGGCGCCCACGGTGTCCCCGACGGTGCTGGCCTCGGTCACGGTCGGTTCGGTCGCGGACGACCGGGAGCCGGGTGACGTCCGGGAGGCGTACCACCTGCTCCAGCAACGGACGGACACCCCGGCCGTCCGCCGGTTCGCCGTCGACTACGTGCGGGGCTGGCTGGCGCGGTCCCGGCACAACATGGCGTCGGACCCGCAGCGCCTGCCCGACGTGTGGGGACGGGAGGGCCTGCGTCCCTGGCTCGTCGAGCAGCACGACCGGCAGGGGCGTGACTTCGAGGAGTCGGCCGGCACGCCGATGCCGACGCGGGAGGATCTCGTCGACTCCACCGTGCAGTTGGCCCCGTTGACCTTGATCGACGGTGCCTGGCTCCAGGGGTTCACCGACTACGAACATGCGGCGTCGGAGCAGGGCTACTTCCTGTTCGAGACCTACTGGGACGAGCTCGGCAACGGCGTGCCCCGGATGAACCACCCGTTGATCTACCGGGAGGTGCTCGCCGAGATGGACGTCCACGTGCCGCCGACGGCGTCGCGGGAGTTCGCCGAGTGGGACGGGTTCCGGGACGAGTCCTTCGAACTCCCGGTCTACTGGCTGAGTATCGGGCGCTTCCCGCGTACGTTCCTGCCGGAGATCCTCGGGTTGAACCTGGCCATGGAGCTGTCCGGCGTCGGCGGCACCTACCGGCGGGCCCGTCAGGCGCTGAAGAGGTACGGCTTCTCCACGAAGTTCGTGGACATCCACAACACCATCGACAACGTCGCCACCGGGCACTCCGCCTGGGCCGCCGACGCCGTCGACACCTATCTCGCCTCGCTGCCGGTCTCGCACGGCGCGCAGGCGGTCACCGAGGTCTGGGACCGGGTACGCACCGGCTTCCGCTCGCTCAACCCACCGACGGGTCTGCTGGCCCGCCGGGCGTTTCGCCGCGCCCGAAAGGCCAGCAGGTCACTCGCCGCCATCTGACCGTCCACCCACCCACACCCACGACCGAGGGGAACGCCAGTGGGAAAGCTGGTTCTGGGGTTGTCCGCCTACTACCACGACAGCGCGGCGGTGCTGGTGCGGGACGGCACGCCCGTCGCCGCCGCCCAGGAGGAGCGGTTCACCCGCAAGCGCCACGACCCGGCCTTCCCGGCCGAGGCCGTCCGGTACTGCCTGGCCGAGGGCGGCGTCACGCTGCGCGACGTGGACGCCGTCGCCTACTACGAGGACCCGGAGCTGAAGTTCCGCCGGGTGCTGACCAGCTTCGCCGGTTCGGCTCCGTTCTCGCTGGAGGCGTTCACCCGGGTCATGCCGGAGTGGATGTCCTGGAAGCGGGACACCGTCGGCGAGGTACGCCGGTCGTTGGCGGCGCTGGGGTCGGCCGAGGTGCCGCAGATCAGCGTACGACGACACCACGAGTCCCACGCGGCCTCCGCGTTCCTGCCCAGCCCGTACGAGTCGGCGGCGGTGCTCTGCATCGACGGCGTCGGCGAGTGGGCGACCACCACCCTGTGGCACGGGCGGGGCAGCGAGCTGCGCCAGGTGGCGGAGATCCGGTATCCGCACTCGTTGGGCATGCTCTACTCGGCCTTCACCTACTTCTGCGGGTTCAAGGTCGACTCGGGCGAGTACAAGCTGATGGGGCTGGCGCCGTACGGTGTGCCGCGCTACGCCGACGTGATCCGGCAGCACCTGATCGACGTCAAGGACGACGGTTCGTTCCGGCTGAACATGCGCAACTTCGAGTTCCTGCGCGGTCGGGTCATGACCGGTCGCGGGTTCGAGCGGCTGTTCGGTGGTCCCCGGCGCGAGCCGGAGAGCCCGTTGACCGAGCGCGAGTTCGACCTGGCCGCCTCGGTGCAACTGGTGACCGAGGAGGTGGTGACCCGGCTGGCGCGGACCGCACGCGACCTGACCGGTGAGACCGACCTGTGTCTGGCCGGCGGCGTGGCGCTGAACTGCGTGGCGAACGGCAAGGTCGTCCGGGAGCGCCTCTTCGACTCGGTGTGGGTGCAACCGGCCGCCGGTGACGCCGGTGGCGCGTTGGGTGCCGCCCTGCTGGTGGCGACGGAGTCGGGTGCGCCCCGCGCCCACCTCGCCGGGGGCGGTGACGGCATGTCCTCCGCGCTGCTCGGTCCCGCGTACGACGACGAGGAGATCGCCCGCTTCCTGGACGGTCTGGGTGTGCCGTACACCCGGCTGGCCGAGGATGCGATCGCCAAGCACGTGGCGGAGGAGCTGGCCACCGGCAAGATCGTCGGCTGGTTCCAGGGCCGGATGGAGTTCGGACCCCGGGCTCTGGGCGCGCGGTCGATCATCGGCGACCCGCGTGACGCCGACATGCAGTCGACGATGAACTTGAAGATCAAGTTCCGTGAGTCGTTCCGGCCGTTCGCGCCCTCGGTCCTGGCCGAGGACGTCGAGGAGTACTTCGACCTGACCCAGGAGAGCCCGTACATGCTGATCGTGGCGCCGGTCGCGCAGCAGCAGCGCCGGGAGGTGTCGGAGTCGGCGACGACCGGGCTGGATCGGCTCAAGGTGCGTCGGTCGGCGATTCCGGCGGTGACCCACGTGGACCATTCGGCGCGGGTGCAGACGGTCACCGCCCACTCCAATCCGGCCTACCACCGGCTGTTGACCTCGTTCAAGCAGATCACCGGCTGCCCGGTGCTGGTGAACACCTCGTTCAACGTCCGGGGCGAGCCGATCGTGGCCACTCCGCACGACGCCTACCAGTGCTTCATGCGCACCAACATCGATCTGCTCGCCATGGGCAGCTTCCTCCTGCACAAGGCCGACCAGCCCGAATGGCGGGAGCAGGGCGACTGGCGCGACGAGATCGCCCTGGACTGACCGACCGCTTCCGCACCGACGAGGATGATCATGAGACTCCTGTGGACCCTGGCCTATCTCCTGATATTCGTTCCGGTTGGTATATTCTTCCGGGTGTTTCGCGATCCGCTGCGCAGAAAATTGCAGCCGGAGCTGAACACCTACTGGGATTTCCACGAACGGCCGCTGTGATTTCGGCTGCCCATTGTCCGAAGCAGGAGAAAACACGTGATCGACCTCAACGCGGGGCTGGGCATCGCCGCCGTCGCCCTGGCAATGGTGCTCACCCCCGGGCCGAACATGATCTATCTGGTGTCCCGGTCGATCACCCAGGGCCGCCCGGCCGGCCTGATCTCCCTGCTCGGGGTCGCGGTCGGCTTCTTCGTCTACCTGCTCGCCGCGGTGACCGGTGTCTCGGCGGTGTTCGCGCTGGTGCCCGCGCTCTACACGGCGATCAAGATCGCGGGCGCCGGCTACCTGCTGTGGCTGGCCTGGAACGCGCTCAAGCCCGGTGGCCAGTCCGCCTTCGCGCCCCGGGACCTGCCCGAGGACCGGCCCCGGAAGCTGTTCACGATGGGCCTGATGACCAATCTGCTCAACCCCAAGATCGCGGTGCTCTACGTGTCGCTTCTCCCGCAGTTCGTCGACCCGGCCAAGGGCGACATCGCGGCGCAGAGCCTCTCCCTGGGGCTGATCCAGATCACGGTGGCACTGACCGTGAACTGCCTCATCGTGCTCACCGCAGGTTCGGTCGCCGCCTTCCTCGCCCGGAAGCCGGCCTGGCTGCGGGCCCAGCGCTACATGATGGGCAGCGTGCTGATCGGCCTCGCGGCGAGCATGGCGTTCGACCGGACGGAGGCAACCGTACCGCAATAGTCGATTCCGGCAACGTCGGGCAATTACTGCGTGCCGCCGAGCGACTTCCTTGACTACGTGTTCGGTGGCGAATTCGCCACCTGTTCGAATCGTGGATCGACGAAACAGGCGAGGAGCACGTCCGATGAAGCCGCACATTCTGGTCATTCACCGTTGGCGCGATCACTATGCGGGGTACGCGGAACACCTCGACCACGACCTGCACCACGTCACGTACGTCTGCACCGAACTGGCCACGGCCGCCGTACCCGCGTCGGCCTCGGCCGTGGCGCTGGTCGCCGCCACCGACCGCCTGGAGTTGGTGAGCGCCGCCGCCGACGGGCTGATCGCGCGTTTCGGCGTCCCCGAACGCATCATCGCGCTCAACGAGGGCGACCTGGACACCGCGGCCGAGCTGCGCGCCCGCCTGGCGGTGGCCGGTGACCGGCCCGACCGGCTGGCCCGGTTCCGCGACAAGCTGGTGATGGCGCAGACCGTCGTGAACGGCGGCGTCGCCATCCCGGCGTTCGCCGATGCGCCGGACACGCAGGCCGTGGTGCGGTTCGCGGACTCCCACGGCTGGCCGTTGATCGTCAAACCCCGCCGGGGCACGGCGAGCCGGGACGTGCTGCGGCTGAACTCGGTCGACGACCTGTCCATGCTCGACCGACTGCCGCCCGAACCCCGGATGGTGCAGACCTTCTGCCCGGACCAGGTCTTCCACATCGACGGCCTGTGGACCGGCTCCGCGCTCGGTCCCTGGCGAGCGTCGCGCTATGTGAACACCTGCATGGAGTTCGCCGCCGGGGACGTGCTCGGCTCGGTGGAGGTGGACGACGCCGACCTGCTCGGGCCGCTCGGCGAGTTCCTCGCCGACGCCTGCGCCGCCTTCGGCGACGCACCGTGGGTGTTCCACATGGAGGCGTTCGTCGGCACCGAGGCCGACGGCACCGTCCGGATCAACTTCCTGGAAGCCGGCTCCCGGGTGGGTGGCGCCGAGATCCCGTTCGTCTGGCGCGAGGTGCACGGCGTGGACCTGATGGAAGCGGCGATCCACATCCAGCTCGGGCGCGCCCCGACCGTCCGGCAGATCACCGACCAGCGGGTCGGCGGATGGCTGCTGGTGCCGACGCCGGTGCCCGCGCCCTGCCGGATCACCGTCGCGGAACTCGACCTGCCGGAGGCCGAATGGCCCTACGCCCGGGTGATCCCGACCGTCGGCACCGAGATCCCGAGAGCCGGCGGCTACGAGCACGTCGGCGCGCGGTTCCGGTTCTCCGGCGCGGCCACCGACGACGTGGAGAAGGCGATCCGGCGTACGGCGGGCCAGCTCTGGTTGGAGTGTGTGCCCAGCCGGTCGGACCTGCCGTCGGCCCACTGACGCCCCGATGAGCACCTCGGTGTCCTGCCTCCACCAGCAGCGTGGCCCGCTCGACAGCGCCGAGTCCGCCGCGTACGAACACGCGGTGCTGGGCAGTCGGCTGCACGCCGACCGTCCGCCGCCGGAGATCGGCGTCGGCTCGGGCGAGTGGGCGCGCGCCTGCGAGAACCTGGTCCGGCGCCGTCTGCTCTCCCGGGACGAGGACGGTGGCCTGACCGCGGTCCATCCCGACGTCGCGTTGAGCATCCTCAACGCGCCGCTCACCGACGAGATCCGGCAGCGGGAACAGGCGATGGCCGCCAACAGCCGGGTGCTCCAGTCGATCGGCCGGCGGCTGGCCGAGAACGGCCGGCAGCACGACGGCGTACGGGTCGTCCAGGGTGAGAAGGCGATCCGCGACGAGATCGACTCAGCGGTTCTGCGCTGCGCCACCGAGATCCTCTCGCTGCGCCCGGGAGGTCCCCGGTCGACGGACCGGTTCAGCGCCTCCGAGGCGTCGGTGACCTCGATCCTCGTCCGTGGCCTGCGGTGTCAGTTCGTCTACCACCACACCGCCCGCGCGAACCCGGGTCTCGCGGCGCGGGCCAAGGCGGTCGCGGCGTACGGCGGCGGCATCCGCACCACGGCGGCGAGCTTCGAACGTCTGATCATCTTCGACCGCCGGGTGGCGTTCGTCCCCGTCGACGCACCG
Source organism: Verrucosispora sp. TAA-831 (assembly GCF_050780145.1). Lineage (NCBI taxonomy): Bacteria > Bacillati > Actinomycetota > Actinomycetes > Micromonosporales > Micromonosporaceae > Micromonospora > Verrucosispora sp. TAA-831. Next base: position 6,367,500 of record NZ_CP192240.1, read on the forward strand.
GGATCGGCGGAACACGCCGCCGCCGTCATCTCCGACGACCTGGTGGTGGAGTACCTGCACCGCACGTTCACCCACCTCTGGGCCAACGCGGTCCCGCTCGAACTCGCCGAGGACCAGATGGACGAGGTGTCGCTCGGCACCCGGATGGCCATCCTCCGGCTGATGGCCGCCGGCCTCAAGGACGAGGCCATCGCCAACCGGCTGGGCATGGCGCTGCGTACCTGTCGACGGCACATCTCCTCGATCCTCAAGGGCCTCAACGTGTCGAGCCGCTTCCAGGCCGGCGTCAGGATCGCTCAGCTCGGGATCCTCGCCGACGAGGTGGCGGACTCCGACCAGTCGGGCCGGACCGACATCAGTCCGCTCTGGTGACCCCCGCACCTCTGCCCTCCCCATCCGACAAGGAGAACCCGACGTGAAACTCCAGCGCGAGATCCTGACGCCGCAGATGGTGCAGTACGACGACTTCGCGTCCCGTGGGGAGACCCAGTACCTCCCCTACCTGATGTACTTCAACCGGCCGGACTACCGGTCGGAGGCGATCAACACCGACCGGCTGGGCTTCCGCATCTCGCACGGCGTCGACGAGCAGGCCTCGGTCGGCAGTACTCTGCCCGACGGGCCGGTCCGCCTGCTGGTCGGCGGTTCCGTCCCGCTCGGGTACGGCTCCACCAGCGACGCGACCACGATGGCCTCGCGGTTGTGGACGAAGCACGCCTCGTCCCGTCCGTGGCTCACCTATGCCGGGCACTGCTACAACTCGACCCAGGAACTGCTGCTGTTCCTGCTCTACCGGCACCTGCTGCCGCCGGTCGAGGAGATCGTCATCCTCAGCGGCTTCAACACGCTGGTGATGTCCCGGCTGGTCGAGATGCACCGCGCCGACCAGGGGCCGTTCTACTTCTGCGGCGAGTTCTTCGAGCAGATGGAGGAGGTGCGGGCCCGGCACCGCAAGACGTCGCGCGGTTTCGGTCGTCGGGCCAGGTCGGCCGTACCCTCCTGGCCGTCGCCGGACGAGGTCCGTCCCGAGCTCGACGAGGCGATCGCCAGCGCGGTCGACCTGGTCGGTCGGCACCTCGCGAGCTGGCAGGTGCTCGCCGCCGCCACCGGGGCGCGGGTCTCCTTCGTGTTGCAGCCGATGGCCACCTGGTTGCGGGCCGAGCCCGCGCCCGAGGAGAAGCTGATCTTCGACGAGTTGGACCGGATCTCCAAGCTGGGCACCTGGGAGGCCCTCTACGGCGACGTCTCCTCGGTGGCGGCCGGGCAGCGGTACGCCGACGCGCTGGCACCGGCCTGCGAGCGGCAGGGCGTCCGTTTCGTGAACCTCAACCCGGTCCTGCGCGCGGCGGTGACCGACAAGTCCTGGCTGTACGTCGACCGGGCCCACCTCACCGACGAGGGCAACGACATCGTCGCCGCGCTGCTCGCCGACCAGCTCGGCCTCTCCTGAACCGACAGCGATGACCCCTCAACCCACGAGAAGGTGCGGAACGCGATGTTCAGAGTAGCGGTGATCGGAGGCCGTCCCGCCCCGATCAAGGGAGCCCGGGACCTGGGCGTCGACGTCGTCCTGGTACACCAACCCGGGCAGTACGAGGAGTCGATCCGCCCGCACTGCGAGCGGATCGTGCACGCCCCGCTGGCCGACGGCGAGGCGATGCTCGACGTGCTGCGCCCGCTGCACTCCGAGCGCCCCTTCGACCGGGTGCTGACCGTCTCCGAGCCGTGGGGTGTGCCCACCGGACACGTGGTGGACGGCCTCGGCCTGTCCGGCACCTCGGAGAAGACGGCCCGCCTACTCAAGGACAAGGCGCTGATGCGCGAGCGGCTCGCCAAGTACGACCTGAGCCCGGTCCGGTACCGGGTGGTGCGCTCCGAACGCGAGGCGCGGGACTTCCTCGCGGCGGTCGGCGGACCCGTCGTGCTCAAGCCGGTGGACGGCGCGGCCAGCCGGAACATCCTGCGGGTGGCGGACGCCGCTGAACTCGGCCACGCCTGGCGCGTGCACACCGAGGCCGGGAACACCTCGGTGCTCGCCGAGGAGTTCCTCTCCGGGCCGGTGGTGAGCGTGGAGTCGTTCTCCTACGCCGGTCGGCACCTGCCCGTCGGCTACTCCGAGTACCTGGTCAACTCGTACCACGTGGAGTGGCAGGTCAGCGTGCCGAGCCGGCTCGTCGAGCCGTACCTGCCGGAGCTTCGGGACCTCACCGTGCGCCTGCTGGACGCGGTCGAACTCACCGAGGGCCCCTCGCACAGCGAGTTCGTCCTGACCGAGCGAGGTCCCCGCGTGCTGGAGTCGCACGCCCGGATGGGCGGCCACGCCATCCCGGAGCTGGTCCGCCGGGCCTACGGCCTGGACCTGGCCCGGATGTGGCTGACCGTACCGTTGGGGATCGACGCGTTGCCCGCCGAGTCTCCGCAGCCCACGGCGGGTGCCGCCATCCGGTTCCTGCGGCCCGAGCCCGGTGAGATCCGCGCCGTCACGGTCGCCGAGGACATCCCGGCGGTGGTCAAGCGGGTACCGCCCGGCGAGTTGACCGACGTGTACCTCCCGCTGCTCGGTGAGCTGGTCGACGTACCGGTCGGCGCGGTCGTGCACAAGAATCCGGGCGACGTGATCACCCCGATCCAGACGCTCGCCGACTGCAGCTCCGGCTACGTGCTCGCCACCGGCGCGGACGCCGAGTCGGCGGTCGCCACCTGTGTCCTGGTGGACCAGCAGATCCAGTTCCACACGTGACGCTCCTGCGGCATCACGACTTCCGGCTGCTGTGGGTCACGCAGACGCTGGGGCAGTTCGGCGCGCACTTCAGCCGGGTCGGCCTGCCCCTGGTGGCGATCCTGGCCCTGGACGCCACCGCGTTCGAGGCCGGGCTGCTGGCGACGTTCCAGACCGTGGCGTTCCTCGTGGTCGGCCTGCCCGCCGGGGCGTGGGTCGATCGGCGGCGCAAGCGCCCCGTCATGATCGCGGCGAACCTCGGGCGCGGTCTGCTGTTGGCCTGGGTGCCGGTGGCCGCCTACCTGGACGTGCTCTCCCTGGCCCAGTTGTACGTGGTCGCGCTGGGGGTGAGCGTGGGGACGCTGCTGTTCGAGACCGCGTACGTGAGCTACCTGCCGCTGCTGCTGGAACGCGGGCAACTGGTGGAGGGCAACGCGAAGCTGGAGAGCACCCGGTCCGTGGCGCAGGTCGGCGGTCCCACCCTCGGCGGCTACCTGACCCAGTGGCTGGGAGCGCCGCTCGCGGTGCTCACCGTCGCGGGCGGTTATCTGGCCTCGGCGGTGGTCCTGACGCTGATCCGGATGCGGGAGGCCGTTCCCGCCCGTGGCACCGACCGCCACCTGGTGCGGGAGATCCGACAGGGGCTGTCGTTCGTCTTCGGGCACCGGTCCCTGCGTGCGCTCGCCGTCTCGGGCGCCCTGTTCAACCTCGGGGTCTTCGTCACCGGGACCGTGGTGGTGGTGCTGCTCGCCCAGCAGTTGCGCATCGCTCCCGGGACGGTCGGCCTGTGGTTCGCCGTCGGCGGGATCGGCGGGTTGGTCGGGGCGTTCGTCGTCCGGCGGGTCAGCGCCCGGATCGGGCCGGGGCCGGCGGTCTGGGTCGGGATGGCCGTGGCCGGTGTCGCCGGTCTGGTCGTGCCGCTCGCCGACGCCGACTGGCGGCTCTGGCTCGCCGGGGCGGGCAACGCGTTGGTCTCCACCGGCCTGGTCATCAACAACGTGAACAGCATGGCGATCCGGCAGCAACTGTGTCCGCCGCAGTTGCAGGGCCGGATGAACGCCACGATCCGCTTCCTGATCTTCGGGGCCATGCCGGTCGGTTCGTTCCTCGGCGGGTTCCTCGCCGAGCACGTCGGGCTCCGGGAGGCACTCTGGGTCGGGGCCGTGCTCAGCCTGGTCGCCGTCCTGCCGGTCTACCTCTCGCCGCTGCGGACCATGCGTGGCCACCCGGACGACGACGATCCGGGTACGCCTCGGGACAGCGCCCCGCCCGGACGTCGGGCACGTCCACGCGACCCGGACGGCGTGGCCTCGCGGTGAACCGGGCTTCCGTCCGGACGGCCGGGTGTGCCATCCTGACTCCAACAGTTCTAGAACAGTTGGAGTCCAGGTGACCGATCTGACCGTGCTGCCCAACGGCAGCGTCATGGCTGATCCCGGCGAGCGCGGCAGATTCGGCGGGCACGGGGGCCGGTTCGTCCCCGAGTCGCTGATCCCCGCCTGCACCGAGCTGGAGGCGGCGTTCCGGGAGGCGTGGGCGGACCAGCGCTTCCGCAGTGACCTCGACCGCCTGCTCGCGGTGCACGCCGGACGCCCGACCGCGCTCACCCCGGCCTGGCGGCTCTCCGCGGAACTCGGCATCAACGTGCTGCTGAAACGGGAGGACCTCGCCCACACCGGCTCGCACAAAATCAACAACGTGCTCGGCCAGGCCCTGCTGGCCCGCCGGATGGGCAAGACGCGGCTGATCGCCGAGACCGGCGCGGGCCAGCACGGCGTCGCCACGGCCACCGCCGCCGCGTTGCTCGGCCTGGAGGCGACCGTCTACATGGGGGCCAAGGACGTCGAGCGTCAGGCGCTCAACGTCTTCCGGATGGAGCTGCTCGGTGCCGAGGTCGTTCCGGTCACCGGCGGCAGTCGCACCCTGAAGGACGCCACCAGTGAGGCGCTGCGGCAGTGGGTCACCCGGGTCGACGACACCCACTACTGCATCGGCTCGGTGATGGGCCCGCACCCGTACCCGTGGATCGTGCGGGAGTTGCAGCGGGTGATCGGCGAGGAGGCGCGCGCCCAGTGCGCCGCCGAACTGCGCACCGGTGTGCCCGACTACGTGGTCGCCTGCATCGGTGGCGGCTCGAACGCCGCCGGCACCTTCGCCGGCTTCGTCGACACCCCGGCCCGGCTCGTCGGCGTGGAGGCCGAGGGTGGGGCGGCGGTCGCGTTCGGCCGGGTCGGCGTGCTGCACGGGTTCCGCTCGTACGTCCTCCAGGACGAGCACGGCCAGGTCAGCGAGGCGCACTCGATCGCGGCCGGGCTCGACTACCCGGGCGTGGGTCCGGAGCACGCCTTCCTCAACGACTCCCGCCGGGCGCGGTACGTCACCGTCAACGACGCCGAGGTCATCCCGGCGGTCCGGCGGCTGGCCCGCACCGAGGGGATCCTGCCCGCCCTGGAGTCGGCCCACGCCATCGCCTGGGTGATCCGCGCCGCGGAGAGCGGCGAGCTGCCACCCTTCAGCACCGTGCTGGTCGCGCTCTCCGGCCGTGGCGACAAGGACATGCACACCATCCGGGAGAGCGCATGAGCGGCAAGCTGCTGGTTCCGTACGTGACCGGGGGCATCCGACCCGACTGGACCGGGTACGTCGAGGCGTACGCCCACAGCGGCGCGGACATGATCGAGATCGGGCTCCCGTTCTCCGACCCGATCCTCGACGGGCCGACGATCCAACAGGCGTCCTACCGAGCCCTGCAACAGGGGGCCACGGTGCGGTCGATCCTCGACGATCTCGCCGGGGTGCACGTCGACGTACCGCTGATCGCCATGACCTATTACAACCTGGTGATGCACGACCCGGCGTTCTGCGCGGACCTCGCGGCGGCCGGGGTCAGCGGGCTGATCGTGCCCGACGTGCCGATCGACGAGGTGGACGAGCTGGCGGCCGGTGCCACGGCGGCCGGGGTCGACCTGGTCCTGCTCGCCGCGCCCACCACCCCCGCCCCTCGGCTGGCCACCATCGCGCGGCGCAGTCGCCGCTTCGTCTACGCCGTCTCGGTGATGGGCACCACCGGCGAGCGCGACCGGCTCGCCGAGGACGCCGCCCGGCTCGCCCGCGACCTGCGGGCCCTGACCGACCTGCCGGTGCTGCTCGGCTTCGGCATCTCGCGGCCCGCACACGCGGTGGAGGCGGCCGAGGCCGCCGACGGTGTCGTGGTGGCCTCGGCACTGATGCGGATGGTGCTCGACGGCGCGGACCCCGCACAGGTCGGGGCCGTGGTCGCGGAGTTCCGGGCGGCGTTGGACGGCGTGGGCGTACCGATCCCCGGGTGACCGCGCGCCGGGCCGGTGCCCGCTGCGGCCGGTCGTCGACCGTGGGCCACACTGGGCACCGGTACGGCCGCAGGGACGGGAGACGCCCATGGGTGAGGCGACGGTGGGTGGTCGACCGTCCGCGCGCTACCGGCAGATCGCGGCCGACCTGGCGGCCCGGATCCGGCAGGGCGAGTACGAGCCCGGCGAGGCGCTGCCGGCGCAGCGTGACCTGAGCGCGCACTACGGCGTCACGCTGATGACGTTGCGTCAGGCTCTCCAGGAGCTGTCCGACGAGGGGCTCATCGTGCAGCAGGCCGGGCGGGGCACCTACGTCACCCCGGTCCAGGCCGCCTATCGCGTGGACACCCTGCGCAGCTTCACCGAGGACCTGCGCGAGCAGGGCCACGACGTGGTGACCCAGGTGTTGTCCGGTGCGATGCGCCGACCGCCGACCTGGGTGGTCGATCGGTTTGGCGACGGTGGCGGCGAGCGGGCCCTGCGGTTGGAACGGCTGCGCCTGCTCAACGGCCGTCCCGCCATCCACCAGGTCTCCTGGGTCCGGCCGCCGTACGGGACGGCGATCCGGGACCGCGACTTCGTCCGGACGTCGCTCTACGCCGCGCTGGCCGACGCCGGGGTCGCCATCCTGCGCGCCTCGGAACGGATCGTGCCGTCCCTGCTCGCCGCGCCGGCTGCCGGGCACCTGCGCCAGCCTGCCGGCAGCCCGGTCTTCGTCAGCGAACGGACGACGATCGCCCTCGACGGGACCGCCGTGGTGGTGGACCGCGCGGTGGTCGTCGGCGACGCCATGGAGATCCGCGCGGAGCGGGCGGCGACACGGTTGTCGGTCCGCTGGGGCGCCGTACGCTCCCCGGTCGTGCCGGGCGACGGCGCTCCGTAGGACTCCCCGTCTCCTGCCGGTGGCCGGAGACGGCAGCAAGGTGCCTGGCCACTTCTGGCCTCCGTGACGGCGTTGTTACCCCCTGTCGCCGTGCGGCATCGTGAGGTCTCGGGTGCCCGACGACTGGGCGTGGCACCCGATCCGACCGCGAGCTGGGGATTCGCGGCGACCCCTCATGATCGGAGCCGTAGATGACCCGCGCACTCCGGGTGGCCCGTCACCATCTCAACGACCGGACCCGTGACCTGCTCGCCAAGGAACTCACGGCTGCGGTCTGCGACATCGAACTGGACTCGGACGCCCACGAGGCGATCCTCGCCGGTATCGGCGCACACGCCCTGCAGACCCACCTGCCCGGCGAGATCCTCCAGGCACTGACGTTCTACCCGGCCACCGGCTCACACGTCCTGACCATCGGCAACCTGCCGCAGCAGGAGTTCCCGGCCACGCCGCGCGACGGCTTCACCGCCGAACCCGCGATGGCGGTGACCAACGCCCTGCACTTCGGTCTGCTGCAACTGCTCTCGCTGACGCCGTTCGCGGTCGACTACGAGAACACCGGCCGATACATCCGCAACGTGGCCCCGAACCCGGCGGCGGCGGGCACCACCAGTTCGTGGGGGGCGGATTCGGAGTTCTCCTGGCACACCGACAACCCGCACCTGCCCTTCGGCGGCAAGGGCGTCGACCCGCGCCGGTACGTCCCGCGCTACCTCAGCTTCTATGCGGTCCGCAACGACGAGCAGGTGCCGACCGAGGTGCTCGCCATCGAGGAGGCCGTGGCCGCGCTGGACGGGGCCACCGTCCAGGAGTTGCAGTCGGCCCAGTTCACCGTGGGCCCGCCCGCCTCCAACGACGAGACGGCACCGCTACGGGACACCGCGCTGCTGGAGCAGAGCTACGAGGGCACCCGCGCCCGGTTCGACCGGGGCACGGTCTCCCCGACCACGCCCGCGGCGACCGCCGCCCTCGACCGGTGGGTACGAGCCCTCGACCAGGCGCGGTCCGAGGCGTTCGTGCTGCGCCCCGGCGACTTCCTGATCTTCGACAACTACCGGGTGCTGCACCGCCGTCGGGCGTTCCGACCCGGTCCGGCGGACACCGCCCGCTGGCTGCGCCGCTGCTATGCAAGCTGACCCGGACACCAGGAGGACGATCATGGGCAAGTATCGCGTCGCCGTCATCGGTGGGATGCCCGCGCCGATCCACGGCGCCAAGGAACTCGGCATCGACGTCGTGCTGGTGCACGAGGAGGGCAAGTACGAGCCGTCCATCCTGGCGCACACCGAGCGGGTCGTCCACGCCCCGCTGGACGACGGTCCGGCCATCCACGCATCGCTCAGCCCACTGCACGCCGAGCGCCCGTTCGACCGCGTGATGACCACGACCGAGGTCGCCGCGATCTCCTCCGGCTACGTGGTGGACAGGTTCGGCCTGCCCGGCGTCACCGAGTTCACCGCCCGCGCGCTCAAGGACAAGTCGCTCACCCGGGAGTGCCTGGCCAAGGCCGACGTCGAGCACGTCCGCTACCAGGTGGTCAACTCGGTCCAGGAGGCGGTCGCGTTCCTGGAGCAGATCGGCGGGAAGATCGTCCTCAAGCCGATCGACGGTGCGGCGAGCCTGCACATCAAGGAGGTCGACACCCCGGAGCAGGTCGCCGAGGCCATGTCGGAGCTGGCCGCCGCCGGCATCACCGCCCCGATGGCCGAGGAGTTCCTCTCCGGCCCGGTGGTGAGCGTCGACTCGTTCTCCTTCGAGGGCCGGCACCTCACCATCGGCTACTCCGAGTACCGGATGAACGATCGGTTCGTCGAGTGGGAGGTCAGCACGCCGAGCCGGGTCGCCGTGCCCCACCTCGCGGAACTCCGGGAACTCACCGCGAAGCTCCTGGACGCCGTCGGCGTCACCGAGGGGCCGTCGCACAGCGAGTTCGTGCTCACCCCGAACGGACCCCGGGTGCTCGAATCCCACGCGCGCCTGGCCGGCAGCGGCGCGCCGGAGCTGGTGCGACGCGCGTTCGGCCTGGACCTCAACCGCATGTTCCTGACGGTGCCGCTGGGCATCGACGAACTTCCGCTCGAATCGCCCGCACCGATCGGGGGCGCGGTCGCACTCTTCCTGACCCCGAAACCGGGACCGATCACGTCGATCGCCGTCAGCGAGGACATCCCGGCGACGGTACGCCGCATCCCGCCCGGCGAGTCGGCCCGGGTCTTCATGCCGTACCTGTTCGAGCTGGGCGCCGAGGACACCGCCGTGGTCATCACCAAGAACCCCGGCGACGAGGTCGCACCGCTGTTGACGGTCGCGGACTGTAGCAACGGCTACATCCTGGCCTCCGGCACGGACGCGCTCGACGCCATCGCCAAGGCCGAGGCGATCAACGCGAAGATAGACTTCGTCACCGGTTGATGAAGGAGAACACCATGAAGCGCACCGCGGTGGTGACGGGCGCCAGCAGCGGGATCGGGGCGGCCACGGCACGCCGACTGGCCAAGGACGGATTCTTCGTCGTGGTGGCGGCCCGCCGGTTGGACCGACTCGAAGCACTGGCGGCCGAGATCGGTGGGCGGGCCGTCGCGCTCGACGTCACCGACCAGGCGTCCGTCCAGGCCCTCGCCGCCGGGCTGGACCGCTGCGACCTCCTGGTCAACAACGCGGGCGGGGCGGTGGGCGCCGACCCACTGGCCACCACCTCGCCCGCCGACCTGATGCGGAGCTTCGAGATCAACGTTCTGGGCATGCTGTACGTGACCCAGGCGCTGCTACCGCTGCTGCGCGCCTCCGACGCACCGACCATCGTGACCGTGACCTCGACGGCCGCGCACGTGACCTACGAGTCCGGCGGCACCTACACCGCCGCCAAGCACGCGGAACACGCGCTGGTGGAGACGCTCCGGCTGGAACTCTGCGGTGAACCGGTGCGGGTCATCGAGATCGCACCGGGCATGGTCCGCACGGACGAGTTCGCGGTCAACCGGTTCGACGGCGACGCGGACAAGGCCGCCGCCGTGTACGCGGGCGTGGACCGACCGCTGGTGGCCGAGGACGTCGCCGAGTGCATCGCCCTGACGGTGGCGCTTCCCGGCCACGTCAACGTGGATCGTCTCGTCGTCCGCCCGGTCGCCCAAGCTGCCCAGCACAAGGTGTACCGCCAGCCGATCTTCGGGAGCTGACGGACGGGACGTCGTGCTGAGTCGCGCCGCGAGCGGTGCGACTCAGCCCAGGTCCTCGGGTCTCACCTTTCCCCGGGTGACAAGACTCTTCGCCAGACGAACCCGCCCCAGCAGGATCGCGTGCACGTAGCTGAGCATCAACAGCACAGCCGGAATGATGTCGCCGCGTTCAACCAGCACATAGGCGATGAAGACCCCGTAGAGGACCACCGGCAACGCGAAGAGCCACAGCGGATAGCGCAGGTGGTTGCTGAGTGAAGAATCGAAGAGTTTGGGCACGAGATCATTAGATCTCATTCGGCAATCACGCCTCACTCGCTTGCCTCTGCGGCGGTTCGTCAACCGGCCAGTCGACGCCGCACCTCTCGACCGTGATCGCCCGATCACCGGATGCTGCTCTCGGGGCCTGCCTCGTCGGAATACCTCTGACGGTCGTGGTCACCACCACTTGGGGTAGTGCCGCAGTACCCGGTCCGCCGGTTCCGGTGACTTCGACCTGCGTTCCCGCCACTCCTGCACAAGGTCCGGGCCGTGCACGAGGGCGCCTGCGGCCAGCAGAAGCAGTGACCCGTACCGTCCCGACCACCCGAACCACAGGCCGAGTGCGGCCACCAGCCAGAGCAGGAAGCCGAGGCAGAGCAGTACGGGTCGGAGGCGTGGGCGGCGCACGACTCTCAGGCTACGGCTCGCCGCAGAGGAGATGCACCGCCCACGGAGCTCGGCTCGGGACAATCGGTGTGGGCGGTCTGGGGACGACGCGGCCAACCGTCAGAGATCGCCGCGATGGTGGAAGGAGGGCGTCGACGTGCCCGTGCATCCGCGCTACCTGGAGATCGCGTCAAGGATCCGCGAGCGAATCGAGGGCGGCGAGTGGCTTCCCGGTGCCCGGTTGCCTCGCCTCGACGACTTCGCGGCGGAGTACGGGGCGAACCGGGACACCGTCGTCCGGGCCATCGCCGAACTGGAGACCGCGGGTTTCGTGTGGGCGGTCCAGGGGCGGGGCATCTCCGTGCGCTACGACACGCTGCGGCCCCGCCGAGAGCGTGGTGACCTGGTCGAACGCAACGAGCGGGTGACCGGCTACTCGTTTCCGTCCGCAAGCAGCCGGGAGGTGTGGGTTCGTCACGGCACTGCCACGAACGCGCCAGCCCACTTGGAGAATCCGCGGATCGCCATGCTCCTGGGCGTCGATCCCGGCACGGAGGTGCTGCGGAGATTCCGGGTGACCGGGCCGGCGTCGGAAGCGCCCTTTCAGATCAACGTCACGTGGATTCATCCGCGCATCGCTGACATCGTCGCCGGCCTCGGTGCAAGCCCGGCGGCGGGCGAGTGGCTGAGTCGCATCGAGAAGGCCGGACACTGGCCGATCAGGTGGATGGAGATTCACCGCGCGCGAATGCCCGGCGCGGAAGAGGCCGGCCTGCTGGAGATCCCGGCCGATCTGCCGGTACTGGAGATCGTGCGCGTCGGCACGTCAGGGACAGATGATCGGCCGGTCGAGGTCACCGAGTGCGTGGTGGCGAGCGACCGGGTCGAGACCGTCCATGTCCTGCATCGTGACGAGAACGCCCACCAGCCCTGGCCACCCGAACCGCTCGCACGTGCCTGAAGAGGGGGTACGTGATGTCCGGTGTTCCTCAGATGACGCAGCGCCGGTCGCGAAAGGGCTGGTCGGTATGGCACTCGACCAAGGCGGCCCGGACGACGTCGCCGTGGTGTCGGCCGGACGGGAACTTGATCTCACCGAGAACCGCGACGCCCCGGTGAGATCAAGCCCGTGCGAGAGACTCCCTCGACGCCACAACGCCTGCGCCGATCAACGGTTACCCGTTCAGCAGGCGGTGTATCCCTTGCCCTTCTTCGACCAGGCACACTTGTCGATCAGCTTGCCGCTGGCGTTGCGCAGGTACGCGGTGTCGCCGGTGTTGTTCCAGACGTAGTTGCCCGAACCCCAGTAGCGGTTCTTGGCGGTGTTCTTGCCCTTGCCGGTCCGGATGACCACGCTCTTGCCCTTGGCGAGCTTGACGTCCCCGGTGAACGTGTAGACGTGGTTGGCCTTGTCGCGCAGCGTCCAGTTCTTCAGGTTGATGGTGCGGGCGCGCCGGTTGGTCAGCTTCACGTACTCGGCGTTCAGGCTGGCGTTCGAGCGGGTGTCCGTACCCGGCGAGTCGTAGTAGACCTTCGTGATCTCGATCGCCGGGGTGGCGGCCTGCGCCGGTGCGGCGACGGCCAGCGAACCGCCGAGCGCCACGGCGAGCGCGGACACCAACCCGATGAACCTTCTCGACATGCGTGTTACCCCCACATGATGCGCGCCGAAGTTCGGCGCGGAAACGTCACGCCGACGCGTGACGGAGCGAGGTTAACGACGAGTTACGGCAACATGGGTCCCGCTCGCACCCGCGCCGCCGAATACGGCCACGCGGGTGTCGATTAGCGTCCAGCCGGCTCGACCCGGCCCGCCGGTCCGGTTGTGCCGACTCGACCGGAGTTCCGGGCCGACCGCACGAAAGATGATCGACGGCTGTGCGTTCGATGTCCATCGAGGACCGGAAGGCGAGCCACCGGAGCCGTCACGGCGTGCAGATCGAACCGCCATTGAGGAATCCTGATACACCGGAGGGCAGTCCTCGGAAGGGAGTGTCCGGTGCACCAGGAGACACGGAACCTGGCCTTGGATGCGGCGCTCGCCGATGCCGCCGCCATCCGCGCCACGATCGAACGCAAGGCCAACCACAATCAGAACCTGATCAGCCTGTACCTCACCGCGGTGGCGGCGGTCGCCGGTGTGGTGCTCTCCGAGAAGGCGGACGTCCGGCTGCTCCTCCTCCTTCCGATGCTCAGCGCCGCGCTGGGTCTGAGCGTCGCCGCGCAGTATCGCGACGGCCGCATCGCCGGGGCCTATCTCGAAGAGGTGCTCCGACCGGCCATCGCCAGGCACACGGGCGACGACTCCCTGTTCGGCTGGGAGACGTACTACCGGATGCGCAAGCACGACGGTCATCTGGCGCAGGCATTCGCCCTGGGGCTCATCTTCCCCGGTGTGTCTGCGCTCGCACTGGCCTTCACGCTCCCGAGCATGCGGAACTGGACGGATCGTGCCGCCTGGGCCATCGGCGCAGGAATGCTGCTCCTGTTGATCGTGGGCTGGAGTCCGCGCCTGGTCGAGATGTTCCGGGCCCGGCGTCACCGCAGGCCGACGATGCCACCGGCCGCCGTCGACGAGCCGTCGGACGCGACGCTTGCCGGCTCACCCTGACCAGTTTCAGAAGCCGCAGGTCTTTCCGGCGGTGTGGCTGACCTGGACGGTGTGCGTGACGCAACCGTCAGCGGTGGCCCGGTGCAGCAGGAACGCGGTCGGTTCGTCGACCCAGCCGATCTGCTGGTGCTCGTCGGTGGTCAGGGTGGCCTGCCGCCAGGTGCTCGGGGCGACCGTGAGCACCGTGCCGGCGTACGTCGCGGTGACCGACCGGTGCACGTGACCGGCGGCGACGCGTACCACGTGGGGGTGTCGGAGCAGCACCTCGGCGAGGGCCGGGCCGTCGGCGAGGCGGATGGCGTCGGCGGCCAGGATGCCGACCTCGATCGGCGGGTGGTGCAGGCAGACCACGGCCGGTACGCCGGGGCGGGCCGCCAGCACCGCGTCGAGCCAGGCGAGCTGTTCGTCGCCGAGCCGGCCACCGTCCGCCCCGGGGACGAGCGAGTCGAGTACGACAAGCGTCCCCTCGGGCTGCTCGACCTGGTAGTACGCCGAGAAGCCGCCGCCCAACCAGCCGGTGCCGCCGAACGCGTCGAGCAGCGACTCCCGGTCGTCGTGGTTGCCGGTCGCGAGGTGCACCGGCAGCGGGAACCGGCCGATCACCTCGCGCAGCAGGGCGTACTCGTCGGGGCGACCGTGGTCGGCCAGGTCGCCGGTGATCACCACGCAGTCGGGTCGGGGGTCGAGGGCCAGCACCCGGCCGAGCGCGCGGTGCAGCCCGGCGGCGGCCTCGGCGCCGAGCACGCCGGTGGTCAGGTGCGGATCGCTGAGGTGTGCGACGAGCATCGGGCCTCCACTCGACCGGAGACCTCACGCTATCGCCGCAGACGTCCGTGCGTAGCCCACAGCCTGCATCCACAGCCTGTGGATAGCACATGTGTACGAGCCCAGCCCGCTCCCGGTTTCCGGTGAGTACGCTTGGTCATCCTCCCGGTGCCGCCGGGAGACATACCCGACCTGGAACGACGTGCGAGTGGATCATCAGCAAGTCCTCCGCGACGTGACGGTGCGCCTGCCGATGGCGTCGACCGTCGCCGAGGTGTGTCAGGCCACCGTCGAAGCGCTGGCCCGTCACACCCCCGCCACCATCGCCGTTCTGCTGCACGTGCACGACCGGCTCCGGTGCGTCGCCGCCACCGGCTCCTGGCAGGTCTTCGCCACCGTCGCGCCGGACGCCGGGATCGTCGGTCGGGCCTACACCGGTGGCGCGACCGTCGTCGCCCCGGACGTGACGACCGATCCCGATCACATCCCGGTACGCCCCGACGTCACCGCCGAGGTGTGCGTACCGGTGCCGGATCCGGCGGGGCGGGTCATCGGCGTACTCGACGTGCAGTGGACCGGCCCGGCCGACCTCGCCGCCTGGCGGACCAGCGCCGAGCGCGTGGCCGCCCGCCTCGGCGCGCGGATCGTCGCGCTGGGCGGGCCGACCGAGAGCCGCAGCGAGAAGCTGCTCCGGCACGCCGCCGCGATGACCGCCGCCGGCACCGAGTGGGACCTGATGACCGCCGCCATCGGGGCGGCCCGGGACGTCTCCACGCTCGGCGCGGCCGTCCTGGTGCTCGGCGGCCGGGGTGGCGTACGGCTCGGTGCCCCGACCGTGGCCCCCGGAGAGTTGGAGTGCCGGATGCGGGCCGAGCTGACCGAGGCAGGCCCGGAGGCGCTGCGCGGCATCATCGACCGGGCGCACCGGTACGGGGCCGGGTACACCCTCGGCGAGGCGGGCCACCCGCCGACCGTGGAACACGAGCCGCTGGTCCGCGCCGGTGTCCGGACGCTGGTCACGGTGCCGGTGGGTCCGGCCCGACGCGGCGGGGTGCTGCTGGTGGCCGACGACCGGCTGCTGCGCCCCGACCCCACCACGGTCAACCTGCTGGAGCTGCTGGCCGGTCAGGCGTGGAGCTGCCTGGACCGGTTGCGCACGCTGGACCGGCTGCGCGAACAGGCCAGCTCCGACCCGTTGACCGGGCTGCGGCACACCGGCCCGTTCGGGCAGCGGATCGCCACCGCGACGCCGGGACGGACCGCGCTGCTCGCGATCGACGTGGACGGCTTCAAGACGATCAACGACACGTACGGGCACCAGGCCGGTGACCGGGTGCTGGTCGGCCTGGCCCGGGCGTTGGAGGGCGCGCTGCGCCAGGGCGACGAGCTGTACCGGGTCGGCGGCGACGAGTTCGTCGCGGTGATCGAGGTGAGCCGTCCCGAGGAGGCCGTCCGGGTGGCCGAGCGGCTCACCGAGGCCGCCCGCCGGATCGGCCGCACGATCAGCGTCGGTGTCGCGCTGCCCCGGCCGGGCGAGTCCCCCGAGGTGACGTTGCGCCGCGCCGACCAGGCGCTCTACGCCGTGAAACGGCAGGGTCGCGACGGCGTACGCCTCGCCGCCGCCTGACCGGCCCCGCCGGTCAGCGTCGGGTGAGTTCCTTGGCCAGGAGTTCGGCGATCTGGGCGGTGTTCAGGGCGGCACCCTTGCGGAGGTTGTCGCCGGTGACGAAGAAGTTCAGCGCACGGGGATCGTCGAGGGCCCGACGGATCCGGCCGACCCAGGACGGGTCGGTGCCGACCGCGTCGATCGGCATCGGGAACTCCCCGGCGGCCGGGTCGTCGACGACGATCACACCGGGGGCGTTGCGCAGCACCCCACGCGCCCCCTCGGCGTTGATCTCGGTGCCGAAGACGGCGTGCACCGCGACCGAGTGGCCGGTGAGCACCGGCACCCGTACGCAGGTGGCGGTGACTTTCAGGTGCGGTGTACCGAGGATCTTGCGCGACTCGTCGCGCATCTTCATCTCCTCGGAGGACCAGCCGTCGTCGGCCGGTGTTCCGGCCCACGGCACCACGTTGAGCGCCATCGGTGCGGGGAACGGGCCGAGGTCGTCACCGACCGCCTGCCGCACGTCGCCGGTACGCGAGCCGAGCAGCCGGTCGCCGGCCACCTTGGCCAACTGGTCGTGCAGCGTGTCCGCGCCGCGCTGACCCGCCCCGGAGACCGACTGGTACGAGGCGAGGACCAGCTCGCGCAGGCCGTACTCGCGGTGCAGCGGGGCGACCGCGACGATCATCGCGAGGGTGGTGCAGTTCGCGTTGGCGACGATGCCCCGGGGGCGGTGCTGGACCTGCTCTGGGTTGATCTCCGGCACCACCAGCGGGACGTCCGGGTCCATCCGGAAAGCGCCCGAGTTGTCCACCACGATCGCGCCCCGGCGTACGGCGATCGGCGCCCAGTGCGCGGCGACCTCGTCCGGTACGTCGAACATCGCCACGTCGACGCCGTCGAACGCCTCGGCGGTCAGCGCCTGGACGGTCAACTCCTCGCCCCGGCAGCGGACCCTGCGCCCGACCGACCGCTCGGAGGCGAGCAGGCGGATCTCACCCCAGACGTTGCGACGCCCGGTGAGCAACTCACACATCACGGTGCCGATAGCGCCCGTCGCCCCGACCACGGCCAGGGTGGGCAGCCCGGCCATCCGCGCTACCGTCCCGTTCCCGCGTACACCACGGCTTCGGTGTCACCGCCCAGGTCGAACGCCTCGTGGATGGCGCGGACGGCTGCGTCGAGGTCGGTGTCCCGGCAGACCACGGAAACCCGGATCTCCGAGGTGGAGATCATCTCGATGTTCACGCCGGCCTGGCCGAGCGCGGCGAAGAAGCCGGCCGCGACGCCCGGGTGCGAGCGCATCCCGGCACCGATCAGGGAGACCTTGCCGACGTGGTCGTCATAGAGCAGGCCCTTGAAGTTGACCGACTCCTGGATCTTGCTGAGCGCGGCCATCGCGGTCGGGCCGTCGGTCTTCGGCAGGGTGAAGGAGATGTCCGTGCGCCCGGTCCCCTCGGTGGAGACGTTCTGCACGATCATGTCGATGTTGATCTCGGCGCCCGCGACCGTGTCGAAGATCCGCGCGGCGGCGCCGGGCTCGTCGGGCACCCCGACGATGGTGATCTTGGCCTCGCTGCGATCGTGGGCGACGCCGGTGATCAGTGCCTGCTCCACAGGAAGCTCCTCCGTCGATCCGATGACCATGGTGCCGGTGTTGGTCGAGTATGACGAGCGGACGTGGATCGGCAGTCCCGCCCGGCGGGCGTACTCCACGCTGCGCAGGTGCAGCACCTTCGCGCCGCAGGCGGCCAGCTCCAGCATCTCCTCGTAGGTGATCTGCTTGATGTGCCGGGCGTTGGTGACGATCCGCGGGTCGGCGGTGAAGACGCCGTCCACGTCGGTGTAGATCTCGCACACGTCCGCGTGCAACGCGGCGGCCAGCGCCACGGCGGTGGTGTCCGAGCCGCCCCGCCCCAGGGTCGTCACGTCCTTGGTGTCCTGCGAGACACCCTGGAACCCGGCGACGATGACCACCGCGCCCTCGTCCAGCGCGCCCTTGAGCCGCCCCGGCGTGACGTCGATGATCCGCGCCCGGCCGTGCACCGAGGTGGTGATGACACCCGCCTGCGATCCGGTGAACGAGCGGGCCTCGTAGCCCAGGTTGTGGATCGCCATGGCGAGCAGCGCCATCGAGATCCGCTCCCCGGCGGTGAGCAGCATGTCCAGCTCGCGCCCGGGCGGCAGCGGGCTGACCTGGTTGGCCAGGTCGAGCAGCTCGTCGGTGGTGTCGCCCATCGCCGACACGACCACGACGACGTCGTCGCCGGCCTTGCGAGCGGCCACGATCCGTTCCGCCACCCGCTTGATCCGCTCGGCGTTGGCGACGGAGGATCCGCCGTACTTCTGCACCACGAGTGCCACGACGGCGCACTCCCTCCCGGTTGCCCTGAGCGTGCCGACGCCGCCGGCACCGGGGCCGGCGGCGCGGGTCGGACGACCTCAGGGTATCGGGCCGCTCTGACCGCCGGGTCAGGTGATCCCACGATCCGGCCCGGCGCGGCGGGCGAGGTGGTGTGCGACACGCCGGGAAGGCCGACCTTTCCGGGGGTGTCCGTAAGCGCACCCAACGCCGAGAATGGCCGGGTGTACGTCGCCCATCGTCCCGCCGTCCGCCTGACCGCCCCGATCGCGTTCGCCCTGCCCGTCCTGCTCGCCGGCTGCTCCTCGGACCCGCCGGACGACCCGCCGCCACCGCCGAGCACCGCGCCCCGACCGGCCGGCCAGGACGCGGCCCGGGACGAACTGGCCGCGCTCGCCGCCGCCGCGCAGGACCGGCACCTGATCGCCCGGTACACCCTGCGGGTGGCCGACACCCCGGACCGCACGATCGTGGTGACCAGCGCCAACGACGGCAGTTGGCGGGTGGACGTACCCGGCGGGGCGCTCGGCGGCACGGCGGACATCTCGCTCGCGGCCACCGCCGACGGGCTGTTCCAGTGCGCGCTGCCGACGGCGACCCGGCCCGAGCCCGCGAGCTGCGTACGCGTCGGCGAGCGCGACGACACGCTGCCCCGCCGGATCGACCCCCGGGTGCAGCATCCGTTCACCGACTGGCTGGACGTGCTGACCGACCGGCGCGCTCCGCTGTCGGTCTCCCCCGCGATGGCCCCACCCGAGGCGATCGGCACCTGCTACTCGGTGGAGACCACCGCCGCCTCGATCAACCCGCCGTTGGACGTCGGCATCTACTGCTTCGACGCCGACGGCACGCCGACCGCGGTCCGCGCGGCGTTCGGCACCCTGACACTGGCCGGCCCGCCCGAGCCCGCACCGGCCACCGTGCAGCTCGCCGGCCCGGTGGTCGACGGCGAACCGCTGGGCATGGAGGCCCCGCCACCGCCGCCGTCCGACCTCGATCCGGGCGGCACCACCCCGGGTGACCCCACGCCGAACGGCACGGCACCGGGCGGGATCGAGCCGGGCGGCACCGCACCGACCGGCGGCGGGTAGGCCGGGTCGACTCCAGCTCGCGCCGCCGGTCCCGGCCTGTACGGTCCGGTCGCCCGATCCGCGCCGTCGACCACGACGTCCGCTTCGGCGTCCCGGGTCGGCACCGGGTCTCGACCGCGCCGCCAACGCCGGGGCGGCCGTCCCGTTACGGGTGTCGTTTCCCACATTCGGCCACCCTGACATCACTACCAAATCCCCCATACGGGACGCTTCTACGCATGACCGACCTCACCCCCGTGCTGGCCTTCCGCTGGAGTCCCCGGTCCTTCGACCCGGTCGCGGAACTGCCCCGGGCCGAGGCGGTCGCACTGCTGGAAGCCGCCCGATGGGCGCCGTCGGTCGGCAATCGGCAGCCCTGGCGGTTCGCCCTCGGGCACCGGGACGACCAGACCTTCAAGCGGATCCTGGTCAACCTCGCGCCGACCGAGCAGCGGTGGGCCGGACGCGCCGGGGCCCTGCTGCTCGGCGCGTACCGGCGAACCGAGCAGGCGTTCGCCGCGTACGACCTGGGGCAGGCGGTGGCCCACCTCACCGTGCAGGCCACCGCGCTGGGACTGCACGTCCGCCAGGTGACCGATTTCGACCGGGCCGGGCTGATCGCCGACCTCGACCTTCCCCGCGACGTGCGACCGTACGTGGTGGTGGCGGTCGGCCAACTCGGCGATCCGTTGAGCCTTCCCGCCGACCTGCTGGCCGATGAGACCGCCCTGCGGCACCGTCGCCCGCTCGCCGAACTCGTTCTGAGCTGCGGCGAGACCGTCGACTGAGCCGTTGGGCGCAATTTCCATCCCATACTCCGGACGGGCCTTTCCCAGGCCAGGTGCCATCACGTAGGGTCACCCTGTCATGTGGCAGGCGTACCTCCTCCTTGGTCGCCGCGACGAGGCCTGACGGCCGGCACCTCGTCGCGGAGTCGAACCGCGCCGCCAGCACAGTCCCGGATCTTTCGCTCGGCACCCCGTGCCGACCCCCGTCGCTGACGTCACATGACCCCAGGAGAAGTCCGCCATGGCTCACCCAGCCGGCACCACCGACGTTGATTCCGATGCCATCGCCCGGCAGCGTCCCAGCCAGATGCCGTACCGCCGGTACCAGCCCTACCAGCAGCAGTTCCGCATCGACCTGCCGGACCGCACCTGGCCGACCCGGCACGTCGAGACCGCACCGCGCTGGTGCGCCGTCGACCTGCGCGACGGCAACCAGGCGCTGATCGACCCGATGTCGCCGGAGCGCAAGCGCCGGATGTTCCAGCTCCTGGTGCAGATGGGCTACAAGGAGATCGAGGTCGGGTTCCCGTCGGCCAGCCAGACCGACTACGACTTCGTCCGGCAGCTCATCGAGCAGGACATGATCCCCGCCGACGTCACCATCCAGGTGCTGACGCAGTGCCGGGAGCACCTGATCGACCGGACCTTCGAGGCACTGCGCGGCGCGCGCCGGGCGATCGTGCACTTCTACAACTCCACCTCCACGCTGCAACGACGGGTGGTCTTCGGGCTGGACCGCGACGGCATCGCCGACATCGCCACCACCGGCGCCCGGCTCTGCCAGAAGTACGCGGAGATCCACACGCCGGACACCGAGATCCACTACGAGTACTCGCCGGAGTCGTACACCGGCACCGAGCTGGAGTACGCGCTGGAGGTCTGCGCCAAAGTCATCGAGGTCGTCGACCCCACGCCGGACCGCAAGCTGATCGTCAACCTGCCCGCCACGGTCGAGATGGCCATGCCGAACGTGTACGCCGACTCGATCGAGTGGATGCACCGGCACCTGCCCCGGCGCGAGAGTCTGGTACTCAGCCTGCACCCGCACAACGACCGGGGCACCGGCGTCGCCGCCGCCGAGCTGGGCCTGCTGGCCGGCGCGGACCGGATCGAGGGGTGCCTGTTCGGCAACGGCGAGCGCACCGGCAACGTCGACCTGGTGACGCTGGGCCTGAACCTCTTCTCCCAGGGTATCGACCCGATGATCGACTTCTCCGACATCGACGAGGTCAAGCGGGCCGTCGAGTACTGCAACCAACTGCCCGTGCACGAGCGCCACCCGTACGCCGGTGACCTGGTCTACACCGCCTTCTCCGGCTCCCACCAGGACGCCATCAACAAGGGCTTCGCCGCGCTGAACGCCGACGCGGCGGCGGCCGGCGTACCGGTCGACGACTTCACCTGGGCGGTGCCGTACCTGCCGGTCGACCCGAAGGACCTGGGCCGCAGCTACGAGGCGGTGATCCGGGTCAACTCGCAGTCCGGCAAGGGCGGCGTCGCGTACATCATGAAGACCGAGCACCAGCTCGACCTGCCCCGGCGGCTCCAGATCGAGTTCTCCGGCGTGGTGCAGCAGGTCACCGACCACGACGGTGGCGAGGTCGGCCCGGACACCATGTGGCAGATCTTCGCCACGCAGTACCTGCTCGACCACCAGGTCGACCCGGCGGTGACGCTGACCGAGTACGTCATCGGCAGCGCCGACGGCAAGGTCGAGATCACCGCACAGGTCGGGGTCGGCGGCCAGGCCCGGTCGGTGACCGCGATCGGCAACGGCCCGATCGACGCGTACGTCAACGCGCTGGGCTCGGCCGGGGTGAGCGTCCGGGTGCTCGACTACCACGAGCACGCGCTCTCCTCCGGTGGCGACGCGCAGGCGGCTGCGTACGTGGAGTGCGAGGTGGACGGGCGGACGATCTGGGGCGTCGGCATGGACGCGAACATCGTCACCGCCTCAGTCAAGGCGGTCACCAGCGCCGTCAACCGCGCCCGTCGCTGACCGCCGGCCTGGATGTAAGGAGGGGTCCCCTGCTATCGCCTCGTGCATAGCAGGGGACCCCTCCTTTCATCTGTCCCGGGCGGTCGAGTGGTCCGGGGTGGAGACCGGCATGGAGTGGCAGGGTTGTGCGGGCGGTGGACGGCGGGCCGGACGGCGTACCAGCAGCACGGCGATGACCGCGCCCGCCACCAGCAGACCGGCGCACCAGAGCAGCGCGCCCCGGTAGGCGGCGGTGAGTTCGGCGGGCTGCTCGTAGCCCGTACCGCTGAGCCCGACCAGCAGCGGCAACGCGGCCACCGCCAGCAGACCGCCCACCCGGGACGCGGCGTTGTTGAAGCCGCTGGCCACCCCGGCGAAGCGGTCCGCCACGGCGGCCAACACGGACGCGGTCAGCGGCGCCACCACCAGGGTCAGCCCGGCGCCGAACAGCACCACCCCGGGCAGCACCTGCCGCCAGTACGACGCACCCGCGTCCACCTCGCGCAGCACCAGCAGCCCGACGGCGGCCAGCACCGGGCCGACGGTCAGCGGCAGCCTCGGCCCGATCTTCGCCGACAGCGCCCCGGCCCTCGGCGAGCCGATCAGCAGCAGCACCGTCATCGGCAGCAGCGCCAGGCCGGTGAGCAGAGCCGACCAGCCGACCACGTTCTGCAGGTAGACGGCGAAGAAGAAGGTGAAACCGCCGAGCGCGGCATACACCAGCACGGTGAAGACGTTCAGCACCGAGAAGAGTCGGCTGCCGAACAGGCCGGTGGGCAGCATCGCGGTTTCGCCGCGACGCCGTTCCACCCCGACGAACGCCACCGCGGCCAGCACCGCGACCACGGCCGCCACCAGCACCGCCGGTGAGCTGATCCCGCGACCCGGCGCGTCCACCAGCGCGTACGTGACCCCGGCCAGGGCCAGCGCGCCGAGCAGCGCACCGGCGATGTCGAAGCGTCGGCCCGTTCCCCGGCTACGCGAGGCGCTCTCGTCCCGGCTCTCCGGCACCCAGCGCAGCGAGGCCAGCACCACCAGCACGGCCAGCGGCAGGTTCAGGAAGAAGATCCACCGCCAGGAGAGCGCGTCGATCAGCCATCCACCGATGAACGGGCCGAGCGCGGTGGAGACGCCGGACAACCCGGACCACGCCCCGATCACCTTGCCCCGGTCGTCCGGGTGGAAGCTCGACTGGAGCAGCGACAGCGAGCCGGGCGTGAGCAGCGCGCCGCCGGCACCCTGGAGGAAGCGCGCGGCCACCAACCAGTCGGTACGCAGTGCCAGCCCGCACAGCACCGAGGCGACGGTGAACCAGACCACGCCCAGCAGGAAGATCCGGCGTCGCCCGAAGCGGTCCCCGAGCGCCCCGCCGAGCAGCACGAACGCGGCCAACGTGAGCAGATATCCGTTCACCGTCCACTGTAGTCCCGCCACCGAGGCGCCCAGCTCGGCGCCGAGCCGGGGCAGGGCCACGTTGACCACGGTGGTGTCCAGGAAGACCATGCCGGAGGCCAGGACGGCGGCGGCCAGGGTGCCTCGGCCGGCGTGCGACTTCAGCCGGAGTGCGGGCGCGGTTTCGGGCATGCCTACCAATGTGCCGTGCGCCATACGTGAGACACCACGAATCGCCGAAACTGGGCCCGGGTACTGTGCGGGATCGCCAAGAGCCCGCAAGCTGGAGAGGTGTCGTCTGTGCGTACCAGATCAGGACCTCGCGCCCTGGGGGCGCTCGCGCTCGTCGCGGCGCTGACCCTCGGCGCGGCCGGTTGCGTCGAATTGGTGGAGCCGGAGGTGTCGCCCACCAGCGGTGACGGCGGCACCGCCACCCAGATGCTCTCCGAACTGACCGTCGCCGAGGCCAACCCGATGCGCGGCTACAGCCGCAACCGTTTCTCGCACTGGCGCAAGACCGGCCAGAACTGCGACGTCCGTGACACCGTGCTGGAACGCGACGGCAAGGACATCCAGCACTCCGGCTGCAACGTGGTGGGTGGCAACTGGGAGAGCGTGTACGACGGACGGACCTTCACCGACCCGTCCAGCGTGGACATCGATCACATGGTCCCGCTCGCCAACGCGTGGCGCTCCGGCGCCGACGAGTGGGACGACTCGAAGCGTAGTGATTTCGCGAACGACCTCGACCGACCGCAGCTCTTCGCGGTTTCGGCCTCCTCCAACCGGGCAAAGGGTGATCAGGATCCGTCCCAGTGGAAACCGCCAAACCGGTCATACTGGTGCCAGTATGCCGGCGACTGGGTGGCGGTGAAGCACCACTGGAAGCTCACGATCACCAGTGCTGAGAAGGCCGCGCTGGCCGACATGTTGGAGGGCTGCACATGGGAGAGCAAGCCGTAACCGGAGCCGGCGGCACCCCGGCACCCGAGCGGACGCCTGACGCGGGTGGGGACGACGCCGCGGCGGCCACCGGCAGCCCCGGCCCGGCCACCGCCGGGATGACCGCCGACGGTGCGGCCGCGGGTGAGGTGGAGGTGCCCGGTGCCGGGATGACCGCCGACGCCGGTGGCGCCACCGGCCCGCAGAGCCGGACCACGGACATCGTGCCCGGACCGGGCGGCGTGATGACCGACGAGGTCGGCGTGGTCACCGGGGAGTTGACCCTGCGCACCGACCTCGCCGACGGGCGGGTCACCCTGCACGTGCAGTACAAGGACGCCGACGAGTGGTACGCCGTCACCGGCGGCAGCGCGGCGTTGGCCGACGCCGCCGGGCTGAATGCGGTGCACAGCATCGCGGTCGGCCTGCTGAACCGCCCCGAGGGCTGATCCTGGTCGCAAGGAGGGGGCCCTTTCTAACGCCTACGGCATAGAAAGGGCCCCCTCCTTACATCTCTGCTAGACGAACGTGCCGGGCTCGCTGGGCGCGGAGACCACGCCCGGCTCCTCGCCCTCGCCCTCCGGGCGGACGATCTCCGCACTCACCTTGTGCGGTCGCAGCTCGCCGCTGGCGATCTGCTCGGCGAAGTGGCAGGCCACCCGGCTTCCGCCGATCTCCCGCAGCACCGGCCGCTCGTCCGCGCACCGGGTCGGCTGCGCCCACGGGCAGCGGGTGTGGAACCGGCAACCCGACGGCGGGTTGGCCGGCGAGGGCAGGTCACCGGAGAGCAGGATCCGCTCGCGACGGTCCTCCACGTCCGGGTCCGGCACCGGCACCGCCGACATCAGCGCCCGGGTGTACGGGTGCAGCGGCTCGGTGTACAGCCGGTCGCTGGGCGCCTCCTCGACCAGTCCGCCCAGGTACATCACGCCGACGGTGTCGGAGATGTGCCGCACCACCGCCAGATCGTGCGCGATCACCAGATAGGTGAGGCCGAGGCTGTCCTGCAACTCGTCGAGCAGGTTGATCACCTGCGCCTGGATCGACACGTCCAGGGCGGAGACCGGCTCGTCGGCGACGATCAGCTCCGGTCCGAGCACCAGCGCGCGGGCGATGCCGATGCGCTGCCGCTGACCACCGGAGAACTCGTGTGGATAGCGGGACAACGCCCAGCGGGGTAGGCCCACCTTGTCCAGCGTCTCGGCGATGATCTTCCGACGGCCGTTCCGGTCGCCACCGATGCCGTGCGTCTGTAGGCCCTCGGTGAGGATGGACTCGACGTTCTGCCTCGGGTCGAGGCTGGACATCGGGTCCTGGAAGATCATCTGCATCCGCCGCCGCATGGTCCGCAGCCTGCGCGGCGCCAGCGTGGTCAACTCCACGCCGTCGAAGCGCACCTCGCCTGCGGTGGGCGGCTTGAGCTGGAGCAGCGCCCGGCCGAGCGTCGACTTGCCGCAGCCCGACTCCCCGACCAGACCGTACGTCTTGCCGCGCGGGATGCTCAGGTCGACGCCGTCGACCGCCTTGACGTGGCCGATCGTCCGGTCGAACAGCACCCCCCGCTTGATCGGGAAGTGCACCTTGAGGTCCCGTACCTCGACGAGGACGTCGCTCTCGGTCATGGCTTCTCCTCCTCGCGCGGCGCGGGCACCCGGTCGGCACCCGACGACTCGGCGGGCGCGGTCGCCTCGGCAGGCGGCGTGGCCGGCGTGGTGTCCGCCACCGGGGCCGGGTTGACGCATCGGTAGCCACGGCCGGCGTGGGTGAGCACCAGTTCCGGCGGCTGGCCGATGCAGGCGTCCACCCGGCGGGTGCAGCGCGGGGCGAAGGCGCAGCCCTCCAGCCAGGGCAGCAGGTCGCGCACCGAGCCGGGGATCGGGTTCAGCCGCTCGCCGCGCCCGGCGTCCAGGCGGGGTACCGAGCCGAGCAGCCCCACCGTGTACGGGTGCCGGGGCTCGCGGAACAGTGGACGTCGCCGGGCGGTCTCCACCACCCGGCCGCCGTAGAGCACGTTGATCGTGTCGCACATGCCGGCGACCACGCCCAGATCGTGCGTGATCATCACCAGCGCGGTGCCGGAGTCCCGGACGAGATCCTTGAGCAGCTCCAGGATCTGGGCCTGGATGGTGACGTCCAGCGCCGTGGTCGGCTCGTCGGCGATCAGCAGCCGGGGCTGGCAGGCCACCGCCATCGCGATCAAGGCGCGCTGCCGCATCCCGCCGGAGAGCTGGTGCGGGTACTCCTTGAGCCGCCGCGTCGGATCGGGGATGCCGACCCGGTCCAACAGCGCGGCGGCCTCCTTCGCCGCGGCGGCGCCCTTCATCCCCCGGTGCCGGGTCAGCACCTCGGTGACCTGGAGTCCGATCGGTACGACCGGGTTCAGGGACGACAGCGGGTCCTGGAAGATCATCGCGACGTCGCGGCCTCGGATGTCCCGCCGGGACCGGTCGTCGAGCTGGAGCAGGTCGGTGCCGTCGAACACCGCCTTGCCGCCGACCCGTAGACCGGGCTGCTTGGGCAGCAGACCCATGATGGCCAGCGAGGTCACCGACTTGCCGCAGCCGGACTCACCGACGAGGCCGACGACCTGACCGGCGTCGACCGAGAAGGACACCCCGTCGACGGCGTGCACGGCGCGCTGACCGCGCCGGGCGAAGGTGACGGAGAGGTCGTTCACTTCGAGTAGTGCCATTACGAACCCTCCTACTTCCGCAGCTTCGGATCGAGGGCCTCGCGCATCGCCTCACCGAGCAGGGTGAATCCCAGGGCGGTGATGATGATGGCGACCGCCGGATAGATGGCCAGTTCCGGCCGTACCCCGAGGTACTGCTGCGCGTCGGCCAGCATGACGCCCCACTCGGGGGTGGCCGAGTCGGGGTTGCCGAGTCCGAGGAAGGAGAGCGCGGCAGCCTCGATGATCGCGGTGGCCAGGGTCAACGTCGCCTGCACGATGACCGGGGCGAGCGAGTTGGGCAGTACGTGGGTCAGCGCGATCTTCGACTTGCGTACGCCGAGCGAGGTGGCGGCGAGGACGTAGTCGCTGTTCGACTGCACGATCATCGAGCCGCGCAGCAGCCGGGCGAAGACCGGCACCGAGACCATGCCGACCGCGATCATCACGGTGGTCAGGCTCCGGCCGAGCAGGGCGGCGATGCTGACCGCGAGCAGCAGGCTGGGCAGCGCCAACAGCATGTCGATGAAGCGCATCAGGGTGCTGTCGATCCAGCGTCCCCAGCGGCCACCCAGGCCGGCGGCGGCACCCGCGACGCCACCGATCAGCGCGCCGACGGCCAGACCGATCAGGGTGGCCACCACGCCGACCAGCAGGGTCTGCCGGGCACCCACCACCATCCGGCTGAACACGTCCCGACCCTGGTGGTCGTAGCCGAACCAGTGCTCGCCGGACGGGCCGGGGATGACACCCGGCCTGATCACGCCCTCGCGGATACCCATCGTGTCCGTCGGGCCGTACGGCACCAGGAACGGTCCGACCAGCGCCACCACCACGAAGATGGCCAGGATGACCGCACCGATGACGGCCGCCGGGTTGCGCCGCAGCCGCCGGAAGGCGTCCTGCCACAGGCTGACGCCCCGCTCCTCCTCGCGCGCGGCGAGTTCGGCGAGCCGGTCGATCTTCTCGCGCTTCTTGCCACTGATGATCGTCATCGGACCCTCACCCTCGGGTCGATCAGGCTGTACGAGAGGTCCACGATCAGGTTCACCAGCACGTACACCACCGCAATGATCATGATGAAGCCCATCAGGACCGGATAGTCGCGCTGGTTGATGGCCTCGGCGAGGAAGGCGCCGATCCCGCTGAACGCGAAGACGGTCTCGGTGAGCACCGCGCCGGAGAGCAGACCGCCGGTGAGCAGACCGATCGAGGTCACCACCGGGAGCATCGCGTTGCGCAGCACGTGCCGGCGGCGTACGACGTTCTCGGTCAGGCCCTTGGCCTCGGCGGTACGCACGAAGTCCTCGTTGAGCACTTCGAGCACGCTGGCCCGGGTGATCCGGACGATGATCGCCAGCGGGATGCTGGCCAGCGCGAGCCCGGGTAGTACCAGATGCCACAGCGCGTCGGCGGCGGCGTCCCACTCCCGGGTCATCAGCCCGTCCAGCACGAAGAAGTTGGTGATCCGGGTCGCGCCGAGCGTCGGGTCCTGTCGTCCGCTGGAGGGGAACCAGCCGAGGTTCTCCGAGAAGATCGCCTTCAGCACGTACGCCAGGAAGAAGACCGGGATGCAGATGCCGATCAGCGACCCGCCGACCGAGGCGTGGTCGAGGAAGCGTCCGCGTCGACGGGCGGCCAGGTAGCCCAGCGGGATACCGATGCCGATCGCGATCACCATCGCGGTGACGGTCAGCTCGACGGTGCCGGGGAAGCGCTGGAGGAACTCGGTGGTGACCTCGCGCTTGGTGGAGATCGACGTACCCAGGTCCAGGCGGACCATCCGTCGCACGAACCGGCCGTACTGGATCAGGATCGGCTCGTCGAGGCCGAGATTGCGGCGGATCGCGGCGCGCATCTCGGGTGTGCCCCGCTCGCCGAGGATGGCGGTCTCGGGGCCACCGGGCAGTCGCCGGAGCCAGATGAACAACAGGATGGAGAGCCCGAACAGCGTGGGTATCAGCTGCAGGAGGCGTCTGACGATGAACCGGAACACGGCGGCCTCGAAGGGTGTGCTGAGGGTAGCGGGCGGGCGCTGTGGTACAGCGCCCGCCCGCGTTCTATGTGCGTGTCAGATCAGGACTTGAACTCGGCGGTCGAGAAGTCCTCGGCGGTGAGCGGGCTCGCCTTGACCCCGGTCACGTCCTTGCCGAACACGATGGCCGGCGGTGCGTGCGAGATCGGCACACCCGGCAGGAAGTTCATGATGTCGGCGTTCAGCTCCTTGTAGAGCGCCACCTTGGCCGCCTGGTCCGCGGTGGTGTCCGCCTGCTTGAACTTCTCGAAGAGCGCGGGGTTGTTGAAGCCCCACTCGTCCTTCTGCCGGTCGAAGAACGTACCGATGAAGTTGTAACCGTCGCCGTAGTCACCGGTCCAGCCGAGGAAGTGCAGGTCGTGCGCGGAGCCGGAGGTGGTGGCGTTGAGGTAGTCCGGGCTCCACTTGAGCGGGATCGGCTCGATCTTGATGCCAGCCGCCTGGAGGTCCGCCGAGACCAGCTCGAACAGGTCCTTCGGGTTCGGCATGTAGGGCCGGGTGACCTCGGTGGGGTAGTGGAACCGCAGCGTCAGGTCCGACGCGCCGGCCTCGGCCAGCAGCGACTTGGCCTTCTCGACGTCGTACTCGTACTTGGTGACGTCGCCGTTCCAGCCCTCGACGGTCTCGGGGAAGAAGTTCACCGCGACCTGGGCGCCCGGGGGCAGCTTCGAGTCGACGAGCGCCTGGCGGTTGACGGCGTGCGCCAGCGCCTGCCGGACCTTGAGGTCCGCCAGCTTCGGGTTCCCCTTCTGGTTGATCGCCAGGTAGAGGATGTTGAAGGGCGGGCGGGTCAGGACGTTGAAGCCCTCGCCCTTGAGCGGCTCGACGTCGGCCGGTCCGACCAGGTC
This sequence comes from Verrucosispora sp. TAA-831, assembly GCF_050780145.1. Lineage (NCBI taxonomy): Bacteria > Bacillati > Actinomycetota > Actinomycetes > Micromonosporales > Micromonosporaceae > Micromonospora > Verrucosispora sp. TAA-831. Next base: position 6,397,326 of record NZ_CP192240.1, read on the forward strand.
GTAGCCCTGGATGTCACCGGAGCGCAGCGCCTGCTTGCGCGCGTTCTCGTCCGAGATGGTGCGGAAGATCAGGCTCTTGAGCTTGGCCTTCTCGCCCCAGTAGTCCTCGTTACGCTCCAGGGTCAGCGTCTTGTTCGGGACGTCCCAGGACTTGAACTTGAACGGACCGGTACCGGTCGGGTGCTCGGTCGCGTACGTCGGGTACTTGATGTCGTCCGCGCTGCCCGTGACGTTGCTGGCGTCGTACTCCTGCAACGCCTTCGGGCTGTGGATCGAGAAGGACGGCAGCATCAGGGCGGCCGGGATCTTGCTGGAGACCCGGGTGAAGGCCAGGCTGACCGTGGTCGCGTCGGTGGCCGTGCAGGACTTGAAGAGACTCTCCGGAAGAGTGTCGTCCTCGTTGGTGGCGAAGCCACCCATGATGTCCTGCCAGTACGCCGTCACGTCCGGGCTCTGCATGAGGCCCTTGGCGTTGTACCAGCGGTCGAAGTTCGTGCAGACGGCCTCGGCGTTGAAGTCGGTGCCGTCGTGGAACTTCACGCCGGAGCGCAGCTTGAACGTCCAGGTCGTACCCGCCGCGTCGGGCTCCCAGGACTCGGCGAGGCCGGGGCTGACCTTGGTGCCGCCCTCCTCGGGGCTGACCAGCGTCTCGAACACCTGACGCGCCACGCGCAGCGACTCACCGTCGCTGGCGAAGCTGGGGTCGAGCACCTTCGGGTCTCCGGCGACGCCGAAGACGAGGGTCTCGTTGCTACTACCGCTGGAACCATCGCGATCGCTTTCGGCACAGCCTGCTACCGCGAGGGCCGCGGCCGCCACGGCCGCGATAGCGACCTTCGGCCTGGATGCACGCATGGGTGCTTCACCTCGTCCTAGGGGGTACGGACAACGTGGTGACAGGGTCACCGATGGCGGTGACCATAGCTCCCACTTCGACCGCCGGGAAACGGCGCGCGAAGCTCTTGGTACCGGATCGTGTCCTTAGTGACCGGCCACCAGGAAGCCCGCACAGGGGCCACGCGACAAAAGCGATCAAAAACCGCAAATAATCGATATCAATCTGTTACGTGTTTCGGACGGCCCGCCGACGGCGGTGTCACACCGATCCGCCTTCGATCAGACCGCCCGACGACCTTCGAAAGCACGGCCCAGAGTGATCTCGTCGGCGTACTCCAGGTCGCCGCCGACCGGCAGACCACTGGCCAACCTGGTCACCGAGATGCCCATCGGCTTGACCATGAGGGCGAGGTACGTCGCGGTCGCCTCGCCCTCGGTGTTCGGGTCGGTGGCCAGGATCAGCTCCCGGACCTCACCGCCGCTGAGCCGGGTCAACAACTCCCGGATGCGCAGGTTGTCCGGCCCGATGCCCTCCAACGGATTGATCGCCCCGCCGAGCACGTGGTACCGCCCCCGGAACTCGCCGGTCCGCTCGATCGCGACGACGTCCTTCGGCTCCTCGACCACACAGATGACCTCGTTGCCGCGTCGCGGGTCGCGGCAGATCCGGCACTGCTCGGACTCGGCCACGTTGTAGCAGCTCGTGCAGAAGCGCACCAGGTCCTTGACCTTGCGCAGCGCACCGGCCAGCCGGTTCACGTCCGCCGGGTCCGCCGACAGTATGTGGAAGGCGATCCGCTGGGCGCTCTTCGGGCCCACGCCCGGCAAGCGGCCCAGCTCATCGATCAGATCCTGGATGGCACCCTCGTACATCGGGTGGCTCAGAACCCGGGCAGGCCGAGGCCGCCCATCCCACCCGCGACCGGGCCCATCTTCTGGTCGGTCAGCTCCCGGACCGCCGCGGTGGCGTTGTGCAGCGCCGCGAGGACCAGGTCCTCAAGGGTCTCCACGTCCTCCGGGTCGACCGCCTTCGGGTCGATCTTGATGCTCTTGATCTCACCGGCACCGGACACGGTCGCGGTGACCAGACCACCGCCGGCGGTGCCGGTCACCTCGGCCTCGGCCAACTCGGCCTGTGCCTTGGCGATCTGCTGCTGCATCTTCTGCGCCTGCTTCAGCATCTGCTGCATGTTCGGCTGTCCACCAGGCCGCACGATCGCTCCCTCGACTCGTCTACAAGACCACGCCCACCCTAACCATGCCCACCGACCACCCCCCGGCGGCCACACCCCGCCCATCGGGCGCGGTCCGTGGGTCAGCGGGTCGGTGCCTCGTCGATCTTCTCGGCGCCGAACGCCTCCCGCAGCAGACGTACCGCCTGCTCCTCGCCCGACTCCCGGGCGGTCTTCTCGTCGATGATCTCGTCCCCGGGCTCGTCGCCCGGGTCGAAACCCTCGTAGACCGGCGTCGTCGCCGGTGGGCCACCGCCCGGACGCCCACCGCCGCGTCCCGGACCGTCGAAGTCCGGATCGTACGGCGGCTCACCGGCGAACTCGGCGTCCGCGGTCCGCCGCCCCGCCGCAGCGGTACGGGTGCCGGCCGCAGCGGTACGCGTACCCCGCCCGGCCGCCGCCGCCCGAGCCGCCGCGATCGCGCTGCTGACCGGTGCGCCACCGGAGCCACCGTTGCCGTTGCCCGGCGAAGCCGGGCGGGGCAGGGCGGCCGATCCGGAGCGGCCTGCCGCCGCGTCCACGGCTTGACCGTCCATCGGGGTGGACCGACCGTTCGTCACCGTGGCCTGCGCTACCGAGCCGGCCCCGGTCGACGCGGACCCGCCGCCCGGCCGGGCCGCCTCCGGCCAGCCCTCGTCCGATCCACCCGACGTGGACGCCGTCGCACCGCCCGGCCTGGCCGGCTCCGGCCAGCCCCCGTCGTCCTCCTGGGCCGACGCCGCCGACGCTGCGCCGCCACCGGCCCGGCCCGGCGGTCGCCCGGCAGCACCGGACGCACCCGCGTCGGTCGCCGCGTTGGCGCCCCCTCCGGCGCGAGCCGCATCGGCCGCCCCAGCGGAGCGCGCGGAGCCGGTCGCACTCGCATCGACCGCGCCACCAGGGCCGGCGCTGGCCTGACCTCCGCCACGACCCGTGCCTGCCGCACCACCGGGACCCGCGCTTGCCACGCCACCCGGTCCCGCGCTCGCACCGCCGCCACTGCCCGCGTCGGCGCCGCCGGGTCGGCCGGCCACGGCCGTACCGTCAGCAGCGACGCCTCCGGGAGCCCGACCGGCGGAGCCCGGATGGGCCGTGCCGTCGGGTGGACCGTTGTCGGCCGGGGACCCCGCACCGGCGGGGCGGCCCGGAGCCTCGGCGGCGGGCGTCGGGCGGGTCGGCGCCGAGTTGGCGGCACGCGGGTTGCCCGGCGACATGCCGCCCCGCTCGCCGGCCACCTCGCAGCGGATCTGCCAGCGCCCGCCCAACTCCTCGTAGAGCGCGTCGGTGAGCACCCGGGCGTGGTCGGTCATCATCTTGGCCAGCACACCCGACTTCACGGTCACCACGAGCGTGTCGCCGTCGAGATCCCGCACCACCGCGTCCCGCATCAGCGCGGCGATCCGCTTGTTGCTCCGGTTGACCTTGCCGACCACCTCGGGCCAGACCCGGCGCACCGCCACCGCGTCCAGCTCGCCGGGCGCCACCGCACCGGGGCGGGGCGGCTCCGGGGTCGCCGGGTCGGGCATCACGGCCGACGGGTGCACCGGACGGCGCGCGGTCGATCCGGCCACGTCGACCTGACCCGCGTCGCCGGGACCGCCCACCCCCGCTGCGCCGGAGACGCCGTCGGAGTCACGGCTCGGCGAGGGTGTGCCAGTCCCCGTCGGGGCGTCGCCGGTCGGACCGGAGTACCCCGTCGAGGTGGGGGCGGCAGCCGGCGTGCCGGTCCCGGCCCGGTTCGCGGCGGCAGCCGCGGGCGCGGCGGGAGGCGCGGAGCGTACGGCGGCAGGCGCGGTCGCGGGCGCGGAGCCGACGGCGGCCGACGGCGCGTCCGTACCGGCGAGGGTGAGCCGACGTTCCATGCGCTCCAGGCGCTGGAGCAGACCGCCGGCCGAGTCGTCGGCGCCGGGCAGCAGCATCCGGGCGCAGATCAACTCCAGCAGCAGCCGGGGCGCGGTGGTACCGCGCATCTCCACCAGGCCGTCGTGCACGATGTCGGCGCACCGGGACAGCGTGCCCGGCCCGAGTTGCTGGGCCTGGGCGGCCATCCGCTCGATCTGGTCGTCCGGCCCGTCGATGAGCCCCTTGGTGGCGGCGTCCGGCACCTGCTGGAGCACGATCAGGTCGCGCAGGCGTTCCAGCAGGTCGGAGGCGAACCGGCGGGGGTCGTGCCCGGCCTCGGCCACCCGGTCGACGGTCGCGTACGCCGCCGCGCCGTCCCCGGCCGCCAGCGCGTCGCACATCTCGTCGATCAACGCCGCGTCGGTGACACCGAGCAACGCGGCGGCCCGGGCATAGCTGACACCGTCCGGGCCGGCACCGGCGATGAGCTGGTCGAGCACCGAGAGGCTGTCCCGGGCGCTGCCCCCACCGGCGCGGACGACCAGCGGGAACACCGCCGGCTCCACCTGGACGCCCTCGGCCTCGGTGAGCTGCTCCAGATACGGCCGGAGGGTCTTCGGCGGGATCAGCCGGAACGGGTAGTGGTGGGTTCGCGACTTGATCGTGCCGAGGACCTTCTCCGGCTCGGTGGTGGCGAAGATGAACTTGACGTACTCCGGCGGCTCCTCGACCAGCTTGAGCAGGGCGTTGAAGCCTGCCGACGAGACCATGTGCGCCTCGTCGATGACATAGATCTTGAAGCGGCTGTTGGCCGGCGCGAAGAACGCCTTCTCCCGCAGCTCGCGGGCGTCGTCCACGCCACCGTGGCTGGCCGCGTCGATCTCGATGACGTCGATCGAGCCGGCCCCGTCACCGCTCAGCGAGCGACACGAGTCACAGGTGCCGCAGGGCTCCGGGGTGGGACCGTGCTCGCAGTTGAGCGACCGGGCCAGGATGCGGGCGCTGGAGGTCTTGCCGCAGCCACGCGGCCCGGAGAAGAGGTAGGCGTGGTTGAGCCGCCCGCTGCGCAGCGCCTGCGACAACGGCTCGGTGACGTGCTCCTGCCCGATGACCTCGGCGAAGGTACGCGGCCGGTACTTGCGGTAGAGCGCCAGTGCCACGGCGTCCCGCCTCCTCTCGACCGCGCCATTCTCGCCCCGCGCACACCCCACTGACCACCCACCCCGCTGTTCGGGGTGTTCCGAGTGCAGCGCCGAGTGCAAGGAAGGGCACCTTGTTAACGCCTCCGGTAGAGGAAGGGCCCCTTGTTAACACCGACAGCTCAGCGCCCGACCACGCTGGGTGGGAGGGGAGCGCACGGCGCCGGAGACAGAAAGGCCTCCCGTGCACCCGGCAGAGCTCGCTTATCCTTGCTGCCTTCCGGCCCTGGGGAGGTTCACGAGATACCGCCGCACGGGAGGTGGCACCAGCCTACCCGACCCGCCCTCGATCTTCAGGGGGTGGTGGGGTGGGCGGGTCGTGAGGGACCTGTATCCTGTTCGACGGAGGATTCGCCTAGAGGCCTAGGGCGCACGCTTGGAAAGCGTGTTGGGTTTACACCCTCACGAGTTCGAATCTCGTATCCTCCGCTCGCTTGAGCAGCACGAACGACAGGGCCGCACCGACAGGTCGGCCCTTTCGTCGTTTCGTGACTCAGCCTCCCGGCCAGCTCGGAGCAGCCCGGCTTCGTCCGTTCCGCTGGCTCCTGTCAGCACCGCGCAGGACGGCCGCAGGGCGGCACAGGTTGCGCTGGGCCGACTACGATGAGCCCCGCGTCGATGGGTCTGTGAGCGCCGAGGGGATTGACCGTGCCGGATTCCGGTGGAGAGCCTGCTCGTCGTACTCCGGACCGTTTGTGGATCACGGTCGCGGTGATCGCCGACGTGTCGGCGGTGATCGCCGTGCTGGGCTCCGGCGCTCGCATGGTGGTCGCGGTGATCGGGCTGTGCGCGTTGCTGGCCGGGATCTATCAGCTTGCGGTGCGGTGGGGCCGGCCGGTGGACTGGCGGATCGCCATGGCCACCGTCACCATGATCGCCGGATCGGCGGCGCTGGTGGTGGTGACGCAGGACGCCCTGAACGAAGATCAACCGCCGACCACGGCGGCAACCGGCGGCGACACCGGCAACCCGAGCAGTGCCGCACCGCGACCCACGCCCAGCAACACCCCGTCCGCGTCCGCGCCACCTCCACCGGCAGGTGAATTGTCCCTCCTCGATGCCAAGCGTGTCGGCGACGACGAGGCACGCTTCACAGCCGGCCCGTTGACGGTCGACACCCGGTTGTACGAGCAGGTGCTCTACAACCACCCGGGGTGCGCGTACCTGGAACCCATCTCGGAGACCTACCAGGTGGATCGGAAGTACGGCACGTTCGGCGCCGAGGTCGGGATCGGCGACGACACGACCTCCGAAGCCAGGGTCAGGTTCACGGTTCTCGCAGACGGCGTGGTGCGCCACACCGAAACCGTGGCGCTCGGGCAGACCGTGCCCTTCGAGGCCGACATCACCGGGGCGTTCCGCATCGAGATCAGGACGCAGGTCATGGAGAACGCGACCTGCAAGGGCACCGTCTACGCCGCCTGGATCGACCCGGTCGTCACCCCCTGACATCGCATCGCACTGCGATCACGGGCGTCAGCCCGGCCAGCCGACCATTCGGAGCGGCGCGGCGACGAGGACGGCGGCGACAACGGCCCGCGCTGGCCGGTCAGACCGCCGGGACGGTGTTGTACCGGTCGAGGGTCGCCTTAGCTTAGATTAGAGGTCGACGCGTCCTGGAACACCAGCTCCCACGGCTGATCCCGGGCTCACCGTGGCCGGGGTCCTGGTCGCCGTTGCCGCGATACTGACCGGATGGAGCCGAGCGCTGCCCGACGACGGCGAGCACGCCCGACCGCCGTCGTACACATGTGCTATCCACAGGCTGTGGACGCGCGGTGAGCTACCAGCTCAGCGCGATCGTCGCGGACGCCGACCTGCTGCGCGAGGAGACCCGGGACCTGGATCATGCGGTGCTCGGCGAGTTGCGGCAGGACTTCGCCCTGTTGCCGGTGACGCCGCAGTTGGTGGCGGAGCTGACCGGCATCCCGCCGGATTACGCGGCCGACGAGCCGAGCGCGGCGGACCCGTTCGCGCTGGTGCTCTCCCCCACGCTGGTGGAGGTGCTGGCCCGCTGGTCGGGACGGGGGCCGGTGGCGTATGTCGAGGCGGAGTTCTTCGGTGGGGTCGGGCGTCAGGCGGCGGCGGTCTGGTTGGGCGGCGTCCTGTCCTGGGGGCCGCGCTTCGACGCGGCGTTCGAGGGGCCCCGTCCTGAGTGGCCGATCAACGCCGCGTTGACCGAGCTGGGCGCGGAGCCGGGGCGCTGGATCGACCCCTTCGCCGAGCTGGGGCTGCACGTGGAGCGGAGTACCGAGGGCTGGCTCACGCACGGCCGACGCGGGCTCAGCGCCGACTACTGGGACGAGTTGGCCGAGGAATGGGAGGCGCGGCAATAACCTCTTCGCTCCCGTCACGTTGGGGACTGGGGGATTCCATGAAATTGCGACAATTCGGCTTCATCGCCACACTGCTGCTTGCTGCCGCGATCTCGGGCAGCGGACCCATGCCACCGGACACCATCGCCGTCCGCGAGCCGGTCGCCGCGGCCAGCATCGTCGACCTCGACGGTCTGTCCGATGTCGACTTTGGCGACACGGAGGACGACCTGGCCCGGCGCGGCATACTCCGCACCGACGTCGACGCCTGCGGTCCGACGCTGGCCGGGCACGACATGATCAGCCCGGTCTTCATCGATGACCGGCTGGTCCTGCTCTGGGCCGGCGAGCCGGTCCGCACCCCGGAGGGGATCGCGGCCGGGTCACCGATCGCCGAGGTCAGGGCCAGCTATCCGGAGGTACGCGCGCTGCACGCACCGCCGGGAACGCACCGCTTCGACGGTCTGTTCGCCCGCGACGGCGACCGCGCGTACCTGTTCCTGCACGACGGTGAGACGGTCCGGAAGATCATCGCCGGGTACGCGGACTGGGCGCACCGCCTCTTCGTCGAGGGCCACGGCCCCTGCTGACGACGAGATCTTGGTACGAATCCGCCCGGCCGTACCACTTCGGCCAGACGGTCTCGGTGCGCAGGTTCAGGCCGCTCCACGAGGTCACCTGCGGGACGAGCCCGCCGGAGCCACCGTGGAACACCGCGACCGACCCGGACGAGACACCGGCCTGGTCACCGGTGACCGCCGCTCACACATCCTAGGGACACGGATATCGATGACCATGTCCGGTCGGCCAGACCTGGCGACCCGTACGAGCGGAAGCGCTCACCGGGCGGCGAGACGAGGAGACGGCACCGAGAACGCCCGGCGCGATCCGCAGGGATCATGCCGGGCGTTCTCGGTGTTTCACGGGCGGTGGCGGCGGGATTTGAACCCGCGGAGGGCGTAAACCCTCACACGCTTTCGAGGCGTGCTCCTTAGGCCACTCGGACACGCCACCGCCGACGAGGGTACAGGACTGCCGGTTCCGACGCCGAACCGGTCCCGGGCAGGTGGGCCTGGCAGGATCTCTGCCATGAGTACGCACATCGGCGCGAAGCCGGGCGAGATCGCCGAGCGGGTCCTGATGCCGGGTGACCCCCTGCGGGCCAAGTGGATCGCGGAGACCTACCTCGAGGGCGCGACCTGCTACTCGACGGTCCGGGGGATGTTGGGCTTCACCGGGCGCTGGAACGGTGTCGAGGTTTCCGTGCAGGGCTCGGGGATGGGCATGCCGTCCGCCTCGATCTACGCGCACGAGCTGGTCAACGAGTACGGCGTGAAGTCGCTGATCCGGGTCGGCTCGTGCGGTGCCCTGACCGAGGACCTGAAGCTGCGTGACGTGATCGCGGCGATCGGGTCGTCGACCGACTCGAACATGAACCGGATGCGGTTCGACGGGTTGATCGACTACGCCCCGGTGGCCGACTTCGGGCTGCTGCGTACCTCGGTGGAGGTGGCCGAGCGGCGCGGCGTGGCGATGCGGGTGGGGCCGATCCTGGCGGCGGACGCCTTCTACACCGACCGCCCGGACCTCTACGACAGCCTGGCCGAGTACGGCGTGCTGGCGGTGGAGATGGAGTCGGCCGCGCTGTACACGATCGCCGCGCGGTTCAAGGCGCGGGCGTTGACGCTGTTGACGGTCAGCGACCACATCAAGACCGGCGAGAAGACCACCTCGCAGGAGCGTGAGCAGACGTTCAGCCAGATGGTCGAGATCGCGTTGGACACGATCATCGCCTGAGCACCGCGCCGCCGCAGCACAGCCACCGCCGACGCAACCACGGCGGCAGCCGCATCGACCGTCCCGTCACCGCCTCGCGGTGGCGGGACGTGGCGCGCCCGGAGTGGTGACGGCCGTCACCGCCGAAATAAATACGACCGGTCGGTCTTCTTTAGTAGGGTCGTCGCATGACCGTCGACGGCCGGCTCGCCCGGGGTGAGCGCACCCGCACCGCGGTGCTGGACGCCGCCGTCGTCCTGGCCACCGCCAACGGTCTCGACGGCCTCTCCCTCGGGCACCTCGCCGACTCCCTCGGCGTGAGCAAGTCCGGCCTCTTCGCGCACTGGCGCTCCAAGGAGGCGCTGCAACTGGCCACCATCGACCGGGCGGTCGGGCAGTGGCAGGAGCGGATCGTCGCGCCAGCCCTGCGCGCACCCCGGGGCGTACGCCGCATCCTGGCGCTGCACGAGGCACGGATCGACTTCTACGCCGCGCGGGTGCTGCCCGGCGGCTGTTTCTTCGCCACCACGGAGTTCGAGTTCAACGCCCGGCCCGGAGCGGTCCGGGATCGCCTCGCCGAGGTCTTCGCCGCCTGGACACAGTTCCTGGAGCGGCTCGTGCGGGAGGCCGTCGAGCTGGGCGAACTCCCCGCCGACCTGGACGTCGCGCTGCTCGCGTACGAGATCGACGCGTACGGGATCGCGGCGGCGATGCGCTCCCGGCTGCTCGACCCGGACACCACCTATCGACACGCCCGCCGGGGCGTACTGGCCCGCCTGCGGGCGCTGTGCCCCGATTCCACCCTGCTACCGGAAGGCCCCTGATGACACACGCCCTCGCCGACCAGTCCGCCGTCACGTACGGCCACGTCGGGCAGGCCATGGTGCACTTCGACGACCTCGACGCGCTCGGCCTGCTGCACAACGCCCGGTACGCGTTGCTGCTGGAGCGGGCGCTCACCGCGTACTGGTCGGATCGGGGGGTGGCCTACCGCGCCGGACGGGCGACCACACCGGACGTGTTCCACGCGGTCCGCGAGTTCAGCATCACCTACCGCGCGCCGGTCACCGGCACCGGCCCGATCGCCGTGCACTTCTGGCTGGAGCACTTCGGCACCAGCAGCGCCGAGTACGCCTTCCGGTTCCACTCCCTCGACGACGACACCACCACGTACGCCGAGGGCCGACGGGCGATCGTCCGGTTGGACCCGGCGACCATGCGCCCGACACCGTGGACGGAGGCGGCCCGGGCGGTGGCCGACACGCTGCTCCGGCCGACCTCGGCCTGACGAGCCGGACGGTGCCGCCCGGCGGCGACCGACGACGGCACGACCGGGCCCGGCGACGCCCGACGGCGTCAGCGGAAGAAGGCGCGCAGCACGGCGGCGTTCTCCGCCTCCAGGACGCCGCCGTAGACCTCGGGGCGGTGGTTGAGTCGGCGGTCCCGCAGCACGTCCCAGAGCGAACCGGCGGCCCCGGTCTTCGGCTCCCACGCGCCGAACACCACGGTCGAGACCCGGGCCAGCACCAGCGCGCCCGCGCACATGGTGCAGGGTTCCAGGGTCACCACCAGCGTGCAGCCGTCCAGCCGCCACCGGCCCCGCCGCTGGGCGGCCCGTCGCAGCGCCAGCACCTCGGCGTGCGCGGTCGGGTCGCCGGTCAGCTCCCGCTCGTTGCGGGCCACCGCCAGCTCGGTGCCGTCCGGACCGTAGAGCACCGCACCAACCGGCACGTCGCCGGTCGACACGTCGTCGGCCGGGGCTGACGCACCGGCCGAAGCCGGGACGGCCGGACCGGCGTCCGGCCCGGTCACCGCGATCTCCAGCGCCCGACGCATCCAGAGTTCGTGCCGCTGCCGCCGACCGGTGCCGGTCAGGTCGGCGAGTGCCTCGTGCGCTCCCGGCCCCACCCGGCCGACCGCGCCGGGCGTGGGTTGGCCGGGTCGGACCGTCTCCAGTGCCGGGTCCGTCGAATCGACCGGTCCACCGCCGGACCGGACCGGCGCACCCTCGACCGGGTCATACCTCACGCAGTTCCTCGACGTCGTCCACGCAGCCCAGCACCTGGCACACCTCGGCGGTGACGTCGGCCGGCATCATGCCCTCGTGGGCGCAGAGCGCGAGCAGCCGCTGCGCGGGGATGCCCAGGTCGGTGAGAAGGTCCGCCTCGCCGACCGGGTCCGCCTCCGGGTCGACGGCGGGTTGTTCGTTGTCGTCGCTGGTCGCGGCCGGGCGCACCTCCTCGGTGTCGTCCAGGCCGGTGACCGACGTCTTGAGGTCGCCGACCAGCAGGGCACCGAGCCGGGACTCCTCCGCGTACGCCGAGTCGGAACCGAAGACCCGCAGGTCCTCGCCCTCGTCGAGGCGGAGGATGACCAGATAGGTGTCGTCGGCCTCGACGAACAGCAACGACAGGTCCGCGTCGGGGGCGAGGTCGCGGAGCCGCTCGGCCACCTCGTCGACGTCGGCGGTCCCCCGCAGACTCAGCTCGGCGGCCGTCCAGCCGCCCTTTTCGCGCACGACGGCCGCAGCGAAGTACGACACGGTTCCCCCAAGTAGCCTCGGCACAGCACACGCCGACCCGTTACGCGTGCACGTTAGCCGGTCGGGTCGGCAGGCGACCGGTCAACGCCCCGAAGGGCCGGTCATTCCTGGGGAAAGTGACGGGCGCGGGTCAGCCGGTCAGGCGACGGCGGGTGGCGATCAGTTGGCGGAGTCGCTGGGTGCGGGCCCGCTGTGGCCGCTCACGTTCGCGCACCGAGCGGGCGTCCGCCAACTGCGCCAGGAGCTGAAGGCGGCGACGGCTGCGATCCGGATCGAACCGCGGAGTGGTCCAGGCCATACCGGGAGCGTGCCGAGTCCCGGCGGCCGAGTCAAGACGGGTTTCGGTGCCTGCACAACAACGCAGCGCAGTCACCGCCGGTGGCGGCCGTGGCCGCCGTCCGACCCCGTGCGGCCGAAGTCGGTGCCCGCCCTACCAGAGCGGCCAGTCGCCGCTGGCCGCCCAGCGGGTGACCACCGCGACGGTGGCGATGCTCCAGCCTCCGGCGGTGACGATCGCGATGCCGGCGGCGGCTCCCCGGTCGCCGAAGCGGACCAGCACCAGGGCGACGAGCCAGGCCACGCCACCGGCGAGCAGCGTCCACCAGGCGTACCCGGCGAGGCTGCGTCCGAGTAGGGCGAACAGGCCCAGCCAGGCGAGCGCGCCGACGGCTCCCGACGCGACACCGGCGCCGCTGACCGGGTGCGGCTCGCGATAGGTGGGGCGCGGCGGACGCCCGGACGGGAAGAGGCCCGAGGGGCTGTACGGCATCATCCCTGCCACTCCTCCCACGTGCGGACGTCGTCCTCCCACCGTAGGCGATTCTGTCAGGATGGCCCGATGGTCTCGCTGACGATCGGACGCCGTCGCGCGTACGCCGCGCTGCTGCTCGTGCCGGTGCTCGCCGCCGCCGGCTGCGGGACGCCCCCGCCCCCGCGCGTGGCGCCGCCGACCGGCTCGCCCGCGCCGCCGATCACCGGCGAGGCGGCGCCGCCGACCGCCGCGACGCCGGACACCGCGGACCAGCCGGCGGTGACCGCCAGTCCGACCCGCGCCGGGCTCCGGCACGTCTTCCCGGTACGCGCGACGAAGGTGGCCTACCACCCGACCCATTCGGCGTACCCGGGCACCGACATCTTCGCGGACTGCGGCGAACCCGTCGTGGCGGTCACCGACGGCACGATCGGCGAGGTCAGTCGCCGGGACCGGTACGACAGGCAGGGGCCGCAGGGGCCGTACAACGGTGGCCTGTCGGTGTCGGTGCTCGGTGACGACGGCGTGCGCTACTACGGCTCGCACCTGACCGAGATCGCCGACGACATCGCGCCGGGCGTGCGGGTCCGCGCCGGGCGGCAGCTCGGCACGGTGGGCCGGACCGGCAACGCCAACAACGTCTGTCACCTGCACTTCGGCATCTCCCCGCCGTGCCTGGGCGAGGACGGCTGGTGGATCCGCCGGGGCGTGATCTGGCCGGCTCCGTACCTCGACTCGTGGCGCGAGGGTGGCAACCGCGAGCCGGCGGCGAAGGTGGCCGCCTGGCACCGCAGGAACGGCTGCCCGGAGCGCCCACCGGCGCGGTGAGCCGGAGACGTCCCGTCCGGCGTCATCCGCACTTCATCAGTCCGACACATTGACGCAGGTCTTGCCGGTGAACTACCGTCGCGTAACACCAGAGAGAGCGCTCTCTCATGGAATCAACCTCCCAAACGACGACGAAACGCGCCGTCGACCGGCGCCCTGGAGGAAAGATGCGACCTCCCGTCCCACGCCGTACCCGTCACCGGCTGCTGGCCGCCACCGCCGCAGCAGCCCTCGTCCTCGGCGGGCTGGCCGTCACCGCCACCTCCCCCGCGCAGGCCGCGCCCGTCGGCGCCGGCAGCTACACCACCACCCCCGTCGGCCCGCTGCCCAGCGGCTGCGGCGACATGACCACCAACCCGCGCCAGTTCGCCACCGCCGACGCACCGCCGGGCCCGATCCCCACCAACGACTGGTGGTCCTCGCTGCTGTGGAAGCGGCTGAACTGCTCGTTCAGCGAGCCACTGCACGCCCACCCGGCCTCCTACCGGCCGGTCACCGACGGACTCGGCTTCTCCGCCGAGTCGGTGGCCGCCATCAGCGGCACCGCGACCGGCGTCGGCGAGTACAAGTACCCCTACGTCGAGGACATCCGGGTCGGCGTGGCCGGGCTCGCCGCACCGCTCGTCCGGGTCGCCGACTGGACGGACTGGACGGTCACCCCGTACTGGAGCGACGGCACCCGCACCCTGCGTGCCACCATCGGTCACGGCCTGCCGTTCGCGTACTTCCGCACCACCGGCGGCGACGCGGTGATCAACGCGAACGGCGGCGGCTTCACGGTCTTCTCCAACAGCGCCGGCCGGATCAGCTTCAGCGTCCGGGGACACGACTACGTCGCGTACGCGCCGTCCGGGGCCACCTGGACCGTCAGCGGCACCCGGATCAGCTCCAACCTCGCCGGGCGCGGCTACTTCTCGGTCGCACTGCTGCCCGCCACCGGTGACGCCACGGCCCGCGCCCAGCTCGCCACCACCTACGGCCAGTACGCGCACGCCCACGTCACCGGCACCCGGGTCGGCTACACCTACAACCAGTCGACCAGCCAGGTGGAGACCCGCTACACCTTCACCACCACCCCGCACGAGGGCACCGAGACGCGGACCGTGGTCAGTCTCTACCCGCACCAGTGGAAGTCACTGACCGGAGCCACCCCGATCGCGCCGACCTACCCGTCGGCGCGCGGCCGGATGAAGGTGCTCACCGGTGTCGGCGAGTTCCGCACCTCGATGCGGTTCCACGGCGTACTGCCCGAGCTGCCTGCGGTCGCCACCGGCGCCGGTGCCGACCTGACCACGCTGCGGCAGCACCTCGCGGCGGTCCGGAGCAACCCGATGGACCAGCGCGGCGGCGACACCTACTGGACCGGCAAGGGCCTCGGCCGGGCCGCCCGGATCGCCGAGATCGCCGACCTGGTCGGGGACACCGAGACCCGGACCTCGGCGCTGAACGCCATCCGGTCCACGCTCAACGACTGGCTCACCGCCTCACCCGGCGAGACCGAACGCCTCTTCTACTACGACCAGCGGTGGGGCACCCTGATCGGCTACCCCGCCTCGTACGGCTCGGACCAGGAACTCAACGACCACCACTTCCACTACGGCTACTACATCGCCGCCGCCGCGACGCTGGCCAAGTTCGACCCGTCCTGGGCCCGGCAGGACCAGTACGGCGGCATGATCGACCTGCTGATCCGGGACGCCAACAACTACGACCGGAACGACACCCGCTTCCCGTACCTGCGTGACTTCGACATCTACGCCGGGCACGACTGGGCCTCCGGGCACGGCTCCTTCGCCAGCGGCAACAACCAGGAGTCGTCGTCCGAGGGGATGAACTTCGCCAACGCCCTGATCCAGTGGGGGCAGGCCACCGGCAACACCGCCGTCCGGGACGCCGGCATCTTCATCTACACCACCCAGGCGGCGGCGATCCACGAGTACTGGTTCGACGTCAACGACGAGAACTTCCCGGCCGGGTTCGGGCACTCGAACGTGGGCATGGTCTGGGGCGACGGCGGCGCGTACGCCACCTGGTTCAGCGCCGAGCCGGAGATGATCCAGGGCATCAACCTGCTGCCGATCACCGGTGGCCACCTCTACCTGGGCTACCACCCGAACTACAACTCGATCAAGTACCAGGAGCTGGTCCGCAACAACGGTGGCGAACCCACCGTGTGGCAGGACATCCACTGGCAGTTCCTCGCCCTCGGTGACGCCGACTCGGCGCTGGCGAAACTGCGCGCCAACCCCGGTTACACGCCGGAGGAGGGCGAGAGCCGGGCACACACCTTCCACTGGATCCGCAACCTCGCCGGGCTGGGCCGGGTCGACACCGGCATCACCGCCGACCACCCGCTGGCCGCCGTCTTCAACCGCAACGGGGCCCGCACCTACGTGGCCAGCAACATCTCCGCCACCCCGCTGACCGTACGGTTCTCCGACGGTACGCAACTCACGGTGGCCGCCGGACGCACCGCCACCAGTGGCGCGCACACCTGGACCGGCGGCAACGCCGGTGGGGGCGTACCGCCCGGCCCGACGCCCACCCCGACGCCGACCCCGACGCCCACGCCCACGCCCACGCCGACCCCGACGCCGACGAACCCGCCGGGCTCGGGTCAGCCGACCCGCTACCTGCTCGCCGGTGGCGGACTGGCGGCGGCCGGGACCGCCGGCACCACGACCGTGGCCGGTGCCGGTGGCACCAACCGGGACGGCACGCCGACCAACCCGGCGGTGTTCACCGCGACCGGGCTCAACCTCGACCACACCGGCGGACAGACCGCGTTCGACCTGTTCCTCGACGCGGGCAACGCGGTCGGCAACGGGGTGCAGGTACGCGTCTCGTACGACCTGACCGGCAACGGGAGCTGGGAACGGGTGGAGACGTACCGCTACTTCGCCACCGACCCGGTGCCCGGTTGGGAGACCTACACCCAGGCGGCCGGACTGCACTCCAGCACCGGCAGCCTCGGCAACCTGCGCGGCGGCACGGTCCGGGTGGAGGTCTGGTCCGCGATCGGCAACAACCCCAGCACGCTGGGCGTCGGTAACCGGTCGGTGATACGCCTGCCGTACTCCTGATCCCTGACGCCCCGCACTCCGCGCCGCCGGTCACACCCCGACCGGCGGCGCGGACGCGTACTTTCACCACATGAGCGAGCGCCAACGAGCGAATCATCGGCTCAGCGCACAGGTGCCTCATGGCGGCACGCAGCGCAGCGGAGTGCCGACATGAGCACCCGTGACGCTGTTGCCGACCTGCGCCGGATCGCGTTCCTGCTGGAGCGGGCCAACGAGGCCACCTATCGGGTCCGGGCCTTCCGGTCGGCGGCGAACGCGCTGGCCGCACTCCCCGCCGCCGAGGTGACCGAGCGGGCCCGCAGCGGCACGCTCACCGAGCTGGCCGGGGTCGGCGACGTCACCGCCCGGTGCGTCACCGAGTCGCTGGCCGGTGAGGAACCGGTCTACCTGCGTCGGTTGGTCGCCACCGAGGGCACCGACCTGGACGCCGAGGCCGCCGCGTTGCGCAGCGCGCTGCGCGGTGACTGCCACACCCACTCGGACTGGTCCGACGGCGGCTCGCCGATCGAGGAGATGGCGCTGGCCGCGGTCGAGCTGGGTCACGAGTACCTGGTGCTGACCGACCACTCGCCCCGGTTGAAGGTGGCCCGGGGACTGACCGCGGATCGGCTGCGCCGCCAGCTCGACCACGTGGCGCGGCTCAACGAGGCGCTGCCGGAGGGCTTCCGGATCCTCACCGGCATCGAGGTCGACATCCTCGCCGACGGCTCGCTCGACCAGGACGAGGAGTTGCTGGCCCGGCTGGACGTGGTGGTCGGCTCGGTGCACAGCGGCCTGAACGACGACCGGGCGAAGATGACCCGGCGCATGGTGACCGCCGTCGCCAACCCGCATCTGGACATCCTCGGTCACTGCACCGGGCGGATGGTGTCCTCGCGTCCGGCCGGGGTGACCGGGCCCGGCGACCGGGGGCATCGGGCGCGGACCCGGGCGGAGAGCGACTTCGACGCCGAGGCCGTCTTCGCCGCCTGCGTGGCGCACCGCACCGCAGTGGAGATCAATTCCCGGCCGGAGCGGCAGGACCCGCCGAAGCGGTTGATCCGGCGGGCCGTGGAGGCCGGCTGCCTGTTCGCGATCAACACCGACGCGCACGCCCCGGGACAGCTCGACTGGCAGCGTTTCGGCTGCGAGCGGGCGGCCCGCTGCGGCGTACCCGCTGATCGGGTGGTCAACAGTTGGTCGGCGGAGGACCTGGTCGCCTGGACCCACGGCTGAGCCGGTCGGACACGGCAAGCAGCGCCGTCACCCTGCCGGACGGGTCACGTAGGGTTCGCTGCGTGGGACGAATCGATGACCTCGCGAACCGGTACGTCGCCGACTGGGCGGCGCTGAGTCCGGCCGGCGCGACCATGGTCGGCATCTCCGGGCACGACGACCAGCTCGACGACCTGTCGCCCGACGGGTACGCCGCCCGCGCCGACCTCAGCCGGCGCACCCTGGCCGAACTCGACACCGTCGAGCCGCAGTCGGAGGCCGAACGCACCGCCCAGGAGGCGATGCAGGAGCGGCTCGGCCTGGACCTGGCGCGCTACGACAGCGGCGAGACGAGCAGCGAGGTCAGCGTCATCACCTCGGGGCTGCACGAGCTCCGGATGGTCTTCGACCTGATGCCGCACGAGGGCGAGCAGGCGCAGGCCGACATCGCCGCCCGGCTGAACCTCTTCGCGGGCGCGTTGGAGTCGTACAAGACCACGCTGCGCGAGGCGGCCACCGCCGGACACGTCAGCTCCCGGGTGCAGTTGCTCGAGGTGGCCAAGCAGTGCGACACCTGGGTGGACCCGGAGGGCGACAACGTCTTCCACGGGCTCGTCGAGCGGCTGGGTGCCGATGGTGCCCTCGACGCGGAGTTGCGCCGGGGCGCGGCGGCGGCCACTGCGGCGACCGCCGAGTTCGGGCAGTTCCTGCGCGCCGAGCTGGCCCCGCACGGCCGGGAGAAGCAGGCCGCCGGGCGGGACCGCTACGAGCTGGCCTCGCAGTACTTCCTCGGTGCCCGGGTCGACCTGGACGAGACGTACGCCTGGGGGTTCGCCGAGCTGGCCCGCCTGGAGGCCGAGATGCGGACGGTGGCGGCGCAGATCGCCGGGCCGGGTGCCACGATCGACGAGGCGGTGGCCAGGCTGGACGCCGACCCGGCCCGCACGATCCGGGGCAAGGAGGCGTTCCGCGACTGGATGCAGGGGCTGGCCGAGCAGGCGATCGGCGACCTGAACGGCACCCACTTCGACATCCCGGAGCAGGTCCGGCGGATCGAGTGCATGATCGCGCCGACCAGTGACGGCGCGATCTACTACACCGGTCCGAGCGAGGACTTCAGCCGGCCGGGCCGGATGTGGTGGGCGGTGCCGCAGGACCTGACCGAGTTCTCCACCTGGCGGGAGGTGACCACGGTCTACCACGAGGGGGTGCCCGGCCATCACCTCCAGGTGGGGCAGACCGCCGTCCGCGCGGAGCTGCTCAACCGGTGGCAGCGGCTGCTCTGCTGGGTCTCCGGCCACGGCGAGGGCTGGGCACTGTACGCCGAGAACCTGATGGACGAGCTGGGCTACCTGGCGGACCCGGGCGACAAGCTCGGCATGTTGGACGGCCAGGCGTTCCGGGCCGCCCGGGTGATCGTCGACATCGGCATGCACCTCGAACTGGAGATCCCCGCCGACAACCCGTTCGACTTCCACCCGGGCGAGCGCTGGACGCCGCAACTGGGGTGGGAGTTCCTGCGGGCGCACTGCCGGGTGCCGGACGAGATGCTGCGCTTCGAACTCAACCGCTACCTGGGCTGGCCGGGGCAGGCGCCCTCGTACAAGGTGGGCGAACGGATCTGGCTCCAGGCCCGGGAGGACGCCAAGGTCCGCAAGGGCGCCGACTTCGACCTGCGGGAGTTCCACCGGCAGGCGCTCGACCTGGGCGCTCTCGGGCTCGACCCGCTGCGTCGGGCACTCGACCGGCTCTGAGCGACGAACACGGGACGAGGGTCACCCCCTCGTCCCGTGTCGTTCGGGCGTACCGGGATCAGTTCCGGTCGGAGTCGCGGCGCGCGGAACGCTGCTGCGGCACGGTGGGCTCCTCGGACTTCCAGTTGGTCGACGCCGGCGGGATCTCGTCGGACAACGGGCCGCTCTGCCGCTCGTCGTCGCGGACCGCCGGCTGGTCGACCCGGGTCGGCGCCGCGTTCGCGGCGTGCCGGCCGGTCGCGCCGCTGCGGGTCCGGTCACGGGAGACCAGCAGTCCGACCAGGATCATCGCCACACCGAGTACGGCGAGCCCGAGGGGCGCGTACACACCGAGGAGGGTGAGCTGGCCCCGGCTCTCCTTGGCCCGGTCCACCGAGGCCGCCACGGTCTCGTCGTTGTAGGCGAAGTCGGCGTCGAGCAGCGTCACCTGGGTGCCCGTGTTCGGCACCAGCACCTTCTTCTGCTGCTCGCGCACCTTCAGGTAGGAGCCGGTCACCGGGTCGACCCAGACCGTGCGAGTGTTGCTGTAGACGACGTCGCCGGAGGTCGCGCCGGGGGCGAGCGCACCGAGCAGCAGCCCGACACGGTCCGCCGGCAGTGGCAGCTTCTCGTCGGTGATGACCTGCTCGTACCGGTACGCCTCAAGCCCGTTGACGTCCTCGGTGCCGGTGAACTCGGCCACCCGGGTCTGCCGCAGGTCCCGGTCGAAGACCTCGTAGTCGGTCTGTGCGGAGTCGAACGGGAACTTGTAGATCTGCCCGGCGTACGGGACCTTCTCCTGGGTGCCGCTGTCGTCGAGGTAGCCCTCGCTCCACTCGACGGCGGCACCGGAGACCCGGTCCAACGCCAGCTCGGCGCCGTACGCGCTGACCAGTTCCTTGGTGTCGGTCCGGTCGACGGTCTGGCCGACTCGCCAGATCACCGTGTCACCGGCCAGGTCGCCGCTGAGCGCCGCCGTCTTGTCCCGCTCGGGGGTGACCAGGATGGTCGACTTGAGGTCGGCCTGGTTGATGGCCGCCGTGCCGTTGGTGATCTGCAGGAAGGTGGCGTTCTTGGCCTCGGCGACCGACGTCGAGGAGTCCAGGTCGTAGGGCAGCTTGGTCATCGCGGGTTTGACGACGAACACCAGCCCGGCGGCGAGCGCCAGGAGCAGTACGCCGCCGCCGAACAGCACAGCACCCACGGCGCGGTGCTTCATGTTTCCTCCCCGAGGAGCGAATTTTCGTCGGCATCGATTAGTGTGGCCGCGAGGTTACTACCAAGTCACATAGCAACGCGACCCCCGGTCAGTCCCGATTTCGCCACCTCGTCGGGTCGTCTGCCGGTGGACCGCCGCAGGACGAGGACGAAGTTCCACGCCACCACCTCGCGGACGCCCGGCACCCGGATCACCCACCGTGCCCACCAGGGGTGGTAGCGGGGCAACGCGTCCACCACCTCGACGTCGCCGTTACCGCGCGCCCATCGCAGGGTGTCCGAGATGGAGACCGGGAACAGCGTCTCCTGGAAGCGGTTCTTCGGTGGTCGTCCGTGCCGTCGCTCGTACCGGCGACGCGCCCGGTGCCCGCCCAACCAGTGCCACGGCGCGGTCTCGTGCCCACCCCACGGCGACAACCAGGGCGTGTACGACACGAAGAGCAGCCCGCCCGGTCTGGTCACCCGCACCATCTCGTCGAGCATCGACGGGGGATCGGCGACGTGTTCCACCACGTTGGACGAGAACGCCACGTCCACGCTGCCGGTCCGCACCGGCAGCGCCGTGCCGCTGCCCCGCAGCATTCCCGACACCGTCTCGCCACCGGCCGAGAAGTCACCCACGTCCGGGTCCAACCCGACGTACCACGCCCCGGCGGCCCGGAAGCCGTTCGCGAAGTACCCCGGTCCGCCGCCCACGTCGAGCACCGTCCGCCCGGCCAGGTCGGTGTAGCCGGAGACCTGGCGTACCGAGTCGGCGGCCAGCAGTCCGTAGAAACGGTCGGGATCGGTCTGCTCGACCAGGAAGGCCCGGAACAACGTCACCGAGCGCCGCAGGGTCGCGAACCGGCGCATCGCCGCCCGCCGCGTACGGTCGTCCACCGCAGTCACCGTGCCACCGTCCCGTTCTCGCCCTCGCCGCCGACGTCGGTCACGTCGGACGGCACCGCCGGCGTGTCCGGCGTCGCATCGTCCGGTGCGGGTGGTGCGGTCCGGACACCGGGGACCGGCACCACTGCGGCGACCACCGCGCCGATCGCGACCAGCATCGCCCCCTGCACCCACGTGCCGTAGGCCCAGTCCTGCCCGTGGCCCTGCAACCGGCCGGTCACCGCGACCGCCGTGGCCACGGTCAACCCACCGAGTACCACCAGCGGTAGGGCACGCGGGACCAGTTGGCGGAGCACCATCGCGGCCAGCACGATGGCCACCGGAAGCACCCCGCCCAGCACGACGAGCAGCGCCAGCAGCAGCACGCCGACCGCCCAGCCGGACGCCTCGGTGGGTACGCCGTCCGGCAGGTCGAGCCGACGGCGTACCGGCCACCCGGCAAGGACCAGCACCCCGGCCGCCGTCAGCGCCCCCGCGCCCAGACCGGCGCGGTACGGCTGGTCGGGCGCGAAGACGAGCCGGACCTCGCCGCCGACGCCGGCCGGCACCACCCAGGCCTGTTGCCAGCCGTCGACGCGGGTGGCGGTCAGCCGCTCACCGTCCAGCGTGGCCGTCCAGCCGGAGTTCGCGTTCTCCGGCACCACCAGCAGCGCCTGCTCGCCCGCCGCGACCCGGACCGTGCGGTCGGTCGGTGCCCAGTCGAGCACCTCGACCTCCCGGTGCCGGGGCGGGGCGGTCACGTCGCCATCCGGCCGCAGCGTCGCGTCCTGCACGACGAATCCGGCCGACGGCGAGGTCACCAGCCGGTGGCCGCCTGCGGGCAGGTCCAGCACCGCACCGTCCTCGCCGCAGATCCGCACCGGCACCGGCCGCCCGGCCCGTACGTCGGCCAGGCTGGCGGTCACCGAGGTGCGGTAGCGGAAGCCGTCCATCTCAACGGTCGGCCCGTCGCCGCAGTCCTCGACCACCCGGGCGTCCGCAGCGACCGGCGTACGCAGGTCCGCCAGTGCCGGGATCTCCACCTCCCCGATACCGGCGGTGGCGGGCCAGCCGTTGACGCGCTCGTCCGCGACCCGGAGCTCGGTCTCCAGCACCACGATCTCGATCCGGTCGGTGCGGACCGCCGGGAAGCGGACCACCCCGTCGGCATCGACCGGCACCGTGATCTCCCGCTCCGGGGTGCGGATCTCGACGCGTCGCGGCAGCGAGCCCACCGGCAGGTCGGCGGGGCGCAGCCGCACCTCGTCGATCCGGCGCTGCCCCGCCCAACCCAACCGCAGGGTGGGGCGCAGGTCGTCGGTCCCGGCGAGCCAGGCCGTGCCCGGGTCACCGTCGACCGCCGCGTACGCCGCCACCGCCGGGTCGCCGCCGAGTTGCGACGAGGAGGTGGCGGTCAGCGGACTGTCCGGCATCGTCCACGCACCGCCCGGCCGGGCGACGGCCCGCAACTGGATGCGGTACGTGCCCGCCGTCGGGTTCCGGAACACCCGGTCCAGGCCCGACGGCTCCTCACCGGCTCGGGCCAGGAACCGGTCACAGCGGATCACGGTGTCGCCCGCCACCGGATCCGCGCCACCGACCGGGCTCGGATGGCACGCGGGCCGATGGGTCGTACCCCGGCTGAACGCCCACCCGACCGGCGTCGACGTCGTGTCCGGCAGGTCGGTCGGCGCACGCAGACCACGTCGCGGCTCGGTGTCCGGGATGGTCATCTCCCGGATGCCCACCCCACCGTCGAGTCGACCGTCGGCCACCTGCAACACCGTCACCCGGACCCGGCTGGTCGAACCGGGCAGCGTGTAGTACGAGTGGGCGCCCAGGGTGCGGGCCACCTCGTGGTCCACCGAGCCCCGGTCGGTGGTGAGCCGGAACCGCGTCACCGGCCAGCCCACCGCGAGGTCGCTGACGAACGCCAGGCGCACTCCGTCCACCGGACGCGGCGTGTCCAGGTCCACCTGGAGCCACTGGCCGACCGGGCCGCCCAGCGGTGCCGAGTGCCAGGCGGTGCCGGGGTCACCGTCCAGGGCCGCGAACGGCAGGCGCGAGGGGTCGGCAGGGCCGAAGGAGTCCGCGAAACTCACCGCCGAGGAGGCACTGACCTCACGTACGCCCTGGTAGATGGCGGTCGTCTGGTGTCGCTCGGCGGCGAAGGGCAGCAGGTCGAGGGCGACCCGCCCGAGCCGCCCCTCCTCGTCGGCGGCCAACGTCTGGGAGAGGTTGTCCCGGACCCGGCCGATGTCCCGCTCGCGACGCCGCAACCCGTCCGTGACGATCCAGGAGTCACCGACGGCGTCGGGATACCGCTCCCGGTCACCGGCGAGCACCACCGGCCGGTCCCGTTCCACCACCCGCTGTTCCAGCAGGGGCAGCAGCGATTCGGGGCCTCCGCTGACCGTGGGCACGTCGGCGGTGAGCACCGCCGAGGCGGCCGGGACCGGCCGCTGCACCTCGTACACCTCGATCGCCGGCAGGATGCCGGTCGGGTCGTCGACCGGGCTGCTCCAGGTGCGGGCCAGGACGTCGGCGGTGCCGAAGGCGGCGACCCGGACGATGCCCGGCGACTCGGTCAGGGCCCGGCGCAGCACCGCCACCGGTGGCGCGTCGACCTGGGGGCGGTCGATGTCGTTGCGCAGCAGCAGGTGCCGGAAACCGGAGCGGGCGAGCAGATCGGCCAGCCCGGCCGAGCCTCGACCGCTGGCCAGGGCCTCCTCGACGGTGTCCATCATCCGGGTGTTGCCCGCCGAACCGAGTGGGACCTGGTGGCGTACCGCCCACGGCGCCCCGGCCAACGCCTGCAACGGCTCATCGACCGTACGTCCCCACTGGTACTGCCCGAAGCTGGTGCCCGGCACCACCAGCGTCCGGGCCGTCGCGTCGCGGTCGGCGAGCCAGGTCGCCGCCGTACGCCAGTGCGGTGGCAGGTCGGACCAGCCGGGACCGGGCCGCAGCAGGCCCAGCCAGGCGGGCGCGGCGGCCCCGAGCACGAGCAGCAGCACCGGGACGAAGACCACCGGCCGGAGCCGGAGCCCGGGCCGACGCCGGGCCAGCGCGTGGTGCAGTCGGGTGGCCACCGCGGCGACCCCGTGCGCGAATCCGAGCATCAGCGGCAGCCGCAACACCGGGTCGAGTTTGTGGACGTTCCGGAACGGTGCCAGCGGACCGTCCAGCAGGCCGCGCACCTGCTCGGAGATCGGGCTGTCGAGCGCGCCGACGTAGCCGACGGTGAGCAGGGTCAGCCCGGCCAGGAAGCCGGCCACCAGGAACCGCCGCTCGGGCAGCAGGTTGCCGGCCAACCCGGCCAGGCCGATCAGCGCCATCACCGCGGTGAGCGTCATCAGCACGGGATGGTCGATCAGCAACCATCCGGCGGGCCACCAGGGCTCGCCCTGCACGATGTACGCCACCCACTGGTTGGTGCCGCGCACCGCCTGGAACAGCGAGGCGACCGCCGTGGTCGTGGTGGACGACTCGATGTGGTCGAGGAAGGGGAGGCTGTACTGGCCGAGCAGCAGCAGCGGCACGATCCACCACAGGCAGACCCCGAGCACGCCGACGCACCACCAGCCGACCAGGCGTCGGTGTGCGGCGTCGAAGCGGCGGGTGAGCAGCCACATCCCGGGCAGCAGCAGCGCCAGCAGCACCACCGCCGCGTTGATCCCGCCCATCCCGAGCACCGCCAACGCGGAGAGCGCGGCGGCCCGTCGTGGCGAGCCGATCCGGCGCACGGTGACCAGCGGCAGCAGCACCCAGGGCAGCATCGAGGCGGCGAGCGTCTCCGAGGAGAGCGCCCCGACCTCGGTCAGGATGCGCGGGGCGAGCGCGTAGCCGAGTGCCGCCGCGTACCGGGTCGGTTCGCTGCCGATCTGCAACGCGCGGGCCAGTCGCAGCAGTCCGTAGAACGCGGCGACGAGCAGCAGCGCCGTCCACAGCCGTTGGGTGATCCACGGTGGCACCGACAGCAGTTGCCCGACGGCGAAGAACGGCCCCATCGGGAAGAGGTAGCCGTACGCCTGGTTCTGTAGTTCCCCCGAGGTTGCCTCCGGATTCCACAGGTGCAGCGCGCGGGCCATGAAGTGGATCGGATCGGCGGCGAGGTCGAGCTTGGTGTCGAAGGTGACCTGACCGGGCCGCTGCACGAAGGCGATCACGGTGAGCAGCAGCACCGACAGCGCGGTGCCGGGCGAGCGGCGCAGCACCGACAGCGTCCGGCTCACCTGCGGCACTCCGGTGGCTGGCAGCCCAGGTCGGCCAGGGCGGAGAAGAAGATGCGGCGGATCCCGCCGGGCTGCCTGGTCACGAACACCCGTCCGCCGGTGACCTCCGCGATCGCCGTCAGCTCCGCAGGGTCGACGTCCTCGCCGAGTCCGATGAAGATGATCGGTAGCGGCTGACGCGGTTCCTGCAACCGCTTCAACTCGGTGCGGAGTTCCGCCCTGCTGATGCTGTCGCCGTCCTCGTTACGACCGTCGGTCATCACCAGCACCAGGTTGATCCGACCGGGCGTCCAGTTGCGGCGGGCGTCCCGGTACGCGGCCAGTGTGCTGTCGTACAGTCCGGTGCCGCCCTGCGGCTCGACCCGGACGGCGGCCAACCGCTCCGCGAGCAGCCGCCGCTGCGGACCCAGCGGGCCGACCGGCAGGATCTCCCGGTAGTCCCGGTCGCCGTCGAGCTTCGTGGAGAAGGTCCAGATGCCCAGCTCGCTGTTGTCGAGCAGCAGCCCGGCCCCCTCCTCGGCAGCCCGGACGGTCGCCTCCAGCCGGCTGCCCTCACCGGGCACCTGCGCGGCCATCGAGCCGGAGACGTCCAGCAGGGTGAGGATCCGGCCACTGCGCTGCACGCCGCTCCAGCCGGTCAGCACCTCGGTGACCAGTTCCTCGGCGGGCAGTGGGACCGGTCGCCGCTCCTCAGCCAGCAGTCGCCCGTCGTCCGGCACCGTCGGCGGGAAACCTGCCGCGGTGCGGAACCCGTAACCGGTGAACACCTGCTGTGCCGCCGGGGTGAGCAGTCCGGTGAGGAAGCCCGCGGCGGCGTCCCGTGCCCGTCCCCGGGTGGCGGGCAGCACCACGTACGGCAGGTCGAGCCAGGGAACGGCGACCTCCGGGTACGCCCCGACCAGCTTGTCGGTCGCGGCCAACGCGTTGTGCTCGCGTAGGGCCCGCTCGCTGACCACCACCGCGTCGACTCCACCGGGCAGCCGTCGGCCCGGGGCGAGCGAGCCGTCCGGCGACTCCGGGATGAACGTACGCTTCGCGAGGGCACGCAGGGTGGCCGTCGTGGTCGCGGCCGAGTCGCCGTTCTCGTCGGCCAGCTCCCGTACGCCGAGCAGGGCGGCGGACCCGGCCGGGTCGACCGCCGGGTCCGGCACCCCCACCTGGACCTCCCGTGCGGTGGATCCGACCAACGCCGCCCAGGTCGGCCGCTTGTCCGGCCAACCCGCGCGGCGGGCGAGCCGGTCGTGGACCGCGAGCACCACCGGGGTACTCGCGATGGAGGTGCCCTGCCCGGCGACCTCGAACGCGCCCGCCCCCCGTGCCCGGCGCAGCCAGAAGGTCGACTCGGGCACCCAGACCTCGGCCACCTCCGCGCCGTCGGCGAGGTCGCGGGCGACGACGGCCGACTCCGAGGTGCGCACCTCGACGGAGACGCACGGCTGGCTGCCCGCTCGCACCCGCGCGACCCGGTCGAGCGCGGGAGCGATCAGCGGCGCGGCCACCACGCGCAGCCGGACCTGTTCGACGCAGGTCGGTGTGCCCCGGTCGGCACGCACGTAGGCCACCACCGCCCAACCGGTCAGCACCACCGCCAGTGCGGCGCTGAGCAGCACCACCGGCGAGCGGCGGAACGGGGCCCGCGTCGGCGCGGGACGGTCGGCCACCACCGCGGCCTCACCTCCTCGTCAGCCCTGCGCCCACCCTTCGACGCAGGTCACAACGCCACCACGAGCGAAGGACTCGGCGATCGCGGGCGGTTGCGCTGCACACCCTGCCAAGGTTTCGGTCCGTCGGCAAACCCCCGATCGATGGACGGTCATGGACCGTCACGGCCGGAACTACCCATTGCGCACTCGGGCCGGGCGGTCCTAGGGTGGCGCGATCGTGCTCAGTTACTCATCAGTAGGAGCAGCGTGGACACCAACGGCACCCCCTCCCGCCACGTCCTGTTCCTCAACTGGCGCGACACCACCAACCCGGAAGGCGGCGGGTCGGAGGTCTACATCGAGCGCATCGCCGCCGAACTGGTCGCCGTGGGGCACCGGGTGACCCTGTTCTGCGCCGCGCACGGTGCCGCCGCCGCAGCCGGCACCACCGAGTCGGGGGTCCGCGTGCTGCGCCGGGGCACCCGGATGACCGTCTACCTCCGCGCGGCGCTGACCTGCGTCGCCGGCCGGTTCGGGCGGGGACCGCTGAGCCGTCGTCGGCTGGGCCGGCCGGATCTGGTCGTCGACGTGTGCAACGGGGTGCCCTTCTTCGCCCCGCTGTACGCCGGACGGCCGGTCATCGCGCTGGTGCACCACGTGCACCGGGAGCAGTGGCCGGTGGTGTTCGGCCCGAGGATGGCCCGGCTCGGCTGGTGGATCGAGTCCTGGTTGGCGGTACGGCTCTATCGGGGCTGCCGGTACGTCACCGTCTCGGAGGCCAGCCGGACCGAACTGACCGCGCTGGGTGTGGCGGCGGAGCGGATCGAGGTCGTCCCGAACGGCACTCCGCCGGTGATCGGCCCCGCGTGGCCGCGTACGCCGCACCCCTCGCTCCTGGTGCTCGGCCGCCTGGTCCCGCACAAGCGGGTGGAGATCGCGCTGCGCACCGTCGCCGAACTCGCCCGGGAGCTGCCCGAACTCGAACTGGTGGTGGCCGGGCAGGGCTGGTGGGAGGAGCCGTTGCGGGAACTGTGCAGTTCGCTCGGCATCACCGGCCAGGTGCGGTTCGCCGGATTCGTCACCGAGGAGGAGAAGCACGCGCTGCTCTGCTCGGCCTGGCTCACCCTCACCCCGTCGCTCAAGGAGGGGTGGGGGCTGACCATCGTGGAGGCCGCCGCGCGCAGCACCCCGACGGTGGCGTTCCGCTACGCCGGTGGCGTCGCCGAGGCGATGGTGGACACCCGGACCGGCCTGCTGGTCGACGACGAAGGGGAGTTCACCGCCGTGGTCCGCGAGCTTCTCGGCGACGACGTCCGACGCAAGGCGATGGGCGAGGCCGCACTGGCGCACGCCGCCCGTTTCACGTGGGCCGCGACCGGGGCGCGGTTCGCGCGACTGGTGGCGCGGGCGACCGCTGCCACCGGTTGACGGTCCCGCGCACGGTGACGGGGTGCCCGGGTCGCGGACACCCCGTCGGACGTTCTCAGGTCAGCGCGTGCCGTAGAGGGGAGCCTCGGTCTGCTCGCTCACCGTGGAGTTCGCGGCTTCCTTGGCGGACGGACTGAGCACGTTCGTCAGACCGACGCTGCCGAGCATGCCGAGCACGATTCCGAGTACCCCGACGGCGACGAACGCAGGCAGGTTCTTCATCCACCTTCTCCTTCCGCGGGACTCGCGTGCCGGGACGTTACCACGCGGTAGCACCATTGCGCAGTGCCCGAAAGACCGACGACCAGCAGCGCCGTCGCGGCCAGCAGGTGGGCCAGACCGACCGGCCCCGGCCCGGCCGGCTCAGAGCCCGAAATCCACATCGGATTCTCGTACAGGGTCAACTCGCTCCCGGCGTATCTCGGGCGCAGGCCGTCCAGCGTGGCCGGGTCCGGGGGCGGTCCGGCCGCCCGCTGCACCAGCACCCAACGGGGATTGGTCGACGCCACCGGCCGCCCGGCCGCCAGAACGTCGCGCAGCCGGGCGGCCCGGGAATCCTCACCGACGACCGGGGTGGCGCCCACCCGCAGCGTGTCGTCGATCAGCACCGGTACGCCGAGGTACCGAGGCGCCGGGTCGATCACCACCCGCCCGTCGTTCCAGGCATAGCTCTGGTACTGCTGGAACGGCAACGAGACGACCTCGCCCGGACGCTCGGCGACCAGCCGACTCACCGTCGTCCAGTCGGCCGGCCAACTCACCGGGCGGAGCCGACCGGCGGCACCGAACGCCAGGTCGGGCAGGACCGCCACCGGCAGCAACGCCGCACCGACCAGGAACACCCGTCCGGTGGCGGCGTCGAACCGGGCGGCCAAATGCCCGGCGGCCCGCTCCGCCCCCAACGCCACCGCGACCGCCAGCGCCAGGACGTACGGCACCAACAGCTTCTGCCCGTCCCGGACCAGGCCGGCGCCGGGCACCTCGGCCACCGCCCAACGCAGCAGCGCCGCCCCTCCGGGCAGCACGCCGAGCGCCGCGACCACCCACGACCCCACGGCCAGCACCCCGAGACGCGCGACGATCGAGGTGGGCCACCGACGCGACAGCAGGGGTACGCCGTACCCGGCGACCGCCAGCACCAGCACCGTCGCCAGCGGCACCAGCCAACTCGCCCGGGAGGCCGGAGTCGCATCGGCGCTCCAGACACCGCCGGTGCCGGCCAGCGCCGCCCACGGACCGGCCCAGTTCTCGCCCCGCGCGGCGAAGGCGGCGACCCCGGCCGGATCGGAGCGCGCATCACCCGCACCGGCCACGCCCGCCACCAGCCACGGCGCGTTCAGCAGCATCGCCGCGCCCAGCCCGGTCGACGCCGCCCGCAGCGCCCCCGGATACCGCCCCACCAGCAACACCGCTGCCACGACCAGTGCGAGCAGCCCGCCGGTCGGTGTGATGGCCGAGGCCGCCACGCAGAGCAGCAGCCGATGCAGGGCGTACCGCTCACCCGCCCGCACCTCGATCGCCGCCCGCAACAACCACGGCAGCACCGCGTACGCGACCAGCAGCCCCCACTGTCCGATCAGCAACCGCTCGGCCAGGAACGGGGTCCAGGCGTACCCGAGTGCGGCCACCACCCGTACGGCCACCCGCTCGGTCGGGACGAGCCGTGCGGCACCCAGCGCGGCCAGATAGAGGATCGCCACCAGCACCAGCCGTTGCAGCAGCCACCCCGGAACCAAGAGGTTGGCCAGCGCCACCACCGCGTCCTGGGGGACGGCCCGGGGCAGCGCGGTGGCCGGAGCGATCAGGTCCCAGCTCAGCGTCTGCCGAGGCACGAACACCATGTCGTACCGCAACACGTAGCCGGGCAGGGCGAGCGGGGCGAGCACCACCGCCACCACGGAGGCCGCCACCGCGTGCGGCACCAGCCGTTCCCGCATCCGTCGACCCCATCACAGCCGGGCGCGGCATCGGCCGCGCTGGTGGCGGTCACTGTACGCGGCACCGGTGCGGCGGCGGCCGTCGAACCGTCCGTTGGCCGGATGGGGCGGGCTGACGGGTGTGGCAATCTTCCCGCCATGACATCGACGGGGGCGGACGTGACGGCGGCACCCGACCGGAGCGCCGGCTGGTGGAACGGCGATCCGATCCGGGTGACCGCGCTGGCCATGATCGCGCTCAGCGTCTTCTGGCGGGCCCACGTGGCGTTCCGCGGTTTCCTGGCGGCCGACGACTACGTGCTCATCACCCAGGCCGCCGAGTCCGACCTGACCGTGGCGCACCTGTTCGCGCTCTACAACAACCACCTGATGCCCGGCGGGCGGCTGATCATCTGGCTGGTGACCGAGTACGTCGGCCTGGACTACTGGCCGTACGTGCTGCTCATGGCGATCGGCCAGGCGATCCTCGGTGTCGTCTTCCTCCAGTTGCTGCGCCGCCTGCTCCAGCCGTCGTGGCTGATCCTCCTCCCGCTCGGTCTGCTGCTGTTCAGCCCGTTGACCCTGGAGGCGACGACCTGGTGGGCGGTCGGCGTCAACATGCTGCCGATGCAGATCGCCATGGTGCTCGCGATCCGCGCGCAGGTCGACTACGTACGGACCCGACGGCCCCGGCACCTGGTGGCCCTGGCGCTCGCCGTCCTGTTCGGGCTCTTCTTCTTCGAGAAGGCGATCCTGGTCGTGGCGCTGGTCTTCCTGCTGACCGCCGCCCTCTACGCCGACGGCGGCCCGCTGCGCACCGTCTGGACCACGATCCGTCGCTGGTGGCCATCATGGTTGCTGCTGACGGCGCTCTCGCTGGTCTTCATGGCCGCGTACCTGACCCGGTCGGAGTCCTCCCTGCGCCGGCCGGACTCTCCCGACGAGGTCTTCTCGTTCCTGGCCCAGATGCTCAACTCGACCGTGGTGCCGGGTCTGGTGGGCGGGCCGTGGCAGTGGCTCGGGGCCGGTGACGGCGCCCCGGTCACCGCCCCGCCGAGGGTCGGCACCTGGGTGAGCTGGGTGATCGTCGTCGCCGTGGTCGTGGCGACGGTCCGCCTGCGCCCACGCGCCGGACGGGCCTGGCTGCTGCTCGTCGCGTACCTGGTCATGGTGGCGGCGATGCTGGCCGCCACCCGGCTCGGGTCGGCGTTCAGCGGCGTGGCGGGCGGGGTGCCGCGGTACGTCAGCGATGTGGTCGTGGTCGCCGCGATCTGCCTCGGTGTCGCCGTCGTCGGCCTGGCGCGGACGCCCGCCGCCACACCGCCCGCCGCTGGACCGCTGCCGGAGCGCTACCGGGAGCCGGTGGCCGTCACGCTCGCCCTGGTCCTGGTGGCGGTCTGTCTGGGCACGGCCTGGACCACCTCCCGGTACGGCGACGAGTGGGCGGCGAAGTCCGGACGGTCGTACATCGACACGGTGCGGATCGAGTTGGCCAGCGCGCCGCCCGACACCGTCTTCTTCGACTCCCCGGTCCCGGACAACGTCGTACCGCGCCTCTCGGAGCCGTACAACCTCCAGTCCCGGTTCTTCCGCGCACTCGGCGCCCGCCCCACCTACGTCGACGAGGCCGAGCACCCGTCGGTACTCGACGGACTGGGCCGGGTCAAGGTGGCCACGGTCGTCGGCAGCACGATCCAGCCCGGTTCCCGGGAGGGCTGCGGTCACCTGGTGACCGGCGGCGAGACGGTCCGGATACCGCTGAACGAGCCGCGCTTCGCGTGGCCCTGGGTGGTACGCGTCGGCTATCTCAGCTCGGCCGACGGCACGGCGACCCTGCGACTGGGCAGTGGCGAGGCGGTCTTCCCGATCAGGAAGGGGCTGAACCAGCGCTTCTTCCGGATCGTGGGCGGTGGGGACAGCGTGGAGCTGACCGTGACCGGCACGGACCTGACGCTCTGCACCAACGAGATCGCGATCGGCGAACCGGCACCCCGGCCGGAGGAGTAGGCCGTCGACATCTCGTCCGGCGGAGCCTCACTCGGGACGGAACAGCACCGAGTTGACGTAGCGCGGACGCGGCCAGACGACCCGTCGGGCGAAGCTCTGGCCGACCCGCGCGATGGACTTCCGCTGGTGCCCGCCGAGGTCGAAGTCGGCCAGCGGAATCCACTGCCGGTCGGGCAGCACGTGTCCCCGGTACCCCCAGCCGGTCAGCAGGTCCAACAACGGCTGCACCGGCTGGATCCGCTCCTCGACCTCGATCAGCAGCACCGGGCGGTCCCGCCGGACGGTCTCCGCCGCGCCCCGCAGCGCCGGCAGTTCGTGGCCCTCGATGTCGAGCTTGACGAACCGCACGTCGGTGAGGCCGAGCGAGTCGAGCGTGATCCGCCGGACCGTCACCGGGGTGCCCTGTGTCCCGTCCTCCACCGACGAGGTGCCGACGATCGCCCCACCCTCCGGGAGGTACAGCGTCGCCGAGCCCTCGTGGTCGGAGACGGCGGCCTCCACCACCTCGACGGTCGGAAAGGCCACCCGGAGCTGACCGGCCAGCGCGGTGGTCGGCTCCACCGCCACCACCCGGTCGGCACGCCGGAGGAGCCGGGCCGTCCACGGCCCGTACCAGGCACCCACGTCGACAGCGGTGCCGCCGACCGGCACGAAATCGGTCAGCCGCGCCAGTTCCGGTTCCACCCGGGGGTAGACCCGGCGGATCGCCCCGGCGAGCAACCGCTGCGGAAGGATCGCCGCCACACCGGAGGTCGCTGCCGGTGACAGCTTCGTCGACGCCATGGGGCAGCACACTAGACGGTTACCGGCCGCGGGGGCAGGGGCTGCCGAAGACGGCTACCGGCCGGTAAGGTCTTGCCGGTCGGGCCACCTCCCGACTCGAATCCGCCCGGGGCCGGACCCGCGCGGGTCCGCCGGCCCGTCGGCACGACGCGGAGTGGCATGACACGGACCACGGGCAAGGACGCCGCGACGGTACGGTTCGGCGCGGCCGGTGCCGCCGTCACCGTCGCCACCCTGGCGACCAACGCGCTGGCGTACGTCGTACCCGTGCTGGGCGCACGCCGACTGAGCGCCGCCGACCTGGGCGCCCTGGCCACGGTCCTCGCGTTGGCGGCGATCGCCGCTGTCCCCGGCTTCGGTCTCCAGATCGCGGTCGCGGCCCACCGGGCCCGTCGCAGTGGCGGTGGCGAGGCCGGAGCGGCGCTGCGCACCGCCGCGTTCACCGCAGCGGTCACCCTCGCGGCCGCACCCGTACTCTCCGTCGCCCTACGGCTGCCGGTGTCCCTGGCCCTGCTGCTCGCGGCGACCACGTTCACCACCGTGCTCAGCGGCCGCTGGCTCGGCGAACTTCAGGGCGACCAACGGTTCCTGCGGCTCGCCGCCGCGATGACCGTGCTGGCCGCCGGCCGCTACGGCGGACTGGTCGTCGGGCTCCTGGCCGGCCGGGGACCCGTGGCCTGCCTGCTGCTGGCCGCCCTCACCGGCCTGCTCGCCATCCCGGTCCTGGCCCGCCTCGCGGCACCGTCCGTCGACGAGCCGCCCGCACCGGCTCCCGCAGGCGACGCCGCGTCTCGGGCACTCGGTGGCCGACAGGTGCGGACCGCGTGCGTGGCGACGCTGGCGATGCTCACCATCTCGTACGCCGATCTGCTCCTCGCCCGTCAACTGCTGCCGGCGGCCGACTCCGGCGCGTACGCCGTCGGCGCGGTCCTCACCAAGGGAGCGCTGTGGGCACCCCAGGTGGTCACGCTGCTGGTGTTGCCCCGACTGGCCCGGGGCGACCGCCGGGCCCGCGTGGTGGCGCTGGTGCTGATCGGGGCCTGCGGCGCGGTCCTGGTCGTGGCCTCCGCCATCGGCGGGGAGGTGGCGTTCCACCTCGCCGGCGGCACCGACTACCGCCACCTGGCCGGGTCCGCGCCGCTGTTCGCCGCCACCGGCGCCCTCTACGCGGTGGTGTTCATGCTCGTCAACGACCGGGTGGCGACCGCCGCCCGGTGGCCGGCCCTACCGTTGTGGGTGGCGTCGGCCGCGCTGGCGACGACGGCCACGCTGATCGCGCCACGCACCGTCACCGGTGTGTTGTCCTGCGCCCTGGCCACCGCGGCCGGGACCGCACTGGTGATGGGCTGGCTGGTCTTCCGTCGCGGCACCACTGACCCGGCGACGAACGACCGGTCACCAAGAGTGACCACGACGACCGCTCCGACCTGCCCGACGGGCTCTCCGGACGACTGACGGGTCACTCGGACTCCCCGCCGGCCACACCGTTGGTTACCGTAGTTGTCTTCCGGGTGGATCCGTTCCCCCTGCGGTAGTTCCCCAAAGAGGTAGCTGTGACGTTGTACGGCGAGAAGAAGCCCCCCGCCGACGATCGGCCCACCGTGGAAGTGACCGCGGTCAACTGGCCGAACGATCGGCCGGAGCCCCCGGCGAGCCCACCAGAGTCGGGCGCCCCGACCCGGCCGCGCCGGTTCCGCCTGCTCCTCGCCTCCGGGGTGGCCACAGCCGTGCTCGCCTCGGTGGGCGCGGTCACCGTCTGGGCGTACGCCGGAGACGTGCCCCGAGGCACCAGCGTGATGGGCACCGAACTCGGCGGACGGAGCCGGACCGACGCGGCCCGTGAGTTGCGGGCCCAACTGGACCGTCGCGCCGCCGAACTCGCCGCCCCGATCCAGGTGAAGATCGGCGAGCGGACGGCCGAGATCAACCCGGCGGAGGTCGGGCTCACCGTCGACGTGGACGCCACCGTGGCCGCTGCGGCCGCCGCCGACGCGCACGCGGTGGACCGGCTGGTCGGCTCGCGGCAGGTCGAACCGGTGGTCTCCGTCGACGTGCCGAAGCTGGAGGCCGAGCTGGAGAAGCTCGTCGGCGACCAGGGCCGCAAGATGACCATGCCGGCGATCACGTTCACCGGCACGAAGCCGAAGGTGCGTCATCCCAAGCCGAGCCTCGCCGTCGACCCGGAGCACTCCGCCGACGTGGTCAAGGCAGGCTGGTTGAGCGGTCAGCCGGTGACGGTGCCGCTGGTGGAGAACCACCCGGCCACCTCGGCCGAGGAGGTCGACCGCATGGTGCGCGAGCTGGCCGAGCCGGCGGTCGCCGCACCGGTGAAGCTGACCACGGACCGGGGCTCGGTGAACATCCCGCCAGCAGCCATCGCGAAGGGCCTCCGCTTCAAGGCCGACAAGACGGGCAAGCTCACACCCAGCATCGACATGAAGCGGCTGCGCGACGCCCTGGGGAACCGGCTGAACGAGGTCGAGGTCGCGCCCAGGGACGCCACGATGACCATCTCCGGCGGCAAACCGAAGGTGGTCGAGGGCCGCGCCGGCCAGCAGGTGGAGACCGACGGCCTGGGCGACGAGCTGATGGCCGTCCTGCCCCGCACCGACGACCGGACGATCACCGCGAAACTGACGGAGAAGAAGCCGAAGCTCACCGCGGAGAAACTGGGCGGCCTCGGCATCAAGGAGAAGGTCTCCTCCTTCACCACCAACTTCACCGGCGGCCTCTCCTCGGCGCGCAGCCAGAACATCGTGACGATCGCCAAGAAGGTGGACGGCACCGTGGTGCTGCCCGGCGAGACGTTCTCACTCAACGGGCACACCGGTGAGCGCGGCTACGCCCAGGGCTACCGCGACGCACCCGTGATCCTGGACGGCAAGCTGGTGCCGGGCGTCGGCGGCGGCACCTCGCAGTTCACCACCACGCTGTTCAACGCCACGTACTACGCCGGCCTCGAAGACGTCGAGCACAAGCCCCACTCGTACTACTTCAGCCGCTACCCGTCGGTCATCGAGTCGACCATCTTCTGGCCCAACCTCGACTTCAAGTTCCGCAACAACACCGATCACGGCGTGCTGATCGACACCTCGTACACGGGCAGCTCGATCACCGTGTCGATCTGGAGCACGAAGATCTGGGACAGCGTCAAGACCGAGTACAGCCCGCGACGCAACATCACGTCGTCCAAGACGGTCTACCTGGAGCCGGGCCCGACCTGTATCCCCGCCAGCGGCAGCCAGGGCTTCACCCAGGACGCCTTCCGGGTCATCAAGAAGGACGGCAAGGTCGTCAAGCGGGAGAAGTTCACCTGGACGTACAGCGCCGAGCCGCGCTTCATCTGCGCCAAGGAACCCGGCGCCTGACGTCCGGCCTCCACCTGCTCCGTCCACGGCCCCGCCGGCCCACGCCGGCGGGGCTTTCCCATGCCGTCGGGCCCGCGTGTAAGGAAGGGTCCCCTGCTAACGTCTCGCGCATAGCAGGGGACCCCTGCTAACTCCCCTACCGGCCGTCAGCGGCGCAGGCGGCGTGTGGCGGGCCATGCCCATTCCGGGCGTGACTCCATCCGGGCCGCTGGGGCTGGATCGGTCGGCGGCCCAGCGGCTCCGCTATGCCCAGTGAGGCCACGTCCAGCGAGGGTGTGAGCCAGCCGCTCTCTATTGCCTTCTCCACGGCGTTGCCCACGACTCGCGAAAGCTACGCCGGGCCGACTAGGGGGGCCGACTAAGGGGGCCAAACGCGTTTAGGGCCACCCCCATGTGGGGGTGGCCCTAAAACGAGAAGATGTCCGGCGGTGTCCTACTCTCCCACACCCTCCCGGGTGCAGTACCATCGGCGCTGGAGGGCTTAGCTTCCGGGTTCGGAATGTGACCGGGCGTTTCCCCTCCGCCATGACCGCCGTAACCTTATCAACATGTCAAACACAATCCGCACCAACACTGTCCGTGTCGGGGTGTGTTTGTTTGTTGTGAGTTACACAGTGGACGCGTAGCAACTTTGATAGTCAAGTCCTCGGCCTATTAGTACCGGTCAACTGAACCCGTTACCGGGCTTACATTTCCGGCCTATCAACCCAGTCGTCTAGCTGGGGGCCTTACCCCACCAAAGGTGGGTGGGATACCTCATCTTGAAGCGAGCTTCCCGCTTAGATGCTTTCAGCGGTTATCCCTTCCGAACGTAGCTAACCAGCCGTGCCCCTGGCGGGACAACTGGCACACCAGAGGTTCGTCCGTCCCGGTCCTCTCGTACTAGGGACAGCCCTTCTCAAGTATCCTACGCGCACGGCGGATAGGGACCGAACTGTCTCACGACGTTCTAAACCCAGCTCGCGTACCGCTTTAATGGGCGAACAGCCCAACCCTTGGGACCTGCTACAGCCCCAGGATGCGACGAGCCGACATCGAGGTGCCAAACCATCCCGTCGATATGGACTCTTGGGGAAGATCAGCCTGTTATCCCCGGGGTACCTTTTATCCGTTGAGCGACACCGCTTCCACACGCAAGTGCCGGATCACTAGTCCCGACTTTCGTCCCTGCTCGACCCGTCAGTCTCACAGTCAAGCTCCCTTGTGTACTTGCACTCAACACCTGATTGCCAACCAGGCTGAGGGAACCTTTGGGCGCCTCCGTTACCTTTTAGGAGGCAACCGCCCCAGTTAAACTACCCACCAGACACTGTCCCTGAACCGGATAACGGTCCGAAGTTAGATACCCGAATCAACCAGAGTGGTATTTCAAGATTGCCTCCCCTCATACTGGCGTACAAGGTTCACCGGCTCCCACCTATCCTACACAAGCTAACTCAGATACCAATGTCAAGCTATAGTAAAGGTCCCGGGGTCTTTCCGTCCTGCCGCGCGTAACGAGCATCTTTACTCGTAATGCAATTTCGCCGGGCCTGTGGTTGAGACAGTGGGGAAGTCGTTACGCCATTCGTGCAGGTCGGAACTTACCCGACAAGGAATTTCGCTACCTTAGGATGGTTATAGTTACCACCGCCGTTTACTGGCGCTTAAGTTCTCCGCTTCGCCCCGAAGAGCTAACAGGTCCCCTTAACGTTCCAGCACCGGGCAGGCGTCAGTCCATATACATCGAATTACTTCTTCGCATGGACCTGTGTTTTTAGTAAACAGTCGCTTCCCCCTGCTCTCTGCGGCCATACAACGCTCCACCCGCGCGGGGCTTCACGTCTCCGGCCCCCCTTCTCCCTAAGTTACGGGGGCAATTTGCCGAGTTCCTTAACCACAGTTCGCCCGATCGCCTCGGTATTCTCTACCTGACCACCTGTGTCGGTTTGGGGTACGGGCCGCTCGAAACTCGCTAGAGGCTTTTCTCGGCAGCATAGGATCACTGACTTCACCTGAATCGGCTCGGCATCACGTCTCAGCCACATGACGTGCGGATTTGCCTACACGTCGGCCTACACGCTTACCCCGGCACAACCACCGGCCGGGCTCAGCTACCTTCCTGCGTCACCCCATCGCTTGACTACTACCCGCCAGGTTCCCACGCTCTCCACCCTCAACCCGAAGGTCTTGGATGGATCGGATGGTTAGCACAACGAGGTTCATCAGGGACGCTCCTTCGCGGGTACGGGAATATCAACCCGTTGTCCATCGACTACGCCTCTCGGCCTCGCCTTAGGTCCCGACTCACCCAGGGCGGATTAACCTGGCCCTGGAACCCTTGGTCATCCGGCGGAAGGGTTTCTCACCCTTCTTTCGCTACTCATGCCTGCATTCTCACTCGTGCCGCGTCCACAACTCGATCACTCGGCTGCTTCACCCCCGGCACGACGCTCCCCTACCCATCCACACACCTGCACACAAGCCCGAAGACTCGCGCGAAGTACACATGTGAATGCCACAGCTTCGGCGGTGTACTTGAGCCCCGCTACATTGTCGGCGCGGAACCACTTGACCAGTGAGCTATTACGCACTCTTTAAAGGGTGGCTGCTTCTAAGCCAACCTCCTGGTTGTCTATGCGACCCCACATCCTTTTCCACTTAGCACACGCTTAGGGGCCTTAGCTGGTGATCTGGGCTGTTTCCCTCTCGACTACGAAGCTTATCCCCCGCAGTCTCACTGCCGCGCTCTCACTTACCGGCATTCGGAGTTTGGCTGATTTCGGTAAGCTTGTGG
Organism: Verrucosispora sp. TAA-831; assembly: GCF_050780145.1. NCBI lineage: Bacteria > Bacillati > Actinomycetota > Actinomycetes > Micromonosporales > Micromonosporaceae > Micromonospora > Verrucosispora sp. TAA-831. The sequence goes on from NZ_CP192240.1 coordinate 6,436,878, forward strand.
GCCCCCTAGACCATCCAGTGCTCTACCTCCGGCAAGAAACACGCGACGCTGCACCTAAATGCATTTCGGGGAGAACCAGCTATCACGGAGTTTGATTGGCCTTTCACCCCTAACCACAGGTCATCCCCCAACTTTTCAACGTTGGTGGGTTCGGCCCTCCACACGGTCTTACCCGCGCTTCAGCCTGCCCATGGCTAGATCACTCCGCTTCGGGTCTAGAACATGCGACTCAAACGCCCTCTTCAGACTCGCTTTCGCTACGGCTCCCCCACACGGGTTAACCTCGCCACATGCCACTAACTCGCAGGCTCATTCTTCAAAAGGCACGCCGTCACCCCGCAAGGCTCCGACGGATTGTAGGCGAACGGTTTCAGGTACTATTTCACTCCCCTCCCGGGGTACTTTTCACCATTCCCTCACGGTACTCGTCCGCTATCGGTCACCAGGAAGTATTCAGGCTTACCAGGTGGTCCTGGCAGATTCACGGCAGATTTCAGGAGTCCGCCGCTACTCGGGAACATCCATAGAAGACCAGCTGCTTTCACCTACCGGACTATCACCGTCTACGGTCGGCCTTTCCAGACCATTCGACTAACAACTGGTTTTGTAACTTCTTCAGTGAGTGTCAGCCCACCACACAGAGTCCCACAACCCCGACCACGCAACCCCTGACAGGTATCACACGCAACCGGTTTAGCCTAAATCCGCTTTCGCTCGCCACTACTCACGGAATCACTAAATTTGTTTTCTCTTCCTACGGGTACTGAGATGTTTCACTTCCCCGCGTTCCCTCCACACACCCTATGAGTTCAGGTGCAGGTGACACCACATGACTGGTGCCGGGTTACCCCATTCGGACACCCTGGGATCACAGCTCGGTTGACAGCTCCCCCAGGCCTATCGCGGCCTCCCACGTCCTTCATCGGCTCCTGGTGCCAAGGCATCCACCGTTCGCCCTTGACAACTTGACCACAAAGATGCTCGCGTCCACTGTGCAATTCTCAACAAACAACCAACCCACAACCCACAGCCCCACACCAGCAACACCACCCCTACAAGGCGACATCCGGTATGCAAGACCAGGCCATGCCTGGCAACCACCAACCACAACACACGCCGTGGTATCCGGTTCTGAAGCAAACAACCCAACAGTTGTTCCTTCAGGACCCAACAGGGTGCCCATCATCTCCCACCAGCCGCACCAGCAGTCATCCCTCCACACCACCTTCCCGAAAGAAGATGGCCGTACTAGAAACCGCCGGCCGTTGCCGACACGAAACTCACCAGTGTCTCCGCCAATTGAGCACCCCGACCCGACATTCGCAGATCGCGGGCTCCATACCAGCTTTCGCCGGATGGTGCTCCTTAGAAAGGAGGTGATCCAGCCGCACCTTCCGGTACGGCTACCTTGTTACGACTTCGTCCCAATCGCCAGCCCCACCTTCGACGGCTCCCTCCACAAGGGTTGGGCCACCGGCTTCGGGTGTTGCCGACTTTCGTGACGTGACGGGCGGTGTGTACAAGGCCCGGGAACGTATTCACCGCAGCGTTGCTGATCTGCGATTACTAGCGACTCCGACTTCACGGGGTCGAGTTGCAGACCCCGATCCGAACTGAGACCGGCTTTTTGGGATTCGCTCCACCTCACGGTATCGCAGCCCATTGTACCGGCCATTGTAGCATGCGTGAAGCCCTGGACATAAGGGGCATGATGACTTGACGTCATCCCCACCTTCCTCCGAGTTGACCCCGGCAGTCTTCGATGAGTCCCCGCCATAACGCGCTGGCAACATCGAACGAGGGTTGCGCTCGTTGCGGGACTTAACCCAACATCTCACGACACGAGCTGACGACAGCCATGCACCACCTGTCACCGGCCCCGAAGGACCCCACATCTCTGCAGGATTTCCGGCGATGTCAAACCCAGGTAAGGTTCTTCGCGTTGCATCGAATTAATCCGCATGCTCCGCCGCTTGTGCGGGCCCCCGTCAATTCCTTTGAGTTTTAGCCTTGCGGCCGTACTCCCCAGGCGGGGCGCTTAATGCGTTAGCTGCGGCACAGAGAACCGGAGAGGCCCCCCACACCTAGCGCCCAACGTTTACAGCGTGGACTACCAGGGTATCTAATCCTGTTCGCTCCCCACGCTTTCGCTCCTCAGCGTCAGTATCGGCCCAGAGACCCGCCTTCGCCACCGGTGTTCCTCCTGATATCTGCGCATTTCACCGCTACACCAGGAATTCCAGTCTCCCCTACCGAACTCTAGCCTGCCCGTATCGACTGGCAGGCCCGCAGTTGAGCCACGGGTTTTCACAGTCGACGCGACAAGCCGCCTACGAGCTCTTTACGCCCAATAAATCCGGACAACGCTCGCGCCCTACGTCTTACCGCGGCTGCTGGCACGTAGTTGGCCGGCGCTTCTTCTGCAGGTACCGTCACTTGCGCTTCGTCCCTGCTGAAAGAGGTTTACAACCCGAAGGCCGTCATCCCTCACGCGGCGTCGCTGCATCAGGCTTCCGCCCATTGTGCAATATTCCCCACTGCTGCCTCCCGTAGGAGTCTGGGCCGTGTCTCAGTCCCAGTGTGGCCGGTCGCCCTCTCAGGCCGGCTACCCGTCGTCGCCTTGGTAGGCCATTACCCCACCAACAAGCTGATAGGCCGCGAGCCCATCCCAAGCCGAAAAACTTTCCACCCACAAACATGCGTCCATGAGTGAATATTCGGTATTAGCCCCCGTTTCCGAGGGTTATCCCAAAGCCTAGGGCAGGTTGCTCACGTGTTACTCACCCGTTCGCCGCTCGAGTACCCCGAAGGGCCTTTCCGCTCGACTTGCATGTGTTAAGCACGCCGCCAGCGTTCGTCCTGAGCCAGGATCAAACTCTCCAACAAAAACCAATTGGAAAAGCAAACCCCAGCAACAAACAAATGTTGCCAAAGGAATCCCCACCAACCCAAAAGTTGGCACGGGGCATCATAAAACAATTTGGCACTGGCTTATCAAGCACCCTGTTGAGTTCTCAAAGAACAACCACACACCATCAGAACACCCGACCAGCAGGCACCCCTCCGGGGCCGAACCACACTCACCTCGCGGCGAGCACTTTTACTACGTTACCTCACCGTCTGGACCGTGTCAACCGGTGTGTCCCGGTACGTCACGCTTTTGGCGGTTCGGCATCCGTGATCCAGCGCAGCGGTGACCGCCTCGCTCGATCGTCGGATTTGGCAGGCCGGCCGCTGCGGTTTCCCGCTAGCTCGCCCGGTTCCCTGCCGGTCGTAAACCTTACCCGGTCGGTTCCGCTCCGCCAAATCCGCCCCTCGGCGTTTTCGTCGAGCCCCGCCCGCGCCGCGTCCATTGAGGATCGCTCCTCGTGAACTCGACACCGCCTGGCCCGGATCTCGTGGCTTTCGCCCCGTTTGCCCGTTCCGCAGCGGCAGAGAGAAAGTTACGCGCCCACCGGTTTGATCGTCAAATCCGGGGGAAGCGGTCCCCGTCACACTCGGGTGCCCGCGAACGCCTCTCCGGTCCGAAGTGGTCCGTTGGACCAGGTCCACACGCGGCGGCACAGAGGAACCGGGCCGCAGCTCGCCCTGGCGGGCGCGCTCGTGGGCGACTGTGTGCCCAGCTCAGCGGGTACCGCGTCGGGACGCCCGCCAGGCGCGTACGCCGAGCAGGCCGACTGTGGTGCCGATCGCCAACGACGCCCCGATCAGCAGCGCGTGCACCCAGAGGAAGCCGGTCGCCGGCCAGTCACCGACCGTGCCGCTGGACCACGACCGCTCGTCGTTCCAGATGGCCACCGCGAACCTCGGCCAGATCACCCAGGTCCACACGCCCACACCGACGAGGAACACGGCCCAGCCACGCGACACCACCATGGTCGGCGAGTATGCCAGCGGGCGGCGGGGACAGTGCCCGGATCGGCCGATCGGTACGGTGGGTCGATGACCCCGCCGCTGAGCCGTACCAACGCGGAGGCACACCTCTACATGGATCTGCGCCCCTGCTCCTGCGGGGACGCCCGGTTCCCTCGTCAGAGCGCGGTCGTCGCGTTGGCCGACGGCGAACTGGCGAGCCGGTACACCGGCGCCTGCGCCGGCTGCGGCCGGGAACGGGAGTTCGTCTTCCGGCTGCCGCCGGGACTCGGCACGCCGGGCACCGGGTTCCGCTACGGCGGCGACGAGCCCTCCGAACTACTCGATCCGGGCGAATGGCTGCTCGTCGCCGACGCGTACGCCGGGCAGGTGTCGGCGAACGCGGACGGTGACTCCGGGCCACCGGCCCGGGCCGCGCTGACCCGGGCCGTCGCCGCCCTCGACGAGGTCGGCAAGTTCATCCCGGCGGACCGGGACGCGGTACCCCCGGAGACCTTCGCTAGCGACCGGGGGCGTCACCTGCACCGGCGTGAGCCCGGTCGGTTCCGCCGGGACCGGCTACGAGCGGTGCGCGAGACGTACGCCGGGATGCTGGCGCAGCTCGGCTGAGTCGGACCTGCCGGTCTCCCGCGGCGACGACCGGTCAGAGGCCGCGGGCCTCGTCCAGGCAGGCGGCGTTGGTGGCCAGCAGCATGGGCAGGGCCGCGAGGAACTCCCGCAACACGTGGCGAGCATCGTGTTCCCGCTCGTCGACGAAGTCGACCCGGGCGCCGGCCTCGGCGAACACCTCGCAGACCTCCCACAGGCTGTCGCCGACGCTGCTCCACTGCCAGACGTCGTGCACGAGGGTCGACACCCGGAGGACCGGCTCCATGCCGAACAGGCCGATGCCGTAGTTCAGCGGGTCGTCCGGACTGTTGCCGAGCGAGACCATCAGTGGCAGCACCCGGTGGGCGCGCGCGAATCCCTCCAGGTCGGGATCGTCGAGGTCCACCTCGACCAGCAGCCCGTCCTCCAGGAATCCCTCGACGATCCGCTCCGGATCGGTGACGCCGACGGCGGTGGCGGACTCCACGAGGGCGCTCCTGGTCCACGGGCGGGCCGGCGCGTCGGTCGGTGGGTGCGCGGCAGCCCAGACGGCGAACGCCCGCGGGTCCTCCATCGTCACCACGAGACGACCGATGCCCAGCGAGTAGTAGGCGACCGGCGCACCCGTCTCCGGATGGAACTCGCCGGTGTAGCGGCCGACCGGCAGGATCATCGGCTGGGTCATCGGCGGCGTCCTCGTCTCGGTCACGACTGCGGCTCCAGGTAGACCACGCTGGCCAGCAACAACGGGTGCAGGGCCCGGAGCAGCGCGGTGAGCAGCAGTTCCGGCTCGGTCAACTCCGGCTCGGTGCCCCCGCTGTCGCGTTCGTCGGCGGCCAGCGACTCGCACACGTCCCAGAGGCTCTCGCCGGAGCGCCCGCTCTCCCAGAGGTTGTAGACGGTATGGGTGACCTTCACGATCGGCCGCTCGAAGAATCCGATCGACCACAACCAGGGTTCGTCGGCGCTGTTGCCCAGCCCGACCATGCGTGAGCCGAGCCGGTGCCGCTGGGCGAAGTCGGCAGCCGCCGAGGTGTCGGGCGTCACCTCGGCGAGCAGACCCTCGGTGAGTAGTCCGTCGAGCAGCGGTTCGACGTCCACACCGGGGACGTGTACGGCCGCTGCCTGCCGGACCGAGGCGAGCGACCAGGGCTCCTCGTCCTGGAGGTCGGCGGTGCTGTGTGCCAGCGCCCACAGCGCGAAGCGCTGGTCGTCCAGGTCCCAGACGTCCGGGCCGAGCCGGACCCGCTGATAGCGCTCGGAGTCGCCGACCTTGGGGTAGAAGGTGCCGAAGTACTGCCCGAGCGGCAGCAGCAGGGCCTCTGGGGTCGGCGTACTCATGGCTGCCCGTCCTCGTGGCTGCGGGGGTCGGTGAAGGTGCCGGGCGGCACCATCTGCACCGGCGGGAGATGGTCGACCTCCACGGGGGTGAGTCGGCCGAGCAGGTAGCCCACGGATCTGGCCACTCCGCGCAGCTTCCGCTCCCGAGCAGCGGAGGCGGGCGGGCCGGGTGGACCGACGAGGTCCATCTCGTGAACGAAGTACACGATCGAGTCACCCGACTGCGTCGAGACGACCAGCAGCCCCCCGGAGGGGTTCGCGATCACCAGCCAGGCCGGCGACAGCCACGGGTCGCGGTGTCGGCGTTGGGCCTGCACCAGATCGAAGAGCGGGTAATCGGGGTGTACTCCGAACAGCGGGCGTTCCGGCGTCAGGGCGAACGGCACGCCGGGGAGGTGGTGCGGAACTTCGGGCTGTGCGCCGTTGTTCCGGCGCAGCCATTCGCGGTAGTCCGGCGGGAGGCGGAGGCCGAGGGCGGATTCGACCGACTGGAGCTGGGCCTCGTCGAGCTGGCCGTAGGACCGCAGCCGAGCGGGTTTCCAGAGGCGTCCGGACGGTGGGTCCATCACCTCGTTCGCGTCCACCCGGCGGACCGTGACCTCCCACTGGTCCTCGCTCGCCATGTCCAGGTCGGCGAACCGCCAGGTCTCGTCGCCCACCGGGAACGTCTCGCCCAGCCGCACCTCGTGATGCGTGGACTCCTCTGCCCAGTGCGGCATGACGACCATCTCGGCGCGCACCGGCGGCCCCACGTCGACCCACCGCACCCCCAGGCGGGCGTGCCCGATGTCGACCGGGACGTTGTTCGGAATGGAGGTGATCTCCGTGAAGGAGCGCAACGGCCGTTCTCCCTGTCCTGTCGTCGGCATCGTCAGCCGTTCACCATGTCGTGCAGCACGGACTCCTCAGGGAGCCTGAAGCCGAGCACCTCCTGCGCGATCTGTTCGGCCGCCTCCCGACTGACAGGCATCGATCCACCTACGCCGGGTTGTCGACCGTCGGCGCTCCAGTGGGCCGTACGTTGCCCGTGCCCGGAGGAGACGACCACGAGCAGACCATTCACCGTACCGTCGGCGCCGAGCAGGGCGAAGTAGCCGACCGTCGTCGGGTGCTCTTCGAGGAAGGTGCGACCGAGCGAATGACGGTGCGAGCGATCCGACTCCCCCTGAGCAGGCACCTTCGGTGCGGGACCAGGCGTGTCTAGCCACGCCGGGGCGGCATCGGTGACGAGCGGGCCGGAGGCTGCTCCGGCTGGCCTGGCCGTGACTGCGGGCGCGATGTCCAGGTGGGCGTAGGAAGCACTCATCAGTTGCAGGAAGTCTCGGATCGGCATCGCCGCCGGATGATCGAAGTCCCACGGATTTCGTAGCGACACGCGACCATCGGCGACCGCAACCACTTCGTACGCGTGGCCGGGGACCAGGCCGAACGGGAGCTGATGACGGACCTCCGCCGGGTAGTCCCGCTTCGGCAACGTGCCGGTGATGACCGGGCTGCCGGAGGCCAGCAGTTCGCCGAGTCGCGCCGCGACCGCAGCCTCCTGTCCTGGCCGGGCGTCGAACGTCGACGAGCGACTGGGAGCACCCGTGAGCTGGGTCAACAGTTGCGCCTGCATCTGCGGGGTGCTTCCGACGTTCAGTCGCGCGTAGCCGGTCGGCGCCGCCTGGTGCGGGTCGTTCGGGCTGTGCCAGAGCAGCCAGCTCGACTGCCACTGCTGGCGTTGCTCCGCGCTCCAGGTCCGGTCGACGGCCGCCAGGGCCTTCTCGATCAGAGAGGCCCAGAACGATCCGTTGATGGACTGGTCGGCGTAGGCCGTCGATCCGGCGGCGACGGATCGCAGAGGTACGTCGGGGGTCACCGTGATGCGCAGTCGGCGCCCCGTGGGGGCCATCGTCCCACCGAGCAGGGTGCTCTCGTGCAGCAGCACGTCGACGGTGCCGTCGGCATTCGTCTGGAAGAGCTGTGCCAGCGCGTCCGGCCGGTGACCGGCGACGGCAGCGATGCTGGCAAGCATTCCGCAGTCACCGAGCATGCCCTGTCGTACCTGGTCACGGCGAGGTGGACCGTCGAAGACCGGTGCCGGTCGCCCGGGCCGGGCATCCATCGGTCGCCCGTACTCGACGGGGCATCGGGGAGCAGGGTCGGGCAGGGCGATCCGGTCGGCGACCACGGTGACCTCGCCGGTGGTCACGGTCGGCGTGGTTTCGATCTCGACCACCGGTTCGGGCGGCATCATCGACCGCAACGCCTCGGTCAGCGCGTTCGGCACCAGCGCCATCCGTCGCGCGTCGGTCTGGTAGTGGAACGAGTGGGTGGTGAGTACGGCCATCGCGGCGCGATTCGTCCCGTAGGTGGCCCGGAACGCGGCGTCGGCGCGGATCCGGTCCTCGGCCAGCAGGGCCTGACGGCCCGCCGGGGTGTCCAGGTCGTACGCGGGTGCCGATGCGCCGAGGGTGAACTCCGGTGCGCCGTCGAGGGTGTACGGGCGCAGGTCGAAACGGCCGGTCAGGTCGACGTAGACGCGTTCGGCGGCGACCCGGTCGGCCAACCGGGGATCGACCTGGCGGATCTGCGCCAGCAGGCTCGGCGGCAGGCTGATGATCTGTCCGGCCAGGGCGGGCATCCGGGGCAGTGAGGACTGGCTCTGTTCCCCGTGCACAGCCAACTCGCGCCGCTTGGTGGCCAGTTCGTCCGCCGTCGGAGAGCGCAGGTCCGGCGCGAGTCGGCCCCGATAGTCGATCGCCCGGAACCGGTCCGCCTCGGCCTGGTCGGGACGGTACCCGAGAGCGTCCGCCACCGTCTCCGGTGTGACCGTCGGTGTGCTCAGCGTCATCACGTGGTGCCAGACATCACGGGAGAGGACCGCCAGGCGTGCGCCTGCGTCCGGCGTACCCCACCGCAGGCCCAGATGCTCGACCAGCGCGTCGATCTCGGCGCGGAGGGCCACCCGGGCGGCGGGTTCGGCCTGCGCGTACCAGGCGGCCATCAGGCGCAGTTCGGCCAGCCGTCCCCGGTCGGCGGCGGTGAGCCCGGCCGGGTCGATCGGTCCGTCGACGGTGTCCTGGGCGAAGAGGCCGACCTGGGCGTCGCCGGTCTCGTGCCGGGCCACCAGTTCGGCGGTCTCGTGCGCCAGCGCACGGTCGACCGCGCTGTCGGCGGCCCGGTCGGAGACGGTCAGGGTGAAGGTGCCGTCTAGGTTGCGGATCGTCTGGGCCACCGTGTCCGTGGGCAGCGCGTCGGTCCTGACCCGGACCCGCAGGGGATCCAGGCCGTCGGCCCGCACCTCGAAGACGTCCGGTCCGACGGCGACGACCTGGGTCGCGCCGATCGATTCGGCGAGGGTGGGCAGCACCAGCCGGGCCCGGTCCAGGACCGCCGTGGGGTCGGCATCCGGTCGGCCGTGACCGTGGAATCCGGAGTCCGGCAGCGCCGTGACCGTGCTGCGGGCCAGTTCGACGTGCGCGTAGGTGGGGCTCATCAGGTCGAGGAAGTCGCGCATCGGCATCGGCGCGGGGTGACTGTCGTTCCACGGGTTGCGCAGCCGTACCTCGCCGTCGGTCACCGACACGACCTCGTACGCATGCCCGGCGTAGAGCCCGTGGGGCGGCCTGCCGTGCTCGTACGACTCGTAACTCTTGGCGGGGCACGTTCCGGTGATCACCGGACTGCCGGCGGCAAGCAGGTCGGCCAGTCGGGTCTCGGCGTCGGCCTCCCGTCCCGGTGTCGGGTCGAGCCGGTCCACCGTGGTCGGCAGTCCGGTGAGCTGGCTGAGCAGTTCCGCCTGCACAGAGCGGTCACTGCCGCTGCCCAGCCGGGCGTAGCCGAGGGGCGCGGCCTGGGCGGCATCGACGCCGGGCCGGGCGCTCCACCGTCGCTGCCACTGGTCGTGGCGCTGTGCGGTCCAGGTGCGGTCGACCGCCGCGATCGCCTTCTCCAGCAAGGAGGCCCAGGACGTGCCGACCGTCGACTGGTCGGCGTACGCACTGCGTCCGTCGGCGGACGCGTGCACGGGCACGTCCGGGAGGACGGTGACCCGTAGCGTGCGTCCGGTGGGGGTGACCGTGTCGCCCGGCCCGTCGGTCTCGTGCAGCAGCACGTTCACCGAGCCGTCCGGGTTCGGCTGGAACATCCGCGCGACGGTGTCCGGCAGGTGACCGGCGACCGCGCCGATCACGGCGATCATCCCGCAGTCACCGAGCCCGCCCTGCTGCACGTCCTCCCGTTTCGGCGGACCGTCGAACAGTGGCGCCGGTTGGCCGGTGCGGGCATCGCGCGGCGAGCCGTAGACCGGTCCGCCGCCGACCTTGTCGAGCGGGAGCGTCACCCGGTCCGCGGTGACCGAGAGGTCCCCGGTCGGCTCCTGGGTCGGGATGGTCTCGGCGGCGACGACGCTGTCCCGTGGCACGGGGGTGATGGCGCGCAGCGCCTCGGTCAGGACGTCGGGCACCAGCCCCATCCACCGGGCCGTACCGTGGTAGTGGAACTCGTGGTCGGCGAGCAGGGCGGCGGCCTGGTCGCCGCGCAGCGCCCGCAGGGCGGTGTGGGCGCGTTGCCGGTCCTCGTGCAGTTGGGCCCGCCGACCGGACTCGGTGGCCAGGTCGAACACCGGCCGGGCAGCGCCGAGGTCGATCTCCGGACCGCCGTCCACCATGTACGGGCGCAGGTCGTAACGGCCCGCCGTGTCGACGTAGACGCCGTCGCGGGCGAGCCGGTCGGCGAGGTCGGGATCGACGGCCCGGATCCGTGCGATCTGTCCGGGGCGCAGGCCGAGGATCTGTCCCGCGAAGGACGGCATGCGGGGCAGCCCGCTCTGGGTCCGCTCGGCCTCCACGGCGAGTTCCCGCAGCCGTGCCTCCAGGTCCGCCTGCTGCGGCACCTGGAAGTCCGGTGCCAGTTGCGCCCGGTAGTCGAACATCCGGACCCGCTCGACCTCGTTGAGGGTCGGCGCGCCCGCCAGCACCGCCGACACCGTGTCCGGAGTGAGGGCGGGCAGGCTGAGCTGCACCAGGTGGGCGAGCACGTCACCGGGGAGCAGCGCCCACCGGTCCCGGACGTCCGGGTCGCCCACCCGTAGGCCGAGGTGGGCGGCGAGGGCGTCGATCTCGGTACGCAGCGCGACCCGGCCGGCCGGGTCGGCGTCGGCGTACGCGGCGGCGAGCAGCCGGATCTCGGCCATCCGACCGCGGTCGTGGGCGCTGAGCCCGGCCGGGTCGATCCGGCCGTCCACGTTGCCCGGGTCCAGTGGCCCGACGAGCGCCTGCCCGGTCTCGTGCAGGGCCACCAACTCGGCCACCTCGTGCGCGAGCGCCCGCGCCACGACCTGGTCGACGGCCCGGTCGGACACGGTGACGGTGAAGGTCCCGTCGGGCTCGCGGGTCGACTGGGCGACCACGCCGTCGGTCATCGGGCCGGTGGTGAGGCGCACCGTCAGCGGGTACTGCCCGGCCGCACGGATCTCGAACAGGTCCGGACCGACCTGCACCACGGCGTCCACCTGCGCGTACGGCGCGATCTGTGGCAGGGCGGCCCGCGCCAGGTCGAGTACGGCCGCCGGGTCGGCGGTCGGACGGCCCAGTCCGTGGAACCCGGAGTTCGGTACGGGGGCCGCGGTGATCCGGCCCGAGTCCGGGTCGGTTCCCCCGTCCGACCGACCGGCAGTCCGGTCCGGGGGGTTCGGGTCGGCGGTCGGGTCCGGCGTGGTCGGGTCGGGTGAGTTCGGGTCCGGCGTGGTCGGGTCGGTGGAGCGCGGGAAGGCACCGAAGAGACGCCCGAGCACGCCGTTGCGCTGCTGTGCCCCGGCCAGGCGCTCGGTGAGCCGGTCGGCCGCCGACTCGGCCGCGTCGAGCCGGGCCTCCAGGTCGGCGGTCGCCTGTTCGAGTTCCCGCACCGGTTCCTGCAACCGGTCGACGACCTGGTCCACCCGGTCGGCCGCCGACCGGGCGTCGCTCCGGGCGTCGAACCGGGTCCGGACGTCGTCGGCCGCGAGGCTGGCACGTTTCGCATACCACTTGGCGGCGCCGATCACCGGGACGGCGGCGAGCGCGGCGACCGGGATGATCGGGGCGAGCGGACTCGACAGGGCGACCGCGATCGCGGTACCTCCCACGGCGGCCAGGCCGGTCGTGGCGACGCTGGCACCCAGGTACGCCTTGAGGCTCGGCACGCCCGGCGGACGGTCGACGCCCCGCTGCTCGGCGCGCAGCGTCCGGAGCCGGACCGACCGGCTGGCCCGGTCGCCGCCGTAGTCGACGACCACCTGGCGCGCCTCGGGTGGCAACTGGGCCAGCCGCTCCGCCCGGCCGAACATGCCCTCGCGCAGACCGAGTCGGTCGATGACCGCGTACAGCTCGCGCAGGGCGGGCTTGAGGGACATCTTGTCGGCGTTGCGTACGTGGCTCTGGGCGACCTGTAGTTCCCACGAGTCGGCCCGGCTGAGGACATCCCGACCCTCGGTCGTGGCGGTGTCGCCGTCGCGGGAGGTCGACGGGGCCGGTGCCGGTGGTCCGGTCTCCGAACGGCGCGCCGCCAGCCGGTCGACCGCCGACGTGACCCGGTCGAGGTTCGCCACCGCCACCCGGAGCCGGCGGGCCGCGTCGGTGACGACGACCTCGGTCGGTGCGGCGAGCCGGTCCACCCGTGCCGACGAGTCCGCCGCCGGGTTCGGATGATCCAGGTCCCACTTGCGGCGGGCGTCCTTGACGCTGGTCTCCATCCTTTTCAGCGCCAGGTCGCGTACCGGGCCGAGGACGCCACCGGCCGCCATGTTCAACGGTCCCGCACCGGCCGCGACCTGGACGACGCCCGCCAGACCGACGGTGGTGGCAGCCTGCACCAACGGCCCGGGTGTCTGTTCCACCGCGTACACAGCGGCGTTCGGCACGTTGCTCGGCCGGGCGTCGCTGTCCGTGGCGTCGGCCGGCCGACCGACGAAGATCCGTGCCATCCGGTCGGCCAGCAGCCGACGGCCGTGGCGCTCCGCGACCTCGCGCAGCTCGGCCGGCAGGTGCTCACGTCGCTGCTCCGCCCCGGGAGTGCCGTCGCGCAGGCCGAGCTGGTTGAGCAACGCCCGCAGGTGACGGGCGTGCCGGATCCGGGTCGGACCGCTGGCGGCGTCGTGCCGGGCGGCAAGCTCGGCGAGCTGCCCGAGTGCCGCCGCGTCGCCGGGATCGCGGGTGCCGGTCGACGGGTCAGCGGTGGTCGACACCTCACCCGCCGGGTCGCGGCCGGGTCGGGCCGGCGACGTGACGTCGGGGGCGGTGAGCCCCGCCCATGCCGGGTCGCCGAAGAGCAGCCGCCGGAACGAGTCGGCGGCTCCCGTGCGGCGGCGTGACTCGGCCAGCCGCCGATTCAGGTCGGCCACCCGCTGTTCCAGGTCGACGGCGCGGCGGAAGACGTCGGCGACCCGGTCGGTCACCAGGTCGACCGGGCCGGTCACGGCCTCGGTGAGCTGGCTGAGCTGGACGTCGGCCGGCATCGCCGGGTGCTCCGTGTCCCAGGTGTCGCGGGCGTCCTTGGCCGCCGCCTCCCGGCGGGCCATGATCGGGTCGACCACAGCCCCGCTGGCCATGGCGGTCAGACCGGCGGTGATCGCGAACCAACCCAGCCGGAGCTGACCGATCAGGTCACCGACGACGGCGATGCTGCCCGCGGCGAACACGCTCGGCGTGTTCTCCACGGTGCCCATCCACCAGGGCGCCACCTTGCCGGGCCGGTCCCCTTCGGCCGGTCGCCCGTCCACGACCGCCGCCAGCCGGTGCCGCACCGTCGTCGTCCGGGTACCGCCGAAGCGGTCCGCCATCGACCGGAGGTCGTCCGGCAACAGCTCCCGGCGCTGCGCGACGCCAGGCGTGTTCTGCCGCAGACCGAGTGCGTCGAGCAGGGCCCGGATCTCGCGGGTCACCCGGGGACGGGCGAACGTCGACGCGGCGTCACGTTGCGCGGCGAGAGCCCGCAACTCGGCGAGCCGCCCCTGTTCGTGCGGGGTGAGGCCGACCGGGTCGGGAGACGCCGCCGTCGCGGCCGGGCCGCCGGGCCGGTTGGTGGTAGGTGCCGGGGCGGTGCCCGCCGACGGGACGGGGTCCGGCGGGGCGAAGCGGCGCGGCCGGCCGATCAGTCGACGGCGGCGCTCCCCGGCGTCGAGCCGCTGTCCGAGCGCCTCGACCCGGCTCTCCAGGCCGGCCGTCGCCGAGTCGGCCGCCCGGGTCGGGGGACCCACGTCGTCGGCCCGGCCGGCGACCTCGCGGCCCGTGCTGACGTCGGAGTCGGCGGCGGAGCGGGCGTCCTGACGTGCGTCGTACCGGGCCCGGCGGTCCTCGGCTGCCAGACCGACCCGCTTCGCCAGCCATTTCGCCGGGCCGGTGGCGACCGCGCCGATCGCCCCGCCGACACCGAGCATCAACGCCAGCTCCGGTCGACCGGCGTCCACGGTCAGCTTCACGGCCAACGCGGCGAGCAGCGAGTTGGTGGCGAAGTGGGTGATCACATAGGTACGCAGCCGGGGCAGACCGGTCGGACGGGGATCACTGGTCGGCGCGGCGGGCAGGCGGTCCAGCGCCCTGACCCGGCGGTCGGTGTACCAGTCCGGGTACACCTCGGTCAGGGAGGTCCGTGTCGCATCCGGCACTCCGGCGAGGCGCTGCTCCGCGCCGAGCATGCCGTCCCGCAGGCCCAGCCGGTCGACCACCGCGGCCAGTTCGCGTCGGGCCGCGCCCAGCGACCAGCGGTCGGCGACGGCGACCTGGTGTGCGGCGGTCCGCAACTCGGCGAGATCGGCGGGCGAGAGCGGGGCGACCGTCGGTGCCCCCGGATCCACCGGCCGCCCGAGGGCCGCCAACTCGGCCACCTCGTGCGCCAGCGCCCGCTCGACCACCCGGTCGACGGACTGGTCGGAAACCGTCACCACGGCGACGCCGTCGTTGCCGAAGCGGCCGGTCGCCACCGCACCGTCCGCCACCGGTCCACTGGTCAGACGGAGCGTGAACGTGCTGCCGTCGGCCCGGGTCACCTGGTAGGTGCCGTCCGGGCGAGCGAGTACCTCGGAGACCCCGGCGTGGGTGGCCACCTGCCCGGCCGCCGCACGAGCCCGGTCCAGGACCGCATCCGGGTCGGGTTCCGCCCGACCCTGGCCGTGGAAGTCGGTGCCGGGCAGCGCACTGGCGGTGATCACCGTGCCGGGGCGGTCGCCGTTCGCCCGGGCGTCGCCGACCTCGGTCCGGTCGGCCGCTCCGGTCAGGCTGTCGGTTCCACCTCGGGCCACACCTGCCGGCCCTTGGTCCGTCCCTCGCGTCGCGCCCGGGCGTACTCCTGCATGACCCGCCGGGGCGGCAGGCTGGGATGAACGGTGATCACTCCCGAGCGGTCGATGATGTAGCTCCCCTGGCCCACGTGCGTCCCCGAGGCCCGGTCCTGCTCCGAGAGCCTCTCCCGGGCCAGCCAGCCGTACTCGAACTCCCGGAGCACGATCGGATTCCGGGTCGCCAGGAGACGGCTGATCAGTGTCAGTGCCTCGTCCTCGGTCAACTCGCCCCTCTCCGTCAGGCATCATCATCGCCCAGAGGGCATGGGTTTCCCGGATGTCCGCGGCCGGTATGTCCGCCGACGTCGTCCCGCTCTGCGGATCCCACCACACCGGTGCATCGGCATCGACCGGGAAGACGATCACGAACGCGTGGGCACCGTCGATGTCCAACTGGCCGCTGGCGTCCAGGACGGGCTGCCCGGCGGAGTCGACGTACAGCCAGTCGGCCACCACCAGCGCCGACGCTCCGGGCCCGGCCTCCGCCACCCGCCGGTAGAGATCGGCGTACTGGTCGGCGACCGCCTCGGTACGGGCCGCCAGGTCGGTGGGCAGGTTGTCCTGCCCACCGATCCACTCCCCGCCGATCCACGCCTCGGCGCGCTGCAGGCCGCCCCGCTCACCGGAGACCAGGTCGATCGCGCCGTCGTCGGCGCGGTCCGCCCAGCGGGGCATCGACACCTGCGGGTCGCCGTGGAAGCTGGCCAGGGCCGCCAGGGACGCGTCGAGACAGTTGTTGGCCCGGCCCGGCTGCGCCGGCCCGCCGTCGTTGACCAACCGGCCGTACGGGTGCGTGGACGGGTCGGCGAAGACCGCGTACCCCTCCGGCGTGGCCAGGCTCGCGGCCAGGTCGTCCTGGTATCGCGGGTCCTCCAGGGGTGCCAGCTCGTTCGGTCCGTACCGCCGGCTCTGCGGCAACGACGGCGCGGGACCGACGTCGGTCAGGCCGTCGGGTCTTCCGTCGGCCAGACCTGGCGGCCGGTGATCCGGCCCTCCCGGCGGGCCGTCGTGTACCGCTTCACGACCAACGGTGGCGGCAGGCTGGGATGCGCGGTCACCACTCCCGTCCGGTCGATGATGAAGACCCCCTGGCCCATCTGTCGGCCCTGGGACCGCTGCTGCGGGGAGAGCGTCTCCTGGGCTGCCCAGCCGAACTCGAACGGGAAGACCGCCACCGGGTTGTCCGTCCCGAGCAGCCGAGTCATCAACTGCTGGACTTCCTCCCTGCTCATCGGCATAGCCGGGATGCACCTCCATCGACCACAGGTTGTGCGTCAGTCCAACATAGTCGCCCGGGAGCGGGCCGGTGGTGGTGCTGGCGAACAGCGGGTCCCACCACACCGGCCCGTCCGCGCCGTCCGGGTGCACCAGCAGGAAGGCATGCTGGGCCGCCGGCTGGGTGTGGCCGTCCGCGTCGAGCAGCGGAGCGGCGTTCTCGTCGAACTGCACCCAGTCCACCACGACCACCGCCGCCGCGCCCGGCCCCGCGTCGCGGACGCTCTGGTACAGCTCCGCGTACCGGTCGGCCATCGCCTCGGCCCGCTCGGCGGGGGTACCGGGCATCGCGTCGTTGGCACCGTCACCGACCCAGTCGCCACCGATCCAACTCGCGATCCGGTCGACGCCCGCCAGCTCGCCCAACTCGGTCTCGATCGAGCCGTCGTCGAGCCGATCCGGCCAGCGCGGATGGGACACCTGTGGATCACCGTAGAAGCTGGCCAGCGCGGCGAGCGTGGAGTCGACGCAGTTGTTGCTCCGCCCCGGCTGGTCCGGTCCACCGTCGTTGATCAGCCGCCCGTACGGGTGCGTGGCCGGATCGGCGAACACCGCGTACCCGTCGGGGGTCCGGAGGCTGTCCGCGACGTCGTCCTGATAGCGCGGATCCTCCAGCGGCGCCAACTGCTCCGGCCCGTACTGCCGGGTGTCCGGCATCGGCCAACCCTGCATGTCGGGCCAGATCGCGGCGTTCGGATCAGCGAACCGCAGGTCGACCAGCGACGCCGGATCAGTGCTCTGCTCGATCCTCGGCCCGTCGTCCGACGCGGTCGAATCCGGCGGCAGGAACGCGCTCGTGACGCCGTCGGCCTGCGCCGGACGGACCGGGTCGCCCTCGGCGTCCAGAACGATGGCCCAGACGTCACCCACCCGTCCGCCGTGCAACGGGTCGGTGTCGGAGAGGGCTGCATGCTGGCCGTCGATCCAGATGATCGTGCCCTCGTGGTTCACGGCGTTCCAGGTGTGCGCCCGGCCGCTGTCACCTGGCCAACTGCCAACGACGAGTGCGGCGGCACCAGGACCAGCGGCACGGAGCGCCTCGGCGACCGTGTCCAACGCGGAGGCACCACTGCCCTGGTGGCCGAAGGTCGCCTGGAGTGCCTGTTCCTGCCGGGCCGTGCTGCCCCGCTCCACCTGGCTGGCAGCGACAGCCGCCACCTCGGGCCGGCCGTACCAGGTCGACAGAACGGAGAGACCGACGTCGGCGCAGTTCGTGTCGCGTCCAGGGGTGACCGGTCCGCCATCGTTGACCAGTCCGGCCCATGATCCGGAGCGGGGATCCGGATGGACCGCCGGGCGTCCGGTCCCCGCGTCCCGAGGGACGGCCGCATCGAGCGCCGCCTGGTCGGCCGGGTCCGGAGCCACCAGGCCCTCAGGCTGCCCGTACGGACGGTTGTTACTCAGAGGCAGACCGTTGCCCACCACCCCGGCCACGGGCGGCTGGTAGACGGAGAGGTCACGGTCCGGGTCCGTGATCGGGTCGATGTTGAACTGCGGCAGGAAATGGGCACAGCTCCGACATGGCGGGCGGTAGTGCCCGAGGTCATAGGTGACACCACCCGACCTCGCAGTGGCTATCTGATGCGTGACGATCTTGGCGTTCGCAAAGGCGTCGAGCGCATACGTCTCGAACTGGCCCGGCTGTCCCGCGTCACGCCACTGTTGCTCAAGCCGATAGAGCTGATCAGACACCAAGGCGACTTCGGCGCATTTGCCATGCCCACCACCGATACCCCTACCCAACGCCTCTGCCGTTCGGGCGAGTGCAGCCTGGGCTAGCGGGTGCACGGCAGGCTGGGTGGGCGGTTTGGTGCTCTTGTCAGGGGTCATGCTGGTGTGCGTGGTTATCTCACCGTTAGGCATCAGCAAGGCGCCAGCCATGCCAGGCTGCTTAGCTTTGGAGATCGTGCCGCCCTTGACGTCCAACCGCACTGCCTCAGCCAGAGCCCGCGATGCTTCGACCAGGGTCTGTTCTGCATCCTGACTGGTGGGGTCGCTGACCGACGTCGGGTCCAGATGCCATCCGTAGGTACCGCGGCCGGTCGGTGAGTCCGACCGGCGGAGTGTGTCCGGGTCTACCTGCCCGGTGTTCGACCCAGGCCCGACCGGCCCGACCGGCCCGCTGTTGACGGTGCTTCCGGTGCTGGCCGGCACCGGGACCACGACCGGCCCGTCGGTCTGCGAGACCTGGTCGGTCCGCCCCAGGGCAGGGTCGCCTGTGGTGTCGGGAGCGGTCGGTCCGGTGGTGTCGACGGTGGTGGCTGCCGGGTCGCTGCCCGCTGTCTGGGCCGGCACCGTGGGCGCGGTCGGCACGCCCACGTCCGTCCGGCCCGGCACAGGTCGGTTGTCCGGGCGGCTCGTGGTGTCCTGCCGAGCCGGTACGCCCTGGGCCGGAGTGGCCTGCTGGTTGGGGGCGCTCTGCGGGGGGCCGGCACCGGGCTGGGTGGGGTTGGTCGAGGTCGGGCCGGTGGACGGGGAGAGCGCGACCGATCCCGCCGAGTTCGCGGCGGCCGGATTGACGGTCGGCCCGATCGGAGGCGTACGGTTCGCCGCCGGCTGCGCGGTGGGGTTGGTGGTGCCGGGTTGAGTGGTGGTCGCCGCAGTGTTCGTGCCGGTCGCCGGCGGGCCGGCGGTGGTCGGCGGTGCGGTGTTGGCCGGCGGAGCGGCGTTGGGGCCTGCCACCACCTGAGGACCGGTGGACACCGTTGATCCGGCCGGTGGAGCCGAGTTCGCGGCGGGCGGGACCGTCGCAGCGACGGTGCCCGGCGTCTGAGCGGCCGGCGGCGCGGTGACCGAGGTTCCGGGAAGTACGGCTGGTGGCGTGTCCGCAACGGTGGGATCGGCGCGAACGTCGACAGACCTGGTGTCGGCGAGGCCGCCAGTGGTGGGTGTCTCGGTCACGCTGCGGGCCGGTCCCGCCGTGCTGTCTCCGGGTGTGCTGGTACCCGCTTCCGGCCCCGGAACCGTCACCGGTCCACCGCTGGCCTGATCGGTGGAGCCACTGCCGAGCCGGTCGGCACCGACCGAGTCGGGGGTCGGGGCGGCCTGCCCGTCTGGGACACGCTGCGTAGTGGTGTCGCTGGTGGGTGGGCTTGTCGCGGCGGTGTCGCCGGCAGGCGCCGTGGCCGCACCCTCGACGACGACACCGGCCGGAGTTCCGGTCACGCTGTCCGTCGTGGTCGGAGCACCCGTCGTAGCCGCGTCGGCCGACGGGACCGCCGAGGTGTCGGCCGGCGAGGTGACCACCGTTTCGACGGTCGGCGGCGCAAGGCTGATCGAGCCTGAGCCACTGTCCGGCACGGTGTCTACGGGAGTGGTGTCGATGTTCCCGTCGCCGGGGACGTTCAGCGCACCATCGGCGCCACCGGTGACCGTCGCGCCGGAATCGGCACTGGTGTTGCCGGTGCTGCTTCCCGACGCTCCGTTGGTGGCGGCACCACCGTTGACGCCACCCGTGGCACCGGCTCCGGCAGCGCCGGTGCCCGCGCCGCCGTTGACGCCGCCGACGTTGCCGAGACCGTTGGCGTTGCCGACGTTGAGCGCCGGGTCGATCCCACCCGCCGGAAGGCCGGCGCCCGGGTTGAAATCCGCACCTGTTCGGCCGAGGCCCCAGTTGGTGACGTTCGCACCCACGTTGCCCATGCTGCTGCCGATCATGGTCAACCCGGTGCGGCCGGCGCCGCTGGTGAACCCGCCGAGGAACGCCTCCGCGCCGGGCATGGCCCACTGGCCGTTGACCGTGCCGTTGGCGAGCACGCTGGCCGCAGGGGACACGACCGCGTTCTGCATGCCGGAGGCGAAACTCCTGCTGCCCCAGCGGACCACCCCGCTGCCCGGGAAGGTGAGACCGGAGGGGCTGAACGAGAAGGGCATCCGGGGTGCCAGCCGCCGGCCCGCGAAGCTCATACCGGTGCCGAGCACACCGCCGAACGCGCCGCCCACCCCGGCGGTCAGCGTCCGGTTGCCGTCCCACTGCCGCCGCTCGCCGGTGTGCATCTGGTATGCCTGGGCACCCACATCAATGATCAGCTCTTCGCCGATCTCCTCGACCAGTTCCAGGCCGAGCCGGGTCATCCCCTGCCGGAAGCCCTGGCTGCTGACGATCTGCCCGAGGCGGGTGCCGGCCGTGCGCAGCGCCGTCTGCATGCCGGCGCGGGTGAGCAGCTGCCGACCCATCTGCGCCATCAACCGGCGGAAGGCGACCGTCACGGCCTGCCGTCCGGCCGCCAGGATGCCCGGGATCGCGCCGGCCGACACGCCACCCAGCCATGCCATCAACAGCGCGACGAAGACCGCGATGACGGTGATGAAGACCGCGATGAGCACGGTCAGCTTGGCGTACTCGATCTCCAGAGCGGCCTGGTCGCAGCCGGCGGCATACGCGGCGGCGACCTCCTGCATCAGCGGCAGGCCGGTGTTCGGGTCGACGGCGATCTGGTTCCACAGCCCGCCGAACGCCTCGCCGGCACCGCCGCCCCATGCTTGCAGGATCTTCATGACCGCCGGGTCGGCCTCGCCCAACGCCTCGGTGATCGCGTCCGCCATCACCTGCCAGGCGTCGGCGAGCTCCCGCATCTTGTCTTCGTCGCCGCTGGGCCACGCCTCGCCCGCGCTGACCCAGCAGATGGCGTCCCAGACCCACGCGTACTCGCCCAGCGAGTTCCTGGGATTGGGTACCGCCACCCCGTGCGCCCCTCCGTCCGATGTCGACCGGTGTACGGTCGCCGGCTACTTCTCCTCGCCGCCGAACAGCACGCGGGTCATGTCGTCGACGTCGACGGTGCCCTCGACCGCACCCTTGACGGTCGGGCCCAGCAGCTCCACCACCGGCACCAGACCGTGGCCCATGTCGAGGACCTTCTGTGCCGGCTGGTCGTCGCCGCCGAGGTAGTTCTTGTTGAACTCGTTACCCGGCTCGTCGTCGCCCCAGGGCCGACCGCCGTTGAGGGTCTCGATCGTCGCGGCGGCACTCCGGAAGCGCATGGCCAGCAGGGCACCGGCAGAGCCCAGTTGGTTGGCACCGTCCAGAGCCGCGTCGGGCTTGACGAAGGTCTCGCGCAGCTCGCTCACCGCTTCTCCTCCCCGGGCAGGTCGCTGTCCAACTGTCGGAAGATCCCGTCGAGATCGTGGTCGATGTATGCCTGGAACTGGCTGTCCGGCACGTACGGCTGGAGAAGCTGCTCGACCTCGGCCATGGCCTTCTCACTCGCCCGGCGGATCGTCTCGGTGACGGTGGCGGAGAGCTCCTTGGAATCCGGCCGGCGGTAGATGCGCGGGTCGAACTCGACCTTCGTCACCTGCCCACGGGGCCCGGCGGTCACGGTGACCAGGCCGTCGTCGGAGGTGACCGTGGCCTTCACCGCCTTGATCTTCTGCTGGAGATCGCCCACACCGGAACGCATCCGCTCGAACTGAGCCATCAGTTCGTCGGCCCGCGCGCGTAGCGCCTGTACGTCCATGGCGTGTCCCTCCCCGCGCCCGTCCGGTCCGTCCCTGCCGGCGCACGTCCACGTCTCACCCGCGCCTCGGGCGTGGCGACTCGACCATACTGAATGGGCGCGACATCGGGGTGGTCGGTCTGCGGCCGAGCGTCGTTAGGATGCACCGGCACCCGTCGACGGGGAGGTGGGCAGGCAATGTTCCGTGACCGTCCGATAGCGGCGTTTGCCCTCGTGGGAGCCGTCCTGGCCACGATGGTGACCGCGCCTGTCCCCACCCCGGCCCGGGCCGATCCGACGATTTGCCAGAATCCGAGCGATCCGGGAGAGATGAACATCGAGACCCCGTGGCACCAACGGTGGTTGGCGCCGCAGCGGGTCTGGCCGTTCAGCACCGGTGCGCGGGTGAAGGTCGCGGTGATCGACTCCGGCACGGACAGCACCCATCCCCAGATGACCGGACGGGTGGCCACCGGATTCGACGCGTTGCGCGGCGCACCGGGCGGCAATGTGGACTGTGTGTCCCACGGCACCGCCGTGGCCAGCATCATCGCGGCCGGTCGGATGGAGGGGGTCGGGTTCTACGGCCTGGCTCCGGACGCCACGATCGTGCCGATCCGGGTCAGCGAGCGCAACGCCAACGAGCAGCCGGGAACCGGCGGTGAGACCGTCACCGGCGCGGTCTTCGCCGAGGCGATCCGGCGGGCGGTCGACGAGGGTGCCAAGGTCGTCAACATGTCGGTGACGCTCTACTACTACGACAAGGACGTCGAACAGGCCGTCAAGTACGCGGTGGATCGGGACGTCGTACTGGTGGCCGCCGCCGGCAACCAGCATCAGGACGGCGCCCGTCCCGACCCGGTGCCGTACCCGGCCGAATTCGACGGGGTGATCGGCGTGGGCGCCGTCGACCAGAACGGGGCCCGGATCAGGCAGTCCCAGATCGGACCGTACGTGGACGTCGTCGCGCCGGGCGGGGCGGTGGTGGCCGCCACCCGCGTGTTCGGGCACAGCGTCTGGGACGGCACCAGCTTCGCCGCTCCGATGGTGAGCGCCACCGCCGCGCTGATCCGTGCGGCCGAGCCGAACCTGTCGGCCAAGGAGGTCACCCGGCGGATCCTGGCCACCGCCGATCCGGCGCGGGGTGACGCCGAAGCCGGCTACGGCAGTGGGGTGGTCAATCCGTACCGCGCCGTCACCGAGCGGCTGACCACCGCGTCACCGGTCCCTCAGCAACCGCTGCCCGACGTGCCGTACGACGCCGCAGCGGCGGCCCGTGCCGAGCGGTGGGCGGCCTTCGGCCGGTGGGCGCTCTGGGTCGGCCTGCCGCTGGCGGTGCTCGCGGTCGGTGTGGCGGTGTTGGCGACGTTGCTACCGCGCGGGCGACGCACCAGGTGGCAGCCCGCCCGGCCGTCCGCCCCACCCGCCCCGACCCCCGAGGTCGACGAGCCCGAGGAGGCGTTCTTCCGGGTGCCGACGTCGACGACACGCGGCTGACCAGCACGGCGGTGTTCCCAGGGCTACGGTGAGACGCCGACGGCCCGGCACAGAGCCGGGCCGTCGAGGTGTCTCTCGGTGGCGGGGTCAGCCGCCGAACTTCTGCCGGTTCGCCGCCTCGCGGGCCTGCATCTTGCCCGCCGACTCGCGCAGCGCGCGCTCGATCCGGGTGAGCAGGTCACGCAGGTCGTTGGCGGCCGACTCCCACTCGCCCTGCCGCTGGAAGTACGCCTCGCGGGCATCGCCGTCCCAGGTGGCGAGCAGCGGGGCGATGCCGGACTTGAGCCCGTCCAGCTCGCTGGTCATGTTCCGGACCGCACCACCGCAACTGTCCGCCGCCGCGTTCAGACCGGCGAAGTTGTACCGAATCTCCGTCATGACTTGTCTCCCCGTCAGAGCTTCAGTGCCGCGGTGATCTGGCCGGCGGTCGCTCCCGCGCCTTCCATGTCCGACCGGATCTCCTCGTCGCTGACGTCGTAGTCCTTACCGGCCGATCCCACGGCCTCGGCGATCGCGCGAAGCGCGACGTTGAGCCGGGCCATGTCCTGGTCGAACCGCTCACGGACCTGGTGGAAGGAACCCGCGCCAGCCCCCTTCCACTGGTCGTACAGCGGAGCGAGCTGGTCCATCAGCGAGTTGAGGTTGCCGGTGAGCCGGTCGGCGACGGCATCGACGTCACCCTCGGTCTTCAGCATCAAGCCGGTGTCGGTATTCATCGACATGGCGGAAGTCACCCCCGTCCTCGTTCGATCGCCCCGCGTCACCGGGGGCGGCCTGTCAGTCGGCGCTCACGCACCATCGTCGTACGAACGGTAACGGGTCGTGTCCAGTCGACGCTAGACCGGAAGCCCGGCCCACCCTTCCATTGTGGCTGGTCGGGTCACTCCGGGTCGAGTGCGCGCTTGGCGGTCGCCGGGTCCAGGGCGGGGCCGGCGGGCAGCCGGACCACCAGGCTCGCCGGCAGGCGCACCGGCTGCACGCCGGAGTAGCCGAGCATCGCCGCCACCCCCTCGGATGCCAGCGGGTAGCGGTAGCCGATGTCGGTGACGAGGTTGAGGGTGCCGGTCCGCTGGTCCGGCGAGGGCACGGCGTCGACCAGGACGCCGAAGCCGGGTGCGATCACCACCCGGTCGGCCAGTGGGACTCCGTCACCGGTCTGCTCCCCCGTCCGCACCGGCTCGCGTACCGGTTGCACCTGGGCGTCGAGCAGCACCGTCGGCTCGTCCTGGTCCGGCTGGTACGCGGCGCAGACGGCCGGTTGGTCACCGGTCAGTCGGGCGATGACGGGCCGCTGTTCGGGGGCGCGGTGCCGCCCCTGGGCCGGCGCCTCACCCTTCGGCGCGGCGGCGGCGGTGCCGGCGGCGAGTTCGAGTGCCCGGGGCTCCGAGGAGTCCGGGTACGCCGCGCGGGTCTCCGGGTCGGCCAGCACCACGTCCGCCTGCACCGGGGTCAGCGGCACGAGTCGGTTCCGCTCGGCCAGGTAGTGCTGACGCGTGGCGTTCTGGCTCTCCACCACGAAGACCTGGCCGACCCGGGCGTTCGACAAGGCGGACGAGGCCGCACCCCGGTCGGCGACCCGGCGGGGCGCGATCGGCTCTCCGGCGGGCAACGCGTTCAGCCAGGCGCCGCCGACCTCCACCACCGGTTCACCACCCAGGGTGAGCCCCTCCAGCACGATCTTCTCGTTGCGGATCTCGTACCGGTGGTCACGCCAGACCAGGTGCAGGCGCTCGGTCTTGCGGTCGCGTACCAGCAGCCCCTCGTCGCCGGGCTCGCGCCCGCCCTCGGGTGCCCGGCCCACGGTGAGCACGGTGGTGGCGACGATCCCGCCGGCCGGGTTGCGGGCGGGTTGCGTGCACAGCGTCCACGGTCCGTCCAGGATCCGGTTGGCGGCCGGCAGCGCGTCCGGGGCGAACGGGATGCCGATACGGGGACCACGGGGCGTACCGACCAACGAGTTGCGGGAGACCGACACGGTCGGTGCCGCGGACTCCATGGCCAGCAGGGCGGAGGCGTAGTTGAGCACCGGGTGCAGACGACCCTCCCGGTACAGGTAGCGGGTGCCGGTCTCCTTCTCCAGGATGACCGCGCCGCCCTCCTTCCACTTCGTGGCACCGCCGGGGCGAAGCAGGCCGTAGACGCCGACCGCCCCCAGGAACAGCACCGCCACCATCACGCTGGCGAAACCGGCACCACCGAGCCGACGGAACGGCGCGGACTCCGGGTCGGGCTCACGCGCCACCAGTGCGGAGGTCATCCGTTGCACGAAGAACTGGTACGACTGGACCTGGTCCCGCCGCGACGGCATGGCACCCCTCCCCCTGGCGTACACCGACACGGTCACGTGGGCCGCGCCGCGCGGTGCCTACCATATGCAGGGTGCCGGGGCAGCCGATGCCCGCACCCGGCCCCGCCCGGCGAAACCGAACTCGGCAGTCCGAGGAGTCGTTCGATGATCAGTCGCGAGCAGGCCCTGGCCATCGCACGCCAGTGGGCCTCCGCCGGCCGACCAGGCCCCGAACCTGAGATCGAACTGTACGAGTTCGACCTCGGCTACGTCGCCTGGGAGGTGATGCCGCCACCCCCACCCACCGGCGGCCCCCCCGCCCCTCCGGCGTCCACCGGCTTCCCGAGCGCGGTCATCGACCGGGCGACCGGCGAGGTGTCACGCTGGCGTTCGGTACCTCCCGATCTGGTCGCCGAGGAGTACACCCAGCATCGCGCCGCCGAGGGGCGCTTCCCGCCGGACGTACGGCATGTGCTGGACAAAGCCGGCTGGCGACCGGGCCGCGACGCCACCGCCGCCGTGAACCACTGGATGCGACGCTTCGCCGACGAACTCACCGGACTGGAGTGCTCCCCCGCCGCCCGCGCCGCACTGATCGAGTTCGGCGGCCTGCAACTGCCGCAGTTCGGTGGGCACGGCGAGCCCGGCGGCGGCTACACGAGCTTCATCTTTCCCACGGTCGGTGGCATCGTCACGGACAAGGCACGCGGCTTCTCGGAGGAGTTCGACAATCCGGTCTTCCCGTTCGGGAACAACGAGGACGGACCCTCCGAACTCGTCGTGGACGCACAGGGACGCGTCTTCATGCTCCACTGGGCCGACGACTTCTTCGTCGGACCCGACATCGACACCGCCATCGTCAAACTCATCCGAGGCGGCCCGATG
This sequence comes from Verrucosispora sp. TAA-831, assembly GCF_050780145.1. Taxonomy (NCBI): domain Bacteria; kingdom Bacillati; phylum Actinomycetota; class Actinomycetes; order Micromonosporales; family Micromonosporaceae; genus Micromonospora; species Verrucosispora sp. TAA-831. The sequence goes on from NZ_CP192240.1 coordinate 6,463,357, forward strand.
ACCGAGGCCAGCGACCTCGACTGGCCGAAGTGAGGGTCAGCCGTTGATGGCGCGCATGAAGGCGTACAGGCCCAGCACGCTGCACGCCACCGGCACGATGGCGAGTTGGAGCAGGATGTCGCACACGTCGCCGAGGCGGGCCAGCCGGGGCGACGGGGGGCGTCGGCTGTAGGCGAGCCCGGCGGCGGCGGCGAGCCCGGCGGCGACCAGGGCCACCGGCAGCACCGCCAGCACCCGGGCGGCGGTCGACGCGTCGGCCGCACCGACCAGCGGCAGCAGGCCCAGACCGGCCAGACCGGCGGCGAGCATCGGCACCCGGTGCCGGACCGTCGTCACCAGCCGGGCCCGCAGCAGGTAACCGAGCGAGATCACTCCGGCCAGCAGCATGGCGGCGACGGCGCCGGTGGCGGTGAGCACGATCAGGCAACTGACGGTGATGACGAAGGCACCGAAGATCATGCCGGTGAGCACCTCGTCGGCGCGGGCGGTGGCCTGGTAGACGATTTCCCGTTTGGGCTGCGGCTCGTCGCGCAGCAGGTCCTCGGCGGTACGCGGCAGTGCCGGCATCGGCATCTTGCCGAGCCGTACGGACAGCAGTGGCATCGCCGGCAGTAGGAGGGCCACCGCGCTGACCACGACGGCGGTGCCCTGGGCGGCGTCCATCGAGCCGAAGGCGAGCAGCCCGCCGACCATGCCCCAGAATCCGACGAAGACGGCGGCGACGAAGACCCGGGTCGCATCGCCGACGCCGAGCAGACCGAGCAGGCCGGAGAGCAGCAGCACGGCGGAGCCGAGCAGCACGTGTGGCGCGCCCAGCGCCCAGACCGACTCGCCGGAGCCGATCACCAGTACGCCGCCGACGAAGGCGTAGGGCAACCCGGCCGCGGCGACGACCGCTCCGGCCAGGGAGTCGGCCATCGCCCGGGACAGCACGATCCCGCCGGCCAGCAGCACCACGGCCGTGCCGAGCGCGACCGCGCCACCGAGCCAGCCGGGTTCGGTGGAGGTGACGATCACGACCAGGCCGAGCAGAAGCAGTACGCCCGCCACGATCAGGCCGGTCAGTCGGGTCGCGAACGGGGTCCAGGCGACGCCGCGACGTCGGGCACCGTCGGCGACGGCCTCCATCAGGTCGTCGTACGCCAGTTCCGGCCACTCGGTGCGGCGCGGCACCAGGTGCAGCGTCTCGCCGTCGCGGATGCTCTGGGCGGCGAGCGTCCGGGTCAGGTCGACGGCGCTGCCGTCGCTGCGCCGGAGCATCCACCCGCCGTGGCCGGTGCCGTCCGACGGTTCCTCGTCGGCCTGCCGCAGTACCGCAGGCATCAGCCCGACGAGCGGCAGATGCTCGGGCAGCGCGAGGTCCAGCCGTCGGTGCGGGGCGACGACGGCGATGCGCGCGAGTCCGGTTCCGGCCTGGGTGACCACTGACGACCCCTCGGTACGAGGAGCGGGCCGATGGGCCCGCGGCTGTCCTGACGGGAGAAGGCTACCTACCATGTGCCGGTGGCGCGGGTGCCGGTTCTCCGCGACCGCCGAGCGCACGGGGGTCGGGCGTACGCAGCACGCCCGCGAGAGGCAACGGAGGTCTGTCACGTGAGCACCGTGGTCGTCAAACGACCGGCGCGGCAGCCGGAGCCCGAGTATCCCTCCGGCGAGGTGCTCCTGGAGGCGCCGCCCGAGGTGCCCGCGCCGACCGGTAAGGCGTGGGGGCAGATGATGATGCTGCTGCCGATGCTCGCCGGTTCGTTCGCGATGGCCCTGATGTTCGCCGGGCGGGGCGGGTCGACCCTCGGGTACGTCACCGGTGGCCTGTTCGGGCTCTCCGCCATCGGCATGCTCGGCTCACAGTTGACCAACAACGCGGGTGGGCCGGGCAAGCAGGAGATGCTCCAGCGCCGCCGGGAGTACATGACGCACCTGTCGCGGCAGCGTCGCCGGGTGCTCAAGACGATCCGCAAGCAGCGCGAGGCGGCCTTCTACCGGCACCCGGACCCGGACATCCTCTGGTCGCTGCCGCTGGGGCAGCGGTTGTGGGAGCGTCGGCGCGGGGACGTGGACTTCGGCACGGTCCGGATCGGGTTGGGTCCGCAGGAGTTGGCCACCCCTCTGGTACCGCCGCCGGCCACGTCGCTGGAGAAACTGGAGCCGATGTGCGCCCTGGCGTTGCGTCGTTTCCTCACCACCTACGGTGAGGTGCCCGACCTGCCGGTGACCATGGCGCTGAACGGGTTCGCCCGGGTACACCTGCGTGGCGACGTCGACGCCGCGCGGGGCATGGTCCGGGCGGTGCTGGCCCAGGCCGCCGCGTTCCACGCACCGGACGACATGTTGATCGCGATCTGTGTGGCACCGGATCGGCGGGCCGAGTGGGAGTGGACCAAGTGGTTGCCGCACGCCCTCCACCCGTCGCGCACCGACGCGTTGGGTCAACTGCGGTTGGTGTCGCCCTCGGTGACCGGCCTGGAGGCGATGCTCGACGACGTACTCGCCAGCCGACCCCGGTTCAACGCCAGCGGCGGCGGTCAGCAGGTCGCCGGACCGCACGTGCTGGTGGTCGTCGACGGCGGTGACACCGCCGGTTCCGACCACCTGATGACCGAGGGCGGGGTGGAGGGGGTGACCCTGCTCGACCTCTCCACTCCGGCGCCGCGACTGCTCGACCGGGCGCGGCTGGTGTTGGAGGTGTCGGCGGACCGCAGGCTGGACAGCGTCACGGTGGACGGGCCGGCGGAGATCGGGCGGGCCGACGACTGCCGACCGGCCGAGGTCGAGGCGCTGGCCATGCAGTTGGCCCCGCTGCGTCTGTCGGCCGCCTCGCGCAGCGGCGGCGACACGCCGCTGACCGGCGAGTTGGGCCTGGCCGACCTGCTCGACATCGGCGACCCGTACGAGTTCGACGTCGACCGGGGCTGGCAGCCGCGACCCAACCGCGACAAGTTGCGGGTGCCGATCGGGATCGGCAGCGACGGCGGGCCGGTCGAGCTGGATCTCAAGGAGTCCGCGCAGGACGGCATGGGGCCGCACGGGCTGCTCATCGGCGCGACCGGGTCCGGCAAGTCCGAGCTGCTGCGGACCCTGGTGCTGGCGCTGGCGGCCACCCACTCGTCGGAGAACCTCAACTTCGTCCTGGTCGACTTCAAGGGTGGCGCCACCTTCACCCGGCTGGACGGGTTGCCGCACACCAGTGCGGTGATCACCAACCTGGCCGACGAGCTGCCGTTGGTGGACCGGATGACCGACTCCATCAACGGCGAGTTGGTCCGCCGCCAGGAACTGCTGCGGTCCGCCGGCAACTACGCCTCGCAGCGCGACTACGAGAAGGCCCGGGCGGCGGGCGCACCGCTGTCGCCGTTGCCGAGCCTGCTCATCATCTGTGACGAGTTCTCCGAGCTGCTCACCGCGAAGCCCGACTTCATCGACATGTTCGTGCAGATCGGCCGGGTCGGCCGGTCGCTCGGTGTGCATCTGCTGCTGGCCAGTCAGCGGTTGGAGGAGGGGCGGCTGCGGGGGCTCGACACCCACCTGTCGTACCGGATCGGTCTGCGGACCTTCTCGGCGATGGAGTCGCGGGTGGTGCTCGGTGCCACCGACGCGTACGAGTTGCCTCGGTCGCCGGGGCACGGCTACCTGCGGTTCGGCACCGAGCCGCTGGTGCGGTTCAAGGCCGCGTACGTCTCCGGCGCGTACCGGAGCAAGACCGCCGCGGCGGTCGCGGCGGGTGACGGCGGGGACCGGGTACGCGAGTACACCACCGCCTACGTCGCCCCGCCGGTGACCCGCACGCCGAAGCCGGAGGAGACGCCGGAGCCGGCCGACGGGGTCGGCGAGAGCGTGCTGGACATCCTGGTCGGGCGGCTCGCCGGCCGGGGCAAGCCGGCCCACCAGGTGTGGTTGCCGCCGTTGGCGGAACCGCCGACGTTGGACCAGTTGCTGCCGCCGTTGACCGCCGACCCGACGCGCGGGGTGACCGTGGCGCACGCCGGTCTGCTGGGCGAGTTGCAGGTGGCGGTGGGCATCGTCGACAAGCCGTTCGAGCAGCGCCGGGACGTGCTCTGGTTCGACCTGGGCGGGGCGGCCGGGCACGCGGTGATCGTCGGTGGTCCGCAGAGCGGCAAGAGCACCCTGCTGCGTACGGTGGTCACCTCGCTGGCCCTGACGCACACCCCTCGGGAGGCCCAGGTGTACTGCCTCGACCTGGGCAGCAGCGCGCTCTCCTCGCTGCGCGAGCTGCCGCACGTCGGGTCGGTGGCGACCCGGCTCGACGCCGGGCTGGTGCGCCGTACGGTGGCCGAGTTGCAGTTGCTGATGGGCGAGCGGGAACGCCGGTTCGCCGAGCGTGGTGTGGACTCGATGTCCGAGTACCGGCGGGCGCGTCGCCACGGGCAGCACGACGACGACCCGTTCGGCGACGTCTTCCTGGTCATCGACGGCTGGGCCACCCTGCGGTCGGAGTTCGAGGATCTCGAACCCACCATCAACGACATCGCCAACCGTGGTCTGTCCTTCGGCATCCACCTGATCGTCACCGCCGGGCGGTGGATGGACCTGCGTCCGGCCGTCCGGGACGTCTTCGGCACGCGCCTGGAGCTGTGGCTGGCCGACGCGAGCGACTCCAACCTGGACCGTCGGGCGGCGATGAACGTGCCGGACAAGTCACCGGGACGCGGTATCACGCCGGACGGCCAGCAGTTCCTCGCGGCGCTGCCCCGCGCCGACGGCGCGCAGGAGGCGGAGACCCTGCCCGAGGGGGCGCGCAAGCTGGTCACCGACCTGGCCGCCGCGTGGCAGGGCCCAGGTGCCGCGCCGATCCGGTTGCTGCCGCCGGTGGTCCCCTACGGCAGCCTGCCGGATACCGGCCGTCCGGGGGTGCCGATCGGTATCGCCGAGGTGGACCTGCGACCGGTGCACCTGGACTTCGCCGCCGATCCGCACTTCATCCTGTTCGGCGACGGCGAGTCGGGCAAGAGCACCTTCCTGCGGGCGCTGGCGCAGACGATCGTCGACCGCAACGAGCTGACCCAGGCGCGGCTGGTCCTCGTCGACTACCGGCGCAGCCTGCTCGGTGACATCGACTCGCCGCACCTGATCGGATACGGCTCGACGGCTCAGGTCACCGAGGGCATCGTGACCGAGGTCGCCGCGGTGATGCGGGACCGGCTGCCCCCGCCGGACATCAGCGCGGAGCGGTTGCGGGCCCGCGACTGGTGGAAGGGCCCCGACCTTTACGTGCTGGTCGACGACTACGACCTGGTGGCGGGGGCGGGCAGTAACCCGCTGACCCCGCTGCTGGAGTTCCTGCCCCAGGCCCGCGACATCGGTCTGCACCTGGTCATCGCCCGACGCACCGGTGGCGCGAGCCGGGCGTTGTACGAGCCGGTGCTGATGCGGCTGCGGGAGATCAGCACGCCGGGCATCGTGATGTCCGGCAACCGGGACGAGGGGGTGCTGCTCGGCACCGTCCGTCCCGGACCGCTGCCACCCGGCCGGGGCTGGCTGGTGTCCCGGCGCGGCGGGACTCGACTGGTGCAACTGGTGCACCTCCCACCGCGCTCCTGAGCCTGGTACGGGGTTGCCCGGACGGCCTACCGTCGGCCAGAGTGGATTAGCCTGCGCGGCTGCGGGACCGCCCTCGCGGGGCGATGGCCGGCCGCGCCGGTGCCAGGTGAGTGATCGGGGGAGGGACATGGGCGACGAATGGCTCGTCGACGAAGAGATCAACGTCGACATCCAACAGCTCAAGGACTTTGCGCAGGCGATCCAGAAGGAGTTGGACGAGAACTTCCGGCCCAGTTTCGAGGGCGGCCTGCAACCCATGCTCACCGTGCAGGCGCCGTTCGGCGGCGGCGGGATGAAGGAGGCCGCGTTCTTCCGGGGCCGGCACGACGAGAGCCGGATGGCGGTGTCCCACCTGATGGGTGACGCGATGAAGGGACTCGTCGCGCTCAGCACCGCCGCCATGTCCATCTCGGCGGAGTACCTGACCGGGGACGCGCTCGCCCAGGCCACCAACGACGACGTCTTCAACGCGTTCCACGCGGTCGACGGTCAGGAGACCCTGAGTGGCGCCTGGCAGGAGGGCAACGCCGACGACCCGGCCGGGGTGGTTCCGCCGGAGGCCGCCGACCCCGTGCCCATGAACCCCTACTACGGCATGGACTCCTGCCCCACCGGCGACCAGCGGGAACAGGCACCGGAGTGGGCTCAGCGGGAGGTCGTCGGTGAGGGCTCCGGCGCGTACGTGATCCCGGGCGACAGCGAACGCATGCACGGCGAGGATCTCCGGCTGGACCAGTCGAGTCTGCAGTGACGGCGGGACGGAACGTGGGACCTGAGGAGCGGGGATGAGCGACTACTACGGCTGGCAGCCGCCGAGCTACCACATGTACTCAGGGGTGTCGGACGACTATGCGGCCGAGCGGGCCGCCCAGTCCACGCCGTACGAGCCCACGGCGTGGGACTCGGTGAACGTCGAGCAGATGTGGGAGTACGTCCGCAAGGAGAGCGACGAACGCACGACCGCACTCGCCGAGATGTGGCGACGTGCCGCCAGTCTGCTCCAGGCGACCCGGGACAACCTCAAGCGCCACGCCGACTCGCTCGACGCCAAGTGGCAGTCGCCGGCCGCGCGCGTCTTCATGGGCCGGGTCGGTGCGACGCTGCACTCGCTGGACGAGTGGAAGACCGTGGCCACCAACAACGCCACCGGTCTGGAGCAGCTCGCCAGCAAGATCAAGACTACCCAGACCGAGATGCGGCAACTCTGGCTGGAGTACAAGGCCGAGCAGGTCAAGCAGGCGGACGTCCGCGCCGCTGACGAGGGCATCCAGTTGGGCGACCTCTTCGGCATCAACAACGGCAAGTCGTACGAGGACGTCCAGAACGAATACCACCAGCGCGCCAAGAACATCGTCAAGCCGCTGGCCGACTTCTACATCGACACGTACATCACGAACATCACGCGAGGCGGCAAGTTCAAGGGCCCGACCGACGCGGTGATCTTCGACCAGTCCAGTGTTCCCCGGCCGACGCCGCCGGGCGCACCGGGCGGCCGACCCGGCGCGCCCTCGCTCAACGGCGCCCGCCCGAACCGGCCGGACATGCCGAACCAGCCGAACGCGGGCGACCGGCCCGGCGATCCGGCCGCTCCGCCGCCGGGTACGCCGGGCGGCGTCAGCCTCGCCGGTGTCGCGTCCCCGGTCGCCCCGGCCGGGCCGCCCCCGGCCGCGCCACCACCGGTGAGCACGCCGAACGCTCCCGTCGCACCCGGCCCGGTGCCACCGCCGGTGACGGGTCCCGGGCTTCGTCCGGCCAACCCGGGCCTGAACCAACCGGGCTCGGGCGGACGACCGAACGCGCCCCGCACCTCGCTGCCCGGCGCCGGTGGACCCACCACGCCCGGCAGCCGAGGTGCGGCGCCGAACCGCCCCACCCTCCCCGGAGCCGGCGGACCGGGTAACGGCGCCGGAGCACCCCCGGGTGGCAAGCGGGGTCCCGCCCCGAACCGTCCGACCCTGCCCGGCAACACCGGTGCGCCGGGCGCACCGGGTGCGAGGCCGGGCCGACCGGGCGGGCTGCGGCCCACCGGCTCACCCACCCCACCGGCGTCCAGCCCGCAACTGCCGGGCTCCACGGCCCGGCCGGGCCAGCGGGGTGCCGCCCCCGCACGTCCGGCCACCTCGCCGCCGCCGAGCCTCGGCGGTCAGCGCGGCGCCGCACCCGGTACGCCACCCAGGGCGGGCTCCGCTCCGGGTGGCCGGAGCACCACACCCCCGGCTACGCCGTCCGGCAAGCCCACGCCCGGCAGCGGTGCCCGGCCCGGCCTGACCGGCCGGACCGGCGCCGCCCGGCCGGCACCGACCACCGGCCCGGCGCCGTCGCTCGGCGGACGCCGCGTCGGGGGCTCCGTGCCCAAGCCGCGTTCCGGTCCGGCACGCGACGGGGAGCAGGAGAGCTGGGAGTACGGCGACGGCGACGACGAACTGTGGGTCACCGAGTCGTCCGCGGTCGGTGTGGTCGAGGCCCCGGCCGAGCAGCGCCCTCGCGAGCAGGGACGGGCGCTCGGGCAGGCCTGAGCAGCGGCGGGCCGGTCACCGGAATTCCGGTGGCCGGCCCGTACCATGCGGTGACCGTCCACGTTCCTGACCGTCGGGGACCGGCGGCCCACAACGGAAGGCAGACGGGTATGCGAGTCCCCACCCGACCGGTGACGGCCGTGGCGTTGGCCGCCGTGGCCGCCCTGGTCGTGCCCGCCGCACCCGCGCTGGCCGACTCCACCAGGGACGATTCGTGGCACCTGTCGGCCCTGGAGCTGACCGAGATGCACAAGGTCAGCCGGGGCGACGGCGTCACCGTCGCGGTGATCGACACCGGGGTCGACGCGTCACACCCGGATCTCCGGGACAATGTCTTACCCGGCGTCGACCTCTACGACGACGAGGCCAGGGGCCGTGTCGACCGGGAGGGGCACGGCACCGGCATGGCCTCGCTGATCGCCGGGCACGGACACGGCCCGGGTAACCGGTACGGCGTACTCGGGATCGCACCGAAGGCCCGCATCCTGCCGGTCACGATCAAGAGCCCACGTGCCGCCGTGATCGCGCCGACCGCGATCGCCGCCGGCATCGACTGGGCGGTCGACAACGGCGCGGACATCGTCAACGTCTCGCTCGGCGCGAGCCACAGCGAGGAACTGAACCGGGCGGTGGACCGGGCGTACCAGCGGAACGTGGTCGTCGTCGCGGCGGTCGGCAACCGCAAGGACGCGATCATCGGTAACCCGGCCCGGCACCCCGGCGCGATCGCCGTGAACGGCACCGACCGGGCGGGTGTGATCAGCAAGGAAGCGGCGCTGCCGGCCGAGGAGGTCGACATCGCCGCGCCGGGCGAGGACATCGTGCAGGCCGCGCCCGGCGGCCGGTACGTCACCGCGGTCGGCAACAGCGGATCAGCCGCGATCGTGTCCGGGGCGCTGGCCCTGGTCAAGGCGAAGTACCCGAACCTGACCGCTTATCAGCTCTTCGAGCGGTTGCTTGAGACCACACGGGACGCCGGTGAGCCGGGCCGGGACCTGCACTACGGATGGGGTGCCCTGGACCTGCGGGCCGCCCTGACCGGTGAGCCGGACGGTCGGGGCCGCGCCGCACCGTCCCCCGGCGAGCCGGACCTCGACGCGGACCTGGCGGCGGCCCGTGCCGTGGAGGGCCCCGGCCCGGCGGAGACCATGGTCGTGGTCCTGGTCTGGGTGGGGATCCTGGTGCTTCTCGTCGGGGCCGTGACGGCTGTCGTGCTGTTGCGTCGCGCCCGTCGGGGCAGGGCCGTCGCGGAGCAGGACCGACCCGCACCCGTCGACCCGGCACCCGGCACGCCGCTCCCGTCGGGTGGGCCGGGATCCGACGAGCCCGCCGACGACTCGGTCTGGCGCCGGCCGCCGGGCTGACCGATGCGCCCCGAGGAGGAACCCGTGTCGTCCACACCCACCGGTGGATCTCCGTACCCGCCTCCCGGCCCACCGCCGGTGTCCGGCCCGTACCCGGCGCCTGCCCCTTCCCCGATCCTCGGCCCGGCACCGACGGTGGCCGCGCCGGCAGCGGCAGCTCCGTCCCACAAGGCCCAGGGCGCGCCGCCCGGCCTGCCCGCCCCCGGGCGGACGGCCGCGCCGCGTCCGCCCGTGGTCACGCTCGCGGTGCTGCTGATGGTGCCGGCGGTCGTCGTGTGGCTGGTCGCCGGGATCGCCTTCTTCCTGGCCATGCTGCGCACGGAGGGCACCGGGATCGGTCGGCTGCTGGTGGTGGGCATCGGTGGTGCCGTCCTCGCGCTCGCCCTGCTGGTGGTGTTCCTCGCCTCGCTCGGGATGATGATGGCCTGGCAGGGCGACGGCGCGGCCGGGCTGACCGTGCCGGCCGGCTTCACCTTCGGGATCTTCGTCGTCGTCATCGTCACGCTGCTGTCGCAGGGCAAGCTGACCTTCCAGCCGACGATGGTCACCCCGCTGGTGGTGGGCGGCCTCGCGGGCGTCTCACTCGCCCTGGTGTGCAGCCCACCGGCGCGCGCCTGGTTCGCCCGCCGCCGTTCCTGATCAGGCCGGGGACCAGCGCCGGGTGGTCGAGTCGAAGCGGGCCAACAGCTCGTCGCGGCCGTCCTGGTGCAGGCAGTGCAGCGCGGTGCCGTCCGGTACGACGAGCGACTCCATGCGTGGCCCGCCCTCGCCCCATTCCGGCGGCGTGGTCTCGCCCGGCGGCCAGCGCAGCACCGCCACCCACTCGTCGCCCTCCTCGAAGGGCGAGCCCTCGCCGAGCAGCCCGAGGCGACGGTAGAGCCGTGCCGGGGTGTCCCGCCCCGGGCCGTGCCAGGCGTGCACCAGCCCGGCCGCCCGGTCGTACCCGTCGTCGAGGTAGGACGGCAGGTAGCGGTGCGGGATGACCAGTTGCAGCAGCAGCGGTACGTCCGGGTCCGGCCCGTCGTCGTCCTCGGGTTCCGAGGCCGTGCGCGGCACCGGTACGCCCCGCCGCGACGGATCGGCGTACGCGGCCGTCTCGCGACGACGCCGTTCCTCCTCGGTCGCCTCGGTCATCACCTGGCGCAGCTCACCGACCCACTCACGTAGCTTCAGCAGCGCCTCGCCGGGCATCGCCGCAGCCAGCGGGGTGTCCGGATTCAACGACAACTGCCAGGAGAGGTCCGGCCAGTGGTCGGTGAGCTGGAGGCTGTTGACCACCACCAGATCGTGGTCGCCGAACGCCTGACGCATCCGGGCCTCCGAGGTGAACACCGGCAGGCTCGGCCGTCCCCGCTCGTCGGGCAGGTGCCACCAGGGGAACTCCGGGTCGGACAGGTCGCGGGTGGCCGGACCGTCCGGGCGCAGCGGCAGTACCAGCTCGGCCCGGAACAGCGCCGACATCAGCGCGTTCGGGTCCTGCTGTCGGATCGCCTCGCGCAGCGGGCGCTCCGCCTCGACCATGGGCGCGGCGACGGACCGCAGTTCCTCGGCGGTCAGCCGCAGCCCGATCGGCAAGCCGGCGTCGACGGCCAGCAGCCAACCGTCGTCCGGCCAGTCGACGGCGAGGTCGGCGAGCCCGAACACGTGGTAGTCGACTGACCGGCCGGGCAGTCCGGCGGCGATCGCACCCGCCGAGGTGTAGGTCAGCACGTGGGTCACCCCGTCGTGGGTGGCGGTGGGCCAGGCCACCGGCTCCAGGCCGGCCGCCGCCGACGGCGACACCGGCAGCAGCAGCGGACCGTCGGCGAGCGCGGCGAGGAAGGCCGCCCGGTCGTCGGCCTCGGCGGCGGCCACCATCGCCCGCTCGGTGGCGGTGGTGGGCTGCCAGCCGATGCCAGGCTGCCGGCCGGTGGTGGGCTGCCGGTCCGTCACCAGCCGCCGTCCAGGTTCACCCGCTGCGGCTGCCGACCGAGCACCAGACCGGTGATCGCCTCGTCCAGGTCCGCGCCGAGGAACCAGTCCCCGGTGTGGTCCAGCACGAACACCCGGCTCCGGGCGTCGATGGCGAGGATGCCGGTGCCGTCGCCCTCCTCCCCGAGCGGGCTCAGCGGCGTGCCGATCGCCTCCGCCAGTTCGGCGAGCGTCTCCACCGACTGCCGCACCAGGAACGGGTCCAGATGGAACTCGCTCGGCGCGATCTGCTCGCCCTCCCTGCGCGGACGTACCCGCAACCCACCGAACTCGGCGTACGCGGCGATGGCCGCAGCCGTCATCGTGTGCTGTCGGCCGCCGGGGCTGGCCTGCGCCGCGATCCGCAGCCCCCACTCGCGGCCCCGGTCGTCGTCACGTCCGTCGGGCGACCAGCCCGCCTCGGCGAGGGCCTCGGCCACCAGGGGCGGGAACCGTCCGGTCACGTCAACGCCTCCATACCGAACCAGTCGAGCAACGCCGCGCAGGACCGGCAGGGCGGCTGGACCTCGCCGTGGCGCGGGTCGCCCTCCTCGCGTACCCGGGTCACCCGCACCTTCGCACCCCAGAGCAGCGCCCGGGCCCGCGCCGCCTCGATCGGTGGCCCACCCTGCTCGGCGGCGTGGAGGCGGTCGGAGACCAGCACCGCCTCGGCACACCAACCGGTGAAGCGTTCGCGCTGGTCGACCGGCAACCCGTGCAGGAAACGCCGGACCACCGGATGCAGGTCCGGCGGCGTGTCTCCGCGTACCGAGGTGTGGGTGTAGACGGTGCCGTCGGCCAGCAGCGCACCCGCCGCCAGCGGCAGCATCCGCGGCTGCGTCATCCGTCCTCCCGGAGGTCGTCGTCTCCCGGGCCGACCGGCCGGGACCGCTCGCCGAGCCTAACCAGCGACGGCGCTGCGGCGCGGCCCGGTCCGCGTCGTCCCGGCCAGGCGCGCCGCCCGTCGCAGGAGCGTGCGGGGCTCACATCCGGTGGAGCGGCTGGGATATCGTCGGTCCGACCCCCGCCTGCTCGCCGCACGAAGCCCGGAGCCATGACGCGCACCCTTCTCGTCTCGACGGACCAAGCCGGCGCCTACCCGTCCATCGGTGAGGCACTGGCGGCGGCGGACGACGGCACCGTCGTCGCGGTCAGCCCCGGCACCTACTACGAGGCGCTGTTCGTCAACGACCGGGGCGCCACCGTGGTCGCCGCCGAGGGGCCGGGCACGGTCATCATCGACGCCTCCTCCGGGACGTACCCGACGGTCTCCTGCAACTCCGGTCGCCTGGAGCTGCGTGACCTCGTGCTCAAGGCCGGGGACGCGCCGGTCGTGGTGGCCGACCGGGCGAAGCTGACGGTGACCAATTGCGAGTTGAGCGCCGGCTTCGGCGCCGCCGTCCAGGTCGCCGGTCGCTCGGAGTTCAACCTGGCCCGCTGCCGGGTCACCGGCGCACGCTACGGCCTGGTGGTGGAGGACTCCGAGGGCAGCGTCGAGGGGTGCGAGTTCAGCGACCTCGCCGAGGACGGCATCATCGTGCGGATCGGTGCCGCCCCGACGATCCGCACCACCACCGTGACCCGCTGCGGCAACCGGGGCATCTACATCTACCAGTACGGCAAGCCCACCATCGAGGCGTGTGAGATCTCGCAGACCGGCCAGGCCGGGGTCGCCGTGGTGCACCAGAGCGCGCCGGTGCTGCGTCGCTGCCGGATCCGGGACACCCGGGGCCCGGCTGTCACCTTCGGTCGGGGCTGCCAGGGCTCGGTCACCGAGTGCACCACCGAGAACACCGCCGAACCGGCGATCGAGATCGCCGAGGGCGCCTCCCCGACCATCGTGGAGGGTCGGGCGAGTCGGCAGGCGGCCTTCGGTGCGGCGGCGGCCCGCGCCAGCACGCCGCAGGACACCGCGCGGGTGGAGAGGCTGCTCGCCGACCTGGCGGCGATGGTCGGCCTGGAGTCGGTGAAGGAGGAGGTCCGGGCGCTGATCGACGAGATCCAGGTCAACGAGTGGCGGCGCAGCGCCGGGCTGCCGGTCGGCGCGGTGAGCCACCACCTGATCTTCGCCGGTGCACCGGGCACCGGTAAGACCACGGTGGCGCGCATCTACGGCGAGTTGCTCGCCGCGCTGGGTGCGTTGCCGGGCGGCTCGTTCCGCGAGGTGTCCCGCCGTGACCTGGTCGGACAATATCTCGGCCACACCGCCGAGAAGACCGCTGCGGCGTTCGAGCAGGCGCGTGGCGGCGTGCTCTTCATCGACGAGGCGTACACCCTCTCCCGGTCCTTCGGCAGCGGTGGCGACTTCGGCCAGGAGGCCATCGACACGCTGGTCAAGCTGATGGAGGATCATCGGGACGAGATCGCGGTGATCGCCGCCGGCTACACCGGCGACATGGTGACGTTCCTCGACGCCAACGCCGGTCTGGCCTCCCGTTTCGCGCGGACCATCGAGTTCGGCAACTACTCGCCGGAGCAGTTGGTGGTCATCGTGGAGCGGATGGCCTCCGGCGACGAATACCTTCTGGACGACGGGGTCTCCGAGGTGCTCCGGAAGCATTTCGGCACGATCGAACGGGACGAGAACTTCGGCAACGCCCGGGAGGCGCGCAAACTGTTCGAGGGCGTACGCAAGGCACAGGCACAGCGACTGCGCCAGTCCGGCCAGCGACCCAGTCTCGACGAGTTGCGTACCGTGACGGTCGCCGACGTCGAGGCCGCGACCGGACGCTGACCATGCCGGGCCGGTCAGGGAGGGAGTGGCGGTGACGCATCCGGGTGCGGCGCGGCCGGGCGAACCGGGTTGGCAGCAACACCCGGGGGCCACGGCACCGCCACCACAGCGCACGGCACCGCCGCCGCAGGCCGCCGCGCCGGCGCCGACGCTGGGCGGGACCGGGCCGGGGCAGGAGTGGGCCCCGCAGCGTACTCAGGGGCGGGCGACCGTCGGGACCGCGTACACCAGTCGGGCCGCCGCGCTGGCCGCAGCCGTTCCGGCCGCCGAGCCGGCGGTGGAGCCGAGACCGGCGCCTCCGGCCCAGCCCGACGTGGCGGCCCGCCCGGAGGGCCTCGACACGACGGTGACCACGCCCGAAGCGGCGGCGGTCCCGGTGGTGGTACGCCCGCACCGGCGTCCGCTGCGGGTCGGCGGCATCCACGTCGCCCAACTCGTGGCCTGGCAGGCCGGTGCTGCCGGGGTGCTGGCCGCGAGCGCGCACGGGCTGCCGTTGACCGTCGCGGTGGCCACCGGTGTGGTGCTGCTGCTCTCGCCGACCCTGCTGCGGCACCGGGGCCGGTGGCTCTATCAGTGGCTGGCCGTCTGGTGGGGCTATCGAGGCCGCCGCAGACAGCTCCCCGCCACCGGCGCGGACGCGGCCTGGCACCTGCTGACCAATCTGGAGGGCAGCGTCGAACTCGACCAGGTCGAGATCGACGACCAGCCGGCCGTGCTGCTGACCCACCGGGGCGGCCTGAGCGCCGTGCTGGAGGTCGACCCGACCGAGGGCGCCCTGCTGATGGGTGCGCCGCAGGCCCTGCCGTCACCGGTGTCGCTGCTGCCGGCGGTCGACCCGGACACTCCGGCCGTGGCGGTGCAGGTGTTGATCCAGGTCACCCCGGCGCCTCGGGCCCGCTCCGCAGCGGTGGACCGGGCGTACCGCGAGCTGACCGGCGGAGAGGTGCCGGCGAGCCGGCAGGCGTGGGTGGTGCTCCAGGCGCCGCGTACCCCCGACTTCCACGCCGACCGTGACCTGCGCCCGGCGCTCACTGCGGCGATCCGCCGCACCCGGCGGCAGTTGCGCCAGGACCGGGTGGCCACGCGGCTGCTCAACCGGGACGAGGTGCTGGCCGCCGTCGCCGGCCTGACCCACCTCACCGACGGCCCTGCCGGCGGTGACCGGCCGCTGGCCCGGGAGGGCTGGCGGCACTGGTCGGCGCAGGGCGTCCCGCAGAGCTGCCACCGGCTGCTCGACTGGCCGCACCGGTCGTGGGAGGTGGATCCGTTGCTGCGCGGGTTGCCTGCGGCGGCCGGCGTGGTCTCCATCGCGGTGACCCGGGAGACCGGTCGCACCGGTGCCGCCGACACCGTGGTGGAGGTGGCGTTCCGGCTGATCGGTGCCGACGCCGACGCGCTCGCCGCCGCCGACCGCGCACTGGAGGAGGCGGTCCGTGGTCACGGGGGCCGCCTGCAACGACTCGACGGCGAGCACGCGCACGGCGTGGCCGCCACCCTGCCGCTCGGAGGCTTCCTCAGGTGAACGGCGTCGCCTTTCCCGGCAGCCGGATGGGGCTGCACGTCACCGACCAGGCGGCCGTCGCCGGCCTGCACCTGGTCGCCGGGGGCGGCGGGCTGGTGGTCGGGCGCAACCGACAGCAGGAGCCGGTCGGGTTGCGGGTGTTCCGCGCCGAGCCGACCCGGCTGATGCTGACCGGCGGGGTACGCGCCGCCGAACTGCTCGCCTTCCGGTCTCTCGCGCTCGGTGCTCGGCTGTTCATCCAGACCGCCCGTGAGCAGGAGTGGGACGCCTTCCTGCGGCGCTGCGTGATCGGCCGGGAGATCGCCTCGTTCCTCCCTCCTGGAGTGGCCCCGCCGGTGCCCGCCACCCCGACCGAACCGCAACTCGTGGTGATCGACACCGGTCCGGTCACCGGCCCGGACACCAACCTCAGCGCGCCCTGGCGGGCCACCCTCGTGGTCCGCGACGACCTGGCCGGCTGGGACGTCGAGGTGCTGGTCCGCAGCGACATCGTGGTGCTGCAACGACTCACCGAGGCCGAGGCCGCCACCGCCGCGACCGCGCTCGGTCTGGCCAGCGTGCAGGGCTGGTTCACCCAACTGCACCCGGAGATGGTCGGTCTGATCACCAAGGGCAAGGTGCAGTGGGTGATGCTCAGCATGACCGGCACCGAGGGTCAGCTCGTCGGACCGGTGGCCCGGGGCGGCTGACCGCAGGCCGCCCCGGCGGCGCGGACCGACCTCACCCGCCGGCACCCTCGCCCGGCAACGCGCCGGCCCGGACCCGACCGACCAGGACGATCACGGCCAGCACCATCACCAGCACCACCACGAAGGCCAGCCGCAGGTCGAGCGCACCGGCCAGCAGACCGATGACCGGTGCGGCCAGCAGCGCACCGGGCCACTGACCCATCGCCACCACCGAGACCCCCTCACCGGAGGTCAGGCCGGGCTGTTCACCGGCGAAACCGAGCACCGTCGGCGTCACGCAGGCGAGACCGAAGCCGAGCAGGCCGAACCCGGCCATCACCGCGGCCGGGTGCGGCACGGCCAGCGGCAACGCCAGCCCGGCGGCGGCGACCAGGGCGGAGAGCCGGACGAAACGGATCCGGCCGATCCGCCCGGCGAGCGTGTCGCCGACCAGTCGGGCACCGGCGGCGGCCAGCGAGAGACAGGTGTACGTCGCGGCGGCCAGCACCGCCCCGGCGGCGGCGACCTCGGTGGCGTACAGGGCGCTCCACTGGGCACCCGCCATCTCCACGAACGAGGCCAGGAACGCGATCGCGGCGAGCAGCAGCAACTGGGGTGTGAAGCGGTCGCGCAGCCGACGGCGCGCCTCACCCTCCTTGGTCTCCTGGCGGGGCGTGTCCGGCAACCATCGCTGGGTGCCGATCAGCACCGCGCCGAGCAGGGCGCTGGTGATCGCCATCTGGACCGACGGGGAGAGACCGACGGCGGCGGCTCCGGTGCCGGAGAGCCCACCGGCGAGCATGCCGATGCTGAACCCGGCATGGAACGTGGACAGGATGGGTCGGCCGTACTGCTTCTGCACCTCGACCGACTGCGCGTTCATCGGCGTGGCCAGCAGGTTGGCGGCGAAGCCCCAGACCGCGAGCCCGCCCACCAACGCCACGACCGTGGTCGAGGCGGCCAGCAGCGGCGCGTTGACCAGGATCAGCGCGGCACCGGCCAGCGCCAGGCGGCGGGTGTTGATCCGGCTGATCAGCACCGCGACCACCACGAGCGAGATCAGCTCACCGGCGTTGGTGGCGATGTTCGCCAGGCCCCAGCCGGTGTTGCCGAGGCCGACCGCGTCGCGGACGTCCGGCACCCGGGAGGACCAGCCGCCGATGGCCAGGCCCATGATGACGAAGAGCAGCACCACCGAGTAGCGGGCCCGGACGGCGCTTCGCGGCACCGGTGGTGTCGCCCGGTCGGCGTGCTGGTGCGTCGAGGTGTCCGTCATGGTCGTCGTACCTCTCCCGAGTCGGCCTGGATCCTGGTCCCCGCCCCTCCCGGCCTCTTCTACCCCGTCGTGTGATCGAAGAAGCACGCGCCGTCAGGAAGCCGGAGCTGCGCCGGGCGGCGGTCCGGGTCGTCGACGAAGGCGGCGACCACCGCCAGGTAGTCGTCGATCAGCCCCCGGACCAGGTCGTCGTCGAAGAAACTGCGGTTGCGGATGAAGACCCCGCCGGCCCGGTCGTCGTCCACCACCACGATCGGCGACCCCCGCTTCAGCCAGACCGGCAGGCAGTCGGCGGGTACGTCGGCGGCGACCACCGGCGCCGGTGTGCCGGGGGTGGGACGCGCGGTGATGTCGAGCGGCTCGACCCGCAGCCCGGGGCAGTGCAGCACCGGGGAGGCGGTGGCCGCTGACTGGAACCAGGCGTCGAAGAGGTGGCTGTCCGGCCACGGGCGCTGCCGGGCCGGGTGCACCGCCTCGGCCACCCGGTGCAACGGCGCCACGTGCGCGATCGCCTCGGTCAGCGAGGCGTGGGCGGCACGCACCACCGCACCGAGTGGCGCGTCCGGCGCGATCTCCACCGGCACGTAGACGTTGTTGGTGAACTGGCAGATCAGCCGCTGCGACAGCGGACTCTCCCGGCCGAGCGTGGTGGTGCCGAGCACGATCCGTTCCCGACCGGCGCGCAGCGACAGCATCACCAGGTAGGCGGCGAGCAGCAGGACGTACGGGCTGGTCCGGGCCCGCCGGGCGGCCGGGCGCAGGCGGGCGGCCACCTCGGGCGGGATCGCGAAGCGGGTGGCCACCTCGGCGCTCAGGTCGGCGTCGGGGGCCGGTGGGCCGGCCGGGAAGAGTTGGTACGGCGACACCGGCCGCAGCCGGTCCCGCCAGTGGGCGGCCCGGGTGGCGGCGTCGACCCCGCCACCGGCCAGTTCCGTCTCCTGGATCGCGGCGAGCCCTGCGAAGTCGACGCCGAGCGGCGGTTGCGGCGGGACCGCGCCCAGTCGGGCCGCGTACGCGTGGCAGAGGTCCTCCACGAACAGCCGGCACGACCAGCCGTCGGAGACCATGTGGAAGAAGCAGAGCGCGAGGACGTGTTCGGTCGCGGAGAGCCGGATCAACGCGGCCCGCCACAGTGGCGCCTCGGTCGGGTCGTACGCGACCGTGCGGTGCTCGTAGGCGATCTGCTCGATCCGGGCCTGCTGGGCGGCCGACGACTGGCCGGTGAGGTCCACCTGGACCAGGGGTGACCGGACCCGGGGCAGGATCTCGATCTCGGGCCGGACGCCGATCCGGACGAACCGCATCCGCAGCGCGTCGTGCCGGTCGATCACGTCCTGCACGGCCTGCGCGAACGCGTCGACGTCGAGTCGGCCGGAGAGTCGGCGGAACTCCACCACCACCAGCCGGGCGGCGCCCGGGTGGGCCGGGTCGAGGGCGGTCATGAACTCCCACATCATCTGCTGGCTCGGGGCCAGCGGCAGGGTGGTCGGCACGCCGGCTCCTCTCACGCCGCGACCGGTTCCGCCCGCGACGGGGCGACCGGTTGGTAGTCGGCCTCGTTCGGGGCGCGGAATCCGGTGAAGAGCAGGTCCGGGCGGCGCATCCGGAGCGCGGTGACGAAGGCGGCACCGTCGAAGAGGGTCTCGATCGCGGCGCAGGCCACCGATTCGGCGAGGGCACGCGGGCCACGGTCGTCACCGAGTCGACCGGGTGTCTTCACGGCCACCAGCGCCGCCGCGACGGCCGGCACCGCGAGCAGGCTGCGTCCGCCGGTACGCCGCGCCGTGGCCAGCCCGACGGCGGCGGTCACCGCGAGCGCGCTGACGGTGTTCAGCACGAACCGGCGGCGGTGCGGGTGGGCCACGCAGAGCCACTGTTCGGAACGCCCGTACGTGGTGAACCGGTACGCGACGGCACCGAGGGTGTCGGCGACCGAGGTGTCGTGGGTGACGACCGCCTCGGGCTCGGCGAGCAGCGCGTACCCGGCGTCGGTCAGCAGCAGACCGAGGTGCAGGTCCTCGCCGCCGATCGGCATCGGGGAGTCCTCGGGGAAGCCGCCGACGGCGTCGAACGCGACGCGTTTCACGGCCGTGTTCGCCCCGGCGCCCCAGGACACCCGCTCGTGGTGCAGTGGCCGGGTCAGGTCACCAAGCAGCAGGTATGAGCGGCTCATCACCCGGAAGAAGGCGCTCTCGCCGGGCTCCACCAGGACCGGCCCGGTGACTCCGGCGACCTCGTCGCCGCTGGCGCGCAGCCGGGCGGCGTACCGGGTGATCAGGTCCTCCGGCACGCGACAGTCGGAGTCGGTGAACAGCAACAGGTCGTGGCGGGCGTGCCGGACGCCCAGGTTGCGTTTGGCCCCTACGTGCCGGGGGCCGCGTACGTAACGGGCGCCGTACTGGGCGCAGGCGGCCCGGTGCGCGGCTGCCGCCGCCGGTGCGGAGTCGTCGACGACCACCACCTCCACCGGCTCCGGGCAGTTCCGGGCCGCGCGGTGCAGGCTGCGGAGCTGCCGACGCATCTCGGGCACCCGGTCCTTCACCGGGATGACCACCGAGACGCCGCGCTCGACGCCGGGTGGTGCGGTCGGCTCGTTGCGGGATGACTGCGGGGATCGGCTCATGTCCCGAGGGTCGGCCAGGCCGATACAGCGCCGATACACGGCATCGACATCCGCCGGTATCCGATGTGTACGGAGGATGTATCGACCGGCAGCAGTGTCGACGGCATGACGACCTCCATCCGTACCGACCGACGGCTCGCCGTCGACGGCGGCCGACCGTTCCGACCGCCGGACCGGCCGTGGCCCCGCTGGCCGGTCCCCGCACCGGACGCCGAACGCAACCTCGCCGCCGTGCTGCACGGCGGCCGGTGGGCGATCAGCAGCCCGACCTGCGGCGACACCCCGCTGTTCGAGCGCCGGTTCGCCGCCGACTTCGCCCGCTACGTCGGCACCCGTCACTGCGTGCCCGTCGACCACGGGTCGAGCGCGCTGGTGGTGGCCCTCGAATCCCTCGGCCTCGACTTCGGTGACACCGTGCTCGTCCCGGCCCTGACCTGGACCGCCTCGGCCACCGCCGCGCTCCGCGCCGGGCTGGTGCCGGTGCTTGTCGACGTGGACGCCGACACCGGCTGCATCGGGCCGGAGGACCTCGACCTGTCGGTGGACCCGCGCGCCGTGGTGGCCGTGCACTGGGCCTCCAACATGGCCGACATCCCGGCGCTGGACGCGGTCACCGCGCCCCGGAACATCTCGATCGTGGAGGACTGCGCCCAGGCGCACGGCGCCACCTGGCAGGGCCGCCAGGCCGGTTCACTGGGCCGGATCGGCTGTTTCAGCTTCCAGCACGGCAAGGTCCTCACCTGCGGTGAGGGCGGTGCCGTGGTCACCGACGACGACACCCTGGCACCGGTCCTCCAGGAGCTGCGGGCCGACTCCCGTCGCTACCGCGCCGACCGTGCGGCCCCGGGCGAGTTGGACCTGGAGGAGAGCGCCGGGATCCAGGGCGCGAACTTCTGCCTGAGCGAGTTCTCCGCCGCCGTGGCCTGCGCCCAACTCGGCACCCTGGACCAGCAGCACACGGTACGGAACCGCAACTACGCCCTGCTCACCGAACTGGTGGCCGACCTCGACGGGGTACGCCTGCTGCAACCCGCACCGGCGCAGACCCGGATCTCCATCTACGAGGGCACCATCGTCCTCGACGAGCTGCCCGCCGGGATGGACAACGCCGACGTGGCCAGCGCGCTCACCGCCGAGCTGGGCAAGCGCTTCTATGTCACCGACGAGCCGCTGCACCGCAGCCCGCTGCTCCAGCCCTGGACCAAGCCCCTGCTCGCGCCGCTGGCCGAGCGGTTCAGCGCGATCCACCGCGACCGCGCCTACCCCAGGACCGAGTGGCTGGCCGCGCACACCGTGCAGACCCACCACAGCACGTTCCTCGGCACCGAACCCGACATGCACGACATCGCCGGTGCGCTCGGCAAAGTGCTGGCCCGCTGATCCCGTACCCGCCACCGAACCGCGCGCCACCGACCCGGCGCGCCCAGAGAAGGGACCTACCCGTGACCGTCACGCACAGCGAGACCTCGCAGAGCACGTCCTCGTCGCAGACCTCCGACGGGCCGATCGGCCTGTGGCTCAACGGCGCCCGAGGCTCGGTCGCCACCACCGCCGTCACCGGCCTGCTGGCGCTGCGGGCCGGGATGACCCGGTCCACCGGCTGCGTCACCGACACCGAGATGCTGCGCGACGCGCCGCTGGTGAGGTGGACCGACATGGTCGTCGGTGGGCACGACGTGGTGGACACACCACTGGAGAAGAAGGCGGAGGCGCTGGTCGACTCCGGCGTGATCCCGGCCCCGGTCCTGGCCGCCGTGCGGGGCAGCCTGCCCGAGGTCGAGCGCGAACTGCGCACCGGCTACGACGCGCGGTCCCACACCGGCAGCCAGGCCGAGGCGATCGACCGGCTGGCCGCCGACATCGAGGAGTTCCGCAGCCGGCACGGGCTGGCCCGGGTGGTGGTGGTCAACGTGTCGTCGACCGAACCGCCCGTCGACTTCCGGCCCGAACACGACGACCTGGAGGCGTTGGCCCGCGCGTTGGCCGACCCGGACGCCCGGGTGCTGCCGCCCAGCTCGGTCGTCGCGTACGCGGCCTTCCAGGCGGGCTGCGGGTTCGTCGACTTCACCCCGTCGACCGGGGCGCGGCTGCCGGCCCTGGAGCTGTTGGCCCGCCGCCACCGGGTGCCCTTCGCCGGATCGGACGGCAAGACCGGTGAGACGCTGCTGCGGACCGCACTCGCACCGATGTTCACCTGCCGTGCGCTGCACGTGCTCTCCTGGGCCGGGGTCAACCTGCTCGGCGGCGGCGACGGGGCGACGTTGGAGGACCCGGCGAACGCCAAGAGCAAGCTCAGCTCCAAGTCGGGCGTGCTGCCGGCGCTGCTGGGCGAGGACGTGACCGCACCGCTGCACATCGACAACGTGCCGGACCTCGGCGACCACAAGACCGCCTGGGACCACGTCTCGTTCGAGGGCTTCCTCGGCGTCCGGATGTCCATGCAGCTCACCTGGAGCGGTGTCGACTCGACGCTCGCCGCACCGCTGGTGCTGGACCTGGCGCGGTTGACCGCCGCCGCGCACCGGGCCGGTCACGTCGGCCCGGTCGAGGAGTTCGGCTTCTTCTTCAAGGACCCGATCGGCTCCGACGAGCACGCCCTCGCCGACCAGGCCCGGGTGCTCACCGAGTGGGCCAACGGCCTCGACCGCGAGGCCGAGAGCTGAGCCGTCCACGCCGCCGGCGCGGGTGACCGCGCCGGCGGTACCGCCCGCCGTAGCAACGAGGAGCCTCCCATGCCCCCACCCACCCAGAACCGGCCGGAGCGGCGGACCGGGGATCCGGTGTGGACACCGATCCTGACCGCGCTGCGCGCCGCCGCGCTGGACTGCCTCCAGACGAGCTTCGCGCTGCTGGCCGACCACGCGCACGGCACCGGCAGCCATCTCGCCCTCGGTGCCCGCGTCGAGTTCCGCACCCGGGACCGTGCCGGGCTGCCCACCGTCGAGACCACGCCCGAAGACCGCGCGGCCGAGGCGGTGGGTCTGCTCGGCCTGCGGGTCGAGGGCCGGTGGACGCGACTCGACGGGCCACGGGTACGCCGGCTGTTCGCCACCGGTCAACCGCTGTACGTCATCGCCGACGCCCACGACCTGCCCTGGTGCCCGTACCAGGGCCACGAGCACATGCGGCACAGCTTCCTCGCCACCGGCGACGCCTCCGGCGCGGTGACCGTCGTGGACGCGTACCACAACGACACCGCCTGGGGGCCCGCGCGCCCGGGGGTGTGGCGGTTGCCGGTGGACGAGTTCGACGCGGCACTGGCGGGTGGCGCCGACACGCTGGCCATCACGGCCGGGCCGGCACCCGTCCTCGACGTGCCGGAGATGCTGGCCGGCAACGCGGAGCGGGCCCGTCGGTCCCGCCCGGCGGTGGCCGCGCATCTCGCCGCGCTCACCGAGAGCCTGACCACCGTGGACGGTCTGCACCGGTTCGTGCTGGACGTGTGGCTGCTCGGACGGGCCCGTCAGGTGCACGAGCACTGGCTGGAGTCGGTCCGCCCGGAGGCCGCCGCCGCGCTGGCCGGGCAGGCGCAGCAGTGGCAGCAGCTCTCCGCCCGCAGCTACGTGGCGCTGCGCCGCGCCCAGGCGGGACGCCCTGCCTCCCCCGAACTGGCCGACGCGCTGGGCGCGCTGGTCGACGAGTACCTCTCGGCGGTGGAGGCGATCGGAGCCGCTCCGGCTGCGGGCGACGACGGCCCGCGTGCCGGGGGCGGCCCGGTGCGGGCGGCGGTGCTCGGCGCGCTGCGGGACACGCTGCACCTGGACGAGGACCGCCTGCGCTCCACGGACGTGCTGCGGGACCTGCCCGGCTTCGACTCGTTCCGGCTGGTCGACGTCATCGACCGGGTCGAGCGGCGGCTGGGCGTGGAGGTTCCGGCCACCGCGCTCTCCGCCGCGGACCTGCGGGACGTCGGCTCGCTGTGCGCGATGTTCGCCGACGCCAGCCGCGCCGGAGGTCACCGATGAGCACCGACCTGCTGCACCACCTGATCGATC
Source organism: Verrucosispora sp. TAA-831 (assembly GCF_050780145.1). Taxonomy (NCBI): domain Bacteria; kingdom Bacillati; phylum Actinomycetota; class Actinomycetes; order Micromonosporales; family Micromonosporaceae; genus Micromonospora; species Verrucosispora sp. TAA-831. The sequence goes on from NZ_CP192240.1 coordinate 6,487,561, forward strand.
GGGCCGCGTCGCGGTGGCCGGACGCCGACGCGGTCAGCGACGGTACGGCCCGCCTCAGCCATCGGGAGGTGGACGTCCGCAGCCGACGGCTCGCCGACTGGCTGCACCGGCAGGGCGTACGGCGCGGTGACCGGGTGGTGGTCGCGGTGACCGCCGACGCCACCCTGCCCGCCCTGCTGTACGCGGTGTCCCGGGTCGGTGCGGTCTTCGCGGTGATCCGGGTGCCCGCTCCCGAGGTCGCCCTCGCCCACGTGCTGGACGACGCCGAACCGGTGCTCGCCGTCACCGACGACCCGCTGCTGCGCGGGTTGGCACGGGGCCGGAACGTCGCCGTCCGCGCCTCGGCCGACCTGGTCGAGGCGGCGCAGGGCGCGTCACCGGGGGCCGACCGCGAGGGGTCACCCGCCGCACCGCCGCTGACGGTGGATCCGGTCTGCCTGATCTACACCTCGGGCAGCACCGGCATGCCGAAGGCGGTGGTCTCCACTCATGCCCAGGTCACCTTCGCGGCCCGGGCGATCCAGGCGGAACTGTCGTACCGGCCCGACGACGTGGTGCACGACGTGCTGCCCACCTCGTTCGACTACGGCCTGTACCAGATCTTCCTGAGCACGGTCGCCGGTTGTCGGCTGCACCTGGGCGACGCCGGGCAGACCGGCGGACGCCTGCTGGTCGCGCTGCGCGAGTCGGGGGCGACCGTGCTGCCCTGCGTGCCGTCGCTCGCCATCAACCTGCTGCGACTGCTGCGCCGCCCCGGTGCGGTACGCCCACGACTGCGCCTGATCACCAACACCGGGGCGACCATGCCGCCCGAGGTGCTCGCCGGTCTGCGCGAGGCGCTACCCGACCTGAGGGTGCAACTCATGTTCGGACTCACCGAGTGCAAGCGTGCCGCCATCATGCCGCCGGACGAGGACCTGCGGCGGCCGGGGGCGTCCGGCCGGGCGCTGCCCGGCACCGAGATCTTCACGGTGGACTCCACCGGTCGGCGGCAACCCCCCGGCACCCCGGGTGAGCTGGTGGTGCGCGGTCCGCACGTGATGGCCGGTTACTGGCGACGCCCGGAACTGACCGCCGAACGCTTCGTCCGCCGCGACGGGCTGTTCCCGCAACTGCACACCGGCGACTACGGCCACGTGGACGCCGACGGCTACGTGCACTACGCCGGTCGGCGCGACGACGTCTACAAGGAGAAGGGGACCCGGGTCAGCGCGACCGAGGTGGAGGCCGCCGCGTACCGGGTGGACGGCGTGGAGGTGGCCGGGGTGCTGCCGCCCGCCGACGGCCGCGACGGCGCCACCCTCTTCGTGGTCGCCGAGCTGGCGGCCGACGACATCCTGCACCGGTTGCGCGGCCAACTGGAGGAGATGAAGGTGCCCGCGCGGTGCGTGGTGCTGCCGAGCCTGCCGCTCAACGGCAACGGCAAGGTCGACCGCCGCGCGCTGGCCCGGTTGGCGGGTGAGCGTCGTGGCTGAGCTGCCCTTCGAGACCCCGGCCTACCGTTACGACCTGGCCGCCGTACGCGCCAACCACGCCGCGTTGCGCGCGGCCCTGCCCACGCCCAGCCGTCTCTACTACTCGCTCAAGGCCAACCCGCACCCGGCCATCGTGGCGACACTGCACCAGGCCGGGTGCAGTGCCGAGATCTGCTCCCCCGGCGAACTGGCCACGGCGCTGGCCGCCGGTGTGCCCGGCGACCGGATGCTCTACACCGGCCCCGGCAAGCGCGACGCCGAGGTGGTCGGGGCCGTCGAGGCGGGCGTGCGGTGGTTCTCGGTCGACTCGCCGGGGGCCCTCGACCAGGCCGACCGGATCGCCGCTGGGCTCGGCACCACGCTGCACTGCCTGCTGCGGGTCAACGACCGGATGCCTAATCCCGGCCAGGGGCTGACCATGACCGGCGTCGCCTCGCAGTTCGGCGCCGACGTGGACTGGATCGAACGCGAGCCGGAGGCGTTCCGCTCCCGGTCGGCGGCGGTCGTCTCCGGGTTCCACCTCTACACCGGCAGCAACGTCGAGTCGGTGGACGCGCTGGTGACCCAGTTCGCCTCCGCCGCCGCCACCGCGCACCGGCTGCGCGACCTGCTCGGCATCGAGCTGACGCTGCTGAACCTGGGTGGTGGCTTCGGCGCGCCGTTCGCCCGCGCCGGGCACAACGCCGACCTGACCGGGCTCGACGCGCAGGTCCGGACGGCACTGGACGGCCTCTTCCCGGGCTGGCCGGACGGGAACCCGGTGATCGCGTTCGAGTCCGGTCGCTTCCTCACCGCCACCGCCGGGTCCCTGTTGACCCGGGTACTGGACGTCAAGCACTCGCACGGCACACCCGTGATCGTGCTGGAGTCCGGCATCAACCACCTCGGCGGAATGTCCGGCCTGCGCCGACTGCCGCCGCTGGTCCCGGCCCTGCACCCGGACGGGTCCACCGATCCGGCCGACGAGTCGGCGCTGACCGGGGCCATCGTGGCCGGTCCGCTCTGCACCCCGCTGGACACCTGGGCCCGCGCCGCGACGCTGCCCGACGTACGCCCCGGTGACGTGCTCAGCGTGCCGAACGTCGGCGCGTACGGGCTCTCCGCGAGCCTGCTGGCCTTCCTCGGCCATCCGGCGCCGCTGGAGGTCGTCTGCGACGGCGAGCAGGTCGTCGAGACGTCCCGGCTGACGCTGACCCGGACGCCGGGCACCGCACCGGACGACCCGACCGACCCGACCGACCCACGAGACGAGAGGTGACCGTCATGAACGCCGAATTCACCGAGATGCTCCGGCCGTTCCTCAAGTTCGCCGGAGACAAGGAGATCACCGAGGAGTCCCGCCTGCGCGACCTGGGCCTGGACTCGATGCGGGAGATCGAGCTGCTCTTCGCCATCGAGGACACCTTCGGCGTCGCCGTTCCCGACGACAAACTGGTCGATTCGACGTTCGCCACGGCGGGCGGGCTGTGGCACGTGGTCGAGGAGCTGCGGACGCCGGTGGGCGGTGGTGCCCGATGACCGGGTACGCCGAGGCGGTGACCACGGTGGTGGAGGTCGCCGCCGCGCACGCCGAGGCCGCCGACGCCACGGCCACGTTCCCCACCGAGGCACTGGACGCGATGCGCCGCACCCGGCTGTTGGGGCTGCTGGTGCCGACCGCCGAGGGCGGGCCCGGCGGCACGCTCACCGACATGGTCGACGTCACCGAGGCGTTGGGTCGGGTGGACATGTCGGTGGCGATGGTCTTCACGATGCACTGTCAGCAGGTGGCGGCGCTCGCCGCGTACGCCGGGGAGAAGCTGCGCGCCGAGGTGCTGCCGGCGGTGGCGCGGGGCGAGCTGTACCTCGGCTCGGTCACCACGGAGCCGGGCAAGGGCGGTCACCTGCTCACCTCCGAGTCGGGGCTGGAGCAGGACGGGGAGATGCTGCGCGTCGACCGGCAGGCCCCGATCGTCACCGGCGGCCCGTACGCCGACGCGTTCCTGATCACCACACTGGCACCGCAGGCCGAGTCGGCCACCCAGGTCGACCTGGTCTACGCCGCCCGCGACCAGGTGGAGATCGAGGTGACCGGTGGTTGGCAGCCGTTGGGCATGCGGGCCACGCACAGCGTGCCGATGCGTCTGCGCGGCGCGGTGCCGCAGTGGCAGGTGGTCGGCGAACACGGCGGCTTCCGCGACATCGCCACCCGGGTGTTCGCGCCGCTGGCCCACATCGGCTGGGCGGCGGCGTGGCTCGGCACGGCGGCCGGCGCGTACTCGCGGGTGCTGCGGCACGCCCGCAGCGAGGCGGGACGGCGGCAGTTCGCCCCCTCGTCGGAGCTGGTGCTGCTGCGCCTGGCCGGGATACGCACCCGGCTCGACGCCACGAACGCCGTGCTGCGGCACACCGTGTCGGTCGTCGACACGGCACCCGACATGTCCGCCGCGCCGGTGCAGTCGCTGCTCAACACGCTCAAGATCCGGGCCGCCGACGAGTCGTTCGCCGCCGTGCACGAGCTGGTCGAACTGGTCGGGCTGCGGCACGGATACCTCACCGGCTCACCGCTGGCGGTGGAGCGCGCCTTCCGCGACCTGCGGTCGGCGTCGCTCAACTACGGCAACGACCGGCTGCGGCTGGCCAACGGGGCGCTGGCGCTGCGTGACCCGGGGGTGCGTCTTGCCTGAGTCGACCGCCGACTTCACCGCCGCGCTGCGCACCGCGCTGGCGGGGGCGGACACCGCCGACGCACGGGCCCTGTGGCGGGCACTGGGCACCGGCGGTGTCATCGCCGCCCTCTACCCCGACGGCGGTACCCAACCGGACCCGCGCCGACTGGCGGCCCTGTTGGCCGAGTTGGACGCCCACAGCCCGCTGGGCGTGACCCTCTCGGTCTGCGTCCAGGTGGCCACCGTGCTGCCGCTGCTGGCCGAGGCCGCCACCACCGGACCGGTCGCCGACACGGTGGCCGGCATGGTGCGTGGTGAGACGGTGGTGGCGCTGGCCGTCACCGACGCCGGTGCCTCCGGCTCGGACCTGCTCGACGCCACCACCCGGACCAAGCTCGGCGACGACGCGGTGACCGTCGACGGCCGCAAGGACTGGATCACCAACGCGACCACCTGCGACGCCGCCCTGGTGCTCGCCCGGCACCGCGAGCCCCGACACTTCACCAGCTTCTGTTGGCTGCTGGTGCCGAGGTCGACGCCGGGGGTGACGGTGGAGTCCGCCGGGCGGGCCTTCGCCGGGTCCGGAGTGGGACACCTCCGGTTCGACGGCGTGGCCCTGGAACCTGGTGCGCTGGTCGGTCGGCCCGGTCGGGCGCTGGCCGGGTTCGCCCGACAGGTCGGCGTCGAACGGCTGGCCGGTGCCCTCTGGTCCCGGGCGCTCTGCCGCCGACTGATGACCGGGCTCGGGGACTGGCTACGGTCCCGGCCCGCCGCCGACGGCACGCTCTGGGACCACCCGGCGGTCCGCGACCGGTACGCCCGCTGCCTGGTCGCCCTGCGTCAACTCGACGCGTTGTGCGCGCCCCTGCTGGACGGGCCACCCGGTCCCCCGTCGACCGCCACCGGGATGGTGCTCAAGGTGGCCGCCGCCGAGACGGCCGAGACGATCACGGCCGAGGCGGTGCACCTGCGCGGCGCGGACGCGTTCCGCGACGGCGGCGAGGCGGCGCTGCGTACCGAGGCGGCCATGTTCGGCATCGCCGGTGGTGCCACCGGGACGATGCTCGCCGGTCTCGCCGACCACGCGGACGACCTGCTCGGGAGCGGGCCATGAGCAGCGGATACCGGCTTCCCGGGATGCCGGGCGCGGTGGCGGTCGCGCTGCCCGACGGGGTCTTCGCCGCCTACGCGCCGACCGGTGCTGTGAAGACGCCGGAGGGCCCCGCCGGTGACACCGGTCGGGGGCTGCCCCGCTGGCGGGTCACCGAGCGGGTCGCCGCGCGGCGACTGCTGACCGCACTGGTCGGTGCGGTGGCCCCGGCCGGGACCGGGCACCTGTCGGTGGGCAGTCGCGCGGGCGGGCAGCCGTACCTGCCGGGCCGCCCGGATCTCGAAGTCAGCCTGGCGCACTCGGGCGCGGTGGTCGCGGCGGCGGTGCACACCCGAGGCGGCGCGGTCGGGGTGGACGTGCAGGAGCCGTACCCGGTGGGTGACGCCCTGGTGCGGCGCTGCTGTCCGCAGGACGCCGCCACGCTGTTGCGACACGACCGGCCCACCCGCGACACGACGGTGGCCCGGGTCTGGACCGTGCAGGAGTCCTGCGCCAAGGCCACCGGGCATGGGCTGGGTCTCCGGCCGTGGCGGATACCGGTCGGCGCCGACCAGGAGCACGGGTGCTGGCGGCACCTGCGCTGGCGGACGCTCCCGCCGACCGGCGGTACGCCGTGGAGCTGCGCCTGGGAACCGATCGACGACAGGAAGGGAGCAACGCCGTGAGTCTGTACCAGTGGTTCCAGCGCAGCGTCGCGCGGTCGCCGGAGGAGATCGCGCTCGAAGTGGGCGCGGAGGCGGTGACGTACCGGCGGCTGGACGACCTCGTCGCGCACCTGGCCGGGCGGCTCTGCCACCCGGACGGCCGCCGGCCCGCCGCCGTCGGTCTGTTGGCCGCCCGCAGCCTGCCCGCGTACGTCGGCTACCTGGCCGCGCTGCGCGTCGGGGCGGTCGTGGTGCCGCTCAACCCCACCTTCCCGGCCTACCGCAACGTGCAGGTGTGCCGGGGCGGCGGGGTCGAGGTCGTGGTGGTCGACGAGACGGGTGTCGCCGTCGCCGCCGACCTGTCGGCCCGGACCGGTGCCGTGCCGGTACGCCTCGACGACTCCCGGGACGGCACGCCCGTGCCACCGACCGAGGGCACCCCCGACGACGTGGCGTACACGCTGTTCACCTCGGGCTCGACCGGCCGTCCGAAGGGCGTACCGATCCGGCACCGCAACGTCGACGCCTACCTCGCGTACTGCCTCGACCGGTATCCGATCGGGCCCGGTGACCGGCTGTCGCAGAACTTCGACCTGACCTTCGACCCGTCCGTCTTCGACATGTTCGTCGCCTGGGGCAGCGGGGCGACGCTCGTCGTGCCGCAACCCGACGAGGTGCTGACCCCGGTGCGTTTCGTCAACGACCGGGGCATCACCGGCTGGTTCTCGGTGCCGTCGGTCGTGTCCCTGGCCCGCCGGATGCGGATGCTGTCGCCGGGTGCCATGCCGGGCCTGCGGTACAGCCTGTTCGCCGGTGAACCGTTGACTCTGGAACAGGCGCGGGCCTGGGCCGAGGCGGCCCCGAACAGCGTGCTGGAGAACCTGTACGGCCCCACCGAGCTGACCGTGACCTGCACCGGTCACCGACTGCCCGCCGAGGTCGCCGACTGGCCGGTCACCTCGAACGGGACCGTCCCGATCGGCGAGGTGTACCCGCACCTGGACGCGATCCTGCGGTCCGAGACCGGCGAGATCGTCGACGACGACGGCGAACTCTGCGTCCGGGGACCGCAGTGCTTCACCGGGTACGCCGACCCGGCCGACGACACCGACCGTTTCGTCACCCACGACGGGTGGCGGTACTACCGCACCGGTGACCGGGTCCGCCGCGAGGACGGCGTCCTGGTCCACCACGGACGCCTCGACGACCAGGTGAAGATGCACGGCTACCGGATCGAGCTGGGCGAGATCGAGATGGTCCTGCGCGGCCACCCGGGGGTGCAGGACGCGGTGGTGCTGGCGCTCGGCGCGGGCGAGCGCACCTGCCTGGAAGCCGTCTACACCGGCACCGAGGGGATCGGTGGGGAGCTGCGGCGGAGCTGTGCCGACCGGCTGCCCGGATACATGGTGCCGAGCCGCGTCCACCACGTGCCCGCGCTGCCGACGAACGCCAACGGCAAGACCGACCGACGCCGGATAGCCGCCCTGGTCGACTCGGGTGCCGGCGAGACGAGAGGAGCGTTGTGATGACCGACGTGTCGCGTCGGGTCGACACCGACCGGGGTTTCCGGTCGGTCGCCGGCCGCTTCGCCACGGGTGTGGCGGTGGCCACCGCACGAGGTTCGGACGGGCCGGTCGGCATGACCGTCAACTCGTTCACCACCGTGTCGCTGGACCCCCGGATGCTGTTGATCTGCCTCAAGCACGACTGCCGACTGCTGCACGCGGTGCGCCGGACCGGCCGGTTCGCGATCACGGTGCTCGCCGACGACCAGCGCGCCGAGGCGGCCTGGTTCGCCTCGCACGGGCGACCGGCGGGAACCGAGGGCTTCGCGGACGTCCCGACCGGTCCGGAACGGACCACCGGATGCCCGCTGCTCACCGACGGGGTCGCGTACTTCGGCTGCGAGGCCGTCCGGACCGATCCGGCCGGTGACCACATGGTGCTGATGGGTGTCGTCCGGTCGTCGGGCCTGCTGCGCCCGAAGCCGCCCCTGCTCTTCGTGGACGGCCACTACGCCCGCGTAGCCGACGGAGTGAGCAGCGGAGGGGCGGCATGAGCGAGCACAGCGAGCGAACCATCAGGCCCAGCACAAATGCTGGCCCGCAGCGCAGCGGAGGGGCGGCATGAGCGAGCACAGCGAGCGAATCATCAGGCCCAGCACAAATGCTGGCCCGCAGCGCAGCGGAGGGACGGCATGAGCGAGCACAGCGAGCGAACCATCAGGCCCAGCACAAATGCCGGCCCGCAGCGCAGCGGAGGGGCGGCATGAGCGTCGGGGCGGCTCCTACTGATCTGCGGAATCTCAGCGTCCGTGCGGCGCGGGCGGGGGCGGACGCGATCCGCGAGGTGTGCGACCGGGGGGTGCGGTTGTCCTACAAGGGCGGCGCGGCCCAGAACCCGGTCACCACCGCGGACCACGCCAGCGAGCGGGCCATCCTGGGTCTGATCGCCCGATCCCGGCCGCAGGACGCGGTGCTGGCCGAGGAGTCCGGGTTGACCACGGGCTGCTCGGGCCTGCGCTGGATCGTCGACCCGCTCGACGGCACGCTGAACTTCAGTCACGGCCTGAGCCGCTACGCCGTCAGCATCGCCGTCGCGGCGGACCGGGGCGACACCGGCGGGGCCGACGGGCGGGGCACGGGCGACGGCGGTCGGGTGGTGGCCGCCACCATCCTCCAACCGGCCACGGGCGCCTGTCTGGTGCTCGGTGGTGGCGAGGTGCGCGACGGCCGGGACGTCCCGGTGACGGTGGACCGGACGTCGGTGCCGGGCCACGCGTTGGTCGCGTTCGCGGTCCCCAACACGGCCGGTCCGCGCCGTCAGGCGTACCGGTTGCTGAGTCTGGTCGCGCCCCACGTCGCCGACCTGCGGAACTCGGGCTCGACCGTCTGCGACCTGGCGGCTGTGGCCACCGGTGAGCTGGACGCCTTCGTCAGTTTCGACCCGGCGCCGTGGGACATCGCCGCCGGTACCGCCCTGATCGAGGCGACCGGCGGTACGAGTCGGCGTTGGCGGCGGGCGGGACGCCGCGTCTTCGCCACCGGCGCACCTGCGGTGGTGGCGGCGCTGACGGACTGGCTCGGCCCGACCGGAGACGAACGCCCCGACGAGGAGGAGTGGCGAGATGACCAGCAGTCCTGATTTCCGACTCGCGTTGGTGGGTGCCGGCCGGATGGGCCGGCACCACCTGCGCGCGCTCAGCGGCAACCGGACGGTGGCGGTCACCGCAGTGGTCGATCCGGTGCCGGCGGCCCGGGCGGCGGTCGCCGGGCTGCCGACGTACGCCTCGGTCGAGGACCTGCTCGCCGAGACCGTGCCCGACGGTCTGCTGGTGACGGCGCCGACCGGTCGGCACGGCGCGCTGATCGCCACCGCGGCCAAGGCCGGACTGCCGGTGCTGTGCGAGAAGCCGGCCGGGCTGACCGCCGCCGACGCGCGGGAGGCGGGCCGGGTGGCCGGTGCGGCGGGTATCCCGTTCCAGGTGGCCTACTGGCGCCGTTTCGTGCCCGCGCTGGGCGAGCTACGGGACCGGATCGCGGCCGGTGAGCTGGGCGAGATCCTCTTCGTGGCGGCGTTGCAGTGGGACGGTGAGCCGCCGGGGGCGGCCTTCCGCACCGGCAGCGGCGGCATCTTCGTCGACATGGGAGTGCACGAGTTCGACCAGATCCAGTGGTTGACCGGGCAGCGGGTGGTCCGGGTCGCCGGTCAGGCCGCCGGGCCGGTGACCGATCCGGCGGTACGCGGGCACGACGTGGACAGCGCCCAGGCGTTGCTGGGCCTCTCCGACGGTGCCACCGCGCTCGTGTCGTTGGGGCGGCACCACCGGGGCGGGGACATGGCGAGCGTGGAGGTCTTCGGCACCCGTGACCACGTACGCCTGGCCTTCCTCGACCCGGCCGACGGTGACGCCACGATGTACGCCGCGTTGGCCCGTCAGGCGGAGGACTTCGTGGACCTGGTACGCACCGGACGGTCCACCGGGGCGGGCACGGCGGATGCGGCGGCGGTGCTCGACGCTGCGTACCAGGCCAGCGCGGCGGTGTCCGTTTGCGGTGTGACAAAGCCCGATCGGTGACTGTTTTCATCATCTGGTGGCCGTGTTACTACTCCCTCCCGGCGGGGATTGCGAATTGAAGAAATCGCTCACCGGCGATGTCCTGCAGGGGGAGAGAATTCGATGCAGTTCAATGTGCTCGGCCCGTTGACATTGGCCACCGAGGCTGGTCCACTTCCGATCAACGGAGCGAAACCCCGGTCTCTGCTCTCCATCCTGCTGATGAACCCCGGCCGGACGGTGGCCACCGATCGCCTCATCGACGGTATCTGGCCGACCTCCCCGCCCGCCTCGGCGCTGCACAACGTCCGCACGTACGTGCACCGGCTGCGGCAGCTCCTGCACCGGGTCGGGGACTCGGCCGACCGACTGGTCCGCGACGGCACCGGTTACCAGTTGCGGGTCGAGGAGGACGAACTCGACCTGTTGCGATTCCTGCGATTCGTCGACCAGGGACATCGGGCGGCCCGGGAGGACCGTCTGGACACCGCCGTCGACATGCTCGGCAAGGCCCTCGACGAGTGGCACGGTCGACCGCTGGAGGATCTGCCGGACCTCGGCACCGACGTCACCGCGTTCGCCGTGGCGCTCCAGGAACAACGCCGGGGGGCGGTGACCGCGCTGATCGACGTACGGCTGCGACTCGGGCAACCCGCAGCGGTCATCCCGCAGTTGCGGCAGATGGTGGCCGAGGAGCCGCTCGACGAGCCGCGACAGGCCCAACTGGTCGTCGCGCTCACGCTCGAAGGCCGGGTCGCGGAGGCGCTCGCCGCCTACCAGGAGGCACGGCGGGTGATCGTCGACGAACTGGGGATCGATCCGGGTCCACCCCTCCAGGGGGCACTCCAGCTCGCGCTCGACGCCGACTCGACCGAGGTCCGGTCGCCCGGCGGTCGGACGGCGGTCCTCGGGAGCGGAACACCGCCGCCGACCGTCCCCGATCCGCCGGCCGGTCGGCGGGCCCTGCCGATGAAGCCGCCCCGCCTCGTCGGACGGGATGCCGCGGCCGGACAGCTACGCGCCATCGCGGACACCGTCGGCACCGACGAGCACGCGGCCGTCGTGCTGGTCACCGGGGCACCGGGCGTCGGCAAGTCCAGCTTCGCCGTGGCCAGCGGCTACGAGCTGGCCGAACTCTTTCCCGACGGGCAACTCTTCGTCAGCTTCGACCACGCCGCCGGTACGCCCCGGAGCACCGCCGACCTGATGCGGGAACTGCTCGTCGAACTCGGCGTCGCGCTGACCGACGTACCCGAGGACGTCCGCGAACGCGCCGCAGTGCTGCGATGCACGCTCGCCGATCGGCGACTACTGCTGATCATCGACGACGTCGAGTGTGCCCAGCAGGTCCGGCCCCTGCTCCCGGGTGCGGGCCGCAGTCTGGTGCTGATCACCAGTCGGCACCGCCTGCTCGACCTCGACGTGGGATGGCGACTGAACCTCGGGTCGCTGAGCCGGGGCGACGCGGTGCTACTGCTCGCGACCATCGCCGGTGAGCAGCGGGTACGCGAGCAGCCGGAGGTGTTCGGCCGAATCGCGGCGGCCTGCGACGAGTTGCCGTTGGCGCTGCGGATCGTGGGGAGCCGGATCGCCGCCCAGCCCGGCATCGCGCTGCCCAGCTTCGCGGAACAGTTGGAGCAGGAGGAGAACCGGCTGGAAGAGCTCGTGGTCGGGGACATCTCGGTCCGGCACAGTCTCTCCGGCAGCTACCAGGCGCTCACACCCCAGACGCGGGCCGCGCTCAACACGCTGGCCAGCAGTGACTCACTGATCACGCAGTCCAGTGCCGGCGACATCCTGCACCTGCCCCGACCGCTGGCCAACCGGGTGGTGGAGGACCTGGTCGCGCACAACCTGCTGGTGCCGGTCGACTCGGACGGCACCGGGCAGCGTTTCCACCTGCCCGTCCTGCTGCGCATCTTCGCCCGCGAGTGCGCCACCCCGCGCGTTCGACTCTCGCCGGTCGCCTGACCGGTATGCGTTGGGCCGGTGCGGAGGGCATCGGCAGGCACCTTGACGAAGTCGAGCGCGTCGACGCCGGGCACGACAGCGCTCGCGGTAGCGCGGAACCGGCGATCCCGGCAGGCCAGGCCGGTGGTCCACGCCACCGACTTTCCCCTGCTTTAGTACATCTGGTGGCTCCCGTACGGACACCGGCGGCGCTTATCCTCCCGAGGTCTAACCCTCGGAGGCCGCGCACATGCAGCGAAGAAGAAGTACACGACTACTCACAATCCCGGGCGTACTGGTCACCGCCGCCGCGCTCACCCTCTCCAGTGGCACCGCCGCGTTCGCCGACCCGGTGCCCACGACGCCGTTCATCAGTGAGATCCACTACGACAACGTCGGCGCGGACGTCGGCGAGGCGATCGAGATCGAGGCGCCGGTCGGCTTCGACCTGAGCGGTTGGCAGATCGTCCTCTACAACGGTGCCAACGGGGCGCCGTACAACACCAGGACGCTCAGCGGCGCCGTCCCGGCGGCGGGTGTCGTCGTCGCGTCGTACCCGGCCGACGGCATCCAGAACGGCGCGCCCGACGGCGTCGCGCTGGTCAAGCCCGACGGCGGGGTCGCCGAGTTCCTCACCTACGAGGGCACCTTCACCGCGGTCGGCGGCCCGGCGAACGGCCGGACCGGTGTCGACATCGGTGTGGAGGAGACGGGCTCCACACCGGTCGGTCACTCCCTTCAGAAGATCGACGGCACCTGGCGGCCCCCGGCACCGAACAGCTTCGGGGTGCGCAACAGCGGCTCCGGCCCCGGCCCCGATCCGGACCCGGATCCGCCGCTGGGCTGCACCATCACGGTCGACCGCACCATCGCCGAGGTCCAGGGCACCGGTGACGCCACGCCGCTGGCCGGCACCCGGGTCACCGTCGAGGGCATCGTCACCGCCGACCACCGCACCGGTGGCTACAACGGCGTCTACGTGCAGACGGCGGGCAGCGGCGGGGAGCGCACCGTCGCCGCCGGGACCGCCTCGGACGCGGTCTTCGTCTACCTGACCACGAACACCGCCAACCACCCGTCGGTCGCGATCGGCGACCGGATCCGGGTCAGCGGCACCGCGAGCGAGTTCAACGGCCTCACCCAGCTCACCATCGGCGCCAAGAGCGACGTCCAGGTCTGCGAGCAGGACGCACCGCTGCCCGCCCCGGTCCCGGTCGAGCTGCCGCTGAGCGACGGCGCCCGCGAGTCGGTCGAGTCGATGCTGGTCGCCCCGGTCGGCGCGTACGCCGTCTCCGAGGTCTACAACACCAACCGGTTCGGCGAGGTCGTCCTCACCGCCGGTGACAAGCCCGCCGCCACCCCCACCGACAAGGCCCGCCCCGGCTCGGAGGCGGCCCTCCAGCTCGCCGCCGACAACAAGGCGCGCCGACTGCTGGTCGACGACGGCAAGACCACCAACCTGGCCAACGCCGGGCTGCTCCCGCCGTACGTCTCCCCGGCCGCCCCGCTGCGGGTCGGCGACTCGGTCGAGGCGTTCGGTCCGTCGGTGCTGTCGTACGCCTTCAACGAGTGGCGTCTACAGCCGACCCGTCCGGTCGACGCCGACACCCCGCCGGCCGCCCGGACCACCTTCAAGTCCACCAACCCGCGTACCGCCGCTCCGGTCAACGTCGGCGGTGACCTGCGGGTGGCCAGCTTCAACGTGCTGAACTACTTCGTCCACTTCGGCGGAGACGCACGCGGTGCCGCGAACGAGGCGGCACTGGTCAAGCAGGAGGCGAAGATCGTCTCGGCGATCAGCGCGCTGGACGCCGACGTGGTCGCGCTCCAGGAGATCGAGAACTCGGTCCGGTTCAACACCAACGACCCGCAGCAGGCGCTCAAGCGCCTGGTAGCCGCCCTGAACACCGAGGACGGCGCGGGCACCTGGGACTACGTCCGCACCCCGACCGAGCTGCCGGGCGCCGCCCAGCAGGACGTCATCACCACCGCGATCATCTTCAAGCCGGCCAAGACCCAGCCGAAGGGTCCGTCCCGTTCGGTGAACGACGAGTCGGTCTGGTTCAACGCCCGCGAGCCGCTGGCGCAGACCTTCACCGCCGGGCCGCTCGACTTCACCGTGGTGGTCAACCACTTCAAGTCCAAGAGCGGCGCCGGTTCCGGCGACAACGCCGACGCCGGGGACGGTCAGGGCGGCTGGAACGGCGACCGGGTCCGGCAGGCCACCGCGCTGGCGACCTTCGTGGACCGGGTCAAGACCGACAGCGGCACCGACAAGGTGCTGCTGCTGGGTGACTTCAACTCGTACACCCACGAGGACCCGATGCAGGTCCTCTACGGCAAGCAGTACGCCAACCTGAACGACACCGGCAAGACGAGCTACGTCTTCGGTGGCGAGTCCGGTTCGCTGGACCACGCCCTGGCCTCGCCGTCGCTGGCGGACCGGGTGACCGGCGTGGACGTCTGGCAGACCAACGCGGTCGAGTCGTACGCCTTCCAGTACGACGGCCTGGCCTCGTTCTTCGCACCGGACCCGTACCGGGCCAGCGACCACAATCCGCTGATCGTCGGGCTCAACACCGGGGCCGCCCCGGTGGACCTGCAACTGCTGACCATCAACGACTTCCACGGTCGGCTGGAGTCCCCGGCCACCGTGAACGGTCAGCCGGTCGGCGGTGCCGCCCAGCTCGCCGGTCTGGTCGACCAGCTCCGGGCGCAGAACCCGAACACCGCCTTCGTCTCCGCCGGTGACAACATCGGCGCGTCGACCTTCATCTCGGCGATCGACGACGACAACCCGACGATCGACTTCCTCAACCAGGCCGGGCTGACCGTGTCGGCGGTGGGCAACCACGAGTTCGACAAGGGCATGACCGACCTGACCGACCGGGTGATGGAGCGGGCCGACTTCCCGATCCTGGGCGCCAACGTGTACCGGGGCGACTCCCGGGCGCTGCCCGCGTACTCGGTCAATACCATCGGTGGGGTCAAGGTCGGCTTCGTCGGCGTGGTCACCGAGCAGACCGCGTCGCTGGTCAGCCCGGACGGCATCGCGGGCCTGACGTTCCGGGATCCGGTGGCCGAGGCCAACCTGGTCGCCGCCCAGCTCAAGGACGGCAACCCGGACAACGGTGAGGCCGACGTGGTGGTGCTGCTCGCGCACGAGGGCGCCGCCACGGAGAACATCGACTCCCCCGAGGCCCTGGCGAACGACCCGGTCTTCGGCAAGTTCACCCGGGTCGACGCCACCATCGACGCCATCTTCAGCGGCCACACCCACCAGCCGTACGCCTTCGAGGTCCCGGTCCCGGGCACCGACAAGCTGCGTCCGGTGGTCCAGGCCGAGGACTACGGCAAGCGGCTGGGCAAGGTCACGCTGACCTTCGACCCGCAGTCGGGCTCGGTCACCGCCGCCGACGCCTCGCTCGTCGACGTGGTCGGTGCGCCGCAGGACCCGGCGGTGGCCGACATCGTGGCCGCCGCGAAGGTCCGGGCGGAGGAGCTGGGTCAGCGCAAGCTCGGTGAGATCACCGCCGACATCCGGCGGGCCTACACCGGCGGCAACGAGGACCGGGGCAAGGAGTCGGCGCTGGGCAACTTCATCGCCGACGTGCAGCTCGCCGGCACCGCTGACGCCGGCCGGGGCGGGGCGCAGATCGCGTTCATGAACCCGGGCGGTCTGCGGGCCGACCTGCTGTACCGGACCGACGGCACGGTGAGCTACGCCGACGCGTTCTCGGTCCAGCCGTTCTCCAACGACGTGGTCACCAAGTCCTACACCGGTGCCGAGATCAAGCAGGTGCTGGAGCAGCAGTGGCAGCCGGCGGGCGCGTCCCGTCCGCTGCTCTGGCTGGGCGTGTCGAAGGGCTTCAGTTACACCTACGACCCGGCCGCCGCGCAGGGCTCGCGGATCACCTCGATGCAGCTCAACGGCGCGCCGATCGACCCGGCCGCCACCTACCGGGTCACGGTGAACTCGTTCCTCGCCGCCGGTGGGGACAACTTCACCACCCTCGGTGGGGGCACCGACCGGGTCACCACCGGCGACAACGACCTCACCATGCTGACGAACTACCTCGCCGCCAACTCGCCGGTCACCGCGGACACCACGCCGCGCTCGACCGTCGGGCAGGGCGACCCGGAGTGGGACGTCACGGTGCAGGCCCGCAGCCAGTGCATCGGCACCAACGCGTACGTCTCGGTCAGCGCCCAGAACGCCGACGACGTGGCACTCACCATCGAGCTGGTCACCCCGTACGGCTCGCGCAAGGTCACCGATGTGGCTCCGGGCAAGACCGCCTTCCAGGCGTTCAACACCCGGGCCAAGACGGTGGCGGCCGGTACGTCGACGGTCAAGGTCACCGGTACCGTCAACGGCCAGCCCGTCACCACCGAGGTCGAGGCGCCGTTCCCCGCTCTCACCTGCGGTTAGTTGTCTCGCGGTGGCGGTGCCTGCGGGTGCCGCCACCGCACCATCCCCCGTTCGACAGACATGAGCACCAAACGGAGCATCGAATGCACACAAGGAACCACAAGCGCCTGATCGCGGCGGCTGCCGCCGGTGCGCTGCTGGCCGGGTCGGTGGCGCTGGCGTCGCCGGCGCTGGCCGAGCCGGTGGACAGCACCGACGTCCGCGTCACCGTCGACATCGAAGAGGTCAAGGAACCGGGCGTGCTCGCCATGTCCATCGCGGGCAACTCGGTGGCGCTGACCGAGGACGGCTCGACCCTGCTGGTCCGTCAGTTCACCGGCACCCTGCCGACGGTCACCGTCACCGACACCCGGACCGCCGACGAGGTGCCCGAGGGCTCCGCCTGGGCGGTGCTGGGCAGCGCGACCAACTTCGTCGGCAGCAGCGGCCAGGACCCGATCAGCGCCGGACACCTGGGCTGGAAGCCGCGCCTGATCGACGGTGGCGACACCGGCCTGGTCAGCGAGGGCGAGGAGGTCGTCACCGTGCTGGACGAGCCGACCCAGCCGGGCAACAACGTCGGCCTCACCGACCAGGAGCTGCTGGTCTCCACGTTCGACTCGGGCGCGGTCGCCGGTGACGCGTACTCGGTCAACGCCGGGCTGTTCCTGCGTACCCCGGCCGACGTGGCCGCCGGGTCGTACACCTCGACGCTGACCCTCTCCCTGTTCGAGTAATGCCCTGGTCGGGGGAGCCGCCTCGGGCGGCTCCCCCGGCCGCACCCCTACCGCCGAAGGATCCCGCCATGTTCCGAACCTCGCCGCCGCGAACGCTGTCACGGCTGCTCGCCGTGCTGGCCGTGGTGCTCGTCGCCACGCCGATCGCGCCGGCCGGTGCGATGGCGGAGCCGACCACCCCGACCGTCACCTGGGCGGTGCAGCCGGCCGACCGCAACGGCCCGGACGGACGGCGGTGGATCGAGCACACCCTCGACCCCGGGCAGGTCATGACCGAACACCTGGCGGTCCGCAACTTCAGCGACTCCTCCGTGGTCTTCTCCCTCAAGGCAGCCGACGGCTACCTCACCGACAAGGGCCGCTTCAACATGCTGCCCTCGAACGAGACGTCGGTGGACGGCGGCACCTGGATCGAGGTGCAGGAGCAGGTCACCGTCGGCGCCAAGCAGACGAAGGTGGTGCCGTTCACCATCACCGTGCCGGAGAACGCCACCCCGGGCGACCACCCGGCGGGCATCGCGGCGACCGTCACCAGCACCGGCGGCACGGTCGCCGTGGAGAGCCGGGTCGGCTTCCGGGTGATGATGCGCGCCAGCGGCACGATCACCGCCAGCCTGGCGGTCGACGGGCTCACCGCCACCTACACGCCCTCGTGGAACCCGTTCTCCGGCGGCACGGTCCAGGTCAGCTACACCGCCACCAACAACGGCAACGTCGCGGTGACCGGCGGCGGCGAGGTGACCGTCCGCGAACTGTTCGGCCTGGCCGGGCGGCAGACCCCGACCGAGGTCGACGAGATCCTGCCGGGCGGCCAGAAGACGTTCGAGGCCCGCGTCGACGGGGTGTGGGGGTTGGGCCGGATGCGGACCACCGTCGACCTCACCCCCGCCGTGCTCGGCGGCGACGCGACCGGCGCGGTGATCCGTCCCGCCTCGACCAGCGTCACCACGTGGAGCGTGCCCTGGGCGCAGCTCGTGCTCCTGCTCGCCGTCGTCGCGCTCGTGGTCGTCGTGGTCGTCGTCCGTCGGCGCCGTCGGCGGCGACTCGCGCAGATGCTCGCCACCGCCCGTGAAGAGGGCCGGGCCGAGGGCCGCAAGACCACCGTCGGCTGACCGGCCACGCGGCGTCCGCCAGGCGGGGTGCCGGGTCAGCCGGTCGGCGGCGACTCCAGGTCGGTCGGCAGCAACACCCGGAAGACCGTGTCGCCGGGCGTGCTCGTCACCCGGATGTCGCCGTGGTGCTTGTTGACCACGATCCGGTACGAGATGTCCAGCCCCAGCCCGGTGCCCTCGCCGACCGGCTTGGTGGTGAAGAACGGCTCGAAGATGCGCGGCCGGATCTCCGCCGGGATACCCGGTCCGGTGTCCACGATGTCGACGGCCAACTGGTCGTTGACCAGGCCGGTGCGGACGGTCAGCGTGCCGCCGTCGGGCATCGCGCCGAGGGCGTTGTCGATCAGGTTGCTCCACACCTGGTTCAGCTCGGCCGCGTACGCCGGGATGGCCGGCAGGCTCCGGTCGTACTCCCGGACCACCCGTACCCCGGCCGGGACCTTCGCCTTGAACATCACCAGCGTGGCGTCGAGCAGTTCGTGCACGTCCACCACCTGGTACGGCGCCCGGTCGAGCTGGGAGTACTGCTTGGCGGCCCCGACCAGCGTGGAGATTCGGATGGCCGCGTCGGCGATCTCCGCCATCAGCAGCTCGGTCTCCACCGCGTAGGTCAGCCAGCGCACCGCCGCCTCGACGTCCTCCGGCCCGACCGCCACCCGGACCCGCTCCAGCCAGTCGACGTCCAGCCCGGCGCTGACCAGCGTCTCCGCCAACTGCCAGCCGGAGGTGAAGCCCTGCTCGTCGAACCAGTCGGTCAGCGCGTCCTCGGCGTCGGTGGCGGCGAGGGCGGGAAGTGGCGTGGCTTTCGCCGCCCGTTCGGCCGCCTCCTCCTGGAGGGCGACGAGGGCGTGCAACCGTCGGCCGTCGATCCGGCCGTCGGCGATCAACGCCAGCTTGTGCCGCATCGCGGCGATCCGCTCGCGCAGGCTGGAGGTGGCGCGCACCGCCGCGCTCGCCGGATTGTTCAGCTCGTGGGTGAGCCCGGCCGACAGCGAGCCGAGGGCCAGCAGCCGCTCCCGCTCACCGATCAGCGTCTGGGTGTCCCGCATGCCGATGAACATGCCCTCCAACAGGTGCATCGCCATCGGGAACCAGGACCGCACCGCGTGCGCGAACTTCTCCGCCGGCAGCACGAAGAACTCCGCGTCGGTCAGCGCCCACATGCTGTTGCGATACAGCCGGGCGTCGCCCACGTACGCCTGGGTGGCACCGCCGTACGCGCCGCGCTGCGAGGTGCGGCTGATCTCCACCTCGTCACCGTGCACCATGCGGCAGAGGCGTACCGTGCCGTCGAGCAGGACGAAGAAGCACTCCGCCGGGTCGCTCTCCCCGTAGACCAGCTCACCTGCCGCCCGCCGCTCGACCCGCCCCTGACCGGCCAGGAACGCCAACTGCTCGGCGTCCAGCGACTCGAACAGGAACAGCGTCCGCAGTTCCTCGACTGTCAACCGCTGCGGCTCCGGGCCGTCGGTGGTCATTGCGCCTCCAGGTAACGGTGCACCAGGGATACCGCCATCGCGCCCTCGCCGACCGCCGAGGCCACCCGCTTCACCGACGCGGCGCGGACGTCACCGGCGGCGAAGACGCCCGGCAGGCTCGCCTCCAGGTGGTACGGGTCGCGCGGCAGCGACCAGCCGGGCGGCCGACGTCCGCCGGGGACCAGGTCCGGCCCGGTGACCACGAAGCCCCGCTGGTCGCGGACCACCGTGCCGTCCAACCAGCCGGTACGCGGTTCCGCGCCGATGAACACGAACAGCCAGGAGGTGTCCACGTCCCGCTGCTCGCCGGTGCGGGTGTCGCGCAGCGTCAGTCGTTGCAGGTGTTCGTCTCCGGCGGCGGCGGCCACCTCGGTGTGCGGGTGCACGATCACCTGCTCGATGCGGCCGAGTTGCTCGATCAGGTACTGCGACATCGAGGCGGTCAGGTCGGCACCCCGGATCAGCAGGTGCACGCGCTGTGCGTACCGGGAGAAGTAGACCGCCGCCTGCCCTGCGGAGTTGGCCCCGCCGACGATGTAGACGTCCGCGCCGACGCAGCTCGGTGCCTCGCTGGCGGCCGAGCCGTAGAAGACCCCCCTGCCGGTGAAGTCGTCCAGGCCGGGCGCCGCCAGCATCCGGTACGACACGCCGGTGGCCAGCACCACCGAGTGCGCGGCCAGGCTCTGGCCGTCGCTGAACCGCAGCACCCGGGCCGAGCCGGCCTCGTCCAGGCCGACCACCTCGCGGGTGCTGAGCAGCTCGGCGCCGAACTTGAGCGCCTGCCGACGGGCCCGGTCGGTGAGCTGCGCGCCGGAGACGCCGTCGGGGAAGCCGAGGTAGTTCTCGATCCGGCTGCTCTGTCCGGCCTGCCCACCGGTGGCCAGCCGCTCGACCAGCACCGTTCGCAGCCCCTCGGACGCGCCGTACACCGCCGCGCCCAGCCCGGCCGGGCCACCACCGACCACGATCAGGTCGTAGAAGTCCGCCGCCGGGGTGACGGTCAGGCCGATCAGCCCGGCCAGCTCCGCCTCCGCCGGAGCCACCAGCGTCTTGCCGTCGCCGGTGACCACCAGCGGGACGTCCGCCTCGGTCACCCCCGCCGCCGCGAGCAGCCGCGCCCCCTCCGGGTCGTCCACCAGCAGCCAGCGGTACGGCACCAGGTTGCGGGCGAGGAAGTCACGGATCGCGAAGGACTCGGCGGACCACCGGTGCCCGACCACGCGGATCTCGGTGGCCGCCGCGATCGGGCTGGCCGACCACGCGTCCAGGAGCGAGTCGACCACCGGATAGAGCTTCTCCTCCGGCGGGTGCCAGGGCTTGAGCAGGTAGTGATCGAGGTCGACCAGGTTAATCGCGTCGATCGCCGCGCCGGTGTCCGCGTACGCGGTCAGCAGCACCCGGCGGGCCGCCGGGAACAGGTCCATCGCCGCTTCCAGGAACTCGATCCCGGTCATCTCCGGCATCCGGTAGTCGGCCAGCAGCAGGGCCACCTGCTCACCGCGCAGTTTGATCTCCCGTAGCGCCTCCAGCGCCTCCGGGCCGGCGTTGGCGCGCACCACCCGGTACCGGTCGCCGTAGCGACGCCGCAGGTCCCGGGAGACGGCCCGCGACACCGCCGGGTCGTCGTCGACGGAGAGAATCACCGGGTTCGCCATGGGCCAATGAAAGCACGGCGGTGTTCCACCTCGGTTGCCCGCGAAACGCCCGCTGACGGTGGACGCTCAGGCGTCGAGCGTCCCGTCCCTGACGCCCTGGACGAAGCCGATCCACTGGTCGGTCGTGAAGGACAGCAGGGGGCCTGCCGGTCCTTGCTGTCGGACCCCGACCACGCCGGGTAGGTTGCCTGCCACCTCGACGCACGCACCACCGTTGCTGTCGCTCCGTGTGGACTTCCGCCACACCGCGTGTACGGCGCAGCACGCACCTGCCTGACCCTTTACCTGGGTTCGTACATGCTGTCAGCCGCCGAGGATCTGAGCTGGGTGCCCACGGAAAGCCTCCGCCGGAGGTTCCTCGGATGGCTGACCTGACCACACCCTGCCCCGGCGATCTGCTCCGTGTGGGACGTGAGGCCGGCGTGCAGTTCCGACAGCCGCGTGATCCGGGTCCTGAACTGGACCACGTACGACGGGTGGATCTGGTTGGCGGGGTACGAGTTGAATGCCGCAGGTGATGCGGTCGACCGCCGGGCCATCTTCGTCCCACCGGCCGGACTGCGGACCGCACCGGCACCCGTGGCGGTCCGGCGATCGGGGCGGAAGAGGGTGTCCTCCAAGCGCTGCGGCGCCGCCTCCGCAGGGACAGCGGACCCGGGAACGCCGCCGTAGGCTTCCGCCATGCTGGCGTACCGGTCGGTGGACATGGGGTGGGGTCGGCTGGCGTACCGCAGCATCGAGGGCGGGCCGGGCACGGAGGCCGCGCCGCCGATGGTGCTGGTGCATGGTGGCGGGGGCGACGGGACCACCTGGGACGCGCTGGCACCGACGTTCGCCCGGCACCGCACCGTCCACCTGCCCGATCTGCGGGGGATGGGACGCAGCGACCAGGTCGGGCCGTATTCGCTCACCGTGCTGCGTGATGACCTGCTGGCGTTTCTCGACCGGCTGGCCCTGGAACAGGTGGTCCTGGTCGGGCATTCGTTGGGTGCCGCCGTGGCACTGCTGGCCGCCGAGCGGGCACCGGAGCGGGTGCTCGCCCTGGTGCTGGAGGAGTGCCCGCCGCCGGTGCCGCTCGGGATCATCGTTCCCACCGACCTGCCGGACAGCGCGCCGTACTACGACCGGGAGGTACGTCCGTCGGTGCTGGCGGAGTTGAACGCTCCCGACCCGGCCCGCTGGTCGGCGTTGGCCCGCCTCCCGGTGCCCACGCTGGTGCTGGCCGGCGGGCCGGGCAGCCACCTGCCCCAGGAGCCGATGGCGCAGATGGCCGACAGCCTCCCCGCCGGCAGTCTGGTCACCATTCCGACCGGCCACCACGTACACGCGCAGGCACCCGACGCCTTCGTCACCGCCGTCGAGTCCTTCCTCGCCGACCCGCCCACGGCCCGCGCCGAGCCGTCAGGCGCGTAGTCCCCGGAGCAGGATCTCGACGTACCGGTCCCGGTCGGCGTCGCCGCTGACCGTGACCGCGTGCTGGAGGCCGCAGAACAGCGCCCGCAGGTCGTCAGCGGTGATCTCCGGGCGGATGGCACCGGCGGCGCGGGCGCGGTGCAGCAGTCGGTCCACCGCCGTGGTCAGCGCCCGGCCCAGTTCTCTCATTTCTGGGCGGGCGGCCTCGGGCTCGGCCAGGACGGCGGCGAGCGCCGGGTCACCGAGCTGATGATCGAGTGCGACCCGGAGCAGCCGGGCCATCTCGGCGTCGACGTCCGGCCCGGCGGCGGCCTGTTCGGCCGCGTCGACGAGTTGGGTGAACCGGTCGGCGGCCAGCGCCTCCAGCAGGGCCAGTCGGCTGGGGAAGTGCCGATAGACGGTTCCGACGCCGACGCCGGCCGCCTTGGCGATCGCGTTCATCGGCAACTCCACGTCACCGGCGGCCAGCCGTTCCCGGGCTGCGCGGAGCATCCGGGCACGCACCCGGGCCGAGTCGGCACGCAGGGGCTCGGCGTTGGTCGACGGGTCGGTGGACACAGCACGAGGATAATCCATCCGCATCCGAGCGGATTACTTATCCGCTCCGTGCTACGGTCGACACCACGGCAGCGGATAGTTCATCCGCTGCGATCGACCGGAGGTGCCTCATGCCCGTTTCCTGGACGTTCGACGACATCCCCGACCAGCGCGGCCGGACGGCGGTCGTCACCGGGGCCAGCAGCGGTCTCGGCCTGGTCGCCGCCGGGCAGCTCGCCGCCCGAGGCGCGACCGTGATCATGGCCGTACGCGACCCCGCCAAGGCCGAGCAGGCCCGCGCCGGCATCGCCGGTGACCTGGTGGTACGCCGACTCGACCTGGCCGACCTCGACTCGGTCCGCGAGTTCGCCGCCGAGCTGCGCGCCGAGGGCCGACAGGTCGACCTGCTGCTCAACAACGCCGGGATCGGCAAGCCGGGACACGAGCGGTCCGCCCAGGGGTACGAGAGCGTGTTCGCCACCAACCACCTGGGCCACTTCGCCCTGACCGGCCTGCTGCTGGACCTCTTCCGGCCGGATCGGGACCCGAGGGTGGTCACCGTCGGCTCCGGCTTCTACCGACTGCTGCGCGGCGGACCCGACCTGGACGACCTGGCCGGTGGACCGGACACCGGCCCGCCCGTGGCGTACATCCGGTCGAAGCAGGCCAACGCCCTGTTCGGCGTCGAACTCGACCGTCGACTGCGCCGTGCGGGGAGCCCGGTGCGGAGCCTCCTCGCCCACCCCGGCATGGCCCGCACCCCGATGAACCGCCAGTACGACAACGCCGGGGAATGGGCGGTGACCCGGATCGGCGGTCTGCTGCTGGCCCGCAGCTCCGAGAGCGGCACCGTCCCGCTCCTCTACGCCGCCACCGCGCCGACCGCCGAGACCGGCGTCTTCCACGGCCCGCCGCTGTTCCGGTGGGGCAACCGGGTGCACAGTCGCCCGGTCGTCGCCCCCGCCGACGACCGGGCCCTGGCCGCGCGGCTCTGGCAGGTCTCCGAGGAGGCGACCGGCGTGCGCTACCTGGAGGCACCGACCGTGGCCGCGCCGAACTGATCAGCCAGCCGCCTCCAGGGCGGCGCGGAACACCACCGTGACGCTGAACGTGGTGCCGTCGACCTGGTACGCGTAGCACCCCGGCCCACCGACCGTGGTGGTGGCGGGCAGGTCGTTCTCCGGACGGACCAGCAGGGCGTGGTGTCCGCCGTCGCGCGGCTCCCCAAGGTAGGCGAACTCCGCCCCGGCCGGGCCGGGTCCGTCGATCCGGGCCGCCCGCACCAGCACCGGCCCGGCATAACCGGAGCCGATCCAGCGGACCTTCTTCGCGTACGTGCCGTCCTGTTGCCGGTCCATGGCCCGCAACTCCAGTACGCCGTCCCGGAAATAGTCGGCGACCGGATAGAGCGGCCCGGGGCCGAGCACCCGACTGGCCTGGTCCGGGTGGGGCCAGGGTTGCGGCTCGGTGACCGGACAGGCGTCCCCGGGTGCCACGGTGGGCAGCCGCAGCGGCGGGGCGACGAACTCGGTCGGCGTCGCCGTGCCGCCGGACTGCCCCGAGGGGGAGCCCGACGGGTCCGGGGACGGCGCGCCGTCGCAGGCCACCACCGCCGAGAGAAGTGCGCCGACCAGTAACCAGCCCATTCTCACCACCACCGCATTATCGACCGAGTGCGATGGACGTGCAGCCCCGCTCAGCCGAGGCCGGCGATCAGCCGCTCCCCGTCGGGCCAGGGGCCGAACCCGGCTGCGCTGTCGAGGTGTCCGACCTCGCCCGCGTCGACCAGGTCCGCTCCCCAGTCGTCGGCGTACTCGGTGAACTGGGCGAAGGTGGTGTACGGGTCGGTCCGGCTGGCGACCAGGACGGTCGGGAACGGCAGCGGGGTGCGGGGCAGGGTCCAGGGCAGGTCCCCCGGCTCGTCCGGCTCGTACCCGTCGATGACCGGTGGGGTGACCAGCAGCGCGCCGACGACCGGACCGGTGTGCCCGGCCGCCCACACGACGGTGCTGACGCACCCGGCGCTGTGTGCGACGAGCACGGCCGGCTCGGTCGAGGTGTGCACGGCCTCGTGCAGCGCCGCCACCCGGTCCCGCAGGACGAGCGGCGGGCCGGGCGGCTCGGGTGCCCACCGGTAGTCCGGGTGCCGGTCGGCGAGCCAGTTCATCCAGTGCTCGGGGCGCGGTGTCCCCCGTCCGGGCACGAGCAGGTGTCGGGTCACCCGGCCGACGGTAACCGCACGCGCCCGCGGCGTCAGTCCCCTACCGGCCCGGAGGCAGGCTGCCCGGCTCGATGCTGCGCAGGTGGTGAGCGGAGACCGAGTCGAGCACCGCGTCCAGCGGGCGCGGCATCCGGTCCAGATCGAGCGCCTGCACCATGAGCCGGGCGTACGCCTCCTTGCGGCCGGACCGGGTGCCGACGAAGCGGTGCAGTTGGGCGGTCAACTCCCGTCCCTGCTGCGCGGGCTGTCGCTGGAACAGCCGGAAGGATCGCAGGTCCCCGACCGCGTCCAGGAACTCCTGCACCCCGTCGGTGCCGACGGCCCGGATCAATTCGTCCTCCAGGTCCCGTACGCAGACGTGGAACCCGAGTTCGGCGATCCGGGCGGTGGAGGCGGCGGTGGCGATCCCGGCCCGGTCGAGTCCGCGCTGGACGAAGCCCTCCTCGGCGACGTCGTAGAGCCCGGCCAGCCGTAGGCCGCGCCCCTGCGGGCCGAGTAGGACCAGGTGCTGCCCGATGTTGGTGATCCCGCCCATCGGCAGCACCCGTACGCCCTCGGCGGTCAGGTCCCGACCGCGACGTACGGCGAGCGCCTGCACCGCCGCCTGGTCGCTGGCCCCCTCGACCAGCAGTACGGCGCCGGCGTCACCCAGGGCGTCGATCGGGATCTGCACCCGCACCTCCTGACCCTCGGCACCATCATGCCGACCTGCTCCGGAACGGCCCAGCGAGTTATCGCCGGGACCGGTCGGGCTGCCCGGTGGCCACCCGTCGCCCGGTCAGGAGGCGAGTCGCCCGCTGGCCGGGGACGGCTCGGCGAGCCGGGTCGCCAGGTCGTCCAGCGAGAGCCCGAGCACCCGGGCCAGGGCGGCGACGGTGAAGTAGGCGGGCGAGGCGATCGCTCCGCGCTCGATCTTGCGCAGCGTGTCCAGCGAGATGCCGGCCTGGAGGGCGACGGCGGCGGCACTGCGACCGCCACGGGCCTGCTGGAGCAGGCGCCCCAACGCCAGGCCGCGCGCCCGCTCGTCCTCGGTCATCGGGGTACGCACCATGCGCCTATAGTAATCCTGGTATTAAAATACCAGCGCCGGGGTGCACCCCGCCCCGCCGGCACGAGCGACGAAGAGGTGGAGATGGTCGAGTTGAAGACGCCGGGCGAGATCGCCGTCATGCGCGAGGCCGGGCGGGTGGTGGCGACGGCGCTGGCTGCGGCCCAGGCGGCGGCCACGGTCGGGACGTCCCTGCGGGAGTTGGACGAGATCGCCGCCACGGTGATCAGCGAGGCCGGCGCGAAGCCCTCGTTCCTGCACTACCACCCCCGGTCGGCCCCCAGCCCCTACCCGGCGGTCATCTGCACCTCGGTCAACGACGCGGTGGTGCACGGCATCCCCACGGCGTACCGGCTCGCCGACGGCGACGTGCTGACCGTCGACTGCGGCGCGTACATCGACGGGCTGCACGGCGACTCGGCGGTGACCTTCATCGTCGGCACCGCCGACCCGGCCGACCAGAGGCTCGTCGACGAGACCCGCCGCGCCCTGCATGCCGGCATCGCCGCCGCCACGCCCGGCGCCCGGATGGGCGACATCGCCCACGCCATCGGCACCGTCGGGCGGTCGCAGGGATTCGGCCTGATGGAGAACCACGGCGGCCACGGGATCGGTCGTGCCATGCACGAGGACCCGTTCGTGCCCAACGAGGGCAAGCCCGGCCGGGGGCTGCGGCTCAGGCCGGGGCTGGTCCTCGCCCTCGAACCGATGTTCCTCGCCGGTGGCGACGACAGGTACCGGGTGGACCCGGACGGCTGGACGCTGCGGTCCGCCGACGGCAGCCGGGCCGCGCACTGGGAGCACACCATCGCGGTCACCGAGGACGGGCCGGTGATCCTCACCGCCCGCTGAGACCGGCATTCGCAGGCACGTCAGGCACTCGCCGCCTCCCCGGCGGCGAGGAACCTGGCCCGGTCCGCCTCGGTGTCGATGTCACCGCCGTCGGCCACGTCGGAGACCGGTACGACCCGGATCTGCTCGGCACGTTCGCGCAGGTAGGGACGGGCGCCCACGTCACCGACGGCCGAGGCGGCGATACCCGCCCAGTGCGCGCGGCCGAGCAGGACCGGGTGACCGCGCCCGGTGTGGTACCCCGCCATCGCGAGGACCTGCGGCGCGGCGAGACCGACGAGTCGGCGCACCGCCTCGGCGGTGATGCCCGGCATGTCGACCAGGAGCACCAGCGCGGCCACCGCCGGGGTCGGCGTCAGCACGGCGAGACCGGTACGCAGTGACGATCCCATCCCACCGGCCCACTCCGGATTGACCACCACCCTGGCCCCGGCCAGGTCGGCACGGGCGGCGACCAGTTCCGCGTCGGCACCGAGCACCACGGTCACCGAGTCGCAGCCACCGGCCCCCAGGGTGGCCACCGCGCGTTCCACCAACAGCCGACCATGCACCTCCACGAGCGCCTTGGGTCGTCCGTACCGGCGGCCCGCACCGGCCGCGAGCACCAGCCCGGCGACCGGGGCACCACGTGTCGGCTCCACCCGTGGACGCTAACACCGGGCGGCCGAAATCTCAGCGCCGCATTTCTCGTGGACCGATTTCGAATAGTCCCCGAGCACTCGCCGCAGCACGCGCGGCCACCACGAACCTCAAAGTTTCCTCAAACACGCAGGTCGTCGGCGGTGAACATTAACCGACGCCTTTAGTTTTGCCTCACCTGATCGGCAGGATCACTTAACACAACGCCTGCCAGCAGGTGATACGTGGCCGCAGAAGACAGCGAGAACGAGGTGGAAGCCGCTCGGAAACACCCGGAACGACGCACCGCACAGCCGAAGTCATACAGATGTAGGAGGTCTGATGCATCGTCGCCTTTTGGTGTCGACAACTGTCGCAACAATGTGTGCCGTAACCCTGTTCGCGCCGTCTTCGTCGGCAGAGAACGTGAACGCGAATTGTGGAAACCTGCCCGGCAACCGATCCGCCTCCGGGTGGACCGACTACGCACAGCTCGGCAAGCAGCTCGCCCAGATCGAGGCGACCAGCAACGGCCGGGTCGCGGTGGACGTCATCGGCACGTCCCACCGGGGCCGGGACATCTACACCGCCCGCGTCGGCACCGGTGACCGCGTACTGCTGATCACGAGCGAGATCCACGGCAACGAGAAGACCGGCACCGAGGCCCTGCTCCAGATGCTCAAGACCCTCGGGTCCAGCGGGAGCCCGCAGGCCAAGTTGATCCGGGACAACCTGACCATCGTCGCCGTTCCGAAGTTCAACCCCGACGGTGCGGAGCTGAACCGTCGGCAGAACGACTTCCCGTGGAACGAGGTGGTCGAGAAGTTCCCGCAACTGGCCGGCACCAACGCGCCGTACTACTACAGCAACGGCGCGCGCGGCTTCGACGTCAACCGGGACTTCAGCGCGGACCTGACCGCCGAGCCCTCGCCCGCGACGCGGCCGTCCAACGAGACGCTGCCCGGCATGTACCTGACCAACGAGTCCCGGGCACTACGTGACCTCTACGTCAACCTGCGCGACGAGTTCGGCAAGGTCCACGCCTACGTGGACCTGCACCACATGGGCCCGTGCAACGAGAACATCGGGACCGACCAGTACGTCACGGTGGCGCTGGACTTCCCGCCGCTCGGCTCGGAGGTCGACGGCAACCCGAGGTACGCCGACTGGCCCCTGCTCGACCAGGACGCCTCCCGTCGGCACACGCTGGCCGCCGCGCTCGGCATGATGCAGCACGCGGGCAACGGCTCCGGCACCGGTTCGCCGTTCTTCGGTGGGGTCAGCCAGTACGTCCACTACCAGGTCTCGGACGGCTACAGCTTCGACCGCGACTACGCCGGGCAGGCCCGGTCGGCGTTCGCGCTCAACGGCAGCGCGAGCGTCCTGTTCGAGGTACGCGGCCAGTCCCACGCCTGGGGCCAGAAGCAGAAGGGTCAACTGACCAAGGCCGTCGAGGCCGGCATCGTCGGCATCGCCGAGCGGATGGCGGACCGTTCGGTCGACAGCCTGAACGGCGACGACTTCTACGAGCTGCCGAAGTACTGGTAGGCCTCACCACAGATCGGTGGCCGGGCGCATCCGGTCACCGAGCGGGCCCCCTTCCCGGCCGGGAGGGGGGCCCGTCGTCGTCACGGCCGGAGCGTCAGCCGATCGCGTACGCCCGGATGATCGTCACGTCGGTGTAGCCGCCGATGGTGTCGGTGACCCGCGCCCGCAGCGAGACCGCGCCGGAGGTGGGGTTGCCCACCTGGGCGGTCCAGACGCCGTCGATCTTCTTGACCGACACCGAGCGCCAGGTCTTGCCGCCGTCGAAGGACGCCTTGGCGGTGACCGTCTTCACCTTCGGGTTCTTGCCCAGCTTGGCGTCCGGACCGGCCTTGGGCCGGCTCAGCTTCAACTGGACGTTCGTGCTGTCGCCGGCCTTGGCCCGGTTGTCCAGGTCAAGCCCGGTGGGCAGCATGGTGAGCGCGTAGACGGGTGCGGTCACCGAGGTGTTCGGCTTCGCCTTGAACCGGTACGTGACGCTGGTCTTCGGTGACAGCATCCCGGCCGGGAAGGTGATCTCCGGGTAGTAGCGGCTCGCGTCGTTGGTGAGCGTGT
Source organism: Verrucosispora sp. TAA-831 (assembly GCF_050780145.1). Classification (NCBI taxonomy): domain Bacteria; kingdom Bacillati; phylum Actinomycetota; class Actinomycetes; order Micromonosporales; family Micromonosporaceae; genus Micromonospora; species Verrucosispora sp. TAA-831. Next base: position 6,517,628 of record NZ_CP192240.1, read on the forward strand.
ACCAACCACTCTTCTTGACCTTGTACTCAAGGCTGGTCATTTCCGACTCCCAGCCCCTGTCCTTCTTGGTCTTGACCGTCTTGCCACCGAACTTCAGCGTCGCCGTCGCCTTGTCGCCGCCCTCGACGCTGTCCCGGGGGAAGCCGGGGTCGGCGAACATGTCGTTCAGCACGTACGACAGCCAGCCGTAGTTGACCTGCGGCAGCCGGGTGGACGGTCCCCAGGCGGACCGGAAGAACCGCAGCGTGTACGACTCACCCGCGCTGACCGTACGCGGGACGAGGAAGCCGCCGACGACCGGCGTGGAGCCGTCCTTCGCGGACGTGTAGCTGTTCGCCCGGACGAGCCACTTGCCGGCCGAGAGGTGCACCTTCGTCCGGTACGGCTGGTCGGCGCCGAGTAGCGAGCCGTACATGTGGTTGCCGCAGGAGCGGTCGACCGGCTGCACCGCCAGGCCGCTGGAACTCGCCGCCGACGGGCCACGCCTGGCCTCCACGTTGACCGTGGCGAGTGACGACTTCGCGAAGGTCCGGGTGGGACTCTTCGGCACACCGGCGGTGGTGAACATGACCGCGTAGTGGGGTGCCGTGCCGGCCTGGTCGCTCCAGGCCCGCATCGCGGCGAAGCCCAACCGCGTCGACGAGTTGGGCACCACGAACAGACCGCCACCGGAGTCCCGGGCGTCGACGTAGTCGATCGTCGACCTGCCCCGGGTGCAGATCTGGGCGATGGTCTGGACCTCCAGCCCGGCTGCGTCGGGCGCGGAGCTGAGGCCGAGCGAGACCCGCTTGCCCTTGCGGGCGTCCACGGTGGTCTTGCTGGACCCGGAGACCTTGACCGTACGCGCACCGAGGGTCGAGGTGTCCCCGGTGCGGATCGAGGCGAGCACCGCGTAGGTGCCCTTCGGCAGTTTCTTGGCCTTGTTGGACTTGACCGAACGGCGCTCGTTGTTGGCGAGGTTGACCACGGTCGTGGTGACGGTGACCTTCTTGCCGTTGCGGTCCAGCGTGGTGACGGTCAGCGTGTTGGTCGCCGCGACCGCAGGTGCGCCGGCACCGAGCAGCAGCGCCGGCACCAGTGCCGACGCGACGGCGGCCCGGGCCATGACGCGGGCGCGCGAGGACGATCCGGGGCCGGAGGCGGCCCCGATGAGAGTGGAGAACAATCCAGGAACTCCCGTGAGTGGAAGCCGACCCGCAGTACGACAACGGCGGGAGAGCTGATGCTAGATCACAATCGCCGCCCGTGCCGTCCCGCGTCCCCGGGACGACGTCCCGGACCTGCGGGACTGCCAGCCCTGTCTCCCGGGTCGTCCGTCCACCCAGACTCCTCCCACGACGCCGATCGACGCGTGGACGACCCACGTACGCGGCGGAGAAACGAGGGTGAGATGCGAGTACGCAGAAGTGTGGCGGTGGTCAGCGCCGTACTGACCGGATGGGGCATGGCCCTGGTGATGGCACAGCCCGCCGCGGCAGCGCCCGAGTGTGATCGACCGATTCCGCCGCCGAAGTGCGACTTCATCCCGCCGGAGGACCCGCCGCCGCCCACCTACGCGCCCATCGTCGCCTTCGACGGCGCACGGCAGACCGGGTCGGAGCGGGCGGTGCACATCTGGGGCTGGACGACGGACCGGGACGCGCCATCCCGCGCGGTGATCAGGCCGTCGAGCTGACCGAAGAGTTCGAAGCTGACGACGCCGAAGCAGTGGATCCAGCCGACGGAGCCTCGGGCCAGCAGGGTCTCGGGCAGTCCGGGGAAGAGTCGCTCCCGCACGGCGGCGAGGTCGGCGTGGATCGGGCCGACTCCTGCCGAGGCTCAGGAGACCGGCAGCCTCTGCCGGGTCTCCGCCTCGTGGTCGGCGCGCCTGCGGGCCCGGACGCTCTCGGTCTTGAGTCGCAGGGCGGGACGTTCCACCAGGTGCCAGGAGGGTACGGCGAAGAGCATGGTGCCGAGCAGGCTCAGCACGATGTAGCCGAACATCCCGAACTCGGCACCACCCACCAGGGCGAGGACCTGCTGCACCGGGAAGCCGTAGATGTAGAGGCCGTAGGTGTAGTCGTGTCGCCGGCTGATTCGGGACAGTTGCTTCGGCAGCGCCACCGCGGCATACAGCACCAGGTAGCCGAAGGCCGGCAGGCCGACCGCGAAGAAGCCGCCCTTGAGCAGCGAGCCGGTCAGCACGACACCGGCCACCAGCGCCCACACGCCGTTGACCGGGATGCGGTGCGCGTACAGACGGGCGGCCGTGCCGAGCAGGAACAGGAAGCCGAGCATCAGCGTCCAGTCGGCGGCGAAGGCACCGAGCAGCGGGAACGGCCCGATCGCCCCGTGCTGCGGCGGCCGTGAGGTGATGGTCGGTCCGTTGAGGAAGTCCCACAGGATCAGCGCGTAGCAGACGAACGTCAAGAGCAGGACGGCACGCGGCGACCGGCGCAGCACCGCGGTCATCGTCAGCAGGGCCACCACGCCGTAGAAGGCCAGGTCGTACCGGAGGGTCCAGAGCGAACCGTCGAACGCACTCGGACCGCCGCCGAGCCGCCCGTACGGTGTGTCGGCCAGCAGGCCGGAGATCGGGAACTGTTCCATCGACGCGAGGACGTTCGTGGTGACGTAGTCGAACGGACCCTCCGGGTGTCCCCAGAAGCCGTTGAGGTTGCCGTTCTCGTAGAGGGCCACCAGCGGCGCGATGACGAAGGCCGTGACCAGCAGGCAGACCCACAGGCCGGGAAACACCCGCAGCAGGCGGGCGCGGATGTACTGCGGCAGGGACGAGCGCAGTGCGCTGTCGGTGATGAGGAACCCGGAGATCAGGAAGAAGCCGTAGAGGGACATCGTGCCGATGTCGCTCTGGCCTGCGAACAGACCCGTCCCGAGGTTTCCCACCCCGAATCCGATCGGCCCGGCATGGGCGATGATCACGCCGCACGCCATCGCCAGGCGCAGCGCGCCGAACGCGTTGTGCTGCGCCGAGTATCTGTCCTGCAGCGTCGGCGAACGCCCTTCGGTGAACCAGGCCTGCACGTGACGACTCCCTTACGGACCAATCCGGACGGAGGTCGAGTCGTCGTGCCGACCGCCGCATGTGACACATGCAGTATCAACACCTATGCGCCGTACATCCCGATTTTCACGAATTGCCCGTTTCATATCGGATGGAGGGGCCGACCGGCGGCGAGGGCGCACAACGGCCGCCAGCGGCGGCCGTGGCTCGCGCCACGACCGCCGCTGGGCAGATGTCCGAGCAGACCGTCGACCACCGTCCACAGTGCAACCGCCAGGCCGGTGAACCGGCGCACAGGGCCTGGCCACCTCTGGGCGGAGCTCGAACGCGGGTCACGACCTCGGCGACGCATACCCGGATGCTGTCCGGGATCGGCCGGCTCGTGTCGTGCTCCTCGGGTCCACGAGGAGACGGCGAGATCGGAGGTCGTCCTGTGGGCGCCGGCCGGGTGCCGACCGGGCTCAGGACCGCCCGCGACGTTCGACTTCTCGTACGTCGCCCAGCATCACACCGCCGATACGGACAAGTGAGTATAAACAACGCAATTAACCCAAAAGGTTGAATCGGTGCGCCGTCTCATGACAGATGCCGCGCGGTGTGCCGGAGCAGGAAGTCGTCCAGCCGGGGCGCGAGACGGCGCGCGTACGTGGCGGTCAGGTGATGCGCGTCCCGATAGACCAGCACGCCGTCGATCACGGCGGGACAGCGCTCGCCTGGACAGATCGCGTCGTTGAGATCGGCCAGGTGCACCTGGGCCACCAGAGCCGCGGCCCGCTCCTGCGGTACGCCCCAGACGAGCGCGGGCTGCCGGGGCTGGGCACAGGCGCTGAGCCGCTCCCGGTTGGCGGAGACACACTCGGCCATGTCCACCCTGAACGCCGGGGTGTCCCGGAGGACCACCAGCGGCACCGCCGCTCCGGTCAGCTCCGACCAGGTCCGTGCCAGCGCCTCGGTCTGCGCGTCGGCCGTCGACGGCCCGGGGGCGGGCGTACTGCCCGCCACCAGCGGGATCTGGGTCACGCTGGAGACGATCAGCAGCCGGGGTCGTCGCTGCCCGGTGAGCGCGGTCCGCAGTTCGCGGTTCCACTCCGTACAGCTCTCGTCGACTCGCCCGCCGACGACCGTCGGGGTGGTCATCAACGAACAGGCGGTCTTGATGTAGGTCACCAGCCGCCAGCCGCGCTCCGCCGCAATCTGCTGCAACGCGGGTACCCAGTGCGCCGCGTGCGAGTCGCCGGCCAGCGCCACCTCGACCGGCGAGTCGCGGTCGCCGTAGACGCAGGTGCGCAGACTCGACTCCTGCGCCTGCGTGATGCAGTCGTCCCGATAGACGTCGGGCAGGTCGTCGCGGGCGTGGAGCGGGTCGGGCGTGATCCGGGCGAAGCGGTCCACCAGCGCCGGGTCCCCGCCCGGTGACGCCTGACCCGCTCCGGCGAGTTGCGCGGGACCCGGCGCGGTCGGTGGCCGTACCGCGAGGCTCAGGCCGACCCCGGCCAGCACGGTCAGGCTGGTCGCGACGAGCCCCATCCGCAGGGTGCGGGCCGGGGAGAACTGCGCGTACCGGAACGGGTTCTCCACCAGGTGGTGGGTCAGCACCGCCGGGACCGCGGAGCAGAGGATCACCGCCAGGCCGGCGCCGGTCCCCAACGGACCCCAGTGCGCCTCCGCCGCCACCAGCAGTGGCCAGTGCCAGAGATACCAGGAGTACGACACGACGCCGACCGCCCGTAGCGACCGGGTCTCCAACAGCGACGCCGGCCCGTACCGTCCGGCACCCGGCCCGGCCGCGATGACCGCCACCGCGCCGAGCGTGGGTAGCAGCGCGAGGTGTCCCGGATAGGCCGCGTCCGGCCCGATCAGCACCGCGCCGAGGGCGATCAGGCCCATGCCGGTCCAGCCGAGCGCGGTCGCGGCCGGACGGGGCAGCCGGGAGAGGTGGCCGCTCAGGATGGCCAGCGCCCCGCCCAGCGCGAGTTCCCACATCCGGGTGGTGGTGACGAGGTACGCCCGCGCGGGCTCGGCCTGGCTCAGGTGCACCGACCAGGCCAGGGACGGTACGCCGACCAGCGCGATCGCCACGAGCACCGGCATCGACGTCCGGTCCGCGAAGAACCTCCGGCGGTGCCGGCCACGGACGTCCACCGGCGACCGCGCCTCGATCGACTGCGCCCGCCGACGACCGAGCGCCACGGCGACCAGCAGGAGCAGCGGCCAGAGCAGATAGAACTGCTCCTCCACGGCCAGTGACCAGAAGTGCTGGAGGATGCTCGGCGCCTCCTCCGACCGCAGGTAGTCGGTCGACTGTTCGACCAGCCGCCAGTTCATCGCGTAGACCGCGCTGGCCAGGGCGTCCCGGGCGGTCTCGGACCACCGGATCGGCGGCAGGAAGAGGTACGTGAGCAGCATGCTCGCCACGACGACGGCGCTGGCGGCGGGCAACAGCCGTTTGGCGCGCCGGACGTAGAACGCGGTGATCGAGATCCGGCCGGTCCGGCGTACCTCGTCGACCAGCAGACCGGTGATCAGGAAGCCGGAGATCACGAAGAAGACGTCGACCGCGACGAAGAATCCCGGCAGCACCGCCACGCCGGCATGCCCGACGAGCACCAGCACGAGCGCGAGACCGCGCAGCCCTTCGACGTCCTCGCGGAACCGGCCCGTCAGGATCGGCCCGGCGCGTTCCACTGATGGCGTCATCTCCACCCCTCTCGGGGCGGAGCATAGAGCCGATATGGTGCCTTTTGACCGTTTTTACCGCGACTGACTCCTGCGGGCCCGGATCACCGCCGTTCGGTGACGACCTCCTTGGAGCCCGGCACCACGTTGCGGGTGGCACGCAGGCTGGTGATCGTCACGACCGTCAGCACACCGATGATGACCAGCAACGACGCCGCCGTCGGGATCAGCGGGACACCTTCCCAGACACCGTGCGCCCAGTGCAGGCCGAGCTTGACGCCGATGAACGCCAGGATCACGGCCAGACCGTAGCTGAGGTGCACCAGGCGGCTGAGCGCGGCGTGCAGCACGAAGTAGAGCGCCCGCAGACCCAGCAACGCGAACGCGTTCGTGGCGAAGACGAGGTACGGGTCCTCGGTGATGCCGTAGACCGCCGGCACCGAGTCCACCGCGAAGACCGCATCGGTGGCGAAGACCGCCACCACCACCAACGCCAACGGCGTCAACGCCCGACGGCCGTCGACCCGGACGACCATCTTGGTGCCGTGGTACTCCTGGACCACCGGCATGAACCGGCGCAGCAGTCGCACCGAGCGCATGTTGCCGATGTCGACCGACTGCTCGTGCCCGGTGAACGCATCCCGCAACAGCTTCGCCGCAGTGAACAACAGGATCAACGCGAAGATCAGGAACGCGAAGTCCAGCGTCTGCAACGCCGCCGCACCCAACGCGATGAAGACGCTCCGCAGCACCAACGCGCCGGTAATCCCGAACAGCAGCACCCGCTGGGCCAACTCGGCCGGCACCGCGAACGCCGCCAGCAGCAGCATGAACACGAACAGGTTGTCCACCGACAGCGACTTCTCGACCAGATAGCCGGTCAGGAAGTGGACGCCCTGCTCGGAGCCGAACTCGGACCACACCCAGGCACCGAAGATCAGCGGCAGCGCGATGTAGAAGGCCGACCAGCCCAACGCCTCCTTGAGCGACACCCGGTGCGGGCGGTGCGTCACCGCGAAGTCGAGCACCAGCAGGGCCAACACCCCGACGATGGTCACCGTCCAGAGCAACGGCGTGCCCACGGAGTGGAATTCACCGGCGGAGTAAGACAATTCGGGCATGGGCCTTCCTCGAACACCGTGCATGTTCGAGGTCTCCTTCACCCACCGTTCGTGGGCAACCACCCGAGGCACACCCGGGGTGCGCCGTACTGACCGGTATGGTTCGTGGGAAGTACTCCCCTCGTACCGCCAAGGTTAGGACAGCCCGCCCCGGGCCGCCAGGCGTCGGCGCGCGGCGAGTCGGTGTGGCGGTTCCCTGCCCCTTCCACGCGAGGTCGGCGACCCCGAACGGGGTCCGGTCGTGGTGGAGATCACCAGGTCCCTGGCCTGTCGCCGGGCCGCTCGGCGGCGTACTCGGCACATGCACCGGGTAGCTACGGAACTTTGCACCGAACCAGCACCACCCGTGGAGGTGATCGGATGACCGGGACGTTGCAGCAGCTCGTCGACCGCAACGACCTCGAGCTGATCCGCGGGTGGCTGGACAGCAGACCGCCGTACGAGATCGCTGACGAACTCGCCCGACTCGACGGAGTCACCGCCGGGGTGCCGTTCCGGCTGCTCGACAAGGACCCGGCACTCGCCGTCTTCGAGGAACTGGACCCCGTGGACCAGCAGCGCATCCTGGTGGGGCTGCGCGACCAGGCGTTCCACGAGCTGGTCGAGGAGATGGATCCGGACGACCGGGCCCGCATGCTCACCGAGGCGCCGGCCAAGGTCGCCCGACGCGTCCTGGCCGGGCTCTCGCCGCGCGAGCGCCAGATGACCGCCGAACTGCTCGGATACCCGCCCGGCTCGGTCGGGCAGATCATGACGCCGGAGGCGGTCGCGCTGCCCCGGCAGGTCACCGCCGCCCAGGCCCTCGACGTGGTCCGGCGCAAGGGCGCCGAGGCCGAGACCGTGTACGTGCTGCCGGTGGTCGACCCGGGCCGCCGTCTGGTCGGCGTGGTGGAGTTGCGGGACTTGGTGCTGAGCGCCGCCGACGTACCGGTCGCCGACCTGGTGGACACCCACGTCTTCCGGGCACGCGCCACCGACCCGGCCGAGGAGGCAGCCCGCCTGGTGCGGGAGACCAACACCCTCGCCCTGCCGGTCGTGGACAGCGAGGACCGGCTCGTCGGCCTGCTCACCTTCGACGACGCGATGGAGATCATCGAAGCGGCGGACACCGAGGACGTGGCCCGGCAGGCCGGCACCGCGCCCTGGCCCGGCCACTACATGGCGGTCAGCGTCTGGCGGTTGGCCCGCTCCCGGGCACCCTGGTTGCTGCTGCTCATCGTCGCCTCGGTACTCACCGTCAACGTGCTCCAGGCGTTCGAGGCCACGCTGGCGCAGGTGACCGCGCTGGCCCTGTTCATCCCGCTGCTCGTGGGCACCGGCGGGAACGCGGGCGCACAGGCCACCACCTCGGCCGTACGCGCCCTCGCGTTGGGTGAGTTGCGCGGCTCGGACCTGCCGGCGGTGATCTGGCGGGAGTCGCGGGTCGGCCTGCTCCTCGGCGCGATGCTGGCAGCGGTCGGCCTGGTGGTCGGCGTAGTCGTGGTCGGTGGTGAGATCGCCGTGGTCGTCGGCGTCTCTCTGGTCATCATCTGTGCCTGGGCCGCCACCGTCGGCGCCACCATGCCGCTGCTGGCCAAGCGGCTCCGCATCGACCCGGCGGTCGTCTCCGCGCCGATGGTGACCACCCTCGTCGACGCCACCGGGCTGATCATCTATTTCGCCGTCGCCCACCTGGTCCTGACGTTCTGACCCGGACCCGGCCGCGGCGGCATCCGCCCGGCGTCCGCACCCGGCGGGCCTGTCGTGGGCCCGCCGGGCGTGGAGCGGTGGGTCAGCGTTGCAGGGTGAGCAGTCCGGGGCGGTAGGGCAGGAGGCCGTAGTCGCCGCCGGAGTTGGGGGAGCGTCCTTGGTAGAGGAGTTGGAGGTTGCAGGCGTTGACGGTCATAGTCTGGTCGGGGTTGGTGCGGATGAGTTCGCCGTGGCTGATGTCGTTGGTCCAGGTGGCGCCGCTGTTGGCTTTGCCGGCGAAGGGGTTGTTCTCGGTGGCGGCCTGGGGGGTCCAGGTGCCACCCAGGCTCGTCGCGGTGAACGAGCGGAAGTAGCGTCCTTGGGAGCCGATGGCTTCGACGAGCATGAGGTACCGGTTTTCGCCTTCGAGTTTGTAGACCTGGACGCCTTCGAAGAGGTTGTTGGTGGTGTCGGTCATGATCGTCGTGTAGTTCGAACCGAAGTTGCCGGGGAAGTTGCCGATGGGCATGCTGGCGCGGTAGATGCGGCCGTTGTCGCCGGCGAAGAAGAGGTACATGTTCTGGCTGTCGCCGATGAGGGCCTGGTCGATGGGGCCGGTGCCGGAGTTGGTGATGGATCCGGTGAACAGGGTTTGTGCCGGTCCCCAACTGTTGACGTCTGCCGGGTTGGTGGAGGTGCGGTAGGAGAAGGCGGGGCCGCCCCACTGGTAGGCGAGGACCCAGATGTTGCGGGGGGCGAAGTAGAACAGGGAGGGGGCGACGGCGGAGAACGGCATCGGGTTCTGGCTGGCGGAGCCCATCTGGTTCCAGTTGGAGAACAGGCCGAAGTTCATCGAGCCCCAGCTGGTGCCGGTGTCGTGGGTGGTGGCGTAGACGAGTTGCTGGCCGTTGTAGGGGGCGTGGGTGAAGTCCTTCAACGACACCCAACCCGCACGCGGCTGCGCCAACGCACCCGTCGAGGACCACCGGTACGACGACGGCAGCGAGCAGGTACCCGACGGCGGCGGCGTGGTCGGCGGCGGAGTGGTCGGCGGCGGGGTCGTCGGTGTGGTGCCACCGTTGCAGGCCACGCCGTTGAGGGCGAAGTTGGTCGGTGTCGGGTTGCTGCTCGTCCAGGAGCCGTTGAACCCGAAGGACACCGAGCCGTTGGTCGGGATCGAGCCGTTGTAGCTGACGTTCCTCGCGGTCACCGCCGTGCCGCTCTGCGTCAGCGTGGTGTTCCACGACTGCGTCACCGTCTGCCCGGCCCCGAAGGACCAGGTCAGCGTCCAACTGGACACCGCGTCACCGAGATTGGTGATCGACACGTTGGCGCCGAAGCCGCCCTGCCACTGCGACGCCACGGCGTACGTGACCGAGCAGCCCGCCGCCGCAGCGCCGGCTGGCGGCGCGACGACGGCCACCGCCGACGTCGCCAGCATCGCCACACCGGCCGACACCAGACTGGCATTGACCATTCTGGATCTAGCCATAAAGCATCCTTCCCAGCACTGAGTCGACCGACGCATTTGCGAAGGTCATTGTTAGGTGAGCGTTAACATACGTGTCAGGCATGCTACGGGAGCGCTCCCAACCCCTCAACCTTTGACGACGGTGGATGCGATTTAGGTCTTTACGCCCACCGGTGAGCGGTGGCGGCCCTCACCCTCGCCTGGGTACGGGTACTCAACGCGGTCCCGTTCCCGCGCTCAGGTGTCGGCACGTCGACGCGAACAGGATGGCGACATGGCCGAACTGCCGCACCGACACATCGCACTGGGTACCGCCGAGTCGCCGCTTCCGGCGCTGGCCGCGCGGTGCCGTCAGACGACGCTGGCGACCGGCGGACGCGCGGTCGCCGCACTGACCCGGATCGCCGGTCGCCACCCCGCCGGATGGCGGTGGCTGGCCCGGCGACACCACCCGTTCCTGGACCGGCTGGCCGCGGCGAACGCACAGGCCGTCTGCGAGCGGGCCGCCCGGCACGTCCCCGCGTACCAGTCCTTCCTGCGCGCCCGCCCGGCCCGCGCCCGCCGCCGACTGACCGACTTCCCGGAGACCGACAAGCACGGGTACGTGACAGCGCACGCCGCCGCCGCACGGTGCTGGCACGGCCGCATGCCGTCCCGCGGCGTGGTGGTCGACGAGTCGGCCGGCTCGTCCGGACGGCCGTTCAACTGGCCCCGGGGAGACCGGGAACTGCGCGCGGTGCACCGGGACATCGCCGGCTACACCGGGCTGGTCTTCCCGATGCGTCGAGCGTTCGTCATCAACGCGTACTCGATGGGGGCCTGGGCCACCGGGACCACGACCGGCGCGGCGATGTCCCGGATCGCGGTCGTGAAGAACACCGGCCCGGACCTCGGGAAGATCGTCGACACGCTGCACGAGTTCGGCCCCGACTACGACTACCTGGTCACCGCCTACCCGCCGTTCCTCAAACACCTGCGGGACCGGCTCGACGCCGGTGGCTTCGAGTGGGGGAAGTACCGCATCTTCGCCAGTTGCGGGGGCGAGGGCATGACCGAGGCGCTGCGCGACTACCTGGAACAGCGGTTCGCCCTGGTCCGCTCCGCGTACGGGGCCTCGGACCTGACCATCGGCATCGGCGCCGAGACCCGGTTCACGGTGTGGCTGCGGCGGCGGTTGCAGACCGACCGGGGGCTACGCGCCGAGCTGCTCGGCGCCGACGAGCAGCGATTGCCGATGGTCTTCCAGTACAACCCGTTCGCCACCTACCTGGAAACCAACGACCGCCGCGAGCTGCTCTGCACGGTCACCGGTGAGGTGCTCCAGCCCCGGCTGCGCTACAACATCGGCGACGAGGCGGTACTCGTGCCGTACCAGCGGATCGTCGAGCTGGCACACGCCGACCCGGTCCGCCGGGCCGAGTTCCGCACCGCCGTCTCCGTCGAGCGGATGACCCTGCCGGTGCTGCTGCTGTTCGGCCGGCGCGACTCCACCGTCTCCTACCTGGGGGCCAACCTCTATCCGCAGGACGTCGAGTACGGCCTCTACACCGGCAACCCGCACGCCGCCGAGATCAACCGCTTCTGCCTGACGCTGGTCGAGGACGCGTCGCTGGAGACCCGGCCGGTGATCCACATCGAACTGCGCCGCCCGCTGCCCGCGTCGCAGCGCGACGCGCTCGTCGCCGCCTGCCGGGGTGGGGTACGCCGCCACCTCACCTCGGTCTCCCGGGACTTCGCGCAGTCGCTGCTGGAGGACCCGACCGCCGGTGACCTGCGGGTGGAGCTGCACGAGCCCGGTGACGGCCCGTTCACCGGCGATCAGAAGATCAAGAACGTCTACCTGGTGAGGTGACCATGCGTACCCGTGACTTCTCCCGCGCGCCCGCGCAGGCCCGCGCCGGCGCCATGTTCATCGGCGGGACCCGCTACGCCAGCCCGCTGGTGCTGCTGCGGCTCGCCCCGGACTGGTTCCGGATGGTCCGCGACATGCGACGGATGTCCGGCTACTGCTGGCACACCGTCTACTGGCAGTTCCCGCTCACGCTCGGCACGATCGCGTTCTTCACCGACCGCGACGCGATGCTGCGCTTCGCGCGTACCCGGCACCACCGGAAACTGATGGCCTGGCTGACCGACGGCACCCGCAACGCGACCGCCGGGTTCATCCGGCTCTACACGGCCTCGCCGGACGGCTACTCGAACGGCACCTGGCGGGCCGAGGGCCCGGAGATGGGGCACATCGACACGTTCACTCCGCTCGGCGCGGAGACGACCGGCCCGGCGGTGATCCGGTGAGTGCCGACGGATACCGCTTCGAGCGGATCACCTGCCGCCGTGGCCTGCGGGAGTTCCTCGGGCTCACCGACCGTCTGTACGCCGACGAGCCGCGCCACGTGCCCATCCCGCGCCAGCAGATCCGGCAGTGGTGGCAGGACGGCATCCCGATGTACGTGCTGCGGGACGCCACCGGCGCGGTGGTCGGCCGGACCACCCTGCACATCGACGCGGCCTTCGACGCCAAGATCGGCCGACGGTGTCAGCTCTTCGGGCTGACCGAGTTCACCGCCGAGGCCGCCCGGCCGCTGTTCGACGCGATCTCCACCCACGCCGATCCCGACCGGGACCTGCTCTTCGGCCCGGTGGCACTGCTGCCCAACCAGGCCGGCGGCGTGATCACCTCCGGGTACGCCGAGCGTGGCTTCGTCGACAGCGCCTGGAACCCGGCGCACTACGCGGCGGCCTACGAGGCGTACGGGTTCCAGCGCCGGTTCGAGTCCGACACCTGGATCTGCCCGGTGCCCACCCCGGCCGAACCGGCGCCCCCGGTACGCGTCGACCCGGACGGGGCGCGGATCGAGCTGCACCGCGGTGACGTACGGCGACTCGACGACCAACTCGACCTGCTGCGCGGCATGTTGAACGACTCCTTCGCCCAGCTCGGGTACTACACCCCGATCTGCGCCTGGCAGCTCCGGCGGCAGACCGACGGGCTGGCGTACCTGCTGGACGAGTCGTTGCTGCTCTATCTGACCCGGGACGGTCAGCCGGTCGCGTTCACGCTGTGTGTTCCGGACATCAGCGAGTTCATGGTGGCGGTCCGGGGCGACCTGCACCTGGTCAACCAGATCCGGCTGCTCGGCACCCGCCGCCGCTACCGGCGGGAGGCGGTGCTGATCGTCAAGGGCGTCGTCCCGGAGTACCAGGGGCGCGGCTACCAACGGCTGCTCTCCACGCACCTGCACCACAACCTGCACACCGCCGGATACACGGCGCTGCGCAGCACCTACGTCGGACGGGACAACCCGGCGTCGGCGGCCCAGTACCGGCGGCTCGGTGGCCGCCCGCTGCACGGCTACACGTTCTACGCCAAGGAGCGGTAGGTGGACGTCGCCGCGTTCCGCGCGCTCGAACCGCTCTGCTGGCGGGCGCCGAGCGCGCACAACACCCAGCCGTGGCGGCTGCGCTACGAACCCGGGCAGATCCGGGTCGGGTGGGACCCGGCGTACACCCTGCCGGCGGCCGACCCCGGCGGCCGGGACCTGCGCCTGTCCCTGGGCGCGTTCGTGGAGACCTGCCTGATCGTCGCCGCCGACGCCGACCTGTCGCTGGAGTACGTCGCCGACCACGACGATCCGTGGGTGGGGCGGCTCCGGCCGGCGTCGAGCCGCTACCCGACCCCCTTCCGCACCACCGAGGTCTGGGATCGGCGTACCCATCGGGGCGGTTTCGTCGGCGGTCCGGACAGCGACGCGGTCGCGGCGGTGGACGCGGTCGCCCGGCGGGCCGGTGGCAGCGTCCGGACCCTGCCGCACGCCGACCGCCTCGGCGCGCTCCTGCGCGAGGCCGACCGGCAGGTGTACGCGGACCCGGCGGTCGTCGCCGAGCTGCGCCGCTGGCTGCGGCTGACCCCGACCCATCCCGACTACCACGCCGACGGCCTCACCGACCGCTGCCTCGGGCTGTCCCGCCCGGCCGCGAGCGGGCTGCGGGCTGCGCTGGCCGCCTATCCGGCGCTGCGACGGCTGGGATTGCCGAGGCTGCTCGCCGCCGCCGACGACCCGCTCGCCCGGGGAGGCGACGTGCTGGTCCTGGTCGCGCCGGAAGGGCTGGATCGGGTCGGGCAGGTGGAATTCGGGCGGGTACTGCTGCGGTGTTGGCTGACACTGCACGCGGCCGGGTTGGCGGCACACCCGTTGAGTCAGCTCGTCGACGTCGCGGCCACCCGGACGGCGCTCGCCGCGCTCCTGGGCGTGGCACCGGATCGACTGCTGCATGTCACCCGGGTGGGCCGCCCCACCCGACCGGCTCCCCGCTCGTCCCGCCGCCGCTGAGGCTGTGATGTAAGGAAGGGTCCCCTTCAGTGCACCAGGCGTTAGCAGGGGACCCTTCCTTTCACCACGGCCGGGTTGCGTACGGCCGCCTCGGAGGCGACGCGCCGCAACATTGACATCGATCGTTGACGCGGCATACATTCGTGCCGATCTGGCAAGCGCTTTCATCATCGCCCCCGTCCTGGGCACAGCAGGGCGGCCTCCGCCGCACCTTGGGAGCGCTCCCGTCTCTGCGTCGTCACCGACGGCAGGTCGAGGCATCCAATTTCGAGGAGGACCAGCGCAGCGATGAAAAGGCGAATGAGAACGTTCACACACAATGCCGCCCGGGTGACCGCCGGGGCCGTACTCCTGGCGTCGGCGGGAGTCGCCGTGGCGATGCCCGCCGGTGCGGCGGCAGCCGGTTGCACGGTCAACTACACCGTCTCGTCGCAGTGGCAGGGCGGCTTCGGTGCCAACGTCACCATCACCAACAACGGTGATCCGCTCACGAGCTGGGCACTCACCTGGTCCTTCAACGCCGGACAGACCGTCGACCAGGCGTGGAACGCCACGGTGAGCCAGAGCGGCGCCGCCGTCACCGCCCGGAACGTCAGCTACAACGGCGCCGTACCCACCAACGGCACGGTCTCGTTCGGCTTCAACGGGTCCTGGACCGGCAGCAACCCCGCCCCCAGCATCTTCGCGCTCAACGGTGTGGGCTGCACCGGCGGCACCATCCCCAGCCCACCGCCGACCACCCCGCCGCCGACGACCCCACCGCCCACCACGCCGCCGCCCACCGGCGCGGCCGACATCACGGTCAACAACGCCACCCGCTACCAGACGGTCGACGGGTTCGGGGCCGCCGTGTCGATCTGGGGCAGCGCGTGGTCGACCGCCGAGACTCAGACGCTGGTCGGGCTGGGCAACAACCAACTCGGCCTGTCGATCGTCCGGACCGGTATCTCGCCGGTCTCCGGTGAGTGGCCGACGCAGGTCAACGCGCTACGGACGGCGAAGTCGTACGGGTCGGGCGTGAAGATCCTCGCCTCGCCCTGGACGGCACCGGCGGCGTGGAAGACGAACAACAGCCGGATCAACGGCGGCAAGCTGCGGACCGACTACTACGACGACTACGCCAACCACCTGAACAGCTACGTCCAGTACATGCGCGGCCAGGGCGTGCCGATCGACGTCACCTCGGTGCAGAACGAGCCGGACTGGCACCCGGACTACGACTCGATGGACTGGAGCGGCACCGAACTGCGCAACTTCGTACGCGACCACGGCACGCGGGTGCAGAACACCAAGCTGATGGTCGCCGAGGCGGTGAACCTGAACTACACCTACACCGACCCGACGCTCAACGACACCACCGCCCGGAACAACATCGGCTACGTCGGCGGGCACCTGTACGGCACCGAGGCGTCCGGGCGACTGCGGTCGTACCCGCTGGCCGACCAGCACAACAAGCCGGTGTGGATGACCGAGTGGAACCTGCACGAAGCCGACGGAAACGGGTCCAACATCTGGGGCAACCCGGGCAACCAGACCGTCTGGAACGAGACGCTCGACGACATCATGCGGACGGTGCACCGCTCGATGGAGGCGAACTGGACCGCCTACGTCTGGTGGTACGGCAAGCGCTACTACTCCTTCATCGGTGACGGCGAGGCTGCCTTCGGCACCACGGCCGGCGCACCGCTCAAGCGGGGGTACGCCTTCTCGCAGTACTCCAAGTACGTCCGCCCCGGCTACCAGCGGGTCGCCCTGGCCAAGAGCGCCAAGGCCGCGCCGCTGGAGGTGACCGCGTACCAGGGTGGCGGGAAGACCACCCTGGTGATCCTCAACCGCTCGACCAGCGCGGTCAACAACGCGGTGATCCAGGTGCCGCAGTCCGTCACCCGGGCGGAGCACTACCTGACCTCGCTCAACGCCAACGCTGCCAGCCAGTCGACCAGCGTCAACGGCGGACAGGTCTCGGTCAACGTGGGCGCGCGCAGTATCTCCACGGTCGTCCTGACCCACTGAGCACCTGGACGGCAACTGCGTGGCACGCGTGATCGCGCGCGCCACGCGGTTGTCGCGGGGCGTCCGGTAGCGGTGATCGTGGTCCCGGTCGGGTCGATCGTCGGCGCTGTCGGTCCCGGATGTGATGCTGACCGTCGTGATCGTGACGTTCGACAGTGAGTTGTGGATCTGGGCTGCCCGGCGTGACGAGAGCTGGACCTTCGTCAGTCTGCCGGTCGGGGCGTCGGAGGAGATCCGCGAGCTCTCCGGTGGGACCCGTCGGGGTTTCGGTGCGGTACGCGTCCGGGCCGCGATCGGCGGCAGCCGGTGGACGACCTCGGTGTTCCCGGACAGCAACCGTGGTTGCTACGTCCTTCCGGTCAAGCGGGCCGTCCGCACCGCCGAGGCGCTCGACGTGGGTGACACCGCCACCGTGACCGTCGAACTGGTCGATAACGGATGACGGCGGTGTCGTCGGCAGGCATCAGAGGCGCAGCCACCACGGGCCGGTGTCGGCCACACCGAAGTCGTTGCCGGGGTGTCCGACCGGCCCCGGCGTGCCGTTGGGCAGGGCCGGGTCGGAGATCCGCAGGACCACCCAGTCACCGTCGGTGGCGCGCAGCGGCACGGTGACCTCGGTGAGCCACCCGCTGACGGTGTCCACGACGTCGACCTGCACGGGCATGTTCTCGGTCGTATTCGCGTCGAATTCCGGTGCGCCTGGCATGCCTCGCTACCATCCAGAATAACCGCCTTCCCGGCGACTCGAATCCTCGTCGACATCGTGGAAATTCCACAGCAGACCGGAAAGGACTGCCGCTCATGAGAAGTGAGCATCCTTCCCCCCTCGATGACGACGGGACTCGTCGCGAGGACCTTTCGATCCCCTCGGAAGCGTCCGCCGACACCGATTCCGGAAACACCGATCCCGCCGACCCGGGCGGCACCGCCGACATCGTCGGGCAGCGCACGCCGCCGGCAGGCGAGGAGGTGGCCGCCGAGCCCTCGCCGTCCGATCCGGCGGAGGCCGACGCCCCGGCGACGGGTACCGGTCGGCAGCGGCTCCGGCGTGTGCTGAGGTCGGTCCCGGGTCTGATCGGGATCGTCGCCGGCCTGGTCGGGATCGTCGCCGGTATCGCGGCGCTGGTGCCGAAGGAGCAGGAGCCGGACCCGTTCCGGCAGGCGTTGTTCACCGAACCGTTCACCTCGACCGCCAGCGATCCGGACGAGGTCCGGCAACGGTACGCACTCTGGGTCGACGCCGCCGACGACGACACCGACGTGTGGCGGAGCGAGGTCGACACCGCGCAGGGACTGTTCCGGCTCTCCAACCAGACCGGCTCCAGCGACATCCACTACATCTGGATCAACGCGACCAACGCGGGCGACGCGGTGCCGGTCGACATGACCGACAGACCGGTCTCCGTCGACGTACGAATTGCGCAGCGAAGCCGGTCCACCAGCGCGGCCGGACTGATGTACCGGTGGTCCGGGCAGCCGAAACGGTACTACGCATTCCTGCTTTCCGGGGACGGCACCTATTCGTTCGTGGCGCGCAGCGACGCACTCGGATTCTCCTACCGCCTGACCGAGCGCTCCGAGAAGATAGCCGCCGACGGCTGGAACAGCCTGGCGATCGTCGGCAGAGGCACGCAGCTCGATCTCTACATCAACGGTACGAAGGTGAAGACGGTCGACGCCGTCGACTTCCCGGACGGCACCACGGGAGTCATCGCGACCAGTCTCGGCGCTTTCGAGTTCGACAACTTCCGCATCTACGGGTGACGGCACCGCCACCCCGACGGTGACGGAGTGTCGATCTCTGTACGGCCCTGACCAGGAGCGACCCGAGCTGTAACAGCTCTGGAACACCCTTGACATCGAAAGGCGACCCCCGCCACACTACCGATGCTAATTCGATTTAGCACAGGACCAGGTCCACAGAGTACCGAAACGGGTCATAACCCCCCACCGGGCAGCAGCCCACGTGGCCCAGGAGGAGGCTCTCCATGTCCGACCGCCCCGCGCCTCGTCGCGCAGACCCCACCCACCTTCAGCGGCTCCTGCGGCAGTGAGCAGTCGAGAGCCAGGGTCCGAACACGACCACGAGATCCGAACAGCACCGCGAGAAGCGGTTGTAGAGGAGTGTGCTCAGTTGAAGAAAGAGACCGGAAGGCGCAGGCTCAGGCGTACCGTCTCGTTGCTCGCGACCATGTCACTCGGAGTCGGCCTCGTCGTCTCCGCGCCGGCCGCCGCCTCGGCCAAGCCTGCGGCCAAGGAGGGTGCGACCGTCAAGGCGGACAAGCACTCACCGACCGGATACACGGTCACCTTCGTCTACCGCAATCCGAACGCCACCCAGGTCCGTCTCGCCGGGGACCTGACCCTGCTCGACGTGAACACCGGCAACACGCGGTACCAGCCGGAGGAGTGGCAGCCGGGTCGGTACCACGCCGGGGGGACCGAGTTCCTCCGCGACATGACCAGGGACAAGAAGGGCAACTGGTCGGTCTCGCTGCCGCTGCACGCGGGCAGCATCAGCTACTGGTACCGGGTCTGGGACCCGACCCAGGGCTGGGAGAACAAGCGCATCTGGGACCCGGCCTCGACCAACCCGCGTCCGCCGGGTGAGTCCTCGTTCCGGACCCGGAACAACGACGTCCTCGACGCCGTGTACGTGCCGTACGCGGCGAAGCAGGACGACCCGGTGCTCAAGGGCCGTGCCGAGTACGAGCTGCCGGCCAAGCCCAAGGACCGGGGCACCGTCGGGTACGTCCCGTACACCACCATCCTCGGCGACAGCGGCCACTACCTCGGTGTCTACCTGCCGCCCGGCTACGACGCCAAGCGCGCGCAGCCGTACAAGGTGGCGTACCTGGCGCACGGCATCTTCGGTGACGAGACCGACTTCATGGTGCCGGCGAACGTCCCGAACATCCTGGACAACATGACCGCGAAGGGCGAGATCGAGCCCACCGTGGTCGTCACCATGGGCAACCACTTCACCGGCACCAGCCTCGGTTTCGCCTCGTACAACCAGACCAACGCCGCCGACAACCTGGTCCAGACGATCCTGCCGCTCATCGAGGACCGGTACAACGTCGCCACCGACCGGTCCGGCCGGGCGTACGCCGGGTTCTCCTACGGCGGCATGACCGGTGCCCACGTGATCCGGGGCTACCCGACCACGTTCGGCTACTACGGTCACTTCTCCGGCAACCCGTCGCTGAGCGCGCAGGACTACGACAACGTCGCGAACGCGGTCGGCGACGACGACCTCTTCGTCTTCCTCGGCAACGGCGTCTTCGAGGGCAACCTCAACAACCAGAACGCCATCGCCGACAACTTCCGGGCCCGTGGGTACACCGCCCACACCACCCAGGTCCCGGGTGCGCACGACGGCATGACCGCGAGCCAGCTCTTCACGATCTTCGCTCGGGACCACCTCTGGACGGGCTTCGACACGGTCGGTGACGCCCGTGCCAAGGTCAAGGCGAAGGCCGCGCCCGCGTCGGTCCCCGCCGGGCGCGCGTTCACGCTCGACGTCGAGGTGCGGGCACAGACCCAGCACAAGAAGTCCCCGACGCCGACCGGCGAGGTCACCGTGACCTTCGCCGGGACCACGCACGTGGTGGCGCTGAACAAGGGCAAGGCCGTCGTGAAGCTGCCGACCACCGGGCTGTCCGCCGGGTCGTACGCGGTGCACGTCGCCTACTCCGGTGACCGGACCTACGCGCCCACCGCAGAGGTGCACCAGAAGCTGCGGGTGCGCTGATCCGATGAGCATGGTGGGCCGGTGACCTCCCCCGTCCTCGGCCCACCGTCACCGGCGGGGCCGCGTCATCCCTGACGCGGCCCCGTCGGGGTGTCCGGCAGCCGGACGGTGAACAGGCTGCCCTCGCCCAGGGTGCTCTGCACGTCGATGGTGCCGCCGTGGGCGCTGACCAGGTGCTGGGTGATCGCCAGGCCGAGGCCGCTGCCGCCGGTCGCGCGGGTACGGGACCCGTCCGCCCGCCAGAACCGATCGAAGATCTTCGGCAGGTGATCGGCCGCGATGCCCACCCCGGTGTCCCGTACGGTGATCGTGTTCTGCTGCGCGGCGACGGTGACCGACCCGCCGGGCGGGGTGTACCGGATCGCGTTCGAGACCAGGTTGCCGACGATCTGCCGTAGCCGGACCGCGTCGGCCGACAGCACCGGGTCGTCCTCGATCTGCACGGTCAGCGCGATCCCGGCCGCCTGTGCCGTACCCCGGTGGCTGTCCACCACCTGCGTGACCACGTCCCGGACGTAGGTCGGCTCGGGATGGATCCGCAGCGTGCCGGCGTCTGCGGCGGCCAGGTCGGCGAGGTCGTCGATGATGTGCTGGAGCAGCACCGCCTCCTCGTGCAACAGACCGAGCAGTTGGGCGTCGGTCGGCGCGAGATCGTCCTGGGCCGCCTCCAGCCAACTCCGGATGTTGGTCAGCGGGGTACGTAGCTCGTGTGCGACGTCGCTGACCATGGCGCGTCGCTGTGCCTCGGCGCGGTCCCGGCGGTGGATCGAGTCGTTCAGCGCCCGGGCCAGCCGCCCGATCTCGTCCGGTGCGGAGACCGGGGCCGGTCGCTGCCGGTCGACGGCGTCGGTGAGCGTCCGCAACGGACGGACCAGCCGGCGGCCGACCAGCACGGTGACGATGATGGTGGCGACCAGCACCGCACCGGTCACCGTGACGATGCGGACGGTGTTCTCGCCGGAGAGGGTGAACGTGGTCTGGTCGGCGCCGCTGTCCGGTGCGGTGATGAACAGCAGCACGGCCGGGGCCACGTGCGACTGGAGCATGCTCCGCCGCGACCTCTCCACACACTCGCTGATCCGGGCCGCTTCGTCCGCGTCCACGTCGACCCGGAAGGTCTCCTGTGGGGCGGGGCGGGCGCTGCGCTCGTCGACCCAGATGTTGGTCAGGTACGCGCTGAAGTCGGGCAGGATCTCCAGTCCCTCGTCCTCGGCCAGGTCGAGGCAGTCGCCCGCCAGCCGGCCCAGGGTCCGTAGCGCCTTCTCCTCGGCACCACTGGCCGTGGACGGCTTCGCCTCGCAGCTACCTGCCGCTCCGCGCGGATCCGGCGTGGTCAGCACGACGGTGAATCGCCCGTCGGGCAGCGACTCGATCCTTCCGCCCAGCCGGCTCCGCCGTAGGCACTCCAACTGTTCCTTGGCGCTCGCGAGCAGTTCGTCGCGTACGTCGTCGGGCACCCGGAACGGCCCGACCGCCCGAGGGTCGATACGGTCGGTGCCGCCGGTGAGCCCGAGGTCCAGGTTCAGCGGATCGACCACGGCAGCCGGGCGGGCGGCGTGCAGCGGCGGACCGTCGCGCGTGTCGGCCACGACCGCCCGGTCCTCCGTCATCAGGGTGATCCGCCGGTCCAGCCCGGCGGCCCGCTGCTCGATGAGCGGTGACACCCCGGACCAGTCCGGGTGGGTGGCCGCGTACTCGATCAGCTCGTTGTAGACCTCGGTGTTCTCGGCGAGCGAGCGACCCTGCTCCTGGCTGATGGCCCGGGTCGCGGTCCGGGTGGCGAGCCATGCGGTGGACGTGATCGCGGCGATCGCGATCAGCACCGAGGTGACCAGCAACCGGGTCACCAGACTGTGCCGGATCGGCACCCGCCGGGTGCTCACCGTGTCTTCGCCGGACCGCCGGCCAGCTTGTAGCCGACCCCGAAGACGGTGACCAGCCAGGCCGGGCGCTGCGGATCGCGTTCTATCTTGCGGCGCAGGTTCATCACGTGGACGTCGATGGTCCGCTCGGTCGAGCTGCGGTCGACGCCACGGGTGTGGTGCAGCAGTTGACCTCGGGTGAAGACCCGGTTCGGCTGCTTCACCATCGCCGCCAGGATGGCGAACTCACCCCGGGTGCAGGCGACCCGTACGCCGTCCACGGTCACCTGGTGGGCGGTCGGGTCGACCTCGATCGGTCCGACCCGCAGCAGCCCGGCGTCGGCGGACGGTGCTGCGCCGGGTTTCGCCCGCCGCAGCAGGGTGCGGACCCGGGCCATCAGCTCCCGAGGGCTGTACGGCTTGGTCAGGTAGTCGTCCGCGCCGAGGTCCAGTCCGGTCAGCAGGTCGTCCTCGGTGGACCTGGCGGTCAGCATCAGCACCAGCACGTCGGACTCCCGGCGCAGGGCCTGGCACACCTGGAGACCGTCCAGCTCCGGCATCATCACGTCCAGCACCAGCAGGTCGGGGCGGAGCCGACGGGCCGTGTCCAGCGCCGCCCGGCCGTCGTGCACCACCACGGCGTCGTGGCCCTCGGCGGTCAGGTATCGGCGTACCACCTCGGCCTGGCGGGGATCGTCGTCAGCGACCAGCACCTGTGCACACATGGCGGCGATGATAGGTCTGGATTCCCGTCGGCAGGGCTCCGGCGGCCATACCTGACAGGTTTCTAACGACCGCTGGACACCCTCGTCGGCATGGATCCGAAGCATGACGCCCCGACCGAGTTCATCCCGCGTGTACCCGAGCCGCCGGTACGGCGACGCGGTATGCGGTGGCTCGCCGTGGGGCTCGTGGTGGCGGTGCTCACGGTGGGTTCCGGGATCGTGGTCACCCGGCAGCGGGCCGACGCCCAGCCGGCCTCGGGGGACACGGACGCGGTCGCGACCACGCCGATCGCGCGCCGCGACCTGTCGACCACCCGGACGCTGCCCGGCAGCCTCGGGTACGGCCCGACGCGCCCGCTGGCCGGGCACCTGACCGCGACGGTCACCTGGCTGCCGAAGGCCGGCACCACCGTCAAGCGCGGCGGGCAACTGTTCCGGGCCGACGACCGCCCGGTGGTGCTGTTCTACGGCAGCCTGCCGATGTACCGGGACATCGCCGGATCGAACCTGGTCGGCCGGGACGTCCGGGTGGTCGCGGACAACCTTCGCGCGCTCGGTTACCCGATCGGCCGGCAGCCGTCGCCCGGCGAGCGGGTGACGCCGCAGCCCCCGACCCAGAGCGCCGCCGACGGCGACGCTGACGACGAGCCGACGGCGGCAGCGGGATCCCCGGCAGCATCGCACCAGGTACGCAGCGGCGAGGGCGTCCTCACGCCCGCACTGGTCACGGCGATCAAACGCTGGCAGACCGACCTCGGTGTGCCGGCGACCGGCACGATCCCGGTGGGACACGTCGAGGTCGCGAGCGGCGCGGTCCGGGTGGACTCGGTGACCGGCCAACCCGGTGACTCGGCGGAGACGCCCCTGCTGTCGGTGACCTCGGTCCGCAAGGTGATCACCGTCGGTGCCGAACTCACCGACGCCGCCTCGATCAAGCGAGGGGACCGGGTCACCGTCGGCCTGCCCGACGACCGCGAGGTCCCCGCCCGGGTCGTCTCCGTCGGCCGTGACCTCGTCGCGAGCGACGCCGGCATCGCGAGCGGCCCGCCCCTGCTGACCGTGACGGTGGCCGTCGACAAGCCGCAGACCATCGCCGACCTCGACTCCGGCGAGGTGCAGGTGCAGTTCACCGGGCGTACCGCCACCGACGTGCTGGTCGCGCCGGTCGAGGCGCTGGTGGCGTTGCGTGAGGGCGGCTACGCCGTGCAGGCGCCCGGCGGGCTGGTCGCGGTACGCACCGGCATGTTCGCCGACGGCTGGGTCGAGATCACCGGCGAGGGGCTGACCGAGGGCACCGAGGTGGTGGTGCCCTCGTGACCGCGCCCGTGCTCTCGGTACGCCACGCGTCCATGGTCTATCCCGGTGGGGTCACCGCGCTGGCCGACGTGAGCCTGGACGTCGCCGCCGGAGAACTGGTGGCCGTCGTCGGACCCTCCGGGTCGGGGAAGTCGACCCTGCTCAACATCATCGGCACGTTGGACCGGCCCACCTCGGGCACCGTCCACATCGCCGGTCAGGACGTCGCGACGCTCGGGGACCGGCGGCTGTCGGCGCTGCGGGCCCGGGAGATCGGCTTCGTCTTCCAGCAGTTCCACCTCTCCGACGGGCTCAGCGCCGTCGACAACGTCGCCACCGGTCTGCTCTACGCCGGGGTGCCCCGACGACAGCGGCGGGAGCACGCCCTGCGTGCCCTGGGCCGGGTCGGCCTGGCGCACCGCACCGGGCACCGCCCGGGGCAGTTGTCCGGCGGCGAGAAGCAGCGCGTCGCGATCGCCCGCGCCCTGGCCAACCAACCGTCGCTGGTCCTGGCCGACGAACCCACCGGCGCACTCGACACCGCCACCGGGCAGTCCGTGCTACGGCTGCTGCGCCGGCTCAACGAGGAAGGCACCACCATCGTGCTGATCACCCACGACCGCGGTATCGCCGCGTCCCTGCCCCGGCAGATCGAGATCCGCGACGGGCGACTGATCCGCGACGACACGCAGTCGTCGCTCGTCCCGGCGCGTGCCGTGGAGTCGGCTCCCGCCGAGGTGTCGGGTGGCCCGGCCCGTGCCGTGGAGTCGGGCAGCCCGGCCCGTGCCGTGGAGTCGGGTGGCCCGGCCGGCGATGTGGTGTCGGACCGGTGACCCGGCCGATCGACCGGGCACCACGGCCGGCCCGGCTGGCCCTGCCGGATCTGCTCGCGCTCGGGTTGACCGGCCTGCGGGCCCGCCCGCTGCGGGCGGTGCTGTCGGCGCTGGGTATCGCCATCGGCATCGCCACGATGATCGTGGTCACCGGCATCCCGGCCGCCGGGCAGGCCGCGTTGCTGACCGAGTTGACCGCGCTCGGTACGAACTCTCTCCAGGCGATGGCGGCCCCGGACCGCGACCCACCGGTCAAGCTGCCGGAGTCGGCGGTGGGGATGGTGCAGCGGATCGGCCCGGTCACGGCGGTCAGCGCGGTCGGCAACACCCGCACCGTGGTACGTCGCAACGACCATCTCGACCCCACGGACGGCTCCGGCCTGACCGTGCTCGCCAGTCACCTGGACCTGTTGCCCACCATCAACGCGCGGATCCGCGTCGGTAGCTGGCTGAACCCGGCCATGGCGGACTTCCCCACCGTCGTCCTCGGCTCGGTGGCCGCCACCCGGCTCGGCATCGCCGATCTGCCCGCCGGACAGCCCGCACCGCAGGTGACGATCGGAGACCGCCGGTTCACCGTGATCGGCATCCTGGCCGAGACTCCGCTGTCCCCGGACATCGACCGATCGGTGCTGGTCGGTTGGCCGGCGGCCCGCAGTGAGCTGCGGTTCGACGGCCACCCCACGGTGATCTACATCCGTTGCGAGGAGTCACAACTGGAGGCGGTACGCGGGGTGCTGGCGGAGACGATCTCACCGGAGCGGCCCGGCACGGTGGTGGTGAGCCGTCCCTCCGACGCGTTGGCCGCGAAGCGGGCCACCGAGGGCAACTTCTCCGTGCTCTTCCTGGCGCTGGCTGCGGTAGCCCTGCTGGTCGGGGGCATCGGGGTGGCCAACACGATGGTCGTCTCGGTCCTGGAGCGGCGGGCCGAGATCGGCCTGCGGCGGGCGCTCGGGGCGACCCGTGGACAGATCCGGGGTCAGTTCCTGACCGAGTCGACCGTGCTGGCGGCACTCGGCGGTCTGGTCGGTACGGCGGTGGGACTGCTCGCCACCGTCGGGTACGCGGCCTGGCAGGGCTGGCCGTTGGTGCTGCCCGGCCAGGCGGCGGTCCTCGGAGTCGGCGGTGCCGTGGTGATCGGCGTGCTCGCCGGTGTCTACCCCTGCGTACGCGCGGCCCGGCTGCCCCCGACGCAGGCCCTCGCCGCCGCGTGAGCCTGCCCCCGCCCGGCGCTCGGCGCAGGGCGGCGAACGACAAGAGCGCGGCGGCCGGAGGACCGGCCGCCGCGCTCCGCTGTGAAAGGAAGGGCACCTTCCTAACGCCTCGTGTATAGGAAGGGTCCCCTCCTTACATCTCACCCCGACAACTCACGCCGACATCTCGCGGTGCTCGGCGGAGCGTCGTCAGTTCGACTCGGCGGCCACCTTGCGCTCACACTCGGGGGCGAGATCCAGGCCCATGCTGATCGAACGGGAGTGGTTCTGGTCCCCGCCGAAGGCGAGCGAGACGCCGTCCTCGGAGACCTCCACGTACTTGACGCCCTTGTCCTTGAGGCACTTCACGACGGCGACCGCGAAGTCCCGCGCCTCCGGGTTGGCCGGGTCCTTCTCCCACGGCGGCAGCGGATAGTACTTCGGCTCACAGATCCGGTTCGCCGCCTCGTACGCCTCCGCCTCCTTGGCGTTGGTCTCGCCGGACGGTCGGCCGGGGTGCCCGGCGGTCAACCTGTCCGCTACGCCCTGCTGCTTCAGGCACTTGCGGTACGGCCCGAGCAGCGCCTGGTACTCCTCCGGCGTGGTGTCGAGCCGCTCGCGCGGACGTTCCTCCTTCGGCTGCGCCGAGCCGGTCCGTTCCGGCTCGGGGGTGGCCAGTGAGGCCACCTGCCCGGTGCCGTCGTCCGTCTTCTGCTCGTCGGCCGTCGACCCGCAGGCCGACAACGCGATCAGCATGACGGCACTCATCAACAGCGTCCGATTCCTGCGCATGACAACGCCTTTCGTCCGATCGGTCCGGGAGGCTCCCGGGCCACTGCGGCCGGTTCTCGACCCGGCCGCAGCCAGCCTCGCGAGCGGACGTGAGGAACATGTCAGGTCGATGTTCTCCCGGCAGGGCATCGGCGGAGGGCCACGTCGGGCTCAGCTCTGGGTGATCACGGGGTCCGCGGCGAGGCTCTCGGTGCGTTGACCGACGAGGGTACGCAGCCGATTCGCGTCGTCAGTCACGGTCTGCGCGTCCTGCCCGTCGACGCTCGACAACACCTCGGTGATGCCGTCGAGCGCCGCCAGGGCCGCGCCGTCGGCGTAGACCTGCCGATAGAGCGCGCGGTACGCGTCCTCGTACACCTGCGTGAACGTCTCGCTGGCGAGGAAGCGCTCCTTGAGGAGGTGGCCGCCACCACCGGGACCGCCACCACCGGGTCCACCGTTGTCGGGACGCCCCGCGCGGTCGGGCCTCGCGTCGGCTACTTCGGGATCGAAGCCCGGCGGGGCGGTATCCGGGGCGGTGAAGCCCGGAGGTGCTCCGCCCTCGGTCTCGGCACCCTGCTGACCGGTCGTCGGGCGGGTGGCACCCCCGCCCCGGAAACCACCACCGAGGCGACCCTGCTCGTGCGGGCCCTGACCGGCGTCACCGCTGAAGGTGAGGTTGTAGTCCCAGCCGATCACGGTGAACTTCTTGCTCGTCAGGTCGTACCAGAGGTAGTAGTTGCGACCCGGCCCGGACATGTCGTCGAAGTTGAGCAGCAGGTTCTGCCAGGCGACGTACCGGGCGAAGGACTCCACGTCGACCCGGTCGGCGAGCTGTTCGTCGAACTCGGTGTCGCTGGCGTTCTCGACCCACCTGATCAGGTCGATCACCGGTTGCAGATCCTGGCTGCCCTTCATGGTGATCTGTTTGAAGTCGTCGTCGTAGGCGGTCGGATCGTCGCCCTGGTCGGTGAAGCTGCCGGTGGCCAGCGACTTGTAGAGCACACCACTGCCGTCGATCTTCGCGGTGAAGTTCTCGTCGGGATGCTCCACCACCAGCCGGGCGGTGGTCGGCCGGTCGTTGACGGTGAAGCTGGTGTACGCGTACTCCTGGGCCACCTCACCGGCGTCACCGAGCAGGTCGAGCGTCACCGCCTCGTTGAGCACCGTGGAGCCGCCGCCCATCCCGGCGACGCGGAGGGAGAGTTCCCGGTGCCCCTGGTAGCGGCGACCGTCGACGTACTCGTCGAAGCGGATGAGCCAGGGCAGGTTCTCCGGTTCCTCGGCCTGGAGCGAGATCCGCGACATCCCGCCGCCGTTCGGCGCGAGGTCGGCCCCGTCCGGGATGACGCCGTCGCCGGGGGCGCCCTCCGGTCCGGCCGGGCCGGTGCCGGAGGGCTGGTCCTGACCGCCGCGTTGCCGTCGCCCGCCGTCCTGGTCGCCGCCGGGTCTCGCGCCGTTCGGTCCGGCGGCGCCCTGCGGGGTCTCGCCGTTGCGGCTCAGGCTGCGCAGCGTGGAGTTCCCCTTCAGCCGGATACCGACGCTGGGCACGCTGGTGCCGTCGATGACCAGGTCCGCCTCGATGTAGTCCTTCTCGCCCTCGGCGTAGAAGGTGTCCAACATCCGCTGGTAGTCCGCGTCG
Organism: Verrucosispora sp. TAA-831; assembly: GCF_050780145.1. NCBI lineage: Bacteria > Bacillati > Actinomycetota > Actinomycetes > Micromonosporales > Micromonosporaceae > Micromonospora > Verrucosispora sp. TAA-831. Next base: position 6,545,988 of record NZ_CP192240.1, read on the forward strand.
CGATAGACGAGCGTGATGCTGTGTGCCGCGGTCTCGTCGAACAGGTCCACGGTGCCGACGATGTCCTGGGTGACCACGTCACCGCCGACCGCGCTGCTGGTGACGTACGGGCGGATGCGCACCGTGCTGAGCGTCACCGTGAGGACGAGCAGGAAGGCGACGCAGCCGGCCAGGAACTTCCAGTAGTGCCGGACCCGGACCGGGATCCGGTGCTTGAGCCTCATCACAGGTCCGTCTGGTCGTAGCCGGTGAGCACCGTGACCCGCTGACCGCCGGTGCGCTCGGCCAACGCGGCGATCAGTTGACCGGGCTCGGTGCCCTTCCTGAGCCGCACCGTGTACATGATCTCGGTCAACGCGCCGCCACGAATCGTCTCCATGCTCACCAGCTCGAACTCACTGGTGTGGCGGACCAACACGTCCTGGATGGACTCGGTGTAGTTCGCCACCGGCGGGACCTGCACCTTCACCACCTGCCGCTGCACGTTTGCGGCGAACCAGTTGAAGCGGTACATCAACACGATGATCATGCTGATCGCGACGGCGGCGACCACGGCCAGGATGTAGAACCGGGTGCCGCAGGCCATGCCGACACCCATCACCAGGAAGATGAAACCGACGTCCCGGGTCTCCTTGATGGCGTTCCGGAAGCGCACCACGGACAGCGCACCGACCAGAGCGAACGCGCGGGCGATGTTGGACCCGACGACGAGCATGATCAGCGAGATGAGCATGCCGAGGATGACGAGCGTCTGCACGTACGACTGGCTGTACGAGATGTTCCGGTGGGTGAATCGGTAGACCCAGCCGATCATCGCGCTGAGCAGGAACGACAGCGACAGGGCGAGGGCGATGTCGCCGACGCTGAACGTACCGGAGAGGTCCTGGAATTCGAACGGCATGAGGATGTGTGCTCTCTACGCGTAGGGGTGAGAAGGGTGCCGATCGGCGGTGCCCTCCGTGACGTGGAAGACCGATCGGGGAGCGCGGCCGAACGCCTCGACGCTCTGGCAGTACTTCGACATCCGGACGATCGACAGGTTCGCCCGGGCGGCCAGGTCGGTGAGCCAGTACGGCACCCGCTCGTTGGCCTTGATCTCCACCACGGCGAGCGTGGCCGGCACGATGAGGCGGTTCTCCGCCTCGGCGCCCAGGTGGAAGTCGCGGTCCCGGCCGCGTACCCGATGGTCGATGGTGACTCGCAGGCCGATGTCGGAGTCCCGTCCGACGAACGCCTCCCGCTGGTAACCCGTCATCGCGACCGGACGCAGATCCAGTCCGCAGATCAGTTCCTGCACCTCTTCGAGGAAGGCACCCTGGTCGGGATGGTGCTCGACCATCTCCCGGCGGTCGCAGAGATCACGGGCCAGCCGGTACGGCAGGGCGACGCGGCGCTTCTGGGTGACGCGGTTGACCCGTTGCTTGACCTCGACGTGCACGATGCTGTCGTCGGTGATCGTGGAGCGGTCGCCGTAATGGCGCACCCGCAGTTTGCGGCGGAACCGGAGACCCTCGATCTTCTCCCAGTAGAAGCGCAGTCGGTCGGTGTCGTAGTAGACGCTCCACACGCCGTACCCGGTCCGGCCACCATGACTGTCGCGACCCATTCGCGCGTCCAGTTCGGCACGCAGCGCCGGCACGTCACCGACCGGCACCACGTACTTGACCTCGTACCGATTGAACGCATGCAGTCGGCTCGGTGCGCGGAGGGCGTGCCCGGCCTGATCGTCGCGGTCCGCAGCCGGGCCGCGCCCGACGATCGGTGCCGATGGCGTACGCGTCGCGGGACGGGCGGGTGCCCGGTTGCGCCAAGTGAGCATGGGATGTTGGCCGATCCGTAGGCGACAGATGCCAACGAATACCAACAGGCGTACCTATGAACCGGCTTTGATTCTCGGATGAACCCCCCGTGAACGAGGTCGGCGTCACCGCAGACCGGTGACGCCGACCTCGTCCGTGCTCGTTACGGGGTGACCACCCGGCCGCCGAAGGTCACGACCAGCCGACCGTCGGAGACGAAGGACCAGCCGAACGCCCCCGAGTACGACGCGCACCGGGACCCGTTGGTGCCGGACCAGAACTGGTTCGAGCTGTCGGAGTTGCCGACGATCCGGTCGTTCGAGCCGCCGCTGCACGACGTGTTGTTGCGGAACACCGAGGAGCCGCCGTCGAAGTTGAAGTTGCGCTCGGTGTTGCCGATGTTGGCGTTGTTCGACACCGTCATCGTGCCGGGGTTGCGGTTGTAGGTGAACCCGTGCTTGCCGTTGTCGTAGGCGATGTTGCCCCGGATGGTGTGGTTCACCGCGATGTCCTCACCACCGAGCTTGAAGCCGTTGCGGTCACCGTTGCCGGCCTGACCGCCGTTGCTCAGGGTGCCGTTGCCGTAGGCGAGGGAGGACTCGATGGTCACCGCGCCGATCGCTCCGGTGTCGCTCTTGGTGTAGAGGTCGTACCCGTCGTCGATGTTGTTGTGGGCGACCGTGTAGCGGAAGACGTTGCCGGAGCCGACGGTCAGCTTGGGGGCGAAGCCGTCGGCGTCCTCACCGTCGGAGTCCACGTTGTCGTGCGACACCGTGCTGACCACGAGATTGTTCGAGGGCCACTGGTCCCGGGGCGCGTTGGCGATCAGCCGCGAGAGTTGGAGGCCGGAGTCCCGGTTGTGGCGGGTCACCACCCGCTCGACGATGTTGTTGTTGCCGGCGAGCAGGATGCCGTTGTCCCCGGCCCGCTCGACGACGATGCCCCGGACGTGCCACCACGACCCGCCCATTTCGAGCCCACGGTTGGCCGGGTCCTCGCTCTGCGCCGAGAAGTTCAGGATCGGCGTCTCCCCCGCGTACGCGAAGATGTTCTTGCGGGCGCTCGACGTGCCGTTGTTGCCCTGGCCGATGGTGATCGTCTGCGAGTAGCGGTAGGTGCCGCCGCGCAGGAAGATGGTCCCGCCCGCGGTGACCCGGGTGATCGCGGAGGTGAGCGTCGTCGGGCTCGCCAGCGTGCCGGGCGCGCTGGCGGTGCCGGTCGGCGCCACGTACAGCGTGCCGGACGAGGGCGGCGGGGTGGTGGGCGGAGGCGTGGTCGGCGGCGGGGTGGTCGGCCCGGTCGGCGGCGGCGGTGTGGTGGGCGGGGTCGTCGTGCCGGAGGCGTACGTCTCGAACTCGGCGACCCTCGGCGTGCCGCTCGCGCTGGTGATCTCGAAGTTGATTTTGCGCAGCGAGGTGGCGGCGAAGGTGATCGTCCCGGCCCCGGTGCCGCTGGCCAGGGTGGCGCCGGTGTCGTTGTTGACGAGTCGCCAGCCGCCGATGACCCCGACCGCGCCGGACGCCTCGCGGATGGTGACCGAACCGACCGTGGTGGCGGCCCCCCACTTGACCGAGACGCGGCCGGTCGAGCCGGACGGCGACCAGTATGTGCCCACGTCGCCGTCGATCACGTTGCCGTAGCTGGTGCCGCCGCCCTTGCTGGAGCCGTCGGCACCGGCTCCGATGCTGAGGTTGGTCGCGTCGGCGACGACCGAGGCGGCCATGTGGCCGTCGGCCGCACCCGACGCGTGGGTCAACGGCAGCGCCGCGACCACCACGGCCGCCGCGACCACGGCGGTACCGCCGGCCAGAAGCCTGTGTCGCACTGTGGTTCTCACTGATGGACTCCTCGGGAGTGAGCGCGGCGCGAGACACGTCCTGCACAGCCCGACACCGCAGGTGACTGAGTTTCGTAAGCCCTCGAACTGGCCATAGAGCGAAACATCGATGTAATCTCAGGCTAGGAAAGCGCTTACTCGCGGCGCAAGAGTAGAGATGTGCAGGTTTGTTGCAGAATCCCGGAGTTGTCCGCGAGTCACGGACGATCGGGGCAGCCCGGCCCACCACCCGCGCCCGAGCCTCAGTCCGACGGCCAGGCCTCCCGCACCCGCCGCCACCCCAAGATCCGCGCTTCCGGCGCACGGGTGGCATCTCGCCTCGTCGATCATGGAGCTGTGGCTAGAGTTTCGGCCCGATTCACCCTTCTCGCCCTAACCACAACTCCATGATCGCCGAATGCGTCTCGCCACGCGGGCAGGGGCGGGAGAGACGCGGGGTCAGGCGTTGGCCACGGACCTGCGGATCGCGTCGCGGGATCCGGTCACCTGGCGGCGCAGCTCGGCCAGGTCCACGTCGACGAGGTGGCCGTGCTGTTTGCGTACCTGGCCGGCGACCACGACGGTCTCGATGTTGCGGGCGTCGGCACCGAGCACCAGCGTGCCGACCGCGTCGTTGAGCGGCATCGTGTTGACGTCGTTGGCGGCGACGACCAGCAGGTCCGCCTGCTTGCCGGGGGTCAGCGAACCGGTGACGTCACCGAGTCCGTTGGTCCGGGCACCCTGCACGGTGGCGAAGTCCAGCACGTCGCGGGTGGTGATCCGGTGCGGCGTGGTGTCCGTGCCGTAGGCGGCGTTCACCGCGCGCATCCGCTGGATGGCGTGCAGGGTACGCATCTGGGTGAACATGTCGCTGGCCAGCGCCACCTCCACGTCGATGCTGAGTCCGGGCCGGATACCGACGGCCAGTGCCTCGTCGATCGCGGGCACCGCGGTCTCCAGGCCGATCTGCGCCTCGGAGGTCGGTGCCAGCGACACGGTGACCCCGGCGTCACCCATCGCCTGCCACGCCTGCGAGGTGAGGCCGGTGGCGTGGATCAGGGTCAGGTCCGGACCGAGCAGCCCGGCGGCGGCCCAGCGCATGATCGCCGTGGACGACGGTACGCCGAACACCGCGTCCACGCTGACCCCGAGGTCGAGATCGCGGGCGACCGCCGCCAGCTCCGGCCCGTAGGCCAGGGCCGGACCGGCGATCTCGTCGGTGGCCAACGCCGCCAGGCGCAGCGTCACCAGCCCACCGTTCGCCCCCTGGTACGCCCCGCACAACCGGGCCAGGTCGCCCGGCCACTGGCGGTCCCACGCGCCGAAGTGCGGACCCATCGACGCGTGTACGCCCCGGATACCGGTGTCGACCAGCGCCTGGATCGCCGCGTCGGAGTGCGCCGCCGTACGGGAGTTGTGCGAGAAGTCGAGCATCGTGGTGATGCCGGCGTCGAGGGCGGTGAGCACGGCGAGCCGAGTGCCCACGTACATGTCGTGCGGGGTGTACGCGGGCGCGAGCCCGGCCAGCGTGGACATCACGTACGCCCCCAGGTCGGTCACGTCCGGGATGCTGCGGCGCATCTGCGCCTGCCAGGCGTGCCGATGGGTGTCCACGAAACCGGGGCTGACGATCCGGCCGGTCGTGTCGACCACGGTCGCGCCCGACGCCTCCGGATGGGACCGCAGGTCCGCGCCGACCGCGACGATCCGGTCCTCGCGGATCAGCACGTCACCGGATTCCAGGTCGCCGATGGCCGGGTCCATGGTGACGACCGTGCCTCCGCTGAACAACATCATCAGGTCCTCCCTTCGTGGTCTGCGCCTCACCGGCGGCGCAGGACGTAACCGGCGTGGTGCAGCACCCCGTCGACGAACCGGCCGTACGCCCAGAAGCCCAGGTCGTCGCGGTAGACGATGCGGTCGCCGTCGATCCAGAACGCACCCTGGTACGCGTGCGGCCGACCGCCCCGCGTCTCGTCGTACCGACCGTCGGCGGTGAGTTCCTGGTGCAGGAAGCCGGTCTCGTCGATCCACATGCCCAGGTAGGGGCTCTCGACCGATCGTGGTCCCGGCTCGGGCTCGATCGGGGCGGGCGTGAGCCGACGGCCGTTGACCAGTGCGATCTCGCCGTCGACGACGATCGCGGCGGCCTGCTCCGGACGCCAGACGATCATCTCGAGCACGGAGCGGCCGGAGGTCGGGGCGGCTACCAGGGCGAAGGTGGCCGGGTTTCCGGGGGTGAGCGCGCCGACCCGGTCGGCCGGACGAACGCGCAGGCCGGCGACGGCGACACCGTCCACGACGGCGGGCACGATGGCCAGGCCGGTGCAGTCGATCACGATCGCGCCGTCGTCCTCAGCGGCGGTGTGCAGGCCGGTGCCGACCGCGACGATCTCGTTCGTACCGACCAGCAGATCGGCCGTGGCGAAGTCACCGATCACCGGGTCGAGCGTGTGGATGACGGCGTTGACGAACATCAGTGGCCGGTGCCGGTCACCGGTGTTCCCGGCGATCTCCGCCAGTACCGCCTCGTCGAGCATGGGGCTGCTCATGGCGTACCTCCTGGGGTGGGGTTTCGTGGTTCCACCGTCACCGGCGGCGGAGTCGGCAGCCAGGCCGGACCGAACCAGGGTGTGCCGCACCCTGCCTGGCCGGAGCCCGCACGGTTACCGTTGGTGGCATGCCGACGACCGCGCTCGGGGCGTTCCTCACCGCCCGACGCGCCCGGTTGACCCCGGGCGACGTCGGCCTTGTCTCCAGTGGCACCCGACGCGTCGCCGGGCTGCGCCGCGAAGAGGTCGCGGTGCTGGCGGGGGTGAGCGTCGACTACTACACCCGGCTCGAACAGGGCCGGGAGCGCAACCCGTCCTCGTCGGTGCTGGCCGCCGTGGCCCGGGCGCTCGACCTCGGGCCGGACGCTCACGACCATCTCTTCCGGCTGGCCGGGCTCTCACCCGGCAGTACCCCGACTCCCGCTCGACCGCAGGTCGGGCAGAGCCTGCGGGAACTGCTCGACGCCTGGCCGGACACGCCGGCCGTGGTCATCGACCGGCGACTCGACCTGCTGGCCGGCAACGCGCTGGCCGACGCGTTCTACGCGGACTTCGCCGAGGCGGACAACCTCGTCCGGATGGCCTTCCTCGACCCGGCCGGTACGACGTTCTTCGCCGACTGGCGTCGTACCGCCGAGGCGTGCGTGGCGAACCTGCGTCTGGCCCTCGGCCACGACCCGCACGACCGGCGGGCGCGGGAACTGGTCGAGCAGATGGGTGCCGCGAGCCCGGAGTTCCGCAGGTTGTGGGGGCGGCACGACGTGCAGGGCAAGACGCACGAGGCCAAGACGTTCCGGCACGGCGCGGTGGGCGAGCTGACGCTGTCCTACCACGCATTCGACGTACGGGACGCGCCCGGCCAGCAGTTGATCGTGTACCGGGCGGAGCCGCACAGCCGCAGCGCCGAGGCACTGCGGCTGCTGGGCACCCTGGCCGTCAGTCGTTGGCTCCGCTGACCAGCCGCCTATCCGTCCTCGCTCGCTTGCCGGTGCGCGTCGCTGCCCTCGCGATAGAAGACGTATCCGGCGTGGTGCAGGACGTCTCCGTCGAAGGTGCCGTCCGCGCTGAAACCGGTGTCGTCGACGTACTCGATCCGGGTCCCGACGACCTGGTAGGAACCCGTGTAGGCGCTCTCCCGCCCACCCCGGGCCTCGTCGTACCGGCCGTCCGGCAGCAACATCTGCCGGATGTGGCCGTCGGCCGTCACCCACATCCCGACGTACGGATGCGGGGACACCTCACCGGCGGCCACCGGTGGCGTCGCAGTCGGTGCGGCGGTCGCCGAGTACGGCGTCGCGTCGTCGGAAGCGGCGCCACCACTGCCCGCCTCGGCGGAGCAACCCACGAGCAACAGAACGCCGCAGGTCGCGCTGAACAGGCCCCCGAGTCTCGAATTCGCCATGTCGACGACGGTAGGTATCCGGTCCGGCAACAGCCTGGTCCCAGTACTCCCAGGAAGAACGCGCTACCCGCTCTTACGGCCGACTCTGAGAACGCCGGAGTTCTCGCGTGAGGACGGGGATCATCACCCCCGTAGGTACCAGGTGCAGCCCAAGGAGGGCGGCGATGGTCACGGCGTCATGTGTGCTGTTCATGTCGCTCCTCCTGCACAGGACCGGGGCTACTACTCCGTGTCGTCCGCCGGCAGGGACGGCGGCAGACCGAGCCGGGGGAACCGGTCGGCGTGGAACGTGATGATCTCGGTGATCGCACCGCCGCTGATGCGCAGGACGTCGATGGTCAGCGGCAGGTACGCGGTTGCCCCCGCCCGCCGGTGGTAGAAGGCGACGGCGGGCTGCCGGTTGACCCTGGTGGGGAGGCCACGCAGGTTCGTCATGTTCTCGAAGCCGTTGTCGACCCAGTCCTCCACCACGATGTCGCGGCCGACGTACCGGCCCGGGGTGGGCGGCATCGAGCAGCGGACGTCCTCCCGCAGCAGCGCGGTGAGCCCACCGATGTCGGTGGCCACACTGGCGTCGGTGTAACGGCGTACCAGCTCACGGGTCCCGGCGTCCTCCTCGCCACCGGTCCAGTCCTGGCGCTCGGCGGGCAGGTGCTCCCGCATGCCGGCGCGGGCCCGCTGCAACGCGCTGTTCACCGAGTTGACCGAGTCCCCCAGGAGTTCCGCGACGTCCTTCGCCGGCCAGCCGAGCACGTCCCGCAGGATCAGCACGGCCCGTGGACGCGGCGCGAGATGCTGGACCGCGACCAGGTACGCCAGCTCGATCGTCTCCCGCGCGACGGCGACCGCCTCCGGTTCGTCCGCGTCGCCGGTGGTCAACTCGTCGAGCAGCCGATCCGGGTAGGGCTGCAACCAGAGCACCTCGCCCCCGGTGGCCGGTTCGGGGCGGCGCTTGGCGAGCAGGTCCAGGCAGGCGTGGGTGGCGATCCGGTACAGCCAGGCCCGGAACGTGGACCGTCCCTCGAAGGTCTCCCGCCGCCGCCAGGCTCGCAGGAACGTCTCCTGCACGGTGTCCTCGGCGTCCTCGAACGACCCGAGCATCCGGTAGCAGTGCACGTGCAGCTCCCGCCGGTGCCGCTCCGCCAGCCCCGAGAACGCCGACTCGTCGACCTCGCCCAGACCACTCATGACCTGCTCGTCCATCACGCCATCCTCATGCCTCGTCGGGTCCTGACGAAGGTATGACGGGCGGGGCCGCGACAACTCATCACTCCCGCCCGCAGGGCCGGATGTGCCGGGGTGGGTAGATCTGTTGTCGTCCCAACGACAACAGATCTACCCACTTCCTGCTGGCCAGCGCCTGCGAACGCCACGGTCGGATCGACCGCTTGACGCGTTCACCTCCGGCGTCGGAACCGCACCGGTCCCGGCCATCGATCACGGTCGGCGATCCGCGACCACGCGCGGACCGAGGCGTGATGCAGCCCGGGGCGAGGCCACCGCAGCTCTCGCCCCGGCTCGGGTCCGCGGCGACGGCTTCGCACCGGACGAGTGAACCTCTGCCGCTCTCCCCGGCGCCACCGCACGATCAGCGGTTCGGAAAGGCCATGAATGACGAGGGCGGGGGCGTCGTCGGATTGACGGTGACCATCGGGAATCGTCGGCGGCGAGAACCGGACAGGTGGGCCGATGGCGGACGGCACGATGAGAGGAGGCGTAGACATGATCCCTCTGAAGACCTGACGAAGGGCACGGAAAGAGAGCCGACGACGGGGGTCGGCGACCGATGCGCGGAGCGGTGTCAGGTCTACAGAGCGGGCGGGGTCACGCGGGGTGATGTCCTCTCGGAAGGCAGTCGCGGGGCTACGGTCTCGCTGCACGATAGGCCGGAGCCGGGTGGCGAGGCCACCGATTAGTCCTGCTGCCGCGCCCCGACCAACGCGGCCACGGACAACCCGCTAGCCGTCGGTCTGTGCCACCTGCTGGTCCGGTGGTGCGAGGAGGCGTTGCAGCAGTAGCAGGCCGCTCTTGATGTCGGCGCTCCCGTCGAGCAGCCACTGGGTGCCCAGGCCGTCGGCCGCCGCCAGGAGGAGTGAGGCCGCCTGGTCCAGGGGGATGTCCGTGCGTACGGCCCCGGCCTCCTGGCCGTCGGCGAGCAGGCCCGTGATCTTCTCGCGCAGGTCGGCGTACCGCTCGGAGAAGTGGGCGCGTGAGCGTTCGTTGCCGGCCTCCAGGGCGTGGGCCACCATGCTGTTCAGCAACGACATCAGCCCCGGTACGCGCATGCTGTGTTCGGCCGACTGATGGATCAGCTCGACGAAGCTGGCGTCCCCGTCGTACGCGGTTTCGAGGAAGCGGCGGTCGTGTTCCCGCAGCACCTCGATGAAGAGTTGCTCGCGGGTGCCGAAGTGGTGTTTGAGCACCGGATGGGTCACGCCGATCGCCTCGCCGATGGCGCGCAGTGAGGTGCCCTCGTATCCGAGCCGGTCGTAGACCGCCAGCACCTCGTCGATGATCTGCTGCCGCCGCGCGAGCCCCTTGGCGTACGGCCCCCGCTTCGAGCTGTCCCGCTTTTCCGGGTCGGTCATGGCCCACCTCCAGAGCGATCGGCGGTCGGCACGGTGCGCCGCCTGCCCGATCCTATGACCACCACCACGAAAATATCCAGTCGGATATTTTCGTGCTAGCGTCTGCGGCACGACAGGCCGTGAGGTCGCGCTTCGTCGGCGGGAGCCGTGCGAGGTGCCCCCGCGGGACCTGTTCACCGAGACGCAGGAGGAGACGGCATGGCATGGCACTTGTTCAGGCTCGGACGCTGGTCGTTCCGACGCCGCTGGACCGTGGCGGGAATCTGGGCCCTGCTGCTCCTCACCGTGGCGCTCGGGGCGACGACCCTGTCGGGCAAGACGAATGACAGCTTCGAGCTGTCCGGCATCGAGTCGACGCAGGCGTTCGACCTGATCAGGGAGCGGGACCCCGAGGCGGTGCCGAACGGCGCGACGGCGCGGGTGGTGTTCCAGGCCCCGGACGGCGAGACGCTGGCAGACCCGGCCAACCAGCAGGCCGTGGCCGACTCGCTCGCCGCGCTCAGGACCGAGAACGTCCGGTCGGTCGTCGACCCGTTCGAGGCGAGGGCCGTCTCCGCGGACGGGCGGACCGGCTTCGCCTCGGTCAGCTACGCCCGCAGCGCGGTCGACCTGACCACCTCGGATCGGGAGGCGCTGGAAGCCGCCCGCGATGTCGCCGAGCGGGCCGGACTGACCGCCACCGTCGGCGGAGACGTACTCGGTGTGGAGATCGGCGGAGCCATCGCCGAACTGATCGGCATCGCCATCGCCTTCGTCGTACTGGCCCTCACCCTCGGGTCGCTCGTCGCGGCCGGGATGCCGTTGCTGACCGCGCTGGTGGGCGTCGGAATCGGTGCCGCCTCCATCGCCGCTCTCACCGGCTTCGTCGAGCTGAGCACCACCACCCCCGCGCTCGGCACGATGCTCGGGTTGGCGGTCGGCATCGACTATGCGCTGTTCATCCTGTCCCGCTATCAGGCCGAGGTACGCCAGGGACGCCCGCTGGAGGAGGCGGTGGGCCGCGCCGTCGGCACCGCAGGCTCCGCAGTGGTGTTCGCCGGGCTCACCGTCGTCATCGCCCTCGTCGGCCTGGCCCTCTGCGGCATCGGATTCCTCACCGAGATGGGGCTGGGTGCCGCGTTCACCGTCGCGCTCGCCGTCCTCATCGCGCTGACCCTGCTGCCCGCACTCCTCGGTTTCGCCGGCACCCGCGTGGTGAAGAAGCAGATCGCCGCCGCCACCGAGGAGACCGACACCGACCAGAGTTCCGGCACCTCACGTACCCTCGGTCGCCGCTGGATCGAAGGTCTCGCCCGCCTCCGCTGGCCCGCGCTCGTCGCCGGCATCGCGGCCGCCGTCGTCGCCTCCATCCCGGTGGCCTCCCTCCAACTCGCACTCCCGGACGACAGCACCAAGCCCGCAGGCAGCGACGTACGGGTCGCCTACGACCTCATCGCCGACAACTTCGGCGCGGGCGCCAACGGGCCGCTGCTCGTCGTCATCGACACCGCGCAGGCCACCGACCCGGCTGCCGCAGTCGGGACCGCCACCGAGCGGCTGCTGGCACTGGCCGCCGAGGACGACTCCAACATCACCGCCGTGATCCCGCCCATCACCAGTGACACCCCCGAGGCACAGCAGGCATTCGCGGAGCAGCTCGGCACGACGCAGTACGCGACCCTCACGGTGATCCCGCAGTCCGGCCCGGCGAACGAGTCGACCAAGGACCTCGTCGCCGGCATCCGGGCCACGCTCTCCGACCTGCCCGACCAGACCGGAGCCCGCGCCCTGGTCACCGGCGTCACCGCCGTCGGCGTCGACATCTCCAACGAGCTGACCGAGGTGTTCCCGCTCTATCTCGCCGTCGTGGTGGGGCTCGCGCTCATCCTGCTCATCGCCGTGTTCCGCTCGATCTGGGTACCCGTCAAGGCAGCGCTCGGCTTCCTGTTCTCCGTGGGCGTCTCGCTCGGGGCGACCGTCGCGGTCTTCCAGTGGGGCTGGCTCAACGAACTCGTCGGTCTCGACACCGAGGGCCCGGTGCTGTTCCTGCTGCCGATCCTGCTCACCGGCATCCTGTTCGGCCTGGCCATGGACTACGAGGTCTTCCTCGTCACCCGGATGCGGGAGGCGTACGTCCACGGCACGCCGGCCCGCCAGGCGGTCATCGACGGCTTCACCCACAGTGCCCGCGTCGTGGCCGCCGCAGCGCTCATCATGGTCGGCGTCTTCGCGGGCTTCACCCTCACCGACGACATCATCCTCAAGACCATCGGGTTCGCGCTGGCCATCGGCGTCCTCGTCGACGCCTTCCTGGTCCGCATGCTCATCGTTCCCGCCGTCATGCTCATCCTCGGCAGCCGGATCTGGTGGCTGCCCCGCTGGATGCAGAAGGTCGTGCCGACCCTGGACGTCGAGGGCGAATCGCTCGCCCGACGCCTGGCCTGACCGCCCGGCCTGCGCGGTCGCCGGACCGCTCGCGTACGACGGTCAGGTTCGAAAGGCACACCGACGGGGTGGCGGAGGACAGGATCCGCCACCCCGTCGGTGTGCCCCAATCCGTTTGCGGATAGACCGCCACACCGTGGCGGCTGCTCAGCGCCCCACACGATGCGAGAGGCGTCCGACGCACTAGCATTGCCGCGGTCCGCGACGGCTGAAACGAGGCGAGATGCGTTGGCTCCGGCAGTTGCTGGGTAGCAGGCGAGTCCAGCTCGATCCAGAGCGGCAGCAGGCACTGCTGCAGGACGTGCGGCACCGGTACGGCGCCGGCTCGCACGTCCGGTTCCCGGCACAGGCCGAAGCGATCATCGAGCTGTTGGACGACGACGACGGCCTGGTGGTGGCGGCCTGGATCGTCAGCGAGGCCGCCGAGGGGGCCCACGCGGACCTACAGACCCAGGCCCACGACGTGTACCGACGGACCGGCCGGCGTCTCCTGGTGCACCGCCGGAACTACCGGCCGCTGTGGAAGGAGGCCGGACCGGCGCTGCGGTGGCCCCTGACCGCGCTGCCGAGCGGTCTGCACCCGTACGCGCAGCTGACCGCCGCCGTCGCGGTGGTCGGCGACCACGCGTCCCGGCTCGACAAGGTGACCGATCCGATCCCGCTGCTGACCCACGTGTTCGAGGTGCTCGACCTCACCACCGTCGGCATGGAGTACGGCCACGTGCGGGTGGACACCGACGCCGCCACGCTCACCGATCGACTGATCTCGACCGCCGGGCAGGTTCTCGCGACCATCGACGACCCACCCCGGCTGCCGCCTCCGGTCCGCGAGATGATGCGCCGCAACAACACCCTCGACGTCCACGAGCCCACCGGCCCCCGCGCCGTCGGCGGAATCAACCTGGGCGCACGGATGCGCGAGATTCTCCTGGCCTGATCCGCCGCAGCCGATTCCGCCACGGTCCTCGCGATCGCCGCCGGGCGTCAGGCGCGGTGTGGGGCGCTCCGAGGTCCCCGAACGGGGACTTTTGGCCACCTGGGATGGCTGCCATGTTGAACGCTGGGGGAGGCGCGTCGAGACACCGCCGATACCCGTGGTGATGGTGACGAGGCGAGGTGTCTGGTGCCCGGCGAGCACATGTGCAGAGAGATCATGGTCGTTCCTGGGCGGTTCGTGCTGACCGGAGCGATGGTGCAGGAGGGTCATTCGATCGCGCTGGCCTTGTCGATCGCCACGCCGTCACCGGCGGAGGGGACGCTGGTCCATCTGGTCGAGGAGTCGCCGCAGTCGGCGGTGGGATTGGCCTACCTGCAAGGTCAGCCTCTTGCCGACGGGCTCGTTCTGGTGCCGTGGGACATCGACCGTTGGGCGAGCGGACCGCGTCGGCTTCCGGATGATGCGCAGGCGCTCGGTGGCCTCGCCGACCGCTATCGGATGCAGGTGCAGGTGCAGGTGGGCACGGCCCGTCCGGAGCAGGCCGGGTTGGTCGACCGGCTCGTGCCGGTCGACGCGGGCGGTCGGGAGTCGTCGTGGGATGACGCCGTGGCGGTCCGGGTGCTGCCGTGGCCACAGGTGGCGGGACGGATGGCGCTGCGGGCCGCGTACGAGCGGGTGATGGCCGGGGAGGAACCTGGCCGGGGGCGCCTCGCGGCCCTACTCGACGACGTGGTGACGATCCGGCGAGGTCTGCGGGTCCCGATCCCGCCCGGGTCCCTGGCTGCCGCCGTTCACCTTGCCCGGTCCGGATCCGAGACGCAGGCGACGGAGTTGGTCCGGCGGCTGCTGCCGGTCGCCGTCAACCGGTTGCCGGAGTTGGTCGGCGGCGTCGCGGAACCGGTGGAGGCCGACGCGTTGCTCGACGCCCTGCGGAGCACCCCGGATTCTGCTGCCCTGGTGTGGTTCCGGCAGCCGGGTGGTGCCCCGTCGGTCGCGTGGCTGCTCGCGGACGAAACGGGCGTACGGTGGATCGGCTCCCCGGAGCCGGACGGCACCCCGCTCGACACCATGCTGGACGACTGGCACATCGCCGCGCTGCGGGACGGCACCACGGCCGTGTTCCTGGACGTCAGCGGAAGGCCGCTGCGACTGCCCGCAGCGGCCGAGACGGTCCAACTGCGGGCGGAGGCTGCTCCGGCGGGCGGGCAGTTCCCCGGCGCGTGGACTGTGGCCGCGGGCTCGACAGGGCACGAGCGAGTCCTGCCGGTGGAGATCACCGGTAGCCCGGTGGATCCGAGTGAGGATCCGGTGTCGTTCGACGGGCTGCGCCAGGATGACGATTACTGGGAGAGCATGTGGCAGGGCGGTGCGGGATCGTCGACCGCTCCGATGGATGTGGACACGACGTTGGACCCGGCGCTTCTGCCGGTCATCGACCGGGACGGGCCTTGGCAGCCTCCAGAGGAAGCGGCGTCCAGCGCCATGCTTCGCAACGGGACTATGCCCGTGAAGGGTCGCAGGGTGTGGCTCAGGCACAAGGACCACAACGTCATGGTCAACTACTGGACCGACGACACGCGTGTGTGGGTGCTTCTGCCGGACGGCAGAAGGATCATGGTCGTCTACCCGAGCCCGGTTCTCGGCTCGGATCGTACTCCAGCGAGAGTGATCGGTAGCTGGGAGCGGGAGCCGAATGCGCTGGCTGCGGCGGCTCGTCCCGGCACGCTGGATGGGCAGCGGCGGCTCTCTGTCGACAGCAAGGTCGTGCCGGTCGGCCTCCTCGAGGCCAGGGCCGAGGTCGAGTATCGGTATGACGCGACGACGGTGTGGGTGCGTACGCAGGACGGCCGGAAGGCCATGGTCACGTATCCGTACCCGGCCTTCAACCCGGCGGCTGCGGGGCCGCTGGTGGTGGAGGGCTGGCCACGGCAGCCGGGCGCGAGGGCGGAGTTCGCAAACAGCAAACTGGCGCAGGGGCAGGTGCGGGTCAACAACCGATTCGTGTTTCTGGGAAGGAAGTATCCCGATGCCCCGGTCGCCTACACGCATGATGCGACGACGGTGTGGATGCGTCTACCGAGTGACAAAAGAGTCATGGTCACCTATCCGTATCCGGTCTTCGACCCGGCTGACCGGAAGCCGGTGGTGGAGGAGGGCTGGCCGCGGGAACCGAGCGAGCAGGCGGCGATGGCCCGGCTCGGCACAGTCAGTGCCACCGGTCAGATGTGGGTCGACCGGCTCTACCTGTATTTCGGGAAGAAGTTCGGCGGGGCGTCGACCCGGGGCTTGGTTGCCTACCGCTTCGACGAGACGACGGTGTGGGTGCGGTGGCCGGATGGCCGGAAGGCCATGGTCACGTTTCCGTATCCGGCTGCAGCGCCGGCCGCTGCGGGTCCGGTGGTGGTGGATGGTTGGCGCGATCCCGACCATCTGATGTACGACCCGGTAGGCCCTGGCGGCCTGCTGGAGTGGGGCGGCAGCCCGGTGGAACCGGGCCGGGCTCCTGGTGAGCTTCCGGGTGAGGCGCCGGTGCCGTCGGACGGTCTCCGCCAGGATGACGAGCCCTGGGAGTCCACGCAGCACGGCGGTGGCGAGCCACCGGCCGTCCTGATGGACCACGCCGTCCCGATGGACCTGGACAAGACGATGGACCAGGCCGTCCCGATGGACCTGGACAGGACGATGTCTCCGGCCGCCATGTCTCCCGCCATGTCGATCGGGGATCTGATCGACATGGCGATGACCGATTCCCCGCCAGCGACGACCGCGGATGCGGGCGACGCGGAACCCGGCGTCGGCGAGCCGAGCCAGCCGGGGGATGAGCGGTGGCAGCCGCCCCGGCGGGCACCCTCCACCGGCAAGATCGTCAAGACGGACCTGCCGATCGAGGGCCGCAGAGTGCGGTTGAGATCGAGCCACACCGGCGCCACGGTCGAATACTGGGCTGACGGTACGACGGTGTGGGTGCGTCTCCCGGGTGACACCCAGGTCATGGTCGTCTACCCGAACCCGTTGTTCAGCCCGAGTAGAACCAGACCGAGACTACTGGAGGGTTGGCCGCAGCAGCCGAGTGAGTCGGCAGTGGCTCGGCCCGGCACGGTGAATGCATACGGAGACCTGGTCGTCGACAGTCGGCGGGTGACGCTGGGTGGACACATCCCGGCCAGTTCCGAGGTCGAGTATCGGTATGACGCGACGACGGTGTGGGTGCGTACACCGGACGACAACAGGGTCATGGTCGTGTTTCCGTACCCGGTGTTCGATCCGGCCGCGGCCGGGCCGGAGGTCGTGGAAAGCTGGCCCCGGCAACCGGGCCCGACGGCGGAGTTCGACACCACCAAGCTCTCGGCAGGGCGCTTCTGGGTGAACAACCGGCGACTGGATCTCGGATACAAGAGATTCCCGAACGTCCCGATCGAGTACACGCATGACGCGACGACGGTGTGGGTGCGTCTGCCGGACGGCAGAAGGGCCATGCTCACATACCCGAATCCGATTCTCGATCCGGCTGATGCGGGACGGGTGGTGGTAGAGGGCTGGCCGCAGGATCCCAGTGCGACGGCGAGGTTCGACTCCGGCCGGCTGGCGCAGGGAAGTCTGCGTGTGAGGGACCTTGCCGTGCCACTGGGGGTGAACTATCCGGATTCGAGAGTCGATGTCTGGTCCGATACGGACACGGTGTGGGTCCGCTGGCCTGATGGCCGAGGGATCATGGTCACGTATCCGTACCCGGTCTTCGACCCGATCGCGGGGCGACGGGTGCTGGAGGAGGGCTGGTCGCGCGAGCCGGGCGACCACGCGACCGTGGCCCGCCTCACCACCTTGGATCACAGTGGACGGCTACAGGTCGACGGACGTCGGGTAGAGCTGCGGCAAGTGGCCAGAGATCTACCCCCAGGGCCGGTCGCCTACCGATATGACGCCACCACCGTGTGGGTACGGGCGCGCAACGGCAAGAAAGCCCAGGTCACCTACCCCTACCCGGCCTTCGACCCCGGCACCGCAGGACCCGTCCTCGTCAACGGCTGGCGCGACCCCAACCATCTGATGAACGACCCCATAGGCCCCAACGGCCTACTCGAATGGGACGGAAGCCCAGTAGACCCGGACGAGGACCCGGTGTCATTCGACGTACTCCACCAAGACGACGACTACTGGAACAGCATGTGGCAAGGCGGCGAAACCGCACCCTCCGACCCTACCGATCCGGGCGTCACGATGGATCCCACCGCCATGTCAGTGGTGGACCCGGTCGCCTTGTCAGTGGTGAATCTGGCTGATCTATCGATGGCGGATGCCCCGGCACTGTCGGCAGTGGATGCGGGTGACGCGGAAACAGTGGTCGGCGAGCCGAGCCAGCCGAGGGATGAGCGGTGGCAGCCGCCGCGGGAGGCTCCGTCCGTCGGCAAACTTCGCAACGGAAATCTGTCGATCAGGGGCCGCGACGTGCGGATGGGGTCGAGAGTCAGCGGCGTCACGGCCGAATTCTGGGCTGACGGTACGACCGCCTGGGTGCGTCTACCCGAGGACAAGAGGGTCACGATCGTCTACCCGAACCCGGTCTTCACCCCGACGAGCGTCAGGCCGAGAATCGTGGAGGGCTGGCTGCGGCAGCCCAGTGACCTGGCGGTGGTGCGGACCGGCACGGTGACTGCCCATGGTGCACTCACCATCGACGGCCGCCAGATCCCGTTTGCCAAGCGCGTCCCGGCCCGTTCCGAGGTCGAGTATCGGTATGACGCGACGACGGTGTGGGTGCGGACACCGGACGACAAGAAGATCATGGCCGTGTTTCCGTACCCGGTGCTCGATCCGGCCGCGGCCGGGCCGGAGGTCGTGGAAAGCTGGCCCCGGCAACCGGGCCCGACGGCGGAGTTCGACACCACCAAGCTCTCGGCAGGGCGCTTCTGGGTGAACCTCCGACGCATGGATCTCGGCTTGAGGAGATTCCCGGATACCACGATCGAGTACACGCATGACGCGACGACGGTGTGGGTGCGTCTGCCGGACGGCAGAAGGGCCATGCTCACATACCCGAATCCGATTCTCGATCCGGCTGGTGCCGAACGGGTGGTGGAAGAGGGCTGGCCGCAGGATCCCGGTACGGCGGCGAAGTTCGACTCCGGCCGGGTGGCGCAGGGAGTTCTGCGCCTGAGGGACCTTGCCGTGCCACTGGGGACGAACTTTCCGGACGGGAATGTCGAGCTCTGGTCCGACGCGAACACGGTGTGGGTCCGCTGGCCTGATGGCCGAGGGATCACGGTCACGTATCCGTACCCGGTCTTCGACCCGATCGCGGGGCGACGGGTGCTGGAGGAGGGCTGGTCGCGCGAGCCCGACGAGCAGGCGACCACGGCCCGCCTCACCACGTTGGAGAGCAATGGGCGGCTGCAGGTCGGTGGGCGTCGGGTAGAGCTGCGGCGAGTGGCCAGAGATCTACCCCCAGGGCCGGTCGCCTACCGATATGACGCCACCACCGTGTGGGTACGGGCGCGCAACGGCAAGAAAGCCCAGGTCACCTACCCCTACCCGGCCTTCGACCCCGGCACCGCAGGACCCGTCCTCGTCAACGGCTGGCGCGACCCCAACCATCTGATGAACGACCCCATAGGCCCCAACGGCCTACTCGAATGGGACGGAAGCCCAGTAGACCCGGACGAGGACCCGGTGTCATTCGACGTACTCCACCAAGACGACGACTACTGGAACAGCATGTGGCAGGGCGGCGAAACCTGGCTCGGAGCCTCTGCGAGGCCTCAAGCGGGCGCGGACGTTCCCGAGGGTGCCGCTGTCGCCGAGCCGCCGGTCGGCGGTGGCCGCCGTGGGGTAGCCGTCGACCGGGGTGTGTTGGTGGTGGGTGAGATGGCTCGGTGGCGGGCGTGGTCGGGGTCTTCGGCGGTGGTGGCGGCGGCGGGGTCGTCGGTGCGTCCGGTGGTGGTGGTCGACGTGGGTGAGGGGCTGGGGCCACGCAGTGCGGCGCTGTCTGCTATCGGCATGGTGTTGGTGCAGTTCGGTCGTCGCCGGGTGCAGCCGCTTGTGGTGGCGACGGGGCTGGTCTTCGAGGTGACGGCGGTGGTGGGTCGTTACGGGTTGCCGGTGATCGGTCCGGATGGTGCCGGGTCCGACGCGAGGTGGCAGGTTGTCGGTCCGGATGGCGTGGTGCACTGGTCGGCCCGGGAGTTCAGTCTGGCGTCGTTCGCGGCGGCCGGTGCGGTGCCGTCCAGCGGGGTCCAGCGCGCCGGTTCCGAATTGCTGGCCGAGTGGTTGGCACAGCCCGACTGGCCGGCTGCGGAGCGTTTCCTGCGGGAGCACACCAGCGATCTGTTGCAGCCGCAGATCCGGCAGGAGTTGGTGGGTCTGAGTGAACAGGATCCGACCAACCGGTTGCTGCCGGCCTTCACGGCCCTTCTCGACCTGGTGCGGGAGAGCGGCCACGCGGTCGATCCGGCTGCGTCCCGCTACCGCGCGCCGGAGAAGCCGGGGCCGCACTCGGTGGAGCCGTTCGACGGGGTACGTGGACCGTTGTCGGTGACCTTCGCTCTCGACTATCTCGATCCGAAACCCGATCCGTCGCACCGCAGGCCCTGGGACGACCGATTGCTGCGGTTGATGTATCTGGACCCGCGAGCACGCGATCTGGCAGCGCCGTTGGCGGCGGGGGTGCTCGGTGAGCAGCGGGGGCGAGTCGATGACGGCCGGTGGAACGCGACCGTTTTCGCTGCCGTGGCCACGGTGCTGAGAATGACCGTGGAACAGGCCGAGGAACCAGAATCCGTCGATGCCTGGGGAAAGGCGTTGAATGATCTTCTGGCCTGCCGAGAGGCGGACCCGGAACACCGGATGTACTGGATTCCCCGGATGGACGAGTTGCGTGACCTGGTCTCGACGAACGGAGTCCCTGGCTGGATCAACGCTCCGGCGCCGGAACATGGGCGACTGCTGAACGTCCTGACCGGTGCGCTCGTCACCTGCTGAGGCACGCGCGGGCCGAGTGCAGGCTCGGCTCCGACACCCCGCGCTTCACCTCGGTCCGCTCCGGCCTGCAGTGCTGCCGGCCGGAGCCCGGCGGCGGTGCGTCTCGCCGCACCGTCAGGCACGACCCGGCCGGACCGCCTGCTCCTGCGCTGGCACGCCGACGGTGACGGTCAGAGCATCGACCAGGCCAGGGAACCGGGCGTCAAGCTCCGCGCGCCGCAGCTCGACACGGTGCGTGCGGCCAACCACGACGGTACGGGTCAGTCCCGCCAACCGCGCTCAACATCGTCGCTGCCGACGATGCCGAGACAGCACACGAGTTGACCTGGCCCGCGCGGGCCCTGCGGGCCGGCGGACGGGACAGGCCCATCCCCACCGTGCAACAGGCCCGGGCCGAACTGAGTGCCTCGACGAAAACCCGCTCGAGCACGATCGTGGACGGCGTCATTCCGCCGCAGATCTCCGGAACTCCTACGACCCTTCGGGCTCAACTCGAACCAGTGATCCAGGATTCGGGCGCAATCGAGATCATGGTCCAGGACATGTTGACCGATCACACCGCGCGGACGCGGTCGCGCGAGATCATCGCAGACGTTCTCGGGTCCATCGCGATCTGAGGAACTGAGCGCTTCTCGCCTTGTTTCCCGATCTGTACTCGGGGGTTGCGGTAGGCCCCTGTCCCACCCTCGCCGTCGTGGATCTGCACCCGGTAGTGTGCCGTGCCCTGTGCGCCGTCACCTGTGTGCTGTGCTGGGCCTGCGATGTGTGCTGGGGAGTCGAACCCCTGCGCCTGCCCTCGGCGCGCCAGGAGTGAACCGGAATACCCGCCGGCTCTCGGGTTCGTGCACGCCTCCACGTCGGCTACCTGCTCCGCAACCTCTCAGTCCAGCAGGTCGACCTCCCAGTTCGTCCGCTGGATCACCGTGTCGACCTCGCGAAGTTGCCGGGCGAGGTCGTCGGCCTGGCTGCGCAGTTGTGCCACCGGCAGGGCCGGGATCATCTTCAGCTCCGACCGCAACTGCCGAAGCCCACGCTGGCCCTCCCCAGCGGCGGCGTCGGCGGCGGAGGTGACCACGCTGTGCCGCGAACGAAGCACGTCACGGCGTGCCAGCGCGTCGGTCAGTGTGCCACCGTCAACCAGGGTGGCGGCGTTGGTGCGGTTGATCCGCCGGATCAGCGTCTCCAGCTCACCAAGCACCTCGCCGGCTTCCGCCAGAAGTGTCGCGGCGTCCTCCGCAGGCGTCTCACCCTCCTGGTATCGAGCGCTGGCGACGATGCGGGCACGGAGTCGTTCGGCGCGACGCGCCGCATCCGCGCGCAGCGCAAGAGCCTCAGCAAGCTTCATGGGCACCAGTATGAACAGCGAAGATCAATCCCGCCTCCCAATTTGTGGACCATTCGGCGCTGCCGGTTCGTTCAGGTGGGCGATGTCGCGGAGGGCGACAGGTGAGCCCGTTCGCCTTGGGCGCCGAAGATCGTGAGCAGCTCTGCGGCCCGGGAGTCGGCGCTGCCGATCTGGTGCGGGATGCGGGTGTCGAACTCTGCGGCTTCGCCGGGGCCCAGCCGGTATTCCTGGTCACCGAGGACGAGCCTGACGTATCCGTTGAGTACGTAGAACCATTCGCACGACGGTGAAGCCGGATCGCCGTACGGGCCGCAGGTGGACACGTGGATCGCCGGTGGGCGGGGCCGCGACCAGTTCGTCGAGCGGGACGCCGGTAGGCGGTGGACGTGGGGGTCGAAGGCGGGTGGTCTGCCGCCTGCGGAGCCTTTGGCCTTGCGGTGCGCGTCCTGGTCGGCCTTGCTCGGGATACACGCGCGGATGCCCCGGGATCGTAGGTGGGCGCGGTTGGCCTTGGACGTGTACGCCTTGTCGGCCAGCACGGTGTCGGAGCGGGTCCGTGGTCGGCCGCCTCCGACTCGGGGGACGCGGATCCTGGCCAGTACGGGGATGAACTGTGGGCTGTCGCCGCGCTGCCCGGCGGTCACCCCGAGGTGAACGTCAGTGCGTGTCGAGCACGACGAGGCGGGTGTGTTCGGAGAACAGCCTGCTCGCGGTCAGTCCGAACATGGCGTGGAAGCTGTCGCTGAAGTGTCCCGGCGAGGCGAACCCGGCCTCGGTGGACGCCCGGGTCAGGTCCGCACCTTCGTCGACCGCGAGTGCGACGTGCAGCATCCGGGCCCACAACCGGTACCGGCGGAAGCTGGTGTGGGCGTGCGCCGAGAACAGGTGCAGAAATCGTGACGTCGACAGGTGCACCTCGGCAGCGAGCTGCGGCGCGCTCATCTTCTGGTCAGGGTGGGCACGCATGATGCCGATCGCGGTGCGGATCCGCTCGTCCATCGCATCAGGGTTCGGAGCGTCGACGAATTCCCGCAGTCGGGCCGGATCGGGGAACGAGGTTTCCTGGACGTGACTGATCAGCGACGACTCGTGCTGATAGTCGAGCCCGACCGAGGAGGTGCGCTTGGTCATCCGAGCGCGAACACCCTCCGCCAGGCCCGAGCCGGGGTCGAGGTAGAAGAAGAGCATCCGGCCGTCGTCCGCGATGACCCGGTGTCGTGTTCGCGCCCGAACGAGGGCGCTGCGGGTACGCCGTTCACCGATGTCGTCGGCTTGTAGCGTGAACGGTGCGTCGACGCCCAACACGAAACAGTGCACGGAACCGGAGTGCGCCTTCAGCCTCAGTGCGGGCCCCAGATAGGCCGCCTGTCCGAGCCAGATCCAGATCCTCGCCTGCTCGGCACGACACGTTTCTGGAAGCAGGACATCGGCCACGTGGCCGATGATCGCACGTGTGCTCATAACCGCAGCGGAACGGCCAACGCGCGTACTGCGCCCGCCAGGACGAATCAGGCGGCGACTGGGGCAAGGGCTCCTCGTGGCGGCCGGATTGCTCAACGTGCTGCCCGGCGCTGGTGCCGTGTCGCCTGCCTGGGCCCGTACGGCCTACGGCGTGGACGTCACGGGCGCGGACCTGGCGACACTGATGCGGCATCGGGCGATCCTGCTCGCTCTGGTCGGCGTCACCATCATCGTTTCGGCGTTCCGCCCGCACCTACGCCCCGCCGCGGTGGCCATCAATGCGGCCAGCTTCGGCACCTTCCTGCTTCTCGTGCTGACCACCCCATCGCTGAACCAGCAGATGGTCCGGGTGGCGCAGGTCGACGCCGTCGCGTTGCTCGTCCTGTCGGCGGGGACGGCCCTGCTCGCGTCCAGCCCCTGCGGGCGCCGCACGACGCCAGCGGTTCGAGGGCGCGCATGACGACCACGGTCATCATCATCGTCGGGACGTTCTTCTTCGGCATGGGCGTCTACGCGCTCGCCGCGCCTGCGGCACTTGCCCGTCCGTTCCGCATCGTCATCGAATCAGCAGATAGCCGGTCCGAGATTCGGGCGGTCTACGGCGGGTTCGGCCTGGCGATCGCCGCCGTACTGGCTGCGGCGGCGATCGACGTCGGCGATATCCGGACCGGCGCGGTCATCACCGTCGCAGCGGCCCTTGCCGGAATGGCCCTCGGCCGGTTGTTCTCCCGGATCGGCGACAAGGCAACTGGGTTCTATCCGATCTGGTGGTACTTCTGGATCGAGACCATCGGTGCCGCCCTGCTGTTCGGCGTCGCCTGAGCCTGTTCTCAGCGAGTCGCACGGCAGGCAGGGAAGGCATCGCCGATGGCTCGACTCGGCGGCGTGGCGTTCTGGTCATCAGCCAGTCGGACGACCGACAGCGATGATCGGCTATTTCCATGGGCGACGGACACCCTGCGACGTCTAGGAAGGAGGCATGGCCAACGAGCGGACCGTTCCCCTGCTGCCGTGTGCATCCATCGACGACATCGAAACCTTCTACGGAGTGCTCGGTTTCCGCACCACGTACAAGCAGCGCAAGCCCCACCCGTGTGTGGGGGTGCAGCGGGAAGACCTGCATCTACAGTTCTTCGAGATCGCCGGGTTCGACCCGGAGCAGTCCTACGGCTCCTGTCTCGTACTCACCACGGACATCGACGGACTACACCGGGCGTTCGCCGCCGGCATGCGCGCCGCGTACGGCAAGGTGCTGGTGTCCGGAACGCCGCGGATGACCCGGCCGAGGGCGCGGAAGAACGCCGACGGGTTGGGCGGGTTCAGCGTCATCGACCCGGGCGGCAACTGGATCCGCGTCTTTCGGGACACCGCCACCGCGCCCATACCGGCCGCCACGCCTGCCGCGCGGCTGGCCAAGGCCCTGGCGAATGCTGTCGTGCAGGCCGATTCCCGGGGAGATGTCGGACAGGCGGTGCGGATCCTCGACAGCGCGTTGGCCCGCCCGCAAACCGACGACGACCCGGTCGAGCAGGTAGAGGTCCTGGTCTACCGCGCCGAACTCGCGATGGTGCTGCACGACCCGAAGACCGCGGCCGAGATGCTGGCCCGCGCCCAGTCCGTCACGCTCACGAAGGACGAAACCGAAAGAGCGGCAACCGCGTTCGACAACGCCACCGACCTCGCAGCAGCACTGCGGTGACTCACCAAACGGACGCCTCCCCCATCCGGCCATATCCGGATGCTGTGTGGCCTCGGAAGCAGTCACCCGTCCCGTGGCTCGTCGCCACGTCCACGCCGACACCGCACCGCCATCCTGGTTGACGCGGACGGTGCGGGCAGGTCGCGCCCGGTCGGCAGGGGACCATGGCCGGCGAGCGGTCGATGGCCCCTTGGCCCACCGGCCGGCGGCTCTCCATCAGGCGGGCTCTGTCAGGGCCTCAGCGCTGCGCGGCTCGAAGACGGACGTCAGTTCCACCCTCGAACGGACAGCGCTTCTTCCTCGAAGCTGACGGGGGACGGCCCGGCCAGGGTCCGAAGATCGACGTCGTTCACCGGAGCCCTGGCCGGCTGCCACTCAGCAGTCCTGCCGGTTCGCTACTTCTAGAAGGCAGGGGTCGATTCCCACGCCGCTGCCCGGGGTGTTCGGTGCGTCGGGCATCGGGGTGTCGGACTGCTGGTTGACGACGTACCCGTGGAAGGTCCACGCCTTGATCTGGCCGTCCGGGCTCTCTACCAGGTAGTCGGCCCGCCGGTCCCCGTTGAGGTCGGCGAATCGGACCTGGGTGCCGCTCGCTCCGACCCCGGAGGCGACCATGCCGTCGAAGCGCCAGGTGAAACGGTTGTCGCTGTATCCGTTGAGCCAGGCCCAGACACGACCGGCGGCGTCGACCAGCAGGTAGTCGGCGCGGAGGTCACCGTTGAGGTCGGTGAGGTGGATCTCGTCGCGCGCCGGGTGTGGCCCGGGTGCGATCGACCCGGTGTAGTCCCAGCCCCACCCGTCGGCGGTGCGTCTGTTGAGCCATGCCTTCACTCCACCGTCACTACCGAGGACGAGGTAGTCGTCCTTGCGGTCGCCGTTCATGTCGGCGAACCGCACCTGTTCCTTGGGTGCGCCGGCACCGGGGGCGATGACACCGGCGTAGTCCCACTGGAAGCCGTTGGCCGGGGTGTACTTGTTGAGCCATGCCTTGGTCGCGCCGTTGTCCTCCAGCACCAGGTAGTCGTCCTTGCCGTCGCCGTCCATGTCGGCGAACCGGACCCGGTCGCGTCCCGGGCTCACACCGGTGGTGATCACTCCGGCGTAGTCCCAGCCGTAGCCACCGCCCTGACCGACCCGGTTGACCCACGCGGCGACCGTTCCGTTCTCGCGGACCGCCACCCAGTCCGCCCGGCCGTCACCGGTCAGGTCGACCATGCCGCTGCGCGTCGCCGAGTCCGGGTTGCGGCCAATGACGCCCTGCCACTCCCACACGTCCGGCCTGCCGTAGCGGTCGTTGAGGGCGGCGCCGACCTTGCCCGCCGAGTCGACCAACAGGTAATCGTCCTTCCCGTCGCCGTTGATGTCGGCGAAGCGGACCTGGTCGCGGTTGGCTCCGCTCGCGGTGAGGGTGCGGCCGTGGTTCTGCCACACGATCGATGGCGGCCTACCCCCAGGCGTCTGCACCGTCAGGGCGGGTGCCGTGTTCAGCCAGACGCTCACGTGCCCCTCGTCGTGTACCACGAGGTAGTCGTCGCGTGCGTCGGCGTTGACGTCGGCGAACCGGACCCGGTCCCGGGTCGCGTTCACGCCGCTGGCCACCTGCCCCATCGAGGACCAGCCGTACGTGCCGCCGGTGGTGTACATGTTGGCGTAGGCGGTGACCCTGCCCTGTTCGTCGACGACCAGGTAGTCGTCCTTGCCGTCGCCGGTCATGTCGGCGAACCGCACCTGGTCCCGGGTGGCGCCGACGCCGGTGGCGATCACCCCGGCGTACGACCAGCCGAACCCACCGGCCGGGGTGTAGCTGTTGATCCACGCCGACACACGGCCGCTGCCGTCCACCACCAGGTAGTCCTCCAGGGCGTCCCCGTCGACATCGGCGAACCGGACGTTCTCCGGTGCCGCGCCGACACCGGTCGCCACCACGCCGCGATACCTCCAGCCGTACCCGCCGCCGAGCGTATGCGCGTTGGTCCACGCCTTGACCCGGGCCTGGTCGTCGAGCACCAGGTAGTCGTCTAGGCCGTCACCATCGACGTCGGCGAACTGCACCCTGTCCCGGGTCGCACCGACACCTGGTGCGACCACGCCCTGCCACCGCCATCCGGTGCCGGACGCGGAGCTGCCGGCCGAGAGAGAGTCCGGCGCCTTGCCGACCTCGCCGCTGCACGCGTCCGCGTTCCCGCCGACCGGGTCAACGATGAGGCCCTCGATCTGGGCGGACCGGATGGCACCGAGGAACGCGTCGGCCATCTTGCGATACCCGGTGGCGTTCGGATGCACCGAGTCGGTCAGATCGGCCCGGGTCACCGCGCTCATGTCGACTACGCGAACCCGCTTGCCCGCCGCCGCGTACCTGGCGACGACTCCGGGGATGGCTCGGTTGTAGGTCTGCACCTTGTCGTTGGTGCCGGCGTTGAACGCCGGCACGAGCTGCGCCACCAGGACCGTGGTCTCCGGCGCCAACGCGACGATCCTGCCGATCAGCGTGTCGAGCCGCCCCGGTGCGCCCGCGACATCCTCGTTGAACTGCATGTCGTTGGTGCCGATGTGCAGAAGCACCACGTTCGGCCGGTACTGCGGGATCACACACTCGACCCGCTGCTCCACCTGTTTGATTCGCCAGTACGGATGCCCCTCGTGGTTCCTGTCCGGTAGCGTCCCCGAACTCTGCGATCCCACCAGATCAAGCACCGCATCGTCCCTCAGGCCGTCATACAGGCGCGCGCGGTATCCGGTGCCGGCCGGGTTGTCGACACCGACGCCATAGGTGATCGAGTCGCCGAGTGGCATCACCCGCATCGCGGCCAGCCCGCGCGGGATGTTGGGCACCGGCGGGGCAGGCCGAATGAACCTATCGGCCAACGCGTTGTAGATGGACCCGAAGTAGGTCTTGCAGAGTGGACAGATCCGGCCGACGGTCGCGGCTATCTGGTCGATGACGCGTGCGGCGGCGGTGAAGAATCCACCCTGGTCGTTCTGGACCCGGCCGACGAGGTCCCACTCCCACAACCACGCCAGCCCCGAGCCGACAAGGATTACGAGTAGATTCGTGCCCCAGGTGTGAGGATCTTTCAGGACACCGTCTATGGCGTTCTCACCGACGCGGGAAGCCAGGAGCGAGAGCGCCTCGCCGAAGGCCGCGCACGACGCAGCGACGACCGCAAAACTCGGGTTGTGCCCGCGACTGGTGCGATAGTTGATGCAGGCAGCCTGAAGAAAGATCTTCGCAATACTAGCAGCCGCCGTAATCGCGGCCTTCTTCCATTTGTCCGCGTTCTCCTGCGACACACTGGCCTCGACCGTCAGGCTGACCATATCGTTGTCCTGGTCGATCTCGGCGACAACCTTGGCCGGCAGGTCCCGCGGCGAGTCGACGGCGAATTCCTTCTTCATCCCGCACAGGATCAACTCCTTGCCGGTCAGCATGTGCAGGTTATCGGCGTCGCAGCTCAGACCCCGTTTGCGCAGTTCGTCATGATCGGGCAGCACGTCCTCAAGGTCGTGGTAGGCGACCGAGTAGGCGCCGGTGAGCGCAGCCTCGATCAGGTGCTCCTGCGCGGGTACGTACCGAAAATCGAATCGCCAGGTGGTCAGGACACCCGCGGCACGCGCCGGGGCGGTAACGACGACGGTCGAGGCCAGCACGACTGCAAGAACGACACTGATCGCGATGCGTATCGATCTAGACATGGCGCTCACCCTAAACAGGTATCGCTACTGTGGAGTGTCCGATAGATTTCTACGCCGCTGACAGAACGCCAGACCTCACCGCAGTGACCGGGGCCGACTATCGCGACGGAGGTCAGCGCAGACGGCTTCCAGCAACGCACAGGTCGACTCGCCTTCCTCGGGGTCGATCCGATCCGCGCCGTAGCGCCGACCGACGCGGTTACCAGAAGGTGCCCTGGGCTCGACAAAGTGCTCTCTTCCGGGCCTGACGTCTTCCTCGTACGGTCGGTTCATGGCTGTTCACTTGATCGATCCACCCGGATTGCCCGAGATCCCGATCTACAAGCAGGTGTCGGTGGCAACGGGTTCGAAACTTGTCCACATCGCCGGTCAGGTCGCGTGGGGAGGCGGTGACCTGGCCACACAGGTCGAACAGAGCTACCTCAATGTGGGCACGGCGCTGGCCGGCGTCGGGGCTACGTTCGCTGACGTGGTCAAGCTGACGATGCACGTGGTCGACTGGGAGCCCGGGCTCATGCCGCAGGTGCTGGACGGGATCGCCCGCGCCTCGGCGAAGTTGGGTGTCACCATCGAGGCGCCCGCATCACTGTTCGGCATCGTGGCCTTGGACGTCCCCGAGCACCTGGTCGAGATCGAGGCGACGGCCGTGATCGACTAACCGCATCGATCAACTCGGGAAGCGTGCGCGCGAGTCCTCGATATGGCTCAGGTATGTCTGGGTCCAGTCGCACATGCCGTCGACCACCTTGCGTAGCGCCTGGCCAGCCTCGGTGAGTGAGTAGTCGACGCTGGGCGGCACAGTCGGGTGCACGGTGCGCTCGACCAGGCCGTTGCGCTCCAACGTACGGAGGTTCTGCGCCAACACCTTGTGGCTGATGCCGCCCACCTCGCGGCGTAGCTCGTTGAACCGCATGGTCCGCAGACCGAGAAACTCGATGATCAGAAGAGGCCACTTGTTGGCGATGTCCGAGAAGATCTCCCGCGCCAGCGAATCGGCCCGAGCCAGGTCGGCCTCGGGCGGCACCGCGCCGATCTCCTGCCTGCTCCCCATCGCGCCCACCCTAGTTCACCCGAGAAAGGGCGCCCGAATCCGACGCCTGGGTGCCCTTGTCGACCACCCGTCGGCCTCGACGACTGGTCCCGCCGCCGCGGCTGCCCCAGGGCTGCCCAGACCGGCTTGTCATCCGTGACCAACGCCCACTCTCCACGGTGACAGTCCAGCCCTACCTGGGGGTCGATGCGTTGCGGCCGTTCCTGGACACCCGCACCAAGGGTGTCATCGTGTTGTGCCGCACCTCGAACCCCGGCTCCGGAGAGTTGCAGGACCTACGGACCGGCGGGGAGCCGCTGTACATGCGAGTGGCGCGCCTGGCCGCGTACGACTGGAACGAGCACGCCAACTGCCGTGTGCTGGTCGGTGGTACCCACCCCGAACAGGTCGGCGAGGTACGACGGATCGCTGCGCACTTGCCGATACTCGTCGCTGGTGTGGGGCATCAGGGCGGTCCTGTCGGACACATCATCCGGGCCGGTCTACACCAGGGCGGGCGGGTCGATCATCAGCTCGTCCCGATCGATCATCGAGGCCGACCCCGGCCCCGGGTTCGCGCAGGGGACTCGGGCAGGCGGTGAGCGGCCCATTCGGGGATGGCGGACGGACAGCCCGTGGAGTCTTGGTGGTTCAGGGGTTGACGGCATGTTCGATGAACTGGCCGCAGGGACGGAAGCCCAGCCGGCGGTAGACGGGCTCGCCGTCGGCCGACGCCTGCAGGACCGCGATGCGGTGGTCTCGGTCACGGGCCGCGCGGAGGGCCGCGAGCGTGATGGCGCCGCCGTAGCCGCGCCGACGGTGGGCGGCCAGGGTGGAGATGTTGTAGATGCCGGCGACTCCCGCGTGGTGGAACACTTCGGCGGAGCAGACCGCACGATTCGCCACGTAGCCCACCAGGTACCGGGCCGGGCAGGTCGCGGCCAGTGCCCGCGCGGCAGCCCGGGCGAAGAAGCCGCGGACGGTTTCGGCGGGCGGGTCCCAGTTCGCGGCAAGGACCGTGGCGTAGTCGGCGAGCTGCTCGGCCGTGGTCACCCTCCGGATGTCCAGTCCCGGAACGGCGGGGGGCGGCAGGCTCTTGTCCAGTTCGACCCACATCGCCGTCTCGCGTTCGGACACCGGCAGACCAGCCGCCGCCAGGC
Source organism: Verrucosispora sp. TAA-831 (assembly GCF_050780145.1). NCBI lineage: Bacteria > Bacillati > Actinomycetota > Actinomycetes > Micromonosporales > Micromonosporaceae > Micromonospora > Verrucosispora sp. TAA-831. The sequence goes on from NZ_CP192240.1 coordinate 6,576,869, forward strand.
GGGCGGTGAGGTCCGCCGGTGTCGAGGCAGGCCCAACCCACCAGGAGAAACGGCGACCGGTACGGGCCAGTGCCCCGACGGTCTCGGTGATGCGGGCCGCAGCGGTGGCGGCGGTGAAGCGGGCCGCGGCGACGATGTTGAACGTGTCGTCGTCCAGACCACTGTCCGCGACCAGGAGGTCACCGGTCTCCGTGACGGTCGCGCCAGCCATACTCCGGTGCAGGTGACAGGCGTGTTCCGCGAGGTTCCGTTCCATCCTGTCCGTCAGGTCGGCTTCGCCAAGAGACTGGTTATTCATACCGACTGATCCCAGCATGACCGGACGGAGATCGCACGCCATTTCGGGCAGCGTCTCGCCTACGACCAGCACTTCCGATACACGACCCAGCCGCGCCCGGCCAGTGGCTTCGGATCAGGTCCGCTTGCGGCTCGCGATCTCATCAGCGAGCTGCTGCACGCGGGCGGGGTCCGCGTCCCGGGCGAGGGCGACGTAGTGGTCCATGACGGCCGGCCGGTAGCGCACGGGCATCGTCTGCCCTGGGGCGAGTCGGGTGAGCTCGGTGATCGTGAGGTCTTCGTCTGCGATCCCGCGGAACGAGACGCCGTCAGCGGTCTCCACGTCGAGCATCAGGACCACGCGGGGACTGCCGTCGCTGCTGACCTCCCGCCAATCGACGAGAACGCCGAGCGCAAGCGCCCCCGTACGCAGTTCCGCATTGCGCTTCCGTGCATCTCTGCTCAGGAGCGGGTTCGGTGCGATGCCCGGGAAGTCGGGCCCGACACCGAGCGATTCCCGACTCAGGTCGGGCCTGAGCTGCGCCACCAGATCGTTGAGCTTCTTCTTCCAACCGAACATCCTGACACCCCTCTCACACCGGTGCCGGCATCTCGGCCTGGCCCTTCGCCCTCACCGCGATCATACGTCGCCAGCCATTCCGTCCGGCCTCGGCGTTCCGTCGGCTTCGGGGGCATCCACTCGATCCCACGGCCACCGGGCATTCGAGAGCACCTTGAGAACGCCATACGGGGCCAGAGTTCCAGCGAGAACGCTCAACCTCTGTCAGACACTCACCAGCCGCGCGCACTCACGAAACGAGCGTGGTGGCTGCCGATCACGCTGGGAGTCTCCGAATCCACAGGATCGTGAACCTTGTGGACACAACTCGACGACCTCGACTGGATTCGGCCGCCACCGATCGCGAGTGGGCGTGCCGGCACCGACGGGAAGCTCGGCGACCGAACGTGTCGGTGAATCGCGTACGGCATCATGTGCGTGTGGCGGCCCAGCTCAGCACCGCCGTCACATGGCCCCGACCGCGGGGCGGTCGGGGCGCGGGCAGGGGTGGTTCGGGTGGTTCACCTGCCGGCCTTCGCGTGGTATTCGTCCACGATTTCCTGCGGGATTCGTCCTCGGTCGGAGATGTCCTTGCCGGCCTTCCTGGCCCATGCCCGGATTGCCTTGCTCTGCTCACGATCGGTGCCGACGGTGCCGTGGCCGCGAGCGGCGCGGCCAACGACTACCACTCCACCTCGGCCGACCCTCGTGCCGCGGGTGACGTAGGGGGAGAGCAGTTCGCGCAGCTTGTCGGCGTTGCCGCTCGACAGGTCGATCTCGTACTGCACGCCGTCGAGAGCGAACTTGACGGTCTCCTCGGCGTCTCCGCCGTCCAGGTCATCGATCAACTTCTGAATGATCTGCTTCGCCACGGTACGGCACATTCCTTTCGAACAGGATGGTCCTACGAACGTAGAGACACGATATCCTGCACAGCGTTTGCCGCATCAAATAAATGGACACAGCGGGCTTTGTATTGACCGGACGGGTCTCCCGGAAACTGCTCGCCGACCTGCCACGCGCCCTGGACTCGGGTAGGCGAATGGTGACCCTACGACCTGCCCGGATGCTCACAGAAGTCGCCCGGTCCCGACGCGCGCCCGCTCGGCGTCAACCGATTGGTTGATCCGAGGGTCGACCGACCCCGGTGCCGGCTGGGTGATCCGGCATCCAGCGCCGACGGTGAGGCTGCCGCTATGGGGATCATCGAGGTGACGAACCTCCACAAGCGGTACGGGAACACGGTCGCTGTCGAAGATGTGTCGTTCGTGGTCGAGGCGGGCGAGATCTTCGGGATTCTCGGTCCGAACGGCGCCGGCAAGACGACCACGGTCGAGTGTGTCAGCGGTCTGCGTACCCCCGATCGTGGCGAGATCACGGTGCTCGGCCTCGATCCACGGCGGGACCGGGCTGAGTTGCGGGAACGAGTCGGGGTCCAGTTGCAGGGGCACCAACTGCCGGACAAGCAGACGGTGGCCGAGGCTATGAATCTGTACCGATCGTTCTACCGCGCGCCGGCGGATGGGGCGCGGCTGCTGGAGATGCTGGGACTCGCCGAGAAACGCCATACCCAGTACCGGAGGCTCTCCGGTGGGCAGCAGCAGCGGCTGTCGATCGCGCTGGCCCTGGTGGGTAGTCCCGCCGTCGCGGTGCTGGACGAGCTCACCACCGGGCTCGACCCACAAGCCCGGCGCGACACCTGGGATCTGGTCGACGAGGTACGCGACTCCGGCGTGACGATCGTTCTCGTCACGCACTTCATGGATGAGGCGGAGCGGCTCTGTGACCGTCTCGCGCTGATCGACTCCGGGCGCGTGGTCGCCCTCGACACGCCTGCCGGCCTGGTCGCGCGCGCTGCCGCCGAGCAGCGGGTGCGGTTCCGGCCGTCGACCCCGCTGGTGGAGCGGCTGCTGACCGATCTGCCGGAGGTGACCGGCGTGCAGCGCCACGGGCAGCAGGTGGTGGTGACCGGCACCGGAAACCTGCTACAGGCTGTCACCTCGGTCCTGGTCCAGCAGCGCGTCATCGCCCAGGAACTCCGGGTCGAGCAGGCCAGCCTGGACGACGCCTTCGTCACCCTCACTCGAAAGAAGTTGTCATAATGTCTGCCCTGTACAAACTCACTGTTGCCGAGGCGAAGCTGTTCCTGCGGGAGCCGATGGCGGTCGTCTTCGGGGTGCTGTTCCCGACCGCGATCCTGCTCGGGCTCGGCCTCGTCCCCGCAATGCGGGCGCCGTCGGAGGAGTTCGGCGGGGTGCGTTTCGTAGAACTCTGGGCACCGAGCGCACTCGTGCTCGGGCTCGGCATCGTCGGGCTGCAGCACATCCCGGCGGTGGTGGCCACCTATCGGGAGCGGGGCATCCTGCGGCGGATGTCCACCACGCCGGTCCACCCCGGCACGGTGCTGGCGGCGCAGCTCATCGTCGCCCTCGCCGCTGCGGTCACGGCGGCGACCCTGCTGGTCGTCTCGGCCCGGCTGGTGCTCGACGTGCCTCTGCCTCGGCACCCGTTCCGGTTCGCGGTCGCGTTCCTGCTCGGTTTCGGCGCGGTACTGGCGATCGGCATGCTGATCGCTGCGGTCGCGCCCACCTCCCGGGCCGCCACCGGTCTGGCGACCGTCGTCTACATGGTGACGATGTTCGCTGGAGGGGTCTTCCTGCCCCGCTTCCTGCTGCCGGATTTCCTGAGGCGGCTGGGCGACTACACCCCACCCGGCGCGCAGTCGCTCCTGCTCGGCTGGTCGGGTGATGCGGTGGCGGGGGCCGGCACGGCGGCGTCGCCGCTGCTCCTGCAACTCGGGATAATGGCGCTGTTCGCGGTCGTGGCCGGTGCTGCGGCAGCGAAGCTGTTCCGCTGGGAATGAGCCGAAGGTGCGAGCTTCGATGAGCGGTGACGCCGGTCCCGAGTGGGACCGCTGGTACGAGAAGCTGCTCGTCCTGGTGCCCTGGCTGCTACTCCCCTGCTCGACAGCGATCGCCATGGCCCAGCCCAGCCAGACCTGGCACGACCGCGCGATCACCCTAGGACTGGTGGGGACGGCGGCCGGGTGGGTGTATCTGGGACACACCCGAGTGCCGCGCGAACGCCGCAAGCAGACCCGGCCGATGCTGGTCTACTTCGCCGGACTGCTCGCGCTCTGCGTCGCACTGATGGCGCGCGACGCGGTCTTCCTGCTCTTCGCCATCACCGGGTTCCTGCACGCGTACCAGCTACGGCCGTGGCCGTTGGGGGTGGCCGGTGTGTTCGGCACCTCGGTCGCCATCAACACCATGGCGTCCGACGCGCCAGCCGCGACGGTGCAGTCACTCGGCACCTATCTGGGAGTGATCGTGGTGCAGACCGCGGCGATCAGCGCCGGCATCGTGCTGGCCGAGAAAAGCGCCGAGCAGCACGAACGACGCCAGCAGATGGTCGCCCGGCTGGAGGCGGCGCTGGAGGAGAACGCCGGGCTGCACGCCCAGTTGCTGGCCCAGGCCCGCGAAGCCGGCGTGCTGGACGAGCGGCATCGGATGGCCGGCGAGATCCACGACTCGCTGGCGCAGGGCCTGACCGGCATCATCACCCAGATGCAGGCAGCCCAGCGTGTCTGGCACTCGCCGCCACAGGCGCGTGAGCACGTCGACCGGGCGTTGGCCCTGGCCCGGGACGGCCTGGACGAGGCCCGCCGGTCGGTTCAGGCGTTACGGCCGCGCCAACTGGAGGCGGCCCACCTGCCAGACGCCCTCGGCGACCTGGCCCGGCGATGGGAAGACGACACCGGCATCACGGTACGGTTCGAGATCACCGGCGAACAGGTCGCGCTGAGCCCGGCCATCGATGTCACCCTGTTCCGGGTCGCGCAGGAAGCGCTGCACAACGTGGTCCGACACGCCCGCGCATCCCGGGTGGGACTGACCCTCTCCTACCTGACCGACGTGGTCCTACTCGACGTCCGTGACGACGGGCGGGGCATGAACGGTGGCTCGGCTCAGGGGTTCGGCCTCAGGAGCATGATGCAGCGGGTCCGGAGCGTGGGAGGTGTGGTGGAGATCGAGAGCGCCCCTGGCGAGGGCTCGGCGATCAGCGTACGGGTGCCGGCGATCCCGATGGCGGCACCATGATCCGCATCTTGATCGTCGACGACCATCCGATCGTTCGTAACGGGCTCCGGGGAGCCTTCGCGGACCTGCCCGACGTCGAGGTCGCCGGCGAGGCCGCCAACGGTCGGGAGGCGGTGGCCGAAGCGGTGCGGCTGGACGTCGACGTGGTGCTGATGGATCTGCGGATGCCCGAGATGAACGGCGTGCAGGCCATCGCCGCTCTCGCCCAGACCGCACCGTCCATACACGTGCTGGTGCTCACCACCTTCGACAGCGAGACCGACGTGCTGCCGGCGGTCGAGGCCGGCGCCACCGGTTACCTGCTCAAGGACACACCACCCGAGGACCTGATCCGCGCCGTCCGCGCCGCCCACCGCGGCGAATCCGTCCTCGCGCCGTCGGCCGCGAGTCAACTCATGGGCCGGGTCCGCAAACCGACCGGGTTGGCGCTGAGCAACCGAGAACTGGAGGTACTCCAACTGGTCGCCGACGGCGCCTCCAACCGGGAGGCGGCCAGACTCCTGTTCGTCAGCGAAGCAAGCATCAAGACCCACCTGCAGCACGTCTACGACAAGCTCGGCGTCCGAGACCGGGCCGCCGCCGTCGGCGAGGGCTACCGGCGCGGCCTGCTGCGATAGCCGAGCAGTTCGCCGACGAACTGGCCGGTGACCGCCATCCGGCCGATCTCTTCGGTGGACTTCAGCTCGATCACAACTGCCTCCCTCCCCCCCATGCGGTATTTCTATACCGGCATTCTTATACCACCCGAGGTTGGGGCGCTCCGCAGGGACACCGTGCTGGCATGGTTCGCCAACCCCTCACCCCCACACAGATCGCCGCAGGCCAGCACCTCGGAACCGCCCTGCCCGGCCGCAGCCTCGTCGAGGTGGCCCTGGCGGCCGGCATCTTCCCCGAGACGCTGCGCAAGATCGAGGCGGGCCGGCTACCCGTACCGGCGACCGGCACGGTGGTCTGTCCCCGCCAGGCCCTCGACGCCCCCCTCGCCGACCTGGCCGACACGCCCGTCCGCCAGGCGTCCTCGTGCCGTGGCCACGAACCTTCACGGTGTTGGGTCAGGCTGCGGTGGGGGCTATGCGTCGGAGGTTATGTAGGCGGCGAGGATGTAGCTGGGGTGTCGATCGAGGTTCTGCGGGCTCGTCCTCCGCGCAGGCTGCCGTACTCAACCGTGCTGGAGCATGGTGCGCCAGGTCTAAAGTGTCGCCGTGCGCAACCAACCGGTACGCGATGCCTATTCGTCGATGTCAGGGCAGTACATCGCGCTGTTCGGTGGTGGCTGGCAGGTCCCCGACGACGCGGCGCTCATCCGGGGCCACCTCGCCGGTCTGGACGGCAGGGTGCTCGATCTCGGTTGCGGCCCCGGTCACTGGACCGCCTACCTGCATTCGCTCGGCGCCGACGTGACCGGCATCGACCTGGTCCGTGAGTTCATCGACCACGCCCGAGCGAACTTTCCCGGGCCGGAGTTCCGGCTCGGCTCGATGACCGAACTGGACGTCCCCGACCACTCGGTGGCCGGCATCCTCTCCTGGTATTCGACAATTCATCTGCCGCCCCAGGAACTGGACCACGTGCTCACCGAGTTCCGCCGAATGCTGACCCCGTCCGGGAGGTTGGTGATTGGGTTCTTCGACAGCGACGACGAGGTGGCCGAGTTCGACCACAAGGTCCTCACTGCGTACCGCTGGCCGGTGGACGAGTTCTCCGCACGCCTGACGAAGGCCGGCTTCACCGAACTTCAGCGCCTGCGGCAGCAGTTCCCGGACCGCCCGGACCGCAGGTACGCGGCCATCGCGGCAAGCGCCACCTGAGCCCGCTGCGCAGAATCCACCATCCGAAGGACACATTCGGCCTGACCGGTCTCGATCATCGTTAAGGCCGAGACACGAGTCGAACCGACGGGATAACCGGCAGTCACGGACGACAGGCCAACGCGAGATTCGCGACCGGCATCACGTGCACTCAACTCGGCACGGCCGAGCGTTCGATCTACCCAGCCGCCGGTCACCTAGCGTAACGATCGGATTGCGGCATGAGCGGGCACGTGATCACGCGTGCCATGTCCGCCAGGCTCTGTCGGCCACGGCGTGACTGAACAGCCTTTGAAGATCGATATCCGCGACTATACTACGGGCGTGACGGACTACCTCGCATCGATTTATGCCCCGGCCTGAGAGGCCGCTTCGCGCAGATGACGGTCCGATTGCCGAGTTCGCGCAGGAACTGAGAGACTTGCGGGAGAAGGCGGGGTCACCGAAGTACCTGCTGATGGCGCGGCGGACGGGCCGGTCGCGCACAGCGTTGGCCGAGGCTGCAGGCGGTGACCATCTGCCCAGCTGGGACACCGTCAAGGCGTTCGTCGAGGCATGCGGTGCCGATCCACTGGAGTGGTTGCCGAGGTGGGAACGCGCGCGAGAGACGATCCGCGAGCATCGGGCAAGCCCTGTTGCCGCGCCGGCCGGACCGCAGCCGCCCACGCCACCACAGGAGTCCGCCGACGACGTGGCTATTCTGCTGCGGCTTTGGCAGGAGCAACGGGATCAGGCGCGCCAGAGTGAGAACCATCGCGCGATCCTCAGCATCACGATCGCACTGATCTGTGCCGTCACGGGTTTCGCCAGCGTCGGCGTGGGACCCGTACCGGTGCAGGTGTCGCTCGCCCTTGTCGTTGTGACGCTCGCGTTCGTCGGAGCGATGAGTAGCCACAAGTACTACGAGCGGCATCAGATGCATATGAACGAGGCACGCCGGCTCCGCCAGCAGCTCGACCAGCTGCGTCCACACCTGCGTATCGAAACCACATGGATCAGTTCCCGCACCGAGCATGCGGCCCGTTATCCGCGGGTGTACCGGCTGCGGCTACATCATCTCTGGGTGATCGTTCACCTGGTGCTTGCCCTCGTGGGTGCCGTGCTACTGGCTCGCGTCGTCCTGCTGAGGCAGCCATGACGGACCCCGATTCGCTGTTCGATCCGCTGCTGACCGTTGACATCTCGCGGTTCGAGGTGCAACCGCTGTTCCTCGGTGTGTTCTTTGGTGCGTTCGGCATCGACACCCGCGCCAAGCTTGGGGCCATCTCGGCGACGTTCGATGTGGGCCGCGACCTGCTCGCTCCGCTGATGGTCAAGGCCGCCATCGACATCCTGCCCTACCTGCAGGACACCGTAAATCGGGATCCGCGAACCCGAATCATATTCGCCGGGCGAGACTCGTTCAGTCTCGGCTATGTCGTCAGCGCGATCGACCCGCACTTCAGCGCCGCCCATTGTCGCAGCCTGTACCTTACCCGGGCAATCGTGGACGATGCGCTGGCCGACCTGGAGCGGCAGGGTCAATCGTTCGCGGAGATCGAGACATTCCGCAAGCGCCGACCAGGCACACCCAGCAGCAGGGCGTGGCAGCGCCTGCAGGGGTACCTGCAAGCCAGCGACTTGCAGGTGGAGTCGGCTCCCGGGCCGGTCGTCATCGTGGACACCGGCTACAAGGGCAGCATCCAGGAAATGCTGGCCGCACTGCACCCGGGCGTGCGATTCACCGGCCACTACGTCTTCTACTCAGCGGCCCTGGACGATCCGCACCCGGGGACCAAACGTGGTCACGTCTTCGACGCAGGCACGGGACCGGCCCGCGGTGGCCACGCCCTGCGGGGCGACCTACCGCTGGATCCGTCCCTGACGTTCGCCCATCACGAAGCGATCGTCGCCGTGGAGGAGCTCCTGCAGGGTAGCCAGCTCAGCCCTACTGCCATGGACCCCACAGGGCGTCCACGACTGCGTCGGGCCAGACGGACCAGCAGCCCGTACGAAGGGCTGAACCCGGCGCTGATCGGCGAGGAGTTCACTGATCCAGTCTTCCGCGAGGGTGTGCTCGCGTTCAACGTCTTTGCGGTCAGCCGCCTGGCCCGCCGGATTGCCAGCCACGTCGACCTATCCGCGAAGGGGTGGTATCAAACCGCCAGCGCCAGTGCCTGGTATCACGAACTGGCGGTCCAAGTGGAACGGCTCCGCGACAACCTGCGGCTGTGGATCTCCCGTGATCCGGGCGGAGCGATGGACCCAGTCCTACGCCGCATGCTCGATGGCTTCGTCCACCGCTCCGACCGGCATCTGATCCGTAAGCTCGACGAGCAGATCTGTGAGATGCCTCCCGAGCGGCAGGCACAGATCTGGGCCGCCTTCGACCGCTGTTCCACCATCGAAGCCAAGAGCCGCTTCGCTGTTGACGACGCCGGGGACGAGCACATCGAGCTACCGCCAGTCCTGCTCCAACGAGATCGTGCGGTCACCACGCTGCAGGCGGGCGCTCCAGGATTGACGACTGGTGAAGCACATCGGATCGCCATTGCGCTGGCCGACGACGCCAACGCCGTCGAGCTTGCCGGCGCGACGCTCGCAAAGGCCTCGTTGTCAGTGGACGCGTACCTCGACGCGTACCACGCTCGTGCCGACGAGGTCCTTGACTCCGACATCCGCGTCGTGAGTCGGCTCGCCCTGATCGTCGCGCGAGACCTCGCCGGACGCTTCGGTCTGTGACGATCGCATGGTGGCCGCACTGGAACCGCGCGGCCACCACGCACCGATCAGCGAGCCTCGATGATGATGTTGGTGACGTGACTCCAGCCCGGGCAGGATGAGTACTGGGTGTGCGTCCCGCTCGGCCAGCTCCACCAACCCGAGTTGGTCGAGCCCGTGGCCCAGCACCAGGTCACGACGCGCCAGTCGCCGCTGCCGGTGCAGGTACCCCACGCCGTGTTCGCGTTGTTGTAGCCCTTGGTGCACTGCGTGGGGTCGACCGCGAGGGCCGGGGCGGCGAGGCCTACGGCGCCGATAGCCGTGCCAAGGGCTGCGGCGACGAGCATCGAGCCGACCCGCCGCACAGGCCGCCTCGTGCGGCCGGCTGGCTTGATCTTGACGTTCATAGTGTCTCCTCGGCTTCGGAGGCGCAGCGCGCCTGCTACAGCCGGTTCTACCGACACTGCCAACCGTCGCCGGCTGGCGACGGTTTACTCCGCCAAGCGGCGTTCTACAAGGTCACAAGCGGTCCACGCTCGCCCTCCTCACAGGCGGCCATCACTGTCGGCAAAGCCGCCGTAGCAAACCGATCGGCTGGATTCACCATCATTAACGCCCCGACGCATCCAAGATCAGATGCACGCTCATCGGCATGAGAGTGCACCCTTGAATCATGCCTGGATGGGCTTCAGGGCTGTTCAGGTCATGTGGAGGATCCTTTGGCGTATCCGAGCAGGATGTGAGGATGTTTCGGTGAGGTCGTCCGGTACCTGGCCGGCATAGGTGGCGGCGTCGTCGAGCGGCTCGTAGCCCAGCTCTGTTCGGGCGCGGTCGTTGCGCCAGGTCGGGAAGGAGTTTGCGGAGACACCGTGGTAGATGCCATACCGCACCTCGGCGGTCAGGGCTGCGGTGACGAGGCGAACCAGGTCCGGTCCGCTGAGCCAGCCCGGTAGCCAACTGCGTGCCGGCGGCTGGTCCAGCACACCACCGAGGCGCAGGCACACGACGCGCAGGCGATGCACGTCGGCGTACAGCCGGCCGACGTTCTCGGCGAGCACCTTCAACGCACCGTAGGTGCAGCAGGGATACGGCGGCATGTCCTCGCCGATCTCGGTCTGGCCGGCATCGACGTGACCACCCATGGCGTGCAACGAGCTGGCAAGCACCACGCGCGGTACGCCCGCCGCAACGGCGGCGTCCAGGACGTTCACCACCGCCGTGGCATTCGGATCACACAACTGCTGCCACGGCTGATCGGGATCCGCATCGGCCGCGAGATGGACGACCGCGTCGACCCCCGCGCAGACCCGACGGGCAAAGCCGGCGTCACACAGGTCCCCCACGACCGCCCCCGGAAAAGGCCTCCGGTCAGTCAGGCGAAGGGTGTACGCAGCCCCCAGACCCGACAGCAGCAAACGAGCAACGCCCCCAGCCGCACCCGTGACCAGAACAATCGGCCGCCCGCCCGACGCCGCCCGCCGCGTCACCACATCGCCCCTCTACAGCAAGCCGAAAGAGCAGGTCCCGCCGTGCCATCCCGCCGTCCCCACGGCGGCGGGGACAGAACGACGCCGCCCCTGCTCGCCCTGTTCGTACCGTCGCAAACTCCCCAGCGCCACCGAATTCCTTTCCGGCCGCGGCTCCGCAGCCCGGACGGTGACCAACTCGGCAGATCCGGATGTCACCAGGGCTCGACGAGATCATCGTCGTTGGTGACGGCCCCCGGCCCACCACCTCGCACCACAATGCGAAACCACGCCCTCACCCCACCCCATCCTCCACGCATTCGATGAAATTTTCGTGGATTGATTGAGGAAGGTGAAAGTTCGGCATCGTCAAGCTCGCGCGGACCCGACCGGACGCCCCCGGACAGTCCGACACGCAGGGGATGCTCGTCGTACGAGCAGCCACCGAGCAGCCAACCGTCCCTCATGGACAGAAACAGACAAGGCCCTGACCGCCGTAATGGCAGGTCAGAGCCTTGTCGATCTTGTGCGCCCGAAGGGACTCGAACCCCTAACCTTCTGATCCGTAGTGCAAAGCCACGAGCACATACCTTCACGACCAGCACCCAACCGAAACTCGTCCGGCCACGAGCCCGAGAGTCCGCCCCGTCCGGTTGAGTTCTTGCAGGTATAGGTGGTGGCGACCCAGTCAATTCATGCTTGTCGATTAAAGGGCAGGTCCCTAGCCTCGGGTCGGGTCCGCACGGGTAGCGGTTCCTCCGCGTCAGTTCCCCGACGTCCGAGCAGCCACCGAACAGCCACCGATAGCCGAAGTTCGTCCCAGTAGCACCACCTCTCTCACAGCTGAGATCAGAGTCCTAAGAGGACGTTTGATCCACGTATTTGTGTGTGTTGTGGTTTTAGGGTTCTCACCAGGTTGGGGTGGTTTCGGTGGTGAGGCGTTTGGCGAGGTTGTCGATCATGGCGAGGGTGATCATGCTGGCGGAGTTGTCGGGTCGGGTTTCGTAGTCGCGGACGAGTCGGCGATGGTGCATGAGCCAGCCGATGGTGCGTTCGACGACCCATCTGCGTTTGACCACGCTGAAGCCTTTGATCTGTGGGTCTTTGGTGACGGTCTCGACGTCGACGCCGAGGTGGGCGCCGTGTTCGACGACGCGGTTCTTGAAGCCGGCGTCGACCCAGGTCTTGGTCAGGGTGGGGTAGGTGGTGGTGGCCTGGTCGAGCAGGTTCATGCCGATGGTGTTGTCGCTGGCGCTGGCGGCGGTGACGATGACGGCGAGGAGCAGGCCGAGGGTGTCGGTGATGATGCCGCGTTTGCGGCCGACGATCTACTTCCCGGCGTCGGTGCCCTGTGTGGACAGTGGCACGTTGGTGGAGGTCTTCACGCTCTGGCTGTCCATGATAAAGGCGGTGGGTGCGGTGGGGCGGCCGTGGTGGTCGCGGACGAGGCCGGTGAGGTGGTAGTTGAGTTCGGTGAAGATGCCTTCTTTGCTCCAGGCGGCGAAGTAGCCGTAGACGGTGGCGTGGGGTGGGAAGTCGTGGGGTAGGTAGCGCCAGGCGATGCCGGTGCGGTTGACGTAGAGGATGGCGTTGAAGATGTCGCGCAGGTCGTGGGTGGCGGTGCGTCCGCTGACGCCGGCGTCGGTGCGGGCCTGTCGCCACGCGGTCAGGCGGGGTGCGATCAGGGCCCAGCGGGCGTCGGACAGGTCGGACGGGTAGGGGCGCCGTTCGGTCATGTAGCAGGCGTACGGTGTCAGGGCCCCGGTGCGGCGGACGTCATGTCCGTCGATGCGGGGTCGAAAGTGAACCAGACACGATCCTGGGGTGAAATCCGCTGAACTCGGTCAGGTCCGTGTCCGTCGATATGGCCTCTTTATGGATCGGGTCGGACATCTCGCGCTACCGAAGTCGAGGCGCGAATCAGCTCTTACCGGCCCGAAGATGAAGCAAACGTCCAGTCAGGACTCCACCTCTCACGTGCGGTTCAGGCTTAAGTGGCGCTCACCCGATAGCTTTCCATCAGATCAATTAGCAGGTCAGTGAGCTCAACCTCAAATTCGGCAGGCAGTTGGCCGAGACCGATACTTCCACTGAGCACTTCAGGCACCTTTGTCGACGCGATTATATAGGACCAGTGAAGACTTGACTCGCGACTTATAAGCCGCGCCGACACGTACTCGCGGAATCCTGCTAGAGGTACGTGGTCGAAGGCAGCGTTGTAGCCCTCCACAAAGGCGACAGCCGTAGCGAAACGGTCGTCTTGCAGATACATTCGGCGCCGCACCCTGAGGTGAAAGCACAGATCCCGCATGTTCATGGTTCAATCACCCCGTCCGCGTGAACTTCAAAAACTCGCCATACCGCCACTGCGCTCGATAGGAATCAATAGACATTCCGCCTCGGCCCGTAAAGCCATCATATACCCTACCGTCTTTGACCACCGCGTAGTGGTGGGTCCACCTGCCATTAGGGTCATGCTTCGAAGGGCCAAGCGAAGGAGCGCCGTAGGCATCTTCGATGCGGTGAATATCTCCACCGATCTGTTCCTTGATCTTCTTGGCGCATGCATGGCAATTATCCATGGTCGGCACCGGCCATCCATCAGAACCCACCTTGCAGCCAGTTTGGGCGTTGTGCACCAGGACCGGCCTGTCGCCTGCAAGCACGTAGTACGTGTGGACGCCCTCGACGGTTAGGTTGTGGACAGAATCGTGCTGGTTCCAAATGCGTAGGCCGGCGATCTGGACAAAGGTGCCATCAGAAGTCTTTAGTAGGTCGCTTGGGCGTAGGTCTTTGGCGTCGACCCACCTCCGGAGCTTCTCGACCCAGAACGGATGGTTACCGGTAGCGACGATTTCGTCAGTATTTTCTGCTTGCGGGCCGACGGCGACAGAGATCTCGACAAGTTCCTTCGGTCCTTGGCTGTTGATGACGTGCGTTACCAGTCGTTTTCCTGTCTCCCCGCTTTCAGGATCAGCAGCGAGCACGAGATCGCCCACCCTCACGTCCTCGATCGGCTTCGTGGAGCCGTCCGCCATCAGGACGTGGGTGCCACCTATGAAGCTGTTGGAGCCCTGGCAGCCGGATAGTTTCGCCTTGTATCCGGCCCGGCCGCCCGCCCCAGCCATGCTGCCTCGTGCGCCCGGCGCTGCTCCACCGCCGCTATCGAATAGTCCTTCGGCCAGCATGTTGATGAGAATGTTGTCATTGGTGATCGCGATCCGGACTGAGTGACCACATTCTCCGCTGCTGCAGATGCTGTATAGGGCATTTACTGCCTCTTGGTCAGACGATAAGTCGTCGCAAACCAGGACAGTCCCGCAGTAGAAGTTCTGGTCACACTGTGATCCGCTGGCGCCACACCATTCGCCGAGCAACTTGGCAACCTTTGTGCCACTTATGCCAGGCGGCACCGGGTAGGTGTTGACGTACACCTTTCCGTCGTCTTCGATGGTCACCTTGTAGTTCGGGGTATTCACCACGACGATGGGCGGGCGCGGGGCGGTTGTGTTTCTGGTCTTCGGGGTGTAGTCGACGACCTTGTGGACGCCCCGTTTGGGGCTCATATCGCGGACATGGCCTTCGTTGTCGCCGATGGCGTAGAGGCCGCTGGGGTCGCTGAAGGTGATGGGGTTGTTGTTGGCGTAGGAGTAGCCGTGCCATTGCTGTGGCTGGGCCATGTCCTGGATAGGGTCGACGGATATGAACCGGCCAACGGCGGGATCGTAGTGGCGTGCGCCGAGTCGGGTCAGTCCGGTGGGTTCGGAGTCGCCGTTGACGAAGCCTTTGAGGTTCGGCCAGGTCGGTTGGGTGCCACGTGGTTCGCCGTAGGGAGTTTGGCGGCGCGTGGTGGAGACCTGGGTTACGGCGTCGATGGCGTGGCTCTGGGTGCCCTGGTGGTCCTCGGCGAGCCAGGTGAGACCGCTGGCCGTGCGGGAGGCGATGGTTCGGCCTGCGTGCGTGTAGTAGCGGGTACAGGTGTTGGCGCTGGTGGCGTTGGTGTAGCGGATCTCCTGGCCGGGGAGGTAAAGGGTGGCGCCAGTGGGATCACGGCGGATGATGCGGTTGCCGTCGGCGTCGTAGATGTACCGGGTTTGGCCTGTGGTATCGGTGGCGGTCTCGAGAAGCCCTTCCTCGTCCCAGGTCAGGGTTTGGGTCCCGGATGCGGCGGGTCGGGTGAGGGTGTCACCGGTCGCGTTGTAGGTGTAGGTGCCGGTCATCGCCCCGGTGGTGGAGGTCAGCGCGTGGGGCCGGGGCGAGCCGGCGGCCGGGTACTGGTAGTCGGTGGTGCTGACGCCGGTGATGGTGTGGACGTTGTGCTTCTTCCGGTTACCGACGGCGTCGAAGGTCCACGAGTGCCAGTAGGGTGCAGGTCCGCCGAGGTTGGCAGCATTGCGAGTGGCGTTGCAGTCGCCTGACGCCGGAGTCCAGGCGTGGGTGAGTCGACGCAGGTGGTCGTAGGTGAAGCACTGGGTGTCGTCCACCGGGTCGGGTGCCCTGTCGGCGATCTTGGTGATGTTGCCGGCGGGGTCGTAGGTGTAGCGGGTGTCGGCGAGGGTGTGGGGGGCGACGCTGTCGCGGACGGTTTGCAGGCCGGTGAGTCGCCCGGTCTCGAGTTCGCGGGTGAAGCGCTGCCAGACGTGACCGCCACTACCGGTGTGCAGGTCGTACTCGTCGAGTTGGCCGAGGGCGTTGTAGATGGTCTCGTCGACATAGCTGGTGGTGGTGCTGTCGGTCTGCGTCTGCAGTGTCGTGGGCAGGCCCAGGTCGGTGTAGCTGTACAGGAGCGTCTCGGCCCCGAGGTCGGACCGGGTGGAGGGCAGGCCGACAGAGGCGAGCGAGCCGTCCGGATTCCAGGTGTTGGTGTAGTTGTAGGTGCCCGCGAGGCCAGTCTCGGAGGCGGGGATGACGTACTGCGTGCCGGTCGGCTGGTACGTGTCGGTGTAGCCGGTGACCTTCAGGTGGTAGTTGGCCCCGCCGGGGAGGACCCGAATGGACTCGGTCAGGTGGCCCTTGGCGAGGGTGTCGTAGACCCACTGGGCGCGCACGGTGCCGCCGGCCTGGTTGTCGAAGGCGAAGCGTTTGCGGTTGAGTCCGTCGTACACATAGGCGATCTTCTTCTGCCGGGCGTCGGTGGTGGTGGTCACCCGGCCTGCGTTGTCGTAGGTGAGGGTGGTGGTGCCTCGGTCGGGGTCCTCCGTCGTTGTCTGGCGTCCGCGCAGGTCGTAGGTGTATCTCCACCTGTTGCCGGCCGGGTCCGTGATGCTCTCGGCCTGACCCTTGCGGTTGTAGGCGTAAGTGGTGGTGTCCCAGCTGCCAGGGGTGTTGGGGGTGGGCGTGGCGCCGTGGTACTGCCGTAGCTGCGTGACGCGGTCGCGGGCGTCGGTGACGGTGGAGGTCGCGGTCCCGCCGCTGGCCGCGGTGGTGTCGGTGGGTGGAGTGACGTCGGTGCGGTCGCCGGCGTAGTAGGTCCTGGTCCGCCAACGCTCCACGTCATATGGCTGGAACACGGAGGCGATGACCCTGCCCGCGCCGTCGTAGTCGGTCCGCGTCTGCGTGGGCACGAGGGCCCGTTCGGTGGCCGTGACCAGTGATCCGCCGGCGCTTCCGGTCGTGTGGTAAGCGCCGAAGACCTTCTTTTCTCGGCCGGCCGAGTCGTAGAACGCCTCGGTCAGCAGTCGCCCTCCGGACGGGGACGGTGCTTGAGTTTGACGGGGGCGCAGCAGACCGTCGTAGAGGGCGTAGGAGGTCACGTAGCCGCCGGTGGCGTTGAGCCGGGAGGTGGCGACGTAGCTGACGGCGGTGTTCTGGATGCGGTAGTCCATGGCCACGCTGGCCGGGTCGGTGTTCTTGATGCGGTCGGGGAGCCATACCTTGGTGATCCGGCCCAGGCCGTCGAAGGCCAGATCGGTGCGCTTGTCGTTGGCGTCGACACTGCTGGTGACCGAGCCCCAAGCCGGTGAGACCGTCGTGGTGGTCGCGTGTTGCATCGCGTTGGTGATCTTGACGGAGGTGACCGGTCCGCCGGTGACGGGGGTGTAGTCGGTCCGGGTCTCGTAGTTCATCGCGTCCCGCGACGAGGTGATGCGGCCGTGGGCGTCGTAGCCGGCCTGGCCGGTGGTGGTGAACGTGGGGGTGCCGCCGTTCCAGGTAGCCATCTCCTCCGTCCGGGTGGCCAGCCCACGGGTGGGGGCGGTACCGAAGGCGTTGCCGTCGTAGGAGGTGCGGGTCTCCCCGATGACCTGACTCTCGGTGAGAGTGCCCCCGGTGTCGGCGCATTTGACGGCGTAGGTCTGCGTTCGGTGGGGGCGGTCCATGAGCCAGTCGGTGTCGTTGCGGGGCGCATAGCTGATCTTGGTGCATTGTTCGTCGCCGTCGACGCCGTCGTGGCCGTGGTCGTCGACGGCGGTGGCCATGCCGTAGGCGTCGTAGCTGGTGGTCGTGCGGGTGGCGCGCTCACCGCGCCCGGCATCGAGGGTGGTGTGGGAGCGGACGGTGGCGATCCTGGTAAATCGAGCGGTGACGGTGTCGCCGTTGATGGTGCGGGTGGCGGTGGCACCGGAGGCCCAGGGTTCGTTGGTCACCCTGGACACGACCTGGCCGCCGGGGCCGTTGAGGTTCTTCTGTTCCCGGACCATGCCGGCGTAGTAGTCGTGGTCGGTGATGCCGTCGATCGTGACGGTGCGACGGTCGGTAGGAGTGGTGGACGCTCTGTCCCCGTGCATGCCCTGGAAGTAGCGGGTCTCGGTGGTGGACTGCTCGCCAGGGTCTCCGACAGTGACTTCGACTCGGCCGTAGCCGCGCCAGTCGGACCAGGTCTTGCTCTTCTTGTCGATGATGCCGTCGTCGTCGTTGTAGTGCCAGGCGGCGTCGAAGTACTTGTAGGAGTAGATGACGCGAGGGCTGCCTTGAGGCGGGGCGCCACCGGTGTTGTCCGCTTCGTAGATCGTGGTGACGACGTACTTGTGGAACCAGTCGGTGACCGGCGAGCCTTCGCCTTCGGGTTCCCAGATGACCGGGTAGCAGCGGCGTTTGTTGGTCGCCGGAGTGGGTTTGGGCTGGCCGGCGGCGCAGTCGGGTTCGGAGTAGGTGACGCTGATGGTGCCGCCGGTCTCGGTGCGGATGCGGGCGATCCGCAGCCAGTTCATCGCCGGCGAGTGGTCACCGGTCGCGTCGACCCGGTTGGCCTTCTGCACTTCGGTGAACTCGATGTCCGGCACGGTGCTGGTGGTGCCGACGAGCCCCGCGTGGGAGATCTTCTCCAGCCAGAGGCCGGCTCGGGTGCCGTCGCCGGGGTCCGGGAAGCTGTGGGTGAAGGTCCACCGCTCGACGTTGTCGTAGCCGCTGCCGTTGCGGACCTGGGTGGTGATGCTGGCCAGTCGCTTGGTCGACCAGAAGGTGATCGAGTGGTTGTCGGTGCAGGGTGCTGCGGTGCATTCGCTGTCCCATGGGGTGTCGGGCCAGGTGGTTGCGTTGTGGGTGGTGCAGTTGCTCTTGCATCGGTCGGCGACGGTGAATTCGACTCGCATCGGAGCTGGTGTGGCGAAGATCGAGTCGACGTTGTTGGTGTTGCGGGTGCCGTACTCGATCTTGTTGAGCCAGCCGCCTCGGTCGTAGCGGGCGGCGTCGCTGGCGGTCAGGTTGCGGCCGTAGCGGTTGGTTTCCTTGCTGTACCAGTAGGAGATCGAGTTGCCGTTCAGGTCGACGACGTAGTCGAGGTTCCAGCGCCATGCCTGGTTATCGCCGCCGCAGTGTGAGGCGGCGAAGGTGGTGGCGTGGCAGGGTTCGTTCGGGTGGTTGCCGAAGACGGGGGCAGTCCACGTCGAGTTGGTCACCGGTTTGTCGGACGTCCAGCCGGGGAGGCGGTTCCGGCCGAACCAGTATTCGATGCCGTTGGTGGTGGTGACTACCCAGTGTTCGCCGTTGTTGTCGCCGTTGGTGGCGCCGGTCTCGCGTCGGATGTGGGTGCCGTCGTCGGATCGCAGGTGCCACCGCTGCTCGCTGGCGTTGTAGATGAGTTCGCCGGAGTGCCCGCCCAGTGACAGCACGGCGTTGTCGGTCGCCCAGCACAGGTCGCCGGTCTTGGTGGTGTTGTTGGCGCCGCCGTCCATGTCCTTGGCGCAGGCGCGGTAGCGTCGTTCGATGTATCCGCCGGGCCAGGCTTCGAAGCCCTCGCCCATCCAGGACGGCTGGTTGTTGCTCGCGGCGTGCCGGCCGTCGACCGATTGGGCGGAGTAGCCCAGTGCGAGCTGCGGAGTGAGGTCCCCTGGTGCCGGGGGCACCCTCATGGGGTAGGACCAGGTGAAGTCTCCACTGTTGCCGCCCGCAGACCAGGTCGACGAGCCCTGTAGCGGGGTGGCGCTGTAGTCGCCGGCGGGGCCGGATGCTCCCGCCGACACGGCGAACAGTGACGTCTCCGCGCCGACGGGCACGTCAGCGGCGACCGTGCGTGTCCTCAGGTTGTTCGTGGACGGCAGCGGGGTCGTCGCGCACTGTTTCCTTTCCGGGGTGACCAGTGCGCATTCGGGCACGGCGGCGATTCGGAGCCGGGAGGCCCAGTCGGCGCCGTAGGCGGTGGCGAACGACCCGTAGTCGATGCTGAGGTTCAACTTTCCGGTGCTCGCGTCGCTGGCGGCGGCCCGTAGCAGGACACCCGTGACTCTGCTCCTGGCCGTGGTCGCTCGGTCCAGGACCTCGAGGTCGATGTGTCGGGGTGGCGCGCCGAGTCGTCGCATGGTGGAGCCGTTCGCGGTTGCCGCCCGGACGGGAAGGCCGCCGGGTTTGCCGAGGACTGCTCCGCCTTCGGCGGCCACCGCGATGCGGGCGGTGCCGGCGGATGGCCAGACCGGTGCGGGTTTCTCACCGGCCCGATTCAGCCGCGCCGCAGCGGTGTCCACCGGTGCGACCTCCGTGACGGGCACGGCGGGTACCGGTGTGATGGGTGGCTTGGTGAAGGCGGCGGCGCCTGCGGCCTGCTCCGGTACCTGCAGCAGGCCGGCAGCCATCACGACGGCGGCCGCGGCGGCGATGACCCGCCGGAAGGCTCGGGAGTGGGTGGGCGCGACGGTGGGGCGGTTCGGCGTCACCGGGTGACCTCCGGAAGTGTCCGAGGGACGACAGGGCAGATGGTGTGAGCCGGTGTGTCTGCGGCTCAGGGGGTGGGAGCGGTGAACCGCAGGCCCAGTCCGGGCCGGAGGACGGGTTGCCGATGGGTGTACTGGATCGCGGCGGTGCCGTCGGCGTTCTCGATGCCGATGGTGGCGCTGCCGCCGCGTTCGAGGAAGGTGCCGTCGTTGTCGGTGTAGGCGAAGCTGTATCCGCCGGATTCGTCGAGGATGGCTTGGAAGGTGACGCGGGTACGGGGGTCCTCGTGGGAGTGCACGTTGCGCCACTCGATGACGAACTGCCGGTTGGGTGCGCTGCCGCGCACGGCGGTGCGGATGCTGGCGGTGGCGTCGACGACCCAGTCGTGCCAGAAGGGGTAGAGCGCGGCGTCGGGTTCCTGCGGGCTGGGCGGTGACGGGATGGGCCAGGCATCAGGTGCCGGTTCGCCGGGGTCGGTGAAGCTGACCAGCCCGTTGGTGTCCACGTAACCGGTGGTGTAGGCCTGCCCGTACAGCGTCACGGGGAAGGGCAGGGTGACGGAGGTGTAGGCGTCGTCTCCGGTGAGTGGGAGGACTGTGCCGTTGGCGGGGGTGTAGGTGACGGGTTGCTCCGTCAGCCGGTATCCGCCTCCGGCGGGGGTGGCGGCCAGGGCATAGTCGGCGCTGATCTGGGTGTTGGTGCCGACCACTATCTGACGCACGTCGGAGCCTCGGCATGTTCCGTTGGGAACCGTGGCGATGACGGCCCAGGTGCCGGCGGGCACGGCGGTGATCTGGTAGGTGCCGTTGGCGGCGGTGGTGGTCGTCTTGTCCGCCACTGCGATCGTCGCTCCAGCTACCGGGGTGCCTTGGCAGGTGACGGTGCCGGCGACGCTGCCCTGCCCGGGTGGGTTCGGGGTGAACGTGACGCCTTGGCCGGTGGCGAGCCAGGGCTCGCGGAAGAGGTACTGGAAGCCGATGGACCCGTCGCCGTTCTCGATGCCCACGGTGCCCTCACCGCCACGCTCGATCGGCTTGGTCGGGTCGATGTCGGCGTAGGCGAGGGTGATCTCGCCGTTCTCCTTGAAGATGGCCTCGAAGCTGGCGCGGGTGTTGGTGTCGCCGTAGATGTGCACGTTGCGCCACTCCACGACCCACTGCCGGTTCGGGGCGGTGCCGCTGATCCTGGTGGCGATCCTGGCCTGGGAGTCGACCACCCAGTCGTCCCACAGGACGTAGACCGCGGCGTTCGGTGAGCCTTCGGCGGCCGGCGACGGGATGGTGCCCGGCCAGGAGCCGATCCACCCGAAGTAGGCCGGATCCTTGAAGCTGATCAGCCCGTTGGCGCTGATCCACGCCGTGGTGTACGACTCGCCATAGAGTTTGACCGGGAACGGCGGGTTCTTCTGCCACACCGTCTCGTCGCCCTGCCATGCTTCTACGGTGTCGCCTGGGACGAAGGTCTGCGGGCCGGTGGTGCACTTGTAGCCGAACTCGTCGCCGTCGACCATGACCGACAGGTCCACGTCGGATACGCCGCCTGGGTGGTTGATGATCTCGCGGGCGTACTGGCCGGCGCACCGGTTGTCGCTGGTGGACGCGGTGAGCTTGTATTCGCCGACCGGGACTGCGGTGAGCTGGTAGCTGCCGTCGGCAGCGGTGGTGGTGCTGCGGTTGCCGGGGTTCAACGTCACCGTCGCCCCGGCCACTGGTTCCCCGGTCACCGCCGTGGTCAGTACCCCCTCGACACTTCCTTGCGGTGCCGGGGTGTAGGTGATCGAGCTGTTGGGCGTCAGCGCCGCCTCGTGGTAGGAGTACAGCGCCGCCACCGTTCCGGACGCGTTCTCCAGACCGATGGTCGCGGCCGCGCCCTGCTGGACGGGGGTGGACATGGCTCCGTAGTGGAACGCGATCCGCCCGTCCTCGTGGAAGATCACCTCGAAGGTGACCCGCTGCGCGTTGGTCGGCCGGAAACCGACGTTGCGCCACTCCACCACGAACGACCGGTTCGGTGCCGTCCCCTGCGTCTGCGTACGAACACTCGCTGCGGCGTCCACCTCGAAGTCGTCCCAGAACGGCGCGACCACCGCGTTGGGTGCCGCGACCGTCGGCATCGTGGGGTTGACCCAGGTGTCCGGCTCCCCCGACGCCGAACCGAAACTCACCAGACCGTTCGTGTGCACCCGCCCGGAGGTATACGACTCCCCGTGGAAACGCACCGGGAACGGCAGCGAGACCATGGTCGCCGCGTCGTCACCGGTCAACGCCAGAGTGGTCGAGGCCGAGACGAACGCGGAGGTCCCAGTGCTGCAGGCGTATCCCATACCGCCGTAATCCGGCCCGAGCCTGAGGTCACGCACCACGTCGGCGAACAGCTCGACCTGGCTGCGGGCCACCATGCCGCAGCGACCCGCCACCTGCACGCTGACCGTGTAGCTGTCCGCGACCAAGCCGGTGAAGCTGTACGTGCCGCCCGCGCCGGTCGTGGTGCTCACCCCGCTCGGGTCGAGGGTGACCGTCGCGCCGGCCACCGCGGCACCGGCGGCGTTGGTGAGCGTGCCGGACAGGTCGTGCAACTCCAGCTCACCCTCGGAGTCGGGGCGAACGAAGGTGATCGCCTGGCCGTTCGCCAGCACTGGCTCGGCGGACGAGTAGCGCAGCCGGTCCTGACCGTCCTCCGCCTCGATACCGACGATCGCATGGCCACCTCGCTCGGCGGCGTTGTCGAGCTGGTCGTAGTTGGTCGTCACCGTGCCGTCGGGAGCGAGGACCGTCGCGAAGGACACCCGCTGCCCGGTGTTGCCCTTGCGGTGCACGTTGCGCCACTCCACGACAAACCGCTGCCCGGCGCCAGAGCCGGTAGTCGCGGTACGCACGCTGGCCGAGGCGTCGACGACAAGGTCGTCCCAGTACGGGGCCACCGCTGCGGCCGGGGAAACCGGGGTCGGCTGCTGGCCGGTGTAGGGGTGCGAGCCGCCGGGGTCGGTGAATGAGAGCAGGCCGTTGGTGTCCACCCAGGCGCTGCGGTATGCGCCGCCATAGAAGGGGAACGCGAACGGCAGTGACACCGTGGTGACGGCGTCGTCGCCGGTCAGCGCCAAGGTGGTGGAAGCCGTCGTGAACGCGGTGCTCTGTTCGGAGCAGGTGTGGCCGAGGTCGTCACGGAAGGCTGCCAGGAAGATGTCGAATGTCGTGCCCTGGCCGTCGATCTCCAAGGGTGTGCTGAAGGAGAGGCCGCACCGACCGCCGAAGGTGGCGGTGACGGTGTAGGTGCCCGGTACGAAGCCGGTCATGGAGTAGCTGCCGTCTGCGGCGGAGGTGGCCTGGTGACCGCCCGGTTGTAACTGGATCACCGCTCCGGCCAGCGGCAGGAAGTACTCGTTCCACACCGTGCCGGACAGGCTGGCCGCCGGTGCCACGGTGAACTCGCCGTGGCTCATGTCGCTGTTCCGGTTTCCGTCGTCCACCGCGACCGCGTAGACGGGGCGCGGACCGACGGTGCCGCCGATGTGGAGAGTGGCGGTGGCCGTGCCACCGGCGGTGGTGGCGTTGACCGTGTTGCTCAGGCCGGTGCCGTCGATGCTGTATCGGAATTTGGTGACGTTGGTGTCTCCGCCGGCGTCGAACTTGACCGTGAGCTGCCCGCCGGCGGTGGCTGCGCTGCCGTTGGGAAAGGTGACAATCGGCGGCAGCGGCACAGCGAGCTTCGCGATGTTGGCCGAGGTCTCGACGAAGCTGTAGAACCGCACATCGTCTACGACGCCGGTGAAGAAGCTGTCGAAACTTCCGTTCCACTTACGTCGGCCGACGGAGAAGTCGCTGGTCGCGTTGAATCCGCCGGTCAACGTGACGGTTTCGGTCTGCGCTGTCCCATTGATGTACAGGGTCAGCCTCTTGGTCGCACCGTCGTACGTGGCGGCCAGGTGGGTCCACTTCCCTGCCGTTGGCGCGGCGTTCGAATGCACGCTGGCAGAGGTGGCGTTGTCGGTGTCCGCCGTCGCCATGGTGAACCGCCACCGTTGGGTGCTGCCCGCGTAGCCGAGGTGATAGGCCGGCATGCGGGAGCCGTTCGCACTCACCACCGTCTGCACGCCAGATCCGGACACCGAGCTGACCTTGACCCAGGCCGCGATGGTGAAGCTCGCGTCGGTTCTCACCGGCGTGGAGGTGCCGGTATCGGGATGAGGACTGTTGATCGTGCCGGTCCGGCTCGCCGCGGTCGTGCCCGGTAGCGACAGCGCCGTACCCACCCCGGCGCGGCCGGCGATGCGCGTCGCCGACGCACCGGCGGTCAACGCGTTACCGTGGCCCGAGTCGTCAGCGGCCGTGGTTCCCGTGTCTTCGAACGTCCACTCTCCGGCCGGGCCGGAACCGGCCCGGACCGTGAAGGTGTACGTCACCGGGGTGGAGAAGCGCCCGGCGTGGTCCTTCGACCACACGTAGAGGATGTTCACACCGTCGTGCCGAGGCGGCACGCTGATCGACGCGCCGTAGTCCGTGGTCCGCGCCGGCACCGTCTTCGCCGCGGTCAACACACCGGAGTCCAGGCTGTAGGCGTACTCCTTCACCTCGTGTGGGCGGGTCGACGGCGCGGTTACGGTGAACGTGCCGGGCACGCCGACGCCGCCTCGCGGAACTCCGTCCGAGGTGTAGGTGGTCGAGGTCACCGAGGCCGGCGGCGGGGGTGGTGTCGCGTCGACGGTGAACTCGCAGGTGCCGGACCACTTGCCGTGATGCGAACCGTCCCAGGTGCGGGCCTGCCACACGTAGCTACGCCCGTCGGTCAACCTGCCGGAGGGGATGGCCCTTGAGGCGATCGACGGGTTACCGGCGGCGAAGGACACCCGGTCGGTGTCGTTGCGCGAACCACCGACCGGCCACCAGTGGAAGTAGGTCGTCAGTGACTGCTGGTCCTCGTCCGGGTCCGAGTGCTTGACGGACAACTCCGGCGTGGTCGTGAGCACGTACGGCCGCGACGCACCGGTCACGCATGCCTTGCCGTCGGATTTCCGTTCCGCCGGCGCGTTGGCCTCCGTGTTGAACGTGATGGCGAGCTTCGGGGAGGAGTGGTTGAACCGCTTCCAGTGGTTCTTGGTGCCCTCGTCGACTGCACGCAGACCTACCGTCAGGTCCGACTTGCCGCTCTTGGCCGCTTCCTTGACCATCGTGGTGACGTTGAACTCGATCGCGCCGGAGCCGCGGCAGCCGTGCGCTGCCCCGTGCTTGCGGTCGCCACGCACCTGCGCCGTGCGACTGCTGTCCCAGGTCGGTTGGTTGTTCCAGGTCGTACTCGACGAGATCGCCCCGGTCTTCCACAACTTCGCGTTACTCACGGGACTACACGTCCACGCGTGCTTCTGTTCGATTCGAAACTCGGCCTTGCTGACTTCCGTGCCCTTCACTCGCGCGATGTTCATCCGAAACAAGGACCGGATGATGTGATCGGCACAGCCGGAGCAGTCCTCCGTCCGGCCTGCACCGGCAGCCCCGTACGTCGAGCCGTTGTTCAGCGCGGACGAGTTCTTCCAGAACGAACTCGACTTGTGTTTGCTCCACACCGATGTCCACGCGTTACTGGCGACCCCACCCGTCCAGGACGGGTCGATGTAGATCGGCAGCTTCGTTCGGGGATCGGACAGCATCGCCTTGTCGGGGACCAGCGTCATCGCCGGACCATCGACCCGTACCGGCATCACCGCCCGTCGCACGAACTCACCCGCGCCCGGCCGGAGCGACTCTGCCTGCGCCGAGGCTTCCTCATCCAGATTCCGTTGCTGCTCTGAGGTACTCGGTTTGCGCTGCGGGCTCATCTCGCTCGTACGCTTTTGCGCCGCTCCGGCCGGCGAATCGACCTCCGGCGCATCTGAGGAGTCCCACATCATCGGTGCCGGCGCGGCGAAAACGGTAGCGCCCTCACCGTCGCGTGCCGCGAGTCCACCCCAGCCGGTAGTACCGACCGTGACGCCCTTGGTCTCCAACCCGAACTTGAGTGACGCCAGTTGAGGGCTCGCCGCCGCCTGACGAGTCCGCACCACCAACACCTCGGAGAAGCCCATCGGTTGCGCGGTGACCCGCAGGTCCACATCCGGCAGGACGCCGCGGTAGACCGCGGTCGCACCCTCCAACACCGGCGTCGGTAGACGACCCGGCCAGGTCATCGCCAGTTCCCGCTCACCGTCGCGAAGCCGTGCCAGCGGCGCGTCACCACCGGGTGAGAAGACCATCGGCAACACCGTCGCACGGGGAGTGACCCCCTCCGCGGAGACCTTGAGCGTGGTGTCCACCGGCGCCCAGGACTTCCCCTTGCGCACCCGTGTCGGCTCGATGCTCTGCTCCAACGTGCGCGAACCGTCGACGTTCACGAACGTCTGCGACCACTCGGTACGTTCGGCGAGGATCTCCACCCGCCGACCACACGTCTCGACCATCCGCCCTGCGGAGTCGGCGTCCGGCTGCTCGTCCTCACAGGCCACCGCCGGCTTCGGCGCGGCCGCCTCGGCCCGGGTGGGGGCGACCAGCGTCGACGTCACCAACATCGACACCAATGCCGCTATCCACCAACGCCGCGCCGTAACCATGCAGACGCCAACCACCCGGCCACCCCCGTGATCAAGCCAGTCGATGCGCGAACTGTAAGGATGCCGAACGATCGATGTAAAGGTCGGTCACAAGCTGCAACCACAAACCAGACATCGTCACCCGTTACACACGCGGGCCTCACTGAGGGTGAAGAATGGTTTGTTGGAGCGGCAGCTCCAGCTGACATACGCAGACCGGGCGAGTCCGACTGCGTAGTTGCTGCCAGAGCCGCCGCTGGCGCGGGAGTCACCGGATCGGGCGACGCAGCGCTGCCCACGGCCTACGGAACGGGGCCACCGATCGGGCTTCGTCATGCCATGATTCGCCGGTGATCCAACCGGTTGCCCGGCGGCACGTCGCCGCGCTCGTGCTCTCGCTCTCTCTCGCCGGCTGCGCAGACCCGGCTACGCCGGTGCGAGCCGAGCCGACGCCCCCGTCCTACGAGCTGGTAGACGACCTGTGCGAGCGCCTCGACCACCAATGGATGACCGATCTCGCCGGCACATCCCCCAGGTTCAGGTACATCCCATCGCTACCTGAGGGCCAAGACCACCGGCGGTGTTTCGCGACGGTGTTCAGCAAGGAACAACGCACCTTGATCCAGGTGCAGATCGACACGTCGACACCTGCGGACGGTCAGGCCACCCTGCCCGGATCCGCCCAACCCGTCGCCGGCCTGGGAGACCAGGCACAGATCCAACACGGGCAACCGGTCACCGGCCCGAACGAACACCTCGGCGGCCAGATCACCACCCGCATCGACCGCATCGCCGCCGTCCACTCCACCGCGAAGGTCTGGGTGACCGTCACGATCCACGCGCCGACCGCCCCCGACGAACCCGCGACCCGATCCGCCATGACCGCCTACGTGAACCAAGCCTTCACGTTCATGACCGTCGGACGGTAACGGCTTCGAAGCAATCGAACGCCCAGTTAGACCTTGATCTCGGGCAGCGGGAGCACCTCGGTGTCCGGTCAGGCGGCTCCGGGTCATCGGTCGGCGGTCGGCTGCGAGGTGGAGTCCCGCACGAGCTTCATCGACACGAGTTCGGTGAAGCCGGCGCGTCGCGCGAAGCGCACTTTCCGACGCTTGTACACCGTGAAGCCGAGCTTGGCGTACAGGCCGAGGGCGGGAGCGTTGGTGTCCTTTATGTCCTCGAGGACGTACTCGCGATATCCCGGCAACGTCAGCAGGTGACGCAGCAACGCGGTCGCGACGCCGCGTCCCTGATAAGCCGGCTCGGTGGCGACGAACCCGATCTCGGCGAGCCCGGGCCGGGCGTCGTCGGAGTGGCGCATGAACCATCTCCGGATCACCAGGTAGCCGAGCAGCCCGCGCGCCAGCCCGAGATGACGCCGGAACTCTCGCCAGCGCGGCGCGAACAGCGTCTGGTCGCCCTCGGTGAACGAGGCGAGGCCGGCGGGCTCCCCGTCCACGAGCGCGATGTAGAACCGTTCGAGCAGCAGCATGTGCTCGAACGCGTCGGCCAACTTGCCGGTGTCGCGCGAGAACGCGACGAAGTCCGCCGCGAAGCTGCGCACGTAGACCTCGGTGATGCGGCGCCGGTATCCCGCGCCGAGTTCGTCTCCCCGCTCGACCACGACCATCGCCCCGACCGTCCCCGTCCACTCCACGTGACACGCACCGGTACGGGTTCGACCATATCCACGGCACGCACGCGAACACGTGCCTGAGGCGCGACACCGCAACCAACCTGGACATAGCGACGCACCCTCGTCGGCAGTTCGGGAACTGGGCTTCCCGCTGGCTCTGCGTGTTCATGACGGCACGAAGGAAGCCAGGCCTATCGCCCCTGACGGTGCGCGCTGATGGTCGGAAGACGCGGCTGGCGAGTATCGGTTGACGGGCCCGTGTCAGCAGGAAGGCCGACGCCGATGGAAACGATGACCTCCACGAGAAGGGTGCCGTCATGGCGACGTCAGGTGTGATCTTCAAACGGTGCGGGTGCCGCGACGACAACGGCCGGCGACGCGAGCAGCGCTGCCCGGATTTAGGTGAACGGAACCATGGCACCTGGTACTTCCACTGCTCCGCCACCAACCTGCTCGGTCGGTCCGAACGCGTCCGCCGCGGCGGCTACCCATCGCAGGCGGCCGCCGGTCGGGCGCGGGGTGAGTGGTTGGCCGCGAGCCAGGCGCAGCGCACCGCCAGCGGTTGGACCGTGCAGCGGTGGCTGCGGCACTGGCTCGACCAGCACACCCGGATTCGGCCGACCACCCGCCTGCACTACACCCGCGATGTCGAACGGGTCCTGATCCCCCATCTCGGCCCGTACCGCCTCGCCGACCTCGACGCCCGACTGCTGCGCACCGTCTTCGACCAGATCGCCCAGACCACCAACACCAAAGGACTGCCCCAATCGGCGTCGGCGATGCAGCACCTACGCACCACCCTGCGCGCCGCGCTCAACCTCGCCGTCAAACACGGCCTCATCGAGAGCAACCCCGCCCGGCACATCACCGTCGCCGGCTACCGCAAACCCCACGCCCAGGTCTGGACCGACGACCGCGTCCACGCCTGGCACACCACCGGCGAACACCCCGCCGTCGCGGTATGGACCGCGCAGCAGCTCGGCGCGTTCCTCGACACCGTCACCGACGACCCGCTGTTCGCGTTCTGGTGGCTCACCGCTCTACGTGGCCTGCGCCGCGGCGAGATGTGCGGCCTGCGCTGGACCGAGATCGACCTCGACCGCGGCGTCCTCTACGTCGAACGCAACCGCACCACCGCCGGCTACCAGGTCATCGAAGGCGACCCCAAAACCGCCGCCGGCCGCCGCCCGGTCGCCCTGGACAAGCGCACCATCCATGTGCTGCGCGATCACCGGGAGCGCCAACGAGACCAGAAAGCCCGCCGGGTCGCAGCGGGGAAAACGTGGGTCGACTCCGGGTACGTGTTCATCCGCAAAGACGGCAACCCCCTGCACCCCGGCTACGCCAGCGGCCGATTCCGGCTCCTGGTCAAACGCGCCGGCATACCGCCGGTCCGACTACACGACCTGCGCCACGGCGCCGCGTCCCTCGCGCACGAGGCCGGCGCTGACCTCAAAACTCTGCAGGACATGCTCGGACACTCCAGCATCGTCGTCACCGCCGATACCTACACCAGCGTCCTCCCCCACGCCCAACGCCGCTGCGCCGACGCCACCGCCCACCTCGTCCTCGCTGCCGCCCACCGCACCCGCGCGAAGATCCGCAAGAACGGCCGCCGCAACCGACCCCAGCCGCGACCGGCGGCACATACTCCGGCCCGCAGGGCATCCGCCAAGCACAAGAAGCCGCAGGTCAACACCCCCCGACGGAACTCGTCGTCACGAAGCGTGATGACACCCGAGTGGCACCCACGTGACACCCACCGTCCACAACAGGCGAACAACAGAAAAGGCCCGGACCGCGTTCCCGCAGCCCGGACCCCTCTTGATCTTGTGCGCCCGAAGGGACTCGAACCCCTAACCTTCTGATCCGTAGCGCGATCTGCGGCGCCGCCTGGGGGCAGCGCAGCGACGAGCGGGTGAACTCCCGCAACGGATACCGGTCTCGGGAGTGGGACACCCGGGCCGGGACGATCGATCTGGCGATCCCGAAGCTGCGGCAGGGCTCCTACTTTCCGGACTGGCTGCTGACGCACCGCCGGCGGGCCGAGCAAGCCCTCGTCTCGGTGGTGGCCACGTCCTATCTGCTCGGGGTGTCGACCCGACGGGTGGAGAAGCTCGTCGAGCAGCTCGGCGTCCGGCAGTTGTCGAAGTCGCAGGTCTCGGAGATGGCCGCCCACCTGGACGCGCAGGTCGAGGCGTTCCGCAATCGGCCCCTCGACAGTGAGCATTACACGTTCGTGTGGATGGACGCGCTGACGATGAAAGTCCGAGAGCACGGTCGCACGGTCAACGTTCACGCCCTGGTCGCGGTCGGGGTCAACGCCGACGGAGGGCGCGAAGTCCTTGGCCTCGACGTCGCCTCGGACGAGGACGGCGCCGGCTGGCTGGCGTTCCTGCGGTCGCTGACCGCCCGCGGCCTGTCCGGTGTCCGTCTGGTCATTTCGGACGCCCACGCCGGACTCGTGGCCGCGATCGGGGCGGCCCTGCCCGGGGCCTCGTGGCAGCGGTGCCGGACCCATTACCTGCGCAACCTGCTGACGAAGGTGCCGAAGTCGGCACAGCCGTGGATCGGCACCCTCGTCCGGACGATCTTCGACCAGCCCGACGCCGACGCCGTCCGAGCACAGTTCGACAGGGTCGTGGGCACGATCGAGGCGAAGTTCCCGGCCGCCGCCGAGCATCTCGATCAGGCTCGCGACGATCTCTTGGCCTTCACCAGCTTTCCCCGCGAGATCTGGCGTCAGATCTGGTCGAACAACCCGCAGGAGCGGTTGAACAAGGAGATCCGCCGACGCACCGACGTCGTCGGGATCTTCCCCAACCGGCCGTCGATCATCCGCCTCGTCGGTGCGGTGCTGGCCGAGCAGACCGACGAGTGGACCGAGGGCCGGCGTTACATGGGCCTGGAACTCCTCGCGAAAGCTCGCATGCTCACGCTCGACACCGACCGACACGACACCGACTGCCAGCCCAACCCAACCCCGATCGCCGCATAACATACAACCGGATCCCGCGATGGCCGTCTCCTACACCACCAGCGCGGACGTGACCCCACCAGGTCCCGCTCCCCGGCTCTGGCCTCGGCGGACAGCAGTAGCCCTCGCACCTCCGCGCCTCACGGATCGTCGCCGCCCTACAAGAGCCCATGCTCAAACCGAGTGAACGAGGGCTGGGTCGGCGTGGATGGCGAGTAGTCCGTGCCGGGCAGCGAGAGGTGCCGACTCGAGGTGATGGGCAGGCGAGTCGGACACAAGCCCAACGGCCCGATGTGAGGTCGGGCGTGGTACGTAGATCCGAGCGGACGATGGCCGGGGCAGATGCCGGCGGGCAGTATTTTTGTGTGGCGGTGGTGGAAGCCTGGTTCATCGGCGGACCGGTAGACGGACGAATAATGCCGGTGGAGACGACCGCAGCGGGCACCCTCCCGGCGGTGGTGAGGATGCCGCAAGCTGGCATGTACGTCGGTGCATCCGAGTCTGCCGCGCCGGTGGTGGAGCATCTGTACGCCCAGAGCGACCGCTGGGACGGTGTTCAGGTGTACTCGTACCAGGGATTCGACGAGGCGTAGCCGATGGGAGCTAACGAACTCCTCGACGCGGAGCGCGTAGCTCTTGTGTGGCTAAGGCGCGCCCTCGCCGACTTGTACGTGCACGACTGGGCCCTGCTTCGTCACCGAGTCGGCGAGCGAGCGCTGACCGCTCGCCTCGCCCATCACCTTGTGTCGCACGTCGATCCCATGTGGCACGTAGACGCCGAGTACGACCGACAAGGCACCGATGGGGCCATGAAGGTTCGGGACAGGGCCAGGAGGACGCGTATGCAGCCGGACCTTGTCGTCCACCGACGAGGTCTGCGGGGTAGCGAGAACAACCGGCTGTTCGTTGAGGTGAAGCGCCGGTGGCAGCAGCCGGCTGGAGATACCGATGACATCGACAAGGTGCGTCAGGCCGTGATCGAACATCGATATCAGGTAGCGGCAGCTGTCGGTATAGGCACGACGGGAAGAGGGTTTTCGCCGGTCTGGACCGTGTACATCCCCTCACGGAGGCCGCAAAGCGGTACCCGCCCGAAGGCTACGTTGGTTACGTCGATGGAGGCGGTATTCGATGAGGCGGAGCTCGTAGCCCTGGAGGCAGCCGCCCGGCAAGCCGGAGCGGATTAGAAATCTGTGGAATGGGCCCTGGGGATACTCATCGCCCGGGTCGCTGCGTACCTCGCTGATGCGGCACCGGGCGCGCGTCAGCCGGTAACAGGCTGGGTCCGGTCCTGACGGAGAGGTCGCTCAGGGCCGGAAGGCATCATGCTCAACCCTGCGGTGGGCACTGCCAGCCTGAAGGCTTACTGCATCGCTTGGCGCCAGACCTGCCGAATGTATGGGCCAGCGAGGAAAAACGCCCGCTCCACGTCGTCTGGCCGGCGGTGTAACCGGGTCGCCCATGCGTGGCAGTGGTGCACGTACTCGGCATAGGTGTGCGGCGACGATCGGATGTCCCACGGTCCCGCGAAAGCCCAGAACGCCCACGCTGTCCATTGGTCCGCGATCAACGGGCCATCGCCGCGCTCGTTGCTGTAGCTGGCAAAGTAGGCAAGCTTCGTGCCGAAGGCAGGGCCCAGTCCGCGTAAGCCCTGCGGGCCCATCAGCATGTGCCACGTCTGCGCCGGGCGGTCCGCGTTGCTGCGGAGAGCGTCCACGAGCGCGGGTAGGCGTTGTTGTGCGTCTCGATCAAGGATCCGGCGCGTGCGGTGCCATCCGTACGCCTGCTCGCCGAATCCCCATGCCATCGTTGCCACGAAGAGATCGAGCGGACGTCCGGCGTGGGAGCCCACCTGCTGACGACTGATGGTGGCGTTTGTGTCGGTGTGAACGAGGACGTGCGCGACTCGTTCGACAGCGTCGGCAACGGCCGGGTCCACTGGTCGGCGCCGCCAAGCGGCGAGCTTCCATCGCACGGCGTGCGCGGGTGTGGGTTCGGGGAACGACTCGATGATTCGTTCCGTGATCGCCAGGGCAGTGATCTCGTCGGGTGCGTCACCGGCTGCACGGCTGCGCACGAACTCGGCGAGAGCCGCTCTCCACTCGATCTCTGTCACGGCGGACATTGTCCTCACCCGGACCGATGGCCGCGGTTCATACGACAGGACACGATTCGAGCGCTTGTCAGGTTGGATCGCTCTCAGTCGGCAGACCAGTCGCATCAAGGTCGTGGTCGCCCTCTTCCGCGAGGGGGTGTAGTCGTACGTCCGCGAGACTGACCCTCTGCAGACGGATTGGGATTGACCCCCTCCGTCCCGCCGTCCAGGCCGGCGGTCTCCCCGGCAGGCATGGCGCTGCCGGCGCCGCCGATGCCCGCCCGGATTTGGTAACGCGAAGCGGCGAAGTGCCGTGCCGCCCAAGGGTGCTGGGAACGAAGCGGCGTGCCGACGCCTAGGGTGCGGCGCCGCTTCGTCGGTGTGGGCTCGGCTCGCGTTCTGAACCCGATGGCTGCCGCTGTGTGTAGTTATGCCCTCACGTGATGACATGATTCATGTTTGACTATGGCGCATGCGATCGGGGCAGGTACGGCTGGCGATCGATTGTGGGAGTGCCAGCACAACCGGGGTGGTGGCGTGGTCGGACGGGTCGTGGTCGCCGCTGGTGTTCGACGGTGAACCGGGGTTGCCCAGTGCGGTGCTGGTCTCCGACGACGGGTCGGTGGTGACGGGACAGCAGGCGTGGCGGGCGGCGGTGGCGCAGCCGCAAAGGTTCGTTCCTGTCCCCCGTCGACCTGCCGAAGAGCAGGTGAGCGTGGCGGGCGCGGAAGTGGCGCCGGCAGATCTGGTGGCGGCAACGTTGCGGCGTGCCGCTGACGAGGCCCGACGGATCGTCGGCGGAGACGTTGAGGATGTGCGGTTGGTGGTGCCGGCGGGGTGGGGACCGCGGCGCCGGACCTGGCTTCGTCACGTGGCGCATCGGGCAGGGTTGCCGCAGCCGCGTCTGGTGGAGGCGCCGGTGGCGGTGGCCTCGCATCTGCGCGCCGGGGGTGTGCCTCTGCCGGTGGGTTCGGTCATCGTGGTGTGTGACCTGGGTGGCGGCGCCGAGGTGAGCGTGGTCCGCCGTACTGCGGTCGGCTTCGAGATCCTCTCCACCCTCGCCGACCCGGATGCCGGTGGTGACGCCGTCGACGCGGCGATGGCTGTCGCCCTCTCTCCCGTCCCGGTCGCTGCGGGGACCGGTGAGGGGGTGGCGTTGACGGCGAGTGTGCGGACGGCGAAGCATGCCCTGTTCGCGCATGCGGCGGTGACGGTTGCGGTGCCGTCGGGTCCGGCGGTGGTGGTCAACGACCTGGTGTTGACGCAGGCGGCACGTCCGGTCCTGGAACGTGCGGCCGGTCTGGTCCGTGATGCGGTGGACGCGGCGGAGGTCGACCCGGCGACGGTGGCGGGGTTGTGGTGTGCGGGTGGAACGGCGCAGATGCGACTGGTCGCGGAGGTGCTGGCCACCGACACAGGTCTCACGCCGTTCCTGGTGCGGGATCCGCCGCTCGCGGCCGCGCATGGGGCTGCGGACGCCGGCGCGCGGAGTCCGGGCGAGGGCCCGGAGGTGGTGGTGGAGCCGTTGCCGTCGGTGGGGCGGGCGCTGGCGGTGGCGGTGTCGGGGTTCGCGTCGTTGGCGTTGGTGTCGCACATGCTGTTCACCCCGGTGTGGAACAGCGCGGCGATGGGGAAATGGGCGACGCTGAACTGGGGCGAGCTCGCGATGGCGTCCGTCTTCGCGATGCTCGCCTGTCTCGGCGTGGGCACGGTTCTGGGTGCGGCGTTGGCGTCGCGTACCGACACTGGGTTGCCGTTGTCGCCGGGGGCGCAGGTCGCCACCGGCATCCTCACCGCTTCCTGGCTCGGTGTCGCCGTGGCGTGTATGTACGCGGTGGTGGGTAGCCAGTACATCGGTATGGAGCTGGGTCCGTTCCTGCGCTGGTCGGTGGTGCCGATCGTGCCGATCGTGGTGGTGGCGGCGGTTCTCGCGGTGATCGCCGTGCGCGGGTGGCGTACGCCGGTGGGTGGGTGGTCGCGGTTCCTGGCGTTTCCGGTGTCGTCGGTGGTGACGGCGACGGTGGGGATGCTGGTGCTGCAGTGGTCGGTAACGGCGGAGCGGTGGCCGCACATGTTGGTGTGGATCGACTTCGGCGGCCGGTTCGGTGGTCTGCTCATCGGGGTCGGGGTGGTCACGGCGTTGGTGTCGCGGCTGGTCCTGCGGCTGGTCCTCGGCGCGCCGGCGGCGATCCTGATCGCGGCGCTGGCGGGTCCGGGCACGACGGGGATCTTGGCGGTCATCTACGCGGTCGCGGTCGGGGTGTGGTGGCTGGGTCGTCTGTGGACCCGCATCATCCACCCCGCTCCGGTGGCGGTCGCCCGGTGACGAGGGTGTCCCCGCCACCGTCGCCGTGCTGGGACGCGGTCCGGTAGGAGGTGGGTGACGATGCGTTGGCCGCGGCAGGTCGTGTCGCTCGTCGTGCTCGTGGTGGTGCTGGCCGGTCCGCCGCTGCTGCTCGTCATGGTGGTGGGGTGGCCGTCGCCGGGCGGTGGGGTGCGGCTGGTGGTGTGGCAGTGGATCCGTGACCCGCTGACCGGCCAGAACCTGATGCTGATGGCGGTCGTGCTGGCGTGGCTGCTGTGGGCGTTCGTCGCCTACATCATCACCGTCCGCGTCGCGGTGCGGATGTGGGCGGGCGTGCGGTGGCTGCGTCGCCTGCCGTTACCCACTCCGTGGCAGGCCACCGCGACCGGGATCGCCGGCGCCGCCGCGCTCACCATCCCCACCCCCGCCACACCAGCTGTCGGCGTCGACGCGGTGCCACCGACGGGAAGCACAGGTCTTCCCACGCCGGTGGAGGGTGAGCGGGCCGGGCTTGATGGCGGTGTCGCTGTGGCCGGTGGGTGGCTGCCCCGCGAGGTCGCCGACCAGGTGACGGTCGCGGTCGGGCTGATGTGGCTACGCCGCCGCCGCGGCTACCGCCCCCACTCACGCCCCGCCGACAACGACGGGGCGGATCTGACGCCTCTGCCGGCCACCGTGGCGGCCATCACCGCCGCCACCGCCGACCGCCCTGTATCCGTACCGGCGGCGGTGCTGCCGGTGGGGTTGCCGCCTACGGGAGTGGGGTTGGTCGGACCCGGCGCATTCGACGCCGCGCGGGGCCTGCTGGTCAGCGTCCTCCTCACCGCGATGCGACAACCGGACGCGCAGGTGGTGATCACCCGCCGCGCGGGCGAAATGTTGCTCGGGCCCGCGGCCGAGCGGCTACGGCCCGGGTCGGGACTGACGATCGTCGACACCGTCGCGCACTCCACCACCCTGCTGGCCCCGTCGAAGCCGGCGACAGGAGCGCGGGGATCGGGTGGGCGGCTGCCGGCGGTGCTGATCCTCGATGCTCCCCCTACCGACACGCTCGTCACCGGCGCGGCCACGCCTGTCGTGCTCGGGTCGTGGCCGGACGCGCCGGCATGGCACATCGACGCCGACGGCCGCACCTCCGACGCCACGGCGGCACACCGGATGTGTGTGCTCGACGAGGTGGCCGCAGCGGATCTGCTCACCGTCACCGGCCACCTCAACCCACCAACCCCAGACACCTCCACCACACCGGCAACGCGAATACCCCGCCAGGCCCGCCCACGACGCGGCAACCCGCCGCCGGGTATGCGGTTACGCGTGCTGGGCGAACCGGAGCTGCTCATCGACGGCTCCCGAGTGGTCCTGCGACGGTCCGCGGCGTGGCAGGCACTGGTCTTCCTCGCCGTGCACGCCGACGGAGCCGACAGCCACCTCATGGCCGAAGCGCTCTGGCCCGGCCTACCCGCACACCGGCTCACCGGACGCCTCTACACCACCCTCAGCGAACTCCGCACCACCGCCCGCACCGCCACCGGCGTGACAGTTCTCGACCGCACCGGCGACCGCTACCGCCTCCACCCCCACCACGTCGACGTCGACCTGTGGCACCTGCACACCACCGCCGACCACGCGTCGGCCGCCCTCACCGGCACCACCACGGCCTGGCAGGCGGTCATCACCGCCTACACCGGCGACCTCGCCACCGGACACACATGGCCCTGGCTCGAACCCCACCGAGAGGCCGCCCGACGCAGAGTGCTCGACGCCTACGCCGCTCTCGCCGATACCGCACCCGACCCCCGCACGGCGCTCGCCCATCTACAGGCCGGCATCCGTGTCGACCCATACAACGCCGACCTACACCAACGAGCCGTGGACATCCTCAGCCACCTGGGCGAGCATGCGGCTGCCGCCGATCTGTCCGACCGCTACATGCGCCGACTCACCACCGCCGACCTCACACCCGACCTTCCACTCAGCACCACGCCGGACAAACACGCCTGACCTGGCCCAGCGCAGCTTCGCCCACGTAGCGCATACCCGATAAGTAGACGTCGATCCAACACGGCGACAGACTCGACGACGGCCGAGCCCAGGCCGGTCGACGGGCCTGTGGATCTAAGGGTGTTTCCGGCCTGACCTGCCGGGCCACCCGACATCGGTTGCAGAAGACCCAATGATCACTTCACGTAATGACAGCACTGCCCCATGTAGCGTCCGGATCTGCCGATGAGCGTGCGTCGTGCTCTCCGTGCCAAGGTCACGCTCGATCCGGGATCGAGTGGCATCCCAGGGCTTCCGTAACCACTTGATCCCGGATCGAGCACGACCTTGAGGCTGGCGAGCGAGTGAGCCGGCGGGACGTTGATCCGAGGCACGGACCTGCCGCTGGGTGAGCGTGGCAGCGTGCGGTTGAGGGGGCGACGTCAGATGGTTCCGATGCTGCGGGTTGGGCGAGCAGATCATCGATCGCGCTGCGGAACTCGTCGAAGGTACGGATCTGGCTGGCCGCGTTCGCGTAACGGCGAAATGCCTCACTGAAGTGCCAGGCCAGATGTTCGACCTTGTCGGTGGCTTCGGGTGTCTTAACGGTGAGATAGCTGGCAGCGCCGGCACCCAGATCCTGGACCACGGACAGGCCGACGAAGATGTCACCGGGCTGCAGAATCTCGGCCAGGTCAGGACGGTGCGCCTGATTCAGCGTCGAGGCCAGCAGGCGGGTCCGGCCCGGATCGTGGAGGGCGAACAGCGTAATCTCCGAGGTAGCGTCGCCTCCCACGGCCAGGGCAAGGTCGGTGAGGTGCCGGAAGCTGGCCAAGGTAAACAGGCCGGCGAAGCCGGCGTGTTCTCGTTGCCACAAGCCCGGCGCCGGCCGCAGCGGAACGCAGGCGCGGGCCGGGACGAACCCGACATCCGCGCTGAGCCACTCGGACTGCTCGACGTCGACCTCGTACTCCCAGCGGACCAGCCGCACCGCCTCCCGGCCCACACTCCGCAGCTGAGCTGCCTCGTCGCGGTAGTAGGCGGGAATGGCGAACCGGCTCCGGCCCGCGGTCAGCTCCCAGGTCAGCGCCCGCCACACCGCCAGGGCCTCACCGTCGCCGTTGTTGATCGCATAGCGACACCACGGATTCAGATCCGCATCGTCTGAACAGTCCTGCCCCCGCAGCCCCGGCCAGGATCGCGCTGCCCGGCCCTCTGGCCGGTACGCGCTCGGCCCGCAGAGGCGCGCTCATACTCGCCCGCACACTCTCACGCGGCCGCCGAGCGGACGCGCTACCTGCCGGCCGCTGCCTCTAGCTGTGTGGCTGGACTTCGGTCCGGCCGACCTCCGAACTGCAGATGTCAGCGTGTCTGAGCTCGGCTCACGGACCGCAAGAAGCTCTTCACACTCCCCGGCTCGAAGATCGCATTGCGGCAGTCGCAAGATGGGGTGGGGTGGTTGGCGGCATGGGAAGCGAGGGCAGTCCGCTGACGCCGCTCAGGCCCGATGCGCCGGTCACAGTGCGGGTCTGATCATCTCTATCGCATACCAAAGAGCGGCGCTCGCAACAATGGCGGGCACCAAGGTTAGCGCAAGAACGGGCAAGTGTACTGTTCTTCGCCGAATCCAGACCGCGATAGCGAGCGATGCGACAACCAGCAGAACCTCAATTAGCGCCGAATGAAGCTTGCTCAATGCGAAAGAATCGTACGGGCCAACCCAAAGTACGGTTATGTGGAAGAGGTGAAAAACTCCTCGTCCAGCCAGTAACCCAAAAGAAATTCCCATCGAGATTGTGCTACTTCGCGCGGTTCCGTGCCTCATGACGTGCGCCAGGACTCCCATCAGCGCGCCCGCGCAGACCGACGCTGCAAGCCATACGCCTGCCGACCTGGCCACCGACATGAGCCCGGCCCATTGGCCAAACCGGCTGCCTTCAAAGGAATCCGCTGCATGATACCAGCGACGACTGACAAATAATATTAGCGAGTAGTATGTAATGGTCGCAAGCCAGAGGGTGCCAACCCCGAAGAGGATGGCCGTTGATCGCTTGTCGGCGAACATCGCGGACAAAAGTGCAACCAGCCCCCAAGCAAACCCTGAGCTAACAACGGGAAGCAGGAGTTCGGAAGTCGAGCCCTCCAGCGTGTCCGGCACAAATGCTGCCACGCCTATCCCGATACCCAATGCCAAGGGCGCAAAAGCTAGACGATCAGATGCCCGGAATTTCGGCGATATGGAGGTAGTCATTGGTTAGTCGTCGGGCAGTTGAGCTCGATAATCTGCCGGAACTCATCATTCTTCCCCTCAGTGACACTATTTAGAATATCGTTCCTCCGGCTTCGCTCCAGGTCATCGAGACCCCATCTGTAGAACGCTGACTCACGTAACGCCAACACTTCCTTCATTGCGGACTGCCGTTCCATCGTATCCGAGGCGGAGAGGAAGGTTCGACCCCAGGAGCAATGCCAATACCACGCGGCATCTACCCTCCCTAGGTTCGTTTGATACATCTGCAAGGCACCATCCTCTGCTCGCTCTGCATACTCGGGGCCCGCAGGCCACGTCCAACCTGGCGCCAACTGCAGACGCCTGGCCTCATCCCGATACTCATTGGCGGCGTCCTGCGCACTTCCGTACTGTGACGCCGCCGGGGAGGCGCCACACGCGCCGCTTGCCAGTAAAGCGGCCAGAAGCGAACAGGCCACTGCCGCCCGCGCGGGCCACTCCAATCGAAGGAACCAGAACATGCCTTGGCCAATCATGTCTCGTGTCGTCCGCGCCAACCCGCGCGGGTCGCATGTGAGCCCAAGGGGATATGCGACCCGCGCGGGAGGATCAGGATCCTAGTAGGTCATCCTGCCGGAGAAGGAGTGATTGCAGTTGGGGCATGTGGTCCCTCGGGCGAATTTGTTTCTGAACTGAGTCCCCGGAGGGCCGTAGTAGCCAAGGTCCGTGAACGTTGACGGCGTTTGATTGATGGCGTAGGTGGGGCCGTCGGCATCGGTCCTGATTCGCCACTTAATGTAGTCGGCGGTGTTGTTACCCAGCTTTGGCGCTGAGCTAATGTTGATGCTGATGTACGGTCCGTCTGCGTGTGACACGGTTCGCCAGGTCGCCGACGTATACCAAACGCTCGAATCGCTCCAGGTGTCGCCGCTGACCGACACCCGATATGCGGCGATTGCTGGTGCCGGGAATGCCATAAGGGCCAGTGCTGCGCCCGCGAAGATCCCGGACGCGAGTGCACGAATTCTACCCACGCCGCGTGTTTTGCTCGACATCATCTCCCCATCCAGCAGTCGCCCAACACCCTCTGGTTGGATCTTGCGACGAGGCTACCACAGCGTGTTTGCGTGACAACAGAGCGTACTGTCGCTTGTCTGCTTTGGTCGAAAAGTCGCCCATGCCCCTCTGGTAGCAGCTCGAGCCGGAGCTGTCTCCGAGCCCTCCGATATGTCTGTGACGTATCCGCGGACACGTGCTTTCACGAGTGCTTTCGTCAGATTCTGTTGAAGATGTCAAGCGCCGCGTTCCTGGGGGCATGGAAGTATAAGCGCATATTCCGGGCTGCCTCCTGGCCTTGCCGCGCAGCGTTTAGATTGGAAACGCTGCTGGCGCAGTTCAGGGCACTTCGATGGCGTTGTTGAGTGGTAAATCCAATGTTGTGCACAGGAAGCCAACGTCGCCGGACGCCGCATGGCCCTGTATCCGAGACAACAGGACTGGGAGACGGCCCGCCAGCACGCCGAGCCGTGCAGCACCCGCCACGACGACATGCACGCCGGGGAGATCGAAACCTCGCTGCTACTGCCTGCACATGTCTCCCGAACTCGTCCGGCCCGGATACCAGTCCGCCGACCACCTCGCGGACCGCCCGGATCTGCTCGTGACTGGGCACGTGGTCGGATGCTCGGCGTCTGTTGTAGAGGCTGGTAGCTCAACGGCCACGGAGAACCTCAGGAATCGGGACCGCCGCCCGGCGCTTCCACAGGTAGGCACATCGTGATGCCGGTACGCCAACGGTCAGCAACGGGTTCGACCTCGCTCACTAATCTGCCGCGATTCGGTCGTCACCTAGGGTGACGGCAGTCGTTGTTCGCTGGCGTCCCGTCATGCCCAGACCCCGCGCCGCGCGGGCGCGCTAGCATCCCTGCGGGATAGGCAGACGGGAATGCGGCGGCGACGTCGCCGTGCAAGCAGCGAGCATGCTGCCCCGAATGACTGGGCAGGGAGTATCCATGGATTCACCAGAGGACGCGGTCATCGTGTGCTACTCCCTGTCCGGCGGCGGCTTCGGGGAGGAGCAGGACCGCGAAGCGGTGCGCGCGCTCAAGAAGCGTCTGGCCGCTGTCATCGAATCCGCCGGCCTCGGGGAAGTCGATGGCGACGAGTTCGGCGGCGGCGAAGCGGTGCTCTACACATACGGTCCTGACGCGACTGCACTTTTCGCCGCGATGGAGCCGTATCTGCGAGCTTTTCCCGCGAGGCCAGCCCATGCCGTTCTCCGCTTCGGCGAAGTGGATGATCCTGCGGCGATCGAGCGGCGTGTCGATCTCTGACTTGTAGCGCCACGGCGTCCTCGTTGCCGCAAACCGATCGTCACGCTACGTGATCGGCGGCTGGGTAGATCGAACGCTCAGCCGTGCCGAGTTGAGTGCACGTGATGCCGGTCGCGAATCTCGCGTTGGCCTGTCGCCCGTGACTGCCGGTTATCCCGTCGGTTCGACTCGTGTCTCGGCCTTAACCATGATCGAGACCGGTCAGGCCGAATGTGTCCTTCGGATGGTGGATTCTGCGCAGCGGGCTCAGGCGGCGCTTGCGGCGATGGCCGCGCTACCTGCGGTCCGGGCGGTCCGGTAACTGCTGCCGCAGGCGCTGAAGTTCGGTGAAGCCGGCCTTCGTCAGGCGTGCGGAGAACTCGTCCACCGGCCAGCGGTACGCAGTGAGGACCTTGTGGTCGAACTCGGCCACCTCGTCGTCGCTGTCGAAGAACCCGATCACCAACCTCCCGTAGGGGGTCAGCATTCGGCGGAACTCGGTGAGCACGTGGTCCAGTTCCTGGGGCGGCAGATGAATTGTCGAATACCAGGAGAGGATGCCGGCCACCGAGTGGTCGGGGACGTCCAGTTCGGTCATCGAGCCGAGCCGGAACTCCGGCCCGGGAAAGTTCGCTCGGGCGTGGTCGATGAACTCACGGACCAGGTCG
Source organism: Verrucosispora sp. TAA-831 (assembly GCF_050780145.1). Classification (NCBI taxonomy): domain Bacteria; kingdom Bacillati; phylum Actinomycetota; class Actinomycetes; order Micromonosporales; family Micromonosporaceae; genus Micromonospora; species Verrucosispora sp. TAA-831. Next base: position 6,619,621 of record NZ_CP192240.1, read on the forward strand.
ATGCCGGTCACGTCGGCGCCGAGCGAATGCAGGTAGGCGGTCCAGTGGCCGGGGCCGCAACCGAGATCGAGCACCGCGCCTTCCAGGCCGGCGAGGTGGCCCCCGACGAGGGCCGTGTCATCCACGTGGGCCTGCCAGCCGCCGTCGAACAGAGCGATGTACTGCTCTGACCTCGACGAATAGGCATCCCGTACCCTCTGTCCGCTCACCACAACACTGTAGACCTGGCGCAGGATGCTCAAGTGCGCTTGAGTACGGCGGCTCAGGCGGCCGGCGGCGGCCGGTTCATAGCTTGACACCCATGACCTCGACCATCGAACTCGAACGCCTCGTCCGGACATCAGACCTGCACAGCCGGCGCGATCGGCACAGCCGCCCCGGCCACTATCGGAGGTGGCTCGATGCCCTGGCCGTCGCCGCTACCTCCCGTCGGGATCACTGCGGTGACCACCGCCATCGTTGCCTGAGGATGAATAGCGGTGCCGGTGCGAGGACGCCGGTCGGGATCCACGTGACGCTCTGAGCTCGATCGCATTTCATTGACATGCCGCGCACCGCGCTGCATGGAGAGTGATGCCCCCAGGGTGCGCCGAGCTGTCCTGTTCAACCTTGATGCCCACCGACGCGGTGACCGTCTACTTGTACGCCAGCCGTAGCTGGGCCCTGTGGCCACCCTCTTCTGCCGGGCTCCGTCCGCGTCTGCTGCAAGTCGAGGAGCGGCCCAACCGCCCTGAGTATCACCACGGCGCGGCTTCAGGCGTCCGTACCCCTTCCGGAACCGCCTACGCTGTAGCCGTGATCGAACGGCTGACCTATCGGTGGCAGCGAGAGATGGCGGAGCAGGGGGCGGCGATCGCCGCAGGAACGCTGTCGCCGGACGAGGCGTACGCGCTGAAGGCATTCCCGCCGGCTTTCGTCGACGCGGTAGACGCGGCCCTGAAGGCGTACGAGCAGGAGATCGCAAGTCTGGACTCCCCGACAGACAAGGCCGTGTGGGTTGCGGTGGAACGGGTCGTGCGCACCCTCAACGGCGTCGACCTGGATCTCGGCCAGCACATCGAGACCATCACCCGAGAGGAGTTGAGCGAGTACATCGAGGAAGTACTCGCCGAGGCAGGCATCGACGTCGAGGCGTTGCTGGAGCGCCGTGGCGTCGATGAAGCGGCCGGCGAGTGGCGCGACTGGTGATCGCCCACCATCGTGAGCGGTGAACCATCTATGTCGGCGGCACACACGCCCTATTGATAGAGGACAGCCGGATTCGGGTACGTGGGAATAACCCTACGATTCTGCCTCGCCACAGCCGCGAACGACGGGAGCCCGGCCACCTCACAGCATCCGGATCTGCCTCGACCAGGGGTACCTGACCGTTCCGTGCGTGAGCAAGGATGTAACTGTGCGCCACGAGCATCATGTCTTCCACAACCCGCCGTCAGCGACGCCGGCCGAGGTACGCATAGCGCTCGATCGCGGTGACCTCTCTGGCGCCCTGGATGCCATGGTCGGCACCGCGCTGTACAGCGACGGAGACTGGGAAGAGTTGCAGGAACTGCATCTCCAGTTGCTCAGGCACGACGACCGCCAAGTCAGCGCCCTTGCCGCAACATGTCTAGGACATCTGGCGAGGGTCTATCGTCAGCTGGACGAAGGCCGAGTAGTCGCCGCGCTACACCGAGCCCGGTCGGTTCCACACATCAGCGCTACCGCCGCCAACGCCCTAGAGGACATAGAGGTCTTCCTCCACCCGCAACGTGCACGCTGGCGCGGACGCGTGCGGAAAGCGATCCGTCCTTGGGCATGGATCTGAGAGGGCAGTTCGGAGTGTTAGGTCCGTTTCGGGGCGAGGGTGAATACGCCGGGTTCGTCTTCGGTGAGGACTTGGCGGTTGACCATGCGTTTCAGCTTCGCGCGGGTGCCTTCGACGTTCTTCGGTGAGGGCTCGACGCCGAGTGCGAGGCAGATGCCTTTGGCGCGCATGCCGGCGGGCGCGGCGCCGAGGACATGCAGGATCTGCTGGTAGGGCCCGCTGGCAATCGTCGGATCGTCGGCGGTGAACTCGGCGGCGGCGAGGGTGCGCAGAGTGGTGCGGGTCGTCGCCAGGTCGGCCAGTTCACCATCGAGGCGGGCGAGTTCGCTGGTCAGGGCGGTGATCTGCTCGCGGAGTTGGTCGGCGTGCCGGCGTGCGGTGGTCTCCCGGTCGGTGATCAGGTCGAGGACGGTGGGGAGGTTCACCGGTGCCGCCAGGTGGGTGTGCTGGTTCCGGTCAGCCGGCGCACGATGTTCGCCGTCGAGGCCCAAAGGGTTCGTGACACCGCCGATTCGGGTCGGCTCTCGTACTCGCGCACGAGGCGGCGGTGCAGCATCAACGTGCCGTTGACCTGTTCGACGATCCACCGCTTACGAATCGGCACGAATCCGGGCCGGGTGTCGGTGCGTTTGACGACCTCCACGTCGACCCCGAGGACGGCGCCGTGCAGCGCGAGGTCCTGTTTGAACCCGGCGTCGACCCACGCGCGGCTCACCGTCGGGGTGTGTGCGACGACCTTGTCGAGCAGCCGGATACCAATGGCGTTGTCGGTGACCGACGCCGCGGCCACCACGACCGCGATGACCAGCCCCAACGCGTCCACCGCCAGACCCCGCTTACGCCCCGATACCTTCTTCGCGACGTCTTTGCCGGTCGTCGCGGCCGGGACGTGGTTCGCCGCCCGGATCGACTGGGTGTCCAACACCACCGCGCTCGGATCCTCCCGACGACCCACCTTCTCCCTCGCCTGGCAGCGCAGCAGATCGTGGATCACCTGGTCAGTGCCGTCGTCACGCCACAGTGCGAAGTAGTAGTAGGTGGCCGACTTCGGCGGCAGATCATGCGGCAGGTACGCCCACTGACAACCCGTCCGGTTCTGGTAGAAGATCGCGTTCACGATCTCCCGCAGGTCGTAGCCGCCTGGCTGGCCCGACACCGACACCGCGACCCGCTTGGCCTTCCACGCCCGCAGAAACGGCCCGATCAGCTCCCACTGCTCGTCGCTGACATCACTGGGATACGGCTTTCGATCACCCATGACCGGGCTAACGCCGTAGCCGCCCCGCAGTCACGACCAAGACTCACATCCCACAGATCGACCTGTCGCTATCCATAGCACACCTGCCAAAAGGCCACCAACCGGACGCAACGCATAGATCAGATCAAGTTACTGCGGACCGCCCTCTGACAGCACGAGGTGTCTCACCGCGCTGGCCACCGCCGTGAGCCCCCGTCGGCCACGTCGCCCACGAGCGGTCTCACCGTGGCGGCGCTGTGAGCGGGCCGGCTGGTCCCCGCATGCGGTCACGACCTCGCGGTGCCCGACGGTATGCATCGGGCGGGCGTTCGGCGTGGCGTCGACGACGGGCGCCAACCCCACCCGGGGCATGCCCGACGTCCGGTCGGCGGCTGTGAGTGCCTGCGAGCGGAGCAAGTGTTCGTCACGGCTCACAAGGCGCGGTTCGGGGGTGTCAGCGCTTCACGGCGCGGCGCGGAGCCGACATCCACATGAGCCAGCACCCGCCGCACCCTCAGACCGGCCACCAGCCGCCGGTCGACCCCACCCTCATCGACCTGATCGCCGGCGACCCGCCGGTCCCGATCACGGTCTGGCGCACGGCCCGAACCGACGCCGACGCCCACACCAGCCTGCCCACCCGTCTCGCGTACCGCCTCGTCGCCGCCTACAGCCGGCCCGGCGAGGCGGTCGTCGACCTCACCAACGACCACGCCCTCACCGCGATCTGCGCCACAGGCGGTCGCCGCCACCACCGGGCCTGGTTCACCGACAGCTCCAGCCTGATCATCGGCCCCACCACCACCGAGCCGCCCCCGGCATCGGGGACCACCCCGGTCACCGGCACGCCGATGCCGGACACCGACGGAGGCGAGGACCCGCCTGAGCTCGGCGCGTGGTTCGGCGACGACCTCACCGACCTCGACCGCCCCGGCACCGACTCCCTCACGCCGCCGGACGACGGTCGGCGGGACGCGGCGACCAGCCTGGTGGTCGCGTGCTGGCCGCTCCACACAGCGGACACCACCGCGCGGGTCCGCCTCGCCTGGCTCCTCGCGGCCTGCGCGCGGCTGCTGCGCCCCGGGGGCTGCCTCGTCCTCGTCGTCGGTGTGCCCGCCGGGACGCAGCCCACGCCGGAGGACTTCGGTCCGCTGGTGGCCGCCGCGGCCGCCGCCGGCCTCGGCTACCTGCAGCACATCGTCGCGGTCGAGGCCGACACCGACGGCGACCAGTTCGTCTACCACGTCACCGACGAGGAACTGCTCACCCTCGCCCACGACACCGCGCGGTGGCAGGTCGCGCACCTGCGGGTCCACGCCGACCTGCTCGTCTTCACCCCCCACCCCGACCGTGCCGCCGAACCGCGATCCCGGCGAGCCCGCGTTGGAGGTGACGGCCGTGCCTGACACCACCACGCCGCCCTCCAGCCAGCACGACCCCGTCGTGGGCGGGAACGACTACGGCGGGCACCGCGAGTACGAGGGACGCCACCGCGCCGACCCGGACGGCCTGTCGGTCTGGGTCACCGCCCAGGCCACCGGCCCCGTTCAACGACGCGGCCGGTACGTGCCGGAGTCGGTCAAGCACCCGGCCCGGATGCTGCCCGCGATCGCCGCCCACGCCGTCGACGCCTACACCCGACCCGGCGACCTGGTCCTGGACCCCATGTGCGGCATCGGCACCACCCTCGTCGAGGCCGTCCACGCCGGCCGCGACGCCTTCGGCATCGAGTACGAGCCGCGCTGGTCGAACATCGCCGACGCCAACATCCGTCACGCCCACGACCACGGCGCCACCGGACGGGCCTCGGTCATCCGCGGCGACGCCACCCGCCTCACCGCCCTCGTCCCGGCCGCGCTGACCGGGCAGGTGGCGCTCGTGGTCACCTCCCCGCCCTACGGACCGACCGTGCACGGCCTCGTGCGGCCCGGCGAGCACGGGGTCGTCAAGTACGACGACCGGTACAACGACGGCCACGACCGCGGCAACCTCGCCTACCGCGACCTGACCGGCCTCGCCGACGGATTCACCCGCATCCTGGCCGGCTGCCACACCCTGCTCCGCCCCGGCGGGGTCGTCGTGGTGACCGCCCGACCCTGGCGTAAACGCGGCGAGCTGGTCGACCTGCCCAGCGCCGTCATCGCCGCCGGTATCCGCGCCGGGCTCGTCCCGACCGAACGGTGCGTCGCCCTGCTCGCCGCCGTCCGCGACGGGCACCTCGTCGCCCGACCGTCGTTCTTCCAACTCCAACAGGTCCGCAGGGCCAGGGCCGGCGGAACACCGATGCACCTCATCGCCCACGAAGACGTCCTGATCTTCACCAAGGCCGCCGAGGACGGGACCGGGGTGGTGCAGTGACCGCACCCGCCTACCGTTTCCTGTCCCTCGGCGCCGGGGTGCAGAGCACCACGCTCCTGCTGCTGGCCGTCCACGGGACGATTCCCCGATTCGACGCGGCGATCTTCGCCGACACCCGGTGGGAACCACGATCGGTCTACCGGCACCTGCACCGCCTGAGCAGCATCGCCGCCCAGGCAGGCATCGACGTCGTACGCGTCGGCACCGGCGACATCCGCGCCGACGCCCTCGACCCCGCACACCGGTTCGCGAGCATGCCCCTGTTCACGCTCGGCCGCAACGGCGAGCGGGGAATGGCCCGACGGCAGTGCACCTCCGAATACAAGATCAAACCGATCAAGGCAGAAGTGCGGCGCCGTCTCGGTCATCCCCATCCCCGACGGGTGCCCGCCGGAGTCGTCGCCGAGATGGCCATCGGTATCTCGGTCGACGAGGTCCACCGCGCCCGCGACGCCGACGTCGGCTACATGCGTAACGTCTTCCCGCTGCTCGACCTGGGCTGGCGACGAACCGACTGCCTGCGTTTCCTGGCCCGGCACGGTCTCGCCGACACCCCGAAGTCGTCGTGTGTGGGGTGCCCGTTTCACGACGACGCCTTCTGGTTCGCGCTGCGTGAGCACAGCCCGCAGGAGTGGGCCGACGCGGTCGCCTTCGACCACGCCATCCGCGACGGCTCCGCCCGGGCCAACGCGGACGGGCATCCGCTGCGCGGGCAGTTCTTCCTGCACCGGCAGCGGGTGCCGCTCGACCAGGTAATCCTGCGCCCACGCACCCGGCCAGGGGACACGCCGGGCTGCGGGCCGTGGACCTGCCCCCACGACGCGACGACGACCGGCCACGGGCTCGGGGAGGTGGCGTGAGCGGTGCGCAGACCACCTCCCCACGAATCGGATCCCTGTGCAGCGGGTACGGCGGTCTCGACTTGGCCGTCGAGCTGGTGCTCGGCGGCCGACTCACCTGGTACGCCGAGACCGACCGGCACGCCAGCACCGTCCTCGCCCACCACTGGCCCGGCATCCCCAACCTCGGAGACATCCGCACCGTCGACTGGCCCCGGGTCGAGGCGGTCGACATCCTCACCGCCGGGTTCCCGTGCCTCAATGTCAAGTTCGAGCGCCTCAATGTCAAGTTCGAGCGCCGCGATGTCGGCCGAGGGCGCCTTCCGACATCAAGGGTGCTCGGCACGTTCGTGTCTCGATGCACTTCGTTAGCCTGGTGGCTATGGATTTGCGTGCGTCGGCGATCGGTAGCCTACAATCCGCAGGCTGGCTGTTCTCCCCGGCGCCTGCGGGAGCATGGCTCGCCCCTGCCGCACTCGGACGAGCACACAGCTCCGTCGCTTCATGGGTCTCGTCCTTCTCTCGGCTGTCGAGCGCTGACGAAGCAACGTGGTTTCTCTCCACAGACGACTACGCAGGCACGACGACAGACGAATTCGCGTGGAATGAGTTCGAGACGATCAGTCTGGATGCAGCGTCGACCGATGAAGAGCGAGCCGCGGTCGCCGACTTCTGGACCGAACATTTCCCGATCCTGCTGTCGGCCCGAGGGCACTACGGCTATCTTGCCGTCCGACGAGATGGCGCAATCGTGCACGGCGAAGAGCCTGAGTTCGAGCAGACCAGAGTTGTCGCTTCGGACCTCGACAAGCTACTCGAGGTGATCAGTTTCCGCCCGACGCCCGGTGACGGACGGATCGAGTCGCTGATGTTCGACGTCGTCTAGAGACGCTGCCGTCCACCGAGCTGCGGCCAAGCCCGCGTCGGGACGTCCAGATGATTCAGGCAGCAAGGCCAGCGACTGGCCTGATCGCTGTTGTGGCTGCGTCACGATTCCGTAGCAGGGTGAACACTCGCCTGGCAAGGTGGCGCTTGAGTGCGCGGATCGCCTCGGTGTTCGGGTTACCGAGCGTTCGACGGGCGGCGAGGTAGTCCTGCGCGGGTGGGTGCATGCGCTTCTGAGTGATCGCGATCCGGTGGATCGCGGCGTTCATTCGCCGGTTGCCACCTCTGTTGAGCCTGACGCGTTGGCTGTTTCCCGAGGACGCCGGTATCGGAGCGCAGCCGGTGAACATCGCGAACGCTGCCGCTGACTTGAACCTCGCGGGGTCACCCGTCTCAGCAACGATCCGCGCCGCCGACATCGGCCCGCAACCCGGCAGCTCCAGCAGTTGCGGGGCCTCAACCTTGACCCGTTCTTCCAGTTCACGTTCCAGGCGTCCGGCGCGGTCGCCGAGATCCTTGATCCGCTCTATCAGGTCCAGACAGATCGAGACCGCGACACTACCCTCGCGCTCCCGCAGGAACGCGGTCACGAGCGCGTTCCACTTCGGCCGGTGCAGTTTGCGGGCCGGGATCGTCGCGGCGAAGTCCGGGTCGATGTCGTGCAGATGCCACCGCAGCCGGCAGCACATCCGCACCATCTCACCCACCAGGTCCTCGCGGTGATCAAGGAGCATCTTGATCTCCCGCACATCCGTCTCGGGCACCGCAACCGGTAGGTCCTCAGCCAACGCGGCGCGGGCGCAGGCGAGGGCGTCGATCGGGTCGGACTTCCCAACCGCACGCACCCGACGCCGGTGGTCGGCGCTCATATGCGTCGGCACCCACACGACATGCTCGTCTTCGGCGAGTAAGAACCGCACCAGCCCGCCGGCGACATGACGCACGTCCTCCACCGCCCAGCGGTGAGGTCCTAGCTTCCTCGACCAGACCAGCAGCGCCCGGTATCCGCGCGGCCTCGCAATCGCATCCTTCACGTCGAGCTGCCGGCCGTTGCCATCCACGGCGACAGCGACCAGAACATCCTTGTGTGGATCGAGCCCGATCACGACCTTCGCATCCATCTCCGTTCTCCTCTCGAATCAGGGGTCGACCGGCGGACATGCCTCAATCAAGAACCCCAGTGCGGGGTCACGCTCCAATGAAGTCACACCGGCCCTCAGCGAAGCGGCGACGGGCGACATGACAAGACCACGTCAACCACGAAAGCGACCTGAGGGAAGGAGCCAACCCGCCACCGCGCCTCCCATTCTCGAAGAACACACGGGTCGCTCCCTGTCATCGGTTGTCGTCGCGGTGACAGCACGGAAACGAGTCAGCCCACCGCCGCCTCACCGGCCACCGTCAACGAAGACGGCACCACCACAATGACATTGGAGCGACAGGACATCAGCAACGCCGGCCGCCGAGCCGGCATCACCGGCGCACACTCCAGCGTCTGGAACCACGTCGCCGACGCCGTTCGCGTCCTTCGACCCCGGCTGCTGTTCGTGGAGAACGTCGCCGCCCTCCTGCGGCGAGGCCTCGACGTCGTCCACCGTGACCTGGCCACGATCGGGTACGACACGAGCTGGCTATGCCTACGCGCATCCGACGTCGGCGCCGCTCACCGACGCGACCGGCTGTTCCTGCTGGCCGCTCCCGCCCCACCGCGGGGAGGAGGTGCCGACGTTGCCGACACCCTGCGCCCGTGACGGCAAGGGCCCCGGCCACCCCTACGGTCTGCCGGACCTCGTGGAGCCGACCGGCACACGCCACGGCCTGCTACCAACCCCGACCGCGGTGGCCTACGGGTCGAACATGTCCCCCTCGGCGGGGGCGACCCGCCGGCCGTCTCTGTCCGGCGTCGCCTCGAAGCTGCTGCCGACGCCGAGAGCCAGCGACACCGGCACCCCCGGCCGGCGGGCCGGCACCGGGTGGCGGCCACCGTTGTCGCAGGTCCTGCTGCCCACCCCCAGGGCGACCGACGGCATCAAGGGCTGCCCCGGGCAACGCGGGTCCCACGGCGACCTCACCCTGCCCTCGGCAGCCGTGCGGGTTCCGGTCCGGACGCTCCCCACTCCACGCGCCTCCGACGCGCACGGGCCCGGCAGGCACGGTGACGGTGGAGCGGACCTGCGCACCACCGTGGCCGGACTGGGCCGGCCCGACGCCGACCGGTGGGGTGTATACGCCACGGCGGTGGCCCGCTGGGAGCTGCTGCTCGGCCGTCCGGCGCCGGCGCCGACCCAATTGGGGCGGCACGGCAAACCGGTCCTCGCGCCGTCGTTCGTGGAATGGCTGATGGGCCTGGACGCGGGCCACGTGACCGACCCGACGCTCGCGGTGCCGCGTACCGCGGCGCTGCGGGTCCTCGGTAACGGCGTCGTCCCTCAACAGGCGGCCGTCGCGTTGCGGCTGCTGCTGTGCCCACACCGGTGGGCGGTGCCGGCATGACCGATCCCACCCCCCTTGGAGCACGACCGGTACCGGCGGCTCGGCCCGGTCGAGCTGTATCTCGGCGATGCCCGCCAAGTACTCGCCGCGATGCCCGACTCCAGCGTCAACAACATCGTCACCAGCCCGCCGTTCTGGTCGCTGCGCGACTACGGCACCGGCAGGCGGCACGGCGATGACCCCGCCTGCCAACACCCGCTACCAGCACCCGTCACGTTCGCCCGGGCGTGCGCGTTCGTGCAGGACTGGCACCGGCACCACAGGCCGCGACGCGGACTGATGGAAACGCCTATTCGTCTGGCGCAAGCTCAACCCCCGTCTAGCCGCGACGGCTACGGAAGGCGACCAGCCTTACCAGCCTGTTCTCGCGAGTAGGCGAGGTCGTGGCGGGGGCCAGAGTGTGGGGGTGGTCGGGGCCGAGAGCCCGCAACCGGTCGGCGAGCAGCTCCTCGAACGCGGTAGCGGCACCGGTTGTATCCCCCGCCCGCGAGGAAGGGCCGGCGGCCGTCAGGACAGGTCCAGGACGCCGGCTCGAGTTATCCGGGTCGTCGCTCTACCGGTCCTCCTTGTCGTAGTGCTTCGCGTTCCTAAATCCTGAGTGCTCCTTCCCTGTGAGAAGGCAGCGAGGAGGACCGGAGATGGCGGAGATGAGCGAGGATCGGCTTCAAGCACTGGTGGTCTGGCTGATCGTGACGCTGTGCGGAGTCGTCGCTGCGGGGTTGATCGCGGCGGTCGCAGCCCTGACCACGGTGGTGTTGAGCGGCGACGCGATGGAGATCTTCACGGTGGCTGGTACCACGTTCGGGGCGTGTCTGACCTTGGAGATCGCTCTGGTCGGCCTATACCTGACCGGGCGCCACAGGACGTCGTAGAAGAGTGCCGGGCGGCATTGCGCGTTCCGGCCCGCCCGGCACTCCTAAGTTTCGAGCGGGCGCACCGCCGCAGTTTGCGGCACGCTTGCTGTTACAAGCGTGGCCGGTCGTCCGGTCGGCTGCGGCGGGCCTCGACCAGGAGGTGAGGCAGTGCGGGATAGGAATGCCGGAGACCCCGACGAAATCGAAGCGACCGGGCAACCCGGGGAGGATACCCTCGCCGACCCCGCGATCGTCCTGCGGGATGCCGCTGCCGTCGTGGAGCGGGTCGACATTCCGCCACCATTGCGAGCGGCGTGGGACGGCGACGGCGCGACAATTGAACAGGTCCTTCCGGCAGCGCCTGTACCGGCGACCGACTTCGACTCCTTCTACCTCCGACACCGGCCGGCGCTACTCCGTAAGATGCTGAAGCTCTGCGACCAAGACAAGCATCGAGCGGAGGAGATCACGCAGGGGACCCTGTTCATCGCCTACCGCGTCCGAGACCAGCTGCCCGAGGTGGATGACCACGAAGCCTGGCTCTACAGAGTGGCCAGTCGGGCGGCGTGGAAAGTCTTCAGGCGGCAGCGCATGGAAGAAGAGCGCCTGCGGACGTTGGCAGCCCGCCCAACACCACCCGGCCAACCTTACGACTGGACGCTGTTGGACGACCTGTTACGCCGGACCCTGACGAACCGGCAGCGGCAGATCATCATCTACCGGTTCGTCGAAGGGCAGCCGCGCCAGTGGATCGCCGACAAGCTGGGCGTATCTCTGCGCACCGTCGACTCCGAAATCAGAAAGTCGCTGGACCAACTTCGGCCGCTCCTCGAACCGGGTCGGGAGGACAACTGATGGCATCAGACCACGATGACGACCCTGTAGTCCAGGCAATCGTCACGGCAAAGCGACGGCTCACCGATCTGAAGCTCGAGGCCATGCTGCGCCCGGAAGCTCCGACGCCGCGGATCCACGATATTGACACACTGGCCGATGAGGTCGTGGCTGGGCTCGACGGGCAGCGGCCCGCCCTGGCTGAACCGGCGCGCTCCTGCGGTATGTAAATGACGGTCGACGGGTTGCTGAGCGCATTGCGTGCGCGGCTGGAACAGTTCGCGGTGGATCATGATCCGGCGACCCTCCTACATCCGGCCGCGCTCGCGGATCTGCTCGCCCTCGCCGAGGAGCTGAACGGGCGACTGCTCGCCCACCCCGAGGCCGCCTCCGTTCTTGGCCTAGCGCACCTACAGCGCTATCTCCTGCTGCCTGATCCGGAGGACCGGGAGGACTTGGTGACGGCAGTCGCCGTCTTCCGCGAATTGGTGTCATTGCGGCCCGATCTGGTGCCAGACGCCGTCCTTGCCTATCTGAGGCCGGAGGACGAGCTACACACCGCAGAGGGATTGCGAGGATCGACCGCAGCCTTTGCTGATTACCGTTCGTCGGCATTGCTGGGGCGCGCCCTCGCGTCGTACCGGCGCTACGCCTCTACCGGTGCGCTCAGCGACCTTGACGACGGAATCGACGCCGCCGAGGCGGCGGTGTCCAATCCCACGGTCGGCACGCCCCGAGCCGTGGGGGCGACGATGCTCTCCGGACTGTACCTCGTTCGGTATCGGGTCACCGGGCGATCCATCGACCTCGACCATGCTATCGATTACGGCCGGGATGCCATATCCGAGGAGAAGGCTCACGATCGCGCCGCCCGGCTTTCCAACCTGGGCCTTGCACTGCAGGCACGTTACGAGAGCGCCGGCCGTAGGAACGATCTTGATCAGGCCGTTGGGCTACACCGCCAAGCCATTGCATTCGCCTCGGCGACAGACCCGGCCTTCGGCCAGCACCTGTCTAACCTCGGACTTGCGCTTCGTCTTCGTTACGAGTCAACCGCCAATCCAGCGGATCTCGACGAGGCCGTCGAGATCGCGCGGTCAGCGGTGATGATCACCGCATCCGACCATCCTGAACTATTCCGTCACCTAGGCAACTTAGGGCTGCTCCTGCGCGAACGTTACGAACGCGACAGTACCCACGACGACCTCGACGGGGCCATCGAAACGGGTCGTGAGGCCGTGGCGATCCTGCCGGCCAGCCATCCGGGGCGAGCCGGCGCACTCCTCAACCTTGGCGGGTCATTGCTGGCCGGCGCCAACGCGCTGGACGACCGGGCCATGCTTACGGAAGCCGTCCACGTCCTCCGCGAAGCCCTACGACTCACGGAGGAGGCACCTGCTCAGCGTGCACTCATCGCCACCCACCTCGGCCGAGCCGCGGCCCAGCACGGCGACTGGAATCTAGCCACTGACTCCCTGGCGACCGCACTCCGCGCGGTCGACCAGATAGTCCGGCATGGCAGCGAGTTCCAACTCGCCCGCTTCGCCGGACTAGCCTCCGACGCGGCCGCGTGCGCACTGCAGACCGGTGATATCGCCCGCGCGGCCGAGCTGTGGGAGTACGGGCATGGCGTCCTGCTCCGGCATTCACTCGAGCTCGAGAGCAAGGAGCAAGCCAACCTCGCTATGGTCGCGCCGAGTTTGGCGGCACGCTTCGCCGCGCTCCGCGCATCCGGACGGGGCAGCGTGCACGGCGAATGGCTCCGGACAATCGAACAGATCCGTGCACTGCAGGGGTTCGAAGACTTCCTGCGTCCCGCGTCAGCCGAGTCCTTGCTGGCCGCTGCCTCGGCGGGTCCGATCGTCCTACTGAACGTGAGCCGTTACCGCTCGGATGCCATCGTGCTGACCACGAACGGCATCGAGGTGATCCGGCTGCCGGGGCTCGACCCAGACGAAGTCCAGGAGCGGTACTTCAGGTTCGCGCAGGTGATCGAATCTGCGGGGCAGATCAGCGACCTTCTCGCGTGGCTATGGGACACCACGGCCGGACCGGTCCTGCACCACCTCGGGTTCGAGCATGGCGTCGAATCACAGCTACCTCGCCTGTGGTGGTGCCCAGCGGGTCCGCTCGCCTTCCTGCCGCTGCACCTGGCTGGCCGTCACGACGATCCAAAGCAAACCGTCTTCGGACTCGTCGTATCCTCCTACACCCCGACAGTCGGTGCCCTGATCAATGCGCGCGCACGGTCAGTGTCTGTACTTTCCGACCCCCCCCGCGTTTTGGCCATCGGGGTCACGCAGGCAGCGGACGAGGTGCCATTGGCCTTAGCCGTACGAGAGGCGAACGCAATGTCGCATCGCTTCCCGGCAAGCACGGTTCTCACCGACTCGGCCGCGACGACCGAGGCCGTGCTAGCGGCTCTTCCCGATACCAATGTGGTGCATTTCGCCTGCCACGGCTATGCGAACCCGACTGACCCGGCCTCTAGCGGCCTGCGCCTGAACGACAGAATGCTCACCGTCCGCGATCTGGTGGATGTGCACGTTCAGAACGCGCGACTCGCCTTCCTCTCCGCCTGCCAAACCGCCGCTTCCAGCACCCTTCTCGCCGACGAGGCAGTAAACCTCGCCACCGCGTTCCAAGTCGCCGGCTACGCACACGTGATCGCCAACCCATGGAGGATCCCCGACAAGATCGCCTGGGCAATATCCGATCGGTTCTACCATGAGCTGGTCAGGGGCGTTGAGGATCCGGCCTGGGCGTTGCACGCGGCGATCCGGGAGGTGCGTGCACGCTTTCCAGAGGCACCGCTGCTATGGACGTCGACGATTCACGTTGGCCCCTGACCTCAGCTCCGGCTGAACAGTCCAGGGTGCCACGCTGGGGATTGTCGGCTGGACCGCATGCGTTGGGCTCGCGCCGTGCAAGGTGCGCTAACGGCGAGTCCGGAGCCAGCCTGCGGGCAGCCGGATGGCGCATCCTCGCCACCCGCCCACCGGCACCGGGCTAGTCCCGACCGAGCCGACCTCGCACCGATCACGGCACCGCCCACATCGGCCGCCAACGGTGGCACGCCCCTGACTAGCCACCCGCCTCCACTCATCCGTGCGGGAGGCGGCGCACGGCCGGCGCCGACGACGTCGATTCCGGCATACCTACCGATCCTCGGGGCTGGCCCCGTGCTGGGCGCGCCAGTTCCCCGATCCGATCCCCACCGCCATTCAAGGAGTACGTCATGTCATCCGACCGACCCTCGACCTCTACATCGGCGTCGGGCAGTGGCGCGTGGAGCCTCGACAAGGTCCGCGCGCTCGGCACGACCACCGACGTCGCCACCGCGGGCGCCATCTTCGGTCTGTCGCGGTCCAGCGCCTACGAGCTGGCCCGGTCCAACAGGCTGCCGATACCGGTCATGAGGATCGGCTCCCGCTACCGGGTGTCCGTGCCGGCCATCATCGCCGTCCTCACCGCCACCGACCTCGACCGCCCACCGCAGGTGACTTGACCCGCCCCCGCGACCGAGCATTGATCACCATCCAACGACACCCGACAATCCGATGCCCGCCCGGCGTCGGCACGAAGGAGACCTTGTTCCGATGGCCGATGGATCCATCACCAAACGCTGCGGCTGCCGCCACAACGGCAAACGCCTCGGCGTGAAGTGCCCCAAGCTGCGCCGCGGCAATGGATGGAACCCCCACCACGGCATGTGGGCGTACCAACTCGAACTCCCACCCGACGCCACCGGGGCCAGACGGCAGTTACGGCGGGCCGGGTTCGACAGCCGCGACGCCGCCGCCACCGAACGCGACCGCGCGCAGGCGTTGCTCGACCTCGGCGGCACCGACAGACTCCTGCGCCGTCACGTCGCCGATCTGCTGCACCGTCTCCGGCACGGTGAACCGCTTCCCGACCGCGACACCCTCGCCCGCGACCTCCACACCACCCCAGCAAGCGGCCACGCCGGTACGCCCACGGCCGGTGCCGGTACGCCGTTGACCCTCGGCGTCTACCTCACCACCTGGATCACCGACGTCACCGGCCTCGCACCGGCCACCCTGCGCAGCTACCGCGACCACATCAACAAGTACTGGGTCCCCAAGCTCGGCGACGTACCGCTGCACACCCTCACCGCCGGACACATCCAGTCGGTGTTCGCCGGCATCGAGGCCCGCAACGCCGAGATCCTCACCGCCCGCCAAAGCACGCTGCAGTCCGTGCGGGACAGCGTCAAGGGAGTGCGGACGGTCGGACCGGCGAGCATGCACCGCATCCTGGCCACCCTTCGCAAGGCACTCAACGACGCCCGTCGCCTCTACCGGCACAGGCTCGTCGACCACAACCCGGCGGAGTCGGTGATCCTGCGTTCCGGGGCCCCACCCAAGCCGAGACTCTGGACCGCCTCCGCGGTCAACCGGTGGCGTCACACCGGCCGACGTCCCAGCCCGGTGATGGTGTGGACCCCGCAGCAGGTCGGCGAGTTCCTCGACTACGTCGACGCCCACGACCTGGAACTGTCCGCTCTGTTCGACCTCGCCGTGCACCGCGGACCCCGCCGCGGTGAACTCGCCGGACTCCACGACTACGACGTCGACCTGACCGCCAACGAGTTGACCATCGTCGACCAACGCACCAGCGTCGGCTACAAGGTCATTGAGAAGGCGGTGAAATCCGCCGCGGGTGACCGGGTGGTGCCGCTGGCCAAGGAGACGGTGGCGGGGCTACGCGAGTACCTCGCCCGGCGCGCCGCGTGGAAACTCTCCGCCGGAGATCGGTGGCATCACAGCGACGTCTTCTTCGTCCGCCGTGATGGACGGCCTTGGCACCCGGAACTGATCACGACCCGCTTCGACCGGCACGTCACCCGCGCCGGACTCCCACCCATCCGGTTCCACGACCTGCGGCACACCGCCGCCACCCTGATGCTCGCCGCCGGGGCCGGCATCAAGGAGATCCAAGACACGCTCGGACACGCCAGCTACAAACTGACCGCCGACACCTACACCAGCGTGCTCCAGGAACTCAAACACTCCACCGCCGAAGCCACCACCAAACTCATCCCCCGCCGACGCCCACGCGGCGGGGACCTTGAGGCGGCGGGCGGACGCCGTTCCGCCGCGTGACGCGGTCATTGGCAGCGCCGTCCGCTGCTGAAACTCACTCACCGAGATCCCCGACGGATAGCGCGCTCGCCGCTTGTGGGCGGTGCACGTGACGGGTTAGACAGAGTCCGCGTGGCATCTGCCGACATCCTCGTGCGGACGGTGGATGATCCACGCGGGCCCCGGCTGGTGTACTGGCAGCGCCGAGTTCAAGCCGTCGCCGAGGAGGGCGAGAATGGCGGTCAACACCTCGCGTCGGCTATTGACGATTGCGTTGACTGGTTTATCCGGCTTGTCAGCATTAGCGACCATCGGAGCGCTGGAAGAGTTCAGCGAGGTGCGGGGGCAGGCACTGCCCCATCGTTTCGACGAAGTCTTGCTGGTGTGGTTGTTGATGGTCAGTGTGCTAGCCGCAGGGGCGGCGGTCGCTTACAGCCACGGGCGATACCGAGTGACCCAGTGGATCCTGCTGGCCACCGGCTTGATGGGGCTCATCCCTGCCGTCCTGCCCGGAGTCTTTGCTCTGGTCGCGCGCGCACTCGTGGAGCGAGAGCGGTGACTGTCGACCACGCTGGGAGCCTTCGCCTCCACAAGATCGCGGATCTTGCAGACGTGACTCGACGGCCTCGACGAGGTTCGGCCGCCACCGATCGCGGGGGACGTGGCCGTCCACTTCACAGACAGCGAGGGTGGTCTTCTGATGCGGAACCGACGAAGACTGATCGGCTGCGGCTTTCTGATTCTCGCGCTCCTCTGGTTTACAGGATCGGCTTTGGCTCTCACTCGTGGCGACGACTGGTATTCGCTGATCTCCGGCTCGCTACAGTTCCTTGCAGGAGCGGCAACCACATTCGCAGGAGTTCGCGAATTCCGAAGAACGGAGGCGTGAAGGTGCCCGAAGGGCACCAGATCCCTGGATCCGAAAGACAGGAGACGGTCGATCTCCCGGCCGGCGTCAGCGGCCTGCCCGCAGTTCCCCTGCCGCGAGCCACCCACCCGATCTCGCCGCGGCTACTCAGGACAGGGCAGGTGTGGTGGTGTTCCGCCGGTCTTGAGGAAGGTGCCTGCTACCTGTATGGCGGTGCCTGGTCGCAGCCGGAGATGCTCTGTGGGGTACTCGGTGGGTACACCTCCGAGGTCGAAGTGGAGTTGCTGGTCCGGTGGTGGCACGGTGGGGTCGTTGAGGTAGCCGCCGTCGTCGGCGATGTAGACCGCGAAGGCGTGGGTGCGGTGGCCGAGGCCGATCTGCAGGCCGGGGGGCAGGTCGTCGGGGCCGTCGGTGATGTCGCTGAAGATCGTGACGACGACAGGCTCGCCGGCCTGGTCGATCTCGCGTAGGAGGGCTTCCAGGGCATCGGCGTCGGTCAGGTCGGTTTCGTGGTTGTCGCGGTGGTCGCCCCGGTCGTAGGTCCAGGTCACCTTCATGCGATCGCCTTTCCGTTGCCGGTGTAGGTGCGCCAGTGGCGTACCTGCCCGTCATCGTCGCGTACGTACACGTCCATCTGCGCGCCGGCTGGCAGTAGCCGGGAGAGGATCTTCTCGCAGCCGTAGGGGGTGTAGTCGCAGGGCGGGTTGTTCGTGACCACGGCCGCCTGGGTGACGTGGTCGCGGCGCATCCGGGCCGCGAGCTTGGCCTCCAGATGATCGGTCGTGGTAGCGATGAGCTGATACGCCGGTTTGAGGTCGACGGCGGCAGCCGGGTCACGGCCAGACTTCATAGGTATCCGCTGCCCGTTGATCAGGGCCACACCGGAGGTCGGATCCTTCGCCTGCCGCCGAGGCAGGTCCCGGGCGGCGTCCGTCAGCCACTCGGGCAGCCGCGCGGATGGGGCGTCTTCGGTCGCACTCGTGGCGGTGTCGCGTGGGGTGGGCGGTGGGCTGAGGTCGCTACCAACGCCCGTGGTCAGTTTCCCAGCTCACCGACCTGCCGAGCCTGCGCCAGCGCCGCGTCGACCCGGCCTTGGGCCTCAGTCCTGCGAGTACGGACGGCAGCCAGGATCTGCATCACCTGCTGCAGACGCGCCAGCGTCGGACCGGGCTGGCCGCCCTGCAGCGCCGCCATGGTGAGCCGCCGCGCCTCGTCGACAGCGGACGCTGCGGCGGCCACGCTGCCATCCACCGTATTGAGCGCCGCGACCACTGGGGTGAGCGCGGCGATGGTCTCCTGTGGCGACGGTTGTTGCGCCACGGAACCTACGGACCGCGATGCCTCACTCAGGACACCCGATGCCTCGTTCAACCGGGATTGGGCCTGCCCGAGCACCTGTCGTACTCGCCCGAGGCCGGCCGTGATACCGATAAAGCCAGAGGCCACCGCGCGAGCGGCGATCTGCTCAATGGCGCGGTCGACCGCCGCGGTCTCCTGCTGGGACCGGTCTACACCCGCGGTCATCGCCTGCAAGTCGGCGCCGATGGTGTCGGTCAGTGACATCGCCTCATCACCCCGCTCGAACGCCTCGTGCCTACCACCCGACGGTGGCAGCCTAGAGACGCCCGCCGACGGGACACAACGTCCAGGAAGCGAAGCCGCCAGCGGTGTCCTCATCCGGCTGTTCTTGAAGGATGATCCCGGCGCGCGTGGGCGCCGATCACGGTCGGTCCTGCGAGGCGGATGATCTGCAGCGGGTCGAGGTCGTGTTCCTGCCAGGACGGCGGGATGTCACCGAACGCCTCACGCTGATGCATTCACCCCAACGTGGCGATGGCGCGATCCTCACACGGACCGCCACTCTTCAACGTCTCCAACACCCGCCTCTCCTCCTCGGTCACGTCCGGCGGGATGGGCTGCGACCGGATGAACTCGGAGTGCACCACCGCCCCACGCTCTTCGGCGTCGCCGATCGTGTCGAGGAGGCCGGTGAAGTAGGCGGGCATACCGACGTGCATGGCGGCGACCAGCGTGACCCGACGGCCGGTGTCAGGGTGCCGGTATCGGTAGATCGGGGTTTGGACCGCAGCGCCGGACAGGCGCAGGTACTCGATCATGAGGGGGTGTGCGCTTCCTGATCGTGGAGGGACTCGGACGAGGGGCTAGCAGAGGGATGGCTGTGATCGGCATGCGGCAGGGCCACGCTCTGGGCGGTGTCGCCGGTCTGCCGTGGGGCGGGATCGCGGGTGAGGGTGGTCTGCGGGTTCGGGACGGTGGTGGTGACGTCCAATGGTCGGATCAGCAGGTTGACGAGTAGGGCGTAGCCGGTGGCAGCCCCGGCGAGGATGAGGGCTTGGGGCCAAGAGCCGGTGGCGGCGTTGTCGGTGGGGCTCGTAGCCCCGTAGACCACCGCTACGAGTGCGGCCAGGCTGTTGACAACGATGTGGAACGCCAGGGCGGCTGCCAGGCCGCCGGTGCGGACGGTGATCCAGCCGAGCGCGACCCCGACCACCAGCACGCCCACCATTCCCCACACCTCACCGACGCCGTGCAGGGCAGTGAAGACGGCGGCTTGGACGACGATGGCCGGCCACGGGGAGCGGGTGAGACGACCTGCGGCCTGGAGGATCACGCCGCGGGTGACGACCTCCTCCGCGCCGGTCTGGACCACGATGAGGCACAGCAGGATCGGTAACACGGTGAGGCGCTCACCGATGCCGTCCAGCGTCAGGGTCCCTGACTGTTCGGGTGGGCCGGCCGTGGTGAGGGCCACCGCGATCATGACGGTGGTGCCGATGACCAACACCATGGCCAGACACATCGCCGCGAGTGCGCCGTACAGGGCCAGCAGCCGCCGGGGCAGGCGGCCGGTGACGCCGGCCAGTGTGCCGATACGTCGGCCTTCCCCCACCCGGACGATCAGCAGGGTCATCGGCAGGATGCAGGCGATCGCCACGAGCGAGAGGACCAGTGGTGTGAGGTCGCCGAGGATCGGTAGCCCCTCGGGCGGCAGCCGCAGGCTGAGCAGGGTGGCGGGGATCGGCGCGACCTGGGTGGCGATCAGCACGGCAGCCAGCGCCAGCAGCGTCCGCCACCAGGGAATCCGCCTGGTCAACCGGTGGTAGGGCGTTCCGGCTGGCGGCATGGGCGTGGGCATCGTGCGGTGGTCCTCAACGGGTAGTAGGTACGTGGAACAGACGGGGACGGTCACGGGCGCGTCGAAACCGGTGGTGCAAGGCCCCGCAGGATGCAGCGCACACAGACCACGTCCACCGTCCGGGCTGTGGCCACGACGTCACCGACACCGGTAGCGGTGTCGGTGATGGTGGTGGGTGGGCCGACGAGATGCAGGTGCAGCGCGATCATCCCGATGACCGCGAAGTGCTGGAGCACGGAAGGTGGATCCCTTTCAGGCAGAGAGGTGTGCGTAGCGGTGGGATGGCCGGCGGCAGAGGAAGGGGGAAGGTCCCCTGCCGCCGGCCGGGAGACCAGCCGTCTCCTGCCTTTTCGGGTCCAGGGTTCGGCGGCTGGCCAGGTCGTCATCACCCGGTCACCGGCCGTGGGGTGGGTGCGACGTGTCGGTGGTGTGGCCTCGGGCCAGGATGAGGACGTAGGAGAACAGGCCGGGCCTGATGCCGCTGACGCGTTCGTGTGCGGCGAGCAACTCCCCCGTGGTCGGGTCGATGATCAGCACGGTGGTGGATCCCTCGGCGGTGACGCGGAACGCCAGACCGGTGCGTCCGGCGAGGTCGGTGGTCGGGCCGCCGTAGGTGATGCCGGGGATCCGCGCCAACACGCGTAGTGCCGTGGCCCGCTGGGCGTGGTGGAGGTGTTGGCTGGTGGCCAGGCCGATGACACCGCCTGCGAGCAGCCTCGGGTAGGCGGGCTCGTCGACCAGTTCCGTGGGTACCAGCAGCTTGGCCAGTTGTGCCGGGTCGGCCGGGACCGGCTCGGCGAGGTACGGGTGTAGGCCGTCCGGCGGGTATCGGTGTGTGGTCGCGGCGGCGCGGTCGAACAGGAGCCGCTCGTCGGGCAGGGGCTGGTGTTCCACACCGGTCAGGTCCGGCGCCCGACGGGTGGTTTCGCGGCCGGAGCCGTCCGCGTGTCGCCAGCGTCGGACGTCGGTGCGGATGATCCTGTTCGTCGCGCGTGCCCAGGTGTGCAGGTGCAGGTAGGTGTAGGGCAGGTCGGCGCTGGTGTCGCTGGCGGTGTTGCCGATGGTGTCGGCGAGCCTGTTCAGTCGCTGCGTCGAGGTGACGCCGTTGTCGGTGGCTCTGGCGGGCGGAGTAGCCGGTGGTGGGGTGGTGGCCGGGACGCCGCTGGCGGCCGGTCGGTGGTCGGCGGGTGTGGGTTGGTGTGCGGTGGCCAGCAGGACGGCGCCGCCGCTGACGATCGCGGCCAGGGGGCAGGGCAGGCGGGTTCGGTTCGTCATGGCGTTGGTGTCAGTCGGTCTTGCGGGCGTGGATGACCCGGTGCGTGTAGGAGGCCAGGAGCACGCGCGGATCGGCCATGAGGGCACGGAAGCGGTCGAGGTCGTCGTCGGTGAACTCGGTGGCCAGTTCGGGGTGTAGGTGGGTGGCGATGTCGGCGAGGAGTCGGCAACCGGGCTGGTTACCGGTCCAGGTCTCGGTGCCGATGTGGACGCAGTGCCGTGTCATGCCGCGGTTGACCAGCAGGGTCTCGGTGTTGCTCGTCCACGTGCCTGCCTCGTCGCTGCCGGCGATGGTGTGTCGGATCCGGTTCATGACGGCGGCGATCAGGTGGTCGTCGGTGGCGTCGGGTGCCCGGTAGACCCTCGGCGTGGAGGGCAGGATGTCGGCGAGGAGCAGCCAGCCGCCGGGGCGTAGTCGGGCGATCATCTGTTCCAACACGTCCACCGGGTCGCGTAGCGGTTTGGTGCTGCGACGGGCGACGACGTGGTGGTATCTGTCGTATTTCTCGGGCAGGACGTGCCGGTCGAGGTCACGCTGTTGTACGTCGATGACGTTGGTCGGGGTGAGTCGGCTGGTGTCGGTGTCGACGGCGGTGACGATCCCGTGGTCGCCGACGAGGTGTGCCAGGTGGGCGGTGATCTCCCCGGGGCCTGCACCGACTTCGAGCACGGACTGGTCAGGTCTGATGTCGATCCGGTCCAGGATTCTGAGGATGACCGGGTCGAGCAGTCGGTGAACCGGGGCAGGGCGTGCCGATAGCGGTGTGGTCGTCATGGGTCTCTCCGGAGGACTGGTCTGGGTGGTGCCGGCGGAGTCGGTCGTGCGGCCGTGTTCGCGACGGTGGGCATCGCGGCATCTCCGCAGGCCGAGTGAAGAGGTCAGGACGCGGTGGTGACCTCAGGTGTGTGCGGTGCGCGGGGACGCGGGATCGGTGTCCTGATGGCGGCGGTGAGGTCGGCGGTGAGTGCGTCGATCTGCGCGGTGGTGATGCCGGGCATGCAGATGAGGTGGCTGACGGGTCCGTCGGTGGCGAGCAGCCACTTGACCCGGACGGTCTCGGGTGGGGTGGGGAGGACGACCGTGAAGGCGTGGGGGTACCGCCATGCCTGCCAGCCGGTGGCGCGGATCCGGTCGACGGCGTACGCGGCGACGGTGCGGGCTTCGGCGGCCCGCCATCGGTGTCCTTCGCGGCCGTGGACGGCGATGGCGTGCCAGAGCAGGGCGGCGGCCAGGCCGCAGCGGGATCCGGTGACGGTGGTGTCGGCGGCGGCGGTGTAGGCGATCGGTTGTCGGGTCGGGTTGCGGACGTGGTCGCGGATCAGCACCACCCCGCATGGTGTGGGCACGCCGAGGAACTTGTGGCCGGACACGGCGATCGAGTCGATGCCGACGTCGTCGCAGCGCAGCTTGCCGTCGAGGGCGAGTGGGATCCCGGACAGGGCGGCGTCGACGTGCACGTGCCCGGCCATGGAGTAGTGGGTGAGGATGGCGCGGATGCGGGTGGTGTCGTCCACGGCTTCGGTCATGGTGGTGCCGGCGGTGGCGACCACGATGGCGGGCCACCGCCGTCGCTTGCGCAGTTGCTCGCCGAGGTGGTCGTAGTCCATCTCCCCGTCCGGATGCGCCCGCACGACCGTCTTGTAGGCGCCGAGCAGGTCGACGATCTTCGGGATGGAGTAGTGGGCGGCGGTGGAGTAGTAGATCCGGGCTGTCGGCCAGCGTCGGTAGGCGGCGGCCAGGGCGGACAGGTTGCCTTCGGTGCCGCCGGTGGTGACGTAGCCCCACCGGTCACCGGCCGGTATCCCGAACAGGTCCGCCATCCAGGCGACCACCGCCCGTTCCAGCACCCGGGTGTGCGCGACCCCGCCGGTGTCGGCGGGGTCGCCGATGTTGTTCCACAGCCGGTGCCCGAGGCGGGCGATGACCGCGCTGTGGTCGAGGTCGACCGCGCCCGGGTACCCGATGGCGGTCGGTGCCGTGGCTGCGGCGTCGGCGACGAGGTGGTCGAGGACCGAGGTGACGTCGATGTCATCGCGGCTCAGATCGGCGGCCACCGCCAGATCGGCGATCGAGGTGGTCACCGTGACCGCTTCCGGCGCAGTTGAGCGGTCAGGACCTCGTGCAGGGTGCCGAGGTGGTGCCACACCTGGCGGGTGTCGGCGTCGCCCTGGCTGGTGAGGTCGTGGTGCGGGTTGTGCCACAGCGGGTCCCACCGCGCTTCCAGGGGTTTGCTGCTGCGCACGCCCAAGCTGCCCACGCGGGCGTGCGGGTCACGATCGACCTTGATGGCCGTGCCGTCGACCAGCAGCGCATAGCACTCGCTTCTCAAGTCGAACGCCGACCGGACGGAGCCGGTCCCGGACGGGCTGCGCAGACAGCGGGCGAGCTGCTGCCACGACCCGTCGACGGAGTCGAGGGTGCTCACCCCGGCACCGACGTAGACCGCGTCGGCGGGCAGGGTCATGTCACCGCCGTTGACCATCGACCGTTCCGGACCCAGCGGATGCCACCACCGTCCCAGGGACCTGGCGTGGGCGATGTTGTCTACGGCGATGGCCGTCAGGTCCGACAACAGGGCTACCAGGTTCTCCGACTCGGGAGCAGCCAGGAACATCCGGTAGGCGGTGTGTAGCCGGAACCCGTGCGGCTCCGTCGACGACGGCGCCGCGAAGAACAGCATCACCGCGTGCGGGCCGAGGGCCTCCCGCGTCCCGTATCGCTCGTCGGCGGCGAGCAGATGTCCCCGATTCACGCCCTTACACCGGTAGAGGACCTGGTGACGTAACTCCACCCACCACCGGCGGTCGGCGTCCGACTCACCCTCCGAGCCACTCTCCGCCTCTCGGGCTGCCGTAGCCTGCGGCTCCGTTGCAGGCAGCTGCGGCTGGGGCGGTTCGGGTGGAGGTTCCGGAAGACGGTCGTAGGCGACCGCCGGCGGCCCGTACCCAGGCCCAGGCGGCGGCCGGTACCCAGGTGCGGGTGGTGGCCGGTAGTCGGGCCGAGGTCCGTGGTCGGCGGGCGGTCGGTGCGCGGCGGGCGAGGGCACCTGGTGGTGCTCCGGGCTCCAGCCGGGATGCAGAGGGTCGACCGGGTGGCCGGGACGGCCGGGAGGTCGGTGCGCGTGAGTCATCATCGTCGGCCCGTCAGATCGAGATGTTCAGGGCATCGGGCACCGCGTTCGGCTGCGGAGTACCGTCACCGATCCCGGCGTAGACCTCCGGTCGGGACTGCCGCACGTACTGGGCCCACATCCCGCCCGCGACCGCGGCGGCGATGATGATCGTGGGCAGCAGCAGCGGATACGGGGATCCGGGCGCGGCCCCCAGCAGACTCCCGACGTTCAGGATCATCGCGGCGAGCACCACCGTCCCCGCGATCAGGCCCAGCACCGGAGCGATCCGCCACTCCCACACGCCGGCCCGCTCACCCCGCACCTCGGGTGGGGCGAGCAGCGCGGCCAGGGACGCGGCCAGCAGCAAGCTCAGCAGACCCAGCGCACCCAACGTCGAGAGCCAGGTGAACATCTGCCCCACCGGGTCGGCGCCGGCCGCCGCGAACCCGGCCACCACCACCGCGGCGATGACCGTTTGTGTCAGCGAGCCGCCACGCGGCGCGCTGACCCGCGTGCCGCCCTCGGCCCCCGCGAGCCGGGCCGGCAGCACACCCTCCCGCGCCATCGCGAACACATACCGCGCGACCACGGCGTGAAAGGACAGCTTCGCGGTGAGGATCGCCAGAAGCAGCATCACTCCCGCCAGCGCCACCACCGAGCTACCGGCCCGGCTCAGGATCGTGAACGGCAGATCGCCGTCCACCGCAGCCGCCTCGCCGACGGCGGTGGGACCGACGGCCACACCCATCGCCCACGCCGCCACCGCATACACCCCACCCAGGACGAGCGCGCCGACGACCGAGGCCCGACCGACCGACCGCCGGTCGACGGCCTCCTCCACGAACGACCCCGGCGCGTCGACGCCCATCAGCGAGGCCACACAGAACGCCACCGCCCCGCCGATCCCACCGACCATCAACCCCGCCACGTCGAAGCCCGCCCACACGTCACCGGCCGACGCCTGACCCGCACCGGCCAGCACGAACACGGCGACGAGCAGCAGCGACACCACCAGCACGACCGCCAGCAGCCACGTCGAGCGGACGATCGGCGCGCGACCGAACGCCGCGACCGCCACCAGGGCGATGCCCGCCCACACCCACCACGCCCCGCCGACCTGAGCCGCGAGAGTCGCACCGAGCAGCCCGTACAGGCTGATCTGGATCCCGTTGTAGGCCACCAGCGCGACCATGCCGCCGGCCACACCCCAACCACGACCCAACCCACGGGCCAGGATCCCGTAATAGGCCGCCGGGTGCCCGACCTGACGCGCCATCGCCGTGTAACCCACCGCCAGCACCGCCACCACACCCGCGACCAGCACATACGCCAGCGGCAGCGCGGTGATGCCCGTGGTCGCGTAGATCGCGGGGATACCACCGACCAGAACAACCAAAGGTGCCGACGCCTGCGCCCCGAACACCCACAACCCGAACGGCGTCACCGTCCGACGCGCCAACGCCACCTGCACTCCCGCCGTCACCGCAGCTCACCCCGTTCCGGGGAGTCGGGGCACGACGAGTCGCCGCAGCCGGACACCGGATGCCCGATCACCGCGGACGCGTTGGCCGGCACCACGTACACCGCCGCCGGCCGCACCGGCCCTACACGCCAGAAGCCCTGGTCACGGGCCGCGGCACGGTCGGCCATGTGCCGGTCGGCTGTGAACCCGAACAGGTCGTGGCGACCGTCGCGCCACTCCCGGCGCACCGCCCACCCCCACACCTCCTCACTCGACCCCCTTTCTCCAACCGTCGGGCTACTGGCGAGGACCCGTCGCCCCGACAGCCCCTGTTGGGCATTCAGTCGCCACAACATGGACATGGAACGATGACGCATACGAACAGATTGCACGAGTGATTCTCCTTCGTCTTCGAGAGGGCGCGATGGGTAGCCCGGCATCGCCCCGGGGCTCCACGCAACAGCGAACAGGTGCGAACTGCTCATCGATTCGCGCCGCGAGTGCCGCCAATTCTTAGGCGACAAATAGCAGGCCACAGTTGCCGCAAACCAAAGCAGCAAGCAGCGCTTCGCTGGCCACCTGCTGCGCGACCAAGACACCGTCACGCAGCAGCAGCACCTGGAACTGCATCTCGCGGGCCTAAGAAGGTCAGCGACATGGCGCGCCCGGCTGACCAGTTCGGATACGATCACCGAGAGCTGATCAACTTTCCACATCGACGATCGCTGCATTCGCCCAACGGGCCTAAACCCACTGCGATGGGCTTCGCAAACCCCTTGCTGGAGGGACAGGAACGCGAAGGGGGGCGAAAGGCTTGTCCGCATATTCCATATGGGCGATTGAATTCATCGTTCGTACGCAAGTCCCATCAGGCCGCGCGGAATGCCCAGTCCTACTGATATCCGTTCGAGTACCTCGTAAGAGGTCACCCGCTGTCGGCCTCGGATAACTGCACGGACCTGGTTCTCCGTAGTGCCGGTGGCTGCGGCGATCGCCGACTGACTCCAGCCTCGCGATTTGAGGAAGCGAAACACCGTACCGATGTCGTGTTGACGTAGCGAATCAGCGAGCGACCGCCCCTCAAACTGGTCGTTGAGCCACCAGGACGGGTCGGCGTGACTGGGCGACCGCCAACCTGCATACGCCGTCACGGGCATCGCCTTGGTTGCCGTGGTGCTGCCCGACAATGCCTTCGTGGTCATCCTGGTCTCCCAAACGTACGGCGGCACCAGCGTGCGTAGCGACGTCCTGCACTACGCCCGATTGACGAGGAGCAGGCCTCGGCACCGGGGTTGCCTTGTATCTGATCGCTCTTCGTTGGGATGTGGGTACCGCCCGCAAGGGACTTTCGCGGACGTCTTGATGGTGATATAAAGGCCCCCATGCGTCCCTCTGTCGTGGCTGAGTCCTGATGCCCAACGAGCGCCTCCGAGGTGCCCTGACTGCCAAAGGGCTGACGACACAGCGGTGCGCGGAAGCCCTCGGAGTCGACCCGAAGACGGTGGAGCGTTGGATCACGCGCGGCCGCGTCCCACACCGCGCTCACCGCATCGCCACCGTCGACCTACTCGGCGTAGACGAGACTTATCTGTGGCCCTCGGTAGCAGACGACCTCAGAGTTGTTTCTGCGGGGCGAGCCGAGATGGTCGAGTTCTACCCGTCCCGCTCAGCGGTGCCGCTGGAGCTATGGCGTTCATTGATTCAGCAGGCACGTGAATCAGTTGACATTCTTGTTTACGCCGGCCTATTCCTTCCGGAACTCCACGACATTACCCGGCTCGGTGATCGAGCACGCCAGGGATGCCGAATCCGGGCGCTTCTGGCCGATCCGAATGGAGCCGGAGTACGTCGCCGGGGAGACGAAGAGGGATTTGGAATCGGGCTCGCCCATCGCGTACTACTTAGCCTGCGCTACTACGAGCCAATCCTGGCCATTCCAGGCGTAGAACTACGCCTGCACGACACAACCCTGTACGCCTCCATCTTCCGGGCTGATGAGACGATGCTGGTCAACACCCATGTGTACGGATCGACGGCCGCTCACAACCCAGTTCTGCACCTACGGCGCATTCCCGGTGGCCGTGTTGTTGACCACTACATGACCAGCTTCGACCGAGTGTGGAACCAGGCGAAGACCACAACAGACATTGACGCGGTAATAGCCGGGTTCGACGGGAGATAAAGATGCCGCGTCGTGATTACTTCAACGACCCGAATTCTCCGAAGGCAAACAGCGTTGTGCCATCGGTCGTCGCAGCGGTACGGAATCAACGCGGTGAGCTACTGATGATCCACCGCACCGACAACAACTTGTGGGCGCTTCCCGGCGGTGGGCACGATGTCGGTGAATCGATCTCTGACACTGTCGTGCGGGAAGTGCGAGAGGAAACCGGCATCGAGGTGGAGGTAATGAGCCTCGTTGGTATCTATACCAACCCGCGTCATGTGATGGCATACGACGATGGCGAGGTACGCCAGCAGTTCTCGATCTGCTTCACAGCTAGGCCAGTCGGCGGGCAACTGGCTACCTCCACCGAATCGCGCGATGTTCGATGGGTAAATCCAGCCGATCTCGGCCAGCTCGACATCCACCCGTCGATGCGCCTCCGCATCGACCACGCGCTCCTTGCCCAGGCGGACCCGTACATCGGCTGAAATCTGAGGGACCTTCCACCGCTGTTAGAAACCTCGGCAGGCCCCAGCGAGTGGGTGGGAGCAACACACGCTGAGCGGCTAGCGTTTGCGGAGTGTCTGACCTAGTCGCCCAAGCGCAACAGCTCGCCGCTAACCTGCTCGACGCGCCGACACTTGCTCAGCGCTGGGCCCATGTACAGGGTGTCGGGCAGCGGGCAGTCGAGCTGACAGCAACGGTCGAGCCGCATCAACGCGATCTGTTAGTAGCTGCATCGTGGCTACACGATATCGGCTACGCCCCCGACCTAGTGGACACCGGCCTCCACTCCCTGGACGGCGCGCGATACCTGCAGCAACATGGGTTTTCGCCTCAGCTTGTGGGGCTAGTCGCCCATCACACCTGCGCCCGATTCGAGGCGACCGAGCGCGGCTTGACAGATGACCTAGCCACCTTCCCGCTCGACGACGGGCCGCTAATGGACGCTCTGGTCACCGCCGACCTCACGGTCGGACCACAGGGACAGCGGCTCGACGCCGACGAGCGTATCGCGGAGATCCTGCGCCGTTATCCTCCAGAAAGTGCGGTCCATCGAGCGATCAATCGTGCTGCACCCCTTCTGCTCGCACACGTGCGCCGGACTCTGAACAGACTCGATTGCACCGCCCTTGATGGTGGTCATTGATGGTCCTCGGTGGAAGGATGACGGTGGCGCGTACCCGGCTGTCCGTACAGGTTGAGCTGATGTCCGGTCGCAGCATCGACCTGTGACCTCGACCTGGCAGCGTCCTCGCCGCGAGCCGGTCACATACTCTCGCTCAATTCGCGGAACGCGATCGACTTGGCGTTCGCCCGGTGGGACCGCGCCCACATCCACATGTTCACGATGGCGGACTAGACACAGATTGCGCCGCTTGAGCTGTGGGATGGCCCAGGCACCCGAGGGCAGCAGCGAGAGTGTCAGGACCGCCGCTAAGCCGGCTGGGCGGCGGTGAGCAGGTCACGTACGTGTTCGACTTCGGCGGTGAACGGGCGAACCTGTGCACGGTCGCCGAATCCCGCATCGATCGGCTGGAAACGTTCGGTGGCCTGCCTGCCGAGCCGATGCCATACTTCGCGACTGGGGTAACCCCGGCCAGTACGGACGGCGCTGGGACGACA
This sequence comes from Verrucosispora sp. TAA-831, assembly GCF_050780145.1. Taxonomy (NCBI): domain Bacteria; kingdom Bacillati; phylum Actinomycetota; class Actinomycetes; order Micromonosporales; family Micromonosporaceae; genus Micromonospora; species Verrucosispora sp. TAA-831. The sequence goes on from NZ_CP192240.1 coordinate 6,649,701, forward strand.
ACGGCAAGTCACAGCCACCGAAACCGCCGGGCCAGCCGCTTACAGAACCTCCGCTGCTCCTGCCGCAGTGGGGACCACGCCAGGAGCAGACAGTAACGGCCTGCAGACCATCGCCGACAACTGCCTGGGCATCCGAACCCCCCGCCATGACCCCCCATCGTGGCGTCGACAGGCGCGCAGGCTTGCGGGCAGGCTGGAGCAATTCCAAGCCCCGTTACTCCGGTTTCGGAAGGCCGGTTCGTTGACCACTTCGGATTCCGCAACGCCTCGTGACAAGTTTTAGGCTCAAGGCCGCTTGCCCAAGCGAGCGAATATCTGTCGCCATAGGTCGCAGGCCAGCTCTGCTGGGCGCGTCCAGTTCCCACGACTGATGAGGGGTTACCGGTGCCTGAGAAGGTCACTAAAGAGAAGGTCCTGTGCTACATCGTTCGTGACGGGAAGTTGCTGGTCTTCCGGCACACCGATTACAGCTACGAGGAAGTCGGCATCCAGGTCCCGGCCGGCAGCATCCGCGCCGGCGAGACGCCGGAAGCGGCCGCTCTGCGCGAGGCTCGGGAGGAGACCGGCCTGAGGGACTTCAAGCTCGTGCGGAAGCTCGGCGTGACTGAGTACGACATCAGCCCATACCGGTTCGAGCTCCAGCGCCGTCACGTCTTTCAACTGGAGCTGACCGAGTCGGCGCCGGAGCGGTGGATGAGCCAGGAGGACCACGACGGGGAGCAGGAGCCCACGCACTTCGAGTGCTTCTGGATTCCGCTCGAGGCCGCCCACATCCTCCAGTCCGGCCAGGGCGCCTTGTTGGGACGCCTGTACGACTGATCCCCGTCTGGTCACGGCCACGCAGGAGGCAGCCGATGCGCCACACCACTGAACAGCACGACCGGATGGTCCGCCTGTACTGCGGCCTTGATGCCGAGGACGCCGGCAGCGCCATTTCGGTGATCTTGAAGTTACGGGGTGAGACCTGCGACATCGACTGCCTGTACTGCTACGAGAAACGTAAGGAGGCCCCGGGCGGAGCTCGGATCGACGCTGGCCAGGTACGTCGGCTCACCGAGCTCTTCTCGGGGCGTCCGCTCGCCGTCGAGCTGCACGGCGGCGAGCCGCTGACCGCTGGGCGCGACCATGTCGCCGAGGTTCTGCGTGAACTGGCCGACCAGCCCAGTGTGGTACGGGTCTCGATGCAGACCAACGGCGTACTCCTCGATGAGGAGTGGCTGGACCTGATTGACGCCTTGTACCCGAACCTCCAGATCGGCATCTCCCTTGATGGGGACGCACCAGGCAATGCCTGGCGGGTCGGTTACGACGGTAAGCCGGTTTACCCGCGCGTGGCCACCGCCCTGCGGCTGCTGGCCGGTCGCAGCCGGACGGTGGGCGTGATCGCTGCGGTGACCCCGGCCGTTCTCGGTCGCGCCGAGGCCGTCTTGGACCACCTCGCCAGCTTCGAGGCAGTCAACGCCATCAGCTTCGTACCCTGCTTCGATGCATCCGTTCAAGACCCAACCGCCGCCCAGGGGCGGAGACTTCCCGAGAGCCGACTCCTTCAGCTCGCGGCCGTGCGCGGCCCGAAGGGGCCCGCGTGGGCGACCACCCCGGACCAGTACGCCGAGTTCGTGCTCGCCGCCGCTGCTCGCTGGATCAGTGCCGGATACTTCGCCCGCCTGAAACTAGAACCGGCTGTATCCACCATCCGGCGGCTACGCGGGTTGGACACCGGCTTCTGCCACTTCTCCAATCTCAAGTGCGACCACGTCTTCACGCTTTACCCAGACGGACGACTCGGCAGCTGTGACGAACTGCCCTGGCCGCAGGCCCAGCTAGCCCTCCTGAACAAGGTTCCCGGGCAAAACGCGGTCGTCGCAGCCCAGCGGCGGTTGCCGCTGCTGAATCAGGGCAAGGCCCTGATGGAGCGGTGCACCACCTGCGCATACCAGTCCACCTGTGGCGGCGGCTGTGTCGCAACCCGCTGGCGCCAGGACCAGGCAGGGGAGCAGGACGCCTACTGCGACTACCGGATACGAATGATTGACGGCACTGCGGCGCTCCTCGCCCAGCCCGCCCATCCGGCGGGTGCATGGTGCCGCAGGGTGCGCTGGCGCCCTCGCACGCCGAACAGCATGCCCGACATCGCCACCTTCCTCGCACACTGGGACCGCCCCAATACACCCCGTCGACCTGCGCGGCTGTACACCAGCGCGCACGGCAACATCAACACCGTCGGCCTGCCCGGGGTGCACGAGGCCGACGACCTGGACCCGGCTGACCCTCAGTGGCGGGAGGCAATCGAGCCCGGCGTCCGCTCCCTGGTCGATGCCGTCACTCGGGACTGGCACCTGGTCACTTACGACAGCTGTCAGGGACACCCCTACCTCGGTCTCGACCTGCCGCCCGTCGAGCGCCGGGTTGGCATCCTTCCCCGCGACCGGACCGAATACGCGCACGCTGCTGCCGCCCTGTGCCGCGCGATCACTGCGGCGGACACAGGCATACCCGCCTCAGTCCAGGTGACCGTCGGGCGAGCAGAGCTGACCTGCAAGGCCACCAAACGCAGGAGCCCCGTGCTCGATCTATCTCTGCGGCCAGCCGATGGGCACGGCTGGCCTGCGTACTTCGACGCTGTAGATGCAGCCACCCGCACCCTCGTCGACGTGCTGCGCGGCGAGCGACCCACTGAGGGCGGCTGCTGCTGCCCGACGCCGCAGGCCCACCTCCGACGAGCGAGGAAGTCTGGGCGTGAATCGGATCAATGACGCGCTGACGATCCATCAGCTTCTGGGGCGAATAGTCTACTTCCACGCCCTGTTCATCGAGCCCGCGCTCGAGCCCAGCACGGCGCGCGGGCCGGGTCGAGCGTGCTGCAACCATGGCCTAGCCTCGGACCGCAGCACTGTGACCGAGTTGTTGTCAGACTCCCCCTGGATGGCCCTCGTCGAGGTCGCCGCCACCCTCCCGGCCCACCATCAGCCGTGCCTGCGAGCCGATAGCGGGTGCTGTGCCACCTGCCGTGTGGCTGCCGCAGCCGCTGCGGTCGCGGCTGGATGGGCGCAGACCGAGTACTGCGGCTACCAGCGGACTGAGCCCGCCGAAACGCTCCTGAACTCCTGCAGGCTCGCGGCGGCGGCCCGGCTGGGACGGGTCTTCGCCGCCCAGCACAACGCTTCGTGCCTGGTACTGGACCGGTTGACCGTGCCTGAGCCACTGCCCGGCAGGGAGGAACTGCCGCTGACCGGCGAGTTGCTGACCCTCTGGGCCAACCCGACCACCAACACCTACCACCCAGTGGCCAACTGGCTCAATCACTGCACTGGCCTGGACGACGTCCGCCAAGTGCTTGAGACGAGGAGGACCGACTCGTGATCCACATCGCCGAGACCGTCGCGGTCGGCAGCGTCGAAGGGTTCCTCGACGCTGAGGAGCGGGACCGACTTGCCGCCATCATGAACGGCTTCCTCACGAATGAAGCACGGGCCCGCTTTGGCGCGCGGCGGGCCACCTCCATCCATGAGATCCCTGGCCACTCCAGCCAGCAGGCTATGGCCATCTACGAGCCAGCCGGACGGATCGAGGTCCCAAGGATCCCAGACCAAGCCGAGAACCTGCTTCAACGGGCCTTCGATCGCGCCCGCCCCGCGCTGTCCCGCGTCATGCCGTCGATCACTGCCTGCCGGCCGTGGACCTATGTCGAGTACGGCGGCGGCCAGCACATCACCGGCCACCTCGACGGTATTGCCCCCGACCCGCTCGCCTGGCCGCGGCAGATCGCCGGAATCAGCGTGGTGATCTCCGAGGCGGAGGCCGGCGGGGCGTTCTACGTCGAAAGCACCTCCAGCGACCGCCTGTGGAATGACCGCCTACAGCACGACGCCCAGGAGCATGGCTACGCGGACGGCATGTGGCTGGCCAACGACGGAGCGGATCACTCCGCTGACTGGTATATAGCCATGCCTCGCACCCGGTGGAGCGTGACGCCCGCCCCGTGCACTGCCCTGCTCTACGGCTCCCAACTCACCCATGGCACCGATCCGGTCACCCGCGGCCACATCGCGAAGTTCATTAGCTGGCTGATCGCCGAGAGGGGTTAGGGGCGAGGCATGCTGCTGGCCTTAGAGGGAATCGCCGGAGCCGGGAAGAGCACGCTGCGCGACCGGCTCCTGGCGACCGCCGCTTGCGAGGAAATTCGCCTCGGGCACATTGGCCAGTTCGCCTGGCTGTCGTTGGAGGCCACCCGAACCCTCATCGGCCTGCGGGCCGGGCACCCAGCCGCCAGCGGCGCACGGGCGGTGGCCGCAGTCCGCCACGACCTCGAACTCCATTCCCGCCACAATCTCCTCCCCGCCCTGTCCCTGGGCCCTGTCGTCGCTGACCGGCTTACCTTGTCGACCGCCTGCCTGCTTGCCTTGCTGCACGACCGGCCTGTCGCCCACTACGTCCAGCAACTCGCCGAGGTAACGGTCGCGCGCGCGGACCTGACCGTCCTACTCACCACCGACCCAGAGCTGTGCCACGCCCGGCTAGCGAGGCGGCCCACGACGCGCCGCTTCGGAGAGGACCCGTCGACCGCTGCCCGGCTCGCCGACCTTCACGGGCAGGCCGCCGACGCATGGACCGAGACCACCGGCCTGCCCCTGTTGCGCTACCCGTGCGCCACTGACCTCGACCTTGACCTGCTAGTCGCCGCCTGCCTGGACCGGCTACGCGAAACCATCCCGGACCCGGCGCAAACGTGAGGATCCGGCCCATGTACCTGCATCCGATGCACCCCGCCGCCTGGGTCCTTGACGAGCTCCGTGAGTCTGGCTGGCACCTCCACGACCTCCTCTGCTTCACCCGCGCAAGCACCTTGGTACTCGTCAGCCGCAACGGGACGCCCCCGGTTGTTCTCAAGGCTGGCTTCGGCAGCAATCACGTCTTAGCCGAACTCGATGAGGCCACCCGCAAAGCCGCTTACGGCTTCTACTGGTACGCAGAGATGAGCGAGGCCGAACGTGCCCTGACCCGCGAGGACTTCCGCCACGAGATCACCGTCACCCGCGCTGCTCAAGGCGCCGAGCACGTCGTGCCGCTGCTGGAAGAGGGCAGTACCGACCGATTCGACTGGTACACCATGTCCCACTGCAGCGGCGGCAACTTCGGGCCCCACCTCAGCACGGCCATCCACCAACACCAGGTGATAGCCGGGCTGAGGATCCTGGCTGACGTTGCCGAGGGCCTGCGCGCCCTGCACGAGCGTGGGATCGTGCACCGCGATGTCTACCAGGAGAACATCCTTATCCACGACGGCCACGGGCTAATCACCGATCTCGGGGCGGCGCGCCGCAGCGACACCCCGCGTGGCCCCATCGCCCGGAGCCCGGAGGTGCACTGGCCTCCGGAGTACCTAACCTCCTACGACCGCGCCACCCCAGCTGCTGACACCTTCAGCCTCGCGGTCCTGGCCTTCCGCTACCTGTGCGCCGACATTCCTCGCCACGATCCCTCCCGGCTGGACACCGCGCCCGCCAGTCTTCGCCCGATCATCACAGCAGCGCTCGCCCCGGCGCCTGAAGATCGGCCCTCCATGAGCGAGCTGCGCGATGCCCTGCGCCAGGCGGCGGACTCCGTCGCCATGCCAGCTCAGCGCAGCAGCTGACCCAACATCGGCCGGAAGGAGACCTGGTGCCCACCGCCCGCTCGCCGCCGCACCACCAATCTCCAGAAGATGCACGGTCCATCACTCAGCCTCGGAAGGACGAACACACACATGGACAACGACAGGATCAGCGACTTCCTCACCGCCGTGGACGACCTGCGCGGCGACGACGAGACCGTCCGCAGCACCCGCCACACCTCCAGCGTCTCCGCCGAAGGCTGGCCGACCACCGAGGACCCGGCGAGCGCCACGGCACCCGCAAGCACCGACGCCTGAACGATGCATGCCTCACCGGCCGCAGACGGTAGGTGAGCACCTCCTGGGGCTGGCCCGTTATGGGCCGGCTCCAGGCCCGGCCCAGCCTCGTCGGAAGGAAAGGACTCCACTTCGTGGACGCGCCGGCCAACGTCTTCTCGTTTGCCCCCATCCAGGACTACCAACGCGACCGCACCCGCCGGATCCGCGCCGTCCTCAATCCCGCTGTGCCGCACACGGTCAGCACCCGCGCTTCCCTGGGAGCGGATGCCGCCGACTACTGCCTAGCCCACCACTTTCTCGAAGGTGCTGAGGCCGCCGCCCATGCCCGTGAGATAGATACCTTTAACTGGTACGACACCAACCCGAATGTGAATTCCTCGGTACTGTCGACACCCACCGCCGTCGGTCGCCGAGTCATCCTGGCACCTGACCCAGACCGTCTGCCCCGCTCGACGATCTCCGAGACCCCCTACTACGTACTGGGACCAGACACCAGCGCTGCCCCGCCGAAGCTGCGGGAACTCGCCACCGCCGCATACGCCAGCGGCGTGCAGCACGGCTTCACCAGCCTTCTCGCCGACCACGCAATCGTCGTCTGCCTGCTACGCCACAAGCAGCTCGGCGACACCCTCGACAGCTGGACCATCACTCGACTACCTGGCACCGTCTACTGCGACCACGTCAAGGAAGCTGTCGTACTAGCCCGCGACCTGATCCACGAAGCGGGCCACAACTGGCTCAACGACGCCTTGAACGCCATCGCCTGCAAGATAAGCGACGATGTGACGTTCTACTCGCCCTGGAAGAAGACGGACCGGCCCGCCTTCGGCTTCCTGCACGCCTGCTTCGCCTTCCCTCTCACCATGATCTACACCGCCCGCGTTCTCCCCGAGACCAGCGGCGAGCTACACAGGTTCCTGGCCACCTACCTGAACCAGCAGCGAGAACTACTCGCCCCTACCGCCGCCGACCACGCTCGCGCGCTCACCATGATCACTGCACCCGAACTGCGGGAACGCATGCACGTCATCCACCGCGAGGCCCTCAGCCTGTGAACCCCACAAACATCCCGACCGGATCCGACAAGGCGGGCCTCGCCGACCGGCTAGGTGAGCCCGGTGTCACCCTGCATATCCGCCACGTCGACGATCCGCCGGTGCAGGCACAGACCGGAGCGGCCAACCTCGAAAACGCCACGCCCGTCGGAAAGGACACCACCTTCAACGTCGGCTCCGTTGCCAAACAGATCACCGCATACCTATGCATCCTTGCCGCCCGTGACCGCCTACTCACCCTGGACCGGCCGGTTGGCGACATTCTGCCCAGCTTCCACATCCCCGACGTCACCGTCGGAGAACTCATCCAGCACCAGGGAGGCATCCGAGACGCCGAATCCCTTCTCTCCCTGGCCGGCTTCCGCGAACTCGACCACTACACCGCCAACGACCTGCTCCAACTCGCCTACCGCCAGCAGCAACGGGCCGTCAAGCCGGGCCGCTTCCTATACAGCAACACCGGCTATCTCCTCCTCGCAGAAGTCCTCACACACACATACAGTGCCGGCCTGCACCAGATCGCGAACCAGCAGGCCTTCGCCCCGCTCGGCATGACCTCGGCCCGGTTCAAAAACGACCCACGCGAGGTGATCCCCGGCGCCGCAGCCAGCTACCGAGCCGTCGCCGATGGATGGCAACACCAACAGCACCCAGCCACTCTGCCCGGCCCCGGCTCCCTGTGGTGCACCGCCGCAGACCTAGACCGCTGGCTGGCCCACCTTTGGCACGAGTGGCACGCCTCAGCCAACGATGCGCTTCCGTTCGAACAGGACATCGGCTACTGGCCCAGCGACCAACCTCCGTTCACGTATGGTGCCGGGCTGTACGCCGATCCTCGCCCAAGCCGTACCGCTGTCTTCCACTACGGCCATGAACAGGGATTCTCCGCCGCTACCTACCTCACCGCCTCAGGGCTGCGCGTCATCTGTCTGTCCAACCACGCGGGAATAGCCGCAGACCATGTGGCTGCCACCGCCATCGCCAACATCATCGACGGCATCAACACCGAACCTGGGGAGCTCCTCTCGCGTGCCATGCCCTGCAGGCCCTCGTTCAACAGCACATCGCTGAGCGGAGTCGACACCGACGCACACCACACAGCGATCGGCACCTATGTCTGCGATGAGGTGCCCGGCACCGTACGCCTGACCCACAGCGCGGGCTCGCTGTGTCTGTGGCGTCGGGGGACCCTCGACCGTCTCACCCGAATCGACTCCGCCACCTACGCCGCAGACGGCTACACACTCACACTTCCGACCGCTTCGCCGGATGGCAGGGCCAGGGATCCCGACGGCTTCATCCTCGACCTCGACCGAGCACCACGGCTGAAGTACCAACGACGGCCTGACTGAGCTCTTTTCATCCTGGGTTTCGGCTGGTCTGGACGTGATGTAGGGCGAGGATGGCTTGGACGATCGCGGTGGCGCGTCGGGGGCAGCAGCGGAGTTTGGTCAGGACTTTCCAGCCTTTGAGGGTGGCGACGGCGCGTTCGCCGACGGCCCGGATCTTGGCGTGGTGGCGGTTGACGGTCTTCTGCCGGCGGGACAGTCGGGGCCGGTGACGGTGCCGCTTGAACGGGGTGCGGATGCTGCCGCCGGCGCCCTGGTAGGCCTTGTCGGCGAAGGTCATCACGTTCGCTCTGTTCAGCGCCTCGATCAGGCCGTTGGTGCGGGCGGCGGTCAGGTCATGTGCCGCACCAGGCAGGGCAGGCGACGCCCAGATCAGACGTCCGGCGCAGTCGGCGATGACCTGGACGTTCACTCCGTGGCGCTTATGTTTCCCGGAGTAGTACGGCCGCTGATCCGCGATCCGGTCGATGGGGATGAGGGTGCCGTCGAGAATCGCGTACGCGAGCCGGCCGATGTGCCGGATGGCCGCGTTCAGGTCCTGGGCGTGTGCCGCGAGCAGGTCGATGGCTTCCCGGACGTATCGCCAGGCCGTGGTGACGCTGATCGCGAAGCCGCAGGCCAGACGAGCGATGGTGTCGCCGTTGCGGAGATGGGCCAGGGCGAGTAGGGCCTGCCGGTCGGCGTCGAGACGCCACCACCGACCTCGGCGGCGGGTGCGTTCGGCGCGGATGAGGTCGGCAAGGTGGTTCAGGGTGCGGCTGGACAGCGCGACCGCAGACGGGTAAGACAGCACAGCGAGGCTCCCGGTTGGGGCATCTGATCTTGGTCGACTGCTGTCTTACCGGGAGCCTCGTCCTATGTCGACACCTGCCTCCACCACACCCACCGTGACCAGGCCTGTCACGATGAAAATGGCTGACTGATTGACTCCCCGCCAGCCATTCCAACCCAACGCCAGCAAGCCCGTGACGCCCCACGGCCACCGTCCCAAGGAAGGCCTGAGCGACAGTCCCGAACCACCGCGCGCAGGCCATCGCCCGAGACCTCAAAACCGGACCTGCGGGTTCCACCATCCAGTGCCCGGAGCTCTACGTTGGGTGACATGAGGCTGCTGCCCGCCGTCCGAAGTGCCGCCGGCGGACAGTGGCGGTCCTCCCGCTGTCGGAATTGCCGCGAATGATCAACAACGCGGGCGAAAGGGCTTCGTGAGATTCGGCGTCGTCATGGTGTGCTCCGTCAGGCGGCGGCCTGTCGGGGTACACCTCCGGCAAGGCCGGTGGTGCTGTCGTAGCCGGCGGCTGGAACCCGAATGGCGAATCACGGATCCCCCATTTGTTCCTTGGCGCTGAGCACGTCGGGCTACATCCTTGCAGATCCGGCCTACACGCTAGCACTAAGTTGCCATTTGCCTACCTGCCAGCAATGTTCCGGGCGCGCCTGACCGGTCGACACTCCGGCCGGAAGGAGATCGGTCGACGAGCCGCCATGAGGATCCGGTTGACGCGGCAAGTACCGCGCAGGCTATTCTGACAATGATTGGTATGACCGCCACCGGCGAGAAGGATGTACCCAGACGTGGCAAGGCAGATTATTCATAGGCTGATTGATGACCTGGACGGCGGCGAAGCGGACGAGACCGTGAAGTTCAGCCTCGACGGCGTACAGTACGAAATTGACCTGTCGAGCGGGAACGCCGACAAGTTGCGTGCCGCGTTCGGCCCCTACCTCGCTCACGGCACGAAGGTAAGTCGGGGTGGCGTGGTCGTGGGCGGCCGGGCCGCTCGCGGGCAAGGCAGCGCCAGCACCGACCGGGAACAAAACAGAGCGATCCGCGAATGGGCGAAAAAGGCCGGTAAGGACATCTCCGACCGGGGCCGGATTCCCCAGGAGATTGTGGACGAGTACCACGCAAAGGCTGGCCGCTAACCCGCCTCAAGCGCCTGGCCACCGCACGTCCCCGCCGGAACTTCAACGCGCGGTACAAGCAAAGCTACGCCCCGTCGAGCTCCGCGCTTCGACCCAGCCCTCCCCGCGCAGACAAATCGCCGATGCGGCCCGTCACCGAGTTCCCTTCGGTGCCGGGCGCCGCGAGACGAGTAGCGAACACCCATCTACCACGTAGCGGATCACGCATTCTTGGTCCATCAAAGCTGGGCATGGATGTCCGTGCAGTCGGTGCCATCGACTGGCCAGCGGCCGGTTCGGCACCTTGTGCCGCCTGAACTCCACCTGACAGAACGATGTGTCGCAGTGACGAAGAGGCACATGTCAGTACACAGGTTCGACACTGGGCTCGGACGGAGTTGCACGAGGGGATATTCGTGGGGTTCCACGGTGGCGATGAAGACGAGGAGCACGGTGAAGCCGGGCGTCAACCCAGGATGCAGCCGTCAACGCCTGGCCCGCGATGGTCGCTTGCCCTCTGTCCATGCGGCCTAACCTGAGCAGCCCTAGGACGACGGCTGAAACGACTGCGGGAGGTAAGAGTCCACAGGGCACGCAAGATGTCCGAGTCGTCGAAACCGGGCGGCCGTCTGCGGTGGGCTCAGCGGTAGCTGCCGACGGTGTCGACTTTGAGCCACCTCTGGGCGCGCGCGACGGTCAGAAGCGGCTGCGAGGTCTGGTGAGAGGGATTCGGCGTGAAGGCGCCTGGCGGGAAGCGCCGCAGGCGTTGTGGGCCTCGAGAATCGAGAAGGGCTCGGATAGTTTCGTCGGCTGGAGCTTCGATGGTGGAAAGCCTTTCAAGCCAGCCGTGTGCGGCGACACGTAGTGCCGCGTCCGTGACCCCACGGCGCCGAATCTCGGGCATCTGGGCGAATACGGACTTCCACTCAATGAACAGGGAGGTAACCACGGCTTCTGTCGCCACGCACCAAAGCGCGAGTGCCCATTCGGCGCGTGCGAGGTCGCCGTCCATGGCCGTGTCGCCGTCCGCGCCGTCGATCTCCTGCAGCTGGTCGCGCCACCATCGTTGGTCCGCGGCGTTGGCGCGTGCCTCCGCGAGGAGAGTTGCCGGATGGCTGTTCGGCCCAAATGGCGTCGTCCCGGGATGACGGGTGAAGGCTGACTTGTGGGGCGACGCTGCGCCGATGATGGCGATCTGGGAGGCCAGCCAACAGGGGCCGCTTTGCTCGAACAAGGCCGTAGCCGTGTTCGACCACGGGAATGTGCTTCCTTTCTCGCCGGCCCTGAACTTGCGCAGTGCGGCAGCGGCGGCAAGCGGCGAGCCGGACCGACGCAAGTAGTTGATGGCCTCCTGGCGACGTCGTCGAGCGATGTCGTCGTCGGCGAAACCTGCCGATGAGGTGGCAAGGAAGCCCTCGGTTGCGAATGCGACCGCGATCTGTGCGGGTATCGAACGGATCGACCTGACATTCGGGCAGAGACCATCGTGTACGGCCTGGATGAGGTTGGCTTCGAACTTGCTGCCGGCGGGCGGCACGAGGCCGGTGTCGAGCACGAATTGGGCGACGAGCGGACGAGACAGGTCGATGCCGTCGAGGTCTAGTCCTAAGCCGGCGGCTCCCTCGCACCGGGCGGCCATCTCCAGCCAGGCATCCTCGTTGGGGCCGTTGACGGCGGTTTGCATGTGTTCAGCCCACCACTTGGTGAACTCCACTCGCTGATTTAGTAGCTCTCGAAGCGCCCGTACGCGCCGGGGGGTGGCGGGATCGGCGGGATCGGCGGCGATCTGGCCCGTCAGCCTGATCCACGTGGGATCGGGGCCGTCTGAAGGCGGGAGTTGGGGAAGCTCTGGCAGCGGGATGATCTCCCTACGCGCCAGGGCATCAAGGAGGACGTTGAGGTTCTGCTCGACGCATAGGCTACTCAAGACATCGCGGGCCTGGCGGGGGCGGCTGGCGAACACCCCGTCAGTCAGGAGCGTCCACGCTGCCACCACTGATGGCGGGGCACTATTTTCGATAATCTCGTCACGTATGCCCTCGGCGAGAATGTAGACGTCTCCACCCTCGGCGTTTCCGCCGTAGAATCGCGCAGTGTTGAGCCAGTAGGGACGCCGCAAGAGCTCACGAAAAACGGTGTTCCTATCAAATCGCCTGGTGTCCTCTCCGGCGTATCTGTAAAGGAAGCGGGCGGCGAAGTACTCTCGCAGCGAGAGCACCTCGAATTCGAAGGTTCCTTCGTCCTTGCTCGTAAGCGCCCAAAGCCGGTCACTCGTCGCTTCGAACATCTCGTCCACGACCGACTCGGGCTTGCCATAGGTGTACTGAAAGTGGCGGATGGCGGCCTTCAAGTCGGTGACAGACATCCGCGTATTCACACTGGCCTCCTCGCTTCGAGACTGCAGGTACCAGCCGAGAAACGGGACGATCTCGCGCAGCTGCTTTTGATGCTTCCTCACGGACTCGGGGTGTTTGTTGGCCTCTCGGGCCAGTAACAGATCGACGTAAGAGTCGTACAGCTCCGTGCGCTGGGTGGGCGTGGCTTCTCCGTGCTTGTGGAGGAGGTCGAGTAGGATGGTCAGCTGCATTGGGTTCCCGGCGAGTTCCCCAATGTAGGGTTCGGCGCTCTTGGCCTTGAAGTTCTTGCGCAGGGCCCGCCCTTCGCTCCCGTGAATGCCGCGGACCGCGCACCATTTTCGCAGGTACTCGTCGCGCTGCTTGCTGTCGAGCGGCCTCAAGACGAGTGCTTCGAAGAGGTCTGCTGACGGTTCTGGGAGTTCGTTGGTGCTGGGTCTTGTCGTGACGATAACCTTCGGCACGCTCGGGTATGCTCTATTGCGGCGGCAGAACCGGTTGACGGCATCCACGACCGTCTCGCGCGTCTTCGGCCGCCCGACCTCGTCGAGGCCGTCGAGAACGACCATGCTCGGGACGCGCTCGAAGATGTCTTGAACGTCCTGTGCCTCAACTGGGATACCGCCGCTGGCGTGTGTCATCAACTCGGCGAGGAAACACTCGATCGTCGACTGCGACGCTGCCCGCCTCTTGGACGTCTTCGGTGTCTCCGTATCCCGGTCCCACACGTCAACGCCTGAAAGCCACCGGGCGTAGTCGCTGAGGTCGAACCGCAGAGGGAACAGCGGATCCGTGACCTCCGGGAGGTCCACGGGCCGCTGCTGCGCTGGTATGAAGGCGGCCCGGTGCACCTGCGAGACATACTGGGACAGGGTCGATTTGCCCTGGCCTGGAGCACCCCGAACGAGTGTGCATTTGTCCGCGGTCCGCAGCAGATGCGCGGCAGCACCGCCGACGGGCTCGAGAAACACCCCGTCGCCGCCCAGAGCGCCCTTGGCACCGAGCCGATCCGCGCCAACATCAATGAACAGGTCTGCAACCTTCTCGCGGTCGATGTCCACCTGGCTGAACTTGACTCGTTCGTCGTCATTCCACTGCGTGGCCGCGACCTTGCGCACCAGTGCCCGCAGGCCGTTGTCCTTGCGGGCGACGGCCTCTTCGCTGATGAGGTACCGGATGAGGTCCCAGCCGGCGAGCATGTCGGCGTACTGCCACTTGATCTCGGTGGGTGCGCCGTCAACCATTCCGTCGACCGCCTCGCGCCACAAGCACGTCATCTCGTCGAACCCGAAACTCTTGGCGTGCGCGTCAAGCTTGGCGTTGAGCCGGTCGAAGGTGCCAGTTCCGGGCTTCCCGGTGCTGGGCACGTTCGTCACAAGCATGTACCGCCGTACACCCTCCGCAGCGAGCCGCCGAAGGTTGTCCTCCTCGCTGCGCACCGTCGCGTCAAGCCAGCCGACCGGGTCCTTCTGCGTCCCGTTGACTGACCACTTCACCTGAAGAACAAGCGCCTTCTCGGGCGCGCTTCGGAGCACGCCGTCTCGGCCCCCATCAGGTTGCCGCAGCGGCAGCGGTACGAAGCCCGCGAAGCGGGCGGTCAGAAGAGCGTTGACCAGCAGCTGAAAGTCGTGGTCTCCAAGACGCTCGTACAAGAACTTGTTGCGACTCTCAGGCAACCTCACACCTCCAGGCAGGCCTCCATTGTGGCGCACTGCATCGGGAGCAGACGCGCGACATCGCGGCTCGGACATCATCGAACAGACCCGCTCCTGAGCAGGCAGCAGTCGAGGAGCCTGCCCAGGTCAGCCCAGAGCCTGGCCTGATCTGACGGCGGGCTCTTCGCACGAACACCCACCGAGTACCCAACCGCCCAGAGCAGGAGGCTGCCGGCTCGGCGGGGCGGGCCCACTGCCTGGGCAGTGCCGTAGCAGTGAGCCGACCAATAGCCAGCCGAGCCATACGACGGGTGCCGAGAGTCTGGAAAACCCCGACGAAAGCCGGGCCGCCATCACCCGCCTCCGCCACACTGGCTGCGTGCTCTGGCTTGCCTCCGACAACAAGGGCTGGCCAACCAGGACCAACGACAACACCGCCACCGTCGCCGTCGATAACTCCACCACCTGCATCAACCTCGTCGACCAAGCAGCCATCCACGCCTCACCCAGGGCCTGAACCCGCGCCACCGCAGGGCCTCGTGGAGGCCACGACGGGCACGAATCCCGGCGAAACATCGTCCGGACCGGCCCCGCTGGCCACTCGCGGCACCCGGACCATGGCATCCGAGCCCGCAGGTGCCGCCGGGCGCACGGAGATGATGCACAGTTAGCCGTCGCCACTGCTGCGGTGCACTCGGGCCACGCGGCATCCCAGCGTCCGGGAAGAGGAGGACAACGACCCGAACCGCTGTCAGACGCACGCAGACTGACCAACACCAGGCCGGACCCGCCGGGACGGAGGGGACGCTCGTCGCACGAGCACCCACCGAGCACCCAACCGACCACAAGGGACAGAAACACAAAGGCGTCTGACCTACATTTCGGCAGGTCAGACGCCTTTTGATCTTGTGCGCCCGAAGGGACTCGAACCCCTAACCTTCTGATCCGTAGTCAGATGCTCTATCCGTTGAGCTACGGGCGCTGGTGCTCGGCCAGTCTACACACCCGGCCTTCGCGCGGAGACTCCGGGATTCGAACCCGGGAGGGGCTTTAAGACCCCAACCGCATTAGCAGTGCGGCGCCATAGACCAGACTAGGCGAAGTCTCCCTGGTGGCCCGCAGACCACCGCGCCCGAGGATACAGGCCCCGCCCGTCTGGGGGCAAAGCGACTACCGGAACCCGCCGACCCGCAGACCGGCGAGGGGATTCTTGCGCTGTGCGTCGCCGTGATCGCGACTACGCTCCATCGACATGCAGGAGGAGTCGCCACGCGATCATGATCGTCCGGAACCTGCTCGGGAAGCGCGTCGCCGCTCCCCGAAGGCGACGTTCACGCCGCCCCCGGCACCTGCGCCTCCGAAGGAGGCCGAGGCGCCGGAGGACGAGGGCGGGCGTCGACCTCGTCGGGCCAAGGCCGCGCCGGGGGTGGTCTTCCAGCCGCCGCCCGTACCGGAACAGCCGGTGCCTCGCCAGACTCGTCCTGCTTCTTCCAGGACGCCCTTCACCCCCACGCCTCCACCTGCGACTACGTCATCGTCGGAGGCCGGGCCGGTGGGGGACGACGGAAGCCGGCCCGACCGCAGCGGGGCCCCGGAGCCGCCTGCGGCGTCTCCGGGCGCCACTACGCCCCCTCGTCGGAAGGTCGCCGCGAAGAGGACTTCCCGCTCGACCTCCGGAGCGAGCGGGCCGGAGGCAGCCACCCCCGGCTCCACCGATGCCCCGAGGGCCGCCATGGCGACCGGCACGCCGTCGGCCAACGACCAGCAACACCGTGCGGCCGACGGGCCGTCGACAAGCAAGCAGCAGCACAGTGCGACCGAAGCGCCGTCGACCAGCCGCCAACAGCACAGTGCGACCGAAGCGTCGTCGATCGGCGACGAGCAGCAGGATGTCACTGCGCCGCAGGCGGGTCCGGCTCGGAAGACGGCCAGGAAGGCCGCGCCGAGGAAGACCACGGCAGCGGAAACTGCCTCCTCCGGGTCCGTCCCGGCGAAGAAGACGACGAGGAAGGCAGCGGCCAAGGCCGCACCGGCTGGGAAGCACGCGACGAAGGTGACCGGGATCGCAGCCGCCCGGGCCGGAGCAGGCGGTGTCGCAGCGACGCCCCGAGCCGAGCCGACCTCACCAACCCCGGCCGAGACCTCCCCCACGCCCGCCGAAACCGCCCGTACCTCGACCGAGACCTCATCCACCCCGGCCGAGAACCCACCGGCCGAGGTCCGCCCGACCGAGAACCCACCGGCCGAGAACCCACCAACTGAGGTCCACCCAGCCGACAAACCACCGGCCGAGATTCGACCGGCCGAGTCGACCTTGACCTCACCCGCGCCGGCTGAGCCGACGCCGCCAACCGGCGGGACCTCAGCCGGAGGGACCTCGGACGACGGGAGCAGGGCCGAGTTCGCCGGGCGTACGCCTGATCTGCGGATTCTCGTGGCGCGGGTGCTGGACCACCCGGGCTATGCCCCGGAGTTGCTCGCTCTGAGCGCCGTGGAGGCGCTCGGCCCGGCGGCGGCGGCGTGGGCGCGGCGGCTGCGGCAGCGGTACCCGGAGGCGGACGGCGACGGTCTGGCCCGGCTCGCGGGCCGGCGGTTCGTCCGGCAGGCGGGGGTCGGCGGGGCGACGGCCGCGTTGGCGGGTGCGTTCGCGCCGGTGGTGGAGTTGGCGGCGGTGCTCTGGACGCAGGCGAATCTGGTGCTGCACCTGGCGGCGGCGTACGGCCGCGATCCGGCGGATCCGGAGCGGGCGGTGGAGTTGCTGGTGTTGGCGCAGGTGCACCCGGACGAGGCGAGTGCGCGGTCGGCGCTGGCGGCGGCTCGGGCTGCGGACGGGCCGGGCGAGCAGCCGGGGCCGAGGGCTGCCGAGGCGGCCTGGCGGCTGGCGGCACCGCTGGCCGCGCAGGCGGGCGGCTGGCTGGCGTTGCGCTGGGCGTCCCGGTTGCTGCCCGGCGCGGCGCTGGTGACGGCGGCGGTCGGTGACTCGGCGGCGGTGGAGCGGCTGGCCTCCCGCGCGGTCGCCGCCTACCGCCCGCCCCGACCTAGGGCATGACGGCGGCTGGAGGCTGGCGGCGCAGCGGCTGGGCGGCGCCCACCTCGACGTCGCTGACCACGGCCCGCCGGACGCCACGCGACCGGCGAAGGCCACCGACCGAGGCCCACCCCGACCGCCCGGACGCGCGACCGGCGACCGCCACCGGACCAGGGGGCCGCGCGGTCAGAGCCAGTCGAACCATTCTCGGGGCAGCAGGCTGTAGCCGACGAAGGCGAAGATGTCGAGCAGGGCGTGTGCCACGATCAACGGCATCACCCGGCGGGTACGCAGGTAGAAGAGGCTGAACACGACGCCCATGATCGCGTTGCCGATGAACGCGCCGAAGCCCTGGTAGAGGTGGTAGGAGGCGCGGAGCAGGGCGCTGGTGGCGATGATCGCTCCGACGCGCCACTGGAGCTGCCGTAGCCGGGTCATCAGGTAGCCGACCACGATCACCTCTTCCAGGATCGAGTTCTGGAAGGCGGCGAGGATCAGCACCGGCACGGTCCACCAGAGGTCGGGCAGCGCGGCCGGCACCACGGTGGCGTTGATGCCGAGCTGGGCCGCCGCCCAGAACAACACCAGGCCGGGGAGGCCGATCAGGGCCGCCAGCCCGGCTCCCTGGGCGAGATCGGCCCAGGGCCGTCGGGCGTCCAGGCCGAGGGTGCGGACCGGATCGCCGGGGTCGCGGGTGAGCAGGTGTACGGCGAGCAGCACCGGCAGCAGCGCGAAGACGATGCCGAGCAGTTGGTACGTGAGGTCGAGGTACGCCCGGGCCGACGCGGAGGTGTTCAGTGCGGCGGTCTGCCGGGAGAGTCCACCCTCGGCGGTCAGCTTCGCGATGATCGAGACGGTGGCGTAGACGGCCGACTGGCCGAGCGAGAGGCCGAGCACGAGCATCGTCTCGGTGCCGAGCGTCCGACGGGACGTAGGGCTGGTGAACTCTGCGGTCACCGCACCACTCTGCCCGACCGTCTGCGCTGGTGGCATCCGGGTGCCACTGAGCGCGCCTCACGTCGGATCGCACATTCTGTGCGACCTTCATGCACGCTCCGTGGACATTCTATCGGTGTTCCCGATCCCGCCGTCAGAAGAAGGAGCGCCCTCCGGTGGACAACTTCGCGCGGCTGCTGAAGGAGAGCTGGAGCCTGGTCGAGGAGGACCGGGTCCGGTTGACCGACCACTTCTACGCGCGGCTCTTCCTCCTCGACCCGGAGCTGCGCAAGCTGTTCCCGGTGCAGATGTCCGGGCAGGGTGACCGGCTTCTCGAAGCGATCATCACGGCGATCCACACCGTCGACGACCCGGAGGGGTTCGACGAGTTCCTGCGGGCGCTGGGCCGGGACCACCGCAAGTACCACGTCGAGACGACGCACTACGAGACAATGGGCGTCGCGTTGCTGGACGCCCTGCGCAGCACCGCCGGGGACGGATGGAATCTGGAGTACGACCAGGCGTGGCGGGACGCGTACGCGGCGATCGCGGAGAAAATGCTGGCCGGGGCGGCGGCGGACGACAACCCGCCGTTCTGGCACGCGGAGGTGTTGACCCATCAGCGGTACGGCTCGGACACCGCCGTCTTCACCTGCCGAGCCCTGCAAACTCCCCTGGTCTGGAAGGCCGGCCAGTACGTCAGTGTCGAGGCACCTCGGCACCATCCCCGCGTGTGGCGGACGTACTCGGTGGCGAACGCCCCGAACGACGAGAACGTGCTGGAGTTCCACGTGCGTACGCCGACGGAGGCCGCCGGCTGGGTCTCGGGTGCCCTGGTCCGTCGGATCAAGCCAGGTGACCTGCTGCGGGTGGCCGCGCCGATGGGGTCGATGACGCTGGACCGCGCGTCGGAGCGGGACATCCTCTGTGTCGCCGGCGGGGTCGGGCTGGCCCCGATCAAGGCCCTGGTGGAGGAGTTGGCCGGTCACAACCGGTCGCGCTGGGTGCACGTCTTCTACGGCGCCCGCACCGAGGCTGACCTGTACGGTCTCGACCTGTTGCGGGAACTGGTGGCGGCCCATCCGTGGCTGTCGGTGACCCCGGCGTGCAGCGACGACCCGGACTTCGACGGCGAGCAGGGCGACATCTCCGAAGTGGTGGCCCGGTACGGGCCGTGGACCGCGCACGACTGCTACGTCTCCGGCTCCGCCTCGATGGTCCGGTCGACGTTGCGGGTGCTCGCCGCCGACGACGTCCCGCCACAACAGACCCGGTACGACACCTTCGGCAACCTGTAGAGCTTTTCTCCCCCCGAGCCGGGGCGCGTGCCCCTGCCCCCTGGGGCACGCGCCCCGGTCCCCCTGATCGGGCGGACCGGCACCGCCCACGCCACCCGCGCCCGTCCGGCCGTCGTTCCCACCCGGGCGGGCGCGGTGGCGCCAACCCGCTAACCCGTGACCGAGGGATTATGAGTCCCTCGCGCACAACCGGGCGCGGTGGCGCCAACCGTGACGGCGGCAGGGGTCAGTAGCGCCAGGGGTTGCCGGTCTCCCGGTACTCCTCGATCGGCACCAGCGGCACGCCGGGTGCCATCCGGTCGACGTACAGCCGGCCCTCCAGGTGGTCGATCTCGTGCGCGACCAGGCGGGCCATGCCGAACTCGAACGAGGTGATCACCCGTCCGCCGTCGAACTGCGCGTGCTCGACGTCGATCCGCAGGGCGCGGGGCACCAGCCCCCGGTGGTCGAAGAAGGAGAGGCAGCCCTCGTACTGCTCGTCGGTGTCCGGCGCGGCCTCGACCACCCGGGGGTTGAGCAGCACGACGGGCTCGGCCGTGCGGTCGGGCGGACGTACCACGGCCACCGCCCGCCCGATGTCGAGTTGCGGTGCGGCGACGCCGACTCCCTTGGTGAACGGGTGGATCTCGTCCAGCCGGGCCACCGCGGTGACCAGCCGGTCGACGATCTCGCGGGCGGAGTGTTCCTCGCGGGGCAGGTCGAACGGTCGGGCCGGCTGCCGCAGCAGGTCGGCGCCGCGTTGCACGATGCCGAGTCCCCGCATCCGGTCGGACGGTCGGACCCGGCCGCCCTCGGGCTCGCTCTCCGGCTCGGCGCGGAAGCGCCACTGCATCCGGTAGCGGGCGTTCAGCGGCGGCTCGTCGGTCGCCCAGTCGAAGATCGCCCGGTCGTCCTCGTCGCGCCGGGTCACCGCCGTGCGCAGTGGCCCCTCCTCCGCCGAGAGCGAGGTCTCCGCGCCCCAGACCTGCGGGTCCAGCGCCGCCGGCAGATCGAGGCGTACGGCGAGGTGCCGGGTCGGTACGCGGACCGCCCGTTGGAACCAGGGACCCCACTTGTCCCGCCCGACGGTGTACGCGTACTCGATGGTGGCCCGGCGGCCCGGATAGAGCGGGAAGCGCCGGTCGGCGTTCTCGAACAGCAGCCAGATCTCCTTGAAGGCGTCCCGGTCGTGTTTGGCCCGCCAGTGCATGGCCTCCCGTTCGCCGGACTCCTCCCGGTAGGCGCTCAGTTGCAGCTCGGCGAAGGTCAGCGGGTGTTCCCGGTGGTGCCGGTTGGACCGTCCGGGGTCGTTCGGGTAGCGGTCGACGGCGATCCGGACCAGGTAGCGGGTGACCGGTTCGGTGCCGGCGTTGTACAGCTCCCGGCGGATGACGCAGTGGTAGGAGTCGTCGGTGTGCGTGAGGACCGCGGTCTCGCGTTCGACGATGAGTCCGGTGCCCGGCGGCATCCACTGGCCGGGGAGGGCGGGTTCCCGGTGGTAGCGCTCGGCTCGGGCGTGACGCAGGTCGTCGTACTCCCGGAACCGCTGCCAGATCGCGCCGCTGGCCTCCAGGACGGCCTCGGCGCGCCGGGCGAAGTCCTCGGTGGGCCGGTGCCGCCGCCCTTCCACGTGGCTGACGTACGACGGGTCGAAGCCCATCAGGATGGCGAGTTGTTTCTTGGACAGCCCCCGCTCCGTCCGGTGCCGTGCGAGTTCGGCGGCGAACGAGTCGGCAGCCCGATCGAGCGGTGAGGTCGTCATCAGCTTCCTCGTGGCCGGGTGCATCAAGTTTCACGTTGCGTTGCCGATCACGCACACAACTGGCACCTTGTCGACAGGACCCTTGACCGCTGAGCGTTTTCTACCGATACTGCCCCGAGTCTCCGGTACGGCACTCTGCGTGACCACCGGCCGTAGAGTGATCCGAACCTCTCGCCATTTCGCTCTTCCCGGTTCCCCAGGCAACGAAAGTGTGGTTAGGCTAGCCTTAGTTTGGCCAGTGGGGTCTCGGACGGGGGTGGAACAGGTGACAGCCGTGCTGCCCGTCCACGCCGCCTCGGCCGCACCGCTGGCCCCGGTCACCGCGACCCTGCGGGCGATGTTCGGCACCGACGTGCTGCCCGGCCTGGCCGCCGGGCTGGTCGTGCCGGACGAGGCGGGTTGGGCCCCGGCGACGACGCTGACCAGCGGCGCCCAGGTGCCCGAGCTGCTCGACTCGGCCGTCCGCCTCTGGGGCGGTACTCCGCACGCCTCCGCCGCGGTCGCCTGGAAGGCGTACAGCTACTGGGCGGCACTGCCGGTGGTGCTCGGTTGGGCCGTCGCCCGCCGGGTGCCGCTGCTCGACGCCGACGCCGCCCTCGTCCACTTCGCCGACCCGCGCACCCTGATCACACTGGGCCTGCGCCGGTCCACCCCGATCGCGGTCCTGCCCAACGACCCGCTGGCCGTCTCCGGGCTGCCCCAGGTCCGGGTGCTGGCCGACGACCAGGCCCTGCTGACCGCGCTGCGCGGCACACTGATGGACGCGCACCTGTCGCCGATGATCGCCGCCATCCAGGGCGAGGTCCGGATCGGCACGCGTACGCTGCTCGGCTCGGTGGCCTCCGGTATCGCGCACGGGGTGCTGCGGGCCGCCGACAGCCTGCCCGGCTCGGCGGTCGAGGCGGTGGACACCCTGCTCGGCGCGCTCGACCTGGCCGACCTGGTGGAGCTGGTGCCGGGACGCAACGGCGAGCCGACCGTGCAGCGCCGCACCTGCTGCCTGGCCTTCACGCTGCCCTCACCGAAGGTCTGCCAGGGCTGCTGCATCCGCAGTTCCTGAGCGGTCAGTCCCCGACCAGCGGCCGGACGTCCCAGAGCCACACCCCGCCGGTGTACGTGGGCTCCACGCCGGTCAGTTCGGTCATCCCGGTACGCAACGCCTCGGCCTGCTCGTGCGGGCCGAGGACGACCGCGCCGGCCCGCCAGTACCGCAGGTCCTCGACCGCCTCCTGCCGGTCCCGCGCGGTGATCGGCGGCACCTCGCCGGTCCGCCGGATCGTGCCGAAGAAGGTGCTGGTGGGACGCGGCGATGCGGTGAACAGCGCGATCCGGTCCCGGCCGGGCCGGGTGTCCGGCCCGAGGAAGTAGCCACGGGCGATCGGCATCTGCAAGCGTGTCTGCGCGGACCAGCGCAGCGGTTCGGCGTACTCGGTGTCGGGCAACGGCAGGGTCACCAGGCTGCGCCCGCCGGCCAGGTAGGGACGCCAGGCCCCGGAGGTGACGAACTCCGGGGTCGGTTCGAGGCGCTTGGTCGGCAGTGGGGTGGGCAGCACCGGCACCAGGGCCATCGCCAGCACGGTCGCCGTGCCGAACCGGATCTGCCGACGCCGGTCGGGGTGCCGGATGGCGACCTGCCGGACCTGTTCGGCAGCGTAGGCGAGCAGCAGCCCGACGATCGGTGTGATCGCCAGCGACCAGCGGGTGGGCACCACGGAGTGCAGCACCGGCAGGTCCTCCAGCACGGCCCAGGGGCCGGGTATCCCGGTGCCCCGGCCGTCGAAGCGGACCTCCCGCCCGAGCGAGAGCACCGCGAAGACCAGCCCCAGCCCGGCCAACGCGATCACCACCGGATTGCGCCGCAGCCACCACACCACCGCCGCCACCAGGATCACCAGCGGCCACCCGAAGAAGGCGTTCTCCTCGGTGGGGTTCTTGACCAGCCGGGCCGCGCTGAGCGCGTCCCCGCCCACCGACTCCCGGGCGTAGGTGAAGAACGAGGCCAGGTCGGTGGAGTAGCCCCGGATCAGCCAGGACAGGCCGTTGTATGCGCCGGGCCCGAAGAACTGGACGTAGAGCGGGTACGCCAGCAGCACGAGCGCGACCGCGGCGGCGACACCGAGTCCGGCGAGGAAGGGACGGGTCCGGGCGCGCAGGTCGGGTCGGGCGATCGCCAGCGCCACCACGACCACGCCGACACCGATCGCGGCCATCAGCAGGATCTCCAGGTTCAGGAACGCCTGCCAGACGATCACCAGGGCGAGCAGGACGCCGTTGCGCAGCCAGCGACCGGGTTCGGCGAGCCGCACGGTACGCCAGACGATCAGCGGCACCACGAACTGCGAGACGATGTTCGGGTGCGCGTTGGCGTGCGAGACCATCGCCGGGGCGTACGCGCAGAAGGCGGCACCCAACCAGGCCGGGCCGCGCGAGCCGACGAGGACCCGGGAGAGCACGAAGTACCAGGCCGTGGCCGTGGCGATCATCCCGAGCGTGAGGAAGAGCAGAAACGACGTACGGGTGCCGAACAGTAGCGTCACCGGCGTCATCGGCAGTGAAACGGATAAAACGGAAGTATTCGCCATTAGATTGACGGACTCCGGCACGTTCATCCGATCCGAGGAGAACGGGTACGCGAATTCGGTGACCACTCGCGCACCGTGCGCCATCATCCACTGAAATTGGGCCATATCGGTCTGATTGTCGCGAATACCGTCGGCCGGGTTGAGCCACATCCGCGCGGTGATCCAGAAGCCGAGCACCGCGAAGCTCACCACGGCGGCGACATCCTTCCACCGCCCTGAGCTGGGCCGATGACCATCTTCCGGCGGCCCGGCCAGCACCCCCGGCGCCTCGGACTCGTCGGCGGAGCGGCCCGATTCAGGAGTAGTCATGGTAATTCGGAGCGTAGTCGGCGTACCGGGCCACCGTGCGGCCTTCGAGCCACTGGCGTAACATCTCCCGAGTTCGCTGACCACCACCGATCGTGCAGCTACCCGACCGTAATTCGGCCACCGCGGGCCCCGATATTCCCGCCCTCCAGGCGGATGGTTCACTCAGTCGGTCCTGGCGCGGGGTCGAGTCGTATCGTGAGGAATCGACGCATGGCAGAAATCACTGGGGATCAGCGCGTGCAGTCCGAGGTTCTGGAGGGCCTCGCCACCGCGGTCAACCACCGACGTTGGTTCGTCGAGCTGGCCGTGCCCTACCTGGGCGACAACCCGATCGAGATCGGCAGCGGGCTCGGCGACTACGCCCTTGAGTGGGCCGAGCACTTTCCCCGGTTCACGGCCACCGAGGCCGACCCGGACCGGTTGGTCGCGCTCAAGGAGCGCCTGGCCGACCAGCCCTCCATCGAGGTGCGCCAGATGTTGCTGCCCAACACGGAGCGGGGCGACTACAGCGCGGCGGTGTCGTACAACGTGCTGGAGCACATCGAGGACCACGTGGAGGCGCTGCGCACGATGGGCCAACTGGTCCGCCCCGGCGGAGCGGTGGTCATCATCGTCCCGGCGTTCCAGTTCGCGATGAGCCCGGCCGACATCGCCACCGGCCACGTGCGCCGCTACACCAAGAAGACGCTCTCCGCCGCGATGACCGAGGCCGGTCTGCGGGTGGAGAAGATCCACTACGCGAACGCGCTCGGCCTGATCGGCTACTTCATGGCCACCAAGGTCTTCCGGCTGATGCCGAAGGAGGGCCCGATGGTGAAGGTCTACGACACCCTCGTCCTCCCCGCCACCAAGGCCGCCGAGCAGGTCGCCCGCCCACCCTTCGGCCAGTCCGTCTTCGCCGTAGCCCGCACCCCCGCCTAACGCCCCCTCCCCCCGGGCGGCCCACCACCCACCCACCGCCGCCCACCCGCCGCCCGCTCGCCGCGTTGATCAAGAAGTTTGTGCCACTCCCAGTCGGGATCGATGGCGAAAAGCTCTTGATCAACGCGGCTTGCCAGCGGGTGAGTCAGGGGGTGATTTGGTAGGTGGGGCGGATGGTGGCCCGGGCGAGGGTGTGGAAGGCCAGGTTGAAGCCGACGTAGGCCGGGGTGGCGTCCGGCGTGAGGTCCAGGCGCTCCACGTCCAGGGCGTGCACCGCGAAGACGTACCGGTGCGGCCGGTCACCGGCCGGCGGCGCGGCACCGCCGAACCCCTGCGCGCCGTAGTCGTTGCGGACGCTGAACGCGCCCCGCAGGTCGCCCTCGGCGACACCACGCGGCAACTCGGTCACGTCGGCCGGGAGATTGACCAGCACCCAGTGCCAGAACCCGCTGCCGGTCGGCGCGTCCGGATCGAAACAGGTGACCACGAAGCCCTTGGTCTCCGCCGGGAAACCCGACCAGGCCAGGTGCGGCGACACGTTGCCCCCACCGGTGCTGTCGTGGGCGTGCGCCGCGTCCATCGGCTCACCGTTGTGCACGTCGTCGCTGGTCAGCGTGAACGAGGCGACGGTCGGCAGCAGCTCGTACGGGTCCGGGGCGATGGGGCGTTCCAGGGTCATCGACACAGGTCCTTCCGGTGGAAGTGGTGTTCTGCGTCCCCCTTCATACCCTGTCGCGCGGCGCCAACCGGGAAAACGCGAGGTGTCCGCCGTAACCGAAGGCCGCTCACCCGGGTTGTCAGCCTGGCACCCATCGAGCTAGGGAGATCCGTGGCCGGCATCTGGCGCGACTTCGTCACCGCAGCCGTCGACGCCGTACGTGACCGCGACGACGAGCAGCCCCGACCCGACGAGCGCCGCCGGGCCCTGGACCGCCTCGCCACCCAGAAGATCCGCGAGAACCAGCAGGTACGCCCACCGCAGCGCTGAGGCAGCGACCATCTCGCCGCCTCGCCGCCACCGCCGTCCACTCCCGCTCCCACACCGCCACCCGCCTCAACCTCGCCCCGCCCACCTCGCCCCGCCCCCACCCCGCCCCGCCTCGCCCCGCCGATCATGGAGTCGTGGCGAAGTCGAAGTGGGGCATCAGCCACTATTCGCGTGCCACAAGTCCATGATCGCGGCGGGCATGCCCATGGTGCGGCGTGGGGGGGGGGGGTGCCCCGGGGGGCGTGTGGGGCGCGTGGACGGGTGCGGGTGCGCGTGGCAGGTGAGCGGAGGGTGTGGGATTCGAACCCACGAAGACATCGCTGCCTTACCGGTTTTCAAGACCAGCGCCATCGGCCACTAGGCGAACCCTCCCGGTGCCACGCACGGCGCGGCCGTGCATAGTCTGCCACGTCCGGCGGATCGGCGATGGGGTGAGCCACCCGACCCGGGATGAGCGTCGCGGCGGGCGGTCGGGTGCCTCCACAGTGTCCGGGTCGGCACGTTTTCCGCCGGTCCGAGACGCGGCCGGAGCGTGTCTGCGCGGCGCCGGGGCGGGCCGGGGCGGGGCGGGCCGGGCCGGGGCGGGGCGGGCCGGGGCGGGCCGGGGCGGGGCCGGGGCGGGCCGGGGCCGGGGCGGGGCGGGGGCCGTGCCAGGGTATGTCGGCGCGGAGCCGGGCCAGGGCATGTCGGCGCGGGGCCGGGCGTGGAACGGCGGGATGATCGGGTAAGACTGGGCCATGCGCGCGATCGTGATTGCCGAGCCCGGTGGGCCGGAGGTGCTGAGCTGGGACGAGGTGCCCGATCCGGAGCCGGGGCCGGACGAGGTGATCGTCGACGTGCGGGCCACTGCGGTGAACCGGGCGGATCTGCTGCAACGGCAGGGGCACTATCCGCCGCCGCCGGGCGCGCCCGCGTACCCGGGACTGGAATGTTCGGGTGTGGTGAGCGCCACCGGTGCGGACGTCTCCGGGTGGCGGGTCGGTGACGAGGTCTGTGCGTTGCTGGCCGGCGGCGGGTACGCGGAGCGGGTGGCCGTGCCGGCGGGGCAGTTGCTGCCGGTGCCGGCGGGGGTGGACCTGGTCGACGCTGCCGCGCTGCCCGAGGTGGCGTGCACGGTCTGGTCGAACGTGGTCCAGGTGGCCCGGCTGTCGGCGGGCGAGACGTTGTTGGTGCACGGTGGTGGCAGCGGCATCGGCACGTTCGCGATTCAGCTCGGTACCGCGCTCGGTGCCAGGGTGGTGGCGACCGCGCGGGCGGCCAAGCATCCCCGGTTGCGTGAGCTGGGTGCGGTGCACCTGGTCGACTACCGGGAGCAGGATTTCGTGGAGGAGGTCCGGCGGGTCACCGACGGGCGGGGCGCGGACGTCGTACTCGACATCATGGGCGCGTCCTACCTCGGCCGGAACGTGGCCGCGCTGGCTCCGGACGGGCGGCTGGTGGTGATCGGGATGCAGGGTGGCCGCAAGGCCGAGCTGGACCTGGGCGCGCTGCTGGCCAAGCGCGGCACGGTGGCGGCCACCGCGCTGCGGGCCCGTCCGCTGGACCAGAAGGCCGCCATCGTGCAGGGGGTACGCGACGAGGTCTGGCCGTTGGTGGAGGCGGCGCGGGTCCGCCCGGTCGTGGACCGGCGGCTGCCGATCAGGGAGGTGGCGCAGGCGCACCGGCTGGTCGAGTCGAACGAGCACCTCGGCAAGGTGCTGCTCACCGTCGGCTAGCTGCTCACCGCGCTGGGCGGCAGCGACGTCTGACAGGCCGGGGTGTTCGGCAGCGTCAGTCGGGGGCCGGGGCCCTCTGCGCCGAGCCGGTCGTCGAGGTTGTTGAGTGCGCAGCGCTGGAGTGACAGGCACCCACAGCCGACGCAACCGTCGAGATCGTCGCGGAGCTTGGCGAGCAGCCTGATCTTCTGGTCCAGCCGGTCCCGCCACGCGGCGGAGAGCTGCGTCCAGTCCTCGGCGGTGGGCGTACGGGAGGCCGGCAGCGAGTCGAGTGCGGCCCGGATCTCGTCCAGCGAGATGCCGACCTGCTGCGAGATCCGGATGAACGCGACCCGGCGTAGCTCGCCTCGGTGGTAGCGGCGCTGGTTGCCGCCGGTGCGGTCGGCCCGGATCAGTCCCATCCGCTCGTAGTAGCGCAGCGCCGACTGTGCCACGCCGCTGCGGTCGGCGAGCTGACCGATGGTGAGGGCTTCCTGCATCACACCGCCTTGAGTTGAACCTGACTTCAACTTGCAGGGTATCCGCATGACTACTCTCGCCACCACAGCCCGGGTCGCCGAGGCCGCCGCGCCGCTCGACGGCCGGTCGCCGGTCGCCCCGCTGCTGGAGCGGATCCGTGCCGGCCGCGTGTTCGGTGCCAACGTCCACTCGACCGTCGACGTGCTCTGGGTGCTCTACGACCGGATCCTCCGGATCACCCCGGACACCGTCGACGACCCGGCTCGTGATCGTTTCCTGCTCTCCAAGGGACACGCGGTCGCCGGCTACTACGCGGTGCTCGCCGCCAAGGGGTTCGTGCCGCTCGACTGGCTGGACGACCAGGGCGGGCCGGACAGCCGGCTCGGCGACCACCCGGACCGGACGCTGGTCCCCGGCGTCGAGATCGGCTCCGGTTCGCTCGGGCACGGTCTCGGGCTGGCCGTCGGAACCGCGCTCGGGCTACGCGCCCAGGGACTGCTCGACACTCGGGTGTACGCCCTGCTCGGTGACGCCGAGCTGGACGAGGGCTCCAACCACGAGGCGATCGCGTACGCGGGCGCGACCGGCCTGCCGAACCTGACCGCGATCGTGGTCGACAACTCCTCCGCCACCCACGGCTGGCCCGGTGGCGTGGCCACCCGGTTCACGGTGAACGGGTGGACCGCCGCCACGGTCGACGGACGGGACCACGACGCGCTGCACACCGCCCTGACCGGGCACCACGGACACCGGCCGCACGTCGTCGTCGCGGTCGTCGAGAGCGGGGAGTAGCCATGCGGGACAGCTTCATCGAGACCACCACGCACCTGCTGGCCGAGGATCCGCGGACCGCGCTGGTGCTCGCCGACATCTCCGCCGACGCGTTCGCCCCGGCCGCCCGAAGGCACCCCGACCGGGTGCTCAACGTCGGCATCCGGGAGCAGTTGATGCTCGGGGTGGCCGGCGGGCTGGCGCTGACCGGGTTACGGCCGATCGTGCACAGCTACGCACCGTTCCTGGTGGAGCGGGCGTACGAGCAGATCAAGCTCGACCTCGACCACCAGGCGGCACACGCGGTGCTGGTCAGCGTGGGTGCGTCGTACGACCGGGCGGCGGCCGGACGTACCCACCTGAGCCCGGCCGACGTGGCGCTGTTCGACACCCTGTCCGGCTGGACGGTGCACGTGCCGGGGCACCCGGCCGAGGTGCCCGGTCTGCTGCGCGCCACGGTCGCCGGGGACGCCTCGGCGTACCTGCGGTTGTCGACGCTGCACAACGCGCGGCCGTACGGCGGTGACGGCGAGCTGGTGGTGGTGCGCGACGCGGGACCGGGCGCGCCGCTGCTGGTCGCGGTCGGCCCGGTGTTGGACGCGGCGGTGGCAGCCGCAGCGGACCTGCCGGTCACGGTGGCGTACACGCATCGCCCGCGCCCGTTCGACACCGCCGGTCTGCGGGCGCTCGCCGGGACCGAGGTGATCCTGGTCGAGCCCTACCTGGCGGGCACCTCGACCCGGGTGGTCACGGCGGCACTGGCGGACCGACCGCACCGGCTCCTCGCACTCGGCGTGGGACGCGACGAGCTGCGCCGGTACGGCTCGGCCGACGACCACACCCGTTGGCACGGATTGGACGTGGCGGGCCTGCACCGGGAGGTGACCGCATTCCTCGCCCCGGCTCTGGTCTGAGAGCCGCCCGCCGTCGTCCTCGCCCCGATCGCCGCGTCAGGCGGCGGGGCCGCTCCCGGAACGGCGGCGGGTGCGCTCGCGACCGAGGATCCAGATCGCCTCGACGCCGTCCCGCCAGGTGATCTTCTTGCCCTCCTCGCGGCCCCGGGCCCGGTAGCTGATCGGCACCTCGTACGGCCGGATCCGGCGACGCAACAGCTTGCCGGTCACCTCGGCCTCCATGCCGAAACCCCGGGACCGCACGTCCAGCGAGCGGTAGAGCTCCACCGGCATCAGCTTGAAGCAGGTCTCCAGGTCGCCGATGTAGGAGTTGAACAGCACGTTGGCCGCCATGGTGACGCCCTTGTTGCCCATCACGTACCAGAAGCTGTAGGCACTGTGGCTGCCGAAGGTCCGATTGCCGTAGACCACGGTCGCCCGGCCGTCGAGCACCGGGGCGAGCAGCTTGGGGATGTCCTGCGGGTCGTACTCCAGGTCCGCGTCGAGGATGACCATGTACTCACCCTCGGCGTTGGCGACCGCCGTCCGGATGGCCGCGCCCTTGCCGGCGTTGCGCTGGTGGGTGATCACGCGCAGACGCGCGTCGTCGGCCCGGTCCAGGACCTCACCGGTGCCGTCACGGCTGCCGTCATCGACCACCACGAGTTCGATCTCGCACGGGTACTCGACCGCCAGCGCCTGCTTGAGGGCATCCGCGATGCGTTCTTCCTCGTTGTAGACCGGCATGAGGATCGACAGCTTCACGGGAATCTCCACGAGGGCGGCAGTGTGTCGGCCATAGCGTAGCCCCGGCAGGTCGGTCCTGTGGTGGCGACCGCCTCAGGAGATCGACCGTCGGGCACTCAGGCCGATGGTGTTTACTTCCGGCCATGTCGGCCGCCGGCTTCCCGTTCGTCCTCGCCCCCGTCGTCGCCGTCGTCGCGCTGACGGTGGCACTGCGGCCACGGTCCGTGCGTGACACCGCGCCACGGCGGCTGACGGTGATCCGAGCGAGTCTCGCCGTCGGCGCCTTCGCGGTGCTGACCGTCGAGGTGCTCGGTGCACTGGGGATGTTGACCGCGCCCGCGTTCGCAGTGGCGTGGCTCCTCTTCCTCGCCGCTGCCGGTTTCGCCGCACGGCGACGCGTGGCGACCAGCCGGACCCGGGAGGCCGCACGTGCCACCTCCGACGCGGTGTCGGTCGGTGGCCGTCCCGCCACGACGTCCTCGGCGGGTGTCCTCGCCGGAGCGTCGGACACCCCGGCCGCCGTCGGTACGGTCACCACCGTCGAACCCACCACGTCCGGCCCGCAGGACCGCCCGGCGGAGCCCGGCTGGCGCGCGTCAATCACCGACTTCTGGCGTACGGCGAGTCGCGGTGAACGGCTGCTGGCCGGGGTGGTCGTCGGGCTGGTCCTGGTCGAGCTGCTGATCGCCCTGCTCTCCGCGCCGAACAACTTCGACTCGCAGACCTATCACCTGCCCAAGGTGGAGCGTTGGGTGGCGCAGGGCGACCTGTCGCTCTGGGCCACCGCGATCCACCGGCAGGTCACCATCCCGCCGGGTGCCGAGTACCTGCTGCTGCACCTGCGCCTGTTCACCGGCGGCGACGCGCTCCACCACCTGGTGCAGTGGGCCGCCGGGGTGCTCTGCCTGATCGCGGTCGCCCGGGTGACCGCGCAGCTCGGCGGCGCCCGACGGGCCCAGTTGCTCACCGTCTTCGTGCTGGCCACCACGCCGATGGTGACGCTCCAGGCGACCAGCACCCAGACCGACCTGGTCTGCGCCGCCTGGGTGGTGTGCGCGGCCACGGTCGCCCTGGACGGGCTGCGTCACCGCGCCGGATTCGGCGAACTGCTCGCGCTCGGGGCGGCCACCGGACTGACCGCCGTGACCAAGACCAGCGGCCTGCTCGCGGTCGGCCCGCTGCTGGTGCTCTGGGGACTGGGTCAGCTCCGGCTGGCGTACCTGGACCGGCCGGGCGCGGAGCGTCGGCTCCCGGCCGCCCCGACCGCCCGGACGGTCGGCGCCTCGGCGCTGATCCTGCTGGTCGCCGCCGCCGTGGTCGGCCCGTTCCTGGGCCGAGTGTACGTCGAGTTCGGCCACCCGCTCGGGCCGGAGCGGCTGCGCGAGTCGGTGCCGATGGAGCGGCACGACCCGCTGTCGGTGGTGGTGAACGCGCTCCGCATCGGACACACCGCGCTGGACACCCCGCTGGCCCCGCTCCGGAACGCCTCCGCCGCGGCGATCGTCGGCGTGGCCGGTCTGCTCGGCGTGGACCCGCAGGACCGGGCGATCACGTTCGGGCGGGAGGTCTTCCCGGTGCCGTCCTGGTATCCGGACGAGGACCGGGTGGCCTTCCCGCTGGCCGGTGCGCTGGTGCTGATCGGTGCCGTGGCGGCACTGCGTCGTCCGGCCCGGGTCAGCCCGGAGACGGCCGGTGCGCTGCGCGCGTACGCACTGGTGGTGGTGGTCGCGGTGGTGCTGCACACCGCGATGATCAAATGGCAGCCCTGGGGCAACCGGTTGATCCTCTACGCCCTGGCCGCCTCGGTGCCGTTGGCCGGGCTCTGGCTCGACGCCGTGCTGCGCCGGTCGAGCCGGAACGCCGGTGCCGGCCGGAGTGCCCGGCGGCCGATCGCCGCGACGCTCACGGTGACGGTGCTGGCCAC
The DNA here is from genome assembly GCF_050780145.1 of Verrucosispora sp. TAA-831. Classification (NCBI taxonomy): domain Bacteria; kingdom Bacillati; phylum Actinomycetota; class Actinomycetes; order Micromonosporales; family Micromonosporaceae; genus Micromonospora; species Verrucosispora sp. TAA-831. The sequence goes on from NZ_CP192240.1 coordinate 6,682,221, forward strand.
CTGCGCGCTGGCCGGCGTGCTCGCGGTGTCGTACGGCTTCCCGCGCCGACTCGTCGGCGAAGGCTCGGTATTCACCACGTCGGACTGGGAGAGCCGCTTCCTGCGACGACCGCAGTGGGCGGAGGAGTACCGCTGGGCGGCCGACGCGGTGCGTGCCGCCGACGCCCAGCGGATCGGTCTGTCCCAGCGCAACGACGACTGGGAGTACCCGTGGTGGCTGCTGCTGCGGGACGCCGACGGCGGGTCACCGGAGCTGTCGGCGCTCCAGTCGGTGTTGGACCACCGGCCGGCGGCCGACCCGGCGGCGATGGATGCCATCGTCTGCACCGGCAGCCGCCGACTCTGCGCGGATCTCGTGCCGCCCGGCTGGCGGTTCGAGTTCCGGGACCACGTGGGTTACGCCGTGCCGGCGGAGCGCTGAACCACCGCAGTCGCAGTGGCGTTCGGGCCGTCCTGCGTCAGCGGGCCACGGCGGGATGCAGCGTGGTCGGCCGGGTGGCGGCGGGCGTCTCGGCGACGGTGGCCACGATCCGGGGCAGCGCGCTGCGTACCCGGGTGCGGAACGCGTGGTTGAGCAGCGCGTCGAGCTGCCACACCTGCTTCGGGAACTGGGTGCGGATCAGGAACCGCTCACGGATCCCGTCGATCGCGGTGGCAGCCAACTCCACCGAGTGCAGCCGAGGGTCGGGGCTCCACGTGACGTGGCTCAGCTCGCGGAGTTCGGCGTTGAGGTGCAGTCGCAGGCGGTGCAGCACCGGCGTCTGCCGGGTCACCACCAGCCGTCGATGGGTGAGTAGGAGGAGGTAGTCCCCGGACATCGGCCGATCGGGTCGGCTGCACCGGGTGACCAGGATGGTGGCGTCGCCGGAGCCCACACAGCGACGGAACACCGGCATGTGTCGCGTGGCGGTCTGCACCGCCAGGCCGGCCTCGGAGGCGGCCGGGAGGAACGTTCGGGAGAAGACGTCCATGACCTGCCCAACGACGATGTTCGCTGGGTGACGTGGCTCACCGACATGCTTTTTGCAAATTCCACGTTACGTCTTGCAACCCGGCCGAGCCCCTCTCGACCGGCTCTCGCGACGCGCTCAGGCGAACTCGGTGACCAGTAGTTCGTCGAGCCACCCGGGCACGCTGGCGGCGAACTCGGCGCGACTCGGGTCGGTGGTGTCCAGCGCCCGACGCCAGGACAACGACCGGCTGACCATGGTCACCCCGGCCGCCGTCTCGGCGAGCCGGAGCAGGGTCGGACGGTCGCAACGGTCCGTCCACGGCTCCAGGTACGCGTCGCGCAGCCGACCCAGCGCCGGGTCCCCGGCGTCCAGACCGTTGACGTACGCGACCGACCGCAGCGCCACCAGCAGCGTGCCGAACGGGTGCGCCACCGAGGCGTCGCCCCAGTCGAAGAAGCGGTGACCGTCGCCGGTCACGAAGACGTTCCCGTCGTGCAGATCGTCGTGCTGGACGGTCGGCCCGATCGGCCCCTCGGCCAGCAACCGGCACCGCTGCGCGTACTCGGGCAGCCGGGACCGCAGCCGGTCGCGGGCCTCGGTGGTCAGGCCGTCCGGAGTGTCCAGCAGCAGCGCCGCACCGTCGTCGAGCAACTCGGCGAGGTGCCCCGGCAGTGCCTCCGGGCGATGGTCGGGTACGCCGAGACCGAGCAGTTCGTCGACGTGCGCGGCGGTGGCCCGTTGCAGGTCGGCGTACTCGGGCAGGATCCGTTCCCACCGGGCCGGGTCCGGCTCGCCGGTCAGCGCCTCGCGCAGCGTCGCGCCGCCGTGCGGCAACAGCGCCCAGCGCCGCCGGGTGTCCACCGCGATCGGGTCGAGCACCCGTCCGGGTGCCAGCCGGGCCAGAGCTGCGGTCAGTGCCGTCTCGAAGCCGGTCCCCGCCGCGTTCGCCTTGAACCACACGTCACCGGCGTCGGTCGGCACCCGCCAGATCAGCGCCCACGGTCGGACGCGTGGCTCGACCGGGCCGGTTATCCGCTGCCCGGTGCGGGCGAGCGCCTCGGCCACCCACTCCCACGCGGCGGCGCGCCACGTCCGGTCGTCCCAGTCGGTGTACGGTGCGGTCGCGGCGGTCACGGGGGCACGCTAACCCCACCGGAGTCGGCCCGCGACGGGTTTTTACCGCGTACGGGTCAGAGCAGCTCGACGATGGTGGCGTTGGCCATCCCGCCGCCCTCGCACATGGTCTGCAAGCCGTAGCGCACCCCGTTGTCGCGCATGTGGGCGAGCATCGTCGTCATGATCCGGGCACCGGACCCGCCGAGCGGGTGCCCCAGCGCGATGGCACCGCCGCGAGGATTGAGCCGCTCCGGGTCCGCCTCGGTCTCCGCCAACCAGGCCAGCGGCACCGGGGCGAACGCCTCGTTCACCTCGTACACCCCGATCTCCTCGATGCCCAGCCCGGCGCGGCGCAGCGCCTTCGCGGTGGCCGGGATCGGCGCGGTGAGCATGGTGACCGGATCGTCGGCGGCGACCACGGCGGTGTGCACCCGGGCCAACGGACGCAGGCCGTGCCGGCTGGCCCACTCGCTGGTGGTGACCGCGAGCGCCGCCGCGCCGTCGGAGATCTGCGAGGCCGAACCGGCGGTGACCACGCCCTCCGGGTGGAACGGGGTGGCCAGTTCGCCGAGCTTCTCCAGCGAGGTCTCCCGGCGGATGCCCTCGTCAGCGGTGAACTTCCCGCCGTCGGCCAGCGGCACCGGGGTCAGCTCGGCCTCGAACGCCCCGGCGTCCTGGGCGGCGGCGGCCTTCTCGTGGCTGGCCAGCGCGAACTCGTCGAGCTGGGTCCGGGACAGCCGCCAGCGCCGAGCGATCAGCTCCGCGCCGACGCCCTGGTTGAACGGCAGCGGCGAGTCCTCGGCGACCCCTTCGACACCCCGGTAGCGGGCCAGGATCTGGCCGCTGAACGGCAGCCCGCCCGCCGCGCTGGAACCCATCGGCACCCGGGTCATCGACTCGACACCGCCGGCCACCACCAGGTCGGCCTGTCCGGAGAGCACGGTGGCGGCGGCGAAGTGCAGGGCCTGCTGGCTGGAGCCGCACTGCCGGTCCACCGTGGTGCCGGGCACCGACTCGGGCCAGCCGGCCGCGAGCACGGCATTGCGGGCCACGTTCCACGACTGCTCGCCGACCTGGGAGACGCAGCCCCAGACCACGTCGTCGACGAGCGTCGGGTCGATGCCGGTGCGTTCGGCGAGGGCACGCAGCACGTGCGCCGACAGGTCCACCGGGTGGACCGTGGCCAGGCTGCCCTTGCGCCGCCCGACCGGGGTACGCACCGCGCCGACGATAACCGCGTCACTCATGTCTACTCCCCGGTAACCTGGGCTGTTCCCGATCCTACGCCGCCGACGCGGCGACGTCGCCGCCCGTGGGCACCGGCATGCCGGTCACCTGCCGCGCTGGCATGCTGGTCGGGTGACGTTCGAGACGGTCGCCCGGCAGTGGCGGGTACGCCCCGCGCTGCCGATCCTCAAGCTGGTCGGTGCGGGCGGCGTACTCGCCCTGGGACTCCTGCTCGCCGACGGCGACCTGCTCCGGCCGGCGCTCGGCGTACTGGCCGGCGCGGCCCTCGTCGCCTGGGGCGTACGGGACCTCGTCGCACCGGTCCGGCTCGCCGTGGACGCCGACGGCGTCACCGTGCCGACGGGGTGGTGGACCGCGCGGCGGCACCTGCCCTGGTCGACGATCGAGACCATCGAGGTGAACCGCCGGGCCGGGCGCGGGGTGAGCGGGCCGGTGCTGGAGATCGACACCGGCGAGTCGCTGCACCTGTTCAGCCGGCAGGACCTGGACACCGACCCCGACGAGGTGGCCGACGCGCTGCGGGCCGCCCGCCCGACGACCGGCTGAGCCCGCACCGGCCCGCCGCGTGTCGCGGGCCGGTCACGGGCGATGGGCTCAGCCGAGCAGGGTGAAGGTGCGGAACAGGGCCAGCACCAGCAGCACCACCAGCAGGAACGAGCCGCCGGTGACCTGCACCAGCGTCCGGTGGGACCGGGGTGCGTACGCCAGCACCAGCGCCATCAACGCGCCGAAGACCAGACCGCCCAGGTGACCGGCGATCGAGATCTGCGGCACGGTGAACGTGAAGATCAGGTTGATCACCAGGATCGGCACGATCGCCGAGGTGTCCCGACCCAGCCGACGCATGATCACGAAGGTCGCCGCGAACAGCCCGAAGATGGCGGTGGAGGCACCGGCTGACATCTGGTTGGGGGCGCTGAACACGTACACCGCGACGTTGCCGCCGAAGCCGGCGATGAGATAGAGCGCGATGAAGCGCAGTGGCCCGAGCACCGCCTCCAGGGACCGGCCGAGGACCCAGAGCGCCCACATGTTCAGCAGCAGGTGCACCACGCCGTAGTGCAGGAACATCGCGGTGACCAGGCGATACCACTGGCCCTCGGCGATGCCGCCGATGCTGCCGTCGAGGAACATCGCCCGGCCGAGCACCGCACCCCACTCGGTCAGCGGGGTGCTCCCGCCGAGCAGGCCGCCGAAGCCGCTGCCTCCGGCCGCCGCGTCCCCGCCCCGGTCGGAGGCGATGGAGATCAGCATCACCATCAGGTTGATGCCGATCAGCGTCTTGGTGACGTACCCGAGCCGACCGGTCTCACCGCCACCGAAGGCGGTGCGCGCCGGTCGTGTGCTCCGGCGGCCCTGTGCCACGCACTCCGGGCACTGGAACCCGACCGACGCCTCGTTCATGCAGTCCGGGCAGATCGACCGGTCGCACCGGGTGCACCGGACGTACGTCTCCCGGCCGGGGTGGCGGTAACAGACCGGGGTGGTCGGCGGGGATTCGCTCACCGGGTGCTCCAGGTGCCCGAGCGCTCAGTCATGCGAGCAAAGGTACCTCGGGCCACCGGTGAGACGGGTCAGGCGACGTACGGCCGGTCGGTGCCCGCCGCGCCCAGGCCCGGGCGGCGGGCACCACCTGAGACGGCCGGTGTCAGGCCGGCTGCCGCTCGATCTCGATGCGCTCGATGACCACGTCCTGGAGCGGCCGGTCGCTGGGACCGGTCGGCGTGTTGGCGATCGAGTCGACCACCTTCGCGGACTGCTCGTCGGCCACCGCCCCGAAGATGGTGTGCCGGTTGTTCAGGTGCGGCGTCGGCGACACCGTGATGAAGAACTGCGAGCCGTTGGTGCCGGGCCCGGCGTTCGCCATCGCCAGCAGGTACGGCCGGTCGAACCGCAGCTCGGGGTGGAACTCGTCGGCGAAGGTGTAGCCCGGACCACCCCGACCGGTGCCGGTCGGGTCGCCCATCTGCACCATGAATCCGCTGATCACGCGGTGCGAGATGGTGCCGTCGTAGTACGGGCCGTTGCCCGGCTTGCCGGTCCGCGGGTCGGTGTACTCACGAGTGCCCTCGGCCAGGTCGACGAAGTTGCGAACCGTCTTCGGCGCGTGGTTGGGGAAGAGTTCCAGCCGGATCGGGCCGGCGTTGGTGTGCAAGGTGGCGTAGACAGCCTCGGCCACGGGTACTCCTTACTCGTTGGTCAGTTCCTTGCGGATCCTCCCATGTGCCCGATCTGGACATGCGGAGGCATCCGAAGGTGGAGGATGAGACGAAGCAACTCCCAGGAGGTGGGACCGTGTTTGGAATCGGGCGCCGCAGGACTGAGGGGCAGTTGGCCCGGGCCGAGCTCAATCGGGGGATCGGTCACCTGAGGCTGGCCGCCACGCACGCGGCGAAGGGAGCCGGGTCCACCGTCGGCCCTCGGGTCCAGACGGCCCGCGACGCGGTGGCACCGACCGCGGTGCTGGTCCGCGACCGCGCCGCGAGCGGCCTCGCCACCACGGCCGCCGCGATGGCGCCGCTGGCCCTGGCCGTGCGTCACGCACAGGCCGAGGCCGCCGGCCGGGCCGCGTCCGGCAAGAAGGTCGTCGCCAAGCAGGCCGCGGCCGCCAGGAAGGTCAAGGCGAAGAACATGAAGAAGATGAAGCGGAAGAAGTCCCGTCGCAGCGGGACCATGCTGGCCGGCATGCTCGCCGCCGGTGTGGTGGCCGGGCTGGCCGGTGCGATCGCCCTGCGACGCCACCGCGAGCAGCAGGAGTGGACCGAGTACGACGCGACCACGACGCTGGAGCCGATGCGCGACGAGGTGGAGACCATCGAGGTGCGTACGACCGCCCCGTCGGGTGTGGCCAAGGCGTCGACCGGTGCCGGCAGCTCGGCGGTGGTCTCCGGCGACAGCGCGTCGACCACCACGCCGCCCAAGCCGTCCCCGGTGACGCCGACGGACAAGGTGCCGTCGGTCGCCGAGGGTGCCCGGACCACCAACGGTCGGCCCGCCGACGACCTGACCACCGCTCTGAGCAAGTCGCCCAGCAAGTCCAACGGTCGCGCCTGATCTCCCGGTCCCGCCTCCGCCCCGCCACCTCCGGCGGGGCGGGCGGGCTGCGGGGGTCAGAGCCAGTCGTTGCGGCGGAACCACCGGTAAAGCGTCAGCGAGATGGTGAGCATCAACGCCAGCACCACCGGGTAGCCGTACACGATCTTCAGCTCGGGCATGAACTCGAAGTTCATGCCGTATATCCCGGCGATCGCCGTCCACACCGCCGCGATGGCGGCCCAGGCGGCGATCTTGCGCATGTCGTTGTTCTGGTCGACGGTCACCTGGGCCAGTCGGGCCTGGAGGATCGAGTTCAACAGGTCGTCGTACGAGTTGACCTGCTCGACCGTACGGCTCAGGTGGTCCTGCACGTCGCGGAAGTAGCGACGGACCTCCTTGGGCACCTCGCGGCTCATCTGGGCGGTGAGCGCGAGCAACGGCCGCTGCAACGGCATCACCGCCCGCTTGAACTCGACCAGTTCCCGCTTCATCTGATAGATCCGCTGGATCCGGCCACTGGCCTGCCGGTCGAAGACCTCCGTCTCCAGCACGTCCATGTCGTCCTCAAGCTGGTCGGCGACCTCCAGGTACAGGTCGACGACCCGGTCGGTGATCGCGTACGCGACCGCCCAGGGGCCGTGCAGCAGCAACTCCCGCCGGGCCTCCAGCTCCTCGCGGACCGGTGCCAGCCGGCAGGCGTCCCCGTGCCGGACGCTGATCAGGAAGTGCGGGCCGATGAAGAGCATCACCTGCCCGGTCTCCACCACGTCGGTCTTCTCGGTCAGCTCGGTGTGCTCGCAGTAGCGCGCGGTACGCAGAACCAGGAAGCTGACCTCGCCGAAACGCTCCAGCTTGGGCCGCTGGTGCGCCTTGACCGCGTCCTCCACGGCCAGCTCGTGCAGCCCGTACGTGGCGGCGATCTCGCTCATCTCGGCCAGCTCCGGCTCGTGCAACCCGAGCCAGACGAAGCCGTTCTCGGCGCGCCGCGCCTCGGCGAGCGCTTCGGCGTAGCCGCAGTCGCCGCCCTGCCGCCGCCCGTCGAGATAGAGCGCGCAGTCGACCACCGCACTGCGCCGTGGACCCGCCGGGGCCTCCACCCGCTGGGACCCGTCCGGGTTGAGCCGTCGGGTCACCGCGCGTACCGGCGACCAGGCGCGGGCTCGCGGCGACCGGGCGAGCGGCGACGGGACCGGCTGGGGATCGGTCTGGTCGCGGCCGGTGGAGGCGGCCCCCTCCCGCTGCATCCGCTCCGTCATCACGCCCCCCGTCCGCGCTCGGCTGCGGCTTGCAGGGTACGCCGCCGTACCGATCATGGCGGCGGCGCGGCGGCGGGGGGGTGGCGCCGGACGGACCGGATCGCATCAGGGGGGTGAGGGGGCGATCCGGCCCGCCCGGCGCCGTTGGGGGCGGGGGGTTGTGCTGACCGCGTCACACCACACCGCAGCCGGCCGGGCCGCACCGCGCCGTCGGCGTCACGCCGGCCGGGACCGGCGTGACCTGCACGACATGTGGTGAAGGACGCTCGCAGCATTGTGGGCCGCCAGTCGCCACAGCGGGAGTCCCGGGCACGCCGGTATCGCCGTTCTGTCGGAAACCCGACAGATTTTCACCCCCGGACTGCCTCCATCGCCTCGGCCAGCCGCCGGACGCCCTCGTCGATGCGGTCGGCGGTCACCGCCGAGTACGCCAGGCGCAGCGCGTGCCGGCCACCGTCCACCACGAAGTCGCTGCCCTTGACCACCGCGACGCCGCGCTCGGCCGCCGCCGGGGCGAGCTTGTCGACGAGGACGTCCTCGGGCAGCTCGACCCAGAGGAAGTAGCCGCCGTCCGGCTCCACGAAGCGGGCCTCGGGGATGTGCCGCCGCAGCGACTCGGCCAGCGCACCGGCCCGCTCGCCGAGCGCCGCCCGGACCGTCTCGATGGACCGGGCGATGTCCCCGGAGACACAGAACTGGTGCACGATCGCCTGCGCCACCATCCCCGGCGAGATGTAGAGGTTGGTCGCCTTCTTCGCGATGTCGGCGATCAGGTCGGCCGGGCCGACCAGGTACCCCACCCGGACGCCGGGGCAGACCGTCTTGGTGAAGCTGGAGGCGTGCACCACGACGTCCCGGGTGTCCATCGACAGCATCGACGGCAGCGGCTCGCCCCGGAACCGGACGTCGGCGTACGGGTCGTCCTCGAAGATCGTGAAGCCGAACTCGGCGGCCAGGTCGAGCAGCTCACGCCGCTTGTCCGCGGAGAGCGTCACGCCGGCCGGGTTCTGGTAGTTCGGGATCACGTGCGCCAGGCGCGGCCGTACCCCGGACTCCAGCAACTTGCGCAGCTCGGCGGTGTCCAGGCCGTCCGGCTGGATGGTGACGCCGTGCACCTCGGCACCCATCCGCTGGAGGTTGAGCAGGGTCCGGTCGTAGGTCGGCCGCTCCACCACCACCGCGTCACCGGACCGGACCAGGTGGTCGAAGAGGAAGGCGTCGGCCTGCAACGAACCGTTGGTGATCAGCACCTGCTCGGCCGTGACCCCGTGCTTCTCCGCGACCCACTGGCGCAGCGGCAGATAGCCGACGGAGGTGCCGTACGCGGTCACCCCGGCGGGATCGGCGTCGAACGCGCGGACGGCGGCGGCCTTGAGCCCTTCGACATCGACGATGTCCAGAGAGGGGGCGCCACGGGCGAAGGAGATCAGCTGCTCGGCAGTCATGGCTGTTCAGCGTACGGGCGGCGGCCGGGTGAACGCGTACGGCACGGCGATGTCCGCATCCTGAGCCACCGAGTCGGGTGAACCGGTGCGGACCGGGCGTCCCGCCCGCGCGGACCGACTGCGTACCAGGTCAGGCCGGACGACCGATCAGGCGGCGACCGCCCGGGGTGCGGCGGTGACGGCGGGCTCGTCGGCGAACGACCCGTCCGGGGCCTGCTGCCGGGACAGCCCGGCGACGTGCAGGCCGAGCAGGGCGATCAACTGTCCCCAGTCGAAGTAGGACCGCCAGGCGGCGATGCGCCCCCGACGCACCCGGACCATGTCCACCACCTCCCAGGAGACGGTGCGTCCGGTGGGAGCCACCGTGCCGAACGGGGTGTGCAGCACACCGGTGTGGGTCCCGGTGAGTCGCCGCTCGACCGCTGCCCCACCGGCCGTACGCACCGAGCCGAGCACGTCGACCCGCAGATCCGGGAAGGCACCCGTCCAGGTACGCAGCAGGGCGGGCAACTCGACCGGCCGGACCGTCACACCCGGCATCGCGTAGTACCCGTCCCGGGCGTACAGGTCGGGGAGTCGGGCCACGTCCCGTCGCAGGAGCATGGCGTACTGCTGCTCGACCAACTGGTCCGCGCCGCGCATGTCGACCTCCTCGCGTGCGCGTCTCGGCCCGCGCCCGCAGAGAATCCATACCCCCGGTCCGACCGGTCCACACCAGCGGACAAGTCCGCCCGAGCGGACATCGCCGCAGCTCGGCCCGGCGGCTACTGTTCTTGGGGTGTCCACCGAGCCGCTGCGCTGCGCCGGAGCGCTGATCGTCCACCCCGACGGGCGCCTCTTCTTCCAACGCCGCTCGCCGCACCGCCGCCTCTTCCCGAACAGTTGGGACATCGTCGGCGGCCACCTCGAACCCGGCGAGACCGTCGAACAGGCGCTGCGCCGGGAGGTCACCGAGGAGACCGGCTGGCGCGTCTCGGAGATCATCGCGCTGGTCGGCGAATACCGGTACGTCGGCGACGACGGCCTGGCCCGGGTCGAGAGCGACTGGCTGATCCGGGTCGACGGCGACCTGACCGCACCGGTCCTGGAGGTCGGCAAGCACACCGAGTACCGCTGGCTCGGCCCGGCCGACCTCGACCTGCTCGACGAGGACCGCGACGTCAACGACGGGCTGATCCGGCGGATCGCCGAGGAGGCCTTCGAACTCCTGGGTCCGACCGGTTCGTGAGCGACAGCGTCGGGCTCGCCGCGCACCGGTACGTGGCGCTGGTCGCCCCCGTCCTCGACCGGGTCGTCCGCGCAGCGATACAGGCCGGGCAGGACGGCGGCGGAGCGGAACTGAGCCAGCGGTACGGCGGCATGCCCGCCACCAGCTTCCTGGTGGAGATGCGGACCCGCCTCGCGGCCGGCGGCTCGGTCGACGGGGCCGGATTCGCCGCGATCACCCGGTACCGGGACCCGGTCGCCTGTCGACGCGCCCTGGACCGGCACGTCGCGTACGGGATGATCCACCGGCGGCCGGACGGCGGGCTCACCGCCACCGAACGCGGCACCGCGTTCCTCGCCGAGCTGTACCAGGTACACGCCGAGGTGACCGAGGAACTCTGGGCCGGTCACGACGACCGGGTGCAGCGGTCGGCCGAGACCGCCGGGCGGCTGCTGGCCGCCGCCCTGTCACCCCGAGGCGACGAACCGGTGCCCAGTCCCGGCGCGTTCGACGCGGTCGCCCCACCGTACGAGCCGGACGGCACCCCGTCGGGCGTGCTGCTGCTCAACCGGCTCGGCACGCTGCGGTACCACCGGGCCGACGCGCACACCGACGCCTGGACGGCCGCCGGACACACCCCGGCGAGCATCGCCGAGCTGACCGACGGGGCGCAGTGGCAGGCCATCGAGCTGGAGACCGACCGGCGGGCGGCCGGACCGTACACGGCGCTGACCGCCGAGGAGCGACTGACCTTCCTCGCCGACCTGGCGGCCCTGCCCGGCTGACCCCCGACAGCCGGGCGACGCGCGGCGCTATCCTCCTTCGGTGAACGCCGTGAGAACAGGAACTGATGTCGGCATGGTCGGGATGGTGCTGGCGGCCGGGGCCGGTCGCCGCCTGCGCCCGTACACCGACACGCTGCCCAAGGCGCTGGTCCCGGTGGACGGCGAGATCACCATCCTCGACATCGCGCTGCGTAACCTCGCCGAGGTGGGGCTGACCGACGTCGTCGTGGTGGTCGGCTACGCGGCGGACGCGGTCCGCGAACGCCAGGCCGACCTGGAACGCCGCCACGGCGTGACGCTCACCCTCGTGCACAACGACAAGGCCGAGGAGTGGAACAACGCGTACTCGCTCTGGCTGGCCCGCGACTGGTTCGCCCGGGGCGTGCTGCTGGTCAACGGGGACACCGTGCACCCGGTGAGCATCGAGAAGACGCTGCTGGCCGAGCGCGGGCCCGGCGTACTGCTCGCGGTCGACACCCTCAAGCCGCTGGCCGAGGAGGAGATGAAGACCACCTTCGACGCCGCCGGGCAACTCACCCGGATCACCAAGCTGATGGACCCGGCGCAGGCGTACGGCGAGTACATCGGCGCGACGCTGATCGAGCCGCAGGTGGCCGGGCCGCTCGCCGACGCGCTGGAGGCGACCTGGCGGCGCGACCCGAACCTGTACTACGAGGACGGATACCAGGAGTTCGCCGAGCGGGGTGGCGAGGTACGCGCCGCACCGATCGGTGACGTGTCCTGGGTGGAGGTCGACAACCACGACGACCTGGCCCGGGCGCGGGAGATCGCGTGCCGTTACTAGCGCGCACCGTCACCACACCGCTGTCGATCGAGGTCCGCCGAGGGGCGGTGGCCAACCTCGGCGCGCTGCTGGCCGACCGGCGGATCTCCGGCGGCGGCGACGTCGCAGTGGTGGTCGGCCCCGGGCAGGGCGAGAAGATCGCCGACCTCTGCCGGCCCTCACTCGGCTCGGCCGACATCTTCACCGTGACCGGCGGCACCGTCGACTCCGCCAACGAGCTGGGCGACCAGCTCCGGCGCCGACACTACGACGCGGTCGTCGGCATCGGCGGCGGCAAGACCATCGACACCGCCAAGTACGCCGCCACCCGCTACGCCATCCCGATGGTCACCGTGGCGACCAGCCTCGCCAACGACGGCATCGCCTCCCCGGTGGCATCGCTGACCCACGAGGGCGGCAAGGGCTCGTACGGCGTGCACATCCCGATCGCCGTCCTGGTCGACCTCGACTTCGTGGAGAACGGGCCGGATCGGCAGACCCAGGCCGGCATCGGCGACGCGGTGAGCAACCTGAGCGCCTGCGCCGACTGGGAACTGGCCCACCGGGTACGCGACGAACCGATCGACGGACTCGCCGTGACGCTCGCCCGGACCGGGGCCGAGGCACTGGTCAACCACCCCGGCAAGATCACCGACGACACGTTCCTCACCACGCTGGCCGAGGCGCTCATCCTCGGCGGGATCTCGATGTCGATCTGCGGGTCCAGCCGCCCGGCCAGCGGCGGCGACCACGAGATCTCGCACGCCATCGACCACCTGTACCCGGGCACCGGCTCGCACGGCGAACAGGTCGGCCTGGGCGCGTTGTTCTGCACCTTCCTCCGGGGCGACCGGGAACGCTTCGGCCAACTCGGCCGCTGCCTGCACCGGCACGGCCTGGCCGTCCGGCCGGAGGAACTGGGCCTCACCGACGAGCAGTTCGTCGAGGCGGTGGCCTTCGCGCCGCGCACCCGACCGGACCGCTACACCATCCTCGAACACCTCGCGTTGTCCGCTGACGACATCCGGACCCGGCTGGGAGACTACGTTGACGCCCTCCGTGAGCACCTTGGCTGAGCCCTCGCACCCCACGATCGCCGACTTCCACCGGGTCAACCGGGGCGGTGGCCTGTTCAGCGAGTCGGTGAGCCAGTGGATCGGCGCCGTCTTCGCACTGGTCGCCCAGCGGCTCGGGCTCCGGCCGACCGCGCTGACCATCACCAACCTGGTACTCGGTCTCGCCACCTCGGTCACCGTGGTCGCGCTCGCCGGGCCGGTCGCCGCCGGGGACGTACCCGCCTGGGTGGTCGGGCTGCTCGCGCTGCTCGGCTGGCAGATCGCGTACGCCCTGGACTGCGCCGACGGTCAGCTCGCCCGGGTCACCGGTCAGGGCAGCGCGGCCGGGGCCCGGGTCGACGTGCTCTGCGACGTGGCGGCCCAGATCGCCCTGGTCGCCGCGCTCTCCGCGACCGCCGTGGCGCAGGTGCCGTCGACGCCCGTGTGGTTGGTGGCGGCCTTCGCGGGCACCTGGATGGTCAACCTGGTGACCTCGGTGATGCAGTCCGGCCCGAACGCGGCCAGCATGGTCACCTCCACCAGCCTGCCGGTACGCCTGGTGAAGCTGATCCGCGACTACGGCGCGGTGATCTTCGTGGCCGCCCTGGTGCTGGCCCTCGCCCCGGCGCTCGTGTTCTGGGTTCTCGTGGCGTTCACCGTCGTCAACGGCGGCTTCCTGCTCGCCAGCATCGCCTTCTCCGCCCGCGCCTCGCTCTAGCCAGCATGTAAGGAAGGGCACCTTACTAACGCCTCGTGCATAGCAAGGGCCCCCCGTTAACGCAGCCTGCCCCGATCAACGCAGCCTGCCGACGGCCCCCTGACGGCAGCCGCCGTACGCGCGCATCCCGCCCCTAGAAGATCGTGCCCACCTCGCACCCCGAGATCGCGCGCCGACCACTCCCCAAGATCGTGCTCGATCCAGGATCGAGTGGCATCGAAGCGCCGGGGTAGCCACTCGATCCCGGATCGAGTGGCTACCGAACGCTCACCCACTTCCGCCCCTGGGGGCTCGGCACGACACGGGAGACGCGGGAGACAGCGGGACACGTGGGGGGGTCAGCGGAGGGAGGCGTACACGTCGATGAGGCGCTTGGTGACCACCTCGGGGTGGAAGGTGCGGTCGTAGCGGGCGCGGGCGGGCCCGGCCAGGGCGGCGGCTCCGGCGGCGGCCACCGGCAGCGCGGCGGCCAGGGCCGCCGGGTCCGGCGGCACCACCCAGCCGGCCTCCCCGGCGCGGATCCCAACCGGCAAGGCACCCACCCGACCGGCGGAGTCGACCTGACCGACGGATCCACCGGGGCCATCCGAGCCGACGGGGCCGAGGCCATCGGAGCCCAGTCCACCGGAGCCGGCCGGGCCGGCAAGGCCACCGGAGCCGACCGGGCCGGCAAGATCAACCGGGCCGGACGGGCCGCCGGGGCTGGGCGGGGCGGCTGCCGAGGCGGCCACGGCCGGGCCGGTGCCGGCGGGTTCGCGGGGCGTGTCGGCGCCGACCAGGTACGGGATGCCGCCGAGCGCGGTGCCGAGCACGGGCCGTCCGCTGGCCAGCGCCTCGATGATCACGGTGGGGAGTACGTCGTGCCAGGTCGAGGTCGCCAGCACCACGGCGCTCGCGTTCAGCGCCTCGCGGACTCCGGCCCGGTCGAGCGGGCCGAGGAAGGTGACGTCCGACCGTTCGGCCGCCGCTGCCTCGACCAGCGGGCGTAGTTCGCCGTCACCGGCCACGCGCAGCGGGCCGAGTGTGCCGTCCGGGTGCCGACGCCACGCCTCCAACAGCAGGTCGAGGCCCTTCTCGGGGGAGAGCCGACCGAGGAAGAGGAAGCCGTGGCCCAGCGGCGCGGGGGTGCCCGGGTCCGGGATGGCGTTCGGCTTGACCACGATCCGGTCGTCCGGGATGCCGTAGTCGCGGAGGTGGTCGGCGACGGCGCTGGTCAGTGCGATGAACCGGTCCACCGACTTCCAGGTGCCCCGGTGCACGGCCAGGGTGGTCGCCATCAGCGCGCTCTGCGCCCGCGAGCCCCGGTAGCAGCGGTGCACCACCGCCGGCACGCCCAGCGTCCGGCCCCGGCAGTCCTGGCAGATCACCCCGTCGCGGAAGTACAGGCCGGAGGAGCAGACCTGACGGTAGTTGTGCACGGTCTGCACCACGGGCACGCCGTGCCGGTGCGCGGTCCGCACCACCCAGGGCGACAGCAGCGGGTACGGGTTGTGCAGGTGCAACACGTCCGGCCGGTGCTCGGTGAGCAGCCGGCTCAGCTCCTGTTGTGCCCGGGGGGCGTAGATCGGGGAGATCGGCAGCAGGGCCTTCGCCGTCTTCGGCATCGACGGGATCTCGTCGGAGCTGCGCAGGAACGGCAGCACCTCCACGCCGGCCGCCGCGAGCTGGGAGATCTCCACGTCGACGATGGTGTTCTCGCCGGACGGCTGGGCTTCCCGGTACCGGTTGTGCGCCACCACGATTCTCACGGCAAAGAAGGCTACCGTTGAGCTGTGCCCGAACTACCGGAGGTGGAGGCGCTCGCAGGCTACCTGCGGCAGCGCGCGGTGGGCCGGCGTGTCGACCGGCTGGAGGTCGCCGCGATCAGCGCCCTGAAGACGTACGATCCGGCGCCGAGCGCGGTCGTCGGTCGGACCGTGACCGACGCCCGACGGCACGGCAAGTTCCTCGACGTCGTCTTCGACGGCGGCCTACACCTGGTGGTCCATCTGGCGCGGGCGGGTTGGCTGCACTACCGGGAGGCGTTCGCCACGACCGTCCCGCTTCGTCCCGGGAAGGGGCCGATCGCCCTGCGGGTACGCCTCGACGACGGCTCCGGCTTCGACCTGACCGAGGCCGGTACGCAGAAGAAGCTCGCCGCCTATCTGGTCACCGACCCGCAGCAGGTGCCCGGGGTGGCCAAGCTCGGGCCGGACGCCGTCGCCGCCGACCTGAGCACCTTCGCCGAGGCGCTGCGCAGCCGCCGGGGGCAGCTCAAGGGCGTGCTCACCGACCAGTCCGTGCTGGCCGGGGTGGGCAACGCGTACTCGGACGAGATCCTGCACGCCGCGAAGCTGTCGCCGTTCGCGCTGACCGACAAGCTCAGCGACGACCAGATGGCCACGCTGCACGCGGCGACCCGCCGGGTGCTCGGTGACGCGGTGGCCCGCTCGCTGGGGCAGCGCGCCGCCGAACTCAAGGGCGAGAAGCGGTCCGGGCTGAAGGTGCACGCGCGCACCGGGCTGCCCTGCCCGGTCTGTGGGGACACCGTCCGGGAGGTCTCCTTCGCCGATTCGAGCCTCCAGTACTGCGCCACCTGCCAGACCGGCGGCAGGCTGCTGGCTGACCGACGGTTGTCCCGACTTGTACGGTGAGTGACGTTGCTCATCGACTACGGAGCGGAATCGGACGTGGGTGCCGAACCGCCGCTCGGACGCTCTACCCGGGCCACAATCCATCGGTATAGTGGCCCGGTCCCCGGCTTCCGGACGGCGCGAAGTCGGCCAGATCCCAGGCGAAAACGAGTCTGTCGCGCAATGTCCCCCGGGTCCGCGACGGACACGGATCCGCGTGGGAAGCTGGAACGGTGGGCGACGCGGGCCATCACGGCGAGTGAGCGGCACGCGTCATGCGGGAGGACATGGTGAGGTGACGACTAGCCTCCAGCGCCCGGTGACCAACGAAGGCCGGAGCAGACTCGTGCGGCACGTCGACAGCTTCGAGATCCAGCCGCCGAGCCCGCCCTCCACCAGCGGCGTACCGCGATCGGCGTGGGCACGGGCGCGGCGACGCGTCTCCCGCTGGCACCGGCCGTACACCGCGATCCTGCTGCTGCTCGACTTCGCCGCCGTCGCCTTCTCCAGCTACACCGCGATCCACAGCTTCGACCAGGCCACCGCCGGTTTCTACGACGCGCAGAACGACCCGACGTGGTTCTTCACCGTGGCCTTCCTGCTGTTGCCGCTGGGCTGGCTGGTGGTGCTGTGGTTCAACGGCGCCTACGACCGGCGCTGTCTCGGGCTCGGGCCGGACGAGTTCAAGCGGGTGATCCGCGCCGGGGTCACGGCCTGCGCCACGGTGTCCTTCCTCGCCTTCGCCACCAAGACCGACCTGTCCCGGTTCACCGTCGGCACCGCCCTGCTGATGGCCCTGCTGCTGATCCTGCTGGGCCGGATCCTGGCCCGCTTCGTGCTGCACGTGGTCCGGCGCAACATCCAGCAGGCGGCGCACCGGATGGTGCTGGTCGGCACGCTGCCGGACTGCCTGGAGGTCTACACCGCGGTCACCCGCAACCCGTCCGCCGGGCTGGTCCCGGTCGCCATCCACATCACCGACGGGTACGCGGCAGCCCGGGGCGTGCAGACTCCCGTGCCCGTGTACGCCGGCCGCGACGTACTGGCGCTGGTCCGCGAGGTCGGCGGCGACACCATCGCGGTCTGCGGCTCGGCCAGCTCCGAGCCGGGCGAGCTGCGCCGACTGGCCTGGCAGTTGGAGGGCTCCGGGGTCGACCTGGTGGTGGCCCCCCAGTTGACCGACATCGCCGGTCCCCGGGTGCACATCCGCCCGATCGAGGGCCTGCCGCTGCTGCACGTCGAGGAGCCGACTCTCTCCGGGCCCGCGCTGCTGGCCAAGAGCATGATGGACCGGGTCGGCGCCGGTCTCGGCCTGCTGATGCTGGTGCCGGTCTTCCTCGCCGTCGCCGTCGCGATCCGGATCTCCGACCCGGGTCCGGTCTTCTTCCGCCAGCCCCGGGTGGGGCACGAGGGACGTACGTTCCGGGTGTGGAAGTTCCGCACCATGTACGTCGACGCGGAGGACCGGCTGGCCAGCCTGACCGACCAGAACGAGACCGACGGCATGCTGTTCAAGATGAAGCAGGATCCGCGGGTCTTCCCGGTGGGCCGCTTCCTGCGCGCCTCCTCGCTCGACGAGCTGCCCCAGTTGATCAACGTGCTCAAGGGTGAGATGTCGCTGGTCGGGCCGCGCCCGCTGCCCGCCGACGACGGTGACTTCCTGGGCGACGTCCGACGCCGACTGCTGGTCCGTCCCGGGATGACCGGCCTGTGGCAGGTCTCCGGCCGTTCGGACCTGTCCTGGGACGAGGCCGTCCGGCTGGACCTCTACTACGTCGACAACTGGTCGCTGGCGTACGACCTGAGCATCCTGTGGCGCACGGTCGGCGTCGTGCTGGCGCGCAAGGGCGCGTACTGACTCTTGGCCCGGCGGCCGGAAACGACCAGGATCGTCGGCGTGGGTGGCAACCTCTCCGCCGTCGTCGGCGTCATCTCTCTGGTCGCCGTGCTGGCCGGGGCGCTGTACGCCGTCGGTCGGCTGCGCGGTCGCCGAGGCATCGCCACCCCCGGGCAGCGGGCCACCTACGAGGTGCTGCACACCGCCGGGCTGGCCGCCGAACCGCTGCGTGCCGGGCTGAATCCGGCCGGCGCGGCGAAGGCCGCCCGCCACCTGCGCACCCTGGTCGGGGCCGAGGGGCTGGCGTTGACCGACACGGACGACCTGCTCGCCCTGGACGGGCGGGGCGCACACCACGGTGACCAGCTACGCGCGGCGGCCCAGCGGGTGGTGGCGTCGGAGCGGTCGACGGTGCTCGGCGAGGCGGAGCTGTTCTGCGACCGCGTCGACTGCCCGGTCCGGGGTGCGGTGGTGGCCCCGCTGGCGGGCGCGGAGGGTCGGATCGCCGGTGCCCTGGTCGCCGTCACCGACGGGGTTCCCGCCCCCGGTCTGGTGCAGGCCACCCTGGAGACCGCGCACTGGGCGGGCAGCCAGCTCGCCCTCGCCGAGCTGGACTCGTCCCGGGAGCGGCTGGCCCGCGCCGAGGTACGGGCGCTGCGGGCCCAGATCAGCCCGCACTTCATCTACAACGCGCTGACCGCGATCGGCTCGTTCGTCCGCACCGACCCGGAGCGGGCCCGGGAGCTGATTCTGGAGTTCGCCGAGTTCACCCGCTACTCCTTCCGGGCGCACGGGGAGTTCACCACGTTGGCCGAGGAGCTGCGGTCGATCGACCGCTACCTGACCATCGAACGGGCCCGGTTCGGCGACCGGCTCCAGGTCCGGCTCCAGATCGCCCCCGAGGTGCTGCCGGTGACCCTGCCGTTCCTCTGCCTGCAACCACTGGTGGAGAACGCGGTCCGGCACGGCTTGTCGCGCAAGCCCGGCACGGGCATGGTGAGCATCGAGGCCCGGGACGCGGGAGCCGAGTGCCACATCACGGTGGAGGACGACGGAGTGGGGATGGATCCGGCCACGTTGACCGCCGGGATCGCCGAGCTGGCCGGTGCCACCGGCGACCCCGGCGACGACCCGGGCCAGCACGTCGGGCTCTCGAACGTCGACGAACGGCTCCGGTCGGTCTTCGGTGACGGCTTCGGCCTGGTCGTGGAGACGGGCCTGGGCTCGGGAACGAAGGTGAGCATGCGGGTACCCAAGTTCCATCCCGGCGTACGGGCGGGCTCGTGACCGGCAACGGCGGCCCGGCCGCTCCCGGTTTCCTGCGCGTCCTGGCGGTCGACGACGAACCGCCCGCGCTCGACGAGTTGGCGTACCACCTGCGCGCCGACCCCCGGGTGGCCCGACTGCACACGGCCGGTGACGCCACCGAGGCGCTGCGGGTGCTCCGCGACGGCGACATCGACGTGGTCTTCCTGGACATCCGGATGCCCGGCCTGGACGGCATGGAGCTGGCCCGGGTGCTGCGCCGGTTCGCCCGGCCACCGGCGATCGTCTTCGTCACCGCGTACGACGACGGCGCGGCCGACGCCTTCGACCTCGGCGCCACCGACTACGTCCGCAAGCCGGTCCGGTCCGAGCGCTTGTCCGAGGCGTTGCGCCGGGTGGTCGGTTCGCGGGTGGTGCCGTCGCACCCGGCCGCGCTGGCCCGCACCGAGGAGGACCCGACCATCCCGGTGGAGTTGGCCGGTAGCACCCGGATGCTGCCCCGCTCGGCGGTGCGGTGGGTGGAGGCGCAGGGCGACTATGCCCGGCTGCACACCGTGGACGGCGCCCACCTGGTCCGGGTGTCGCTGGCCACGCTCGCCGAACGCTGGGCCGACGCCGGTTTCGTCCGGATCCATCGGTCGTACCTGGTGCAGCTCCGGCTCATCGCCGAACTCCGGCTGGTCAACTCCGGGTACGTGGTGGTGGTCGACGGCACGGAGCTGTCGGTGAGTCGGCGACACATCCGGGAGTTGAAGGACAAGCTGGTCCGCGCCGCGAAGCAGGAGTGGAGCCGCTGACGGCGTGACCGCTGTCCACCGGGTTATCCACAGGCTGCGCCACTTATCCACAGGTTGTGCACAGCCCTCTTGACATTCCCGTCCGGCGGACGAGACTGCCGAGGTGGCCGCTGCCGACGATCCCGTCCCGGCGCCCGGGGCGGCGGCACGGCCCGGGGCGCAGCCCCGCCCCGCCGACTTTCCTCGGGTGCCGCCACAGGGCGGGCCCCCGACGCCCGAGGCGCCCACGCGTACCCGGGTGGTGCTGGCCGAGGTGTCGCAGCGGCAGCGCCCCGCCGCCGGTACGCACACCGAGCTCACCCAGCAGACCCGGGTCGGAGAAGCCCTGGTCCGGGGGCTGGTCCGCGCCCAGTTGGCGTTGGCGTTGCAACTGTCGGCGGTGGTGCTGGTCGGGCTGGGCGGGCTGCCGTTGCTGTTCGCCGTCGCGCCGTCGGTCGGGCGGATGACCGTGCTCGGCGTCAACCTGCCGTGGCTGCTGCTCGGCGCACTCTCCTTCCCGTTCCTGGTCGCGGTCGGGTGGACGTACGTGCGGCTGGCCGAACGCAACGAGCAGGACTTCACCGACCTGGTCCGGCGGCCGGAGCGCTGAATGGGCAACGACCTCGTCGTACCCGCGATCGTCGCGGTCACCCTGATCACCCTGGGGATCGGGTTCTACGGGCTGCGGCTGGCCCGGACCACCTCCGACTTCCTGGTCGCCTCGCGGGTGGTCAGCCCGACCTGGAACGCCGCCGCGATCGGCGGGGAGTACCTCTCGGCGGCGAGCTTCCTCGGCGTCGCCGGGCTGGTCCTCAAGTACGGCGTCGACGTGCTCTGGTACCCGGTCGGCTTCGCCGCCGGCTACCTGGCCCTGCTGCTGTTCGTGGCCGCACCGTTGCGCCGCTCCGGGGCGTTCACCCTGCCCGACTTCTGCGAGATGCGGCTCGGCTCCCGCCGGTTGCGCACCCTGGCCACCGTCTTCGTGATCTTCATCGGGTGGCTCTACCTGGTCCCGCAGTTGCAGGGTGCCGGGCTGACGCTGGCCACGTTGGCCGGGTCGCCGTACCCGGTGGGTGCCCTGGTGGTGGCCGCGGTGGTGACCGCGAACGTGGCGCTCGGCGGGATGCGTGCGGTCACCTTCGTGCAGGCGTTCCAGTACTGGCTCAAGCTGACCGCGCTCGCCGTACCCGCGATCTTCCTCGCCCTCCAGTGGCAGGCCGACGGGCGTCCGCCGGTGACCCCGCCCGACGGGCCGACGTTCCGGACCGCGACCACCGTCGTGGTCGAGCACCGTGCGGTGCTCACGCTGCCCGACGGCGCGACCCGGGAGGTACGCCCCGGCGACGAGTTGACCTTCGCAGCCGGTGAGCCGGTGCCGGCGGTCTCCGGGATGGCGACCGGATCCGCCGAATGGCTGCTGCCCAGCACCGCAGCCGACGACGACCGGGGGCTGTTCGCCACGTACTCGCTGATCCTGGCGACCTTCCTGGGCACCATGGGGTTACCGCACGTCCTCGTACGCTTCTATACGAATCCGGACGGGGCCGCCGCCCGCCGGACCACCCTGGTGGTGCTGGCGCTGGTCGGGGTCTTCTACCTGTTACCCACGATCTACGGCGTACTCGGCCGGATATACACCCCGCAACTGCTGGTCAGCGGGCAGACCGACGCGGTGGTGGTGCTGCTGCCCGAAGCGGCGCTCGGCGGCGGGGCCACCGGACGACTGCTGGCCGCACTGGTCGCCGCCGGTGCGTTCGCGGCCTTCCTGTCCACCTCGTCCGGCCTGCTCACCAGCGTCGCCGGGGTGATCTCCACGGACGTGCTCGGCCGTGGTTCGGTACGCGGCTTCCGGCTGGCCACGGTGATCGCGGGCGGGATCCCGACGGTGCTCGCGTTGAACGTCTCCGGGCTGGACGTCTCGCAGGTCGTCGGGCTGGCGTTCGCCGTCGCCGCATCCAGCTTCTGCCCGCTGCTGGTACTCGGCATCTGGTGGCGCGGGCTGACCGACGCGGGTGCCGCCGCCGGCATCCTGGTGGGCGGCGGCGCGGCGGTGTCGGCGGTGCTGGTCACCGTGCTCGGCCCACCGCTGTCCGGCTGGCCCGCCACCCTGACCGCCCAGCCCGCCGCCTGGACGGTGCCGCTGGCCTTCACCGTGATGGTCGCCGTCTCCCTCGCCACCCGCCGCCGTGCCCCGAACGACATCGCCCGCACCATGCTGCGCCTGCACGCCCCCGACGCCCTCCGGCGGTGACCCGGCGATCCGGGGCACCGCCGCAGGATCAGCAGGTGTCCGTCCCGGCGCAGAGCCGCCGGGCCGCCGCCCGCCCCAACTCGACGGCCGCCGCCGTGTCGGTGATCTCGTTGTGCCACACCTGCGTGACCAGATCCCCCTGACGGACGAAGACGTAGAAGAGGGCCGGACCGGCGTTGTGTTGCGCGCGGACCACCAGAGATTCCTCACCGGCGAATCCGGCGGCGACCACCCACATCGACACGTACTTGTCGCCGCACGATTCGACCCGGTCGAGCACCAGACTCTGGTAACGAAGCGCGTCATCGACCGCGAGACGAGCCACGCGCTGCATCACGAAATTGCTGCGGGGCTCGGGATCCCGCAGGTACCGGTCCCGTTCCGCCCGAGTGACCAGCCGCAACAGCGGGTGGTCCGGGTTCACGCACCGATCCGCGCTGTCCGTGAAGGCCCAGTCGTCGTTACCCTCGGAATCGTCCGCCTGGTAGCCGGCCGGCCCGTCATCTTCCTGGAGCATGGCGGCAGCGGGCACCGCCGGGTCGGCGGCACCGACCAGCGGGCGGCGGTTCCCGGTCGGAGAGGTCGGCACCGTCCGAAGCGGGCCAGCGCTCGGGCCGGTCGACTCCGTCGGCGCAGGACCCGCCGGTCCCATCGGGGCGGTCGCCTCCGGGCTGCCGGAGAGGACCACTGCGCCGGTGGCCACCACCGCCACGGCCACCGCCGCCGCGAGGACGGACATCATCCGGGTACGCCGGGCACGCTGCCGCCCCCGGTGCGTGACCTGGTCGATCGACGCCCAGGTCAGCCGCTCGGTGTCCCGTAGGAGGTCGGTGAAGAGCGGATCAGGCATTGCGGACCTCCTCGGGAAGATCGGTGTCGAGCATCGCGGCCAGCGCCCGACGACCTCGGGCAAGTCGCGCCTTGACCGTGCCTGCGGGCGCGCCAGTCTGGCTGGCGATCTCCGCGACGGAGAGATCCGCGAGATGGTGCAGCACGATCACCTGCCGCTGCTCGACGGAGAGCCGACGCAACGCGGCGACCAGGGCCACGGTGTTCTCCGAGGGCGGCGGGACCGGCGAGGCGCTCCCGTGACGGCGGTACGCCACCAGCCCGTTGCGCATCTTGCGCCACCGGTTGATCAACAGGCGGTGTCCGACGATGCGTACCCACGCCTCCGGGTCGGCGTACCCACTGATCCGGGACCATCGCTGCCAGGCACGGACGTACGCCTCCTGGGCTGCGTCCTGGGCCTCGGTCAGGTCGCCGCCGAGCGCGTAGAGGACCGTGACCACCCGATGCCTGCTGGCTCGATAGAACTCCTCGAACCCGTCGTCCCCGTCCAAATGGCCCTCCCCGTCCGGATCTGATTCATTCACCCGTCAGCAGGGCGTCCGGTTGCACACCTCGGAAAGGAAGGGCCCCCTATTAACGCCTGGGGTATAGGAGGGGTCCCCTGCTAACGTCCGTCGGCTTGCAGGGGCGACGGGAGCGACGTCCGCCTCGCGGATGAGTCGTGAATCGTCCTCCGGTCGGTCGGTGCGCTGGTCAGGACCGGATACGGTCGGGCTCATGACTGGTGAGCATCCGGCGCTGGCGCTGCGCGGCCTGGCGAAGAGGTTCGACAGCAAGATCGCGGTATCCGGCGTGGATCTGGACGTGCCGACCGGCTCGTTCTACGGCCTGCTCGGCCCGAACGGCGCGGGCAAGACCACCACCCTGTCGATGGCGGTCGGGCTGCTGCGACCCGACGCGGGGGGCGCCCAGGTGCTCGGGCACGACGTGTGGGCCGATCCGGTCACCGCGAAACGGCTGCTCGGGGTGATGCCGGACGGCGTACGCCTCTTCGACCGTCTCAGCGGCTCCGAGCTGCTGGCGTACCACGGTCTGCTGCGCGGCATGGACCCGTCGGTGGTCGACCAGCGGGCCGGGGAGTTGCTCGACGTGCTCGCCCTGGCCGACGCCGGTCGCACCCTGGTGGTGGACTACTCGGCCGGTATGAAGAAGAAGATCGGCCTGGCCTGCGCGCTGCTGCACGGGCCAAGACTGCTGGTGCTGGACGAGCCGTTCGAGGCGGTCGACCCCGTCTCGGCGGCGCTGATCCGCGACATCCTCCAGCGGTACGTCACCGGCGGCGGCACGGTGGTCTTCTCCAGTCACGTGATGGAGGTCGTGCAGCGGCTCTGCACCCACGTGGCGATCCTCGCCGAGGGCACCATCAAGCGGGTCGGCACGCTGGAGCAGGTGCGCGGCGAGCGCTCGCTGGAGGAGGTCTTCGTCGAGGTGGTCGGCGGGCGTACCGCCACCGGTCAGGAGCTGGCGTGGCTGTCTCAGTGACCGCCCCGGCGAAGCCGGTACGGACCGTCTCGGCCCGGCACTTCGTCCGGCTCAAGCTGCGGGTGATGCTCAACAACTTCCGTGGTCAGAGCTGGCGGGTCGCGCTGTTCCTGATCGGGTCGCTGTTCGGGCTCTGGATCGCGGTGGGCGCCTTCTTCGGCATGGCCGCCCCCGGGCTGGCCGGCGAGGGCAAGTACGCGCTGCTGATCGCCGCGCTCGCCGGCAGCCTCACCGTGCTCGGTTGGCTGCTGCTGCCGCTGGTCTTCTTCGGCGTCGACGAGACACTCGACCCGGCCCGATTCGCGCTGCTACCGCTGTCCCGCCGCACCCTGGTCAAGGGGCTGTTCGCGGCGGCGCTGGTGAGCGTACCGGCGATCGCCGCCCTGGTGGCGTTCTCCGGCCTGGTGGTCACCGCCGGTGTCTTCGGCGGCTGGTCCGCCGCCGTGGTGGCCGCGATCGGGGTCGTACTGGGGCTGCTCGTCTGCGTCGCCGGTGCGCGGGCGGTGACCAGCGCGTTCGCCACCATGCTCCGCTCCCGGCGGGTCCGTGACCTGGCCGCTGTCCTGCTGGCGGTGCTGGCCGCGATGCTCGGGCCGTTGCAGATCGCGGGTGTGGCCGCGCTCGGCGAGGTCGACTGGGACCGGTTCGTCCCGGTGGCGACCGTGCTCGGCTGGACCCCGCTGGGCGCGCCCTTCACGGCTGGCATCGACATGGCCCAGGGACGGGTCTGGGCCGCCCCGCTGAAGCTGGCGATCGCCGTGCTCACCATCCTCGCGCTGCTGGCGTGGTGGTCGCGGTCGCTGGAGTCGGCGATGGTGGGTGCAGCGAGCAGCGGACCGGCCCGTGCTCAGGCAGGGCCGACCGGTGGCGCGGTCACCCAGTTGTTCCCCCGCGTGGCGGGTTGGCTGCGTCGGGACCAGTTCGGCGCGTTGGTCGCCCGGGAGGCCCGCTACTGGTGGCGCGACGCCCGGCGGCGGGCCAACCTGATCACCATCGCGGTGGTCGGCCTCTTCGTGCCGGTCATGGTCAACTACGGCGCGCAGGGCTTCTCGTACGACAGCGACCAGGGCTTCACCGTCGGCGGCTCGTCGCCGGTACTGGTCAGCGTCTCCATGCTCTTCGTCGGGCTGCTCGCCGCGGTCACCCTGGCCAACCAGTTCGGGTTCGACGGCAGCGCCTACGCCGCCAACGTGGTGGCCGGCGTGCCCGGTCGGCAGGAACTGCTCGCCCGGATGACCGCCTTCTCGCTGTACGTACTGCCGATGCTGGCCGTGGTCGCGGTGGTGATCGCCCTCGTTCTCGGCGAGCCCGCGTGGATCGGGTTCATGGCCGGTGCACTGATCGCCACGTACGGCGTCGGGCTGGCCGTCAACTCGTTCATCTCGGTACTCGGCGCGTACTCGCTGCCGGAGACGAGCAACCCGTTCGCGATGAACAGCGGTGCCGGCGTGGCCAAGAGTCTGCTGACGCTGCTGTCGATGGTCGTCACCGCCGCGCTCGGCGTACCGATGGTGGTGGCCGCCGCGCTACTCGGCGACACCTGGCTCTGGCTCGGCCTGCCGCTCGGCGCGGCGTACGGCGTGGGTGCGGCGCTGCTCGGCGCGTACCTGGCCGGTGACGCCCTGGACCGCCGCCAGCCCGAACTGCTGGCCACCGTCACCCCGCGCCGCTGAACGACGGTGGGCGGTGCCCCTGGGAGCGAAGGGCGGCCCGGACCTCGCTGACGAAGCCCTCGAAGTC
Organism: Verrucosispora sp. TAA-831; assembly: GCF_050780145.1. NCBI lineage: Bacteria > Bacillati > Actinomycetota > Actinomycetes > Micromonosporales > Micromonosporaceae > Micromonospora > Verrucosispora sp. TAA-831. Next base: position 6,708,640 of record NZ_CP192240.1, read on the forward strand.
CTCACGGAGGCGCTTCGCGGTGAGGTGCAGGATGATCCAATCCCCGGTGACCAGTCGGTTGAGCCGTCTGCGGTCCGAGTGGAACTGCTCCGGGTCGGCATGCCAGAGCCCGTCGTACTCCACCGCGACCCGATAGTCCGGCCAGGCGAGATCGAGACGAGCGACGAAACGGCCCCGGTCCGACACGACCCACTGGGTACGGGGCCGGGGTAGCCCGGCCAGCACCAGCCGCACCCGGGTCCGTGATTCCTGGGGCGACTCGGCTCCGGCGTCCGCGAGATCGACGGCCCGGAGCATCGCCCGCCAGCCCCGGCGGCCAGCCCGAGCCAGGGCGTACCCGCGCAGCGCGGACACGTCGGTGAGTCTGCGCGACAGCAGCCCGTCGATGGCCACCACCGCTTCCACCAGGTCGAGCCAGAGTGCCAGGTCCCAGCAGGTACGCACGGGGGACGTGACTGACGTGCCCGCGCGATCGAGGACGTCCCCCGGGTCGATCGGCCCACGACGGACGCGCAGACCCGCAATGCTCCCGACGCGTACGTCAGGGGGCACGATGACGTCCACCGGGTCATCGGCGGCGACCCGGGCGCATCCGTAGAGTGCCGCAGCGGATCGACCGGCGATGGCCCCGGCCGGCGGGATCAGCCACCGGCTGACGGCGGCGCACCTGGTCCGGTGGGTGACGGACAGTTGGGCGTCCGCGTACACGTCTCGAAAGAGCGGACGCCAGGCGGAACTGCGGAGATCGTTGCGGGTGAGCAGGCCACTGGTGATCGCGTGGGACCCACGGAAGATGCGTCCCCGCAACTGCGGAGGCCGACGCGGCGATCTGGACATGCCATCGACGATTGCAGTCACCCCTTCCCGCGCGCTGCCCCTGTGGATAACGCGGCTCCCTGCCCGTGCCGCCGCCTGTCGGCGGCCCCGCACGGTCACGGGCGGCGCGCATGACCACGGCGGCGCGCACGCTCACGGGCGGCGCGCATGATCGTGCTCGATGCAGGATCGAGTGGTCTCGTCGTCGCACGATAACCACTCGATCCTGGATCGAGCGCGATCTTCGGAGTGGATCGCACGCCGTGCGCGACCGGTGCGTGGGGTGTGGCGCGGGGTGTGGCGCACGCCCCGGCAGGGGTCGTCAGCGGGCGGTGGGGGTTGATGCCTCGCGGGCGAGGTCGAGGAAGGATCGCCAGGCGGTCGGCGCGAAGGTGAGCGACGGGCCGGAACGATCCTTGCTGTCCCGCACCAGCACCACTCCCGGCAGGTTGTCCGCCACCTCGACACAGTTGCCGCCGGAGTCGGTCGAGCGACTCGACACGCGCCAGCGGGGTTCGGCAGCGTTCATGGCGTCACCTTCAGCTTCCGGATCAGATCCAGCGAGGCGCTCGTGGACAATGCTTCGCCGAGCAGGCTATCCCACTTCCGGTCCATCAAGCGGACCATCTCGGGGTCGTTGACCACGTGCCCGCGAGCGGCGTTCTCCAGATAAATCGCCTGCTCACGGTCGGGAAGTTCGACCAGCACGAATCCACCGCCAAGGCCCACATGCGCACCGACGCTATGCGGGACGATGTGCAATCGGACGTGCGGCAATTGCGCCTCCGCCAACAGCCGGCCGAGCTGTGCATCGAGCACCGGTGGACCGCCGACCGGCCGCCGCACGGCCGTCTCGTCGAGCAGGAAGACGCATAGCGGTGGATCTTCCTGCCGCAGCAGTTGCTCATGCATGAGCTGTTGCCGTTCCATTCGGACGGACACGAGCTCGTCCACCATCGCTGGTGGTTGTAGCCCTCCGGCCGAGATGACGGCTCGGGCGTACTCCTCGGTCTGGAGCAGACCGGGCACCAGACAGGGCTCGAAGGCGCGCAGCCTGGTGGCCTCCTGCTCGTAGCCGCGCCACGCCGCGAACCAGGAGGGGCCGCGTTCCCGGTCGGCCTCCTTGAGTAGTTCGGCGAGCAGACCGCCGGTCTGTAGCGCCTCGTCGGAGGCGACGGCGAATTCCATCGTCGGTCGGCGGCGGCCCGTCTCGATGGCGGCGATCAGCGACGGGCTCCACTTGATCAGGGTGGCAAGACCCTCTTGGGACACACCGGCGGCGGCACGGGCGGCCTTCAACGCCCTGATCCACATCTCGAAGTTCATCACTCACCCATCCGGTAAGTACGCGAACGCGCCGAGTAGTAACCGCTGGCATCCTCCCCTGCGGAGATTGCGGAGTCCAGGGTGAAATCGCGCGGCCCGGCCGGTGGAGGCGACGACCCGGCGGCCGGTCCTGCGTCGGGTCGCCCCGGTCATTCTCCCGGCCGGGGCGACCCCCGAATAGGAGGCCACCCATGTACAACGTGTTCCGCTGGTGTCGGCAGGTCGTGCTGCGGGCGTACCGCCGCTCGTCGCCTTCCACGGCGGGCCGGGGCACCGTGCCGCCGCGCGGTGCCGCGCCGCTGGCCCACCTACGTGCGCGCATCCGAGCCGGCGGCCCGCTCGCCCCTGGAGCGACGCCGCCTGCGACGTCCGGGATCAGCCCACACACTCGGCCCTCGACCCGCGAGACACGCCCGGGCACAGGTCGACCGACACCCGAGCCGCGCCCGTACGTCAGTCCGTCGACGCCAGCACGTCCGACGACTCAGCTCCCGAGCTGGGCTTACTGGCCGACTGTCGCGGAGGCCCCGCTCACTCTCGCGCAGAGTTGGCGGGCGAACGGGGGTCGGTGGTGACCGGGGCATCTGCCGCGTCGGGGGCATCGACCCGGCCTCGACGGTCGGTTCGGCCATGAGCCGCTTCGTGCCGCACGTGCCGATGCGACCACTCTGGCGCTGCCGATCCTGTGGAGCGCACTGGCCCTGCCAGCCGGCCCGACTCTCGTTGCTGGTCGAGTACCGCGAGGATCGGACCGCGCTCCTGGTGTACCTCGGACTGCTGATGACGGAGGCCCACGCCCAGCTCAGCCAGCTCAACGGACAGCTTGCCCCCAGAAGCCTGCACGACCGGTTCCTCACCTGGGCACGCGCACGCGGGCCGGACGGGCGGGTCACAATGTTTCACGTGAATCATCAGCCGGGTGCCCGGATCCACCACACCGATCCGTTCGCCGTGCCAGCGGGCGAGCGGTCGCCCGTACGCCGCTTCCGGGGTCGGCTGGCCGCGCCCGTGACGCTCTGGACCGCACCCGGACCGGCCGGGTTGACCGTCTCGTCCACGCTGGTGGCCGAGGGTGAGCCGGGCCGACTACTCGGCCTGATCGACGCCGAGTCCGACCTGTGGGCGGAGATCGAGGAGGCCGGCCGGTTCGCGGTGACGCCGCTCGGCCCGCCGCACCGGCAGCTCGCGGACCGGTTCGCCGGCCTCTTCCCGTCACCCGGCGGCCTGTTCGCCACCGGCGACTGGACCGAGACGCCCTACGGGCCGGTGCCCGCCGACGCAGGCGGGTGGGCGGGGTGCCGGCTCGACAGCGCCCGGGAGTACGGCTGGAGCCTGCTCATCGAGGCGACGGTCGAGGAGGTGGAACTCGGTGACGAGATGGCGCCGCTACTCCACCATCGGGGTCGCTACCGCGAACTGAGCTGATCGCAGCCGACGGACGAACCTGGACGGATCTCACCTACCGCTCAACGGAGTGAGCTGGGTCACTCGGCGCAGCGATGCTGCCGTTCGGCGCAACCGTCGACCGGCACCGATCTCAGCCTTTTCCGGCGGGGAGTGCGCTTCTTACCGTGCGCGAAACTCCTGACGCCTGTGAAGGTGGTGATCCACAAGATGTCCACGGACACACCCGCGACCGCGCCGACCGATTCGACGCCCGAGCGGTACCTCGCGGTCCAACGGTCGGACGAATTCGCCGGACTGCGCCGCGCGCTGCGCGGATTCGTCTTCCCGATGACCATCGCGTTCTTCCTGTGGTACTCGCTCTACGTGATCCTCTCGGCGTACGCGCGAGACTTCATGGGCACGCGCCTGTTCGGCAGCAACATCAACGTGGCGCTGGTCTTCGGCCTGCTCCAATTCGTCTCCACCTTCCTCATCGCCTGGCTCTACAGCCGGTACGCCGACCGGAGGATCGACCCGGTGGCCGACAAGATCCGTCACGAGTTGACCGGAGGTGAGTCGTGACCACGATGATCCTCGCGGTCGAGGCGGGCAACACGACGGCCCGGAACCTGACCATCGTGCTCTTCCTGACCTTCGTGGCCGCCACCCTGGGCATCACGATCTGGGCCAGTCGGCAGACCAAGACCGCCACCGACTTCTACGCGGGTGGCCGGTCGTTCTCCGGCTTCCAGAACGGCATGGCGATCGGCGGCGACTACATGTCCGCCGCGTCGTTCCTGGGCATCGCCGGCATCATCGCCCTCTACGGCTACGACGGCTTCCTCTATTCGATCGGCTTCCTGGTGGCCTGGCTGGTGGCGCTGCTGCTGGTCGCGGAGCTGCTGCGGAACTCCGGCCGGTACACGATGGCGGACGTGCTGGCCTTCCGGATGCGGCAGCGTCCGGTGCGTACCGCGGCGGCGGTCTCCACCATCACCGTGTCGATCTTCTATCTGCTGGCCCAGATGGTCGGCGCGGGTGCCCTGGTGGCGCTGCTGCTCGGCATCCGCCCCGGCACCACGTTCCTGGGCATGGACGCCAGCACCGCGAAGGTGGCGACCATCATCCTGGTCGGCGCGCTCATGATCATCTACGTCACCGTGGGCGGCATGAAGGGCACCACCTACGTACAGATCGTCAAGGCGTTCCTGCTGATGGGCGGCGCGCTGCTGATGACCCTGCTGGTGCTGGCGAAGTACAAGTTCAACCTGTCCTCGCTGCTGGGTGACGCGGCGGCGAGTTCCGGCCAGGGCTCCGCGTTCCTGGAACCCGGGCTGCGGTACGGCGTCGAAGTGGCCGGCAACGCGACACAGACCTTCTACAACAAGGCCGACCTGCTCTCCCTCGGCATCGCCCTGGTGCTCGGTACCGCCGGTCTGCCGCACATCCTGATCCGTTTCTACACCGTGCCGACGGCGAAGGCGGCCCGCAAGAGCGTGCTCTGGGCGATCGGCATCATCGGCTCGTTCTATCTGCTCACCCTGGCCCTCGGCTTCGGTGCGGCGGCGATGGTCGGCGGTGCGGCCATCCGGGAACAGGACGCGGCCGGCAACACCGCCGCACCACAGCTCGCCGAGGTGCTCGGCATCGAGTTCTTCGGTGGCGATCTGGGCGGCGCGGCGATGCTGGCGATCATCGCGGCGGTCGCCTTCGCCACCATCCTCGCGGTGGTCGCCGGATTGACCCTGGCGTCGTCGTCCAGCCTGGCGCACGACTTCTACGCCAACGTCATCAAGCGCGGCAACACCTCGGAGCGGCAGGAGGTACGCGTCGCCCGGATCTCCGCATTGGTGATCGGTGCGGTCGCCATCGCCCTGTCGATCTTCGCGCAGAACCTGAACGTGGCGTTCCTGGTGGCACTGGCCTTCGCGGTCGCCGCCTCCGGCAACCTGCCGGCAATCCTCTACAGCCTGTTCTGGAAGCGGTTCAACACCTCGGGCGCGGTGTGGGCGATCTACGGCGGTCTGCTGGCGGCCGTACTGCTGGTGTTCTTCTCGCCGGTGGTCTCCGGAGCACCGACGGCGATGTTCCCGGACCACGACTGGCAGTGGTTCCCGCTGTCCAACCCGGGCATCCTGTCCATCCCGTTCGGCTTCCTCTGCGGCTGGATCGGCACCCTCGTCTCCAAGGAGAGCGACGAGGACAAGTACGCCGAACTGGAGGTGCGTTCGCTGACCGGCGCCGGCGCGCACTGACGACCCACCGGCGGGCAGCGCCCGCCGAGTGTCAGTAGGGGTCCCCTGTAAGACGCGAGGCGTTAGCAGGGGACCCCTCCTTTACTCTGGTCGGCGTGAAGGTTGAGCAGCGTTTTGGTCCCGGTCACCGCATCCTGGTCACCGGTGGTGCCGGTTTCGTCCCGTCGCACCTGGTGGATTCCCTGATCGGTCGCGGGTGCACGGTGGTCGCACTGGACAACTTCGTCACCGGATCGAAGGAGAACGTCGCCCATCTGCTCGACGAACCGTCCTTCACTTTGGTGGAGGCGGACGTCTCCGACGGGCTGCCGGATCATCCCGCGCTGACCGGGCGGTTCGACGCGATCCTGCACATGGCGTCCCCGGCGAGCCCCACGGACTTCGAGAAGCTGCCGGTGGAGATCCTGCGGGTGGGCTCGGTGGCCACCCTGCACCTGCTGGAGCGGGCTGCCGCCGATGGTGCCCGGTTCCTGCTGGCCTCGACCTCCGAGGCGTACGGCGACCCGAAGGAGCACCCGCAGCGGGAGACGTACTGGGGCAACGTCAACCCGATCGGCATCCGCAGCGTGTACGACGAGGCCAAGCGCTTCTCCGAGGCCGCGACGATGGCGTACCGGCGCAGCCGGGGCGTGGACACCGCGATCGTGCGGATCTTCAACACGTACGGCCCGAGGATGCGGCCGGACGACGGGCGGGCCATCCCGACCTTCGTCTCCCAGGCGCTGCGCGGCGAGGCGATCACCGTGCACGGCACCGGCAACCAGACCCGCTCGATCTGCTACGTGGCGGATCTCGTCCGGGGCATCCTGCTGCTGCTCGACTCGACCGAGAGCGGGCCGGTCAACTGCGGCACCGAGCACGAGATGAGCATGCGGCAACTGGCCGAGACGATCGTGTCGCTCTGTGAGAGCAAGTCCGAGGTGACCTACGTCACGCGCAGTGCCGATGACCCGGAGATGCGCCGTCCCGATCTGACCCTCGCCCGTGAGTTGCTCGGGTACGAGCCGTCCGTCGCGCCCGAAGTGGGCCTGCGACGCACGATCGAGTACTTCCGCGAGCGGATCGGGTAGCACCGGCACCCGACACCGGCCGGGTTTCACAGCGGGCGACAGTGGCGGGGCCTGCGTACCCTGAGTTACATGTCAGCCACCAACTCCGCCGCACTGCCGGCCCTCCACCTGCACCGCAGCGCCGGGCGCGCGGCGGTACCGGCCGGTTCGGGCCGGGGCGGACGCGCTGCCCGAGCGAACGAGACGAGCCTGTTCTCGGCGTACGACGAGGCACCCGGTGGGCCGGGCGGTCCGCGAGGTCCGGTGGGGCCGGGCGGACCCGGTGGCCCACCGCCGCCGCGTGGCCGCCGCCCACGGTGGGGCCGGATCGCCCTGCTGACCGGTGTCGTGGTGCTGGTGCTGGCGCTACTCGGCGGCGTCGGCGCCTGGTTCTACGCCCGCAGCCTGGACAACAACCTGGCCCGCACCGACCCGTTCTCGGAGATCACCGGCGGTCGGCCGGCGAAGGCGGTGGACGGCGCGCTCAACATCCTCATGGTGGGCACCGACTCGCGGGATCCGGACGCACCGATGGACCAGGCCGGTGAGTGGCGCGCCGACACGATCATCGTCATGCACATCCCCGCCGACCACCAGGAGGCGTACCTCGTCTCCATCCCCCGCGACCTGTACGTGCCCATCCCGGAGAGCGCCGGTGCCGACTGCGACTCCGGTCAGCGCCGCAAGATCAATGCGGCGTTCGCGTTCGGTGGCCTGCCACTGGCGGTACGCACCGTCGAGTGCTTCACCGACGTGCACATCGACCACGTGATGGCGATCGACTTCGGCGGCTTCAAGCAGGTCACCGACGCGCTCGGCGGCGTCGAGCTGGAGGTCGAGCGGAGCATCACCTCGATCCACAAGCCGTACCGGAAGTTCACCAAGGGCACCAACCAGATGAACGGCACCGAGGCGCTGGACTGGATCCGGCAGCGGAAGCAGTTCCCGGACGGCGACTTCGCCCGGATGCGTCACCAGCAGGAGTTCCTGCGGGCGCTGATGGACAAGGCGGCGAGCAGCGGCACGCTGACCAATCCGAAGAAGCTCAACGCCTTCCTCCGGTCGGTGACCGACGCGGTCACGGTCGACCAGGGCTTCTCCTTGACCGACATGGCGGTGCAGTTCCGCAACCTGCGCGGCGAGAATCTGACCTTCGTCACCAGCCCGCACCTGGGCAGTCAGAACGTCAACGGCGAGTCGGTGGTCGTCTCCGACCGGGAGAACGCCCTGGCCATGTACCGCGCGATGTCCGGCGACACGATGGCCGACTGGGTCAAGGTCAACAAGGAGTCGCGGGCCGGTAACGGTTGATCACGTTCGCACCCGAAAGGCGGGCTCTCCGGTCACGGATCGTGATCGAATAGCTCGTCTTCGGTTGTGATTTCGCTGAGAGCCAATAGTCGATCGTCCATTTTGTTCTGGCCATTCGGCCATTTCCCCAGGATGACGTGGCGGAGAACGGTAACTGAGCGTCAGACGAACTCGCCACGACGGGATTGCGTCCGTAAAGTGTTCCCGCCCCCCACATTCACGAGCTGGAGCACGCATGCCGGTTCAGAGCCCCTCCTTGCTCGATCCGCCTGGCGCATCGAACCCCTCGACCTCCTCAGCCGGCAAGAAGAAGGCCGGTAAGAGCGGCAAGAAGGGGCGCGCCCGGCGGAAGGACCCTCTCTGGGCCCGGATCACCCTGGTCTTCGGCGCGGTGCTGATGATGACCAGCGGCCTCGCCATCGTCGGCAGCAAGGCCGTGATCGGTCAGGCCACCGGCAGCATCTCGCAGCGCAACCTGCTCGGCGAGGCCGGCAAGACGGTGGACGAGGGCGGCAACAACCTGGAAGGCCCGATCGACATGCTGCTGCTGGGCGTGGACGCCCGGGAGCGGTGGGCCGCCGACGACGTACGCGCGGACAGCATCATCGTGCTGCACATCCCGGCCACGCACGACCAGGCGTACCTGATCTCGATCCCCCGGGACACCGAGGCCCGCATCCCGGCCTTCTCCAAGACCGGCTTCCCGGGCGGCGTCGACAAGATCAACGCGGCGTTCCAGGCCGGTGCCCGCAACGGCGGTGGCTGGGAGGGCGGCGCCCAGTTGATGGCCCAGACCATCAAGGGCATGACCGGTGTCGGCTTCGACGGCGCGGCGATCATCAACTTCGGCGGCTTCAAGAACGTGATCGACGCCCTCGGCTCGGTGCGCATCTGCCCGAAGCAGGAGGTCAAGTCCGCCCACATGTCGTACGTCGACGGCAAGGTGATGTGGAACGCGGACGCCAAGAAGACCGGCAAGCAGCGGACCCCGGTGGTGCACAAGAAGGGCTGCCAGGAGATGGAGGGGTGGGCCGCGCTGGACTTCTCCCGGCAGCGGTACGGCCTGGCCAACAGCGACTACGACCGCCAGCAGAACCAGCAGCAGCTCATCAAGGCGATGGCGAAGAAGGCCAGCCAGAACGGCACGCTGACCAACCCGCTCAAGCTCAACGAGCTGATCAAGGCGGCCGGCAAGGCGTTCATCCTGGACACCGGCGGTGTCTCGGTCGAGGACTTCGTCTTCACGATGCGCGGGGTCACCGGCAACGAGCTGATCATGCTGAAGACCAACGGCGGAACGTTCAACGGCACGGACAGCGGCCGGGAGGCTCTCAGCGAGCAGACCCTGGACATGTTCCACGCGGTCAAGCAGGACAAGCTGGCCGAGTTCGTGTTCTACAACCCCGAGGTGATCTCCAACCGGAAGTGACCGGCGGGAGTAGTCGGAAACCGCCGTCACGCCTCCCGCACCGTCCGTAGCCTGACATGAAGAAGGCTCATGTCAGGCGGACGGGGAGGACGTCACGGCCAGGAGGGCACGCGACGGCGGACGACGGGCAACCGGCGGAGGCTCCGGGCGCCCGCGCTGGCCGCGCGTACTGCTGGGGATCGGGCTGGCGGTGGTGCTGCTGGCCACGGTCGCCGTGGTCGGCCTCCGGGTGCTCGCCGACCGGTACGAACGGACCGTGACGCGGGCCGAACTGCTCGACCCGACCGCCCGCGCCGACCGCACCGACCGGCACGGCCCGCTCAACTACCTGCTCGTCGGCTCCGACCGCCGCCCCGGCGACACCGGCCCGGAGCAACGCACCGACACCATCCTGATGGTCCACGTGCCGGCCGGGCTGCGCGAGGGCTACCTGGTCTCCGTACCGCGTGACCTGCTGGTCGACATCCCGCCCGCGGCCGGCTACTCCGGCGGCGAGGACAAGGTCAACGCCGCGTACGAGTACGGCGGCGGCGGCGAGGCCGGAGCCCGACTGCTCTCCGCCACCCTGTCCCGGCTCACCGGCATCCGCTTCGACGGCGCCGCCCTGGTCGACTTCGCCGGTCTGCGCAGTGTCATCGACCTGCTCGGCGGGGTCAACCTGTGCGTACGCACCGAGGTGCGCTCGATCCACACCGACCGGGTCTTCTCGCCCGGCTGCCAACGGATGGACGGCGCCCAGGCGCTGGACTACGTCCGCCAGCGCTACGACCTGCCCGGCGGCGACTACGACCGGCAGACGCACCAGCAGCAACTACTCGGGGCGATGTTGCAACAGGCGGGGGAGACCCGGCTCCGGGAGAACCCGGTCCGGTTGCACCGGCTCATCGAGGCGGTCGGCGGATCGCTGACCGTGGACACCAACGGCGTACCCGTGGAGGATCTGCTGCTGGCGCTGCGCGGCCTCTCCACCGACGCGCTGCGCGGCGTGCAGGTGCCCTCCTACCCGCAGACCATCGACCAGGTCTCCTACGTCGTGCTCGACAACGGCGGAGAGGGACTGTTCGAGGCGGTCCGGGGCACCCGGATGCCGCAGTGGGCGGGCGCCCATCCGCACTGGGTCACCCGGCTCTGACCCGCCGGTCGACGCGATCTCCCCGACGGCCCTCTAGGCTTGGTAGCCGTGTTCGGATCCCACGTACCCACCATGACGGTGCCCGAGATCGACGACGAGACCTACCTGCTCGACGTCCGCGAGGACGACGAGTGGGAGGCGGGGCACGCACCCAACGCCCACCACCTGCCGATGATGGAGCTGCCGGCGCGCCTCGCCGAGGTGCCCGACGACCGGGACGTCGCGGTCATCTGCCGCTCCGGTGGCCGCTCCGCCCAGGTGGTCGCCTACCTGATGCACAACGGCTGGGACCAGGTCCGCAACGTCGAGGGCGGCATGGGCGACTGGGAGGCGGCCGGGCGACCGGTGGTCGACTCGGACGGCCAACCGGGCCGGGTGTTGTAGCGGCCGTGCCCACCCCGCTCGTCTTCGCGCACCGTGGCGCGTCGTACGACCTGCCGGAACACACCCTCGCCGCCTACCTGCGCGCGCTCGACGAGGGCGCCGACGGGCTGGAGTGCGACGTCCGGCTGACCCGTGACGGCCATCTCGTCTGCGTGCACGACCGCCGGCTGAACCGCACCAGCAACGGTCGCGGCCTGGTCAGTGCCCGTACCCTCGCCGAGTTGGAGGAGTTGGACTTCGGCTCCTGGCACCCCGGCGGCGTACCGGCCGACGGGGACGAGGTGCTGGACGCTTCCCACACCCGGCTGCTCACCCTCGAACGGCTGCTGGAGGCGGTCCTCGCCGCCGGGCGGCCGGTCCGGCTGCTGGTGGAGACCAAGCACCCGTCCCGATACCGCGGCGACGTGGAGCGCCGACTGGTCGCCCTGCTGCGCCGGTACGGGCTGACCGACCCGCGCCCCGACGACCCGGTACGCGTGACCGTGATGTCCTTCTCCCCGCTGGCCGTACGCCGGATGCGGACGCTGGCCCCGGCGCTGCCGACCGTACTGCTGCTGGAGGTCCTGCCCCGCTGGCTGCGCCTGGGCCGACTGCCGTTCGGTGTGGGCATCGCCGGTCCCGGGATCGGCCTGGTCCGGGCACGTCCGGCGCTGGTGCCGTCGCTGCGGGCCGCCGGCAACCAGGTCTACGTCTGGACCGTCAACGAGCCCGAGGACCTCGATCTCGTGCTGGCCGCCGAGGTGGACGGCGTGATCACCGACCGTCCGGCACAGACGCTGGCCCGGTTGAGGGGATAACCAACCCACCGTCGGGGGTGCCGGAGAAGGCGAACGGAGGTGCACACTCGGGGACATGACGGACCGTACCGATTACTCGGCTCTCATCGCCGGGCACACCGTCGTCATCGAGATGATCAACTCGGGGGACGCGGGCCTTCCGGTACTGACCAAGTTGCTGCGGGTGGCGCAACCGGCACTCGGTGCCGCCGGTATGGCCTTCGTCGAGTTCGCTCCCAGCGGCGGTCGGGTGATCGCCGCCACCGGTGCCGCCGAGTGGACCATCGGGCGTCCACTGCCTCCCAGCGATCCGATCACCGCCTGCCTGCTCGCCGGCCCCCGGGTGCAGTGCGTCCGGACCGACCGGCTCGGCAGTCAGCTCGCCGACGAGCTGACCGATCGCGGCCTGCGGCGGATGGTCGCCTCCCGCGCCGAGATCGGCGGCCACGCCGTCGGTAGCCTCCAGGCCCTGTACCGGGCCGGGGACGACGAGCCCGGCCCGGAGCAGTGGAGCGTGGTCGGCTTCCTGGGCGCCTGCATCGCGCACATGTACGGCGACCAGAGCGGCCTGCCGGTGCACGGCGACGGCCCGGTGGTGGCGGCGCTCGCCGACGGGCTGGCGGTCGTCGACCGGGACACCCACGTACGCCTCTGGAACCCGGCCGCCGCCGACGTCACCGGCCGGTCCGCGGCCGAGGCGATCAACAGACCGTTGCCCTTCCCGGTGCCCCCGTCCGGACAGGTCCTCGACCACCGCCTACCGGACGGGCGCTGGCTGCGGGTCACCTCGGGTGAGCTGCCGGGGCCGGGTGCGCTGCGGGTGGTCACCTTCCGGGACATCACCGACCAGCAGCGGCACGACCACGAGCGGGACCTCTTCGTCGCGGTGACCAGTCACGAGCTACGCACCCCGGTGACCGTCATCAAGGGGTACGCCGACACGCTCAACGACCACTGGGAGTCGCTCAGCGACGCCGACCGGCGCCAGGCCGCGCAGGTCATCGGCCAGCGCGCCAACGAGCTGGCCCGGCTGCTCGACCGGCTGCTCTCCTCGGCCGCCGAGGCGTGGCCGGACGACGGACCGGCGGTGCCCTTCGATCTCGGCGAGACGCTGCGCGGAGCGGTCGCCAACCTGCCCGGTGAGCTGCGCCGCCGGGCCACCCTCCAGTTCCCGGCCGACCTGCCCCGGGCGATCGGACGCCGGCAGAGCCTGGTCACCGTGCTGACCGAACTGGTCACCAACGCCGGGAAATACTCGCCACCCGGCTCGCCGATCGAGGTGAGCGCGGTCGCGGACGGGCCGACCGTCTGCATCCGGGTCAGTGACCGGGGCATCGGCGTACGACCGGAGCACGTCGAACGGGCCTTCGACCGGTTCTGGCAGGGCGATTCGGGTGACAATCGTCGCTATCCGGGCACCGGACTCGGTCTCTATCTCGTCCGCCGGATCGTTGAACAGCAGAATGGATGGGTATTCCTCCGGCCGAGAACCGGCGGAGGTACGGTCGCAGAGGTGCGGCTGCCCCGCCGGTGATCGTGGGGGTCACCAGGGGCGACAGAGGGGCGGGACGTGTCGACGGGAGCGGTCGAACGAGCGTGGTGTGTGGTCGTGCCGCACCACGCCAGCGGTGCACGCGCCGCCCGGCACCGCCTCGCCGCCGAACTGGCCGAGGTCGTGTCCCCGGTGGTGCTGGCTGATCTCGTCGCGGTCCTCGCCGAGCTGGTCGGCAACGCCGTCCGGCACGCCGACCCGCTGCCCGGAGGGGTGGTCCGGGTGGCCTGGCGGTTGATGACGACCGACGACGGGGCGCACGTCCGGCTGCGGGTCACCGACGGCGGCGCGACCGGTACGCCCCGGATCCGCCCGGCGGACATCGACGCGGCCGACGGCCGGGGCCTGCACATCGTCTCCGGCCTGGCGGACCGTTGGGGCGTCGAACGGGACGGTCTCGGGCAGAGCGTCTGGGCCGAGTTCGACCCGGTTCCCGAGCGACCGGGCCTGGTCGTCGCCGGCTGATCGCCCGCCGGGCGGGTCCCGCCCCCGGCGTCGCGTCCGGGCCTCTAGGCTGTGTCGCCGTGAGCAAGCGTCGAAAGAACCAGCGGGCCGCCACACCCACCCCGAAGCGGGAGAAGGTGCGGGACGTCTTCGTCCCCCGGCCCTTCGAAGGGCTGACCGACGAGCCGGAGTGGATCGCGCTGCGGGAACTGGTGCCCGCCGCCTCCGCACCGCTGCGGCTCACCCCCGAGCTGGTCGAGGAGTACGGCGACCGCCCGGTGACGCTGGCCACCGTGCTGCCGATGGCCGCCCCCGCGATGAGTCGTGCCGACGGGCACGTGTTCGTCGGGCTCCAGCGGCACCAGCAGTCCGGTGACGTCTCCCGGGACCTGGCCGAGTCGCTGCTCTGCGCGCTGCGTACCGAGCCGGGCGCCCCGGTCCAGGTGCCGCCGCTGCCCGGCCCCGGCCCACGGTTGCAGGACATCCTGGTCGACGGTCCGTTGACGGTCACCCTGCACGAGGGCTTCGACTTCTGGCTGGTTCCCGAGGCCGTGGACGACCCGACCGTGCAGGCGTCCCTGGAGCGGGCCAACGCCGCGATCTACCCGACCGTACGCCTGGCGGCGGCGAGGTCGGCGTACTGGTGCCAGGTGCCGGAGAAGGCACACGTCCGCTGGGTGCTGCCCGAGGCCGAGGAGGCCGCGCTGGACGCGTTGGCCCGGCTCGGCGCGGCCGGCTCGCTGACCCTCGGCGAGGGGACCAGGTTCGCCGGCATGTTCCGGGCCCACGGCCGGCTGGTGCCGGTCTGGGACCTGCCCGAGGACACCCCGGCCGCCGAGTGGGAGGCGCCGGTCGCCGAGTTCGCCAAGCGGTACGCGGAGGCGCTGACGGAGACCGGGCCGCTCGACGCCGCCGCCCGCCGGTCCCGTCAGGGCCTGCTGGGCCGCCAGCTCACCCTGCGCTGAGCGCGCGCTTCTGGTGTTAGGAAGGGACCCCTGCTCTACCGGAGGCGTTAGCAGGGGACCCTTCCTTACTCCCGTCCCCTGCCCGGCTTCCGTCCCGGCCCGCGTCGTCACTCGCGCAGCAGGGGGCACGACATGCAGCGCGGGCCGCCCCGCCCCGACCCCAGCTCGGACCCGGCGATCGGGATGAGTTCGATGCCGGCCCGTTCGAGCTGGGCGTTGGTCTCCACGTTGCGTTCGTAGCCGACGCAGAGCCGGGGCGCCAGCGCCAGGGTGTTGTTGCCGTCGTCCCACTGCTCCCGCTCGGCCGTCACCGGGTCGAGCCCGGTGTCGATCACCCGGAGCCGGTCGAGGTCCATCGCGTCGGCGGCGGCCCGCAGGAACGGCGCCGGGCCGTCCACCCGGGGGTCGTCGCCGTCCGTCCCGGCGATCACCGTGTACGCCGACAGCGTGTGCGCGACGTTGGGGTACATCAGCACCGCGTCGACGTCGACCATCGTGCAGACCGTGTCCAGGTGCATGGTGGCCCGTTCCTGGGCGATCGGCACCACCAGGATGGTGTGCGCCAGCCCGGCCGCGAAGACCTGCCGGGCCAGTCGTTCGGCACCGGCCGGGGTGGTCCGCTCGCCCACCCCGACGGCGAGTACCCCGGGGGCGAGCAGCAGCACGTCACCGCCTTCGAGGTGCTCCAGGTCGGGCCGGTAGACGTACTCGGTGCCGGCGAAGCGCGGGTGGTGCCGGTAGATCGCGTCGGTCAGCGTGGTCTCCCGCCGCCGGGCCGGCATCGCCAGGCTGGTCACGCCGACCCGCTCGCCGATCCACAGTGACGAGTCGCGGGTGAACAGCAGGTTCG
Organism: Verrucosispora sp. TAA-831; assembly: GCF_050780145.1. Taxonomy (NCBI): domain Bacteria; kingdom Bacillati; phylum Actinomycetota; class Actinomycetes; order Micromonosporales; family Micromonosporaceae; genus Micromonospora; species Verrucosispora sp. TAA-831. Next base: position 6,724,315 of record NZ_CP192240.1, read on the forward strand.
GCAGCGGCGCGATGACGAAGTCGTGCCGGTCCATCAGGGTGTAGACCAGGCCGCCGCGCCGGTCGCCGCCGACCCGTAGCTCCTCGTGGGCGAGGCCGGCGACGAGGACTCCGGCGAGCGCGGCCGGGTCGAGGTAGGTCAGGTGCGCGGCGACCCGGGCGCGCAGGGTGTCACCGAGTCGGGGCGAGGCGAGGACCTGTTCGGTCAGTTCGGCGCGGGCCTCCGCCACGGCCAGGGTCTCGGTGAGCAGATCGGTGAGATAGAGCACCTCGACGTCGCGCTCGCGCAGCGCGGCGGCGAAGGCGTCGTGCTCCTCCTGCGCGCGGCCCACCCAGGGGATGGCGTCGAACAACAGGGAGTCGTTGTTGCGCGGGGTCAGGCGGGCGAGTTCCGGCCCTGGCCGGTGCAGCAGCACGGTGCCGAGCCGGCCGACCTCACTGTCCACGTAGTGGGTCACATCCGAAGCCTAGGGCAGGGTTTGGCGGCATCCGATAAAAAGGCTGTGGGTGAATATGGCATTCATCCACAGTCATTCCGGCGTTCCGGCTTGCCGACTACCGGGACCCGCAACGTAGGGTAGTGAGAAAGTAACTTCGAGGGACCTTTTGCCGGAGGTCGCGATGACTGTCTTCCCCGCTCGTCGAGCCGTACCGTCCGCCCGGGCGCTGCCGCAAGCGGCGGTGCCACACCCTCGGGTCGAGGCACCGGGGGTGGTCGAGGCGCCACGTCCGTCGCCCTTGGAGTGGGCCCGTCGGCGCCGTGCCGAGCGGGGCGCTCGCCGGCTTGAGGCGGCCGGTGCCCGTGCGCTCGGCCAACTCGACCATCTCGGGCCCGCGTGGCACGTGATCGACTGGCCGCGAACGGACGCCGCGGACGCCCTGCTCGACGAGAGCGACGACAACCGGGCCGGGTTCCTCGCCATCGGCCCGAGCGGACTCTTCGCCGTCACCATCGCCGACCACGGCCGGGCCCGCGTCCTGGTCGCGGGCGACGTGGTGCAGATCAACGGCAAGCGCCCGCCGTACGTCGCCGAGGCCCGCCGCGACGCCCGGCGCGCCAGCAAGGCACTGACCAGTGCGGTCGGCCATCCGATCCCGGTGACGCCGGTGCTCACCTTCGTGGGCTCCGGCGTCATCAGCGTCTACGGCCTGCCCAAGGACTGTCTGATGGCCACCCACCGGGAGCTCGACCGGATGCTCGTCGCCGGTGGCAACCGGATCAGCCCGGCCACTGCCGAGAAGCTCTCCCGGGTCGCGCAGCACCCCGGGACGTGGATGAGTGGCGGCTATCCGCCAGCAGCCGACTACCGGTGGTACGAGGACGGCCGAATGGCCGCTGACAAGCCGGCCACCCGGCGGTAACGTCTGCGGCGACGCCACGCGGCCGGGCACCGGCGCTCCGCACCGGCCGGCCGCGCCGTCGCGGACCGGCAGCGATCAGCACCGATGGCGTGGTTTTTCAGCGCGGTCAGCGGTTGCCGAGACGACCGGCTAGCGTGGACGTTCCGTCGGTGTGCATAGGAGGCGCGGTGGCCCACGTCGAACTCTCGCTCTCGGAAGTGTTCGCGCCCGACCCGGGGACACCGACAGAGCTTGGGTACGACAACCTCGGGCGATGGGCGGCCACTGTGTCCAGTGCCGACGAGCCCTGTCTGCTGATCGACGCCGAGACCCGGGTGGTGGCCGTCTCCGCCGCCGGCTGCGATCTGCTCGGCCTCGGCACCCCCGAGGACGTCATGGGGCTGCCGCTGCTCGACGGCGGCCTGCGGTTGCTCGACTTCACCGCCTATCGGGGCGAGTTGGCCGAGCCGGACATCGACAAGATCCCGCCACTGTTGGCGCTCGCCTCCGGCCGGATGGCCCGCGGCCTGTTACGGATCATGGCGACCACCGAGGGCATCTCCGACGCGACCGTCGACGCCATCTCCACGCCGGTGCTCGCCGACGGGGCCGTCGCCGGCTCGCTCACCTTCTTCTCGGGGCTCTGACCCGACACCACGTACCCGACTGGCCTTTCCCGTCGGCGGCGGATCCTCCTACCATGGGCTCGGCTCCGGCCGTCCCTGACGCTCGCCCCCCCCATCGAGGACCATCCCCGTGCCGTCCGCCCCGATCCGTCGTGCCGCCCCCGGCCAGCGTCCCGCCCGAGCGGGCGACCGCCGGAGCCGTACCCGGCTGTCCGCAGTCGCCGGGCTGGCCGTGCTCCTGCTGGCCGGTTGCGGCGAACCGCCGGACCTGCGCGACGGGTCGGCTCTGCCCACGCCGCCGCCCACCACGGCCGCGGCCGAATCGGCCACCCCGACGCCGCCGCCCTTCGGTGACCCGCCGAGCGTCGCCCCGACCGTCGCGCCGACCGACGCCGGTCTGGTCGCGGTGGCCTGTCCCGGCCAGCCTTCCCGGCAACGGATCGTCGACCTGGTCCGGGGCCGCGACGGGCTGCTCCCCCGCAACGCGCGGGTACAGGTCACCAGCGGGCCGCGCTGCGCCGCCGGCTGGCACTTCACCAGCGTCGACGTCACCGGGTACGAACCGCTCCAGGTGGTCACCCGGGACCAGGCCGGCACCCTGCGGCTGGTGACCGCCGGCACCGACGTCTGCTCGGTCGAGGTACGCGTGGCTGCACCGGTCGGGATCAGGACCCTGGCCTGCGGCGACGAGGGATCGGTGCCGGTACCGGTGCCACCCGTGCCGTCCCCGCCACCGGTCTCCACGCCGACGCCGTCCGGGCAGTCACCGACGCCATCGGCGTCCACCCCCACGGCGGGTGCGTAGGCTGTTCGCCATGCCGGGAACGCCGCCGACCCGTTTCGTCTACCTCGGTCCCGAGGGCACCTTCGCCGAACAGGCGTTGCGTGCCGTGCCCGCCGCCGAGCGGGGCAGCCGTACGCCGGCCCGCAGCGTCGGCGAGGCCCTGGAGGCGGTCCGCACCGGCGATTCCGACGCCGCGCTGGTGCCGCTGGAGAACTCGATCGGCGGCGCGGTCGGGGTCACGCTCGACGAACTGGCCGAGGGCGAACCTCTGGTGATCACCCGCGAGGTGATCCTGCCGGTGCAGTTCGTGCTCGGTGCGCGGACGGGCACCCTGCTGCCGACCATCCGCAGCGTCGCCGCCCACCCGCAGGCGTCCACCCAGTGCCGGAGCTGGCTGCGGGCACACCTGCCCGACGCGGTCGTGGTCGACGTGCTCTCCAACGGAGCCGCGGCGGCCGGCGCAGCCACCGGTGAGTACGACGCGGCGATCTGCGCGCCCATCGGCGCGGCCCGACACCGGCTCGCCGTGCTGGCTGACAAGATCGCCGACCATCCGGACGCGGTCACCCGGTTCGCGCTGCTGTCCCGCCCCGGCCCGCCTCCGCCGCCCACCGGCGACGACGTGACGTCGCTGGCGGTCTACATCGCCCACGACCGGGTGGGCGCCCTGCTGTCCGTGCTGATGGAACTCGCCGTACGCGGGGTGAACCTGACCCGGATCGAGTCCCGACCGACCGGTGAGGCGCTGGGCCGGTACGTCTTCTTCCTCGACTGCACCGGCCACGTCGCCGACAACCGGCTCGGTGAGGCCCTCCAGGGGCTGCGGCGGGTCTGTGCCGACGTGCGCTTCCTCGGGTCGTACCCCCGGCACCGGTGGGACGGCACGGCCGGCGAACGGCCGGTGCCGGCCCCGGCCGGTCTCTCCGACGCCGACTACACCGACGCCGCAGCCTGGCTCGCCCGGGTCCGGGCGGGCGAGCTGGGCTGACCGGCCGGGCTCAGCGGAACAGTCCGCCGAGCACCCCGCCCTGCTCCTGCTGGCCGCTGCCCATGACCGGCGGCTCCTCGGACGGCTGGACGACGACGAAGCCGCGCCCGGCGAAGCTCATCGTGTACGCCTCACCGGTGGTCCGTCCCAGTAGCGTGCCGAGCCCGAGCTGGTCGGCCCGGTGGTAGCCGGTCTGGAGCCCCGCCGACCAGCAGACGGCGGCCTGCGGGTCCACGTAGGTGGGCGCGTCGACGCTGAGCACGACGGGGGTGCCCCGGGTGGTGACCGCGATCCGGCCCTGCCCGGAGAAGACGCAGTTGAACAGGCCGGTGGCGGCCATGCCCGCACCGCCGACCATCTTGATGTCGTAGCTCAGCGTCGAGTCGAACGCCAGCACGCTGGACCCGTTGATGGACAGCGCGTCGCCCGGCTCCAGGTCGATGACGTGCACGTCCTTGGCGAAGTCGGCGAGGAAGACGTCACCCTGACCGGTCAGCTTCATCAGCGGCACGCCCTCGCCGGTGAGCTTCTGCTTGAGGAAGTTGCCGAGACCGCCGGAGCCGAGCGCCTGGAACTGCACCTGCCCCTGGTAGGCGACCATCGAGCCGACACGGGCCATCGCCTCGCCGTTCAGCTCGATCTTCAACATCTTGGCGTTCTGCAGCCGCATACCGGGCTGCGCGGACTCCTTCTCCAGGTTCGCCGCTGAGAACAGCTCGCTACGCATGGGTTCCTCCCGTACTCGCCGTGTCTGGCCGAGACGGTAGGGCAGCACCGCAAGGGGCCGGTTGGGTCAGTCAGCCCCAGCCGAGAGCGTGCAGGCGGTCGTCGTCGATGCCGAAGTGGTGGGCGATCTCGTGGACCACGGTCACCGCCACCTCGTCGACGACGTCGTCGTCGGTGTCACAGATCCGCAGGATCGGGTTGCGGTAGATCAGGATGCGGTCCGGGAGGACTCCGGCGTAGTCCCAGCCCCGATCGGTCAACGCGTGTCCCTCGTAGAGGCCGAGCAGGTCCTCGCCGGGCGGCGGATCGTCCTCGACCAGGATCACCACGTTGCTCATCAGCGCCAGCAGCTCCTCGGGGACCTCGTCCAGCGCCTCCCCCACCAACTCCTCGAACCGCTCGCGCTCCATCTCGACCGCCACGCCCTCATTGTTCCTCACCCGGCGCGCGATCTCGCGCCTCCGAGGCCCTCCGCACGGTCGCGGGGCGCCGGAAGCGCGAGATCAGCGCGGGACGGTCAGGAGGAGAGGCGGGCGGTGAGGGTGATCTCCGCGCCGGGCGACAGCAGGCGCGAGATCGGGCAGTTCTGCTTCGCGGTCTCAGCCAGCTTGGCGAACTGCGCCTCGTCGATGCCGGGGACCTCACCGACGGTGTCCAGCTCGATGCGGGTCACCGTCATCCCGGCGTCGGTCTTGTCCAGGTGCACCGTGGCGGTGGTCTCCACCGAGGTGGCGGTGGTCCCGGCGTCGGCGAGCGCCTTGGAGAAGGCCATCGAGAAGCAGCCGGCGTGCGCGGCGCCGATCAACTCCTCGGGGTTGGTGCCCTCACCCTCCTCGAAACGGGACTTGAAGGAGTAGTTCCCCTGCAACCCGCCCTTGCCGGTACGGATCGTGCCGGAGCCCTCGGGAAGATTGCCCTGCCAGCGTGCGGAAGCGGTACGGATAGGCATGCACCTGACGCTAGTCCACCCGACGCCGGCAGGCGACCGACCAGCGAGGCCCGGCGTTGGGATCCCGAGGTCACAGGCCTGCTGTGGAATGATTCACCCGGACCCGCCGTTCCTGGGCCGTGCCATCCGGGGGCGCCCAGGCTCCGAGGAGAGGGCGAACGATGACCAACGACCTCCCCATCCCTCGTCAGGACGAACGCGCCGACGGTGCCAGCGTCCTCGAATGGGGTACGTCGGACGAACCGGCGGGCGCAAACCGCCTCCGGAGGGCCGTCGCCGGCCTCGGCCGCGACCACCGGGTACCGATGCTGCTCGCCGGGCTGGGCGCGACGGCCGCCGTCGCCTCGCTGCTCGGCGAGTGGGTGACCATGACCATCCCCACCGGCCCGGATCCGGCCAGTCCGCTGGAGGTGACCAACGGGGTCGCCGAGATCGGCGGAATGGGCACCGGCTATCTGGTCGGTCTCCTGCTGCTCGGGTGCACGGTGGCGCTCGCGCTACGCGGCACCAGGGCGGCGCAGGTCAACGCGCGGGTGGCCGGCCTGGCGCTCGCAGCCGGCATGATCGCGCTGCTCGCGGCGACCACGTCGTCGCTCGGCGACGTGACCCGCCGGGGCCTGGTCTACTACTCGGGCGAGGAGACCTTCCGCACCGAGAACGGGCGTGGCCTGTTCATGGCCTTCGCGGCCGTGCTGCTGTTCGCCGCCGCGCTCCTGCGGACCGTGCCCGCCGGGGCCGTGCCGACACTGCGGGACGAGCCGTCCCACCCGGACGATTTGGCTGCCGAGCCGACGGGACGGCGACGTTCCCGGCGCCGGTCCGCTCCGGATGACCCCGACGAGGGACGCCCGCCGGCCGACATCACCGTCACCCCGACGGTCCCCTTCGCCCGCGAGTCACCGCCCGACTGATGTCGCTGTAAGGAAGGGCACCTTACTAACGCCTGGTGTATAGGAAGGGCCCCCTCCTTACATCCCGAGCGCCGCAGCCGCGTCGGGGCGGCACGCAACAGCGGAGCGCGACGCGGCCGAACGTCATCTCGCGGCGGCCGTCCGTTGGTATCCGATTCGCCGGGAAGCCATGGTTGCGACCTGTTTCCCGAGGTACGGTTGCTGCCCGCCGTCACGCCGGGTCGCCTACCGGCGACCAGTACGGCTGGCCGCGACGGCGGCGGGCGAAGGAGGAACCATGACCCGCCCGGGCCTGCCCAAGCTGATCGCCACCGACCTGGACGGGACGCTCGTCCGCAGCGACGACACCGTCTCGGCGTACACCCACGAGGTCCTCGACCGGGTGCGGGCCGCCGGTATCCCGGTGGTCGGCGCCACCGGTCGCGGCCCCCGGCTGACCGAGCTGACCCGCAACGACATCCGTGCCGCGGACTTCCTGGTGCTGGCCGGCGGCGGCCGGGTGGTGGACCAGAGCGACCCGACCGGGCCGGTGGTGCTGCGGGACGAGCGCCTCGGAAGCGAGGTGCTGGCCGGTCTGCTGGCCGACCTGGAGGTCGCGGTCGGCCCGCTGACGGTGATGGTCGAGGCCTCCGACGAGCACGAGGCGCCGCTCTGGGGCGACTACCACCCGGACTGGCCCTACCAGGACCGGTTCGAGGTGCGCACCCGTGACGAGTGCCTCGCCGGTGACGTGATCAAGGCCTTCGCGCGTACCGCCGACCACCACGTCGACGAGTTGCTGGCGGTCGCCCGGGAGATCGTGCCGCCGCACCTGGCCACGGTCACCCAGGCCGGGCTCGGCTTCGTCGAGATCTGCCCGCCCGGGGTGGACAAGGCCTCCGGCCTGACCGTGGTCGCCGAGACGCTCGGCGTGGACCCGGCCGAGGTGCTGGTCTTCGGCGACATGCCGAACGACCTGCCGATGTTCGAGTGGGCCGGCTGGGCCCGGGTGGCCGTCGCCAACGCACACCCGAGCGTGCGCGCCGCCGCCGATGACATCACTCTGCGTAACGACGACGACGGAGTCGCGGTCTACCTCGACCGGCTACTGTCCAGGTGATGGACGCGACACCCGGCCTGATCGCCACCGACATCGACGGCACGCTGCTCCGCGACGACCGCACGCTCAGTGCACACACCGCCGCGGTGCTGGCCCGGATCTCCGACCAGGGCACGCCGGTCGTGTTGGTCACCGGCCGTCCGATCCGCTGGCTCCGACTCGTGTACGACCAGCTCGCCGCGCCGGTGCCGGCGGTCTGCGCCAACGGTGCGGTGGTCTACGACCCGGTCGACGACCAGGTGCTCCGCGCCGACCCGCTGGCTCCCGAGCTGCTCACCGAGGTGGCCCAGCGGCTCCGGGCGGAGGTGCCGGGCGTGAGCCTCGCGGTGGAGATCGTCGACAGCCGGGAGATGCGGCACGAGGCGCACTATCCGGTGCGTTGGGAGGCCGGTGACACGGCGACCCGGGTGGTGGACAAGCCGGAGGAACTGCTGTCGATGCCGGCCGTGAAGCTGCTGGTCCGGGCGGGCGACCAGGATCCGGACCGGTTCACCGAGATGATCTCGGCCGCGCTGGCGGGGCTGGCGGAGGCCACCCACTCGTCGAACTCCGGGCTGGTGGAGGTCTCGGCGGCCGGGGTGACGAAGGCGGCCGGGCTGGCCTGGTACTGCCACCGGATCGGGGTGGACCCCGCCGACGTACTGGCCTTCGGCGACATGCCGAACGACGTACCGATGCTGGCCTGGGCCGGTCGAGCGGTGGCGGTGGCCAACGCGCATCCCGCCGTGCTGGCCATCGCCGACGACGTCACCTCGACGAACTCCACCGACGGCGTGGCCGCGTACCTGGAGAAGGTCTTCGGGGCCGACTGACGGCGCGGCGCGGCGTGCGACCCGGTGAGGTCGCACGACGCGCGCGGTGGTCAGAGGTACTGACCGGTGCTGTGTCCTTCGCCACCGCCGGGCTGGCCCATACCCGGCATGCCGGGCAGCACCGCTGCGCCCCCGGGGCCGCTGGGCAGCGCCTGCCGGCCGGAACGCATCTGTTCGAGCTGCACCCGCGCGGCCATCTGCTGCGCCACCAGGGCGGCCTGGATGCCGTGGAACAGCCCTTCCAGCCAGCCGACGAGCTGGGCGTGGGCGATCCGCAGCTCGCCCTCGCTGGGCGCCTGGTCCTCGGCGAACGGCAACGAGAGCCGTTCGAGCTCCTCGCGCAGCTCCGGGGCCAACCCTTCCTTCAGCTCGACGATCGAGCGCTCGTGGATCTCCCGCATCCGGTGCCGGCTGGCGTCGTCGAGCGGGGCCGCCTTGACCTCCTCCAGGAGCTGCTTGATCATGCTGCCGATCCGCATCACCTTGGCCGGCTGCTCGACCAGGCGCGCCGGGTCCTCGCCGGGACCGTCGTCGGTCTGCACGGTGCCGACCGGTCGGCCGTCCGGCCCGACCACCACCACCGTGCCGGAGTGCCCGGCACCGTCCCGGCCAGGCTCGTCGTTCTGTCCAGCTGAGTGTGCTTCGGTCATGGCACCCATCTTTACCCAGGCTCCGTCGTCCCCGCCCGTCGGCCCGGTACGCAAGTGCGCGCACGGCCCATCCGCCGCGTGGTGCACAGGTCACCGCGCGTCCCACCCGGCACCGGGTCCGGCCCGTCGCGCGCTACGGTCGGCCGATGACCTCCGACCCGCGAGCCGTGCTGACCCGGCCCGCTCCCGCCCCGGACGTCACCGTCGCCTACGGCGCGCACCCCGACCAGGTCGCCGACCTGCGCCGGCCGGTCGACACCGGGACGCCCCGACGGCTCGTCGTCGTGGTGCACGGGGGCTTCTGGCGCCACGAGTACGACCGGCGGCACACCGACCCGCTGGCCGCCGCGCTCGCCGCGCTCGGTCATCCGGTGGCCCAGGTGGAGTACCGGCGGACCGGGCGACCCGGCGGCGGTTGGCCCGGTACGACCGACGACGTGCTGTCCGCGGTGACCGCCCTGCCCCGGCTGGCGGCCGAGGCGCTGCCCGGGTCGGTGACGCCGACGCCAGCGGTCCTGGTCGGTCATTCGGCCGGTGGACACCTCGCCCTGCACGCGGCCCGGCACGTCCCGGAGGCGGTGGCCGGAGTGCTCGCTCTCGCGCCGGTCGCCGACCTCGCCGAGGCGTACCGGCTCGACCTGGACGGGGGTGCGGTGGCGGCCCTGCTCGGCGGCGGTCCGGCCGACGTACCCGACCGGTACGCGGCTGCCGACCCACGATCCGTGGTACCGCTCCCGACACGCACCGTAGTGATGCACGGCACTCTCGACGAACAGGTTCCGGTCGCCATGAGCAGGGCTTACGTGGCCGCAAACCAGGCGGCAGGGGCCGATATGCGCCTTGTAGAGCTATCGGGATGTGAGCATTTCGGGCTCATCGACCCCGAGGCGGCGGCCTGGCCCAAAGTAACCAGCGCGTTGCGGTCTCTTGGCGAAGATCATTAATCATTGACGCAGCGTCGCGAAGCAGGTAGAACGCCGATGGGGCGCACCCGCCCAGGCAACGCGTGTTGAAGGGAACCCGGTGTCGCAGATGAACCGCAGGCGAGCACTACAGTTGCTGGCCGCGCTCGGAACAGGGAGCCTCGTCGCCGCGTGTGGCACGGACGGCGACGAGGGGACCACCACCGTCACCGGCGGCAGTCCGATCAAAATCGGTCTGATCGCGCCGCAGGCCGGCGTGAACAAGGCCATCGGCGACGAACTCACCAACGGCTTCCAGCTCTATCTCGACCTCAACGACCGGAGTCTCGGCGGACACCCCGTCGACCTGGTCATGGCCGACGAGGGAGACACCGTGAAGTCCGGCCAGGCCGCCGTGAGCCGGCTGCTCGAAGAGAACGTGCTCGCGATGACCGGCGTCGCCAACTCCGCCGTCATGTTCGGCATCCGGGACGCGATCGAGCAGGCCCGGGTGCCGCTGATCGGCTCCAACGCCTCGCCGCCGAGCCTGCAGAGCGTCGTCTACATCTGGCGTACGTCGTACGTGCTCGACGAGGCGGGCCGGGCGCTCGGTCGCTACCTCAAGGACGAGCTGGGTACGGCCGACCGGGTGGCCATCATCCTCCCCGAGGGCGGTGGCGGCGGCGAGGACGTGCTGCGCGGCTTCCGCCAGGAGTTCGGCGAGACGGACCCGAGGATCTCCGACCCGGTCATCTGGACCACCGGCAGCCCGAACCCCGGCAAGACGGCCTTCGCCAGCGACATCAGCCAGGCGCTGAGCCGCAGCCCGTCGACGGTCTTCTGCTTCTACTCAGGCACCGCCGCCGTGGAGTTCGTGATGCAGTTGCGCGACGCCGGGTTCCGCGGCCGGATCTACGCGCCCGGATTCCTCACCGAGGGCACGGTGCTGGAGAGCATCCGCCCGGCCAACGACGCGCTCGGCATCCGGACCGCCCTGAACTACTCCGCCGACCTGAACAACGCGGCGAACCGCCGCTTCGCCTCAGCGTACCGCAAGAAGCACAACGCCTCGCCCACCACGTACGCGATGGCCTCCTACGACGCGGCCAAGGTGCTCGACCAGGCGATCCGCCTCGCCGGTGAGACGCCCACGGCGCAGGAGGTGAACCTGGCCCTGGGTCGGATCGGGCAGATCGACAGCCCGCGCGGCGCGTGGCAGTTCAACCAGCCGCGTACCCCGCAGCAGAAGTGGTACCTACGCGAGGTGCAGCGCGACGGTCAACTGCTCTCCAACGTCATGGTCAACGAGTTGGCCACGCTCGGCTGATTCGACGCAGGAGTCGGGGCCGGCCCGGTGCGACGGCCGGCCCTTCCGCGTCGGACCGGCCTGTTCCGGGTCAGACCGGCCTGTTCCGGGTCGGGTCAGGGTCGTAGCTCGGCGACGCAGCACTTCACGCTGCCGCCGCCCTTCTTGAGTTCGGCCAACTCCACCGGCAGCGGCGTGTAGCCGGCCGCCTTGAGTCGGCCGGCGAGCCGGGTCGCCTCGCTGTTGAGCACCACGTTCGCGCCGTCGCTGACCAGGTTCAGCCCGAACGACAGCGCGTCGTCGTCGTCCGCCACCACCGCGTCGGGGAAGAGTTGGGCGAGCACCCGCTGGCTGGCGACGGAGAACGCACCCGGGTAGTAGACGACGTTGCCGTCGTCGATCGAGGCGAGTGCCACGTCCAGGTGGTAGAAGCGCGGATCGACCAGGTGCAACGACACCACCGGCCGGCCGAGCGCCTCCTGCGCCTCGGCGTGCGCGGACAGTTCGGTGCGGAAGCCGTACCCGGCCAGCACCAGCCCGCCGTGCGCCTCCGGCAGGTACGCGAAGTCACCCTCGCCCTCGTTGGTCTCGTTCGGCGCGATGAACCGCCAGCCCTGCGACTCGTAGAAGGCCCGGTGTGCGGCGGCCTCGGCGGCCCGCTGCGGGTGCTTGAACCGCGCCCCGTAGGCCGTGCCGTCCACCGTGAACGCGCCGTTGGCGGCGTAGACCATGTCGGGCAGGCCCGCCTCGGGAGCCAGCAGGTGCACCTCGTGGCCGAGGCCCACCAGGGTCTCCCGCAGGCGGTCCCACTGCTTGACCGCCAACTCCGGGTCGACCGGGGCGGTCACGTCCATCCACGGGTTGATCGCGTACTCGACCGCGAAGCGCTCGGGCGAGCACATGAGATATGTCCGCTTTCGCGGCACTCGCTGCTGGTTCACGGTGACTAAGGGTAGGTAGGGTGCCACTTTAGTAACAGCCGCAAACATTGCTTCTCAGGAGCAGAACATTGCAGATCGACGCCGTCGACCAACGAATCATTGCGCTGCTCGTCGCAGACGCTCGCGCCTCGTACGCCGACATCGGCACCCGGGTGTCACTCTCCGCTCCGGCGGTCAAGCGACGGGTCGACCGACTGCGGGCGGCCGGGGTGATCCGCGGATTCACGGCCATCGTCGACCCGGCCGCCGTCGGGTGGACCACCGAGGCGTTCGTCGAGTTGTTCTGCGCCGGCCGCACCACCCCGGCCCAACTCGGTGCGGCGGTACGCCGCCACCCCGAGGTCGTCGGGGCGTACACCGTCTCCGGCGAGGCCGACGCGCTCGTCCATCTGCGGGCCGCCGACATCGCCCACCTCGAAGAGGCCCTGGAACGGCTGCGGGCCGAATCGTTCGTCACCTCCAGCCGCAGCACCATCGTCCTCTCCCGGCTGGTGGAGTCACCCGGCGTCGGCCCCTCCACGAGCTGAACCCGCCGTCCACACCGCTCACCCGCTTCGTCGGCCGATGCGACCGTTCGGGGAACCGGAGCGCCGGACGCCGCGTCGAAGCGCGCATGACACGGGGAATCAAGGCCACCGCGGCCGGCGGCACGCTGGTCGCGGTGGCGCTGCTCGCCGGCAGCATGTCGGCACCACCGGTCGTGCCGCTGCCCATCGGCACCGGGGACCCGCAGACGGTGCCGGTCGGCCTGGTCTCCTTCGACTCCTGCGCGGACGCCCTCGCCGAACTACGCGCGGCAGCCACCGCCTCGGTCGGCCCGTACGGCTTCGGCGGCGGTTGGCGCACGCTCAGCGATCGGGGCGGCGCTCTCGGAGCCGGTGCCGTGGCGAAGGGCGCCGAAGCCGCCGCAGCGCCGCTGGGAGCCGCGCCGGAGCACTCGACGACCAACAACCACGAGGTCGGCGTCGACGAGCCGGACCTGGTCAAGACCGACGGCCGGCGGATCGTCACGACCACCGGCGGCGTCCTGCGGGTGGTCGACCCGGCCAGTCGGCGGATCACCGGCGAACTCGACCTCGGCGACGGCGACGAGCGTCTGCGCCTCACCGATCAACGGCTGCTGCTGCTCGGTGACCGGGCGCTGGTCCTGACCGAGGCCACCCGCGAGACGCCCACCGGTGCCGCGCGCCGGATCTGGGGTCCGATCGGTGACACCCGGCTGGTCCTGGTCGACCTCTCCGGCGCGCCCAGAGTGCTGGGGACGTACCGCGTCCAGGGCCGGACCGTGGACGCCCGGCTGACCGGCGCGACGGCCCGGGTGGTGGTCAACTCGGCACCCCGCCTGGAGTTCCCGTTCGACCGCAGCGGTACCGACCGGGAGCGGACCGCGCGCAACCGTGCCGTCATCGCGCGGGCGGGCATCGAGGCGTGGCTACCCGAGTACGAGTGGACGGCGGGCGCCGAACGGCACACCGGACGGATCGGCTGTGACCGGCTCAGCCGTCCGGCCCGGATGACCGGCACGTCGACGCTGACCGTACTCAGCTTCGACCTGACCACCGACCGCCTCGGCGACGGCGACCCGGTCGGCGTGGTCGCCGACGCGAGCACCGTCTACGGCACCGCGACCAGCCTCTACCTCGCCGGTGCCCGGCCGGTGGTCGCCACGGCCCGCTGGCGGCCGTCCGCGACCGACGAGGTCACCGAGATCCACCAGTTCGACACCGCGGTGCCGGGGCGTCCCCGCTTCGTCGCCTCGGGCAGCGTGCCCGGCTGGCTGATCAACCAGTACGCGCTGTCGGAGTGGGACGGGCACCTGCGGGTGGCCACCACCACCGGCGACGTCTGGGGCGGCGGTACGCAGGAGCGGACCTCCGAGTCCGCGGTACGGGTGCTGCGCCGCGAGGGCGGATCGCTGGTGTCCACCGGTACGGTCGACGGGCTCGGCCGGGGTGAACGGATCTACTCCGTGCGCTACCTCGGCCCGTCGGCGTACGTGGTGACCTTCCGGCAGACCGATCCGCTGTACTCGTTGGACCTGACCGACCCCACCGCGCCCCGGGTCACCGGCGAACTGAAGATCACCGGGTACTCGGGTTACCTGCACCCGCTGCCCGAGGGACGGCTGCTCGGGGTGGGCCAGGAGGCCGACACGCGGGGTCGTACCCAGGGCGTGCAGGTGTCCCTCTTCGACGTACGCGATCCGGGCCGCCCGTACCGGCTGGACCAGTGGCACCTGCCCGGGGCGTCGTCCGAAGCCCAGTACGACACACACGCCTTCCTGTACCGGCCGGACAGCGGCCTGGTGGCCCTGCCGGTGCGGACCGGGGTCCGACTGCTGCGCGTCGGCGACAACACCATCCGCGAGATCGGCGAGGTGACCCACCCGACGACGGATCGCGAGAGCCGCCGGATGTCCTCCCTGGTACGCCGCTCGCTGGTGGTCGGTGACGTGCTGTGGACCGTCTCCGACAGCGGCCTGCGCGCCACCGACCCGGCCACCGCACGCAGCGTCGGCTGGATCGCGACGACCTGAACCTTCCTCCCCGCGCGGGTGGGGCCCGGTTTCTCGGGGTTTCCGGGTCCCACCCGCCACTACCGCTGACGCCTCAGAGGTACATGCCGGTGCGGTGCTCGCCCCGTCCCGGCTTGTCCCCCTCACCGAAGAAGCGCTTCCCACCGAACTCGCCGTGCAGGCGGTCGTCCAACTCGTCCGCGAGGCCGGTCATCACCTGCACGGCGAGCATCAGATGGGTGGGTTGGAAGTTCCGGCCGAAGACCGGGATGGAGGCCCACACGGTGTCGTCGGCGCAGTAGAGCCGACCGATCGGCATCCGGTTGGTCAGCTCGGAGAGCTTGACGTACAACCGCTCGGTGGGCTCGACCTCGGTGAGGACCGGGGAGAAGACGTCGACCAGCGGCGGATTGTCCCGGACGCGGACGAAGACCATCGCCGAGCCGGCGCGGATGTTGATGTCGCCGTCGGAGTCGACCTGGACCCGGTCGGAGTCCGACTTGAGCATGGTGGAGACGACGGTGCGTACCCGCTCGGCCAGGTCCAGCACCTCGGTCTCCGGGCTGTCCCCACCGGCGGCGGCCAGCGCCTCCTCCAGCTCGGTGCCGATCTCCCGCGCCAGGCCGAACTCGCTGCGCGCCGTGCCCAGCGGCGGACCCGTCAGCGGCTCACCCTCGGCGTCCTCGATCTGGTAGACCAGGAACGCGGGATGCGGTGCGCCGTAGATGTCCCGCAGCGTGCGGGAGAGCACCGCCGCCAGCCGGGTGGCCTCGTCGACCCCGCAGTGCAGGCCGAACTGGTCGCCGGAGCCCTCCACCACGCCGGGCGGCGACCAGCCCAGCGCCACCATGTCGGCGACGGCTGCGCGGTCCAGCCGGTATCCCTGCGGCAGGGTGGCGTTGCCGACCGCGCGGGCGTTGAGTCGGCCGTCCGTACCGACATCGGTCCCGACGGCGTAGATCGCGTCGTCCGTGCCGGAGGCGGTCGGGTCGAGCGTCAGCTCCACGCTCGCCCCCGCCGGCAGGTCGACCAGCCGGTCGGCCAGCGCCCTCGCGAACTCCCGCCACGCCTGGGTCACCTTCGCCCGCAGGTCGGCCGTGGTCGGCTCGTCGAGCAGGATCGACTCGTGGTGATGCGCCGGCGTGCCGGGCGGCGCCGAGGGGTGGTCTGCCGTCATGATCGCCTCCGTCCGTTCCGGTCACCCTACCCAGCCGCCGTATCGGTCGGCGCAGCCCGGACCGTGATCGGACAACCCCCGATGCGGTCAGTCCGCCGGCCGGTGACCGCCCAGCTCGACCGGCCAGGTGCCGGCCAGGTCGGCGAGCCGGGACGCCGCAGCGACGGGATCGGCGCCACGCCCGACGGCCAGCCCGAGCAGGTACGCGGTGACCGGAGCACCCGGACGGACCACCTGGTGGGCCACGTCCCGAGCCAGGTCGAGCACGGTCGGCACCGGCACCTGGGCCGGCTCCAGCCCCAGTTCCGCACAGGCCGCCGTCACCCAGTCGTCCAGCACCGTCATCGCGCCCACTCCTCCGCCCGGCGTACGTCACCGTCAGTGTCGCAGTCGAACCACGGCGGTGGGCCGCCGCCGGACCACGTCACCTCGCGTACGACGAGCCCGGCGAGCAACTCCCGCAGCGGTGCTCCGGCATACCGCCCGGCGAGCCGGTCCAGCGCCGCACGCAGGGCGTCGGTACGCCACACCCCGCACAACGTCTGCCGCCGCCCCGAGGCGTCCACGAAACACACCCCGTCCGCCTGCGGTGCCGTGTCCAGCTCACCCAACAACTCACCGACGGCGGGCCGGGTCAACAGCGGCAGGTCGGCGGCGAGCAGCGCGACAACCGGTACACCCGGTTCGAGCCGGGCCACTCCGGCCGCGGTGGCGGCGACCGGGCCGCCACCGGGCGGCGACTCCCGGGCCGGGAGCACCCCCGCCGGGGTCGGCCCCGGACCGACCAGGATGCGGGGCATCGCGTCGGCGACGGCGGCGAGCACCCGTTCGCGCATGGGTACCCCACCGACGGGCTGCGCCGGTTTGTCCCGCCCACCCATCCGGCGCGCGGCCCCGCCCGCGAGCACGATCGCCGCGTACGCCGTCACCGGGTCACGGTAACCCGGGCGGAAGCGGCCCGGTTCCCGGCGCAGCCCGGCGACCGGGTGGCGGCTCGGCGGGGGCGCGCGGGACGGGCGCAGCGGTGAGATTCGGCGGCGGGCGCGGGGCTGGGGCGGCTCGGGGCTGGGGCCGGGTGGAGCGGCGACGTGCGGCGGGGTGTGCGGGCGGGGCAGGATGGCGGGGTGGGACGGGCCAGTGACCGACGCGAGGTGCTCCGCGTCGACCTCGACGCGGCGGACACCGGACGGATCCGGGTCCGCCGACCGGACACGCTCGCCGCCGAGGAACCGCTGGAGATCCGGGTCGGGCCGGCCGGTCCGGACCGACGCCGCCCGCTCTCGGTGACCATGCGGACCCCCGGTGCCGACCTGGATCTGGCGCTCGGCTTCCTGTTCACCGAGGGGCTGATCCGCGCGGCGGACGACGTGTCCACCGCGCAACTCTGTGCCGGCACCGACACACCGAACACCTACAACGTGGTCGACGTGACCCTGGCTCCGGGCGTGCCGTCGCCCGGCGCCGAGACGACCCGGCACTTCCATACCACCAGCGCCTGCGGGGTCTGCGGCAAGGCGAGCATCGACGCGGTCCGTACCCGGTCCCGGTTCGACGTGGCCGCCGACCCGCTCACCGTTCCCGCCGGGGTGCTGGCCCAGCTTCCGGAGCGGCTACGGGCCGGTCAGCGGGGCTTCGACCGGACCGGCGGTTCACACGCGGCGGGGTTGTTCTCCGCCGACGGCGAGTTGCTGGTGCTGCGCGAGGACGTGGGTCGGCACAACGCGGTGGACAAGGTGATCGGCTGGGCGGTCCGCGAGCGCCGACTGCCGCTGGCCGGGCACCTGCTGCTGGTCTCCGGCCGCGCCAGTTTCGAGCTGACCCAGAAGGCGTGGATGGCCGGGCTGCCGCTGCTCGCGGCGGTGTCGGCGCCGAGCACGCTCGCGGTCGACCTGGCCGCCGAGGCCGGGCTCACCCTGGTCGGCTTCCTGCGCGGCCGGACGATGAACCTCTACACCGGCGTCCACCGGGTGACCGACTGACCGTACCCGCCGCGCATCCGGCCGCCACCCGGCGCAGGACATCGGCCGCCGCTTCAGGCTCGGTGGATGGTCACCGCCCGGCGATCAGCGGTTGGCCAGCAGCTCGAACAGCTCCAGCCGGACGGCGGCGTCACGGGCGATGAGGAAGCCCGCGATGCCCAGGACCCAACCCAGCATGCTGCCGGACGAGCGCACGATCCACGCATTGAGGCGGGCCAGCAGCGGCTCGATCTGCCGGGGCCAGGCCACCCGCGCGGCCAACAGCACCAGCGCCGGCAGGACCATCACCAGGCAGTACCCCGCCAGCAACGCGACCACCTGCGGCACGTTCAGGCCCGAGGTGGTCAGCAGACCCAGGGCACCCAGGTACGGCAGCATGGTCGCCACCTCGGCCAGCGCGGCGAACACCGCCAACCCGACCAGCCAACGCGCCGACGAGTCACCGGACGTCGCCCGGTCCCGCCAGCGCAACACCCGACCGCCGCCGCCACCGCGCTTGCCGTCGTAGCGGAAGCTCAGCACGAACAGCCCGACACCGAGCGCGAGTTGCCCCCACAGCACCGGGCGGTTGTCCAGTGCACCACCCAACAGCTCGGCGAGCCCGCTGCCCCCGAAGTAGAGCAACAGCCCGACCAGGAAGTAGAAGCAGGCGATGGTGCCGAGGTAGGTCGACACCCGCCCGACGCGAACCGGCCCCGGAGCGAGCAGCAGCCAGACCGGGATGAACAGGGTGCCGATACTGGTGCTGTCGACGAGCGCCAGTCCCGCGAGCGACAGCAGTAGCGCGACACTCATGCCGGATCCACGGTATGCAGACTCATCCGCTGATTATCGGTGGGCCCGTCTACCGGCCGCCCGGGTAGCGCGCCCTGCCGAGCACGCGGGACGGCCTCCCGGAGTCCGGGCGCGGGTCGGCCCATGGTGCGCCAGGGTCCACCGAGGAGCGGGGCCAGGACCACCAGGAGGTAACCGGTGCCGGCGGCGACGAGGGTGGCCGTGGTGCCGACGTGTTCGCTGGCGAAGCCCGCCCCGAGCGCGCCGAGCGGGATGGCGGCCCAGGCGACCGCGCCGATCACGCCGTACACCCGGGCCCGCATCCGGGCCGGTACGCGTTCGAGCTTGATCGCGCCGATCATGGGGTTGATCGCCCCGGCGGCGAAACCGGCGCTCGCGAACACGGCGAGCAGGACCGGCAACGGCAGCCCGGCGGCCATCGCCCAGAACGGCGGCGGACCGGCCACCGCGAAGGCCACCACGAAGGTGACCCGGCGGGGCAGCCGGTGACCCACGGCGCTGAACACCAACGAGCCGGCCAGGGCACCGCCGCCCATGGCACCGACGAGCAGCCCGAGGGCCGCCGCTCCACCGAGGTCCCGGTGCGCGACGACGGGTAGCAACACGGTGGTCTTGGTCGCGTCGAAGAAGTTGGTCACCAGCACCAGCGGGACCAGGACCCGCAGCAGCGGCTCGGCGAGCAGGAACCGGACGCCGGCGGCGAACTGCCGCCAGTAGCCGGTGTCGCCGCCGGTCGTGGGCCCGTCGACGTTCGCGGTCCGGTCGGCACCGGTCTGGAGGGTCGACGGCACCAGTACGGCGACGACCACGGCGGACAGCACGAACGTGACCGCGTCGAGGACCAGCACGGGCAGCGCTCCCAGGGTGGCGACCAGCAGGCCGGCCACCGGTGCGCCGAGCAGTCGGGCACCCCGCTCGGTCGCCTCGAACCAGCCGATCGCCCGCTCGGTGGGCAGACCGGCGGCGCTGGCCGCCTCGGGCAGCAGGGCGACCCGGGCGGTCTGGCCCGGCGTGTCGAGCAGCCCGCTGAGGAACACCAATGCGAGCAGCGCCCAGAAGGGCAACCCGACCGTGGCGTGCAGGAGAGGGATCGCGGCGACCGTCAGGCAGGAGACGAGATCGGCGAGCACACTCGCACGGCGGTAGCCGATCCGGTCGACCAGGACTCCGCCCAGCGCGCCGCCGAGCACGATCGGCGCGGTCGCGACGGCCCCGGTGATGCCGGTGGCGGCGGCCGAGCCGGTCTCGGCGAGTACGTAGAGCGGCAGCGCGATGATCGTGAGCATGTTGCCGGTCAGCGAGACCGTGTGCCCGACCAGCAGACCGACAAGTGGCGTGCGGGACGCGCGGCTCATTCGGGCCGCCGGAACGCGTGGTAGATCAGCGTGACCGGGCGGGCGTCGGCCCGGTCCGGGTCGCTGCGCTCCCTCCAGCGCGCGGCCAGCGCCTCCAGGTCGGCCCGCAGTTCCCGCAGTTGGGCAGCGGTGAGGTGGTAGGCGTTGTCGCTGCTGGCGGTGCCGCGTACCCACTCCGGCTCGAAGGTCGCCTCGGCGGCGAGGTAGCTGTTCAGCGCTGCCTGGTACCGCTCCAGCACGGCACGCCGCAGCAGGTCCGAGGCGACCTTCCGCTCCGGGTCGTCGAGTGTCTCCAACGGCTCCCAGGAGGTGGTGGCGTGCGCGGCCCGCCACCACCGCTCGCGACGGTTGCGCGCACACTCCGGGGCCTCCTGCACGAAGCCGTGCTCGGCGAGCTTGCTCAGGTGGTAGCTGACCGAGCCGACCGCCTCGTCGACGACGTCGCTGAGCATCCCGACGCTCTGCGGCCCCCGCAGCCGCAGTTCACCGAGGAGCCGTAGCCGGGTGGGGTGGGCGAGAGCCCGCATGGCACGGGGGTCGGTCAGGTGCAGCACGGGCTCGTCGTTCGGCATGCCGCCACCCTAGACGTACAAGAAAGGACGTACAAGACTTCTTGTCAATCATCGCGGACGGCGACGGGATCGCCGCCCGCCCCGCCGCAGCGCCTTGGGTGATCTCGGCCAACCGTCCAGGCGTGACGGCGGCACTCCCCGACGGAGCAGGTCGTCCAGGAGCAGGGCGAGTGAGTAGTCCGGGTGCTCGGCCAGCACCCGCTCCAGCGCCACCGCCGCCAGCGCGCCCTGCCCCGCGCGCCACGCGGCGAACGCCAGCAGAGCGCCCGGCGCGGCGGACAGCTCCGGCTCGGCCCGGCGCACCAGGTCGGTCCAGAACGCCACGTCCTCGTCCCGGCCGTCGGTGTGTTCCCAGGCGTGGTCCCGCACCGGCAGGTGGGTCAGCAGCAGGCAGAGCCACGCCACCTCGTCGTCGGTCAACGGCTCGCCGTCACGGTGCCGACGTCGAGTGACCCGCAACGCCGCCACCCCGGCCGTCCGCAGCGCCCGGCCGCCGAGCAGGTCGGCCGGGGGCGCCTCGGCCAGCAGGTCGGCGAAGCGCCGCTCGGCCCGTTCGACGGCGCGCGGCATCTCCGGCCCACCGAGCGGGGCCACCGCTGCGACGAGAGCGGCCCGGTCCGGCAGCGCGACCTGGCCGGCGAAGACCGCCGCAGCCGGCACCGCACTGACCTGCGGGTCGTACGGGGTGCCCTCGGGCGGGCAGCACTCCGGTTCCTGACAGACGTACGACCACCACCGGCCACCCGTGACCCGCAGCGCGTCCAGCACGGTGAGCCCGGCGTCGGCCAGCGCCACCCGGACCGCGTCCACGGCCGGAGTGACCCGGGCGGCCGGACCGTACCCGATGGCCGTGGCCGAATCGGCGCCCTGCCGAGCGGTCACCGCGGCGATGTGCTCCGCCGACTCCTGCGGATCGCCCTCGCCGGGCAGGTCCGTCCGAGCGGCGAAGACGATCCGCGAGCCGGTCAGCGCCACCACCACGACGCTGTCGGTGGGGTGGAAGCCGAGCAGGTACGGCACGGCCGCGATGAGGTCGGCGGGCGATCTGACGGTGAGCCGGGGCAGGTCCGTGGAGTTCATGCGGCCAGCCTGCGAGCGGACCGGTTCCCGCCGCCGCCCCTGTGGACGACACGCGGGTTATCCACAGTCACCGTGCGCATTCTCCCAGCTCAGCGCGATTCGCCTGATTCCCGCACGCTGCGTACGGATGTAAGGAGGGGACCCTTCCTATACACGAGGCGTTAGTAGGGGGCCCTTCCTTACTCCCGAAGGGATACCTTGCGGGGATGGATCTGGCGTACCTGCGGGCGCATCCGGAGCAGTTACCGACCTTCCTGACCCACCAGCGGATCCGGGAGACTCCGGTGCGTGGCGGCGACATCTGTGCCGCCAGCCGACTGACCCTGGACGACGGGCACTCGGTGTTCGCCAAGACCTGGCCGGAGCACGCCGGCCGGAAGGTGCCGGAGGACTTCTTCGCCACCGAGGCGGCCGGGCTGCGCTGGTTACGGGAGGCCGACGCGGTCGCCGTACCGGAGGTGCTGGTGGCCCTGCCCGACCTGCTCGCGCTGGAGTGGGTGCAGCCGGGCGAGCCGCAGCGGGCGGCGGCCGACCGTTTCGGGCGTGAGCTGGCCGAGACGCACCGGGCCGGGGCACCCGCCTTCGGGGCACGCTGGCCGGGCTTCATCGGCGCGCTGCCGGCCGACAACTCGCCGCACGACGGTCCCTGGTCGGCCTGGTTCGCTCAGGCCCGGATCGTGCCCTACCTGCGTCGTTCGGTCGACGGCGGCGCCCTGGACGCCACCGCCGCCGCGCTCGTCGAGCAGGTCGTGGACCGCATCGAGGAGTTCGGTGGGGACGAGCCGCCCGCCCGCATCCACGGCGACCTCTGGCCGGGCAATCTGCTCTGGGGCGCCGACGACCGGGTCTGGTTGGTCGACCCGGCCGCGCACGGTGGGCACCGGGAGACCGATCTCGCCCAGCTCGCGCTCTTCGGCGGGGCACCGTACGCGGACCGGATCCTGGCCGCGTACGACGAGACCTGGCCGTTGGCCGACGGGTGGCGCGACCGGGTGTCGTTGCACCAGTTGCATCTGCTGCTGGTGCACACCGCGATGTTCGGCAGCGCGTACCGGGATTCGGTCGTCCACGCCGCCCGCGCCACCCTGAGCGGGGCCGAGCGCGCTACGGTCGACGGGTGAGCGTCGCCCCGCCGACCACCGGCGCCCTCGTCGACCGGTACGGCCGCGTCGCCCGGGACCTGCGGGTCTCCCTGACCGACAAGTGCAACCTGCGCTGTACGTACTGCATGCCCGCCGAGGGACTGCCCTGGCTGGCCGGGCCGAAACTGCTCACCGACGACGAGGTGGTCCGGCTGATCCGGGTGGCGGTGTGCCGGCTCGGCGTGACCGAGGTACGGTTCACCGGCGGCGAACCGCTGATCCGCCCGGGGCTGGTCGACATCGTCTCGGCCGCCGCCGCACTCGACCCGCGCCCCCGGCTCTCGCTGACCACGAACGGCATCGGACTGCACCGGCTGGCTCCGGCGCTGCGCGAGGCCGGGCTGGACCGGGTGAACGTCTCGCTGGACACGCTGGACCGTGAGCGCTTCACCCGGCTCACCCGGCGCGACCGGCTCTCCGACGTGCTGGCCGGGCTGGCCGGTGCCGCCGACGCCGGACTGACCCCGGTCAAGGTCAACGCGGTACTGATGCGGGGCGTGAACGACGACGAGGCACCGGCGCTGCTCCGCTTCGCCCTCGACCACGGCTACGAGCTGCGGTTCATCGAGCAGATGCCGCTGGACGCCCAGCACGGGTGGGACCGCGACGCCATGGTCACCGCCGAGGAGATCCTGACGACGCTACGCGCGGCGTACGCGCTGAGTCCGGATCCGACCGCGCGCGGCACCGCGCCCGCCGAGACCTGGCTGGTCGACGGCGGCCCGGCGCGGGTCGGCGTGATCGGCACGGTGACCCGGCCCTTCTGCGGCGACTGCGACCGGACCCGGCTCACCGCCGACGGTCAGATCCGCAACTGCCTGTTCGCCACCGAGGAGTCGAACCTGCGGGAGGCGTTGCGGGCCGGGGCCGACGACGACGAGGTGGCCCGCCGCTGGACGGCGGCGACCTGGGGCAAGCGGGCCGGACACGGCATCGACGACCCGACCTTCCTGCAACCGACCCGGCCGATGTCGGCCATCGGAGGGTGACCGTGTCGACCCTGACCGTCCGCTACTTCGCCGGGGCCCGGGCCGCCGCCGGTCGCGCCGAGGAGACCACCACCGCCGGCCGGTCGCTGGACGAGGTGCTGGCGGAGTTGTCCGACCGGCACGGGGCGCGACTCGTGCCGGTGCTCAAGGTGGCGAGTTTTCTGGTCGACGGTGTGACCTGTCATGATCGGAAGCAGCCGCTACCGGCCGGAGCGACGATCGACGTCCTGCCTCCCTTCGCCGGTGGCTGAGGGGGATCCACAAACGTGTTCGCGGTACTCGGCTTCGTGGCCACGCTTGCCCTGATCACCGGGCTGATCCACCTCTACCTCTGGAAGCGGCTGGTCAAGGACACCACCACCGCCGGGCGCTGGCGGCGGATCGGCACGGTCAGCGCGGTGGTGCTGGCGCTGCTCGTACCGGCGACCATGATCGGCACCCGGTCCGGGATGTACTGGCTCGCCTGGCCGGGTTATCTCTGGCTCGCGGTGATGTTCTACCTGCTGGTGATCCTCGTCGCGCTGGAAGTGCCGATGCTGGTGACGCGGCTGGTGCTGCGCCGCCGGGCGGCGTCCGTCGCACCGGAGCCGGCCCGGGTCGGCAGCGTCACCCCGGCGGACCCGCCGAGCACCGACGACGCCGGGTCGGTCGCCCCGGCAGCCGACGACGCGGGTGTCGGCCCGGACCACGACCCGTCCCGCCGGTTGCTGCTCGCCCGTGGTGCGGCGATCTTCGCCGGGCTCACCGCCACCGGCCTGGTCGGGTACGGGGTGCGGACCGCGATGGGCCCGCCCCGACTGGACCGGGTGCAGATCCCGCTGGCGAAGTTGCCGCGCAGCATGGACGGCCTGCGCATCGCCACCGTCTCCGACATCCACATCGGGCCGCTGACCGGTCGGGCGCACACCGAGCGCATCGTCGCCGCGATCAACCGTCTGGACGCCGACATCGTCGCGGTCGTCGGTGACCTGGTCGACGGCACGGTGGCCGAGCTGGGCGACGACGCCGCCCCGCTGCGCGACCTGCGGGCCCGGCACGGCAGCTACTTCGTCACCGGCAATCACGAGTACTACTCGGGTGTCGAGGAGTGGGTGGCCGAGGTCGACCGGCTCGGACTGCGGGTCCTGCAGAACCAGCGGTTGGAGATCGCCGCCCGGGGTGGCGTGCTCGACCTGGCCGGCGTCAACGACGTCAGCGCGGTCGGCACCGGCGTCTCGGCCCCGCCCGACTACGCGGCCACCCTCGCCGACCGGGATCCGTCCCGGCCGGTGGTGCTTCTCGCCCACCAGCCGGTGGCCGCGATGGAGGCCGCGAAGTACGGCGTCGACCTGCAACTGTCCGGGCACACCCACGGTGGCCAGATCGTGCCGTTCAACCTGCTGGTCAAGCTGGAGCAGCCGGTGGTCTCCGGCCTGGGCGAGGTGGACGGGACCAAGGTCTACGTGACCAACGGGGCCGGCTTCTGGGGCCCGCCGGTGCGCGTCGGCGCGGAGCCTCAGGTCACTCTCGTGGAACTGCGTTCGGCATAGCGAACCTCACGCCCGAGCGTGGCGGCGCGCATGGGCGTGGCCGGTCGTGGCAGGATGCGGCGTGCCTCCGTTCAGCGCCGTACCCCCCGGTGGCCGCCCGCCCTTCGTCGCGGATCTGCACATCCACTCGAAATACTCGCGGGCCTGCAGCCGTGACCTGACCCTGCCGAACCTCGGCTGGTGGGCGAAACGCAAGGGCATCGCGGTGCTCGGCACCGGCGATTTCACCCACCCCGCCTGGTACGACCACCTGCGGGAGACCCTGCGCCCCGCCGAGCCCGGTCTGTACCGATTGTCCGACGAGACCGAGCGGGACATCGCCCGCCGGTTGCCGCCCCGGTTGTCCAGCCACGCCGAGAGCGATCCGGTGCGGTTCATGCTCAGCGTGGAGATCTCGACGATCTACAAGCGGGACGACCGGACCCGCAAGGTCCATCACCTGATCTACCTGCCGGACCTCGACGCGGTAGGCCGGTTCAACACCGCGTTGGGCCGGATCGGCAATCTCGGGTCCGACGGCCGCCCGATCCTCGGCCTGGACTCCCGTGACCTGCTGGAGATCACGCTGGAGGCGAGCCCGGACGGTTACCTCGTGCCGGCGCACATCTGGACACCCTGGTTCTCCGCGCTGGGCTCGAAGTCCGGCTTCGACGCGATCGCCGACTGCTACGCCGACCTGGCCGAGCACATCTTCGCGGTGGAGACCGGGCTCTCCTCGGACCCGGCGATGAACTGGCGGGTCGGCAGCCTTGACACCTACCGGCTGGTGTCCAACTCGGACGCCCACTCGCCGCCCGCGCTGGCCCGGGAGGCGACCGTCTTCGCCTCGGACCGGGACTACTTCGGCATCCGGGAGGCGTTGCGGACCGGCGACGGGCTGGCCGGCACGATCGAGTTCTTCCCCGAGGAGGGCAAGTACCACGCGGACGGCCACCGGCTGTGCGGGGTGAACTGGGCACCGGAGCGGACCAGGGCAGCCGCCGGACGCTGCCCGGAGTGCGGCAAACCGCTGACGGTGGGCGTCCTGAGCCGGGTCGAGGACCTGGCCGACCGGCCCGAGGGGTACCGGCCGGAGCACGCGCCCGAGGTAACTCACCTGATCCAGCTCGCCGAGATCCTCGGTGAGATCAACAAGGTCGGTCCGCGTTCCAAGAAGGTCGAGGGCAAGCTCACCGACCTGGTCGCCGCGCTCGGCTCCGAACTGGACATCCTGACCCGTGCCCCGCTGGACGACATCGGGCGGGTCGGCGGCGAACTGCTCGCGGAGGGCATCGGTCGACTTCGCCGCGACGAGGTCCGTCGGGTGCCCGGCTACGACGGCGAGTACGGCGTCATCACCCTCTTCGACCCGAGCGAACTGGGCGCCGGTGCGGCGTCGAGCGGGCAGGAGACGCTGTTCGACGTGCCCGTGCAGGTACCCGCGCAGCGGCGACCCGCCGAGTCGGTCGGCGTGGAGACGAGGGCGAAGCGGCCGGCGGCCAAGGCGGAACCGAAACGCAAGGCGGCTCCCGCACCCGTCCCGCCACCACCGATCGCGCCGCCGCCCTCCCCGCATGAACCGTTCGAGCCGATGCTGGCCGGCATGGAGGAGGTGGGCAGCGGGCTGTTGGACCGGCTCGACGCCATGCAGCGGGTGGCCGCCTCGGCACCCGGCGGCCCGTTGCTGATCGTCGCGGGTCCGGGCACCGGCAAGACCCGTACGCTGACCCACCGGATCGCATACCTCTGCGCGGAGCTGAACGTCTTCCCCGAGCGGTGCCTGGCGATCACCTTCACCCGACGAGCCGCCGAGGAGCTGCGGCACCGACTCGACGGGCTGCTCGGGCCGGTCGCCGAGGACGTCACCGTGGGTACGTTCCACTCACTCGGACTGACCATCCTGCGGGAGAACGCGGCCACGGCCGGTCTGCCGGACGACTTCCGGATCGCCGACGACGCCGACCGGACGGCGGCCCGCGCGGAGGCCGGGGACGATCCGGCCCGGTACACGTCGCTGCTGCGCAAGCAGGGCATGGTCGACCTGGACGACCTGCTCACCCTGCCGGTGGCGCTGCTGCGCGAGGACCGCAGGCTGGTCGAGCGCTACCGGGACCGCTGGCAGTGGATCTTCGTCGACGAGTACCAGGACGTCGACGCCGTCCAGTACGAGCTGTTGCGCCTGCTCAGCCCCGCCGACGGCAACCTCTGCGCGATCGGTGACCCGGACCAGGCGATCTATTCGTTCCGGGGCGCCGACGTCGGCTACTTCCTGCGCTTCTCCCAGGACTTCACCGACGCCCGGCTGGTCCGGCTGAACCGCAACTACCGGTCCTCGGCGCCGATCCTGGCCGCCGCCGTACAGGCCATCGCGCCGTCGTCGCTGGTCCGCGGACGCCGACTCGACCCGGCCCGGCTCGACCCGGAGGCCCCGCTGGTCGGACGGTACGCCGCGGCGTCCGTCGCCGACGAGGCCGACTTCGTGGTACGCACCGTCGACGACCTGGTCGGCGGATTGTCCCACCGGTCGCTGGACTCCGGGCGCATCGACGGCCGGTCGAGCACGTTGTCCTTCTCCGACATCGCGGTGCTCTACCGCACCGACTCGCAGGCCGCATCGATCGTGGACGCTCTGGCCCGGGCCAACGTCCCGGTGCAGAAGCGATCGCACGACCGACTGCGGGACCGGCCCGGCGTGATGGCCATCGCGCGCGAGCTGCGGCATGTCACCGACGTCGACGGCGCACTGCCCGCCCGGGTACGCCTCGCCGGCCAGTCGCTCGCGGAACGGTTCGCCACGCCCACCCTCGACGGCTCGCACGGGGTCCGGCCGGAGGACGTGCGTACCGCGGTCGACCTGCTGGCTCCGCTGGCCCGCCGGTGCGGTGACGACCTGGAGATGTTCCTGTCCCAGCTCGCCACCGGGGCGGAGGTGGACGCGCTCGACCCCCGCGCCGAGGCGGTCACCCTGTTGACCCTGCACGCCGCCAAGGGCCTGGAGTTCCCGGTGGTGTTCCTGGTCGGAGCCGAGGACGGACTGCTGCCGTTGCGCTGGCCGGGCACCACCCCGGACGAGGACGCGATCGCCGAGGAGCGGCGGTTGTTCTTCGTCGGGCTGACCCGGGCACAGGACCGCCTCTACGTCAGCCACGCGGCACGCCGGGTCCGACACGGGTCGGAGCGGGACTGCCGACCGTCCCCGTTCCTCGACGTGATCGACGCCGGCCTCTTCGAGCGGCTCGGTGACACCGCTGGACCCCGCCGACCGAAGGACCATCAGCTTCGGCTCATCTGAGCGTCCGTCGCCCTGCGCAGGGTGGATGGGGCGGCGCGGCGCAGTGACCGTTACGTGATCGCGTACGGACGGTCGGTGAGACGGTCGCACGCTACGGTGACGTGGGCGACGACCGGCACCGGCCCACCGTTTCCCCCCACGGCCTCAGGAGTGCGTGCATGGCGAACTACGGACCACCGGGTGGCGGCGGCCCTTCGCCGTGGCACGAGCCGAGCCATGGCGGACAGCCCTACGGCGGTGGACAGGGCTACGGCGGTGGACAGCCCTACTACGACTCGTCGGACACCGCGACCTATCCGCCCTACCAGGGCGACGGTGCGGAGTCCGCGTACGCCGGGCAGCCGGTGCCACCACCGGAGCGCGGGCGGGGTCGGGGTCGGGTCTTCGCGGTGCTGGCGGCCGTCCTGGTGCTCGTGCTCGGGGGCGCGACCGCGTTCTACCTGCTCGGGCAGGACGACGAGACGCCGACGCCGGTGGCCGCCCCCACTCCGGAGGAGGCGCCGGTGACTCCGGCCGGGCCGGACGACGAGGACGAGACGCCGACCGACCCGCCGTCGGACGCCTCGTCCACCGATCCCCGGTTCGTCGAGCCCGGTGAGTGCGTACGCAACGAGGGGCCCGCCAGTGGGAAGCCCAAGCTGGTGATCAGCGAGTGCGTGCCGAAGTCGTACGAGGTGCTGCGTCGATTCGACGGCAAGACCAGCGGCGAGCGGGACGCCGAGGCGAAGTGCGCCCCGGTCGACGGCTACACCAACTGGTACTTCTACGACAGCGAGCTGGACTCGCTGGACTTCGTGCTCTGCCTCAAGCAGCGCGGCTGACCGTCGGACCGACGATCGGTCAAACTAGTGCTGTCTAGCGTCCACGCTAGACAGCACTAGTTTTTGGTCGACGGCAACACGCCGGTAGCCCCGTCTATCCATGTCTAGCCTCCCGTCTAGACGGCCCGATACTGTGCGATTCGTGGATCCGGTCCGCAATCCGTACGCTCCGGGCGCTGGTCAGCGCCCGCCCGAACTGGCCGGGCGGGGGCGGGAGCTGGACGTCTTCGACATCGTGCTGGAACGCATCGCCCGAGGTCGTCCGGAGCGGAGCCTGATGCTCACCGGGCTGCGGGGCGTCGGCAAGACCGTGCTGCTGAACACGCTGCGCTCGCAGGCGATCAACAACCTCTGGGGCAGCGGCAAGATCGAGGCCCGCCCCGACCAGTCACTGCGCCGACCGATCGCCGCGGCCCTGCACATGGCCGTCCGGGAACTGGCCCCTCGCCATCGCGCCCCGGACCGGATCGACGCGTTCCTCGGGGTGCTCAAAGCCTTCGCCCAACGGGGCGCCCCGACCGGTCGCGCCGGTGCCGCCAAGCTGCGCGACCGGTGGCAGCCCGGCATCGACGTACCGGCGGCCACCGGCCGGGCCGACTCCGGCGACATCGAGATCGACCTGGTCGAGCTGCTCACCGACGCCGCCTCGGTGGCCAGTGACGTGGGCACCGGCGTGGCCGTCTTCATCGACGAAATGCAGGATCTCGGGGCGGAGGACGTCTCCGCGCTCTGCGCGGCCTGCCACGAACTCTCCCAACTCGGCGCACCACTGATCGTGGTCGGCGCCGGCCTGCCGCACCTGCCGGCGGTGCTGAGCGCCGCCAAGTCGTACTCCGAGCGGCTGTTCCGCTACCAACGCATCGACCGGCTCGACCGCATCGCCGCCGACCAGGCACTCTGCGCACCGGCCGAGCGGGAGGACGTGGAGTACGAGGCGAAGGCGCTCGACCTGCTCTACGAGAAGTCCGGCGGGTATCCGTACTTCGTCCAGGCGTACGGGAAGGCGACCTGGGACCACGCGCCCCGATCACCGATCACCGCCGCCGACGTCCGGGTGGCCGCCCCGGAGGCCGAGGCCGAGTTGGCGGTGGGGTTCTTCGGTTCGCGTTTCGAGCGGGCCACCCCGGCCGAACGCGAGTACATGCGGGCGATGGCGACCCTCTCCCTGGTCGAGGGGGCAGCCGACGGAGGCGGCCGGGACGACATGGACGCCGCGGTGCCGACCGCCGAGATCGCGCGCGCTCTCGGCCGCAAGCCCGCCAGCCTCTCCCCGGCCCGGGACGCCCTGATCAAGAAGGGCCTGATCTACTCCGGCGAACGCGGCACGGTCGCCTTCACCGTCCCGCACTTCGGCCGCTACCTCCGCACCCAACCCGCCTGACACGGCCTCGCGACCCGACTTGCCAACCTCGCCGCGAGATCACGCTCGATCCGGGATCGAGTGGTCTCGGGGCAAGGGTGACACCACTCGATCCTGCATCGAGCACGACCACAACTCCATGATCGCGGACGCAGGCGAGGTGGGGCGGGTCAGACCTTGGACCACGGGGGCGGGAAGACCACCTCGCCCCGTGGGGCGGGCGGCTCGCCTGAGGTCGTCGGGGGGAGGACCAGGGCCTGCCATGGTTCGCCCAGCCCGGACCACGGGCTGGTCAGGCCCATCCGGTCGGCTCGGCTAAAACCGAAGCGCCGGTAGTACGCGGGGTCGCCGAGCACCACGACCAGCCGCTCGCCGAGTTCGGTGGCCGCCTCCAGGGCTGCCTGCACCACCGCGCCGCCGAGCCCGATCCGTTGCCGGTGCGGTGCCACCGCCACCGGTCCGAGCACCAGCGCCGGGACGTTGACCCCGTCCGCGCACACCCGGACCCGGGTCAGCAGGGCGTAGCCGACGATCTCGCCGCCGTACTCGGCGACCATCGCCAGCATCGGCAGCCACGCCTCGCCGGCCCGCAGTTCGTCGACGAGGCGTACCTCCGGCGGGGTGGTCACGTCGGGGCGGGCGAAGGCGGCGGCCAGTACCCGGCGGACCGCGCCGGTGTCTGCCGGGTCCTCGGGTCGGAGCCGCAGCGTCGTCACGCCGGGAGGTTACCGCGCGCGACGCACGCATCAGTGACGGTCGCTGGAATCGGCGTGGCGTCCTCACCACTCGGACCATCCGACCCACCCGATCGATCGAGATGGGCCGTTGCGGGGCATGTCGAGGTCACGGACGGGGTATGACTGTTCCATGACGCCCGTACGATCCCTCGCCCGCGCCATGTTGAGCGGCATCTTCGTGGTCAGTGGCGCCCGCAACTTCACCAACCCCGAACGCCTGGTGCCTGCGGCGCAGCCGGTCACCGACCGGGTGGCGCCGCTGCTGCAACGGGCCGACGCCCGCATCCCCACCGACACGGTGAGCCTGATCCGTGCCAACGCCGCCGTCCAGTTCGGTGCCGGGCTGATGCTGGCCACCGGGAGGTTCACCCGGCCGGCGGCTCTCGTCCTGGCCGGCACGCTGGTCCCGGTCACCCTCGCCGGGCATCCCTTCTGGCGTAACGACGACCCGGCGGCGCGGAACAACAACCAGATTCACTTCCTGAAGAACCTCGGCCTCCTCGGCGGGTTGTTGCTCGCCGCAGCGGACACCGAGGGGAAGCCGGGACTGCGGTGGCGGGCCGGTCACCGCATCGGCCACTCCCGACGGTCGGTACGCCGTGCCGTCCGGACCGCACGCCGGGAGGCCCGGATCGCCGTCCGCTCGGCGGCAACCGCGCGCCGAATCCCCGGCTGAGTCGCAGTCACCCCTCGCTGACCTGCGTTTATCCCACCCCCACACTGGCTAAGGCCGCGAATCACCTGAACCGCCCGGTAGGCGTTAACGCGGTGGAAATGTCAAAAGATTGTGTGGGATCGGACACGGTCGCATAACGCGGGAGGCACTGACGTGAGGCGCCGTTCTAGGCTCCCTACCGGACCTGGACGGGTAGGACGACCTTGGTACGGGGGTGGCCGAGCCATGCCGACGAGCGTCGGTAAAAGGCCGGACCGCCTCGCCGCAGTCCGCCGCGTAACGCGTGGGATCGATCGTAGGACAGTCGTACGGGCCGGCATCGTCGCCGCCGTCGCCTATGCCGCATGGCTTGCCATCGGCGCTTTCGGGCGTCCGTACAACTTCTTCGACATGAAGATCTACCACGGCGCGGTGGTCTGGTGGGCGAGCGGTCACGAGCTGTACGAGTTCGTCGCGCCCGACACCACCCTGGGTTTCACCTACCCACCCTTCGCCGGGCTGGCGATGCTGCCCATGGCGCACCTGCCGGTGACCGTGGCGGGGCTGGTGAACGCACTGGTCAGCATCGCGGTGCTGGCGGTGGTGCTGGCCGCCCTGCTGCGGCCGATCGTGGACCGGCTGGGCTGGCCACTGTGGTACACGGTGGCCATCGCCACGCCGCTCGCCATCGCCATCGAGCCGACCCGGGAGACCCTCGGCTACGGGCAGGTCAACCTCCTGCTGTTCGCCCTGATCATGGCCGATCTGGTGGCGCTGCGCTGGCGGTCGCGGCGCGGCACGCACCAGGCGGAGAGCGACGGCCCGCTGCTGCGGTTCGTTTACGGTGGTGCCTGGGCCGGTGTGGGCATCGGCCTGGCCACGGCCGTGAAACTCACCCCGGCGTTGTTCATCTTCTACCTGATGATCACCCGCCAGTGGCGGGCTGCCACGACCGCGATCGGCACCACCGTCGCCGTGACCATCGGCAGCTTCGGCGTCGTGGGCGCCGAGTCCCGGGCCTACTTCGGCAACGTGCTGTGGCAGACCGAGCGGGTCGGTGCCGCCGACATGACGCCCAACCAGTCCCTGGCCGGTCTGCTGGCGCGGCTGTACGACTCGATCGAGACCCCGACGCTGCTCTGGCTCGCCTTCGCGGTGCTGGTGCTGGCGCTGGGTCTGTCCCGGGCCTCGCAGTCACACGCCGACGGTGACGAGCTGACCGCCTTCACGCTGGTCGGCCTGACCGCCAACGTGATCAGCCCGATCTCCTGGACGCACCACCTCGTCTGGGTGATCCCGGCGATCATCGTGCTGGCCGACGCGGCGGTCCGCCGTCACGACGCCAGTCGAGGTCCGGCTCTGCGATCCCCCTCCGGCGCGTACGGCGGCCCACCTGGGGTCTCCACGCTGCGCCCGCCGATCTGGTACCCGACGTTGACCGGGCTCCGCCACGGCATCGCCGCGATCGGGCTCTACCTGCTCTTCCTGATCTCGCCGATCTGGCCGTACGAACACCAGCTCCCCGAGGTCTCGCACTACGAGAACGGGCTGTTCGGGGCGCTGATGGAGAACTCGCTGGCGCTGGCCCTGATCGTGCTGGTCGCCGCGCTGCCCTGGCGGCCGGGTGCGGAACCCGCCTTCTACACCGACCGGATGGCCCGCACCGCCGCGCTGCTGCAACACCGGCGCTGACACCGGTGCGTCGGCGGTGCCGGGTCGACGTGACCCGGCACCTGCGATCACGGGCAGTTGACCCACTCCTCGGTGCCGTCGGCAAAGACCTGCCGCTTCCAGATCGGCAGCCGGGCCTTCACCTCGTCCACCAGTTTGGCGCAGGCGGCGAACGCGGCCGCCCGGTGTGCGGTGCTGACGGCCGCGACCAGTGCCGCGTCGCCGATGGCGAGCGGACCGATCCGGTGTGACACGGCCACCGCGTAGACGTCGGGATCGGCCGCGATCTCGGCCGCCACCTCCCGCAGGATGGTGGCGGCACTCGGGTGACCCTCGTACTCCAGGCTCACCACCGCGCGGCCGTGGTCGTGGTCGCGGACCACGCCGGCGAAGGAGACCACCGCGCCGGCCCGCCGGTCGGCGACGGCGGCCTCGTGGGCCGCCAGGTCCAGCGGTTGTTCGGTCACGTCCCCGATCACGATCACCATGCCCGCTCCCCGGGCAGCAGCGGCAGCGGCACCAGCGGCACCCGATCGCCGACCGCGCCGGTACTGCCCGGCCGGATGACGGCGAACCCGTCCGAGCCGGAGAGCCCACGCAGCATCGCGGACCCGACGTGCCGGACCGGGTGGGCAGTCCCGGCGGCCTGGTCGAGACGGACCAGGGCGAGGTGGGTGTGGTCGCCGCGTCCCGGCACCGGCTCGGCCAGCGTGACGTGCGGCAGCACCGGCGCCACCCGGCCGGTGAGACCCGCCAGCAGTGGCGCGACGAGCGAGACCAGCGCGACGACGGCGGACTGCGGGTTGCCGGGCAGCCCGGCGACGAACCGGACCCGACCGTCGCCGCCGGCCACCCGGGCCAGCAGCATCGGGAAACCGGGGCGTACTGCGACGGTGTTGACCACGTAGTCCGCGCCGAGTTCGGCCAGTGCCGGGTGCAGGTGGTCGACCGGCCCGTGCATGGTCCCGCCGGTGGTGCAGACCAGGTCGGCGTGGGCCAGCGCGGTGCGCAGTGCGGCGACGTGGTCGGGCAGCGTGTCGGCCACCGGTCCGACCACATCGGCCGGACGGATCTGACAGCCGTACCGGCGCAACCAGCTCGGCACGGTCGGGCCCAACGCGTCCCGGACCCGCCCGGCGGCGGGTGGACCGGCGGTGAGCAGTTCGTCCCCGAAGACCAGCAGCGCGGCCCGGGGCTGCCGGCGTACCCGCAGCGTGTCGTGACCGCAGGAGGCGGCCAGTCCGATCACCGCCGGGTCGACCGGGGTACCGGCCGGAAGCAGTTCCTCGCCGGCCGCCGCCTCCTCACCGGGACGCCGCCACTCCGGCGTACCGCGCGGCACGCCGTCGACCGACCCGTCGGCGGTACGCGTCGACTCCTCCACCCGCAGCACGGCGGTGGTGCCCGACGGCACCATCGCACCGGTGGCGATCTCGACGGTGGTCCCGTCCTCGGTCAACGGGGCCGGCGTACCACCGGCCAGCACCCGCCCGACCACCCGCCACGGACCGGCACCCCGGACCGCCCAGCCGTCCACACTCGACGTGGGGAACGCCGGCAGGTCCGTCCGGGTGGTGAGCGGTTCGGCGAGGGTGTACCCGTCGACGTCGGCGAGCGGGCGCTCGATCGCGGGGAGTACGGCGGCCAGGCCCACCGCGTACACCCGGGAGCGCGCCTCCTCCCAGCCGGCCGGCGGCGGCGCGACGGCGCCCTCGGTGGCGGATGCGGTTTCCGTTCTCACCCGGCCGAGCCTATCGGTTCGCCTAGTGGTCGCCACCGCGCAACTGGTCGACGGTGTGCGCGAGGATCGGCCCCAGCACGGCGAGACCGTCCCGGGCGCCACCGGTGGA
This sequence comes from Verrucosispora sp. TAA-831, assembly GCF_050780145.1. Classification (NCBI taxonomy): domain Bacteria; kingdom Bacillati; phylum Actinomycetota; class Actinomycetes; order Micromonosporales; family Micromonosporaceae; genus Micromonospora; species Verrucosispora sp. TAA-831. Next base: position 6,759,847 of record NZ_CP192240.1, read on the forward strand.
CCCTGGAAGGTTCACCACCAGGGTGCGCCCGGCCACCCCGGCCACGCCCCGGGACAGCACGGCGGTGGGCACCCGGTCACGGCTGTGGGCGCGCAGCGCCTCGGCGATGCCGGGGATCTCGTAGTCGAGCAGCGCCCGGGTCACGTCGGGAGTCCGGTCGGTCGGCGTGACTCCGGTGCCGCCGCTGGTGACCAGCACGTCCACCCCGGCGGCCACCGCCGCGCGGATCGCGTGTCCCACCGGCTCGCCGTCCGGCACCACGACCGGGTCGTCCACCTCGCAGCCCAGCTCGCGCAGCCCGTCGGCGAGCAGCGGGCCGCTGGTGTCGGCGTACACGCCGGCGGCGGCACGGTTGGACGCCACCACCACCCGGGCGCGGATCACGGCCGGTCCGCCGGACGCTCCCAGAGGCCGGTCTTGCCGCCCTCCTTGCGCACCACCCGGACCGCCTCGACGCTCGCCGCCGGGTCGACCGCCTTGACCATGTCCACCAGGGCCAGCCCGGCGACGGCCACGGCGGTCAGTGCCTCCATCTCGACGCCGGTCCGGTCGGCCGTGCGGGCGGTGGCGGTGATCTCGACGCTGTCCGTGGTGGGCTCCAGGTCGACCGTGACGCCGTGCAACGCGATCGGATGGCAGAGCGGGATCAGGTCGGGGGTGCGCTTGGCGCCCATGATCCCGGCCAGGCGGCCGACGGCCAGCGCGTCGCCCTTGGGCAACCCGTCCCGGCGGAGCAGCTCGATCACCTCGGACGTGGTGCGCAGCCGACCGGCCGCGACGGCCACCCGACCGGATACCTGTTTGGCGGAGACGTCGACCATGCGCGCCGCACCGGTCGCGTCGACGTGGGTGAGCTGGGCGGGTTCGGTCACGCCGGCGAGCCTATCCCTCCGCACCGGCGTGCCCGGTGTGCGGTACTTCGCGGAAGGAGTGGCGCTCGCGCGCCGCCCCTTCCGCACCCTTGCCCCGGTAGCTGGGACGAACCGGCGGCAGGTGTCGCGACGAGATCCGTCCGTGGCGGATCTCCCCCCGTCGGCGACGTGGAGACGCTACCGAGCCGGTCGATAAGAAATCGATAAGAAGGTTTCTCTCGTTCTGTCGCTGCTCAGCGGTGGTCGGCACCGGACGACGCGGCGGCCAGTCGGGTGACTGTCACCGCGACGGACGCGCCCGCCAGACGGCGTTCGACGTCGAACCGCTCGGGTACCCCCATCCGCCGGAAGATCGCCAGGGCACGTTCCCAGTGCCGGCGCGCCTCCGCCGGGTCCGTGCCGGACAGGTGCTCGGCGAGGCCCGCCAGGGCTCGACCCTGCTCGTACGGGTGGGCGATCCGGGTGGCCAACTGCAGGGCCGACCGGTGCAGGGCGGTCAGCCGGTCGGCGTCGGCGGAGTCGGCGAGCGTGAACGCGAGATCGTTGAGGGCGGCGGCCTCGACGTGCGGCTCACCCGACTCCACCGCCAACTCCCGGGCCAGTTCGTGCTGCCGCACGGCCTCGTCGATCCGGCCCAGTCCGCGCAGCGCGTTGCCGATGTCGTTGCGCACCTCCGGCTCCGCGTAGCGGTGACCGGTGCGCTCCCGCATCACCAACGCGGCCCGCAGTGCCCGCAGGGCGGAGGTGTACCGCCCCATCCGACATTTCACCCCACCGATGTGTCCCAACGCGTTGAGGATGTGGAACTGGTTGTTGACCTGGCGACCGAGATAGAGGTGCAGGCGATGCAGGCGCAGTGCCTCGTCGTACCGGCCGAGCAGGCCGAGCGCGAGCCCCACGCTCGGCAGGAAAGTCGGCACCTCGCCGGGGTCGTACCCGTTCTGGCTGCGCAGTCCGTCCAGACCGCACCGCACCGCCTCTTCGAGATCACCACGGATCCAGTGGATGGCGGCCAGGTTGGTCCGGTAGCGGCCGATGTTCTTCAGGTCGCCTCGCCGCTCGGAGATGCGGACCGCCGCGCCGACGTGCTGCAACGCGTCCCCGTAGTCGCCGGTACGGACGTAGGCGGAGGCGAGGTAGTTGTGCATCGCGGCGATCGCCGCGTCGTTCTCGACGTGCTCCGCCGCCGCGAGCCCGTTCAGATGAGTCGAAATGATGTCGTCGAAATAGCCCCGGACGTAAAGGAACCGCCACAACAGTCGGGTCAATCGCCACGCCTGATCGTGGTGTCGCCATTCCCGGGCCCGTACGACGAGCGACACGAGGTTCGCCCGCTCTGTCTCCATCCATTCCTCGGTCGGTGTTCCGACGTCGGCCAATAAGTCGGGGCGGCGAGGTCGACCGAGGCTCACCTGCCCTCGTACGAAACCGGACTCCAGGTCGTCGGCGACACCGAATGCGAGGTGCAGAACGAGGTCCAGCAGATCGACGAGAGCCCCATTCCGGGTGTCCGGCGAATCGTGTCGCATCGACAGCTCGTGGGCGTACTGGCGGATGAGGTCGTGCATCCGGTACCGCCCGGCCTCGACCTCTTCGATCAGATGACGGTCGACGAGTACGTCCAGCGCCTCGGCGGTGTGGTCCAGGGACAGCCCGGACACCGCACTGGCGATCGCCGCACCGAACACCGCGCCCGGAGCGACGCCGAGCAGCCGGAACAGTCGCTTTGCGTCGTCGTCCAACGGTTCGTACGAGGCCGCGAACGCGCCGGCCACGCTCCGGTCCCCGGACGCGAGGTGGTCCAACCGGCGGGCGTTGCCGGCCAACAGCGCCGCCAGGTCCGCAACCCTCCAGGTCGGTCGATGCGCCAGCCGCGAACCGGCGAGCCGGATCGCCAGCGGCAGGTGCCCGCACTGCTCCACCACCGCCACGGCCGCCTCGGGTTCCGCCGCCACCCGTGCCGATCCGGCCGTGGAGGCGAGCAGCGCCACCCCCTCCGCGACGTCCATCACCGGCAGGGACACCGGTGGCCCGACGTCCAGGCCGGTGATCCGCCGCCGCGACGTCACGATCACGGCGCTTCCCGGCACCGTGGGCAGCAGCGGGCGGACCTGCTCGGCGTCCGCCGCGTTGTCCAGCACCACGATCACCCGGCGTCCGGTCAGCTCACGACGCCACAGGACCAGCCGGTCACCGAGTTCCGGCGGGATCCGTCCACCCGGCACACCGAGTTGACGCAGCAGCGTCGCCAGCGCAGCGGTCGGGTCCACCTTCGCGGCGGGGTCGTGACCCGCGAGGTCGATGAAGAGTTGCGCGTCCGGGAAGCGGGCGGCGAGTCGACCGGCGACGTGCAGGGCTAACGACGTCTTGCCGCTACCCGGCATGCCGTCGACGAGGTGCACCGCGGAGAGCGAGGTGCCGGCGCGCAGTGTCGCCGCCACCAGGTGTTCGACCGCCGGGGTCCGACCGACGAAGTCCGGCACCTCGCGGGGCAGGAACGGTTGCGTAGCGCCGCCTCGGCCCTCCTGGTCCCGGGTCGAGGAAGCCGGGCGCGACCCCGCCGGATGCCGACGTTGCCGCTCCCGCGCGGCGATGTGCTGGTGGAGTTGCCGCAGCTCCGTCCCGGGCTCGATGTCCAACTGCTCGCGCAGGACCCGTCTCGCCTCGGCGTAGGCGGCGATGGCACCGGCGTGGTCGTTGCGCAGGTACAGAGCCCGCATGAGCAGCAGGTGGGCCCGCTCGCGCAGCGGTTGCCCCATCAACAGTTCCCGGAGCACCGGCAACGCCTCGTCGTACCGACCCAGACGGATCCGCAGCTCGGCCAGGAGTTCCGCCGTCAACATCCGGTCCTCGGTCGCCGAGGCCACCTGTGCCAGCAGCCCCGGCCCCAGCGGAAGCCCGGTGAGCATCGGTCCCTGCCAGCGCGCCAGCGCCCGCACCAACAGGTCCGCCGCAGCCGGTTCGTTCGCGACGACGAGCCGACGGGCCTCGGCGACCTCGGACTGGAAGACGAAGACGTCCACATCGGAGGGGTCGACGTCGAGGCGGTAGCCGTCACGGGTGCGGACCAGCACCTCACGCTCCGGCACCAGCAACTCAAAGCTGCGTCGCAGATTAGCCGCATAAGTACGGACATTGGGCACGGCCGAGTGCGGTGGGTGGTCCGGCCACAGCTCGTCGACGAGCTGACCCACCGACACCAGCCGCCCGGGATTGCAGGCCAGCATGGCGAGAACCGTCTGCTGTTTCGGCGTCCCCAGGGGCAACACCCCCGAGTCGAGGCGTACCACGAGACCGCCGAGGACCTGAATCTGCACCGACCCCTCTGCCCGCATTCAAAGGATCACTGTACGCAGCTTAACCAGGATCCCGTGCTGCCAGTCCCCGCGTGATGCGGCAAGCTCGACCGAAACGGCGGATGAAACGAGCAAAGCTTCTGGTCACACTTGTTCCGCAGAAATCCTGCGGCGGCGGGCACCGAGGTGGACAACGCGATCGGCCCACCTTATTGGACCCTCCGTTAAGCGGGTGGGACTGAACGTGACTTAATATCACCATATTGGCCTATTCTGCGCAATAAGACACCTTTAGTCGCTATATGCCCGCAAGCGCCCCTAGGGTTTGGCTACCAACGCGAAGGAAGCACCAAACTGGGGGTCGAGATGAACTCGAACGAATGGGGCTGATCCCATCTTCTGGATCAGGACCAACCGACGTACGCTTGCGGAGCGCAGCCCCTCGGTGACGAACGGGGACGATGGTTGGCTCTGCAGGAACGACAGACCGGGACCGATCGGCGGCTACTGCCGCTAATCGGTCTCGTCGTCGTTGTGGCCGGACTGGCCGCCGCGGTCTCCGTCGCCCACCTGCCCAGCTACGGAGCAGTCAACGCCACCCTCACCTGGACCGCCCTGATCTCCCTCGTGGCGGTCGGCTTCACCGCGAAGGTCCGCGTCCGCATTCGCGCCTCCAACCACTACATCGCATGGACCGAGACCGCGATCATCATCGGCCTCGTCGTGGCACCGACCTCCGTGGTCGTCCTCGCCACCGGCTTCGGCGTCGCCATCGCCACCACACTGGCCCGGCTCCCACCGATCAAGCGCGTCTTCGGCATCGCCAAGAACATGCTCGTCGCCACCGCCGCCGGCCTGGTCCTGCAACTGTTCACCTGGCCACCGACCGACTCCGACATCGCCGCGACCATCGCCCCCCTGGCCGCCGCCTACCTCGCCGCGGTGCTTCTCGACGAACTCGTCACCCTGCCGGTCATCGCCATGGCCACCGGCACCTCGCTGCGCAGACTCTTCCTCGACAACTGGGACGTCCGCCTCACCGCAGCACTGACCCGCCCCATCGTCATCGTCGGCACCATTCTGATCGTCAAGATCGACACGTGGCTGCTGCTGGTCGTACCACCACTCGTCCTCAGCCTCCACCTGCTCAACTCCAACCGCGTCCGCAGCCGCACCGAACAACAGGCCTGGCAACGACTCGCCCAGACCACCGACGCGCTCAACGTCGTCGAACTCGACGACGTGCTCACCACAGCGGTCACCCGCGCCGCCGAACTCTTCTCCGCCGACGAGGTCGAGATCGAACTACGCGAGGACGGCCGCGTGGTACGCGGCTCCACCGAGACCCTCACGTACGACGGACCCATCGGCGAGCCCACCGAGGTACACGGCGCCACCGTCCCCGTACGCCTCGAAGGACACGACAAGACCGTCGACGTCGGCATGCTGCGCCTCCGCTTCCGCGGACCGGTACGGCTCTCCGAACGGGAGCGGTACACCCTGCACACCTTCGCCTCCGCACTCTGCACCGCCGTCCGCAACGCCCAGGCGTACGCCGAACTCGCCCGGGTGGCCCAGGCCCACGCCCACGCCGCCGCACACGACGCACTGACCGGACTGGCCAACCGACGCCACCTGCTCGAAGAAGGCAACGAGCAGTTGCACCACCGGCACGCCGACGGCATCACCGCCCTCGTCCTCATCGACCTCAACCACTTCAAAGAGGTCAACGACACCCTCGGCCACGCCGCCGGTGACCAGATGCTGATGCAGGTCGCCGAACGGCTCCGCGCCGCCGCCCGCGCCGACGACCTGGTCGCCCGCCTCGGCGGCGACGAGTTCGCCGTACTCCTGCGCGCACTGCCCGCCCCCGCAGTCGCCGCACACCGCGCCGACACACTCCTCGCCGCCCTGCACGAACCCTTCGACATCGACGGCATGCGGATCAGCGTCGAAGCCAGCGGCGGCATCGCCGTCGCCCCCGCCACCGGCGGCATGGTCGAACTGCTCCGACGCGCCGACGTCGCCATGTACCAGGCCAAACGAAGCGGAAACCGGATCGCCACCTACGCACCCGCGCGCGACACCGCCGACATCGGCCGACTCACCCTCGGCGGCGAACTACCCCGCGCCGTCGCCGACCAGGAGTTCACGGTCAACTTCCAGCCCATCGTCGACCTCGGCACCGGGGAAGTCATCGCCGCCGAGGCACTCGCGCGCTGGCGCCACCCCACCCACGGCATGATCGACCCACTGCGCTTCCTGGAAGCCGTCGAACGCTCCGGGCTGCTGCCCGCGTTCGCCGAAGCCATCCTCGACCAGGCCCTGGTCGCCGCCGGCACCTGGCGCGACGCCGGGTTCGACGTCCCGGTGGCGGTCAACGTCTCCCCCCGCAGCCTGCTCGACGCCCGCTTCCCCGGCTCCGTACTCGCCCGCCTACGCGCCCACGACCTACCCCCCGACCGGCTCGTCCTGGAACTGACCGAAACCCTCACCCTCAGCCAACTCGACGTCGTCGACCAGGGACTCACCCGACTGCGCGACGCCGGCATCCGCCTCGCCCTCGACGACTTCGGCACCGGCTACTCCTCACTCTCGCTGCTCTCCCGCATCCCCGTCCACGAACTCAAGATCGACCGAAGCTTCGTGACCGCCATGGAATCCGCCACCGAAGCCGCCGCCATCATCCGCTCCACCCTCGACCTCGGCCGCAGCCTCAACCTGGCCGTCGTCGCCGAGGGAGTCGAACGCGAGGCCCAACGCCGCGCCCTCTGGGAACTCGGCTGCACCGCCGGACAGGGCCACCTCTTCGCCCGTCCCCTCGCCGCCGGCACCCTCCTCGCCGCCCTCCAACGCGGAGCCGGCGGCCGACCAGGAAGCCTCGCCGCCCCCCTCCACGACGCCGGCGCCGTCGTCCGGCTACCCAAGGGCAAGGGACGCCGACAGGGGGGCCGGGGCCACCACCGGCCCGCCTGACACACTGGCCGACGTGAGCGCCGCCACCTCGACCACCCACCGCCTCAGCAGGTGGCAACGCCTCGACACCGCCGCCGACGGCCTCGCCCTCGACCTCGGCCTGTACGCCACCGCAGCCGCCTTCGCCGCGATCACCGCCGCCACCAGCACCCTCGTACCCCACCGGGCCTGGGGCACCATCGCCGCACTCGGCTACCTCGCCGCCGCACTCGCCGCCACCGGACAACTCCTCCTGCGCCGCCACCGACCACACTCGAAACTGGTCACCCTGCCCGGCCGAGCCCTCGTCACCGCACTCGCCTGGGCCGGCACCGCCCTGCTGCCCCTGATCTGGCAGAGCATCCAACGCACGGCCGGACGCACCGACCGCGCCCAGGAAGAAGTCCTGGTCGTCGAGGACTCCGGCGCCCGCCTCGTCGACACCGGGACGCCCTATCTCGGACCCGACGCCATCGCCGCCCTACCCTCCGACGAACGACTTCTCGGCTACACCCCCTACCAGCCGGGCATGGCCCTGTTCGGCATCCCCCGGGCACTCGTCGACACCTGGTGGACCGACGCCCGGGTCTGGTTCGCCGTCGGCACCGCCGTGGCGCTACTGCTGGCCATCCGCATCCTGCGACCACCCACCGCCCGCAGCCGGACCACCCGGCACCAGGCCCTCCTGCTGCGCGGCGTACAGGCCGCCACCGTCCTGCCCGTCTGCGCGCTCACGCTCGCCACCGGCGGCGACGACCTGCCCGTACTCGCGCTCTGCCTGCTGGCACTCGCCCTCGCCGCCACCGACCGACCCGGCTGGTCCGGCATCGCGGTCGGACTCGCCGGTGCCCTGAAACTCTTCGCCTGGCCGGTCGCCGCAGTGCTGATCATCTGGGGTCTCACCCGCCGCGCCGGCCTGCGCGTGGCCGCCGGAGCCCTCGGCCTCCCCGCCGCCGCACTGCTCCCCACCCTCCTGGTCGACCGCACCGCGCTGGTGGAGAACGTGCTGCGCTTCCCCCTCGGCCACGGCCTGGTCTCCAGCCCCGCCGCCACACCGTTCCCCGGCTACCTGATCGCGAACACCCTGCCCGCCGGGCGAGTGGTCGCCGCCGCCCTCCTGGTCGCCGCCGGGACCGCCATCGCCGTCCTGCTCGCCCGCCGCCCACCCCGCACCGCTCGCACCGCCGCCCTGATCTGCGGGTACGGCCTGCTCGTCGCCATCCTGCTGATGCCCGCCACCCGATTCGGTTACCTGCTGTACCCGATCGCGTTCCTGCTCTGGGCACCCGCGCTCGACCTTCCCGGGATCCGGCAACCGCCGAGCACGGGCGACCGACAGGGCGTAGACCTGAGGACATGACCACCTACCGCGACCGCACCGAGGCAGGCCAGGTACTCGCCGACCGACTCACCGACCTGATCGGCGAACCGGACCTCGTCGTGCTGGGCCTGGTACGCGGTGGCGTGCCGGTGGCCCAGGTCGTCGCCGAACGCCTCGGCGCACCCCTCGACGCACTCGTGGTCCGCAAACTCGGCATGCCCTGGGCCCCCGAGGTCGCCTTCGGCGCACTCGGCCCCGGCGGCGAACGCGTCCTCAACGAGGTGATCGCCAGCCGCCTCGACCCCGACGACATCGCCGGAGTGCAGGAACGCGAACAGGCCGAACTGGACCGGCGCGAACAGCTCTACCGGGCCGGCCGACCACCATTGGACCTCACCGGACGCATCGCCCTGATCGTCGACGACGGTCTGGCCACCGGCGCGACCGCCCGCGCCGCCGTCCAGGTCGCCCGCCACCTCGGCGCCCGCCGCGTGGTGGTCGCCGTACCCGTCAGCGCCCCCCAGGCCCACGAGATGTTGGCCGCCGAGGCCGACGAGGTGGTCAGCGCGCTGCAACCCGTCGACTTCGGCGCGGTCGGCGCCTACTACGACGACTTCCACGAGGTCTCCGACGGCGAGGTCACGGCGGCGCTGACCTCAACCGGGTGAACCGACCAGGTACCTTCGGGACATGAGCCTGACCTGTCCCAAGTGTCGCGGAGAAATGCGCCAGTACGAGCGCAGTGGGGTCGTCATCGACCAGTGCGGCGAGTGCCGCGGGATCTTCCTCGACCGTGGCGAGCTGGAGAAGCTGTTCGAGGCGGAGGCCAACTGGAGCGCCGCCCAGCAGCCCCCGGCCGCTCCCCAGGGCGGCTACCAGCCCCCACCGCCACCCCCGGCACCCGCCCCGCACCAGCCCGGCTACGGTGCCGTTCCGCCGCCCCCGCCGCACGGCTACCCGGCACCGGCACCCGCCTACGGCCACTCCCAGCAGCACTACGGCTACCACGGCCACTACCGGCGTAAGAAGCGCAAGAGCTTCCTGGACGACATGTTCGGCTGAGCCACCCCGCGACCGGGCCGCCACGTCGGCCGGCCCGGTCGCCTCCGGCGGGTTGAGCCGGTTCTCGGACGGCTCAGACGATGGCCATGTCGACGAATCTCGACAGGTGCAGTTGGGCAGCCACGGTCACCGTGTCGGTCGGCCCATTCCGATGCTTGGCAACAATGAAATCCGCCTCTCCAGCACGAGGCGATTCCTTGTCGTAGTAGTCGTCCCGGTGCAGAAGAATGACAACGTCGGCATCTTGCTCGATCGAATTGTGGGCGGCGATGCCGTTGGCGATGAAGTTGTGCGTACCAAGCACGGTCGCGTCGAAGACATCCTGCTCACCGATCGACTCGATCGACACGACCTCGTCCCAGAAGACGTCGTTCGTGGCATGCAGGTCCAGGTCGGCGGCGTCGAGGACCCGAGCGATGTTCGCCAGTCGGGAACGACTCGGTGCACGCTTCCACAACGCACTCCCGCCGAACGGGGTGCCGATGGCCTTGGCGAAGTCACGATGACTCATGCCATTCTCGACAAGAATCTCGCGTACCCGATCCCAGACCTCGCGCGGCACGGTGTCGACGTTGGTGTTGGCGGTGGTCTCCGCCAGGATGGCGAGCAGGGCGTCGCACTTCGCCGCCCTGGCCCCGTGCACACCGATCTCGCGCAGGAACCGCAGTTGGTCGTCCCGCCCGGAAATGTCGAGGGTGTACTGCGGGCGATGCCGGGTCACCGGCACCGTCTTCAGCCGGGCAGTGATGCCGTATCTGAGCAGGAGACGGGAGATGTCCTCCAACATCCGCCGACTGGTCGACGTGAAGTAGATCCGCCCATCCTGACCGGACTTGTTGACGTGCACTGACCCGTCAGTCGCCCAGATGTGCCGAAGAAAGAGGGTGACCTGCTCCTTGGGCAACCCGAACAGGCGCTGCGGCACGAACGTCTCGTACGACCTGCATCCGAAGAGTCCGAACCCGTCCAACCACTCGGCGATCGGATTACGTCGCCCATGGGCGAGCGGGTACGGAGCGGGAAGTCGAAGAGTCGTGACTCGCACCGTCGGATGGTCGTCGCGTACCGCCGTGACACCGAAGTACTTCGCAGCCTCCGACACCGCCTGTAGGTTCGCCTCGTCGACGCTCGCGTAGCGAATGGGTTGACGTCGCACGAATGAACCGTCGCCGAGTAGGTGCGCCAGAAGCACCACCTCTTCCTCGGCCATGGGTCGGACGGCCAAGGGCGGGGGTACGTGCCGAGGCGTCGCGAGACGCATCCCCGGGGTCAACTCACCGAGCGGAACCCAACCGGCGAATGTAAGGAAGGGATGGTTTGCCGTGGCGTCGACCTGCTTGCCGGACGTCAGCGTCAACCGAAACACCTCGCGATGGCCGCTCGGGAAGACGTGCGTCATCGTCCGTGGCGTGTACCGCAGGCTCTCGTCGAGTGCCCAGACCGGAACGTCCTTCGCATCGCCGGCCAGGAGCTGACCGAGTGTGACCTCTGAGTTGTCGTCGGCCCGGATGAGCCTCGTCTCGGCGGTCAGGCAGCCGCTCTCCCGCAGGTCGGACAACTGGGGGCGCTTGTCGGTGCGTTGTTCGGGGCCACGGTTTAGCTGACTGACCGCGATGACCGGACACTCGACCTCCTTGGCCAGCAGCTTCAGGCCTCGGGACAGGTCCGCGACCTCCTGCTGACGGCTCTCGGTGCGTTTCGGTGAGGTCATCAGTTGGAGATAGTCGACCACGATCAGCTTGAGGTCGTGCCGCTGCTTGAGTCGACGGGCCTTGGCCCGGATCTCCATCAGGTTCATGCTCGGCGTGTCGTCCACGAAGAGTGGCGCCTCACTGATCTCACCCATGCACCGGGCGAGCTTCGTCCAGTCGTCGTCGGAGAGTTGCCCACTGCGCAGCACGTGCAACGGCACCCGTGCTTCGGCCGAGAGCAACCGCATGACGATCTCGACCTTGCTCATTTCCAGCGAGAAGATGGCTGAGGCATGATTGGCCCTAATCGCTGCATTTCGGGCAAAATCCATACTTGCCGTAGATTTACCCAAACCCGGGCGGCCTGCCACAATGATCAATTGGCCGGCGTGCAGGCCGTTGAGCAGGCGGTCCAGATCGGTGAATCCGGTGGGTACGCCGGTCATCACGCCGCCCTGCGCGCCGACGGCCTCGATCTCGTCCAGCGTCGGTTGCAGCATGTCGGCCAGGACGGCGAAGTCCTCGCTGACGCGGCGCTCGGTCACGTCGTAGACGGCCTGCTGGGCCAGATCGACGACGTCGTCGACGTCGCGAGTGCCGCCGCCTCCGGTGCCGTATCCGAGTTGGACGATCCTGGTGCCGGCCTCGACCAGCCGCCGGAGTACGGCCCGCTCGCTGACGATGCGCGCGTAGTACGCGGCGTTCGCCGCGGTCGGCACGCTCGCGATCAGCGTGTGCAGGTACGGTGCGCCGCCGATCCGGGCCAGGTCGCCGGAGTCGGCGAGCGCCGCCGCGACGGTGATCGCGTCGGCGGGTTCACCCCGGCCGTAGATCTCCAGGATGATGTCGAAGATGGTGGCGTGCACCGGCCGGTAGAAGTCGTTGGTCTTCAGGATCTCGACGACGTCGGCGATGGCGTCCTTGGACAGCAGCATGCCGCCCAGGACACACTGCTCGGCCGCGACGTCCTGGGGGGGCGTCTTGTCGAACTGGCCGTCGCGCGGTGGCGGGCCGGACTGCTGCCCGCCGTTGGGAAACGACTCTGTCCGCATGTCATCCGTGACCGACACCGGGCCCCCCTCCACTGCGTCGGATCGTTTCCGGGCTCACCGCCCGGGGTGTGACGGTCGACCGGCCGTCGATCGGGGGCATCTGGCGGCGGGTCGGGGGCTAACGATACGGAAACCGAGGTCAGCCACTCAACCAGGCCGGTGGACGAGCCTCGGGACAACCTGTGGATGGCGGTGGACTGACATGTGCGCAGCGTGTGCACAGCATGTGGATAACTCCTGGGGAACAGTGCGGCTCACGGCGTTGAGCTGGACAGGTATCGTCCCCAGCCTGTGGACAGGAATTTCCGGGTAGGGCTTTGTCCTGAACGTCCCGTAGGATCGGTGCCCTACGGCTACACCTGGACAGCGGATTGCGCTTTCGGTTGAGAAGGGTCACGCTCCGGCCGTGAGTTACCGGGACTGGGTACGCGGGGAGGACGGCCCGCGTGAGCGGCCGACCGCTTCGTGGGCCGAGCCCGTGGAACGGGACCCGGACGAGCGGTACGACTCCGCGGTCGAGCGGTACCGCACCCCGAGTCGGCGTCGGGCCGCCGAGCGTGGCCAGGACGAGCCGGCCGAGCCGTACCTGCCGCGGTGGGCTCTGGAGTCCGGCGTCCGCAGTGTCGACGGTGGCGGGCGGCACGCCGCTCCGGACGATGACGACGAGGTCGAGCGGCCGCGCTACGCGGGCGGTCGGCGCTCGGCGGAGGGTGGCCGGGGTCGCCGTGCCGGTGAGTCGGGCCGGCGTGAGCCCACGTCGCGGGCCGCGGCCCTCCCGGAGTCCGATCACACCCGCGAGTGGACGTTCGACCGGCCACAGGAAGAGGGGTACGTCGGTAGTCGTCGCGCCGAGGACGACGACCCGGTCTCGGGTGTGACGCCGCAGAGTCGGCCGCGTCGCGCCCAGTCGCAGCGCCGTCAGGTGACCTGGTCGGGGCTTGCGGAGGAGGACGGCGAGTCTGGCGGGTCCGAACCGGCCGTCGAGCCGCCCACCCGGCGTCGGCGGCGTGCGGCGGAGCCTGCGACGCCTGCGGTCGACCCGTGGCAGCGGGGTGCGGAGCGGGTCGCCGAGCCGGAGTACCAGCAGCCGGCGGTGGATCCGTGGGACGCGTCCGGCCTGCATGCGTGGGACCGGTCGGCGGTCGACGCTCGCCGGGTGGAGCCCACGTCGGCGGATCCGTGGGACGCGGACAGCACGAGTCAGTGGCTTCAGGCGGCGGGTTCGGATCCGTGGCGCGAGCCGGACAGCACCGGCCAGTGGGATCGCTTCTCGGAGCCGGAGCCCGGGCCGGCTCCGGAACCACGGGAACGGGATGGGGAGCGGCCATCGGAGCGGTGGGCCGGTTACTCCGAGCCGGACCGGTGGGATCGGACGGATGTGCCTCGGTCCGGGGCTGCTCCGGCGACCTCGGGTGCCGGGCAGTGGTCCTGGTCGGAGCGGGCTGAGCCGGAGCCGGCGCGGGAGCCCTTCTGGCCGGGTACGCGTCTGGCCGGTGACGATCCGCGGTGGGTGGACGCGCCCGAGGCGGCGCCTCGGTCGCCGGTGGTCGGGTACACCGCGCCTCGGCCGCGGTCCGCGACGCGGCGGCGCTCGTCGCCCGCGGCGGCTCCGCCGCGACCGGTCGGGATGGCGGCGGTACGGCGGCGGATCGAGGCGGTCGGTTCCGGAAGCTGGAACCGGCGGCTGGAGGACGATCTGCTCGATCCGGATCCGGGTGGTCCGTGGTTGCCGTTGCTGTACACCGCGGCCTGTTATCTGCTGCCGGCGGCGGTGATCTTCGTGTGGCTGTTGACGCTCGACGGGGCGCCGCCGACGGGTTGTGTGACCGACATCAGTGGCGGCGGCTGTGATTCGCCGCGGGCGCGGGCGTTCGGCGCGATGGTGGGTGGGTTGCCCCGCTTCGGGTTGGCGTTGATGAGCAGCCTGGCGGTGGCGATGTTGCTGCGCCGGGTGGGTACGACGTGGCGGTCGACCACGGTGGCGCTGGCCGCTGCCGTGGTGGGTGGGGGTCTGTCCACCGTGATGATCAGTGCGGTGACGGGCCAACCGATCGGCTGACGGGTCGACGCGCGCTGGCCCGTCGGCTGGGTACGCGCATGCGACAGGGCCCGCACCGGTCGCCGGTGCGGGCCCTGTCGGTTACGTCAGCGGGGTTCAGCCCTGCACGACGTTGAGGTTGAACGTAGCGGTCACCTCGGGGTGCAGCTTGACCCGCACCGGGTGCGACCCGATCGACTTGATGTGGCCGGGAAGCTCCAGCCGACGCCGGTCGAGTGCCGGGCCGCCGGCCGCCTTGACGGCGTCGACGATCTCGGCGGAGGTGACCGAGCCGAAGAGTCGGCCACCGTCGCCGGCCCGGGCCTTCAGGTTGACCTTGAGACCTTCGAGCTGGCCCTTCACCTCGTTGGCGTGGCCCAGATCGCGGATCTCCCGTGCCGAGCGGGCCCGCTTGATCAGCGTGACCTGCTTCTCCGCGCCCTTGGTCCAGGCGATCGCGAAGCCCTGCGGGAGCAGGTAGTTACGGCCGTAGCCGTTCTTGACCTCGACGATGTCGCCGGGGGTGCCGAGCCCGGACACCTCCTGAGTCAGGATGATCTTCATGTCGGCGCCTCCTCTCAGCGGGCCGTGGCGGTGTACGGCAGGAGCGCCATCTCACGGGCGTTCTTGACCGCACGGGCGATCTGCCGCTGCTGCTGCGAGGTCACGCCGGTCACCCGCCGAGCGCGGATCTTGCCGCGGTCGGAGATGAACTTGCGCAGCAGCGCGGTGTCCTTGTAATCGATGTAGGTGATCCCGTCCTTGTCGAGCGGGTTCACCTTCTTCTTCGGCTTGCGCAGTGCCGCAGCCTTCGCCATTGCTCTTGCTCCTGGTTTACGATCACGGGCGCTCGGCGCCATTAGAACGGAGGCTCCTCGTCGAAGTTGCCGCCACCCGAACGGGAGGGGGCTGGTGCGGCCGAAGCCCAGGGGTCGTCGAAGTTGCCTCCGCCGCCGCCCTGGCCACCACCACCGCCGCTGCCACTGCCGCCGAAGCCGCCGCCGCTACCGCCGGAGCGGGACATCTTCTGCACCTTCGCCGTGGCGTAGCGCAGAGACGGGCCGATCTCGTCGACCTCCAGCTCGATGACGGTGCGCTTCTCGCCCTCGCGGGTCTCGTAGGACCGCTGGCGTAGCCGGCCCGACACGATCACGCGGGCACCGCGCTGCAACGACTCCGCCACGTGCTCCGCGGCCTGACGCCAGACGGTGCACGCGAGGAACAAGGGCTCGCCGTCCTTCCACTCGTTGGACTGCCGGTCCATGTACCGGGGCGTCGAGGCGACCCGGAACTTGGCGACGGCTGCCCCCGAGGGGGTGAACCGCAACTCGGGGTCATCGGTCAGGTTGCCGATGACCGTGATGGTGGTGTCTCCTGCCATGACCAACTCCTCGCGCACTCAACCGTTCCGGCGTACAGGTTCTCAGAACCCTCCGACAGCACGGGTGAGGCTGTTCCGGGTGGGGCTTGGTGGATTGCTTAGCGCATCTCCGGCCGGATGACCTTGGTGCGCAGCACGGACTCGTTGAGACGTAGCTGGCGGTCCAGCTCGGCCACCGCCTCGGGCGACGCCTGAAGGTCGACGACGGCGTAGATGCCCTCGGCCTTCTTGTTGATCTCGTACGCGAGGCGCCGGCGGCCCCACACGTCGGTCTTCTCCACCGAGCCACCCGCGGTCCTGATCACGTTCAGGTACGTGTCGAGCGACGGGGCGACGGTGCGCTCCTCGAGGCTGGGGTCGAGGATCACCATGATCTCGTAATGACGCAAGACGTGCTCACCTCCTGTGGGCTAAGCGGCCACGGTCCTTCCGTGGCAGGAGGTCGTGCGTCGTGGCCCGCCCCGCACCGGGGGAACCCGACCGGGAGCGGACAACCGGACCAGGATACCCGGCCCGGACGATCACCATCACCGAGGTGACCGGCACAGCGAACCGGGGGTCCGCGTCGACGTCGCTGTCGACCCGGACCCCCGGTCACGGGACCGCGGGGCGCCCCGTCCGCATTCCTTGGGTGGGACCTGGGGAGGAACGACCACACCGATGAGGTTGGACGGAAGACGCCCCGCGGAGCTTTATCACGTTGTTACTTGACGATATCCCGGAAGTCAGCTCTTCATGGGGCAAATCCCAGAATTACCGACATTTTTCTCTGTCGACAGCCGTCGACGTCCTGCCGTGCCGATACACCCGACCGGGTGCGGTCGGACATCGACAGGCGGCCGGTCCGCCGACACCGGGATCAGGAACGTCCGAAGCGCCGGATCCATCGGTATCAACGAGTTCCGGCGGGTGCGGTGACGCCGTCGGGCCGGTGGGCGTCACCCCGACCGTCGGTCCCGGGACGTAGGCTCCCCTGCATGCGTATCGGAGCCCACGTCGATCCGACCGACCCGCTGGCGGAGGCGACCGCCCGAACGGCCGACGCCGTGCAGTTCTTCCTCTCCGACCCCCAGGGTTGGAAGGCCCCACAGCCCCGTGCGGACGCCGAACGGCTGCGCGCCGCCGAGGTGGAGGTCTACGTGCACGCGCCGTACGTGGTCAACGTCGCCACCGGCAACAACCGCATCCGTATCCCGAGCCGGAAGCTGCTGCTCGCCCACGCCCGGGCCGCCACGGCGATCGGGGCCAGGGGGCTGGTGGTGCACGGTGGTCACGTCAACGCGGGTGACGATCCGGCCAGCGGCATCGAGAACTGGCGCAAGGCCCTGGCCTACGCAGCCGACTCCGGTGGTTTCGGGCTGCCGGTGCTGATCGAGAACACGGCCGGCGGCGAGAACGCCTGCGCCCGTCGACTCGACGCGCTCGCCCGGCTCTGGGACGTCATCGGCGCGTACGACGTGGGCTTCTGTCTCGACACCTGTCATGCGCACGCGGGTGGCGAGGAACTCCTCGGCCTGGTCGACCGCGTGAAGGCGATCACCGGACGGGTCGACCTGGTGCACGCCAACAACTCCAAGGACGCGTTCGACTCGGGCCGGGACCGCCACGACAACCTGCGCGGCGGCACCATCGAACCGGACCTCCTGGTGGCCGTGGTCCGGGCCGCCGACGCCCCGGTCATCGTGGAGACCCCCGGCGGTGCCGACGGCCAGAGCGGCGACATCGCCTTCCTGCGTGGTCAACTCGGCCCGGAGGCGTCGGCGGAATGACCACGGATCAGTCCGCCACCGGCGGCTCACAGTCGGCCCCGCAGGACGGCGCTGCGGCCGAGCCGCCGACCTCCCGCGCATCCACCGAGATGCCGCCGAACACGACGGCCACGAACGCAGGGGCCGACAGCGGCGAATCCGGGAAGACCCCCGCCGGTGCGAGCAAGGCGACAAGCGACGCGGACGAGGTCACGCCCGCCCGGGCGGGCGTGACCGCCGACGAAGGCACGACCGCCGGGGCTGGTCCTTCCGACAGCGCCGCCGAGAGCAAGGGCGTGACCGCCGACGAAGGCACGGCCGACCATGCCACCGCCGGTGAGGACGCGAAGGTGTCGCCCGGCGGCCAGAAGGCCCTCGACGGCAAGAGCGTGTCCGACAAGGACGCTGCCCTCGGCGCGGATCCGGGCGCGACCGGCAGCAAGGACACCGCCGACGGCAAGGACTCGGCCAACAAGTCCGAAGCGAGCATGGACGCGACGAGCAAGGACGCGACGAGCAAGGACGCGACGAGCAAGGACGCGACGAGCAAGGACGCGACGAGCAAGGACGGGATCGACAAGGTCGCGACCGACAAGGACACCGGCGACTCGGACGAGGAGAAGGACGACAAGGGCGCCCCGGACGACGAGAAGGCGGACCCGTGGGCCGCCTTCGGGCCGGCACCCGTGCCGGTACCCACCTGGTACGGACGAATCGGTCGCCGTCTCGGCCGATTCGCCATCCACGAGTGGACCCTGGCCGCCCTCGGATCGCTGGCACTGGCCGTGTTGATGACCTGGCCGACGCTGCGCTATCCACGGCACACCCTGCCGCAGGACTACTGGGACCCGAGCCTGCAGGCATGGCAGATGGCCTGGTCGGGACACATCCTAAAGACCGACCCGGCGCAGC
The DNA here is from genome assembly GCF_050780145.1 of Verrucosispora sp. TAA-831. Taxonomy (NCBI): domain Bacteria; kingdom Bacillati; phylum Actinomycetota; class Actinomycetes; order Micromonosporales; family Micromonosporaceae; genus Micromonospora; species Verrucosispora sp. TAA-831. The sequence goes on from NZ_CP192240.1 coordinate 6,778,175, forward strand.
TCTGGCACGCCAACACGTTCTTCCCGGAGCGGTGGAGCTTCGCGTTCTCCGACACGCTGCTCGGGTACGCCCCGGCAGGCATGATCGGGACCGGCCCCGAGCACGCCCTTCTGCGCTACAACATCATGTTCGTGCTGGCCCACGCGCTCGCCACGTTCGGCGCGTACGTGCTGGCGCGACAGCTCGGTGCGAGCCGGATCGGGTCGGCGGTGGCCGGGGTCAGCTACACCTACGCGCCGTGGTTGCTGGCGCAGGCCGGTCACCTGCACGTGATCTCCAACGGTGGCATCCCGCTCGCACTGGCCATGCTCGCGCGGGGCCACGGCTGGTCGCTGCGGCACGGCTACCGGCCCGAACGCCGTAGCCCCGGTTGGGTGTACACCGGTTGGCTGGTCGCCGCCTGGCAGTTGAGTCTCGGTTTCGGCATCGGCCTACCGTTCGCGTACGTCCTCGCCGGCACTGTCGTGGTGGCAGGCGTCGTCTGGTACGCCAAGCGCATCTTCTGGCGGGTGAAGCGGCCGTTCGGTCAGCGGCTGCTGACCGCCGACCTGATCGGCGGCCTGATCTTCGCCGGGGTCGGCATCCTGCTGGCCATCCCGTACTTCACGGTGACCCAGCTCCACCCGCACGCGGAGCGCTCCATCGGCGACATCGCCGTCTTCTCACCACCGCTGACCGGTTTCGTCACCGCTCCCGGCGAGTCCCGCGTCTGGGGCGAGTTGCACGAGGGTGCGCGGGCGATCCTGCCCTGGCACCCGGAGATGACGCTGCTACCCGGCTTCGTGCTGTACGCGCTGGCCGCCGGTGGTCTGTTCTTCTCGATCTGGACCGCCCGCCAGCGTCTGCTGCTGTTCCTCGGCGTGCTGGTCACAATGGTGTTGGCCATGGGCACCGAGTTCTTCGGCGGCACGTACACCTACGTACCGCTCTTCGAGCATCTGCCCGGCTGGAACGGCATCCGTACGCCGGGACGGCTGATGCTCTGGACCACCCTGCTGTTGGGGCTGCTCGCGGCGGGTGCGGTCAGCGCCTTCGCCGAGCGGGTACGAGAGATCTCCGCCGAGCGGATCCCGTCCTGGCCGAGCCCGTGGCTGCGGTTGGCCACGCTGGTCCCGCTGTTCCTGGTCCTCGCCGAGGGGACGAACACCACCCCGCAGCCGGTGGTGCCGTCGCAGCCCGCCGCGATGCGTGAAGTCGACGGTCCGATGCTGGTGCTGCCCAGCAGTCAGGGCCACGACCAGCCGGTGATGCTCTGGTCGACCTCGCGGTTCCAGCAGGTCGTCAACGGCGGCAGCGGCTTCGTCCCACGACAGTTGGACGACGTCCGCCGGGTCACGATGGCCTTCCCCGACCAGACCAGCGTCGACTACCTGCGCACCCTGGGCGTGCAGAACGTCCTGATCCTGCGGGACCAGGTCGTCGGCACGCCCTGGGAGATCAGCATCGACGCGCCGGTCGACGGGCTCGGCATCACCCGTGAGGAAATCGGCTCGGTCGTCGTCTTCCGTCTCTGAGTGGGCCGGTGACGGTCAACCGGTGGTGACAGGGACCGGGGCGGGATCGGTGGTGGTGCGGCGGCTTCGCCATCGGTCCAGCCAGGGCGCGTCGGGAGCGCCGTCGATCACACCGCCGTCCGGGTCGTCCGGGTAGGTGCTGCGGACCGCGTCCCGTTCGGGGTGCAGGATCTCCCGGATCACGAGCACGCACAGGACCACCACCGTGGTCAGTCGCAGGCCGGCGGCCAGCACGAAGACGCCCTCGGGGAAGACCGGTCGGCCGGTGGAGGCCCCGAGCAGTTGGCCGTAGAACGCGACGAAGTAGCAGAGTTCGGCGGCCTGCCAGGCGAGAAACGCACCCCACTTGGGCCGGGCCAGCACCACCAGCGGCAGCAGCCAGAGGACGAATTGCTGCGACCAGACCTTGCTGAAGATCAGGAAGACGGCGACCACCAGGAAGGCGAGTTGGCCGAGTCGGGGTCGACGCGGCGCCAGCAGCCCGAGTGCGCCGATGCCGAGGCAGGCCAGTCCGAAGAGCACGTACGACAGGTTGTTGAGCACGGGGATGTTGGCGTCGAGCCACTGGAAGGGACCCATGCTCGCCGGGTCACCGACCTTGCCGTCCAGGTAGCGACCGATGTACCACAGCGTGCCCCAGTCGATCGGGCGCTCGGTGTTGAGTTCGAAGAAGCGTTTCCAGCCGTCCCTGGTGGCTTCCGGTATCGCCACCGGCAGGTTCACCGCCAGCACGGTGACCACCGCCGCCCCGATCGCGGTGAACGCCGGGCGGAGCCGGGCGGTGCGGAACGCGAGCACCAGGATCGGGCCGAGGATGAACAGTGGCCACATCTTCGCCGCCCCGGCCAGCCCGAGCAGGATCCCGGCCAGGACGGGTCGGCTGCGTGCCCAGGCCAGCAGCCCGAACGCGCCCAGTCCGATGGCGAGCAGGTCCCAGTTGACGGTGGCGGTGATCAGCAGTGCGGGGGCCAACGCGAAGAGTGCGGCGTCCCAGGGTCGTCGTCGGCGTAGCGACAGCAGCACCGCCACGGTGGCCACCGCCAGCGCCCCGAGCACGAGCACGTTCAGGTTGTAGAACCACTGCCCCTGGTTGATCTGCGGGTTGCCCTCGCCCACGGCGTGCACGGGCAGTCCCAGTGCCCCCATGAAGTACCCGGTCAGCACCGGGTACTCGACCGGGTGGTCCCGGTAGGGCACGGCACCCTCGTGGAGCCGCTCCGCGTAGTAGAGCGCCAGCACGTCGGTGTAGCAGAAGCGGGTGTACTGCTTGTTGTCCACCCATGCGCCGTCCTGGCAGGGCGACTTCTGCACCCAGTGCAGGGCCAGGGTCAGGCAGGTGAGCGCCAGAACGATGCGTACGGCCGTCCAGAATCGGCGCTCCGAGCCGCTCTGGCGGTCGCGTGCGGTGGCGTGGTCACCGAGCGGGCCGCCGATCAGCCCGGAGAGACCCCGCACGAAACCGTCGGAGCGGGACGGGTGGTCGGGGACACCGGGTTCATCGATGCCGGGCGTCGACTGGGTGCTCATGACCGTGCATCCTGCCGTATCAGTTGACCGCACAGAAGCCGAACCACGGCACCGCCCACGGATCAGCCGTCGACGGACGCCGATCGACCAGGGGCCATGAGCGCCGCGTGGGCGGCCCGAACGAGGTTCGGACCGCCCACCACGTGGACCGGTTGTCAGTCCCGGGTGCTTCTCGGTGGCAGCAGACCACCGCCGCCACCACCCGGTCCCCCACCGTTGTTCGGTGGATCGAACTGGTTGCCCCCACCTGGACCGTTGTTGCCGCCACCGGGTCCGCCGCCACCGGGTCCGCCGTTGCCCGGACCACCGGTGATGCCGCGCTCCAACAGACAGGGCAGGTCGGTCGGGTCACAGTTGTTCTGCCCGGCCGGCGGCGTGGGCGGTGGCGGCGGTGGCGGTTCCTCGCCGTTGCCCAGTTTGTCGTCGCCGACGCCGGTCACGTTCGGCAGGTCGCTGGGGTCGAAGCCCTTGAGGGCGTCGTCCATGTACTTCTTCCACACCGCAGCCGGGAAGCCACTACCGCCGACGTTGTTGCCGTTCTTGTCGACGATGGTCGGCTTCTTCGGGTCACGGCTGCCGACCCAGACGGCGGTGGCGACGTTCTTGTCGTAGCCGACCATCCAGGCGTGTGCGTTCTTGTCGGTGTTGTTGTGTTCCCAGGTACCGGTCTTGCCGGCCGCCTGCCGGCCGTTGCTCAGCCCGGCGTTGCTGCGGCCCGGGATCTCCTTGAGCACGGCGGTCACCTCGTCGGCGACCTCCGACCTGATCACCTGCGTGCCGCCGCCCTTGGTCAGCTTCTCACCGGCGACCTTGTCCCACTTGCCGGTCGCCTTGTTCTGCTTCTCCACCACCCGGACGAAGTGGGCCTTGTTGTACTTGCCGCTGTTGGCGAGCGTGGCCAGGCCGTTCGCGTGGTCGAAGACGGTGATCGGGTACTGCCCGAAGCCGATCACCCGGTCGAACGTCTTCTTGCCGAGCTCCTCCGGCTTGTTCTTGGTCAGGTCGTACGGCTTCGGCGGGTCGACGGACCAGATGGTCCGGATGCCGGCCCGGCGGGCGATGTCGATGACCTTGTCCTCACCGACCTGCTCGGCGATGTGGAAGAACGGCACGTTGTACGACAGCACGGTCGACTCCTGCAACGTGCAGGACTTGTTGCAGCTCCGCCGGACGTCGCGGCCGGCGTTGACGATCTCGTTGGCGTAGCCCTCGGGCTTGAACGGGGTCGCGTCCCAGCGCGACTTGACCGAGATCCCCTCGTCGATCGCCGCCGCCAGCGTGTAGACCTTGAACGACGAGCCCGGCGGATGACCGCCGACGATGTCACCGTTGCTGTTGGTGTTCATCCCGGCGTAGTCGAAGTCCGCACCGCTGTTGCCGCCGTAGTAGGCCAGCACCCGCCCGGTCTTCGGGTCGATGGAGACCGCCGCCGCCATCAGGTTCTTCGGCTGCCCGTAGAGCACCGAGCCCTTGCGGTCCGGCCGGGCCGCCTCTTCCAGGGCCTTCTGCATCTTCGGGTCGATGGTGGTGGTGATCCGGTAGCCGCCCTCACGCAGCTCCGTGACGCAGTTCGGCTTGTCCGGAGCGCCGGAGTTGGAGCAGATACCCCACTCCTCCATCTCCTTGCGCACGTAGTTGATCACGTTGCCGACCGGGGTGGCGACGCCGAACCCGTTGTCCTTCTTGATCTTCTGGACCTTCGGGTACTCGGTCGGCCGCTCGGGCTTACCGGGCGCGCCCAGCCAACCCTCCGCGACCATGCCGTTGATGACGTACTCCCACCGGGACTTGGCGTCGACCTCGTTGACCTCCGGGTCGTACCCCTGGTGGGTGGCGCTGGCGACCGGCTGTTTGATCAGCGCGGCGAGCACCGCCGCCTGCGCCGGGGTGAGCTTCTCCGTGGTGGTCTTGAAGTAGGTCTGTGCCGCCGCCTCGATGCCGTACGCACCTCGACCGAAGTAGATCACGTTGAGGTAGTTCTCCATGATCTGCTCTTTGCCGAAGTTGTCGTTCAGCTTGGAGGCGAGGATCGCCTCCTTCACCTTCCGGCCGTAGCTGTCGTCCTGGAGGTTCTCGTAGGCATTGCGGGCGTACTGCTGGGTGATGGTCGAGGCACCTTGCCGGTCTCCGCCGGAGAGGTTGTTCCAGGCGGCCCGGGCGATGCCCTTGTAGTCGACGCCGGAGTGCCGGTAGAAGTTGCGGTCCTCGGCGGCGGCGACGGCATGCTGTACGTGTTCGGGGATCTTGTCGATGGTGACGAAGATCCGGTTCTCGTTGCCGAGCCTGGCCACGACGCTCTTGCCGTCCTTGGCATAGACCGCGGTGGAGAGCGGCAGGGGGATCTCCTTGGGCAGCACCACGTTCGTCGAGTAGTAGGTGAATCCGACGACGCCGATGCCAGCCAGCATGATGAACACCGCGAAGCTGGCGATCAGCATGTTCATCCGCTTGCGCTTGCGGGCGCGGGACACCGCGTTCGGGTCGCGACCACCACGACCGGGACCGGCCGGACCACCCGGGCCGCCAGGCCCGCCGGGTCCACCGGGACCGCCGACACTGGCCCGGGCCACCGCGGCCCGACCACCTCCACCGCCGACGGCCGCCGCACCGACGCTCGCCCGGCCGGCCGACGCAGCCCCCACGGAGGCGGCACCGACGGAGGCGCGTCCGGCAGGCCCACCCGGCGCCGGGCTCACCGGCACCGACGCCCGGCCGGACCGACCGGGGGCGGGGGAGACGGGAACCGAGGCGCGGCCCGGTGCGGCCGGCGAGACCGGCACCGAGGCCCGGCCGGGTCCGGCGCGACCGACGGAGCCGACCGGCGCCGCACCGGCGGGGGGCCCGCCACGCGGCGGCACGCTCGCCGACCCGCCGACGGAGGCCCGACCACCGACCGAGGCGCGGGCCGAGGGACCGGACGACTCCGGGCCGCTCGACCAGTTGCCTCCGTGCGGTTCACCACCCGGGTAGCGGTACGCGTCGTCCGCCTGCCCCGGGTCGTCCTGGCCCGGAATCCGGGCCCGTCCGCGCGAGGAGCTGGGATCGCCGTACGAATTCATTCCTCACACCCTGCCGTCGCGGTGGGGCGCACTCGCACCGCCACCGGTTTGCCGTGAGTTGGGACACCCGAACGCGGGGCACGGGGGTGCCGCCACAGTGGTGCCACATCCGAATCAATCGGACTATTCAGACCTACAAGCCGTCGGTCGCCCCGGTCGCGTGCAGTACGGCCGGGGCCGGCCGATCGAGCTCGATTCACCGTTGCGCCTCTCGCCTTCGCCGGGCGCCTGCTCCACTGGCGGCAGCCACCCCACCCGACGCCTCCTGCTCCGACTCGCCACCGGTCAGCCCGTCCCGCCCGAGCAGGTACTGCTCGACGAGATGGTTCCAGTCACAGCCGAGACACACCTCCACCACGAAGACCTGGAACTCACGCAGCGTCATCGCCAGCACGGACAGCTCCGCCACCGTACGGGCCTGGCCGGCAGACTGCTTGAGCTCGTCGCCATAAATGTAATGGACGTGCGTAAGGTTCTCGCTCCGGCAGATCGGACAACGCTGGTCGGTGGACTCGCCGTGGAAGCGGGCCGCGTTCTTCAGGTAGGGAGACGCGTCGCACAGGTCATAGGTGCCGACGCGACCGGCGAGGAGTTCACGCAGCAGCGCTCGCTTTCGAAGCGAGTAGTCGACGACCTGGCGCTGCGTACGCATGCGGCAAAGGGTACGCGGTCTCGTCTGACGGGGCGACCACCGTGACGATCCGTGATGCGAGGACCCCGGAGCGAGGAGTTTGCCCACCGAGGTGTGAGACGCTACGGTGCGATGTATCGGCCCGATACATCGCGGCGGTTAGCGCTCCACGCACAGGGTAAAGGAAGGGTGGCCGTGCTCGAACTCGCCATCCTCGGCCTGTTGCAGGAGGCCCCGATGCACGGCTACGAGCTCCGCAAGGAGCTCGCCGCCAAGCTCGGGGCGATCCGTGCTGCGATCAGCTACGGCTCGCTCTACCCGACGCTGCGCCGGTTGCAGGCGGCGGGTTGGATCGCCGAAGCCGCCGAGACACCCGCCACCGCCGAGGAGGTTCCCGCGCTGACCAGCCGACGAGGTCGGGTGGTCTACACCATCACCGCGGAAGGAAAAGAACGCTTCGCCCAGCTCATCGCGCAAACCGGGCCGGAGACCTACGGCGACACCGGTTTCGGTGTGCACTTCGCGTTCTTCTCCCGAACCGACCGGGCGACCCGACTCCGAATCCTGGAAGGTCGGCGCCGCACGATCGAGGAACGTCGCGAGGGCCTTCGCGACATGCTGGGCCGGGCGGCCGAGCGCCTCGACGCGTACACCCTGGAGCTGCAACGCCACGGCCTGGAGGCCTGTGAGCGTGAGGTCCGGTGGCTGGAGGAGCTCATCGCCAACGAGCGCTCCGGCCGTGCCCCGACGGTCCCGCACGACGGGACGGCCGGTGGCCGACGAGAAGACAACAGCCCGCCTCCGCCTGGAGAGACCAGGACAGAGCGGCCGTGACCAAGAAGAAGGAGGCACACGCGATGGGCTCCGTCCGCGTCGCCATCGTCGGTGTGGGTAACTGCGCCTCGTCCCTCGTGCAGGGCGTCGAGTACTACCGGAACGCCGACCCGAACGACCGCGTCCCGGGTCTCATGCACGTCACCTTCGGCGACTACCACGTCTCTGACGTGCAGTTCGTCGCGGCGTTCGATGTCGACGCCAAGAAGGTGGGCATGGACCTCGCGGAGGCGATCGTCGCCAGCGAGAACAACACCATCAAGCTCTGCGACGTGCCGCCGACCGGCGTCACCGTGCAGCGCGGCCCGACCTTCGACGGCCTCGGGCAGTACTACCGCGAGATCATCAAGGAGTCGGACGTCGAGCCGGTCGACGTGGCCAAGGCGCTGCGCGACGCGCAGGTCGACGTGGTCGTCTCCTACCTGCCAGTGGGCTCGGAGCAGGCCGACAAGTTCTACGCCCAGGCCGCCATCGACGCGGGCTGCGGGTTCGTCAACGCCCTGCCGGTCTTCATCGCCTCGGACCCGGAGTGGGCGCAGAAGTTCACCGACGCCGGCCTGCCGATCGTCGGTGACGACATCAAGAGCCAGGTCGGTGCCACCATCGTGCACCGGGCCCTCGCGAAGCTCTTCGAGGACCGGGGCGTCGAGCTGCTGCGCACGTACCAGCTCAACTTCGGCGGCAACATGGACTTCATGAACATGCTGGAGCGCAACCGCCTGGTCTCGAAGAAGATCTCGAAGACCCAGTCGGTGACCTCCCAGGTGCCGCACGAGATGGCCAAGAGCGACGTGCACATCGGCCCGTCGGACCACGTGCCGTGGCTCGACGACCGCAAGTGGGCGTACATCCGCCTGGAGGGTCGCTCGTTCGGCGACACCCCGCTCAACGCGGAGCTCAAGCTCGAGGTGTGGGACTCGCCGAACTCGGCCGGCGTCATCATCGACGCCGTCCGGGCCGCGAAGATCGCCCTGGACCGCAAGATCGGCGGCCCGATCCTGTCGGCGTCGTCGTACTTCATGAAGTCCCCGCCGGTGCAGTACGCCGACCACGAGGCGCACGCCGCCGTCGAGGGTTTCATCACCGGTGAGGTCGAGCGCTGACGCGCTGACCACCAGCAGCACCGTGAAGGGCCGGGTCCATGAGGACCCGGCCCTTCACGTCGTCCCCAGGCGACACTCGGACGTGGCACCGTGGGTGCTCTCGGCCCGGCGTGTCGACTTCCTACAGCGCCACGATTGCGTCGGTCGTCAGGACCAGGCGCGTTGCAGGGCTACGCGGGCCTCCAGCTCCAGCAGTTTGATCTTGCGGTCCAGGCCGCCGCCGAAGCCGACCAGCTTGCCGCCGGCCCCGACGATCCGGTGACACGGCACGATGACCGGGATCGGGTTGCGGTTGCAGGCCACCCCGACCGCGCGGGCGGCACCGGGATCCCCCAGCCGCCGGGCCACCTCACCGTAGGTCAGCGTCTCGCCGTACGGAATGAGGGTCATCTCCCGCCACACCGCCCGCTCGAACTCCGAGCCGCGCGGCACCGTCACCGGCACACCGAACCCGGTCAGCTCCCCGGCGAAGTACGCCCGCAGCTCCGCCACCGCACGCTCGGACGCCTCGTCGACGGGTTCCCGCGACCCGCCCGCCACCGCCGCGAAGTGCGTTCCGCACACGCTGTCGCCCTCGGTGGCCACCGAGAACTCTCCGATCGGCGAATCCAGCACGGTCCAACGCATCCCGCCATTGTCCCCCAGCCGCCCACCGCAACCATGATCGCGCTCGATCCGGGATCGAGTGGTGCTCCACGGCATGCGATGCCCCTCGATCCTGCATCGAGGGGCAACCCCGGCCCGGTCGACACACGCCGAACGGCCGGCGCCCGCCGGAGCGTCCCCCCGGTCGGGGTGCTCCGGCGGGCGCCGGGGGTGGTACGAGAGGTCAGGCTATGGCGAAGAAGAACTTCTCGCCGTTGCCGAGCCCCAGGTCCTCCCTGTTCCAGTTGATGTTCTTGCTGGAGATCAACTGCTTGTTGCCGGCCTTGCCTGCGGTGACCGCCTGGCCGTCCCGAGCGCCGAGGTAGACCGAGCCGTCCGGGTTGTAGTCCAGGAAGTCGAACGTCTGGTACGTGCCGGTCGACTTGCTGTTGGCGATCAGCGGCTTGCTGCCCTTGCTCGCCGCGATCACGTACCGGTTGTTGGCCAGGGCCTTGAGGTAGAAGAACCCGTTGCCCCGGTTGACCATCTGGTACTTGGTCGACTTGGTGACCGACTTGCTGGTGGCGATCAGCGGCTTGCTGCCCGCGACCACGTACCTGTTGCTCGCCTTGGCCTTGATGGTGACCACCGGGGCCGGCGCGTCGAAGGTGAACTTCTCCGAGGAGCCGACGCTGGTCTTGCTCGCCTTCAGCGACGACTTGCCGGACTTCGCCGCGGTGACGTACTTGCCGTTGGCCTTGGCCTTGAGGCTGACCGTCCCGTCGGTGTGGTGCACGATCGTGAACTTGCCCGCCGTGACGATCGTCTTGTGGCTGGCGATCAGCGGCTTGGTGCCCTTGCTCGGCGCGACCACGTACCGGCCAGTGCTCTTGGAGCGCAACGCGACCAGCCCGCTGCCCGCGTTGACCACGTCGTACCGCTGTGCGGTGCCCATGCTCGACCCGTTGTTGACCAGCGCCTTCTTGGTGCTGGCCGCGGTGACGAACTTGCCGTTGGAGCTGGCCTTCAATCCGTACCCGCTGCGGGCCTGGGTGACCGAGCCGACGGTGAGCAGCCGGTCCATCGAACCCTTCGGGTCGTACACCGCACCGGCGATGCCGGTGGTGACGATCCGGTCGCGGACCTGCTTCGGCTTCCACGTCGGGTTGCTGTGCAACAGGAGGGCCGCCGCGCCGGCCACGTGCGGAGCGGCCATCGAGGTGCCGCTCATCCCGACGCTGCCGGTGTTGTTGTCGTGCCGGGCCGAGACGATGCTGACGCCGGGGGCGAACACGTCGAGGCACTTGCCGTAGTTCGAGAACCACGCCCGCATGTCGATTTGGTCGGTGGCGCCCACCGTGATGGCGTCCGGCACCCGGGCCGGGGAAACGTCGCAGGCGTTCTGTGACTCGTTACCGGCCGCGATCGCGAAGGTGACGCCCGAGTCGATGGACTTTCGCACGGCCGCGTCGATCGCCGACGACACGCCACCACCGAGGCTCACGTTGGCCACGGCCGGTTGCTGTGCGTTCTCGGTGACCCAGTTGATGCCGGCGATCACGCTGTCGGTGGTGCCCCAACCCTCACAGTCGAGCACCCGTACGCCGACGAGCTTGACCTGCTTGGCAACGCCGTACTTGGCGCCGCCGACGGTGCCGGCCACGTGCGTGCCGTGGCCGTCGCAGTCCTCCTGCGGCGGCTCCGGCGTAGGATCACCCGGCTCGGGGTCCACGGGCGGCTCGGCGAAGTAGTCGTACCCCATGACGGCCCGGCCGCCGAAGTCCTGGTGCTTGGTGTTGATGCCGGTGTCCACGATGTACGCGGTGACACTGCTGCCCGTGTTCGGGTACTTGAAGCTCTTGTTCAGCTTCGCGGACGCCTGGTCGAGCCGGTCGAGTCCCCAGGACGGTGGGTTGCTCTGGGTGCCACTGGCCGACACCCGACGGACCGGTTCCACGTAGGCGACGGCCGGATTCGCCGCCACCTTCTCGGCCTGCTGCTTGCTCATCGAGGCCGAGAAGCCGCTCAGCGCCGTACCGAAGACCTGCCGGACGTTGCCGCCGTTGGCCCGGGTGAGCGTGGCGGCGATGGTCCGGACCGAGGTGTAGGTGGCCCGTTGGTCCTTCAGCACGACGATGTAGCGACCCGGCACGACGTCGGAGCGCTCGGTGCCGCGCACCTCGGCCCGCGCGGGCTCGTCAGGGGTGGTCGCCAGCGCGGCTTGGCCGCTGGCGACGGTGATGATGGAGGAGGCGGTCGCGAGGGCGAGCCCGGCCGCCGCCGAGCGGCGCAGTACGCCACGGCGTTTCACTAAATGATCTCCCCGTTGTGTCGACCGCGCCGGTGGGCCGGTCGGACGGACAGTGGATCGTCTCGCTTCGGCAGTGAATCTGCGAGCTGAAGAGACGTAGCAACATCATGTACGACCGCCGCAACGACCCGTCTCAACCTTTCGGTCGAAACGTCGGCGTTTCGTCGTAGCGTCCTGCCCCGACGGAACGAGCCACGATGGACGTCGGGTCGGCGCGGTGTCCGCGATGGCATGACGACGGCGGTCGGCGGTCAGCCGACGATGCCCTCCTCGCGCGCCCAGCGCAGCAGCTCGGCCTCGGCGGTGTCGCGATCCAGGGGCCCGCGCTCCAGGCGTAGGTCCTTGAGGTGCTTCCAGGCACGGCCCACGATCGGCCCCGGCGGTACGCCGAGCAACTCCATGATCGCGTTGCCGTCGAGATCGGGCCGGACCCGGGCCAGGTCCTCCTCGGCCGCGATCCGGGCGATCCGCTCCTCCAGCGCGTCGTAGTCGGCGGCGAGCTGGGCGGCCTTGCGGCGGTTACGGGTGGTGCAGTCGGACCGGGTCAGCTTGTGCAGACGGGGCAGCAGGTCACCGGCGTCGGTCACGTACCGCCGTACCGCCGAGTCGGTCCACTCGCCCCGACCGTAGCCGTAGAACCGCAGGTGCAACGCGACCAGCTCGGTGACCTTGGCGGTGACGTCCTTCGGGTAGCGCAGCGCCTTCATCCGCGCCTTGGTCAGCCGGGCACCCACCACCTCGTGGTGGTGGAAGCTGACCCGCCCGTCCGTACCGACCGACTTGGTGGCCGGTTTGCCGACGTCGTGCATCAACGCGGCCATCCGCAGGACGAAGTCCGGCCCGTCCTGCTCGTACGAGATCGCGTTGCGGACCACCGTGAGGGTGTGCTCGTAGACGTCCTTGTGCTGGGCGTGCTCATCGATCTCCAGCTTCAGGCCGGTCAGCTCCGGCAGGAAGCGCTCGGCCAGCCCGGTGTCCACCAGTAGCCGCAGCCCGGTGATCGGATCGGCTCCGGTGAGCAGCTTGGTGAACTCGTCACGGATCCGCTCGGCGGTGATCCGGTCCAGGTCGGCCGCCATCCGGCTCATCGCCGCGTGCACGTCCGGGTGGACCGCGAAACGGAGCTGCGCGGCGAAACGGGCGGCCCGCAGCATCCGCAGCGGATCGTCGCCGAAGGACTCGGCGGGCGTGCCGGGGGTACGCACCACCTTCGCCGCCAGGTCGGCCAGCCCGCCGTACGGGTCGGTGAACCGGTGCTCGGGCAGGCTCACCGCCATCGCGTTGACGGTGAAGTCACGCCGCCGCAGATCCTCGATCAGGCTGCTGCCGTACTGGACCGTCGGATTACGGGTGACCTGGTCGTAGGACTCGGCACGGAAGGTGGTGATCTCCAGCCGCAGGCCGTCGCGCTGGCAGCCGATGGTGCCGAACTCCCGGCCGGTCTCCCAGATCGCCTCGGCCCAGCCGCGTACGACCGCGAGTGTCTGGTCCGGGTGGGCGTCGGTGCAGAAGTCGAGGTCGTCGCCGAGTCGGCCGAGCAGTGCGTCACGTACCGAACCGCCCACGAGGTGCAGTTCGTGGCCGGCGGCGGCGAACCGGCGACCCAACTCGTCGGCGACCGGGGAGACTCGGAGGAGTTCGGCGACGGCGTTGCGCTGCGCGGCGGTGAGTTCGCGGCGGTCGGTGGTGTGGGATGCGGCGGCTTCGGACATCGGACCAGCAGCCTATCGGTCCAGATCGGCATCTCCTCCGCCGGGCGCGGGTAACAGGCCGGGGTTGACTAAGGTCTGTGGCGTGCGGGCCGGTACGGCTCCGGCGTACCCCTGGGAGGCACAGCATGAGCGGCGGGCTCTACCGCAGCGCGAACGCCGCGCAGGGCGGCGCGCCCGGCGGCCGGCCGGACGACGGTGCCACGTTCATCTCCGCCGACCCGCTGAACCAGCCGGCCGTCGAGTCGGTCGCGCCACCCCAGGAGCAGGTCGGCGAGGCCAGCGCCGCGACCAACAGCGCGGTCATGGCGATCGGCAGCCTGGTCAGCCGAGGTACGGGCTTCCTGCGCAACCTGGTCATCGGCGCGGCGCTCGGCGGGGCGTTGGTGGGCGACGCCTACACCACCGCGCAGATCCTGCCCGGAATGGTCTACGAGTTCCTACTCGGCGGCATCCTGACCAGCGTGCTGATCCCGGTGCTGGTTCGCCGACGCAAGGCGGACAGCGACGGCGGACAGGCGTACACCCAGCGGTTGTTGACCCTGGCGCTGCTGGCACTCGGCGCCGCCGCCCTGCTCGCGGTCGCCCTCGCCGCACCGCTGACCTGGCTCTACGGTGCCAGCGAGTCCGCACCCGGCTACTCGGGTCTGGTCACCATGCTGGCCCGGCTCATGCTGCCGATGATCTTCTTCTCCGGCCTGAGCGCACTGATCAGTGCCGTGCTCAACACCAGGGGCCACTTCGCCGCGCCGATGTGGGCGCCGATCCTCAACAACCTGGTGGTGATCGGCACCGCCGGCCTCTATATCGGGATCTTCGGTGCCGAGATCGTCGGCCCGGAGGACATGACCACCGGGCGGATCCTGCTGATCGGTGGCGGCACCCTGCTCGGCGTCGCCGTCCAGGTCGCCGGCCTGATGCCGGCGCTGCGCAAGGTCGGCTTCAGGTGGAAGCTGCGGTTCGACTTCCGCAAGCTCGGGCTGGCCGAGCTGGGCCGACTCGGCGCATGGATGATCTGCTACGTGGCGGTCAGCCAGATCGGCCTGATCGTGCTGTTCAACCTGTTGAACCGCGCCGGCAAGGAAAACTCCGCCGGTCCGTTGATCTACAACAACGTGTTTCTGCTGTTGATGACCGCGCACGGCATCATCGCCGTATCGATCATCACGGCGTTGATGCCCCGGATGAGCGCCGCCGCGGCCGACGGCCGGTACGCCGACCTCGCCGCCGACCTGTCCCGGGGCACCCGCACCGTGTCGGCCGTGCTCGCGCCGATCGCGGTCTGCTACGCCGTGCTCGCCACCCCGATCGCGTTCACGCTGTTCCGGTGGGGCGCGTTCGACGAGGACAACGCCAGTGCGACGTCGCTGGTGCTGCTCGCCGCCGCGCTGGCGCTGGTGCCGTTCGCGATCAGCCAGCTCTTCACCTTCGCCTTCTACGCACTGCCGGACACCCGCACCCCGGCGCTGATCAACATTCCGGTGGTCGCGCTACGGATCGGCGTGCAGATCGCGCTGTTCCTGGCCTTCTCGGCGAGCTTCGCGGGCGCCGGGATGATGATCGGCAATACGGTCTCCTACCTGGCCGCCGCCATCATCTCCGCCTGGCTGCTGCGGCCCCGAGTGGGGCGGATCGGGCTGGGTGCGATCCTGCGGACCCTCGGCCGCGTCGCCGTCGCCGCGCTCGGTTCGGCACTGGTCGGTCTGCTGGTGGTCGCTCTGCTGCCCGGGGGCGACACGCCGACTCGCCTGGAGGCGATCGTGCAGCTCGTGGTGGGTGGCGCGGTGATCGGCGGTACCTATCTCGGGCTGGCCACGGTCCTGCGGATCTCCGAGATCACCGAGGTGATCGGCATGGTCCGCAGCCGTCTCGGGCGTTGATCACCGACGTCGGGCACCGGTGCACTGAGCGT
Organism: Verrucosispora sp. TAA-831; assembly: GCF_050780145.1. Lineage (NCBI taxonomy): Bacteria > Bacillati > Actinomycetota > Actinomycetes > Micromonosporales > Micromonosporaceae > Micromonospora > Verrucosispora sp. TAA-831. The sequence goes on from NZ_CP192240.1 coordinate 6,793,360, forward strand.
GACCGAGGATCACCAGGCTGGGGATGTACCTGTGGATAACTCCGCGAGTCGCCGCTCAACTGCCGGATCGGCCTGTGGATAACCAACCGGAAGGCCGAGTATGGTCAGCCGTTCGACGGGAACCCGCTGACGTCGTACCCGCCGTCGCTCTCGGTACCGCCCCTGCGGCAGCCGATTGTGGACGACCTCTAGATTGGCAACTACATGTACCGGCAACGTGGCTGACATCGGTCGCAACGGGACGAGTCCGCCTGACTGCGAACTCCCCGGCCGGCGACGGCGGGAAGATGACATGTCGGGGAGCGGGCCAACCCAGGTAAGGTCGCTCTCGACGGGTACGGCAGGAACGGCGCGCGTCACATCGCGGGACCGGTCCGTCCGGTGCCACACGAATGCGGAGCGGGAAGTCAGATGCCCAGCAGCGCGGGTCCATCGATCGACACGATCACCGAGGGAGGACGGGTGACCCAGGTCGGCGAGGGTCAGGACGCGGACGAGACCACTCCGCCGGTCATGACCTTCGGTGCTCCGGCGGTCGGTGAGATCCTCGCCGAGCGGTACGAACTGGTCGAGCACATCAACAACGACAGCGCGGGCCGGTTGGTCTGGCGCGGGGTCGACGTCGTGCTCCGCCGACCCGTCGCGGTCGTGATGCGCTACCCGGGCGGCGACTCCGCCACCGAGATGCTCCAGGCCGCGGTCGCCGCGAGCCGGGTCGTTCACCCCAATCTGGTCGGTGTCTACGACGCCATCGACGAGGCCGACCGGGCCTACGTCGTACGCGAGTGGGTCGACGGGCGTTCCCTGCGGGAACTGGTCGCGGACGGGCCGCTGGACGGTGCCCGGGCCACCGCCGTCGGCAGTGCGGTCGCCAGCGCGCTGGCCTCCGTGCACGCCACCGGCATGGTGCACGGCAACGTGCACCCCGGCACGGTGATGATCAGCGACGACGGCCGGGTGGTGCTGGCCGACGCGCGGACCGACGGCGACGACAGCCAGGAGAGCGACGTCCGAGCGGTCGGCGGTGTCCTCTACTACGCGCTGACCGGCTACTGGCCGCACACCGAGGCGCCGCTGCGGGGCGCCACCGCCGGGCACGGTCGGGCGGCCATCCCGGACGCGGTACGCGACGCCAACGGCGTGGTGGCGGCTCCCCGTCAGGTCCGGGCCGGAGTGCCGGCCTACCTCGACGACCTCACCACGGACCTGCTCGACGGCGGGATCGCCCCGCCCTCGTCCGACGTGCTCGCCGCCGAGTTGGCCCGACTCGACGTACCCGCCGACGACGACTACCTCGACAACAGCGGTCCGCTGCGCTTCGCCGCCGAGTCCGGTGACGAGCCCTCGCCGCTGGCAGCCGCAGGCGGGCGGAAGGTGGCCCTGGGTATCGCCGGTGTTCTGGTGGTGGCCCTGGTCGGCCTGCTCGTCGGAATCAGCGCCCTCGGTGGCGACGACGACAGCCCGCAGACCGACCCGGTCGCCGCGCCCACGTCCAGCGCCCCGGTGAGCGAGGATCCGCCCCCGCCCCCCGCCGTACGGAACCTCCAGATCAGCGCCGCCCGGATCATCGATCCGGACAGCGGCGACCGCAGTGAGGTCCGCGACGCCGAGAAGGTCTTCGACGGTGACCGGGACGAGGGCTGGTCCACGGAGACGTACAACCGGAGCAACTTCGGCAACCTCAAGGAAGGCATGGGGGTCTGGGTCGACCTCGGCGCCGAGCGGACGGTCAAGTCGGTGCAGGTCCACCTCTCCAGCACCGGGGCCTCCGCGTCGCTGCTCACCGGCACCGTAGAAGCCCCCTCGAACAGCGCCGGTGACCGCCAGATCGTGGACGCGTTCAAGAACGGCGCGATCGGGCAGCCCTTCGAGGAGCACGACGGCACCACGATGACCTTCAACGGCTTCGACGCCGACCAGAAGTACCGCTACCTCATGTTCTGGATCACCGAGTTGCCGTCGAACAACGGTGGCTTCAAGCTCGGCGTCCAGGAGATCACGGTCCAGGGGTCATGATCTGGTCTCCACCGGAGCGGCACACCCAGCGGACCCGGTGATGGAGGTACGCGGCCGGGACGCTGCCGGCGTACCGCCGGACGGGGCGGTCAGCGACATCGACCTGCTCCGCGCGCACGTCGACGGTGACCGGGACGCGTTCGCCACGCTGTTCCTGCGGCACCGGGACCGGCTCTGGGCGGTCGCCCTGCGTACCCTCGGTGACCGCGAGGAGGCCGCCGACGCGCTCCAGGACGCGATGCTGTCGGCCCACCGTGCCGCCGCGCGGTTCCGGGGCGACGCCGCCGTCACCACCTGGTTGCACCGGATCGTGGTGAACGCCTGCCTCGACCGCATCCGCCGTCGGCAGGCCCATCCCACGGTGCCGCTGCCGGACGGTACACACGACGCCGAGGCCGGTGGCGGCACCGGTGGCACCGAACCGACCGCGCCCGTACGCGATCACGACACCGCGATGGTGGTCCGGGAGGCGCTGGCCACTCTGCCGACCGAACAGCGGGCCGCCCTGGTCCTGGTGGACGTGCAGGGCTACCCGGTCGCCGAGGTCGCGCGGATCCTCGGCGTCGCCGAGGGCACCGTGAAGAGTCGGTGCGCCCGAGGTCGCGCCCGGTTGGCGCTCCTGCTCGGACACCTGCGCACCGGCAGCGAACCGGCACCCGCCGGTGCCGCTGAGGTGCCGCGGATCACCCGGGGGAACCCCGGAGCCCCACACGGCGTCCGATCGAGGTCGGGAAGTCATCGCCCGGATGCCATCCAGGAGGAATCGTGAGTACCGGGGAGTTCAGCGGGGTCGACCTCGACCTGCTCGCCGATTACCTCGGTGGCGCGCTGGACGGCACCCCGCAGCAGGCCGAGGTCGCCCGCCTCGTGGAGCAGGACCCGGAGTGGGCGCAGGCGCACGCCCGACTCGCCCCGTCGATGGACGAGGTACAGGACGAGTTGGTCGACTGGGGCACGCCGCCGGTCGAGATGCCGCCAGCGGTCAGCGACCGGATCCTCGCCGCGTTGCGCGACGCCGACCTCCCGACGGCCGTGCCCTCGGTCGGCGTACCCGAGGAGGACCTCGACACCGACGACGCGGCGACCACGGATGGCGACCATGCCGCGACGAAGCCCTCGCCGGTGCCGGCCCAGCCGCTCGGCGGCACCCGGCGGCCCGGCGGCAGCCCACGGCCGGGCCAGGAGCGCGCCACCCCGAGCCACCCGGGTCGGCGTCGGCGCCGCTGGGCCCGGCTGGCCGGACCGGTCGCGTTGGCCGCCGCGGCGGTGGTCGGCCTCGGCGCCCTGCAACTGTCCCGGCCGCAGCAGGCCGGAGACTCGACGGCGGGGACGGCCCTGAGCGATCGGGGCACCAGTCCGGTCATGCCCCATGCCTATCCGGAGGACCCGGCCGGGCAGGCGCCCGAGGCCGCGTCGCCGGACCGCGCCGCCGCGTCGGCCCCCACCCCGTTCCGGATCGCCAGTCCGCCGTTGCGCACCGGGTCCGACTACACGCCGGAGAGCCTCGCCGGGCCGACGGTGATGAAGGGCCCCGGGTTCGGTGGAGGTCCCACGGACAGCACGGAGGGTGACAACCGGCTCGCCGTGCCCGGTGAACTCAGCCGGCTCGGCGACCAGGCGGCGTTGAGCGCCTGCCTGGCCGAGATCGGTGTCGAGCACGGCGACCAGCCGCTGGTCTTCGACGTCGTCGACTACGCCCGCTTCGGCGGGCTCCCGGCACTGGTGGTGCGTTTCACCGACGCCTCCGGCGAGCAGTGGGCGTGGGTCAGCGGGCCCGAGTGCGGAATCCCCGGATCCGCCTCGGACACCCGCTATCGATCGCGGGTAGGGTGAATCGCGGCCACCGGACGTTTGGCCGACCAAGTGACGTGACCCACCGGATGACCGGCTCGGGAATCTCCGCTTCGTACGATGACGTTCTGCAGGTCAGAATGCCGCCGCGTCGGCACTCGGTTCGGCATCGGCGGACGACGCCGGTGGCGACGCTCAACACGATTGGGAGATGGCAGTGGACGAGGTCCGCAACCTGATCATCATCGGCTCCGGGCCGGCGGGATACACCGCTGCGGTCTACGCGGCGCGGGCGAACCTCAACCCGCTGGTCATCGAGGGCGTACAGTCCGGCGGCGCGTTGATGACCACCACCGAGGTGGAGAACTTCCCCGGCTTCGCGGACGGCATCCTCGGTCCCGAGCTGATGGACAACATGCGCAAGCAGGCCGAGCGGTTCGGGGCCGAGTTCCTGACCGACGACGTCACCCGGGTCGAGTTGGCCGACACCGGCCACCCGGGCGCGGTGAGCACCGTCTGGGTCGGTGAGAGCGCCTACCGCGCCTCGGCCGTCATCCTCGCCACCGGTTCCGCCTGGCGACCGCTCGGCGTACCGGGTGAGCAGGAGTACCTGGGCCACGGCGTCTCGTCCTGTGCCACCTGCGACGGCTTCTTCTTCCGCAACCAGCACATCGTGGTGGTCGGCGGTGGTGACTCGGCGATGGAGGAGGCCAGCTTCCTGACCCGCTTCGCCGAGTCGGTGACCATCATCCACCGGCGCGACTCGTTCCGGGCCAGCAAGATCATGGCGGAGCGGGCGCTGGGCAACGACAAGATCAAAGTCGAGTGGAACACCGTGGTCGAGGAGGTCCTCGGCGCGGACGGCAAGGTCACCGGGGTACGGGTACGCAACGTGCACACCGGCGAGGCCAAGGTTCTCGACGTGACCGGCGTCTTCGTGGCGATCGGGCACGACCCGCGCAGCGAACTGTTCCGGGGCCAGGTGGACATGGACGACGAGGGTTACGTCAAGGTCCAGGCCCCCAGCACCCGGACCAGCATCCCGGGCGTCTTCGCCGCCGGTGACCTGGTCGACCACACGTACCGGCAGGCCATCACCGCGGCCGGCACCGGTTGCGCCGCCGCACTCGACGCGGAACGCTTCATCGCCACGCTGCCCAAGGGCTGAACGAGAGACATCCCGGAGGAGGGGTCACACAGTGGGAGCAACCAAGTCGGTTACCGACGCTAGTTTCGCCGCAGACGTACTCAAGTCCGACAAGCCGGTCCTGGTGGATTTCTGGGCCGAGTGGTGCGCGCCGTGCCGCAAGGTGTCGCCACTGCTGGAGGAGATCGCCGGCGAGATGGGCGACCAGGTCAGCATCGTCAAGCTCAACATCGACGAGAACCCGGAGACCGCCCGCGCCTACCGGGTGATGTCGGTGCCGACGCTCACCGTCTTCAAGAACGGCGAGCCGGTGCAGTCGATCGCCGGCGCCAAGCCCAAGGGCGAGCTGGTCAAGCTGATCGAATCGGCGCTCTGACCTCAGCGCTGTGACCGTCGACCCCGTCCCGGGACCACCGGGGGCGGGGTCGACGCGTTTTTCCCCGCCCGCACCCGCGCCGAACGCCCAGCGCCTAACCTCGAACTACGGGGCCGCCGGACGCCGGTGAGCACCTGGGTCCCGTCGCACTGCCACGCGTGCCGACGCAGGGCCCGGTAAGCCACCGATCGTGCAGAGGGGGCCGAACGTGCGTCCGATCCGTCCCGGTGACCGGGGACCCGCAGTGATCGAGATCCGAGCGGTGCTGACCAGCCTCGACCTGCTCTCCAAGGCGACCGGTCCGTTCAGCGACGAGTTCGACCCCGCCACCGAGCGGGCCGTACGGGCGTTCCAGCAGTCCCGGGGGCTCAGCGTCGACGGCCGGGTCGGTGCCGAGACCTGGCGGGCGCTCGACGCGGCCCGCTGGCGGCTCGGCGCCCGCACCCTCTACCACGCCGTCCCGGTGCCGCTCACCGGCGAAGACGTCCGGTCGTTGCAGGAACGCCTGCTGGAGATGGGGTACGACACCGGCCGCGCCGACGCCATCTACGGCATCCGCACCTCACGGGCGGTGGCCCAGTTCCAGCGCGAGGTGGGGCTGGCACCGGACGGCACCTGCGGCCCGCAGACCATGGACGCGCTACGCCGGCTCGGCCGTAAGGTGGTCGGCGGTCGCCCGCAGTGGCTCCGCGAGTCCGACGCTATCCGGCAGTCCGGGCCGACCCTGGTCGGTCGCACCGTGGTCATCGACCCGGGACACGGCGGCACCGACCCGGGCGTGGTGGTGCCCGACGGCCCGCTGCGCTGGACCGAGGCGGACCTGGTGCACGACCTGGCCAGTCGGCTCGAAGGGCGACTCGCCGCGTCGGGCGTACGGGTGCAGCTCACCCGGGGACCGGCCTCGGAGACCTGTCTGCCCGACATCGACCGGGCGCAACTGGCCAACTCGCTCGGCGCGGACGTGTTCATCTCGCTGCACGTCGACGGGCACGCCAACCCGGAGGCCGAAGGCGTCGCCACGTACCACTACGGCACCGACAACGGAGTGACGTCGGCGACCGGCGAGCGGCTGGCCGGGCTGGTCCAGCGGGAGATCGTCGCGCGTACCGGGCTGCGGGACTGCCGTACCCACGCCAAGGCGTGGGACCTGCTGCGGATCACCCGGATGCCGGCGGTACGCGTCGAGGTCTGCTACCTCACCTCACCGGCCGACCGGGCACGGCTGATCGACCCCCGGTTCCGCGACCGGCTGGTCGAGGCGATCGTGGCGGCGGTGCAACGGATGTACCTGCCGATCGAGCGGGACGTGCCGACCGGCTCGATCGACGTGAGCGAACTGCGGGCGGCGGTCGCCGCGGGCACCGTGGTCGACTGACCGCCCGGTGCAGGTCGTCAGCCCGCCGTGGTGGAGCGGGTGGCCGGGGCGGGCCGGACCGGACGCAGCAGCGACTCCGGGCTCATCGAGCCGAGCAGCTTCTCCAGCGCGTACTCGACGTCCGACTTCCAGCTCAACGCCGTCCGAAGCTCCAGCCGCAGACGCGGGTAGCGGGGGTGCGGCCGGACGGTCTTGAAGCCCACCGAGAGAAAGAAGTCGGCGGGTGCGACGCACGCCCCGGCGGGATCGGCGGCGTCACCGAACTTGGCGTCACCGAACGCCTCGATCGCCTTGATGCCCCGCTTGGTCAGGTCGCGGGCGACCCCCTGCACCAGCATCCGGCCCAACCCGCCACCGGCGAAGGCCGGCACCACGTTGGCGGTGGTCAGCAGCGCCGCGTCGGCCGACACCGGCGACGTCGGAAAGGCCATCGAGCGCGGCACGTAGGCGGGCGGGGCGTACATGACGAAACCGGCGGGCATGCCGTCGACGTAGATCAGCTTGCCGCAGGAACCCCACTCCAGCAGGGTCTGGGAGACCCACGCCTCCTTCTCCAGTCCGGGGTCACCAGCGGCGCAGGCGCGATCGGCGGAAACCGGATCAAGCTCCCAGTAGACGCACTGCCGGCACGGACGGGGCAGGTCCTCCAGCGTGTCCAGGGTCAGACTGACCAGACGTCGCGACATTGGCGCTTCCCCACACTAGGCTCAGACTCGGGACCGGCCCGGACGGCTCCGCCGCATCCCTGCCCCCGACGAGCGATCGTACGCCGCCGATCGGCGACGCGGGAGGGGACGCGCGAATGCCCACCCCAGGCACGGTCGACACCGGTCCGGCATGTGGACGCGCGGTAATCGAGGGCGCTCGTGGCGGTGTTCGGCGGCTACCATCGACACTCGGCGCGCCGTGTCGCCATGGTCGCCGGTGTCCTGGGTATCCCCGGACGGGAGCTGTCCGAGCAGCATCGAGGTGATGTCATGACCGGCACGACACTCGACGACTACACCGACCGGTACGCCCGCCGGGTGCGGGGCATGACCGCCTCGGAGATCCGCGCACTGTTCGCGGTCGCCAGCCGCCCGGAGGTGGTCTCGCTCGCCGGCGGTGCCCCGTACATCGCCGCGCTCCCGCTGGACGCCGTCGGTGAGATGCTCGGCCGGCTCGCCGCCGAGCACGGCACCACCAGCCTGCAGTACGGCATCGGCCAGGGCACGCTGGAGCTGCGCGAGCGGATCTGCGAGGTGATGGCCCTCTCCGGGATCGACGCCGCCTGCGGCGCCTCGCCCGAGGACGTGGTGGTGACGGTCGGCGGCCAGCAGGCGCTCGACCTGGTGGCCCGGCTCTTCCTCGATCCGGGTGACGTGGTGCTCGCCGAGGGGCCGACCTACGTCGGCGCACTCGGAGTGTTCCAGGCCGCCCAGGCACAGGTCGTGCACGTGCCCATGGACGACGACGGCCTGATCCCCGAGGCGTTGGAGATCGCCATCGCCGAGCAGGCCCGGGCCGGGCGGCGGGTGAAGTTCCTCTACACCATCCCCACCTACCAGAACCCGGCCGGCGTGACGCTGAGCGAGGAACGCCGGGAACGGGTCCTGGACATCTGCGAGCGTGCGGGCCTGCTCGTGATCGAGGACGACCCGTACGGCCAACTGGGTTTCGAGAGCGAGGCGCCGGCACCGCTGCGCGCTCGCCGCCGGGACGGGGTCTTCTACCTCAGCACCTTCTCCAAGACGTTCGCCCCGGGGCTGCGGGTCGGTTGGATCCTCGCCCCGCACGCCGTGCGCGACAAGCTGGTCATCGCCAGCGAGGCGCAGATCCTCTGCCCCAGCGCGTACGCCCAGGCCGCCGTGAGCACCTACCTGAGCACCATGCCGTGGCGGGAGCAGTTGAAGGTCTACCGGGAGGTCTACCGGGAGCGGCGGGACGCGATGCTGGCCTCCCTGGCGGACCTGATGCCGGCCGGGACGAGCTGGACCGTCCCCGGTGGCGGTCTCTTCGTCTGGGCGACGCTGCCCGAGGGCCTGGACTCGAAGGCGATGATGCCCCGGGCGATCGCCGCCCGGGTGGCCTATGTGCCCGGCACCGGCTTCTACGCCGACGGCACCGGCAACGGCCACATGCGGCTCAACTTCTCGTTCCCGTCGCCGGAGCGGATCCGCGAGGGGGTCCGTCGGCTGGCCAGCGTGATGGAGCAGGACATCGCCATGCGGCGGGTTTTCGGGGCGGTCGGCGCGCCGGACGCGCGGCGAGGTCGGGCCGGCTCCGACACCCCGGGTCCCGACTTGGCATGATGCCCGGCATGGGTGCCACCGCTGCCAGAGAATCCGCCGTGTCCGGTCCCGCCACCACCGACCTCCGCGTCCTCGTGCTCGCCGGTGGCCTGTCGTACGAACGGGACGTGTCTTTGCGTTCCGGCCGCCGGGTGCTCGACGCGCTGCGCTCCGTCGGGATGGAGGCCGAGCTGCGGGACGCGGACGTGGCCCTGCTGCCCGCGCTGGACTCCGACCCGCCGGACGCCGTGGTGATCGCCCTGCACGGCGCCACCGGCGAGGACGGCTCGCTGCGTGGCGTCCTCGACCTCTGCGGCGTGCCGTACGTCGGGTGTGACTCCCGCGCCTCCCGTCTCGCCTGGGACAAGCCGTCGGCGAAGACGGTGCTGCGCGAGGCCGGGATCGCCACCCCCGACTGGGTGGCGCTGCCACACGACCGGTTCAGCGAGTTGGGCGCGGTGGCCGTGCTGGACCGCATCGTCGCCCGGCTCGGGCTGCCGCTGATGGTGAAGCCCGCGCAGGGTGGTTCCGGACTGGGTGCCGCCGTGGTCCGGGACGCCGCGTCCCTCCCGGCCGCCATGGTCGGTTGTTTCGCGTACGACTCGACTGCGCTCGTCGAGCGGTACGTGCCCGGCATGGACGTGGCCGTCTCCGTCATCGACCTGGGCGACGGCCCCCGGGCCCTGCCGCCGGTCGAGATCGTGCCCCGCAACGGGGTCTACGACTACGCCGCCCGCTACACCGCCGGCCGGACCACCTGGCATACGCCGGCCCGGCTGGACGCGGCGGTGGCCGACGCGGTGGCGGAGGTGGCGCTGGCCGCCCACACCGCACTCGGTCTACGGGACCTCAGCCGCGTCGACCTGATCGTCGACCCGGCCGGGCAGCCGCACGTACTGGAGGTCAACGTCTCCCCAGGCATGACCGAGACGTCGCTGCTGCCACTCGCGGTGCAGGCCGCCGGGCTGGACTTCGGTCAGGTGATCGCCGACCTGGTCGGCCGAGCCGCCGCCCGCTGAGAGCCTCCTGACGACTCCGTTCGGATCCTCACCCACTCCGGGCCTGTCGATCAGCCGTTCGCCCCGTGGGCGCCCGCTGAACGCTGTTGCGGGGTGACGCGCGTGCTCCCCCCGCCGGAGTCCGGTGCGGTCGGTTCCGCAGTGCCCGTCGCCCCGGCCGTCTCATCGGCCTCCCCGGGGCGGTCCACGGACAGACCGTCGACCTCAGCCGTCGGTGCGGCGTCCTCGTCCCCGGCGTGCGCCTCCTCGACGTCCGACACCGGCCCGTCCGTAGCTTCGTCGCCCGCTTCCTCGTCGCCCGCTTCCTCGTCGCCCGCTTCCTCGTCGCCCGCTTCCTCGTCGCCCGCTTCCTCGGCGCCCGCTTCCTCGGCGGCCCGCTCGGGGAGCATCGTGCCGGGCGCGCTCGGCCGGGCGGCGAGGTCGTCGACCAGGGGTACGTCCGGCGGTTCGGCCGCCTCGCCGATGGCGTCCAGCAGTGACCCGCCCTCACTCGGCTGACTCTCCTGCGCGGGTGCCGCCTGCGCAGCGAGGCTTGACGGCGCCTGCCACTGGATCCGAGGTGGCTCGGCCAACGGCCGACCGCCGAACTCCGCGAGCCAGGCGGCGACCAGGGCCAGGTTCTCCCGCCACTTGTCCTCGGAGATGGGCGGCAGGATCGAATCCCAGAGGGAGAGGAACGTCCCGCGCAGTTGGAGTCGCCCGTACGGTCGGGCCAGGAACCAGAGGTGCAGGTGCGCCGACCCGTCGCCCCAGCGGTTGACGTGTACCCGGGCCACCCCGTCGAGCGAGCGGATGGCGCGCTCCAGCCGTACCGTCATCACCCCCAGCTCGGCCGCGAGCAGGTTGGGCAGGTCGCCGAGATCGAGGTGCGACCGGGACTCCAGGATGAGGACCATCGGCAGGCCGGTGGGGCGGTCCATGGCCCGTACGCGCCACCGCTCACCCACCCAGATGTACGCCTCGTCGGGAGCCTGACATGCAGTGCATTCGCGGTGCGCCTCGCCCTTGCGGGGCGGCTCCACCGCGACCGGTTCGTCGAGTCGCTTGACTTGCAGGTCACCTTCGAAGGGGAAAGACGGCCACTGGGTGAAGTCCGGGACTGAGGGAGGGGTGTCGTGCACGAGGCTGACCCTAACCGAGTACGGCACCAGTGTCCCTACCCGAAGCATGTTCGATTCCACTGCGGCTCGGATCGCGGGACAGCAGCACTCTCCCGCTTTCCCCAGAGTTATCCACAGGCTTGCACGTCTACGTACGGTCGTCGCGATCCCCAGTTCGACAAGGGTTTTCGGCCTTCGTTTCACGTGAAACGGCGCGAGCCTGTGGACAACCGGTGTGGATAACTTCTGGACCACCCGCGACCACTACCGCCGCCACTCGTTTCACGTGAAACGGTGCCTTCCTGGGGCTGGCGCGGTCGAGTCCGGCGTCCAGGGGCGACACTGCCGGGGCGTCGCGTCAGCGGTTCTCGTGACTGTCGAGTCCGTCGTACGCCCGCCTCTTACGGATCTCCGCGATGGGACGGCTGCCGGGCGGGCGACGCCGACCCTCATCGGATCTCGGGATGCCTCGCCGAAGTCCGGCCGACCGGATGACTCGCCCTCCGGCTCGCGTTCTGTGGTCGACTTCGCGCACCACCGACCTCCGCATCTCCCGCACCTCTCCGCTTCGCGCACTGACCTCGCGCACTCAGCGGCGAGCAGGCATTGGAGCGCGCGCGTTCTGCGCCTACCGAAGAACGCTGGTTCGACGGTGCCGCGCCTGCTCACTGGATGCCTGTTCAGACGGGCGGACGGACGGCCCTCTCGGGGCGCTGTGGTACCGGGCGACGGATAGGTCTGCTGCGCCCTCGCGTGCGCTCCGTGCCCGAGCGGGATCGGGCACGGATGCGATGGATGCGGATCGCAGCGGCGGCTCGTTTCACGTGAAACGAGCCGCTCAAGCGGGACCTCGCCTCAACCTCGCCGGCCCGATCGCCACCCGTGTTGAAGGAACGGCGACGTTCAACCGGCACGTCGGCCTCATCCGGCGGCGATCGTCCAGGGCTCGATGTCTCTCCGCCGCCAGGGCTCGTGGCTTCCGTGCACACGTGACCGGTCTGGTGGAGTCGGCCGGGCAGATACTCGACCACGCCGCGCGGCCACCGCTTCCAAAGGATCGGCCCGCGCAGGGGCGGGGATCTCCCGCCCACAGCCGCAACGCCCACGGCGGCGCGAGAACCAGGACGAGGCGCAGACCTCCGTCGCCCGTACCTTTCCTTCTCAGTCTCTGCGCTCTTGCTCTTTCCGTGCTGGCTGCCGCCCTCCTCGACCCTTTTGCCCTGCCCCTTCCTCTGAACCGTCCCCTCCTACCGGTCATGACCTGTCTCCTTGGCCGTCGTCCCTCACGCCGGGGCGTCTTCGTCTCGGGCCCTCGCCAGCCCTCGACTTCGCGCCTTTCGGCCGCCCTGCGACGGACCCACCTCCCGCCAGTCCCTCGGCTTCCCTTCTGCCGGCCGCTGAGCGGGCTCGTAGCCGTCCGATCCGTCGAAGCTTCGCCAGGGACCAGAGAGGCGGTCTCACCGTCGCCAGAAGGCCGTAGGAACTGTTGCCCAGACGGGCTGGGGTCCTGGGGGCGCGACGAGAACGGCCGCGCCCATTCGGGACGCGGCCGTCGGTGGGACGAGGGTGGCTCAGTCCTGTGCTTCCTCGGACTCGACTCCGATGATGCCGACAATCCGCTCCAGATCGTCGACCGTCGCGAACTCGATCGTGATCTTGCCTTTGCTCCGACCGATGTCGACCTTCACTCGGGTGTCGAACCGATCGGAGAGTCGATCGGCGAGGTCGTTCAGGGCCGGGGCGACCGGCTTCGGTCGACGCTTGGCCGACTCCTTCGTACTCGGGCCGTCGCTGAGCGACAGCGCCACGATCTCTTCGGTGGCGCGGACCGACAGTCCCTCGGCCACGATCCGGAGCGCGAGCTGTTCCTGGGTCTCCGCGTCCTCCAGGCTGAGCAGCGCCCGAGCGTGACCGGCAGAGAGCACTCCGGCAGCCACTCGCCGCTGTACCTGGGCCGGGAGATTGAGCAGGCGGATGGTGTTCGAGATCTGCGGGCGGCTGCGCCCGATACGGCGGGCAAGCTCCTCGTGGGTGGCCCCGAACTCCTCCAGGAGCTGCTGGTAGGCGGCGGCCTCTTCAAGCGGGTTGAGGTTGGCCCGGTGGATGTTCTCCAGCAGGGCGTCCCGCAGCATCGCGTCGTCGCGGGTGTCGCGAACGATCGCCGGGATACTCTCCCGGCCGACTGCCTGGGCGGCCCGCCACCGCCGCTCGCCCATGACGAGTTCGAACTTCTCGTCGTCGAGCTGCCGGACCACGATCGGCTGAAGGAAGCCCACCTCCTGGATCGAGGTCTTCAGCTCCTCCAGCGCCTCCTCGTCGAAGACCTGCCGAGGTTGCTTCGGGTTGGGCACGATCGAGTCGACCGAGATCTCGGCGAACCGGGCACCGGGCACCGGGCTGAGGACCGGCTCAAGGCTGACCGCGGGGAGCTGCGCTTCCGGTGCGGGCGGCGCGGCCACCTCGGGCGCACCGACGGCCCCGTTCGTCACGGCGCCGGCAGCGGCACCATCCGGCTCCTGTGCCGGCCCGGTCGGGATGAGTGCCCCTAGGCCCCGCCCCAGACCGCCCCGAGGACGGTTCTTCATGCCACGCCTCCCAGCGCCTCTTCCGCACTACGCATTCCGGCTCACCGGCTCCTTGACGCCACGCTCGGCGATCTCCTGGGCGGCCTCGAAGTAACTCGTCGCCCCCCGCGATCCGGGATCGTAGGTCATCACCGACTGGCCGTAGCTGGGTGCCTCGGAGACACGTACGTTTCGTGGGATCACCGCCTGGAGCACCTTGTCGCCGAAGTGGTTCCGCACGTCCTGCTCGACCGCGTCCGCCAGGCGGGTCCGCCGGTCGTACATGGTGAGCAGGATCGTGGAGACCTCGAGCTGCGGGTTGAGATGCTGGCGTACCAGGTTGATGTTGTTGATGAGCTGGTTCAGCCCTTCGAGCGCGTAGTACTCGCACTGGATCGGGATGAGCACCTCCTGGGCCGCGACCAACGCGTTCACGGTCAGCAGGCCGAGCGAGGGCGGGCAGTCGATGAAGACGTAGTCGAAGTGCCCGGGGTAGGCGGTGATGGCGCGGGCAAGCCGCGACTCACGAGCCACCACCGAGACCAGCTCGATCTCCGCACCGGCCAAGTCGATGGTCGCCGGTACGCACCAGAGGTTGGGGATGCCCTCGACCGCCTGGGCCACCTCCTCCAGCGGGACGGAGTTGATCAGGCAGTCGTAGACGTCCGGCACACCGGTGTGGTGCGGCACGTTCAGCCCCGTGGAGGCATTGCCCTGCGGATCGAGATCGACCACGAGTACCCGGTTGCCGTGCAGCGCCAAGGCCACTGCGAGGTTCACCGTCGTCGTGGTCTTTCCTACGCCGCCCTTCTGGTTCGCGACGCACATGACCCGGGTCCGGTCCGGCCGAGGCATGGTCACCTCGCCACTGGGGTTCAGGATCTGCACGGCGCGCATCGCCTCCATTGCCAACGGTGGATCATCCTCTTCGCGCGTCGGGGTTTCACGTGAAACGTACGCGGCCTCGGTGTCGGCCGGCTCGTAGGGCCCACCCGAAGGGGTAGGCGTGTCGGGGGCCGGGCGGGGGTCAGGTACCACTCCAGGGACCGCTTGGTATGTCGCCGCCTCGAATCGCGCGGCAGCTGAGGTGTTGCGGCGGATGGGGATCACACGGGCGTCGGGGGTGGCGTTCACGGGTCGACCGGCCCCGTCCGACGCGTCCCGACCGGACGAGAATTCCGGACTCGGGGACCACGGTACGCCAGAGGTCGGCCTGTCCCGCATGGACTCCGCCGGGTCCTGCGAGCGCCAGCGTGGGTAGTCGGTTTCACGTGAAACAGGGTCGCCCGCTGACCCGGTCACGCGCGGATCGTCGTACCTGCCGTCGTCATGCACCTGTCATCCCTGCCCGCTTCGGATGGTCGGTCTGCACCCGTCACCCGGGCCTCTCGCGCTGTCCTCGCAGAGGTACCGCCCGGCGGGAGCGGCCGGCCTTCGGGGAGACCCATCGCCGCCCGCTCCACACTATCGACGCGCGGTCAGCCTACGGCGCATAGGCGTGGCGGGTCCACGTCGGGTTCGCAACCCGCCGGCCACAGCCGCGCCGGTGCGGATCATCGACGCCTCCAGACGGTGCCGAACGGCACCGGCAAGCCGGGCGTGTCACGCGCGTCGTCGCCCGCAACGTGTGAAGAAGGGTCCCTTCCTATGCACGAGGCGTTAGCAAGGGACCCTTCCTTACGAGCGGTCAGCGACGACGTCGGGACTTCTTCGAGGCGCGCTGGGGAGCGATCACCCGTTCGCGCACGACTTCGACCACAGTGGTCGGTGGTGCGATGACGTCCTCGCCGCAGCGGCGCAGCACCGGCTGCCCGCCGCCGAGCCGGTGTACCGCCTCGGCGTGCTCGGCGATCTCGTCGGCGGCCGAGGCGCCCTTGAGCGCGATCAGACGTCCGCCGGGCGCGGCCAACGGCAGGCACCAGCCGGCGAGCCGGTCCAGTGGTGCGACCGCGCGGGCGGTGACCACATCACTGGGCGGCAGCTCCGGTTCGGCGACTGCCTCCTCGGCCCGACCCCGGAACACGCGCACCGAGGCGGTCAGACCCAGCGACTCCACCGCCTCGTCGAGGAAGACGGTCCGTCGGGCCAGCGGCTCGACGAGCGTCACCGTGAGGTCGGGACGGGCGATGGCGAGCACCAGACCGGGCAACCCGGCCCCGGATCCGACGTCGACCACCGTCGCACCCTGCGGGATCAGCTCGCCGACCACAGCGCAGTTCAGCAGATGACGGTCCCAGATCCTGGGCGTCTCGCGAGGGCCGATCAGACCGCGTACCACGCCGTCGGTGGCCAGCAGTTCGGCGTAGGCGGCGGCGAGGTCGAGCCGGTCACCGAACAGGTGCCGGGCCGCCTCGGCCAGTTCGGGCGGCAGCACCGCCATCGAGGGGGCGGGACCGTCGGCTGCGGCCGTCGCCGTGGACGGGTCCGGCCCGGGCGGAACAGCCGCCGGCCCGGGCGGCGTACCACCCGGGCCGGACGGGGCAACACCCCTGGCGTCGTCTGCGGTCACCCGTCAGCCCGCGGGCCGGACGACGATGCGACGGCTGGGCTCGACGCCCTCGGACTCGCTCTCCACACCGTCGATCGCGTTCACCACGTCGTGGACGCACTTGCGCTCGAAGGCCGACATCGGCTCCAGGCGTACCGCCTCGCCGTGCTCCTTGACCTTCTCGACCGCGTTACGGGCCACCGCGGCGAGCTCCTTGCGCCGGTTGGCCCGGTAACCGCCGACGTCGAGCAGCAGTCGGCTCGGCGATCCGGTCTGCCGGAAGACGGCGAGCCGGGCCAGTTCCTGGAGCGCCTCCAGGGTGGCGCCGCGCTGGCCGACCAGGTTCTGCAGCCGACCGCCGACGACCTCCACCACCGGACGACCGCCCGACACCAGCTCGTCGATGTCGCCGTCGTAGTCGAGGATGTCGAGCAGCCCCTCGACGTAGTCGGCTGCGATCTCGCTCTGTCGGAAGAGGTCGCCCTCACCGGCGGTCTTGCTCGGCGCCTTCTCGGCCTCGGTCTCCTCCGGCTCGCCGTCGACCGGAGCCGCCGCCGTCGGCTCCTCGTCGTCCAGGGGCTGGTCGGCGCGGGGGATGCTGGTGTCGGTCACGGTGTCATCTCCGTACTCACTCGGCCGGACCTCGGGTCCGCTGGTTCCCCGCGGCCGGCGGGACGTCGCCGGTGCCCACGGGCACGTCTGTAGGGGCGGTGTCGCCCGTTCGCCACGTCGCACGCGGCGCTTCCGCACTCCGGCGCCGGCCTCTCGGCGGCAGCACGTCGCGCGACGGGCCGCCGTCGGTCTCCCGACGGCGGCCCGGACGATTCAGCCCTGCCGTTTGGCGGGGCGACCCTTCTTCGGGTTGGCCGGCTTGGCGCCCGGCTTCGGGCCGGCGACCTTCGGCGCGGCCGGTGCGGGCGGCGCCTCGGCCGGCTTGCTGCGACCGAACAGGCCACGGTTCTTGGCCGGCTGCGCGCCGTTGCGCGCGGCGGCGCTGGTGGCCGGCTTGCTGGTGGCGGTCACCGGCGGCGGGAACTTCCGCAGCACCCACTGCTGCTGACCGAGGGTGAAGAGGTTGTTGGTGACCCAGTAGATGATCACACCGATCGGGAAGATGGCGCCGGAGATGAGCAGCGACAGCGGGATGCCGTAGAGCATCAGGCGCTGGATCATCCGCTGCTGCGGGTCCTCTGCCCAGCCGGTCTTGAGGATCATCTGGCGGCTGGTGAGGTAGGTGGTGCCCATCATCACCAGCACCAGGACACCGGCCATGATCTTCACGACGGTGCCGTTGGCGCCGAGCTGCGCCAGCTCGGCGGCGGTGGAGCCGAACTTGCTGGCGATCGGCGCGGTGAAGAGCGTCGCGTCCGAGGCGCTGTTGAACTGGTCGACCGTCCAGCCGTAGATGTCCTTGTTGTTCTTCGCCGGGTCCGGGTTGAGGCGGCGCAGGACGTGGAACAGGCCGAGGAAGACCGGGATCTGGAGGAACATCGGAAGGCAGCCCATCAACGGGTTGGCCTTTTCCTTCCGATAGAGCTCCATCATCTCTTTCTGGAGCGTCTCCCGGTCACCCTTGTGCTTCTCCTGCAGCGCCTTCACCTGCGGCTGGAGCGCCTGCATGGCCCGCTGCGACTTGATCTGCTTGACGAAGACCGGGAACAGGATCACCCGGACGGTGACCACCAGGAAGACGATGGCGAGAATCCAGGCCCAGTTCGTGCCGAGGACCGTGGCGTCGGGAATCCCGATGGCCTCCCAGGCCGAATGCCAGGCCAGCAGGATCCACGAGATCGCGTAGTAGATCCAGTCGAGACTCAATTCTCGGCTCCAGTCACGTCGGCAGGTCGGCGGCTGCCCGGCTCCGGTACCGGGTCGTATCCACCAGGATGGAATGGGTGGCAGCGCGACAGTCGCCGGACCGTCAGACCGGCTCCCCGCAGCGCGCCGTGCCGGGCAATCGCCTCCAGGGCGTACGCACTGCACGACGGGTAGAACCGACAGCGGGCCGGCAACGCCGGACTTATCCACCGACGGTACGCGATGACGGGCAGGGTCAGCACTCGGGCACCGGTGGTAGCCGGGCGCGGCGACGTGGGCTTCGAGGTCACCGTGGCCGCCGTCCCCGGCCGGCCCGGGCGGCGGCGAGCGCCGCGTCCAGGTCCGCGCCGAGCCGTTGGTACGTCACGTCGGCGGCGGCCGGCAACGCGCGTACGACGAGGGTGCTCCCGGCCGGCAGGGTGGCGAGCCGTTCCCGGGTCAGATGCCGCAACCGGCGACGGACCCGGTTACGGACCACCGCGGGACCGACGGCCTTGGAAACCACGAAGCCGGCGCGGGATACGGGTGCGGAGTCTTGCTCCGCACCGCCCCGCGCCGGCTCCGGCGCTACGTCTGCGGCCCCGGGTGTGACCGGCAGGGTCAGGTGCACGACGAGCGTGCCCCGCCCGGCTCGTCGGCCACCGCGAACCGCTGCGGCGAAGTCGATGCTGCGCCGCAGTCGTTGCGCGGCCGCCAGCACGACTGCCGTCCCGGAGCGGACTGTCGGCCTCAGGCCGACAGGCGGGTGCGGCCCTTGGCGCGACGGGTCGAAAGGATGGCGCGGCCGGCCCGGGTGCGCATGCGCAGCCGGAAGCCGTGGGTCTTCGCGCGCCGGCGGTTGTTCGGCTGGTAGGTGCGCTTGCTCACGTCAGGCTCTCCGTTGTCGGACGCCCGGACACATGGATCGTCCGGGTCGTGGTGGTCCAGGCCGCCGCTGCGGTGGCCCCGATCGGCGCTGCCCGAGTGGCTTGTCACCCCGGTGTGACGGGGCGCGACCGTGGGCAGCAAGCACCCATCACCCTAGCAGAGGGCGTGAGAGCAGCCCCTCCACCCTAGGTCGGGGTGCAATCACCGTCAAACCGGCGCACTCGGGCCGTCACCTGCGACGACAAGCGCCCGAAAGCGGGCGATTTCGCTGATGCCGACAACGTGCCAGGCGCGTCGACGGTTGATGATGCGGCGACATCGCTGTTACCGTGCCCGATTGCGGTCAGCGTCTCCAGTTCCGGGATGTCGCCGCCAGGCAAGACCGGACACGGTAGTGAATCGTTCGGCACGGTGAACCCGCTTCAGCGCCCGGCCACGGCAGGGGGCAGGTCCGACCCGCGCCCGGCGGGCGGCCACAATCGGTCGGTACACAGGCTGTGGATAACTTGTGGAGGACGACCGGTGCGGCGTCCGGGTGGGTGCGACGTCACACCGCTCGGTACCAGGCATCCGGACAGCCGGGGGACGGCGGCGTCCGGGGGAGCAGAGGCGAGGGGGTGGCACGACGGTGGCCGGTACGACCGACCTTGCCGCGGTGTGGACGGCGACGACGGACGAGCTCGCCGACGAGATCATCTCCGCGCAGCAGCGGGCGTACCTGCGGTTGACCCGGCTGCGGGCCATCGTCGAGGACACCGCGCTGCTCTCGGTGCCGGACGCGTTCACCCGGGACGTGATCGAGTCCCGACTGCGTCCGGCCATCACCGAGGCGCTCACCCGCCGACTGGGTCGGCCGATCCAGGTCGCGGTCACCGTCCGGGTACCCGAGGACGGGCACCCCACCGGCACCGTCTACCGCAGTTCCCCGGAGCCCGGCGTCGGTGGGCAGGACGGCCCGGTCGACTTCGACGCTCGCGGGTCGGACGGCGGCGGAGCCGGTGACCCCGGTCGCCAACAACTCCCGCTGATCCCGGAACAGCCGCAGCCGGGCCGGTTCGACCGGCCCGTGGCGGAGGTGTCACCGGCCGACGGCGGTGGACGGACCGGTCCCCCGTTGGTCGACGGCCAGGAGACCCTCTTCGGCCACGCCTTCGGTGAGCCGTCCCGACCGCACGACCGGCCGACCGAGGTGCCCCGGCGGCCCGCCGACCGACTCGGCTTCACCGAGCAGACCGGCCGCCTGGACCCGCCGCCGAACGGCCCGCGCGGCTTCCCCGGACGATACGGCGAGGACCACGGTGTCTCGCCCCGCGACCAGCACGTGATCCGGGCGATGCCGAACGACGGCGGCACCGACAGCGGGCCCGGTCGGGGCAGCGCCGACCACCGCCCGGTCGGACGTGACGACCGCCGTCTGCCGACCGGCGCGGACAGTGGCGGCAACCGGCTCAACCCGAAGTACATGTTCGAGACGTTCGTCATCGGTTCCTCGAACCGGTTCGCGCACGCGGCGAGTGTGGCGGTGGCCGAGTCGCCCGCGAAGGCGTACAACCCGCTGTTCATCTACGGCAGTTCGGGGTTGGGCAAGACCCACCTGCTGCACGCCATCGGGCACTACGCCACCACGTTGGGCAACGCCCGCTCGGTCCGGTACGTCTCGACCGAGGAGTTCACCAACGACTTCATCAACTCGCTGCGGGACGACAAGACCAGCGCGTTCCAGCGGCGCTACCGCGACGTCGACATCCTCCTGATCGACGACATCCAGTTCCTGGAGAACCGCGAGCGCACCCAGGAGGAGTTCTTCCACACCTTCAACACGCTGCACAACGCGAACAAGCAGATCGTGATCACCTCCGACCGTTCGCCGAAGCAGTTGGCGACGCTGGAGGACCGGCTGCGGACCCGGTTCGAGTGGGGCCTGCTGGCCGACATCCAGCCGCCGGACCTGGAGACCCGGATCGCGATCCTGCAGAAGAAGGCGGCCCAGGAGCGGCTGTACGCCCCACCGGACGTGCTGGAGTTCATCGCCTCCCGGGTGTCGAACTCGATCCGGGAGTTGGAGGGCGCTCTGATCCGGGTCACCGCCTTCGCCAGCCTGACCCGGTCGAGCGTGGAGCTGTCGCTGGCCGAAGAGGTGCTGCGGGACTTCATCCCGGACGGCGCCGGTCCGGAGATCACCGCCGACCAGATCATGGTGGCCACCGCCGACTACTTCGGCGTCAGCCTGGAGGACCTGCGCGGGCACTCCCGCTCCCGGGTACTGGTCAACGCCCGTCAGGTGGCCATGTACCTGTGCCGGGAGCTGACCGACCTGTCACTGCCCCGCATCGGACAGGCGTTCGGCGGACGGGACCACACCACCGTCATGCACGCCGACCGCAAGATCCGCCAGCAGATGGCCGAGCGGCGTTCGCTCTACAACCAGATCGCCGAGCTGACCAACCGGATCAAGCAGAACACCTGAGGCGTACGCCACCTCACAGCGATACCCACGACCCGGCCGGAGCCTCGGCCGGGTCTCTTTTCGGTCTCGACCCTGGACTCTCGACGAGGTGTAGACCACACCGTCGCAGGCGTGTCCGCTTCGGCCCGCACTCGTTGTCCACAGCTCGTTGTCCACCGGCGGTGGATAACGACGTACCGTCGGCACCCGGTTACCCACAGGCTGTGGAGAAACCCTGGGGACAACGCTGTGGACGCCTGTGGGCGACTGGGGAAAACTCGGCGCTCTGTCCACCGACGACGAACCACCTGTGGACGCCCTGTTGAAGGTTCTGGGGATGACGGGGTCCGAGACGGTCTCGGCTGTCCACAGGACTGGGGAGAAAGTCGGTGGATTACCGGTGGACAACCGGTGGACGACGGTGGACAACGCGGTGCACGACGAGGGCCTGTGGACCACCAGGCAGGTTTTACCCCGGGTTCTCCACAGCGAAACCACACGTGGATAACCGCTCTGAGCTGCGACGACGCGAGTTCTCCACAGTTTGCACAGGTGCGATGAAGACGATGGGTTATCTCTTCTAAAAGAACGAAAACCAATCATCACCGTTGGACTTCCTGTGGATCGGGCCGATGCTGTCGGAGGCATCCGTCAGCATCGACTCGATCGCCAGGGGTCGGGCGCACAGCCGATACCCTCGCGCCCTAAGGTGCGATGGGTACCCGCACGCCAGGTGGGTCGGTGGGCAGCGGCCGGCATGAGAGAGTTGACGACGTCGACGTCGACGCGGAGGCATTGATGAAGTTCCGAGTGGAGCGCGACGCGCTCGCTGAGGCCGTGGCCTGGACCGCGAAGAGCCTGCCCAACCGGCCGTCCGTACCGGTGCTGGCCGGCGTGCTGCTCCGGGTGACCGAGGGCAGCCTGCAGGTGTCCGGCTTCGACTACGAGGTCTCCAGCCAGGTGACCGTGGAGGTGCAGGGCGACGCCGACGGCGCCGCGTTGGTCTCCGGTCGCCTGCTCGCTGAGATCACCAAGGCACTGCCGGCCAAGCCGGTGGACATCGCCGCAGTCGGCGCCCACCTCGAACTGGTCTGCGGTAGCGCCCGGTTCACCCTGCCCACCATGCCGGTGGAGGACTACCCGACGCTGCCGGAGATGCCGGAGAGCGCCGGCACCGTCGACGCCGCCGCCTTCGCCGCCGCAGTCGCCCAGGTGGCGGTCGCCGCCAGCCGGGACGAGACGCTGCCGATGATGACCGGCGTACGCCTCGAACTCTCCGGCGGCACGCTCGCCATGCTCGCCACCGACCGATACCGGCTGGCGCTGCGCGAGATGGAGTGGCACCCGGACGACGCGGACATCAGCATCAACGCGCTGGTGCCGGCGCGGACCCTCAACGACACCGCCAAGACCCTCGGGCCGCTCGGCGGTCACGTCGTCCTCGCCCTGTCCCAGGGCGCGGCCGGTGAGGGCATGATCGGTTTCTCCGGTGGCACCCGCCGGACCACCAGCCGCCTGCTGGACGGCGCGAACTACCCGCCGGTGCGGTCCCTCTTCCCGGCCAACCACAACGCCGACGCCCGGGTGGCCGTCAGCACGCTCATCGAGGTCGTCAAGCGCGTCGCGCTGGTCGCCGAGCGGACCACCCCGGTGCTGCTCAGCTTCAGCGCCGACGGCCTGGTCGTCGAGGCCGGCGGCACCGAGGAGGCCCGGGCCAGCGAGGCCATGGAGGCCACCTTCACCGGCGAGCCGCTCACCATCGGCTTCAACCCGCAGTACCTGATCGACGGGCTGGCCAACCTCGGGTCCCAGTTCGCCGTGTTGCAGTTCGTCGACGCCTTCAAGCCGGCGGTGATTTCCCCTGCTGGTGAGGATGGCGAGCTCATCCCTGGGTACCGGTACCTCATCATGCCGATCCGCGTGTCCCGCTGATCGACAGAGCACACCCGAAACCCACGAAAGGTAAGAACCGATGCAGCTCGGCCTGGTAGGACTCGGCCGGATGGGCGGCAACATGCGCGAGCGGTTGCGTGCTGCCGGTCACGAGGTGGTCGGTCTCGACCACAACTTGGAGCTGAGTGACGTCAGCAGCCTGGCCGAGCTGGCGGAGAAGCTGGACGCACCCCGGGCGGTCTGGGTGATGGTGCCCGCCGCCGTCACCGATGCCACGATCGACGACCTGGCCGGAGTGCTCGGCGAGGGCGACCTCATCATCGACGGCGGGAACTCGCGGTTCAGCGACGACGCGCTGCGCGCCGAGCGGCTCAACGAGCGCGGCATCGGCTACGTCGACGTCGGGGTCTCCGGCGGCGTGTGGGGCCGACAGAACGGCTACGGCCTGATGGTCGGCGGTGCCGACGAGCACGTCGAGCGGCTCAAGCCGATCTTCGAGTCACTCAAGCCCGAGGGTGAGTTCGGCTTCGTGCACGCCGGCCCGGTCGGCGCCGGCCACTACGCCAAGATGGTGCACAACGGCATCGAGTACGGCCTCATGCACGCCTACGCCGAGGGCTACGAGCTGATGGCCGCCTCGGAGTTGGTCACCGACGTGCCGGGCGTGATCAAGTCCTGGCGCGAGGGCACCGTGGTCCGCTCCTGGCTGCTGGACCTGCTCGACCGGGCGTTGGACGAGGACCCGGAGCTGAACCAGCTCAGCGACTACACCGAGGACACCGGTGAGGGCCGCTGGACGGTCGACGAGGCGGTCCGGCTCGCCGTACCGCTCAACGTGATCACCGCGTCGCTCTACGCCCGGTTCGCGTCCCGGCAGGACGAGTCACCGGCGCTGAAGGCCGTCTCCGCACTGCGCCAGCAGTTCGGCGGGCACGCCGTCCGTAAGCGCTGACCGGCGCCCGGCCCCGTGTACGTCCGCCGGATCGAACTGGTCGACTTCCGCTCCTACGAGCGGGTCGGCGTCGACCTCGAACCGGGGCCGAACGTGCTGATCGGCGCCAACGGCGTCGGTAAGACCAACCTGGTCGAGGCGCTCGGGTACGTGGCGACGCTCGCCTCGCACCGGGTCGCCACCGACGCGCCACTGGTCCGCGCCGGAGCCACCGCTGCGGTGATCCGCTGCGCGGTGGTGCACGAGGGCCGGGAACTGCTGGTCGAGTTGGAGATCGTGCCGGGCAAGGCCAACCGGGCCCGGCTCGGCCGTTCACCGGCCCGCCGCGCCCGTGACGTGCTCGGTGCGCTGCGGCTGGTGCTGTTCGCCCCGGAGGACCTCGAACTCGTCCGGGGCGACCCGGCGGAACGCCGCCGCTACCTCGACGACCTGCTGGTGTCGCGCCAGCCCCGGTACGCGGGGGTCCGCGCCGACTACGAGCGGGTCGTCAAACAGCGCAACGCCCTGCTGCGGACCGCGTACCTGGCGCGCAAGACCGGTGGCTCCCGGGGCGGCGACCTCTCCACCCTGGCTGTCTGGGACACGCACCTGACCCGGCACGGCGCCGAACTGCTCGCCGGTCGACTCGAACTGGTCGCCGCGTTGGCACCGCACGTCGCCAAGGCGTACGACGCGGTGGCGGCCGGACGCGGCGCGGCGGGCATCGCGTACCGGCCGTCGGTGGAGCTCGCCGAGCCGACCACCGACCGGGAGACGCTGGCCGCGATCCTGGCCGCCGCGCTCGCGGAGTCCCGGTCCGCCGAGACCGAGCGGGGCACCACCCTGGTCGGCCCGCACCGGGACGAACTCGCCCTCACCCTCGGCCCGCTGCCCGTCAAGGGGTACGCCAGCCACGGCGAGTCGTGGTCGTTCGCGCTCGCGCTCCGGCTCGCCGGCTACGACCTGCTGCGCGGCGACGGCATCGAACCGGTCCTGGTGCTCGACGACGTCTTCGCCGAGTTGGACTCCGGACGGCGGGAGCGGCTGGCCGACCTGGTCGACGGCGCCAGCCAACTGTTGGTGACCTGTGCGGTCGCCGACGACGTACCGCCGGCCCTGCGCGGTGCCCGCTTCGAGGTGGCCGAGGGGACGGTGCGTCGTGTCGGATGAGCCGGACCGGCCGCACCCCGACGCGGCTCCCACCCGTGCCCGCGGGGCCGACGACGGCGTCGCAGCGCCCCGCCGGGCGACCCGGGGCCGGGGTTCGCGCGGCGCGGGCCGGACCACCCCGACCGGCAACGACGAAGCCGGTGCGTCGCCCCCGGCCGGTCCCGGCCGGTCCGCAGGAGCCTCCGCCGAAGGCGGCCCGGCGGCCACGGGCGCGGACGCGGACACCCCGGCGGACGGCACCTCCGGGCCGCAGCTCGCACGGGCGGTGCTGGACGCCGCCAAGGCCCGCCGGGAGGCCGCCAAGCCGCGCCGACGCGGCGTCACCGGAGGGGGTACAGGCGAGCGACGGCTGCGCGGCTACTCCGGTCCCGGGCCCGATCCGCGCGATCCACAACTGCTCGGCACCGTGCTGGCGCGGCTGGTGAAGGCGCGCGGATGGCAGCAGCCGGCCGCCGAGGCGACCGTCTTCGGCGCGTGGGAGCGGGTGGTCGGGCCGGAGGTGGCCCAGCACAGCCGTCCGGTGAAGCTGGAGAACGGCGAGTTGACCGTGGAGGCCAGGTCCACCGCCTGGGCCACCCAGCTCCGCCTGCTCGCCGGATCGCTGCTGCAACAGATCGCCCGCGAGATCGGCCACAACGTGGTGCGCAAGCTGCACATCCACGGCCCGGCCGCGCCGTCCTGGTCACGCGGCCCACGCCGGGTACGCGGCCGGGGCCCCCGCGACACGTACGGCTGAGGACCCGACCCGTTCCCCGCGTGGCGTACGCCGCACCTGGCGGGTGCGGCGTACGCCGACGGTCAGGAGTGCGCGGCGCGACGCGGCGCGGCCGACTCGGCGTAGACCGCGAAGCCCCGCTCGGCACAGCGCCGGTAGAACGCCGCCACCACGCTCAACTCGGCACAGGTGTACGTCCACTGCGGCGGCGCGCCGCTCTCGTCCCGCAGTGCGTCCAGCCGACTGTCCAGCCAGCGCAACTGCTGCTCGGCCAGGCGGCCGTCGGCCAGCAGCGACCGCAGCACGGTGCCGACCGACTCGAACGTGACCGCCTCGCCGTGCGGACGGTGCGCGATCACGAAGCGCTCGATGCCGCCCGCGATCCAGGCGCAGCCGTCCGGGTCGATGACCGGGTCCTCGTCCTCCGCCGCCGCGTCTGTGGCGTAGAGCACACCGTCGAGTCCGAGGATCAGGTCGACCACCTCTGTGTACGCGGTGGCCCGGACCGTACCTGTCTTCGCGATCAGCTCGGCGAGCGCGGCGGTCGGCGCCGATATCCCCGGTACGTCGACGATCTCGCCGAAGTCGACGAAGTCGGCCGGCGCGACCGGATCGTAGAACTGGCCGGTCCGCGGCCACTGGACCGCGACGTTGTCCAGCCCCATCTTGGTGTCACCTCTCAACGGGCACGGGTGGGTCAATCGGGTCGATCGTCCGGTTCCGGCCCTGAAAGATCAAGGCCGGCCCGCCAACGCGAACGGACGGCAACGACCATGGTGGGCGATACCGGCCAGTAGCGCCGTCGGGGCCGCCGTCAGGGCCGTGTCGCCGTCACGCGACGGATCCGGCGATCATGCCCTTGCGTGTAGGGGGAGTCGCAGACAGCGCGGTTCGGCCCGCTCCGTAGATCTGAGCCGCCGCGAAGGGGTGCCGAGTGGTGGTTCTGTCGCCCGCGCACAGTAAGATTGGGGTGAGACGAAGACCCGGTGCGGAGCGACGGGTCACGGGCCCGACACGGGCCCGCGATCATTGTCCGACTCGGGTCGAGCCGATCGCGATCCGCGGGCAACCGCGGCGACCGGCGCGTTCGACCCGTACCCCGGATTTGTCCCCGGTGCCGGTCTGCGTGCCGACGTCGCGTCTGTCCGCCGAACCCGCGCCGGGCGTGCCTGACGGCGCGGACGGCGCGAGAAAGTGGCCGAGGGTGGCAGCGCAGGACAATCAGCAGTACGGCGCCGAGTCGATCACCGTCCTCGAAGGTCTGGAGGCGGTCCGTAAGCGGCCCGGTATGTACATCGGGTCCACCGGCGAACGGGGCCTGCACCACCTCGTGTGGGAGGTCGTCGACAACGCGGTGGACGAGGCGCTGGCCGGTCACTGCGACACGATCGACGTGGTGCTGCTCGCCGACGGAGGCGTACGGGTCACCGACAACGGGCGTGGCTTCCCGGTCGACCTGCACCCCAAACTGAAGAAGCCGGGCGTCGAGGTGGCGCTGACCGTGCTGCACGCCGGCGGCAAGTTCGACGGCAAGGCGTACGCCGTCTCCGGCGGCCTGCACGGCGTCGGCGTCTCGGTCGTCAACGCCCTCTCCACCAAGATGGCGGTGGAGATCCACAAGGACGGTTTCGTCTGGCGTCAGCAGTACCACCACTCCAAGCCCACCACCCTGGAGAAGGGCGAGCCGACCGACACCACCGGCTCGGCGGTCTCCTTCTGGCCCGACCCCGACGTCTTCGAGACGGTCGACTTCGACTTCCAGACCATCTACCGCCGCCTCCAGGAGATGGCGTTCCTGACCCGTGGCCTCAAGATCCACCTGCTCGACGAGCGGGTCGCCGAGGGCGAGGAGGGCAAGCTCCGCGAGGTGACCTTCCAGTACGAGGGCGGCATCGCCGACTTCGTCCGGCACCTTAACGCCTCGAAGAGCCCGATGCACAAGACGGTGATCGAGTTCGGTGCCGAGGAAGAGGGCATGTCCCTTGAGATCGCCATGCAGTGGAACGAGTCGTACGGCGAATCGGTCTACACCTTCGCCAACAACATCAATACCCACGAGGGCGGCACCCACGAGGAGGGCTTCCGGGCCGCGCTGACCAGCGTGGTCAACCGCTACGGTGCGGACAAGAAGCTGCTCAAGGGCGACGAGAAGCTCTCCGGCGAGGACATCCGCGAGGGCCTCGCGGCGATCATCTCGGTCAAGCTGACCAACCCGCAGTTCGAGGGTCAGACCAAGACCAAGCTCGGCAACACCCCGGTGAAGAGCTTCGTCCAGCGGGTCTGCAACGACCGGCTGGTCGACTGGCTGGACCGCAACCCGGCCGAAGCGAAGATCATCATCACCAAGGCGTCCCAGGCCGCCCGCGCCCGGATCGCCGCCCAGCAGGCGCGCAAGCTGGCCCGACGCAAGTCGCTGCTGGAGTCCGGCTCGATGCCGGGCAAGCTGGCCGACTGCCAGTCCACCGACCCGCGCGAGTCCGAGGTGTTCATCGTCGAGGGCGACTCGGCGGGCGGCTCGGCCAAGCAGGGCCGGGACCCGCGTACCCAGGCGATCCTGCCGATCCGCGGCAAGATCCTCAACGTGGAGAAGGCCCGGATCGACCGGGTGCTCAAGAACAACGAGGTGCAGGCGCTGATCACCGCGCTGGGCACCGGCATCCACGACGACTTCGACATGGAGAAGCTGCGCTACCACAAGGTGGTGCTGATGGCCGACGCCGACGTCGACGGTCAGCACATCCAGACGCTGCTGCTCACCCTCCTGTTCCGCTTCATGCGGCCACTGGTCGAGCTCGGTCACGTCTACCTCGCCGCCCCGCCGCTCTACAAGATCAAGTGGAACAAGAAGGGCGACGACGCGCAGTACGCGTACTCCGACCGGGAGCGCGACGGGCTGATCGCGCTGCGTCAGCAGAAGAAGCCGAACGCCAAGCCGGACGACATCCAGCGGTTCAAGGGCCTCGGCGAGATGAACTACCCGGAGCTGTGGGAGACCACGATGAACCCGGCGACCCGGACGCTGCGTCAGGTCACCCTGGACGACGCCGCCACCGCCGACGAGCTGTTCAGCGTGCTGATGGGCGAGGACGTCGAGGCCCGCCGCTCGTTCATCCAGCGCAACGCCAAGGACGTCCGCTTCCTGGACATCTGACGGACGCGCCTGCCGGACCGGAGTTCCGGTCCGGCAGGCCGATCCACAGAGTTATCCACAACTTGGCCGCTATCCACAGCAGTTATCCACAGGCACAAAAACGACTCTCAGTCTGATAAGGGTTAACAGTGACCGATTCCCCCGAGTCCACACCGAACGAGCCCGAGGTCCCCGAGGCGCCGGCTGCCGTGGTCGCCCACGACCGCATCGAGCCGGTCGGGCTCGAGGTGGAGATGCAGCGCTCCTACCTCGACTACGCGATGAGCGTCATCGTCGGGCGGGCGCTGCCGGACGTCCGGGACGGGCTCAAGCCGGTCCACCGCAAGATCCTCTACGCCATGTTCGACTCGGGCTACCGACCGGACCGCGGTTACGTCAAGTGTTCGCGCGTCGTCGGCGACGTGATGGGCCAGTTCCACCCGCACGGGGACTCGGCCATCTACGACGCCCTGGTCCGGATGGCCCAGCCCTGGTCGCTGCGCTACCCGCTGGTGGACGGCAACGGCAACTTCGGTTCGCCCGGAAACGACCCTGCTGCGGCGATGCGTTACTGTCTGACCGCAGATGTCCGTATTCGCACCGCTGATGGCAGCGTGCGGATCGGCGACGTGGTGCCGGGCGCGGCGTCGAGCAGCGAGACCGACATCGACCTCAAGGTCCGCGACCGCAACGGCGACCTGGTCCGCGCCTCGGCGTTCTTCCACTCCGGCGAGCACCCGACGCTGCGGCTGCGCACCCACGAGGGGTACGAGCTGACCGGCACCCACAACCACCCGGTGCTCTGCCTGGTGGACGTGGCCGGCGTACCGACGCTGCTCTGGAAGCTGCTCGCCGAGATCTCCCCCGGTGACCGGGTGTTGCTCCAGCGCAGCGTGCCGGACGAGATCGGCTGTCCGATGCCGGAACACGTCGAGGCCGCCGTCCTCGCGGGTGCCTTCGTCAGCGAGGGGTGGGTCTCCGAGACCCGCGCGGGCTTCAACAACGTCGACCGCGAGTTCTTCGTCCGCGTCCTGGCGGCCTACGACCTCGCCGTCGGTGGGCGCCGGCACGTCAGTGAGCGGGTGACCGCGTCCGGAAGCGTCCTGCACGAACTCGACATCCAGGATCTCACCGCGCTCCGGGCCAGCATCCTCGGCGAGACGATCGGTGCGCGCAGCGCCGACAAGGTCGTGCCGGAGTTCGTCTGGCAGGGGCCGGCCGCGACCAAGCGGGCCTTCCTCCAGGCACTCTTCGAGGGGGACGGTTCCTCCTCGATGCTGCCGCGCAACACCATCCAGATCTCGTACTCCACGCGCAGCGAGCGGCTCGCCCGCGAGGTGCAGCAGTTGCTGCTGGAGTTCGGCGTCGTCAGCCGCCAGTGCCGGTACGACGACGGCGAGATCAAGGTCGTGGTGACCACCCGCCGGGACGCGCGGATCTTCGCCGCCCAGGTCGGCTTCCTCGGCCGCAAGCAGGCCAAGCTGGAGTCGGAGCTGGCCTCGGTCCCGGCGAGCAGCACGGCGCTCTCCAGTGACCACGTGCCGCTGGTCGGTGACTTCATCCGGGAGCACGGCGCCAGCCGCTGGACCGAGCGGGACTGGCTGCGCCGGCACAACGTGGACCGGATCGAGCGTTGGGAGCGCGATCGCGCCGAGATCACCGCCCAGATCACCGAGTCCGAGGTGCTCGACGTGGTCGAGCCGCTGGTGGACGGTCGGTTCTACTACGCCGAGGTGGCCGGGGTCACCGACGCGGGTGTGCAGCCGGTCTACAGCATCCGGGTGGACACCGACGACCACTCGTTCGTCTCCGACGGGTTCGTCAGTCACAACACCGAGTGCAAGCTCGACCCGCTCGCCATGGAGATGCTGCGGGACATCGACGAGGACACCGTAGACCTGCAGGACAACTACGACGGCCGGGCCAAGGAGCCCACCATCCTGCCGTCGCGGATCCCGAACCTGCTGATCAACGGCTCCGAGGGCATCGCGGTCGGCATGGCCACCAAGATCCCGCCGCACAACCTGCGGGAGATCGGCGCGGCGGTGCAGTGGTGCCTGGAGAACCCGGAGGCGGACGAGGCCACCACGCTTGAGGCGCTGCTGGAGATCGTCAAGGGTCCGGACTTCCCCACCCACGGTCTGATCGTCGGCCAGTCCGCCATCCAGGACGCGTACCGCACCGGTCGGGGTTCGATCCGGATGCGCGCGGTGGTGGAGGTCGAGGAGGACAAGCGCGGTCGGCCGGCGCTGGTGGTCAGCGAGCTGCCGTACCAGGTGAACCCGGACAACCTGGCCGAGCGGATCGCGGAGCTGATTAAGGAGGGCAAGCTCGGCGGGATCGCGGACATCCGCGACGAGTCGTCCGGGCGTACCGGCATGCGGATCGTGCTGGTGCTCAAGCGCGATGCGGTCGCGAAGGTGGTGCTGAACAACCTCTACAAGCACACCCAGCTCCAGGAGACCTTCGGCGCGAACATGCTGGCGCTGGTCGACGGGGTGCCGCGCACGCTGAACCTGGCGCAGTTCATCCGCTACTACGTCGAGCACCAGATCGAGGTGATCCGGCGGCGGACGGCGTTCCGGCTGCGCAAGGCCGAGGAGCGGGCGCACATCCTGCGTGGTCTGTCCAAGGCGCTGGACGCCCTGGACGAGGTGATCGCCCTGATCCGGCGTTCGCCCACGGTCGAGGACGCCCGGCAGGGCCTGATCCGGCTGCTGGAGATCGACGAGATCCAGGCGACCGCGATCCTGGACATGCAGCTTCGTCGGCTCGCCGCGCTGGAGCGGCAGCGGATCCTGGACGACCTGGCCAAGCTGGAGCTGGAGATCGCCGACCTCAAGGACATCCTGGCCAAGCCGGAGCGGCAGCGGCGGATCGTCTCGGAGGAGCTGGGCGAGATCGTCGCGAAGTGGGGCGACGAGCGGCGTACCCAGATCATCCCGTTCGACGGCGAGGTCTCGATGGAGGACCTCATCGCCCGCGAGGACGTGGTGGTGACCATCACCCGTACCGGGTACGCCAAGCGGACGAAGGTGGACCTCTACCGCTCGCAGCGGCGCGGCGGCAAGGGTGTCAGCGGTGCCACGCTGCGGCAGGACGACATCGTCAGCCACTTCTTCGTCTGCTCGACGCACGACTGGATGCTGTTCTTCACCAACAAGGGGCGGGTGTACCGGGCCAAGGCGTACGAGCTTCCGGAGGCCAGTAGGGTGGCCAAGGGCCAGCACGTGGCCAATCTGCTCGCGTTCCAACCGGATGAGCAGATCGCACAGATCATCGAGATCCCGAATTACCAGGTGGCGCCCTACCTGGTCCTGGCGACGAAGAACGGCCTGGTGAAGAAGACGCGGCTTGAGGAGTTCGACTCCAACCGGTCCGGCGGAATCATCGCGATCAACCTGCGCGATGAGGACGAGTTGGTGGGTGCTGCGCTGGTCGACCCCGGTGAGGACCTGCTGCTGGTCTCCAAGAACGCCCAGGCGATCCGGTTCAACGCGACCGACGAGGCCCTGCGGCCGATGGGTCGGGCCACGTCGGGCGTGATCGGCATGCGCTTCAGCGACGAGGACGAGCTGTTGGCCATGGAGGTCGTCCGCGAGGGGCTGGACGTGCTCGTCGCCACGAACGGGGGATACGCGAAACGTACCCCGATCGAGGAATACCCGGTGCAGGGCCGGGGAGGTAAGGGCGTACTGACTGCGAAGATCACCGAACGGCGCGGTGGTCTGGTCGGTGCCGTCGTGATCGACCCGGACGACGAGCTGTTTGCCATCACCAGCAACGGTGGCGTTATCCGGACTCCGGTGAAGCCTGTACGCCGTACACGCGACCGGAACACAATGGGGGTCAAGCTGATGGACCTCCCGGATGGCGTGACTATCGTGGCGATTGCTCGCAATGCCGACGAGCCTGACGAACAGGACTAGTTGAATGACGGAGACACAGGCGAAGTCGGGGAACGCGGGGACCTCGGCCAACCCGGTCGACGAGGACGCCGCGAAGACCGGCACGCCAGCGACCGGCCGCGCGGCCGTGGGCCGGGCGACCGTTCCCGCCGACGCGCCTGCCCCGAAGTTCACTCGGGCCCCCGGTATGGCTCCGCCGCCCGACAAGCCCACAGACGAGAAGGATGCCGAGGCGTCCAGCGACAGGCCGGGCACCGAGGCCCCCGGCTCGCCGGGCACACCGACAGTTGCCGCCAGCGCCGCCGGCAAGCCGTCGACCACATCGACGACCGGACCTCGCCCAGGTCCGTCCTCGCCGGGCACCACGGGCGTGCTGCCGACGTCGAGCACCGGGACCACGGGCACCCAGCCCCGCATCACCGGCCTCGGGGCGAAGCCGGACACCAACCGTCCGCTCGGTGCGGGTCGCCCGACGAACGGCGGCGGTCTGCCTCCGGGAGTCGGTTCGTCGGCCGTCGGTGCCGCGCGGGTGGGCGAGGCGGTACGCGCCGCGCGTACCTCGGTCAGCTCGGCCGCGTCACGCGGGCCGCGCCGGGCCCGACTGAACCTCAAGCGGATCGACCCCTGGTCCGTGATGAAGTTCGCGTTCGCCGTGTCGGTGGTGCTGTTCATCGTCATCGTGGTCGCGACCTCGGTGCTCTACCTCGCGCTGGACGCGATGGGCGTCTTCGCCAGCGTGAACGACAGCCTGGGTGACCTGGTCAACGCGGGTGGTGGGCAGGGCACCAGCGGCTTCCAGATCACCGCCCGCGGCGTGATCTTCAGTTCGGCGCTGATCGGTCTGGTCAACGTCGTCCTGTTCACCGCGCTGGCCACGCTCGGGGCGTTCGTCTACAACGTCTGCGCCGACCTGGTCGGCGGCATCGAGCTGACGCTCGCCGAGCGCGACTGACACCTCAGGAACACCGCCTCCGGGCCGGTCGCCTCCCGCGGCCGGCCCGGTCGCCGTTCCCGGCCCGTCCCAGGTATCTCGGTGGGCCGGCCAGCGGCGTTCGGGTAGGTTCGATGACGACGGTGTCGGGCAGCCCCGAGGGCCCACCCCGATTTGGGGCGGCGTGAGCGGATGGGTTAACCTTGCTCGTCGCTACGCGGGGCTATAGCTCAGTCGGTTAGAGCGCAGAGCTGATAACTCTGAGGTCGCTGGTTCGATTCCAGCTAGCCCCACCGCAATGGTCCGACGGTGCGTCGAGCGTAAGGGGCAGGCCCCATGTTCAAGAAGCTGTTGATCCTGGCCGGCGTCGTCGGTGTGGCCGCCGTGGTGGCCAAGAAGATCAAGGAAGCGAACGACGAGCGCGCGCTCTGGCACGAGGCCACCACCTCCCCGGACCTGCGCTGACCGTCGTCGTTCCGACCGGCGGGCATCCCAGCCCGCGTACGGGGCCCTAGCTCAACTGGCAGAGCACTGCCTTTGCAAGGCAGGGGTTAGGGGTTCGAGTCCCCTGGGCTCCACTTACACCTCCGCTTCCGGGAGGGCTCTCGTGGATTTGCCGAGAGTCATAAGGCGTACTCTTCATCAGCTTCAGTGGTCTGTTTTGCCTCCGCGCAGTCAGTACGGACGGTAGTCGGGACTGCGGCGAAGTGTGACACCGTCGTATGTTGCCGGCATGGTGTTCGCCGATCGACTCCGCCTCGGCGCTACCCGGATCTTGACCGGAGCGCTTCTGCTAGCGCTGGCGGCCTGCGGATCTACCGGCTCATCCGTTTCGTCGAGCAGCTTGCCGCCAGAGGTGGGAGTGGCGACGAGCGCACCTCCACAAGCACCAGAGGACGCGCCTGCGGAGGAGGGAAGGGAGCGGCTGCCCCACGAGGTGCTCGCCACCAACATCCGCCTGGCTCGTACGGCCTGCAAGGGATGTGGCGCGGAGCTGAATCTCGACGCGGCCACGCGGCAGAAGTCGATCGTGAGCTTGATGCGGGAGCACGCTCAGCACAAGGATTTCGTGCTCAGTGAGGCAAACGCAGAGCGGGCACTCTACGGCCCCGAGGGGTCGACGCCGACGCTCGCCGGTGCGAACAAGCCGCCACCGGACGTCTCGTTTCTGGACAAGAGCGGGCAGGAAGTGTATCGGCGAGAGGTCAAGACGTTCAGTGGGGCGCCCACTACCTTCGCCCGGCAGTTCGAGGACTACGCCAAGAAGTTGACCTATCGGGGTGAGTTGTTCGTACAGGTGCCCCCAGGAACCGACGTGCGTCGGTTGATGGAGGCATTCTGGGCCAAGAACCGCGACGATCGCCGGCTCGCGCGGTACGCGGACGTGTACGTTGCTTTCCACACGCCGGACGGGCGCCCATTGGGGCTTTGGATGCTGGGAGCGCGGGGCATGGGCGTACCTGGTTAGGGGATGGCAATGGGGGCTTCCGCTTTTCTCTACTGCTCGTGCAACCGGATCTGTTGGGGTCTCGGCAAGCCGCTGAGTGAACAGCCCGGCGCTGCGCTGACCCGGTACGCCGGTAACCCGGACGAGCCGGTCTTCTCGCAGTGTCGCTCCGCGTCGAGCGCCTTGTGGAAGCTGCTCGCCGATCATGGTGGGCACCGGTTGCGGGTGGCCCATGACTGGGACCCGGAGTTGCACCGGCAGATGGAGACCGGTTGTCTTCCCGCGATGCTGGACGGCGACGGGGAGGGTGACATCTCCTTCTCGGCGTATCTGGCGGGCTGGCCGGAGGGTGGTTTCGCGGACCTGCTGTCTGCTGGGTTCGACGCGTCCGACGAGGGGTTCCTGCGCTGTGCGGAGTGCTCGGAGCGTCTATCGCTGGGCCGCGTGTTGCGGGATCGGGCGGGCACGCCGTTGCTGTTCCACGCGGGTGCGGTTGACGGGGTGCCCAACTCTCGGCAGCCGGACCTGAACCGGGCGGCCTGGCGCTTCCTGACCGTGCACTTCACCCATCCGATGCTGGTCGTCACGACCGCCGTCCGGGAGCCGGGCGAGTACGCCGAGCAGGACCTCGGGGGCGATGTCACGGTCGGCGGTACGGGATCGGGGGCGGTGCCGCTCACGGCGTACGTCGCCGAGTTCTCCGGGTGAGTCGGGGCATGTCGGGTGAGGCGTCGGGCGCAGGCTAGCGTCGACGGTGTGAGCACTGGATCTCCGCGTGTCCTGCCTGCCGAGGGCGACCTGACCGAGGCCGCCTCGGTGCTGCGTACCGGCGGGTTGGTGGCCTTTCCCACCGAGACCGTCTACGGCCTGGGGGCGAACGCGTTGGACGCGCGGGCGGCGGCCCGGATCTTCGAGGCGAAGGCGCGGCCCAGCTTCGATCCGTTGATCACCCACCTTGCCGACGCCGCTGACCTGGAAGCGCTGGTGGGGGTGGTCTCCGCGGGCGTGGCGGCGTTGGCGGAGCGGTTCTGGCCGGGTCCGTTGACGTTGATCGTGGACCGGCCGGACGTGATCCCGCCGATCGTCACCTCCGGGTTGGCGACGATGGCGGTACGGGTGCCGGACAACGAGTACGCGCGGCGGCTGATCGCCACGGCGGGGGTGCCGGTGGCGGCACCGAGCGCCAACCGGTTCGGCCAGCTCAGTCCGACCCGGGCGGAGCACGTGGTACGCGGGCTGGGTGGCGCGGTGGACGTGGTGCTCGACGGCGGGCCGACCCGGTGCGGGATCGAGTCGACGATCGTGGACGCCCGGGGGGACCGTCCGGTGGTGTTGCGTCTGGGCGCGTTGCCGGTCGAGGAGTTGGAGAAGGTCACCGGCCCGGTGACGGTGCGCCAGGGTAGTTCGGGGCAGCCGGTCGCGCCGGGGACGTTGGCCGCGCACTACGCGCCCCGTACGCCGCTGCGTCTGCGGGACGCGGGGACGTTGCCTGTCGAGGACGGGGTTCGGCGCGGCTACCTGGCGTTCCGGGATCGGCCGGCGGAGGGTTGGGCGGCGGTGGAGGTGCTCTCGACCGCCGGTGACCTGACCGAGGCGGCGGCGCGGCTCTTCGAGGCACTGCACCGGTTGGACGCCGCCGGGGTCACCGAGATCGTCGCCGAGCCGGTGCCGGAGAGCGGGGTGGGGCGGGCGATCAACGACCGGTTGCGTCGCGCCGCCGCGACCTGGCATTCCCCCGGCTGACGCTCAGGATTCCTGCGGCCCGGGGCCGACCTGGGAAGCCCGACCGTCCGACGACGCCGCGCTCGACGACGCACCATCGGGCTGAGCGTCGTCATCCCGGTGACCGTCATCCCGCGCACCGTCCACCTGGACACCGTGGACCCGAGCGTCCTCGACCAGGACGCCTTCGGCCCGGCGTCCGCCAGACGACACACCGCCAGACGACACACCGCCAGACGACACACCGCCAGACGACAGGCCGTCGGCACCAGCGCCATCGCCACCAGCGCCGTCAACAGGAGAGCCGTCGGCAGGAGCGCGGTCGGTCTGAGGTAGGCGGGCGACCAGCTTGGTGAGAGCGCCGTTGGCGAAGGTGGCGCCGAGTGCGGAGCCGGTCGCGATGGTCCAGCCGACCGGCCCGAGCGGGGTGCACCCGAAGAACTGACTGACGCCGGGGGTCTGCACCACGGCGGCCAGGACGCCGACCGATGCGGCGGTCGAGGCGAGCACGGACGGGCTGGTGCCACCGGCCAGGACGGTCTGGCCGAGCTGGGTGCCGACCAGCGAGACCAGGGCGACGGTGCCGGCGCGTCGGCGGCTGCCGGTGTAGCGGGCCAGCGTCCAGCCGGCGGTGGCACCGAGGGTGGTAGCGGCGGCACGCAGTCCGATCTCGCGGGTCATGGTCTCGCCCAGGGAGCTGTCGGGGCCCTCGCGGAGCAGTCCGTCGGTGTGGTCGCCGTCGCCGGGTGGGCGGACGGCGATGGCCAGTGCGGGCGCCATGTCGGTGAGCAGGTTGACCAGCAGTAGTTGGCGTCCGTTGAGCGCGGCCTGCCCGGTGGCGGCGGCGGTCAGCACGCTGAACGCGATCTCGCCGAGGTTGCCGCCGACCAGGATGCTCAGCGCGTGGCGGACCGAGGACCACATCGCCCGGCCCTCGACCAGGGTGGCGATGATGGTCTCCAGCCGGTCGTCGGTGACCACCAGGTCGGCGGCGGCGCGGGCGGCCGGGGTGCCCCGTTGGCCGAGGGCGATGCCCACGTCGGCCAGTCGGATGGCGGGTGCGTCGTTGGCGCCGTCGCCGGTCATCGCGACGGTCCGGCCGCACTTCTGCAACGCCTGGATGATCCGGACCTTGTGTGCGGGGGTGCAGCGGGCCACCACGTCGGTGACGGCGAGCCGGGCGGCGAGGGCGTCGTCGTCGAGGGTGTCGAGTTCGGTGGCGGTGACCACCCGCTGGGCGTCGCCCGCGCTGATGGTGGCGGCGATGGCCTCGGCGGTCGCCGGATGGTCGCCGGTGATCATGATGGTGTGCACGCCGGCCTGTCGGATCCGGCGGACGGCGGGGGCGGCGCTGTCGCGTACCCCGTCGGCGATCGCCAGGAATCCGGTGAAGACCAGGCCGCGTACGTCGTCGTCGGTGAGGTCGGGGTCGCTGACCACGCACTCGGCGACGGCCAGGATGCGGTGTCCGGCTCCGGCGCGCTCACCGAGCAGGCGGTGCAGCTCCGCCCGGCCCGCGTCGTCGAGCGGTTCGTCGCGGCCGTCGGTGCGGCGGGCGGCACAGCGGGGCAGTACGCGCTCCGGCGCGCCCTTCACACTGAGCAGCATCCGCCCCTCGGTCTCGCCCACGGTGGCGTGGTAGCCCCGGGACGGCTCGAACGGCAGGCCGCCCACCGCCCGCCAGCCGGGTGCCGCGTACTGCTCGGAAAGGTCGGCGGAGGTGGCGCCGCGCCGCACCGCGCGGTCGGTCTGCATGGACAGTTCCTCGGGATCGTCGGCTGCGGGAGTGGCGCGCAGCGCGGTGGCGAGGATCCGCCGGAGCCGGTCGTCGAGTCGGTCGGCCGGGGCGTACCCGTCGGCGTCGCCGACGCCCGCCAGCAGCAGGTGTCCCTCGGTGAGGGTGCCGGTCTTGTCGAAGCAGAGGACGTCGACCCGGCCGAGCGCCTCGATGGTGCGCGGGTTGCGGACCAACGCGCCGTGTTCGGCGAGTCGCCGGGCGGCGGCCAGTTGGGCGGCGCTGACCAGGAACGGCAGCCCTTCCGGCACGGAGGCGACGGCCAGGTTCGCGGCGGTGGCGGCGGTCTGCGCCAGGGGTACGCCGCGCAGCAGCCCGGCACCGACGACGGCGACCGCCGACCCGGCGGCCAGCGGGATCGCGGCCCGGGTGAGCCGGCCGAGCCGGGCCTCGACGCCGCTGGCGGGTGGGGCCTGCCGGGCGAGTGCGAGGCTGCGCCCGGCCTCGGTGTCGGTGCCGGTGGCCACCACCACGGCGACGCCGCGTCCGGCGGCGACGGTGGTGCCCTCGTAGAGCATCGACCGGCGGTCGGCGACGGCGGCGGCCACCACCGGCTGGTCGGTCTTGGCGACCGGCAGCGACTCGCCGGTGAGCGAGGACTCGTCGGTCTCCAACCCGACGCTGTCCAGCACCCGGCAGTCGGCGGGTACGGCGTCGCCGGATTCGAGCACGATCACGTCGCCCGGCACGAGGTCCTCGGCCGGGAGTACCCGTTCCGTGCCGCCCCGGCAGACCCGGGCGGTGACCGCCGAGCGGGACAGCAGCGCGGCCAGTGACTTCTCGGTGTTGCGCTGGTGCACGGCGCCGACCAGTGCGGACGCGCCGACCACGCCACCGACCAGGGCGGCGTCGACGAGCGAGCCGAAGCTGGCGGAGAGGACCGCTCCGGCGGCGAGCACCGGTGTGAGCGGGTTGGCCAGCTCGTCCACGAAGGCCCGCAGCAGCCCGCCGGGGCCGGAGGTCTCGCCCGGCCCGGCGGCCCGGCGGCGCTCGGCCTCGGTCTCGGTCAGGCCGCCGCGTTCGGTGCCGAGCTGGTCGAGGACGGTCGGCACCGGCATCAGGTGCCAGGCGGTGATCGCCGGGGCGGCCGACTCGGTGCGGGCGGAGAGCCGACCGGCGCGCCAGACGCCGTGCGCGAAGGCCAGTGCCGCCGCGCCGTTGACCGAGGCGAGGCTACGGCCGGGCAGCAGCGCGGGGTCGGCGGTGAAGGCCGCCAGCGCGCCGAGGCCGCTGCCGGCCAGCCCGATGCGCATGTTCTGGCCGGTCATCCGGCGGGCCACACCGGCCGCCTCGATGATCAGTGCGACCGACCGCAGGTCGGTGCCGACCAGCAGGTGCGCTCCCCAGGGCGGCGCGGCTTCCGGGTCGGCGACGCCCAGACCGCAGTCGGCCGCCGCGAGCGCCGCGCGGTCGCCGGAGACGAGCATCACCACCGCCCCCTCGCGTTGCAGGGTGCGGACCGATTCGGCCAGCCGGTCGTCGCCGGGCAGCAGCGCGTCGGCGGAGGCGTACCGCTCGGTGTCGTCGCCGGCCACCACGAGCCGTAGACCGGCCTGTCGGGCGACGGCGGGCAGGGTGTCGACGCCGGGCGCGGGTTCCGGTTCCACCCGCAGTACGGACGCCAGGGTGTCGCCCTGCGCCAGGCCGAGCAGCGTTCCGCCGCGTTCGCGTAGCCGGCGACTGTCGTCGGTGTCGCCGGGGTCGTGGACGTCGAGGCGGTCGAGGGGGCCGAGTCGCCAGCCGTCGAGTCGACGTACGTCGGTCGGGGCGGTCGGCTCGAACAGGGTGAACGCCCGTGCCGCCACCTGCGAGGTGTCGGCGCCGGGCAGCGGGGCCAGGTCGGCCAGGACACCCCGGTCGGAGCCGAGCACCCGGGCGTCGAGGACCAGCGTGTCGATCCGGTCGAGTTCGCGCAGTACGCCTCGGTCCATCGCGATGACGCCCCGCCGGGCGAGGATGCGGCCGAGTTGGGCGGCGTACCCTTCGCGACCGCTGCCGGGGGCCTTGGGCAGCGTGGAGAGCCCCAGCGCGGCGGCGCGTTTCGGACCGACGACGGGTGTGGCGGCGGCGAAGGCAGCCGCGCCGGTGCCCAGCATCCGGGTGACGTACCGCTCCGGGGCACCGTCCGGTTTCGGGCAGGGGCGTTCGCCGACCGGGGAGCGGGCCACGGCCCGGTCCGGTTCCCCGGTGAGGCCGGGCTCGGCCTTCTCCCAGGCGTGCAGTTGGGCCAGTCCTTCACCCCACTGCACGACGCGCTGGGCGCTGTCCAGCACGATGCCCGTCCAACCGCCGGTGAGGCCCTGCACCACCGCTTCGGCGAGCGGGAAGATGACCTCGGCGCGGGGGTCGCGGCGCAGGCCCAGACCGGCGAGGGCGTGCAGCTTCGGGTGCAGGTCGATGGCGCTGAGCAGACCGGAGACCTCGGCGGGCACCGGGGTCACGGGCAGGATCCGGGTGGCCGCGGAGATGGTCAGGCCGAGCGCGTCGGAGGCGAGCGCGCCGAGGGTACGGGCGGTGCGCGGCCCTTCCTCCGGCGGGTGCGGAGGCGGGATCTCCGGGTCGGGTTCGTGCGGGCAGGTGCGTTCGATCCGGGAGATGGTGCCGATCAGCTCGCGTACCTTCGGTCCCGGTGTGTCGACGGCGACGACCACCCGTCCGGAGGGGGCGTTGACCCGGGCCCAGAGCACGCCGGGCATCCGTTCCAGGGCCGCCTCGACCTGCCGGGCCAGCGTGTCGCCGCCGTCCTGGCAGACGCCGTGCACCTCGATGTGGTGGCGTCCCGGCCGGGACCACACCCGGCGGCTGGAGAGCCCCACGGCCCGGGCGAGCCGGGTGGCGGCGGCACCGACGCTGCGCGAGGCGTCGCCGACCAGCGGCGGTACGGACACGGGTCGCCGCATCTCGCCTCCTACCGGTCGGGCCCGGCGGCCTGGCTTCCCGGCCGGGCGTCCCTTATGCCCGCCGGGGCGGGGAAGTTTCTCGCCTCGGTGGGCATGGACGGCCTCGGCGGTGGAATCCGGGGTGGGCGTCGTCGTCCAAGGGAGGCGTCGTCGTCCACGGGGAGGCCGAGATGAGTGCGCTGACACGAGAACTCAGCGGTACGCAGGAGACGCTGCGGGCGTTCGCCCACCGGGTGGAGATCCCGTGGCTCGGCATGGTGGCCGTGCCGCCGCCGGACAAGCTCGCCTACTACGCGGGCATCGGGGTGCTCACCGCGCTCCAGGTGATCGAGTGGCCGTTGGCGCTGGTGATCACCGCCGGGCACTTGCTGGCCGATCAGCGCCTGTCGGGACTGGCCAAAGGGCTGGGAGAGGCGCTGGAGTCGGCCTGAGGGTAAGCCGCGTCACGCTTGACCTGAACATGGCTTGAGGTCGCAGGATCGGGTCATGTCGATCGTCCCGTACCGGCGTCCCGTCGGTGTCCCGCGCCGCCGTGCGAGTGTCCGGTGACCGCCACCGCCTCGGCTCCGGACCTGACGTCGGCGGAGACGATCTTCGCCACTCGGCTGCGGGCGATGACGGTGGGCACCGTGGCCCTGGTCTCGCTACTGGCCTTCGAGGCGCTGGCGGTGGGCACCGCCATGCCGACCGTGGCCCGCGCCCTGGACGGTCTGGCCCTGTACGGGATCGCCTTCGGCGGCCCGTTCGCGGCGGGCGTGGTGGCGATGGTGATCTCCGGTCTCTGGTGCGATGCCCGGGGACCGCGCTGGCCGATGTGGTTCGGTCTCGGCGGCTTCGTCGTCGGGCTGCTGCTCGCCGGGAGCGCCGACACGATGGGCACGCTGGTGGTGGGCCGGATCGTGCAGGGCTTCGGCTCCGGCCTGCTGTCGGTCGCGTTGTACGTCATCGTCGCGAAGGCGTACCCGGAGCACCTGCACCGGCGGATCTTCGCCGCGTTCGCCGCCGCGTGGGTGGTGCCGTCGCTGGTGGGGCCGCTGCTGGCGGGCCTGGTGGTGGAGTACGTCGGCTGGCGGTGGGTCTTCCTGGCGGTGCCGGTCGTGGCGGTGCCGGCGGTCCTGCTGGTCCATCCGGGC
This sequence comes from Verrucosispora sp. TAA-831, assembly GCF_050780145.1. NCBI lineage: Bacteria > Bacillati > Actinomycetota > Actinomycetes > Micromonosporales > Micromonosporaceae > Micromonospora > Verrucosispora sp. TAA-831. Next base: position 6,836,312 of record NZ_CP192240.1, read on the forward strand.
CTCCGCTCGATCGACGCGGGCCGGTCGGCCGGAGCGGGCCGGTCACTGGACGGGTCGGTGGCCGACGTCGACGGGCCGGTGCGGCCGACCGGCGACCCGTCCGGTCCGCTCACCCGGATCGGCTGGGCGTGTGGGGCGGGGGTGAGCGCCGCACTGCTGCACATCGGGGGTCAGCAGCGCGGCCTCACCGCCGTGGCGTTGGTCGGTACCGCCCTGGTCGGCCTGCTGGTCTGCGCGCCACGACTGCTGCCCGCCGGGTTCCTCCGGGCCGGGCGGGGCCTGCCCACCGTGGTCGGGCTGCGTGGGCTGGCCTCGGGTGCCTTCGTCGGCGCGGAGGTGGTGATCCCGCTGATGCTCTCCCGGGAACGCGGGTTCTCGCCCACCGCAGCCGGTCTGGTGCTGACCACCGGGGCGGTCGCCTGGTCGTTCGGGTCGTGGCTACAGGGACGGGTCCGCGCGCCACGCAGCCGTGCCACCCTGCCGAGAGCCGGCCTGACCTGCATCACCGTCGGTGTCGCGGTGGTGGGCCTCACCGTGCTGCCGGTCGTACCGGTCGGGGTGGGCGTGTTCGGCTGGGCGGTGGCCGGGACCGGTATGGGCCTGCTCTATCCGTCGCTGTCGGTGCTGACCCTGGAGTTGTCGGCCCCGGGCGAGCAGGGCCGCAACAGCTCGTCGTTGCAGTTGTGCGACTCGCTCGCCGCAGCGGCCGTGCTGGCGCTGACCGGTGCGGTGCTGGCGGCGGGCGCCGCACCGGGTCCGGGCAGCTACGGGGTGACCCTCGCGGCGGCGGCCGGGCTGGCGCTGGTCGGCGCGCTGCTCGCCGGTCGGGTCGTGCCACGTGCGCGGGTCGGAGCGGCCTGACCTCGGCGGGCGTACGCATCCGCCGAATCCGGGGTGCCGGACGGAGGCAGCCGGGAGGATGGGCACGCGATGAACTTCCTGACTCTCCTACCACTGGCCGTGGTCATGGTCGCCGGGACCCAGTTGGTGGCGGCGGTCTTCTTCGCCTCCTCCGACCGGCCCCGGGCCGCGTCGCTGGGCTACCTGGCCGGAGCGGCCATCGTGGTGTGCGGCGGTACGACCCTGGCCTGGCTGGTCACCCACCTGTTCCGGATCAGCCTCGACACCCGGGACGGCCGGTTCGAACGGGTCGTCGACTGGATCGTCCTGCTCCTGCTGGCCGTCCTGGCGGTGGTGGTGTTCCTGCGGCGGCACTCCGGGCCGCCCGCCTGGATGGGTCGGCTCCAGCACGCCACTCCCCGGTACGCGCTCCGGGTCGGCCTGCTGCTGTTCCTCGCCATGCCGTCCGACGACCTGACCATGCTCACGGTCGGCGCCAGTGCCGCCCGGCAGGGCCTGCCGTGGTGGCACCTGGTGCCCTTCATGCTGCTCACCCTGACGCTGCTGGCTCTGCCGTTGCTGGCGTTGCTGCTGCTCGGCCGCCGCGCCGAAGCGGTGCTGCCCCGGATACGGGACTGGGCCGACAGCCATGCCTGGCTGGTCAGCGAGGCGGTGATCGTGTTCTTCGTCGTGCTCACCGTGCTGGACCTGGCCCGGTGAGGTGGCCCACAGTTGTCACGCCACGCCGTACCCGACCCGTCGCACGCACCAGATCGACGTGCTCGGCACCCGCCGGCTGGTCGCCGCGGCGGCCGAGGGCGGCGTGGCCCACCTGATCTACGTCTCGATCGTCGGCGTGGACCGGGTGCCCTACGCGTACTACCGGCACAAGCTCGCCGCCGAGCAGGTGGTGGCCGCCGGAGGGGTGCCCTGACGGTGCGGGCCACCCGGTTCCCGCAGTTCCTCGACGGGTCGCTGCGCGCGTCCGGCAAGCCCTGCCCGGTGATCGCCGACCGGGCGGTGGTGGCCCAGCCGGTCGATCCGGGTGAGGTGGCGGACCGGCTGATCGAGCTGCTGCGCGCAGGTCCGCGCGACGGCATCGCGCCGGTGGACTGGTCACCGAGACCCGCCCGACCGGCCGCCGCACCTGGGCGGACTACCTGGCCGACACGTACGGGGGAACGACGACAAGATGACACCCGCTCTCGTTCACGTTCGCCCTACCGTCGGCTCATGCTCACGTTCGTCGTCACCTGTCTCCTGTACGTCTGCGGCTTCGTCTTCCTCTACGGGGTGATCCGGCTCGCGGTCCGGCACGCTCTGGAGGACATCGAGGCGCGCCGCGTGCAGGCGGAGAGGGCGGAGGAGATGGCGGCTGCCCGGGACCGGGCGATGCTCCAGGAGCACGGGTTCCTGACCAACGGTTGAGCCGGAGCCTCGGTGACCGGTGCACCCGCGACGGATGCGACGATCGCACCCGTGATGGGAACGTTGCGTACCGAGCCCGCCCGTGGCCGCCCCGAACTGCTGGCCGCGCCGGTCGCTGACGCGCTGGCGCAGTGGCCCGCCGACGCGCCGGTGGACGTCGACGCCGTGCTGGTCGCGCCGATCGACGCCGACCTCGCCGACACCGCCGCCTTCTGCGAGGCGTACCAGGTGGGGCTGGAGGAGTCGGCCAACTGCGTGGTGGTCGCGGGCAAACGGGAGGGCGTCGTCCGGTACGCGGCCTGCGTGGTGCTGGCCACCACCCGGGCCGACGTGAACGGGGTGGCCCGGCGTGCGCTCGACGTACGCAAGGCGAGCTTCGCCCCGATGGCCGACGCGGTGGAGTCGACCGGCATGGAGTACGGCGGCATCACCCCGATCGGGTTGCCGCCGGAGTGGCCGATCCTGGTCGACTCCCGGGTGGTGGCCGCACCGTACGTGGTCATCGGTTCGGGGGTGCGGCACAGCAAGATCGTCCTGCCGGGCCCGGCGCTGGCCGTGTTGCCCGGCGCGCGGGTGGTGGAGGGCCTGGCCAAGTCGACCTGATCGTCGAACGGTGTCGATGTGGTTGCACGTGAAACATCGCCACCGTCGATGGGTCAGGAGGCGGCGGCCTCACGCTCCGCGACCTCGTTGAGCGCGGCGAGCAGCGTGGCCGGCTCCTGGGCGCCGGAGACCGCGTACTTCCCGGCGAACACGAAGGTCGGCACGCTGGTGATGCCGAGTTGCCGCGCCTCGGTCAGCTCCGCGTCGAGCGTGGCGACGCCCTCGTCGGAGTCGAGGAAGCGGCGGGCCTCCGCACCGTCCAGCCCGACCTCGGTGGCGATCTCGGCGAGCGCCCCCCGGTCACCGATGTCGACGCCGTCGGTGAAGTGGGCCTGGTGCAGGGCGTTCACCGTCTCGGTGCCGCGACCCCGCTCGGTCGCCCAGTCGACCAGTCGGTGCGCCTGGAACGTGTTGGCCGCGATCGCCCGCGAGAAGTTCAGCTCCAGCCCGACGCTCGCGCCGATCTCCCTGACCTGGGCGGCCATCTCCTGAGCCCGCTCCGGACCGCCGAACTTGGCGGCCAGCGCGTCGAGCAGCGGCACCGGCTCGGTCACCGGGGACGGGTCGAGCTGGAAGGGGCGGTGCCGGACGGTGACCTCACCGTCGTACGAGGCGAGAGCCTCCTCCAGTCGGCGCAGGCCGATCCAGCACCAGGGGCAGACCACGTCGGCGTAGATGTCGATCTCCATGCCCGGAGACAACCCGTCGGGACACCGATCTGTTCCCGTACCGGCGTCGGAGTGAGTCGGCCCGCTCCCGGACCTGCCGCAGGGGCAGAGGAGGTCAGCCGGCCTGCTCGCGGACCTGGCGCTTGAGTCGGGCGAGAATGGCGGTGCCGCCGCGTACCCGCAACGGGCTGATCGCCTGCGCCAGACCCATCCGCTGGTACAGGTCGTCCGGGACGGCGAGCACCTGCTCCGGGCTCGCACCGGCCAGCCCCTCGGCGAGGATGCCGGCGAACGCGCGGGTGGTGGGCGCCTCCGGAGGGCAGTCGAACAGGGTGCGAACGGTGCCCTCCGGCGTCACCTCGGCACGCAGGAAGAACGCAGTCTGGCACTCCGGCACCTGCTCCATGCCCTCGTGCCCGGCCTGGTCGGCGGGCAGCGGCGGCACCGCGTCGGAGTACTCCAGCAGCATCTCCAGCACCACGTCGCGGGGCGCGGAGGCGAACTCGTCGACGATCTCCGCCAGCTTGCTCGGCATCTCGGGCATTCCGCCAGGCTACCGGCGACAGGCGCGGCACTGCGGTCGCGTCCGGGTGCGGTCGCGGTCGGTGCTGCGGTTGCGGCCGGAGTGCGGTCGCGCCCACGGTTCCGGCCGCGCGGTCGCGCATGGTCGCGGAGCGCGTGTCGTACACGGTGCTCGGCGAGCGCCGAGTGTTAACCGGGGACCCCTTCTCTACCGCAGGCGTTAGGAAGGTGCCCTTCCTTACACCTGGGGGGCCTGTTCGCTGATCTCGCTGAGGGCGGAGGTGGGGTCGAGCTGCATCGCCAGGTCGCCGAGGGAGACGATGCCGACCAGCTTGCGTTCGTGGTCGCAGACGAGGATGCGGCGGATACCGCGTTCGCGCATCAGAGCGGCGGCCTTCGTGGCGGTGCAGAACTGCTCGATCATCACCACCTCGCGGGTGAGGATCGAGCCGATGGTGGTGGTCGTCGCGCTGGCGTTCTCCGCCACCGCCCGGACCACGATGTCCCGGTCGGTCAGGATGCCGGCCAGCTCGGCACCGTCGGTCACCACCACGTCGCCGATGTCGGCGTCCCGCATCACGCGGGCGGCCTCGTCCAGTGTGGTCTCCGCCGACAGGTAGATCACCTGCTTGGTCATCACGTCGACGACCCGATACTCGGTCATGAGAGCCTCCAGAACACCTTCTGCCGATCGTGATGCGGTACCCGGTTACGTGACTGCTACACCACGTTCCTGCCTACCTCCTCGACGAGACGGTCCGCCAGGTCTTCCACCGGGATCTCGACACGTTCCCCGGTGGACCGGTCGCGCACCTCGACGTACCCGTCGGCCAGGCGGCGGCCGACCACGACGGTGCGCGGGATGCCGATCAGTTCGGCGTCGGTGAACTTCACCCCGGCGGAGACTCCGGCCCGGTCGTCCACCAGCACCCGCAGACCGGCGGCGGCGAGTCGGGCGCCGAGGTCGAGCGCCGCCTCGACCTGCGGACCCTTGCCGGCCGCCACCAGGTGTACGTCGCAGGGCGCGATCGCCGCCGGCCAGACCAGTCCCCGGTCGTCGTGGTGCTGTTCGGCGATCGCCGCCACCGCCCGAGACACCCCGATGCCGTAGCAGCCCATGGTGGGGCGTACCGGCTTGCCCTGCGGCCCGAGGACGTCGAGCGCGAAGGCGTCGGTGTAGCGGCGGCCGAGTTGGAAGATGTGTCCGATCTCGATGCCCCGACGCATGGTCAGGCACCCGCCGACGCAGGCGGGACAGGGGTCGCCGGGACGGACGTCGGCGGCCTCGACGGTGCCGCTGGGGGTGAAGTCGCGGCCACAGACCACGTTGACCGCGTGCCGCCCCGGCTCGTTCGCCCCGGTCAGCCAGGCGGTGCCGGGCACCACCCGGGGGTCGACCAGATAGCGGATGCCGAGCTTGTCGAAGACCTGCGGGCCGATGTAACCCCGGACCAGGTCGGGGCGCTCGTCCCAGGCGTCGAAGACGTCCACGGTGGCCGGTGCCAGCACCGCGGCCAGCCGCTTGAGGTCCACCTCTCGGTCACCGGGTACGCCCACGACCAGCAGGTCGGTCTCGTCGACGCCGGGTCGGCGTACGGTCAGCACGACGTTCTTGAGGGTGTCGGCGGCGGTCCAGTCGTCGCGTCCGGCGAGTCGGCGTTCGTTGGCCAGCGCGACCAGGCTGGCGATGGTGGGCGTCTCCGGGGTGTCGTGCACCTCGGCGGGCGGCTGGGCCAGCGGGTCACCGGCCGCCGGTGCGGGTGTCGTCACCGCCTCGGTGTTGGCCGCGTAGTGGCAGTCCGTGCAGCCCACGAAGGTGTCCTCGCCGACCGGCGCGATGGCCAGGAACTCATCCGAGGCGGAACCGCCCATCGCCCCCGACGTCGCGTGCACCACCGTGTACTCCAGGCCCAGCCGGTCGAAGATCCGCCGGTACGCGTTCCGGTGCCGGTCGTACGCCGCGCGCAGCCCCGCATCGTCCAGGTCGAAGGAGTACGCGTCCTTCATCAGGAACTCGCGTCCGCGCAGCAGCCCGGCGCGCGGGCGGGCCTCGTCGCGGAACTTGGTCTGGATCTGGAACAACGTCACCGGGAAGTCGCGGTACGAGGTGAACAGATCCTTCACCAGCAGCGCGGCCAACTCCTCGTGGGTCGGAGCGAGCAGGTGTTCGGCGCCACGCCGGTCGGCCAGCGTGAAGATGTCGTCGCCGTACTCGGTCCAGCGTCCGCTGGTCCGGTAAGGCTCGGCCGGCAGCAACGCCGGGAAGTGCACCTCCTGGTCGCCGACCGCGGTCATCTCGGCCCGGACGATCGCGGCGACCCGGTCCAGCACCAGCTTGCCCAGCGGCAGCCAGGTGTACCCGCCCGGGGCGGCCCGGCGCAGGTAACCGGCGCGCAGCAGCAGCCGGTGACTCGGCACCTCCGCGTCGGCCGGGTCCTCGCGCAGCGTCCGGATCAGCGTGGTCGACATGCGCAGCAGCATTGCCGCAGCGTACGACCCGGGGTGCGGGACGGCGATCCGATTAGGCGTGCCCGGGGTCCCCGAGCCCGGCCCGGTGGGCGATGACGGCCAGCGCGGTCCGGTCCCGGGCGTCCAGCTTGGTCAGCAGGCGGCTCACGTAGGTGCGGGCGGTGGCCGGGCTGATGAACAGCGCGCGGCCGATCTCGTCGTTGCTCTCGCCCAGCCCGACCCGGGCGAGCACGGCCCGTTCCCGGTCGGTGAGCACGGCCAGCCGAGGGTCCGGCGGTGGCAGCCGGGGAACGGCGGCGAGCTGTTCCATCACCCGGCGGGTGATGGTGGGCGAGAGCAGGTTCCCACCGGCCACGGCGGTGTGCACCGCTCGCCGCAGGTCGTCCGAGCCGGTGTCCTTGAGCAGGTACCCGGCGGCACCGAGGCGGACCGCCTCGACGATGTCCTCGTCGTCGTCGAAGGTGGTGAGGATCAGCACGCGGGTCCCGGTCAGCGTCTCGTCGGCGCGGATCGCGGCGGTGGCCGCCAACCCGTCCAGGATCGGCATCCGGATGTCCATCAGCACCACGTCCGGCCGCAACCGGCGGGCCAGGTGCAGTCCGGTGCGGCCGTCGGCGGCCTCCCCGACGACGTTGATCTGCGGATCGGACTCCAGCAGGGTACGGATTCCGGCGCGGACCAGGTCCTGGTCGTCGACCACGAGCACGGTCGTCACGGCGTACCCGCCAGCGGCAGTTCGGCGCGTACGGCGAAACCGGTGGCCCGGTGCTCGGCGGTGAGTGAGCCGCCCAGGCTCTGCGCCCGTTCCCGCATTCCGGCGATGCCGTGCCCGCCGCCGGTGGCCTGCTCGGTGGTCGGCCGGTCCGCGCCGGAGTCGGTGACCGACACGGTCACCTGCTGTTCGTCCTGCGCGACCAGGATCTCCACCCGGCTGCCCGCCGAGTGCCGGACCACGTTGGTGACCGCCTCCTGGATGATCCGGTACGCGGCGGCCTCCACCGGTGCCGGCAGTGCGGAGCGCAGGTCGACCCGCACGTCGACGTCGAACCCGGCGGCACCGGCCGCCCCGGTCACCGCGTCGAGGTGCGCCAGCGAAACCACCGTCCGGGGCGGCTCGTCGTCGCGGCGCAGCAGCGCCACCGTGCGCCGCAGGTCGTCCATGCTCCGGCGGGCGGTGGCGCGGATCAGCTCCAGGGCCGACCGGGCGGCCTCCTCGTCGCGGCCCAACGCCTCCCGGGCCACGTCGGCGTGCAACGCGATCACCGAGGTGGTGTGACCGAGCGAGTCGTGCAGGTCCCGGGCGACCGCGATCCGCTCAGCCTGCACACGGGCGTCCGCCTCCTGCCGGTAACGCTCCTCGGTCAACTCGGCGATCCGTCGCGCGTCGACCTGCACGGTCCGCCGGGACCGCAGGCTGTCGCCGAGCGCGATCGCCGCGCCCATCAGCAGGACGTGACCGGCCAGCTCGTAGCCGACGACGAAGGAGAAGTTCTGTCCCTCGGCGAGGCGGACGACCACGGACACGACGACCACCACCACGGCACCGGTGATCGAGGCGGCGAGGCGGCCCTGCTCGGCGGCGGAGAAGAGGGCGGCGGCGACCGGCACGGCCAGACCGACCGCCGGGTAACCGGCGGCGTAGTAGGCGAACAGGCCGAGCACCGTGACGGCGAGCACCACCACCGGGTAGCGGCGGCGGGCCAGCATCAGCGCGCCGAGACCGACCGCCCACAGGTACGCGATCCGGTCCGGCTCCTGCCGGCCGCCCTCGTTGGCGGTGATCACCACCGAGACGACGGCGGTGACGCCCACGCCGAGGAGCGCGTCGGTGAGCCAGGGCCGGACCCGGCGTACCGCAGGCTGGCTCGGCTGACCGCTCACCGGCCCAGCGTACGGCGCGGATGGGCGGCGTCGGAGTCGTCGGATGGCGACGTCCGGGGTCGCCTCCCGACGTACCGCGATCGGGTCCGTCTGCGGATGGCGGGCGGCCCGGCCGTCCCTAGCGTTGCCGGCATGACCACCACCTCCCCGCACCGCTCCGCACTCGGCCTGCCGCTGCTCGCCCTGGTCGGGTTGGCGCTGCTCGGGCTGCCCCGGGTGGTGCTGCACGACCTGGGCCTGGTGCACGAGCGCACCTTCGTCAACCTGCTGCTGGTGGTCGTACCGCCGGTCGTGTGGATCACGGTGGCGTTGGTGCGGCGGGTACCCAACCCGTTCCTGACCCTGCTCGTGGTCGGTCTCTGCCACGGCGTCCTGCTGGCGGTCGCCCACCAACTCCTCTGGGACGTCGCCTTCGACGAACCGCCGACGCTCGGCGGCAACCTCACCGGCCTGGCCCCGGGTGCCCAGACGGTCGTCGTCCGGTTCTCCGCCACCATCAGCAGCGTCTTCACCGGCGTCATCGTGGGCGTGGTGACCGGCCTCGTCGCCTGGGCGATGAGTCGGGTACGCCCCTGACCGGTGCGGATCGGCGGATCTCCACACCGGGCCCGTCGCCGGGCGACGGTCTGGGCGAGGATGGGGTCATGATGCGGGCGCCGGGCGGACTGTTGCTGGATTTCGGGGGCGTGCTGGCGGACGCACCGGGGAACGGGTGGGCGTCGCCGGAGGTCGTCCGGCGGATGTCCGAAGTGATCGACGGTGCCCTGCCGGACGAGCGGATCGCGGCCGACCTCACCTCGGGCGCGCGGGCGTACGGGCGGTGGCGGGACGAGACCGGTGTCTCGGCCGAGCCGGTCGAGTTGACGCACGGCCAGGTGTGGGCGGACTTCGTCACCCACACCTGGCCCGAACCGGCCCGGGCCGCCGTCGCGCGGCAGGCCACCCCGCTGGCGTACGCGTCGACGTGGCGCACCGAGTGGCAGGTCCGGCCCGGCATCCCCGAGGCGTTGACGGCGGCTGCCGAGGCGGGCGTGCCGATGGCCGTGGTCAGCAACGCGCTCTGCGGTGCCGCCCACCGTGACTTCCTGGCCGCCGCCGGGCTGTCCGGCCGGTTCGTCGCCGAGTTCTACAGCGACGAGACGGGGCTGCGGAAGCCGAACCCGCGCTTCGCCGAGTTGGCCGCCGACGCCATCGGCGTACCGGTGAACCGGTGTTGGTTCGTCGGCGACAGCCTGCACCGGGACGTGGCCTGCGCCCGGCGGGCCGGTGTCGGGGCGGCGGTCCTGATGCGCTCGCCGCGCACCGACCGCGAGCCCGACGCGCCCGAGTTGGCACCGGACGCCTGGATCGAGGACGGTCACGGGCTACTCGACCTGCTGCGCGGCAGCGGCGACGCGGGATTCTAGCCAGCGCTGCACCGGGTGCCGCCTCCTTGCCGGAACCGTCGTCGTCGCCTTCCGTCCCGGCCTACCGTCCGGGGGGAGCGGTCGGTGATCGAGGGCGAGGAGCGGGGCCTTGTTCGATGACGTGCGGCAGATCGACGCGGGTGTGCTGAACGTGGGCTACGTCGACGCCGGACCGCCGGACGGGCCGGTCGTCCTGCTGCTGCACGGCTGGCCGTACGACATCCACAGCTTCGCCGACGTGGTGCCGCTGCTCACCGACGCCGGTCACCGGGTGCTCGTGCCACATCTGCGCGGCTACGGCACGACAAGCTTCCGCTCGCCCGACGCCGTCCGCAACGGCGAACCGGCGGCCATGGCCTGCGACGCGGTCGCCTTCCTGGACGCCCTCGACGTGCCGCAGGCGACGGTGGCCGGGTTCGACTGGGGTGCCCGCACCGCCGACATCCTGGCCGTCCTCTGGCCGGACCGCTGTGCCGGGCTGGTCGCGGTCAGCGGCTACCTGATCGACGGCCAGGAGTCGGGCAAGGCACCCTTGCCCCCCGAGGCTGAGCACGCCTGGTGGTACCAGTTCTACTTCGCCACCGACCGGGGCCGTCAGGGGTACGAACGCAATCTGCGGGACTTCGCCAAGCTGATCTGGCGGACGGCGTCCCCGCAGTGGGACTTCGACGATGCGACGTTCGACCGGAGCGCGGCCTCCCTCGACAACCCCGACCACGTCGACATCGTGATCCACAACTACCGCTGGCGGATGGGCCTGGCCGACGGCGAGCCGCAGTACGCCGACCTGGAGGACCGACTGGCCGACAAGCCCGCCGTCACGGTGCCCACCATCAGCCTCGAAGGCGACGCCAACGGCGCACCCCACCTGGAACCCGGGGTGTACGCCAAGCAGTTCACCGGCCCGTACGAGCACCGCACGATCAGCGGCGGCATCGGGCACAACCTGCCGCAGGAAGCGCCGAGGGCCTTCGCTGACGCGATCATTCAGGTGACGTCGCTGACCTGATGCTCCGCTGGTCCGGCTGGGCTGGCGTTGCCGACCTGCGGCCCGGTCGTTGCCGTCCAGGTCAGGGACGCTTGGCCTCGATGACGAACGCGCGCCAGGCGGACGGGTTGAAGACGAGCGCCGGACCGGTCACGTCCTTGCTGTCCCGCACGCCGACGACGTCGGGCAGGTTGGCGGCGACCTCGACGCACTCACCGCTGCCGCTGCGGGTGGACTTGCGCCAGTCTGCGCCAGTCAGATCGTGGACCATGACTCCATCACTTCCTTCATCAGCAGCTCTGACTGTCCCTTCGGGAGGGCTACGCTACGGACGCTCTCCCACCTCGTGAGCAGCGTAGCGATTTCCTCGTCCCTGTCGATGGTCGTGCCGCCGACATGGTTCTCCAGGTGTCCGAGCCAATCACCATCGGCGCCTCGGGCCAGAGTGAGCGGGCTGATGAGCCCCACATGCACGCTCACCTCGGCCGGAATCAGATGCACCAGCACGCCACCACGCTTGACGCATTCGAGCAGGTGACCGATCTGCTGAGTCATGATGCCTCGGAAACCCTCGTCGGCCCGGTGCAGCGTGGTCTCCTCGATCACCGCGACGAGGATCGGCGGGTCCGGTCGGGTCAGGATCGCCTGCCGATCCATTCGTACCGCCAACCGCCGTTCGACCTCTTCGTCGCTGAGCATGTCGTCGGACTGGATCACCGCGCGGGCGTAGTGCTCGGTCTGGAGCAGGCCGGGGATCAGCGTCGGGTGGTAGCAGCGCAACTGCCGCGCGCTCCGCTCGGCGTCCAGCCAGGGGCGTAGCCAGTTCGGCTGGCCGTGCAGCTCGGCGATGCGCAGCAGCCCCGACAGCAGGCCGTCGCTGTTCAACACCTCGTCGGCCCGCTTGAGGAAGAGCCGGTCGAACGGCCGTTGCCCCAGCTCGATCGCGGAGATCTGCGAGCCGGAGAAGTGCACCAACTTGCCGAAATCCTCCTGGGTCAGGTCGGCGGAGAGTCGCAGCCTGCGCAACTGTGCCCGGATCAGTTCGGAGGTCGGCTCGGATTCCACGCTGCCTCCACGAATTCTCGGTCGCTCAGATGGATGCCCGGCCCGGCGTCACCATCGCCACAGCCGGTGTCGATGCTGTCCGACAGTAGTCGTCCGGTCAGCAGACTGTCACCCGGCGGCCCTGCTCCCATCCACCGGGGACGGGGTGGGACTGCACCGGGGCCGTCCCGACACCTCCCCGTGCCGGGGCGGCCCCACCCGACGTCCGGCCGCCCGAGGCCGTGGTGTCGGCGGCTCCACCGATGTCCGGCTCTCCGATGCCGTGGCGTCGGCGACCAGTTCCGACGTTCGGCAGCCCCGGTGCCGTGGTCGGCAACCCTTTCCGCCCGACATGCCGTGGGGCGGTCTCATCCGGAGGCGGAGGTCGAGATGTCCCACCCGAAGTCGTACCCGGTGCCGCGTCGTGGCCCGGCGGCCGAGCGGCCCCGGCAGCACCCGATGTCCGGCCCGCAGCATCTGCCGCTGCGCCCGCTCTGGCTGTGTCGGGCCTGCGGGCACTCGTGGCCCTGCGCCGAGGCGCGGTTGCTGCTCCGTGTCGAGTACGACGACCGCTGGCTCGACCTGGCCGTCTACCTGTCCGGGCTGTACTTCGAGGCGACACACGACCTGTTCCGGCTCGACCCGGACGGCGGGCCGACGCCGCCTGAGCTGTTCGCCCGGTTCGTGGCCTGGGGGCCGTACCGTCGCTCGGCGGTCGACCCGCCGCGCGCCTGCACCGGCCGCTGCCGCCTGCCCGCCGAGTCGCCGGACGGATGACGTCTGCCACGTTCGGCGATCGCGGGGCAGACCGGTGAATGCGACCGGTGCCAGACTCCCAGGTGTTAGGAGGGGACCCCTGCTATACCGCAGACGTTAATAAGGTGCCCTTCCGTGCTGGCAGCCTTTTACACCGGCAGCCTTACCCGCAGCTTCGAGGAGTGAGCAGTGCGCTGGCGCAGTTACGTCGCGGTCGGGGACAGCTTCACCGAGGGTCTGGACGACGCCTACCCGGACGGCACGTTCCGGGGCTGGGCCGACCTGGTGGCCACCCGGCTGGCCGCCGAGGCCGGGCCCGAGTTCCGGTACGCCAACCTGGCCATCCGTGGCCGACTCTTCCCGCACGTGGTGGCCGAACAGGTGCCGTCCGCGCTGGCGATGAAGCCCGACCTGATCAGCTTCGCCGCCGGTGGCAACGACGTGCTGCGGCGCAACTTCGACCCGGCCGCGCTGGTCGGCCGCTTCGACTCGGTCGTCGGCGAACTGCGCTCGGGCGGTGCCGACGTGGTGCTGTTCCGGTTCGCCGACGTGATGGCCCGACTGCCGGGGCAGCGGCTGATCGCACCCCGGATCGAGTTGCTCAACCGTGCCGTCGGGGAGACCGCCGAACGGCACGGCGCGATCCTGGTCGACCTGTACGCCGACGACACGTACCTCAACCCGCTGCTCTGGAGCACCGACCGGCTGCACCTGTCGCCGGCCGGACACCGCCGGGTCGCCGCCCAGGTGCTCGGTGCGCTGGGCGTCGGCTGTGACGAGGAGTGGCTGCTCGTACCGCCGAGGCCGACGCCGAGCCCGTGGCTGGCCGCCCGTACCGCCGACCTGCGCTGGGCCGGTCAACACCTGGCGCCCTGGCTCAAGCGTCGCCTCACCGGCCGCTCCTCCGGCGACACCCGCACCGCGAAACGCCCCACCCTCAGCCCTCTCCCCGACTGACCCGGGCGCTCCAGGCGGTGCCGCCGCTCGCTGCACGTTGTAAGGAGGGGTCCCCTGCTATACCGGAGGCGTTAGCAGGGGACCCCTCCTTACACACAACCCCGCGCGGACGCGGCTGCTCGGCGTACCTTGGGGCTCATGTCTGTGCCCAGTGATCCCGATCCCCGACTCCAGTCGTACGCGGACCCGCAGCGACTGGTGACCACCGAATGGCTGGCGGAGCACCTCGGCGACGAGGGTCTCGTCGTGGTCGAGTCCGACGAGGACGTGCTGCTCTACGACACCGGCCACATCCCCGGCGCCGTGAAGGTCGACTGGCACCTGGAGCTGAACGACCAGGTGACCCGCGACTACCTGGACGCCGAGCGGTTCGCCGAGTTGTGCGCGGCCAAGGGCATCGGTCGTGACGACACGGTCGTCTTCTACGGTGACAACTTCAACTGGTGGGCCGCGTACGCCCTCTGGGTCTTCACCCTCTTCGGTCACCACGACGTGCGGCTGCTCGACGGCGGTCGGCAGAAGTGGATCGCCGAGGGGCGGGAGCTGACCCGGGACAGGCCGGTCCGGCCGAGGGCGGAGTACCCGGTGCCGCAGCGCGACGACGCGCCGGTGCGGGCGTTCCGGGAGGACGTCTCGGCGCACGTCGCCGCCGACCGGCCGCTGGTGGACGTGCGGTCGCCGGGGGAGTACACCGGCGAGATGCTGCACATGCCGGACTATCCGCAGGAGGGCGCGCTGCGCGGCGGGCACATACCGGGTGCGGTGAGCAAGCCGTGGAAGTCCGCCGCCAACGAGGACGGCACGTTCAAGTCGGCCGACGAGTTGCGCACGATCTACGCCGACCAGCTCGGGTTGAGCCCGGACGACGACGTGATCGCGTACTGCCGGATCGGCGAGCGGTCCAGCCACACCTGGTTCGTGCTGCGGCACCTGCTGGGATACCCGCGCGTGCGCAACTACGACGGCTCGTGGACCGAGTGGGGCAACCTGGTCCGGGCTCCCGTCGTCAAGGGCCCCGACCCGAGGTGAGCCGCCCACCGGGATGATCAAGAAGTTTGGTGGCTCCCACCGTCCGATCCTGACCGGAACTTCTTGATCGACTTGGCGATCGGGGTGCCCGCCGCCGGGATCAGTCCGGCGTCGGGTCGCGCAGGTAGCGCTGGATGGTGGGGGCCAGCCAGGCGACCAGTTCGGCGGGCTCGAAGTCGACCATGGGGGGCAGGTGCAGGACGTACCGGGTCAGGGCCACGCCGAGTAGCTGGCTGGCGACCAGGCCGGCTCGGTGGGGGGCTTCCGTCGGGTCGACGACCACCCGGGACACGGCCGTGCCGAGCTGGGTGGCGAAGATGTCGCGTACCCGCTCGGCACCGCTCGGGTTGGTGCTGGCCGTGCGCAGCAGCGCCGGCAGCGTGGTGTCCCCCTCCCAACGGGTGAAGAAGTAACCGACCAGCGTCTCGCCGAGGCGGTCGGCCGGTGTGCCGCTCAGGTCCGGTAGCCGCAGGTCGAACTCGGCCGCCGCCGCGAACAGGCCCTCCTTGCTGCCGTAGTAGCGCATCACCATGGACGGGTCGATGCGCGCGTCGGCGGCGATGGCCCGGATCGTCGCCCGGTCGTAGCCGTCGGCCGCGAAACGCTCGCGGGCGGCCCGCAGGATGGCCGCGCGGGTCGCGTCCGCGTTGCGCGGGCGCCCGCCGGGTGCCGGCTGTTCTTGCGGTACGCCTTCCGTCATGTGCACGACGCTATGCCAACACGTGTTGACTTCTCCGTTCGGGGGCGCCTAGCGTTGCCAACAAGTGTTTGCCAACAGTTGTTGGCAAGCGGATCGGGGGAGGTCGTCATGCTGCCCGGAACCACGGACGTCCTGATCGTCGGAGCCGGTCCGACCGGCCTGACCGCCGCGCTCACGCTGGCTCGCCGGGGAGTCGAGGTCACCCTTATCGATCAGCGGGAGGAACCGGCGGTGACCTCACGGGCGGCGGTCGTGCACGCGTACACGTTGGAGATGCTGGACCGGGTCGGCGCGGGCGCGCCGCTGGTCGCGCGCGGGCTGCCGTCGGCCCGGTTCAGCGCCCGCGACCGGGACCGGGTGCTGGTCACCGTGCCGTTCGACCGGCTGCCCAGCCGCCACCGGTACGCGCTGATGGTGTCCCAGTCGGTCACCGAACAGGTGCTCACCGAACGGCTGACCGAGGCGGGCGGGCGGGTGCTGCGGCCGTACCGGCTGACCGGGCTGCGTCAGGACGCCGACGGCGTGGCGGCGCAGTTCGGTGACGCGATCGTCCGGGCGCGCTGGGTCGTCGGTGCCGACGGCATCCACAGCACCGTCCGCGAGTCGGCCGGCATCCCCTTCACCGGCCCGGACGGGTCGGCGGAGTCGTTCGTCCTGGCCGACGTACGCCTGGACAGCGTGCTGCCCCGCGACGGCGCGTCGGTCTTCCTCGCCCGGGGCGGACCGCTGGTCTGGGCGCCGCTGCCCGACGACCGGGTGCGGCTGGTCGCCACCGTGACCGACCCGCCCGCCGAGCCGGACCTGCCCTACCTGCAACGACTGCTCGACGAGCGCGGTCTGCGCCGTCGGCCGGACCAGGTCCGGGAGGTCCTCTGGTCCTCGCGCTTCCGGCTGCACCGACGGGTCGCGGAGACCTTCCGCACGGGTCGGGTACTACTCGCCGGGGACGCCGGGCACGTGCACAGCCCGGCCGGTGGGCAGGGCATGAACCTCGGCATCTGCGACGCCGTCGACCTCGGCGAGACCCTGTCGGCGGTGCTGGGCGGGGAGCCCGACTCCCTGCTGGACGAGTACGCGGCCCGGCGTCGCCCCCTCGCCCACGAGGTGGCCGGCTTCGCCGACCGGCTGACCCGGCTCGCCACCGTGCCGTCCGCCGCACGTCCCGCCCGGGACGCGCTGCTGCGCCTGCTCGCGGCGCTGCCACCGGTCCGCCGCCGGATCGCCCTACGGCTGTCCGGACTCAGCCAACGCGCGTCCGATAGGGTGGCGCACCCGGCGAGGTCTCGCTGAGGAATCGGGCACGCGGATGTCGGCCGGCACCGGTACGGTGGGCGCCGACATCCGGGAGCGGGGAGCGGACAAGGCGTGGACCGTACCTTCCAGGTGGACCTGCGTGGCCTGGTCGACCTGCTCAGTCATCACCTCTACGGCAGCCCACGGGTCTACGTCCGTGAGCTGATGCAGAATGCGGTGGACGCGATCACCGCGCGCCGGGCCGCCGAGCCGGACGCACCGGCCCTGGTGCGGATCGAGCCGCCCGAGCTGACCGGCGACGGCACCCTGCGGGTGCACGACACCGGCATCGGGCTGACCGAGGCGCAGGTGCACGAGCTGCTGGCCACCATCGGCCGCAGCTCCAAACGGGACGAGCTGGGCTTCTCCCGCCACGAGTTCCTCGGCCAGTTCGGCATCGGGCTGCTCTCGTGTTTCCTCGTGGCCGACGAGATCCGGGTGGTCACCCGCAACGGCGACCATCCCACCGTGCTCTGGACCGGCTACGCCGACGGCCGCTACGCGGTGCGCCTGGCCCCGCCGCAGGAGGCCCGCGCCGAGGTCGGCACCACGGTCACCCTGGTGCCGCGTCAGGACGCCGACCAGTGGTACGCCACCGCCACCGTCACCGAGTTGGCCCGCCTCTACGGCAGCCTGCTGCCGGTGACCGTCCGGGTCGGCAGCGTGGTGACCACCACCGGGGAACCGCCCTGGCCGACCAGCCCGGGGGTGCCCGTGGACCGGGCCGCCCTGATCGCGTACGCCCGCGAGACGCTCGGCGTCGATCCGTTCGACGTGGTGCCGCTGCGGGTGCCGGAGGCCGGGCTGACCGGAGTGGCTTTCATCCTGCCCACGGCGGTGAATCCGGCCGCCCGCGCGGGCCACCGGGTCTACCTCAAGCGGATGCTGCTCACCGAGCACGCCGACGGACTGCTGCCGGACTGGGCCTTCTTCGCGCACTGCGTGGTCGACACCAGCGAGCTGCGGCCCACCGCCAGCCGCGAGGCGCTCTACGAGGACTCGCTGCTCACCAGCACCCGTGAGTCGCTCGGCACGCAGATCCGTGGCTGGCTGGTCCGGCTCGCCAAGCACCAGCCGCACCGGTTGGCCGAGTTCCTCCAGGTGCACCACCTCGGTGTCAAGGCGCTCGCCCTGCACGACGACGAGATGCTCAACCTGGTCGACCAGTGGTGGCCGATGGACACCAACGTCGGCACGCTCACCCTGGCCGAGTTCCGGCAGCGCTACGGCCTGGTCCGGTACGCCGCCAGCCTGGACGAGTTCCGCCAGCTCGCGGCCGTCGCCGCCGCACAGGACCTGGCCGTGGTCAACGGCGGCTACACGTACGACAGCGAGCTGATCGAGCGACTGCCCACCGTGGACCGTACGGTGCTCATCGAACGGCTCGAACCGAGCGACCTGACCACCCGGTTCCACGCCCTCGAACCGCACGTCGAGTTGGCGCTGCGGCCGTTCCTCACCGCCGCCGGCCGGGCCCTGGAACGGCTCGGGTGCGAGGTGCTGATCCGCGCCTACGATCCGGCCTCGCTCCCGGCGCTCTACCTGCTCAGCCGCTCGGCCGCGTTCACCGACCAGCTCGCGGCCAGCCGGGACAAGGCCGACGAGCTGTGGGGCGGCGTACTCGACGCGTTGGCCGCCTCCGCCCCGGCGGACCGCCCGCAGCTCGTGCTCAACCACCGCAACCCGCTGGTACGCCGGATCACCGCACTCGGTGACCCGGAGCTGGTCGGGCTCGCCGTCGAGGCGCTCTACGGGCAGGCGTTGCTGCTCGGGCACCACCCCATCCGCGCGGCGGACGCCGCCCTGCTCAACAGTTCCTTCCTCGGCCTGCTGGGTCGGGCCGTCCCTGGACAGGAGTGAGACGTCGTGGCCGACGAGGACCTGTGGCGCATGCTGCACCAGACCAGCGAGATGCCGTACGGCATCGGGCAGGTCGCCGCGCTGGAGCAGTTGCTGCGCCGGGCGGACGCCGCTGACGACCGGCACCTCGCCTTCGCGGTCCGCAGCCAGGGCATCAGCACGTACATCTACGGCGGCGAGCCGGCCAAGTCGTTCGTCGTCTTCGCCTGGTGCCTGGCCGAGTTCGACAAGGACCCGCAGCCCTACCACCAGCGGTACGCCCAGCACCTGCTCTGGCACTTCAAGCACATGGTCAACGGGATGCTGAGCTTCCCCGAGGTGCCGTTGGACCGCACCCACGCGGTGCTCGACGACATGGAGCGGCGCTACCGCGAGGGCGGGCACAGCCTCCAGGCCGTCTACAAGTACCGCTACCGGGTCGCCGACCACCTCGGCGACCGGGAGCAGGCCGAGGAGTGGTACCGCAAGTGGCTGACCACGCCCCGCGACCAGCTCTCCGACTGCGCGGGCTGTGACCCGACCACGCAGGTCAACCACCTGAGCCGCACCGGCCGCCACGACGAGGCCGTGGCGCTCGCCGAGCCGGTGTTGAGCGGACGGCTGAGCTGCACCGAGCAGCCGCAGGGAATCCTCACCGCGTTGCTTCCGGCGTACCTGCACAGCGGGCGGCGCGACGAGGCGCGCAACGCGCACCGGGAGGCGTACCGACGGCACCGGGGCAGCATCGCCGACCTGTGGGACGTCAGCGAGCACATCGAGTTCTGCACGCTGACCGGCAACGACGCGCGGGCGCTGGAGATCGTCGAGCGGCACCTGGACTGGCTGGACCGGGCTCCCTCGCCGGGTGCCGCGATGCACTTCGCCGCGTCGGCCGCCGCCGCGCTGCGCCAGGTGGACGACCAGACGCTGACCGTGCACCGCCGTGCCTTCGGGGAGCGGCCCGCCGCCGAGGTGACGCTGGGTGCGCTCGCCGCCGAGCTGACCGAGACGGCGACCGCGCTCGCCGTCCGCTTCGACGCCCGCAACGGCAACAGCAACCAGTCCGAGGGCATCGCCCGGCGACTGGCCGTGACGCCGGTCGGTGACCATCTGCCCCTCTCGGCGAGCCTGCGGCGTCGTGCCGTGTCGCCGGGCCCGCGTCCCGCGCTCGACGGTGTCGACACGTCTGCGGCGGGCTCCGCCCCGGCCGGCGACGCCAAGGTGCCCGCCCCGCGCCGGTCGGCGGAGTTCGTCGTACCGGCCGAGGCCGACACGGAGGAGTTGCTGGATCTGGCCGAGCAGCGGTGGGCCGCCCACGATCGGGCGGGGCTGCGTACGGTGTTGGCCGCGTTCGACGAGCGATTCGGCACCGTGGAGCTGACGCCGCGCCAGCACGCCCGCCGACTGGAGCTGCGCGCCGCCGAGCTGATCGACGTCAACGACGTCGCCGGATCGCTGACCGCCAACCGGGTGGCGATGGCGGCGTACGAGGAGTTGCCCGACCTCACTCGCGCCCAGGTCGTCGCCAGCCGGATCGGTGTGCTGCTCGACGAGGGGGACGGGCCCAGCGAGGAAGGGTTCGCTCTGGTCAGTGCCGCTGCGGAGTTCCTCGACGTGCACGGTGACGACCGGCAGCGGTCCGCCGCCTTCGACCGGCTCGCGGTGGCGCTGGGCAACCGGGAACGCTGGACGGAGGCGCTGGCGGCGTCCGAGCGGGCCGCCGCTGCCACCACGGACCGGTTCCTGAGTGCCCGGATCGCGCTGCATCGGGTGCGCATCCTGGAACACCTCGACGACCAGGAGGAGTTCCTGCCCGGCGTGGAGCGGGCCCGCGTGCTCGCCCGCGAGGCGGGCGCGGACGACATGATCGTCGCCAGCGCGCTGGCGTACGCGGGTGCCGCCGACGATCCGGTCGAGGCGGTCGCCGCCTGCGACGAGGCGATGTCCCATGCCACCGAGCCGTCGTTCCTGGCGGTGCGTGTCGCGCGCGCCCGTGCGCTGGTGGCGGCTCGGCGGGCCGACGATGCGGTGGAGGACTACACCGAGGCGGTGGCGCTCTGCGTCGAGCGGGGCGAGGCCGGTGACGCCTACCTGCGGTGGGAGCTGGCAAACGCGTACCGCCTGGCCGGGCGGCTCGGTGAGGCGGCCGAGGTGGCCGAGGAGGCGGTGGCCGGTCTGGACCGGCTCGGTCACCAGGCGGACGCCGACGCGGCCCGACACCTGCTGGCCGGGATCTACCAGGGGCTCGGCGAGATCGACGCGGCACTGACGCTGCTCGACCGGCTCGCCGAGAACCTCGACGGGCCGGACAATCTCCCGCACCGGGCGCAGGTGTTCGAGGACGCCGGGGACATCCTCTACCAGGCCGACCGGGATGCGGCGGCGGGGCAGAAGTTCGCGGCCGCCGCCTCGGCGTACCAGCTCGCCGGACAACACCTCGACGAACTGCGGGCCCGTCGTCGGGAGGCCTCGGCGTACCTCTGGGCCGCGGAGACGGCCAGTGCGTTGCGCGCGGTCGAGACGACCGACCGGCTCGCCGGTGAGCTGACCGCCGGAGCCGCCGACGAGCCGCCGGTGATCTACGAGGTGTCGCTGGCCGCCGAGACGGCGGCGCGGGTGCTGGCTGCGGACGACCGGGAGGACGAGGCGCTGGACCGGCTGGCCGGGGTCGCGCACCGACTGCGGTCCGTGGAGGCGTTCGGCGAGGCGGCACAGGTGGAGATCCTCACCGGCGAGTTGCTGCTGCGGCAGGGCCGACCGGCCGAGGCGGAGCCGGTGCTGCGCGAGGTCCTGGGCGGTCTGCCGACCGGGTCGAGGCCGACGGCCCAGGCCGCCTGGCTGCTCGCCCGCGCGCTGGACGAGCTGGGTCGCTCGGCGGAGGCGACCGACCTGCGCAAGCAGCACGACCTGGATCACGACCACTGACGACCTGGGGATTCGTGGGCCTTTCCCGGTAATCGGACTGACGGGTAACCAAGGGCCCCCGTCTCTTTCCCGGTGGGTCTACGCTGACCCGGTGACGGTGGAGCAGCAGGCCCGGGGCGGGAGCAGCGGGGCCACGGGGTCGGGGCGGCGCCGGTCCCGCAAGGACGAGATTCTGGAGATCGCGGTGGGGCTGTTCGCCTCCCGCGGCTACCACGGCGTGTCGATGGACGACATCGGCGCCGCCGCCGGGGTGACCGGCCCGGCGCTTTACCACCACTTCGCCGGCAAGGAGGCGATGCTGGTCGCCGCGCTCGTGCCGGTGAGTGAGGGCTTGCTGGAGGGCGGTCGGCAGCGGTCCGCCGCGCATCCCGGCGACCCGCGGGCGGTCCTGGAGTCGCTGATCGACTTCCACGTCGACTTCGCGTTGGCCAACCCGGCCGTCATCGCGTTGCACCTGCACGAGCTGGACCGGTTGCCCGAGGAGCCACGGCGGCGTATCCGGCGACTCCAGCGCCTCTATGTCGAGGAGTGGGTCATCGTGCTGACCGCGCTGCACCCGGGCCTGCCGGCGGGCGAGGCACGGGTGTTGGCGCACGCCGCCTTCGGTCTGATGAACTCCACGCCGTTCCTCGGTGGCGAGGTCGACCGTCGACGTCGGGCCGAACTGCTGCGTGCCGCGACCCTGGCCGCCCTGCTCGCCCCGACCGACCCGCCGGCAGCTTGAGTGTTAGGAAGGGTCCCCTGCTATACCGCAGGCGTTAGCAGGGGACCCTTCCTTACATGCAGGCTGCCGTGGTTGGCTTGCCCGCGTCCCACAAAATGGAACGCGGAGGAAGCATGATCGAGTCGTTGCTGGTCGCCAACCGAGGTGAGATAGCCCGCCGGATCATCCGTACCGCCAAGCGGCTCGGGGTACGCGCGATCACGGTGCACTCGGAGGCCGACACCGACCTGCCGTTCGTCACCGAAGCCGACCAGGCGATCTGTGTCGGACCGGCCAACCCGGCGCAGAGCTACCGCAACGCCGAAGCGATCCTGGCCGCCGCCGAGTCGACCGGTGCGCAGGCGATCCACCCCGGCTACGGCTTCCTGTCGGAGAACGCCGACTTCGCCCGTGCGGTCGAGGCGGCCGGTCTGATCTGGGTCGGACCCGACGCGGACGCGATCAGCGCGATGGGCGACAAGATCAATGCGCGGAACCTGATGACTGCGGCCGGTGTGCCGGTGGCACCCGGCACCACCGAACCGGCGGCGGACCTGCCGGCGGCGCGCGCCGCGGCGGCCGAGATCGGCTACCCGGTGATGGTGAAGGCCGCCGCGGGCGGTGGCGGCATGGGCATGGGCGTCGCCGTCGACGAGGCCGCGCTGGACAGCGAGTACGACAAGGTGCGCGCGTTCGCCGAGCGGATGTTCGGCGACGGCTCGGTGCTGATCGAGCGCTACTTCCCCCGGGTACGTCATGTCGAGGTGCAGATCCTCGGGCTGGCCGACGGCCGGGTGGTGGCGTTGGGCGAGCGCGAGTGCTCGGTGCAGCGCCGCAACCAGAAGCTGGTCGAGGAGTCGCCGTCACCGGCGGTCTCGCCGGAACTGCGTACCCGCCTGTTGGCGGCGGCGGTCCGGGCCGGTGAGGCGGTCACGTACCGCAACGCGGGCACGGTGGAGTGTCTGCTCGACCCCACCTCCGAAGAATTCTTCTTCCTGGAGATGAACACCCGGCTTCAGGTGGAGCACCCGGTCACCGAGCTGGTCTACGGCCTGGACCTGGTCGAGGAGCAGCTCCGGGTGGCCGCCGGGTTGACGCCGACCTTCGACCCGGACGCGTTGACGCCGCGCGGGCACGCCATCGAGCTGCGGATCAACGCCGAGGACCCGAAGCGCTTTCTGCCCGGCCCGGGAGTGGTGCAGACCTGGGTGGAGCCGACCGGTGCCGGAGTACGCGTCGACTCCGGCTACGTCGCCGGCAACACCGTGACCCCGTTCTACGACAGCCTGATGGCCAAGCTCGTGGTCGACGCGCCCACCCGTGCCGAGGCGATCGACCGGGCCCGTGCGGCGGTGGCCGGATTCGCGCTGGCCGGTCCCAAGAACAACCTGCCGTTCTTCGCCGAGTTGCTGGAGAACCCGGAGTTCGTCTCCGGCGACTACGACACCGGCATCGTCTCCCGGATGCGCTGACCCCGCCAGGTCCCGAGGTGCCCGCCGCGACGCCCGGGGCGGGCACCTCGGGACCGTGGCGATCACCGCCCGACGTGACATGCTTGGGTGGTCAGCGACAGGTGAGTGTCACAGTGAGGTGATGCCGAGATGGCGGAGCTGCCGACGTCCGTGTCGATCCGCGAGGTCGGGCCGCGAGACGGGCTACAGAACGAGGAGCCGATCCCGACCGAGGCCAAGGTACGCCTGCTCGACGCACTCTCCCGCACCGGCGTACGGCGGATCGAGGCGGTGTCGTTCGTGCACCCCCGGGCGATCCCGCAGATGGCCGACGCCGACGAGGTGTGGCAGCGGGCGGCGAAGGTCGACGGGGTCCGCTACTCGGCGCTGGTGCCGAACACCCGAGGCGCGCAGCGCGCCCTGGCCGCCGGCTTCACCGAGATCGAGGTGGTCGTCTCGGCCAGCGACACGCACAACCGCCGCAACGTCAACCGGGGCACCGACGAGTCGTTGGACGACATCGCCGAGCTGATCGACCTGCTGCACCAGGCCGGAGCCACCGCCGAGGTGATCATCGCGACCAGCTTCGGTTGCCCCTACGAGGGGGACGTCGACCCGGCCCGCGTCGCCGCCATCGTCGACCGCGTGGTCCGCGACGGCGCCGACCGCGTCGCGTTCGGCGACACCACCGGCATGGGTACGCCCCGACGGGTCCGTGACCTCGTCACCGCCGTACGCGACCGCGACGCGGACGTGCCGGTGCTGCTGCACTTCCACAACACCCGGGGTACGGCGTTGGCCAACCTGCTGACCGCCCTGGAACTGGGTGTGACGGAGTTCGACGCCAGCGTGGGTGGCCTGGGTGGCTGCCCCTACGCGCCCGGCGCCAGCGGCAACCTGGCCACCGAGGAGGCGGTGCACATGCTGCACGACATGGGCGTCGACACCGGCATCGACCTGGACGCCCTGATCGAGGTGGCCGAGCTGGCCGAGGAACTGACCGGTCGACGCCTGCCCTCCGGGGTGCTGCGCGCCGGTCCGCGTACCCGGCTGACCCCGTCCCCGACCTGACCCGGCTACTGGGACCACCAGGTCGGTTGGCGTGACCACCGGTGCCCGCGCAGGGTCTCCAGCAGCGCCGGGTCGAGCTGCTGCCCGTCGCTGACCGCGAGGTTGCGCTCGACGTGAGTGACCCGGCGCATGCCGGGGATGACGGTGGCGACCCGAGGTTCGGCGAGGATGAACCGCAGCGCCGCCTCCGGCATCGGCATCCCGCTCGGCAGGTCCCCGCGCAACTCCTCGGCCCGCGCGACACTCGCGGCGAGGTTCTCCGGCACGAAGTACGAGTTGCGCCAGTCTCCGTCCGGCCAGGTCGTCTCCGTCGTCAACGTGCCGGTCAGGGTGCCCTCGTCGAACGGCACCCGGGCGATGACCGCCACGTCGTGTTCCGCCGCCGCCGGGAAGAGGTCGTCCTCGGGCGCCTGGTCGAAGATGTTGTAGATCACCTGGACCGCGTCGACCAGCCCGGTGGCCAACGCGCGGACGCCGTTCCAGGACTCCCAGCGGTTGACCGAGACGCCGATGCCGCCGATCAGGCCCTGCTCACGCAACCCGGTGAGGGTTCGCTGCCAGCGCGGGTCGTCCGCCCAGGAGTCCTCCCAGACGTGCAACTGCAACAGGTCGATGGCGTCCAGGCCGAGGTTGCCGAGACTCGTGTGGACGTACTCCTCGATGTGCTCGGGCGGGAAGACGTCGTCCAGGGTGGACTCACGGGTCGACGGCCAGCGCATGTCCTTCGGCGGCACCTTGGTGGCGACGTACAGCCGGGTGTCCGGGTTGGCGCGTACCAGCTCGCCCAGCACCCGTTCGCTGTGCCCGCGCCCGTACACCCAGGCGGTGTCGAAGAAGTTGCAGCCCAGGTCCACGGCGCGCTGGAGGGCCGCGACCTTCTCGTCGTCCTCGACGCCGGTCCAACCGTGCAGACCACCGCCGACGCCCCACATGCCGTACGAGACCTCACTGACCTGCCAGCACAGTCGGCCGAACCTGCGGTAGCGCATGTGTCACCTCTCCGGTGCCCGAGGGGGTTGAGGGGGTGTGTCGTCGCCCCACACGCGTACCGCCTGCTGATGGTCGGAGCCGGGCGACGCGAAGGAACGCACGATCTCGGCGGATACACCGACCGGCGGCCGGACCAGACCGGCCGTCCAGCGCGGTTCGGCGCCCCGGGCGCGCTTGGCGCCGTACGTGCCGGCGCCGAGGTGGACCAGGCCCAGGCCGCGCTCCGCCGCCAGCTCCCGTGGTCGGTACACGCTGAGGTTGAAGTACGAGTAGGGCGCGGCCCCCTCGGCGAACCCGGCGGCGCGGACGTACACCCCGTCGGGCCACAGGTAGTTGAGGCTGAACCCGACCACGGTGTCGCCCGTGTACTCCAGGAGCACGTGGCTGTACGCGTCGAGCGACGGCACCTGCGAGGCGAAGTAGGCGTGCATGTCGGCGTCCGTGTCCGGGCCGCCGTACTTGCGTTGCGTCGCGCCGAGCAGCGGGGCGATCACGTCCACGCAGGCGGAGAGCGGCACCGTCTCGACCCGGTCCACGGCGGCCTCGTACCGGCGGCGTTCCCGCCGCCACTCGCGGCGTCCGGCCGTCGCGGCGGAGCCCTCGCCGACGTGCACCGGCAGCACCGCCTCGGCGGACAGCGGCGCGGCCACCGGCGGCGGACCGTCCGGGCCGACCGCCCGCGTCCAGGCGGCGAGGTACGCCTCGACGTTCGCCACCGGGGTGTAGAGCAGCGCGACGCTGGCCGCGCCGAGCCGCGCCGCCAACGCCTCGACCTCGGTGAAGAGGGCGGTCAGCACGGCGTCGCGCCGGTCGGCGGTGAGATCGTCGGCGATCGCCACCGCACCGTGGTAGCCGGCCCGCGAACCCACCAGCAGCACCGGCAGGAACGCCGCGTGCTCCTCGGGCGACAGCGACCGCCCGAGGTTCTCCTCGGCCATGTGGCTCGGGCTGTAGGCCAGGTTCATCGACGGCACGCTCGCGCCGTGCCACAGGTAGGTGGCCACCGCCGCCAGCGTGGTGCCCGCCGCGTCCTGCACGACGAGGTAGGTGGTGTCGAACGACCTGTCGGTCTCCGACCAGGCCACCCACGGGTAGCCGAGGTAGAAGCCGTCACCGGCGGCGAGACCGTTCCACACGTCCTCGCCGATCTCGGTGACCGAACGTCGGGTGGTGACCGACAGGTCGTCCATCAACTCCCCTGGCTGACGCCGTCGTCGAACAGTTCCAGAGCCACCAGGTCGTCGTAGGTCTCCCGGCGGCGGATCAACGTCACCTGGTCGCCGTGCACCAGCACCTCGGCGGGCCGCTGCTGGCTGTTGTAGTTGCTGGTCATCGTCATGCCGTACGCCCCGGCGGTGAAGATCGCGAAGTGCGCGCCGGGCTCCAGCTCGGGCAGCGAGCGACCCCGCGCCAGGTAGTCGCTGGACTCGCAGATCGGGCCCACCACGTCGTACGAGGTCAGCCCGGCCAGGCCGGAGACGTCCCGGGAGACCGGCGTGGCGTCCGCCGGGGGCTGGACCGGCCACATGAAGTGGTAACTGTCGTACATCGCCGCCCGGGCCAGGTGCGTCATGCCCGCGTCGAGCACCACGAGCTGCCGCTCACCGGCCTGCTTGAGGTAGCGGACGGTGCTGACCAGCACACCGGCGTTGGCGGCGATCGTCCGACCCGGCTCGAAGATGACCTGACCGCCGAGCCGGGCGAACCCGGTCAGCCGGGGGATGATCGCCTCGGCGAAGTCGTCCCAGCTCGGCGCGGTGCGGTCGACGTACTCGGCGGGGAAACCACCGCCCAGGTTGAGCGTGGTGATGCGGTGCCCGGCCTGTTCGAGCTGGGCCACCAGGGCCAGCAGCCGATCGAGGGCGGTGGCGTACACCTGCGGGTCGAAGATCGGGCTGCCCAGGTGGACGTGGAAGCCCTCGATGCGCAGCGCCTCGTCGGTGGCGGCCTTCGTGAACAGCGCCCCGGCGCGGTCGATGTCCACGCCGAACTTGCCGCCCCGGGTCCCGGTGGTCGTCCGTGCCGGGGTCCGGTCGTCCGGTGCCACGTCCGGGTTGACGCGGATCGCCAGCCGGGGACGCTTGCCCTCCTGGCGGGCGATCCGGGACAGCAGCTCGACCTCGGCCTCGGACTCGACGTTGATGCAGCGGATGTTGCGGACGACCGCCTCGCGCAGCTCCGCCTCCGACTTGCCGACCCCGGCGAGCACGGTGCGCTCCGGGTCTACGCCCGCCAGCATCGCCCGGTGCAGTTCGCCGCCGCTGACCGCGTCGACACCGGCGCCCTCCCGACCGAGCAGGCGGAGCAGGTGCACGTTGCTCAGCGCCTTCGCCGAGAAACAGACCAGCGGGTTGACCGCGTCGAACGCCTTCGCGAAGCGACGGTAGTGGTCGATCAGGGTGCTCGCCGAATAGACGTAGGTGGGTGTGCCGAAACGCTCGGCCACCGAGGTCAGCGGGACCCCTTCACAGTGCAGCGTGCCGTCGCGATAGGTGAACTCGTCCATCTGTTCCTCATTCAGGAGATCAGCGCACAGGATATCCGTCCACTCAACGAAGATCGGCCCCTACCTGTGCTTGTAGAGAGCGTCCTGTTCGAGGGCACGAATGCGCTGGTAATCCTCCTCCAGACGGCTCGGATCGTCGGCGATCAGATAGAGGTGGCCGGGCGAGGTGAACAGGTCGACGGTCCGGTGCACCGGCGTGTCCGGCAGCAGGTTCAACGCCGACCCGCACAACACCGAGGGAAGCTCGGCCAGGCGGTCGGCGGCACCGTCGGCGATCAGACCGTCGTACGGGGCCACCAGGCAGACCACCATGAGGGCGCGGTGGCGGCGGTAGCCGGTGCCGAGACGGCGACGGAAGCGCTCAGGAGCGGCGTACCGCTCCACGGTCAGCGAGAGCTGGCTCTCCCCGGTCGCCTGCCTCGGCCCGTCCGGCGTGACGCCCCCTTCGAGGCGAGCACCGGACTCGATCAGCACCGGCCCCCGGTCGTCGACGAAGAGTTCGGTGTGCGCTGGCCCGTCGTGCACGCCGAGCGCGTCCAGGACCCGCTCGACGAAGATCTGCACCCGGTCCTGGATCTCGCCCGCGCCGTCCAGCAGGACCTGCCGGTCGTACACCGGCCGCCCGTCGACGAAGATCCGGTCGTCGCGCCAGATCTCGTGGACGTGGTGCCGGCCGTCGAGGCTCACGCTGTTGACGAAGTACTGCTGGCCGACCAACTGCTCCTGCACCAGCAGCGAGTCGTTGACCTGGGCCATCGCGTTGGCCGAGCCGAGCAGTTTGCCCGCCGCCGACCGGGCCTCGGCGCCGTCCGCGCAGAAGTGCACCCCTTCGGAACCGGCGCTGGCGGCGGGCTTGACCACGACCGGGAGCACCCGCGTCGCGGCCAGCCACTCGTCGAGTTCCTCGATGCTGCGGACCTGGGTGCCCAGCGGCACCCGCAGGCCGGCGCGGGCGGCGGCGGCCATCATCGCCGGCTTCTGCCGCCGGGGCCGGTCATCGGTCCGGGAGTTGCCCGGCAGCCCCAGCTCGGCGGCGAGGTCGTCGGCCAGGTCGACGCCCCACTCGCAGCCCGGGATCACGTGGCCCGGCCGCAGCGGTACGAGCCGGTCGGCGAGCTGCCGGAGGGCCGCCGGACCCTCGCCGGACGCGGTCAGCACGTCGACGAACTGCTCCCGGCGCAGCCCGGCGGCGTAGCGCTCGTTGATCGTGCCGGTGAGGACGGCGACGCAGCGCCGACCGTGCCGGGCGAACTCGGGTGCCAGGAGCGCGCCGGTGGAGAACGGGTCGACGATCACGATGGTCTCGTCGGTGTCGGCGGTGGTCGTGTCGACGCTGTGGCCGGGGACTCCGTGCGGGGGTGCCGCGACCACCTCGGTCACGAACGACGCCCGGTACGGACGCAGGTCCAGCCCGACGGCGGGACTCAGCACGTCCAGCCGCATCGGCAGCGGGTCCGTCCAGGTGGCCGCCCGGTCGGGCGGTCGGGCGTAGCAGAGGCTCAGCACCGGGTCGGCGAGCCGGTCGGTACGCAGCACCAACTCGGCCTCGTCGCAGCCGTCGTCGTCCGGGTCGAGGTGGTGCAGCGGGACCGGTACGAACCCGAGGCGGCTCTTGAAGCTGAACAGCCCCGCCTGCGCGATGTGGCCGTACAGGGTCGGGTCGGTGCCGAGCGAGATCCACGGGAGTCCGCGCCGGGCGCTCTCCTCGAACGCGGCCACGTAGAGCGCGCGGCTGATCATCCCTCGTCGGGCCTGTGGCCGGGCGGCCGAGAAGGCCACCCGCAGCGCCTCGGGCGTGACCCGGCACATCACCGCGCCGACCAGTTCACCGGCGGACCGGGCGGTGACGAGTACGAAGTCGGCGAGCCCGGCCTCGGTGGCGGTGACCGCGTGTGCGGCGGGCAGGCCGTACGGCATGGTGGCGATCTGCGCGTCGTAGACGTCGAGGAACTCGTCGAACAGGACCGGGTCGATCCGGTCGTGCACCTCGACGTCGAGCCCCGCCGACTCGACGTACCGCAGCGCGTGGCGGACGTTCTGCCGTTCCGCCTTCGGCAGGGCGGCCAGGAAGTCCGCCGTCCGCTCCGGCGTACGCCGCCCCCAGGTCACCCAGCGTGGCTTGAGTCGGAAACCCGACGCCGTCAGATCCGCCCACCGGTCCCGGGCCGGATCGGTGACGATCACCAGGTCGACGTCGTCGACACCGACCCAGGCCCGGTCGAGCGCCTCCTCGGTGGACATCTCCCACCTGCGGACGCCGTAGTAGTCGCTCCCCCCGAAACCGGACACGCGTCCCCCCTCGCTGCTGCTGCGGATCCCGGCCCGGTGGTGCCCGGCGACTGGTGACTCAGCCGGTCACGATGCGCTGCCGACACTGACCGGGGCATCGACGCGACTCAGCGTATCCCGCACCCACAAGACGGCCGCGAGTGCGACGAGCGCGGCCACCGGGGACAGCAGACGCGCCTCGGCGGGGCCGAACCAGCCCAGGACCGCGCCGGCCAGCAGGGTGCCCGCCGCACTGCCGACCGCCATCATCGTCGCGGCCAGAGCGAACGACTCGTTGATCACCGTCTTGGGCACCAGTTGGCCGAGCAGCCCGAACTCCTCGGCGCTGAGCGCCGCCAACGGCAGGCCGGCGAGGAAGAGGCAGACCGCGAGCACCGGGATCGAGGTGGCGAAGACCAGCGGGATCATGCAGGCCAACGCCACCGCCAGCAGCACCAGGTAGCGGTTCACCGCTCGGCGGGTGTGCTGTCGCGCCCCCCAGACCAGCCCGCCGAGGACGCTCGCGGCCGGGGGCAGCGACAGCAGCGCCACCCCGGTCGCGGCCGTGCTGCCGTGCGCCGACACGGTGGCCGGCACCGCGACCTCCAGGACGGCGAAGGCGGCTGCGGCGGCACCGGCGGCGACCAGGATCGCCACCACGCCCGGGATCCGCCACGGCCGCCGGGTGCGCCCGGGACCGTCGCCGGTCGTCGCCTCGGCCTCCGCCGCCTCGCCCGGCTTGCGCAGCGTGGCGACGGCCGGGGCGCTGCCGTAGAGCAGCGAGCCGACCACCAGCATGCCGCCGGCCAGCAGAGTGGTGGCCAACGCGCTGAAGACGCTGGTGAACAGGCCGGTCGCCGCCGGCCCGATCACGAAGAACACCTCGATCAGCACCGCTTCCAGGGCGTTGGCGGTGTTCAGCTTCGGCCCGGGCGGCAGGATCAGCGCCCAGGCCGCCCGGACGGTCGAGCCGACCGGCGCCATGGTGAGCGCCACCGGCACCACGGACGAGATCAGCATCCAGCCGGGCCCCTGGTTCGCGGCGACGAACCCGACCAGTGCCACCGCGTGCAGCATGGCCAGCACCGGCAGCACCCGACGCAGCCCGTGGCGGTCGATCAGTCGCCCGTGCACCGGCCAGGCGACCGCCAGGCCGCCGGAGAAGAGGGCGAGCGCGGTCGCACCGGCCGAGTAGGACCCGGTCTTCTCACTGACGTGCAGGAAGATCGCGAGTGGTTCGATCGCCACCGGCAGTCGGGCGAGCATCGCGGGCAGCATCACCCGGGGTACGCCGGGGGTACGCCAGAGTTCGACGTACCGCCCGACGGCGTCAACCAGCGACACGGGCGTCCAATCAGGCCACCGGGGCGGCGTCGGCACCGGCACGCGGCCGGTAGATCCCGTCGTACTGGTCGATCAGCGATCCGTTCAGCGCCTCGGTGAGCCGGAGCCGCTGCTCGAACAACTCGTAGTAGGACAGGTGCTTGGACGGCATCGGCGAGAGGTAGACGCTGATCACCTCCGGGGTCTGCTCGATGTCGAAGGCGAGCCGGTCCGCCTTCTTCCGGAAGTCGGCGGTGCCGGGCAGCAGTGTCCGGTTGAACACGTTGAAGTAGTTGGTCGCCTCGGGACTGGCCTCGACCAGCCGGTCCTTGAGTTCGAGGCACCGGTCCAGGTACATGTCGATCATCGATTGGTCATCGTCGTCGTGCCCGATCAGCATGTTGAACGTCAGGTATCGGACGCCCAGGTCCAGCATGGACGTGATGATCCGCATCTGCTCCTGGAACGGACGCAGCTTACGGAACTTCTGGGTGGGCTCGTCACCGAGGTATTCCAACGGGATCTGGACCCGATAGCAACCGATCCACCGGTCGCCGCTGGTGTCGTTCCAGAACAGCGTCTCCATCAGTTCCCGGTCCACCTCGCCGAGGTCCAGGAACTTGCCGAATTCGAGCCCGTTGGCGAACTCCCAGGAGAATTCGTACTCCCGGGCGATCCGGAAGATCTCCAGCGTGTCCTCACGGCCGGAGTCGTGCAGCAGCGTGCCCCGGCCGGACCGCTGGATCCGGGAGAGCGTGTTGTCCTCCTGGAAGAGGATGTTCGAGATGCCGACCGACCGGAAGTAGTCGAAGTGTCGACGCACCACGTCCGGCTTCATGTAGCGGTAGTGCCCGCGCATCGGCGTCGCACAGAACGAGCACGTCCGGTAACAGCCGCGCGAGGTCTCGAAGCAGGTGAACGGCGCCCGTACCGTCATCGGCGGCTGGCCCTCGCCGGTGTCGTCGTAGACGGACAGGTCGTCGATCAGGTCGAGTGCCATCGGCGGCAGCTCGGCCAGGTTGAGCTGGGGGCCGCCCATGATGACCAGGCCGTCGCCGATCCGACGGCTCAGCACCGACTCCTCGATCGGCTTGCCGGTGGCCCGGGCCTGGATCACCCGGGCGAAGGTCTGCTCGCCTTCGAGCTGGATCACCACGTCGAAGCCGTTGGCGAGGTACCACTCGGGCCGGGCGGTGACGTCCATCCCGCCGCCCACGACCAGTGCGTTCGGGTTGATCTTCTTGAGGAACTTGGCGAAGTCGGCCACCACCCGGGCCGAGTTGGTGAAGTTGTTCGAGATGCCGATGACGTCGGCGGCCCGGGCCTCGTCCGCGTAGTTCTCGAAGGCGCCGCCGTAGCGGATGCAGTCGACGGTGCGGGGCCCGTACGCGAACGAGGCGTAGTGCTCGGGCTCCCCGGCGTCGACCTGGGTGTCGACGATCCGGAACTCCGCGTCGACACCCCACTCCCGCAGGTACGCGCGCGTTCCGGCGGCCAACGTGACGAGAGCGCTCTTGGGGTTGCGGACCCGGACCGGGCTGATCGTGGTTCCTTCGTCCCGGAACGACTGCCCCGGGTACGGGGCGTAGAAGAGGGTGACGCGCATGGCCGTACCTCCCGTCAACCCGCGTAGATGCCGTCGTAGAGACGGTGCATCTCGCGGTCGTTGAGCATGTTCGTCATTTCGAGACGCTTCTGGTAGATGTCCCAGTAGGTGAAGTGGTCGGTGTTGATGGCCGACAGGAAGATCCCGATCACCTCGGGGTTCTCGTCGATGTCGAACTGGAGCAGCGAGCGCAGCGTGACCCAGTCGCGGGCACCCGGCAGCAGCGACAGGTTGAACACGTTGAAGTACGGCTTGTACCTGCCCTTGCCGACCGAGGTCAGCTCCTCCTTCAACCGCATGCAGTAGTCGGTGAAGATGTCGATGCCCTCGCGGTCGTGCTCCGGGTAGCCGATGAACAGGTCGTACGTCTGGTGGCCGACGCCGTGGTCGGTGAGCATGGTGGCCAGCACGTTCACCTGCTCGTCGAAGCCGAGCAGCTTGGGGAACCGGCGCTTCTTGACGTTCATGTTGTCCAGCGGGATCTGCACCCGGTAGCAGCCGACCCAGCGACCGTCGACCGTCTCGCTGCCCAGCAGCGCGTCCGCGAGTTCGTGGTCGAAGCTGCCGTTCTGCATGAACTTGCCGAACTCGATGCCGTTGGCGAACTCCCAGGCGAAGCCGTACTCGCGGAACATCCGGAACATGGCGAGGACGTCCTCGCGCCCGGAGTCGTACAGGTAGCGGCCCGCGCCGTTCTGCTGGATCCGGGAGAGCGGGTTGTCCTCCTGCCAGACGATCGTCTTGATGCCGTACTCCTGGAAGACCCGGAGGTGCTTCTCCATGACCGGCAGGCTCATGTAGCGGTAACCGCCCCGCGACGGCGCGGTGCAGAACGAGCACCGCCACGCGCATCCCCGGGACGTCTCCCAGCAGATGAAGTTGCCCTGCACGCCCGCGGGGGGCGGCCCCTCGGCGGTGTCGTCGTAGATGGACAGGTCGGGGATGAGGTCCAACGCCATCGGCTCGATCGAGTCCATCGGCACGGTCTCGGAGGAGTCGACCTTGCTGGGGATCAGCCGGCCGGGCAGCGAGATGTTCGGCACCGTGGACAGGTCCCGCTTGTGGTAGACCGCGTCCACCAGCCGCGCGAAGGTCAGCTCGCCCTCCCCGCGCACCACCGCGTCGGCACCCCGGGCCAGGTAGTACTGCGGGCGGGCGGTGCAGTCGACCCCGCCCACCACCACGATCGCCTTGGGATTGATCCGCTTGATGTGCAGCGCCAGGTCGGCCACGATCTGCGCGCTGTTGGTGAAGTTGCAGGTGATGCCGTGTACGTCCGCCGCGCGGATCTTCTCGTCGGCCTCCTCGAACGGGGTGCCGTACCGGTAGCAGTCCATGACCCGCGGGCCGTACGGGAGCGACTTGTACTTCACCCGCTGCCCGCCGAGCTGGAGATCGACGATCTCGATGTCGCAGGAGTAGCCGAAGTGCGGCGCGTACGCGCGCAGCCCGGCGGCGATCGTGGTCAGTGCGCTCTTCGGGTTGTGCGGCCGTTCGGTGTTGATCGGCTCGCTCTCGCCCTGGAAGATCTGCGAGGGGTAGGGTGCGTAGTAGAGATTGACCTTCATGGCGTCTCCTGGACCCGTTGGTCGCGGTTCACTGAACTGTCCCGCTGGACAGATGAGGACGGCCCACCGCTGCGTGGTACGTCCGGTTGAGACGGTCGATCATCACGTCGATCTCCCTGTCCCGGCTGGTGCCCCAGTCGAGGCCGAGTCCCCGCGCCAGCCGGGTGGCCTGGGGTGTCTCGGTGCCGACCAGGGCGTCGTGGACCACCTCGGCCAGTGGCTCGGTCGCCGCCGCGGCGCGGGGACGCAGGACGGCGAGGCAGCGCGCCACCTCGTCGTCGCCGACCGCGTCGGCGGCCCGGTCGAGGAACTCGTCGTAGCTGATCTCCGGCAGTGGCCCGTCCCCGACGCGTAGCCGGGCCAACAGGTCGGCGACGGCGACGGAGGCGGGTGCCACCACGTTCAGCACACCCTCGGCGGGCGTGCGGCGCTGCGGGTCGGCGAGCGCGGCCACCATCCGGGCCACCACGTCGACCGGTGTCCAGTCCACCCACAGCCGGGTCGACGGGCGTACGCCGAGTCGCAGGCAGAGCCGCAGGACCATGGTCACCGACGAGCGCGGGTTGGCGGAGCCGGTACGGGAGTGTGCCGCCACCTCACCGAGCCGGACGACGGTCGCGGGTACGCCCTGCGCGGCGGCACCCCGGACGAGCTGTTCGGCGACCCACTTGGACTGGCTGTAGCCGTCGACCGGCGGTGCCGACGTGGGCGCGAGGAACGACTCGGCCAACGGCGTACCGGGTGTGCTCCGGACCGTCGTGGTGGAGAGCGTGACCAGCCTCTTGCGGACCTGCGTGCCGGCGAGGTCGACGAGCGTCCGCAGGCCGTGCACGTTGGTGTCGCGCAGATCGAGGTAGTCGCGGAGGGTGTCCACCCGGCCCGCCGCGTCCACGATCGTGCCGACCTGGTGGCACAGCCGCCGCCAGTCGTCACCGCGAAGACCGAGGAGCGGTCGGGCCAGGTCACCGGCGAGCGCGGACCAGCGATGTACCGCAGCCGTCCCGGTCGCGGCCAGCGCGGCGGCCACCCGATCCGAGGCGGCCTCGTCGTCGGCCGCCCGGACCAGGCAGACCACCGGCCGGTCGCCGTGGGCCACCAGCGCCGCGAGCACCTGTGCGCCGACGAAACCGGTCGCCCCGAGCAGCAGGATCGCGCCCGGATCCTCGGCCGGTCGCGGCGAAGCGGTGCCCAGGTCGCCGAGCCGGGCGTCCCGGGCCAGCTCGGGCGGCACGGCGGTGGGCACCGGCAGGGACCGGCCGCCCCGGACCAGTTCCGCCTGGGCCGCGATGGTGGAGGCCCGGACCAGGTCGCGGGCGGCGAGCCGCACTCCGAACGTACGCTCCAGGTCGACCGCGAGTCGGGCGACACCGAGCGAGGTCCCGCCGAGGCAGTAGAAGTCCCCGTCGTACGCGCCGAAGCCGAGCACCCGGGCCCAGATCTGGGCGATCCGCGCCTCGACGCTCCCCGCCGGATAGGTCGGACCGGGCCCGCCGTTGCCCGCCGGTGCCTCCGCGAGGTGCCCGCGCAGGCGTTGCTGGTCCACCTTGCCGTTGGCGAGCAACGGCAGGCCGTCGAGGCGGACGAACCGGCCGGGCACCAGCTCACCGGGCAGTCCGGCACGGGCGTGCTCGCGCAGCGTCTCCTCGCCGACCTCGCCGTCCGCCGAATAGAAGCAGACCAGGGCGGCGGTGGCACCGGCCTCGTCCACCAGCACCTTCACCTGGCGCAGACCGGGCAGCGTGGCGAGGGTGCACTCGATCTCGCCGAGGTCGACGCGTACCCCGGCGATCTGGACCTGGGCGTCGCGCCGGCCGGTGAACATCAGCAGGCCGTCGTCGCGTACCCAGCCGAAGTCCCCGGTGCGGTAGAGCAGGTCGCCGGGGACCCCGGGGTAGCGGTTCGGCACGAACACCTGGCGGGTGCGGGCCGCGTCGCCGTGGTAGCCCGCGCCGAGACACACGCCCGCCAGGTGGATCTGGCCGACGTCGCCGCGCGGGGTGGGTGCGCCGTGCTCGTCCAGCAGCAGCACGGCCGTGTTCGGCAGCGGCAGGCCGAGCGGGATGACCTGTCGGTCGTCGTCGCCGACGGCGTGGAACACCGAGCCGATCGAGGCTTCGGTAGGTCCGTAGGTGTTGGTCACCCGCACGTCCGGGAACATCCGCCGGAACGCCTGTACGGCCGGGGGCTTGGCGGCCTCACCGCCGATGAAGACCTGCCGCATCGACGACAGCAGGCGCCGGTCCTGCGGTCGGCTGCGCAGGCGTTCGACGAGCAGGTCGAAGATGCTCGGCACGAAGTCGGTCATGGTGACCCGGTGCCGGTGGATCTGCGCCAGCGTGGCGTCGAAGTCGAGGATGCCGGTGCGGTCCGGGATGACCACGGTGGCGCCTCGGGTCAGCGGCCAGAGCAGTTGCCAGATCGACGAGTCGAAGGTGTGTGCGGAGTTCTGGAGCACCACCGCGCCGTCGGCGGCGAACCGCTCGGTCATCGACAGGAAGCGGTTCACCAGACCCCGGTGCAGGTTGACCGCGCACTTGGGCAGCCCGGTGGAGCCGCTGGTGAAGAACGCGTAGATCGGGTCGTCGGGGCGGGGCCGCGCCGCGACGGCCGGTCCGGCGGCGGCGTCCGGGTCGGTCCGTACGCCGATCACCGGCCGGTCGATGGCCGACGGTGGCGCGCCGACGACCGCCCGGGGAGCGAGGTCGTGCAGCATCCGTTGCAGCCGCTGGGCGGGCCAGGCCCGGTCGAACGGCACGAAGGCGGCGCCCGAACGCATGGTGCCGAGCATCGCGACGAGTTGCTCGACGCGATCGTCGAGCAGCAGGGCGACGAAGTCTCCCCGGCGTGCGCCGTGGGCGAGCAGGTCGGCGGCGACCACGTCGGCCAGCCGGTCGACGTCCCGGTAGGTCAGCGCGCCGGTGGGATGGACGACCGCGTCGGCGTCCGGGTGACGCCGTACGGCTTCGTCGACGAGGTCGACCACGGTCCGGTGTAGCGGACGTGGTCGGGTGGGTCCTGTGAGGAGAGCGCCGACCTCAGCGGGATCGCGGCGGACGCGCTCCATTCCGAGAATCGTCAAAGCGCAGATGAGGATGCCATTGAGGGCACCTCCCCCGAGGTGTGCTTCCGCGTTCCCGGCGGTGCCTGCCGAGGGCGCGAGTGGCAGGTCTCCATTGACCCGGGTCGGACCCTAACGGCGCTCTCGCTCGCCTGTCAACGCATTGACGGCTGTACGTCTTAGCAGGTGTCGGAGCGGAGGTCGACGGCTTCGAGGAAATTGTCTGATGGCGATGAGATGTGCCTTCCGCCCGCTGTGTCCCATGGGGCGGAAAACTGGTCCTCGGACGTCTGTCAGCGGACATCTGGATCAGGTACCGTGCGCTCTCACGGCCGTGGCTTCCGGCCAACGGGACGATCCGAAGGGACACCGTGTGACTGTGCAGAGCCCGGTCCGAAAGGTTTGCCTGGTAGTGGCGGTTGTCGCTCTCGTCGCGACGGCGGGATGCGCCAAGGAGGACAAGAGCGAGGTGCAGGCCGGCGGCGTCAAGCTGGTCGAGAAGGGCAAGCTGACCGTTTGCACGCACCTGCCGTATCCGCCGTTCCAGTCCAAGGACGCGGCCGGTGCGGTGATCGGCTTCGACGTGGACCTGATCGACCTGGTCGCCCGGGAACTCGGCGTGGAACAACGGATCGTCGACACGCCGTTCGAGGGGATCAAGTCCGGCCAGGATCTGAACACCGGGAAGTGTGACGTGGCCGCCGCCGGAATGACGATCACCGAGGAACGGCAGAAGGTGATGGACTTCTCCGCGCCCTATTTCGACGCGACCCAGGCGATGCTGGTCAAGGCCGGTAAGCCGTACAAGTCGCTGGACGATCTGCGCGGCAGGAAGGTCGCCGTCCAGGCCGCCACCACCGGGCGCGACTACGCGCGCGGGCTCGCGGCCGAGAAGGGTCTCGAACTCGTCGAGTTCGAGGACCTGGCCGCCGAGCAGCAGGCGCTCGCCAACGGGCAGGTCGAGGCGGCCATCAACGACCTGCCGGTCTGGACCGAGTACATCAAGGAGAACCCGGGCGGGTTCGAGGTGGCGGCCGAGTTCGACACCGGTGAGCAGTACGGCTTCTCGGTCCGCAAGGACGAGAACCCCGAACTGCTCAAGACCATCAACGAGGTGCTCGACCGGGCCAGGCAGGACGGCACCTACGACCGGGTCTACGAGAAGTGGATCGGCCCACGCCCGTGAAGCTGCGTCGTCGCCAGCGCGAACGGCTGTCCCTCTGGCTCCAGTACCTGGCCTTCGTGGCGGTCGTCGCGCTGGTGATCGGCAGCGCCGACTGGGGCAGGCTCGCCGACGCCTTCTTCCGCGTCGACATCATCAAGTCGATGTTCCCGACGATCATCACGGTCGCGCTGCGCAACACGATTCTCTACACCCTGGGCGCGTTCGCCTTCGGTCTCGTGTTCGGCACGCTGCTGGCGTTGATGCGGCTGTCCCGGGTGGCGCCTTACCGCTGGGTGGCGACCGGGTACATCGAGTTGTTCCGGGGGCTGCCCGCGCTACTCGTGCTCTTCCTGGTCGGGTACGGCATCCCGATCGCCTTTCCGGAGCGGGAGATTCCCGGCGGGGTGTTCGGCTCGATCGCCATCGGCCTCGGGTTGACGGCGGCGGCGTACATGGCGGAGACCATTCGCGCCGGTATCCAGGCCGTTCCCAAGGGGCAGATGGAGGCGGCCCGTACGCTCGGCATGTCGCACTTCACCGCGATGCGCGCCATCATCATCCCGCAGGCGTTCCGGATCGTGATCCCGCCGCTGACGAACGAACTCATCCTGCTCACCAAGGACTCGTCGCTCGCCTACGTGCTCGGTGTGACCGCGCAGACCATCGAGATCACGAAATTCGGTCGGGACGCGCTCAACGACCGGGTGAACGCCACTCCGTTGCTGGTCGCCGGCTTCACCTATCTGCTCATCACGTTGCCGCTGTCCCAGTTGGTGCGGCGTCTCGAACTTCGTTACGCGAAAGCCCGGTGATCCGGATGTCGAAAGATCGGTCCCGGCCCGCCGTACGGATCAGCGACCTGCACAAGTCGTTCGGTGCGTTGGAGGTGCTCCGGGGAATCGACGTCGAGGTCGGTCACGGCGAGGTCGTCTGCGTCATCGGGCCGTCCGGTTCCGGCAAGTCGACTCTGCTGCGGTGCGTGAACCTGTTGGAGGAACCGACCTCCGGCCGGATCTGGGTCGGCGACGTCGAGATGACCGATCCCGACGTCGAGATCGACAGGGTCCGCCGGGGCATCGGCATGGTGTTCCAGTCGTTCAACCTTTTCCCGCACCTGACCGTGCTGGACAACCTCACCATCGCCCAGCGTCGGGTGCTGCGACGCGGTCGCGCGGAGGCCGAGCGGATCGCCCGGGGCAACCTCGCGCGGGTCGGTCTGACCGACAAGGCCGACGCGTTCCCGGCGCAACTGAGCGGTGGGCAGCAGCAGCGGGCGGCGATCGCCCGGTCGTTGTCCATGGACCCGGAGCTGATGCTCTTCGACGAGCCGACCTCCGCCCTCGACCCGGAGTTGGTCGGCGACGTGCTCACCGTCATGCGGAAGCTGGCCGAGGACGGTATGACGATGATGGTGGTGACCCACGAGATGGCGTTCGCCCGGGAGGTCGCCGACCGGGTGGTGTTCATGGACGGTGGGGTGGTGGTCGAGCAGGGCCCGCCGCAGGAGGTGCTCGGCGCTCCCCGGCACGAACGGACCCGGGCGTTCCTCGCCCGGGTGCTCGACCCGACCCACGTCGCGGAGTTGGACCGACCCGACCGGGCACCGGAGCCACCGTCGGGCGGTGTCGACGGTCGGTGACGGTCCGCCGCGCGCCGGAGACCGGCAGGTCGCCGGTGCCGTTCCCGATGCGTTAGCCTAACGATCGTTCAGGCTGGTTGCCCGGGCCGGAGTGCCGGTGTCGGGATGGCGGCGAGGGGGCGGCGTGACGTTCGACGGTGAGGCTCTGGAGCAGCTACGCAAGCGGGTCCGGTCCGGTGGCGCGGAGAAGTACCACGCGGCGAACGCGACCAAGGGCAAGATGTTCGCCCGGGAACGGGTCGCACTGCTGGTGGACGAGGGGTCGTTCGTCGAGGACGGGCTCTACGCGAACGCGCTCGCCGACGGCCTGCCGGCCGACGGCGTGGTCACCGGCACCGCCACCATCGACGGACGCCAGGTCTGCCTGATGGCCAACGACTCGACGGTCAAGGCCGGCAGTTGGGGCGCGCGAACCGTCGAGAAGATCATCCGGACCATCGAGCGGGCGTACGACACCGGCGTGCCGATGGTCTATCTGGTCGACTCGGCCGGTGCCCGGATCACCGACCAGGTCGACCTGTTCCCGGGCCGACGCGGCGCAGGCAAGATCTTCTGGAACCAGGTTCGCGCCTCCGGCTCGATCCCGCAGGTCTGCGCGTTGTTCGGGCCGAGCGCGGCGGGCGGTGCCTACATCCCGGCGTTCTGCGACGTGGTCGCGATGGTGGACGGCAACGCCAGCATGTATCTCGGCTCCGACCGGATGGTCGAGATGGTCACCGGCGAGAAGACCACGCTGGAGGCGATGGGCGGGGCCAAGGTGCACTGTGCCGAGTCCGGCGTGGGGCACTTCCTCTGCAAGTCCGAGGCCGAGGCGCTCGACGTGGTCAAGCGCTACCTGTCCTACCTGCCGGCCAACTGGACGCAGCGTCCGCCGGCCGCCGAGGCCGTCGAGGCGCCCGAGAAGGCGGACCTGGCCGCCCTGGTGCCGGCGAGTGAGCGCCAGGCGTTCGACATGCGGCGGTACGTCAAGGGTCTGCTCGACGACGGCTCCTTCTTCGAGATCCAGGCGCTCTGGGCCAAGGAGTTGACCATCGGCTTCGGTCGGCTCGACGGCGAGGTCGTCGGCGTCGTCGGCAACAACTCGATGTTCAAGGGCGGGGTGCTCTTCGTCGACTCGGCCGACAAGGCGACCCGCTTCGTACAGCTCTGCGACGCGTTCAACGTGCCGCTGCTGTTCCTCAGCGACGTGCCGGGCTTCATGGTCGGCAGTGCGGTGGAGAAGCAGGGCATCATCCGGCACGGCGCAAAGATGATCACCGC
Source organism: Verrucosispora sp. TAA-831 (assembly GCF_050780145.1). Taxonomy (NCBI): domain Bacteria; kingdom Bacillati; phylum Actinomycetota; class Actinomycetes; order Micromonosporales; family Micromonosporaceae; genus Micromonospora; species Verrucosispora sp. TAA-831. The sequence continues at coordinate 6,878,268 of NZ_CP192240.1, forward strand.
GATCTCCGAGGCGACCGTACCCAAGATCTGCGTGGTGGTCCGTAAGGCGTACGGGGCCGGGCTCTACGCCATGGCCGGGCCGGGTTTCGAGCCGGACGCCACGATCGCCCTGCCCACCGCGAAGATCGCGGTGATGGGGGCCGAGGCCGCAGTGAACGCCGTCTACGCCAACAAGATCGCCGCGATCGAGGACGAGGCCGAGCGGGCCGCGTTCGTCGCCGCGAAGCGGGCGGAGTACGAGCGGGACATCGACATCGTGCGGCTGGCCAGCGAGCTGGTGGTCGACGCGATCGTGGAACCGCACCAGCTCCGCGCCGAGCTGGTCCGCCGGTTCACCGCCGCCCGGAGCAAGGAGCGGCACTTCTCCCGCCGCCGGCACGGCGTCACCCCCGTCTGACAGCTCACCCGGCACCAGTCAGCACCGGCACCGCCCCGGCGTCACGAGCGCCCGGCGGGCACGTCCGCACAGGAGGAACCCGATGGACTTCCGGCTCACCGAGGAGCACGAGGCGCTGCGCGAGAGCGTGCGGGAATTCGCCCGCGAGGTGGTCGCGCCGGTCATCGCCGAGCACTACGAGCAGCACACCTTCCCGTACGAGGTGGTCCGGCAGATGGGCAAGATGGGCCTGTTCGGCCTGCCCTTCTCCGAGGAGTACGGCGGCATGGGCGGTGACTACTTCGCGCTCTGCCTGGCCCTGGAGGAACTCGCCCGGGTCGACTCCAGTGTGGCGATCACCCTGGAGGCGGCGGTCTCCCTGGGTGCGATGCCGATCTACCGGTTCGGCACCGCCGAGCAGAAGGCGCAGTGGCTGCCGAAGCTGCTCAGCGGTGAGGCGCTGGCCGGATTCGGACTCACCGAGCCGGGCTTCGGCTCGGACGCCGGTGGCACCGAGACCCGGGCGGTGCTGGACGAGACGACCGGCGAATGGGTGATCAACGGTTCGAAGGCGTTCATCACGAACTCCGGTACCGACATCACCGCGCTGGTCACCGTCACCGCCGTCACCGGCACCCGACCGGACGGCGCGAAGGAACTCTCCACCATCATCGTGCCGAGCGGGACGCCGGGCTTCACCGTCGCGCCGGGCTACTCGAAGGTCGGCTGGAACGCCTCGGACACCCACGAGCTGACCTTCGACGACTGCCGGGTGCCGGCGGAGAACCTGCTCGGCGAGCGTGGGCGCGGCTTCGCCCAGTTCCTGCGCATCCTGGACGAGGGCCGGATCGCGATCGCCGCGCTGGCCGTCGGGCTCGCCCAGGGCTGCGTCGACGAGTCGGTGAAGTACGCCGCCGAGCGGCACGCCTTCGGCCAGCCGATCGGCAACTACCAGGCGATCCAGTTCAAGATCGCCGACATGGAGCTGCGGGCGTACACCGCCCGGCTGGCGTACTACGACGCGGCGGCGCGGATGCTGGCCGGCGAGCCGTTCAAGCGGCAGGCCGCGATCGCCAAGCTGCACGCCAGCACCGTCGCGGTGGACAACGCCCGGGAGGCGACCCAGATCCACGGCGGCTACGGCTTCATGAACGAGTACCCGGTGGCCCGGTTCTGGCGGGACTCCAAGATCCTGGAGATCGGCGAGGGCACGTCCGAGGTGCAACGCATGATCATCGCGCGCGACCTGGGGATGTGAGCCCGCTCCGACGTCCGGCCGACCCGAGGCGGTGAGCGCGCCTCGGGGCCGGGTCAGCCCGACGTCATAAGCTGACGCAGGGTCGAACGGTCCGCCGCGTCCTGTTCGGCACGGGCGATCAGGGCACGGGCGTCGACCTGTTCGCCCGCCGGCCCGATCAGCACACCCCGGACCGACGGATGTGCCAACCGCCAGCCACGGCGCAGCAGGTTCTCCTCGACCAGCCACACCGACGCGGCGGCTGGTTCGTCCCACTCGCAGTCGCCCGGATCGTCGGACAGCTCGCCCACCGGCACGTGCATGGCGGCGGCCAGCACCTCCCGGGGGCGGGTCCGGATCACGTCGATGGCCTCGACGTCGTCGACGGGCGGTCGACCCAGCACCGCAGCCACGTCGGCCCGGACCGAACCGGCCTCCCCGGCGGCCCGGCGCAGCCACCAACGCGGCGGGGAGTCGGCGAAGGTGTGCCAGCGGATGTAGCGCGGATAGGGGATGTTCAGCAGGCGTCGGGCCAGCCGGCGGCGCTCCCGCCCGGACAGCGGGGCGACCGGCACCGGATGGGCGGTCGGCACCACCGGCGGTGGCGTCCTGCCGAGGGCACGCAGCGCGTCGGCGAGCCGGGGATGCAGGGTGGCGAGCACCTGCGCCTCGTCCTCACCCCACTCGACGTCGGGCGTCCCGTGTCGCAGCAGGTGCCGCCACCCGTCGTCCACGTCGCTGATGCCCACCTCGGCCAGCCGCCACCATCGGTGCTCGGGCAGCGCCGTGCTCTCCAGGAAGTCGGTGTACCCCTGCGCGGCGGCGTCCGCCAGCGCGAACGCCCGTGCCGCCGCAGCGGCGCCGGCCGCGAGCACGGCGGCCTCGTCGGCGTCGCGCTGCACCTCGGCGGCGAAGCCGGCCAGCGTACGCCGGAACTCGGTGACCCGGCGCAGGTCCCGGCCCTCCTCGTACGTCTCGGCGCGCACCGCCTCGGTCCAGAGGTGCAGCAGGCCGACGACCAGACCGCAGTGGCGGTGGCGCAGCAGGGCCAGCCGGTAGCCGACCAGTGCCCGCAGTTCGGTCGCGTTGAGGCAGTCGAGCAGTGGGAGGCCGATCAGCAGATGCCGGCGTCGGCGTGCGACGGCCAGGTCCACCGTCGGGGTGCCGGTGAGCAGCACGCGGTCGGGCATCGGGGTACCCAGCCGATCGGCGGTCTCCGCCACCAGTCCGGCGAGTTCCGGGTGGGTACGCCGGGTCACCGGTATGCCACTGGGGTGGCCGAGTTGCGGCTGACGGCCGAGTAGGCCGGCGTGCCGGGTCAGCAACCAGCGGGCCTGCCGGGTGTCGAGGTCGCCCGGCAATCTGTCGCGGGACATGGGCGGCATTGTGACCGTCGCCGGTCACCCCGATCAATGGCTGATCGTCCAGTGCTGTCGACCGGTCGGCCGCTGTCGGGTTTCTTCGCGGTCGGGTCGGGTGGCCGACGATCCCGTGTCCAGTGTCGGGTGTGGCCCGTAGTGTCCGTGGCCATGCCTCCGGGTCATGATCGTCGGGTCGGGCCGGCCACGCACGCCGGGCTCCCGGAACTCTTACGGTCGCACCGCCTGTCCGCCGGCCTCACCCAGGCCGAGTTGGCGGTGCGCGCCGGCGTCGGCATCCGAACGGTTCGTGACCTGGAACGGGGTCGATCCGTACGACCGCAGCGCACCACCGTCGAACTGCTCGCCGCAGCGCTCGACCTGACCGGTACCGCCCGCGCCGGGTTCCTCACCGCCGCGCGGGGGACGGGCACCGCGAGCGCGCCATCCCACCCGGGTCCGGCGCTGGGCCTGCCGCCCGCGCCGGAGCTGATCGGCCGGGAGCAGGACGTGGCCGAGTTGACCGCGATGTTGACCGATCCGCGTGGCCCCCGGGTGATCAGCCTGGTGGGGCTGGCCGGGGTCGGCAAGACGGCGCTGGCGTTGGCGGCGGTGCACGCCGTCGCACCGGCCCATCCGGGTGGCGTGGCCGGGGTGCTGATCGGTGCCGGGTCCGACGTCACCGACGTGCTGGCCGCCTCGGTGACGGTGCTCGGTGCCGCCCGGATCACCGAGTTGGCCGCCCGGCTCGGTGACCGCCGGGCCGTACTGCTGGTGGACGCGGCGGAACGCGCGCCGGGCCCGGTGGCGGCCACGCTGCACCGGCTCGTCGGTGGGGTGCCGTCGCTGCGAGTGCTGGTCACCGGTCGGCATCCGGTCGGGCTGCCGGGGGAGCGGGTCCGTCCGGTGTCGCCGCTGGACGTACCGCCGCCGGGCGGCACCGACCCGGGGGCGCTGGCCACCTATCCGGCGGTCGCGTTGTTCACCGCGCGGCTGGCGCAGGTGCGCCCGGAGCCGCCGTCCGACGCGGAGCTGCCGGCGCTGGCGTCGCTGGTCCGGCGGCTGGGCGGGCTGCCGTTGGCCATCGAGCTGATGGCCGCGCGCGGGCGACTGCTCGACCTCACCGAGCTTCTCGACCGGTACGGCGACCGGGTGCTGGACCTGGACACCTCGGGCGCGGCACGCGGCGGGTGGGAACCGGGCCCGAGCCGGGGTGACGACGCACGGGCGGCCGTGGCGGAGACGCTCCGCGACGCGGTGGCGACCAGCTACCGGTTGCTCGCCGACGAGGAGCGGGCCGCGTTGCGTCGGCTGGCCGCGTTCGGCAACCGCTGGTCGGTCGAGATGGCCGAGGAGATGCTGGCCGGGACGGGGGCGACCGCCGACCCGGTACCCATGCTGAACCGCTTCCTCGACCTCGGGCTGCTGAGCGTACGCGGCACCGGACCGTTCCGGTTCCGGCTGGTCGACGCCGTGCGGGACTACGCGGTCGAGCAGGCCTCCGGTGCCGGTGAGTCGACTGCGGTCCGGCGTCGGCACGCCCGGGTGGTGACCCGGTTGGTGGAGCGGACCGTGCCGGCGCTCAGCGGTGCCGGTGCGACCGTCGCGGCACACCGGTTGGACGAGGTCACCGGCGACATCAGCTCGGCACTGGCGTACGCGGCGGTGGACGACCCGCTGACCGCCGTGCGCCTGGCGGCGGCGTTGTCCCGGTGGTGGCGGCTGCGGGGACGGGACGTCCTGGGCCGGCAGTGGCTGCTGCGGCTGCTCGCCGATCCGCGTACCGCCGATGCCGATCCGGCGCTGCGGGCCTGGGCGTCGCTCGGCGTCGCGATGCTCGCCGGTGAGCACGGCGCGGCGGGTGAGGAGTTACCGACGGCGCAGGCCGCGTTGGCGGCGTTCCGGCGTCTCGGTGACGTGCCGGGCGAGTTGGAGGCGCGGAACGTGTTGGGTGCGCTGTTGTCCGCGACGGGCCGACCGGGACAGGCGCGGGAGCAGGCGGAGGCGGTGTTGGCGGTGGCGACCGAGGCCGGTCTGCTCCGGCAGATGGCGATCGCGCAGCACCACCTGGCCTGGCACGAGATGCGGGTGGCCGACCTCGCTGCCGCGCGGCGTCGACTGGCCACCGTGGACCGTCTCGGTGGCCAGTGTGGCGAGCAGCGGTTGCGGGTGCTGGCCCGGGGCACCGTCGCGGAGGTGTTCCGCCTGGAGGGCAGGTACGTCGACGCGGTCGGCGAGGCCCGACGCGTCCTGGCGGCGCTGGCCGACCTGGGGGTGCCCCGGCACCGTCGTCGGGTGCTGGGCACGCTGGGTCTGGCCCTCGCGCAGGACGGCCGTGCGGCCGAGGCCGCCGAGGTGCTCGTGGAGTTGCGGCCGTTGGACGGGACCGGCGCGTTGATCGAGGGACAGCTAGCCCGGCACCGGGGTGACCGGGAGGTCGCCGTGGAGTGGTTCACCGCCGCGGCCGAGATGAACCGGGAGGACCGGGACCGGCGGCGGGTGGTGGAGGCGCTGGTCGGCCTCGCGGCGAGTACGGCGGATCCGGAGGTGCTCGATCGACTGGACCTCGCCTGCCGCGCGGGTGCCGTGCGGCTGCTGCCACAGGAGCAGGAGTTGTTGTACGCGTTGTCGGTCGGTCGTCGCCGTTGAGCCGGACCGGCCCGACGGTGGTGCCGGAGAAGCACGGCGGGCCGGGCACGTGGCCCGGCCGACCGGCGGCGGAAACCCGAGGTGGCGCGGGCGAGGAAGCCCCCTGTTACCACCCCTCGCTCATCGCCCGCGCCGATTCCCCCCGATGTGCCCCGCTGCAGCGAGATTAGCGAGCGACTACCGCGAAGTCCGTCCCTCTTGTGGCGGTATAGCCGTTTCGTTGTCCGGTTCTGCCGGTCCTTCTGCCGGTGCCGTCACGCTCGGGTGTACCGATCGGCACCGAAGGTCGGAGCGCGGGTGCGGTCGAGGCGTCGCGCCACTCAACAAGGGGACGAATCCGGCGTTTTCCGGGCTGGTTCCTGCTCCGGGGCGGTGTCACTGCTGCCGGCGGTCGCGCAGGGGTGAACCGCGTCGCGGATCTGCCGCAGGCCGTCCAGCAGCGCGTCCAGCGCCGCCGGGTCGAGCTGGCCGGTGAACCAGTCCTCGATGAGCCGGAGGTGGCCGGGCAGGCTCTCGTCGAGCCGGCGCAGACCGGCGGGGGTCACCACGGCGTACGAGCTGCGTCGGTCGGACGGGCAGGCGCGCCGGGTGATCAGACCGTCGCGCTCCATCCGGTCCACGACCCGGGTGACGCCGCTGGTGGAGAGCGACGTCTGCGCGGCGAGATCGGTCATCCGTAGTTGGTTGCCGGGTGACCGGGTGAGCCGGGTCAGCACCTCGAACTCGACCGCTGACAGCCCGTGCTCGTCGAGTTGCGTGGCGAAGCGGGCGGAGAGGCCCGCGTGCACCTCGAAGAGGAGGCCGACAGCGGTGATCCGAGGGTCGTCGAACACGTTCGGGTCCACCGGCCCATCCTATCAGTACTTGACACACGGAATATTGCTACGACTATAGTTGCTCAGGCAGTCGTTGGGCTACTAAACAATCTCTTCCGGAGGGCAGTTTCTCATGACCAGCAGCACCGAGCCGGTTACCCGCGAGTGGAACGGCCTCACCATCCCGGCGGCCGGCACCTACCTGCTGGACGCGGCGCACAAGCGCGTGGGCTTCGTCGCCCGGCACATGATGGTAAGCAAGGTTCGCGGTGAGTTCGCCGACGCCGCCGCCACCATCACGATCGCCGAGGAGCCCCTGGGGTCCACGGTCAGCGCCACCATCCAGGCCGCCAGCATCAACACCGCGCAGGCCGACCGGGACGCGCACCTGCGCAGCCCGGAGTTCCTCGACGCCGAGCAGTTCCCCACCCTGGAGTACCGCAGCACCGGTGTGAAGTCGCACGAGGGCAACGAGTTCGTGCTCGACGGTGAGCTGACCATCAAGGGCGTGACGCGTCCGGTGGAGCTCAAGGTCGAGTTCGAGGGCGTCGGCCGCAGCCCGTTCGGCCAGGACATCTTCGGCTTCTCGGCGAGCACCGAGATCGACCGGGAGGACTTCGGTCTGACCTGGAACGTCGCCCTGGAGTCCGGCGGCGTGCTGGTCGGCAAGAAGATCAAGATCGAGATCGAGGGCGAGGGCATTCGCCAGTCCTGATCGTCCCCGTACGCCGACGGGCCCGCGCCGACCGCGCGGGTCCGTCGGCGTTTCCGGTGACGGTCGCGGTGCGGTTTGTCACAGGTTGTCAGCAGGGACGTGGGTGGCGCCACGGACCTGGCCGGGTAGGAATGCCCACGGGAGCGGCTCACCCGCCCCGTCGATGGGTCCGACCCACCCGCAAGGCGGGTGGACTGCGACAATGGACCGATCTTCGGGCCATCCGGTTCGGCGCTTTCACCGAGTATGGTTCACACTGCGCTGCGGAACGGCACCGTTCCGTCGCGTCGCGCGCCGGGAGGAAACATGGGCAGGGACGTCGACCGAGCCGCCTTCTCCCGTGAGGATCGGATCCGGTACCGCCAGAAGGTCCGCCGCTGTCTGGACGTCTTCGCGTTGATGCTGGACGACTTCGGGTTCGACGCCGACCGGCCGATGACCGGGCTGGAGATCGAGCTCAACCTGGTCGACCCGCTCGCCGAGCCGGCGATGCGCAACGAGGAGATCCTCGCCGCCATCGCCGATCCGTTGTTCCAGACCGAGTTGGGCCAGTTCAACCTGGAGCTGAACGCCAACCCCCGGCTCATCTCCAACGGCGGGTTCACCGACTACGAGCGTGACCTGCGCGGCAGCCTGGATCGGGCGAACGGGCGGGCGGCCCGCTCGGACACCCGGATCGTCCTGGTCGGCATCCTGCCCACGCTGACCGAGCGCCACCTGGTCGCGGACAACCTCTCCACCAACGAGCGGTACCGGGTGCTCAACGACCAGATCGTCGGTGCCCGGGGCGAGGACATCGAGCTCGACATCCGGGGTGTCGAGCGCCTGCGTACGCACACCGACTCGATCGCGCCGGAGGCCGCCTGCACCAGCCTCCAGTTCCACCTCCAGGTCGCACCGGACAGCTTCGCCGACTACTGGAACGCCTCCCAGGCCATCGCCGGGGTGCAGGTGGCGGTGGGTGCGAACTCGCCCTTCCTGTACGGCCGCCAACTCTGGGCGGAGACCCGGATCGCCCTGTTCGAGCAGGCCACCGACACCCGGCCGGACGAGCTGAAGGCGCAGGGCGTACGGCCCCGGGTCTGGTTCGGGGAACGCTGGATCACGTCCATCTTCGACCTGTTCGAGGAGAACGTCCGCTACTTCCCTCCACTGCTACCGATCTGCGAGACCGAGGACCCGGTGGAGGTGCTGCACGCGGGTGGCGTACCGGAGCTCGCCGAGTTGCGGCTGCACAACGGCACCGTCTACCGCTGGAACCGGCCGGTGTACGACATCATGGACGGCCGCCCGCACCTGCGGGTGGAGAACCGTGTGCTGCCGGCCGGGCCGACCGTGGTGGACATGCTGGCCAACGCCGCCTTCTATTTCGGGTTGGCCCGGGGCCTGGCCGAGGCCGACCGGCCGATCTGGAGCCAGCTCACCTTCAGCTCCGCCGAGGAGAACTTCCACGCCGCCGCCCGACGGGGCATGGACGCGGTGCTGCACTGGCCACGCCTCGGCGAGGTGCCGGTCACCACGCTGGTGCTGGACGTCCTGCTGCCGATCGCCGCCGCCGGGCTCGACGGGTTCGGGGTCTCCCCGGCGGAGCGGGACCGCCTGCTCGGCATCATCGAGCAGCGCTGTCGTACCGGTCGTAACGGTGCGGCCTGGCAGACCGCGGCGGTGTGGGCCGCCGAACGGCAACACGGCCTGGACCGGACCGCCGCCCTGCACCACATGCTCCAGCGCTACGCCGAGTTGCAGCGCACCAACGAGCCCGTGCACACCTGGCCCATCGACTGACCCGTCGCGCCGAGCGCCCCGGCGCGCACACGCACCGCCGGGTCAGCGGCTGCGGCGGTTGCGCCGACCGGTGCCCTCGGGCGCGGGGTCGGTACCGGTGGCACCGCCGTCCGGTGGTGCGGTGGGCGACGCCTCGTCGGAGGCCGGCGAGCCGCCGGGGGCCGTCGGGGTGACGGGCGCGTCGTCGTCGACCGTTCCGCTCCGCCCGGTGCCGCTGTCCGTGCCGCTCCTGCCGCCGAGTCGCCGTCGGGCCGGGCTCCGGGTCGCGGCGCGCGCGGGTTCCTTCGCCCTGTCCGCCGCCGGTCCGTCGAGCGTCGTCGTCGAGCCGGACCCGGCCGGGTCGGGCGCGGTCGGGTCGGCGGCCGTCGGGGTGCGCGCAGGACCCTCGCTGGCCGCCGGTGCAAGGCCGGTGTCGTCGGCCGCCCTGCGTTGCCGGGGCACCCGGGGTGTGTCGCCGGTGGGCGGCAGTTCCTGCCTGCGCCGGGCGGCCCGCTGGGCGAGCGCCGCGACCAGGACCGACCCGCCGATACCGACGATCACCGCGTACGGGGCGATCAGGTGGGCCGACACCTGCTCCGGGCTGATCGCGGTCAGCCTCGGCACCGCGAGGAAGTAGGCGATGGCCACCAGCAGCGGTCCGGCGGCACCGGAGGCGGTGGCACCGACCCGTCGGTGCGCCGGACGTACGCCGTGCCGCGCGGCCAGCGCGCCGATCAGCAGCGCCGAGCCGAGCGAGAGGATCGCGCCCGGCCAATAGAAGTAGTCCCGGATCCAGAACTGCGGATTGTCCGAGCTGAGTTGCCAGATGCCGAGCTGGGCGGTGGTGAGCCCGCGACCGGCCAGCACCGAGTCGACGACGGCGACCACGGCGAGCAGCCAGAGCCAGCCGGCGGTGGCGATGACGTTGGTGGCGGCGGCCCGGCAGCGCAGTGCCCAGACCGCCACCAGCACTCCGACCAGTACGCCGATCGCGGCGTAGGCGGCGGCCATGTCCCGCGGGGACGGAGTGTCCGGCACCTCCGCCACCCGCGCCGGCACGGCGACCAGCAGCACGGTGATCAGCGCGCCCAGCCCGGCGGCACCGGCCAGCGCGATCCCGTGCAGACCACCGCCGTCACCGCCCTCCCGGCGAACGTCGGTCGACCCGGCGGAATCGGATCGGGCGTCGTCGGGCCGGACGGTGCTGGTCCGAGCGGTGTCGGCCCCGACCGTCTCGGGCTGCGGCGTGGTGGCGGCCGACGGGCCGGCGTCGGTGGGCGTACCGGCGTCGGGGGGTGCGGCGGACGTCGGCTGCGGTGCGGTGCGGCGGTCGCGTAGGCGTTGCGCGCAGACCGCGCCGAAGATCGTCGAGGTGGCGGCGATCCAGGTGGCCCAGATCAGGCTCGCCACCCAGGCCGCGGTGCCGGCGGTCGCCTCGGTCGGTGCCCAGTTGAGAATGCCGAGCCCATACCCGAAGCCCAGTTGGGCGGCCCCGGCGCCGGCTGCCACGCCGGCCGCAGTGGCGATCGATCCTCCCCAGCCCTGTCTGGCCATGCCGGGCAGCGTAACGTCCTGTGGTCGGTGCGGCGAGTCGTGCGCGGCACCGGCCGGCAACGGTGACGGACAGTGCTTGGCGTCGGCGACTACGGTCGCCGGTGATAGGGCGGTGGGCGGAGATGACGGACGGATCCACGGACCGGGACGAGGTGCGCTCCGGCGCCGGCCCGGACCGCGCGAAGGTGGTGATCGGCGGCGGGCTCGCGGCGGTGCTCCTCGCCGTCATCGGGGCGACCGGCGGATGGGTGCTGGCCGGCGACCAGAAGCCCCCGCGCGACACGACACTGGACGCGAGCGGCAGTCGGGCCCCGACGTCCGAAGGCTCGCCGACGCCGCGCGACCGGCCGACGACAGCGACCAGCCAGCCCGCCCGGCCCACGCCGAACCGCACCGGCCTGACGGTGCCGGAACTCGTCGGCATGGACTTCGAGGAGGCCCGGGAGGAACTACGGGACCGGGGCCTGGGCTGGCAGTTCGTCTTCGGCAGCGGCGACAGTTCCCGCGTGCGCAGCACCGAGCCGGCCGGCGGTTCACCGGTGAAGCGCGGGGCCACCGTGAAGGTCACCGTGGCCGGTGCCGCGCCGGAGAGTTCGATACCTGACCTGGTCGGCGACTCGTGCGGTGAGGCGCGGGACGAACTCGTCGACGACGGCTTCTATCCGCGGTACCCGAGCGGGAAGTCCGGCACGGTCACCGCACAGGACCCGGCGGGCGGCGCCGTCGGGAGATGGAACGACGTGGTCCAGATCTGGTGCGGCACGACCCCGAGCCCGGAGGCCAGCGAGGAGTCGTAGAGACGCGCGTCCGACACGCTGATGCCGGCCGATGGCCCGACGAACCGTTAGGTTGACCGTCGAGGGCCATGCCGCCCGCCGGACCGGCGGAAAGGACGTGCGATGAGCGACGACCGCCAGGAGCCGCCCGAGGGCGAGTCGGACGACCGGACCCGCCCGATCCCGCCGGCCAGCGGACGTCCCGACGAGACCGCGCCGCTGGACCGTACGCCCGATCCCGCCGTACCCGACGAGACCGCGCCGTTCGGGCGTGCTCCCGGGGAGCCGGTGGACGCGACCGCGCCGTTGCCCCCGACGCAGCGGTCCGGTTCCGCGGCGTGGTCGGGGCGGGCGGAGGTGCCGTCGGTCCGGCCCGGTTTCGACGGCGAGCCGGCCGGTGGCGACTGGTACCCCGACGATCCGGGCAACCGGCGCTGGTGGTCGCCGATCCTCTGGGGTGTCGTCCTGCTGCTCCTGCTCGTCCTGCTCGGCGTGGGCCTGTGGCTGGTCCGGCAGGCGCTGGACGAGGACGGGTCGACGCCACCGTCCCCGCAACCGACGACGCAGGCGTCGCCGACCACCGCGTCACCGTCGCCGACCACCCGGTCACCGTCGCCACCGCCGACCACCAGCGCTGCCCCGACCCAACTCCCGGTGCCGCCGCTGGCCGGGCTCTCCGAGGCGGCGGCGCGGGCGCTGCTGGACCAGCTCGGTCTCGGCTACGAGGTGGAGTACCGGCCGTCGGACCAGCCGCCGGGCACGGTGATCGCCACGGAACCCGGTGCGGGTGCGCTGGTCGAGGAGGGCGACGAGATCAGGTTGGTGGTGGCCACCGCGAGCCCGAGCCCGTCGCCGACGACCGGTGCGCCGACCACCGAACCGACGGTCACGGCGAGCCCGACCACCTGAGGCCGGTCACCACATCCGGCGTCTGGTGCCGACCAGTCCCAGCCCGGCCAGCGAGATGGACAAACCGAACACGCCGGACCAGAACAGCGAGCGGCTGAGTTCCTGGCGAGGGTCGGCACGGGTGGCGTGCGCCGACGGGTCGGTGTCCCGGTACGGATCGTCGACCGACCCGGAGCCGCCGTACGCGGTGGCCGGGGCGCCGCCCGGCTGGTCGCTCGTGCCGAACTCGTCCCAACCGCCGGTCACGCCGTACGGGCCGACCGGTTCGGTCTGCACGACGGTGATCTCCGGTGCCGGGACCGGCTCGGCCAGTCGGGTGGACGAGAGGGCGGGGTCCCGGACCAGCACCAGCATGGTGGTGGCGGCACCGAGAAGCGCCAGGACTCCGAAGGCGTAGGTGATGCGGGACCGATGGGGCTGTCGCGTGGGCAGATTGACCATGGCCATCCCAGGTTCAGGGCCCGGGACGCGCGGGATGGAGACTTTGCCGGGGTGGGCACACCGATTCTATGGCGTCGGCGTGCCCCCACGGCGGCTGTTCGTGATGCTCAGCCCACCCGGATCGGAGTTCGGGTGACCGGCCGACGGGCCGAGCGGACGGTGTGCGCACGCGGCTGCGGAGCGGCCTGGATCTGTTCCAGACCCGCCCGCTGTACGAATATCGAACGCCGGTTGACCGCGTCCCCCGCCGCGTTCAACTCGTAGCCTTCGAGCCAGAGCCAGCCGTCGTAGGTGGGTCGGTCGAGTACCCGGATCACCCGGAACTGGATGGGCTTGCGGAACTGGACACTCGCCGCGCGAGTCACGTGCAGTACGTCACCGGAGCGGGGAAGCACATGGGCTCCTGAGAGGGTTGGCCGACGGGGAAGGTCGGCGGGGGCGATCGGGGGGAGATGCGGCTCCGGCAACGAGGTCGTGTCTCGTGCGCCGGTTCGTGGCGCGGGCGTCGGTCGGTGCCGGGCACGCTGGTGGCGCGCCGCTCGACCGGTGCGGGCTCAGGTGGTGTCGCCGGAGCCGCCGCCGGGGGTGGGCGGCCGGCTCCCGTGCGGGGAGTCCGTGCCCATGGCCGACGGTCGGGTCTGCACCCCGTCCGCGCCTCCGCCGTGGGGATCACGGGGGGAGATGGCGCGGAGACGGTGCGTAACCCAGGTCATACGGACAGAGTGCATCAGAGACGTGCTGCATGCAAGTTGCACGTAGACTTTTGCCAATAAGTGAGCGGCTCGCACGAAACGGCGCTTGAACGCGCCACCACCCGAGCGGCACACTGAGGAACGGTTTCGCCGCCGCGGCCGGCCGACGACCGGCACCACCCCAACGCCGCGTACGCTCGCCAGCCCCGACGGTCGCGCCCGAGGCGGGTGTCGAACCGACGGCGCGTCGAGGCGAGAGGTGACATCGGGTGAGCGAGCGCCGCAGTCCGACCATCCGGCGGCGCCGGCTCGGCGCGGAGTTGCGCCGCCAACGCGAGGCCGCCGGCATCACCATAGAGGCGGTCGCAGAGCAGTTGGAGTGCTCGGCGTCGAAGATCTCCCGCATCGAGACCGGCCACACCACCGCCACGCCCCGCGACGTCCGGGACATGCTCCGCATCTATGGCGTGGTGGGGGCAGAGAGCGACGAGCTGGTGCAGATCGCCCGCGAGGCGCGGCAGAAGGGCTGGTGGCACCCGTACAGCACGGTGCTGGTCGGTGCGTTCGTCGGCCTGGAGGCGGCGGCCAGCTCGATCCGGGCGTACGAACAGCAGGTCATACCCGGACTGCTGGAGACCGAGGACTACGCCAGCGCGATGATCAAGGCCGCTCGTCCGGACTTCACCCCCGAACAGGTACGACAACGAGTGCGTGTCCGACTCGGCCGTCAGTCGTTGTTGACCCAGGATGATCCGGTCGATCTGTGGGTGGTGCTCGATGAGGCGGTGCTGAGCCGTCCGGTTGGCGGGGACATGGTCATGCGTGACCAGCTCAAGCGATTGGCGGAGGTGGCCCAACTGCCGAACGTGACGCTCCAGGTCCTGCCGTTCGAGGTAGGGGCGCACGCCGGCATGGACGGCACCTTCACGATCCTCAGCTTTCCCGAACCCGGTGATCCGGATGTCGTGTACGCAGAGAACGCCACGGGTGGGCTCTTCCTGGAGAAGAGCGACGAGCTACAGAAGTACAGCTTCATCTTCGATCACATTCGAGCAGCGGCCCGACGTCCGGAGGAGTCCGTCGAGTACATCGCGAGACTGGCAGAGGAGCCGTTGTGGAAGTGGCGACGCAAGGATTCTCCGTGGACCTGACGCAGGCGACATGGTTCAAGAGCTCGAAGAGTGGGCCGAACTGTGACAACTGCGTGGAGGTGGCGTACGTGACCGGGGCGGTCGGCGTCCGGGATTCGAAGGACAAGGCCGGTCCGGCCCTCGTCTTCGCCCCGGGGCACTGGCACGCCTTCGTCGCCGGCACCAGGGACGGCGCGTTCGGCCGGAGCTGACTGGCGGTAAGCGGTGTGGACGGTCCCCGTCCGGCTCGGCCGGACGGGGACCGTCGTCGTGTCGGGTGCCCGTGGCCGTCCCGAGGGCTGCCGTCGCCACATCGACCGTGTCTCGTTGTACCTGTCGGTACGCGCTGGTCGACATCCTCCCGGCAGGGCGGGTAACCGAACGAGACAGGCGAGACGCAATGACGAGTATCGGATCAGAGAACATCAGCAACGGTCCCGCGAAGGCGGAGCGGTTCGGCGGTCAGTACCGCGGCGCCCGCCGGGACAGCATGTTGAGCGAGGTGCCGCCGGACGGTGAACGTGGCGGGCGGGACGTCCGGGGCGAGGCGGCGGCGCAGTCGCAGCACGCCCCACCGTCCCTGGACCCGAATCCGCTCACCGAGGGGTCGTTCCCGCCACCGGGATGGCCGATGACGGAGAACCCTTCGCTGGTGGACCACCCGCTGATGCACGGGCTGATGATGGAGTTGCCGCCGCGCGGCAGCGTGCCGCCGCCCGGCTGGCTGGACCGTTGGTTCGAGGCGACCCGGGCGATCCTGGAACTGCTATACGTGCAGGGCTCGGGCCGACTGCGCTGACGTCACCGCCCGCTCCGGCATGGCCAACTCGGCGAGCCGGTTGTGCCGCAGCGCGTGGCGTACGCCGATGGCCGCGACGCCCAACGCGCCCACGGTGACCGCCGGCCCGGCCGCACCGGGTCCGAGCAACTGACCGACGCCACTCGCCGCGATCAGGGCCGGCAGCAGAGCAAGCCCGGTCACCTGCAACGGCAGACCGATCAGCGGGTGGGCGGCGGCGGCCCGCAACCCGTGCGGTGCCGGGGTCCGGGGTGCCGTGGCGAGCGTGGTGGCGCCGGCCAGCAGTCGGCGTACCCGGCGGACCGTGCAGATCGCCACCACGGCGGCGGGGACGGCGGCCAGCGTGAGTCCGCTCGCCGCCCGGTCGGCCAGGGTGGCTCCCGGGGTGCTCAGTCCGGCGATCGGCAGCGCCACCGTCAGGGCGAGCCCGATCCCGGTCAGGCCGAGCAGCCAACCGGCGTGCCGGCGCAGCCGGCGGGCGTGGGTCATCCGGGGCAACCCGTCCGCGACGTATCCGGCGACCCACCAGACGGCGGCGACCGGGAGCAGGAGGGCGAGATGGCTCTGCATGCCCATCAGACTTGCCCGCTTTCCGCGCTCGCGAATCCGGGCCCGTCCCCCGTTCCTCCCGTACCCGGTCCCCGTAGGGGGCCATCGCACCGGCGTGATGGGAGTTCCGGCATGTTTATCTGCCTCCGGGCACACCACTACTCTCACCTCGATCGGCTTTCATCGATCAACCTGCCACGAACGGGTCGACGATCGGTGCCGGTCGGAGGGAGGTAGGAAGATGGCTCTTCCACACAGGACCGTACTCGTCGGCCTGGCCGCGCTGGCCATGGTCGCCACGGCCAGCCCGGCCATGGCGGCCGAGCCGGTCGGCACGGTCAGGAGTGCCGGCGGTGCCACCGCCGTCGAGGGCAGCTACATCGTCGTGTTCAAGGACGCCGAGGTGGGCCGCAGCGCCGTCGGCTCGTCGGTGGACCGGCTGCTGCGCCGGCACGGCGGCAGCACGGCCCGCACCTACACCGCCGCGGTACGCGGTGCGGAACTCCGGGTCAGCGCCAAGGCGGCGGCGCGGATCGCCGCCGACCCGGCGGTGGCGTACGTCGAGCAGAACCACACCGTCACGATCAGCGGCACCCAGACGAACCCACCGTCCTGGGGCCTGGACCGGATCGACCAGCGGAACCTGCCGCTGAACAGCTCCTACACCTACCCGAACACCGCCTCGAACGTCACCTCGTACGTCATCGACACCGGCATCCGGACGACCCACTCGGACTTCGGTGGCCGGGCGACCTGGGGCACCAACACCGTCGACACCAACAACACCGACTGCAACGGCCACGGCACCCACGTCGCCGGTACGGTCGGCGGCACCGCGTACGGCGTCGCCAAGGCCACCCGGCTGGTCGCGGTCAAGGTGTTGAACTGCCAGGGCAGCGGCACCAACGCCGGAGTCATCGCCGGCATCGACTGGGTCACCGCGAACGCGGTCAAGCCGGCCGTGGCCAACATGAGCCTGGGCGGCGGGGCGAACACCTCGGTCGACAACGCGGTGATCAACTCGATCAACGCCGGCATCACCTACGCGGTGGCCGCCGGAAACGGCAACGCGCTGGGCCAGCGGCAGAACGCCTGCAACTACTCGCCGGCCCGGGCCGCTCCGGCGATCACCGTCGGCGCCACCCAGAACAACGACGCCGCCGCCAGCTTCTCCAACTTCGGCACCTGCGTGGACATCCTCGCGCCCGGCGTGAGCATCACGTCGGCCTGGCACACCGGCGACACCGCGACCAACTCGATCAGCGGTACGTCGATGGCGTCACCGCACGTGGCCGGCGTCGCCGCACTGGTCCTCTCGGCCAACCCGTCGTGGACCCCGCAACAGGTCCGGGACTACCTGGTGGCCAACTCCACCCCGAACGTGATCACGAATGTGGGCACCGGCACCCCGAACCAACTGCTCTACGTGGTCAACGGCGACACCCCGCCGCCGACCAACGACTTCTCGGTCTCGGTGTCGCCGACCTCCGGCTCCACCGCGCCCGGTGGCTCGGTGACCGCGAGCGTGGCCACCGCCACCACCAACGGGTCGGCGCAGTCGGTCAGCCTCTCCGCGAGCGGCCTGCCGTCCGGGGCGACCGCCTCGTTCAGCCCGGCCACCGTCACCTCCGGCGGGTCGTCGACGCTGACCGTCACCACCTCGGCGAGCACCCCCGCCGGCACGTACCCGGTGACGGTGACCGGCAGCGCCACGTCCGGCAGCAGGACCGCGACGTACTCGCTGACGGTGACCGGCAGCGGCAGTGGCGGATGCACGGGCACCAACGGCACCGACGTCACGATCCCGGACGCGGGCGCGGCGGTGACCAGCTCCATCACCATCTCCGGCTGCAACCGGAACGCCGCGTCGAACTCGACCGTCGCGGTGAACATCGTGCACACCTACCGTGGCGACCTGGTCGTCGACCTGCTCGCCCCGGACGGCTCGTCCTACCGCCTGAAGAACAGCAGCATCTTCGACGGCACGGCCAACGTGAACGCCACCTACACGGTGAACCTCTCCAGCGAGGCGGCGAACGGCACCTGGCGACTCCAGGTGCGGGACGTCTACAGCGGAGACACCGGTTACCTCAACACCTGGACGCTCACCCTCTGAGCATCGTCCGTGACGGCACCGGGCCCCCTGGCGGTACCGCCAGGGGGCCCGGTCTCCGTCGTCGGGTCAGACCGCGAAGGTGCTCGGACGCTCGGTGGCCGGTGCCGGCGGGCGGGCCTTCCACAGCCCGGTCTTCTGCGCGAAGAGCCGGCCGAGGTACGCCGGGTTGAGGATCACGTAGCGACGCCAGAGCCGCTTCGGCTCCAGCCCGAGCCGCCAGAACCACTCCAGCCCGGCCCGCTGCATCCACGGCGGTGGCTGGCGCAGCAGCCCGGCGTGGTAGTCGAAGGCCGCCCCGACCGCCATCATCGGCATGTCCAGCAGCGGACGCATCGCGTACGTGAAGACCTCCTGGCGTGGGCAGCCGAGGCCGACCAGGACGAGCCGGGCACCGCTGGCCTTGATCCGGTCGGCGATCTCGACGTCCTCGCCCGGCTGTACGGCGCGGAACTTCGACGCCTCCACCCCGGCGATCTTCAACGCCGGGAACATCCGCTCCAGCTCCGGGATGAGCCGGGCCAGCGTCTCGTCGGTCGAGCCGTACAGGTAGACCGGCAGGCCCTCGTCGGCGAAACGGGAGAGCACGTGCAGGGTCAGCAGCGGCCCGTAGACCCGGTCGGTGAGGCCGGCACCGTGCAGCAGGTTCAACGCCCAGCGCACCGGCTGGCCGTCCGGGGTCACCACGTCGAACGAGTTGAGTCGCGCGTTGTGCGGCGGGTCCAGCACGCCGGTCATCACGCCGTGCACGGCCAGCGCGGTCAACGCCATCGGACGGCGTTCCTGCGCGGCGGCCACCACCCGCTCGGTCGCCTCGGCGTAGTTCGTGGCGTCGACGAGGACACCGAGGACGTTCTTCTTGGTCATGCTCCCGGCACCCACTTGTCCACGTTGGCCTCGTAGATCTCACGCATGATCATGGGTACGTCGTAGACCTGCTTCCAGTCCGGGTAGTCGGCCTGGAACGCCTCGTTCGAGCCGATCCACCACTTGTGGTCGCCGATCCGGTTGGCCTCGACGTACTCCGAGATCATCTCTTGCCCGGTGATCCGCTCGGCCTCGGTGAACGCCTCCCGCATGGAGGTGTTCGAGTGCCGGCCGCCGCCGAGGTTGTACACCGCCGCCGAGCGGGGGTTGCGGAAGAACGCCTCGAACGCGGAGACCACGTCCGAGCTGTGGATGGCGTCCCGCACCTGCTTGCCCTGGTAGCCGTAGATCTTGTACGTCCGGCGTTCCAGGTTGCAGCGCATCACGTACGCCAGGAAGCCGTGCAGTTCGGTCGCCGAGTGGGCCGGGCCGGTCAGCGTCCCGCCCCGGAAGCAGGCGGTCCGCATGTCGAAGTAGCGACCGTACTCCTGCACCATCACGTCGGCGGCGACCTTGGAGGCGCCGAAGATGGAGTGCAGGCAGGCGTCGATCGACATGTCCTCGCGGATGCCCTGCTCGTACGGGTGGCCCGGCTCGATCTCCCAGCGGGTCTCCAGCTCGACCAGGGGCAGGCTGTTCGGCCGGTCGCCGTAGACCTTGTTCGTCGAGCAGTGGATGAACGGTGCCTCCACGCAGTGTTCCCGGACGCTCTGCAGGACGTTCAGGGTGCCGGCGGCGTTCACGTCGAAGTCGGTGAACGGGTCACGGACCGCCCAGTCGTGCGAGGGCTGCGCGGCCGTGTGGATCACCACGGCGACGTCCCGGCCGTACCGCTTGAACAGCGCGCCGAGCGCGCTGCGGTCGCGGATGTCGATGCTGTGGTGCGAGTACCCCTCACCCAGCTCGTCGGTCAGCCGGCGGACGTTCCACGCGGTGGACGCCTCCTCGCCGAAGAACTCCTGCCGCATGTCGTTGTCGATGCCGACGACGTCGAGACCGAGGCCGGCGAAGTGCCGGACCGCCTCGGAGCCGATCAGCCCGCCCGAACCGGTCACGAATGCGACACTCACATGCCACTCCTGGTGCGTCGGAGGCAGAAACCATCGGAGCATAGCGTGACGTTTGGTGCGCCTCGATACGGAGCGAGGGCCCCGCGTCGCCGCGGAGCCCTCGTCTGTGGTGGGGAAGGGGGGAGTTGAACCCCCACGCCCTTTCGGGCACACGGACCTGAACCGTGCGCGTCTGCCATTCCGCCACTTCCCCGTGGCATGACCTCGGGCAGCGTAGCCCGGACCGGTTCCACCGTCTCCGGCGGACCTCGGCAATGCTACGTGACCCTCGGTCGTCACCGCGAATGGCATTCGCTGCTTCCAGCGGTTACCGTTCGTGGCGGACGAAAGAGTAGCACGACGATCCGAGGCCGTCCGAACGGGCCGTGGCCTGCTGGCCGAGCGGCGTGTGAGCTGCGTGCGCTCTGGACGGATACCATCATGTCCTCGGGACTCGAGGAGGAGCCGGTGAGCGTGCTGCAACGCTTCGAGAAGCGTCTGGAAGGCCTGGTCGAAGGGGCTTTCGCCAAGGTCTTCAAGGGGGTCGTGCACCCCGTGGAGATCCTCAACGCCATGCAGCGGGAGGCCGAGGCGCACAAGGCCATCCTGGCCGGTGGGCGCACCTTGGTGCCGAACCGCTACGTGATCGATCTCTCGCCCTACGACCACAGTCGGCTGGCGCCGTACGCCGCCGCGCTGGCCCAGGAACTGGCCCAGTCGCAGGCGGAGTTCATCGGCGAGCAGGCCTGGACGGTCTACGGCGACGTGATCGTCGAGATCGAGCGCGGTGAAGGGCTGGACACCGGCATGTTCCGGGTCACCGCCGAGGTCTACACCGGTGGCGAGGTCGCCCCGGTCTCGGCGCCCGGCGGCGGGTACGACGCCGGCCCGCCCGGCTACCCCTCGTACGACCAGGGCGGCGGCTACGGCCCGCCGCAGGGTCATGGTGGCGGTCGCAACGTACGGCTGGTCTCCGGTGACGGCCGCACCTACCCGCTCCAGATGGGTTCGACCGTGATCGGTCGGGGCGACCAGGCCAACCTGCGTCTGCCGGACGTCGGTATCTCCCGGCGACACGCCCGGCTGGACTTCGACGGCGGCCAGGTCGTGCTGACCGATCTCGGCTCGACCAACGGCACGATGGTCAACGGCCAGCGGGTCTCCGCCGTGGCGCTGAACCCCGGCGACATGATCCAGCTCGGTACGACCACCCTGACCTTCCGCGTGGACGGCTGACCCGCCTTGCCGGAACTCGTCATCACCGTCGCCCGGTTCGGATTCCTCGTCCTGCTGTGGATCTTCGTGTTCACGGTGGTCGGCGTCATCCGTCGGGACCTGTTCGCGGGGGCCCGCTCAGGTCGGCTGGTGGCCGCACCCCGAGCGGTCGGCGCGTCGACCGGCCAGGCGACGGCGAAGCCGGCGAAGGTGAAGCGGGGGCGGGCGGCACACCAGCTCGTGGTGACCGCGGGGCAACTGGCCGGCACCCGGATCACGTTGGGCGAGGCACAGATAACCATCGGTCGGGCGGAGGACTCCACCCTCGTCATCACCGACGATTACGCCTCCGCGCGACACGCCCGGCTCGTACCGCGCGACGGGCAGTGGTTCGTCGAGGATCTCGGTTCGACTAACGGGACGTACCTCGATCGCGCTAAGGTCACCGGACCGACCCCCGTTCCCCTCGGCGTGCCGATCCGGATCGGCCGCACCTCTCTCGAATTACGGCCATGACTCTGACCCTGCGCTATGCGGCCCACAGCGACCGCGGTCTGATCCGTGACGGTAACCAGGACTCCGTCTACGCCGGACCGCGGCTACTCGCCGTCGCCGACGGCATGGGCGGCATGGCCGCCGGTGACGTCGCCAGCAACATCGTCATCGGTGCCATGGCGCCGCTCGACGAGGACGTCCCCGGTGACGCCCTCGTCGACGCGTTGCGTTCCGCCGTGGGCACCGCCAACCAACAGCTCCGCGACACCGTGGAAGCCAACCCACAGCTGGAGGGGATGGGCACCACGCTCACCGCGACCCTCTTCTCCGGCAGCAAGCTGGGCATGGTCCACATCGGTGACTCGCGGGCCTACCTTCTGCGCGACGGTGAGTTCGCCCAGATCACCAAGGACGACACCTACGTCCAGATGCTCGTCGACGAAGGCCGGATCAGCCCGGAGGAGGCGAGCAGCCACCCCCAGCGCTCGCTGCTCACCCGGGCCCTGGACGGCCGGGACATCGACCCCGAGTACTCGGTGCGTCAGGTGCTCACCGGCGACCGCTACCTGATCTGCTCCGACGGACTCTCCGGCGTGGTCAGTGCGGAGACCATCGCCGAGACCATGCGTGAGTACACCGACCCGCAGCAGTGCGTCGAGCGACTCGTGCAACTCGCCCTGCGCGGCGGCGGTCCGGACAACATCACGGTGATCATCGCGGACGCCACCGACCGGGACATCGTCGAGGCGGCCCCGATCGTCGGCGGCGCGGCGGCCCGGGACCGTGGCATGGCGACCTCGGCCGACGTCTCCACCCCGGCCGCTCGGGCCTCGGCGCTCTCCGCGCCCCGCCCGGCCGTGCCGGAGGAGCCCGCCGGCAACGCCGACGACGAGCCGGAGGCCCGTCGCCGCCCGCTGCGGGCACTGGCGATGACGACCGCCCTGGCGGTCATCCTCGGCGGCAGCCTCTACGGCGGGTACACCTACACCCAGCGGCAGTACTACGTCGGTGCCACGCAGGACGGCCAGGTGGCCGTGTTCCGCGGCATCCAGGGTCAGATCGCCGGGATGGACCTCTCCACGGTCCACTCGGAGAGCAGCGCCCAGCTCGACGATCTCACCCTCGCCGCGCAGGAGCAGGTCAAGCAGGGCATCCCGGCCAAGAGTGAGCCGGATGCGGAACGCCGGTTGGCCGAGCTGACGGTGGACAGCCCCACCAACGTCAACCTCAAGCCGATCTGCCCGCCCACGGCGACCCCGACCCCCGACGCCGGCGAACCGTCGCCGGCAGCGGATCCGCCGAGCGGCTCGCCGAGCCCGGTCGGCAGCGCGTCGGTCTCCGCCACGGG
This sequence comes from Verrucosispora sp. TAA-831, assembly GCF_050780145.1. NCBI lineage: Bacteria > Bacillati > Actinomycetota > Actinomycetes > Micromonosporales > Micromonosporaceae > Micromonospora > Verrucosispora sp. TAA-831. The sequence goes on from NZ_CP192240.1 coordinate 6,901,119, forward strand.
TGCCTCCGCGACCCCGCCGGTGCGCCCGTCCGACAACGGGGCGGCGCTCCTGCCCACCACCGGTACACCCGATGCCACGCCCGACACCTTCTCGCCCACCGTCGACCCGGCGGCCTGCCGGTCGCCCGAGTAGGCACCGGCACCCGAACCGAGGACGATCGTGACCGCAGCGGCCACCCCGGCAACCTCGCCCGCCAGTGCGGGCGAGCGTTCCGGCGTACGCCAGGCCCGGTCCCGGCGCAACGCCGAGCTGTCGCTGCTGTTGCTGGCGATGGCCCTGGTCGCGGCGTACGGGGCGATGGTCGAGGCGAACGTGCTCGACACGGTCACCCCGACCTTCTGGGTGCCGGCCGCCGCGCTCACCGCGGTGTTCCTCGGCATGCACCTGGTGATCCGGTTCCTGGCGCCCTTCGCCGACCCGGCCCTGCTGCCGGCGGTGGCCCTGCTCAACGGGCTCGGCGTCGGCTTCCTGCACCGGCTGGACCTGGCCCGGTCGGCTCCCGAGGACCGGGTCGACATGGCCACCTTCGCCGGCACCGGCGGGCGGCAGTTGGCCTGGACGCTGGTCTCGGTGATCCTCGCCGCCGGGCTGTTGGCGCTGATGCGCGACCATCGCTCGATCTCCCGGTACGCGTACACCCTGGGCCTGGCCGGCATCGTGCTGGTCATGCTGCCGGCCGTGTTGCCGGCCAGCATCTCCGAGATCAACGGTGCCAAGCTCTGGGTCCGGGTCGGCAGCTTCTCCATCCAGCCCGGCGAGTTCGCCAAGCTCGCCCTGCTGGTCTTCTTCGCCTACTACCTGGTCCGCAAGCGCGAGGTGCTCTCGCTGGCCAGTCACCGGTTCCTCGGCATCGACTTCCCGCGTGGTCGCGACCTGGGGCCGGTGCTGGTGGTCTGGGCGATCAGCCTGCTGGTCCTGATCTTCGAGAAGGACCTGGGCACCTCGCTGCTCTACTTCGGCATGTTCGTGGCGACGGTGTACATCGCCACCGAACGGGTCAGTTGGCTGCTCATCGGTCTGGTCCTCTTCTTCGGCGGCGCCTACCTCGCGTACGTGCTCGGGGAACTGGTCGGTGGACCGTTCGCGAACTTCTACGTCCGGGCCGAGATCTGGCTCGACCCGTTCGCCGAGCCGTACGACGCCGGTTACCAGTTGGTGCAGGGGCTGCTCGCGCTCGGCACCGGCGGGATGTTCGGCGCCGGACCGGGCGGCGGCCAGCCGCTGCTGCTGCCGGAGGTGCAGAACGACTTCATCTTCGCCGGCCTCGGTGAGGAGATCGGCCTGTTCGGCCTCTCCGCGCTGCTGGTGATCTATCTGCTGATCGTGGAGCGTGGGCTGCGGGCCGCCATCGCGGTCCGTGACTCCTTCGGCAAGCTGCTCGCCGGTGGCCTGGCCTTCACCCTCGCGCTCCAGGTCTTCGTGATCGTCGGCGGCATCAGCGGGCTGATCCCGCTCACCGGTCAGACCACCCCGTTCCTCTCCGCCGGTGGCTCCTCGCTGATGGCGAACTGGCTGCTCGTCGCGGTGCTGCTGCGGGTCTCCGACGCCGGGCGCCGCCCGGTGACCGGGATCGGCGGCAAGGTGAACCGCCCGTCCGGCGGACCGCCCGAGCAACTGCACGGTGCCCCCACGGAGGTGATCAAGCCGTGAACGCACCCCTGCGCCGGGTCGGCGTCGTCGTCATCGTCCTGTTCGCTCTGCTCTTCGCCAACCTGAACTGGATCCAGGCGTACAAGGCCGACGAGTACCGCACCAGCGACTACAACGGTCGGGTCCAGGTCGCCGAGTACGAGCGCCGTCGCGGCAACATCGAGGCGGGCGGCACCGCCCTGGCGGTCAGCAAGGAGACCGACGGCGAGCTGAAGTTCCTGCGGACCTACCCGGGTGGGGCGAAGTACGCCCACGTGCTCGGCTACAAGCCGGTCAACCTCGGCGACACCGGGATCGAGCGCTCCGAGAACGACTTCCTCGCCGGCACCAGCGACCAGCTCATCGCCAACCGGATCAAGGACATGTTCACCGGCGACCGCACCGCCGGGGGCAACGTGCTGCTCACCCTCTCCCGGCGGGCCCAGGACGTCGCGTACGACCAGTTGCGCAACAACAACCGGGGGGTGAAGAAGGGCGCGGCGATCGCCATCGACCCGAAGACCGGGGCGGTGCAGGCGATGGTCTCCATGCCCAGCTTCGACCCGAACCCGCTGGCCAGCCACAACACGAACGAGGCGACCAAGGCGTACAACGAGCTGGAGCAGGACCCGCAGCGCCCGCTGCGCAACCGCGCGCTGGGCGAGGTGCTGCCGCCGGGCTCCACGTTCAAGATGGTGGTGGCCGCCGCCGCGCTGGAGAACGGGATCGGCAAGGACACCAACATCCCGGCCGGGCCGAGCTACACCCCGCCCACCTCCGGCGAGGCGATCACCAACGCGGTGCCGTCGATCTGCCCGCAGTCCGAGGTCACCCTGATGAAGGCGGTCACCGACTCCTGCAACACCGGCTTCGCCAAGCTCGGTGTGCAGCTCGGCCCGGACGTGATCAAGGAGAAGGCCCGGCAGTTCGGGTTCGAGCAGGAGGACCTCACCGTCGGCCGGCTCGGCGAGGGCGGCCAGTCGGTGGCGGCCAGCCGTACCGGTGATATGCAGAACCCCGACGGCGGGGCCGACCCGGCGGCGCTGGCCCAGTCCTCCATCGGGCAGCGCGACGTGCGGATGAGTCCCCTGGAGGGGGCGATGATCGCCGCGGCGGTCGCCAACCAGGGCAGTCAGATGCGGCCCTATCTGGTACGCCAGCTCCTCGGGCCGGACCGCACCACGGTCTACGATCCCGCCCAGCCGCGCGAACTGCGCCGTCCGGTGAGCCGGGAGGTCGCCGCCGACCTGCGGGACATGATGGTCAGCGTGGTGGAGAACGGCACCGCCCGGTCCGCGCAGATCGACGGCTACACCGTGGGTGGCAAGACGGGCACCGCCCAGTCGGCGCCCGACCGGCCCGACCACGGCTGGTTCATCGGTTTCGCCATCGACTCCAACGGGGAACCGGTCTCGGCGGTCTGCGTGCTGCTCGAAGAGGCCGGCAGCGGCGGCAGCGCAGAGGCGGCCCGGATCACCGGGCAGATCATGCGCGCCGTCATCGCCGACCGTGGAGGGCGTTGACATGCTCAGTCCGGGAGTGCAGCTCGGTAACCGCTACCGTCTCGACGAGCGCATCGCCAGCGGTGGCATGGGCGACGTCTGGCGCGGCCTGGACCAGGTGCTCGGCCGTACGGTCGCGGTGAAGAGCCTGCTGCCGGCGCTGCTGGACGAGCCCGGTTTCGCCGAGCGGTTCCGCGGCGAGGCACGCACCATGGCGACGATCAACCACCCGGGTGTGGTCGACGTCTACGACTTCGGCAACGACCAGCAGATCGCCTTCCTGGTGATGGAGTACGTGGAGGGCGACCCGCTCTCGGCCACGCTGAGCCGGGTCGGTCGACTCACCCCGGCCCGGACGATGGCGTTGGTGGCGCAGGCCGCCGACGCGCTGCACGCGGCCCACCTCAAGGGGATCGTGCACCGGGACGTGAAGCCCGGCAACCTGCTGGTCCGGCCGAACGGCACGCTGGTGCTGACCGACTTCGGCATCGCCCGCTCGGAACTCGTCGGCCAGCTCACCGCCGCCGGTTCGGTGCTCGGCACCGCCTCGTACATCTCGCCCGAGCAGGCCACCGGCCAGGTCGCCACCCCCGCCTCGGACGTGTACGCCCTCGGCGTGGTGGCGTACCAGTGTCTCGCCGGGCGTCGGCCCTTCGAGGGCGACAACCCGCTCGACATCGCCATGCGGCACGTGCGGGAGACCCCGCGACAGTTGCCGTCCGACATCCCGCCGCAGGTCTGCGCCCTGGTGGAGCGGGCCATGGCGAAGGACCCCAAGGACCGCTGGCAGAGCGCCGCCGCGCTGGCCGGGGTGGCCCGGCAGCTCAAGACGGCGCTGTCCCAGCAGGCGCGCGCGGGTGGGCAGAACGCCAACCCGATCTCGGCCGCCCCCGCGTCACCGGCTCCCGGACGCGCCCAGGTGCCGACACCGCAACCGCCGCGCCCGTCGGCGGCGCCGCACTCGACACCGCCCGGTCGCCCTCCGGCCGTGAACCACCGGCCGCCGATGGCGGCCCGTCCCCCGGCGGCGCAACCACTGCGCCCCACGACCGTCGCCCCGGCCGTGCCGGCGATGCCGGTCGGCCGACCGATGCCCCCGCCCAACAACTACCCGCGTGCCGCCGCCGCGCCGCCCGGCTACCAGCCACGGCCAGCACCACCACAGCAGGTGCCCGGACGGTCGCGTTCCGGAGTCCTGTTTCTGGCAGTGATGCTGGGCGTACTGGTCCTGCTCTGTTCCGGCGTGGTTTCCTACCGGGTGCGGATGAACCAGAGCGCCGACCTGCCGGTCGGGGTCTCCGTGCAAACGGTGTCGTCCGTCGTGCCAGGGCTCGACGGGCGAGACGATCCGGCCGGTACCGCGTACCGTCGACTGGATCAGCCCCGCGTGGGCAGCCACGAGACGACGACGAGTGAAGGACGACGGACGCGATGACAGCGCAGGCCCGCCTGCTCGGTGGCAGGTACCAGGTCGGCGAGCTGCTCGGATATGGCGGCATGGCCGAGGTGCATCGCGGTCGCGACCTGCGGCTCGGCCGAGATGTCGCGATCAAGATGCTCCGGACCGACCTGGCCCGGGACGCCACATTCCAGATGCGTTTCCGGCGGGAGGCGCAGAACGCGGCCTCGCTCAACCACCCGGCCATCGTCGCGGTCTACGACACGGGTGAGGAACAGGCGCCGACCGGCGAGACCCTTCCGTTCATCGTGATGGAGTTCGTCAACGGGCGCACCCTCAAGGAGGTGCTCGGTGCCGAGGGCCGGTTGCAGCCCCGGCGGGCGCTGGAGATCTCCGCCGACATCTGCGCCGCGCTGGAGTTCAGCCACCGGCACGGCATCATCCACCGCGACATCAAGCCCGGCAACGTGATGCTCACCCAGACCGGCCAGGTCAAGGTGATGGACTTCGGTATCGCCCGGGCTCTGGCCAGCGGTGCCACCACGATGACGCAGACCAGCGCGGTCATCGGCACCGCCCAGTACCTCTCCCCGGAGCAGGCGCGCGGTGAGGCCGTCGACGCCCGTTCCGACGTGTACGCCGCCGGCTGCGTCCTCTTCGAGTTGGTCTGCGGCCACCCGCCGTTCGTCGGCGACAGCCCGGTCAGCGTCGCGTACCAGCACGTGCGGGAGACCCCGCCGACGCCGAGTGACCTGAACCCGGACGTCACCCCGGCGGTCGACGCGATCGTGCTCAAGGCGCTCTCCAAGAACCCGCTCAACCGCTACCAGAGCGCCGGTGAGATGCGTGCCGACATGCTCCGGGCGGCGGCTGGGCGCCCGGTCATGGCGACGCCCGTGATGCGCGAGGACGAGACCGTCGCGATGGCGCCGTCCCCGGGCTACTCGTCCGGTGCGGCGGGTGCCACCCAGACGCGGCAGATCCCCGCCCGGGTCGGCGACCCGCGCCAGCGTCGCGCCTCGTCCTGGCTGATCGCCATGTTCGCCGCGCTCGGCGTACTCGCGGTGATCGCACTGGTCGCCGCGCTGCTGCTGAACCAGCGCGATCCCGAGGACACTCCGGTGCCGACCCTGACCGGGCTCAGCCAGGAGGACGCGCGCGCCCAGGCCGAGCAGAGTGGCCTCACCCTGGAGGTGGGCAACCCCGTCTTCGACTCGGACTGCCGGAAGGACACCGTGGTCAACCAGACCCCGGCTGCCGGTGAACGGGTGGAGCCGAACAGCACGGTGACCGTGGAGATCTGCGGCGGCAAGCCCGAAGTGACCATTCCGTCCGTGGTCGGTGGCACCCGGCAGTTCGCCGAGAACGAGCTGGAGAAGCTCAAACTCGAAGTCGAGGTCAAGCAGGAGAACAACGCCGCGCCCGAGGGCCAGGTGTTGAAGATCGAGCCGGCTGAGGGCGAGAAGGTGGCAGAGGGGACCAAGGTCACCCTCACCGTGTCGCGGGGCAACGTCGTGCCGGTGCCGAACGTCGAGGGGCTCACCGAGCAGGCGGCTAAGCAGGCGCTGGAGAACGCCGGCTTCAAGGTCGACGTCGACCAGGGCCGCGAGGTGCCCGCCGACCAGGCCGGTCGGGTGCTCGACCAGAGTCCCAACGCCAACTCCCAGCGCACCAAGGGCAGCACGGTGAAGATCGTCGTGTCGGTGCCCGAGGTGGAGGACCCGGATCCGCCGACGCCGACGCCGCCGACCGGGAGCCCGTCCACCCCGCCGCCGGACGAGGACGACGACGGTGGCGGCAGCGGTGGCAGTGGCGGCGGCCAGGTGATGCCGACTTCGGGCTTCCCGCCGTTCCGCTTCCCCGGAGAGTGACCGACGCGGCCCCCGCCGCCACCCCCGTGCGGTGGCGACGCCGCCCGGTCCGGCGGGGCCGGGCGGTCGGTGACCGCTTCGCTGTGTCGGGCGGGCCGGTGACGGACCGGCGTCAGGTGGTGGCGAACGCGGCGCGGCGGCGGGTGTCGACCTCGGCCGCCAACGCGGGCGCCCGCTCCAGCGCCTCCTGGTAGCCGCAGCCAGCCAGCCAGTTCGCCAACATCAGGTGCCCGCCTTCGGTGAGCACCGACTCCGGGTGGAACTGCACGCCCTCGATCGGCAGCGTGCGGTGCCGCATCGCCATCACCACGCCGGACTCCGTCCGGCCGGTGACCTCCAGCTCCGCCGGCAGCGTCTCGGGCAGGACGGCGAGGGAGTGGTAGCGGGTCGCCGTGAACGGGTCGGGCAGACCGGCGAGTACGCCGACCGAGTCGTGGCGTACCTCGGAGGTCTTGCCGTGCAGCAGCTCGGGGGCGCGGGCGACGGTGGCGCCGTACGCCTCGCCGATCGCCTGGTGACCGAGGCAGACGCCGAAGATCGGGATCTCGCCCGCGTACCGGCGGATCACGTCGAGGCAGATGCCGGCCCGGTCGGGACTGCCCGGTCCCGGTGAGAGCAGGATGCCGTCGGCACCGACCCGTCCCACCTCCGCCACGTCGATCTCGTCGTTGCGCCGCACCTCGCACTCGACGCCGAGCTGGCCGAGGTACTGCACCAGGTTGAAGACGAACGAGTCGTAGTTGTCGATCACCAGGACGCGCATCGGCCTCACTCGTCTTCGTCCGGCGGCGGGGTGTTGTTCCGGTCGGTGTCGTACGGCAGGTCGTGCTCGTCACCGGGCGGGGCGTCGGAGGGATCCTCACCGGGCACCACGTCACCGCCGGGTGCCCCGGGACCGTCGTCCTGCTGGGTCACCTGGACGTCCTCTCCGGTGAACGGGAGGTGCGGCCCGGCCCAGGGGAAGACCACGTACCAGAGCAGCGCTACCGCGGTGGTGGCGAGCAGCAGGCTGCCGACGAGTTTGCCGGGTACCCCGAAGGGCAGCTTTCGCCAGATCCAGGCGTACATCGTCAGGCTCCCAGCTCCGCCGGGCGCCCCTCGGCCTTCGGCTGCGTACGGGTCAACTCGGCGTGGACGATCAGCCGCTCGTAGTTGTCGAACTTGGGGTTGCAGGTGGTCAGCGTCAGCATCCGCTTGGACGGCCGGACCCCGGGCCGCCCCGGCACGGGTGCGACCACCTCCACCTGGGACGGCTTCACGATGTGGTTCTCGGTGACCTGGTAGACGTACCAGTCGTCGCGGCCCTCGACCACGATCGCGTCACCGTTGCGCAGCTCGTCCAGCCGCCAGAAGGTGGCCCGGTTGCGGTGTCCGGCCACGGAGAAGTTGCCGACCTGTCCGGGCTGGGCGCTGTCCGGGTAGTGGCCCGGCGCGTACCGGATGTCCTCCTGTCGGACGCCCTCGACGACGATCCACTCCTTGTCGAACTTCGGGATGTAGAGCCCGGCGATCGGCTTGCCGTTGACCGGCGGTTTCGGGGACGCCGACGGCGAGGCGCTGGCCGAGGGGGAGACCGTGGGGTCGCCCTCGGGGCCCCACGCCTCGGCGAGCTGCTGGCTCAGCTCGCCCTGGTGCGCGTCGACGATCGCCGACTTGCCCCAGATCTCGTAGCCGGCGAAGAGGAGCACCACCAGGCCGAACGTGATCAGCAGCTCGCCGCTGAACCGCAGGCCGGTGCGGATCCGGGACCAGGCGGACGGCCGGGTCAGCTCGGAGTAGACGCTCTTGTAGCCCTCGCCGGTCTGGTGCGGCCGGAGTTGCACCACCCGGTCGCCCCGGCGCGGCTTGGGAGGCTCGGTGCCCGGGTCGGCACCGTCGGCCGGGTCGTCGGTCTCGGGCGGCCGGGGCACGGCCCCCATCAGGGCGGTGGAGTCCATCGCGGGCGGAGTGCTCGGTCGGGTGCCGGTCACCGCCGGGATGAGGGCGGTGGCGCCCGGGTCGGCCGACCGGCCGTCGTCCGGTCGGGAGCCGGTGGCGGCCCCACCGGTCGGCGACAACGCCGGGGTGTTGCCGGTCGGTGCCGGGGCACCCCGCGTCGGCGACGCGGACGGGTTGCCCGTGAGGGAGGGCGTGGTCGACGAGGCCGGGGGCGTGCCGCCGTTCGGGGCGGCGGCCGAGCGGGCCTGACCGCCGATCGCCGGCATCAGTGCGGTCGGTCCCTCACCGGACCAGCTCTGGCCGGTGGGCTGCCCCGAGGGCGGCCCGTCGCGGCCGTCCCGGCTCTCCGGCCGCCACGCTGCGGGCGGCTGCGGGCCGGTGGGCTGTGACGTCGGGTGCGGTGCCGTCGGCTGCTGCGGGCCCGTGGGCTGCTGGCGGACGGGCCCCGACGGCGGGACCTGCTCGGGCTGCCCGCCGTGCCGCGCCTGCGCCGGGTCGAGACCGTGCCGGGCGTACGACGACTGCCCCGCGCCGGAGAACGAGGTCGACGGCTGGCCGGGCTGCGGCGTGGCCGGTCGTACCGGGCCGGCGTTCGACCGGGCCGGGCCGGCCCCGGAGGGTGCGGATCCGTTCCCCGAGGGAGCCAGGCTGGGCACGTCCGGGCGCAGTGACCCGGGCCCGTGCGGCGGTGATCCGGTGTCCGGCCGGGCTGGTCCGGTCGCCGGTCGTCCGGTCGCGCCGCCGGGCGGCGAGAGGGGCGGCGGCTGTCCACCGGACCAGGTCGAGGAGGCACCCGGGCCGCTGCCGCTGGCCTGTCCCGGACCGCCGGGGGCGGTGCGGTCGGGCGGGGTGGGCGCGGCGGGGCGGCGGGCCTCGAAGGCCCCGCGCCACGGGGTCGGCTCGACGGGGATGTCCGGCTCGCCGGAGGGCAGGGGTACGCCGTTCCACTGCCCGGCACCACCCGGGCCCTGCCGTCGACCGGGCCCACCGACCGGCGGCAGGCTCGGCGACGGACCCCACTGCCCCGGCGTCCGGTCCTGGCTCGGCGTCCGGTCCTCGCTGGGCGAGGGACCCCACTGACCGGGTGTCCGGTCCTGCCCCGGCGCGGTGTCCCAGCGGCCCGGTGCCCCGGAGCCACCCGGGCCGGCCGTGTCGCCGAAGCGTGGGTCCGGTCCGCTGCCCGGCGGGGCGGAGGTGTCCCACCGGCCGGGCGTGGTGTTCCAGCGACCGGCCGGGCCGGTGGGCTCGCCGGGTCGGGTGTCGTGGGTATCGGACGGCCGGGTACCGGGCGGGACCGGCGGGCGACGCTCGGACCCGCCCGACGCACGGCCCTCGGGCGCGGCGGCGCGACGGCTGTCGGGCCGGGCCTGGTGGCGGTTGTCCGGCATGCCCGGTTGGCGGTTGTCCGGCGTGGCGGTGCGGCGGTTGTCCGGCGTGGCCGGGGGGCGGCCGTCGGCCACGCCGGGGTCGGGTCGCTCGACCTTCGGCAGAAAGGCGGTGGGCTCCTCGGCCTGGTCGCGGTGCCGGCCGTCGGGGTGCGGGCTCACAGCGTGCTCACCGCGGCACCGTGGCCGATCGCAGGGTGGTGGAGTCCTCGAACGCGGGCACGGTGACGGTGCCGGAAAGCTCCTGGTAGCCGAGCTGGTAGTTGTCGACCGCGTCCCTGAACCACCGGACTCCCTCGGAAGCGGCGAGGGCCTGCCGCAGTGCGGCGGGGTCGCCAATTGCTACGATCTTGAACGGAGGGGAGTACACCCGGCCGTGCAGCAGCAGGGTGTTACCCACGCAGCGTACCGCGCTGGTCGCCAGGACGCGGACGTTCATGATTGACATCGCCTCGGCGCCACCGGCCCACAGCGCGTTCACCACTGCCTGGACGTCACCCTGGTGCACGACCAGATCGTCGTTGGTGGCCCCTTCGGGCAGGTTGTTGAGTCGGGGCGCGTCGTCGAGCACGACGGTCATCCCCGGGCCGGTCAACTCGGTGAAACCGGCGTTGGCGAGGCTGGCGGCGCCGCGTTCCTGCTGCTCCCGGATCGGTGTGTCCGAGCCGGCGAGGTCGGCCGTACGGCTCTCGACCTCCTTGCGCAGCGTCGCGGCGCGTTCCTCGTTCGCCGCCACCTGGGCGCGGCGGTCCTCGATCAGCTCGGTGAGCTGGGGGCGTCGGTCCTCGCGCAGGTTCGTGCCGCCAGCGGTGGTGGCGGTGGTGGTGAAGAGCAGGCCGGCCGCGGCGGCGATCAGGGGTACCCCGATCGACCAGCCCGGACGGCGCTGACGCGGCCGACGGGGCAGCAACCCGGCGACGAGTCGTCGCAGCGCCTTCTGCCACGACGCTGCGCCGGACGTGTACTCCACGGCCGTTCCCCCCTTGTCCTCCGGCTCCGGCACCCGACAGGTGCGGCGGAGCGACGGTCGCCCGCCCGTCCGATTCGCCGATGCCGGACATCGGTCTGGCCTCATTCGTGGATTGGACGGGCCTTCCGGACTACGCTAGCTGTCGAACATTATTGGCCATGGACCGTCGCCCTCGCGCCCGGTTGTCAGGCCGGACGAGGTCGTAACCCCTCTGGAGAGCGTCGTGCCCAAGTCTCAGGTCCGCAAGAAGAAGGTGTACACCCCGCCCACGGACGTACGCCCGACGACGACATCGGCGTCCCGTAAGCCGAGCCCGGTCTGGCTGCCCGCCACGGCCGTGTCGTTGATCGCCTTCGGCATCGCCTGGCTGGTGGTCTACTACCTGTCCGAGCAGGAGTACCCGGTCATGGAGCTGGGGTACTGGAACCTCGCGGTCGGCTTCGGCGCGATGGTCGCCTCGCTGATCCTGCTCTCCCGCTGGCGCTGATCCCCTGCTCAACGGCCACGTGCCCGGGCCCCGGCCGAGCGGATTCGGCGGTGGCCTCCTAAGGTGTGCGCAGGGCGGCGTGGCCCAGGTGCGAGAAGTCTCACGTTACTGCTGAGTAACCTTGCGCGTAAGCTGCATCGCATGACCGAGTGGACCGAGGTCATCGACCGATCCGGGTCGAGGTGCGGCACCCTGGCGTGACCAATCGCACCCCGACCCCGGTCGCCGAGCCGCTCGACAGGCAGCAGACCGGGAGGCCAACTCGATGGGCAGCGTCCAGATCGTCACCACGATCCTCGCGGCGGCGATCACCGCCGTGGCGGTGTGGCTCGCGGTGCGTGCGGTCTCGAAGATGTTCGCCGTGATCCGGCTGGGCCAGCCCGACCCGTCCCGCTCCGGTGACCACGCCGCGCGTACGAAGACCATGCTCGCGGAGACGGCCGGGCACACCCGGATGCTCCGCTGGAGCGTGGTCGGCGCCGCGCACTGGTTCGTGATGGTCGGCTTTCTCGTGCTGTCGCTGCTGGTGCTCGAGGCGTACTTCGAGGTGGTGTCGCCGACCGCCGGCCTGCCGCTGATCGGTGGCTGGACGCTCTACGGGCTGGTCACCGAGTGGATCGGCATCCTCGGCGTGGTCGGCATCGTGGTGCTGATCGCGATCCGGGTGGCCAACCGGCCGAGTCAGGCCGGACGCCGGTCCCGGTTCACCGGCTCCACCATGTGGCAGGGCTACTTCGTCGAGGCCGTCGTCCTCGCCGTCCTCGTCATGGGCTTCCTGATCCGTGGCTTCAAGGTGGCCACCGACCACTTCGAGTACCCGACCTGGGCCACCCCGCTGAGTCACGCGGTCGGCTCGGTGTTGCCGGACTGGGAGTCCGGGGTCAGCATCGCCGCCCTGGTCAAGATCGCGATCTCGATGACCTGGCTCATCGTGATCTCGCTGAACGTGACCATGGGCGTCGCCTGGCACCGCTTCCTCGCCTTCCCGAACATCTACTTCAAGCGCAAGCCGGGTGCGTCCGGCTCCGGCCTCGGGCCGCTGCGGCCGATGACGAGCGAGGGCAAGCCGCTCGACTTCGAGGAGGCCGATCCGGAGAAGGACCAGTTCGGCGTCGCGCACGTCGAGCAGTTCACCTGGAAGGGCCTGCTGGACTTCAGCACCTGCACGGAGTGCGGCCGGTGCCAGTCGCAGTGCCCGGCGTGGAACACCGGCAAGCCGCTGTCGCCGAAGCTGCTGGTGCTCAGCCTGCGTGACCACGCGTACGCCAAGGCGCCCTATCTGCTGGCCGGCGGCGGCAAGGACCTCACCGGCGAGGAGAAGGCCACCGCCGCGCAACTCGCCCACCTCGACGTGCTGGCGCTCGCCGAGGCGGAGAAGCCGCTGATCGGCGACGCCGAGGCGGGCGGCGTGATCGACCCGGACGTGCTCTGGTCGTGCACCACCTGCGGGGCCTGCGTCGAGCAGTGCCCGGTGGACATCGAGCACGTCGACCACATCGTCGACATGCGCCGCTACCAGGTGCTGATCGAGTCGAACTTCCCCTCCGAGGCCGGCGTGATGCTGCGCAACCTGGAGAACAAGGGCAACCCCTGGGGCGCGCCGCAGAACACCCGGGAGGACTGGACCAAGGGTCTCGATTTCGAGGTGCCCCGGGTCGGCGAGGTCGAGGACTTCGAGTACCTCTTCTGGGTCGGCTGCGCGGGCGCGTTCGAGGACCGGGCGAAGAAGACCACTCGGGCGGTCGCCACGCTGCTGAACGAGGCCGGTGTCTCGTTCGCCATCCTCGGTGAGGGCGAGACGTGCTCGGGCGACCCGGCCCGCCGGATCGGCAACGAGTTCGTCTTCCAGATGCTCGCCCAGCAGAACGTGGAGACGCTCAACGAGGCGTTCGAGGGCCGCGAGAAGGCAAAGCGGAAGATCGTCGCGACCTGTCCGCACTGCTTCAACACCCTGGGCAACGAGTACGGCCAGCTCGGCGGCGAGTTCGAGGTGGTGCACCACACCCAGTTGCTGGCGCACCTGGTCGCCACCGGCAAGCTGACCCCGGTGCAGCCGGTCGACGGCGGCGTCACCTACCACGACCCGTGCTACCTGGGCCGGCACAACCGGGTCTTCGCCCCGCCGCGCGAGGTGCTGGGCAGCGCCGTCGGTGCCGACAACAGCGTGGTCGAGATGCCGCGCAACAGCGAGCGCTCCTTCTGCTGTGGCGCCGGTGGCGCGCGCATGTGGATGGAGGAGCGGATCGGTAAGCGGATCAATGTGGATCGGGTCGAGGAGGCCATGTCCACCGGCGCGAAGACCGTCGCGGTCGGCTGTCCGTTCTGCTCGACGATGCTGAGTGACGGAGTCAACGGCAAGGGGGCGGGCGACCAGGTCGAGGTGGTCGACGTGGCCAGCGTGCTGCTGCGTTCGATCAAGCCCGAGCCGACCCGGGGCGCCGAGGAGGGCGAGCCGGTCGCCGGGTGACCAGCGAGAACGTCGGGGCGTGGTCGGCATCTGTACGGATGCCGACACGTCCTGATTTTTATATTGGCGGAGATGACTGTAACGAATTGGTCGACACCCTTTGTGTGCGGTCCGTCGCACAAAGGTGAATGAGCCGTTGGTCGCCTTGATTCCACCGCGCGCCTTCCCTAATGTGAGGCACCGACCGCCGTGGGTCGTCTGTCTCGCCCCCTACCGCTAGCGGGACGCCCGGTGGTCGGTCGCAAAGGAGTCGGTGCCGGTGGCAACCATGCCCCTCCATCGTCATGCGCCGGGACGCCCCACCCCCGCGCGCGGGCTGCGCAAGGCCGCTCGCCGCCTGGTCGTCCTGGTCGCCGCCGCCGCGGTCGGTGCCGGTCTGGTCGCCGCGCCCGCGTCCGCCGCGCCGTCGGTGGACGAGATCGAGCGCCAGATCGACAAGCAGTGGCAGCAGCTCGAACCCACTATCGAGCAGTTCAACAAGGTGCGCTCGGAGCTGCGGACCAACCGCGAGAAGGCCGACAAGCTGCAAAAGAAGATCGAGCCGCTGGCGCTGGAGACGGAGCTGGCGATGAACCGGGTCGCCGGTCTGGCCTCCCGGTACTACATCACCGGCCCCTCGCAGGAGATCGGCGCGGTGCTGCTCAACGCGAAGCCGGACAAGCTCGGTGAGCAGATGGCCCTCCTCGACCGGCTGGCCTGGGAGGAGCGCCGTCAGCTCGAGGGCGTCATGAAGATCCGGAAGAAGTACGACGACCAGAAGGCCGTACTCGACGCGCTGATCGTCGACCAGGAGGCCAAGCAGAAGCAGCTCGCGGCGAAGAAGAAGCAGATCGACGCCGAGATCAAGCGGCTGGAACGGTCCCTTCCGGTGACCACCGTCAAGACCACCAACTGCCCGACCATCAACGGTGTGGTCAGCGACGCGGCCCGGACGGCGATCCGGACCGCCTGCGCGCAGGTCGGCAAGCCGTACGTCTGGGGTGCCACCGGGCCGAACTCGTTCGACTGCTCGGGTCTCACCCAGTACGCGTACAAGGCGGCGGGTATCTACCTGACCCACTTCACGGGTGCCCAGTGGCGCGAGGGCAAGGCCATCTCCCGGGCTGACGCCCGCCCCGGTGACCTCGTGTTCTTCCGCAGCGACGTGAGCCACGTCGGGATCTATCTGGGGAACAACACGATGGTGCACGCGGCGCGTGCCGGTGTGCCGGTGAACGTCTCGCCGATCACGACGATGCCGGTCGCCGGCTTCCGTCGACCCGGCTGACGCCTGAGCGCGTACGCAGGAACGACGAAAGGCCCTCGGTCAAGCGACCGGGGGCCTTCTTCGTTGTCGGATTAATGCACCGAGAGTGACGGTGTGGGTGTGTTGCGTATCGACGCCGATCGTCCCTACGCTGGTCAATCGTCGGCCCGCTGGCAGGACCGCCCACCCGGGGCGGTGACGGTCCGACACCGCCGAGTCGCTGTCCGAGCGAGCCGGGGACCCAGGTTCCCGGGGTGAGTCCGCGATCGTCGCGGTAGGGCGTCCCCTTCCCGCCCGAACCCGTCAGCTAACCCGGTAGGCGGTCTGGGAAGAAGGAGTACGCAGCCCGGTGGCACACCATGCCCCGCGGCCACCGTCGTACCGGCCGGCGAAGCCCGGCCCGACGACGGCTGCGCCGCGATTCCGCTGGTACCGCTGCACCACCGCACTCGCCGCACTCGCCGCGACCGCCGTTCTGCTGACCGGCGGCGCGACGGCGGCCCACGCCGATCCCACGGTCGACGACATCGAGCGCCAGATCGACGAGGACTGGAACCGGCTCGAAGCCGTCATCGAACGGCACAACGCGACCCGGCAGGACCTGGCCGGCACCCGCCGGGAGGCAGACGCGCTGACCGCCCGCATCGCCCCGCTCCAACAGCAGGTGGACGAGGCGACGAAGCGGGTCGGCGCGCTGGCCGCGCGCGCGTACCGGGGCGAGCCGGTCCGCGCCGTGAACACGCTGCTGGGCAGCCGGTCGCCGGGCGAGGTCGTCGCCCAGCTCGGCCTGCTCGACCGGTACGCCCGCTTCCAGCAGGAGGACGTACGCCAGGCGCGTGAGCTGTGGGACGAACTCGCCGCCACCCGAGCCGGACTGGACCGCACCATCGCCGAGCTGACCCGCACCGAGGCCGACCTGGCCGCGAAGCGGCGGCAGATCGACACCGAGATCGAGCGGTTGCAGCGGTTGCGGCTGCGGGCGTACGACGACGGGGGTGGTGGTCCGCTGCGGCCGGCGCCCTGTCCGGCCACCTACCCGGGTGGCCCGGCCGGTGAGGCGGTCACCTTCGCCTGCGCCCAGATCGGCAAGCCGTACTCGTGGGGTGCCGAGGGGCCGCACGCGTACGACTGCTCGGGGTTGATGTTGGCCGCGTGGGCGCGGGCCGGGGTGGCGCTGCCGCACAACGCGGCGCGGCAGCGGCAGGTCACCGCCTCGGTCGGTCGCGGCGACCTGCGCCCAGGTGATCTGGTCTTCTACTACCGCGACCTGCACCACGTCGGCATGTACGTCGGCGGCGGGTGGGTGGTGCACGCCTCCCGGGCGGGCAAGCCGATCGCGATGAAGCGGATGGACAGCAGCCCGATCCACAGCTTCGGCCGACCCGGCTGAGTAGCCGGATGATCGCGGGCCCGCTCCACGGCGGCGCGGGCCCGCCGGTCGTCAGCGGGTCGTCAGCGGGTCGGCCAGGTACGCCAGTTCTGCCAGGCGCGGCTCGGCGTCGGGCCGCGCTGCCCCTGGTAGCGCGAGCCGTAGACGAGCGAGCCGTACGGGTGCTCGGCGGGCGAGGAGAGCCGGAAGATGCAGAGCTGGCCGATCTTCATGCCGGGCCAGAGCGTGATCGGCAGGTTGGCCACGTTGGACAGCTCCAGCGTCACGTGCCCGGAGAAGCCGGGGTCGATGAAACCGGCGGTGGAGTGCGTCAGCAGGCCGAGGCGGCCGAGGCTGGACTTGCCTTCGAGCCGGCCGGCGAGCTGGTCGCCGAGCGAGATCACCTCAAGCGTGGAGGCGAGCACGAACTCACCGGGGTGCAACACGAACGGCTCGCCGTCGGGCACCTCCACCGGCGAGGTGAGATCGTCCTGCTGGGTCGCCGGGTCGATGTGTGTGTACAGGTGGTTGTTGAACACCCGGAACAGCTTGTCCAGGCGGACGTCGATGCTGGACGGCTGCACCAGGGTGGGCTCGAAGGGCTCCAGTGCCAGGGTGCCGGCCTTGATCTCGGAGACCAGGTCACGGTCGGAGAGCAGCATCGCCACACCTTAGCGGCCGGTATGCGTGACCTGCGTGTCGGACTACCCGCTTAGAACGTATGTTCGATAGGATGGCGGCATGGCTTCCTGGTCCGAATTCACCGCTGACGAGCCTCGACTCGCCGACGGGATCCGCCTTCTCATGCAGCAGTACGGCCCGGGCTTCGGCTACCTGGCCACGGTCCGCGCCGACGGCGGGCCCCGGGTGCACCCGGTCTCCCCGCTGATCACCGACGACGGTCTGTTCTGTTTCGTGATCGACTCGCCGAAGCGGCGCGACCTGGAACGCGACGGGCGGTATGCGTTGCACTCGTTCCCGGCGGAGGAGAGCGACGACGAGGCGTACGTCGCCGGTCGGGCCCGACCCGTCACCGACGACGCCACGGTGGCCCGGCTGGCGCTGGCGGCCCGCGCAGCCCCGCACGTCGACTGGCGCCTGTTCGAGTTCACCGTCGACGTGGCGATGCTCACCCGGCACCAGCACGCCGCCACCGCCGGGCTGGTCGGACGACCGGCGGTACAGGTCTGGCTCGACCCGGCCGGTGCCACCCCGCAGGCGGCCCGGCCCGCGCCCCACCCGACCCGTGCGGCCCGACATGTCCGCGCCGCCTGAGCACTCCGGTGCCGGCCCCGCCTGACGACGGGACCGGCACCGGAGGTACGCGCCGACGACTCCCGCGCTACGCGCGGTAGGTGTTCCAGGCGTTGATCATCCGGGTCGCCTGGCCCGGGGTGAACTGGTACATGCAGGTGTCGTACGTGTAGTCCATGAAGTTGGTGATCGGGTCCAGCCCCGCGGTGGAGCAGGTGTCCCGACCGGTCGGGCACTGGTAGGCCGGCGACGCCTCCGCCGGAGTGTCGGAGACCTGGTCGCCGCTGCCCGAGCAGCCGCCCTGGAACGTGTGGTACAGGTTCAGCCAGTGGCCGACCTCGTGGGTGCCGGTGTCACCCTGGTTGTAGTTGGTGGCGGTGCCACCCGGCAGCGACTCGCTGAGCACGACCACGCCGTCCATCACGTTCAGCGTGGTCTGCGGGAAGGTCGCCCAGCCGAGCAGGCCCCCGCTCAGCTCACCGAGATAGATGTTGAGCGTGCCCTTGGTGCCCTGGCGGAGCTGGGTCTTCATCTGCCGCTCGGCGGTGGAGCCCTGCCTGATCGGATACCACGACGTGTTGGTGACCCGGTTGATGCTCTGCAACTGGAAGGCGAAGGCGGTGGCGGCACCGCCCGTCGCACCCGCGAACGACTGGTTCAGCACGGTGATCTGCGACTGGATCATCGAGTCGGGGATGTTCCCGCCGGCCCGGGTGGTGTCCTTGCGGATCACGTGCACCACCACCGGGATGGTGACCGAGGCCGCCGCGGCCTGGGCGCTGAGCGTACGCTGACCGACCCGCTTGGCCCGCTCCTGCAACAGGTCGGCGAACTCCGACTCCCGCTGGTGCAGTTGCGTCATGGTCAACTCGTTCGGGTCGTGCTTGACGACCGCGTCGCCCCGGACTCGGGCCGCAGTGCCCGTCGGGTCCTCACACACCTCGTCGGCGGAGACGGCGGTAGCCGTCGGGGCGGCGGCCGTGGTGGCCGCCGGCAGCAGACCGACCGTGGCCACGCCGAGCGCCACCGCCAGCGACGTCGATGCGATGCCGGCGATCCGCCGGTTCAGCAGGACGGGACGGAGTCCCATAAGCCCACCTCTTTCTGGCGACGCGACCGGGGGTTGTGTCGCGTCGTGCGGGAAACGTGGGCCAGACGTTACAACGCATCGACAGATTTGAGAATGGCTATGTGTTGCCGGCATGCAACTTCTTGCGCAGCGTGCGGAGGCGGGCCGGGCGGGGTGGTCGGCGGGGGTGGCTGGGTGCACCGGGGCGGTGGCTCAGGTACAGTGGTGCCGCTTGCGGGTGTAGTTCAATGGCAGAACATCAGCTTCCCAAGCTGACAGTGCGGGTTCGATTCCCGTCACCCGCTCCACGCACGAAAGCCCTGGTCAGGACGTGAGTCCCACCAGGGCTTTCGCGTTGCCAGGAGAGCTGAAACCGGCCGTGGGTCATTAGCGGGCCATTAGCTCGCTTCGGTCGCTGGTCTGCCACCTTCGGGCCTGCCTCGGCGTGCGCTGCTTGCTGGGCGTGCCTCGGGCCGCCGTCACCGCCTTGTCGATCGCGTCGGCGATGCCTTGATCGACCTCCCTTGCCGGCGGGAAGATCAAGCTACCTACTTCACCATGCGCATCGGCTGGCCACTCAAGATGCCGTAGCCGAGAACGATCAAGGACGTAAGGCCGATCGCGGCGAAAGCTACGCCAATCGCCCGTTCCAGCAGGATGAAGCGCGCAAGACGCTGCTCGTGCGGGACGCCTGAGAGCCAGCGCCACGGCGGAACTCGCCGTAGCCCGCTCGTGGTGGACATCGACCGCCGCACGTGCCACTCCGTCACGTCGCGAAAGTTGGTGGCCAGGGCAACGCCGACGAGGCCGATAGCCAGGCTCGTGGCGACTCCCGCCAGGACACGCCATGTCTCCATCTGGCCTCCTCCCAGCATTACCGGATCTCAGGTGGCTTGCGCCCTAGGGCCTGGCTCCGGTGGGCGGTTGTTGCACATGCCGTAGCGGCATGTGGTGAGGTCAGGGCACCACAGCACGAAAGGCTCTGACTGCGATGTATCCCTCTCTCACGCCTCCCCGGCAGGTCAAGATCGGTGATGCCGCTGCGTTCGCCGGGATCACCCCACGCGCCATCCGCCACTACCACGAGATCGGTCTGCTGCCGGAACCCGAGCGCGGCGGGGACGGCCGCCGCCGCTACGGCTATGACGACATGACCCGCCTGCTGTGGATCCGCAAGATGGCTGATGCCGGTATCAGCCTGGACGACATGCGGGCCGCCTTCGGTGAAGCCCGGGACGACGCCGGAGACGATGCCCTGGACCACGCCCCGGATATCGAGTCGGTCCTGAGCAGGCTGGAGGAGACCTTGGCGGCGCAGGAGGCCATCATCAAGCGTCGGCGCGCGGCTGTCCAGCGTCTGCAGGCGCTGGGCAGCCCGCAGGGGCTGCTCTCCGAACTGGTCACGGACCGGCTCAGCCACCTGCCCCCGGGCGCGTTGCGCCCCTCCGATCTGGACGCCCTGCTCATCACAGAACGGATCTTCGGGCCGCTGGGCGCCGCCATCCAGGCCGGCACGTTCATCGTGCTGGCCACCCACCCCGACCTGCGGGCCGAGGAGGACCGTCTGGAGGCGGCCGAGGCCGCCCTCGACGACGGCGTCGAACCCGACGACCCGCTCGTCGAAGAGCTTGCCGTACAGCGATGCGCTCACCTGATGGCCCTGAATCAGGCCATCGAGGCAGCCGGTCTCGATGCGGCCGAGGAGAAGATCTTCGAGAGCTACGACGCCGACCTGAGAGGGGCGGAGCACACAGAGTTGAGTGCCGCCACAGCGATCACCAAGATGCCTTATGACTTCTCTCCTGCCCGGATGCGCTGCGCGGAACTCGCCGGACGGCTCTTCGGCGAGGCCCTTGCCGACGCCTACTCCGCGGACAGATGACAGTGCGGGTTCGATTCCCGTCACCCGCTCCACCGCGAAGGCACTGGTCAGGACGTAAGTCCCCGCCAATGCTCTGATGTTGCCAGCGCCCATGAGATCGCCAGGGTGGCTGGCCGCCGTCGGGCTCCTGCCGATCGGCTGCCGCGCCGGCTACGCCGCGGCATCGACGTTGCAGAAGGCGGCTACCACTGGCAGGGCGAACTCCGCTTGTGGGACAACGAGATCCTTGTGGGCTGGTACGCCGCGAACGGTGGCTCTGTCCGGTCCAAGGGAACGACGTACTTCGTGCTTCATCCGCTCGGACAGGAGATGACTGGCCGTTGGGTCGGGCTGAGCTACGACGGCGAGATCGCCACCGGCTGGGGCGGAATGGCGCACAGTGAGCAGGAAGCCCGCGCCCATCATCACCGGGCTGGACCCCGAGTGGCTGGCAGCCTTCACCCGCCGCCTGATGGACGACCGTCTGGCCGCCTGCGGACACCACCTCGTTCCGATTCGCTCGATCTATCGGTGGCACGGCACGGTCCACGACGAACAGGAGGCCCGGGGGCGCTGCACACCCGGGCGAGCCTGGTCGACCGCATCACCGCCCGTGCGGGCGTGGGGCATCCGTACGAGGTGCCCTGCGTCATCGCCGTGACCGTGAATGAGGGGAATCCCGCCTACCTCCGATGGGTGCTGGACGAGACCGAACCAGCGTGAGCATTTCATCTCGGTGAGGTTGTCGCTCCGAGCTGTTGATCTCAAGTCGGGTTGAGGTTCTAGCCTCGGTCTGACCGATTTCCGGCATGAAGGAGGGCGGCATGCCCGTCGTCTACCGAGTGGACAAGTTCGACGTCCCGGAATCCGCGCGCGCGGAGTTCTGGCGACACGTACGGCGCACCCACGCGATCCTGCGGGATCAACCGGGATTCCTCGACGATGCCCTGCTGGAACAGCACTCCGGCCCGGGTCGCTTCAACGCCGTCACCATCGTGCGGTGGTCTTCCCCGGACGATCTGCCCTCAGCCCGTGTTGCCGTACAGGCGGCGCACCGCGCGGAGGGGTTCGAGCCGGCTGCCTTCTTCACGGCGGCCGGCATCGAAGCGGACCTGGCGAACTATGTGGAGACCGCGGCCTGATGCGCCACGCCGGGCCGGGGCAGCAGTGACGATCATGGGATGTGGTGGGCTTCTACGCTGCCGTCCGTGACCTAGGGCGAGATCTGGCGGCGGTGGCACCGGGACGAGGTGGTGGCCGCTCCCGGTTCTTGTCGGGTGGTGGTTTTACGGTGGGGGGATGGTCGAGATTCTGCTGTTCCACCATGCTCAGGGGCAGACGCCGGGGTTCCTGGCGCTGGCCGACCGGTGGCGGGCCGCCGGACACACCGTGCACACCCCTGACCTGTACGACGGTGCCACCTTCGGCACTGTCGACGAGGGGGTCGCGCACGCCGAGTCGATCGGGTTCGGGGAGATCATCCGGCGCGGGACGGCGGCTGCCGAGGCGCTGCCCGAGCAGCTCGTCTACGCGGGCTGCTCGCTCGGCAACCTGCCGGCGCAGTCGCTCACCCAGACCCGGCCGGGTGCCCTGGGCGCGCTGCTGCTCTACGGGGCGGTGCCGCCGGAGGAGTTCGGCCCGTGGCCGACCCGTACGCCGGTGCAGATGCACGCGATGGCCGACGACGAGTGGGCCGAGGTGCCGGCGATGCGGGCGATGGCGGACGAGATCGACGGCGCCGAGCTGTACGTCTACCCCGGTGCCGGGCACCTCTTCGCGGATGCGGGCGGCGTCGACTACGACGAGTCGGCCGCCGAGTTGCTGATCGGTCGCACGCTGGAGTTTCTCGACCGGCTGGGCTGATCCGCTGGTCGGTCGCCGTACTCTGGTGATCATGAGATTCGGCATCGTGATCCTGCCCGACCAGCGGTGGTCGGTGGCCCGGCACCGGTGGCAGCAGGCCGAGGAGTGGGGCTTCGACCACGCCTGGACGTACGACCATCTGGGTTGGCGGGATCTGGTGGACGGCCCGTGGTTCGACTCGATGGGTACGCTCACCGCCGCCGCGACGGTGACCTCGCGGATCCGGCTCGGCACGCTCGTCGCGTCCCCGAACTTCCGGCATCCGGCGGCCTTCGCCCGGCAGGTGACCTCGCTCGACGACGTGTCCGACGGGCGAATGCTGCTCGGGCTCGGTGCGGGTGGCATCGGCTTCGACTCGGCGGTGCTCGGCGGTGAGACGCTGCCGCCGCGACAGCGCGTGGAGCGGTACGCCGAGTTCACCGAGCTGCTCGACACGATCCTGCTCAAGGACGGTACGACCTGGCAGGGCGACTGGTTCACGGCGGTGGACGCGCGGAACAACCCCGGCTGTGTGCAGGAGCCCCGGGTGCCGTTCGTGATGGCCGCCAACGGTCCCCGCTCGATGCGGCTGGTCAGCCGGTTCGGTCAGGGCTGGGTGACCACCGGCCCGGACGCCGACGACCTGGGCGAGTGGTGGGACGGGGTCGCCGGGCTGGCGGCGCGGATGGACGCGCGGCTCGCCGCCGACGGCCGGGACCCGGCAAGCCTGGACCGCTACCTGTCGCTGGACTCCGGACCGGTCTTCTCGCTGAGCAGTGCACAGTTCTTCGCCGACCAGGTGGGCCGCGCGGCGGAGCTGGGCTTCACCGACGTGATCACGCACTGGCCCCGGGAGAGCAGTTGGTACGCGGGCGACGAGGCGGTGCTCGTCGACGTGGCGACCCGGCTGCTCCCCGAGCTGCGCGGCTGAGGCCGTCCTACGTCCCGTACGCGCCCTCGTCGCCTCGGCTGACCAGCCGGAAGCGGATGCAGACGATCTCGGTGTCGTCGGTGACCGGGGTGCCGAGCCGGTCCCAGTAGGCGGCGTGCCCGGCCCGCCACTCCTCGACCGAGCGGTCGCCCTCTCCCTCGGAGCGGGCGAAGTCCCAGCTCACCTCGGCGAAGCGGGTCACCTCCACGCCGGTCACCTGGACCACGGCCACCAGGGCGTCCTGGTCGTCGACCACGACCAGTCGTTCGCCGACGTGCTCCAGGTCCTCGCGCTCCTCGGCGTACTCGGTGAGCAGGCCGGCGGTGGCGGTCTTCACCCCGGCCAGGACCAGGGTGTTGAGCCTTGCGCGAAGCTCGCCCGGAGTGCCGAGGGCGAGGGTGCGTAGTCCGCCGACGCGTGGCCACATGACGCGAGATTACCGGTGGGGGCGAGGGTTCCGGTGGGATCTCGACGGGTGGAGAGTCCACGTGGGAGCGGTACGGTCGATGCCCGACGAAAGAGGAGATGTCGATGGCGGACCGACGCGCGGTGCTCATTCCCGGACGCGGCTACGACACCCGGTATCCGCTCTTCCTCTATCTGGGTGAGGCGCTGCGTCGGCTCGGTTTCGGGCTGCACGGGATCGCCTGGCAGGTGCCGGAGGACTTCGACCCGAACACCATCGGCCGGTGGGTCTGCGACGAGGTCGCCCCGACCCTGACCGAGCGCACCGACCTGCTGGTCGGCAAGTCGCTCGGCTCGCTGGCCGCGCCACTCGCGGTCGAGCGGCGGCTGCCCGCCGTCTGGCTCACGCCGCTGCTGCACCGGGGCGAGGTGGTCGACGCGCTGCGCCGGGCCACCGCCCCGTTCCTGTTGGTGGGGGGTACGGCCGACTCGTCCTGGGACGGTGGGATCGCCCGCCGGTTGACCCCGCACGTGCTGGAGATCACCGCCGCCGACCATGCGCTGATGGTGCCGGGGCCGTTGGCCCGGTCCGCCGAGGTGCTCGGCAAGGTCTGCACGGTGGTGGAGGACTTCGTCCGCTGACCCGCGGCGGCGCGGCGGGGTTCGGTTGTTAGCAGGGGACCCCTGCTATGCACGAGGCGTTAATAAGGTGCCCTTCCTTTCACAAGTCGGCGCTCGTGAGCAGGCCGCTTATGCGGAGTTCGGCGCTCAGCGCCGGTGCGCAGTCGATCACGACGGCGGAGGTGCCGAGTGCCTCGGCACCCCGGGCGGCGCAGATGTCGTAGAGGGCGCGCACCTGGGCGGCCGTCGCCACCCAGTCGTCGACCACCAGCACCCGGTCGCCGGGGCCCAGGTGTCGGTCGCGTACGGCCAGGTCGACCCGTCGGCCACGGAAGTCGGGCGGGCTCTGCGCCCAGGTCAGCGATCCGGGAGGCAGTCGGCCGTCGCCCGGCTTGTGCGCCGCTACGAACCCGACGCCGAGCGCAGTGGCGGCGAGCGGGCCGAGCAGGAAGCCGGTGACGGCCGGACTGACGACCACGGTGGGCCGGGCGGCCCGGAACGGCGCGACGAGCGCGGGACCGAGAGCGGCGAGTACGTCGGGGTCGCGCCACCAGCCGGAGACGTCGCTGACCAGGTGGCTCGCCCCGGGACCGGGGTCGATCCAGTGGATCAGTTCGACCAGGCGGGCGCGCAGCTCAGCGGACATCCCCTCATCCTGCGGCACCCCGCGCCGCCAGAGGCGGCGGCCGGCCCATCGCGGGCGAGCTAACAAGCTGCACGGGGCCGACGGCAGCCCACGGCTGCGGGGGCCGGCTGGCCCACCTCGGATCGGATGATCGGCTTCACGTATCGCCGCAATCACGGTCATACCATCATGATCACGTTGACGTCGGATGTGCTTCTCTCGTTATGGTCCGACCCGATTTGATCTGCCAAGGAAAGGACCGGGCCGGTGACTGGTAGGCACTCCCGTACCCGCAGGATCACCTCGCCGGCCGGGCTGACGGCCACTGGGGTGCTGGCCGTCGCCCTCGCCGTCGGCGGGACGGTCGGTGCGATGCGCCTGTCCGACGACTCGGACCCGGCCCGCCCGACCGCGATCGACCTCCCGACCATCCCGGATGCCACCGATCCGGCGACCGGCTCGCCGAGCGCGTCACCGAGTGCCAGCCCGAGCCCGAGCGCCAGCACCAGCGCCTCGCCGAGCGCCACGGCGAGCCCGACGCCGGTCCGGACCACGCAGGCGCCGTCGCGGAGCAAGTCGCGGACGGCCAGCCCGACCCCGAAGCCGACGGCCTCGAAGACGACCGCCCGCCCGGTGGTGGACACCGGCTCGTGCGGCGCATCGTTCTACTGGCAGGGCCAGGTCACCGCCAACGGCGAGGCGTTCAACCCGGAGGGGATGACCGCCGCGCACAAGACCCTGCCGTTCGACACCCGGGTACGCGTGACGAACCCCGCCAACGGCAAGTCGGTCACCGTACGCATCAACGACCGGGGACCGTTCATCGAGGGGCGCTGCCTGGACCTCTCCCGTGGCGCGTTCGGTGAGATCGCCTCGCACGACCTCGGTCACATCCAGGTGCGCTACGAGGTGTTGGGCTGAGCCCGACCGGGCGGCGATCGGTGCGCGGGATGATCCTCGCGGCCAGATCATTCTCGTCCGACGGGTCAGGTTCATTTTTTCGTTCACGTCCATCGGGCATGCTGTCGGGTGTACGTACGCAACTCCTCCAGCCGGGCCGTGGCCGGCTGAGTCCCGGATCCCGCGCCGGCCTCGGCGCGGCCCTTGTCCTGCTCGCGCTCGTCTCCGCCGTGGAACTGGCCGACGGCCGGGCGGCGAACTACATCGCGCTGATGGTGGCCGCTCCGTTCCTGGCCGCCGCGCTGGCGTCCTGGCGGATCGTGCTCGGTGTCGGTGCCGCCGCCTCGGTGCTCGGTGCCTCGTTCGCGTTGGCCGAGGAGAACGTCTCGCTCTCCACCGCCGTCGCGGTGGCGGGCATCGCGCTGGGCACCGGGATCGCGGCGGCGGTGGCGGCGGTACGTCAACGACAGGCCGAGCAGATCGCCGAGCTGTCCAAGCTCGCCGCAGTCGCCCAGCAGGCGGTGCTGCGTCCGCTCGGTCCCCGGGTGGGCACGCTGTCGGTGGCCGGACGGTACATCTCGTCCACCGCCAAGGCGGAGATCGGCGGCGACCTCTACGAGGCGATCGACACCCCGTACGGCGTACGCATGATCATCGGCGACGTACGCGGCAAGGGTCTGGAGGCGGTCCGGCTGGCCAGCATCGTGCTGGGCTCCTACCGGCACGTGGCGTACGAGCGGTCCGACCTGCGCGGGGTGGTCGCGGACCTGGATCGGGCGGTGGCCCGCAGCGTGGGCGACGAGGATTTCGTCACCGCCGCGCTGGTGGAGGAGCGGGGCGGCACCCTCACCATCGTCAACTGCGGACATCCGGCGCCGCTGCTGCTGCGTCGGGGCGCGGTGATCCCGCTCGAACCGCCCGCACCGGCTCCGCCGCTGGGTTTCATGCCGGTGGTCCGGCCCCGCGTGGAGCGGCTGGAGCCGGGTGACCGCCTGCTGCTGTTCACCGACGGGCTCGGCGAGGCCCGTCGGGACGGCGAGTTCTTCCCCACCGCCGACCGGGCCTGGCGGCTGCTCGGGCACGGCACGGTGGGCGACGGTCTGGCCTCGCTGGAGACCGCCCTGGTGGAGTGGGTGCACGGCCGGCTGGACGACGACATCGCCCTGGTCCTGATGGAGTACACCGGCTCGCCCGGCGGGGCGACTGCGGCGGTGCCGAGCTGGGAGGTCGGGGCGGCCGAGAGCTGACCCCGGGACGGTCGGCGTGGTCGGGACCGACCCCGGTCGGCGGCTGGCCGGTACCTGAACGGCAAGTGTGTAATCCCTGTCACTTCGGTGGGTGGCTTGTCGCTGCCTACCCGTGAGTAATAGAGTCTGGGGTTACTGATCGGTAACACCTGTCCGGAAGCGGGGCCAGCGACATGACCCACTACAAGAGCAACCTTCGGGACCTCGAGTTCAACCTGTTCGAGGTGTTCGGGGCGGACCGGTCGTTCGGCCAGGAGCCGTACTCCGAGCTCGACGTCGACACGGCGCGGAGCTTCCTCGCCGAGATGGACCGCCTGGCCCGCGAAGACCTCGCCGCCAGCTACACCGACGGTGACCGCAACCCGCCGGTCTTCGACCCGGCCAGCCACACCGCGCCGCTGCCGGAGTCGTTCAAGAAGTCGTACCAGGCGTTCATGGACTCCGAGTTCTGGCGGCTGGACCTCCCCCCGGAGTTGGGCGGCACCAACGCCCCCCGGGCGCTGTGGTGGGCGCTCGCCGAGCTGGTGCTCGGCTCGAACGCCCCGGTCTGGATGTACGCCTCCGGCCCGTCCTTCGCGCATGTGCTGCACGTCGAGGGCACCGAGCAGCAGAAGAAGTGGGCGAAGCTCTTCATCGACCGGCAGTGGGGCTCCACCATGGTGCTCACCGAGCCGGACGCCGGTTCGGACGTGGGCGCCGGTCGCGCGCGGGCCATCCCCCAGCCGGACGGTTCGTGGCACATCGAGGGCGTCAAGCGCTTCATCACCTCCGGCGAGCACGACCTGAGCGACAACATCGTCCACTACGTGCTGGCCCGTCCGGTCGGCGTGGAGGGCGTCGGTGGCCCCGGCACCAAGGGCCTGTCGCTGTTCGTGGTGCCGAACTACTTCTTCGACGAGGACAGCGGCGAGCTGGGTGAGCGCAACGGCGTCTTCGCCACGAACGTCGAGCACAAGATGGGCCTGAAGGTCTCCAACACCTGCGAGCTGACCTTCGGCGAGCACGGCGTACCGGCCAAGGGCTGGCTGCTGGGCGAGAAGCACGACGGCATCCGGCAGATGTTCATGATCATCGAGTACGCCCGGATGCTGGTCGGCACCAAGGCGATCGCCACCCTCTCCACCGGCTACCTGAACGCCCTGGAGTACGCCAAGAACCGGGTGCAGGGCGCCGACCTGGTCCAGCAGACCGACAAGAGCGCTCCCCGCGTCACCATCACCCACCACCCGGACGTCCGCCGGTCGCTGCTGCTGCAGAAGTCGTACGCCGAGGGTCTGCGCGCCCTGGTGCTCTACACCGCGTCCTGGCAGGACAAGATCGCCCTCGCCGAGGCGGCCGGTGACGAGAAGGCCACCAAGTTGGCGAAGCGGGTCAACGATCTGCTGCTGCCGTTGGTCAAGGGCGTCGGCTCGGAGCGGGCGTACGAGATGCTTGGGCACGAGTCGTTGCAGACCTTCGGGGGTTCCGGCTTCCTCCAGGACTACCCCCTGGAGCAGTACGTCCGGGACGCCAAGATCGACACGTTGTACGAGGGCACCACCGCCATCCAGAGCCTCGACCTGATCTTCCGGAAGATCGTCCGGGACAACGGCAAGGCGCTGATGGCGGTCGCCGGGGAGATCCAGGAGTTCATCACCACCGAGGCCGGCAACGGTCAGCTCAAGGACGAGCGGCAGGCGCTCGGTAAGGCCCTCGCCGAGATCCAGAACATGCTCGGCGTGATGACCGGCTGGCTGGGCGAGGTGCAGGGCGGCGACACCCGGTCCCTCTACAAGGTGGGGCTGAGCAGCCGCCGGTTCCTGCTGGCGCTCGGCGACGTGGTGGTCGGCTGGCTGCTGCAGAAGCAGGCGGACGTGGCGCTGAAGGCGCTGGCCGGCGAGGTCTCCGCGACCGACAAGGCGTTCTACACCGGCAAGGTGGCCGCCGCCCGGTTCTTCGCCCGTGAGGTGCTGCCCCGCGTCGGCGCCGACCGGCGCATCGTCGAGGGCACCGACCTGGACATCATGGACATCCCGGAGGAGGCGTTCTGATCCGGGTCGACATCGTGCGGTGACGCGAAGCCGCAGCAACGGGACAGCCGGTGGGGCGCATGCCCACCGGCTGTCCCCGTTCGTGGCGCGCGCCCTTCCCGTGGCGCGCGCCCTTCCCGTGGCGCGCGCCCTTCCCGTGGCGCGCGCCCTTCCCGTGGCGCGCGCCCTTCCCGTGGCGCGCGCCCTTCCCGTGGCGCGCGCCCTTTCTGCGGTGCGTCGCGGGGCCGAGACCTTCACGGTGTCAGGTTCAGGTGTCCCGAGCCGATGCCTTGGTCATAGCCGACAAAAGCCCCATGTGTTCGATCGATGGCATGGGTTTCGGTGAGCTTGCCGGGGAGGTGGGTGGAGTTGTTGTCGCTCTGGCGACAACAACTCCACCCACCTCGCTCGACGGATGCCTCCGGACGCGCCTCGCGTCCGGCATCACGGAGCACCGCGCCGTGTGCCGGGTCGTGTTCGCCGGTCGGCGGCGCGGGTAACCCTGCGGCGGACGGGTAACCGTCGCTGACCAGTCCGAGTACGCCCAGAGCAACCGCACGGGGGAGTGCCGCGCACATGGGCATTGGTAGTGGAATTTTCCTGATCGCGATCGGTGCGATCCTGACGTTCGCCATCCGGGCCAACGTCTGGTGGATCGACCTGCGGGCGGTCGGCTGGGTCTTCATCCTGGCCGGGCTGACCGTGCTGCTCACTACGCTCTGGTTCTGGCAGGACCGCCGCAAGCGGGCCCGGACCCTGATCGTGGAGGAGAACCGGCTCTCCCATCCGACCGCGATGATGCCGCCGCCTCCCGATCCGCCGCCGCCGACCGCGCCGCCGAGCTGATCCGTCCGCCGAGTCGAGCCGGCGTCACCCCGATGGGTGGCGTCGGCTCAGGCCCGGGTCAAAGCCCCTGTTCGGCTCGCGGGGACCCAGGGGACCGACCGGCCGCGTTGGGGATCAGCCCGGGTGCCGCTGTCATAACCGGGCCGATTCCCGCCTTGCCGAGCCGCCGCCTGGACTTCCGCCTGGGCTCGACCGAGGACTTCGACGCGGGGCCTAGCCGCGTGCGGTGTGCCGGACGTCGATCGGGGCCGTACCGCGCTCCAGCTCCGCCCAGGACACCGTGGGCCGATGCCGCACCAGGTCGCTGGTACGCAGCCCGTCCGGGTCGGCGCCCTGCGGATCGAGCGACTCGGACAGCAGCGAGATACCGGGGTTGTGGGCGATCAGCAGGACGGTGCCGATGGTCGGCTCGACCCGGCGCAGCAGTGTCAGGAGGTCCTCCGGGTGTGCCTCGTACGCATCCGGTTCGTAGCGGACGACCGGGAACGGACCGGCGGGTCCGCCCTCCGGCGGCGTACCGGTCATGCCCATCTCGACGTGGTGCCAGGTCTGCCGGGTCCGCAGCGCGGCGGAGCAGATCACCAGTTCCGGCAGGAGTCCGTGCCGGGCGAGCCAGGCACCGGCCGCCGCCGCGTCGGCCCGTCCCCGCGCGCTCAACGGCCGCTCGACGTCCGGACCGTCCGCCGTGGGTTGTTCGGCCTTGGCGTGCCGTAGCAGCACGAGCGTGCGTTGCTGTCCCGAGGCGTCCGTCATGCCACCAGCTTGCCCGATTGGCGATCTCCGTGCCGGGGTATGTCCCTCGATGCCGCAACCTCATCCATGGCCGCGGCGAAGTGGAATGCAGCTTCGAGCCGAGGAGACGACGACATGGGCATCGGTGGCAGTATCTTCCTGATCGCGCTGGGCGCGATCTTCGCGTTCGCCGTGGAGGCGGACCTCGGCTGGCTCAACCTGAGCGTCGTCGGCTGGGTGCTGATGCTCGCCGGTGTGGCCGGGCTGCTGGTCACCCTCTACTTCTGGAACTCGCGGCGTCGTCCGGTCGTCGCTCCGGTGCGTGAGGAGCGCGTGGTCGCCGAGCGCGCCGTACCGGTGCAGGACAACCGGGTGGTGCAGGAGTACCGCGAGGTGCGCCGACCCGACCCGATGGTCTGACCGTCCGAGAGACAACGGGGTGGCGGAACGATCCGCCACCCCGTTGTCGTGCTCGTCGTACCGTCTGCCGGTCGTCCTGCCGTCCGTGTTTCGCTCAGGCGAACAGTGCGAAGTAGATCGCGATGTGGTGACAGATCGCGGCGACCAGCGTGCAGGCGTGGAAGAACTCGTGATGACCGAAGACCGTGGGCCACGGGTTCGGCCGACGCAGCGCGTAGAAGACCGCCCCCACGGTGTAGATGCCACCGCCGACGGCGAGCAGCACCAGGGCGGTGACCCCGCCGTAGCGCAGGATGTCCGGCAGCATTCCCACGGACACCCAACCGAGCGCCAGGTAGAGCGGAGCGGAGAGCCATCGCGACGCGTGCGGCCAGATCAGCTTCAGCGCCACCCCACCCAGGGCCCCACCCCAGACCACCGAGAGCATGATCACGGCGGCGCGTGTCTCCAGCAGCAGAACGCAGAACGGTGTGTACGTACCGGCGATGAACAAAAAGATCATCGAGTGGTCCATCCGGCGCATCACCTGGTACCCGCGTGTCGACCACACTCGACGGTGATAGAGCGCGCTGGTGCCGAAGAGGCCGCAGACGGTGAGGCTGTAGACGGCGGTACTGATCAGGGGTGTCCAGCCGGGGCGGGCCGCGGCGATCGAGCAGAGCACGATGCCGCAGACCAGTGCGACGAAGAACGCGTACGTGTGCAGCCAGCCGCGCATCCGGGGTTTCCCGATGTCGACCGGCTTGAGCCGGGGGCGTGCTGAGGTGGTCACGGAATCAGGTTACGACACCGTAGGTTACCTTCGGGTAGTGCAACGCGTCACGCCGTCCGACCAGCAGTCGACACGCTGGTGGGCGACCGTCGGCCAGGATGGCGGCATGCGGATCAGACCGGTCGGCGCACACGCCCTCCTGCTCGACCTCACCCCACCGCCGACCCCCCGACCTGACGTCGACCAGACCTCGACCAGCGACCCCGGCAACGGTGCCCCGGCCGGCGGTGGGACGGTCGCCGGGCTGGTCGAGGCGTGGCGGGCCGAGCTGTGGCGTCGCCGCGAAGAGGGTGCCCTGGTCGCCGACGAGATCGTCCCGGCCGCCACGACCATCCTGGTCGACGGCGTGCCGGACCTGGAGGCAACCGCCACCCGCATAGCCGACTGGACCCCCACCCCCACCCCCACCCCCACCCCCACCCCCACCCCCGCGCCCGACCTCGGCGCGGACCGCCCCACCTCACTCCGTCGATCATGGAGTTGTGGCTACGACAAAGAGTCATACAACGGGACAAATTCTCAACCACAACTCCATGATCGACGTGATGAGCCTGCGGTGGAGCACGAGGCTGCGGTGGACGTTGCGGCGTCGGGGGAGTCGGCGGGGGCCGGGACGGGGGGAAGGGCGGGGTGGGGCGGTGTCGGTGGGCTGGTCGAGGTGCCGGTGAGCTTTGACGGGGAGGATCTGCCCCGGGTCGCCGAGCTGTGGCGGGTGGATGTGTCGGCGGTGGTGCGTCGGCTGCGGGAGACCGAGTTCCGGGTGGCGTTCTGCGGCTTCGCGCCCGGCTTCGGGTACCTCACCGGGTTGCCCGCCGAACTGGCGGTGCCCCGGCTGGCCACCCCCCGTCCCCGGGTGCCGGCCGGTGCGGTCGGGCTGGCCGGGCCGTACGCCGGGATCTATCCGACCGCCTCGCCCGGCGGCTGGCTGCTGGTCGGACGGACCGGGCTGACCCTGTTCGACGTGACGGCCGATCCCCCCGCGCTGCTCACGCCCGGTACCCGCGTCCGGCTGGTGTCGGCGTGACCGGCGCAGCGGCCCATGACCCGCAGCGCACCCAGGCAGCAACCGTCGAGGCAGCAACGGTCGAGGCGGCGATCGTCGAGATGGTGCGGGCTGGGGCGTTGACCACGGTGCAGGACCAGGGCCGCGTCGGCTGGGCCCATCTCGGGGTGCCGCGTGCCGGTGCGCTCGACCCGGCGGCGTTGCGGCTGGCCAACCGCCTGGTCGGCAATCCGGAGTCGGCGGCCGGACTGGAGATCACGCTGACCGGCTGCGACCTGCGGGTGAATCGGGCCACCACGGTCGCGGTGGTGGGTGCCGAGGCCGATGTGTGGGTCGGTACGCGGCCCGGCGACACCGGTCGCCCGCTGGCCGTACCAGGCGGGACGGTGCTCCGGATCGGTCCCGCCCGACGGGGCCTGCGCTGCTGGTTGGCGCTGGCCGGTGGTGTCGCGGTCGACCCGGTGCTGGGTAGCCGGTCCACGGACACGCTCGCCGGGCTCGGACCGGCACCACTGCGCGACGGCGACCTGCTGCCGCTCGGCGTCCAGCCGGGTCCGCCCGCGCCGGTCGACCTCACCGTGCCGCCGCCGTTCCCGGCGGAACTGCACCTGACGGTACGACTCGGCCCTCGGCAGGACTGGTTCACCCCGGTCGCGCTGGACCGGCTGCTCGGTACGGCGTACCAGGTGAGTCCGTTGAGCAACCGGGTCGGCGCGCGACTGTCCGGCGCGCCGCTGCCCCGCGCGGTGGCCGGTGAGCTGCCCAGCGAGGGCATCGTCCTCGGTGCGGTGCAGGTGCCGGCGGACGGCCAACCGCTGGTCTTCCTCGCCGACCATCCCACTACCGGCGGCTATCCGGTCATCGCGGTGGTGGACGACGTGACCCCGCTCGCGCAGGCCCGTCCAGGCACTACGGTCAGATTTCATGGACCTGAACGCTGACCTCGGTGAGGGATTCGGTATCTGGCCGCTCGGCGACGACGAGGCCCTGCTTGGTTTGATCACCTCCGCCAACGTCGCCTGCGGCTTCCACGCCGGGGACGCGCCCACGATGCGCCGGGTCTGCGCCACGGCGGCGCAGCGCGGCGTGGCGATCGGTGCGCAGGTCGGCTACCGGGACCTGGCCGGTTTCGGACGGCGGGCCATCGCGTACGAGTTCGCCGAGCTGCGCGACGAGGTGCTCTATCAGCTCGGGGCGCTCAACGCGTTCTGCCGGGCGTACCGCACCCGGGTCCGTTACCTCAAGCCGCACGGGGCGCTGTACCACGCGGCGGCGTGCGAGGAGATGCCGGCGGCGGCGATCGTCGCGGCGGTCGACGACTTCGACCGGGACCTGCCGCTGCTCTGCCCGCCCGGCTCGGTGCTGGCCCAGCTCGCCCAAGGTGCCGGGATGCGGGTGGTGGCCGAGGGGTTCGCCGACCGTAACTACCTGCCCAACGGTCGGCTGGTGCCGCGTACGTCGCCGGACGCGCTGGTCACCGACCCGCAGGAGGTGGCGAACCGGGCGGTGCGGATGGCCACCGAGCGGGCGGTGACGGCCGTGGACGGGAGCGCGATCCCGTGCGTCGTCGAGTCGATCTGCCTGCACGGTGACAGCCCGGGCGCGGTGGCCGCCGCAGAACTCGTCCGCGCCGCCCTGATCGACGCCGGGGTGACGCCGACGGCGTTCGGCTGAGCGGTGCCGAGCGGTGCTGACCGAGGTGAGGAGGGGTCCCCTGCTATACCGCAGGCGTTAGCAGGGAACCCTTCCTTTCACCTCAACGGTCAGCCGGCGTCCATGCCGCGCAGTACCAGCGGGAGACGGCTCCCACCATCGGGGACCACGCGTACCGGCACGCCCCAGTCCTGCCGGGTCAGGTGGCAGGCCGCGTGCTCCACGTCCGCGTCGCAGGTCGCCGCCTGCGCGGTCACCTGGAGCACGCCGTTGGCCACCGCACCGTCGAGCACCAGGCGGCGGGACAGGTCGGTGCCGGTACCCGCCCCCTCCAGCAGCAGCTCCGGCGGCGAGGCGGAGACCACCAGCCGGGTCGACGGGCCGTACGTCTCGTCCAACTTCTGCCCCGGCGCCGGAGTGAAGACGACGTCCAGCACCACCTCCCCGGCGGCCAGGCCGGTCGGCTTGCGCTCGGTGCGGTGCCGGGGGCCGTCGACGGTGTCCGCCCCGGCCGCCGAGAGCGCACCCGGGGCCAACCGGGTGATCCGGTGCGCGGACGACTCCACCACCAGCACCGCCCCGTCGGGCATGAGCACCAGGTCGCTCGGCTCGCCGAGGTCGGCGGCCACCGTGGAGACCCGGTCGGTCGCCGGGTCGTAGCGGCGCACCGCGCCGTTGTAGGTGTCGGCGACCAGCACCGACCCGTCGGGCAGCGCGCAGACGCCGAGCGGGTGCTGGAGCAGCGCCTGCGCCGCCGGCCCGTCCACGTGGCCGAAGTCGAACAACCCCTGACCCACGGCGGTGCCCAGGACGCCGTTCTC
The DNA here is from genome assembly GCF_050780145.1 of Verrucosispora sp. TAA-831. NCBI lineage: Bacteria > Bacillati > Actinomycetota > Actinomycetes > Micromonosporales > Micromonosporaceae > Micromonospora > Verrucosispora sp. TAA-831. The sequence continues at coordinate 6,936,394 of NZ_CP192240.1, forward strand.
GACGTACCGGACGGCGCTGGTCTCGCTGTCGGCCACCCAGAGGCGGGTGCCGTCGGCGGAGACCGAGAGCCCGGACGGCTGGGCCAGCCACGCCTCGGCCAACGGCCCGTCCCGCAGCGCCTCCACGGTGGTGCCGGCGTACATCCCGGCGGTGCGCTTGATCGGGTCGAACCACCAGAGCTGGTGGATGCCGGCCATGGCGATGACGATCCGGTCGTCGTACCAGGCGAGGTCCCAGGGCGAGGAGAGGTCGATCGAGAGCGCGTCGTGCGCGTGGCCGTCGACCGTGGAGCGCCACTGACGGCCGGTGCCGGCCACGGTGACCACCTCGCCGGTGGCCAGTCGTACGCCGCGGAGCAGGTGGTTGACGGTGTCGGCGACCACCAGGTCGTAACCGGCGACCTCGGCGACGTGCTCGGGCAGCAGGCACAGGCCCTGCGGCTCGGAGAAGGTGGCGGCCTCGGCCGGTCCGTCGGCCCGACCCCGGCTGCCGGTGCCGACGGTGCGGACCACGGTCTCGCCGTCGTCGGCCAGCTCGACCACCCGGTGCCGGGCCGAGTCCGACACCAGCAAGCCGCCGCCGGGCAGGGCCACCGCCTTGCCGGGGAAGCGCAGCGTCGTCCGTGGCTCGGCCGGTGGCACGTACGGGCCGTCGCCCCGCCGCAGGGTGCCCTTCGCCTCGTGGGTGGCGACCAACTCGTCGATCAGCCGGGCCAGCCCCTCGGCGTGACCCTCACCGGCCATCGTGGCCACCACGTACCCCTCCGGGTCGACCACGGCGAGGGTCGGCCAGGCACGGGCCGCGTACTGCTGCCACATGTCCAGCTCGGGGTCGTCGAGCACCGGGTGGTGCACGCCGTACCGCTCGACGGCGGCGGCCAGGGCGTCCGGGTCCTTCTCGTGCTCGAACTTGGGTGAGTGCACACCGATCACGACGAGGACGTCGGCGTACTTCTCTTCGAGCGGGCGCAGTTCGTCGAGTACGTGCAGGCAGTTGATGCAGCAGAAGGTCCAGAAGTCCAGGACCGCTACGCGACCCCGCAGATCCGTTAAACGCAGGTCCTTGCCGCCGGTGTTCAACCAGGCCCGGCCCCGGAGCTCGGGTGCCCGTACGCGTGCACTCATGCGTCCCATCGTGCCCTACCGGCGGGCACGGACCGGCCGGACCTCGGTGTCCGCGCCTGCGTGCACGAACATCGGGGGCGGGGCACGGTCACCGTGCCCCGCCCCCGATGTGACGCGTCAGCTCTCGGTCGCCGGCTTCAGGCAGAGGAACGGGTTCGACGAGACGCCCCGGAGCTCCACCAGCGGCATCGCCGGGTCGGGGCAGCTATCCCGGGTCTCGACCTTGGACACCACGGTGAAGGCGTCGGTCTCGTCACAGTTGGCGGACACCGCGCTGTTGCCGGACCGCTTGACGCAGGACCCGACCGCCGGGTCGAAGGTGCCTGCCTCGTTCGATCCGCCGATCTTGCCGAGAAGCAGCAGCAGGCCGAGCGGGATGGCCAGGATGAGCACTGCGGCGACCAGCACTGCGGCGAGGACCCGACCGTTGCGGACCTTCGGCGCCGGGGCCTCCGGAGCCGGTTCGGCGACCGGCTTGAAGGAGTCGAAGCGACCCTGTTCCGGGTCGGACGGCCCGGAACCGGCGCCCGCGTTCGCGCCCCACGGCGGCGGCGACTGCCCCGGCGGCGGGAACGCGGCGGTGTGGTCGGCGCCCGGCTCGGGACGCTTGGCACCGTAGGTGCCGCCCGGACGTTCGGACGGACCACCGAACGGCTCACCACCCGCAGCGCCGAAGCGGTCGCCGCCGGACGAACCACCGAACGGCTCACCGCCCGGAGCCCCGAAGCGGTCGCCGCCGGGCGGCCCGCCGAAGGGGTCGTTGCCCGCACCGCCGAAGCGGTCACCGGGTGTGCCGCCGAAGGACGGGGCGGTGCCCGGAGCGCCGAACGGGTCGCCGCCGGGCGGAGCGCCGAATCGGTCGCCGCCGGGCTGGCCGCCGAACGGGTCGGCGGGGCGCTCCGGCTCCGGGTGCGGCTTGGTGCCGTTGACCGGGCGGTTGGTCGGCGGCGAGTCGGCGAAGGAGGGCATCCCGGCCGGGAAGGCCGGAGCCGCCACCGGGGAGCCGGGAGCAGCCGACCCGGAGTAGGTGCCCGGCCCACCGTGCGGCGGCTCGCGGTCGGTGAAGTGCGGTTCCGGGCTCTGGTCGAATCGGGGTACCGGCGGCTCGTCCCGCTCCGGGCCGGATTCTCCGGACTCCGAGCGGGTGGGGCGACCGTACACCCGCGACTGCGCGGCGGGCGGCCCGGCGGGGTGTGCCGGGTGGTCGGCGGGCGGCGTCACCCGGCTGGCCAGTGGCACCGACGCGCTCGCGGAGACCCCACCGGCGGCGGCCGTCGGCGGGACGGCCCGACCGGCCTCGGGGCTGGTGCGTGGCGCGGGGATGACCGGGGCCGACGCCTGCGGGTCGTCGTGCCGTTGCTCGGGCTGGCCCCAGGCGACGCCGCCGCCCGGCTGGTCGCCGGGCCCGGCCTGGTCGGAGCCGTACGCCGCCGGCTGGCCGTAGTCGGCAGGCGGTGCGGAGGCCAGGCTGGCCCCGGGTACCCGCTGCTCCTGTGGCGGCAACGGCACCTTGTTGCTCGGCAGGATGCCGGGGGCGGGCGCGGGCTGGTAGATCGGGGCGTCTCCGGCCCGACCCGCCGAGGGGTCGACGTCGGCCTGGCCGGAGCCGGTCTCCGCCGCGCCGCTGTTGCCCCACGCCTCGCCGGGCGCCCACGGCTCCACGTTGGTCAGTCCGGGCCGGTCGGCGGCGGTACGCGAGGGCAGCGGCTCTCCGCCGGGTGCCCAGGTCGGGGGCGGAGCGGTGTCGGTGGGCCGGGCCGCCCCGGTGGCGGGCTCGGACGGGGCCCACGCCGGGGCGGACTGATCCTGGGGCGGCGTCGCCCACTGCGGCCGCTCCTCGGCTGCCGCACGGGCGTTCGCCCAGTCGGCCGGCGGGTCCGGCTGCGGGGTGGCCCAGTCGGGCTGCGGCGGGCGGTCACCGCTCTGCTGCCAGCTCTCGGGCTGCTGGTCGCCGGGCCAGCCGGGGGTGGGCTCGCGCTGCTGGCCGGTGGCCCAGGCGGGCTGCTCCTGCTGCTCGGGCTGCCATGCGCCGGGTCGGCCCGGCTCGTCGGTGCCGGGCTGGTGCGGTGCCGGGTTGGGCGGCGGCACCTGCGCGGTGGCCCGTGCCGGCGACTCGGTCGGGGCCCACTCGGGCTGGGCCGGCTCGGGCGGGGACGCCGTGGCGGCCCAACCGGGGGTGTGATCGTCGCCTCGCGGCGCGGTGGCCCACTCCGGCTGCTGGCCGGCACCCCAACCGTTGGCCGGGCCGGAGGTCGGCTGGCCGGAGGTCGGTTGCGCGGTGGCCCAGTCGGGCTGGCCGGACGTGGGCTGGTGCGGCGTCCACTCCGGCTGCTGCGGGGCGTCCGATGTGGGGGCACCCCACGCCGGGTTCTGCTGGCCGCCGGTGGCCCAGGCGGGCTGCTCCGGAGTGGACTGCGCCGGTGGCGTCGCCCAGGCCGGTGGGGCCTGGTCGGCCTGGCCCGGCCACTGCTGCTGAGCCTGGTCCCAGTTGCCGGGGGGCGGGGCGTCCGCCTGTCGCGTCGCCTGCGCGCTGCCCCACTGGGCACCCTGCTGGTTCGCCCAGGAGGGTGCGGGTGCGTCGGGTCGCGCGGGCGGCGGGGGAGCCCAGCCGAGGTCGGGGGCGCTTGCGCCGTACCCGCCGTCCGGCTGAGCCGATCGGTCGCCGTATGGCACCGGTCCGCCGCCCGGCGGCACCTCGTCCGGCTCCTGGCCGGGGCGGTGCGGGCCCTCGGACGTCATGTGTGCGCCTCCTCCATCACATGTCGGCCGCCGTCGCCGATGGTCTCGGCAGGGCAGCCGGCGGTGCCGGCGTACCGGCCGTGCCGGCTCCCCGCACCGTATCCCGGTGGCCGCCGATGGGCTCGCGGGGAGCGTTCGTCGTCACCGTCCGTCGTCGATCGGTGTCGAGGTGCTTCTATCGCCTCGACCTCTCTCGGCCGTGGACGACGACCGTGCCCCACCGTACCGGGCGGTGCGGCGGGGCGGTATCCCGGTGTCAATGGCCGGTCGAACGCCGACGACCCGCCCGGGGCACCCGGGCGGGTCGTCGATCTGGAGGAGGTGATTAACGTCGTGTTGCGTCAGTGCATGTGACGCTGGGCGATGACGAGGATCTCGTCACGGACCGCCGGCGAGTTCGCGGAGCGCAGGGCCCGTTCGATGGCGCGGGCGCGGCGGCTGGCGTCGCGGCGGCTGCGGATTCGCTCGATCATGCTCATGGGGGTTCTCCTCCTGCTATTCGGTTGTCGGCCCCTCGATGTCTCTATTGAACCGCAAGCAGGGCGGAACATCCAGCGATTATTAGGTGAGCTGAGCCACCAGCCTACGAATCTTAGGTCTACTGCCATCGGTGAAGAAGGTTTCGTCATCCAACGGCAACGGCCGGTGTGTCGGGCGTCCACCCGTGCACACCGACCGTCGTGGGACCGTCAGGTCCAGGCGAGCAGCGCCGCCTCCGGATCGGCGAGGAAGTCGCCGATGTCGCGCAGGAACTTCGAGCCCAGCTCACCGTCGATGATGCGGTGATCGAAGGAGAGGCCGAGCGTGGTGACCATGCGCGGCTTCACCTTGCCCTTGTGCACCCAGGGCATCTGCCGGACCGCGCCGAAGGCCAGGATCGCCGACTCGCCCGGCGGCAGGATCGGCGTACCGGTGTCCACCCCGAACACTCCGACGTTGGTGATGGTCAGGGTGCCACCGGACATGTCGGCCGGCGAGGTCTTCCCGGCCTTGGCGGTCTGCACCAGGTCGGTCAACGCGTCGGCCAACTCGCGCAGCGTGAGTCGACCGGCGTCCTTGACGTTCGGCACGATCAGGCCCCGCTCGGTGGCCGCCGCGATACCGAGGTTGACGTACTCCTTGACGACGATCTCGTCACCGGCCCACGTCGAGTTGACCATCGGGTGACGCTGGACCGCCAGCAGCACCGCCTTGGCGACCAGCAGCAACGGCGAGACGCGTACGTCCCGCCACTCCCGCCGTCCGCGCAGCCGGTCCAGCGCCTTCATCGTCCGGGTCACGTCCACGGTCAGGAACTCCGTGACGTGCGGGGCGGTGAAGGCGGAGCGGGACATGTTCTCGGCGGTGAGCTTGCGTACCCCCTTGACCGGGATGCGCTGCTCGCGGTCGGCGCCGAAGCTGGCTGCCGCCGTCTGCGAGGCGGTGACCGTGAGCGGCTCGGCGGCGGCCGGTGCGGCGGCCCGCTGCACGTCCTCCCGGGTGATCGAGCCCGACGGCCCGGACCCGGTCAGCGTGCCCAGGTCGACACCGAGGTCCTTGGCGAGCTTGCGCACCGGCGGCTTGGCCAACACCGCGCCCGCCAGCGCCCGACCGTTGCCGTTCACCGCAGGCGCGACCGGAGCCGCCACGGGCGTCACCGGCGCAGGCACAGGTGTGACCGGTGCGGCGGTGGCCTGCGCCGGGACGCCGCCCTTGCGGGGACGGCGCTTGGCCGTGGTGGTCCGTGGGCCGTATCCGACCAGGACGGCGGTGCGGCCACCCGGTGCCGGGCCGCCGATCAGACCCGGCTCCACCGCGCCCTCGGCCGGTGCCACCTCGACGGCGGCCAGCGAGGCCGCCGAGGGGGTGGGCAGGTCACCGGCGGGCGCACCGGTCGTCGAGGACTCGACCGGTCCGGCGCCCGGGTCGGTGTCGATCGCGATGATCGGCGTACCGACCTCGACCGTGGTGCCCTCCGGGTGGAAGATCGCGTGTACCTGACCGGCCCACTTCGCCGGGATCTCCACCGCCGCCTTGGCGGTCTCCACCTCGACGATCGGCTGGTTCAGCTCGATGGTGTCGCCCACCTTGACCAGCCAGCCGAGGATCTCGCCCTCGGTCAGGCCCTCGCCCAGGTCGGGCAGGTTGAACTCCTTGATCCGGGACATGCCGCTCACCAGCCGAAGGAGCGGTCGACGGCGTCGAGCACCCGGTCGAGGTCGGGCAGGTACTCCTCCTCCACCCGGGCTGCCGGGTAGGGGGTGTCGAAGCCGGTCACCCGCAGCACCGGGGACTCCAGTGAGTAGAAGCACTCCTCGGTGATCCGGGCCGCGATCTCCGCGCCGAGGCCCACGTTGGACGGTGCCTCGTGCACCACCACCGCGCGACCGGTGCGCCGCACCGACTCGTAGACCACGCCGAGGTCCAGCGGGGAGAGTGTGCGCAGGTCGATGACCTCCAGCTCGCGGCCGTCCTCGGCGGCGGCGGTCGCCGCGTCCAGGCAGGTCCGCACCATCGGGCCGTACGCGAGCAGGGTGACGTCGCTGCCGCCCCGCACCACCCGAGCCGAGTGCAGCGGGTACGCCTCGGAGAGCGGGGCGTCCAGGTCGACCTGGCCCTTCTCCCAGTAGCGCCGCTTCGGCTCCAGGAACACGATCGGATCGTCCGAGGCGATCGCCTGCTGGATCATCACGTACGCGTCCTGCGGGCTGGCGCAGGAGACGACCTTGAGCCCGGCGGTGTGCGCGAAGTACGCCTCGGGGGACTCCGAGTGGTGCTCCACCGCGCCGATGCCGCCGCCGAACGGGATCCGGATCACCATCGGGATGTTCAGCTTGCCGCGCGAGCGGTAGTGCATCTTCGCCACCTGCGACACGATCTGGTCGTACGCCGGGTAGACGAAGCCGTCGAACTGGATCTCGCAGACCGGGCGGTAGCCGCGGATGGCCAGCCCGACGGCGGTGCCGATGATGCCCGACTCGGCGAGCGGGGTGTCGATGACCCGCTGGTCACCGAAGTCCTTCTGCAACCCGTCGGTGATCCGGAAGACACCGCCGAGCTTGCCGACGTCCTCGCCCATGATGACGACCTTCGGATCGTTCTCCAGGGCGCGGCGCAGACCGGTGTTGAGAGCCTTGCCGAGGGTGAGCGTCTCCGTGGCCATCAGTGCGCGCTCCCCTCGAACGACTCCAGGTACCGGCTGAACTCCGTACGCTGCGCGTCCAGCAGCGGCGACCCGTTGGGGTAGACGTGGTCGAAGAGCGTGGTGGGCTCCGGGTCCGGCATGGCCAGCACCCGCTCCCGCAGGTCCACGGCCTCGCGCCGGGCCTGCTCGTCGACCTCGGTGAAGAAGCCGTCGTCGGCGATCTTCTCGCGCTCCAGGAACGCCTTCACCCGGGCGATCGGGTCCTTGGCCTGCCAGGCCTCGACCTCGCTGGCGATCCGGTAGCGGGTCGGGTCGTCGGAGGTGGTGTGCGCCCCCATCCGGTACGTGTACGCCTCGATCAGGCTCGGGCCCTGCCCGTGCCGGGCGTTGTCCAGCGCGTGCCGGGTCACCGCGTAGGTGGCCAGCACGTCGTTGCCGTCGACCCGGATGCCGGGGAAGCCGAAACCGGCGGCGCGTCGGTACAGGGGGATGCGGGTCTGCCGCTCCAGCGGCTCGGAGATGGCGTACTGGTTGTTCTGGCAGAAGAACACCAGCGGGGCGTTGAACACGCCGGCCCAGACGAACGACTCGTTGACGTCGCCCTGGCTGGTGGCACCGTCACCGAAGTACGCGATGACGGCCTCGCCGTCGTCGGTGCCGGTCTTGCCGTCCATCGCGACGCCCATGGCGTACCCGGTCGCGTGCAGGGTCTGTGCCCCGATGACGATCGTGTACATGTTGAACTTGAACTCGTTCGGATCCCAACCGCCCTGGTCGACCCCGCGGAACAGGCTCAGCGGCATGATCGGGTCGATGCCCCGGCAGTAGAGCACGCCGTGTTCGCGGTAGGTGGGGAACGCCATGTCCTGGGTCCGCAGTGCCCGGCCGGAACCGACCTGGGCCGCCTCCTGGCCGAGCAGGCTCGCCCAGATGCCCAGCTCGCCCTGCCGTTGCAGGGCCGTCGCCTCGGCGTCCAGCTTCCGCACCAGCACGAGGTCGCGATAGAGGCCGCGGTACTCCTCGTCGGTGAAGTCGACGCGGTACTCGACGCCGTCCGGGCCGGTCACGCTGTCGACGCGCGCACCCTCGGGGGTGAGCAGTTGTACGAGTTCCGGGTCGCCGGTCGCGGCTTTCCTGGATCGGGGTGCGGCTCGCCGGCCGCGGGGGCCGGCCCCGGGGTCGCCCTTTGCCATCCGTCTCTCCCTGTCGTGTCTGCGTCGGCACCGGGGGGTCACCCGGCCGCGCGACTCGTGCGCCCGCCCCGGCTGGTGCCGGGATCGGTTCCTGGCGGCCACGCATAGCCCCGGTGGGGGTTGCCGCGTGGCCAGAGCCGGATTCTTGGCTGAACCCGGTTCGGGAGCGCCGGTGCCCAGTCGCGCCTGCCGCGTGGGTGCGCGGAGGTCGCGGCTGCGCTGCCGTCGTGGCTCCATATTCGCATCAGAGGTGAGCCGTCCCACACTCCACCTGCCCCGCGTCCCAGGACGGGCCCACTTCGTTACCTGAAATACCGGAGTGCCGGGTCGAACGACGCGCGACCGATCCGGTGATGGTTTGCCACCATTCGGCCAGATAAGCGTGTCGACACGCGGTGTGGGGTTGGCCGACGCAGAGTCACTGAACCACGCTGATCGCGCGGGCCCCGAACCAGCTCAGACGGTCCCGTCGGGACCGCGTCGGCGGCTCCGGTCAGGGTCGACGACGAGGAGTGTGTGGTGTCCGAACCAGGTGAGGGTCCCGGGGGGCCGATCCTCGGCCGGCACCGGGTGCCCGGCGGCTACCGCCGGGTGGTGGGGGCCCACCGTGCCGCACGCACCACCGCGCCCTCCCGGGGCTATCTGCTGACCGTGGCGCTGCTCGCCGGTACGGCCTCGATGCCGGTGCTGGCCGCGATCAGCACCGGGTCGGCGACGGTCGGCAGCAGCGCCCTCCCGGGCAGCAGCACGCCGCCGTTCATCCCGACGCCCTCGGTCGGCCCGGTGGTGATCCCGCCACCGCCGCCCGGCGGTACCCCGGCCACCGTGGCACCCGCGCTGCCGTCGGTCGGTCCGGCCACCCCGCCCACCGATCCCGGGTCGGAGCGGCGTCCGATGCCGGCCGCGTGGCCGTTCGCGCCGTCACCGGACCACCGCCCGGAACCACCGGCCCCGCTTCCGGCGCCCCGACCGCCCGCAACCACGCCGGCCCCCATTCCGGCACCGAGCCGTACGCCGAGGCCCACCCCTTCGCCGAGCCCGCCGCCGCCCACCGCCTCGCCCTCGCCCTCGCCGTCACCGACCGACCCGCCCGCCTCCCCGACCACGTCGGTCGACCCGAGCATCTCCACCGACCCGGGCGCCACGCTGGACCCGTCGGAGTCCACCGGCCCGACCGCCTCGACCGATCCGACCGTCTCGGACGGGCCGACGGGGACGGGTGACCCGCCGTCGGGCGGCCCGACCACCTCGGGTGACCCGGCCGATCCGACCGACCCGCCGTCCAGCCTCCTGCCCGGGCCGGTGCCGCCGCCGTCCGACGGCAACGGCAGCGCCCGGTCGCGCGCCCGGTTCCGGCTGCGGACGCGGGGGTGTGCGCCGGAGTCCACCGGGTCCGCGTCCGAGCGCTGAGGGCCGTCTGAGCGGCCGGCCGAGCCACGCGCGCACGAGCCGGCGGAGCGCTGCGGGTCCGGGGCTTCAGCCCTCGCTCGGGCGCGCCGGTTCGGGTCGCAGCATCGGTGGGTGCAGCAGCGCGGCCGGGCCGCGTCGGAACAGTTGTGCCGGTCGACCCCGTTCGCCCTCGGTGGCGCGGCCGACCGGGTCCAGGAAGCCCGGTGTGCCGGTCACCTTGCGATGGAAGTTGCGCGGGTCGAGGGAGGTCCCCCAGACCGTCTCGTAGACCGCCCGGAGTTGGGCCACGGTGAACTCGGGCGGGCAGAACGCGGCGGCCAGCGGGGTGTACTCCAGCTTGGCCCGGGCCCGTTCCAGGCCGTCGGCCAGGATCCGTTCGTGGTCGAAGGCGAGCTGACCGGGGGACAGTCGCGCCAGCGGGAGCCAGTCGGCCGAGGCGGCGTCCGTACCGGCCACCGGGTTGGCCTGGTCGGGCAGGAGCGCCAGCCAGGCCACGGTGACCACCCGGCCGCGCGGGTCCCGGCCGGGGCGGCCGTACGTGCCGAGTTGCTCCAGGTGTCCGGCCGGCTCGGCCAGGCCGGTCTCCTCGGCCAGTTCCCGCGTGGCGGCGGCGGCCAGGTCCTCGTCGATCCCGACGAACCCGCCGGGCAGCGCCCACCTGTCCAGGTACGGCTCGATGCCGCGCCGGACCAGCAGGACGCAGAGCTGCTCCGCGCGCACGGTCAGCACGACCAGATCGACGGTCACCGCGAAGGGCGGGTACTCGGCCATCTCTTTATCACCACCTTGACGACAAAGTAGCAGACCCTTTATCGTCGTGTAGACGACAAAGGGAGGCGAGAGTCATGGCCGACGTGACGAGGCGACTGTTCCTGCGCCACCTGCGCGGCACCCCGACCAGTTGGGTGCGCCTGCACGTGGGCGGGCGGATCCGGCGCGAGGGAGTGGGCCAATCGTTCTGGTACCGCCCACTGGGCGCAGTGCTCAGCGAGGTGCCGGTGGACGACCGCGAGCTGCCGCTGCTCTTCCACGCCCGCACCGGCGACTTCGCCGACATCACCGTGCAGGCCACCGTCACCTACCGCGTCGCCGACCCGGCGCTGGCCGCCGGTCGGCTCGACTTCTCGGTCGACCCGCGCACCGGCAGGGCGCGGGCCCGCCCGCTGGACCAGGTGGCCACCCTGCTCGCCGAGCTGGCCCAGCAACCCGCCCTCGACCTGCTCGCCCGGGTGCCGCTGGCCGAGGCGCTGACCACCGTCGCACCGGTCCGCGAGGCGGTCTCCGACGCGCTGGCCACCGAAGCACGGCTGGCCGACATCGGGGTGGCCGTGGTCAGCGCCCGGGTGGTGGCGATCCGGCCCGAGCCGGAGCTGGAACGCGCCCTGCAGACCCCCACCCGGGAGGCGGTGCAGGTCCAGGCCGACCGGGCCACCTACGCCCGCCGGGCGCAGGCCGTCGAGCAGGAACGCGCGATCGCCGAGAACGAACTCCAGAACAAGATCGAACTGGCCCGGCGCGAGCAACAGCTCGTCGAGCAGCACGGCGCGAACACCCACCGCCGGGCCGAGCTGGAGGCCGCCGCCGAGCTGGCCGCCGCCCAGGGACGGGCCGACCGGGACAAGGTGGCCGACGCCGCTGCCGCCGACCGGGCCCGGGTGCTCGCCGCCGCCGAGGCCGAGAAGGATCGGATGCTGGCCGCCGCCAAGGCCGAGGGCGTACGCGCCGTCGGGCACGCCGAGGCAGAGGCGGAGGCGGCCCGACTGGCCGCGTACGCGGAGCTGCCGCCGGACGTGCTGCGGGCCCTGACCGTCCGGGAACTCGCCGGTCAGTTGCCGCAGATCGGCCAGCTCACCGTCACTCCGGACATGCTGACCGACCTGCTCGGTCGGCTGGCCCCGGGCCGATGAGCCGCCCCGACGGGTGGGCCGGACCGGGCCTGGCGCCCCGGGTGGTGGTGGTCAGCCGGCGCAGCGAGCTGGACGAACTGCTGGCCCGGCACGGCACCCGGGCCGCCGCCGAGTGGTATCTGGCCGCCCGGGGACGGTCGCTGACCGAGGTGATCCACCGGCACGAGGCGTTGGCGGCGGCGCTGACCACCGTCGGCGCCGCCGTGCCGGCGGACTGGCGACGCGGTGCGGTGGACCGCGACGACCTGCCGCGCTTCCTGTTCGCGCCGGAGGACGTCGTGGTCGCCGTCGGGCCGGACGGCCTGGTCGCGAACGTGGCGAAGTACCTGACCGGGCAGCCGGTGATCGGCGTCGACCCGGAACCGGGCCGCAACGCCGGGGTGCTGGTCCGGCACCGGGCCGACGGACTGGCCGCGCTGCTACCGGCGGTGGCGGCACAGCGCGCGACGACCCGCTCCCGGGCGATGGTCCGCGCCGCCCTCGACGACGGGCAGGAACTCCTCGGCCTCAACGAGGTGTACGTCGGCCACGCCTCCCACCAGTCCGCCCGTTACCTGCTCTCGGTGCCGGTGGACGGCCGGGAACGCCGGGAACGGCACTCATCCTCCGGCGTGGTGGTGGGCAGCGGTACGGGCGCGACCGGCTGGTGTGCGTCCATCGCGCGGGAACGTCCGGGGGCGCCACGCCCGCCCGCCCCGGAGGAGGCGGCCCTGTGCTGGTTCGTCCGGGAGGCGTGGCCGTCCCCGGTGACCGGGGTGAGCCTCACCGCCGGCCGCCTCGACGACGGCGAGCGGCTGGAGTTGACCGCCGAGTCCGACGGCCTGGTGGTCTTCGCCGACGGGCTGGAGGCCGACCGGCTCACGCTCGACTGGGGGCAGCGCCTCACCGTCGACGTCGCACCCCGCCGACTCACCCTGGTCGAGCCGTGACGCGGTCAGCCGTCGTCGGCGAGGCGGTGCCGGTTGGCCTCGATCCAGGCGTCCAGGGCGGCCGGGTCGTCCGGGTCGACGCCGTCGGCCATCAACTGGGCGACGGCGGCGGTCGCCGGGCTGCGCCGCTCACCGGTGGCGTAGAGCCGGACGAACTCCGGCACCATCTCCTCGATCGCGTCGTCCGTCGCGGTCACCGCCGACGCCGGGAGCCCCCGCTTGCGGGCCGCGTACGCGGTGAAGGCACGCAACACCCGCGGCAGCATCGCCGCGTCGTCCATGTCGAGTACGGCCCGCCGGTGCACCCAGTCGAGCAGGAACAGCCCGGCCACGGTGGGGCTCCAGCGCAGCGGGTCGGTGTCCGGGAAGGTGGCCGCGTGGTCCAGCAGCAGGCCCAGGCAGAAGTGCAGGGAGGCGAGATCCCCGCCGTCGATGGCGTCCAGCCCGGCCCGTGCCGCCTCCGGCGAGGCCAGGAAACGCCGGATCAGGTCCGACCGCTCGGTCTCCGTGAGCGGTTCGTCGTCCGGCCGATCCGATGCCGACGGTGTGGCCGGTAGCACCGCCAGCCTGGCCCCGACCAGGGCCCGGTCGGTGGCCAGCGAGCCCGCGCCCGGCAACTGCCCCAGGCGGTCGGTCACCGCCAGGTGCCGGCCCACCTCGTCGCGCATCCGGGTCGGGTCCTCCTCCCGGAACCAGGTCAGCTCGTCGTCGGCGCAGAGCTGCCGGACCTGGTCGAGGATCCGTGCCGCCGGCCCGCCGACGAAGACGTCCTTGGTGATGCCGATGTTGTGGTCGACCAGGGCCACCAGTGCGTGCTCCGGACCGCCGGTGGCGTCGTCGTAGGCGAAGGTGGCCAGATAGGAGGTCTGGTCGCCGTACACGTCGCCGTACGCCCACGCGCCGGTGAGGTGCACCTTGCCGAGTTGCCCGGACCAGGTCGGTGCGGTGGCGCCGGGGCGTACCCGGTCGGCGCCGGTGGCGTCCGGGACCAGGGCGGCGAAGACCGCGCGGACGGTGGTCGCCGCGGCGGTCCGCCGTCGCGAGGTGGCGGCGAGGAACCCGCCCACGAACTCGCGGATCGCCGTCTCCCGGTCGGTCTCCGCCACCTCGTAGACACTGCCCAGCAGTGCCGCGCCGAGCATCTCCGCGTCCAGCGCGGTATCGAGCTTGGTCACGTCGCGCGCGGCGTGCAGCACCGCGTCGTAAGGGGTTTGTGGCGTGGCCATGACCCGACACTACGCCGCCTGCCGCGCAGTCACGTGCCGAGCGAACCGACGGGCGTGGCCCCGACCGGGGCTCAACGGTGCCGGGCGACCTCCAGCACGGTCCGCGCGTCGGCGTGCGCGGCGATCACGGCCCGCACCGGTGACAGCACGTACTCCTCGCCGACCTGGCCCATCGCCCTGGTCAGCCGGGTCTCGGCCCGACGGCGTGCCCGACCGGCCGCCCACCGGCTGATCGGCCGGGTCAGGGCGGCCAGCAGCAGTCCGGCCAGCAACCCGCCGAGCAGCAGCAGCGTCGGCGTCGGCACCTCGCCGACCATCGGATGCTCCAACTCGGGCAGCCCCAGGATCCGCAGCGCGTAGCCGAGGAACAGCCAGGCCAACCCGGCCACCGCCGCGACGGTCACCACCCACTGCAACCCGCCGACCAGACGCCACCAGGTGCGGGGGTGGCTCAGGCCCAGGTCGGTGCCGGCGAGTGCGCGGTCCAGCGCGTCCGGCAGGTCGGCGAGGCGCGAGCGGGCCGCCGCGCTCACCGCCGCCGGCCAGGCGCTCGGCAAACCCTCACCGGCCCGCTCGGCCACCGTACGCAGGGCAAGCGCCAACGCCGACTTGTCGGCGGCGCCAGGCTCGGGCACGGAGGTCGCGGCGGCCAGAGCCTGCTCCGGGTCGTCCCCGGCGGGCTGCGCACCGGCCAGGTGCAGTCGGCGCAGCGGATCGGGTCGCAGCCGCCGCCAGAACCGCACCAGCGGCCAGCCGGTGCTCGACGCGGCCCGGTGCCGGTACGCCTGCTCGACCGCGTCGAGCACGGTCGGCACCCCGGCCACCGCGCTCAACGCCCGGTCCAGCTTGGCCACCGCCGGGTCGTCGGCGGCGAGGGCCGACCGGGGTGCCCCGACCATGTCGTCCAACGTGTCCACGACCGCGTCCAGGTCGCCGGTGAGGCGGCGCAGTGCCGCCTGCCGCTCGGCGACCGTGCGTTCCAGTTCCGTCCGCAGCACCTCGTGGCCGCTCGGGTCGACGATCGTGGTGGCCAACAGCGGCACGCCGTCCAGCCCGTCCGCGTCGAGCAGTCGGCGCAGGTCGGCCAGCACCCGGGGCACCTCGGCCGGGGGCAACCGGTCGGCCTGGTTGAGCACGACCAGGGTCACGTCCCGGTGCCGCTGGAACTCCCGCAGGTAGGCGGCGTGCACCACCCGGTCGGCGTACTTCTCCGGGTCGACCACCCAGATCACCAGGTCGACCAGGCCGAGCAGCCGGTCCACCTCCAGGCGGTGCGTGTGCTGCACCGAGTCGAAGTCCGGCAGGTCGAGCAGGATCAGCCCGTGCAGGGCGGACTCGTCGTCGCCGTCGAGCAGGCTCTCCCGGACGAACCGGTGCTTGGGCAGTACGCCGAGCCAGTCGAGCAACCGGGTACCGCCGTCGAGCGGACCCCACACGCAGGCGTGGGTCACGCCGGTGGTGGGGCGGCGGACGCCGACCGGCGACAGGTTCCTGCCGGCCATCGCGTTGAACAGGCTCGACTTGCCGCTGCCGGTGGCACCGGCCAGCGCGACGACGGTGTGGTCACGGGAGAGCGACAACCGGGTGCCGGCGCGTTCCACCAGGGTGCGCGCCGGGCTCAGCGGGGTGTCCGGCAGGTATCCGTCGACGAGCCCGAGGAAGCGGTGCACCGCCTCCAACCGGGCGGCCAACTGGTCCGCGTCCACCCGTCCGTCGCTGATCCGCAACGCCTCGCGGAGACGTCCCCCCATGCCCATCACGCTGCCGCCCCACTGCGATCGTCCGTGGCGAAGCCGCTGCGCGACCGGGCCGCCTCCACCTGGGCGGTCGCCTCACGCAGCGCCGCCGCGTGCCGGGCCGCCGGGCGGGCCTGGTCGGTCCGGTCCAGATACCGGGCGGCCTCCTCGTCGAGCAGCGCGCGTACCCGGTCCAGCAGATCCTCCCGGGACTTCGCGGCCAGCGTCCGGACGGCCTGGTCACCGAAGATCGCCTGGAGTACGGCCTGACCGGCGACGGTGGTGCCGGCTCCGGTGGCGACCTCCAGGCCGGTCGGGATGAACGCCGTCGAGGCGAACACCGCGATCATGACGGCCAATCCGGTGGCGTTGACCGCGTACGCCGCCGTACGGGCCACGAAGCGCCGGTCACCGCCCTCGGCCCGGACCAGCTCCAACACCCCGCGTTGCCAGTCCCGGACCAGCCGCTCGGCCCGCTCGGGCAGATCGGCCGAATGGTGCGCCAGATCCGGGGTGAGCAGTGCGGCACCCGCCGGATGCGCCTTCCACCCGGTGTACGCGTGCTCGGCCGCCTCGGCGGCCACGCCCCGCAGCAGCGTCGTCAACTGGGACTCGATGGCGTCGCGCAGTTCCACGGCGGGGGCCGGGCGTCGACTGAACGCCGCCGTCAGGCGGTCGCGCAGCCGCCCGATCCGCGCCTCCAGGCTGCGGAAGAGGTCGCTGGTGCCGATGAACTCCTGCCACCGGGCCAGCACCTCGCCCCGGAGCAGCCGACCGTCGCGCAGGCCCTGCTCGACCATCCGGTTCGCGGCCCGATAGGCGGCCAGTACCCGTTCGTCCAGGGCGTCGGCGGCGGTCACCTGCTCGTCGGCGGCGACGGCCAGACTCTCGACCGACGGCGCCAGCGCGGCCAGTGCGCCACCGAGGGTCTGCCGGACCACCGCCGCGCGGGCGTCGGCGTCGGCGGCCAGCCGGGCGAACCAGTCCGCCAGTGGCGCGGTGACCCGGTCCGGCAGCAGCCCCTGGCCGTCGACCCAGGTCTCCGGCAGGACGAACAGCGGCGCCGCGCCGAGATCCTGCTCGGCCAGCATCTCGGCGAGGTGTGCGGCGACCTCGTCGGTGGCCTCGGCGGGCACCCGGTCGAGCACCAGCGCGATGACCGCGCCGCGGGCCCGGGCGCCGTGCAGCAGTTCCCAGGGCACCGCGTCGGCGTACCGGGCGGCGGTGGTGACGAAGAGCCAGAGGTCGGCGGCGGCGAGCAGTTGGTTGGCCAGCGCGCGGTTGGCGTCGACCACCGAGTCGATGTCGGGAGCGTCCAGGAACGCGAGCCCGGGGGCCAGGGCCGGCGCGGTGACCAGGTGCAGCGAGCGCGGGTCGTCGCTGGGCTGGTTGGTGCGGGTCAGCCCGGGCAGCAGTTCCCCACGACGAAACCAGGGCGAGTCGGCCGGATTACAGACCAGGACCGGGGAGCGGGTGGTCGGGCGCAGCACCCCGGCGGCGCTGACCCGCGCCTGGACCAGGCTGTTCACCAGGGTCGACTTGCCGGCACCGGTGGACCCGCCGACCACCACGAGCAGCGGCGCGTCGAGGCGGGAGAGCCGGGGCAGCAGGTAGTCGTCGAGTTGGTCGGCGAGAGCGGTGGCGGTCCGGCCGGCGGGCTCCGCCGAGGGCAGGACCAGCGGGAAACGCGCCGCTCCGATCGCGGCCCGCAGGCTGGTCAGCGCGGCGGGCAGGGCGTCGTCCCCGAATGCCGCGGGCCGGTCCTCCCCGCCGGTGGAGCCGGTGCGGGCTGCGACGGCGGGCGTGCCGAAAGGTGAGGCGGGATCGCCGTTCGTCGTCACCGCTAAAGCGTGCCCGACCGACACAAGGTAAGACAACCAGTCGGTACCGAACGGTGACTTGCGCCAACCCGACTCAACCCTGACTTGACGATTCCGGGGAGCGTGGCACTATTGAGTCAAGTTCACTCAACTTGAGGTGGGGTCGCTGTGGGCGACACCGCCGGTCAGGGCGACGGGGGGACCGTCACCTGCTCAACGTTACGAAGCGAGGAAGCGAAGATGGCACGTGCGGTCGGTATCGACCTCGGCACGACGAACTCCTGCGTCAGCGTCCTGGAGGGCGGTGAGCCCACCGTCATCGCCAATGCCGAGGGCTCGCGGACGACCCCGTCGATCGTCGCGTTCGCCCGCAACGGCGAGGTGCTCGTCGGCGAGGTGGCCAAGCGCCAGGCGGTGACGAACCCGGACCGGACGATCCGCTCGGTCAAGCGGGAGATCGGCACCAACTGGTCCGTCGACATCGACGGCAAGAAGTACACCCCGCAGGAGATCTCGGCCCGGACGCTGATGAAGCTCAAGCGGGACGCCGAGGCGTACCTGGGCGAGCAGATCACCGACGCGGTGATCACCGTCCCGGCGTACTTCAACGACGGCCAGCGTCAGGCCACCAAGGAGGCCGGTGAGATCGCCGGCTTCAACGTGCTGCGGATCGTGAACGAGCCGACCGCGGCCGCCCTGGCGTACGGCCTGGACAAGGGCTCCAAGGAGCAGACCGTCCTGGTCTTCGACCTCGGTGGCGGCACCTTCGACGTGTCGCTGCTGGAACTGGCCGAGGGCGTCATCGAGGTCAAGTCGACCAGCGGTGACAACCTGCTCGGCGGTGACGACTGGGACCAGCGCATCATCGACCACCTGGTGAAGACCTTCCGGGGCGAGCACGGCATCGACCTGTCGCAGGACAAGATGGCGATGCAGCGGCTCAAGGAGGCCGCGGAGAAGGCCAAGATCGAGCTGTCCGCCGCCACCACCAGCAACATCAACCTGCCGTACATCACCGCCGGTTCCGCCGGCCCGCTGCACCTGGACGTGACGCTCAGCCGCGCCGAGTTCCAGCGGATGACGCAGGACCTGCTGGACCGCTGCAAGGGCCCGTTCGAGCAGGCCGTCAAGGACGCCGGGATCAAGGTCTCGGACGTCGAGCACGTGATCCTGGTCGGTGGCTCGACCCGGATGCCGGCCGTGACCGAGCTGGTCAAGCAGCTCACCGGCCGCGACCCCAACAAGGGCGTCAACCCGGACGAGGTCGTCGCCGTCGGCGCCGCTCTCCAGGCCGGTGTGCTCAAGGGCGAGGTCAAGGACGTCCTGCTGCTCGACGTGACCCCGCTGAGCCTGGGCATCGAGACCAAGGGCGGCATCTTCACCAAGCTGATCGAGCGCAACACCACCATCCCGACCAAGCGGTCCGAGGTGTTCACCACCGCCGACGACAACCAGCCGTCGGTGCTCATCCAGGTCTTCCAGGGTGAGCGCGAGATCGCCGCGTACAACAAGAAGCTCGGCACCTTCGAGCTGACCGGTCTCCCGCCGGCCCCGCGTGGCGTGCCGCAGATCGAGGTCACCTTCGACATCGACGCCAACGGCATCGTCAACGTGCACGCCAAGGACCTGGGCACCGGCAAGGAGCAGAAGATGACCATCACCGGCGGCTCCTCGCTGCCGAAGGATGACATCGAGCGGATGCGCCGGGACGCCGAGGAGCACGCCGAGGAGGACAAGCGTCGGCGCGACGAGGCCGAGAGCCGCAACGTCGCCGAGGCCCTCCAGTGGCAGACCGAGAAGTTCCTCGCCGAGAACGGCGACAAGCTGCCCGCCGAGAACCGCGACAAGCTGAACGAGGCCCTCGGTGAGCTGCGCGGCGCGCTCGGCGGCAGCGACATCGATAAGATCAAGTCGGCGCACGAGCGGCTGGCGCAGGTCTCGCAGGAGGCGGGCTCGCTGCTCTACGCGCAGCAGGCCGAGCAGGCCCCGGGTGGCGAGCCGGGCGGCGCGGCCGGTGCTGCCGGTGCGGGAGCTGCCGGTGCCGGTGCGGCCGGTGCCACCGGCGGTCCGGCCGGCGGTGCGCGGCCCGGCCAGGACGATGTGGTCGACGCGGAGATCGTGGACGAGGACAAGAAGTGACGGTCCTGGTCGAGGCGATCTGCACGGGCAGAGGGATGAGGTAGTCGTATGACGGAGAAGCCACGAGCCGCTGACCCGGGCGACACCGGGTCGGCGCCGGGTGGCTCGGCGTCCGAGCCGACCGCCGGCGAGACGCCGCGCGTCGTCATCCGCAACAACCGCAAGATCAACCAGACCCGCGAGCCGGAGGGGGCGGCGGCTGACGCCGGCTCCGACGTGTCGGCCGAGGGGCTGGTCGAGGACGCCGAGGTCGTGGTCGACGCGATCGAGGTCGAGGCCGAGGCGCTGAGCGAACCGACCACCGAGGGCCCGCCCGTGGTGGACTCCCCGGCCAAGCCGGTCGGGGAGCCGTCCGAGACGGCCGGTCGCGGGCTCGGTGCGGAGGTGGAGGCGCTCCGCGCCGACCTGGAGGAGCGCACTCGGGACCTGCAACGGGTCACCGCCGAGTACGCCAACTACCGCAAGCGGGTCGAGCGGGACCGCGGTCTGGTCACCGAGCAGGCGACCGGCTCGGTGCTGGCCGCGCTGCTGCCGATCCTGGACGACCTGGACCGGGCCCGGGAACACGGTGACCTGGTCGGTCCGTTCGGTTCGGTGGCCGAGCAACTCACCACCGCGCTGGGCAAGTTCGGGCTGACCCCGTTCGGCGAGCAGGGCGACCCGTTCGACCCGACGCTGCACGAGGCCGTGGCGCACCAGACCTCGGCCGACGTCACCGAGCCCACCTGCGTGCAGGTGATGCGTCGGGGCTACCAGATCGGTGAGCGGCTGTTGCGGCCCGCGATGGTCGCGGTCGCCGACCCGGAATAGTGCACGACGGTGACCGGGCCGTTCCACCCGCCGAACTCCGGCGGGCGGGACGGCCCGGAGCCGGAGGTGGGGAGGAGGTGGACGGTTGAGTTCCAAGGACTGGATCGAGAAGGACTACTACGCGGTCCTGGGCGTGGCGAAGACCGCCTCCGCTGACGAGATCAAGAAGGTGTACCGGAAACTCGCCCGGGAGTCGCACCCGGACCACAACCCGGGCGACCCCAAGGCCGAGGAGCGCTTCAAGTCGGTCTCCGAGGCGTACGCGGTGCTCGGTGACGACGCCAAGCGCCGCGAGTACGACGAGATGCGCTCGCTGTTCGGCTCGGGCGCGTTCCGGCGCGGCGCCCGCCCGGGTGGCCAACCCGGTGGCATGCCGTTCGACGTCTCCGACCTGTTCGGCAGCGCGCAGTCGGCCGGTGGTGGCCGGTTCGCCGGGGGCGGCATCTCGGACCTGTTCAGCTCGATCTTTTCGGGCGGCGCGGGTGGTGGAGGTGCCACCGGTCCGGCCCGGGGTCGCGACATCGAGACCGAGGTGGCGCTCGACTTCGACGACGCCGTACGCGGGGTGACCCTGCCGCTGACGCTGCGGGCACCCGGGGTTTGCGACACCTGCCACGGCAACGGTGCGAAGCCGGGCACGGTGCCGAGGACCTGCCCGGTCTGCCACGGTGCCGGGGTGACCCACCGGAACCAGGGTTCGTTCAGCCTCGCCGAGCCCTGCCGCAACTGCCAGAGCGCCGGGACCGTGGTCGACGAGAAGTGCCCCGAGTGCCAGGGCACGGGCGGGGTGACCAAGGCCCGTACGCTCAACGTCCGTTTCCCGGCCGGGGTGGCCGACGGGCAGCGGATCCGACTGGCGGGCCGGGGCGAGCCGGGCGAGCGTGGCGGCCCGGCGGGTGACCTGTTCGTGCACGTCAAGGTGCGGCCGGACGACCTGTTCGGGCGCTCCGGCGACGACCTCACGCTGACCGTGCCGATCACCTTCGCCGAGGCGGTGCTCGGCACCGATCTGCGGGTGCCGACGCTCGACGGCGCGGTGACCCTGCGGGTGCCGGCGGGTACGCCGAGCGGGCGGATCCTGCGGGCCCGGGGCAAGGGTGTGAGCCGTCGGGACGGCCAGACCGGGGACCTGCTCGTCACGCTCGACGTGGTGGTGCCGGCCCGGGTCTCCGACGAGGCGCGCGCGGCCCTGGAGACGTTCGCCGCGCAGACCTCGCCGGCGGCGCGGGAACATCTCGACGCGCGGGTGCGTCGGAGCGGATGATCGGTGAACCGGTGCGGAGGTGAACGGGATGGACGGATTCGTCGGTTCGGATGACCCCACCTACGAGGCCAAGGTGCTGATGATCTCGGTCGCGGCGCGGATGGCGGGGATGCACCCGCAGACGTTGCGGCAGTACGACCGGCTGGGCCTGGTGCAGGCCGGCCGGGCGGCCGGGGGCGGTCGCCGCTACAGCGTGCGGGACGTGGTCCTGCTGCGCGAGGTGCAGCGGCTCAGCCAGGACGACGGCGTGAACCTGGCCGGGATCAAGCGGATCATCGGCTTGGAGCGGCTGTTCGAGCAGGCACAGCAGCGGGTCGCCCAGTTGGAGGCCGAGCTGGAGGCCGCGTACCGCCGGATCGCCGAGCTGGAGTCGCTGGCCCGCTTCCCCGGGCGTGACCTGGTGCCGACCAACCAGACCTCGACGGCGCTGGTGGTCTGGCGTCCCCGACGCAGCCCCGGCCGCTGACGATCGATCCGGCCCCGGTGCGGTGAAGACCGCGCCGGGGCCGTCTCGTGTCCGCAGGCCGGACCCGCCGAATCCACCCCGTCCCGCGCCCGTCTCCGCTACCCTGAAAATCAGGTTCAAACAACTCAATTCGGACTTCTACGCTGGCGGGGGGAGCCATGACGGACGCGGCGAAGAAGGTGGCCGAACAGGCGGAACGTCGGCTCGACCGGTTGTCCGAGAACGTCCAACGGAGGTTCGACCGGATCACCAAGGGGCGCTTCGCCGACCAGATCCGCAGCGGCCGGTTCAGTGGCCAGGGGGCCCGATCCTCCGGCCCGGCCCCGTCGGACGGCCGGTCCGCCGGCCCGGGTCAGGGACGAGCCGGTCACGGCGCCGGCCGGGTACGGACCGACCAGCACCGCCGGGAACACGGCGGCCAACCCCGCTGAGGATCAACAAGACGTACGGGCCGGGAGTCACGGGGGTTCCCGGCCCGTCCCCGTCCCACCGCACGTAACGGCACTTCGCCTACCGCAAGCGGCACCCCCGCCCGGCCCCCCGACAGACGTCAACCCTCCCGAGGCCGGCAGGCGACGACACGTCCGCCAGTCAGGTGTGGCCCTACCGTGCCCGGCGCAGGGATCAAGCCTGACCGCCCGGAGCCGGGCACGGTAGGGCCACACCCCCCACAGCAAGCGCTAAAGCCGCCGCCCCTCGCGCACCAACCCACCCTCGCACCACTCGCGATACACGAACAGCTCCGGCCGGGACAGCAGCACCCGGCTGTTGTGCGCCCAGGTGCGCATCATCTCGTCGCCGTTGCGCTCGGCCTGGTCGACCAGTTTGCGGAAGCGTCGCTTCGGGTGGGCCCGGAAGTTCGTCCGGATCCCGTCGGCGGCGTAGATGTAGAGGCAGTGCAGCGCGAACCTGCGGGCCGGGCAGTGCGCGTCCATCGCCAGGTCGAACAACGTCATGATCAGGCGGTCGCCGGAGACGAGCAGGTCCCAGTCGGGTGGCATGGACGTCAACGGCACCGAGTCGGGCTGGTACGCCCACGATCGCAACTCCGCCGGACTCGGGTCGACGGGGTTGGCGAAGCCGTGGAACGTTGATTCCTGCACGCTCACCGGCCAACCTTCTACTCGCGTCGGCGCCGAGGCGTCCGCCCCCCGCGAACCCCGGCTGCTGGGGCGAAACGGTAACGCGGTACCCGTGAGTACGGGTAGCCCCTACGGAAAGCAATTCGGCATCGGTTGCCTGGCCGGGGTGGCCCGGACGGCCGACGATCACTTTCAGTCAGGTCATGGTCACCGGTCATGGTCTATCCGGGGTTCCCGCCCCGGCTGCCTGCGCTGCCGCCCGTCGCCGCGACCAGCGCTTGAACCAGACGGCGTCGGGCAGTCGGGCCAGCATGGGCCCGGTCACCACCGTGATCAATACGTACGTGGCGGCCAAAGCGGCCAGTTTCGGCGAAACGCTGCCGGCGCTCACCGCGAGGCCGGCGATGACGATGGAGAACTCCCCTCGCGGCACCAGGGTCAACCCGGCCCGCCACCGTCCCGGTTCGGTGATGCCGACCCGCCTCGCGGCCAGGTAGCCGGTCGACGTCTTGGTGGCGATGGTGACCAGCGCGAGCAGTACCGCGGGCAGCAGCACCGGCGGGATGTGCCGAGGGTCGGTGGCGAGCCCGAAGAAGACGAAGAAGACGGCGGCGAAGAGGTCCCGCAGGGGCGTCAGCAGTTCGGTGGCGTGGTGGGCCACCGGCCCGGAGAGCGCGATGCCGACCAGGAAGGCACCGACCGCCGCCGACACCTGGAGTTTCGCGGCGACCCCGGCGACCAGCAGGGTCAGGCCGAGCACGCCCAGCAGCAGCGACTCGGGGTGGTCGACGGACATGGCCCGGGAGACGAGATCCCCGTATCGGAGCGCCACCACCAGCACGACGACCACCGTCAGGACGGCGACGCCGAGCGCGACCCCACCCTTGACCAGCCCGACCCCGGCCAGCAACGCGGTCACCAGTGGCAGATAGAACGCCATCGCGAGATCCTCGACCACCAGCACCGACAGGACCACCGGCGTCTCCCGGTTGCCGAGGCGGCCCAGGTCGGACAGGATCTTGGCGATCACGCCGGAGGACGAGATCCAGGTGATCCCGCCGAGCACCACCGCCGCCACCCAGCCCCAGCCGAGCAGCAGCGCGAACGCCGCACCCGGCAGCGCGTTGAGCACCGCGTCGAGCGCCCCGGCCGGTGCGGCCGACCGCAGGTTGCCGACCAGTTCGTCGGCCGAGTACTCCAGGCCGAGCATCAGCAGTAGCAGGATCACGCCGATCTCCGCGCCGATCGCGAAGAACTCCTCGCTGGCGTGCAACTCCAGCACGCCGCCGTGGCCGAGGACCAGACCGGCCAGCAGGTAGAGCGGAATCGGCGACAGCCCGATCCGCCGGCCGAGCCGACCGAGCAGCCCGAGCAGGAACAGCAGCGCGCCGACCTGGATCAGCAGGTTGGTGAAGTCGTGCATCCGAGGCTCAGGCGGCCGGTGCGCGTACGGCGGGCGACCGGGACGCGCCGAGGACGTCCCTGCGGCGGGAGGGTGCCCCCAACGGGCGGCCGAATTCCGTCATCATGTCGTGGCGTACGCCGGTGCTCGGTTGAGCGGTCTGTTCGACGCGTGCTCGCACGGGCTCAGGCTACTCTCGCGACGGAGGCCGCATGACCGCCCGACGAACTCGTTGCCTGGCCGTTCTCCCGGTGTTCACGCTGCTGGCGGGATGCTCGATCGGGGACATCCGGCGCAGCGCCCCAGCCCCCGAACCCTCGCAGGTCACCCCCGCTCCGGCGCGGGTCGCGGAGACTCGCACCACCCGTCTGGCCGTCCCGCAGCGGTACGCCCAGCCGGTCATCGAGTTCGTCGACGCCGAGAACGGATACGCCCTCTTCGCCTCCTGCGACGACCAGACGCCCGGTCGGGACTGCCCGGCCCTGCTCTGGTCGACCCGCGACGGCGGCCGGTCCTGGCAGCAACTGCGCCACCCGCAGCCGGACACCACCCAGCAGCGGGACGGCGACGTCCGGCAGCTCTACACCGCCGAAGGCATCCTGGCCCTGTACGCCCCGAAGGTCGGGTGGTGGACGTCCACCGATCGCGGAGACACCTTCCGGCACACCCCCGGTGAGGCCCCGCCCCGGGAGTGGCAGGCGGCCCAGGGTCGCTTCCAGCTCATCGAGAGCTCGGGAAAGGTCGGCCGCTGGACGGGACGCACACTCCGCCCGCTGCCTGTCCAGCCGAAGCTGCCAGTGGTGCAATCGGTGGTGGAGACTGACTGGCAGTTCAACAGTAAGGAAAACTCAGGGCCGTTGGTGGCCGCCGGAGCCGACGATGACGGCCGACCGTACGCGGCGATCTCCATCGACGAGGGACGGAGTTGGCGGCCGACCTCGGTGGAGTCCGACGGTGCAGTGGGTGTGCTCCGGGTGGTGCGCGTACAGAGTGCTCTGTGGCTGGTCGGCGAGCGGCCCGATCGCATCGGGTTTCCGGCATTGTGGCGGCATGGTCCCGCCTGGGAGAAGGTGTCTGCCGAGGGGTGCCCGGAGACGGGACAGGCCGTCCCGCTGAGTGACGGAGTGGTGGCGGTGCTCAGCCCGCGAGGTGCGGGCGCGCTGGTCGGCGGCCAGTACGTCGATCTGCCCTGGCCGCTGACCGACGAACATCACCTGCGGATGCTGCCCGACGGCACGGCCTTCGCCACAGGGCCGGAGGGCGTCCTGCTCGGCACGGGCTTCATCGGCGACCACGTCTGGACTGCGGTGACCATCGAGACGGAGTGACCGGCGTCAGGAAACGCTCGGGTCCTGCTCGGATGGCTTGCGGACGTACGTGCCCTTGCCCTGGTGGCCTTCGATCAGGCCCTCGGCCTGCAGAATCAGGAGGGCGGACCGTACGGGTTCTGCCGAGACGCCGTAGTGCGCGGTCATCTCACGCAGGGACGGCAACTTGGCTCCGGGCGAGTAGTCCCCAGAGCGGATCTTGTCTCGGATGTCCTGTGCGATGCGCTGGCGGTCGGAAACTCGGGGCATGGCAGCAACTCCTGGTAGGCGCCGATCCCTCCAAGGGCATCCCGTCCCAGGACCTACTGTTTTGTCGGTCACGAAGACGCCGCGTTGACGGCACAGACGGTTCAGCTCGACAGTGCTCCCGGCACACGTTGCCCAGCGGCGGCGGTTCAGGACGTGAGCAGCGCCCGGCGCCCACCGGGCTGAGGAGTGGCGTATGTCACACCCCTAGGGTTGAGCGGAATAGGCTCAACTCTGGTTCTGTCGGTACCAGTGGACACACCGATCCAGGGGAGCCCATGAACACCGAACGCCTCACCACCAAGAGCCGCGAGACCATCACCGGTGCCGTCGCCCTGGCCAACCAGCGCGGGCACGCCACCGTGGAGCCGTGGCACCTGCTGCTGTCGCTGCTGGACACCGAGGGTTCGACCGCTGCGGGCCTGCTGCGCGCCGTCGGGGCCGACCCCGCCGAGCTGCGCCGGGCCGCACAGCGGGCCCTCGACGCGCTGCCCGCCGCGCGCGGCTCCAGCATCGCGGAGCCCACCCTGGCCCGCGAGTTCGTCAACGCCATCGGGGCCGCCGAGCAGATCGCCCGGCCGCTCGGCGACGAGTACACCTCCACCGAACACCTGCTGGCCGGGCTGGCCCGGGTCGGCGGTGCCGTCTCCGGTGCGCTCAAGTCCGCCGGTGCCACCGAGGAGACCCTGGTCGCCGCGTTCCCCACGGTGCGTGGCGGGGACCGCCGGGTGACCACCGCCGACCCGGAGCAGACCTACCAGGCGCTGGCCAAGTACGGCGTCGACCTGACCGCCAGCGCGCGGGACGGCAAGATCGACCCGGTGATCGGGCGGGACTCCGAGATCCGCCGGGTGATCCAGGTGCTGTCCCGGCGTACCAAGAACAACCCGGTGCTGATCGGCGAGCCCGGTGTCGGCAAGACCGCGATCGTCGAGGGCCTGGCCCAGCGGATCGTCGCCGGTGACGTACCCGAGTCGCTGCGGGACAAGAAGCTCGTCTCGCTCGACCTCGGCGCGATGGTCGCCGGTGCGCAGTACCGGGGTCAGTTCGAGGAGCGGCTCAAGTCCGTCCTGGAGGAGATCAAGAACTCCGACGGGCAGGTCATCACGTTCCTCGACGAGCTGCACACGGTGGTCGGCGCGGGCAAGGGCGAGGGCTCGATGGACGCCGGCAACATGCTCAAGCCGATGCTGGCCCGGGGCGAGCTGCGGATGGTCGGCGCGACCACGCTGGACGAGTACCGCGAGCACATCGAGAAGGACCCGGCCCTGGAACGGCGCTTCCAGCCGGTGCTGGTCGGCGAGCCCACCGTCGAGGACACCATCGGCATCCTGCGCGGGCTGAAGGAACGCTACGAGGTCCACCACGGCGTACGCATCACCGACGCCGCCCTGGTCGCCGCCGCCGCGCTCTCCGACCGCTACATCACCGACCGGTTCCTGCCGGACAAGGCGATCGACCTGGTCGACGAGTCCGCGTCCCGGCTCCGGATGGAGATCGACTCCCGGCCGGTCGAGGTGGACGAGATCGAGCGGGCGGTCCGCCGACTGGAGATCGAGGAGATGGCGCTGGCCAAGGAGCCGGACGCCGCCTCCGCCGAACGCCTGGAGCGGTTGCGCAAGGAGCTGGCCGACAAGCGGGAGCAGCTCACCGCGCTCTCCGAGCGCTGGCACCTGGAGAAGAGCCACATCACCAAGCTCTCCACCGCCAAGGAGGAGTTGGAGCGGCTGGGTGGCGAGGCCGAGCGGGCCGAGCGCGACGGCGAGCTGGAACGCGCCGCCGAGCTGCGTTACGGGCGCATCCCTGCACTCCAGGCCGAGCTGACCAAGGCCGAGGAGGAACTGGCCCGGTTGCAGTCCGCGGGCGCGATGCTCAAGGAGGAGGTGAGCGCGGACGACATCGCCGCGGTCGTCGCCTCCTGGACCGGCATCCCCGCCGGTCGGCTGCTGGAAGGCGAGACCGCCAAGCTGCTCCGGATGGAGGAGTCGCTGCGCGAGCGCGTCGTCGGCCAGGCCGAGGCGGTCGGCGCGGTCTCCGACGCGGTACGCCGGGCCCGTGCCGGTGTCGCCGACCCGGACCGCCCGACCGGCAGCTTCCTCTTCCTCGGCCCCACAGGTGTGGGCAAGACCGAGCTGGCCAAGGCGCTCGCCGAGTTCCTCTTCGACGACGAGCGGGCGATGGTCCGCATCGACATGAGCGAGTACGGCGAGAAGCACTCGGTGGCCCGTCTGGTCGGCGCTCCGCCCGGCTACGTCGGCTACGAGGAGGGCGGCCAGCTCACCGAGGCGGTGCGTCGTCGGCCGTACTCGGTGATCCTGCTCGACGAGGTGGAGAAGGCCCACCCGGACGTCTTCGACATCCTGCTCCAGGTGCTCGACGACGGTCGGCTCACCGACGGTCAGGGTCGTACCGTCGACTTCCGCAACGCGATCCTGATCCTCACCTCGAACCTCGGGTCGGCGGTGATCAGCGACCTGACGCTCGCCGAGGAGCAGCGCCGGGAGGGCGTCCTCGCGGTGGTCCGATCGCACTTCAAGCCGGAGTTCCTCAACCGGCTCGACGACATCGTGGTCTTCGCCGCACTCCAGGGCGACGACCTGCGCTCCATCGTGGACATCCAGTTGGCCCGGCTGCGCAAGCGGCTGGTCGACCGCCGACTGTCGCTGGACGTCACCGACGCCGCGCGGGGCTGGCTCGCCGAGCACGGGTACGACCCGATCTACGGCGCCCGGCCGCTGCGTCGACTGGTCCAGTCGGCGATCGGCGACCAACTCGCGAAGGCGCTGCTCGCCGGCCAGATCCGGGACGGCGACACGGTGCGGGTGGAACTCGCCGACACCAAGGACGGCCTGTCGGTGAGCGCCGCCTGACCGTACCCACGACGTCGGACCTCCGCCGCCGCCCCGCCTCGGCGGGCGGCGGCGGGCCGGTCGGGTGAGGATGGAGACATGTTCGGGATCGGGCGTAAGAAGGACCCGGAGCTGACTGCTGCCGTCACGGCACTCGCCGACGCCGGCCGCGTCGCGTTCGGCGGGGTCGGGATCGCAGGCGCGACGCTGCCGGAGACCGAGGCATACCAGCGCGTCGCAGCAGTCGCGGCTGAGCACCCCGACGAAGTACGCGAGCAGCTCGACCGCCTGCTCACCACCGGCTCCCCGGCGGCCCGGGTGTACGCCGCCACGCTGCTCGAACAGCTCGACCCGGTGGCCGGACGGGCGGCCTGGACCGGGCTGCGCTCCGATCCGGCGGAGGTGGACACCGCCGTCGGTTGCGTGCTGGACCGCACCACGGTGGCCGAGTACGCCGCCCGACGACTCGACGATCACTGATCCGACGGCCGGTCGGGTCCGTCCGATCGGTGCTGCCGGACCTTGTCCGGTCCTCCTACGCTCCGTGCCATGACCGCGACCGCCGAGGATTCGGCCGCCGTACCTCCGCCTCGCCCACCCCGCCCCGGCACCGTCACCGCCGCATTCTGGTTGCAGCTCACCATCGCGCTGATCCTGTTCGGACTCGTGGCGCTGGTGGTCGTCGAGGCGTTCCAGTGGGATGCCGCGATCGACCGGGCGGCACGCCAGGTGCCCGATGCCGACCCCGTCGAGGTACGCGCCGAGCGGATCAGCAACGTCAGCATGTCGCTGGTCCTCGGCCTCCCCGCGCTGGCCGTGGGGCTCTGGATGGCGCTGACCGCCGTCGGCGTACGCCGGGGCAGCAACGTCGCCCGGGTGATGGTCTTCGCGGCTGGCGGTGCCGAGTTGCTGCTCTGCTTCTTCCAGGCGTGCGCCGGCGTCTTCTTCGTCCCGTTCATCGCGTTCGCGGCCATCGACGAGCCCTACGTCGGGGACACTCCGCCGCCGGACGACCAGTTCTGGCAGGAGTCGGAGTTCTTCGAGGTGCTGTACGGCGAGCCGCGCACCTTCGAGATGGTGTTCTTCCCGCTGGCCGGTCTCGGTGTGCTGACGGTGCTGGCCCTCACCGTGGTGGTCGTGCTGCTGTTGGCGATTCCGCCGGCCAACCGCTGGTTCGTGCCGAAGGCCGAGCCGGCCGTGCCACTGACCGGCGGAGGCGACATCCCGAACGCCTACCTCGCCGGCTACCCCCTCCCGACGTCGCCCTACTACCCCGTCCCCGGTTATCCGGTTCCGCCGGGCTACCCCGTCCCGCCCGGCTACCCGCTGCCTACCGGCTATCCCGTACCCACTGGCTACCCCGTCCCGCCCGGCTACCCGCTGCCTACCGGCTATCCCGTACCCACTGGCTATCCGGTCCCGCCCGGCTACCCGATGCCACCCGGTGCCTTCGTGCCGCCGGGTCACCCGCCGCCGTTCGGTCACCCCGTTCAGCCGGTACCCGGCCAGCCCGCCGCACCGCAGGCCGAGCAGTCCGGGCCGCAGGCTGAGCAGTCCGCACCCACCGGGGAGCTGTCCGCGCTGTCGGACGAATCGCCTGCCTCGTCGGCCGCTGACCCGGATGACGCCGACCGGGACGGTCGATCGGCTCCGGATCCGGGCGGGAACGGGCGATAAGCGACCGCCCGTGACTCCGACCGGCCCGGTCACGGTTACCGTCTTCACGACGTACCTGGGGAGGTGACGGGTGGATGACGTGTCGGCGTACCTGGTGATCGCGCTCGGGTGCCTGCTGGTGGCGGTCGCCGTCGTCGTGGTCGTGGCGGGGCGGCGGGCCCGGCGTCGGCCGTCGGCCGCGCCCCGCGCCGCCGACGGGCCGCCGACCGACCCGCGTCGCATCCAGGTCGGCGACATCGTCGAGGTCGGTGACCTGTCCTACCGGGTACGCGGGTCGATCCGGCTGGTCGAAGGGGACTGGCGCTGGGCCGAGCACCTGTTCGACGACGACAGCGGTCGGTGCCGGCTGTCGGTGGCCGAGAACCCGGAGTTCGAGATGGTGCTCTGGGAGCCCCAGCCGGGGCGGGTGCGGACCGTCGGTGCCCCGGCCGTCGACGCCGCCGGACGACGGTACGACTGGCACGAGTCCGGCCAGGCCCGCTACACCGCGACCGGGCTGACCGGGCTCGACCCGAGCGGGACGATGCGCTACCACGACTACCGGGCGGCGGGCGGCGCGCGGCTCACCTTCGAGGCGTACGGCGAGGCGGGCTGGGAGATCGCTCTCGGCCGCCGACTGGATCCGGGCGACGTCACGGTGTACCCGCAGGGGCGCGGATCGTGAGAGCACATCCGGTTCAGCTCGACAGTGGCGCGGGACGACATCACCGAGAGCGGATCTGGGTACACCGCTTCCGAGCCGGTCGGGTGGTGCGCTCGATCACCTGCTCAGCGCCGATCCGGCGCTGAGGAGGGGGACGCGCCGTCCAGACGGCGTCGTGTCGTGCCGGGTTGGCCTGTTGCCGATACGGTGAGTCGCGTTCCACGGAGGGAGAAAGATGGTCGACCCGCAGAACACCCCGGTCCGGCAGCGGCCGGGTGTGGTGACGATATCCACCTACTTGCTGTTGCTCTTCGCGATCTGCCAACTGATCAGCGTGATCGTCACGGTGGCCACGATCGGCACGGTCCGCGACGTGATGGACGAGGCATACCGCGGCACGAGCGTCGAAGGAGCGGAGAACCTCGCCGACGTCGCCGTCGTCTTCGGCGTCGCCACCGCCATCTTCCTGCTCGTCGTGGCGCTTGCGCTGGTCGGCCTGGGCCTGCTGAACCTGCGCGGAAAGAACGGTGCCCGGATCGCCACCTGGGTCGTCGGCGGCATCATGTTCTGCTGCACCGGGTTCAGCCTGCTCAGCGGGCTGGCCGGCGGCATGAGCATGCCCGGCGGCGAGACCAGCGGCGACATGCCGAGCGCCGACGAGGTGCAGCGCCGGCTGGAGGAGGCACTGCCCGGCTGGGTCACCCCGATCAGCCTCCTGCTCGGTGTGATCAGCCTGCTCGCGCTACTGGCCGCGCTGATCCTGCTGGCGCTGCCGAAGGCGAACGAGTTCTTCCGCAAGCCGACCCAGCAGTGGGAGCCGCCGATGCCCGGCGGGAACTACCCGAGCCAGCCCGGCTACCCGCAGGCACCGGGCTACCCGGGCACCCCGCCGCAGTCGGCCGACCCGGGTTACCCGGGTGCCCCGCCGCAGTCGGCCGAGCCGGGTTACCCGCCCGCTCCCGGTCAGCCGCCCGCCGGTGGGTCGGGTGACAACCCTGGTACCCAGCCTCCCACCGACCGGCCGAACTGACCGCCGGTGAGTTAGGCGCGACTGCGACAGTCCCTCCGAGTAGGTTGCAACCCGAACACCTACCGGAGGGACTCGTCGTGTCGTACCCCGAACAGGCGCCGCCGCGCCGGCCGGCCGTGGTCGTGACGGCCGTGGTGGTGCTGGCGGTGATGGCGGTGGGTGCGTTCGGGTACGCGGTGGCCGGCCTGAGCATCGTCGGCGGCACGGTGTCCCGGTTCCGCGCGGCGGCCGTGGGTACGTCGGCCGACGCCACCCAGGTCGACGCGATGGTGACCCTGCTGCGGAGCGCGGTGGTGGCAGCGGCCGTGCTGAGCGTGTTCGCGGCCCTGTTCCTCGCCGGTCTCGCGCTGGCCCTGGCTGGCGGGCGGCCCGCCGCCCGGGTGACGACCTGGGTGGTCGCCGGGCTCGGGATGCTCCTCGGTTGCTGCGGCATCGGAACCCTCCTGGTCCAACGCGCCACCCCCTTGGACTTCGGCGACGACCAGGCCGCCGCCGAACTCGTCGCCCTGGTGGCGGACGCCTACCCGTCGTGGTGGATTCCGATCACCACGACTCTTTCGGTCGCGCAGGTGCTCGGTTACCTTGTGGTAGCCGTACTGCTGGCGATGCCGTCCGCCAACGCCTGGTTCCGCCGCCGCCCGGTGCCCCCGCACCACCCCCAGCCACCGTCGTACCCACCCGTGCACCACCAGCCGTCCGCGTATCCGCCGCCGGTCGCGCCGCACCAGACCTATCCGCCGCCCGGGGCGCCGCCGTCGTCCCCGTATCCGCCGAGGTGAGCAGACCAGTGACGCCCGACCAGCCGAGTAGCGCGCGATGGGCGTTGATCACCGGGGCGACGGCGGGGATCGGAGCGGCCTTCGCCGATCGGCTCGCCTCCGACGGATGGCACCTGGTGCTGGTCGCCCGGGACGCTGAGCGACTCGCCGCGCAGGCCGCTGAGCTGACCGGCCGGTACGGCGTCGAGACCGAGACGGTGCCGGCCGACCTGTCCACCGACGACGGCTGTGCCGAGGTGGAGCGACGGCTCGCCGTCGCCCCGCCGGTGGGGCTTCTGGTCAACAACGCGGGGATCAGTCTGAACAAGCCGTTCCTCAGGTCGAGCCTTGAGGACGAGACCCGACTGCTCCGGCTCAACGTGCACGCGGTGATGCGATTGACACTCGCTGCGCTGCGCACGATGACTGAACGGCGAGATGGGGCAGTGATAAATGTCTCTTCCGTCGCTGGTTTCGGTGCGATCATGCCGGGATCGACGTACTCCGCCAGCAAGGCGTGGGTCACGAACTTCAGCGAGTCCGTCGGCCAGTCCGCCCGCCCCTTCGGCGTACGCGTGATGGCGCTCTGTCCCGGCTACACCCGGACCGAATTCCACCAGCGAGCCGGCATCGACATGTCGAAAACTCCCGAGTGGTTGTGGCTCGCCGCGCCCGACGTGGTCGCGGAAGCCTTACGTGACCTGCGAAAAGGCAAGTTGGTCAGCGTTCCATCGTGGAAATACAAACTGGCCGTCGCCGGTCTGCGGCACGCCCCACGCGGATTGCTCGACCGGGTGGCCCGGGACACCCGTGGGCGCATCGGCCGCGATCGCGGTTGACGGCGACACGTCGTCGTCCGGTGCGGCGGCGGCGAGCGCGAGATCACTCGATCCGAACCGTCGATCGACGTAGCGTAGTCGGACATCGCCACTCATCTGTCCCCCGGAAGGGTTGCCCGGGGTGGCCCGTCCACCCGGCACACAGACTTGCGCAGTACCCTCTATCGCCATGGGGGACCACGACGACCTGCGTAAATTCATCTCCGACCTGGCTGTGGTCCACGGCCGGGTAGTGCTCTCCTCCGGGCAGGAGGCTGACTGGTACGTCGATCTGCGTCGCATCACGCTCCATAACCGGGCGGCCCCCTTGGTCGGTCGGGTGATGCGGGAGTTGACCGCCGACTGGTCGTACGACGCGGTCGGTGGCCTGACATTGGGCGCCGACCCGATCGCCATGTCGATGCTGCACGCGACCGGCCGTCCGTTGGACGCGTTCGTGGTGCGGAAAGCGGGCAAGGCGCACGGGTTGCAACGCCGAATCGAAGGCCCCGACGTGACCGGACGTCGGGTGCTGGCGGTGGAGGACACCTCCACCACCGGCGGAAGTGTGATGACCGCCGTCGAGGCCCTTCGCGAGGCCGGGGCCGACGTGGTGGGGGTGGCGGTTATCGTTGATCGTGGTGCCGGCGACGCGGTGCGAGCCGCCGGATTGCCCTATCGGGCGGCCTATACGTTGGCTGACCTCGGCCTTGTGGCGTAAAAGTCTGCCGATTCGGATCTGCTGATATGCAGCCGGATCGATGCTGCTGGTGGAAGGATGGAATACGTGGGAACTGCGTTGGCCGAAATGACTATGCCTCAGATCTCGCCGCTTGCCGGCGAGCCGATCGAACGCGCCGACGCCGAGCGGCTGGCAGGGGTCCTCAAGGCCCTTGCCGACCCCGCCCGGCTGCGGCTGCTCAGCCTGATCCAGTCGGCGCCCGAGGGTGAGGCGTGCGTGTGCGACTTGACCGCACCGCTCGGACTCTCCCAGCCGACCGTCAGCCACCACCTGCGTATCCTCACCGAGGCCGGCTTGCTGGAGCGGGAGAAGCGCGGTGTGTGGGCCTACTACCGGCTGGTCCCGAGCGCGATCGCGACGATCGCCGACCTGCTGACTCCGCCGCGGAAGCGGGCCACCAAGAAGGCTCGCTGAACCGAAACCGCTTGGTGGCCGCCCAGCCGGGCAGCCACCAAGCGGTGGACGTCAGCGCACCTGCGTCGGCTCGTACGCCTCGGTGAGCGCCTGGGCGGCCCGGTTCACCCGGCGCCGCTCGGCGATCACCATGGCCAGGACCACGGCGAAGCCCAGCAGGAACAGCGCGGTGATGGCCAGGATGCCGTCACCGGGCGCCTGCAGGGTCCGGTCCTCGGACTGCCATGGCCACAGCGAGCGGAGGCTGCCGATCAGCGCGCCGGACATCACCGCCAGAGTCATCCGGCGATGCTTGTCCAGCAGCCACTGGAGCAGCTTGACGAAGAGCGACAGGCCGATGACCATGCCGGTGGCGAAGATCGCCAGGTAGCCCCAGTCCCGGTCGTTGAGGGCGGCGATGGTCGGTTCATAGAGACCGACGGTCAGCAGCAGGAACGATCCGGAGACGCCGGGCATCACCAGCGCGCAGACCGCCACCGCCGCCGCGACCAGCAGGATCATCGGGCGTGGTTCGAGGGTGGCCTGTGGCAGGCCGGTGAGCGCGAATGCGACCGCCGCGGCGATCACCAGGCCGACCACCTCGCGCCGCCGCCACGGCTTGCCGACCATCGAGACCGGCACCAGCACCGAGGCGAGCACCAGGCCGAGGAAGAGGCCACGGGTGTGTTCGGGGTAGCCGGTCAGTAACGGCTCCAGCAGCTTCGCGGCGAGCAGCAGGCCGGGCACCATCCCGATCATCAACGGGATCACCACGTCCCAGTGGGCCTGCCGCATCTGGTGTCCCGCCCGCGTCCAGCCACGCCCCCGAGGTACGTCCGACGCCGCGTACCGGACGGCGTTCACCACGTGGCCGGCGGACACGATCAGCCGTTCGTACACCCCGGTGACCAGCGCGATGGTGCCACCGCTGACCCCCGGCACGGCCTCCGCCACGCCGATGGCCCCACCGCGCAGGACATGGCCTACCCGTTCGCCCAATGCCATTAAGAATCCGTCTCCCGCCTCGCTCGCCCGGGTCGCCCGAGTGGCGCCCGCCACGGCCGACCAGGCTACCGGGGCGCGACGGAGACCCTCGCGGCGTCAGAGGCGGGGGTCCACCGGCTCGGATTCACACGCCAGGATCGCGAAGACCAACTCGTGCCGACGCCCCAGCGGAGCACCGTCGACCAAGGCGGGCCGAGCAGCCGACCACCGGCGGCGACGGGCGGGGTCAGCGGTAGTCGTCTTCGTCGGGGGCTACTACCCGGGCCTGCTCCATGGCGTCCCAGTCGTCGACCTCCAGGCCCCGGTGCGGTTCGTCCTCCACCTCCGCAGGGTCGACCACCGTGGCCTGCTCGACCGCGTCGGCCGGCTCGGCCTCCAGGTCGCGTTCGTCAGCGCTGAGGTGGTCGCCGGGGGCGAAGTCCTCGCCGGGCTGGCCCATTCGGTGCCTCCGGGATGTCGGTGGACGGTACCCGCTCCACGGTACGGGCTGGGCCGGTGTCGCGCTGGGAACCCGCGCGCCGTCCGGCGGGGCGAAGGGTACGTCGGGAGGTACCGCCCAGTCGGGCGAATCGCCCCACCGGCGGGTCGCCCCGATGCCAGGATGGTCCCGTGGGCTTCCTCATCCGGCTGGTGACGACCGCCGTCGCACTGTGGATCACCACGTTGATCGTGCCCGGGGTCGAGGTGACCGGGCGGACCGGCTACGACACCGTGTTCACCCTGCTGATCGTGGCGTTGATCTTCGGCGTGGTCAACGCGGTGCTCAAGCCGTTGATCAAGGTGGTGGGCTGCGTCTTCTACCTGTTGACCCTGGGCCTGTTCGCGTTGGTGGTCAACGCGCTGTTGTTCCTGCTGACCGACTGGATCGCCGGCAGCCTCCGCCTCCCGTTCCACGTGGACGGCTTCTGGCCCGCCTTCTGGGGAGCCATCGTGATGGCGGTGGTCACCTGGCTGATCAGTGTCGTGGTGCCGGACCGCGCGGACCGGCGGTGAGCCGCCCGGCGCCGGGCCGGTTGTGCCGGGCCGGTCCAGCTACGGGATACTTCCCGCGTAGGACAGCGCGGTCCGGCGCACCAATGGAGATCAGGCGGCCATCCGGCCGACCGCCAACGGAGTTTCGCGCGGCTGCCCGGCCGACCGTCGACAGGCGGCCGATCGGCCGGCGCAAGAAGAGCGGCGGCCGCACGGCCGTCAGCGGCAAGTAAGGAGCGTTCGACATGCCCATCGCTTCCCCCGAGGCTTACGCCGAGATGCTGGACCGCGCCAAGGCCGGCCGGTACGCGTACCCGGCGATCAACGTGACGTCGTCGCAGACGCTCAACGCGGCGCTCAAGGGCTTCGCCGACGCGGAGAGCGACGGCATCATCCAGGTCTCCACCGGTGGCGCCGAGTACCTCTCCGGCCCGTCCGTGAAGGACATGGTCACCGGCGCGGTGGCGTTCGCCGCGTACGCGCACGAGGTGGCCAAGAAGTACCCGGTCAACATCGCGCTGCACACCGACCACTGCCCGAAGGACAAACTGGACAAGTTCGTCCGGCCGCTCATGGCCATCTCGCAGGAGCGGGTCAAGAACGGCCAGGAGCCGCTGTTCCAGTCGCACATGTGGGACGGCTCGGCCGTGCCGGTCGCGGAGAACCTGGAGATCGCCGAGCAGCTTCTCGCCGAGGCCGCCAAGGGCAAGATCGTCCTGGAGATCGAGGTCGGCGTCGTCGGCGGTGAAGAGGACGGCGTCGAGAACGCCATCAACGACAAGCTCTACACCACCGTCGAGGACGGTCTCGCCATGGTCGAGGCGCTCGGCCTGGGGGAGAAAGGCCGCTACATGGCCGCCCTGACCTTCGGCAACGTGCACGGCGTCTACAAGCCGGGCAACGTCAAGCTGCGGCCCGAGGTGCTCAAGCAGATCCAGGACGCAGTCGGCGCCAAGTACGGCAAGGACAAGCCGCTCAGCCTGGTCTTCCACGGCGGTTCCGGCTCGCTGCTGTCCGAGATCCGCGAGGCGCTGGACTACGGCGTGGTGAAGATGAACATCGACACCGACACCCAGTACACCTTCTCCCGTCCGGTGGCGGACCACATGTTCCGCAACTACGACGGCGTGCTCAAGGTCGACGGTGAGGTCGGCAACAAGAAGCTGTACGACCCCCGGGTGTGGGGCAAGGCCGCCGAGGCCGGCATGGCCGCCCGGGTCGCGGAGGCCTGCGAGCACCTGCGCTCGACCGGCACCACGATGACCAAGTGACGTCCTGACGTCGCCGCCGACGGCGGCCGGTTCCTCCCCGGAGCCGGCCGCCGTCGCTGTTGTAAGGAAGGGCACCTTACTAACGCCTCGTGCATAGTAGGGGTCCCCTCCTTCAAAAAACCCCTACGACGACGACCGCAGGAGCAGACGTACCGCCTCGTGCACGTCGTCGGTGAGGTGCACGGTGCCGGACAGGTCACCGAAGGGCGAGGTCGCCAGCAACGGCTTGAGCAGCGACTCCACCGGCAGTTCCGTGGTCCAGTAGGCGCGGTCCAGGAACACGTACGCCCCGCTGGCCCCGTCCGTGCCGTAGTAGGTCTTCGTGGCCGCCTGGAACACCTCCTGCACGGTGCCCGCACGGCCGGGCGCGAAGACGATCCCGCCCCGGGCCAGCCGCAGGATGGTGTCCTCCCGGATGGCGTTGGAGAAGTACTTGGCGATCCGGCCGGCGAACAGGTTCGCCGGTTCGTGACCGTAGAGCCAGGTCGGCACGGCGAGCCCGCCGCAGTTGGCCCAGTCCAGGTCGCCGGTGGTCAGCGCGGCCGAGTCGGCCCGGTACGCGACGGCCGGCTCGGCGTCGTTCTCCGGTGGCGTGACCGAGCGGCCGTACAGTTCCCGGACCCGCAGCGCCGCCGCCGTGTAACGGTCGTGGTCGGTGAAGTCGGGTGCGGTGGCGAGCAGGTCGATGGCGGCGGTCAGGTCCTCGGCCGGTCGGGTCGACAGGTACGCGCCCAGGTTGGCGGCCTCCATCACACCCGGGCCGCCACCGGTCACCACCAGGCGGTGAGCCCGCGCCAACTCCCAGCCCAGCACCGCGGCCGTCCGGTACGGCGCGCTGCCCCGGCGTACCGCGTGCCCGCCCATCACGCCGACGACCGACTGCGGTCCGTGCGTGGTCAACCAGGCCCGGGTGGCGTCGGCCAGCGCGTTGTCCACACCGTGGTCGTGCAGTCGCTGACCGAGCGCCTCGCGTACGTCGGGCTGTGCCCCGCCGTGGTCGCGGAAGTGCGCGTACACGCGGCTGTCGTACATCGCCTCGAAGCCGCCCTCGGCGAAGCCGGCGGCCAGTTCCTCGGGGGTGTAGAGGTGCGGTGGCTGGGTCGGGTAGGGCAGGCCGGAGAAGGGCGGCACCACGTTCGCGCCCCGCCGGACCAGGTCGGCGCCGACCTGCCGGGAGGCGAAGCGGCAGCCGACGAAGAGGGTTCCGGCGACCTCGGTGCCGCTGAGGTCGGGTATCGGTTCCAGGTCCAGCCGGAGCCCCTGGACCGTCAGCCCGACCAGCGTCCCGTCGGCGAGCCGCCGGTCGAGTTCGGCCCGGGTCTGGATCTC
Source organism: Verrucosispora sp. TAA-831 (assembly GCF_050780145.1). Lineage (NCBI taxonomy): Bacteria > Bacillati > Actinomycetota > Actinomycetes > Micromonosporales > Micromonosporaceae > Micromonospora > Verrucosispora sp. TAA-831. Next base: position 6,975,827 of record NZ_CP192240.1, read on the forward strand.
GTTCAACCAGGTGTGCGGCTCGATGACGTCCGCAGGGGGTGGGGTCGGCACCCGGCCATCCTGCCCGGTTGCCGCAACCGTGCCCGAGCTGCCCCCGGCCCGGGGGAGTGGGGGGCGGGAGCCCGGCGGCCTGGCCGAGCTCCCGCAACTCCGGTTCCTGGGGAGGCTCCGGTCTTTTAGTTGTAGTGGAAGGGACCGGTCGGCGGCATGGGCCGCAGGCGTGACGGACCTCTCGGCCGTTCAGTCAGCCGGCTCGCCGGACCCCCTCGCGGGCACTGGCCGGAAGCGGGTTGAATGGGACGATGCAGAACCTCTTGCCGGAGCCCCCGGCCACGCTCCTGCCCGCACACGACGAGGCCGACGCCACGCTGGCCACGGCCGCGCAGGACGGCGGCGACGAGGCGTTGGCCACGGTGGCCGCCCGGTTCCCGACGCACAGCGCCGCCTGGGCCGCGTTGGCCGCCCGGGCCTTCGCCGAGGGGCAGGTCGTCGCCGCGTACGCCTACGCCCGCACCGGCTACCACCGGGGGCTGGACCAGTTGCGCCGCAGCGGCTGGAAGGGTCACGGGCCGGTGCCGTGGTCGCACGAGCCGAACCGGGGCTTCCTGCGCTGCCTCTACGTGCTCTCCCGCGCCGCCGACGCGATCGGTGAGGCGGACGAGGCCGCCCGCTGTGCCCAGTTCCTCCGCGACTGCGACCCGGCCGCCGCCGACGCGCTGGCCAGCAACTGACCGTCCGCCGACGCGCTGGCCAGCAACCGACCGTCCGCCGAGCCGCCGGCTCGGAGCAGGTGCTCCGGAGGCCGGCGGTTCGACGTGGCGCGCACTGCCGAGACCGCGCGGTCGGGGCCTAGAGTCCCTCGGCGACCGAGGCGGCGATCTTGAGCCAGGCGTCCCGGGTCGCCGACGAGAGCTGGGCGTACCGGATCGGCTCGCCGGTGTCGATGAGCCGCTCGTACGGCGCCAGCAGCACCCCCCGGGTACGCGCGGCGAAGTGCTCCTGGATCGCTGGCAGGTCGATCTCCTTGCGGGACGGCGGCATGGAGACCACCGTGACCGCCTGCCGGACCAGCCGTTGCCGGCCGCTCTGCTCCAGGTGGTCGAGCATCCGGGCGGCGGTCTCGGCCGAGTCGTTACGGGCCGACATGGTGACCACCAGTTGATCGGTCGCGTCCATCGCGGCCTGCCAGTTCTGCGCCCGCACGTTGTTGCCGGTGTCCACGAAGATCAGCTTGTAGAACCGGCTGACCACCTCACGGATCTCGCCGAAGGCCGAGGCGGTGAGCATCTCGCCGCCGGTGGCCGACTCGTCGGAGGCGAGGACGTCGAACATCCCCTCACCCTGTGAGCGGACGTACTGCGACAGGTCACCGACCCGACCGTGGGCACCGTGGAACTGCCCCAGGTCCCGCAGCAGATCCCGCACCGTACGCGAGTGGAAGTCCTGCTGGGCGCGCATGCCGAGGGTGCCCTGGGTCTCGTTGTTGTCCCAGGCCAGCACGTACCCGCCGCGCTTCTGACCGAACGTCATGGCGAGCAGCAGGATGGCGACGGTCTTGCCCGCGCCGCCCTTCGGGTTGACCACGGTCACCTGCCGGAGCCCGCCGAAGTTGCGGCGGACCGTCTCGATGTCCCGCTTGAGTTCCAGTTCCTGCCGGCCCGGCGGCAGCTTCACCAGACCGGTCCGGTTGACCACCGCCCGTACGCCCATGGTGGCGACCGGATCGGCCGGGCGGACGTGCCGCCGCCGGGCGAAGTCCTCGGCGGTGGGCGGGACGCCCGGCTCGGCCGGGTTCCAGGCCGGTTCGGGGTAGCCGGCGGGCGTCGGGTTCGCGGCCGGGTAGGGCAGTTGCGGTGCCGGGGGTGCCACCGGCGGTGGTGCACTCTGCGGCCAGGATGCCGGGTTCCAGGCCGGCTGCGGCGGGAACGGCCCGGGCGGCGAGTCCGCCTGGTGCGCAGGCGGGTACGCCGAGCCCTCCGGTGGCACCGCTCCCGGCTGCGGCGGCACCGCTCCGGGTTGCGGCGGGAACGGGCCGGGCTGGGGTGGCACCGCGCCGGGCTGGGGTGGGAACGGGCTGGGCTGGGGCGGCGGCATCGGCACGCCGTGCTGTGGCACGACCGTGCCCTGGTGCTCGGGAAGCGGACCCACGTGCGGCGGCGGGAACGCGTCGCGATGCGGCGGCGGCACCGGGGTGCCGTGCTGCGGTGCGGGTACGGGATACGTCCCGGCCTGCGGCGGCACCGGCCGACCGGTTCCGGCTGCCGACGCCACCGGTGGGAAAGGCTGCGCGCCGGTGGCCCAACCGGGACGGGTTGCGCGCTCGGTCCCGGACGGGTCGCTGCTCTCCGACGCTGCGGCGGTCGGACGCTGCGGCGGTTGCGCCCAGGGCGACTCCGTCGGCGGCCGGACCATCGTCGGGCCGTCGCCGTCGGGGTGGTCGCCACCGCCGGCGGAGGTCTCCGCCGGTGCCGTCTCGGGCTCGCCGTCCAGGTCCGGCCGACCCGCGTCGGCGGCCGGGTCGGAGCCGACGGCCGGGTCGGAGACGGTGGCGGGACGCGGGCCGGGGACGGCCGTCGCACCGGTGTTGCCGGGCCGGTCGTCGTGCGGAGGCGCGATCGCGGTCGGCCGGTCGAGAGTGAACGGTAGATCCAGGTCGACCCGGCCGTGTTCGGGCGGCGTCGGCGCGGGTGCCCAGCCGGTGGGCGGCGGCACACTCGCCCGTCCGCCGACCACCGGTGGTGGCACACTCGCCTGCCCGCTGGCCACGGGCGGCGGCGCACTCGGCTGTCCGCCGACGGGCGGCGACGTGGGCGCCCATCCGGGACCCGGCGTCGTCCCCACCTCGCCGCCGACACCGGCGGTCAGCGACGGGTAGTCGGCGGGCGAGGGCGGCCCGGCCGGTTGGCCGGTGGGCGGTAGGTGACCCGGCTGACCGGCGGTCGGCGGCACCGGGTAGCCCGGCCTGTCCGGGGGCGACGCGGGTGGCGCGGCGGGCGGCGTCGGCGGGGTCGCCCATGCGGGCGTGCCGAAGCCCTCGACCTGGTCCGGCGGCCAGAGTGGTTCGATGTCCCGTTCCGGCGCCCCTTGCTGGCCGGGCACGTGCGCCCGGTCGGCGTTCTCGTCCACCACGGTTCCTCCCCCATTCCCTCTGCCGAGGATAGGCCCACCGGCCGAACCCGGCCGTTCACGCGGGGCGGGGTCAGGCCGTCCAGACCGCCCAGGCGCCCGACTCGGTCCACCAGGACCGCTTACGGGTCAACTGCCCCTCCACGCCGTCGTCCAGATACGGCAGCGCGCCCTCGTCCCGGGGCAGCACGGAGACCGCCCGGCCGCGGGCCCGGCGCACCTCCAGGCGTACCCGTCGGCGGCCCAGCCGCGACCGGGTCACCACCGGGACCGCCACCGCCACCTCGACCAGCCCGTCCGTCGGGTCGGGAGCGGCGAGCAGGTCGACGTCGTCGAGCCGGGCGTACCCGGCGGCGTTGCCGATCGCGCAGGCCAGCAGCGGGTCGTCGCCGTGCGAGAGCACCGCGTCGTCCACCTCCACCCGACCACGCCAGTGCAACGGGCGTCCGTCCTCGGCGGCGGCCCCGAGCAGCGCGCCGTCCAGGGTGACCGAACCGCCGTCGTTGCGCAGCAGATCCAGTCGGCGAGGCGTGCCGTCGAGCACCGCGGCGGCCACCGCCGCCGGATCACGCGGCAGGCCGAGCTGCGCGGCGAGGTCCCGGTGCGTCGTGCTGCGGGCCGGGTCCAGCGGGAGTACGCCGACCGGCGGCAGGTCCGGCACGGTCCGGCCGTCGGCCAGGTCGGCCGGACGACGACTCGGCGGCGGGGCGTACCGCCGGACCAACCGGCGGATCACGGCCCGCAACTGTGCGTCACCGGCGACTGCCACCACGAGACGCACCTTGGAGTCCGGGTCGGGCCAGGTGAGCCCGTCCGGACGAGGCGGCGCGTCCAGTCGGGCCAGCACCTCGTCGATCTCCGCGTCCGACCGGGCGGTCACCGTCTCGACCCGCGCGCCTCGGGCGGTCAGCGCGTCCGCGCAGGCCAGCACCGGTACGCGCGGAGTCTCGCAGCGTTCCGGGAGGTCCGGGGCTGCCTCGGACGCTCCGCCGCAACAGGCTCCGCCACTGCCGCACCCGGCTCCGGGAGCGTCCCGCTCCGAGCCGAGGGTGAGCAGCACCACGTCGTACACGGGTAGGCCCCTCCTGCCTCTCGGCGCGACCCCTGCCGGTCGTGCCGTCACTACTTGTTAACCTGACACCCCGGGCTCGCTGACCGGTCGCCATCTGGCACCCGAGCCTTCTGGAGGCGAAGAGATGCCAGCGATCGTGCTCATCGGCGCTCAGTGGGGTGACGAGGGCAAGGGCAAGGTTACCGACCAACTGGGTGAGCGGGTCGACTACGTCGTGCGCTACTCCGGCGGCAACAACGCCGGGCACACCGTGATCACCCCTGACGGCCAGAAGTACGCGCTGCACCTCATGCCCTCGGGCGCACTCTCCCCGAACGCCGTGATCGTCATCGGCAACGGCGTGGTGGTCGACCCGAAGGTGCTGCTGACCGAGATCGACGGACTCGCCGAGCGCGGCGTGGACGTCTCCCGGCTGCGCATCTCCGGCGACGCGCACCTGATCATGCCGCACCACCGGGCGCTGGACCGGGTGGTCGAGCGCTACCTGGGCAGTTCCCGCATCGGCACCACCGGCCGGGGCATCGGCCCCGCGTACGGCGACAAGGTCGCCCGGATGGGCATCCGGGTGCAGGACCTGCTTGACCCGGGCATCTTCCGCAAGAAGCTGGAACTCGCGCTGCGCGAGAAGAACCAGGTGCTGTTCAAGGTCTACAACCGCAAGGCGATGGACGTCGACGCCACCATCGAGGAGTACCTGGAGTACGCGGAGCGGCTGCGCCCGTACATCGCGGAGACCCGCGCGATGCTCTGGGACGCGCTGGACCGGGGCGACACCGTACTCCTCGAAGGTGCCCAGGCCACCATGCTCGACATGGACCACGGCACCTACCCCTTCGTCACCTCGTCGAACCCGACGGCCGGCGGCGCGTGCGTGGGGGCGGGCATCCCGCCGACCGCGATCACGAAGGTGATCGCGGTGAGCAAGGCGTACACCACCCGGGTCGGTTCGGGTCCGTTCCCGACCGAGCTGTTCGACGAGAACGGCGCGCACCTGCGCAAGGTCGGCCACGAGTACGGCACCACCACCGGCCGGGAGCGTCGTTGCGGCTGGTTCGACGCGGTGGTGGCCCGGTACGCCTGCCGCCTCAACGGCGTCACCGACCTGGTCGTCACGAAGCTCGACGTGCTCACCGGCCTGGCCACCGTGCCGATCTGCGTCGGCTACGAGATCAACGGCAAGCGCGTCGACGACATGCCGATGACCCAGACCGACTTCCACCACGCCACGCCGATCTACGAAGAGCACGACGGCTGGTGGGAGGACATCACCAAGGCGCGGACCGAGGACGACCTCCCCGAGAACGCCCGGCGTTACATCGCCCGCATCGAGCAGCTCTGCAACACCCGCGTCAGCGTCGTAGGCGTAGGCCCCGGCCGCGAGGAAAACGTAACCCGCCACCCCCTACTCCCCTAACCACCCCACCCCCCACCCCCCACCCCCTCCGCGTTGATCAAGAAGTTTTGGTCGCGGAAAGGGGCCCAGATGGCCCAAATCCCTTGATCAACCCCGCTGGCGGCGGAGGTTGTCCACAGGGGGCGGCGGGTTATCCACAGGGGTGGAGGAGTGGGGGGTGGGAGCGGTGGGGTGGAGGGATGGGGGAGACGGGATTCGGGGCGCGCAGCGGTGTGGTGACGGTGGATCAGGCGCTGTCGGCGGGGTTCACTCGGGGGCGGATCCGCCATCTGGTCCGGTCGGGGCGTTGGGTCAGGCTGGCCCGAGGGCGCTTCGCGCCGTCCCCCGAATCCGACCCGCTGGCGTTACGACGGGCCCGGATCCGGGCGGCGGTCGACAGTCTGGGGCCGGGGGCGGTGGCCGTACTGGGGACCGCCGCCGAAGTGCACGGGATCGCCGGGTTGCGTGCCACGTCCGAGATCCACGTCTCGGTGCCGGTGCAGTGCCCGCGCCCGCAGCGGCGTACCGATCCGGAACTCGTCGTACACCAGTTGACCCTGGGCTCGAAGGATGTCGAGGTGCTGGCCGGCGTCCGGGTCACCACCGCGGTGCGTACGGTCGCCGACGTCATCCTGCGCGCGGACCGGTACCCCGCCGTCTGCGTCCTGGACTCGGCGCTCAACCGGCGGCTGCTCACCGAGGCGGACCTGGCGTCGATCCCGGCTCTGATCGCCGGACGGCGTGGTGCGGTCGCCGCCCGGCGTCGGCTCGCCGAGGCTGATGGTCGGGCCCAGTCGCCGCTGGAGACACGTTCCCGGCTGCGGTGCGTCGACGGAGGTGTCCCGCCGGACGTGCTCCAGATCGAGGTTCGCGACGAGGACGGCTGGCTGCTGGGGGTCGGTGACCTGGGCTGGCGTCGGGCCCGCCTGATCGCCGAGGCGGACGGCCGGGGCCCACACGACGGACCGCAGGCGATCTATGCGGACCGGATGCGACAGAACCGCCTCGTCAACGCCGGCTGGCGCATCCTCCGCTTCACCTGGTCCGACACCCTCCACCCCGACTACATCCCGCAAACCGTCAAACAAGCCCTCCGCACCCCCTGACTCCCACCCCACCCTCCCCCTGTTGATCAAGAAGTTTGAGCGTCGACACGCCGAAATTGAGACGCAAACTTCTTGATCAACTGGGGCGGCGGGGGTGGTGGGTAGGATGCCGGGCGTGCGTGTTCTGTTGCTGGGTAGTGGTGGACGGGAGCACGCGCTTGCGCTGCGGCTCGCCGAGGATCCGACCGTCGAGCAGGTGATCGCGGCACCCGGGAATCCCGGGATCGCCGACGTGGCCGAGCTGCGGGAGGTCGTGGCGACGGATCCCGAATCCGTGGCGGGGCTGGCGGTCGAGGTGGCCGCCGACCTGGTCGTGATCGGGCCGGAGGCGCCGCTGGTCGCCGGAGTCGCCGACGCGCTGCGGGCCAAGGGCATCGCGGTTTTCGGCCCGTCGGCCGAGGCAGCGCAGCTCGAAGGCTCCAAGACGTTCGCCAAGGACGTGATGACGGCCGCCGGGGTGCCCACCGCCCGCGCCCACACCTGCACCGACGAGGCGGGTACGGCCGCCGCGCTGGACGAGTTCGGGCCGCCGTACGTGGTGAAGAACGACGGGCTCGCCGCCGGCAAGGGCGTGGTGGTGACCGAGGACCGCGACGCCGCGCTGCGGCATGCCGCCGAGTGCGGTCGGGTGGTCGTCGAGGAGTACCTGGCCGGGCCGGAGGTCTCGCTGTTCGTGGTGACCGACGGCGAGGCCGCCGTACCGCTGCTGCCGGCGCAGGACTTCAAGCGGGTCGGTGACGGCGACACCGGCCCGAACACCGGCGGCATGGGTGCGTACGCGCCGCTGCCCTGGGCGCCGTCCGACCTGGTCGACGACGTGATGCGGGATGTCGTCCACCCCACGCTGGCCGAGATGCGGCGTCGGGGCAAGCCGTTCGGCGGCCTGCTCTACGTCGGGCTGGCGATCACCGCCGACGGACCCCGGGTGATCGAGTTCAACGCCCGCTTCGGTGACCCGGAGACCCAGGTGGTGCTCGCCCTGCTGGAGACGCCACTGGCCGGTCTGCTGCACGCAGCCGCCACCGGCACGCTGGCCGAGCACCCGCCGCTGCGCTGGCACGACGGCGCGGCGGTCACCGTGGTGGTGGCCGCCGAGGGCTACCCGGCCCCGCCGCGTACCGGTGACGTGATCACCGGCGCGGACCGTCCGGGCGTCATCCACGCCGGCACCACCCGCCGGGCCGCCGACGGTGCCCTGCTCTCTGCGGGCGGCCGGGTCCTCTGCGGTACGGCCACCGGCCCCGACCTGGCCGCCGCGCGCGAGGCCGCCTACGAACTGGTACGCGGCATCACGTTGGCCGGGTCGCACCACCGTGGTGACATCGCGTCGTCCGCGATCGACGGCCGGATCACGCTCCCCGCCTGAGCCCACCGAACCACCGTCGGCCGACCTGGCGGTGTCGACCGGTCCCGGCGCAGTGTCGACCGGCCCCGGCGGCTTCGCCCATCCGGCGGCTTCGCCCGATTCGGCGGCGTCGACTGGCCCGGCGGGGTGTCGACCGGGCTCGGCGGCCCGCCCTGTCCGGCGGCCCGCCCTGTCCGGCGGCCCGCCCTGTCCGGCGGCGTCGGACTGGGCTCGGCGGCTTCCACCGGACCGGCGGCTCGACCGGTCGGTCGGCTGTCCGGCCGTGTGATGGTGCTGATCCGGTTCGTCGGGTGAGCCGCCGCGTCGGACCTCGGTGACCGAACGGTCTGCGGTTGTGGTCGACGGGCCGCAACGTAACGACCTCCCCGCAGCGTATTTAGTGGCGAGGGAGGTGGGATGGAAGCCGTCGAGTTCGAGACGTTCGTTCGCCGGTCCGCTCCGGCGCTGCGCCGGTACGCCCGTGCCGTTGCCGCCGACCCGGACCAGGCGGAGGATCTTCTCCAGGAGACCTACGTCCGGGTGGCCGGGGTGTGGCACCGCGTGCTCGCCGACGGCGACCCGTTCGCGTACGCCAAGACCGCGATGATCCGCCTGCACACCGGCCGGCTCCGGACGCTGGTCCGCCGGTTCCGGCGCACGTCGGCGGCGTCACCGCTGGTCACCGACGGTGGGTCCGGCAGCCGCACCGACGGTGGGTCCGGCAGCAGCACCGAGGGCGGTCTCGGCCGCGTCATCGGGCGTGCGTCCGATCGTGTCGAGGACGGCTGGTCCGGCGACGGCGTCGAGGACGGTGACCTGCTGCGTCGACTGCTGGCCGGGCTGCCGCCCGTGCGCCGGGCGGTCCTCGTGCTGTCGTACCTCGATGATCTCGATGACGCGGCGATCGCCGAGGCGGTCGGGCGACGCCCGGCGAGCGTCCGGTCGTTGCGTCGGCACGCGCTCGACGCGATCGGTCCGGCACTGTCGGCGGTCCGCGCGCGAGCCGACCGGAAGATGGCGGGATGACCGACGTCCGGGAGGCGCTGCGCGAATTCTGGGACGACGAGGGTTATCCCTCCGGCCCGGATCCGCTGCCGGTGGTGCGGGACCGCCTGCGGCGTCGTCGACGCGTCCAGGCCGTCGCCGTGGCACTGGGGTTGTGCACGGTGGTCGGCCTGGGCGTCTTCACCGTGGTGACGGCGGGTCGACCGGCAACCACGACACAGGTCGCGGCACCCGCCGGGCCCACCGTGCCCGCGTTGCGCGGCGTGCCGGCCTACCTGCGACCGGCCGACCCGGCCGAGGCGGTGCTGCGGATGGCCCGCCCACAGGCGGTGCCGCCCGGCGTCCGGGTCGCGTACGAGGGGGCCGGGCCGGTGATCCGGGTGGTCGCGGTCTTCGACGTCGAGGCGGTACTGGGACTGCCCGGGGTACCCCACGAGGTGACCGTGGCGACTGCGGCGCAGGTGTTGGCCACGGACGACATGGCGACCTCGACGGCCTACCTGTCCGCGTGGCTGCCCGACGGGCGTACCCTGTTCGTCTCCGTGACCGGGGACACGCCGCAGGTCCGTGCGGCGACGCTGGACGCGCTCGTCGAGGCGAACCTGGACTGATCTTGGCCGGTCAGACCGGGGGGACCGGCCGATCGGCCCTGACCGTGCGGTTGACACCCCGTGTCACGATCATCGTGCCGGTGGCCTGGTCGGGCCGTCGGGTGCGGGGAGGAGGACAAGGTGACCGGCTTTCTGGCCACGGCACTCAGTTTCCCCACCGTGCTGTTCAGCTTCCTGCTCGTGGTCGTCGTCGGCTACTGGCTGCTGGTGCTGACCGGGGTGCTGGATCTGGGCGACGACCTGGACGTCGACGGCGGAGCCGGTACGTTCCTCGCCGGTCTCGGGCTCGGCGGCGTACCCAGTGCGATCATCTTCTCCCTGCTCGTCGCGGTGGCCTGGTTCGTCAGCCTGGCCGGTACCGTGCTGCTCGACGGCATCGGGCTCGGCGCCGGCACCCGGATCGCGGTCTCGGTCGGCGTGCTGCTGGCCGCCACGCTCTGCGCGTACGCGGTGACCCGGCTGATCGCGGTGCCGTTGGGACGTCTCTTCCCGACCGATTCGGACGCCAGCCGCAACACCTTCGTCGGCCGTCTCTGCGTGGTGCGGACCGGCACGGTCACCGCCGACTTCGGTCAGGCCGAGGTGACGGCGGCGGACGGCTCGTCGGCGGTGGTGCAGGTCCGGCAGCCGGGCGACGAGAAGTTGACGGCCGGCACCTCCGCGTTGATCTACGACTACGACACCGAGGGTGAGTTCTTCTGGGTGATGCCCGCCGGGCCCGCCTTCGACCCCCTCAGACATGCCCCCGAGTAATCGCCCCTGGTGAGTTCGCCTCCGCGCGGATCACCCCGACCTCATCCGAGGCGGCCGGTGCGAACCCCCTTCGTCCGGTCCGCCCCCTCGCCGCCCCTGACACCCCTCGAAAGGAGGATGCGCGGCGTCCCGCCCCGGCTCCGCCGCCGGCTGCCGCCGTCCGCGCGCCCAACCATGGATGTGATCACCACCGGAATCGGTGTACTCCTCGCCGTCGTCCTGCTCGTCGCGCTCGGCGTGGTGTTCATGGTCAGTCGGCTGTTCCGCAAGGTCGAGCAGGGCAAGGCGCTGATCATCTCCAAGATCCGGCGGGTCGACGTGACCTTCACCGGCGCGGTGGTGATGCCCGTCCTGCACAAGGCCGAGATCATGGACATCTCGGTCAAGACGATCGACATCGAACGGACCGGCAACGAGGGTCTGATCTGCCGCGACAACATCCGGGCCGACATCCGGATCACCTTCTTCGTCCGGGTGAACAAGACGAACGAGGACGTCATCAAGGTGGCGCAGGCGATCGGCACCGCGCGGGCCAGTGACCGGGAGACCCTCCAGGAGCTGTTCAACGCGAAGTTCTCCGAGGCGCTGAAGACGGTCGGCAAGCAGCTCGACTTCGTCGACCTCTACACGAAGCGTGACGAGTTCCGCGACCAGATCATCCGGGTCATCGGCACCGACCTCAACGGCTACAGCCTTGAGGACGCGGCGATCGACTTCCTTGAGCAGACGCCGATGTCGCAGCTCGACCCGAAGAACATCCTCGACGCCCAGGGCATCCGGAAGATCACCGAGCTGACCACGCAGGAGCACGTCCGGACCAACGAGTTCCGGCGCAGCGAGGAGAAGGAGATCACCCGCCAGAACGTGGACGCCAAGGAGGCGATCCTCGAACTGGAGCGGCGGCAGGCCGACGCCGAGGCCAAGCAGCAGCGCGAGATCGAGACCGTGCGGGCCCGCGAGCAGGCCGAGATCACCCGGGTACGCGCCGAGGAGCGGCTGCGGGCCGAGACGGCGAACATCCGCACCGACGAGCAGTTGGGCATCCAGCACGAGAACCGGGCTCGGGAGATCGCGGTCGCGGAGAAGAACCGCGAGCGGGTCATCGCCATCGAGACCGAGCGGATCGAGAAGGACCGCATGCTGGAGGTCATCGGCCGGGACCGGGAGACCGAGCTGAGCACCATCGCCAAGGACAAGGAGGTGGAGGCCGAGAAGCGGGCCATCGCCGAGGTCGTCCGGGAGCGGATCGCGGTGGAGAAGACCGTGGCCGAGCAGGAAGAGAACATCAAGCGGCTGCGCGTGGTCGAGGAGGCCGAGCGGACCCGTCAGGCGCTGGTCATCCAGGCCGAGGCCGAGGCGCAGGAGAGCCTGGTCAAGGACATCAAGGCGGCGGAAGCCGCCGAGGCGGCGGCGAAGCACAAGGCCCGCGAGGAACTGGTGCTGGCCGAGGCCCGGCAGCAGGCCGCCGAGCTGGACACCCGCGCGAAGATCCGACTGGCCGAGGGCATCCAGGCCGAGTCGGCAGCCGCCGGCCTGGCCGAGGTGCAGGTGCAGGAGCGCAGTGCCGAGGCGATCGAGAAGGTCGGTCGGGCCGAGGCCGCAGTCGAGCGCGAGAAGGCGGTGGCCGCCGCCGAGGCGGTGCGCGAGAAGCTGAAGGGCGAGGCCGAGGGTCTCACCGAGAAGGCCGCCGCGATGGCCGCGCTGGACGACGCGACCCGCGAGCACGAGGAGTACCGGCTGCGTCTGGAGCTGGAGAAGGAGGTCCGGCTGGCCGGGCTGGACACCCAGCGTCAGGTCGCCGAGGCGCAGGCCGCGCTGGTCGCCACCGGCCTGGAGAAGGCGAACATCGACATCGTCGGTGGCGACAGCGTCTTCTTCGACCGGCTGCTCAGCTCGATCTCGTTCGGCAAGAGCGTGGACAGCTTCGTGGCCCACTCGGACGTGGCGAAGAACCTCACCCAGCCGTGGCTGGACGGCAGTGCCAGCTTCACCGACGACCTGACCCGGATGATCGGCTCGCTGAACACCGCCGACGTGCAGAACCTCACGCTCTCGGCGTTCCTGGCGCAGCAGATGCGCTCCGGCGGCGCCGACAAGGGCAAGCTCCAGGAGCTGCTGAAGGCCGCGCAGCGCCTGGGTGTGGCGGACACCCCGGTCGCCGCCCTCACCGGTTCGCGGCAGTCCGCCGGTGAGTGAGCCGACCGCCGGTCCGGCGACCACCGGGCGTACGCCCGGTGCCGCCGGACCGGCCGCGGTGGGCCGGGCCGATGGCGGCCCCGACCCGGCCGAGGTCGATCCGGACGGCGGTACCCGGCCGGGGCTGGACGACGGCAGCTACGAGGTGCTGCGCAAGCGGCTCGCCGGGCAGGCCGCCGAGCTGGCCCGGCGAGCCGAGTCGCTCAACGCCCGTCGGCTGGAGGTGTTCGGCAGCACCGAGCTGCGGCTGCTGAGCACCGAACGGATCCGTACCGAGCACAACTGCGTGCCCCGGGACATCGTCCCGGTCGGCGGGCTGATGCTGTTCGGCTACAACGTCTTCATCGGCCTCAAGCCGGAGACGACCGTCGACGACGTCTTCTCGCTGCACCGCTTCACCCGCGAACAGCGCGAGGGTGGATCGGAGGAGGTCGCCTTCCGGTTCGACGAGGCGGGGCAGGACGAGCTGCCCGGCCTGTTGCGGCACCCGCAGTTCGTCCGGGACTTCAGCGAGCTGTACCGCTACTACCGGCAGGCGCGCCTGCTGCAACTGCGCCGGGTCGACGCCCGGCTGCTGGCGGTGTTCCAGACCGGGCCGCGTACCGAGGACATCCGGGTGCTGCGCTGGCAGGTCGGCGTGGACGGCATCCCGGAGTACCTGGACAGCCGGGGGGAGCGGGACCACGTCTTCCCGCCGAGCCACGACTTCGAGTGGATCGAGACGACCCGGCAGGACCACGTGCTCGGCCGGCACCCGCACATCGACATCGACGGTGAGATCTTCGTCGAGACGGTGGGCGGCACGCTGACCGTCAAGGTGGAGAACAACACCGAGGTCGGCGAGGGCGTCTACAGCGAGCCGGTGGACGAGCCGTTGCAGAGCCTGGCCGACGCCGACGTGCAGTGGGCCCGGGTGGGGCCGCTGATCCTGCTGCGGATCCTGCCGTACAAGGAGACGCAGTGGCGGCACCTGGTCTTCAACACGCTCAGCCGGGAGGTGGTCCGCCTCGACGGCATCGGGGTGGCCTGCCAGCGGCTGCCCGAGGACCACGGCATCATCTTCCCCGGCGGCTACCACCTGGCCACCGGCGTCACCCGCACCTTCGACACCGAGGTCGCCGACCTGGAGTTCGAGCGGGTGGTGCGGTCGCCGAACGGTGAGGACGTGCTCTACGTCTTCCACGCCCGAGCCGAGGGGCGCTCGCTGCTGCTGCCGTACAACGCGATCCGCAAGGAGGTGGCCGCGCCGATCCCGTGCCACGGCTTCTCCCTCTTCGACGACGGCACGCTGGTGGTGTTCCGGGCCGTCTCCGAGGAGCCGACCCGGGTCCACCCGATGCAGATCTGGCAGACGCCGTACGTCTCCGACGCGTACGCGGCGGCGCAGCCGGCCGGCACCGGCCCGCTGGAGCGGGTCGGCAACGCCGACCTGGTACGCGGCATCTCGGACTGTCTCTCGGCGGCGCGGATGGTGCAGGGCAGCGCCACCGCCGGGGTGTACGAGGCGCTGATCGCGGCGTGTGCCCGGATCACCGACCACTACCACTGGCTCGGCGAGGACGAGCTGGGTGACCTGGCCACCCCGTTGAGTGGACTGCGGCGTACCGCCAGCTCCGTGCTGGAGGAGCACGAGAAGGTCCGTACGCTCACCGAGCAGGCCCGCGCGGAGCTGGACGAGAGCGCCGAGCAGATCGCCTCGCTGGCCCGCCGGGCCCGGGGCGAGGCACCGCTGACCGCCGACGACTGGGTCACCCAGCTCGGTGGGCTGCGTCGGGTGCGCGGACACCTGGAGTCGTTGCGCGAACTGCGGTACGTCGACCACGACCGGATCGACGAGCTGGCCGCCCGGCTGGACGAGGAACTGTCGGTGGCCGGTCGACGCGCGGTGGAGTTCCTCCGCCGCGACGAGGCGTTCACCGGCTACCAACAGGAGGTGGAGCGACTCGCCGCGCGGGCCGCCGAGATCGGTACGGTGGCCGAGGCCGGCACCGTCCGCGACGAGCTGGCCGCCCGTACCGACGGTCTCCAGACCATCACCGACGTGGTGGGTGGGCTGGACATCGCCGACGCGACCGTCCGGACCAACATCCTGGGTCGGGTCGGCGAGGTGCTGGGCGCGGTCAACCGGGCTCGGGCCGTGCTCGACAAGCGGCGCCAGGAGCTGGCCGCAGTGGAGGGCCGGGCCGGTTTCGCCGCCGAGTTCGCCCTGCTCGGGCAGGCGGTCACCGGGGCGCTGGCGGCGGCGGACACCGCCGAACGCTGCGACGAGCAACTCGGCCGCCTGCTGCTGCGGGTGGAGGAACTGGAGTCCCGGTTCGGGGAGTTCGACGACTTCCTCACCGAGTTGGCCACCCGGCGTACCGACATCTACGAGGCGTTCTCGGCACGCAAGCAGGCCCTGCTGGACGAACGTTCCCGGCGGGCCGACCGGCTGGTCGCCTCGGCCGAGCGGATCCTGGTCAGCGTGCAGCGGCGAGCCGGCACGCTCGGCTCGCTCGACGAGATCAACACCTACTTCGCGGCCGACCCGATGGTGGGCAAGCTCCGCTCGGTGGTGGAGGAGCTGCGTACCCTCGGCGACGCGGTGCGGGCCGAGGAGCTGGACGGCCGGGTCCGGGCCGCGCGCCAGGAGGCCGGGCGCGGTCTGCGCGACCGCCTCGACCTGTACGCCGACGGTGGCGAGACGATCCGGCTGGGCCGGCACCGCTTCGCGGTGAACACCCAACCGATCGACGTGGCGGTGGTGCCGGCCGAGGGCCGGATGGTGGTGGCGGTGACCGGCACCGACTACCGCGCACCGGTGCGCGACGAGGAGTTCCAGCAGACCCGGCGGTTCTGGGACCAACTGCTGGTCTCCGAGTCGGCGCAGGTGTACCGGGCCGAGTACCTGGCCACCGCGATCCTCGCCGCCGCCGAGGCGGGCCGCGACGGGCTCACCCTGGACGCGCTGCACACCGCGGCGGTGGACACCGACGGGCTGCGGGAACTGGTCCGGCGGATCGCCGAGACCCGCTACGACGAGGGGTACGAGCGCGGCGTGCACGACCACGACGCCGCCGAGATCCTGCGGGTGCTGCTGCGCCTGCACGCCGGTGCGGGACTGCTGCGCTACCCACCCGCCGACCGGGCCGCCGCACAGTTGTTCTGGCGGTTCGGCACCGACGAGCCGACCCGGTCCGTCTGGACCGCCCGGGCCGCCTCGCTGGCCCGCGCCCGGCAGCGGTTCGGCCGCCCCGAGGGCGAGGACGCCGCCGACCGGCTCGGCGCGCAGCTCGCCGAGGCGGCCGACGCATTCCTGCGCGGCGTCGGACTGCCGGTGCCGCCCGGTGGGACGGCGCTCGCCGGCGAGTACCTCTTCGAGGAGTTGTCCTCGCCGCCGGTGCGGTTCGTCACCGGTGGCGGGGCGCGCGCCCTGCTCGACCGGTTCCGGCGGGCGCTCGGCGGCCCGCAGTCGCGTTCGTCCCGCGAGTTCGACGACGACCTGCGGGCCCTCGGCGACGACCTCGCCGGTCGTCACCAACTGGTGGAGGCGTGGCTGACCGCGTTCCTGGCCACCGACGACGGCAACCTGTCCGGGTACGACCTGCCGGAGGCGGTCGCCGTCGAGCTGTGCGGTGCGGAGCCGGCCCGGCAGGACAGCACCGCGACGATGACCGAGGCGGTCGGCGGGCTGCTCGGCGCGCACCCGCGCATCGAGGGCTCCACGCTCGACGTACGGCTGGACGAGATGCTGGCCCGGACCCGGGCGTTCCGCACCGAGCTGGTCCCCGCCTACCGGGACTACCAGCGGCGACGCAACGCGCTGGTGGACGTCGAGCGGGACCGCCTGCGGCTGGAGGAGTATCGGCCGAAGGTGATGAACGCCTTCGTCCGCAACCGGCTTCTCGACGAGGTGTACCTGCCGCTGATCGGCGACAACCTGGCCCGGCAGCTCGGTGCCACCGGCGACGGCAAGCGGGTCGACCAGTCCGGCCTGCTGCTGCTGATCTCCCCGCCCGGGTACGGCAAGACGACCCTGATGGAGTACGTGGCCAGCCGACTCGGACTGGTCTTCGTCAAGGTCAACGGACCGGCTCTGGGCACCAAGGTCACCTCGCTGGACCCGGCCGAGGCGCCCGACGCCACGGCCCGGCAGGAGGTCGAGAAGATCTCCTTCGCCCTGGAACTGGGCAACAACGTGCTGCTCTACCTGGACGACATCCAGCACACCAACCCGGAGCTGTTGCAAAAGTTCATCTCGCTCTGTGACGGGCAGCGCCGGATGGAGGGCGTCTGGGAGGGCCGCACCCGCACGTACGACCTGCGGGGCAAGCGGTTCGCGGTGTGCATGGCCGGTAACCCGTACACCGAGTCGGGGAAGCGGTTCCGGATCCCGGACATGCTCGCCAACCGGGCCGACGTGTGGAACCTCGGTGACGTGCTCTCCGGTCGGGAGGAGGCGTTCGCGCTCAGCTACATCGAGAACGCGCTCACCGCCAACGCGGTGCTGGCACCGCTCTCCGGACGGGACCGGGGCGACCTGGAACTGCTGGTCCGGATGGCGCGCGGGGACGACTCGGTCCGCGCCGACCAGCTCTCCCACCCGTACCAGCCGGTGGAGTTGGAGCAGATGGTGTCGGTGCTGCGCAAGCTGCTGC
The DNA here is from genome assembly GCF_050780145.1 of Verrucosispora sp. TAA-831. NCBI lineage: Bacteria > Bacillati > Actinomycetota > Actinomycetes > Micromonosporales > Micromonosporaceae > Micromonospora > Verrucosispora sp. TAA-831. The sequence goes on from NZ_CP192240.1 coordinate 6,993,071, forward strand.
GGGTGCAGCAGGTGGTGCTGGCCAACAACCAGGCGTACATCGCCTCGGCGGCCCAGTCCGACGACGCCCGCACCGAGCCGCAGTTCCAGCTCCAGGGTTCGTACCGGAACATGAACAAGCTCGCCGAGCGGGTCGTGCCGGTACTCACCGACGAGGAGTTGGAGGCGGTGATCGACGACCACTACCTGGGCGAGGCGCAGACGCTCGCGGCGGGCGCGGAGGCGAACCTGCTCAAGCTCGCCGAGCTGCGTGGTCGGCTCACCCCGGAACAGGCCGCCCGGTGGGCCGAGGTGAAGGACGCCTTCCAGCGGTCGAAGGCACTGGGCGGGGGAGGCGACGACCCGGTCGACCGCGCGGTGGGCGCACTCGGCCTGCTCGCCGACCGGGTCAGTGGAGTCGCCGCCGCGATAGGTCGTGCCAGCGAGCGCTGAGGTCGGTGAAAGGAGGGGTCCCCTGCTAACGCCTGGTGCATAGCAGGGGACCCCTCCTTACATCCAGCATTACGGACGCACGTGTCCTGCCATCCGTCCAGACGGGGTGCCGCCGGTCATCGCCTTCACGTGTCGTCACGACGGCGGCCGGAGCGGGGGCCGGACGGTCGGCGGGCGTACGCGGCGGCCACGCCGAACGCGGCCGTCATGATCGTTCCTACCGCCGCGATCCCGGCGATGGCCGTACCGTCGGTCTTGCTGCAACCGCCGAGAACCGCCAACAGCAGCACGGTCAGGAGCGCCATCGCGGTGGTGAGATAGGTGGCGTGCACAGGATGCAGGTGTTCCCGTGCCCTCTCGCCCTGGTCGGCCTCCTCGTCACGGCTCGTGGATGCCATTCGTCGTTCCTCCCCCGTGGTCACTGTGGACGGACTCATCGCTGTCGCCAATTAGACAGAGGGCGATGGGATGTGGTCAACGGGACGAGGCGAATGAGAATCCCATGAACATTTAGACCTATCGAACTTAAGGGGCTAAAGTTGCTCGATGTCGACCGGGTGGCCAACTGACGCTGCGTGGAGTTGGGCGGCCACCCGGTTCGGCCGACCCGGGGTGAGCAGGCCCCGCCGGGTCAGCGTGGCGACGACGAACGGCAGTTCCATGCCCGGAGGTTTCCTTTCGCAGCCCGATGCCCACCCTTCCAGCCTTGCCTGGTGGTGGCGTGGTTCGCCCACGTCGGGCCGGTCGGTGCTCACGCGCGGAGCACCGACCGGGTGCCGTCCGTGTCGGACGGGCGGAGGTCAGCGGATTTGCATGCCGGAGATCGCCCGGGAGATGACCAGGCGCTGGATCTCGGAGGTGCCCTCGAAGATGGTGTAGATCTTGGCGTCCCGATACCACCGCTCGACCGGGTGGTCGCGGAGGAAGCCGGCGCCGCCGAGCAACTGGACCGCCTTCTCGGTGACCGACACGGCCACCTCACCGGCCTTGAGCTTGGACATCGACCCCTCGCCGGCACTGAACAGCCGGTTGTTGCGGCCCATCCAGGAGGCCCGCCAGACCAGTAGCCGGGCGGCGTCGATCTCCGTCCGCATGTCGGCGAGCGCGAAGGCGACCGCCTGGTTGGTGATGATCGGACGGCCGAACTGGACCCGCTCCCGGGCGTAGTCCAGGGCGTACTCGTAGGCGGCCCGCGCCACGCCGAGCGCCTGGGCGCCGACGGTGGGTCGGGACAGCTCGAACGTGCGCATCGCGGCCTGGCCGGAGGCGCGCTGTCCGGACCGGGCCCGGGCCAACCGCTCCTCCAGCGCCTCCCGGCCGCCGAGCAGGCACCGGCCGGGCACCCGCACGTCGTCGAGGAAGACATCCGCCGTGTGCGACGCACGTAGGCCGAGTTTGCGCAGCTTGCGGGTGGCGGAGAGGCCGGCGGTGCCGGGCGGTACGACGAATGCGGCCTGACCGCGCGAGCCGAGTTCCGGGTCGACCGAGGCGGTCACCACGTGTACGGCGGCGATCCCACCATTGGTGGCGTACGCCTTCTGGCCGCGCAGTACCCACTCGTCGGTCGCCTCGTCGTACTCGGCCCGGGTCCGCATCGCGGAGACGTCCGAACCGGCCTCCGGCTCGGACGAGCAGAACGCGGCGACCGCCGGCGAGTCGACGTCACCGAAGCACTGCGGCACCCACTCGACGAGTTGGTCGGGCGTGCCGCTGCCGTAGATGGCGGCGACCGCGAGTGAGGTGCCGAAGAGGCTCAGCCCGATCCCGGCGTCTCCCCAGAACAGTTCCTCGCTGGCGATCGGCAGGGAGAGCCCGGTGGGGTCGGCCCAGCAGGTGGCGAGGAACTCGAAGCCGTACAGGCCGATCTTGGCCGCCTCGCCGATGATCGGCCAGGGTGTCTCCTCCCGGGCGTCCCACTCGGCGGCGGCCGGGCGCACGACCTCGCTGGCGAAGCCGTGCACCCAGTCGCGCAGATCCCGCTGTTCCTCGTTCAGGTCGAGCGAGAATTCGACCATCTCAGGCCTTGGGGATGTCGAAGAGGTTGGCGATGTTGGCGGCCAGGCCCAGGTCACCCTTTGCCTTGAGCTTGCCGGTCATGAACATCATGACCGGGTTGGCGCCACCCGAGACGATCTTCAGGAACTCGACCGGGCCGAGCGTCAGGGCCAGTCGCGGCTCGTGCTGCGGGGTCTCGTTGACCGTGCAGGTGCCGTCGGCGATGACCACCTCGTACGTGTCGGTGCCGCCGTCGGGGGCGCCGGTGATGTTCCAGTGGATCACCGCGTTGGTGGAACCGGCCCGGTCCGCGCGGAAGATCTGCGGCATCCGGCCGAAGACCTCGCCGAGGATCTTGCCGCGCAGTTCACCCGACATGATCTCGGCGAGCTTGCTATCCGGGGTGCTCTTGACGAGCTGGGCGAACTCCTTCGGGCCCATGTCGGCGAAGTTGGCCGGGTCGAAGTCAGTCATGGAACGCACCTCTCGAACAGTGGTTACTCAGGCGTAACCCTACGCACCGGTAGGTATGCTCGCAAGGTGTCCGCGACACCCGCCTACAAGCGTCTCCCCCGGGCCGTACGCGAGCAGCAGATGCTCGACGCCGCCGTGCGGGTCTTCTCCCGGCGCGGCTACCACGGCGCCAGCATGGACGAGATCGCCGAGGACGCGGGCATCTCCAAACCCATGGTGTACGCGTACCTGGGCACCAAGGAGGAACTCTTCGTCGCCTGCCTGCACCGCGAGGGCACCCGGATGATGGAGGCCATCGCCGGGGCGGCCGTCCCCGACCTGCCCGCCGACGAGCGACTCTGGCGCGGTCTGCGGGCGTTCTTCGGCTTCGTCGGCGCACACCGCGACGGTTGGTCGGTGCTCTGCCGGCAGGCCCGCGCCGAGCAGCCGTTCGCCCGGGAACTGGCCCAGATGCGGACCAGAATGGTCGAGGTGGTCGCCGGGATGCTGGACCACGCGCTGCGGGCCGAAGGGCGTACCGCTGCCGAAACCGAGTTGGAAGTCGTCGCGTACGCGCTGGTCGGGGCGACCGAGTCGCTCGGTGACTGGCTCGCGGACCATCCCGAGGCCGACCCGGCGAAGACCGCGACCCGGATGATGAACGCCGCCTGGCTGGGGGCCGGGCAACTCCTGCGCGGCGTGAGCTGGCAGCCGCCCGAGGAGTTGTAAGGAAGGGCACCTTCCTAACGCCTCCGGTAGAGCAGGGGTCCCTTCCTAACACCCCCGGCTCAACAGCCGCCGTCCGCGCCGCTCGCCGCCCGCCGGTGCGCCCGGTGCCGGAGCCAGCGGATCGCCTCCACCAGCAGCGTCACCGAGATCGAGAGCCCGATGCCGGCCAGGATGCCGTGCAACGGGTGCCGTTCGAAGGCGAGTCCGCCGAAGACGCCGAGCAGCACGCAGTACAGCGCCCACGAGCCGCAACCGATCAGGTCGAAGAGGAGGAACCGGCGCAGCGGATAACGGACCGCGCCCATGGCCAGGGTGACCGCCGTCCGCCCGCCCGGGACGTACCGGGCGGCGATGAGGATGACGCCGCCGCGCCGGTCGACCGCCCGCCGGGCCCACTCCGAGCCGGCCCGGCGTCGGCTGTCCACCGGTGAGTGGTCCAGCCGGCGCGATCCGCCTCCGCGACCGATGCCGTACGAGACGTGGTCGCCCGCGGTCGCACCGAGCGTGGCCACCACGATGATCAGTGCCAGGTTCGGCTCGCCGCCGGTGGCGAGCACGGTGACGCTGATGACCGCCGCTTCCGAGGGCACCAGCGGGAAGAACGCGTCGACCGCGGTGAGCCCGAAGATCAGCAGGTACACCCACGGTGAGGTGAGTGTCTGCCGGAGCAGGTCGAGCGCGGCCTCCATGTCTCCATGCTCAGGGCACAGCCTGTTAGGAAGGGGCCCTTCCTCTACACCAGGCGTTAATAAGGTGCCCTTCCTTACGAACCTGCTTATCGGCGGAGGTGGGGCCGTGCGAGGTGAGGAGCACGGGAGCGCCGAGCGCCTCGCCGACCGCCTCGGGCCAGTCGGTCGCGGGGACCTCGTCGTAGTGAGGGCGCGCCCGCAGCAGGCGGGCGGTGAGCGCGGCCTGCCGGTCGAGGTCGCCGGCCGGGCCCGGGACCAGCCGGTCCAGGCCGTCGTAGCGGCGGCAGATCCGCAACCCGAGATCCCGGTCGGCGAGGTCCAGGTGGGTCAGCGCCAGGCCGTCCACCCCGCCTGCGACCGCCAGGGCGTACGCGTGCGCGACCGCGTCGAAGTGGCCGAACCGGAAGTGGCCCTGCCAGGGGTTCGTCGCGTTGTGCGGGTCGGTCAGCGGCAGCGACGGGTCCTCGGTGACCAGTGGCCCCGGACCGTGCCGGGTGGTGACGGTACGCAGCACCCCGATCCGCAGCGCCGATCCGGCCAGCCCGGCCTCGGCCAGCAGGGCCTCGGCGTTGGCGAAGGTGGTGGTGCTCCACGTGGTGTACGGGTGGAAGCCGTGCCACTCGTCCAGCAGCACGCCCTGGGCGCCCTCGAACACGCACGGCCCGGCCCGCAGCGCTCCGGCCAGCCAGGACCCGTCGACGATCGCCACCCGCTCGGCGAAGGCACGGTACGCCGGCAGGCAGTCCGCGACCGGCGGGGCGTCCAGCGGACCGAGTTCGGCGGTCAGCCGGTCCCGGAGTGCGGTCAACCGCTGGCGCAGCACCTCCGGGCTGCCGCAGTCCGCGACCCGGGGTGCCTCGTCGGGGTGGGCGAGCCCGTACGCGACGGTCTCGCCCACCCCCTGCCCGCAGGAACCGTGCCGGTCGGCTCCCCGGGCCGTCTCCCGGGCCCGGTTGGCGGCCCGGTGGTACGGGGTGGCCAGCAGCGCCGCCCCGTCCACGGTCAGCCGGTCGAAGGCGTCGGGCACCCCCACGGCGGCGAGGTGGTCGGCCTCGGCGGCGAGCGCCAGCGGGTCCACCACGACGTGCCGGGACAGGTGGGTGCGTACGCCGGGGTGGAAGGTGCCGGCACCGAACTGCGCGAACGTGTGGTGTCGGCCGTCGGGCCGGACGACGTTGTGTGCCGCCTGCGCGCCCCCGTTGAACCGGACCACGGTGTGCACCGGGCGGGTGGCGCAGAGCCAGTCCACCACCGTGCCCTTGCCGGCGTCGCCGTACCCGAGGTCGACCACGATCGCGTGCTCCGGACCCGACCCGTCCGCCGGGCCACCCGTGAGCCGGTCTGTCGACCCGCCCACCGGGCCGCCGGCCGAACCGTCAGCCGGGTCGGCCGGAAGCCGGTCCGCCGGAGCGCGCCCGGGTGCCGGGACACCCGGACGCGCAGCGCTCACCTGCTCGTTCACAGCCGGACTACTCCGCCGCCGGTGGTCCGGGTGGCCGGCAGGTCGGCCACCTCGGCGCGGCGTGCCCCGTTCAGCCGGGCCAGTGCCTTCGACACCGTGCGGGTGGCCGTCGAGCCGGTCCGGTCCAGGTCCCGCAGGCCGGTGTCGAGGTCGATGGCCTGCTCACCGAGGCCGACGGTGAGCGCGATCGTCTCGCAGACCGCGTCGAGGTCGTCCAGTTCCAGGGCGTTCTGGCCGAGCAGTCCGCGCCAGAAGTCGAGCACCTTGCGGTTGCCCGAGTAGTGGCTGCCGGCCGGGAGCAGGTAGTAGGTGTCCCAACGGCGGGTCACCTCGTCGACGATCTGCCGCACCGGCACGTCCTCCCGGGGGTCGCCGCCGATCAGGCGGGCCACCTCGGCGGCCTTGACCGCCGGGTACGCCAGCTCGTCGCCGATGATGAAGAGGTAGCCGCGTCGGCCCCGCTTCTCCCAACTGTCGGTGACCGTCCGCCGGGCCATGAAATAGAGCGCCAGTTCGTAGGACTCCATCATCTGGCCGCCACCGCCGCCCTCCAGCACGATCCGCCCGAGGTCCTCGTCCATCCGGTTGTCCGACTCGAACTGGCCGACCTGCAACGGCACCCGGTCGCAGGTGGCGTCGCCGATCGCGCCGAACATGACCTGTGGGTCGCGAGCGTAGCCCTGGCGCAGCAGCAGCCCCAGCAGTTGCGGCAGCTTGGCCTGGAGGGTGCGGGGCACGTGCCCCATCGAGCCGGTCACGTCGAACAGCACCGCGACCGGGGTCGACCGCGGGTGCTCGGCCGAGTCGCGGCTCTCCCGCGTCGCGTCGCGCGGGTCCAGTCGCGGGTGCACCACCTTGGCGCCGCTGTCGCTGTACGAGAACGCGCTCTTGCCGGTGGCCCGGCGGTACCGGTCGGCGGCGGTGTACACGTCGGTGGACCACATTCCGCTGCCCATGGCAGCCTCCTTAGGGGTTGAGGGTGAAGGGTCGGAAGGTGCGCGGCCCGTAGAGCCGGTGCAGCACCTCGTCGAGTTCGGCGAGCAGCCGCCAGGCGTCGTCGGGGCGGTTCGACAGCGACCGCTGCCGGCAGCCCGCCGCGAAGGCGAGCAGTTCGTCCGGGGCGTGGTGCCCCATCAGCCAGGTCATGCACCGGGCGGCCATGGCGATGTCGGTGCCCGGCCCGCACGGCCGACGCTCGGTGACCTCGTCCGGATACCAGTCGCGGTGGTCGGGGACCAGCGCGGACACGACGCCGCCGGGCTCGGTGGCGAAGCACCAGTCGACCAGCACCACGCCGTGCGCGTCCGGCTCGATCAGCACGTGCGGCGGCAGCACCGCGCCGTGCACCACGCCGGCCCGGTGGGCCAGGCCGAGCGCGACCAGCAGCCGTCGCCACATCCAGGCGACGTCGCGGGCGTCCAGCCCGTCCGGGTACGCCCGCCGCACGTCAGCCAGGCTGTGCAGGCCCGGTGCGGTGGCGAGCACGGTGACCTGGCGTTCCGCCCCCGTGGCCGGGTCCTGGTGCGGGAACGTGTCGACCAGCCGGGGCACGTACGGCAGCCAGCGCGGGTCGCCGTGGTCGGCGAGTCGGCGCAACGCCCGCTGTTCGCGGATCATCAGGTCGTTGTCGCTGGCCTCGCGGGGCAGCTTGAGCAGCCGGTCCCCGCCGACGTCGTACAGGTCGGCGAGGTCCCCCGAGTACGCCGGTGCGCCGCAGCGGTAGCCGTGCAGCACGGTCACCCGGCGGGCGCGCCAGCGCGTGGTGACCCGGACGAACGCGTCGGTGGCCTCGGCGCGTACGCCCGGGGCGGCCCGGTCCAGCCGGTCGGGGTGCAGGGCGGTGACCAGTTCCCGGTAGCGGCGTTCCGGCGCGTCGGCGCCGAACAGGTCGTGGTCGTCGCGGGCGGCGGTGACCAGGCGGATCGCCTCGTCGGTCCTCATCGCACCGTCTCCTCCCGGGCGGGCCGCAGCAGCGCCGGGTGCAGCAGCCGGGCGTCGCCGGCCCGGTAGAGCCGGGCCCGGGGCCCGCCCCGGGTGCCGCCGCGCTCGGTGTTGGCGCCGGTGCTCTCCACGAAGCCGGGCACGGAGAGCACCTTGCGGTGGAAGTTGCCGGCGTGCAGCGGGTGCCCCCAGACCGTCTCGTAGACGGCGCGCAGCTCGCCGACGGTGAACTCGGGTGCGAGGAAGCGGGTGGCCAGCGGGGTGTACTCCAGCTTGGAGCGGGCCCGCTCCAGCCCGTCGTCGACGATCCGGCGGTGGTCGAAGGCGAGCTCCCGGCCGGGCAGCTCGGTGACCGGCACCCAGTCGGCCTCGTCGGCGTCGGTGCCGGCCGTGGCGTCCGGCAGGTCGGGGGCGAAGGCGAGGTGGGCGACGGAGACGATCCGCATCCGTGGGTCGCGTTCGGGCGCGCCGTAGCTGGCGAGCTGTTCCACGTGTACGCGCCGCAGCCGCTCCCCGCCGAGCCCGGTCTCCTCGGCCAGCTCCCGGCGGGCGGCGGTGGCCAGATCCTCGTCGGGGCGGACGAAACCGCCGGGCAGCGCCCAGTGCCCGGCGTACGGCGGCTCGGCGCGGCGGATCAGCAGCAGGTGCAGCGCGTCGTCCCGGATGGTCAGCGCGACCACGTCGGCGGTGACCGCCACGGCCGGGTAGGCGTGCGGGTCGTAGGCGGCGAGGAAGTCCTGCTCGTTCACGCTCAATCACTCTCACTCTGAGAACATCTCTATGCGAGAACAACTTAGCGCGAAAAGGAGGGCCGGGCAAGTGCCCGACCCTCACCTCAGCGGATCGTGCCCGTCAGATGCGGTCGTCCCCGCTGGTCGTGCAGGGCGACGTCCCACCCCGTCCCGGCCGCCGTGGCGCTGAACGCCACCGTGCTCGGCAACGGCACCGGCAGCTTGAACGCCACGTCGACCGTGTACGCCTCGGGTAGCCGGTTCTCCAGCGCCGCCAGGCAGCGGGCCTTGCTCCACATCCCGTGCGCGATCGGCCGGGGGAAGCCGAACAGTCGCGCGCCCAGCCGCGAGGTGTGGATCGGGTTGTGGTCGCCGGAGACGCGGGCGTAGTCCGTACCCACCCGGGGGTCGACCCGCCAGCGCGCGGACGCGGTCGGCGGCGCGGGCCGGTCACTCCGGTCGCGCCGCTCGCCACCGCCCGGGGTGCGCTGCCGCCCCAGGTACGTCGAGACGCCGCGCCACACCTCCTCCCCGTCCACCGAGCCGACGAGGACCACGTCGACCTGCCGCCCCCGGTCGTGCGGGCGCAGGTTCTCCGCCCAGGTGGTGAAGTCCAACCGGTCGGCAACCGTGACCGGCCGGTGCACGGTGATCCGGTTGGCCACGTGCACCACCCCGGTCGGCGGGATCGGGAAGTCCGGCGCGGTGATCAGGCGCAGCGCCAGCGGGAAGCCCACGACGTGCGGGAAGGTCGCCGGCACCCGGTCGGCCAGCCGGAACCCGCACACCCGGTCGTAGTCGGCCAACCGGGCCGGGTCCACGGCCACCCGGTCGACGGCCAGCTCCACCGCCGGCACCTCGTCCGTCCGTCGCCCGCCGCGTCCCGGCACCGCGCCGAGCAGGGCCTGCCGGTACAACGGACCGGCCGACGGCAGGGCGGGCAGCGTGACCCGCTCGCGTTGCGCGGTCATCACGCCCCCAACAGGCTCTGGCCGCAGACCCGGACCACGTTGCCGCTGACCGCGCCGGACGCGGGCCAGGCCAGCCAGCCGATGGTCTCCGCCACGTCCACCGGCAGCCCGCCCTGGGAGAGGCTGTTCATCCGGCGGCCCGCCTCGCGCAGCACCAACGGGATGCGGGCGGTCAGCCGGGTCTCGATGAAGCCGGGCGCGACGGCGTTCACGCTGATCCCCCGGTCGCGCAGCGCCGGAGCCAGCGCGTCGACCAGCCCGATCACGCCTGCCTTGCTGGTCGCGTAGTTGGTCTGGCCCCGGTTTCCGGCGATCCCGGCGATGGAGGAGACGCCGACGATCCGCCCGCCGTCCGGGATCAGGCCCCGGTCCAGCAGCACGTCGTTGATGCGTTCCTGGCTGGACAGGTTGACGTCGATGACCTGATCCCAGCGGTCGGCGTCCATCCGGCCGAGGGTCTTGTCCCGGGTGATGCCGGCGTTGTGCACCACCACATCCACCCGACCGTGCCGCTCGGCCAGGTGGTCGGCGAGCCGGGCCGGCGCGTCGGCGGCGGTCAGGTCGAGCTGTACGGCGCTGCCGCCGATCTCGTTGGCGACGCCGGCCAGCGCGTCCCCGGCGGCCGGCACGTCCAGCGCCACCACGGTCGCGCCGTCCCGGGCCAGTACCCGGGCCAGTGCCGCGCCGATGCCCCGGGCCGCGCCGGTGACCAGCACCACCTGCCCGTCCAGCGGGCGGTCCCAGTCCACCGGTGCGCTCGCCCGCCCGGCACCGACCCGGATCACCTGCCCCGACACGTACGCCGAGCGGCCGGAGAGCAGGAACCGCAGGGTCGCCTCCAGGCTGGTCCAGGTGCTCTCGTCGGCCTCCCGCGTGACGTGCACCAGTTGGGCGGTGATGCCCCGACCGAACTCCTTGCCGATGCTGCGGGTCAGCCCCTCCAGAGCCCGCTGGGCGGTCGCCTCGCGCGGCGTGTCGCACTCGGCGGGCGGGGTGCCGAGCACGATCACCCGGCCGCTGGCCTGCACCGCCCGGGCCTGCGGGTGGAAGAAGTCGTGCAGTTGCCGCAGCCCGGTCGAGTCGGTGATGCCGGTGGCGTCGTAGACCAGGGCGGAGCTGGTCGGCGTACGGCCGGAGGTGGGATCGGGGGTGGCGGTGGCCGGGTCGCGCAGGGCGAGCCCGGCGGCGGCCAGGATCCGGCCGACCGGCTCGGCCAGCCGGCCCCCGGTGGAACTGCCGAGCAGGACCGGCCCGGGGAGGATCGGCTCACCCGGCGCGTGTCGGCGAAGTCGTGGCGGATCGGGCAGCCCGAGGCGCTTGACCAGCGCCCGCCCGGCGCCCGACTGGACAAAACTCGCGTACCTGTCGGTCATAGGCGTAGCCTACTGGCGGGTAAGGTACGGCAACACTCCTGAGGAGGCGGATCGTGCAGAAGGTTCGACGGGTCGCGGTCATCGGCGGCAACCGCATCCCCTTCGCCCGCTCCAACTCGCGGTACGCCGACGCCTCGAACGCGGACATGCTCGGCGCCGCCCTGGACGGACTGGTGGCCCGGTTCGGCCTGGCCGGGCAGCGCGTCGGCGAGGTGGTCGCCGGAGCGGTGCTCAAGCACGCCAAGGACTTCAACCTGACCCGCGAGGTGGTGCTCGGCTCGAAGCTCGACCCACGCACCCCCGCGTACGACATCCAGCAGGCCTGCGGCACCGGCCTGGAAGCCGCGATCCTGGTCGCCAACAAGATCGCCCTCGGCCAGCTCGACGTCGGCATCGCCGGTGGTGTCGACACCACCTCCGACGCCCCGCTCGCCGTCAACGAGGACATGCGCCGCACCCTGCTGCGCCTCAACTCGGCCCGGACGCTGGGCGAACGGCTGCGGATCGCCGCCAGGCTGCGCCCGGCCCAGCCGTTCCAGCCGGAGGTCCCGCGCAACGCCGAACCGCGCACCGGGCTGTCCATGGGCGAGCACGCCGCACAGACCGCGCTGCGCTGGAACATCGACCGGCAGGCCCAGGACGAGCTGGCACTGCGCTCGCACCAGCGGCTCGCCGCCGCGTACGACCAGGGGTTCTTCGACGACCTGATCACCCCCTACCTGGGGCTGGACCGCGACCAGAATCTCCGCCCGGACACCACGCTGGAGAAGCTCGGCACGCTGCGACCGGTCTTCGGGGCCAAGGGCCCGGACGCCGAGCGGGCCACCATGACCGCCGGCAACTCCTCACCGCTCACCGACGGCGCCTCCACCGTGCTGCTGGCCAGCGAGGAGTGGGCAGCCGCACACCACCTGCCGGTGCTGGCCTGGTTCACCTGGTCGGAGACGGCGGCGGTGGACTTCGTGCACGGCGACGAGGGACTGTTGATGGCTCCCGCGTACGCGGTGCCCCGGATGCTGGCCCGGGCCGGGCTCACCCTTCAGGACTTCGACTACTACGAGATCCACGAGGCGTTCGCCTCACAGGTGCTGGCCACCCTGGCCGCCTGGGAGTCGCCGGAGTTCTGCAAGGACCGCCTCGGCCTGGACGCCCCGCTCGGCGCCATCGACACCGACAAGCTCAACGTGCACGGCTCCTCGCTGGCCGCCGGGCACCCGTTCGCGGCCACCGGCGGCCGGATCGTCGCCACGCTGGCCAAGCTCCTCGCCGCCAAGGGCAGTGGCCGGGGGCTCATCTCGATCTGCGCGGCCGGCGGCCAGGGCGTGACCGCGATCCTGGAACGCTGACCTCCGGGTCGTCGGCCGTACCCGGTCGGGGCGGGCGGCGGCGGCATCGGGAGAATGGCGGGGTGACGACGATCCCGAACGTGCTCGCCAACCGGTACGCCTCGCCCGAGCTGGTCGCCCTCTGGTCGCCGGAGGAGAAGATCCGGCTGGAGCGTCGCCTCTGGCTGGCCGTGCTCCAGGCCCAGCGGGATCTCGGTGTGCCGGTGCCCGACGGGGTGGTCGAGGCGTACGAGCGGGTGCTCGACGACGTCGACCTGGACTCGATCGCGGCCCGGGAGCGGGTCACCCGGCACGACGTGAAGGCCCGCATCGAGGAGTTCAGCGCGCTCGCCGGGCACGAGCACGTGCACAAGGGGATGACCTCGCGGGACCTCACCGAGAACGTCGAGCAACTCCAGGTGCGCCGCTCGTTGGAGCTGATCCGGGACCGGGTGGTGGCGACGCTGGCCCGGATGGCCTGGCACGCCCACGAGTACGCGGACGTGGTGATGGCCGGGCGTTCGCACAACGTCGCGGCGCAGGCCACCACGTTGGGCAAGCGCTTCGCGTCGGCCGCCGAGGAACTGATCATCGCGTACGAGCGGCTGGAGGACCTGATCTCCTGGTACCCGCTGCGCGGGATCAAGGGGCCGGTGGGTACCGCCGCCGACCAGTTGGACCTCTTCGACGGCGACGCCGAGAAGGTGGCCGAGCTGGAGCGGCGGGTCGCCGAGCACCTCGGCTTCCAGCGGGTGCTGGACAGCGTCGGGCAGGTCTACCCCCGCTCGATCGACATGGCCGTGATCGCTGCGCTGGCACAGGTGGCCGCGGCACCCTCCTCGCTGGCCACCACGATTCGGCTGATGGTCGGGCAGGAGTTGGCCACCGAGGGCTTCAAGCCGGGCCAGGTCGGTTCCAGCGCGATGCCGCACAAGATGAACACCCGCTCGTCGGAGCGGGTCAACGGCTTCGCCGTGATCATCCGGGGGTACCTGTCGATGGTCGGCGAGCTGGCCGGCGACCAGTGGAACGAGGGGGACGTCTCCTGCTCGGTGGTCCGCCGGGTGGCCCTGCCGGACGCGTTCTTCGCCGCCGACGGGCTGTTCCAGACGTTCCTCACCGTGCTCGACGAGTTCGGCGCGTACCCGGCGGTGATCAACCGGGAGCTGGAGCGGTTCCTCCCGTTCCTGGCCACCACCAAGATCCTGGTGGCGGCGGTGCGCCGGGGTGTGGGCCGGGAGACCGCCCACGAGGCGATCAAGGAGCACGCGGTGGCCGTGGCGCTGGCCATGCGTGAGCAGGGTGCCGCCGAGAACGATCTCTTCGACCGGCTGGCCGCCGACCCCCGGCTGGGCCTCACCCGCGCCGAGATCGACGCCCTGGTCGCCGACCGGGCCGCCTTCGTCGGCGCCGCCCCCGCCCAGATCCAGGCGGTGACCACCCGAATCTCCAAGATCGTCCAGTCCCACCCGCAGGCCGCCACCTACGCCCCCCCACCAATCCTCTAACCCTCCCACCCCCACCCCCACCCCCCACCCCACCCCCCCCTGGCGGCGTTGATCAAGGAGTTTTGGCCTCAGGAGTGCTCCTGGGGCGACCGAAACTTCTTGATCAACGCCGCCAGGGCGGGGCAGGGTGGGTGGGGTGGGGGGGGGGGGGTTAGTCGCGGGTGGGGGTTTCGGCGGCGGTGCTGAGGTTGGGGGCGCTGGCGGGTTCGGCGATGCCGCCCGGGGTTCCGGCGAAGGACGGGTCCTGGGCGGTCTCGGCCGCGACGAGGGGCTGGTCTGGCGGCATGACGTCGGGCACCGTCGGTGCCACGATCACGGCGGTGCCGTAGGCGCAGATCTCCATCCACATCTCGCCGCAGTCGCGGCTGTCGAACCGCATGCCCACGACCGCGTTCGCGCCGAGCCGTCGGGCCTCCTCACCGAGCCGGGCCACCGAGTCGGTACGCCAGCGGGTGAGGTTGTCCGGGGCCGACGGGTCGTACGCGCCACCGCGCAGGTTCTTCACCCCCTCGCGGTAGGGGTTGCGGGTCCTGGCCATGGAGGAGACCACCTCGCCGAGGATCTGGCGGATCTCGTAGCCGGGAAGTTGGTCCGTCGTCACGACCAGCACGTTTCTGATGCTGGCAGTCGATGCGGGTCGCCAACGTGAGGGTTGTTCACCTGATCGGATGCTGCAAAACGACGCGGCGCGGACGGCGGGCGCGTAGCCCACCATCCGCGCCGACCGGGCGCTAACCGTCAGACACCGGCCACCGAGGTGATCCAGGCCCGGTTGAACGCGACACTGCCGTAGTTCTGGATGCTCACACCGTCGGCGGTCGAGGCGACGCCGACCTGCGCGCCGTTGTAGAACTGCGGGCCGCCCGAGTCGCCCCGCCAGGCGTTGCCGTTGACCCGGGTGCTCCGGATCGCCTGCCCGCCGTACGCGTCGGAGACGCTGGTGCTGGTCACCCGCACCGACGCGGTCTTGAGCTGGGGGGAGGCCGCGCAGCCGCTGTAGCAGGTCCGGCCCCAGCCGTAGATCGAGTTGGTGGAGTTGACCGGCGGGTTGCTGCTGGCGAGCGTCACGTAGCTGGTGCTCACCGCGCTGGACAGCCGCATCAGGGCCAGGTCGTAGCGGCCGTAGGTGGCGCTGACCGTGCGGGTGACGCCGCCGGAGGAGAGGTTCACGCTGCCCACCCGGACGGACATGCTGCTGCCGATGCAGTGTTGGGCGGTGAGCACCCACTGCGGGGCGATGATCGTGCCTGAGCAGGTGAACGAGCCGTTGCTGAACACGGCCGCCGCCCAGGGCGCCGAGGAGACGGTGCTGCCGCCGATGATGTACGGGCTGACGGGGGAGGCGACGGCGCCGGAACTGGCGCCGACGACGCCGACCATGGCTGTGGCGAAGGCCACGATCAGGGATCGGATGCGCATCGGTAGGGCTCCTTCGGGGTTCGGTGGCTCGGGTTCACCGAGTCGATCTGCGCTGGCGGGAGGGGGTGAACCGCCACCGCTACGCCAATAAATCGACGTATGACGATGTACCGTAGGGCTCGGTGAGGTGTTTCACAAGAGGCGCATCGAAACAATCGGATGTAACAGCCGGATCGTCCGACGTCGGGGAAGGAGGGTCGATTGGTCCCCTGTCGCCCGCCCTGAGGGGGTCGAGACCCGTCCGGACCGGGCCTCCCGGCAACGAACCCGTATCGAGACTGCAACGAACCCGTATCGGTCCCGAAGGCCCCACGCGGGCACGGTCGGACACCGCCCGGACCGCGTCCGGCCGGTGCGTCTGGTGCCGTATCTGCCAGGTAGGCTGGCTGCGCTCGCCCGTTGTGGGTCGGCACCCAACTGCGTACACAGTCAGGAGTGCCCAGTGCCTCGCGTCGTCGTCGACGTCATGCTCAAGCCCGAGATCCTCGATCCTCAGGGCCAGGCCGTCGCAAACGCGCTGCCCCGGCTCGGCGTCAACGACGTCGCCTCGGTACGGATCGGCAGGCGGATCGAGATCGACTTCACCGGTGAACCGGACCTGGACCGGGCCCGGGAGATCGCCGACAAGTTGCTCGCCAACCCGGTCATCGAGGACTTCACCGTCCACCTGGTCGAGGCCGACGAAGCCGCGGACGCCCGCTCGTGACCGCCCGGGTCGGTGTGGTGACGTTCCCCGGCTCGCTCGACGACGGGGACGCGGCCCGGGCCGTCCGGATCGCCGGCGCGGAGCCGGTCCGCCTCTGGCACGGGGACGCGGAGCTGCACGGGGTGGACGCGGTCGTCCTGCCCGGCGGCTTCTCCTACGGTGACTACCTCCGTTGCGGTGCCATCGCCCGGTTCGCCCCGGTGATGGAGAGGGTCGTCGACGCCGCAGCGGGTGGCCTGCCGGTGCTCGGCATCTGCAACGGCTTCCAGATCCTCTGCGAGGCCCACCTGCTGCCCGGTGCGCTCACCCGCAACCAGCACCTGCACTTCCGCAATCGCGACCAGGTCCTGCGGATCGAGGCGACCGGCACGGCCTGGACGAACGTGTTCCAGCCCGGCCAGGAGGTGCTGATCCCGGTCAAGAACGGCGAGGGTTGCTACGTCGCCGACCCGGCGACGCTGGACGAGCTGGAGGCCGAGGGGCGGGTCGTCGCCCGGTACCTCGGCGGCAACCCGAACGGGTCGCAGCGCGACATCGCCGCGATCACCAACCCCGCCGGCAACGTGGTCGGCATCATGCCGCATCCCGAGCACGCGGTGGAGGCGCTCACCGGCCCCTCCCTCGACGGCCTCGGCTTCTTCACCTCGGTGCTCAAGCATCTGGTGGGGACGCCGGCGTGACCGTCGGCTGCGGGATCAACGGTCAGCTCATCCGCCCCGACGGCGGCGAGCGCAACGAGGAGATGTCATGACCACGCATCCGGACCCGGTACGGGAGACCCCGGAGGCATTCTCGGCCGCGCCGGTCCAGCCGAACCCGGCTGCCGCCGCGCCCTCGGCCGTCGTGCCCCGGCACGCCGCCGCGCAGGACGCCACCGACTGGACCGACGGGGTGGACACCGTCCCGGCCGCCGACGGCAGCCCGGACGAGCTCCAGCCCTACGCCGAGCTCGGGCTCCGGGACGACGAGTACGACCGGATCCGGCACATCCTGGGCCGCCGGCCGACCCAGTCCGAGCTGGCGATGTACTCGATCATGTGGAGCGAGCACTGCTCCTACAAGTCGAGCAAGGTCCACCTGCGGCAGTTCGGCGAGAAGGCCCCGCCCAGCGACCGGTTGTTGGCCGGCATCGGCGAGAACGCCGGTGTGGTGCAGATCTCCGACGAGCTGGCGGTGACCTTCAAGGTCGAGTCGCACAACCACCCGAGCTTCGTCGAGCCGTACCAGGGCGCCGCCACCGGCGTCGGCGGCATCGTCCGCGACATCCTGGCCATGGGCGCCCGCCCGGTGGCGGTGATGGACCCGCTGCGCTTCGGTGCCGCCGACCACCCCGACACCGCCCGGGTGCTGCCCGGCGTGGTGGCCGGCGTCGGCGGGTACGGCAACTGTCTCGGCCTGCCCAACATCGGCGGCGAGGTCGTCTTCGACCCCTGCTACCAGGGCAACCCGCTGGTCAACGCGCTCTGCCTCGGCGTCCTTCCGGTGAGCCGTCTGCAGAACAAGGCCGCCGTCGGCCCCGGCAACGTCGTGGTGCTGATGGGCGCCAAGACCGGTCGGGACGGCATCGGCGGCGTCTCCGTCCTGGCCAGCGCCACCTTCAGCGAGGGCAGCGAGAAGCGTCGCCCGTCGGTGCAGGTCGGTGACCCGTTCATCGAGAAGTTGCTGATCGAGGCGTGCCTGGAGCTGTACGACGCCCAGCTCGTCGCCGGCATCCAGGACCTCGGCGGTGCCGGGCTGACCTGCGCGCTCACCGAGACCGCCGCGGCGGCCGGCACCGGCATGCGGGTCTGGCTGGAGCGGGTGCCGCTGCGCGAGCCGTCGATGGAGCCGCACGAGATCCTGGCCAGCGAGTCGCAGGAGCGGATGCTCCTGGTGGTCGAGCCGGACAAGCTCGACGCGGTGCTCAAGACCTGCGAGAAGTGGGGCGTACTGGCCACCGCCATCGGTGAGGTCACCGCGCCGCAGCCGGACGGCCAGCCCGGCCGCCTGCTGATCACCTGGCGGGACCACCTGGTGGTCGACGTGCCGCCGGGGTCGCTGGTGGACGACGGCCCGGTCTACGCCCGCCCGATGCGGGAGCCGGCAGACCTGATCCTGCTCCAGGCCGACCGGGCCGAGACGCTGCCCCGGCCGACCGACCCGGACGCGCTGCGCGAGACCCTGCTGCGCATGGTCGCCTCGCCGAACCTGGCCGACAAGACCTGGGTCACCGAGCAGTACGACCGGTACGTGCTGGGCAACACCGTGCTCGCCCAGCCGGAGGACTCGGGCGTGATCCGGATCGACGAGCGGACCGGCCTGGGCGTGGCGCTCTCGGTGGACGGCAACGGCCGGTACGCCCGGCTCGACCCGTACCACGGTGCCAAGCTGGCGCTGGCCGAGGCGTTCCGGAACGTCGCCGTCACCGGCGCGACGCCGATCGCGGTCACCGACTGCCTGAACTTCGGCTCGCCGGAGGACCCGGGCGTGATGTGGCAGTTCGCCGAGGCCGTGCGCGGCCTGGCGGACGGTTGCGCCGAGCTGGGCATCCCGGTCACCGGCGGCAACGTCAGCTTCTACAACCAGACCGGGGCGGCGGCCATCCACCCGACCCCGGTGGTCGGCGTGCTCGGCGTGCTGGAGAACGTGGCCGAGCGGGTCGCATCCGGCTTCGTCGCGCGCACCAACAACGACCACGACCAGCTCTTCCTGCTCGGTGAGACGCACGTGGAGCTCTCCGGCTCGGAGTGGGCCTGGGTCACCCACGAGCACCTCGGCGGCGTACCCCCGCAGGTCGATCTGGCGCGGGAGAAGCAGCTCGCCGGGCTGCTCGCCGCCGCCGCCCGGGTCGGTCACCTCAGCTCCGCGCACGACCTCTCCGACGGCGGTCTCGCGCAGAGCCTGGTGGAGTCCTGCCTGCGCCACGACGTCGGCGCGCGGATCGCGGTGCCGGAGCGGTTCGAGGGCGGCTCGATGCCGTTCGTCTTCCTGTTCAGCGAGTCCGCCGGTCGGGTGCTCGTCTCGGTGCCGCGTGGACACGAGAAGGCGTTCACCGCGCTCTGCGCCGAGCACGGCGTGCCGTGGGAGCTGATCGGGGTCACGGACTCCACCGCCGCCGCGCTCGAGGTGCACGGCCAGTTCCGGATCGAGCTGGACGAGCTGCGCGAGGCGCACACCAACACGCTGCCCAAGCTATTCGGGGGCGTGCAGCAGTTCGAGGTGACCGCGGCGGTGGCCGTCGAGACGCCGGCCGAGGACGAGGCACCCGAGACTGCCGGGTCCACGGACGACGCCCCGACCGCCGAGGCGGCTCCGGTCGCCGACGTGACGCCGGAAACCGCCGCCGTGGCGGACGAGGCGCCGACGTCGACGGACGAGGTCTCCCCGACCGACGGCCCGGTCGCCGAGCCCGAGGAGCCGACGACGCCGACCGCCGAGGCCGAGCCGGAGACCGCCACGGTCGCCGAGCGTCCGGCCGAGCGGGCGACGCCACCGGTCCGGGCGACCGCCGCCGGTGAGACCTCGCCGGTCGGGGACGACCCGGCAGACCGGGCCGGGGCCGAGGTTCCGCAGCCCGGTGCGACCGAACAGCCTGCCGCGCCCGACGAGCGCTGAGGCGGTGGCCTCGGCCGTCTTTGCCCAACCCGGATCGGGAGCCCGGTTCGACTGGGGCCTTGCCGGCGCGGCCGAACTGGGCCGGGTCTGCGCGGCACTGGTGGTGGTGGACGTGTTGTCGTTCACCACCACCGTCGAGGTGGCCGTCGGGCGGGGGATGCGGGTACACCCGTTCCCCTGGGGAGCCCAGGCCGCCGACTACGCACAGCGGATCGGCGCGGTGGTCGCGACCGGTCGCCGGCAGAGCGCCCGACATCCGTGGTCGCTGTCGCCCGCCGCGCTGAGCCGGGCACCCTTCGTCGCCGAGCTGGTGCTGCCCTCCCCGAACGGCTCGGCCATCAGCGCTGCCGCCAGCGCCACCGGCGTACCGGTGGTGGCCGCCAACCTGCGTAACGCCCGCGCCGTCGGGAGCTGGCTGCTGCGCCAGGGGTACGGCTCGACCACCGACCCGATCGGCGTGGTCGCCGCCGGAGAGCAGTGGCCGGACGGCTCGCTCAGGCCGTCGGTGGAGGACCAACTCGGTGCGGCCTGCGTCCTGGACGCCGTCTCCGGGGTGCCGGGTGGCCTGTCGGTGGAGGCGGCGGTGGCACTCGCCGCGTTGGCCAGCACGCCGGACATCCCTGCGGCGGTCCGGGGCTGTGTGTCCGGCCGCGAGCTGATCGAGGCCGGCTTCTCCGACGACGTCGAGATCGCGGTACGGGTCGGCGACTCCGACGTGGTCCCGCTGCTGCGGCACGGCGTCTTCTCCGCCGCCTGACCGGGTCCCGTCCGGCCACCGTGGACCCCGTGTGAGACCGGGTCCACCGTCGACGACGAGAGCCGTGGACCTTCTCCGGTCCACGGCTCTGCTCGTCGGTGCTCCCGCATCAACGGGTACGCGGTATGGGTCGTCAGTCGTCCATCCAGTCCAGCCGACGCCCGCCCCGCTCCTGCCCCGGGCCGTCCGGCCGACCGCGACCGGCCTGCGCCGGATCGCCGTAGTAGCCGTCACCCTGCTGCTGCTGCTCGTAGCTGTTGTCGTAGCCGCCGCGCTGACGTGGCGGCTCCTGACCGTAGCCGCCGCCCTGGCCGTAGCCACCCTGCTCGTAGGCGTTGTCGTAACCACCGCGCTGCTGCGGTGGCTCCTGGCCGTAGCCGCCGCCCTGGCCGTAGCCACCCGGGGCGTACCCGGTGGGTTCGTTGTAGTTGTCGTAGCCCGCGCGCTGCTGCGGTGCTTCCTGGCCGTAGCCGGCGGGCTCGTGGTAGCCGCCGGTCGGCTCCGCGCCGTGGCCGTAACCGCCGGTCGGCTCGCCCCGGCCGTAGCCTCGGGTGCTGTCGCCGCCCTGGCCGTAACCGCCGGGCTCGCCCTGGCCGTAGCCTCGGGTGGTGTCGCCGCCCTGGCCGTAGCCGCCGGTCGGGTCACCCTGGCCGTAGCCGCCGGTCGGGTCACCCTGGCCGTAGCCGCCGGTCGGGTCACCCTGGCCGTAGCCTCGGGTGCTGTCGCCGCCCTGGCCGTAGCCGCCGGTCGGCTCGCCCCGGCCGTAACCGCCGGGCTCGCCCTGGCCGTAACCCTGGCCACCCTCCGGCTGGTAGACGCCGGTCGCGTACGGGTCGGCCGGTGCCGGGTAACGGGTGTCGTCGCCCTGGTAGCGCCCGGTCGGCTCGTCGTACCGCTCGCCGCCGTAGCCGGCGGCGCCACCGGCACCGGCCGGCGGGTACTCGGACCCGCCGCCGCCCGCACCGTAGTCACGGCTGCCGTAACCGCCACTTGAGGACGGGCTGGCGCCGTAGCCACCGCCCGAGGAGGGGGCGTTGCCGTATCCGCCGCCGGAGGAAGGAGCGTTGCCGTAACCCGGGCCGCCGCCGTAGCCGCCGCCCTGCTCGTCGCCGTAACCGCCCGACCATGCCTGGCCCGACCCGCCGGCCGCGCCGTACGGCTGCGGAGGTGCACCGTACGGGTCCGGCGGGACGTCGTCGACCACCGGCTGGTGCATCATCGTCGGCGCGTTGGCCAGCCCCGGACCACCCACCATGGTCGGGTCCGGAGTGGAGCCGACCCGGTTCACCACCCGGGTCTGGTCGTCCGCCCCGGCGAACGAGCCCCGGGCCGCGGGTACCGCTCCGGCCGGCGCTCCGCTGGCGGGCTCACCGTCGGGATCGGCGTCCTCGTTCTCCCGGCGCTTCATCCAGAGCAGCACGATCGTGCCGACACCGATCGCCACGAACAGACCGCCGAGCAGGATCAGCAGCCAGTTGCCGAAGCCGCCGGAGCTCTCGTTGCCGGCCGGGGCCTGGGCGACGGGGGTCTCACCGGGCGTCTGCGGCTCGTCGGTCTCGTCGTCCGCGAACGGGTCCTCGGTCGGCTCCACCGACTCGCTGGCCGAGGGGGTGGCGCTCGGGCTGGCCGAGGACTCGATGGGAAGCGTGATCCGCCGCCCGGTGATCTGCTGGCCGGCGTTGGCGGTGAAGCTGACCGTGGCCCGCTTGTCGCCGACACTCGCGCCGATGTCGATCCGGCCGGGCGCGATCGGGTTGTCGCTGTTGCCGGTGAAGCGGAAGTTGCCGTTGCCGTCGCTTGTGGTGTCCCGCTGCCGGCCGGCGCTGTCCACCAGCAGCACGTAGGCGTTCGGCACCGCGGCGCCGGACCGCTCCACGATCTTGCCCGCGATGGAACGCACCGACTGCGGCGCCTGGGAGGTGGGCGGGGCGTTGGGCCCGCGCACCGTCATGTCGCGCTCGTCGCCACCCTGGTCGCCACCGGCCCGGGCGGCGACCCGCACCCGACCGGAGCGCTCCTGACCGGCCGCCACGTCGCCCGCGACCAGGTTGACCGTGATCGACACCTCTTCGTTGGGCCCGATCACGCGCGCGGGGATGTTGCAGTCACCCTGGCAGCTCAGACCGTTGAAGGTGTTGACGGAGATGTTGAACGGCGTCGGCAGCTCGTTGTTGTTCTTGACCCGGAACGTCATCGACGTCTGCTGACCGGACTGGAGAGTGCCGTTCGGCAGGTTGGTGATCTGGACGTCCGGGTTCGCGGCGAGTGCGGGTGTGGCGGGGACGGCGAGTAGGGCACCGACAATCAGCGCTACGACCACACCGGCCCGCTTTTGCCAGGCTCGTCGGTGTGTTGACACGTCCACCGCCTTCCGGACTGACCTCCTCGGACCGGCGAGCGCCGGCCGAAGGAACATCACGGTACGAATACGCCGTCGGCAACTATGCCTTGTCGGGGCGGATCGGCGCGACCCAGGGCCATCGTGACGCGCCGGGCGGCCGGGCCGTATCGTCCCGTCGTGTCCTCTCCGTACATTAAGTCCGCCGCGGTGGCCGCGGCGCTGTCGGCGCTCGACGAGGGGCGCGCGCCCGAACGGCCGGTGCTCCGAGCGGCGGTCAGGGCCCTCCTGACCACCCTCGCGGAGCGCGCCCCCGGCCGATCGGTGGAGGTGCGTGTCCCACCTTACGGTGCAGTTCAGTGTGTTCCGGGGCCGCGACACACCCGCGGTACTCCGCCGAACACGGTGGAGATGGATCCGCAGACGTGGGTCGCCCTCGCCACCGGACGCCTCGACTGGGAGCGGGCCGTCACGGAGGGTCGCGTACGGGCGAGTGGTACGCGGGCGGATCTGTCCGCGTACCTGCCGCTCGAACTGGAGTGACGCCTGTGACGTGATGACACTGCGGGGCATCAGTGTGACTGTATGTGGCGACATGGATTCGCGTACACTGTCAGGCGACGACAGTGTGGTTCCGGCCGATGCAGCGTGGAGCGGCCCCGGTGGCTCCGCCAGGCCAGTCCAGACCAGCAAGAGGGAGCGGCAGGTGCCCCGAGGCGACGGCCGGCTGAGCCACGACCTTGATCCCCAACGACCAGGCCCCCAGGACGCGTGTGGCGTCTTCGGCGTCTGGGCACCCGGGGAGGAGGTCGCCAACCTGACCTACTTCGGGCTGTACGCGTTGCAGCACCGGGGCCAGGAGGCCGCCGGGATAGCGGTCAGCGACGGCTCCGGAGTGGTGGTCTACAAGGATCTCGGCCTGGTCGCCCAGGTCTTCGACGAGCCGACGTTGGCGAGCCTGCGCGGGCACGTCGCCATCGGCCACACCCGATACTCGACCACCGGTGCCTCGACCTGGGAGAACGCCCAGCCGACCATCCGGGCCACCAGCTCGGGCACCACGATCGCGCTGGCCCACAACGGCAACCTGGTCAACACCGCCGATCTCCAGCGTGAGGTCGCCGAGCGCGGCCTGGGCACCGACGGCTCGACCAACGACACCTCGCTGGTCACCATGCTGCTGGCCAGCCGCCCGGATCTCTCCGTCGAGGCCGCCGCGCTGGAGGTGCTGCCGCAGTTGCGGGGCGCGTTCAGCTTCGCCTTCATGGACGAGTCGACGCTGTACGCCGCCCGTGACCCGCACGGGGTGCGTCCGCTGGTGCTCGGCCGCCTGGAGCGGGGCTGGGTGGTGGCCAGCGAGACCGCGGCGCTGGACATCGTCGGTGCGAGCGTGGTCCGTGAGGTCGAGCCCGGTGAGCTGATCGCGATCGACGCCGAGGGGCTGCGGTCCAACCGGTTCGCCGCGCCCGAGCCCAAGGGCTGCCTCTTCGAGTACGTCTACATCGCCCGCCCGGACGCCACCATCGCCGGGCGCAACGTGCACTCGGCACGGGTGCAGATCGGCCGCCAGTTGGCCAAGGAGCACCCGGTCGAGGCGGACATGGTTATCCCGGTGCCCGAGTCGGGCACGCCGGCCGCCATCGGCTACGCCGAGGAGTCCGGCATCACCTACGGCGCCGGCCTGATGAAGAACCCGTACGTCGGGCGTACCTTCATCCAGCCGTCGCAGACCCTGCGTCAACTCGGTATCCGGCTCAAGCTCAACCCGCTGCGCGAGAACGTACGCGGCAAGCGCCTGGTCGTGGTCGACGACTCGATCGTCCGGGGTAACACCCAACGCGCGATCGTCCGGATGCTCCGCGAGGCCGGCGCGGTGGAGGTGCACGTCCGCATCTCCTCACCGCCGGTCTCCTGGCCCTGTTTCTACGGCATCGACTTCGCCACCCGCGCCGAGCTGCTCGCCAACGGCCTCGACAACGAGGGCATCCGGCGGTCGATCGGCGCTGACACGTTGGGCTACGTCTCGCTGCCCGGTCTGATCGCCGCGACCGAGCAGCCGAAGACCCGGCTGTGTCGGGCCTGCTTCGACGGGGAGTACCCGATCGAGCTGCCCGTCGGCAACCTGATCGGCAAGCACGTGCTCGAAGGGATCAGCCGCCGGGTCGCGAACCGCGTCGACGACGATGTCGACGCCGGTGAGCAGGCCGGCACGACGCCCCGCACCGACGTGACGATGTCGGCGACCACACACCGCCCATAGCACCATCCGGCTGCGGCGTCGGTCACCGCCGACACGGCCGCCGAGAACCACTAAGGGGAGAACCGTGACGCACGTGTCCGAGCGCAGCGGCGCAGGTAGCAGCCCGACCGGCGCCGGCGGCGACCGCCAGCCCTGGACGGCCGGCACCGGCCGCCCGGCTCGCAAACGTTCGGTCTCGTACGCGGACGCCGGCGTGTCGATCGAGGCGGGCGACCGCGCGGTCGAGCTGCTCAAGTCCAAGGTGAAGCAGACCCGGCGGCCGGAGGTGATGGGCGACCTGGGTGGCTTCGCCGGCCTGTTCCGACTGGACACCACGAAGTACAAGAACCCGATCCTGGCCTCCTCCACCGACGGCGTCGGCACCAAGCTGGTGATCGCGCAGCAGATGGACATCCACGACACGGTCGGCATCGACCTGGTCGCGATGGTCGTCGACGACCTGGTGGCCTGCGGCGCCGAGCCGCTGTTCCTGCTGGACTACATCGCCACCGGCGAGGTCGTGCCGGACCGGGTCGCCGAGATCGGTGCCGGTATCGCCGACGGCTGCCGGTACGCGGGCTGCGCGCTGCTCGGCGGCGAGACCGCCGAGCACCCGGGTGTGCTGCGCCCCGACGAGTACGACATCTCGGCCACCGGCGTCGGCGTGGTGGAGGAGAGCCAGATCCTCAGCCCGGAGCGGGTTGAGGTGGGCGACGTGGTGATCGCCATGCGTTCGTCCGGCCTGCACTCCAACGGCTACTCCCTGGTCCGGCACGTGCTGCTGGGCGCCGGCCGGATGCGGCTGGACGTGGTGATCGACGACTTCGGCCGGCAGCGCACCCTCGGCGAGGAGCTGCTGACCCCCACCAAGATCTACGCGCAGGACTGCCTCAAGCTGATCGCCGAGGCGGAGGTGCGGGCACTGGCCCACGTCACCGGCGGTGGCATTCCCGGCAACCTGGTGCGCATCCTGCCCGAGCACGTGGACGCGGTGGTCAACCGCTCCACCTGGAAGCCGCAGCCGATCTTCGACCTGGTCCAGTCCAAGGGGCGGATCGACGACCCGGAGATGGAGGCGACCTTCAACATGGGCGTCGGCATGTTCGCGATCGTCTCGGCCGAGGACGCCGACCGCGCGCTGGCCACGCTGACCGGCCGCGGGGTGGACGCGTGGCAGGCCGGTGAAATCATCGAGGGCACCGGTGAGGTGCAGATGATCGGGCAGCACACCCGCGGCTGATCATCTGACACCGATCGTCCAACCACCTGGTCAGGGGTTCACCCAAGTGGCCGTCGCGGCCTAGCCTTGAGGCTGCTTCGCCTTGAAGGGCTGCTTCGAAGCTGTGGGTGCGCCCGTGCCGTGGCGTGCCCGGCAGCCGTCAACCGGTGAGGAGGGCGATGGCTGCACGGGGACGGTCGTTGCGTGGGATGCGGGGTCTTTCCGCTGTCCCGTCGTACGTCGTGATGCAGCCCACCACCCTCTGCAATCTGGACTGCGCGTACTGCTACCTGCCGTTCCGTGCCGCCGACCGGCGGATGCCGGTGGCGGTGGCGGAGGCGGTGGCCGCCTCGGTGAACCCGTGGGCCGCCTCGGGGCGGTTCTCGGTGGTGTGGCACGGCGGGGAGCCGCTCGCGGCGGGCCGGGAGCGGCTGGCGGCGTTGATGGCGCCCTTCTCCGCCGAGGTGGAGCACCATGTGCAGACCAACGCCACGCTGATCGACGACGCGTGGTGCGAGTTCTTCGCGACGCACCGGATCCGGGTCAGCGTCAGCGTGGACGGGCCCCGGGCGCGTAACGGGGACCGGGTGACCCGGGCGGGACACCCGGCGTACGACCGGATCGTGCGCGGGGTGGCGGCGCTGCGCCGGCACGGACTGCCGTTCTCGGCGCTGGCCGTGGTGAACGACCCGTCGCCGGCCCGGGCGGCGGAGCTGTACGCCTACTTCCTCGACCTCGGGTGCGAGGTGCTCGGGGTCAACATCGAGGAGACCGAGGGCGTCAACACCCGTGACAACGCTCACGACGCCGCCGCGGTGACCGGGTTCTGGGCCGAGCTGGTCGCGGCCTGGCGGCGTGATCCGCGGATCCACCTGCGGGAGGTCGAGTGGTCGCTGCGGTACGCCGCCGCGGTCCTCGACGGCACGGCGGACGGCTTGCTGCCGGCCAGCCTCGACCCGATCCCCACCGTGGCGTACGACGGCTCGGTGGTGGTGCTCTCACCCGAGCTGGCCGGCTTCACCGATCCGCGCCACGGCGACTTCAGCAGCGGGAACGTCCTGGCCACGCCGTTGCACACGATCCTGGCCGGTGCGGCCGGCACCGGCTGGGTCGGTGAGTTCCTGAGCGGGGTGGAAGCCTGCCGCTCGTCCTGCCCGTACTTCGGTTTCTGTGGCGGAGGCCACGCGGCCAACCGCTACTTCGAGCTGGGCCGTTTCGACGGTACGGAGACCGAGCACTGCCGCAACAGCAAGATCCGCCTACTGGAGGGAGTGTTGGATCATGCCCGAGACCACAAGTCACCGGGAGCCCGAGCGGGTGACGGGTAACGAGGCCGACCGCATCACCGACCGGGTACGGGAGGCCGCCGCCGGGCTCACCGCCCTGCTCCAGGAGGCAGAGGACGCACGACGCCTACGGGCGGAGGTGACGGGTGGCGACGGGGCGAGCGCGGTCTGCGCCTGGAACCACTTCGAGAACATCCCGACGTTCTACAACTGGAACAACCGGCCTCGCTGAGCGGCCGGAGTCGAGGGCCCGCCACGTTCCCGGATTACCTCCGGGCGTGGCAGGCCCTTGAGCGTCGGGTGGTACGCCGCCGTGTGCCGAGCACATACGTGAGCACGCGGGGAGTTACCGCGTGCTCGGATGTGACCGGGGGTCAGCGGGTGGGACGGACCCAGGTGTCCGGGTCGTCCTCGGCGTGGTCCTCATCATCGTCGACGTACTCTTTGTCGTCGTCGAAATGGTGGTCCGACTTGCCGCTGCCGCCGAGTTCTCGCTGCAAGGCGGCGAGGTCGGTGTTCGGGGAGTGATACTTCAGCTCCCGGGCCACCTTTGTCTGCTTGGCCTTAGCACGGCCGCGCCCCATGGCTCGACCCCCTCGCACAGAATGCGGGGCAGCCCGAAGGCGGGCCCCGATGACGTCAGGCATCTCTCGTGGCTCTTACGGTACATGGGGATGCCACCGTTCGGCACCTCGGGTTACCGCTGACCGCCGCCGCGCGTGGCGGTCAACCAGTCGTCACCCACTGTACCCGGTAAGGAGCGATGCCGGGAACGGTCCTGACACAGGGTAAATCTCCATGAACGCGTCGTATCTTCAGTTTAGCCGGATACGTACGTTGAGGGCGGAAGCAACGCGGCCCGCCCTCAACGTACGGCCAGGTCACCGCAGGTGAATCGCGCGCAGCCGGCCGATGTCGGCCATCCGCCGCTCCGCCAGCCGGTCGGCCGCCACGGCGGGCGGTACGCCGTCGGTGTCGGCGAGCCGGAGGATCTCCCGCGTGGTGTCGAAGATGCGGGTCGCCCGCAGCTTGGCGCGGTCGAAGTCGAAGCCCTCGATCTCGTCCGCGACCTGGATCACACCACCGGCGTTCACCACGTAGTCCGGTGCGTAGAGGATGCCCCGGTCGGCGAGCAGCTTCTCCACCCCGGAGTGGGCGAGCTGGTTGTTGGCCGCCCCGGCGACCACCTTGGCCCGCAGCGCCCCGACCGTGTCGTCGTCCAGGGCACCGCCCAGCGCGCAGGGCGCGTACACGTCGATGTCGGCGGCGGCCAGCGCGGACGCGTCCTCGACCAGCGTCACCTCGGGGTGGGCGGTCCGGGCCCAGTCCAGCGCCCGGGGGCTCACGTCGGTGGCCACCACCTCGGCGCCGTCCTCCAGCAGGTGGCCGACCAGATACTTGCCGACCTTGCCCAGGCCGGCCACTCCGACCCGCCTGCCGTGCAGCGTGGGGACCCCCCAGACGTGCTCGGCCGCCGCCCGCATGCCCTGGAAGACACCCCAGGCGGTGAGGATCGAGGAGTCGCCGGCTCCGCCGTGCTCGACGCTGCGGCCGGTGACGTAGCGCGTCTCGCGGGCGATCACGTCCATGTCCGGCACGTACGTGCCCACGTCGCAGGCGGTGTAGTAGCGCCCGCCCAGCGACTCCACGAAGCGGCCGTACGCGCGCAGCAGCGCCTCGCTCTTGATCTGCTCGGGGTCACCCCAGATGACCGCCTTGCCGCCGCCCAGGTCCAGCCCGGCGAGAGCGTTCTTGTACGCCATGCCGCGGGACAGGTCGAGCACGTCGGCGAGGGCGGCCTCCTCGCTCGCGTACGGGTAGAAGCGGGTGCCACCCAGCGCCGGGCCGAGTGCGGTGGAGTAGATCCCGATGATCGCCTTCAGGCCGGTCTGCTTGTCCTGGCAGAACACGACCTGCTCATGGCCCGTGGATTCCGGGTCGTCGGAAGTGGCGAATACGCCCATGACTGGCTCCTGTGTCGGCGGGCGCCCTTGTGGGACGCGGACCTCGGTCGAGCCGGCGGGGATGCTGCCGGTGGTGCGAGCCTAGTATCGGCGGGCGTCCCACGGCCTCTCCCGGGCGTCCGCATCCCGCCCAGCGGGCGTACGCACCGGGCGTCCTCCGCCCCCGGCGAGGGGCGCGTCGAGGGTTCCGAGCCCTCGTTTCGGCTCGCCACGCGGCACCACCCGGGTGACGCCGAGCAACGCTCGGCTTGCCGTTCGTGGGAGGATCGCGCCGTGCCGTCGCTCTTCGCCTCATACCTGCGCGTGTACGAGCCGCTGACCGCCTTCGATCGCGATCGTCAGGCGTACTGGCGGCGCTACGTCGAGCAGGGGCGGGCGGTGGCGCCGGTGGAGGGTCCGGGCCGGCAGCGGACCTCGGTGATCGAGGCGCTCGGCGCCGGCTGGACCCGGCTGCCCGACCTGCCCGACGAGGCGTACGTCTTGGAGACGGACGAGACGCTGCTGGTGTGCCCGTGGAACCTGCGCATCCGGGTGGCCGAGGCCGCGTTGAGCGCCCGGGACGGGGTGCCGGCGGTGCTGGCCGACGCGTTCGTGCCGCCGGTGCTGGCCGGGCAGGCCAAGGCCGTGGTGGAGGACTGGCGCAGCGGGGCCCGGGTGCTGGAGCACGGCGTACCCCGGGTGCACGAGCAGATCGCCACCTGGGGCGTGCCGCTGCGGTGGTTCGTGCTGTTCGAGGCGCAGGAGCGCCACCACGTGACCGCGCCGGAGCGCCGCTCGCTGCGCTTCCGGACCGAGATCTCCAAGGCGCGCCGCCGCTCGTCGCGCGCGTTGTCGGTGCTGCGCAAGTCGGTGGGGGACGCGCCCATCACCGAGGCGGTCGAGGAGGCCGCCCGGTGGCTGGAGGAGTTCCATCCCCGCTCGGTGGTGGAGTTGGACTACGGGGGTCTGGTCGAGTTGCTCTCCGACGAGACGCTCGTGGAGGACGACTCGGCGGAACTGGTCGCCGCCGGACTCGCCGGACTGTCGCGAGGCGAGGCGGAAGAGGCGTCTGCGGCGTACGACAAGCTCGTCGCGCGCTGGCGGGCCGTGCAACTTCTGGAGCGCTGCAACTAGTCCGCTTTTGCCCAAATTTCGGGCTGTAACATGAGGTGCTCTCGTAGTTGTTGCGTCACGAACCGTGACTATGAGTCCGAATAAGGTAGTTTCTGGCGTGTAAAAGTCGTATAAATCGGGCATGGTTCATCCGTCCGTCTAGGGACGTTCGGCCGTTCGGCCCATGTCGGACATCGGGGACTAGCCGGACCATGGGAGACGCGTCGGCCGGCGGGACCCCGGCCGATGTCTCTACATGTGGAGGAGTGACCGATGGCATCGCGAACGCACGAACCAGAGCCGCTACTCACACCGGCCGAGGTGGCGTCGATGTTCCGTGTCGACCCGAAGACGGTGACCCGCTGGGCGAAGGCCGGCAAGCTGAGCGCCATCCGGACCCTGGGCGGCCACCGCCGGTATCGCGAGTCCGAGGTCAGGGCGCTGTTGCAGGGGCAGATCCCGCAGCAGCGCCAGGGGGACTGACTGGCCGGTAGATAGCTGGAAACACGAAGGGCGACGGATTCTCGCGAATCCGTCGCCCTTCGTCATGTCCGCCACCCGGTGCGGCCCGGTCGCGCACCGGCTCAGCCGGTCAGCTCGACCCGGATCCCCACCGTGCCGCCGGTGCCCCGGCGCAGTCGGCTGCCGAGCAGCGTCAGCCGCCCGATCACTCGGTACTTCTGCTTGATCAGCCCCCGGATGCGATCGGTCGCTCCGGGGTCGTAGAGGCTCGCCCGGGCGGGCACCGCCTCGCCATGGGGCCGACCGCGCACGTCGCACGGCGCCACCGTGACATCCCCACTGCGCCGGATCCGCTTCACCTTGCCGGCGTCCGCCGCAGACCACACCGCCAGGGCGTCGCCGTCGCGTACCGCCCAGACCGGGGTCGGCACCGCGCGGCCGTCCTTGCGGAAGGTCGTGAGGAGTATGTACTTCTCCGCCGAGAGGCGGTCCAACGTGGTCACGTCGCCCAGGATACGGGCGTCGCGCCTGACTGAGCAGCCCGTTAGCGTTACGGACGTGACGGGGGAACCACGGATCGGTGACGTCTTCGGAGAACTGCTGCGCGACGCGCTGGCGGTGGCGACCGGGGTCGGTCCCCGGCCGCTGGCCGGCGGGCGCCTGCCCCGACCGGTCATCGAGATCATCGAACGGGACGACGGGCTGGTCAACGGCGCGCCCGCCGCCCACTACCTGGCCGGGCCGCAGGAGTGGCAACCACACGACCACCGGGCCGTGGACCGGGTCCGGGGCGCGACCCTGGACGTCGGCGTCGGCGCCGGCCGGATCGCGCTGCTGTTGCAGGAGCGCGGCGTACCCGTGACCGGGCTGGACGTCTCGCCCGGCGCGCTCGCGGTGTGCCGACGTCGGGGCGTACGCGACCTGGTGCACGGCACGGTCGACGAGCACTGCGCCGGCGGACGGCGTTACGACACGTTCCTGTTGCTCGGCAACAACCTGGGCCTGTTCGAGGGCCGGGAGCGCGCACCCGCCTTCCTGGCGGCCCTGGCCGCGATGGCCAACCCCGGGGCGCAGGTGATCGCGCACGGCACCGACCCGTACGGCACCACCGATCCGGTGCACAGCGGCTACCACGAGCGCAACCGTCGACGGGGCCGTCTCGGCGGGCAGCTCCGGCTGCGGCTGCGCTACCGCGAACTCGGTACGCCCTGGTTCGACTACCTGGTCTGCTCGCCGGACGAACTCGCCGAACTGGTCCGGGGCACCGCCTGGCGACTGACCGGCGTGGACGACCGCGACGCCCCGTACTACCTGGCGACGCTGCGCCTGGGCACCCGGATGTAAGGAAGGGTCCCCTGCTATGCCGTAGGCGTTAGCAGGGGACCCTTCCTTACATCCGACCCGGAGCGTCAGACCTGGACGGTCGGGGGGAGCTGCTCGGGCGGCAGGCCGCCGTCGCCGTCGACGACCTCGTCGGGCTGGCCGTCCTCGTCGATGTCGACCATCGTGACGTCCACCTTGCCGTCGCCGTCGGTGTCGAACTGGAACAGGTCGGCCTTACCGTCACCGTCGGTGTCGACCACCCAGACGTCGGTACGGCCGTCGTTGTTGGTGTCGGCGCGCAGCAACTCGATGCGCTCGTCGCCGCGCGTCTCGACGGTCTCCTGGGTGCCCGCGTCGCCCGTGGTCTCCGGTGCCTGACTCATCTGTTCGTCCTTCCCTTGGCTGTCGGCGGTCTGTACCCGATCCCGTCCGCCCCCACGCATCGGGCCCGGTCGGTGCTGCATAGGGTCGCAGCATGACTGAGCGGAGCGTACGGGCCGATTGCGGCGTAGCGGCGATCCCGCGCGTCGGCGGCGTCGGAGAGCGTGTCGTCGTCACCCTGCGGTGGTGGCACCATGACTGAACGATTCGTGGTGGTGGGTGCCGGCACCATGGGGCTCGGCATCGCGTACGTGGCGGCCGGCGCCGGCCACGCGGTGGACCTGGTCGAGGTGGACCGGGAACGCGGCGCGGCGGCCATGACCCGGCTCGCCGAACTGTGGGACCGGGGCGTCCGGCGCGGCAAGCTGACCGTGTCGCAGGCCGCCGCCAACCAGGAACGCGTCACCCTGCGGGCGGGGCTGACCGAGGTGGCCGCGCAGCCGCAGGTGATCGTGGAGGCGGTGCCGGAACGGCTCGACCTGAAGCGGACCGTGCTGGCCGAGGCGGAGGCGCTGCACCCGGCCCTGCTGGGCAGTAACACCTCCAGCATCCCGATCGCCGAGCTGGCCGAGGGCCTGAGCCGACCCGAGCGCTTCTGCGGGCTGCACTTCTTCAACCCGGTCTGGGCGATGGCGCTGCTGGAGATCGTGGTCGGCGCGGCCACCGCCCCCGAGACCACCGCCGCCGCCGTCACGCTCGCCACCCGGCTGGGCAAGGACCCCGTGGTGGTACGCGACATGCCGGGCTTCGCCACCTCCCGGCTCGGGGTGGCGCTCGGGCTGGAGGCGATCCGGATGGTCGCCGACGGGGTGGCCGACGCGGCCGACATCGACAAGGCGATGGTGCTCGGCTACCGGCACCCGGTCGGGCCGCTGGAACTGACCGACCTGGTGGGTCTGGACGTACGCCTCGACATCGCCCGTACCCTCCAGGCCGCGTACGGGGACCGGTTCGCGCCGCCGCCGCTGCTCGTCGAGATGGTGGCGGCCGGGCGGCTGGGCAAGAAGTCCGGGAAGGGCTTCTACCACTGGGTCGACGGTGTGCGCTCCGACGGCACGGCGCAGGCCGGGGCGGGCGACGCCCCCGTGAGGGCGGTCCGATGAGCGGCGGGCTGCGGGTCGAGGAACGCCCGGACCGGCTGGTGGTCACGCTGGACCGGCCGGAGAAGCGCAACGCCATCGACGCCGACCTGATCGCCGCGCTGCACGAGGTCTGCGCCGACCTGGAGGCCCGCCCCCGGATGCTGCTGCTGACCGGCGGCACCGACGGGATCTTCGCCGGTGGGGCGGACATCGGCCAACTGCGCGAGCGGGGTCGCCTGGACGCGCTCGCCGCGATCAACTCGGCCGCGTTCGCCCGGATCCGATCGCTACCGATGCCGACCGTGGCGGCCGTCGACGGTCCCGCGCTCGGCGGCGGCGCCGAACTGGCGTACGCCTGCGATCTGCGGGTCTGCACCGAACGGGCGGTCTTCGGCCAGCCGGAGGTCCGGCTCGGCATCCTGGCCGGTGCCGGCGCGACCCACCGGCTGCCGGCGCTGGTCGGCGAGGCACGGGCCAAGGAACTGCTGTTCACCGGTCGGCGGGTGGACGCGGCGGAGGCGTACCGGATCGGACTGGTCAACCGGGTGGCGGCGACACCGGAGGAGTTGCTGCCGGCCGCCCACGAGCTGATCGACGAGATGGCGAAGGGCTCGGCGCTGGCGCTGCGGCTGACCAAGCTCGCCGTCGACGCGCCGCCCGCCGCCCATCCGCACCTGGACCTGGTCAGCCAGGCGGTGCTCTTCGAGGACGACGAGAAGCACCGCCGGATGACGGAGTTCCTCCAACGGCGTCGCGGACACTGAGACCGACCGCAGAGACAGCGACGGCCGTACCGGAACCCTCCGGTACGGCCGTCGCTGTCGGATCGGTCAGCGGCCCAGCGCGGCCAGCGGCACGTCGGCGTCCGCCAGCGCCCGGATCACCGCAGCCGACTCGCTGAAGCCGATGATGAGTACGGCGTCGGCACCGAAATCCTTGATCTGCTTGGCGCCGTCACTGAAGTTGATCGGTGCGGCGTCGGCACCCTCGCCCGGCTCGTAGCCGAGCAGCGTCACCTTGTCGCCGCCGAACCCGGCCCGCTCCAGCTCGGCCCGGACGGCCTCCTGGAGGCCCTCGCCGTAGGCGTCCTTACGGGCCACGATGGCGATCTTCTGCGGCCCGTCGCGGAGCACCACGTCGGCCAACGCCCGACCCTGCAGGCTGTCCGGCGGCGCGGTACGGAAGTAGAGACCGTTGTCCTCCGCATCGGTCAGCGACGCGGCGGTGTTCGACGGGGAGAAGAGGATGCGGCCGGCCTTCACCACGTCCGGCAGGACGGCGGCCGAGATGCCGGAGGCGCCGGCCCCGATGATCACGTGCACCCCGGCGTCGACGTGGCTGGCGACCGTCCGCTTGGCGACCGTCGGGTCCGTGCCGTCGTCGCCGTCGATCCAGACCACGTCCTCGTCGAGCACACCGCCGGCCGCGTTGATCTCCTTGATCGCCAGCGCCACCCCGGCTGCGATCGGCGGGTACGCCAGGGCCAGGTCGCCGGTCTTGGGCAGCAGACCGCCGAGGACGAGCGGCGCGGTGCTGGTCTGCCGGTTGCCGCGCGGCGGGGCCTTCGTGCTCGCGGCCGACTCGTCGCCGGCACCGACGAACTCCGTCTTGGCGTCGTTGAGCTGCTGGTTGTCGAAGTGCAGCGTGGCGTAACTGGCGGTGGCGGGCTCACCGGCGTCGGTGAACCCGGCGCGGGTGATCGAGACGCTGCGGTACTCGATGTCGTCGCCGTCGCGGGCCAACTTCAGGCACTGGGCGGCGGTCTCGCAGCGGGTGCCCTCGTTGGTGACGCCGACGATCTGCCGGGCGATGGCCGCCGGGTTGGTGCTGCCGGCGAGTTCCGTGGCAAGGGCGCTGATCACCACCGCGTCGTACGCCTCGGCGGCGTAGAGGAAGTCGTTCAGCCCCGAGTCGATGGAGCGCAGCCGGTTCTTGAAGTCGTCCGGCAGCGGAGTCAGGGGAGTGGTGCCCTTCATGCCGTCGACCAGGTTGGCGCGATCCTGCAACTCTTCCGGGTACGAGTTGAGCATGTTGCCGTCCGTACCGTAGAGGCGCACCTGGTCGGCGCCCGCCTCCTCGGCCTGGTCGTTCCCGCATGCGCTGGTGGCGAGCAGGAGGGTGGCGCAGGTGGCCAGGATTGCCGCCCGCGAGCCGCGTGACATGTGCATCGTCGTCCTTCCTACGGCGAAGGTCCGCTGCGCAGACTAACGTGCCGTGACGTCCGGCGGGACCGTGGAGGCCTGTCTATCCGCAGGTCGCCCTCACTAATCACGGAGAGTGACATCCGGCGGTGGCTTGACCGGGCCCCCTACCGTGCGGTGGGTGACCGACTCGCCACAGCAGACGTACGACGACGCCGCCGCCGTCCTCAGTTCGGCGCTCGACGGCGACTCCGACGGTGTGGTCGGGACATTCGACGCGGTGGTGGACCGGGCCGGGCTCGTCGGGGCGTACGACGTGGCATGGTGTCTGGCCGCCACCATGGTCGGCGATCCGGTGCCGCCGGGCGCCTGTGCGCTCGACTTCCCCGACATCGACCAGGCCGAGTACGACGCCCGCTGGGTGGCCCGCTTCGTCAGCGCGTACGCGAACGCGGATCTGGACACGGCCCGGGCCCTGTTCGGCGCGGCGGTGGCCGACGGGCTGCTGCCGGAGTGCCTGCTGACTCTGGCGGGTTCGACGGTGGCCACCCTGCGGCACCGGTCGGGGTGAGTCGGTCCGCCCTGCGGTGCCGCGTGAGCCGGAGCACCCTGCGGTGCCGGGCCGCCACGATCGGCGGGACCGGTCGGGGCACCGCCCCTCAGGTGCCGGACTGGACCACCGTGCCGGCGTACCGGGACAGCAGCTCGTGCCAGCCGGCGGTCAGCGCCTGCCGGTAGCCCTCGGCGGCCTGGCCGTGCCGGTCGAAGTGCCGGTGTGCGACCTCGACGAGGGTGTCCGAGCCTTCCGGCGTGAACAGCACCTCGACCTCGCTGGCCTGCGCCGGGTCCGGCACCGGTGCGCGATCCGCACCGATCTGCCAGGTGAACACCAGCCGCCGGGGCGGATCCCAGGTCAGCACGCGGCCCCAGTCGTTGCGGAAGCCGTAGGGACCGATCTCGTAGAGCATGCCGCCGGCCTGTTGTTCCATGCCTAGTTCGGCCAGGGCCTCCGGGCCGGACCAGGTGTACTCCGTCACCCACCAGTCGGCGAGCCTGCGGGTGAACACCGCGTACGCCTGCTCGGGGGTGGCCGGGACGACCAGGGCGCTGTGGATCGTGAACCGTTCGTGATCCTGCTGGATGTCGACCGGATCGGTAATGCCCTGTCCCATAGGCCCGGACCATACCGGCTGATGCCCGCCTGCGCAGCTCCCGGCAAGGCCGTAACCTGCCGGAAGATCCGCTTACGGGTTGATTCCGGTCCGCTGCGGACATCGGCGGATGGCGGCCTTCGGAGCGGGTATCCGCCGCGCGGTGCCGCCGGGTGGTCCGGGCGGTGGGGCGGAGCGGAGAGCATGGGCGAACAGCCGCAGGAGTCGGTATCCGGGGCCGGACAGCCGCACGAGCCACGCCTCGGCCCGGAGCGCGCCCGTCCCGGCGCGGACGGCGACGGGCTCGCACGGGACGAGCCGGACGTCCTGCTGGACGTGCCGAGGGTGTCGGTCGACTCGATCCGGCTCTCCGTCGACGGGCTGGACGCCGACCTCTCCCTGCGGGCGCGGGTGGCCGGTCTCGTGGAGATCGACGCCGGGGCCCGTGTCCGTCTGGAGGGTGTGGACCTGGACATCACCGGCGCGCAGGCCCAGGCCCTGCTCAAGGTGCGCCTGGAGAAGCTGGTCACGATCCTCGACCGCGCCCTCACCACGATCGACCACAACCCACAGGTCATCGACGCGCCCGGGCGGGCGAACGGGGCGGAACGCCGACCAGCCGTACAGGCCGGGCCGACCGGGCAGCCCGGCCCGCAGGCGAGGGACCCGAGGGGTGAGCACCCCGGCCACCCGGCGAGCGGTGCCCGGCCCAGGCCCGCTGACCGCCCGGTGGGTGCAACCTCGGTCGGCCAGGTCGCGGACCGGAGGGGCGGATCGCCGACCGGCCGGGGTGCCGGACCGGAGGGCCAGGCCGTCGGTCGGACCGC
The DNA here is from genome assembly GCF_050780145.1 of Verrucosispora sp. TAA-831. Lineage (NCBI taxonomy): Bacteria > Bacillati > Actinomycetota > Actinomycetes > Micromonosporales > Micromonosporaceae > Micromonospora > Verrucosispora sp. TAA-831. The sequence continues at coordinate 7,030,660 of NZ_CP192240.1, forward strand.
CGACCGGCCCGGCGACGCGCCGGAACCCGGGATCGGACCACCGGGCGGTGCCACCGACGAACTCGGACAACAGGTGGGAGCCATCGGGGCGGTGGCCGACCGGGCACCGGGTGGCGCTGGCGCGGGTCAGGACGGGCCGCCCGCGCGGGACAGGGCCGCGCAGGAGCCGGAGACTGGCACGGCGACGTCGTCCGGGCCCGAGCCGTCGGCGGCCCGCCAGTTGGCCGAGCAGACCGGGGAGAGCATCCTGCACGCGGGTCGCAGCGTCTGGGACGCGATCCAGAGCGGATTGGCGCAACGCCGCCAGGACGGCTGAACCTTCACCGCAAAGCAAAACGCCGACCGGCGAGTGCGCTGGTCGGCGTTTCTGTAGCCCGGCGAAAGGCTATGTGGCCAGGGGCGGGGTCGAACCGCCGACCTTCCGATTTTCCGAAAGGCTATGTGGCCAGGGGCGGGGTCGAACCGCCGACCTTCCGATTTTCAGTCTGACCAAGTCGGTACCTGCTAGCTGAGCGTCGAGACGTTCCCCCTGTTCGCCAAGTGCGTTTCTCACGGTGCGTCACCGCAAATCCCGGCCGTCTCCTAGCGATTGTCCCCATGGGGACACTATCCTCCCCGCATGGCAAAGGCGTCCCTCAGCCCGCGGCTCGTCGGCAGCATCGAGCAACACGGACCCTCGTGGCGACTCGTCTGGCGCCACGAAGGCCGCAAGGAACGCACCACCTGGGCCACCCCCGAGCTCGCCGAGGAAGCCCGCCTTATCGTCACCGGCCACCGAGGCAGGATCGCTGCCGACCGGGTGTACCGTGACATGGGCGTGACCCCTGCCGAACCCGCGTCAACCGTGCAGACCTTCGAGGAGTACGCCGCGAAGTGGCTGGCCGCGAAGACCGGCATCACCCCCGGCACCCGCGCCGCGTACAAGGCCCAGGTGGAGAGCCGCGTCTACCCGGCCCTGGCCAAACTTGGCCAGGTGCCGCTCGGGAAGCGACCGATGGACCGCATCACCGCCACTGACATCGGCACTCTGCTCAACCTGCTGCACGACCCAGAGGATGACGACGAGCCGGGGCTGAAAAACACTACGGTCACCCGCTACTTCACATTGATCAACCAGATCCTTGAGGCGGCCGTCCGGGACAAGGTCATCACCGAGAACCCGGCGGAGGGCGTCAAGTACAAGCGGGACCAGGTTGAGCACGACGACACCGGCGAGCAACAGCAGGTGCGGCTCACGCCGGGCGAGTACAAGATCCTGCTCGCCGCATTCGCGGCGGAGGATCGGCCGCTCGTCGAGCTGCTCGCAGCGACCGGTGCCCGGTGGTCGGAAGCCACTGCGCTGAGCATCGCCCACATCCGCCCGGCCACAACCGCGGGTAGTAAGGACAAGGTCCGGATCTGGCGGGCATGGAAGCGCGATGGCAAGGGCGGCTGGTACCTCGGCACCACCAAGGGCCGGCGCCGGCGCGAACTCTCGGTTCGGTCCAGCCTGATGACCACGCTCAAGGCACAGATGACGGACCGGCCGGACGACGCCTTCCTCTTCACCGCGCCCGCTGGTGGTGCCGTCCACTACTCCAACTTCCTCCAGCGTCGCTGGAACCCGGCGCTGGCTCGGGCGATGAGGTGCGCCGAACATCCGCCGTCCGATCAAGGAGGGCCTCGCGACGAGCCCGGCCGGCGCCGCTGCCGCGACTACGGCGGCACAAACGACCGCGGCAAACCGTGCGGCGCGGTCACCGCCGCTGGCATGACGCGGTGCCACAACCACATGGGCCCAGCACCGGACGCAGTGTCAACCTGCGCCTGCTCGGGGGTGCTGCGTCGCCGACCCACCCCCCACGATTTGAGGCACACGCACGCCGCGTGGCTGTTCTCCGACCGTCGCATGACACCCCTGGCGATCTCGCGCCGGCTCGGCCATGCCCAGCTCAGCACGACCAGCGAGATCTACGGCGACCTGATGCCGGAGGCTGAGGAGGCTGCGGTCGACGCCCTGGACGACCTCCTGGGCGACGACTAGTCCGGGCGGTTACTGCGGGCGAACAGGTCGTGCAACCGCAGCATGGCCTCCCGCTGCTCTTCGGTATAGAGCGGCTCGGCGAGGATCGCCCGACGAGCGTTCGCGGCCGGGCTATCAACCTCGGCCTCGTCGTCTGGCGGCACGATCCCGGCCAGTTCGTACGCCTCGGTGCGCGGGATGCGGAGGGCGTCAGCGAGCGCGGAGATGGTTGCTGTCTCGACGCGCTTGCGTGTCCCTAAGTCCTTGATCGTGTTGCGGGATACGCCCGACTGGCGGTGCAGCTCGGAATCCGTCCAGTTGCGGGACGCCTGTTCGGCCTTCATGCGTCGCCAGAAAGCGTAGGCAGGGCCCCGTTCAGTCATGTAGCAGGTTGTAGCACGCGGGCACCTTTTGGACACAGCATCGTCCCGCAACTTAAGCCAGCGCAGCACTTTGGACTCTTCAACTGCTTCGTCTTGATAGGTATTGCTCAGTAAGTTAGTGTCGGCATCGCACATGACGCAGCAACACGTAGCAGGCTGGAGGGCCGCGTGGGAGAGCAGCACCTGACCGTGGATGAGGTCGCCGACCTGTTGCGGGTTTCCCGCTGGAGCGTCGGCCGCTACATCAAGTCGGGCGCCCTCGAGGCCACCAAGGCGGACGGCCGTAACGGTGCCGTCCGGGTCCGTCTCAGCAGCTACGTGGCGTTCATCGAGGCCCACACCGAGGGCCGCATCGTCACCGCGGAAGAGAGGACGCGATGACCCACGCCCCCGCGAGCCTGCCCAATCTCACCCCGCTCGCCGACGTGGCGAAGCTCCTGGGCATTCCGCCTCGGAGGCTGGTCGACCGGGCACGCGCCCGGCAGTTCAGCCACATCCGGATCGGCAAGGAGCGGTACGTCACCGACCCCCAGTTGGAAGCCCTGTTCGCCACCTTCACGGAGGAGAAGGAAACGCCGCAGGGCGACCGCGACCGGGCCATCCAGGAGACCCGCGACCGACTGGAGCGCCAATCCCGTCGCCGGTCGCCCCGTCAACGCAGCGCCGCTTGATCAACCAAGCCGCGGCGTAGCAAGCGAGCCCCCGACCGCGGACACGGTCGAGGGCTCACGAAAACCGGATCTTGACCCGCCATAGATCGGAGACCCAGATGGCGCAGATCGTACCGGAGGCCCCCACTGTGGGGCAGCCGAAGACCCCGGCGGACCGGGCCCACGCAGTCGCTGCGGCGCCGCTGGTGCGGCGGTCCCAGGTGGCCTCGCTGCGTGCCGAGGTGGCCTCGCTGCGCGCCCAGAACGACCGCCTGCTGGAGCTGCTGCAGGCGGCGGAGCGCCAGGCCCGCCGTGACCCGCTCACCGACCTGCTCAACCGCGCCGGCCTCGACGACGGTTACGCGTTCGCCCAGGGCAGCTGGGAGCTGGCGCTGATCGACCTCGACGGCTTCAAGCAGGTCAACGACACGCACGGGCACGCCGCCGGCGACGCGCTCCTCACTGCGGTGGCCGACAGCCTGCGCGAGTACCCGATCGCGGCCCGCCTGGGTGGCGACGAGTTCGTGGTGGTCGGCCGACTCCTGGGCGGGGTGGCCCGGCACTGGCCGGTGCAGCTGCCCTCCGGCGAGGTCGTCTGCGTGTCCGCCTCGGTCGGCGTGACCCGGGTCGTCATCGGCGACCTGGCCGCCACGCTCCGGCAGGCCGACGCCGCCATGTACCGGGCCAAGAAGGCCGCTCCCGGCTCGCTGCTCTCCTACGACGCCGACCTCGACGACCGTCCCGTCCACCCGCGGCCGCGCGTACGGCTCCGCGACCGAGAGGCGACGACCCGATGACCTACGCCACCAACACCGACGACTGGTTCCGCCGCGACGCGGACGCGAAGATCCCGAGTCTCCCGACCGGCGACTATGACTTCGACCACGCGCTGTCTCAGCTGCGCAACGCGGTCGCTGAGATCGACCAGGACAGCTCAGCCAGTGCGGTCTCCGCCGTCCTGCGGATCCTGCGCGACCGCCGGGGCCTGGCCGCCCAGCTTCTCGCGCAGCGCGAGCCGACCTGCCTGAACTGCGGCGGCGGCAAGAAGTGCCTCGGCTGCGACGACACCCGACCCAGCGCGGAGAAGCTGGCCCCGGGCTGGCGGTTCGTGTCGCCGGTGGGCCGGGAGGAGACCGTCGAGCGCGTCGAGCAGGCCACCGACCACTCGCCGGTGCGGGTGTGGACCGACAAGACCGGCGCCGACTACTCGTGGCTCATCCCGCTCTGGCGCAAGCTCGACGCCGTCGCCCCGCTCCGGCGTTCACCGCAGCAGGGCACGCCGGAGATCCGAATCGTCGAGTACGACTACTCCCGCGACGCACCGATGTACGCCCAGGCCGCCCTCAGCACGACCCGCCGCCCGGACAACGCCGAGAACTGCCTGGCGGAAGCGCGGTACTCCCGCGAGCACGGCTGGAGGGTGGTCCACCGGCCCGACGGCGGCGGCGAGATGGTCGTGATCGACTGCGGCCGCAGCAAGGCCCGGGCGCGCACCGCGCTGCGTCAGGCCGCCCGCCAGCACGCACGCGCCCTCGGCGTGAAGGTCGTCGAGCAGGCCAAGGAGCGTGGCCGGTGACCTACGACCGCACCCCTCCCGGTACGACCGTCCGGCTGGTGATCCCAGAGGCGACGATCGTCGCTCACGGCGACCTGCAGATGCGGATCACCCTGCCGGGCCACCCGGGCGACATCGTGACCCTGCCCCTGCGCGACGGGCGCTTCCAGGACCTGGTCGAGATCCACCCGCACCTGCCCGAGCTGCACCCCGGGCAGACCTGGCGCGGCACCGACGGCACCCTGCTGCACGCCGTCCAGGACCGGCAGGACGCCGGCGACGTCGGCGAGACGCTGCTGGTGTCCGCCGTCAACGGCCTGCACTACACCCGCGAACTGGCGATCGGCACGTTCGGTCCGCTGACCCTGCTCGGCGAGCTGGCCCCGTACGACGAGTGCTGGCTCGCGCCGGCACCCGTCGCTCCGGAGCCGCCGGCACCGGTCCCGCTGTCCCCGGTATCGCCGGCCGTCCCGGCCAGCACCGAGACCACCGCCATCCTGCCCCGCATCCCCGCCGAGGAGGCCCGATGACGACGCCCACCCGACACCCCGACTGGTGCCAGCCGCCGCTCTGCGACGCCGAGGTGCCGACGCTGCCGGCCGCCGGCGGTGTGCACCGCGGCGTGCCGGAGCGCCTGGTCCTCGTCCTGCCGATGGGTGACGCCATCGCGGTCACCGCCCAGATGCAGCTCCCCGGCCACGTTGCCGTCGACGACGTCGACCGCGACGGGCACCTGGCCCTCCAGGTCGCCGGCGGCCCGCTCACCCTGCTACCGCTGGAGCAGGCCCGGCTCGTCGTCGAGCGCCTGGCCCCGCTGCTCGGCCTGACCGTCTCGACCCGTGTCTAAGACGGTCCGCCGCCCCGGCCGGCCCGCCGTCCTGCCGCACCCCTACGTGCAGCAGGACGGCGTGCCGGCGGACCCGTGGACCGGGCTGGCCCCCTGCCGCGACTGCAACAAGCTCGGCGCGGCCGGCGACGTCCAGCACCCCGACACCACGCCGGCCGCCACACGCCCGACCGCCATCGAGGAGGCGGCCCGCGAGCTGGAGGCCCGGATCCTCGGCGAGCGGGAGGAGTAGACCGTGGACGACCTGACGCCTGACCCGGCGACCGTGGCCCAGCTCGACCAGGCCCGCGCCGCGCTGGCCGCGCTCGTCACGGCGGCCGCCGAGCACGCCGACGCCGAGGCATGCCCCCACACCGGTGTCTGCCCCGGCCAGCAGGCCGCCGACGCCATCGCGGCGCTGTCCGCCGACGACCGGGACCGCCTGCTCGGGATCACGATCGCTGTGCTCGCCCAGCTCGGGTACGCCGCGCCGCCGCGCTTCCGGCTCACCCGGGCCGGCTACGCCGCTCTCAACGCCCAGCCGCCCGGACCGTGGCCGTTCGGCGGCCGCCGTGCCTAGTCCTCGGCCGCGCGCCCACACCAGCCTCGGGCTGGAGGTCTGGGCTGTCGGCACCTACGAGGAGATCACCGCGCTGCGCGCCCAGCTCGGCGCCGCCGGCCGCCTGGTTGAGGTCGGCACTCCGCACGTTCTCGCCGGCGCCGACGCCGGGCGTTACCGCCAGTACATCCGCGCCAGTCTCCGTACGAGCGAAGGATCACCATGACCGCCAGTCGCAAGCCCGACCCGGCCGGCCTCCCGGTGTACCGGGTCGGGGAGATCCCCGATCACCTGGCCACCGCGACCATGTTGCGCCGCCTCCGCCGCCGCCAGGCCGAGGGCCAGCAACCGGCAGCGACGCTGTTCTACCACGGCAACAAGCACACCGACCTGTACGAGATCGCCGCGTCGGCGGCGATGCCGGCACTGTCGCCGGGCCGGCAGGCCGCCTGGACCGCCGCGCGGACCTGCGCCCGCTGCCAGACCACGAGACCCAACCCGCTGGCGAACATCGAGAACGGCCGGCGGCTCTGCACCGAGTGCGTAGTCATCGAGCGGACCGCCAAGGTAAGGCCGTCGTGGCTGCGGCTTCGCGCGGCCGCCTCGGCGTGGGCCCGCGAGGTCCTCGCCGACCCCGACACCGTGCTGCTCGCCGCCTACGACCTGAACGGCTGGATGACCGGCCCGCTCCACGTCCACGCGGTCACCCTCGACGGCCAGGTCCTCGTCGACGTCGTCGCCCGCCGCGCGTACCCGTCCGTCGAGGGTGTGATCGGCGGGATCGACCGTGTGGTCGGTGGGACCGACGCGAACCGCCTGGTGCCGGTGCTGACCCCACTGGTCGGGCGCCGCACCATCCACACCATCCGCAGCCACCGCGGCCACTACGCCGGGCACGTCACCCCCTTCGGTCGGCTCTCCGAGCTGACCCGCCACTACTGGCCTG